>DEWY01000007.1 GCA_002363865.1 Caulobacteraceae bacterium UBA3198
CTTACGCCCGTCGAAGAGCTGGTCGGGCAGGAAGTCCATGGCCCAGACGTCGTTGGGCCCGGGCGCTGGCGCTCGCCGAGCTTGAAGCGCTGACGCGGGCGCGCGCGACCCAGCAGCAGATTGACGCGGCGCTGCGCAACGCTGCGGACCATCAACTCGAGCGGAAACGCTATGCTGCGGCCCTAACGTCAACGCATGGGGATCGCCCGTTAAGGAACAGAGTGGGTCAACTAAGAATGCAGGTTGAGCAACCTGCCACGTCACTCTGACCGCCCCCCGAATCCCGGCAAGGTGACCGGCCTGGTGCTGCTGTCGGGCTATTACCGCCAGCCCCGACCGACGGCCGCGCGGCTGCTGAAGGTCGGGCCGGGATGCTGGAGATCATTACCCGCGATGTGCGCCATCCCGTCTTGGAGGTCACCAACCAGCCCGACCAGCTACACAGCATGCCATGCGGCCCTGTGGAACATCAAGGTCCGGTCCCCGTCGTGCACGGCAACTAGGACGATTTGGCGCCCATCGAGCTGGCCGAGAACCTGGTGGCCGAGACCCGCACGCGGCGGCCGATGCAGTTCGAGCGGGTGACGGGCGCCGACCACTTCCTCAACGACGGATCCGCCGAGAACCTGTTGACCACACTTGCGGGTTGTATCCCCCCGCCGCGGGGTGACTTCCGACTGCGCTGGCCGAAATAGCCGGCGGCCTGGCCCAAACGAATGACCCTATTGCGGCTCAAACCGGCGGCGCCTTCGACTGCCTGAGGAGAGCCGCCAATTTCCCTTGGCGCAGGCCATGTGAACGGCGATAAGGTTGGCCTCTCGGGAAGTCTCGGCCATGTCCGGACTTCGATAATCCGCCCGCTAAGACGGGCGCTGTTCGGGGAACGCCAGTATGAAAGCCGCCGTGCTGCGCGAAGTGGGCAAGCCGCTTCAGATCGAAGATGTCCAGATCAACAAGCCAGGCCCCCATGAGGTCCTGATCCGCACCGTGGCCGCGGGCCTGTGCCACTCCGATCTGCACTTCATGGAAGGCTCCTACCCACACCCGCTACCGGCGGTGCTGGGCCATGAGAGCGCCGGGATCGTCGAGCAGGTGGGCTCGGAAGTCCGGACCGTGAAGGTGGGTGACCATGTTATCACCTGCCTTTCGGCCTATTGCGGTCACTGCGAGTCTTGCCTGACGGGCCACCTCTCACTTTGCGTCTCGCCCGATACCAAGCGCGGCGCTGATGAAGAGCCCCGGCTGACCACCGCCGCCGGCCCGATGATCCAGTTCCTGAATCTGTCGTCCTTCGCCGAATACATGCTGATCCACGAGCATGCCTGCGTCGCGATCCGCAAGGACATGCCGCTCGACCGCGCCGCCCTGATCGGCTGCTCGGTGATGACGGGGGTCGGCGCGGCAATGCACACCTCCAGCGTCCGTCCGGGGGAGACCGTGGCCGTCATCGGCTGCGGCGGCGTGGGCCTGTCGGCGATCAACGGGGCGGCCATCGCGGGCGCCGGCCGCATCATCGCCATCGACACGGTCGCCGCCAAGGGCAACTTGGCCATGGAGTTCGGCGCAACCGACTTCATCGACGCCTCCCAGACCGACGCGGTCAAGGAAGTGCTCGAAATGACCAAGGGCGGGGTGCACCACGCCTTCGAGGCCATCGGCCTGTCCAAGACCGCCGAGCAGGCCTTCAATATGCTGCGCCGCGGCGGCACGGCCAACATCATCGGCATGATCCCGGTCGGCCAGAGCATCACCCTGATGGGCGCCGCATTCCTGGGCGAGAAGAAGCTGCAGGGTTCCATGATGGGCTCGAACCGCTTCCCGATCGACATGCCCCGCCTAGTGGACTTCTACATGAACGGCAAGCTAAAGCTCGACCAGATGATCTCCCAGCGCATCAAGCTCGAGCAGGTCAACGAGGGCTTCGCTGACATGAAGCGCGGCGAACTGGCCCGTTCGGTCATCATGTTCAAATCTAACGAGTAAGCGAGAGCCCATGCGCGAGTACCTGAAGCTCTATATCGGCGGCCAGTGGGTCGAGCCGGTGTCGCTCAAGACCCTGGACGTCATCAATCCCGCCAATGAGGAAGTGGTCGGCAAGATCGCCCTCGGCGGCGAAGCCGATGTGGACAAGGCCGTGAAGGCCGCCCGCAGGGCCTTCGCCACCTGGTCCCAGACCAGCCGCGAAGAGCGCCTGGACGTCATGCAGCGGGTCCTGGCCGAGTATCAGAAGCGCTTTGGCGACCTGGCCACCGCGGTGACCGAGGAAATGGGCGCGCCCGCCTCGCTGGCCCAACGGGCCCAGGTGCCGTCGGGCATGGGTCACCTGGCTACGGCCATCGGCATTCTGAAGGACTTCAAGTTCGAGGAAGACCGCGGCTCGACCATGATCGTCAAGGAGCCGATCGGGGTCTGCAGCTTCATCACGCCTTGGAACTGGCCGCTCAACCAGATCATGTGCAAGGTCGCCCCGGCGCTCGCCACCGGCTGCACCATGGTCCTGAAGCCGTCGGAAGTGGCCCCCTTCACCGGCCAAATCTTCGCCGAAATCATGCATGAGGCCGGCGTGCCGGCTGGTGTGTTCAACCTGGTGCACGGCGACGGCCTGGGCGTGGGCGTGCCGCTCTCGACCCATCCGGAAGTGGACATGGTCTCCTTCACCGGCTCCACCCGGGCCGGCATCGAAGTGGCCAAGAACGCCGCCCCGACCGTCAAGCGCGTCCACCAGGAACTGGGCGGCAAGAGCCCCAACATCGTCCTGGACGACGAGGTCTTCGCCAAGAGCGTGGCCGGCGGCGTGCGCCAGGTGATGACCAACTCTGGTCAGTCCTGCAACGCCCCGACCCGGATGCTGGTCCCCTCCAAGCGGATGGACGAGGCCATCGCCGCGGCCAAGGAAGCCGCCGCCCAGGTGACGGTGGGCGATCCCACCGGCAACGCCATGCTGGGTCCGGTGGTCTCCAAGACCCAGTGGGACAAGATCCAGGGTCTGATCCAGAAGGGCATCGACGAAGGCGCCACCCTGGTCGCCGGTGGCACGGGCCGCCCCGAAGGCCTGGACAAGGGCTACTATGTCCAGCCGACGGTGTTCGCCAATGTGACCCCGGACATGACCATCTCCCGCGAGGAGATCTTCGGTCCCGTCCTGTCGATCCTCGGCTATGAGGACCTCGATCAGGCCATCGCCATCGGCAACGACACCGAATACGGGCTGGCGGCCTATGTGAACGGCGCCGACCTGCCCAAGGCCCGCGAAGTCGCTTCGAAGCTTCGCGCCGGCCAGGTGTCGATCAACGGCGCCTCGGACATGACCGCCCCCTTCGGCGGCTTCAAGATGAGCGGCAACGGGCGCGAGTGGGGCGACTTCGCCTTCCACGAGTTCCTCGAGGTCAAGGCGGTGATGGGCTACGCGCCCAAGGAAGCCGCCGAGTAGGCTTCGGCTCGAAAGACCAGCGGCCCCCGGCGATGTCGGGGGCCGTTTTCGTGACTGCGCCGGCAAGAGCGCGACGACCCCCCAAAGAAACGCCCCCCAGGAGGAGACGCCGATGATGGATCCCCACTTCCAGGCCATGCTGGAGGCCCAGGCCAAGGCCGCGGAGGGCCAGACCCCTCCGCCCCTGGACGCCCTGCCGCCGGACATGGTCCGCGCCGGCTATCGCATGCAGCGCCAGGCCGCCGACCAGAATGCGCCCAAGGATGTCAGCGTCCGCGACCTGAAGGTCGATGGGGCGGCCGGCGAGATCCCGGCGCGGCTCTATACCCCCGCCGGCGCGGCGGCGATCACGGGCGGCCTGGTCTATTTCCACGGCGGCGGCTTCGTGATCGGCGATCTGGAGAGCCATGACGGCCATTGCCGGCGACTGGCGGCCCTGGCCGGTGTGCGGGTGCTGTCGGTGGATTATCGCCTGGCGCCGGAAAATCCCTTTCCGGCCAGCCATGACGACGCGCTGGCCGCCACCCGCTGGGCCTTTGACCATGCCGCCGAGATCGGGTTCGATCCGACCCGCATCGCTGTGGGCGGGGACTCCGCCGGCGGCAATCTTGCCGCCTCGGTGGCCAGCGACCTCAAGGCCGACCCCAAGCGAAAGATCGCCTTCCAGCTGCTGCTCTATCCAGGCATCTGGCCCGATGAGGAGACGGCCTCACGCAAGGCGTTGGACGGCCCATTGCTGACCAAGCAGGCCATCGCCTGGTTCGACAAGTGCCTGGCGGCGGCCGGCCATCCGCAGTCGCATCGGGCCATGCTGGGCAAGGTCGATTGCGCGGGCCTGCCGCCGGCCCTGGTGGTCACGGCAGGCTTCGACCCTCTCAAGGACGAAGGGCGCGATCATGCCGAGCGCCTGCGGGCATCCGGGGTGAAGGTGGAGCATGCGGAATATCCCAGTCTGATCCATGACTTCTACATCATGGCCGATGTCTCCCCGGCGGTGGGGGAGGCGGTCAGGGCGACGGCGGCTTCGCTGAAGGCGGCGCTGGCCTGAAATCCGACTCAGATCGTCTGGGGCTGACCCCGGACGATCTGCTCGACCTTTGCGGTCAGATCGTCCCAGGCCCGTTGCATGTCCGCGGTCCACGCCCCACCCAGGATGTCGGCGAAGGCCTCGGCCATGGCCTGGTAGAAGCGTGGAAAGATCTCGGTCGGCACGCCGATGTCGCTGTGATTGTGCAGTTCGGCGCGCAGGAAATTGGCGGCGAAGGCGTTGGGACCCAGATAGTCCAGCAGGGTCTCGATGGCCTGGCGCAGCATCTGACCACGCGCCGCGCCACGGGTATCGCCCATGAACAGGGCCTCGGTTTCAGGATATCGCGCAAACAGTCGCTCATAGACCTGAGGCGTCGGATCTTCGCTGTGTTCAGCAACCAGATCCAGGCTGTCCAGGAGCGCTTGAGTGTTCATGGCGCGAATCCTAGCGCGCCGCGGCGGGGGCGCCCAGAACCTTTTGGATCGCTGCGGTAAGTCGTCCCAGCTCGGCGTCGGTGATGACGAAGGGCGGGGTCAGATAGACCACCTTGCCCATGGGTCTGATCCAGCAGCCCAGCTCGGCGAACTGCTGGCAGAGGCCGCCTGCGTCCACCGCCGTCTCGAACTCCACCACCCCGATGGCGCCCAGGGTGCGGACATCGACCACCCCGGCCGCCCCCCGGCAGGGCTCGAGGCCTCGGCGCAAGGCCAGCTCGATGCGTGCGACATCGACCTTCCAGTCGCCGGCTTCGAACAGGTCGAGGGAGGCGCCGGCCGCGGCGCAGGCCAGCGGATTGGCCATGTAGGTCGGCCCGTGCATCAGGGCCGCCCCGGCGTCATCGGACCAGAAGGCCTCGAAGATCCGCCGGCTGGCCACGGCGGCCGAGAGGGGCAGGGTGCCGCCGGTCAGGGCCTTGGAGAGCGTGATGATATCGGGCGTCACGCCCGCGCCCTGGCAGGCGAACAGGTCGCCTGTGCGGCCAAAGCCGGTGAAAATCTCGTCGAAGATCAGCAGAACCTCATGCCGGTCGGCCAGGACCCGCAGGCGGCGCAGCACCTCGTCATCGTGGATCAGCATGCCGCCGGCGCCCTGGATGCGGGGTTCGACGATCAGGGCGGCGATCTCATAGCCCTTCTCGGCCAGCAGGGCGTCGAGGGCGGCCTCACTGTCGCGGTCCCGGGGCAGGGCGACCACATGCTGGCTTGGCATCACCCCGGAAAACAGGCTGTGCATGCCCTCTTCCGGATCGCAGATGGTCATGGTGGCGAGTGTGTCCCCATGATAGCCGCCCAGGAAGCTGACGAATTTGGAGCGGCCAGAGACGCCGCGATTGATCCAGAACTGGATCGCCATCTTCATGGCGATCTCCACAGAGACCGAACCGCTCTCGGCGAAGAAGACGTGGTCGAGATCGCCGGGCAGCAGGGCGGCGAGGCGCCGCGCCAGGTCGTAGGCCGGGGCAAGAGGCGGAAGATCGTCCGGCCGCCCTGCTGGGGGCGGCGAGCGGGCGCATGGCGCGGCTGGCGCGTCCTGGATGGCGGGGGCTTCGTCCACGGGGTGCTCAGCACCGGCAATATGAACATCACCGGCGAGAGCTCCGACTACGGCCCCGACCGCCTCCTGCCGCGCAGCGATCCAACTTCGTGGCCGCCTATTTCGACCACAGCGGCCTCTACAGCTTTGGGCGCTAGGCCGAGGCGGTGTTCTGGAACCTGCGCCAGCCGGGCGGCTGCTTTTGCCTGGTCAGTCCGCCCGAACCCCTGGTCGAGGCGCTGAACAGGTTTGCGGGCTCCTACTGTGCCGAGCTGGTGGGCGCCATGCGTCGCCGGTTGGGGGTGCGCAGCTATGGGATGGACGCCGATTCCAGCCTCGCCCAGGCGGCGTTCCAGGCGCTGGCGGCCGGCGGCGAGCCCTGCGCCGGGAGCCCTTCTTCTTCGACTGGTTCGGCGGCGATGACGCCCGCGCCCTGCCGGGCGCCCGCGGCGACATCTCTCGTCAGGCCGCCTTCGAGGACTTCCGCGCGCAACTGGCGGCCTTCGAGCCGGCCAGGCGTAATACCAACCGGCGCTGATCAGTATTCCTGGGCCCAGTCTCTGAGGCCGATGGACATGATGCGCCAGGGCTGGTCGGCGATGGTGTTCCAGGCGGCGCAGCAGTAATCGACGATGTCCGCGTAGTTCCTGAAGATGCGGCTGGAGAGGCGGTTGTCGCGCAGGAACTGCCAGAGGTTCTCGACCGGATTGAGCTCCGGGGCCTTGGCCGGCAGCGGCAGGAGGGTGATGTTGGGCGGCGTCTCGAGGGCCTGGGAGGTGTGCCACCAGGCTTGGTCGAGCAGCAGGATCGCGTGATGGCCGGGCTCGACCTGGGCGCTGATCTCGGCCAGATGGGCGTTCATTGCCTGGGTGTCGCAATAGGGCATGACCAGGCCGGCGGCGGTTCCCTTCTGCGGACAGATGGCGCCGAACAGGTAGGCCGACTGGGTGCGCTGGTCCTTGGGCGCGGACGGTCGGGTCCCGCGCCTTGCCCAGCGGCGGGTGAGCTTGTTCTTCTGGTCGATGCGGGCTTCGTCCTGGAACCAGACCTCAAGCCGGGTTCGCCTGGGGAGCCGCTCGCGGATCTCCTGGACCCGCAGGGGGAAAATCCCGCTTGAAGGCCTCCAGGGCCTGCGGGTTCTGGGCGTGGTGTCTGGGCCGGGCGGACAGGCGTCTGTAGCCGAGCGCCTTGAGGATCCGGCCCAGTCGGCTGGGTCCAGAGACACGCCGTATTCGTCGTGAATCCAGCCGGTAAGGTCGATCAGCCGCCAGCGCACCACCCCGTGAATGGCCAGGATCTGGCCGTCCTCCACCAGCCGGACGACGGCCGCCAGTTGCTCGGGCGTCAGCTTCGGCCTCGGCCCCGGAGCCTGGCGGTCGATCAGCCCGTCCGGCCCCTCGGCGTTGAACCGCAGCGCCCAGTCGCGAAGGATCTGCCGGTCCATCCCGCCCGCCGCCGCGGCCTCGCGCCGGCTGGCGCCGTCGTAGACCGCCGCCAGCGCCAGCAGCCGTCGAACCTGACGCGCGTCCCGGCTGGCCCGCGCAAGCGCCCGGACCCTGGCGGCATCGTAATCCTGGCGAAGCGCGATAGCTGGCATGGCGAAACCCTCCGGTCCCACCATCGAATCCTGCTTCGCCGCTCAGCGGAATCCCCCAGAGTCAGACGCCGCGCCGATTGGTATAAGGCGCTCTCACACCCCTATTTCGCCGCGCCTGAGCCCCAGGAGCTGATCTATGAGGAGATCGAGGCCATCCGGGGGCGGATCGACCAGGCCGACGACTGGAGCGCCTTCGAGGCCAAGCTCGCTGCGCTGGAAACCGCCAGTCAGGCCTATGAACCGAGCGAGGACTAGAGCAGTTTCCAAGCCGCCTGACTCGGGGGGATTCCCTTGAGGCGGCGAGTCTGACTCACGCTGGCTGCCGGTGAGGGAGGCCGGTGGCGATGGGCAAGCCGCTGCCGGTGGATCTTCGGGAGCGGGTGGTGGGGGCGGTCGACGAGGGGCAGTCGCGCCGCAAGGAGGCCGAGCGGTTCGGAGTCAGCATCTCCAGCGCGATCCGCTGGACCAGCCTGCGGCGGCGGACGGGCGAGGTGCAGCCCAAGCGCCAGGGGCGACAAGCGCTCGGGAAGGATCGAGGCGCATAGGCCGCTGATCCTGTCGCTGGTGGCGGCCAAGGCCGACATCACCCTGGCGGAGTTGCGCACGGCGCTCGCCGAGCGGGGCATTGCCGTGGCGATCTCCACGCTCTGGCGGTTCTTTGAGCGTCACCGGATCACGCTCAAAAGAAGACCGGGCATGCTCCGAAAAGCCGCCGCCCGCACCGTCGCCGCCCTCGATCGCGCCATCGTCGAGGCCATCGACACCTTCACCCCCACCGAGTGGGCCAACTACTTCGCCGCCGCCGGATACGATGCGACGTGATCGGAATCTGCTCTAGGCGGGTGGGCGCTTTGTGAACTGCCTGATGCGATCGACCATGTCCGGTCCTGCGCCCTGGCTTCGATAAACCTCGTGCGCCAAGCCGGCCGGCTGTGACAGGCCATCGGTTTCGGTCAGCAGCCGCTTGTTCGCGGCATGGCTGAATGACGAGTTGGTGAGAATTTCAGAGGTGAGGCTGTCCACGGCCGCTTCGAACTCAGCATCGGTCACGCACGCGTTGGCGAGGCCGATGGCCTCGGCTTGCCGTCCTGAATAGGTACGGCAGGTGAACATCATCTCGCGTGCCTTGTAGGTTCCCACCCGGCGCGGTAGCCGCTGGCTGAGGCCCCAGACCGGCGTCAAGGCCCATTTGGCGTGGGTGTCGGCGAATTTGGCGGATTCGGCCGCAAGAATGATGTCGCCAGCCAGGGCAAGCTCCAGGGCGCCGGTGTAGCAATGGCCGTGCACAGCGCAGACGACCGGCGAGGTAAGCTCGGCGAGGCGTTGGATGACATGCGACTGATAGTTAGGCCGGGGAAGTTTCTCGCCCTCGGCGATGTCGCCGAGATCGTGGCCCGCCGAGAAGCACCGCCCGGCGCCGCGCAGCACGACGACGCCAACCGGCGCCGCCTCCAGGTCGGCAACGTGGGCCTCGAGCGCCTTGAACAGATCGACATTCAGCGCGTTGAGCTTGTCCGGCCGGTTCAGCGTCAGCTGGCAGACGCCGTCCAGGTCAGAGCGGAGCACGAGATCATCCATTGAGTTCTATCCGATGTTCTTTTTCAAGGTTGTCGTCCTCTCCCGAAGTCAGGCAGCGGGGGCGTCCATCGCCTCGGCGTCGAAGCGGAACCCGGCGCCCTCCCGCATTATGTATCCCGCCGTCGGCGCCGCGTAGTGAGTGCCGATCACCAGAATGGGTTTGTCGGCCCATTCGGCGAACAGTCGCGCGCGCGTCGCCGCCGCCGCTCTCGGATCGCTGTCGAAGGGCGGCGACCAATGCGGATGGGCCATCTGGCACGGATGGTGGCTCATGTCGCCGGTGATGACCGCCGATTCACCGTTGGACTCGATCATCACACTGACATGGCCAGGCGTATGTCCGGTGCTGGGCGTGAGCCGGAGGTGGGGCGAGATGCGGTGATCCATTTCGACGAACTCGGCCAGCCCCGCGTCGAGGATGGGCTGTACCGAGTCCGACAGGATCGTTTGCTGTTCCTCGTCGCCTTCTGTGCTCCAGTGGGCGAATTCGGTCTTGCCGAACAGGTAGCGGGCATTTGGAAACGTCGGAACCCATGCGCCGTCCTCAAGCTTGGTGTTCCAGCCCACATGATCCACATGCAGGTGGGTGCAGATCACGGCATCGACACTCTCCTGCGACCAGCCGACCTCGGCCATGGACTGCAGGAAGCCGGTGGCCAACGGCTGTCCACGCAGAATGGACCGGGGTCGATCGTTTCCGATGCAGGTATCCACCACCAGCCGTAGGCCCGGCGCATCCACCAGCAGCGCGTGGATGGACAGCAGCAGCTGATCCTGCTCGTTGACGAAATTCGGGTACAACCACGGGATGGCTCGCAACGCCTCGGGCGTCGCTTCAGCCAGAAAGGGGTCGGCTCGATTGTATGGGATCGGAATCTGGAGTTCCACGATCCGGGTGATCTTCACCGCCCCAACTTGCCAACTCAGCATCGCGGCCTCCCTTTGGTCATGGTCGTGGACCGCATCGCGGCGGAAGAAATCGACGCTGAAAAATTGTCCAACCGCAGCTGACGCTTAAGCCTCTGCTCGCCGCTCGCGGATTCTGCCACGCTCACTCGCTCACTCGCTCAGTTGACTGCGGACAGATCGGGCAACCCCAGGATCCGCTTGGAGATGATGTTATTCTGCACTTCCTGGCTGCCGCCATAGATCGTGCTAGCCTTACCGCCCAGCCAGCCGCGCACGGCGTCCAGCTCCGCGGGGGTGAAATCCTCGCCCGCCCAGCCTAGGCCCTGGTGACCCATGATCTCGAGCGTCAGTTCGGCCCGGTCCTGAGTCCAGCGGGTGCCGGCGTTCTTCATGATCGAGGTCGCCGCCGACGGGCCGGCGTTGCCCTTGGCTTCCGCCATCGCCCGCATCGCCGTCTGCTGGAAGGCGCGCCCGTCCATCTCGTTTGAAACGATCCGGGTCCGCAGGTCGCTGTCGGCCAGGCGACCGTGCGCGTCGACGCCGACATAGGCCTTGTCGAGATCTGGAAGGGCCGCAGTGCCGCCGAGGGCGTTTCCCATACTCGAAATGCTGGAGCGCTCGTGCTGCAGGAGCCGCTTTCCGATTGTCCAGCCGGCGTTCAGGGGACCCACCAGATCCTTCTTCTCGGCGCGCGCGTCCGTCAGAAAGGTTTCGCAAAACGGCGAGCTGCCGGCGATCAGCTTGATCGGCCAAACTTCGACGCCTGGCTGGCGCATGGTGAAGAGCACGAAGGAGATGCCTTCATGCTTCTTCGTGGGATCGCTTCGAACAAGACAGAAGCACCAGTCAGCCCATTGGGCGCCCGATGTCCAAATCTTCTGGCCGTTGATCCGATAGTGGTCGCCCATGTCCTCGCATCGCGTCTGCAGGGAGGCCAGATCAGAGCCGGCCCCGGGCTCGGAGTAGCCTTGGCACCACTGAACTTCGCCGCGGCAGATCGGCGGAATGTGCTCCAGCTTCTGTTCTTCAGTGCCGTACTCGAGCAAGGTCGGTCCGAACATCATGACGCCCATTCCCCCGATCGGGTTGTAGGCTCCAGCGCGCGAAAATTCCTGGTGGATAACTCGGGCGTGGGCCGAAGAAAGCCCCGCACCGCCGTATTCGGCAGGCCACGTCGGCGTCCCCCAACCCTTTCCGCCGACCGCCTTGCGCCAGGCGACCTGTTCCTCGGTCGGCTGCAGACGCTCTTCAAGCCCGGTCGGATTGCTCAGACCCTTCAAGTCCGAAGGGAAGTTGACTTCGACCCAGGCCCGCACGTCCTGACGAAAGGCCTCGATCGTCTGATCTGCGGCGTCAGCCATTACAAAAACTCCATTGTTTGAAGAGACGCGATCAGTTTCCAACTTGGCTAGAACGGCCACGTTTAGATTGCGTAGTTATCAGAAGGCGCTCCTGTATGGTTCTGCCACGTTGTCGTGGCAGATCCAGTTCCATTCCTGCTCGCCCAAGCCCTTGGTGTGCTCTTCGAGCATGGTCTGCGACAAGGGGCAGGTTGAATCGGAACGCGGGAAATCGTTCGCCCACATCAGTCGCCGGGCATTGCACATGTCCTTCATCCTGAACGCCACCCAGCCATTCTGGCAGCCGCGAATGCGCCGCGCGCCGTGATCTGCAGTGGGTCTTTGCCGGCGGCGACGACCGGCCCCGTTGGCATCGGCGAGGCTAGTCCTTCGATAACAAAGGCATCGCCGATCTTGTTGAGCCGCTCCATCCGCGGTGCTCGATCACGAAACTTCGGATCGATGTAGTCGACGTAGCAATGTTGCGGCTCGGTAATGTGGGAGTCAGCGGATATGGGCTTCTTCATCATCTATATCCAAGCCCGCGTCGTTTCAGAGAAGCGTCCTCGCCGCGCCTGCGCTTGTGCGCGCGCAGCATTGACGGATGGCCGCCGCTTCTTGCTGTCTGGTCCAAGCGCGGTCGCTTGGCGATCACCCATCGTGTACGAGCGCAAAATACATATCTGTTAGCCCGAAACTACTATGTATTAAATGACATGGTGAGCTTGGCCGCCCTCCGCGGGTCCCGTGCTCACCGCCGGTCGCGACGGGCCAACTTGCCATATATGGGGGTATGCCGGCTTGCCGGGACGAACGCCTGCGAGGGGCCTTCAAAGAGAGGGTGGTTTGCAAGATGGCTCGACCTGCAGGGTTTCGCCCCAGGGGCCGGACGACCACGCCACCAAACACTCACGCTTCGTTTTGGCCATTTCAACAACCGACCAAAACTCTCAGTGCTGATCCTCATCATGAGGTCATTTATCGTATTGCGACTTACGAGAATGACGTGTACCAGCCATCAGCCGATGAGGCTCGCACGGTATTCGGCTTTTCGTCTCTGAGAGCACGCACTGCGGCCCCATCCTGCCCAAAGCTCCAGCCTACCTCCCGGGGCCCAGGGCAGCTTAGGCGGCGCGGAAGACCGGCCGTGCCGCCCTTTTTTTTGGCAGGTGTGCATTGGCGTATTCGCTCCTCACGATTCGCGAAATCGCATTCGGTTCTGAAGCCGCAATGGCATAGATTTCGCGACCTTCGAGGTCCCGGGAGGCGGCAAATGAGTGGACCTGGGGCGTCTTCCTGGGTCCGTACAAACCCTTGGCGGTGTATAGACCGGTGACAAGCGGACAGTTGTTGGGGGACTTTGTAGACACTTCTGGCATGCAGCGGAGGAGCTCATGCCTTTCCAGGAGTGTTCGCTGATGTCGCGTCTAGAGGAGTTCTGCCGCCCGGCGTTGGTGCCTGGAGCGAACGTGCGTTCGCTGTGCCGGGGCTGGGGCGTGAGCCCGACGACGGCCCAGATGTGGCTCGGCCGTTTCGGATGCGAGGGAACGGCGGGTCTTGCGGACCGGTCTCGCCGGCCGCGCGGCATTCCTCTGCGCAGCCCAGAGGCGGTGGAGCTGGCCCCCTCCAGCCGCTACGCTCCCAGAGCCAGGACCATGCTCGAAGCGGTTGAACCGCTCGAGTACGAGCCGCAGTCCCACGTCCGTACCGTCAGCGCCGCCGGCCGGTTCACCTTCAAGGGCCGGCGCATCGACTGCTCCCACGCCTTTGCGGGCAAGCGCGTCGCTCTACGACCCACACAGACCGCAGGGGTCTTCGACTTCTGCTACAGAACCACATCCTCTCACAGATCGACCTGCGAGAGGGCCACATCAAAACCGTACACCATGTCCCCTAACAGCCGTCCATCTTGTCCCCGGTCTGAACAGGCGACCGACCAGGTCAATGCGAGCGGCCTACCGGGCTGTTGAAGAAGTTGCCCAGGGGCGAGCGGTTAGGCGACTTCGTCGCCACTTGGAAGATGATTTCACCGGTGAGCGATCGGTCGGGCTGGGCCCAACAGCCGCTTCATCCCCGGTGACGTGACGGTGTGGATGATCTCCAGGCGGCGCGAGGAGGTATGTACGCGTCCGCTGATGACCGCCCGTTGAGGGCGAGGGCTGAAGTCTAAGTTCCGGGCGTGGGCGGCATGGTGTCCATTGAGGGCTTAGTGGACACGATGTCGGCGTTGGTTAGCGTGGATCCTGATGCGACCGGCAAGGCCCGCAGAAGGCGGCGTCGCACATGGAGCGATGAGGAAAAGCGGCAGCTGGTGGCGCTGACGTACGAGGCGGGGACCTCGGTGTCGATCGTGGCTCGGCGCTACGACCTCAATGCCAATTTGCTGTTCACCTGGCGCCGTGAGGCCCGGCGGGCAGGACAGATGACCGGCGCGACGGAGTCGGCCGCGGCGCCAACCTTTGCGCCGATTGAGGTGATACCGGATCAAGGGGCGCGGTTGTGTGCGAGCCCCGAGGGGCAGATCGTGATCGAACTTCCCGGGGGCGCCAAGGTCCGGGTCGAAGGCGTGGTGAACGAGTTGGCCTTGGTCAAGGTTCTCTCGGCCCTGAGGGCGGCGTCTTGATTTCGCCCGCTCCAGGCGTGCGTGTTTATCTGGCGACCACACCCTGCGACATGCGCAAGGGCTTTGACGGCTTGGCCGCTCAGGTCCAGTCGGTGTTGAAGGCCGATCCGTTTTCCGGGGCGCTGTTTGTCTTCCGCGGCAAGCGCGGCGACTATCTGAAAATCCTCGCCTGGGACGGCAGCGGCATGTGCCTTTCTGCGAAGCGGCTTGAGAGTGGACGATTCGTATGGCCGCCGATTGTCGAGGGGCGACTACAGCTGACCGCGGCGCAATTAGCCCTCCTCTTGGAGGGCATCGACTGGCGCAGGACGGTTGCGGCTGAGCCTGTGCGGCGTCCAGAAATGGTCTGATAACCGGCTGAACCCAGACGACTATCATCGATGTGAGACCAGGCGTTTGCTATAAGTCTGCATGTCTCTGGCGACGGCAGATTTACCCACAGACCCCGAGGAACTTCGGGCTTTTGCGGCGGCGCTGCAGTCCGAACTCTATGCCAAAATCCTGCATATTGAGAAGCTGAGGGGCGAGCTGGCGCGGCTGAAGCGCGCCCGCTTCGGCCAGTCCTCGGAGAAGATCGACCGCCAGATCGACCTGCTCGAGCTGGTCATCGGCGATGTGGAAGAGGCCGAGGCCGAAGACGAGGCGCGCACCGCCTCAACGTCGCCGGCAAGCCCAAGGGCGACGCCGGTGGCGCGTCAGGGAAATCGACGCCCGCTTCCAGACCATTTGCCGCGCGAGATCGTCACCCATCCTGGGCCATGCGCCTGTCCGACCTGCGGGTCCGACAAGTTGCGCAAAGTCGCCAACGATGAGCGCGAGGTGCTCGAGTACATCCCTTCGCACTTCAAGGTGGTCGTGCACGTGCGGCCCAAGCTCAGCTGCCGTGACTGTGAGACTATCTCCCAGGCGCCGATGCCGAGCCTGCCGATCGAACGTGGGCGCCCAGGCGCGGCTTTGCTCGCCCACGTCGCGGTGTCCAAGTACTGCGATCACCTGCCTCTCAACCGGCAATCGGAGATTTACGCCCGGGAGGGCGTGGAGCTGGAACGCTCCACCATGGCTGACTGGATCGGGCGCATGGCCTGGCTTCTGACCGCGCTCTCCGAAGCCATAGGCGGCTACGCCAGGGCAGGCCCCAGCGTCCATGCCGACGATACGCCCGTGCCTGTCCAAGAGCCCGGACGGGGGAGCACTCGCACGGGGCGCCTGTGGGTCGTTGTCCGAGATGAGCGGGGCTGGGCGCCCTGCCACCCGCCGGCGGCCTATTATCGCTACTCCCCCGACCGCAAGGGCGAGCACGCCCGTGCGCTGCTGGCTCCGTGTCGCGGCTTCCTGCACGCCGACGCCTATGCGGGCTTCGACAGGCTCTATGAGCCGGACCCCGACACCGGCCAGGTCAGGCTGGTGGAGGTCGCCTGCTGGGCGCATGCGCGGCGTGAGATCTTCGAGGAGCACGCCAAGACGAAATCACCTCTGGCGCGGGAAGCGCTTGAGCGGATCGGTGACATCTTCGCGATCGAACGTGAGATCAACGGGCGGCCTCCGGAGGAGCGCCTGGCTGTGCGTCAGGCCCGCAGCGTACCACTCCTGACCGAGCTCAAGGCCTTCCTGGAAAACAGCCTGATGCGGATCAGCCGCAAGGGCGAGCTCGCAAAGGCCATCCGTTACAGCCTCAAACTATGGCCGGCGCTCTGCCGCTTCACTGAAGACGGCCGGCTGGAAATGTCCAACAACGCCGCTGAGCGCGCGATCCGCCCTCTGACCCTGGGCCGCCAGAACTGGACCTTCCTGGGCTCCGACTCTGGCGGTGACCGCGCCGCGGTCTTCTACACGATCATCCAGACCTGCCGGCTCAACGACATCAATCCCGAGGCCAATCTCGCCGACATCATCGGCCGTATCGGCGATCATCCCGCCAGCCGGATCGATGAGCTCCTGCCGTGGAACTGGCAGCCCACCAACGCCGACCTAGCGGCCGCATAGCCGAAGCCGAGATCCATCATAGCGCGAAGGACGGGCCATGACCGGACGCGTACGGAGGTATACAAACAAGCACCGGTTTAGAGATCGGTAAAGGTCCCGCACAGGATCGGATCCGTAGACACCAGAGTAATGAGATGTAACGACGAACCGGCCGCAGCCAGGTACTGGCGAAACCCAGGGGGTCAGAGCGCTTCGAGCGCGTTGACGTGATTAGAGAGCCGGTCCGCGGACTTCATCTAGGCCAGCAGCTTCGACCGCTACAGCAACGGGCCGAACACATGACTGGACTAGACCGAGCGCCAAACGTCGACTGCACCCTTGCACCCCGGAGATAGTCCACACATGGGGTCCCTATCGACGACACATCAGGGAACCCGGGTGGGTGGAGGTCGTCCCCACCATCACGTCATCGAGATCATCCGCCGCTCCGACCCGGAGAGGGGCTTTGAGGGCCTGTCCGCCGTTGGGTGGTCGAGCGGACCTTCGGCTGGACGACTAGATGGCGCCGACTGGTCCGCGAATACAAGGTCCGGAGCGACGTCTCGCAGGTCATGACCGTCGTCTGTGTGGGTGGGAACCGGCTACGCCGGACCAGCCACCCGTGAGTTTCCAAACGGACTCTCACAACCTTCGTAGTGCAGAGTGGAGCAACACCACACATCTCCATCCCGCGCGGCCCGCCCTTTAACGCTAATTTCCCATCAAGGAACGGTTTCCTTCACGGGTCAGGCAGTCGGCGAAGCGCTTTCCCCGTTCATCTCGATGGTGCTCGCCGGTCTCGCGCACGTCGTCGATGCGGTCCACCCGCAGATGCCGAAAGTCGCGCGCCCTCTCGCACCAGATCGTCAGAAGCCAGACCGTGTCGAATACGGTGAGGCCGAGCGGGCGGGCGCGGCGGGTGGACGGCTTCTCCGCGAGGCTCATGTAGCTGATCTCAAGCACCATTCGCCGCCGGATGGCCGTGCGCAGTGTCTCCAGGTGGGGCGCTTTCGCCGCATCGCTCGGCCCCGCCTCAAACGAACTGTCCAAGAAGGCCCGGCGCGTCTCGTCGCTTACGGCGGACGCGATCTTGGCCGCCGCCCGTCGGGCGGCCTCGGACATGCGCGCGTCGGTGCGCACGGCGACGAGTCGCAAGCCGAGAGCAACCGCCGACAGTTCGTCTTCGTCGAACCGCAATGACGGCATAAAATAGCCAGGCTCCATGACATAGCCGACGCCACCCTCGCCGCGGATGGGGGCGCCCATGGCCTGCAGATCGGCGATGTCCCGATAAAGTGTGCGCAGTGACACGCCCATCTCTCGCGCCAATTCACACGCCGTCACCGGAGTGCGGCGCAGACGCAACTCGTCGAGAAGCTGGAAGAGACGAAATAGTCGCATGGAACGCCACTGCCGTTTTCTGACACTGACGGGATTTAGCATGAGCCCGTCCAACGCAGAAGGAACAAACATGCGGATTGTGAAATCAGCGGCGCTCGCTGCCGCATTGCTCGCGACTGCCGGCGCCGTCCAAGCACAGGAGACCGCGATGCCCGACGAGACCAGAGTTTTAGCCACAATTGAGAGCATGACATCGGCCTTCGCCGCTGGCGACATCGACCGGATCATGTCCACCTACGCGCCGGGAGCAGTCGTTGTTGGCGAGCCGGGCCAGCCAACGAGGGGCGACGCCGCACTGCGGGCGATGTTCGCTGCCTTCATCGAATCCGGCGTCTCCTTCAATTACGGCGAGCATGAGGTTGTCATTGCCGGCGACACCGCCCTGCACTTGATGAAGTGGACCGCGCCAGGCCCAGACGGTACGGAGGCGAGCGCCCTTTCGGTGGCCGTGCTGCGCCGCCAGCCTGATGGTGCCTGGAAGATGGTGATAGACCATCCCTCCGGCGACCGAGTCATGCGGGATGGGCTCTAGGTGTGGATGCTCAATAGGTTGTCCTCGTTGAGGCGTTCAGTCTTCACGATGCGCGCCGTCGCCGCGTGATTCAGATGAAGGCGGCTGGCGAGGTTCGGAATTGGTGCGGCTCACCTGTTCGTCTCATCCGGCGCCTTCCCGTTCGCTCGCAAGGTTGGGGTGACGGCCGAGATCTCGAAGAAGCCATTAGGGCTCTTCGAGGCTGTTAGAGGAGGCGTGAGCGGCGTTCCGCTTCATCGTGGGCTGTGATTCAAGCTCGGGATGTGGGCAGAGCCGTGGCCGGATGGCCAAGATTGCGAAGAAGACCAAACGATACCCGTCTGATCTGACGGCCGAAAAGTGGGCGGTTATCGCACCCTTGATGCCCAACCCGGGGCATCGAGGCCGGCCGCGGGAGGTGGAGTTCCGCGAGGTGATCAGCGCGGTGCTCTACCTTGTCCGCTCGGGCTGCGACTGGCCCATGCCGCCCGTCCACTTCGGCCACTGGCGTACGGTCTACGGCTGGTTCCGCGAGCTGGCGCGGCGCTTCGCTTGCCCGAACCCGCATCGACTTCTCCTCAAGGCCTCTGTGAAAGAGTGAATCATTTCGAGGCCGGCACCGCCGGCAAGAAGGTGGTCGGGGTAATCGGCGCATCGCTGTGGACCCCGACGAGCGGCTCCTGATGGTCCATCTGACATCGGCCGACATCAGCGACAACGCCGGCGCGCAGATCATCCTGGACGGTGTGCGCAAGCGCTGGCCCTGGGTCAAGCACCTGTTCGCCGACGCGCTACGGACTGTGTAGACACCTGCTAGAGGTTCGCTGCGTGGTCCCGGGGGGGGCATTGCGCCACGCGTCAATGGCGTTATGGTAATGAGCATTACCGTCAGCATAGAGGCAACAATGCCTAGCGGACTGAGGGGGGAAACATGAAAAATTGCACGAATCTACGATTCGCCTTCGCGAGCGGCGCATCCGCGCTCGCTCTGGCTGCGGCCTCGCCTGGTTGGGCGCAAGACACCGGCTTCACCATTGAAGAGCTGGTGGTGACGGCTGAAAGGCGCGATCAGCGCCTTCAGGATGTGCCCGTGGCCGTGACGGCCTATACAAGTGAGCGGCGCGACGTGCTTGGGGTAGCCAACGTCGAGGATTTGGCGCGTGTATCGCCGAGCGTCACTTATACCAACAACGACCGCCTCTCGATCCGAGGCTTTGGTCGCCTGACCAATGCTATCGGAACCGATCCTTCCGTAGCGCTGTACTCGGACGGCATTTTCTCAAACAGCATGGCCGATGCATCCACGCCGTCGCTGTTTATCGAACGCACGGAGATTCTGCGTGGACCCCAGGGCACGCTGTACGGGCGCAATTCCATCGGCGGGGCGCTGAACATCATCGCCAAGCGTCCGACAGAGGATTTCAATGGTGAACTCCGCGCCGTCCTTGGGAACTACGGCACCTGGCGAACCGACGCCTTGGTTCGTGGACCGATCACGGATGGCCTACGCTTCCTTCTCGGGGGCTCTCTGGAGCGCCGAGAGGAAGGCTTCTTCGAGAACCTCGGGCCTGCCGGCGATTCCAGCGCTGTTAAACGGTACATAGTCGAGGCCCAGCTGGAAGCCGATCTTGGCGAGAACATCACGGCCCGCCTGCGCTATACGAAATTCGACTGGGATGACAGCTTCGGCGTTGGCAACGTCCACGAGTCGATCACGAGCCGCTACGACACCACGTCTCCGACCGGTCTCGGCAATGCTGGCCTCTACTACAATCCGACCTTCGGCTTCGCAGGAACTAATCCGGCGATGACCGACCCCTACAAGATCAGCACCAACCAGACGAGTGAAGGTAAGCTCAGTAATCATGAGCGATTGCACTTAGACCTTACCTGGGATCTTGACGGCATGACCCTCAAGTATCTGGCCGGCTACCAATCCTATCTCTACGACACGGCTGGGGACGAGGATCGTTCATCGCGCACCGGCCTATTCAGCGTGCCGACCGCGACGCCTTTCGGCGCCTACACCGCTACGGGCGTGTCGCCAGACCAGAGGTTCTTCTACCGCGAGGACCAAAAATGGTACTCCAACGAGATCAACCTGTCATCGAACACGGGCGGGCCACTGCGCTGGATCGCCGGTCTGTACCAGTATCATCAAACCTACGCGCAACCCCAGGGCCAGCGGGTCCTTAACGATCCGGCCGTTCAGAACCCGATCAATCTGGCGACCAGTGGCCCGGCGGCACCGAACCCGATGGGGAACTATCTCTTCGTAGACGGTACGCTTGAGGTGGATTCTTACGCGGCCTTTCTTCAGGTCGACTATGATATCACCGATACCATCACGTTTACGGGTGGTATCCGGTACACGGTCGATGAGAAGTCGGGTACAGACTCGGCTCGCTACGTGTCGCGCACCAACACCACGACCACCATCCTGGCCGCCGCGGGGATACCGGCCGCCGTCGGCCAAGGGATCGCGGTGGATTTGACAACCTTTGCCATATGCGGCGGCCCAACCATCGCGTCCTGCCTGGCCAACCCGTTGTACGCCAATGTACGTGAGCTCTCAGGCGGTGGTCTGACGCGTGACCTGTCGGGCGACTACGACGCCTGGACCGGGACCTTGGGTCTGCAATGGCAGCCGGACAGCGGCACCAACGCCTACGCCCGTTACAGCCGCGGTTATAAGTCGGGTGGTTGGCAGGCCTCGAGCGGCCTCGCTCCGATCCCCTATGCTGATCCCGAATATGTTGACAACTTCGAGCTCGGGCTGAAGAAAAATGTGGGGCGGCGCTTCCAACTGAATTCTGCGCTGTTCTACGCGGACTATCAGGGTTTTCAGGCGCCGCTGACCGTGGTTCTTAACCCCGCGGCGGGCTTAACGGGCAGTCAGTTCGTGAATCTGGACGCTGTGAGTTGGGGCCTTGAGATGGAGGCCCAGTGGGCTCCGATCGATCATCTGCAGATTTTCGCGAGCTATTCGTACCTCAATACCGAGATTAAGAGCGGCTGCTGCTTCGTCGATACAGCCGACCCGAAGGCTCTGCAGGCGGGCGCGCGACCTACGGGCGTCGTGTTGCCGAACGGAAGCAGGCTCCAGACCCTCGTTGGGAACAGGCTTCCCATAACTCCGGAGAACAAACTCAACCTAGGACTGAATTACACAGTCGAGTTGGCTGAGGGCAATCTCGTACTTGGGGCCACCTACACCTTCACCGACGAGCAACAGGCCGTCGTTTTTGCTCAGCCGGGCTTCCGCTCGCCATCGAACGAAGTCGTCGACTTCCGGGCGCTTTGGAAGGACGTCGACGATCGCTACACGGTGATCGGTTACGTCAAGAACGCCTTTGATGAGTTGGCCTATCAGGACTTCCGAACCGGAGCCCCCTCGGCCAGCGGAATCCAGCGCACCACATTGAAGCCGAACTTTCCTCGGACCTATGGGATAGAATTCCAGTACCGGTTCTAAGCCAACAGTGGGCCGTTTCCGAGCGATAGCAGGGAGACGGTCCACCCCTTCCGTTGGTGGCAAGTTGCCTGGTCAGGTGACCTGCCCCCTCCGGTCCCTCGATCGTTGTGGGACCCAGGGGTTTGATAGTTGATCTGCAGCGCTGGCGGTGGCGGCCGGGCGCCATAACCTTTGAGGTTGCGCAGCCGACCGGCCGCGGGGTTCAGCCGCACTGCTTCCGGCATTAGGCCGCTATGCGCTGAGTGGGGCCGCAGATTTGTTGTAGTCGCGCCGCCAGCGCTCGATTACGGCCCGGGCGTTCGCTGGGTGGGCGAAGACCTTCTCGTTCAGGCCCTCGTCGTGCAGCTTGCCGTTGAAGCTCTCCACGAAGCCATTCTGCTGTGGTTTGCTCGGCGCGATGTAGTGCCAGCCGGTCCCGGTGCGGTTGGTCCATTCCAACATCGCACGGCTTGTCATTTCCGTGCCGTTGTTGCTGACGATGGTGGGTGGCATTCCATGCCGGGCGATCAGGCCGCGTGCCATGCGATGGCCGCCGATCGAGGTGTCCACGATCAGCGCCAGGGCCTCGCGGGTGAAGTTGTCGACGGCGCACACCAGCTCTTCGACGGGCGTAAG
>DEWY01000011.1:0-184 GCA_002363865.1 Caulobacteraceae bacterium UBA3198
TATTCCTCCATCTATGTGGCCGCTCCGGTGATCCTGCTGTGGGGCGTCAAGCGGGGGGACGAAGAGGCCGAACCCCTGCCGGTGCGCACCTAAGGCCGTGGCCCGGGACGCTCCCAGCCTGGACAGCTTTGGCCCCGGCGGCTTTCGGGTGTCTGGCGTCTGGCGGCCGGGATCGCTGCTGATC
>DEWY01000011.1:311-173224 GCA_002363865.1 Caulobacteraceae bacterium UBA3198
GGCGGCCGGGATCGCTGCTGATCGTCTCCGACGTGGCCGCCCCGTGGCCGGTGCGTCGGCTCGACGAGGCGACGCCGGACTCCCTCTATCCGGTGTTCGCCGCCGGGGCGCGGGAGGTGGAGTTTCTTCTCCTGGGGACCGGCGCGGTCAACGGTCTGCCGCCTAAGGCCCTGCGGGACCTGCTGCAGAAGGGCGGCATCGGTCTTGAGTACATGGACACCGCCGCGGCCTCGCGCATGTACAATGTCCTCACCGCCCAGGGCCGGAGACTTGCCTGCGCGCTCATAGCCATGTGACCTAGGCCCTGGGCGTCAGCCGCGTCCTGGGGTCTAAGCGCCAGCTTGCGCCCCGTCGAGCGTGGCTATAGGCCAAGAGCCAGAAACGGGGAAAACGCTATGCAGGGTCTTCTATCTAACTTCCGCAATACGATGATCGTGAGCTTCCTGCTCTCGCTCGTCATGATCGTCGGCTATCTGGTCCACAATCGCAGCGCCGACGTGATCTTCGTCCAGGCCGTGCTGCGCTGGACCCATGTGGTGGTCGGGATCCTCTGGATCGGGCTGCTCTACTATTTCAACTTCGTCCAGATCCGCAAAATGCCGGACATTCCGGCTGAGCTGAAGCCGGCGATCAGCAAGTACATCGCCCCTGAGGCCCTGTTCTGGTTCCGTTGGGCGGCGCTGTTCACGGTGCTGACCGGTCTGGCCCTTGCCTGGGCGCGCGGCTATCTGCTCGAGGCTCTCAGCCTCGGGGCGGTGAGCGGCTTCGTCTCGGCCCAACACACCTTCATCGGGGTGGGGATGTGGCTGGCGGTGATCATGTTCCTGAACGTCTGGCTGTTTATCTGGCCGAACCAGAAGATCGCGCTCGGCATGGTCGAGGCCGATGATGCGGCCAAGGCGAAGGCCGGCCGCACCGCCATGCTGTTCTCGCGCACCAACACGCTGCTCTCGCTGCCGATGCTGGTCACCATGGCCATGAACCAGACGATCTTCGGCTAGGACCAAGGTCGTCACCACCAGTCTGGGGACCCGCCGCCCTGGCGGGTCCTTTCCATTTTACGGGGCTCCATGGACGAAGACGCCACGCCGCCGGCCGATGATCTGGACGCCCTGGTCGCCCGGGCGGACCCTGACCGGTGGCTGTCGAGCCGGTTGATCGCCGAGGCGCAGGACCGGGCCGACGTCATCGCCCTCTACGCCTATGACCATGAACTGGCCCGCGCGCCGAAGGTCGCCTCCAACGCCCTGCTGGGAGAGATCCGCCTGGCCTGGTGGCGGGAGGTGCTGGACGAGGCCTATGGGGCGGGCCCGGTGCGCCGTCATCCCACGGCGGTCGCCCTGGCCGATGTGGTCGCCCGGCGCAGCCTGCCGCGGGCGCCGCTGGAGACCATGATCGACGCACGCTATCGGCAGCTTGATCCCGAACCCCTGGAGGCCGCCGAGGCGGTGCTGCTGGCGCAGGAGACCGCCGGCGCGGCCGCGCGTCTGGCGGCCCTGATCCTGGCGGGCCCAGAGGACGGCGACCGGGCCGAGGCGGCTGGCGCCCTATGGGCGCTGGGGCGACGCGCTCTGGCCGGAGAGCCGTCCCTGCCGTCAGAGCTCATCGCGCCTCTGCGGGCGCAGGCGAGGGGGCTGGGGGTGGCCGCCTTTCCGGCCGGCGCCCATGGGGTCCTGGCGAGAGCCTATGGCCGGGGCCGTGAACCTTCGCCCGTGGGCAAGCGCTGGCGCATCACCCTGGCGGCCCTGACCGGGCGGATCTGAACCCTATTCGGCCGCCAGGGCCGGTTGGCCGATCCAGGCGTCCAGGTCGGCCAAGGCGCGCTCGCCCACCATCCGCTTCTTGGTCCGGCCCCGTTCCTTGGAGCCTAGCCTGCGGCCCTCGGCGTCCCGCTTGGGGCTCTCCAGGGGCGGGATCAGGCCATAGTTGATGTTCATCGGCTGGAAGGANNTGCCCCTTCCTGCGGCGCGGCGAGTGCGGCGGCAATATCTTTGCGGCTACAGCGGCAGGGATAGGTCAATCCACGTGAAGAAAGCGCCTCAACACTTTGATTATACACATCAAGATTTTCGGATTGCATCAGGGGTGGTGCATCCCATGTGATGCCCAGCCACGCCAGATCGTCCAACGCTTGGCGCATGTACTCGGGCTTTGATCGCTCCAGATCCGTGTCTTCGAACCGCAGCAAGAAGCTGCCACCTTGGGAGCGCGCCATATCGTGGGCCACCAGCGCCGAATAGGCGTGCCCCAGATGCAGCGGCCCGGTGGGCGACGGCGCGAACCGGGTGCGAAAGCTCATGCTGCGGGCGTGGTGCCGTCCAACCAGTCCTGCCAGTCTGTCTTGGCGCGGTCGGTGTAGGCTTTGTAGCGATCCTTGCGGCCGCGACGGCCCGATTTAAGCCCTTCGACAGGCGGAAACAGGCCGAAGTTCACGTTCATCGGCTGGAACGAGCGCGCGCCGCCCACCTCTTCGCCCTCCAGGTGGCCGCCGGTGATGTGGCCGATCAAGGCGCCCAGGGCGGTCGTGGGCGGCGGCGGGGCGATCGGCGCGCCGAGACGCTCGGCGGCGGCCAGGCGGCCGGCCATCAGGCCCACGGCGGCGCTTTCCACATAGCCCTCGACGCCGGTCACCTGGCCGGCGAACCGCAGCCGCGGATCGACCTTGAGCCGCAGGGCGCTGTCCAGCAGCCGGGGACTGTTGATGAAGGTGTTGCGATGCAGGCCGCCCAGGCGGGCGAAGACGGCCTTTTCCAGGCCCGGGATCATCCGGAAGATCTCGGTCTGGGCGCCGTGCTTCAGCTTGGTCTGGAAGCCGACCATGTTCCACAGGGTGCCCAGGGCATTGTCCTGCCGCAGCTGGACCACCGCATAGGCCTTTTCGTCCGGCTTATGGGCGTTGGTCAGGCCGACGGGCTTCATGGGGCCGTGGCGCAGGGTCTCGCGGCCGCGCTCGGCCATGACCTCGATGGGCAGGCAACCGTCGAAATAGGGGACGTGCTCCCAGTCCTTGAATTCGGACTTCGGCCCGGCCAGCAGGGCGTCAATGAAGGCCTCGTACTGGTCCTTGTCCATCGGGCAGTTGATATAGGCCGCCGCATCGCCGCCAGGGCCCACCTTGTCGTACCGAGATTGGCGCCAGCAGACGTCCATGTTCACCGACTCCAGCGTCACGATGGGCGCGATGGCGTCGAAGAAGGACAGCTGGCCCTCGCCGGTCAGATCAAGGATCGCCTGCGACAGGGCCGGCGAGGTGAGCGGGCCGGTGGCGATGATGACGCTGTCCCAGGCCTCCGGCGGCAGACCGGCGACTTCGCCCCGGTCGAGGGTGATGTTGGGATGGGCCAGCAGCCTGGCGGTCACCGCGTCGGCGAACCCGTCGCGGTCGACGGCCAGGGCGCCGCCCGCCGGGACCTGATGGGCGTCGCCGCAGGACATGATGATCGAGTTCAGCCGGCGCATCTCGGCGTGGAGCAGCCCGACCGCGTTTCCGGCCCAGTCATCGGCCCGGAAAGAGTTGGAGCAGACCAGCTCGGCCAGCTTGTCGGTGTGGTGGGCGTCTGTGCCGCGCACCGGGCGCATTTCGTGCAGGACCACGGGGACGCCGGCCTGGGCGATCTGCCAGGCGGCCTCGGAACCGGCCAGGCCGCCGCCGATGACATGGATAGGAGAGAGGCTCATGAGGGACCCCATAGCAATGATCTGCACACTTCGCGAGCCGGCCCTTGCAGGCGCACCGGGCGCGCGCCTAGTTTCTCCGCCGATGGTCGGCGACTCCAGGCGTTTCAAGCCTTTGGGGCGCAGATCGGGGAGCTGAGATGACCACCTTATCGCCGGGCGACGCCGCCTTTGAGGGCTTCCGACTGACCCAGGAATATCCCCGGGTCACGATGATCTGGGCGATCTTCCACCTATTGGTGTCCTTCGTCACCGCTACGGCCCTGATCCTCCTCGGGGGGGACGTGTTGCTGCAGGCTGAGAACGCCGCCGAGATGAGCCCGGCTGAATTTGCAGTCTTCATGCGCGAGATAGCGCCAACCTATATGACCTTGGCGCCCATCGGGCTGGTGGTCATGTCAGTGGCCGCCGCGGCGGTCTATCGACTGCAGCTGCGGCCGGAGGAAGCCGCCGGGAGCGGCCACCTGCGGTTCGGCGCTGACGAGGTCCGCCTCATCGTCCTGACGGTGATCTATTATCTGCTGACGATGGGCGGGGTCCTGGCCCTGTCCCTGGTCGCGGCCATCGCTGCAGCGGTGGCCTCCTTGGCGGGTCAGGGGGCGATGGCCGCAGTGGGGGGCGGGATGATGCTGTTCTTCGCCGGCCTCTGGGTGTTCGTCCTCGTGCGTCTATCCCTGGCGCCGGTTCTGACCTTCGATCAGCGCAGGCTGGTGGTCTTCGGCTCCTGGGCTTTGACGCGCGGACACTTCTGGAGGTTGTTCGGGACCTATCTGCTGGCGCTGCTCACCATCTTCGTCATCAGTCTTCTGGCCATGGTCATTTTTGCGGCGCTGGCGGCCATCGTCACCGTGGCCGCCGGCGGTGGTCTGGACGAGGTGGGGGAGGTGTTCCAGCCGGACTTCAGTTCGTTCGGCGCCTATATCTCGGCACAGACGCTGCTCTATCTGATATTCAACGCTGTCCTGACGGCCATCTTCTACCCGGCGGTGCTGACGCCGCAGGTGGTGGCCTATCTGACATTCCTGCCGGCGCCGGCCGACGGGCAGGAGGTTGGGTCAGACGGCTTCGTCTGACCCATGGACCCTCAAGCCTGGGCGCTGGGGCGGGCGGTGACCCGCTGATGCCAGGCGGCCAGGTTGGCGTGCTCGGGGTTCATCTCCAGCCCGATCCAGGTGGCGAAATCCACCGTCGACAGGGCGCAGATGTCGGCGATCGTATAGTCGTGGCCGGCGATGTAGTCGCGGCAGGCCAGCTCGCGGTCGAGCCATTTCAGCGCGCTGGCATAGGCCTCGCGGTTGGACTCGCCGAAGTCCTTGAACTGGGTCAGCAGGGCGGCCGTGTAGGGATGGGCGTGCCGCCAGAAATTGCCGACGGGCGTCATCAGGACGAACTCCACCCGGCGGACCCACATGTCCACATGGGCCTTTTCCAGGGCGGTGCGGCCAAACAGCGGCGGCTCGGGGTTCGTCTCTTCGAAATAGCGGCAGATGGCGACGGTTTCGGAAATGGTCGCCCCGTCGTCCAGCTCCAGGGTGGGGATCTGGCCGAGCGAGTTCTTGGCCCGATAGTCGGTGGACTTGTGCTCGCGCTTGCGCATGTCGACCGTGGTTTCCGGCAGGTTGATGCCCTTTTCCGCCAGGAAAATGCGGACGCGACGGGGGTTCGGCGCCGGCATGGGCGCGCCGTAGAGGATCATGGTCAGCTCCAAATCACTTAAACGAATGGAGCGAGGCTATTTCGAACAGCCGTTTACGGAAACCCTGACCTAGCGTCAGCCAAGGGCGGGCAGGTCCCGGGCGAGACCGGACGTCACCGCCGCCTCCCAGTCCGCCGGCCAGGTCGCGCCCCTGTCGGCGGCGACCCGGCGGGCGCGGGGCAGGAAACGGTCGCGCAGGTCTCGGTTGGCGGCCAACAGTTCGGCCTCGATCGCCCGGGGCGGGACCAGAGCCTCCAGCTCGGCGATCTGCTCGGTGGTCAGGAACGGATAGAGCTTCTTGGCGCCGCCGCGCTCGGCCGGACCTATGCCGTTCTCTTCCAGCATCAGCTCGATCAGCAGGCGGCGCAGATGGCCGACGCCGTCCTGCATCACAACCCATTCCCGGCGGCCCACCGCCACCGGCGCCAGGGAGAGAATGCGCAGGAATTCGGTGACCAGCGACTCGATCCGCTTGGCCGCCGCGGTCGGGTCTTGCGGCCGACTCTGCCGTTCCGGAGGCGCCTGGCCTGCGTCCCCGAACAGCAGCCTGACGCCAGCAAGGTCCTGGCGGGCGAATTCCTCCGGCGTGGTGAGCATGAGATCAAAGCGCATGAGGTCCGGCGTGGTCCCGTTCACCAGACGGCCGAACTGGGAGAGGCGCAGGATTGTGGCGGGCAGGGGACCGTCCGCGCGCATCAGGTCGCTGAGCAAGCCCGGCAAGTCATCGGCGGCCGACACTAGGGTGATGTCGATATCGCTCCAGGCGTCGCTCTGCCCGGCCCCCAGGCTGCCGGTCAGCCAGGCCGAACCGATGCGCGCTTCGGGCCGCAGCGCCGCCTCGAGCGCCTCCAGGAGGGATTGCTGATCCGGCGTCACGGCGAGGGCGCTCCAGGCTTCAGGCGCTCTTGCGGCGGGCCAGGCGGCGCTGTTCGTGGCGATCCAGCACGTCCTTGAGGTAGCGGCCGGTCCAGCTGGCCGGCTGGGCGGCCACGGTTTCTGGCGTACCCACCGCGACGATCTCGCCGCCGCCGTCGCCGCCTTCGGGGCCGAAGTCCAGCAGCCAGTCGGCGGTCTTGATGACGTCGAGATTGTGCTCGATCACCACCACCGTATTGCCCTGGTCCACCAGTTCGTGGAGCACCTCCAGCAGCTTCTGGATGTCCTCGAAGTGCAGGCCCGTCGTGGGCTCGTCCAGTATGTACAGGGTGCGACCCGTGGCTCGTCGCGACAGCTCCTTGGACAGCTTCACCCGCTGCGCCTCGCCGCCCGACAGGGTGGTGGCCGGCTGGCCGACCTTGACGTAGCTCAGCCCCACCCGCTTCAGGGTCTCCATCTTGTCGCGCACGGGCGGCACGGCCTTGAAGAAGTCGGCGGCCTCTTCGACGGTCATGTCGAGGACGTCGGAGATGGACTTGCCCTTGAACTGGATCTCGAGGGTCTCGCGGTTGTAGCGCTTGCCCTTGCAGACGTCGCAGGTGACGTAGACGTCAGGCAGGAAGTGCATCTCGATCTTGATCAGGCCATCGCCCTGGCAGGCCTCGCAGCGGCCGCCCTTGACGTTGAACGAGAACCGCCCCGGTCCATAGCCCCGGGCCTTGGCCTCCGGCAGGCCGGCGTACCAGTCGCGGATCGGCTGGAAGGCGCCGGTATAGGTGGCCGGATTCGAGCGCGGGGTGCGGCCGATGGGCGACTGGTCGATGTCGATGACCTTGTCGAAATTTTCCAGCCCCTCGATCCGCTCGTGCTGGGCGGGCGCATCGCTGGCGTTGTGCAGACGCCTGGCCGCGGCCTTGTAGAGGGTCTCGATGGTGAAGGTCGACTTGCCGCCGCCGGAGACGCCAGTGATGCAGGTGAAGACGCCCACGGGGATCTCCCCGGTCACGTCCTTCAGATTGTTGCCGCTGGCGCCAATGATCCGGACCATCTTCTTCTTGGAGATGGGGCGGCGGTCCCGCGGCACGGCGATCTCCCGGGCGCCGGACAGATACTGGCCCGTCACGCTCTTGGGGTTGGCGATCACCTGCTCGGGCGTGCCCTCGGCGACGATCATGCCGCCGTGGACGCCGGCGGCGGGCCCCATGTCGATCACATAGTCGGCCGTCATGATGGCTTCTTCGTCGTGCTCCACCACCAGCACCGAATTGCCCAGGTCGCGCAGGCCGCGCAGGCTGTTGAGCAGGCGGGTGTTGTCGCGCTGGTGCAGGCCGATGGAGGGCTCATCCAGCACATAGAGCACGCCCGTCAGGCCTGAGCCGATCTGGCTGGCCAGTCGGATACGCTGGCTCTCGCCGCCGGACAGGGTGCCGGAATTACGCGACATGTTCAGATAGTTCAGACCGACATCCACCAGGAAGCGCAGGCGGTCATTGATCTCCTTCAGGATCCGCCGGGCGATTTCCATCTGCTTGTCGCTCAGGCTCTGCTCCAGGGCGCTGAACCACTCCCGCGCATGCTGGATCGACAGGCGGGAGATCTCGCCGATGTGCCGGCCGTCGATCTTCACCGCCAGGGCCTCGGGCTTCAGACGATAGCCCTCGCAGACCTCGCAGGGCGTCTCCGACTGGAAGCGGCCCAGCTCCTCGCGCACCCAGGCGGAATCGGTCTCGCGCCAGCGGCGCTCCAGGTTCGGCAGGACGCCTTCGAAGGTCTTGTTGACCTCGTACTTGCGGGCGTTGTCGTCATAGACGAAGTGGATCTTCTGGCCCTTGGTGCCATGCAGGATCACCTCGCGGGCGGCGTCCGGCAGCTTCCACCAGGGCTCGTCCATGGAGAAGTCGTAGTGGCGGGCCAGGGCCTGAAGGGTCTGGGTGTAGAGGGGCGATGGGCCCTTGGACCAGGGGGCCACGGCGCCCTTGTGCAGGGACTTTTCCTTGTCCGGGATCACCATGTCGGCGTCGAAGGCGAGCTTGGCGCCCAGGCCGTCGCAGGCCGGGCAGGCGCCGAACGGATTGTTGAACGAGAACAGCCGCGGCTCGATCTCGCTGATCGAAAAGCCCGAGACCGGACAGGCGAACTTTTCGGAGAAGATGATCTGGCGGGGCTCGGTCGCGCCCTCGGCCACATCGGCCCATTCGGCCGTGGCGATGCCGTCAGCCAGCCGCAGGGCGGTCTCCAGGCTGTCGGCGTAGCGGCTTTCCTGATCGCCCCGGGTGACCAGACGGTCCACGACGATGTCGATGTCGTGCTTGAACTTCTTGTCGAGGGTCGGCGCGTCCTCGATGGGATAGAAGGTCCCGTCGATCTTCAGCCGCTGGAAGCCCGCCCGCTGCCACTCGGCGATCTCCTTGCGGTACTCGCCCTTGCGGCCGCGAACCACCGGCGCCAGCAGATAGAGCCGCTCGCCGTCGGGCAGGGCGGTCAGCTTGTCGACCATCTGGCTGACGGTCTGGCTCTCGATGGGCAGGCCGGTGGCCGGCGAATAGGGGATGCCCACCCGCGCCCACAGCAGGCGCATATAGTCGTGGATCTCGGTGACCGTGCCGACGGTGGAGCGCGGATTGCGGCTGGTGGTCTTCTGCTCGATGGAGATGGCCGGCGACAGGCCCTCGATCAGGTCCACATCGGGCTTGCTCATCAGCTCCAGGAACTGGCGGGCATAGGCCGAAAGGCTCTCCACATAGCGACGCTGACCCTCGGCATAGATGGTGTCGAAGGCCAGCGAACTCTTGCCCGATCCGGAGAGGCCTGTGAGCACCACCAGCTCGCCCCGCGGGATGTCGACATTGACGTCCTTGAGGTTATGCTCCCGCGCGCCGCGCACGCGGATGAAGTTCAGCTGATCGGCCATGATTGTCCTGGAAGCCCTGCCGGCCGCCCAGGTTCCAGGCGGCCGGTTTCTATGTAGTGCCGGGACTCAGAGATAACACGAGAACAAGGGGGGAACAAAGTCCCGCTCAACGGGTCGCTGCGGCCTGCACCTGCTCCATCACCCGCAGAACGTTTCCGCCCCAGAACTTGTCCAGATCGTCCTGGGTGAAGCCGGCGGCCACCAGTCGCGCCGTCAGCGCCGGGAAGGCTGTGACGTCTTCCAGACCTTCGATGCCGCCGCCGCCGTCGAAGTCGCCGGAGAGGCCCACATGGTCGATCCCGACGGTCTCCACCACGTGCAGGATGTGCTTCATCAGGTCGTCCATATTGGCCCGGGGCAGGGGGTATTGGGCCTCAATGGCCGCCCGCTCGGCCAGATAGGCGTCGCGCTGTTCGGGCTTCACATCCCGCTGCGGGCCGTACTTCTGGGCCAGCGCGGCCAAGGCGGCGTTGCGCTCGGGGATGCGCGGGGTCTCGACCATATAGCCGGAGAACGCATTGACCTGGATGACGCCGCCCTTGTCGGCCAGCTTGCGCAGCAGGTCGTCGGGGATGTTGCGGGGGTGGTCATAGACGGCCTTCACGCCGGAGTGGGAGAGGACCAGCGGCGCCCGCGACAGGTCCAGCATCTGGTCCAGGGCCTGGTCTGAGGCGTGGCTCGGGTCGATGACGATCCCCAGGTCGTTGGCGTGGCGCACGAAGGCCCGACCCTTATCGCTCAGGCCGCCGAACTCGGGGCCTTTGGGGTCGGTGGAGGAGTCGGCCAAGTCGTTATTGGCGAAATGGACGGGCCCCATCATCCGTACGCCGAGCTTGTAGAAGGTCTCCATCAGCGACAGGTCGCCGGCCAACGGCGCGCCATTCTCCAGGCTGATGAAGACGAACTTCTTGCCGGCGGCCAGGACCGCGCGGGCCTCGGCCGGGGTGGTCACCAGGGCGAAATGCTCATGGTGGCGGGCGGTCATCTGCAGGATTTCGGCCGTGCGCGTGAGGGCGTGGTCGCGGGACCACATGTCGGCGACCGCGTCGCGGCCCCGCTGGGGGGTGAAGACCACGAAGACCCCGCCGTCGACGCCGCCTTCGACCATGCGCGGATAGTCCACCTGGGTGCCGTCCACGGCGAAGTCGTGGCGGTCCATGATGCTCCAGCCGCTGGCCGAGAAGTTGGCTGGGGTGTCGAAGTGGGTGTCGAGCACGATCGCCTGCTCATGCATCTGGGCCGGGGTCTGGGCGTGGGCGGCGCTAGCGGCGGCGAGGACGAGGAGGCTGGCGAGCAGGGCGCGACGGGACACGGGGCGGAACTCCTTGGATGTCTGAGCGCGCAGTTAGGGCCAGCCGCCGGAGCGGCGCAATGGCGAGGCGGCCCGGGCGGGGGAGATTTGCGCCCCAGGGCCCCATCGCCTATCTAGCGGTCACCCGACGAAGGAGTCCCCGACATGCGCCTCGCGACGCCCATCCGCCTCGCCCTGCCCGCAAACGTCGCCCGGACTGCGTCCCATGCCCTTCGTCACCCTGGATCGTCTGACCGCCAGAACCCCTGACGGCCGCCTCCTCTTCGAAAACCTGACCCTGGCGCTCGGCGCCGAACGCACCGGCCTGGTCGGCGCCAATGGCGCGGGCAAGTCGACCCTTGTTCGCCTGATCCTGGGGGAAGCGACCCCGGCCGAGGGGTCGGTGAGCGTCAGCGGCCAGATCGGCGTGCTGCGCCAAAGGGCTGGGCCGCCCGAGGGACAGGTGGCCGACCTGATGGGACTCACCGAGCCCCTGGCGCGGCTCGCCCGCATCGCCGCGGGGACAGGTTCCGCCGAGGACCTCGATCTCGCCGACTGGACCTTGGAGACCCGGCTGGACGCAAGTCTGGAGCGTCTGGGCCTGGGCGGCCTGGACCTTTGGCGTCCCGCCGCCAGCCTGAGCGGCGGGGAGGCGACCCGCGCGGCCCTGGCCGGGCTCCTGGTTCAGAGGCCGGACCTGCTGATCCTGGATGAACCCACCAACGACCTCGACGCCGAGGGACGGGGCCTGATCGCCGAGGCGGTGGCGACCCACGGAGGCGGGGTGCTGGCGATCAGCCATGACCGCGTCCTGCTGCGGAGGATGGATCAGATCCTGGAGCTGTCGAGCCTGGGACCGCAGCTCTATGGCGGCGACTATGACCACTATGTCGCGCGCAAGTCTGAGGCCGCCGCCGCCGCCCAGCGCGATCTGGAGTCAGCCCAGCAGGCGGCGGCCCAGGCGGCGCGGGATATCCAGACTGATCGCGAGCGAAAGGCCAGGAAAGACGCCGCCGGCGCGCGCTTCGCCGCCCGCCGGAGCGAGCCGAAAATCCTGCTGGGCGCCCAGGCCGAGCGCGCCCAGAACAGCTCAGGACGCCTCGACCGCCAGGCCGAGCGCCGCGCCGAGGCCGCCGCCGGACGGCTGGAGGCCGCCAAGGCGAGGGTTGAGGCCGCCCGCCGCCTGGGCTTTGATCTGCCCGCCAGCGGTCTCGCCGCCGGCAAGACCGTGTTGAGCGCCGAGAGGCTGGAGGTGCGCGCGCCGGACGGACGTGCGCTCATCAGCGGCCTCGACATGAAGATCACCGGGCCAGAACGCCTGGCTCTGTGCGGCCCCAATGGGTCAGGCAAGTCGACCCTGCTGCGCGTGCTGAGCGGCCAGCAGGACCCCAGCCGCGGCGAGGTGCGCCTGGGGGTGACGCCGGACGTCTTCGACCAGCAGCTGCGCCTCTTTTGTCCGGACGAAACGCTCTTGGAGGCGTATCAGCGACTCAATCCGACGGCCGACCGCAACGCCGCCCAGGCGGCCCTGGCCCGGTTCCTGTTCCGCAACCGGGCGGCCGAGCGGAGAGTCGCTGAACTGAGCGGCGGGGAGCGCCTGCGCGCCGCCCTGGCCTGCGTCCTGATGCGGCCCGCCCCGCCCCAATTCCTGGTGCTGGACGAGCCCAGCAACCACCTGGACCTGGACTCCCTGGCGGCGGTGGAGGCGGCGCTCGGCGCCTATGACGGTGCGCTGCTGCTGGTCAGCCACGACGCCGACTTCCTGGCGGGAGTCGGCGTCCATCGGCAGATCCGGCTGGGCTAGTCTTTGGCCGGCCTCGCGTCCCGGCGAACCTGCCGGAAGACCCCATTGGCCCGGGCGCAGGGGACGCCGTCCGCCCGGGCGAAGGCCTGGGCGAAGGCGAGCGTGCCGCCTGCGCGGACAAACTCGGTCTCGAAGGTCAGCCACTGGCCGATCTGCGCGGCTTCCAGGAAGTCGACAGTCATGTTGACCGTCAGCATGGAGGCCTCGCCCCCGGCCGCCTGGACACAGGACAGGCCCATGGCGTTGTCGCAGAGCGCCATGATCAGGCCTCCGTGGACGAAGCCCCGTCCGTTTACGTGTGGCTCGCGGGCCCAGAGACCGAGGACGACCGCCTGGGGCGTCGTGCGGGCATAGATCGGCGCCCAGGGATCGGTGAGGGGACTGGTCCGTCCGTGAAGGGCGAAGCCTTCGGGCGGCGGCTGGTCTGGAGCGACCACCATCAGGCGGCCGCCAGTCGCGCAAGACTTTCCAGCGTGCCCGCACAGGCCTCGGCCGCCTCCTGGCCCTTGATCCTGAAGTGCGCGCCGAAGAAGCCCTGGTGAACCTGATGCTCATGGAAGTGATGCGGCGTCAGGACCACCGAGAAGATCGGGGTCTCGGTGGCCAGCTGCACCTGCATCAGGGCGGCGATCACCGTCTGGGCGACGAATTCATGGCGATAGACGCCCCCATCCACCACGAAGCCGGCGGCCACGACGGCGGCGTAGCGGCCGGTGCGGGCCAGGCTCTGGGCGTGCAGCGGGATCTCGAAGGCGCCGGGGGTCTCGAAGCGGTCGATGCGCTCGGGGCCAAAGCCCCGTTCGCCGATGGCCTCGATGAAGCCGACATGGGCCTGATCGACGATATGCCGGTGCCACAGGGACTGCACAAAGGCGATGCGGGCGGCGCGGAAGGCGCCGTTGGCGGTGGGAAGTTCGAAGGCGGCTTGGGTCATGGTCGTTTCCCTGACGGGTGGATGAACCACGACTCAGGGGCGCGCTGGACGGACCATGCGGGCGCACGCGCCCTCAAGGTGTCGCCCAACGGTTCTCATAACCGGACTCTAACCGTCGGCCCCGGGATCACACCGGGTCTGCTCGTCCCTGGCGGCGGTGAGGCCGGCAGGCGCCCGCGGGCTCGTCCAGACCCTGGAGCCTGGCATTACCGCCGGTGGGGAATTTCACCCCGCCCTGAGAACGTAGATCGCCGGAACCCCCGGCGACGGGACGAGCTTAGCCGCAGATCCAGGCTTCAAACAAGCGTTTGATTGGCTCAGGCGCGCTGGTTTAGGGTGATGGCCGAGGCGGCCTTGTTTGCGGCCTGGCCGGAGCGGGGGCCATAGCCCGCCGCTTCGCCGCGCTGGTTCGCCACCTCGTCGGCGATGGCCTTGACCAGGCCTTCGGTCACGGTGCGGGCGGCGGCGATCGCCCGACCCTGGCGGGCCAGGACAGCGTCGAAGGCCTCGGTAGCGCGGATCAGTCGGCTGCGCTGGGCGAGCGGCGCAGCCGCCACCAGATTGGGGTCAGCGCGAACCCGGGCGGATTCGTGGCGATAGACATTGGCCAGCCGAGTGGTCTCCTCCAGCTGCTCGGCCGCCTTGTGAGGGCGTCCTTCCTCGAAGGCCTGGGCGCTTTGGGCGACCAGCTCGGTGAGGCGCTCGGTCAAGAGGCTCAGCTGTTCGACGCGGTCCTGCGCATCGGTTGCGGCGATCGCCATGGCGGCTACTCCTCCAGGCCTTGAAGCTTCAACATTTCGCGGGCGACCGTGTCGGCCAGGCCGATCCCGCCGCTCTTGGTGGTCTCACGGGCGAAGGCCTCGGTGAGGAAGGAGCGGAACTGGTTCTCCGCCTGACCGCCGCCGAAGGGGGCGGAGACCTCGGTGGCGGTGAACATCTGCTGCATCATGATCGACAGGAAGGCGGCCTCGAAATCCTCGGCGGTCTTCTCGATCTGACCGCGTTTGGCGAGTTCTGCCGTGTTCTGCGCGCCGGCGGTCGCGCCTGCGCCAGGGACGATGGCGGTGATGGGGGACAGGGCGTTCATCACATCACCTCGATGTCGGCCTGCAGGGCGCCAGCGGCCTTGATGGTCTGCAGGATGGAGATCATGTCGCGCGGGGTGACCCCCAGGGCGTTGAGGCCGGCCACCAGATCGGAGAGCGAGGCGCCGTTACGCACGGTGAGGAACTGCTTGCCCTTCTCCTCTTCCACATCAACGGCGGACTGAGGGATGACCACGGTCTGACCCTGGCTGAAGGGAGCCGGCTGCACCACGTCGGGGAATTCCTGGACGCGGATGGTCAGGTTGCCTTGGGCGATGGCCACGGTAGAGACGCGCACGGCCTCGCCCATGACGATGACGCCGGACACCTCATCGATCACCACCCGGGCGGCGTTGTCGGGCTGGACCTGCAGGTTTTCGATCTGAGCCAGGAAGGCGGTCATGTCGTGGCCGGCGGGTGGGCGGACGGCGACGATGGTCGGGTTCTGGGCATGCGCCGTGCCGGGGAACTGGCGGTTCACCGCCTCGGCGATCCGACGCGAGGTGGTGAAGTCGGGATTGCGCAGGGTCATGCGCATCTGGCCCATCGAGGCCAGTTGGAAGCCCAGTTCGCGCTCGACAATGGCCCCGCCCGCGATGCGGCCGGCGGTCGGCACGCCCTTGGAGACGGATGAGCCCGAGGCGCCGCCGGCCGAGATCGAGCCGGTCTGCACCGTGCCCTGGGCGACTGCATAGGCCTCGCCGTCGGCGCCCATCAGCGGGGTCACCAGCAGGGTGCCCCCCTGCAGGCTCTTAGCGTCGCCCATGGCCGACACGGTGGCGTCGATGGGCGAGCCGGCGGCGGAGAAGGCCGGCAGCTTCGCCGTCACCATCACGGCGGCGACATTCTTGGTGTTGAGATTGGCGTCGCGGGTATTGACCCCCAGCCGCTCGAGCATGGCCTCCAGGCTCTGGCGGGTGAAGGGGGCGTTGCGGAGCGAGTCGCCCGTGCCGTTCAGGCCGACCACGATGCCGTAGCCGACCAGCATGTTGTCGCGCACGCCTTCGAACTCGACGATGTCCTTGATGCGCGAGCTGGCCAGGGCCGGGCTGGTCGCCAGGCTGAGGCTGATGAGGACGGCGCTGAAGAGGCGAAGGGAGAAGGACATGAACGCTCGCCGGAAGAGAGGAGGGTCAGTCCTGCGCCATGCCAGCGCCATGCCAAGGGGCGATCTAGAAAAAAATAAGTCAAAACAAAAGGTTATTGACTAAGCGTGGCCGGCGCCGAGCGTCCGGTGCAGATTTTGCCCGGCATTAACCATACCCTAAGCGGCGAAGCTGAGACTCTGGAGTGAGCGTAGAGTTGGTGAAGCAGGGCGCATGAAAGTTTCGGGTTCGGGAGCGGCGGGGCCAGCGTCGGGCGCAGGCCGCGCCAAGGGGGCGTCGAGCGGCGAAGGGTTCCGTCTGCCCAACGTTGCGGGCGCCGCGCCAGCCGCTGCGGCGGGGCCGGCGGGCCCCGTGGCCTCGGTCAGCGGCCTGAGCGCCCTGCTCGCCTTGCAGGAGACCGGCGGACCGTTGGAGCGCCGCCGGCGGGCGGTCAGCCGGGCCGGGCGAATCCTGGACGTGCTTGACGAGGTGAAACTGGCCCTGGTCAGCGGCGAGCTGTCCCTCAGCCAGTTGGAGCGACTCACCCGCGCCGTGCGGGAGGAGCGCGCCGCGACAGAGGATGCCGCCCTGGAGGGCGTTCTCAATGAGATCGAGACCCGGGCTGCGGTGGAACTGGCCAAATTGGAGATGGCCCGTAACGCCGGTCTTCCGGCGGTGGGGGAGTCGCGTTGAATGTCCCCAAAGTTCTGCTATACAGCCGCCTCCCAAGTTCCGGGGAACAGTCCAGGGGCGTGAGGTATCGTTATGGCGACCACTGTCATGGCTTTAGAGAGTTCTTATCGTCCGTCTGAGGACGAAGAATTCATGAATGAGCGCCAAGTCGAGTACTTTCGGCAGAAGCTCATGACTTGGAAGGAAGAGATTTTCCGCGAGAGCCGGGAAACCCTTTCTCACCTTCAAAACGAAACTGAGAATCTGCCCGACGACGTCGATCGGGCCTGGTCGGCGACCGACCGAGCGCTGGAACTTCGAACCCGTGATCGTCAGCGCAAGCTGATCTCCAAGATCGATGAGGCGCTGCGTCGGATCGAGGACGGCAGCTACGGCTATTGCGAAGAGACCGGTGAACCCATCGGCATCGCCCGTCTCGAAGCCCGCCCCATCGCCACCCTGAGCCTTGAGGCCCAGGAGCGTCACGAGCGCCGCGAGCGGGTCCACCGCGACGACTGACGTCCGACGTCGCCTCCGGGTTCGGAGGTCGCGGGGTTCAGGTCACCCGGGTCGTGGTCGGGGCTGCGGCTTCCGCGTCTCCATGGGCGAGGCGACCGTCCAGGCGCGGCAGGATTTCATCCACGGTGCTGGCCACCGCCCAACTGTCCATGAAGTCCGGTGGCGTCAGCCGGGCGGCCACCGTGTGTTCCAACAGCTTGAACAGGGGCTCCCAGAAGCCATCGGGGCTGTAGAAGACCACCGGCTTGCGATGCAGATCCAGGCGGCGCCACGACAGGAGTTCGATGATCTCCTCCAGGGTGCCGATGCCGCCCGGCAGGACGACGAAGCCGTCGGACCGCTCGAACATGATCTGTTTGCGCTCGTGCATGGAGCGCACGACGATGGTTTCAACCACATCCAGCGCCCGTTCCCGGCTGGTGAGAAACTCCGGAATGATCCCCAGGACATCGCCGCCACCCTCATGGGCGGCCCGGGCGCAGGCGCCCATAAGGCCGACTCCGCCGCCGCCATAGATCAGGCGCCGTCCCTGGGCGGCCAGGACGCGGCCGAATTCCGCGGCGTCGGCCAGCAGGGCGGGAGCTGCGGCGTCGGACGACCCGCAGAAGACACAGACGGACTCGATGCTGGGGGGCGAAGCGCCCATAGGATGCTGGCTCCGGAAAAAGGCTGCCGGCGCGCCTTGCGGGCCGGGAATCCGCTTAGCTAGGGTGTGAGATGACGCGATTCAAGCAAACCTTACTGGCGCGGACCCTGGGCGCCGTCATCGGCCTTGGCCTGCTCAGCGGCTGCGGCGAAGGTCAGGTGGGGGCCGTCTCGCCCCTGAACCGCGAAGCTGAGGCCCCAAGCACCTATCTGGCGCCCCCCAGCGCCTCGGCCCTGCGTCCGGGCGCGGAGGGGCCCGTTCTGAGCGGTGCCGCGGCCGCTGGGGCGCGCGTTCGGCTGGCTACGCCGGAAGGCGAGGTGCGCATGACCCAGGCAAACGGAGATGGAGCCTGGAGCATCGCCCTGGGGGCCAGCGCCGTTCCTCGGATATTCGGCCTGTCGATGCAGACGGGCGAGCGCACCGTTCAGGCCGAAGGCTATCAGCTGGTCCTGCCCGACGGGCGCCTCGTCCTGCTGCGGGCCGGGGCCGGGGCCGTGGTGGTTGAGGGCGCCGTCGATGAAGGGATCACCGCTTTTGATTTCGACGAGGAGGGCGGCGCGGTCATCTCCGGCGTGGCGCCGCCGGACGCCATCCTGTCGGTGCGGATCGACGGCCGTACGGTGTCGACGAGCGGTCGCGCCGACGCCGCGGGCCATTTCAGCCTGCCATTCGGTGCGCCTGTTCCCCCAGGGCCCCACCAGATTCGGGTGCAGGGGGAATCCCTGGACCTGAGCGCAGAGGTGGACGCCACCCCGGCCGCGCCGCCGGAGGAAGGGGCGATCCGCGCCACGCGCAGCCCCTATGGCCTGCGCGTGGACTGGCTGACCCCAGGCGGCGGCCTGCAATCGACCCTGTTGCTGGATTGAACGGAGCGCCGGCGTGAATCCTCCTGGACTGGCCCGCGGGCGTGGCGGCGGCGATCTGGCGCCGGCGGGCGATTTCCGCTTCTGGCCCGCCATGGCCGACCTCGGGGCCCTGGTCATGCGCTCGGGCGCGCCACAGCTGCGTCTGCGGCTCACCGCGTCGGTCATCTTGGTGCTCGTCGGCAAGGTGGCCGCCGTCCTCGCGCCGGTCATGCTGGGGGAGGCGATCAACACCCTCTCCGTCGCCAGCGGCGTCGTGGTGGTGGGCGCGACCTTTATAGCGCTGGCCCTGGCCTTTGCGGGCCTGCGTCTCCTGTCGGCCTGCGCCCCCTTCGCCCGGGACGCGGTCTTCACCGTGGTCTCCCAGGCCACCATGGCCCGGGCGGCGGTGGAGGGGTTCGGCCATGCGGTCTCCCTGTCCCTGGACTTCCACCAGAGCAAGCAGACCGGCACGCTTGCCCGGATCATTGAGCGGGGGGCGAGGTCCACCGACTTCCTGATCCGCAGCGTGGTCTTCAACCTGGGCCCGACGGCCATCGAGCTGCTGCTCGCCATGGGGGTGATGATCGTGCGGTTGGACTGGCGCTTTGCCGCCACAGCCCTCCTGACCGTGGTCGTCTACGCCGTGGTCACCTTCAAGATCACCGACTGGCGGCTGTCCCATCGCCGGGAGCTGAACGAGGCCGACGCCAGCGCCGCGGGCCTGTCGGTGGACGCCCTGATGAACTTCGAGACGGTGAAGACCTTTGGGGCCGAGACCCGGGCGGTGGACACCTATCGCGGGGCGCTGAACCGATATGTGGGCGCTGCGGTGAAGGCCAACACCTCGCTTTCCCTGCTCAACGGCGCCCAGGCGGTGATCCTGAACCTGGGGCTGGCGGTGATGACGGTCCTGGCCGGACTGGAGGTGGCGGCCGGAACCATGCGCATCGGCGATGTGACCATGGCGATCCTGCTGCTCATCGGAATCTATGCGCCGTTGAACATGCTGGGCTTCAACTACCGCGAAATCCGCCAGGCTTTCATCGACATGGAGCAGCTGGTGGCCCTGACCGACCGGACGCCCGACATCCAGGACGCCCCCCAGGCCAAGGCCCTGCCGCCGGCCGCCCCCGACGGCGCGCGGCTGGAGTTCCGGGATGTCGGCTTCCGTCATGACGCCCGCAGCCAGGGGCTTCTGAACGTCAGCTTCGTCGCCGCGCCGGGAGCCACCGTCGCCCTGGTCGGTCCCTCCGGCGCGGGCAAGACGACCGCGGTGCGGCTGGCCCTGCGGCTGATCGATCCCCAGGAGGGCATGGTCCTGCTGGACGGGCTTGACCTAAGGCAGGTGCGGCAGGAAGCGCTGCGGCAGGCCGTGGCGCTCGTGCCTCAGGATGTGGCCCTGTTCAACGATACGCTTAGGGCCAACATCGCCTTTGGCCGACCGCAGGCGAGCCCTGAGGAGATCGAGGCCGTCGCCCAGGCCGCCGAACTGGCCCCCTTCATCGAGTCACTGCCCGACGGGCTTGAGACCCGGGTCGGCGAGCGGGGGCTCAAGCTGTCGGGCGGCGAGCGCCAGCGGGTAGGCATCGCGCGCGCTCTGCTGGCCAATCCGCGCCTGCTGATCCTGGACGAGGCCACCAGCGCCCTGGACGGGCGCACCGAGGAGGCGATCCAGGCGACCCTGCGCAAGGTGCGCCAGGGGCGGACAACGCTGGTGGTCGCCCACAGGCTCTCGACCATTGTCGACGCCGACCTGATCGTCGTGCTGCGGCGGGGCCGCGTCGTCGAGCGGGGAACCCACGAGGAGTTGCTCGCCGCCGCCGGGGAATATGCCGCCCTGTGGCGACGTCAGACCCGGCAGCGTTGAGGTCCTATTCGGCGGCGCGGGGCAGGGTGTCCTCATGGGCGGTCGGTCCCTGCCGCGGCCGCAGGCCGAGCTTGCGGCGACCCCAGCCGCCGGCCCGGCGCAGCCGCTCCCCATAGACCTTGGGCGCAGCCAGCATGACCGGCGTCAGGACCAGGGTCAGCAGGGTGGCGAAGGACAGGCCCCAGACCACGGCGGCCGAGAGCTGCACCCACCATTCCGAACCCGGCGCCCGGTACTCGATATGGCCGACCCGGAAGTTGGGATGCAGCTGGAACATCAGCGGCAGCAGGCCCACCACCGTCACAACCGTGGTCAGGATGACGGGCCGGAACCGCTGGGTGGCGGCGCGGACGGCGGCGTCATCGGCGGCGTAGCCGGACCGTCGCAGCTGGTAGTAGGTGTCCACCAGCACAATGTTATGGCCCACCACCACGCCGGCCAGGGCGACGATGCCCGTGCCCAGCATGATCACCGAGACATAGTTGAACGTGCCCAGGAAGTTGATCTGGACGCCCAGCAACACGCCGACCGTAGATAGCGCCACCGCAGAGAGGGTCACCACCACGCCGTAGAAGCTGTTGAACTGCCAGAGCAGGATGACCCCCATCAGGAACAGGGACGCCGCCATGGCGACCAGGAAGAACTGGGCCGCCTCCTGGCCCTCCTCGTCGGCGCCGGTGAACTTCCAGCGGACCTCATCGCTGATGTCAGCCTGCTCCAGCCAGGGGCGCAGCTCGGCGATCTTCTGGTTGGCGGCGACGCCCTCCACCGCATTGGCCTGGACGATGACCAGACGCTGGCCGTCGCGGCGCTGGATGGTGGTTACCTGCTGGGCCGGCGCCTGGCGGATGAAGTAGCTGGCCGGCACGGGACCCAGGGCTGTGGAGATCTTCAGGTCATCAAAGGCGGCCACGTTCCGGGCCTCGGCCGGGAAACGGACGCGGATATCCAGTTCGTCCTCGGCGTCGTCTGGACGGAAGCGGCCCACCAGCACGCCGGTGGTCACGAACTGAATGGCCTGACCGACCGACAGGACATCGACGCCGTAGCGGCCGGCCGCCTGGCGATCGACGGCCAGGTTCAGCTCGATCCCCGGAGAGGTGCGGTTGTCCTCCAGCTCGAACAGGTCCGGATCTGAGGCCAGTCGCGTGCGGATCAGATCGGCCGCGGCGTTCAGCGCCTCGGGGTTCTGGCTGCGCAGTTCGACCTGCACGTCCTTGCCCACTGGGGGGCCGCCCTGGGGCTCCCGCACCTCGATGAGGACCCCTGGCAGATCGGTCAGGCGGGTGCGGATGTCGTTGACGATATCGGCGCCGCGCACCCCCAGTTCGCCCCGTTCCTCGAAGTCCACCAAGTCGACCTGCAGGCGTCCCACTGTGTCATTGGGCGGCCCGCCGCCGCCGCCGCCGGAGCTGGCGGCGCCAGACCGGGTATAGATGGAATCCACACCCGGCACGTCCAGCAGGCGCAGTTCGACCTGACGGACCAACACGTCATGAGCTTCAGGCGACAGGTTTCCGCGGGCCTTCACATAGACCTGAGCCCATTCCGGATCTTCCTCCAGGAAGAACTCCGTCCGGTGGGTGGAGGTAGCGAACCAGCCGACGATGGCCACGACGATCAGCAGGGTGGCGGCGAAGGTCCGGGTGGGCGCCGCGCCCAGGGTCCAGAGGGTGCGGGCGTACCAGCCCATGAAGCCGGACATCTCCCGCGGGTCGCCCCGCTCGGACTTCTCGATCTCGGCCAGGTGCGCCTCGTCCACCGCGGCCTTGCGGCCGAAGATCGAGCCCAGCGCCGGGGTGAAGATCAGGGCCACGAAGATGGAGGCGCCCAGGACGTACATCAGCGTCAGGGGCAGGAAACTCATGAACTTGCCCGGGATCGAGTTCCAGAACATGAACGGCAGGAAGGCGCAAAGCGTCGTCAGGGTGCCGTTCAGGACCGGGAAGAACATCCGCTTGCCGGCCGCGGCGAAGGCCTCCTCCTTGGGCAGGCCCTCGGCCATCTTCCGGTCGGCGTACTCGACCACAACGATGCCGCCGTCCACCAGGATGCCGACGGCCAGGACGAGCCCGAACATCACCATCTGGTTCAGGGTTACGCCGGAGGCGTTCAACATCAGGAAGGCCAGCATGAAGCAGGCCGGAATCGCCGCGCCGACCATCAGCCCCTGCCGGATGCCCAGGCTGTAGACGATGATCATCATCACCAGGATGGTGGCGATCAGCAGGCCGGACTCCAGGACCACCAGGGTGCGATGGATGAAATCGCTCTGGTCGTAGGTGTAGGAGACCCGGATGGTCTCAGGCCAGCGGGCCTCCTCGTCGGCCACCACGGCGCGGACGGCGTCGACGGTGTCGAGGATGTTGGCGCCGCTGCGCTTGGCCACCTCCAGCGACATGGCCGGCTCGCCATTGTAGCGGGTGATGAAGTTCGGCTCTTTGAAGGTGCGTCGCACCTCGCCGATATCGCCGACCGTGATCACCCGGTCGCCGCTTTTCTTGATGGGCAGGCTGAGGATGTCGGACGGCTCCTCGACCACCCCGGGGACCTTCACCGCGAACTGGCTGCCGCCCGATCTCAGGTTCCCGGCCGGCACCAGCTGGTTGTTGCGGCTGATCACCTGGGCGAGTTCGCCGGTGGTGACGTTGTAGGCCTCCATCCGCAGCGGATCGATGGTGACCTCGAGCATCTCCTCGCGGCCGCCGGTCAGTTGCACTTCCAGCACGCCGGGGGCCGCCTCGAGCCGGTCCTGCAGGGACCGGGCGATCCGATAGAGCTCGCGCTCAGGGGCTGCGCCGGACAGAACGATGCCGATCACCGGCTCGCCGCTGAAATTCGCCTCTTCGATGATCGGCTCTTCGGCGTCGGGCGGGAAACGCCCACGGGCCAGGTCCACCTTGGCGCGCACCTCGGCCAGGGCCTTGTCCTTGTCGAAGTCGGCCTCGAACTCGAGATTGACGATGGCCACGCTCTGGCGGGCCGCGGAGTTCATCTCCTTCAGCCCCTCAATGGATTGTAGCTCGACCTCAAGCGGCTTGACCAGCAGGCGCTCGGAATCCTCCGGGCTCACGCCAGGGTAGGGGACGACGACCGAAACGAACGGAAAGTCGATATCGGGATTGGCCTCCCGGGGCATGGCCAGGTAGCCGAAGAAGCCGAAGATGCTGGCGATCAGCGTAACGCCCAACACCACCTTCCGCCGCTTGATGGCGCCGTCGATCAGCGGACCGATCATACTCTCAAGCCTCCTGTGCGGCGCGCCCTAGCGGGCAAGCGCCACGCGAACCTTCTGGCCCTGTTCCACATAGGACTGGCCGACCGTGATGACGCGGGCCTCGCCGGAGAGGCCGCGGACCCAGACCCCTTCGGCGCTCTCCTCGGTCACCTGCACCGGGGTGAAGACCACGACATCGCCCGGGCCCACATGCCGCACGCCCTGGCGGCCTTCGGCGTCCAGCACCATGGCCGAGGGGGGCACGAGGTGGGCGGGGCCCGAGGCGGTGGTGATGCGGACGTCGGCCGACAGGCCCGAGCGGACCGCCTGCTGCGGATTGCGGGCGATCACTTCGAGCCGGTAGGTGCGGGTCTGCGGATCGGCCTCGCGGCCCACGAAGCGCACCTGCCCAGACAGGGTCTCGCCAGACACCAGGGTGGCGGTGGCCGGCTCGCCGCTGCTGATCCGACCAGCCTGGGTCTCGGGGACGTTGCCCACGATGAGGATGGGGTTCAGCTCGATGAGGGTGCCGCAGGGCTGGCCCGGCGACAGATAGGTCCCGACCTCGGCGTCGCGGTTGTCGAACACCCCGGCGAAGGGGGCGCGGATGTTCACCTGCTCCAGGGCGATCTCGGCTTGGCGGACCGCCGCGGCGGCGGCGTCCAGATTGGCCTGATCCTGCAGCACCTGGGTCTCGGACCGGTAGCCCTTCTCCGCCAGCGAGGCCGAGGCCCGGCGTTGCAACTCCCGCGAGCGAAGGGCCGCACGGGCCTGATCAAGGGCCGCCTGACGGGCGTCCACCGAAAGGCGGCACAGCACGGCGCCCTTCTGGACGAAGGCGCCTTCCCGGGCCGGCGTCGAGGCCACCACGCCGGAGGTCTCGGCCCGCACCACGACGCTGCGCGCCGCCTCCGTGCGGCCCCGCAGGGTGACCACATAGGGCCGGGTGACCTCAGGGGTCACGGTCACCTGGACCTGCGGAGGCTGGTCAGCCTCCGCCTTGGCCGTCTCTGCCGGCGCGCTGTCGCCGCCGAACAGGGACATGCCGACGAAATAGACCAGCAGCACGCCGAACACGGCGAGGATGAAGATGTGTGAGGCCTTGAGACGCATGCCGTAAATTTCCCCCAGCCGCCCCGGCGTTGATCAGGCCGCGGAGACCGCATTCCCACGTTCTTCGGGATTTCGCGCCCTTGTGCTGCTGGCGTCGCGGTCGTGCAAATGAATTCGCTGACAGGATACGATCTGGGCGTCGACTGTGCCTGACGAACCGCAGTTCAGGGCATAGAATGACGCGATCCCGACGGCGCCGCACTGGGCGCCTCCCAGCCTTTGGAAGATGGAAGACCCGATGCGATATCTCCACACCATGGTCCGCGTGCGCGATCTCGACGCTTCTCTGGACTTCTATTGCGCCAAGCTCGGCCTGGTTGAAGTTTCGCGGGTGGAGAACGCCGGGGGCCGCTTCACCCTGGTGTTCCTTTGTGCGCCGGGGGACGAAGAGCTGGCGCGGGCCCGTAAGGCGCCGATGGTGGAGCTCACCTACAACTGGGATCCCGAGGACTACCAGGGCGGGCGCAACTTCGGCCATCTGGCCTATGCGGTGGACGACATCTACGCCGCCTGCCAGCGCCTGATGGATGGCGGCGTGGTGATCAACCGGCCCCCGCGGGACGGACACATGGCCTTCGTCCGTTCGCCCGACGGCATCTCGGTGGAACTGTTGCAGGCGGGCGCCGCCTTGCCGCCGGCCGAGCCGTGGGCGTCCATGCCCAATGAGGGCCAGTGGTAGTCAGACTGTTGGAAGAATGCGTCCGCCGCTGAGGCGGCGGACGGAGGACGGTGGCTCCCCGAGCAGGACTCGAACCTGCGACAAGTCGGTTAACAGCCGACTGCTCTACCAACTGAGCTATCGGGGATCAGCACCGTAGGGCGGCGGCTATACGCCGGGGCGGCGGGCGGTGCAAGCCTCGGTTGGCGCGCTATCCACAGCCGAAGTCAAAAAAAGAGCCCGGCCGGAGCCGGGCTTGAGAAGGTTGGTGATGGTGGGGTGTCTTCAAGGAAGACCATCACAGGGTCGGCTTTTATGGTTAAGGCAAGGTTAACGTTCTCGGTTCGGGGCGTGGGTCTTAAGGTGTGTCGGCGCCCGGATAGACAAGCTTTCCGCGAGGCCTTACAGCCGTTGTCGCCCCGACCGGCTCAGCGGCTGCGGATGAGTGGAAGCTGTTGATCCGAGGGCCTTCTTCGGACGCGCCTTCTCCAGTTTCATCCGAGCCGACGCCGTTGGAGTGGGAGGACGATTGAGGCGAAATGCGGCTGTTTCAGCAGAATCCGGTTCTGGCCTATGGCCTCGCCCTCCTGAGCGCCGGATTGGGATTCTACGTCCGCTGGACCCTCGATGGGGTTCTCCCCCCCGGTTTTCCCTATCTGACCTTCTTCCCGGCCGTGATTCTCACCGCCTTCCTCGCCGGGATGTGGCCTGGAATCCTGTGTGCGGTCCTGTCGGGCCTAGCGGCGTGGTGGTTCTTCATTCCGCCGATCGGATTCAGCCTGTCGGCGGCCAGCGCCCTGACTCTGGTGTTCTTTGTCTTTGTGGTGGCGGTGGACATCGCGGTGATCGAGCTGATGCGCCGCGCCCTGAAGGACCTGGAACGGGAACAGGGCCTGACGGCCCAGCTCTATGAACGCCAGCGGGTCATGTTCCAGGAGCTTCAGCACCGGGTGGCCAACAACATGACCTTCGTGGCGGCCCTGCTGCAGATCAAGAAGCGGACGATCGATAGTCCGCAGGCCGCGGCAGCCCTGGACGAGGCCCGCGAGCGCCTGGTGACCATGGCCCAGATCCACCGGCGCCTCTATGACCCAGCTACCCTGGAGCTGAGCGTGGCGGCTTCCCTGCGGGAGTTGTGCGATGACCTCGTCCAGGCGGCGGGCGCGCGCCATGTCGTCTGCGATGTCACGGCCGAAGGCGTCGAGTTGGACACCCCCCGCCTGGTGACCCTGTTTCTGCTAGTGGCCGAGGTGGTGACCAACGCCCTGAAGCACGCTTTCGTCGATCGCCCCACGGGCTGCGTCAGCGTCTCTCTTCTGCCTCAGGGCGAGGGGCAGGCGGTCCTGCTCATCGCAGATGATGGTCCAGGCTTTCCGTCGGCCAGCCCCAGTCTTGACGGGCGACCGAGCCTGGGCTTCGGCATCATGCAAAGTCTGGCGGGGCAACTGGCCGGCCAGCTCGACTTCCCACCCGGGCCCGGCGCCCGGGTGCGGCTGGTCTTCCCGACCTAAGGGCCGCCCGACCCGACAAGTGCGGCGGCCATTGGCCTGTCGCACGGGCCGCGTGTCACCGCCGCTTCACGTCCGAATGCGAAACCTCCGGTCCGGCGACTGGCCTTATGCGACGCCGGGCAAGACAGCGTAGAGGTTCCCCATGCGGCGACGATCAGGTGTGATCCTGGCGGCGATCGGCCTTGGCCTTGCAGGTTGCGGCGGGGAGGCGAAGGCGCCCGGCGGCGCCTGGCAGAGCCAGATGGGCGAGGTCCGGATGGCGGTCCGGGGGTCCGAGGACGACCCCATGATCACCCGCCGTCTGACCGCCTATAAGACCTATATCGGCAAGGCGACCGGGCTGCCGGTGAAGCTCTACGAATCCTCCGACTACAACGGCACGATCCAGGCGCTATCGAGCGGGCAGGTGGACATCGCCACCATGGCCGGCGGCGGCTACGCCAATGTGGACGCCCAGATCGGCGATCTGGCCCAGCCGATCCTGACCGTCCGCCAGGCCGAAGGCGACACGGGCTACTATTCGGGCCTGCTGGTCATGGCTGACAGCCCCTATCGCTCGATCCAGGACCTGAAGGGCAAGACGCTCGGCTATGTCGATTTCAACTCCACCTCCGGCTACCTGTTTCCCCGTTCGGTGATGCGCGAGCAGGGGATCGACCCGGACACCTTCTTCGGCAAGTCGAGCTTCGCTGGCGGTCACACCCAGGCGGTGATGGCCCTGGACAATGGCCAGTTCGACGCCACCATCATCCAAGCCGGCGGTGGGGATCCCGAACACGGCTTCACCACCGGAGCCCACTTCACCATGGCCCGGCGGGGCGTGGTGGATCTCGACGACTTCCGGATCATCTGGACAGCGGGGCCGATCCCCAACAGCGCCGTCGTGGTGCGCACCGACCGGCCGCAGCCCTTCATCGACGCCGTGCGCGGCGCCATGGCCGCCTTGCCATATGACGACCCGGAGGTCTGGCGCGATATCGGCCAACCTGACGGCGCGGCCTACACCGCCGTCACCCGCGAGCACTACACCCCGATCATCAAGCTGCGCGCCGACGATATCGCCGCCCGCCGCAGCGGAGAGCGGCAATGAAACGCCTGTTCCTCGCTGTGGGCGCGGTGCTGCTCAGCGCCGCCCAGGCCCAGGCGCCCGCCTTGCCCTTACGGATCGCCGAGGTCACGGGCGAGACCACGCCCTGCGCCCCGCTGGCGGCTAGCGCCCCGGCCGGTCAGCGGGCCTATATGGCGCTGCTGGTCAAGCGCCTGCAGACCGAGGTGTTCAACTGTCCAATGGCGGACGCCGCCGCCGCCGCCGAGGCCCTGTCCGGGGGCGCCGTCGACGTCGCATGGCTGGACGGCGCGGCCTTTGCGCCGGTCTCTGGCCAGACCCGCAGCATCCTGACAGTCAGGGCCGCCGAAGATCTCAACCGGCTGCCCGTGGTGGTGGCCGTGCCTCGCGCCGTCCAGGCCCAGACCCTCGCTGATCTGGCCGGGGCCAGTCTGGTCTTCGGCGGTCAGGCCAAGGCCAGCCTGGACGTGCCCCGACGCACCCTGGCCGACTATGGGGCGAGCGCCGACTTTTTTGGCGACCAGGTCGAGGCTCAGGACCACGAGGAGGCCGCCGCCCGGCTGCGGGCGGGGCAGGTCCAGGCGATGGTGCTGCATGCGGGCGCCTGGCAGAAGCTCTGCCGCGGCGACCAGCCGGGCGAGGACCTGTGCGAGGATCTGCGGGTGGTCTGGCGCCAGCGCCCTGTGGCGTCCAAGGCCTGGGTGATCCGCAGCGACATGAGCGATGACCGCCGTTTCCGGCTGATCGGCATTCATGTGGCCATGCACAATGAGGCGAGGGAGGCCTTCACCTGGGCCGCCGGTGACGGGGCCGGGGAGTTCGAGCCCACGGAGGCCAAGGCGCTTCTCCACCAGGGGCCGACGGTCGGCTCATGACCAGCGCCGTCGAGGTTTTTGAACGCGACCGTCGGCGAATGCTGGCTCGCCAGCGGACCCAGGCGGCGGTCGGCCTGGCCGTCTTTACAGTCCTGCTGCTGGTCTCCTTTCAGCGCAGCCAGTTCTTCGGCTCCGATATCGGCGGCGATCCCCTCGGACGCATGGCCGACTTCCTGCAGCGGATGAACCCAGGCCTGAAGCCTGAACTCCTGCTCGAAGATCGCCAGACCCGCGGCTCGCTGCACGCCTGGTTCTACGCCCTGCCCATCTGGCTGCGGGCGGCCTGGCAGACCGTGGAGATGGCGATCCTGGCCACGGCCCTGGGTTCGATCCTGGCGCTGGGGGCCTCGTTCCTCACCGCCCAGAACCTGATGCCCTTTGCGCCAGTGCGCTTTGTCGTGCGCCGCATCCTCGAAGCGATCCGCACACTGCCGGACCTGATCATGGCGCTGATTCTGGTGGCGGCCTTCGGGGTCGGACCCCTGGCCGGCGTGCTCACACTGACCATCTCGACCCTCGGCGGTCTCGGCAAGCTGTTCGCCGAGATCAATGAAGAGATCGATCCCCGGCAGCTGGAGGCCCTGCAGGCGGCTGGCGCAGGGCCCCTGAAGAAGATCCGCTACGGGGTCATGCCCCAGGTGCTGCCCAACTACGCCTCCTACGCCCTGATCCGGCTGGAGGGCAATCTGGCCGGCGCCGCGGCCCTGGGCATTGTCGGCGCCGGCGGCATCGGCCTGGAGCTGCAACGGGCCATCACCTACACCGAATTCGACACCTATCTGGCCATCCTGCTGATCATCATCGCCATGATCTTCCTGATCGATCTGTTCTCCGAGGCGGTGCGCCACCGTCTCATCGGTCTGGAGAAGGCCTGATGCCTCGGCAAGCCTATGATCAGGCCCTGGCCATCGCGCCGGACGCCCTGCGCGCGCCCTGGACCCGTCGGGCGCGGGACGCCGTCCTGCTGATCCTCGCCCTGGCGGCCCTCGTGGGCATGGCCATCGACCTGGAGCTGGCGCCCGGCGCCCTGATGGCCGGCTTCAGCAAGCTCGGCCGGTTCCTGGGCGAGATGGTCCCGCCGTCGACCGGGGGGCAGTCGGTGCGGATCCTCAAGGCCCTGGCCGAGACCTTCGCCATGGCCTTCGCCGGCACGGTGATCGCCGCGGTGGCGGCCCTGCCGCTCGGGGTGATCGGCGCCAAGACGGTCGTGTCGAACGCCGCCCTGCATTTCGCCTTCCGGCGCTTCCTCGACATCTTCCGTGGGGTGCCGGCCCTGGTCTGGGCGTTGATCCTGGTCTCGGCCTTTGGCCTGGGCCCCTTCGCCGGGGTCGTGGCCCTGGCCCTGGCCGACATTCCCAACCTCGCCAAACTGTTCTCCGAGGCCCTGGAAAACAGTGATCCCAAGCCTATCGAGGGGGTCCGCTCGGCGGGCGCCTCGCCCCTGGCCGTGATGCGGTTTGGCCTGGCGCCGCAGTTTGCCCCGGTCGCCACCAGCCAGACCTTGTTTTTCCTGGAGGGCAATTTCCGCAATGCCGGCGTGCTGGGTATTGTTGGGGCCGGCGGCATCGGCTTCGAGCTGGACGAGCGCATCCGCATCTTCGCCTTCGACGAGGTGGCCTTCATCATCCTGCTCTACATGATCGCTGTGGCCGGCCTGGACACCCTGTCGAGGGCGCTGCGCAATCGCCTGGCCTAGGGGCTGAACGGGCGAAAGGCGTGAGGCGGGGCGTCTATGGGCGCCGAACTCGCCAGCCCCACCGTGGTCGCGCCCCAGACGCAGGCGTGCTGAAGGGCCGCCTCAAGGCCTGCGCCGGCGCTGAGAGCCTCCAGCAGCCCAGCGGCGAAGACGTCGCCCGCGGCCGTCGAGTCGATGACCTGGACCGGCGCCACGCGCGCCGTGATCTGGTTATCGGCTGTATGCGCGCAGGCGCCCTCCGCCCCATGGGTGACGACGATGGCCGACAGGCGGGGGCCCAAGACCGTGCGGGCCGCCCTGAACGGATCGGCCAGAATCTCCGCCCCAAGATCGTCGGCCGAACAGACCACCACATCGGCCGGCCCGGCGTAGGTGGGCGACGGCCAGTGGACCACCACAGGGCCGCGACTGTAGGCTGCCCACGCCTCGGCGCCTGGGAAGGCGGCGCGCACATAGACGCCGTCGGCCTGAGTAGCGGCGTGATCTCCAGGGGAGGGCAGGGGCGGCAGGACCAGCCGGGCGCGGTCGAGGTCGAGGCCCAGGACCAGCCGCTCGCCGTCCGGATCAATCAGGATCAGGGTGGTTCGGCTCTCCCCTGGGCGGCGCCCCACCAGGCTGGTGTCCAGGCCCGCGGCTTCCGCCAAGGCGACGACCTGGTCGCCGCCGTCGTCGGCGGCCACGAGACTGGCGAGACTGACGCGATGGCCGGCCTTGGTCAGGGCGACGCCGGCATTGGCGCCCCCGCCGCCCAACCGGCCTTCCAGACGCCCCGCAAGGCTGCGTCCGGCCACCCGCCCGCCGCGCTCCAGTCCGCGCTCCAGCCAGACCGGACGGTCAAGGGCGAGCGCGCCGATCACCAGGAAGTCCGCCATGGTTTCGCCTCCGCAGACCACAACTAGGTCAAGGCGGTGACGGGGGCGAGACACCCCGCCACGGCCCAGCCGACAAATCCCCCCTTGGTGCGCGACAGGGCCTTAGAGGGCGTCACGCCGGGGTCACCGGCCAAGCCTAAGCTGCGAAGGATCAAGAGCTTACCGCCGAACCCTGGAGGCAGGATGCTGGAGCTGCGCAACGTGACCAAGCGGTTCGGGGAGGTCAGCGCCGTCGACGGCGTGTCCTTCAAGTGTGACCGCGGCGAGTTCATCGGGGTGATCGGGCGCTCGGGCGCCGGCAAGTCCACCCTGTTGCGCATGATCAACCGTCTGGCCGATCCTACCTCGGGTCAGATCCTCTGGGACGGGGAGGATGTGGGCAAGCTGAAGGGCAAGCCCCTACGTCAGTGGCGTCGCCGCTGCGCCATGATCTTCCAGCAGTTCAATCTCTGCCCCCGGCTGGATGTGATCACCAATGTCCTGGTGGGCGTTCTGGCCGAGCGGCCGACCGCCACCTCCCTGCTCAAGATCTTCCCCGCCGAGGACCGCGCCCGCGCCATCCTGGAGCTTGATCGCCTGGATATGGCGCAGGTGGCTCTACAACGGGCCGCCACCCTGTCGGGCGGACAGCAGCAGCGGGTGGCCATCGCCCGGGCCATGCTGCAGCAGCCCGACATGCTGTTGGCCGACGAGCCTGTGGCCTCGCTCGACCCCATCAACACCGAGGTGGTGATGGAGGCCCTGGAGGACGTCTGCCGCGAGCGGGGCATTCCCGTCATCGTCAACCTGCACAGCCTCGACATCGCCCGGCGCTACTGCACCCGGGTCATCGGCATGTCCAAAGGCAAGATCATCTATGACGGCGCGCCCTCTGGCCTGACGCCGGACGTGATCGACAGGATCTATGGGGTGCGCACAGGTCGGGCTGGCCGTGATTTCGCTCCGGCCGTGGCCGCCGCCTGATGGGTCTGAAACTCGCCGACCGGCCCCTGGCGCCGGGCTATCGCTATGTCGAGCGCTTCACGCCGCCGGTTGAACCGGGTGAGAAGACCGGTGGGCCGGAACCGGCCATCAATCCCCAGGCCCAGGTGCATGACAGCATTCTTGGCCCCTGGTGCCGGGTCGGCGCGCGCACCAGCCTGTCGGAAACCGCCATGGGGGCGTTCAGCTATATCGTCAACGATTCCAGCTCGGCCTATGCCGAGATCGGCAAGTTCTGCTCCATCGCCCGCGACGTCCGGATCAACCCCGGCAACCACCCGACCTGGAAGGCTGCGCAGCACCATTTCAGCTATCGCGCCCTCTCCTATGATCTGGGCGACGAGGACGATCAGGACTTCTTCGAATGGCGCCGTTCGCACACCGTCACCCTGGGCCACGACGTGTGGCTGGGCCACGGTGTGACCGTGCTGCCGGGCGTCACCGTGGGCACCGGCGCGGTTGTCGGCGCGGGCGCGGTGGTGTCCAAGGACGTGGCCCCCTTCACCATTGTGGGCGGGGTGCCGTCCAAGCCGATCCGCGAGCGCTTCCCCAAGGCGGTGCAGGACGGCCTTCTTGCGATCGCCTGGTGGGACTGGGACCATGAACGCCTCGCCGACGCCCTCGACGACTTCCGCGCCCTCGACGCCGACGCCTTCGTCGAAAAATACGCCTGAGGCGGGCCTGCTGATCCTGGTGGTCGGCCCGTCGGGAGTCGGCAAGGATACGCTGCTTGACGGCGCCCGCGTTGCGCTCGCCGATGATCCCCGGGTCGTATTCGTCCGCCGTGACATCACCCGTCCGGCCGAGGCGGGCGGCGAGGACCATCGGCCGGTGAGCGAGGCGGAATTCCAGCGTTGTGAAACCGCCGGCGACTACGCCCTGTCCTGGCGGGCCCACGGCCTTTTCTACGGCGTTCCCGCGCAGATCCTGCAGGATCTGGCCGCCGGCCGCCGGGTGGTCGTCAATGTCTCAAGAGGCGTGATTGATGAGGCCAGACGCCGGCTGGGCGCCGTGCGGGTGGTGTCGGTCAGCGCCGATCCCGAGCAGCTGGCCGAACGGCTCCGCCAGAGGGGGCGAGAATCCGAGACCGAGATCGCCGATCGCATCGCCCGCGCCCAGGCCTATGGGGTCACTGGCGACGACGTCATCGCGCTGCGCAATGACGGGTCACGAGAAGCAGGCGTCATGGCTATGATAAGAGCTATCATGATTGAGGGTTAGGCCTGGAGCGGCAGGGGCGAGCTGTTAAGAGGGCCGGCCTTCAGCCCTCTGTCTAGGAGCCGTCCGTGGTCGACTCGCTACAACTGGCCCTGACCAATCTGCTGACCCCGGCCATTCTGTTCTTCCTGTTGGGCTTCGGGGCCGGCTGGTTCAAGTCCGACCTGGTCGTGCCGGAGGGCGCGGCCAAGACCCTGGCCCTGGTGCTGATGCTGTCCATCGGCTTCAAGGGTGGCGTCGAAGCTGCGCGGGCGGGGCTCAGCCCGGATTTCCTGAAGGCCGCCGGCGTCGGCCTGACCCTGAGTTTCGGCATCCCCATTATCGCCTTCGGCGCTCTGAGGCTGATCAGCCGGCTGGACCGGACCACGGCCGCGGCGACGGCGGCCCACTATGGCTCGGTCTCCATCGTCACCTTCGTGGCTGGCACCGAGTTCCTGCGGATCAGCGGCGTGCCCTTCGGCGGCTACATGGTCGCCGTCGTGGCCCTGATGGAGACCCCGGCCATCCTCTCGGCCCTGATCCTGGCGGGCGGCGGGGCGGCCGGGCGCCAGGGCCTGCGGGGCGAGCTGTTCCGCGAGGTGGCGCTCAATGGCTCGGTGGTCCTGCTGATCGGCGCCTTCATTGTCGGCCTGCTCAGCGGCGACCCGGGCATGAGCAAGATGGAGGTCTTTGTCGGGCCGGTCTTCCAGGGGGTGCTAGTGCTCTTCCTGCTGGACATGGGTCTGGTGGCGGCCCGACGGCTGAGCGCGGCCCGGTCGCTGACCCTGCCGCTGATCGCCTTTGCGATCTGCATGCCGCTGGTGTCCTCGGTGCTGTCGCTCGGTCTGTCCCTGGCGCTGGGCCTATCGCCGGGCAATGCGGCGGTCCTGGCCATCCTGGCGGCGAGCGCCTCCTATATCGCCGTGCCAGCGGCCATGCGGATCGCCCTGCCGGACGCCGACCCGGGCGTCTATCTGACCCTGTCCCTCGCCGTGACCTTTCCCTTCAACCTGGTCTTCGGCATTCCCCTCTACACGGCGGCCACCGCCGCCCTCATCGGGTGAGATCCATGCAACTGTCCAAGCGCAAGAAGCTGGAGATCATCGTTGAGGCGCCGGTTCTGCGCCGAGTCGAGACCTTCCTCGCCGAGGCGGGCGTGCGCGGCTGGACGGTGTTGCCCAGCCTAGCCGGGGCCGGCGACAGCGGCGAATGGCGCAGCGGCGACTTCACACCCGGCCAGGAAAAGCGGCTGATCTTCGCCCTGGTGACCACCGAGGTGGCCGAGCGGGTGCTGGACCGCTTGGCCGACTTCTTCGCCGACTATCCGGGCGTCGCCGCCGTCTCCGACGTGGAAGTCATGCGCGGTGAGAAGTTCTAGGCTGCGAAGCTAAACCGGGACACGACCTCGAAGGGCGCCTCGCGGTCGGCCTGGCGGTAGATGGCGACCGCGTCGAAGCGGTGCGGCCCGGTCACATAGGCGAAGAGCTGCGAAAGGGTCTCCAGCACCCGGGCGCGGACAGCCTCGTCGGCGATGGCGCTGGTCAGCGTCATGTGGAACCGGAAGTCATCGAAGATGTAGGGATAGCCCCATTCCAGCATCCGCGCGTCCTGGGCCGGGGTCAGGTTCGCCTTACGACGACGGGCGATGTCGGCCTCCGACAGGGGCGCGCGGAAGGGATCAAATTCCCGCACGCAGGCCTCGGCCAGGGCGTCCATGGCCGGGCAGGGCTCATTGAGCCGGAAGGCCAGGAAGCGCCCCAGGCCCTGGGGGGAGATCGACGCCTCGAAGGGGGCCCGTCGCGCAGCGAAGCCTTCGGCGAAGTCCAGCAGGACAGCCTCGCTCGTCCCATCGGCCAGCTCGAAGGGCGCCTTGAGGGTGGCGTGGAATCCATAGCCCCGCGGGCTGGCGGTCAGGGCGTCCAGGTCGAGGTCGGAGAGCGCCGGGGTGGCCGGTCGGACGCAATCCACCTTGCGGTGCGGATCGCGGCCGAGCCAGGCGCAGGCCAGGTCCCAGAGGTCGCCTTGCGGATCAGGCGCGTAATAGGCGGCGTAGCGGGGGCTCATGCCACGCGGACGCCCTGGCGCCAGACTTCCACCGGAACGGGCCAGCCCTGGCTGCGGCGGGAGACCCGCACCAGGTCCGCCCGCTGGCCGGCGGCGATCTCGCCGCGGTCCTTGAGGCCCAGGCTGCGGGCCGGGGCCGAACTGACCGTGGCCATGGCGGCCTGCGGCGCCCAGCCCAGGTCGTCGATCAGCATGAAGGCGGAACGCAGCATGGAGAGGGGCACATAGTCCGAGGCGAGGATGTCGAGCACGCCGGCTTGGGCGCTCTCACGGGCCGACAGATTGCCCGAATGCGAGCCGCCACGCACGAAGTTCGGCGCGCCCATGGCCACGAACATGCCCAACTCCCGCGCCCGGCGGGCCGCGGTCAGGGTGACCGGAAACTCTGCGATGACGCAGCCGTCGTCATGGGCCTCTTCCACATGCTCCAGGGTCTCGTCGTCATGGGCGGCGAGCGGCACGCCGTACTCCCGGGCAAATGCCACCACCTTGCGGCGGTTGTCATAGGTCACGCCCGGATCGCGCCCCGAATGGCGCCGCGCCAGCATTTCGTCGATTTCGTCAGGCGAGCGGCCAGCCGCGGCCATCCGCTCTTGCAGGCGGTCCACATTGGCTGTCTGCCGCTGGCCCGGCGTATGGTCCATGACCGACAGCAGCTTCAGCCGCGGATTGTCGGCGTGCGGCTCCAGCAGGTTGAGCAGTTCGGGATTGGTGACCTCGCAGCGCAGATGCAGCAGGTGGTCGGCGCGCAGGGCGCCGTCGAGCTGCGCCTGGTCCATGCCGCCGATCATGGGGCCCAGGGCGTCCTTGCGGTCGAGGCCATCCTTGCGCCCGTGCAGGCTGAGCGAGTCCAGCACCGTGGTGATGCCGGCGGTGACGCACTGGCCGTCATGGGCGAGCGCGGCCCCATAGGCGTCCCACAGGGCGCCGGGGCGGGGCTGGTAGTGCTTTTCCAGATTGTCGGTGTGGATGTCGATCAGGCCGGCGATCAACACGTCGCCGGTCCAGTCGATCGCGCCCGCTGGCGCTGACGCCCGGGCCTCCACGGCGGCGATGACGCCGTCGCGGAGCACCAGTTCGGCGGCGATCTGACCGGTGGGCGTGATCACCTGGTCGGAGAAGATGCGGGTCTCGGTCATGATCAGGCCGCCGCCTTGAACTGCGACACCTCAAACAGCCGGCTGGCCACGGCGTCGCGGACGTCGAGATCGTGGAATATGCCGATCATGGCCGCGCCCTCGGCCAGGGCCTCGTTGATCAGCCGCACGACGATCGCCCGGTTTTCCGCATCCAGGGAGGCGGTGGGCTCGTCCAGCAGCAGGACCGGGTATTTGCGGATGAAGCTGCGGGCGATGTTCACCCGCTGCTGCTCGCCGCCGGAGAAGGTGGCCGGCGGCAGATCCCAGTGGGCCTGGGGCAGGCGAAGCGCCGACAGCAGTTCGCTGGCCCGGTCCTTGGCCTCTTCGAAGGAGACGCCGTTTTCCAGCAGGGGCTCCATGACCAGCTGCAGGGTCGGCACCCGCGGGATGACCCGGAGGAACTGGGACACATAGCCCAGGGTCCGGCGGCGGACCTCCAACACCTCGTGGGGGCTGGCCTGGGTGATGTCCACATAGGCGCCGTCGTGCCAGACCTTCACCGCCCCTTGGGTCGGCAGATAGTTGCCGAAGATGGAGCGCATGAGGGTGGATTTGCCGACGCCGGACTCTCCGGCCAGCACCACGCATTCGCCGGCGGCGACCTGCAGGGTCAGGTCCTGGAAGACCGGGATGGTGGCCGCCTCGGCGTTATGCAGAACGAAGGTCTTGGCCAGGTCTTCGACGATGATCAGGGGTTTGTCGGTCATGGCTCTAGATCTGCAGGACGGAGGAGACGAGGAGCTGGGTGTAGGGATGCTGGGGATCGTCCAGCACCTGGTCGGTGAGGCCGGTTTCCACCACCTCGCCGCCCTTCATGACCATCAGGCGGTCGGCCATCAGCCGGGCCACGGCCATGTCGTGGGTGACGATGATCACCGCCAGGCCCAGGTCGCGGACCAGTTCGCGGAGCAGGTCGAGCAGGCGGGCCTGGACCGAGACGTCGAGGCCGCCAGTGGGCTCATCCATGAACACCAGGCGCGGGCCATGGATCAGGTTGCGGGCCACCTGGATCCGCTGCTGCATGCCGCCGGAGAAGTTGCGCGGCTTGTCGTCGATGCGGCGGGTGTCCAGCTCCACCCGGTCCAGCCAGTCGATGGTGGCCTGGCGCATATTGCCATAGTGGCGGCTGCCCAGGTTCATCAGCGGCTCGGCGACATTGGCCCCGCCGGAGACCCGCATGCGCAGGCCATCGCGGGGGTTCTGGTGGACGAAGCCCCATTCTTCACGCTGCATCCGGCGCCGGTCGGGCTCGGACAGGCCGTAGATGTCGGTCAGGCCAAAGCGCCGGGTGTCGAAGCGGACCTCGCCCGAGGTCGGCGTCAGCTTGCCGGAGATGCAGTTGAGCAGGGTGGTCTTGCCCGATCCGCTCTCGCCGACGATTCCGAGTACCTCGCCAGGCCGCAGGTCGAAGGCCACGTCGCGGCAGCCCAGGACATGGCCGTACCACTTGGTCAGGCCCTCGACGCTGAGCAGCGGGGCGGGCGCAATTCTGCCAGGGATGGCGTTCATTGGGCGGGCTCCTTCAGGGCGGCGTCCTGGTCCAGGGTGTGGCCGGCCATGGGGCCGACATGGCCCGCAGCCCGGCGTTCGGCGCAGTGGTGGCTGTCGGAGCAGACGAACATCTTGTCGCCGGCGTCATCGAGGATGACCTCGTCCAGATAGGAGTCCTTGGCCCCGCACAGGGCGCAGGTCTCCTCCCAGGTCTGGGTCTCGAAGGGGTAGTCCTCGAAGTCCAGGCTGCGGACGCGGGTGAAGGGCGGGACGGCGTAGATGCGCTTTTCCCGGCCCGCCCCGAACAGCATGACCGCCTCGTTCTGGGCCATCTTGGGATTGTCGAACTTGGGGATGGGCGAGGGCGACATCAGGTAGCGCTCCTCCACCATCACCGGATAGCCGGCGGTGGCGGCGATGCGCCCATAGGCCGAGACGTTCTCGTAGAGCGAGACGTACTGCAGGCCGTATTCCTCATAGGCGTGCATGGCGCGGGTCTCGGTCTCCCGCGCTTCCAGGCCACGCAGGGGCTCGGGCTGCGGCACCTGGTAGACCAGGACCTGCCCCTCCTTCAGGGGCTTTTCCGGGATCCGGTGGCGGGTCTGGATGATGGTCGCCTCAGCCGTATCCTCGGTGGTGGCCACATCGGCCACATTGGCGAAGAACCGGCGGATGGAGACGGCGTTGGTGGTGTCGTCGGCGCCCTGGTCGATGCACTTGTAGACATCGTCTGGACCGATGATGGCGGCAGTCAGCTGGATGCCGCCGGTGCCCCAGCCATAGGGCACGGGCATTTCCCGCGAGCCGAAGGGCACCTGGTATCCGGGGATGGCCAGGGCCTTGAGGATCGAGCGGCGGATCATCCGCTTCGTCTGCTCATCGAGATAGGCGTAGTTGTAATAGCGCTCGGGCGCATTGGCGCGAGCCGGGACGGGCGTACTCATTCTGCGGCTTCCTTCAGGGCGGCGCGGCGCTCGAAGTGCTCCTTGCGCAGCCGGCGGATCAGTTGCAGGTCGGCCTGGAAGTCGACGTAGTGGGGCAGCTTCAGGTGCTGCACGAAGCCCGAGGCCTCCACATTGTCGGAGTGGTAGAGGACGAACTCCTCGTCCTGCACCGGGGCGTCGGCCTGTTCGCCCACTTCGCGGTGACGCAGGGCGCGGTCGACAATGGCCATGCTCATGGCCTTACGCTCGCAATGGCCGAAGGTCAGGCCATAGCCGCGGGTGTATTGCGGCGGGCGCTCGGCGGAGCCTGCGAAGCCCGACAGCATGGTGCATTCGGTCAGGGTGATCTCGCCGATCTCGATGGGGAAGCCGAGCTCGTCGGGCACGAACTCGACGGCCACTTCGCCCATGCGGATCTCGCCGCAGAGGGGGTGGGTCGAGCCCCAGCCGCGCTGCGAGGAATAGGCCAGGCTGAGCAGGAAGCCCTCGTCGCCCCGGGCCAGGGCCTGCAGGCGCTGGTCGCGATCGGCGGGGAACTTCATCGGCTGGCGGGTCAGGTCGTAGGGCTCGGCCGGCTCGTCGGCGCGGACGTCGTGCTCCAGCAGATCCTCATGGCGGAACACCGAGGCGATGTTGGGCATGGGATAGGCCTGGGGCTCTTCGGCCTGGGGCGCGGGCTCCGGCGCGGCGCCGCCTTCGGCCGCCAGGGCGAAGTCGAGCAGGCGGTGGGTGTAGTCGAAGGTGGGGCCAAGCACCTGGCCGCCGGGAATGTCCTTGAAGGCGGCCGAGACGCGGCGGCGCACCGCCATGGCCTCAGTCTCTACAGGCAGGGAGGCGCCGAAGCGGGGCAGGGTGGTGCGATAGGCCCGCAGCAGGAAGATGGCCTCGGGCAGGTCGCCCCGGGCCTGCTTCACCGCCAGCGCGGCCAGGTCGCGGTCGTAGCAGGAGCCCTCGCTCATCACCCGGTCGACGGCCAGCGACAGCTGTTCGCGCACCTGTGCGACGTCCAGCTCGCTGACGCCCGGATCGCCGCGGCGATCCTCGGCCAGCCACTGGTGGGCGTGGGTGATCGCCTTCTCGCCGCCTTTGACGGAAACATAGGCCATGTCAGCCTCCCTTGATCTGAGCGGTTGTGGTGCGCGGCAGGGCGAGCAGCTGGTCGCCGGCGACCAGCAGAACGTCGACGCCGAACTGGAACTGCGCCTGATTGGTCTCGATCTGCGTCCAGAAGTCCTGGGGCAGGCCCTGGGGCGAGATGTCGGTGGTGGTGCGGATGCCGGGCCCGCTGAGGGTCACCACAGGCCCCCCCTCAAGGGATGCGATCTGAAGGATCACCGTGGTCGAGCGGTCGGGATACTTGGCGTCGCCCTGGTTGAAGGCGGCCAGGTTCGGGGCCTTGACCATGTCGGTGACGATGGCGAAGGCCGCATCCTCTGCCTTCACGGTCAGCGGGCAGCCGCAATGGAATCGCAGCCAGGCCTCGGCTTCGGAGTCGGCCAGGGCCGGGTCGAGCCAGACCAGGGTCTCGAAGTCGAACAGGGTCAGCGCCACGGCGCCGGCGGCCTTGCTGAGACCGTTCGGGGCCTGGGGCGCGCGGTCGAACCGGGTGATGCGGCCGGGCCTGGCCACGCACTCCATCACCTCGCGGAACACCGCCTGGCTCTCGCGGACGGGGTCGGCGAAGGCCGGAGCGATGCGGCTGAGATCGAGGGTCGCGACGCTCATTGGGGGCCTCGGGTGCGGACCATGGTGAAGAAGTCGACCTTGGTGGCCGCGGCCTTGCGCGCGGCGGTGTCGCGCCGCTCAGCCTGGGCGCGGGCCAGTCTGGCGACCACAGCCCCCTCGACGGTCGGGCGAAGGGCCGGGGCCTGCATCATGGCGTCGACGGCGGCCGCCAGCTCCGCGTGGCGGCGGTCACGGCCGGCGACATAGCCGATGCCGGTCTCGCCGCTTTCGAGCCGCACCGCCGCGCGGGTGACGGTCATCTCGCCCATGTTGAAGGCGTCGCCGGCGCCGCCCATGCGGCCGCGCACCAGCACCAGGCCCGTCTCGGGCGCCCGAAGCGCCGAATAGGCCGGCCGCTCAGACAGATCCTCCCAGGCTGCGATCACTTCGCCAGGCTGCGCCTTGGCCAGGATGGACAACCACTGGCGGCGCTCGTCGCCCGCCATCTCGTTGACCGGGTCAACCGGCATGCCTCACCTCGACAAGTAAGTAAAATGTTGTATTCGTGCTATGCATTGGGTATTCGAAAGCCCAATAGGCGACAACAAGCCAAGTATGAAACTTATTTTACATTAGTAAAACTTGTCTAGGACATCCGACGTAGACTAATCACGAGGTGGTGGAATGTCAGGTGGAATGCCGTTGTGGCGCGAGATCGCCCAGTCCCTGGAACAGCAAATCCGGTCGCGTGAACTGACGCCCGGCGACAAGTTACCGACCGAACACGAGCTTTCGCGCCAGTTCATGGTCAATCGCCACACGGTGCGCCGCGCCCTGTCGGACCTTCAGGAAAAGGGGATCGTGGAGTCGACCCAGGGCCGCGGCAGCTTCGTCCGCCGGCCCTCGCGGCCCTCGCGCCTGCAGAAGCGTCCGCGGTTCACCGAAGCCGTCCTGGAACGGGGCGCCGAGCCCACCACTCAGATCCTGAGGCTGGAGGTTCGCCCGGCGATCAGCGCGGTGGCCGAGGCGCTGGGGCTGAGGATCGGTGCGCCGGTGATCTTCATGGAGCGCCTGCGGTTTGTGGACGGCGAACCCACAGCGCTGGGCCTCCATCACTTCAGTTTCGAGCGGTTTCCGACCTTCATCGAGATGTACAGGGTCCGCGGCACCATCACCCAGACCCTGCGCGACAGCGGGGTGCCCGACTACACGCGGCGGAAGACCTCCATTTCAGCTCGCTTGCCCACCCCGCAGGAGGCCGAGCAGCTGCATGTGCCCCGCCACGTGCCTCTGATGATCCGCAAGTATCTGAATGTCGACGGCCTGGGGCGGCCCTTGGAGTTCGGCGAGTCCCGCGCCACCGGCGAGATCGAGATCGTGTTTCAGGACCCAGAGCGGGACTGACTTAGCTAAGCATTTTCCAGGAGAAGAGCGTGGAACTGGCGTTTCGAAACGCGCGCGTGGTGACGGGCGACGAGGACTTCATCGGATCGGTTCTCGTGCGCGATGGCCTCATCGTCCAGGTCGACCGGGGCGCGGGCGCGGTGGGGGAGGACTTCGAGGGCGATGTGCTGATGCCGGGCGTCGTCGACCTGCACACCGACAGCCTGGAGAAGCACTACTTTCCACGCCCCAATATCGACTGGAACCCGGTCTCGGCGGCGGTGACTCACGACGGGTGCGGCCTGTCGGTGGGGGTGACGACGGTGCTCAACTCCCTGACCCTGGGCTCGTTCAACGCCTCGGCGGCGCGCAACACCGACAATCTGAAGCGTCTGGTGGACGGCCTGCATGAGGCTCAGAACCAGGGGATGCTGCGGGCCGATCACCGGATCCACTGGCGCTGTGAGACCACGGCTGATGATCTGCGCGGACGCCTGGACGTCATGGCCGATCATCCGATGACCGTCCTCTTCTCCCTGATGGACCACACCCCGGGACAGCGACAGTACCGCAACCTGGAAAAGCACATGGCCAATTGGCAGGCCAGCGGCATGACCGAGACCGCCGCCCAGGAGCGCCTGGCCCAGGTGCGCGACCGTCAGGCCCGCAACGCCGATGACAACCGCCGCCACGTGGCGCAGATAGCTACCAGCCGCCAGATTCCGCTCGCCAGCCATGACGATGAGAGCCTCGAGCACATCGACGAGGCCTGCGACCTGGGCGCCACCGTGGCGGAATTCCCCGTCACCGCGGAAGCCGCCCGGCGAGCGCGTGAACGCGGCATGGTGGTGGTCATGGGCGGGCCCAACCTGATCCGCGGCGGCTCCTATTCCGGCAATGTGCCGGCCGCCGAGCTGGCCGAAGCTGACCTGCTTGACGCGTTTGCGTCCGACTACGTGCCGCGCAGCCTGGTAGAGTGCGCCTTCGCCATGACCAAGCCGCCCTTTGGCTGGAGCCTCTCGCGGGCCGCAGCCCTGGTCACCTCGGCCCCCGCCCGCGCCGTTGGTCTCGATGATCGTGGCGAGATCGCGCCCGGCCAGCGCGCCGACCTGTTGCGGGTGCGGCTGGCCGGCGACCTGCCCCTGGTCCGCGGCGTCTGGACGAAAGGCGCCCGGGCGGCCTGAGGCCCATGCGGATCGTCACCCTCAACACCTGGAAGAATGAGGGCCAGTTTGAGCGCCGGCTCGCCCTGATGGCCGAGGGCCTGGGCGAGCTAGGCCCCGACGTCGTCTGTCTGCAGGAGTGCTTCCACGCGGAGGGCTGGGATACCGCCGCCCACCTGTCGGAGGCCCTTGGCCTGGTCGCCCTGGCGGCGCCCGCGCGGCGGAAGCCTCGGCGGCACCAGGGGCGGATGGTCGATAGCGCCTCAGGCCTCGCCATGCTCTGTCGCGAACCTCCCTTGAAGGCAGGGCGGGTCGAGCTTCCGTCTGATCCCGCCGACGGCGAGCGGATCGGCCAGTGGGCCGACGTCGCCCCTGACCTCCGGGTGTTGAACCTGCATCTGATCCATCTGCGCGGTCCTCAGGCGGTCGAATTGCGCAGGGCGCAGCTGCAGCAGGCCATCTCTGAGGCCTTTCGGCCGCCGTCCGCCCTGCTGGTCGCCGGCGACCTGAACGCCACGGCCGAGGCGTCGGAGTTGGCGCCGATCGCCGCCGAGCTCGATCACCACGCGGCCGCCACCCTGCAGGGAGAGCGGGCTGGCGGCGGGCCTGCGCCGTCCGCCGCGATCGACCACCTGGCGCTCGTTCATCTGGGAGACTGGAAGATAGTGCGCCGCTTCCGCGCCCTGGACCGGCCTGACGGTGAGGGCTGGTTTCCCTCAGATCATGCCGCTGTCGTCGCCGATCTGATCCGGCTCTGAGCCTTCATTCCATCGATCCGATCACACCCAAAAAGAAGGACGCCCCGGCCATGGCCGAGGCGCCTGAAGGTCAGCCCGAGCGCTGGCCACGCTTGCGCGCGGCCAGGCCTGGACAGGTGATCTAGAAGTTGGCGCGGACGCCGAACAGATACTTACGGCCGAAGCTCTCCACTTCGTACGGGCGGTTTTCGACCCCCCGATAGCGGATACCCTTCTCATCAGTCAGGTTGTTAGCGTCCATGAAGAGCGCCACATAGTCATTGATCTGATAACGCGCCGAGAAGTCCAGACGAGTGGTCTCGTCCCAGTAGAGGTTCGAGTTCGCAGCTGAACCCGAGGGGAAGACCTCGTCCAGCCAGTCGGTGCGGTGCTGGTAGGAAATACGGGTCGAGAGGCCGTACTTCTCATAGAACAGGGTCGCGCCCGTGATTCGGTCCGACGTGCCAGGGAACTCCACCGTGGAGCCATCGGGCGTTTCAAACTCGCCCTTGGTGAAGGACAGGCTGCCCTGGAAGCCGAAGCCCGAGAGCCAACCGGGAAGGAACTCGAAGGGGTGGTAGTAGACGAACTCGACGCCCGAGAGCTGGCCGTCGTTTCCGTTCACGGCAGTGCTGTAGGTGTAGCCCGTGCGGTCCTGGCCACCGATGTCATAGCTGTCATCGGTGATCAGAGTGGTGGCGTCAAACAGCACATCCTTGACCTCGCGGTGATAGGCGTTGACCGCAAGCAGGGCGGCCGGCGCGAAGTACCATTCAGCTGAGGCGTCGATGCCGTAGGCGGTCTCGGACTTCAGGGTCGGATTGCCGCCCGAGATGGTCTGGCTGACATCGTTGATCGAAACGGTGGCCCGCATGTCGGTGAGGGACGGACGAGCCGCGCCGGAGATGAAGGCGGCGCGCAGTTTGATCGTGTCGGAGTAGTCGTAGTTATAGTGCAGGCTCGGGAAGATATTGGTGTCTTCGCTCGAGAAGGTCACCGGACTGCGCTGACCCGCGATGAGCGCGAAGCCATCGGTTTCGATTTCCGTGCGCTCGACCCGGGCGCCCGCGATCAGCGAGTGCCGGCCCCAGGCCCAACGGTTCTGCGCATAGCCTGCCAGAACACGTTCATCGACGGTGTTTTCAGCCCGTGGGTCCTTGCCATAGACGGCGAAGTTGCCGCCCTGGGCGTTGGCCGCACGCGCCGCGTCCATCACCTGCTGCTGAGCCGTGTACAGGGCCGGGTTGTGCATATAGGTGGCGGTGAAGCCGAAGTCGAAGTTGCTGTCCCACGGCACGGCGGAGACGAATTGCGTGTAGTCCCAGGGCACGCCCAGTTGCGCGGCGACGGTGCGCAGGGGGAAGCCAGAACGGTTGCCCGACACGACGGTGCCGTCTGGGCGAACCAGCGCCTCGACATTATTGACCTGGCTGCGGTCATCGAACTGGACGCCAGCGCTGAACCGAGAGTCGACGCCGAAGCTGGTCCAATCGCGATCAATGTCAGCCTTGTAGGTCCAAGCTTCGGTCTCCAGCGAAGACGAGAACTCGCTCGCCCATTCTTCGTTGAAGGAGAACTGCGGCACACCCGTCAGACGACCGCCGCGGGTCGGCGCGCCCCCAGCACCAGCGATGGTGTCGTAGAAATTGTGCCGCGGCACGCCGCCAGGAATCGCATTCACGTCCACGGTCATGGAGGGAAGCAGAAGCGCGTCAGACGCGTTCCGCACAGCGCCAAGGCCCGAGGTCACCACATTGGCGCCGGTCAACGGGGTATTGGTGTTGAACTGCGTACGGGTGTTGGCGATGTTCCAGTCGAGTTCCCACCCGCCGAAATTATGCTCGCCGTGGAGGACCGTGAACCAGACGCCGTTCGAGTAGACGCCGTCTTCCCACGTCGCGTCCATGGGCACGCCAATCAGATCGGCGGTCTCAAAATTGCGCGTGATCTCTTGGAAGGCGCGATTGTACTGGAACCGGAACTGATTGCGCTCTTCAAAGTCGTTGAATTCGGTCTTCAGGTGGCTGAACGACAGGAAGTGATTGTCGTTCGGCGCGTATTCGATCTTGCCGGAGTAGGACTGCGTCTGACGGGTGATGATGTACTTGGTGATCCGGAGCTGCGTGATGCCTTGGGCGTCGTAGCGCGGCTCGGAATTGTCAGTGTGCTGCTCGAAGGAGTAGTGCGAGCCCGCCAGCATGACGCCCCAGACGCCATCACTCCAGGACACGCGGCCCGAATAGGACTTCGTGGGGCCTTCACCCATGTCGATCTGGCCGCCGCCAAGCTCGAAGGCGCCGTGCAGGCCAGGGTTCTCCACCGGCGAGAAGGTGGTGATGTTCACACGACCAGCCAGAGCCTCGGCGGGCATTTCCGGCAGGAGGGTCTTGTTCAGAATCAGTTCGTCAATCTGAACAGCCGGCACGGAGTCAAAGCGGAAGATCCGGTTCTCGGCGCCGAGGACGTTGATCCCGTCAAGGGCCACGCTGGTCCAGCGGGTGGGCGCGCCGCGGATCTGGATGTAGCGCTCCTGACCCTGGTCGCGCTGAACGCCGACGCCGGGCAGGCGGGCGAGCGCGCCGGCCGCGGTGGCGTCAGGGAAGCGGCCGATGGTGTCGGACGCGATGACGTTCACGATGTTGTCCGACGCCTTCTGGATGTCCAGCGAGGCTTCAATGGAGTCGCGGATCGGCGTGGCGGTGACCACGACTTCCGAGACCTCGGCGTCTTGCGCCAGGGCCGGCGCGGCGGCGGCGGCGAGGATAGGCAGAGAGGCCGAGACGGCCAGCAGAACGCGGCGTCGACGCGCGCCAGGCAGGCGCGCAGTGTGGCGCAGATGGTTGGATGACATGGTCCGTCCCCCTTGTTGCTGTGATCAGCGGACGGGGGCCTCAACTAGGCCAGACGGGTGTCATCCATTCGTGTGTTTGGTGATGTCTCAGTGTTGAGGCCGAGACTTGTCGGTTAGACAGGCGGCGTCGGCGCACTCATCCCGAGGGGACAAGTGCGCCGACCAACCTAGCCGTGCAGCTTCTTGGCGACTTCTGCGACGCGGCGGCCCTGATAGCGGGCGCCGTCCAGTTCGGTCTGGCTGGGCTGGCGCGAGCCGTCGCCGCCGGTGATGGTGGTCGCGCCATAAGGGCTGCCGCCGGTCACCTCGTCCAGGCGCATCTGGGCCTGATAGCCATAGTCCATCCCGACCACCACCAGGCCAAAGTGCATCAGGTTGGTGATCAGCGAGAAGAGCGTGGTCTCCTGACCGCCGTGCTGGGTGGCCGTAGCGGTGAAGGCGCCGCCGACCTTGCCGTTCAGGGCGCCGCTGGCCCACAGGCCGCCGGCCTGGTCCAGGAAGTTGGCCATCTGCGAGGCCATGCGGCCAAAGCGGGTGCCGACCCCGATGATGATGGCGTCGTACTCCGCCAGATCCTGGATGGAGGCCACCGGGGCCTCCTGGTCCAGCTTGTAGTGGGCGGCCTTGGCGACCTCTTCGGGCACCAGGTCGGGGACCCGCTTGATGTCCACCTGGGCGCCGGCTTCCCGGGCGCCTTCGGCCACGGCCTTGGCCATGGTTTCGATATGGCCATAGGCCGAATAGTAGAGGACCAGAACCTTGGTCATGAGGGGCTCCTGCAGCTTGAGTATTGAGGGGAGGGGACGCGGCCCTAAGCCGCGTCCACCAGGACGAGTTCGGAATCTTCCAGGGCGGTGATGGTCAGGGACGTCTCGCCGGTGATGGCGGCGCCGTCCCGGGCCTCCAGGGTCACGCCGTTGACCTCCACCCGCCCCTTGGCCGGCACCAGATAGGCGTGGCGCGCGGCGTCCAGGACGTGTTCGGTGCGCTCACCCGCCTTCAAGCTCGCGCCCAGAACGCGGGCCGGGGTGCGGATCGGCAGGGCGTCTTCGTCGTCCTCAAACCCGCTGGCCAGGGTCACGAACCGCCCGGATCGATCGCCCTTGGGAAAGGGCTTTGCGCCCCAGGCCGGCGCGCCGCCGGTGCGGGCCGGCTCGATCCAGATCTGGAAGATGCGGGTGGTGTCGGTCTCCAGATTGTATTCCGCGTGACGGATGCCGGAGCCGGCGCTCATCACCTGGACGTCGCCAGCCTCGGTGCGGCCCTTGTTGCCCAGGCTGTCCTGGTGGGTGATGGCCCCGTCCCGGACATAGGTGATGATCTCCATGTCGGCGTGGGGGTGGGGCGGGAAGCCTGAATTCGGGGCGATCTCGTCGTCGTTCCAGACCCGGATCGGTCCCCAGCCCATGCGCTTGGGATCGTAGTAGTTGGCGAAGGAGAAGTGGTGCTTGGCCTTCAGCCAACCGTGGTCGGCGCCGCCCAGTCCGTCAAAACCTCTGCGTTCGATCATCTCGAAAACCTCCGCGCCCATCGGGGCGCTCTTGCTTGAGGCCAAGATAGGGGGGATGATCGAGACATAAATAGAAACTATCGAAAGATACCGTTTCCGACATGAGCCGATTGCCGGATCTCGAGGCCATGGCGATCTTCGCCAAGGTGGTGGAGCTGAAGTCCTTTTCGGCCGCCGCCGACGAGCTGAAGCTCTCCAAGGCTACCGTGTCCAAGGCGGTGACGCGCCTGGAGGCGCGGCTGGGCGCGCGGTTGTTCAATCGCACCTCCAGGCGTCTGGCCCTCACTGAAGCCGGGCTCAAACTGGCCGAGCCGGCCGCCCGCCTGCTGGCGGCGGGCGAGGCCGCCGAGGATGGCGTCCTGGCCCAGTCGACTCAGCCGCGGGGACTGGTGCGCCTGGCCTCGCCCATGTCCTTCGGTCTGCTGGAGGTGGCGCCCCTGCTGCCGGACTTCCTCGCCGCCTATCCGGAAGTGTCGGTGGACCTGCATATGAGCGATGAGGCGATCGATCTGGTCGGCATGGGGTTCGACATGGCCTTGCGGATCGCCGCCCTGCCGGATTCCTCCCTGGTGGCCCGGCGGATCGGGGCGGTGACGCGCCGCGTGGTGGCGTCTCCCGCCTACCTCGCCGCCCACGGGCGGCCGACCCACCCGGCGCACCTGGCTGAGCACGCCTGCCTGGGCTACGCCTACCTGCCGACGCCGGAGACCTGGCGGTTCGTCAATGCTGCGGGCGAAGAGGCCTCCGTACGCCCGGCCGGACCGCTCCGCGCCAACAACGCCGAGGCCTTGCTGCCGGCCCTGGAGGCGGGCCTGGGCCTGGCGCTTCAACCGGACTTCATTGTAGGGGAGGCTCTGGCCGCCGGACGTCTGCAGGCGGTGCTCTCAGGCTGGAGCCCGCCGCTGGTGGCGCTCCATCTGGTCATGCCGCCAGGGGGTCCGCGGCCTGCCCGCGTCGACGTCCTCGCCCAGTTTCTGGTCCGTCGCCTCTCAGAGCGCTGCGCAGGACGTGGTGTGACCTCGACAGAGGCGTCCGGCTGAGTCACTGGAGTCCCATGTGGATGCGCACGAGCTTCAAGGCCCCTGGCGGCCGGCTGATCGCCGCCCTCTCTGTCGCCCTGTCGCTAGCGGTCGCCGGCTGCGGCTCGATCTCACGCCCCGACGCTGGCCTGGTGGGCCTGGCCGTCGCCCAAGGGGCGTCCCCCCTCGATCCCTTCCGCTTCGCCGCCAATGACGAGGCGGCGGGCGAGGCCTTTCTGAGCGCCTGGGAGATTGAGCGCCAGGCCCGCGGCGCCCGCAGCATCACCGCCTTGGCGGTTTCAGGCGGCGGGGCCAACGGGGCCTATGGCGCCGGCGTGTTGGTGGGCTGGACCAGGACGGGGGACCGCCCGGTGTTTGACCTGGTGACGGGGGTCAGCACCGGCGCGCTGATCTCGCCCTTCGCCTTTCTCGGTTCGGCCTGGGACGATCGGCTTGCCGAGGCCTATCGGGACGAGGACGTCTCGCGCCTGGCGTCCGGCGGCTGGGGGCTGATCGCCCGACCCAGTCTGTACAGCGACCGCTCGCTTCGGGCGTTGGTTGGCAAGTATGTGGATGCGCAGCTTCTGCAGGCCATCGCCGCCGAACATCAGGCGGGGCGCCGGCTGCTGGTGGCCACCACGAACCTGGACGCGCAGGCCACCGTGCTCTGGGACATGGGCGCCATCGCGCTGTCGGGTCAGGCGCCGGGACAGTCTGAGGCGGCAGTGGCGCTGTTTCGCAATGTCCTGGTGGCGTCCGCCAGTATTCCTGGGGTCTTTCCACCGGTGATGATGGGCCGCGAGGGCGATCTCCTCCCCGCCGAAATGCATGTGGACGGCGGGGTCAGCACGCCCTTTGTCCTGGCGCCGTCCAGTCTCACCTTCTGGACGCCCGAGGAGGTCATGCGGCCAGGCGACCTCTATGTGATCATCAATGGCGAGATCGAGCCGCGTCTGGCCCTGACGCGGGGGGCGACGCTTCCAATCCTGATGCGCAGCTTCGACACCCTGTCCAAATCCGATCTGCGCGCGCATCTGATCGCCGCGGTGGCCTTCGCCAGCCGCAACGACGCGCGGCTCCGCTACGCCGCCATCCCCACCGAACTTGGGGCCGACAGCCTGGCCTTCGAGGCCGCGGCGATGCGCCGTCTGTTCGAGACCGGCGAGACCGCCGGCGCCTCTGGAACAGCGTTTTCGGAGGTCATGCCCGAGGCGTGGACCCGCCCCGAACCCTAGATCCTCAGGCGGCGCTCGAGACCGCCGGGGCGGACGGGATCGCGGCCGGCGCGTCGGACTCAGGTTTCGGCAGCCGCACGCTGCGGCCTTCGAAGACTGCGCCAGTCTCCATGGCCAGCTGCTCGTGGGCGATGTCGCCTTCAACCCGGGCTGTGCCATAGAGGCGCACCTGCCGCGCCTTCATCGGGCCCTTCACATGGCCGCGGATCTCGGCGACCACGGCGACGACCGAGCCCTCGATCCGGCCCTGGGGGCCGAGGCTGAGCTTGCCGACGCGCACGTCGCCGCGCACCAATCCGTCGATCTGAACCTCCGCCTCACCGGCCACATTACCTTGAATGCAAAGGCCCGGACCGATCAGCGAGGGCGCCTTGGGCTTGGCCGGGGTGGCGGCGGTCGACGGCGCATTGCGGTTCAGGGGCGTCTCCTCAGCCTGGGGGCGAGGGGGGGTCTTGTTGGCTTTCTCGAACATGGCGGCGTCCCTTCTCGGTACGGTTTGGACCGATCACTGCAAGCCCGGGGCCGCGGTGAAGCTCAAGACCGCGCCATCGCCCCGCGCACCAGCCTGGCATAGAGGCGCTCCTCAACGCCCTTGGGGTGGTCCAGGCCCAGCCGCTTCAGCGCCAGCTGCGTCCGCTCGTCGGGCCGACCGGCGGTCACCCCGCGCAGCGCCAGGGCGGCGATGTCGGTCTTCGACGCGGCCGCGGCCTTGATCTGCTGCAGCGCCGGCGCCAGGGCCTGCTCCACCTCGGTCATCTCGGTCCCGAAGGGGAAGGTGGGCAGATCTCCCGCCGCGCGAAAGGGCTCCAGGCGGTCAGCCAAGACCGGGGCCGTGTTGTCGGCGGCGAAGCCGGCGATCTGATGGCTGGCTGACAGCTTGCCCGCTGCCTTGGCCTGCCCCGCCAGGTCTTCGTGGAATGCGGCGTCGGCCACCTCCAGCATGCGGGCGATCACCTCAGCATCACGGGCCCCGCGCAGATCGGCGACGCCATATTCGGTCACCACCATGTCGCGCAGATGCCGGGGAATGGTGGTGTGGCCATAGGACCAACGGATGTTGGACTCTCGCCCGTCGCTGGCCTGTCGGCTGGCCGGCAGGGTCATGATCGACCGGGCGTCGGGCAGGGCGAAGGCCTGGGCGACGAAATTGTACTGGCCGCCGACCCCGCTCACCACCCGGCCGTCCTCCAGCGCGTCGGAGGCCACAGCGCCGAGCAGGGTGGCGATCATGGCGTTGTTGACGAAGCGGGCGCCCTTGCGATCGGCCACCCGCTTGTCGAAGTCCGCGCCGTGCAGCTCGTTGACGAAGCCCACGTCGGTCATGCGGAACTTGGCGCGTTCCTCCAGGGGCATGTCGCGCAGGGCGGCGTAGAAGTCCCGCGGCGCCAGGAAGAAGGCCGCATCGAGCACGGCGCCGTCCACCTCGCGCTTCAGAACCCCGGCGCTGTAGAGCTCCAGAAAGGCGTCCACGAACATCTCGGTCGCGGCGTAGAGCCCCTCATCGAAGGGCTGGGTGTGCCGCTCAAGACGATCATCAGGCGGGGTCAGAGCTTTCAAGATCGCGGCGAAGCGTGTCGGCCTGCGGTGACGCAGGATCAGGGCGTGAGCCACCGCATGCCCCATGGAGCCGATGCCGATCTCAAGCGTGCCGCCGTCGGGGATCAGGCTGGCGACGTGGAAACCCATGGCGTAGTGGGTCTGGCTGACCGGCTGTTTGGGCGGGCCGGGCAGGGGAAACTCCACCTCCGGGCTCTCCAGCATCATGGCGAAGGCGTCAGGCTCCAGCTCTCCGGGGCCTGGCATGTAGGGCAGCTCGGAATTGACCTGGCCCACGAGGATGAGGTCGGTCCGCCCTTCGGCCTTGGCCCTCAACAGTTCCAAGGTCAGGTCGGTGTTGCAGGACAGGCTGTAGCGCTCGGCGCCGTCCGGCTCGCCCTTGGCCACCAGCTGGGCGACCACATTGCATCCGCGCTCCAGGATGTAGCGGCTGGCATGGGTGTAGTTGGCGCTGATGTAGTTCTGCTGCACCTCGGGATCGTTCAGCCACATGCCGGCCTGCAGGAAGAACTCGTCCACCTCAATGTTGGGCGGCAGTCCGCCCCGGCGCTGGGCCTGGGCGTAGGCGAGCTCGGGATAGCCCCCCAGGGTCCGCTCCAGGATCGGCCCCATGAAGCGCTTCTCCAGCAGGCTGCCGGGCTCCGGCGGCGTCAGGGTCAGCGCGGTGAAGATGCGCAACGAGATCGAGCGGTCGGTAGCGGCCCGGGCATAGAGGGCGTTGGCGATGTGGTTGGCCTTGCCCAGGCCAAGCGGCAGGCCCAGCACCACCTTGCCATCCAGCCGTTCGATGATGGCCTTGGCCACGGCGTCGGCCTGGCTCATCCGCAGCATCGCTGTACTCACGTGAGACGATCCCAGCCCTGATCGGGACGGAAGCGCTCACCATGCATGGCGGCGAGCGCCTCCATGCGGGCCTTGAGCGTCTGCGCCCCGGCCTGGCGGGCATAGTGGATGGGGCCGCCGCGGAACGGCGCGAAGCCGGCCCCGAAGACCATGGCGCCGTCGGCCACGTCATCGTCCTCGACCACGCCCTTGCGCAGGCATTCCAGGCAGGCGTCGATCATCGGCAGGATCAGCCGGTCGGTCATCTCCTGGGTGGGCTTGGCCAAGGACTTGGCCTTCTGTGGCTCGCCGCCTTTCCAGGCATAGATGCCCTTGCCGCTCTTGCGCCCCAGGTCGCCCGCCGTGACCTTGGCGCGCAGGGTTTCCGGCGGGACGGGCAGGGGCTTGTCGAGACCCGCCTTCAGGCTGTCGGCCACGGCTATGCCCACATCTAGGCCCACCTGGTCGGCCAGCTCGGCGGGGCCAACCGGCATGCCAAAGGCCTCGGCGGCGGCGTCGATGGTTTCGGGCGAGACGCCCTCCTGCATCATCACCATGGCTTCGAGCATGTAGGGGGTGAGCGCCCGGTTGACGAGGAAGCCCGGCGCGCTGCGCACGGGCGCTGGCAGGCGGTCGATGGCGCCCAGGAAGGCCTTGGCCATGTCCAGGGTTTCGGCCGCCACACCCTCATGGGTGACGATCTCCACCAGTTGCATCCGCGAGACCGGATTGAAGAAGTGGATGCCGATCAGCCGCTCGGGCCGCGCCAGACCCTGCGCCAGATCCTCCAGCCGGATGGACGAGGTGTTGGTCGCCAGCACCGCGCCGGACTTCAAGCGCGGTTCGAGGTCGGCGTAGATTTGCCTTTTGAGTTCAAGCTTTTCCGGCGCCGCCTCGATGATCAGGTCAGCGTGCCGTACGCCCTGTCCATCGGGATCGGGAATCAGCCGGTCCAGGGCGTCGCGAGTCTTGCCGCTGTCGTGGCCGAGCTTGGGATAAAGGGCCGCAGCCCGGCCGACGGCATGGGCGATGATCTCAGGCTTCAGGTCAGCCAGGGTGACCTTGATCCCGTGCCAGGCCGCCCAGGCGGCGATGTCGCCGCCCATGGCGCCGGCGCCGATGACGTGCAGGTGGCGCGGCGGCTGCGCCTCGACCTCGGTCAACCGCTTCATCTTCTCCCGCAGGAAGAAGACGCCGATCAGGTTCTGGGCGGCGTCGGTGGGCATCAGTTGGGCGAAGGAGGCGATCTCCGCCTTCCGCATCGCCTTCAGATCATCCCCGTGCCGTTCCCACAGATCCACCAGGGCGCCCGGCGCCGGGTAGTGTTCCGGCGGGGCCTGCTTGGCGGCCTGGCTGCGCATGCGATCGGCGGCGGCGCGTCGGGGAAGATCGGCGTGCAGGATGCGGTCGGTGACCTGATGGCGCAGCCGCCCCAGGCGACCAGGCTTTGCCGAGCGGAATTTGCCCTGGGCGACGGCGCGGACGGCGGCGCGGACGTGGCGCTCTTCGGTCACGGCGTCGGCGAGGCCGATGGCCTTGGCCTCGCCCGGCCGCTTGGCCTTGCCGGTCAGCATCATCTGCATGGCTTCCAGCGGGTCGATCAGGTCCAGCAGACGGGCCGTTCCGCCCAGGCCGGGATGCAGACCAAGCTGCACTTCTGGGAAGCCCAGGCGCGCCTCTTCGCCCACCAGGATGCGGTGATCGCAGGCCAGAGCGATCTCCAGCCCCCCGCCCAAGGCGTAGCCGTGGACCACCGCCACCGTTGGCGTGGTGAGATTGGCCAGGCGATCGACCACCTCATGGGCGCGGGTCATCCGATGCGCCACTTCCTGGGCGTCGCGGGCGCCGACGAAAGCCTTCACATCAGCGCCGGCGAAGAAGCCGCCGGGCTTGGCCGACCGGATCACCAGGGCTTTGGGCGGATCCTTTTCCAACTGGGCCAGGATCTGGTCGAGCTCTTCCAGAACCTCTTCGGACACGGTGTTGGCGCTGGCGCCCGGCTGGTCGGCGATCAGCCAGTCAATGCCGTCCTCGTCCCGGGTCAGCCGCCAAGCCTTCCAGGGTCCGGGCGCGCTCGTGTCGGGGCCAAGCTCCATCAGCCGCGGTTCAAGAGTGTTCCAGGCGGTGTCCGTCATCGATGTCTCCTTCAGACCGCTTGGAGCAGCATGGCGCCGCCCTGGCCGCCGCCGATGCACTCGGTGGCGACGCCCCGGGGCTGGGACAGGCGCTTCATGGCGTTGGCCAGGTGCAGGACGATCCGCGCCCCGCTGGCGCCCACCGGATGGCCCATGCCGATGGCGCCGCCATCGACGTTCAGCCGTTCCCGATCGATCTGGCCGAAGTCGCCCTCCAGGCCGAGCACCTGGCGGCGGAAGCTGTCGTCCTGCCAGGCGGCCAGGCAGGCCAGGACCTGGGCGGCGAAGGCCTCGTTGATCTCCCAGATCGGCACGTCCGACAGGGTCATGTCGCGGGCGCGCAGCAGGTCGGTGGCGCACAGGACCGGGCCAAGCCCCATGATTCTCGGGTCCAGGGCCGACCAGCGGCTGTCGACGATCTCGGCCAGGGGCTCAAGCCCGTGTTCCTTCACCGCGTCTTCCGAGGCCAGCACGACCCAGGTGGCGCCGTCGGTGATCTGCGAGCTGTTGCCCGCGGTCACCTTGCCAAACGGGGGCTCGAAGGCCGGCTTCAGCTTGGCCAGCTTGTCGGGGCTGGAGTCCGGACGCACGCCGTCGTCGTGATCATAGAGTTCGCCGTCCGGTGCGAAGGCGGGCTCCAGCTCGCCATTGAACCAGCCCTCCTGGTGGGCGCGGGCCGAGCGGAGCTGGCTTTCGGAGGCGTAGACGTCGGCCTCGTGGCGGGAAATGTCGAACATCTGGGCCAGCACCTCGGCGGTCTGGCCCATGTTCAGGTCGGTGATCGGGTCGGTCAGACCGCGCTCCAGCCCGATGACGGGACTGAGGAAGTCAGGCCGGAAGCCCATAGCCGCCTTGGCCCGCGCCATCGGATTGCGGGCGCTGTTCAGCTCGGCGAACCACTCGGTGGCGTCCTGGCTCAACACCAGGGGCGCGTGACTCAGGGATTCTGCGCCGCCGGCCAGGATCAGGTCGGCGGTTCCCTGCTGGATGTAGCGGAAGGCGGTGTCGATCGACTGCATGCCAGAGCCGCAGTTGATCTGCACGGTGAAGGCCACCATGGCCTCGCCCATGCCCAGACGCAGGGCCGCCACCCGGGCAGGGTTCATCTCGTCGACCACCACATTCACGCAGCCGAGGATCACCTGATCGAACGCCGTCGAGGCGAAGGGCTGGCGCAGCAGCAGGGGTCGGCCGCACTGGACGGCCAGATCCACCGGGGTGAAGGGACCGGGGCGCCCACGGGCCTTGATGAAGGGGGTGCGGGCGCCGTCGACGATATAGACCGGACGGCTCATTCGGCGGCCTCGACATGGCGTTGTTCGGCCGGCGTCGCCATGCCGGTGATCTCCTCGGGCGAGAAGTCATCGACAGCCACCACCTTGGCCACGGCCATGGCCGCCTCGGCCAGCTTGGCGTGGTCCTCGCGACTGATGAGGCCCTGGTCGAGGGCGGCATCGGGATCGCGGACCCGCAGCTTCTTCAGGCGGTCACGAATCGGCTCGCTGGCGACCACTAGGTCGAGCGCCCGTTCCAGCTCGGCCACGGCGTCGTCGCCGGCCCCCAGATAGACGCCGTCGGTCAGGCGGTCGCGGGTGGCCGAGGGTTCGAGGATCAGGCGGGCGCAGGCCCGGGTGACCCGGTCGCTGGGGCCGCGGCGGATCACACCGAAGGGCAAGACGAACAGGCCCAGGAGCCAAGCCAGGGGCTGGTTGGGGAAGTTGTCGAGGATCTCCTTCAGCCGGCGCTCGATGGTCAGGAAGCCGTCCTGCATGATCCATTCGACCAGCGGCAGGTCCGCCTCCTGGCGGCCGTCCTCTTCCCAGCGCTTCAGGGTGGCGCTGAGGAGATAGAGTTCGGCCAGGATGTCACCGAACCGCGCCGACAGCATCTCCTTGCGCTTCAGCGATCCGCCCATGCTCAGCAGGGCGGCGTCGGAGGCCAGGGCGAAGCTCGCCGCATAGCGGCTGAGCTTGCGGTAATAGCGCTTGGTGGGGCCGGTCTCCGGCGCCGGCCCGATAAGGCCGTCGCTCCAGGAACGGATGAAGGCGTTCTTTGCGGTCCGCAGGATGTGGCCGGCGTGGGCCCAGACGGTGACGTCAAACGCCGCCAGACCCCGCTGCGTGTCCTCGTCCGCCAGGGCCTCCATCTCCTTCAAGATGAAGGGGTGGGCTCGGATGGCGCCCTGGCCGAAGACAATCAGGCTGCGGGTGAGGATGTTGGCGCCCTCCACCGTGATGCCCACGGGCACCGAGCGGTAGAAGGTCCCCAGATAGTTCTTCGGCCCGTCGATGACCGCCTTGCCGGCATGGACGTCCATGGCGTCGTTGGCGCTGATGCGCATGCGCTCAGTGGCGCTGTTCTTCATGATCGCCGAGACCACCGAGGGATGGTGGCCGAGCGCCAGGCCTGCGCAGGTGAACCGGCGGGCGGCGTCCAGCAGATAGGCGTTGGCGGCGATGCGCCCCAGCCGCTCCTGCACCCCTTCGAACTCGCCGATGGGAATGCGGAACTGGGTGCGGACCCGAGAATAGGCGCCGGTGGTGCGCGCCGCCATGGCCGCGCCGGCGGCCGACAGGGAGGGCAGGGAGATGCCGCGCCCGGCGGCCAGCGCCGCGTTCAGCATCATCCAGCCCTTGCCGATCTGCTCCTGGCCGCCAAGGATCGCATCCATCGGCAGGAAGACATCGTGCCCGGAATTTGGGCCGTTCTGGAAGGCCTGCATGGACGGGATGTGACGCCGGCCGATCTCGATCCCCGGCGTGTCGGTGGGCGCGAGGACCACGGTGATGCCCAGGTCCTCTTCACCGCCCAGCAGGCCGTCGGGGTCCTTGATCTTCACCGCCAGGCCAAGGACCGTGGCGATGGGGCCGAGGGTGATGTAGCGCTTGGCCCAGTTCAGTCGCAGGCCGAGCACCTTCTGGCCCTTGTACTCGCCTTCGCAGACGACGCCGGTGTCGGTCATGGCCGTGGCGTCGGAACCGGCCTCGGAGCTGGTGAGGCCAAAGGCTGGGATCTCACGGCCGTCGGCCAGGCGTGGCAACCAGTGGGACTTCTGAGCTTCGGTCCCAAACTGCATGAGCAGTTCGCCGGGGCCAAGCGAGTTGGGCACCATCACCGTCACGGCGGCGGCGACCGAGCGGGTGGAGATCTTCCGCACCACCTCGGAATGGGCGTAGGGGCTGAAGCCGAGGCCGCCGAATTCCTCGGGAATGATCATCCCGAAGAAACGCTCGCGCTTGATAAAGTCCCAGGCCTCGGGCGGAAGGTCGCGGTCCTCCCAATTGATCTTCCAGTCGTCCAGCATGGCGCACAGCTGATCGACGGGCCCGTCGATGAAGGCGCGCTCGGCCTCCGTGAGTTTGGCGGCCGGCACATCCAGCAGGGCCTGCCAGTCGGGATCGCCGGAGAACAGGGCTGCGTCCCACCAGACGTCGCCGGCGGCGATGGCCTCGGCCTCGGTGGCGGACATTTCGGGCAGGACGCCCTTGGCCATCTGATAGATCGGCCGCGTGACGAAATCGCGGCGCAGGGCGGACCTGTCCATGCAACACCTCTTCAGACTGGGGTTCAGCTGAGCCAACGCGCGAGGGCCGGTTAGGTTCGTGATGACTGGCGTGGGACGTCCGCCGGGGAAAAACTGCTCGCCGGATCGAACGGGTGTGGGCCCCAGGTGTTGTGAAGGGACCCCCAACAGACTGGAGAGCCCCATGCCCCCCGCGCCCGAACAACCGGACTTCGAAGGCCAGGATCAGGCCGAGGTGCTTGACGAGGACAACACGGTCGGCTCCGGCGACGACATCCCGCCGGCTGAAATGCGCACCTTCGAGGAGATGACCCCGGTGCGCGACGAGACCGCCGCTGTGGGCGACTCCGATGACGACGAGGCCCAGTTCGCCGAAGATCTGACCAATGATGAGATCGTCGCCCTGGGTCGCGCTGAACAGGATGGACTGGCTCGGGACGGCGACCGCCCGGTGTTTGACGCCGCCCGCGACGGCGGCGGGCCTGGAACTGGCGAGGATGAGGTCCCGTTGGTCGACGCCGGGGACATGGATCAGGCGCCTGACACCGCCCGGGCCGACCCTGCGGCGCTGGAATCGGAACGGCTGAACGACGCCGATCTTCAAGACCTCGGCTATCAGGGCGGGCCGGCTAAGGGATGACCCGGGGTGGGCGGCGGCCCGTGACCGTGACACCCTGATCGTCGTCTCATTCGGAGTACCGCCTTGACCGAGCCCTATCCGACCGCAAGCGCCCCAGGCTCGCAGCTGGAGCGCCTGCTCGCCCTGGCGGACCGCCCAGATCCTGTGCGCACCGTGGTGGTCCATCCGGTGGATGATCTGTCCCTGGGCGGCGCCGTCGAAGCGGCGGAGCGCAACCTGATCGTCCCCATTCTGGTCGGGCCAGAGGCGCGGATTCGCGCGACGGCGGACGTGGCCGGGCTCGACATCAGCGGCTTCGAACTCCGCGACGCCCCCCACAGCCACGCGGCCGCGGCTCTGGCCTGTCAGTTGGCCGGCCAGGGCGAGGCCGAGGCCGTCATGAAAGGGGCGCTCCACACTGATGAACTCCTGGAGGCGGTGGTCGCCAAGGACTGCGGTCTGCGCACCGAGCGGCGCATGAGCCACGTCTTCATTCTCGACGTCCCGACCTATCCCAAGCCGCTGCTGGTCACTGATGCGGCGATCAACATCGCCCCGGACCTGGCCACCAAGCGCGACATTGTCCAGAACGCCATCGATTGCGCCCGAGCCATGGGGGTCGCGCGGCCCAAGGTGGCGATCCTGGCGGCTGTGGAGACGGTCAATCCGAAGATGATCGCGACCATCGACGCCGCAGCCCTGTGCAAGATGGCCGACCGGGGGCAGATCGTCGGCGGCCTGCTGGACGGTCCGCTCGCCTTTGACAACGCCATTTCCCGCGAGGCCGCCGAGCAGAAGCACATCGTCTCCGAGGTGGCCGGCGACGCCGACATCCTACTGGTCCCCGACATCGAGTCCGGTAACATGCTGGCCAAGCAGCTCTTTTACCTGGCGCGGGCCCAGTCGGCCGGGATCGTCATGGGCGCGCGGGTGCCGGTCATGCTCACCAGCCGCTCGGATGGCGTTCTATCGCGCCTCGCCTCCTGCGCCGTCGCCCTGCTGGTGGCCAAGGCCGGACGCCTCAAGCCGCAGTCCCGCTAGAGTCGGGTCTCCCCATGCAGATCCTGGTCCTGAACGCCGGTTCCTCCAGCCTGAAATTCGCGGTCTATGACGGGACAAATGCGGAGCCGGCGCTGCGCGTGACCGGCGCTGTCTCCGGCTTGCCGGACCGGCCGCAGTTTCGCGTGCGCGCCGTCGGGGGAGCGACCCTGGCGGAGCTCGACTGGCCCAAGGCGGCCGGCGCCTTGGACGAGGCTCTGGCGCGCACCCTGGACTGGCTGGCGGGTGAGGGCGGGGTGATCGCACCGGCCGCCATCGGTCATCGCATCGTTCATGGGGGCCTGGAGTTTGACACCCCGGTTCGCCTGGAGGCGGAGACCCTGCGCCGCCTGGCAGCGCTCTCGCCGCTGGCGCCTCTGCACCAGCCCTTCAACCTGGCCGCGGTCCGCGCCGCCCAGGATCGCTTCCCCGGCGCGGTCCAGGTGGGCTGCTTCGACACCGCCTTCCATGCGGGTCAGCCGCGGCTGGCGCGGCTCTACGCCCTGCCGCGGGACCTCACCGACGGAGGTGTCCTGGCCTATGGCTTTCACGGTCTGTCCTACGACTTTATCGCCGGCGAGCTTCGGGATCGGTTCGGCCCGGGCTGTGGCGGGCGCGTCATCGTCGCCCACCTCGGCAGCGGCGTGTCCCTCTGCGCTCTGACCGATGGTCAGAGTCTGGCCACCACCATGGGATTCTCGGCCCTGGACGGTCCGCCCATGGCCACCCGCTCGGGCAGCCTCGATCCCGGGGTGCTGCTCTATCTGATGGAAGATCGGGGCATGTCGGCCGCCGACCTCACCGACCTGCTCTATCGCCGGTCGGGCCTGCTCGGCGTGTCTGGAGAGAGTGGCGACGTCCGGACCCTGCTGGCCAGCGACCGTCCGGAGGCGCAGGAGGCGCTGGACCTGTTCGTCTACCGGCTGTCGTGGGAGATCGGCGGATTGGCCGCCGTCCTCGGCGGCGCAGATCGCCTCGTCTTCACCGCGGGGGTCGGGGAGAACGCCGCGGAAATCCGCGCCCGGGTGCTACAGGCCTGCGCCTGGCTGGGCGCCGAGCTGGACGCGGAGGCCAACCTTGCGGGCTCTGAGATCATCACGACGCCGGGCAGCCGCCTTCAGGGGCTCGTCCTGCCCACGGACGAACAGATCATCATCGCCCGCGCCGCCAGGGCCCTTCTGCTCGACGCTTGAAATGAAAAAGGCCCCAGCTGTCGCGCCGGGGACTCTCTTCGATCTGCGGATCGAACGCCGGCTTAGAACTTGTAGCCAAAGCCCGCCGAGACGACCCACGGGTCGAGTTTGACCTTGGACTTCACGCCATTGCGGTTGTCGGTGGCGTCGGTTTCGAAGAACACCTTCTTCACGTCGACATTGGCGCTCCAGGGGCCGCTGACGGCCACGTCCACGCCGGCCTGCAGGGCGAAACCAAAGCCATTGTCGATGTCGAGGTCGAAGTTGTTCTTATCCGAACCGTTGTAGAAGATCATGTAGTTCACGCCTGCGCCCACATAGGGGCTGACCTTGGCGGTCGGCGCGAAGTGATATTGCAGGGAGACGACCGGGGGGAGGACCCAGGTCTCCTTGACCTTCACATCGGTGGCCGGACCCTTGGCGGTGACCGTGTGCTTGGTGGTGCCGGCGATCACTTCGACAGCGACATTGTCGGTGAAGAAGTAGCTCAGTCCGATGGTCGGCATCACATCGGCATTGACCTCGGCCCGCAGGCCGGTCGCGGCGCCGGCCAGGGTGGTGATGGGGTCGCCGGCTTCCGGATCGACCGAGGTCACCCGGACATTGAGCATCTTGGTTCCGGCGGCCTTGGGCTGGAACTCCTGGGCCTGGGCGGCCCCGGCGAGGGTGAGGGCGAGGCCCGCGGCGAGAACGGCGGCGGTGGTTTTCATGACTATCCCCTTATTGACGGTATGACCGTGGCCGCGTGATGCGCCTGCCCGGGGAGGGCCTCTTTGATCTGGCTCAAGCCTGACCCTGGGGCGGCTTGATGGGCGTTTGATACGGGTCAAGGCGTCGCCCGGGGAAAGGGCGCCTGATGAGGTGCGCAACCCCAAGGAGCCACCCCATGTCGAAATCCATCAGCAAAGACCTCCGCGAAGACGTCAAGGATCTGCGGGAGAACATCGACGAGACCCTGGAGGACGTGGCCCGCGCCCTGCGGTCGGCCGCCGAAAGCCTCTCGGACGAGAGCGAAGAGGCAATCGCCAAGGCCGCTGTCGCCGTTCGCAAGGCCGCCGACGCCCTGTCTGAAAAGGCCAAGCCGGCCAAGGCCATGGCGGACAAGGCTGTCCAGGAGGTGAAGGATCACCCGATCGTCTCGGCCGGGGCCGCCTTGACCGCCGCCGCCCTGCTGATCAGCCTGCTGGTGGCCGAGCGTCGCAAGAAACCCTGACGTCTGCGGCTCACCGCCCGGGCGTCCGACCAGCGCCTGCTCCGGCTCGTCTGAGCGCAGGGGCAGGCGCCTGATTTGTCCTGCGTGGAGATCATCCGTGCCTTACAAAGACATCCTTATCCATCTTGAAACCTATCCGGATCCCACCCCGGATATGGCTCTGGATCAGGGCCTGGCCCTCTGCACGGCGCTTGGCGATCAGGTGACGGCCCTGGCGCCGCACGTATCCATTCCGCTGAAGACCAACCGGGTGGCGGATTTCGCCCTGAAGCTCGGCGATATGGCCAAAGCTGAAGAGGGCCGCAGCCGCCAGAATGCGGCGAGCCTGCTCGACAGGTTCGAGGCCCAGGCCAATTCGCTTGGGGTTTTTGGCGGGCGCTTGTCGCCTGAGGCAGAGCTCTTCGAGCTCCCCGAGCTCACCGCCCGGCTGGCGCGGACCCGGGACATCTGCGTCATTCCCTATGGTCGTGAATCCGCCGCCTGTCAGGGGGTGGCGGAGTCCATGATCTTCGCCTCGGGCCGGCCCGTGGTGATCTTCCGGCCCAACGACGCCCGCCCAGCCCAGAAGGGCCTCGGCACGGTGCTGCTCGCCTGGGATGGGAGCCGCTCGGCCGCGGCCGCCGTCGCGGCCGCCCTTCCGGCGCTCACCGCGGCCCGCAAGGTGATCGTGCTGACAGTGCTCAATGAAAAGGCCAGCGCCCGGGCCGGAGCGTCCCAGGATCTGATCCGTCACCTGGAGCGTCACGGGGTCGCCGCCGAGCCGATGGAGTTCGATTCCGCCGGCGCCAGGATCGGGTCGGTTCTTGATCATGTGGCTCTGCGCGCCGAGGCCGACCTCCTGGTGATGGGCGCCTTTGGCACGTCCCGCGCCCGGGAATTCGTCCTGGGGGGCGCAACGCGCAGCATGCTGGAGGCGCCGCCGGTTCCTGTGCTGCTGGCGCACTGAGATGTGCCGCTTTCGGCGGCGTACAGGCGTGAAATGCGCCATCACGCCGCCGTTCCTAGATTCGGCCTTGGCCCTGAGCTAATCGACGGACGCCGCATCGTAGGCGGCGACCTTGTTCGCGGGGCGCGTGTCGTGACGATCCAACCTATCTTCAAGTCCCTGGCGCTGGTTGCCGTCGGCATGACCCTGGCGAGCGGTCCGGCCCAGGCGGAGACCCTGGCGATCGTCGGCACCACGGTGTTCGACGCCACCGGCGCCGCGCCGCGCACCGCCGATGTGCTCATCGAGGATGGCCGCATCTCCGCTGTGGGCTCCGGCCTCGCCATTCCCGACGGCGCCGTGACGATCGACGGCCGGGGCAAGGCCCTGACGCCCGGCTTCTTCGATGTCCACACCCACTGGACGCCCAACGGCGCGCCCTATCAGACGCCGGCCATCGCCACGGCCTATGTTCAGGCGGGCGTCACCACGGTGAACGACTTCCACCAGCCGCCGGAATCCTACGAGCCCCGCCGGCGCTGGCTGTCGCAGTTGGCGTCGCCGCATGTGAACCTCACCGCACGGATGAGCACGCCGGGCGGCCATGGCGCGGACTGGGCCGACACCAATACCACCAAGTGGGTCAACACCCCTGAGGGCGCGCGCCACGAGGTGCGCCGGCTGCTGCCCTACGAACCGGACCTGATCAAGGCCTTCGCCGACGGCTGGCGTTACGGCCTGTCGGCCGACAACACCTCAATGGACCTGGGAACCCTGAGCGCTCTGGTGGATGAGGCGCACAAGAACGACCTGAAGGTCGTCACCCATACGGTCACCGTCGCCCGGGGCAAGATCGCCGCCCGGGCCGGGGTCGACATCATCGTCCACAGCCTCCAGGACGGTCCGGTGGACGCCGAGGTCATCGATCTGATGAAGGCGTCGGGCACGGCCTATGCGCCGACCCTGGCGGTCTATGAACCTGTGAAGCCCGGCCAATCCCCGCCGGACGACTTGAACAATCCGCGCTATGTCCAGTCCAAGGCCAAGTTCCAGTACGCCCTGCAGAACGTAAAGGCGCTGCATGACGCCGGCGTCCTGGTGGCGCTCGGCACGGACGCTGGCATGCCGGGCACGCCGCATGGGGTCGCCACCCTGCACGAGATGGAGCTCTTGGTGCAGGCCGGCCTGACCCCGGTGGAGGCCCTGATGGCGGCGACCGCCAACAGCGCCCGGGCCATGGGCGTGCTGGACGACCGCGGCGCCATCGAGGCGGGCAAGCGCGCCGATCTGGTGCTGATCGACGGGGCGCCCTGGACCACGATTTCCGACGTCCGCAAGATCGAGCGGGTGTTTATCGACGGCAAGCAGGTGGTCGGGCCAGGCGTGGCCCTGCCCGAGGCCAACAGCCAGATGACCATGGCCCCCCTGCGCGCCCAGGCTCTCATCGATGATTTCGAGGGCGAACCCGGTCGCACCGCTACGGGCGCCCTCCGTGTGCAGGACACCGACGGCGGCATGGATCGTAGCGTGCTGATCAGCCTGGTCGCGCCTGAGCCCGGCGGCGACAGCGCCTTGCGGCTGGCCGCTCGTATGTCGGTCAAGGAAGATCCGCATGCGGGCGTCATCCTGCCGCTCAGCCGCGGCTCGGTCCAGCCGGTGGACGCCCGCGCGTTCAAGGGGCTGGCCTTCGCCCTGCGTGGCGATGGCGGGCCCTATCTGGTGATGGTCCGCACGGTTGGCGGCTGGTGGCAGACGGAGGTCGAGGCGAAATCGGAGTGGACCATCTTCACCGTGCCCTTTTCAGACCTCGCCGCGGCCCCGGGGTGGCGGCGGGCGCAGACCCCCTGGACCGGTGGCGACCTGCTGGAAGTCCAGTTCGGGGGAGGGCGCGCCGAAGACGAGACCCTGTGGCTGGAAGTGGACGACGTCCGCTTTTACTGATCAGTGATCACAGACCCCCGATAGGCCAAATCCGCCCCGAATGCGGCGCGATTTGGCCTGGGCGGGAGTGAATTGCCTGATTTTGCGGCTGTGTGGCGAAACAGTGTCGGCCGGCGCCGTATAACGGCGCTACATCCTGCTTGCCGTCTATTCGGCCGAGAAGCACTGAAGAGCCGGGACAACGTCGGTCTTCAGGTCGGGATCAAAAGGGGATCAACATGAACATCACCAGTTGTGGGCGGCGCGGTCTGCTCGGGACGACCATGCTCTGCGCCCTGGGTGCTGGCGGAGCCTTCGCCCAGACGGCCGAAACCACCGTGGACGAAATCATCGTCGTCGGGTCTCAGGTGCAGGGCTCGCGGATTACTGACGCCGTGCCGGTCACCGTGCTCGGGCAGGACGAACTGCAGGCGGTCGCCGCAGCCTCGGGCGACGAGTTGTTCCGCTCCATCCCGCAGATGGGCGATGTGAGCTTCAATTCCAGCTATCTGCCCAATTCCAGCAACAGCGCCCGCGGCGATGTGGGCTCGGTGAACCTGCGCAATCTTGGCGTCGGCAACACCCTGGTCCTGCTGAACGGCCGCCGGGTGGTGACCCACCCCTCCAGCCGCGCCAATGAGAACCTGGTGCCGGTCCTGACCTACAACACCAACGCGATCCCGGTGAACGGCCTGCAGCGCCTGGAAGTGCTGCGCGACGGCGCGGCGGCCCTTTACGGCTCGGACGCGGTGGCCGGCGTGGTCAACACCGTCCTGCGCACCGACTATGACGGCCTCACCCTGGACGCCCAGTATGGCGGCGCCGAAGGCACGGGCCTGCGCCAGACCGATCTGTCGGCCCTGTTCGGCCGCAACTTCGACCGCGGCAATGTGACGGTGTTCGCCAGCTATACCGACCGCACCGCCCTGGACGCCCAGGACCAGGACTATACCGCCTCCCTGGATCGCCGGCCCCTGTTCGCCGGCACCCGCTTCGACGGCGCCACCTCGCTGGACAGCCGCAGCACGGTCACCCCTTGGGGCTATTTCCAGGCCAGCGCTCCGGTGCGGCGCAACGGCGCCCTGGTGACCTCGAGCGCCGGCTTCTTCCACGTCCAGCCGACCACCTTCCCGGGCTGCGCCACCCCCACCAGCGGGGGGCTCTGCCTGGACGACGGCTCGATCTCGACGGCCGGCGCCGACCGCGACCTGCGTTTCGACTCGCCCGCGGCCTACAACACCACCGTCATCCCCGAGGTGGAGCGGGTGAACCTGTTCCTCACCGGCAACTATGACCTGACCGACGAGATCACCGGTTTTGGCGAACTCGGCTACTACACGGCCACCACCAAGAGCCTGCAGACCTCCACCGGCACCCTGTCTTCGATGCCGATCACCATGCCGGCCTCGAGCTATTACAATCCGTTCGGTCCGACGACCTTCGCCAATGGGACGGTGAACCCCAATCGTCTCTCCGGCATCGACGCGCCGGCGAGCGGCCGCAATGTGACGATCCGCACCTACAACTTCTCCGACGCCGGCCCCAACGAGGTCGATGTGGAGAACTCCCAGTGGCGGGCCCTGGCCGGCCTGCGCGGCGAGCGGTTCGGCTTCAACTGGGAAGGGGCGATCCTCTATTCGAAGGCCGAGGTCGAGGACGTTTCGGACGGCATCAGCGCCACCCTGCTGCAGCGCCAGCTCTCGCTGTCCACTCCTGAGGCCTACAACCCGTTCAACGGGGCCAACCTCCAGAACACCAGCCTGGCCGACACGGCTCCGAGCAGCCAGGCGGCCCTGGACGCCATCCGGATCAAGACGGTTCGCCGCAACACCAGCTCCCTGGCCCTGGCGGACTTCAAGGTGTCGCGTCCCGACTTCTTCGCCCTGCCGGGCGGGGACGTGGGCATGGCGTTTGGCGTGGAATATCGGCGTGAGACCCAGAAGGACGATCGCGACGGCCGCGTGGACGGCACGATCAAATTCACCGATGCGGTGAGCGGCGCGACCTATACCGGCGATCTGATCGGCACCAGCCCGTCCCCGGACACCAAGGGCTCGCGGACGGTGACCTCGGCCTTTATCGAGTTCGGCGTCCCGGTGATCTCGCCCGACATGAACATCCCGCTGGTCCAGAGCATCGAGATGCAGCTGGCGGGCCGCTTCGAGGACTTCAGCGACGCCGGCTCCGTCGCCAAGCCCAAGGTGGCTGTGGCCTGGGACGTGGTCGACGGCCTGCGGCTCCGGGGCTCCTGGGCCCAGGGCTTCAAGGCCCCGAACCTGGAGCAGGTGAACGCCACCCTGGTGACCCGGTCCAACACCCGGACCGACTTCATCCGCTGCGAGGCCGATCTGCGGGCCGGCCGCATCGCCAGCTTCGCCGCCTGCTCGCGGGCGGGCGCCACCACCGCCCAGCGGGCCGGCAACCAGGACCTGAAGCCCGAAGAGTCCGAGACCTGGGGGGCCGGGGTCGTCTTCGAACCCCAGTTCCTGCCGCCGGAAGTGGGGAACTTCATCTTCACCGTCGACTACTGGCGCGTGAAGCAGGAGGGCATCGTCGGCCTGTTCGGCGAGGGCAACGCCCTGATCCTCGACTACCTGCTGCGCACGCAGGGGACGAGCAATCCTGACGTCATCCGCGCCGCGCCCACGGCCGATGATGTGGCCGCCTTCGCCGGCACCAACCTGACGCCTGTGGGTCAGGTGCTGTTCGTCAATGACCAGTACCAGAACCTGCTGCCGCAGGAGGCCCGCGGTCTCGACATCGGCGTGGCCTGGAGCCTCAACGGCACCCGGTTCGGCGACTTCTCGGCCAGCTTCAACGCCGCCCATCTGCTGAAGTTCTATCGCCAGCCGTCCCCGGCCATTCAGGCGCTTCTGGACGCCCAGGCGGCCGGCGCCATCAACCCCGGCGTCAACATCGCCGGCGGTGGCGACCTCATTCGCGACGAGGGCCGGCCGGAGTGGAAGTGGTCGGCCTCGGCCACCTGGCGCTACGAGCAGTTCACCCTGGGGGCCTTCACCCAGTATGTGGGCGATGTTCAGGACTTCGGCCTGATCGATGCGGCAGGCGATCCCTGGATCGTCGACAGCCAGCTGACCGCCAATCTCTATGGCCAGTACGAGTTCACCGACGGCATGGCGGCCAACACCCGCCTCCGCCTGGGCGTGCGCAACCTGACCGACGAGAAGCCCCCGCTGGCCTCCGACGGCTATCTGGGGGAGCTCTACACGCCCTACAGCCGCTACTGGTATGTGAGCGTGCGTAAGACTTTCTAGGCCTCAGGCGCGGGCGTCCTCGTGGCGCCCGCGCCGACTTGCATCGGCCCGCCATCGGCAGAGGATGGTGGGCAAATGGGGCTCGCGCCCCTGGTTCCATAATCTGGAGTTCGCCCATGCGCCGCGCCGCCCTCAAGATCGCCCTGATGGGCGCCGCCAGCCTCACCCTGATCCTGTCGGGGTCTCCGGCCGGCGCTCAGGTGACGGCGCAGGACAAGCAGACCCTGATCGCCAGCGTCGAAAAGGGCGCCCCGCGCATGGCCGACGTGGCGCACCAGATCTGGGAGTTCGCTGAGGTCGGCTATCAGGAGACCAAGAGTTCGGCCTTGCTGCAGTCGGAACTGCGCAAGGCCGGCTTCTCCGTTCAGGCCGGGGTGGCCGGCATGCCCACGGCCTTTGTCGCGAGCTTCAAGAACGGCGACGGCCCGGTGATCGCCATCCTGGCTGAGTATGATGCGCTTCCGGGCCTGGCCCAGGAGGCCAAGCCCGAGCCGGCCCCGATCGCCGGTCAGATCGCGGGCCACGCCTGCGGTCACCACCTGTTCGGCGCCGCTTCGGTCGCCGCCGCCCAAAGCCTGGCCGCCTGGATGAAGGCCAACAATGTCGGCGGCGAGATCCGCGTTTATGGCACGCCGGCCGAGGAGGGGGGCTCCGGCAAGGTCTACATGGTCCGCGACGGCCTGTTCGCCGATGTCGACGCAACTCTCCACTGGCACCCCAGCGACGGCAACAGCGCCGCCCAGAGCGTCTCGCTCGCCAACATCTCCGGCAAGTTCCGTTTCGCCGGCGCCTCTGCCCATGCTTCGGCCGCGCCCTCCCGCGGCCGCTCGGCACTGGACGGGGTGGAGATCATGAATGTGGCGGTGAACTATCTGCGCGAGCACATCCCGGATGGGACCCGCATCCACTATGTCGTGACCGACGGTGGCGCGGCCCCGAACGTCGTGCCGGACAAGGCCGAGGTCTATTACTACGTCCGCCACACCGATCCGCAGATCGTCCGCGACGTCTTCGCGCGCATGCAGAAGGCTGCCGAGGGCGCGGCGCTCGCCACCGAAACGACGGTCAGCTTCGAGCAGACCGGCGGCGTCTACAACATGCTGGTGAACGACACCCTGGGCCAGGTCATGGACCAGGCCCTGCGCGAGGTCGGCCCGCCGGCGTGGAACGCGCAGGAGCAGGCCTTCGCGGAGGCGATGAGCAAGCAGCTTCCAGCTGGACGCACGCCGACCCCGGCCAGTGAAATCCGGCCCTATTCCATTGGCGGCGGCGGGGGCGGCTCCACTGACGTGGCCGATGTGAGCTGGGTGACCCCGACCGCCGGCATGGGCGCGGCCACCTGGGTGCCGGGCACCGCCGCCCACAGCTGGCAGGCGGTGGCCGCCGGGGGCATGAGCATCGGGTCAAAGGGCGCCGAGGTCGCGGCCAAGACCCTGGCCCTGGCCGGCGCACGTCTGCTGCGCGAGCCGGCGCTGATCGAAGCGGCGACGGCCGAACTGATCGAGCGCCGGGGCGCCGATTTCACCTATGAGGCCATGGTCGGCGACCGGGCGCCGCCGCTTGACTACCGCAAGTCGTCCAAGGGCGACTGAGCCGTCGCCCCTTCGCTGGTCAGGCCGACTCCTTGAGGAGCACGGGCTGGCTTGTGCGGGCGCCGGCCCACAGGAAGGCGCGATAGGCTTCGAAGCACTGCTCGCCGCAGCGAAGCCGCATGATCGCCCCTTCGGCGATGGCCGGCAGCACCTCGGGATGGTCCTGGGCCAGGGGCAGAAGCGCCTCGGCGTTCCAGGCCTTAGAGTGCTCCACGTCCAGGACGGCGTGCAGATCGAAATACTTGCGCAGCTTCGGCGCCACGCCCAGGCGCTTGAGCCCCGCCGCCACGGAGGCGACGCGGGTCGGCGCGGTCAGTTCCACCACGCCGAGAGCGCCGACCGAGTGATAGGCGTATCGTCGGGTGGCCGCGAAGGCGGTCATGGTGTTGGCCAGCGCCAGGGACTGCCACAGGGTGCCTTCGATGGTGGGGGCGAGCTCAAGCCCCTGGACCGTCATGTCGAGCATCGGGCCGTGCATGCCGCCCATATTGCCCCGGCCCATCTCGTCCCAATAGTTGCGGGCGAGCTCAAGTTTCGGCCGCGCCGGCAGCTTGACCTGGGTCATCGCCACCAGATCGTCGAACCCCGCCTCGCCGGCGGCTTCCTGCGTCAGGAACCAGGAGATCTGTTCCCGATCGGCCTCGGTGGCGAGCCAGTCGAACAGCGGATCCCATTGGCCAGGGCCATCCTCCTTCAGGCTTTCGAACCAGGCAATGAAGCCATCGGGATCGGTGGGGACCTGTGCGACCTCGTCCTGCACGCGGGCGCGGAAGGCTTCGATGAACTCGCCCTCCTTCTGCTGCATGCGCATGTCGCGGTTCAGCTCCAGCCGCCAGTCATTGCGCGGCGTGGAGGGCGAAAGCCGGCTGCGATTCCACCGAGCCAACCCGCGATGGAGGCTGTTGGGATCGGGAAAGCCGGCTGCTGGGGCGCTCTGAAGGCCCAAACCGTGGATGATGGCCATGGATATCTCCTGTAGGACGGAGAAAGCCTCGAACGGGCCGCTGGGTTCCGGACATAAGGCGCTGCCGCAGGTTTTCAGCGGTCAAGCTCTGAGCCCATTGCGCGACTGTCGCGCCGAGGGGAACGGGGCTGCAAAATCCCCTATGCTTGGCCCATGAAGTCCCTGCTCATTGTCTTTCATTCGCGAACTGGTGGCTCAGCTCAGATGGCCGAGGCTGCTGAGACGGCCGCGCGGGAGGGGGGCGAGGCGGAGGTCCGGCGGCTGGAGGCGACGGAGGCGAGGCCTGACGACCTGCTGAACGCCGATGGCTATCTCTTTGTGTGCCCGGAAAACCTGGCGGCGATCTCCGGAGAGATGAAAGCCTTCTTCGACCGGGCCTATTACCCGGTTCTGGGGCGGCTGGAGGGGCGCCCCTACGCCCTTATGGTCTGCGCCGGCAGCGATGGGGAGAACGCCGTACGTCAGATGGCGCGCATCGCCACCGGCTGGCGCCTCAAGGCGGTGGCCGATCCGATCATTGTCTGCACCCATGCCCAGACACCGGAAGACATCCTGGCGCCCAAGACGATCGCGCCCGGTGAGCTGGCCCGCTGTCGGGAACTCGGGGCTGGCCTGGCCGCAGGGCTCGCCCTCGGGATCTACTGAGCCCAGGCCCGGGACAGCGCCGCCTGCAGCGTGGCGTTGCTGAACGGCTTGTGCACCAGGGTGATGTCGGCCGGCACCTCGACATCGAAATAGCCCGTGATCAGGATGATCGGCAGGTCCGCGCCGCCGGCGCGAGCGCGCTTGGCGAAGTCCACGCCGTTCACCCCGGGCATGGCGAAATCCACCAAGGCGAGATCGAAAGGTCCCTGTTCAGCCAGTAGGGCGAGGGCGGACTCCGCGCCATCGGCCTCGACCACCTGATGGCCGCAGTCGCGCAGGAAGCCGGCCGTCACGGCCCGCACAGGCGCCTCGTCATCGACGACCAGGATGCGCCGCCCGGACCGGGCTTGATCGGCCTGGCCCTCGTCCAGGGTGGGCGGCGGCTCTGTCGCCTCGGGCAAGGCGCGGGGCAGGTAGATCTTCACCTCCGTGCCCTGGCCCGGCTCGCTGCAGATCTCCAGGGCGCCGCCCGATCGCTGCGCAAAGCCATAGGCCATTGGCAGGCCAAGACCGGTGCCCTTGCCCACGGGTTTGGTGGTGAAGAACGGCTCAAGCACCCGCGCCAGCACTTCAGGCGTCATGCCCGCGCCGGTGTCATGGACGGAGATCACCGCATAGTCGCCCGCCGACAGGTCGAGCTTGGGGTCCGGCGCGCCAAGGGTCTGGTTCCAGGCCGATATGGTGATCCGCCCGCCGTCGGGCATGGCGTCGCGGGCGTTGACTGACAGGTTGAGGATGGCGAGTTCGAACTGGTCGGGCTCGATGGCCGACCACCACAGGTCGTCCGCCAGGTCCCAGCTGATCCGCGCCCCGCCGCCCAGGGTGCGTTCCACCAGATCCTTGGTCTGGGAGAGAATCTCCGCCAGGTCTACGACTTCGGCCCCGCGGCTCTCGGTCTGGCGGCTGAAGCCCAGCAGGCGTTGCGTCAGGGTGGCCCCCTTCTGGGCGGCCAGGGTGGCGTTATCCAGATAGCGCCGCACCGCCGCCTCATCGCCCAGGCGCCGCGTAGCCAGTTCGAGGCTGCCGATGATGGCGGTGAGCAGATTGTTGAAGTCGTGCGCCACGCCGCCGGCCAGGGTGCCCAGGGCGCGCAGCTTGTCGGACTGGCGCAGGTGCATTTCGGCCAGCTTCTCGTCGGTCACGTCGCGCTCGACGACCACCAGATGGCGGACCTCGCCAGCGTAGTCATGCACCGGCACGATCGCTGTCTCCAGCCATTGGGTCCCGACCTCGGTCTCCCGCTCGTCCAGCACCTCGACCGTCTCGCCTTGGGCGAGCGCCTGAGCCTCAGCGTCAGGCCGTCCAAGGCCGCCGACCTCGGACTCGGTCCGGCCGACACCCGTCTCTGAGCCCAGGCCCAGGGCCAGGGCCTTGCGTTCGTTGATCCGCACGAACCGGCCCTCCCGGTCCTTGACCGCCACGGCGGCGGGCAGGTGGGCCATGAGTCCGCGCAGCAGGGAGCGTTCCTCGTTCAACGCTCGGCGCAGCCTGTGCCGCTCGGCCGCGGCGATCACCATGGCCCGCAGGGCCTCGGGGTCCCACGGCTTGGCGGCGTAGCCGACGATCCCGCCCTTGTTCAGGGCGGCGGTGACGGAGCTCAGATCGGCATAGCCGGTCAGCAGGATCGCTTCCGCCTCGGACAGGCCTCGAGCCTGGCTCAGGAAGACGTCGCCGGTCATTTCCGGCATCCGTTGGTCGGAGACGATGACGGCGACATCCGGCTCCCGCACTAGGATCTCCAGCGCCTCGGCGCCGCCATGGGCGGCCATCACCTGGAAGCTGTCCTCCAGCAGGTCCTCGAGCGCCACCAGGATGTCGGGCTCGTCATCGACCAGGAGGATCAGCGGATTGTCGGAAAGGGCTGTCATGCCTGGGCGTCCACGGGCAACTCGATCACAAAGCGCGCCCCGCCAAGGGGCCCGCTGTCCACCGTGATCTCGCCTTTGTGGGCGCGGACGACCGCATAGGCAATGGCCAAGCCCAGCCCCGTCCCGTCCCCTACCGGTTTGGTGGTGAAGAAGGGTTCGAAGATGCGGTCGCGCACCTCTGCGGGCACGCCGGGGCCGGAGTCGTTGATCTCGATCCGGTAGTGGCCGTCGCGCTCCTCGGTGGAGATCTCGATGACGCCGGCGCCGCCCAGGGCGTCTGCGGCGTTGGACAGGATGTTCATGACCACCTGGTTGAGCAGGGCCGGGGAGGCCGTGAGCTGTGGCCTGGCGCGGAGGTTCCGGCGAACCTCGATGGCGCCCAGTTTGGGCGCCAGCAGGGCCAGGACGGTGTCGATGGCGTCGGGCACGTCCAGGTGCTGGCTTTCGGCCTCGTCGAGGCGGGAGAACTTCCGCAGGTTCATCACCAGGCTCTGAATGCGCTGCAGGCCCATCCGCATGGCGCCAAGTCTGTCGGTCATCTTGGCCAGGGGGGCGGCGGCGTCGGGCGTCTCCGACAGCTGCCGCGTCAGGCGTTCCACGGTCGTCTGATGGCCCAGGATGAAGGCCAGCGGGTTGTTGATCTCGTGGGCGATGCCCGCCACCAGTTCGCCGAGAGAGGCCATCTTCGCAGATTGGACCAGTTGGGCCTGGGCCTCGCGGAGTTGTTGATTGGCGGCTTCCAGTTCGGCGTTGGCGCGGGCCAGCTTGTCGGCCGCCGCGGCGCGGGAGTCAGCCTCTTCGGAACGCCGCGTCTCTTCGGCCAGCAGCCTGCGCCGCACCAGGGCGCGCACCCGCATGCGAAGCACCTCGTCCTCGTCGGTGCTGGCGGTGACGTCGTCGGCGCCGGCGTCGAAGGCCGCAGCCAGGGCGTGGGGGTCGCCGGCGCCGGGGCCGATGACGACGATCTGAAAGGGCAGGGACATCCGTTCGCGACGGCGATCCAGGCTGCGGCAGAGGTCCAGACCATCCAGGCTTGTTCCTGAGGCGGGCATGACGATGCAGTCGATCTGGTCATTGGCTTCGGCTAGCGCGGTCGCCGCATCCGGCGCCTCGCGAACCTCATAGCCGACCTGGGCCAGGATGGCGCCCAGCCGCATCCGCTGGGTGGCGCTGTCATGCACGACCATCACCTGGGCGGGACGGAAGGCGTCGGCGGTGCTCTCGGCGGCGGCCATGCGGCCCCGGCGGAGCAGCGCCCTGAGCCTCGCCAGCATGACATCCATGTCGGCGGACTTGGACACATAGGCGTCGGCGCCGCTCTCCAGGCCCTGGCGCTCCAGATCCTGCTCCCGGGCGCTGGTCAGCATCAGCAGGGGCAGGGTGCGGGTGCGCCGGTTCAGCCGTAGTTGCCGCGAAAGCTCGCGCCCGTCCATGCCGGGAAGGTGGAAATCGGCCACCACCAGGTCAGGAAGCGGCCCGTTCAGCCGCTCCAGCGCGGCTTCGGCGCTGGTGACGGTCTGGACCGTATAGCCCTCGGCTTCGAGGCGTCCGCGCAGGGCCAGGGCCTGGGTCTCGGAATCCTCGACCACGAGGACCTTGGCGTGGGTATGGGGGCTCATGACCGCCCCTTGGCGGCCAGCTGCACGATGCGCGGTCCGATCAGGTCCAGGGGCAGGATGTCCCGGGCCGCGCGCAGCCGAACTGCGGCCGCCGGCATCCCATTCACCACCGCGGTGCTGGCGTGCTCGGCGATGGTGTGGGCGCCCCCCTGCATCAGCCGCGACATGCCCTGGGCCCCGTCCTCGCCCATGCCGGTCAGCAGGGCGGCGACCGTGCGGGTGGGGGCGGTTTCGGCCAGGGCGCCGAACAGCACATTGGCCGAGGGCCGCTGTCCGCCCACCGGCGGGTCGCGGGTGATGCGCATGACGCCCGAGCTGCGGAGGGCCAGATGGCTGTCTCCGGGGGCCACATAGACCCGCCCTGGCTCAGCCAGGGTCCCGTCCTCGGCGAGCACCACCGGTATGGCCGAAAGGCCGTCCAGCCACTTGGCGAAGCCCTCCATGAAGGCTGCCCCCATGTGCTGCACCAGCAGGACCGGGGCGGGGAAGTTCGAGGGCAGGGCGCCCAGCACCTTGGCCAGGGCCGGCGGTCCCCCGGTGGAGGCGGCCAAGGCCAGGAAGTCCAGGCGCTCGAAGGCGCCGGCGACTACGGGGCGGGGCTCAGGCCGCGGATCGCGGGCCGCGCCGATGCTGCGCCGACGGATCACCGGCACGCTGCTCATGATGAACAGCTGGGTGCAGATAGTGTCGGCCAGACGCTCGTAGCTGGCGTTGCTGGGGCCGGCGGGCTTTTCCACTACGGTCAGGGCGCCGGCGCGAAGGGCGTTCATGGAAATGCGCAGCGAGGCGTCCTCGACCGCGTCGGCGATCACCACGATCGGGGTGGGGTGATCGGCCATGATCCGGGCCGTGGCCTCCAGACCGTCCATCCCCGGCAGTCGGATATCCATGGAGATCACGTCGGGCCGCACCCGGGGAATCTCGGCCAGCGCCTCTTCGGCCGAGGCGACGGCCGAGGCGACGGTGAACCGGGGGTCCCGGCCGATGATATGAGTCAGCAGCTGGCGCACGACGAGGGAGTCCTCGACGATCATCACGCGGACCGGCGCAGGCGCCTGGCTCACAGGATGCGCCCAATGGTGGCCAGCAGCTCCCGTTGGTCGAATTTCTGCTTGGTGATGTAGGCCTCGGCCCCCAGATCCAGCCCCCGGCGCACATCGGCCTCGTCATCCCGGGAGGTCATCAGGATCACAGGCAGGCGGGCGAAGGCGGCGTCGGCCTTGATCGCCTGAAGCAGGGCGAAGCCGTCCATGCGCGGCATTTCGATATCGGCCACCACCAGGTCGATGAGGGTGTCGGAGGAACGCAGGGTGTTCAGGGCGTCCACCCCGTCCACGGCCAGGAGGACGCGATAGCCCTGGGCCTCGAGGATGCTTTTTTCCAGGGTCCGGGTGGTGATGGAGTCGTCCACCACCAGCACGGTCCGCACCTGCTTCGTCTCGGCCCCTTTGGGCGCCAGACCCAGGGCTGAGGCCGAAAGCCGCCGGGCGTTCCGCAGCCAGCGGTCGATCAGGGCCTCCGGGTTGAGGACCAGCAGGGGCCGGTCCTCATCCAGGATCGCCGCCCCCAGGGTGAGGCCCGGCGCGATCCGGCTGTCGTCCAGGTCCTGCACGGTGAGCTCGCGCACATCGACAATGTCGTCGACGGCCAGCAGCAGGTGTCGATCCCCCCGGTGGATGAGGACCATCGGCGCCGCGGCGCCGGGGGCCGGCGGCTCGAGCACGGCCTCATTGAGGAGGGCGTTCAAGGGGATCACGGGCGTGACAATGTCCGAGCCGTCGATTTGTATCCGCGCGCTGGGCACGCCCTCGACGATTTCCAGTTCGCCGCTTCGCAGGCGCAGCAGAGACCGGATGGCGAAACTGGGCAGGCCAAACAGCGCGCCGCCGGCCTCCACGGCCACCAGGGTCTGTCGCGCCGCAGACAGGGGCGCGGACAGAACGACCTCGGCGCCGAAGGGCTGACGGGCCCGTAGCCGGGCCGAACCGCCCAGGGCGGCCAGGGATTGCCCCACCGCCGAAAGCCCCATGCCGCGGCCCGACAGGCGATCCACCGCCTTGGCCGCCGACACCCCGGGCTCGAACGCCAGGGCGAGAATTTCGTCGGGGTGACGGGGCGTCTGGCTGGCCGTCAGCAACCCACGGGCGATGGCGGCGGCCTCGATCCGGCCGAGGTCTGGTCCTGGGCCATCATCGGCGATGCGGACCTCCAGACGACCCCCGCGGGCGCGGGCCTGCAGAGTGATGTGCAGGCGTTCGGACTTGCCGGCGGCCTGGCGCACAGCCGGCGCCTCGGCCCCATGGCTGACGGCGTTGCGCAGCAGGTGGATGATCGGCTCGCGCAACGCCTGGAGCACGCGGCGCTCGGCCCGGACCTCCAGGCCTTCGGTGCGGACCTCCACCTCCAGGCCCTGGTCGCGGGCCAGGTCTCTCACCATGCGGCCGAGGTCGCCCAGCAGGCTTTCGGCTGGGGCCAGGGCGATTTCGTCGATCTGTTCGCGCAGGGCGGCCAGGCTCTCGCCCACAGCCCAGTTGGCCCGGGACTGGCGCCTGGCGAGTTCGCCCAGGTCGCGGGTCAGGGTCTGGAGGGCCGCTTCGAAGGCGACCGCCCGGTTGGAAGTCCGGCTGTCGCCGCTGCGGGCGCGCATGTCGCGCCACAGGCGCTCGAGCTGGCCGGCCTCCCGGCGGAGGCGCTGAGTCAGCTCCACCTGGGCGGCCTCGATCTGCACCTCGCTGGACAGGTGATGCAGGGCCTCGTTCAGGCGCTGGCCCAACTCCGCGTCCACCCGGACATATTCAGGCGAGCGCTCCTGCACTTGCGGCGGCGGCTCGTCAGGAGGCGAAGGGGCCGTGGCCTTGGCCTGGGGCGTCGGTCTCGGCGCGGGGGCGGCGCCCAGCGCCTCCAGGGCGCGGGCGGCGTCTGGCGGCGGGGCGCCTTCCCGCTGAGCGTCGGCCTGGGCCTCGATGGCGTCCAGACCCAGATGGATGAGATCGACCGTGGCGGCGTCCAGGCCCGCGCCGCCGTCGATCACCTGGGCCAGCCGCTCCTCCAGCCGGTGCGCCAGATGCTCGACGATCTCCAGGTCCACCGCCCGCGCCGCGCCCTTCAGGCTGTGCAGGCGGCGGAACATTTCGCGCAGGTCGGCGTCCTCCGGCGCGGCCAGGGCCCGGCGCACGGATTCGAGGTGCTCGCGGTGTTCGATGTCGAACGCCGCCAGGAGCTGGGCGCGGAGGTCAGCCACGACGGGCGATCAGACCCGGTACCGTTCGGCCAGACCCAGCAGCTGCTGGGAGAGGCTGGCGAGGTTGCCGGCGGCTTCCTCCAGCTGGCGGGTGCCGACGGCGGTCTGCTGGCTGGCCTGGCGGATGTTCTGCAGGGCGCCCATGACCTGCTCGATCCCCAGCTGCTGCTGGTTGGTCGAGGCGACGATCTGCTGGAAGGTCTGGACGCTTTCCTGCACCCGACCAGTGATCTCGGTGATGGTGCGCTGGGTGGTGTCGGTGCGCTCCTTGCCGGCGGCGACGCGCTTGACGGCTTCCTCGGTGAGCATGACCGACGAATTGATGCCCCGCTGGATGTCGCCAAGGATGGAACGGACCTGGTTGGTGGCGTCCTTCGCCTGATCGGCCAGCAGCTTCATCTCCGAGGCGACCACGGAGAAGCTGCGGCCGTTCTCGCCAGCGGCGGCGGCCTCAATGGCGGCGTTGAGCGCCAGCAGGTGCGAGCGCTCGGAGATGTCGTTGACGGTGGAGATGATGTCGCCGATGGCCTGGGTCTTTTCGCTCAGGGCGACGATGTTCTCGGCCACCGCCTCGGCCTGATCGCGGATCGAGTCCATGGCCCCGGCGGTTTCGTCCACCGCACGCAGGCCCTCATTGCTGGTCTGGGCGGTGGCCTGGGCCGAGGCGATCACCTCCTGGGCGCGCTTGCCGATCTGAGCGCCGGAATGGGTGATCTCGTCGACCGTCGCGGCGGTCTCCTGAACCGCGGCCAATTGTTCCTCGACGCTGGCGGCCTGCTCCTGTGAGGACGCCCGGATTTCGGCGGTGGCGGCGTTCAGGTTCTCCGTCGCCTCGCGGTTCTGGCGGGCCAGATCACGCAGGCCGTCGACCATCACGTTGAGGGTGGTCCCCAGCCGTCCGATCTCATCGGAACCGGTCAGCTCGGTATGTCGGGTCAGGTCGCCCTGGCCGACCCGCTCGACAAAGGCCATGAAGCTGTTCAGCGGGGTGATGATCGACTTGCGGATCAGATAGGCCACCGCCATGGCGATGCCGACCGCCAGGATCAGCCCGACCAGGTTGAACAGGCGGCTTTGTTGATAGACCCGCTCCACCCGCTGCTGACCGAGGCCGATGGCCTGGTCGAGGGTGCCGGCGGCCCGCTCCATCTCCTGCCGGAAGGCCGCGCGGGGGGCGGCGAGCGCATCGCGGGCGGCCTGACCGGCGGCGATGTCTCTCCGGGCCATGGCCTGGAAGGCCACGAGGTCTCGCTGGCGCAGATCGACCAGAATGGCCCGCGCCCGGGTCAGGGACTGGCTGATCTGACCCCAGGCCCTGGCGCGGTCGCTGGAGACCGCGACGGCCTGGAAATTGGTGGCCTGGGCGATGGCCTGATCGAGGCTCTGGACCGCGACGGCCTCAGTCCGGCGCCAGTCCTGGGAGGCGCCGTCCGGAGTCGGCCCCATCACGCCCATGGCGTGATCGGCGAAGTCGGCCTCGGTGGCGGCTTCCAGCGCGTGCTGGGCCGACTGCACCTCGGCCAGTTGCCTGATGAAGGCCATGTCGCGGTTGACGATGGAGGCGGTCTCCGACCGGACCTCGCCGATCTGCGCCAGACCGAGGGCGCCCAGGGCGATCACCAGGGCGATGACGGCCACAAAGCCCAGCAGGATACGATTGGCGATACTCACGGGTCAGGCTCCCACAGGGGCGTCGCCAGCCAGCAGGGCGGCGACGGAAAGGACGACGAGGGTCTTGGCGTTGGTTTCGCCCGCGCTCACCACAAGGGCGCGTTGCGGGCTTTCGGGGTCGGGGCGGACATTGACCGCATGGGGTCGCTCGGCGATCCGCAGGGCCAGATCGCGCCGGCCCTTCAACATGATCAGGTAGCCGCTGGTCTCTCGTGGCGGCGGCGCGCCGAGCAGAACGCCCAGGTCGAGCACTTGCCGGACACGGCCATTGTCGGCCACCAGCCCCATGACGGCCCCGGCGCTGGCAAGCCCCGTGCGGCCAAGCCGCTCCAGGGGGCGCAGGCTCGCCACCTCCGTCATCGGGATGCCGTAGAGATTGCCGCCCATGGGGCAGAGCAGAACCGCGGTGGCGTCCAGGGCGGCCACGTCGGTCTCGACGCGGTCCGGCGCTGCGAGCCGGCGTGCGCGCTCGTCCAGAATCTGCCGGGTCTTGGGAGATTCAGTGGCCTGGACCGGGCGTTCGGCGCGGGGGCGGGGCTTCGGCTTGCTCTGGCTCATCGGCTCCCCCTCGGACCTTTCTCAAGCTGCAGCCGCGCGAGTTCACGCAGGTCGCCGGCCCTGAGGCCATCCCCTTCGCACAGGGGCGTCGTCGGGCTCAAGGTCGCCGCCAGACGGGCCACACCGGCCAGGTTGCGCCGTCCAGCCGCGCCGTCGCCCCGCTCAAGCCGGAGAAGCCCGAGGTGATACTGGGCCATAAGGAAGGTTCCATCCAGATAGACCGCCCGGCGAAGCGCCTCTTCGGCCTCGTCCAGTAACCCCTGGGCCTGGGTGACCAGGCCCAAATAGAAGTGCGCGGCCGGGTCGGGCGGCGATCGGGCAAGCGCTTGCCGACACAGGTGCGCGGCCTCCGCGAACCGCCCCAGATTGGCGAGGGCGCGGATGTCGGCCAGCGGCGTGACGCTGTCGACGGTCGGCTGCGGCGGCTTGGGCGCGGGCGCCGGCTCAAGGGTCGGCGCAGCCAAGGGCCGGGGCGGGGGCGGGGAGGGCGCTTGGCTCGCGTCCGGGGCCGGCAAGGGGGTCCAGCCCGCCGCCGGCGCCGGGTCAGGCGCGGCCTCGGCGGTCCGGCGGCGATAGGCCACGGCGCCGGGCAGGGTGATCGTCCGCACATGGGCTTCAAACCCCGGATTGGGCTCGGCGTGGCCCACCAGCAGCCAGCCTTCGTCCCCCAGGCGCTGGGCCAGGGCGCCGACCACGGCGTTCATGGCGTCCGGATGGAAGTAGATCAGGACGTTGCGGCAGAGGATGAGGTCGAAGTCGGTCAGATCCAGCGGCGCGGCCGGGCCCAGCAGGTCCAGCAGATTGCCGTACTGGAACCGCACCAGGCTGCGGAACCGTGGCCGCAGCCGCCAGGTGCGATCATCCTGGGTGAACCAGGCTTGCTTCTGCTCGGCCGAGAGCGAGCGCAGCGCCCACGCCCCGAAGCGCGCCTCCCGGGCGGCCGCCAGCGCGGACTCGTTGATGTCGGTGCCCAGGATGGTCAGCCGCCAGTCGGCGATCTGGTCGCCCAGGAGCTCGGCCAGCAGGATGGCCACGGAGTAGGGTTCGGCGCCGGTGGCGCAGCCGGCGCTCCAGATGCGCAGCCGCTTGGTCTGGGCGTGGCGGGCGATCAATTCGGGGAGAATATGCGCCTTTAGGGCCGTAAATTGCTCCACATAGCGCAGGAAATAGGTCTCTCCGACGGTGATCTCGCCCTCCAGCCGCCGCCATTCGGCAGGCCCGGCCTGAGGGTCGTCGAGCAGCCGCACATAGGACTCGACGTCGGGCAGGCGCACGGCCGCCAGCCGCCGGCGCACCCGGTCCCAAAGGACGTCATCCTTGTCGGCGTAGTAGAAGTGACCGGTGCGGGCGATCACCTCGGCCTTGAGCCGCCAGAAGGGGTGATCTGGCGCAAAGACCGGCGCGGCGGGATTCAGGGCGCCCCGTCCCCCGAGGCGGCGAGCCTCGCGCGCAGGGTCTCGCCGATCTCGGTCACCCGGGCGTGTTCCTCCAGAAGCAGCAGGCGCTCGACGTCAAGCAGGGCGACCAGCCGCCCAAGGATCAGCAGGTTTCCGATGATCGCGCCATTGGCGCTGGCCGAGTCCGCGACCGAGGTGAAATCCTCGGCTTCGGCTTCGGCGTCCATCACCCGGTCGGCCAGCAGCGCCAGATCGCCGCCCCCAGGGCCGGCGCGCAGGCGGACCACGTGGCTGTAGAGGTCCGGGGCTGATGGCGGACGATCAGGGTCGAACAGGCGGGCCAGGTCGATCACGGCCAGGGGCTGGCCCTGCCGGTTCATGAAACCGGCCAGCACCTTGGGCCAGGGCGCCTGACGCTCAAACCGGGTGACGGGCAGGATCTCGGCGACGGCGCGCATGGGCAGGGCCATGTCGACGCCGGCCACGTCCAGCAAGAGATAGCGATCCTGGGGGAAGGGCATGGGAGTCTAGAACACCATTCCGCCCCCGCCGCCAATCGTCATTCGCACCCTGGGCTGCGCAACCTGCATGGCTGGCGGCTGACGCGTGCAGGTTGCGTCCCGTCAGATCTCCGTCACCGGCAGACGCAGATAGACGCGGCCGTCCCGCTCGGCTGGCGGCAGTGCGCCGGCGCGGATGTTCACCTGCAGCGACGGCAGGATCAGATTGGGCGGGGGAAGGGTGGCGTCCCGGGCTTCGCGACGGGCCACGAAGTCGGCTTCGCTCACGCCGCCGCGCAGGTGGATGTTCTCCGCCCGCTGGGCCGCCACGGTGGTCTCCCAGGCATGGGTCTTGCGATCTTTGGTCAGATAGTCGTGGCCCACATAGATCTTGGTTTCCGGCGGCAGGGCGAGGATCTTCTGGATCGACCGGTAGAGGGTTGCGGCGTCCCCGCCGGGGAAGTCGGCCCGCGCCGTGCCGTAGTCCGGCATGAACAGAGTGTCGCCCACATAGGCCGCCCCATCTATGAGATAGGTGACGCAGGCCGGCGTGTGGCCGGGGGTGTGAAGGACGCTTATCTCTGTTTTGCCGAGCCTCAGGCTGTCGCCTTCGCGCACAAGGCGGTCGAAGACGGCGCCGTCGGCGGTGACGTCGTCAGCGCCGAAGACCTTGCCGAAATAGTCCTGGACCGCGGTGATATGGGCGCCGATCACCACCTGGGCGCCGGTTGCGTCCCGCAGGCGGGTCGCGGCCGACAGGTGGTCGGCGTGGGCGTGAGTCTCCAGGACGTAGACCAGCTTCAGGCCGCGGGCCTCAATCGCCCGCAGGATCTCGGAGACCTGCTCGCGGGAGACCTTGGCGCCCTTGGGCTCATAGTCGAGGACCGGGTCGATCACGGCGGCCTCGCCGGTCGCCTCATCCCAGACCAGATAGGTCACGGTCGAGGTCGCCTCATGGAAGAAGCTCATCTGCTGAACGGACATTGGGTCCTCCTTTCGCACCCCCTATATATGCATTATTGCTAATATAGCAAATGCAGCTATGACCAAGGCAGGAGCGCGTGCATGGACCTCACAACCACAGCCATGATCGCCGCGGTGATGAGCGGCGCAGTGGTCGGCCTGCTGCTCGCCGTCTTCGGCGGCGGCGGCTCTGTGCTGGCCACGCCGGCCCTGCTCTATGTGGTGGGGCTGGAAGACACCCACCTGGCGATCGGCACCTCGGCGGCGGCCGTGGCGGTCAATGCGGCCATCAATCTGGTGGGCCACGCCCGCAGCGGACGGGTGAAGTGGCCCTGCGCCAGCGTCTTCGCCGCCGCCGGCCTCGCCGGCGCCTTGGCGGGCTCTAGCCTGGCCAAGCAGGTGGACGGCCAGCAACTGCTGGTCCTGTTTGCCGCGGCCATGGCGGCCATCGCCCTGTCGATGATGCGAAAGCCGAAGGACGCCGGGGATCCGCTGGCGCATATCTCCTGGCGCATGACCCTGCGCCTGGCGCCGATCGGCCTGGCGACCGGTCTTGCAGCCGGCTTCTTCGGAATCGGCGGCGGTTTCCTCATCGTGCCGGGGCTCATGGCGGCCAGCGGCATGACGCTGGCCAACGCCGCGGCCTCGTCCCTATTGTCGGTGAGTCTGTTCGGGGCGGCGACCTCGGCCAACTATGCGCTATCTGGGCTCGTGGTCTGGCCGGTGGCGGGGCTGTTCATCGCCGGCGGCCTGGCCGGGGGGTGGGCGGGTTTGCGGGCCGCAGGCCTGCTGGCGGACCGCGCCCTCCTGGCCCGGCGACTGTTCGCTGGCCTGGTTCTGATCGTCGCCGCCTATGTGGCCTGGAAGGGGATTGCCGGATGAGCTTCTGGGACGAACGCTATCAGGGCGAGGCCTATCTTTTCGGCGAAGCGCCCAACGCCTTCCTGGCGCGCCAGGCTCATCGGCTGGCGCCGGGGCAGACCGCCCTGGCCGTGGCCGACGGGGAAGGGCGCAACGGCGTCTGGCTGGCGCAGCAGGGGCTCTCGGTTCTGTCGGCCGATGGTTCGCCAGTGGCCCAGGTCAAGGCGGCCCGACTGGCGGCGGCCCGGGGCGTGAGCCTCGATCTGCAACAGGTCGATCTGGCGGCCTGGGACTGGCCGCAGGAGCGGTTCGACCTGGTGGCGGCCATCTTCATCCAGTTCGCCGGGCCTGAGCTGCGGACCGAGATCTTCGAGAACATGAAGCGGGGGCTGAAACCCGGCGGCCTGATCCTGCTGGAGGGTTACCGGCCTGAACAGATCGCCTATGGCACCGGCGGGCCCCGGACGCCGGAGAACCTCTATACCGAGGCGATGCTGCGCGAGGCCTTCGCCGACTTCGAGATTCTGGAGCTCGTCGCCTATGACGCGGCGATCGAGGAAGGCGCGGGCCATTCGGGCCAGTCCGCCCTGATCGACCTGGTGGCCCGCAAGCCGGGCTGATCGCTCAGCTCGCCGGCTTGCCGCGATAGATGTCGCACAGGGTGTCGATCACCCGGGCCGCGGCCGGGTCGGTCAGGCGGTAGAATATGGTCTGACCCTCCCGGCGGGTGCCGACCACGCCTTCGGCCCGCAGCTTGGCCAGGTGCTGAGAGGCCGCCGATTGGGCCAGACCCACATGCTGAGCCAGATCGCCGACAGAGCACTCGCCGTCGCCTAGCCGGCAGAGGATGATCAGCCGCTGCTCGCTAGACATCAGCTTCATCAGCCGCGCGGCGGCCGCGGCGCTAGCCTCGAGCGCCGCCAGTTCTGCCGGGTCGGGCATCTGGGCGGCGACGGCGGTGAGGGTGGCCTTGCTCATGCTCACAGGTCCAGGCTGGGTTAGGCGGTCTTGGCGGCGCCAGGGCGGGTGGCTGGGCGGCCGTCATCCCTCAAAACCACATAGATGGCCGGTATGACCAGCACGGTCAGCAGGGTGGAGGAGGCCAGGCCAAACAGCAGGGAGATGGCCAGGCCCTGGAAGATGGGATCGAACAGGATCACCGCTGCGCCGATCATGGCGGCTGCTGCGGTCAGCACAATGGGCTTGAACCGGATCGCGCCCGCCTCCAGCAGCACGTCGCGCAAGGGTCTGTCGCCGGTCTGCGCATGCCGGATAAAGTCCACCAGCAGGATGGAGTTGCGCACGATGATGCCGGCGAGCGCGATGAAGCCGATCATCGAGGTGGCCGAGAACGGCGCGCTGAAGATGATGTGGCCGATGACGATGCCCACCAAGGTGAGCGGGATGGGCGTCAGGATGACCAGGGGCAGGCGGAAGCTTTTGAACTGGGCCACCACCAGCACATAGATGCCGAGGATCGCCACGGCGAAGGCCGCCCCCATGTCCCGGAAGGTCACCCAGGTGATCTCCCACTCGCCGTCCCACAGGAGGGTGGGGGCGCTTTCATCGCTGGGCTGGCCGTTCAGCCGGACCGTCGGCTTGGGCAGGTCGCCCCAGTCATGGGCCTCGATGGCGTCGCCGACGGCCAGCATGCCGTAGATCGGCGCCTCGTACTGGCCGGCCAGCTCGGCGGTCACCATTTCGGCGTCCAGGCCGTCGCGGCGATAGATCATGTGCGAGCCAGGTTCAGAGACGGCGTCGACCACCTCGCCCAGCTCCACCAGCCGCACGCCGTCCGCGGTCTGCGAGACCGCCACCGGGGTGGCGGCGAGGCGCTCCCCCCAGGTGCGGTCGGACTGAGGCAGGCGCACGGCGATCTCCAGGGGGGTGCGGCCCTCGCCCCGGTGGGCGTAGCCCACAGGCCCGCCGCCAAACACCGCCCCGATGGAGTCCAACACCTGGCCCTCGGCCACGCCCAGATGCTCCAGGGTGTCGCGGGCCGGCGTCAGACGCAGGCGGGGGCGGGGCTCGCCGTAGGAGTCATCCACATCGACGATATAGGGCACCGACTGGAACAGCCCCTTGACCTCGGCGGCCACGGCGCGGCGGGTCTCGGCGTCGGGACCATAGATTTCCGCCAGCAGGGTGGCCATCACCGGCGGTCCAGGGGGCGCCTCGACCACCTTGACCGATCCGCCGGTCGGGAGGGGCAGGGCCGCCAGGCGTTCACGCAGATCGAGCGCGATGGCGTGGGAGGCGCGCTTGCGATCGCCCTTATGGGACAGGGTGATGGAGAGGTCGCCCATCTCGGGCCGGTCACGCAGGAAGTAGTGCCGGACGAGGCCGTTGAAATTGAACGGTGAGGCCGTGCCGGCATAGGCCTCGATGGCGGTCACTTCCGGCACGGTGCGGGCGATCGCTGCGGCGCCGGCCAGGGTGCGTTCGGTGGTCTCAAGGCTTGCGCCTTCAGGCAGGTCGAGGACCACCTGCAGCTCGGACTTGTTGTCGAAGGGCAGCAGTTTCACCGTCACCGTCTTGGTGGCGAACATGCTCATGGACAGTAGCGTGGCCAGGCCCACCGCGCCCAGAAAGATCCAGGCGCTGCGGCGGGTCGCGATCACCCGACTGGCCAGGGCGCGGTAGGCGCCGCCTAGCCGGCCTCCGCCCTCGTCATGCCCGTGCCCGTGGCCCTCGGTCAGGGTCTGGCGGGCGAAGCGCACCATCAGCCAGGGGGCGATGACCACGGCCACGAAGAAGGAGAAGACCATGGCGGCCGAGGCGTTGACCGGGATCGGCGCCATGTAGGGGCCCATCAACCCGGAGACGAACAACATGGGCAGCAGGGCCGCGACCACGGTCAGGGTCGCCACCACGGTCGGATTGCCAACCTCGGCCACGGCTTCGATGGCGGCCTGGGTCGGGGTGCGGCCATCCTTCATCGCCCAGTGGCGGGCGATGTTCTCGATCATGACGATGGCGTCGTCGACCAGGATGCCGATGGAGAAGATCAGGGCGAACAGGCTGACCCGGTTGATGGTGTAGCCCATCAGGTTGGAGGCGAAGAGGGTCAGCAGAATGGTGGTCGGGATGACCACGGCGGTGACGCCGGCCTCCCGCCAGCCGATGGCCAGGCCGATCAGGATGACGATGGAGACGGTGGCTAGGCCCAGGTGGAAGAGCAGCTCATTGGCCTTCTCATTGGCGCTCTCGCCATAGTCCCGGCTGACGGCGACCTCCAGGCCCTCGGGGATGAGGGTTCCGCGCAGGGTCTCCACCCGCTCCAGGATGTGCTCTGAGACCACCACGGCGTTTGCGCCCTGGCGTTTGGCGATGGCCAGGCTGACGGCGGGCGCCTGGGTCCAGCCCTCGGCGGTGCGGCTGTGGCGCCAGACCCGGGCCTGATCTTCCCGCGGCGCCTGGATCACCGTGGCGACATCGCGGACATAGACGGGCTCGCCCTTGACGGAGGCGACGCCCAGCAGTCCGACCTCCTGGGCGCTGGCCAGGGTCCGGCCCGCGGCCACGTCCACGGCCTGACCATCCTGGCGGATGGCGCCGGCCGGGAAGCTGCGATTGGCCTGGCGAACCGCCTCGATGACGCCGCCCAGGGGCACGCCGCGCAGGGCCAGGCGTTCGGGATCGGGCTCGATGCGGATCTCGTCGGGGCGACCGCCGACAATGAAGGTCAGGCCCACATCCTCGACCTTGGCCACCTCGGTGCGCAGCTTCAGCGCGACGTCGTACAGGGCCTGGTCCGACCAGCGATCCGCCATTTCGGGGGTCGGCGTCAGGGTCAGAACCACGGCGGGCACATCATTGATGCCGCGGGTGACGATCATCGGTTCGGGGATCCCCACCGGGATCTGGTCGTAGTTGGCGCGGATCTTCTCATGGACCCGCACCGCGGCGTCCTCGGGATCCTCGCCCACATCGAAGCGGGCGGTGACCAGAACCTGATCGTCCTGCACCTGGGTGTAGACGTGATCCACCGCGTCGATGGACTTGACGATGGTCTCAAGCGGCTTGGCCACCAGCTCGGCGCCGTCGGCGGCGCGCAGGCCGGGCGTGGCGACCATGATGTCGACCATGGGCACGCTGATCTGCGGCTCTTCCTCCCGGGGGATGGACAGGAGCGCCATCAGCCCCACGGCGATGGCCGCCAGCAGGGCGAGCGGCGTCAGGGGCGAATGAATGGTGGCCTGGGTTAGTCGTCCGGAGATGCCCAGATTCATCGGGCCGCTCCGGCGACAGGCGCGATCAGGACATCGCCGGCGCGGGCGCCCGACAGGATCTCCACCTGGCCCGGCGCCGGGGCCGGGGCGGCCTGCACCGCCACCTCGCGTGCTGCGCCGTCAGGTCCCAGGATGCGGACGAAGTCCAGGCCGAACCGGGTGGCCACATAGGTCTCCGGAACCACCAGGGCCTCACGCTCGCCGACCTTGACCTGCACCCGGACCCGCTGGCCGATCAGGTCGGCGCGAAGGCCTTCGACCCGAAGGTCGGCGGTGACCTGGCCGCCGGTGACCGAGGGATAGACCTGGACCACGGTTCCATAGGCGGCGACGCCGGGGAGGTCGCTGGCTGAGACCGGGACGCGGTCGCCCACCTTCAGGGCGCGGGCCTGGCCTTCAGGCAGGTCCAGCCGCAGCAAGGGCTCGCCCGAGGTGATCGTCGCCACTGACTGTCCGCCTGCGACGACGGAGCCGGCGGGGACGTCGGCCTGGATCACACGGCCGGAGGAGGGGGCAAGGATGGCGCCCTGGGATCCCATCTCGGCGCTGGCGGCGCGTTGGGCGCGGGCGGCGGCGGCCATGCCTTCGGCGGCGCGGGCGGCGGCCTGAGCCTGCTCCAGCCGCGCCTTCGCGTAGAAGCCCTTGTCGTAAAGCACCTGAACCCGGGAGAGCTCGGCCGAGGCGCGGGCGGCTTCGGCGGCGGCGGCGGCGGCCTGGGCCTCGTAGCCGGTGGTTTCCAGGGTGAGCCGCTGGTCAGAGACCCGGCCGATCAGTTGACCTTTGCGCACCTCGTCGCCTTCCCGAACCCTCAGCTCGGTCAAGGTGCCGCCGATCCGCGCCCGGGCTTGGGCCATGTCGCGGGTGACCACGCTGGCGGCCACCGGCTTCAGGTCATCCACTGACTGCAGGCGCAGGGTGAGCCGCGCCCCCTCGGCCGCCGCCGGGGTCGTCGGCGGCGACTGGGCCGTTTCCGAACAGGCGGCGGCGCCCAGGGCCAGGGCCAGCAGGCTTGCGGTCAGCAGGGGGCGCATGGGCGTCTCTTTTTCCGGGGTCTTAGCGAGCGTCGCGGACGGTGCCGGTGGCCGGGTCGATCCGAACCACGGGCAGCTTGGCTTCGCGCCAGGCGCCGATGCCGCCTTCCAGATGTCCGGCGACCTCGACCCCGGCCTTACGGCAGAGGTCCATGGCCATGGCCGAGCGCTTGCCCGACCCGCACTGCAGGACGATGGCCCGCGGGCCGCCGGCCGGCAGGGCGTCCGGGTCGAAGGTGGAGAGGGGGAAGTTCAGGGCCCCGTGGATCCGTTCAGACGCAAACTCGGCAGGCTCGCGCACGTCAATCAGGACGATCTGACGGGCGGCCAGGCGGTCATGGACGTCGGCGGGGGCAAGATCGGCGGTGTGGGGCATGGGTCTGTCTCCGGCCTGTCTTGAAGGTCATTGTATATTCGCAGATACGCATATATAGATTTCAGGGGCCCATTCAAGAGACATCGAAACTGGGGCCTCGGGACGGACGCCGCCTTGACCGTAATCAATGTCAGGGCTGGGAAAGAGATCAGGGTTATCTCATGAAAAAGCCAGTCATAGCCATCCTGGGCGCCGGCCTCGGCGGATCAGTCGCCGCCTTCGAAATCAAGGAAGCGGTGGGCTCGAACGCCGAGGTGACCGTCGTGTCCCAGGGGGACACCTTCCACTTCGTGCCCTCCAATCCCTGGGTGGCGGTGGGCTGGCGAAAGCGCGAGGCCATCGAGGTTCACCTGCCGCCGATCATGGCCAGGAAGAAGATTGGCTTCACCGGCGTCGGGGCCCGACGGGTGCATCCGCAGGAGAACCGCCTGGAGCTCGCCGACGGCGACAGCCTCTTCTACGACTATCTGGTCATCGCCACGGGGCCGGAGCTCGCCTTCGATGAGATCGAGGGCCTGGGACCAGACGGCTTCACCCAGTCGGTCTGCCATGTGGAGCATGCCGAACGGGCCGCCGAGGCCTTCGAGGCCCTGGCGCGCAATCCGGGGCCCATCGTCGTCGGCGCTGTGCAGGGCGCCTCCTGCTATGGCCCGGCCTATGAGTTCGCCATGATCCTCGACACCGAACTGCGGCGTCGCAAGATCCGCGACCAGGTGCCCATGACCTTCGTCACGGCCGAACCCTATGTGGGCCACCTGGGTCTGGACGGGGTGGGCGACACCAAGGGCCTGCTGGAGAGCGAGATGCGCCAGCGGCACATCAAGTTCATCACCAACGCCAGGGTGGCCAAGGTGAGCGAGGGCCAGATGGCGGTGGAGGAGATCGCCGAGGACGGCTCGGTCAAGGCCATTCACGACCTGCCCTTCGCCTATTCGATGATGCTGCCGGCCTTCCGCGGCGTGCCCGCCGTCATGGGGATCGAAGGGCTCACCAATCCCAAGGGTTTCATCCTGGCCGACAAGCACCAGCGCAATCCGACCTATCCCAATGTCTTCTCCCTCGGCGTCTGCGTGGCCATTCCGCCCATGGGCAAGACGCCGGTGCCGGTGGGCGTGCCCAAGACCGGCTTCATGATCGAGAGCATGGTGACGGCCATCGCCGAGAACCTGAAGGCGCTGCTGGCTGGTGAGGGGCCGAGCCGCGAGGCGACGTGGAACGCCATCTGCCTGGCCGATTTCGGCGACAGCGGCGTGGCCTTCATCGCCCAGCCACAGATCCCACCGCGCAACCTGAACTGGGCCGCCGAAGGCCGCTGGGTCCATCTGGCGAAGATCGGATTCGAAAAGTACTTCATCTCGAAGATCCGGCGTGGGGAGGCCACGCCGTTCTATGAGAAGCTGGCCCTCGACCTGATCGGGGCCCGCAAGCTGAAGGCCTGATCATGCGCCAGATCGTCTGCCCCGCCTGTGCGGCGGCCAACCGCATCCCCGCTGACCGCGACGCCGCCGCCGCCAAGTGCGGACGCTGTGGCGTGCGGCTGTTCCAGGGCCAACCTACGGAAGTTGACGCCGCCGGGCTCCAGACCCACCGCCGGGCCAATCAAGGGGTGGCTGTCCTGCTGGACGTCTGGGCGCCCTGGTGCGGACCCTGCCGGTCCATGGCGCCGCATTTCTCCGCCGCCGCCGCACGACTGGAGCCGGAGGTGCGGCTGTTGAAGCTCAACGCCGACGAGGCCCCAGACGCCAGCGTGGCGCTCGGGGTCTCGGGCATTCCCGCGCTGATCCTGCTGAAGGACGGCCGCGAGGTGGCGCGCCGGGCCGGCGCCATGACCACCGACCAGATCACCGCCTGGGTGTCCCAGGCCCTGGCTGCGGCCTAGCGCACCAGCCGAACGAAGGACTGAATCCATGACCCTCGATCGCGCCGTCTTCGTCTTCGCCGGCCTCGTCGTCCTGGCCGGCGTCGCCCTGGCCCACTTCGTCAGCCCCTGGTGGATGCTGCTCAGCGCGTTCGCCGGCGCCAACATGATCCAGGCGGCCTTCACCGGCTTCTGTCCGGCGGCCTTGGTGTTCAAGAAGCTGGGGATTCGCCCGGGCCAAGCCTTCCGCTAAGGCGCGCCAGGCAGGCCAGACCCTCCGCCGCCAGCTGGCCGGTGAGGGTTTCGGCGTTCATGGGCTTCGCCAGGGCGGCAGCCTGACCGGCCCAGAGCGGGGTGAAGTCCTCAGGGGTCGAGGTCGCCGCCTTCAGCGGGCCCAGGGCGGCCGCCGCATGCGGGAAGGGCGGCGCGTCCGGAGACAATGGCCCGACCTCGGTCATCAGGCGGTTGATGATCCCCCGGGCTGGCCGGCCGGTGAACAGATTGGTGAGGGCGGTGCCGTCATCGCGGGCGCTGGCCAGCGCCGCGCGGTGGAATTCCGGGATCAGGGATTCGGGGCAGGGCAGATAGGCCGTGCCGATCTGAACGCCAGCCGCGCCCAGGGCGAAGGCCGCAGCGATCCCCCGGCCGTCAGCGATCCCGCCGGCTGCGATCACCGGGACGTCCACCGCATCAACGATCTGTGGCAAAAGGGCCATCAGGCCAGGCTGGGCGCTCATGTCCGCTGTCAGGAAGCTGCCGCGGTGGCCGCCGGCCTCATAGCCCATGGCGATGACCGCGTCGCAGCCCCGGTGCGCCAGCCACACCGCCTCGGCCACCGTTGTCGCAGAGCTCACAACCCGGGCGCCGGCGGCCTTCACCCGGTCAAGCAAGGCCGGCGCCGGCAGGCCGAAATGGAAACTCACCACCTCAGGGCGGACCTGCTCGACGACCGCGCAGAAGGCGGCGTCGAACGGCGCCCGGCCGGCTGCGGCCACCGGGGCGAGGGGGGCGAGGCCAAGCTCCAGGTAATAGGGCGTCAGACGCTCGCGCCACCGCGCCTGTTCAGCCTCATCCGGCAGGGTCGGCGGGTGACAGAAGAAGTTGAGGTTCAAGGGCCCCGCGGTTCCCTCGCGATACGCGGCGGCCTGCTTAAGAACCGCCTCTGGAGTCAGCAGGGCGCAGGGCAGGGACCCAAGGCCGCCGGCCCGGCTGACGGCCAGCGCCAGAGCGACCCCAGAGGCGCCGGCCATGGGCGCCTGCAAGATGGGGTGGCTGACCTGGAAGAGGTCGATGATCCGGCGATCTGGCCAAGGGAACATGCGGCGCCTGTGTTTACTGCCCGATGTTCGGGACGGGTCAACGGTGCAGGGACGGCCTCCGCCGGCCAGGCCGTCGGGCGCGGCCCCGTCGGAATCGTCGGGAAATGCTTACAATGGCGCCCGGGGGTGACCTATAGTCGACGCAAAGGGTGTGATCGCCCGGTCGCGCGCCCTGGCGTTCTGCGGACCTTGGCGGCGGACCTGCGCCAGTTGCGGCCTTGCGCCCGCATCCGCAGCTGGCGGGGCGAATAGGGGCGGGGCGCCGACTTTCGGATCGCCCCCATCCTGATTCACCTGCGCGCCATGGGCGGCGCCGCGGCCTGCGCGGAGTGAAAGGAACGCTAGTCCAAGTGAGCAAGACCGAGATCTCTCCCGCCCCGTCCGCCAAGATGGACGTGACCCACGGCTGTTACCGCGTGCTGGCTGGCCCCCGCGGCGAGGTGGGCGAGGCGATCGCCTATGTCGGGATGCGCAAGCTCGATCAGCTGACCGAGGACACCGTCGAACAGGCTCTCGCGGCGATGCTGGCCAAGCTCGACATCCGGCGCGACGCCTTCATCGCCCAGCGCGACGAACAGGGGATGCCCAGCGTCGACGAGTATCGCGAGGCGCTGGACGCCACCCCGCTGGTCATGGAATCCCGTCTCGACAACACCCTGCACGCCCACTCCCAGCGCCCGGGCGCGCGGGCCAACGCCGGCGACCTGGCGAGGTCCTGCGGCTTGACCGAGACGGCCTTCTGGCTGGAATACGGACGCCTCGGCCGTCGCCTGAGCGCTCTGCTCGCCATCGATCCGCCGAAGGACAAGACCGTACGCCAGCTCGCCTCGCTCTACAGCTTCGCCACCTTCGAGACCGGGGCGCGACCCAGCGACCTGACCATCACCCTGCGCCCCGCCTTCCTGGAAGCCTTGCAATAGTCTCGTCGTTCAGAGCGCCCGGCCAGAGTTGATCTTGTAGAAGACCCCGCCTTCGTCCTGGCCGGTCAGCTCGAGCACGCCCTCGATGGTCTTGACCCCATAATCGAAGACCACGCCCTTGTCGGTCTTCACCTCGATGAACTGCATGGGGCTGGGATTGAGGTGGAACGGGCAGTCCGGCGGATAGGCCAGCAGGACGAAGTGGGTCTGGGTCTTGCCGTTCTGCAGGGGCATCATATAGCCCGACACCTTCACCTTCTTGCCCTTCAGCGCCAGGACGCCGGGGGGGAAGTCGGGCTTGGACATGAGATAGCCCCGCGTATCGGTGCGGGTGATCTCCTTGGTGGACTCCAGCAGGGCCCAAGAGATACCCCCCGGCGGCGTTGCGGCCGGCTTCCAGACGCTTTCGGTGGGCGCCTGGGGCCTGGCCTGGAGCGCGGCCCCGGCCGGTGTGGCGGCGACCGCCAGGGTTAGGGCCAGCATCAGCCGGACGAACATGGTCGGGGCTCCTTATCGGGTGTCGGCGAGGGTCTTGGCGATATCGACCCGGAAGACTTTCAGCGCGGGAATGAGCGCCGCAAGGGCGCCCATGCCAATTGCAGCCATGACGATCACGAATTCTGCAGGCTCGAAGCGGGCGGCGGTGAGGCCCATGTCCCTCAGTTGCGGAAAGCTCGCCGCTGAGGCGGCCACCACGGCGTGACCAACCGCGACGCCGAGCAGGGCGCCGGCGGCGGCCAGAAGCACGCCCTCCAGCACGATGTGGCCGAAGATGGCGCCCGGCCGGGCGCCCATGACCCGCAGCATGGCCATGTCCCCCTCGCGTTGGCGCAGGGCCGAATAGAGCGCCACGAAGATCGACAGTCCGCTGGTCGCCATCAGGAGGACGGCGAAGGCCCGCACCGCGTCGATCCCCACCCCGAGCAGGGAGAGGAGGCGGGTCATCTCCACCGCCGGCGCGGCGGCCTGCAGCTCGGTCTGCTTGTTGATGAAGTTGGGCAGGCGGACGGCGGCCATCGACGAGCGGTACTTGATCAGCAGCGCCGTGACCTCCAGGTCGCCGCCGGCATGGGCGGCGTGCGCCGCTTCGTCATCCGCACGGTCGTCATGGGCGTCCGCCGCATGGTCCTGATGGCCGTCACCGTCGTAGTCGTGACCGGCGTGGTCGTCGTGGTCTTCCGCGGCGCCCTCGGCGGGCGGGGGCGCAAAACCGTGCGCGGCCCAGATGCTGCCCACCGGCGTGACGATCAGTCGGTCCAGAACCGTGCCGGTGGGGGCCAGGATGCCCACCACCTCATAGGGGGTCTCCTCATGGGCGTGACCATCCCCGGACAGGCCATGGGAACCGACGAACTTCTGGCCCAGTCCTGCGCCCGTTTCGCGGGCCACCTGGGCGCCGATCACCGCCTGATAGTCGGCGGCGAACATCTCCCCCTCGATCAGGGTCCCGCCGAAGTTCGCCACATAGGCGGGCTCGGTTCCGACGATCCGGTAGCCCCGGAAGCTGTCGCCAAGCGCCAGCGGGATCACCTCGGCTACGGTCGGATCGGCGCGCAGCAGATCAACGGTCGACAGGGGAATGTTCCCGGTGGGCACATCCACCTGATAGATGCTCGACAGGATCAGCTGCAGGGGTGAGCCCTTGGCCCCGACCACGAGATCGATCCCCCGGGCGTCCCGGTCAAACCGTTCGGCCAGCTGGCTCGAGAACAGCACCAGGATCACCAGGGTCGCCACGCTGAGGGTCAAGAGTAGGACGTTCAGCGTCGTGTTGAGCGCCCGGTCCTTGAGATAGGCGAGGGACAGCCCGGCCAGGGTCATACGGCCACCTGCGGCGCCGACAGGTTGAGGGTCCGGTCAAACCGCGCCTTCAGCCGATTGTCATGGGTGGCGATCAGCAGGGTCGCGCCCGTCGCTTCAGCCGTGGCGAGCAACAGGTCAGACATGGCGGCGGCGTTGGCGTCGTCCAGGGCCGAGGTCGGCTCGTCGGCGACCACGATCGCCGGCCTGGCGCAGAGCGCGCGGGCGATGGCGGCCCGCTGGCCTTCCCCCTGGCTCAGCGCCCGCGGGCGGGCGTCGGCCCGGTGGCTCAGACCCACCTGGGCGATCAAGCCTTCGATGGCTTCAGGATCATTGGCGCCCAGGGCGAGCCGCTGCGCCAGGGCCAGGTTCTGCCGGACGCTGAGGGCGCTGATCAGCCGGAGGGTCTGGAAGACCACGCCAATGGTCCGGCGGCGCAGCTGGTCCCGCTGGGCGGCGGGCAGGGCCGACATGACTTGTCCGGCGATGCGCACCTCGCCCGAGGTCGGCGTGATGAGCCCGGTGATCACATTGATCAGCGTGGTCTTGCCGCTGCCCGAAGGCCCCAAAAGCAGGGTGTGCTCACCCTTGGCGGCGGAAAAGGGCGGGGCCGCCATGACGCAGCGGCCGTCGATCTCATGGCGGAGGTCACGGACCTCAATCAGGGGCTCGGCAGGCGTCGTCATGCGATCGGCGCGAAAGGTCCAGGGGAGGAAACGACAGCAGGTGGCTTGACGACTAGCGGGCGGCCACCTGCCGACGGCTGGCCTGGGCCAGTTGGGGCTCATCCGGCCCGGGTTCGACCTTGATGGCGAAGCGGCTGATCAGAGCCGCCCGGCCCGCCATGATGTCCTTCTCGCGCATGGCGTCCCGGGCCGCGGCGTCGGCGGCGCGCCGCTCGTCCGGGGTCATGTCCCGATAGCTGAAATAGGCCGACATGGGGCTGTAGTCGGCGCCATGCTGATCGCAGGCCTGGGCTGCGCCGGCGCCAAGGGCCAGGCTGAGTCCGAGCAGGATCGCCGCACGCATGATCATTCTCCCATCGAGCTGGAGAGATGTTACATTGGAACACTACGCTGGACGATAGATGATCGTCGTCCGCGGGCGATTCCCTCGTGATTGATCAGGGAATTGGCGGAAACCGCACATCCTCAGGGCAATCCTTGCGGATTCTCAAGCCGCGTGGCGCCGGGCTGGGGCTGCGGCGCAGCCAGGACCAGAATCGCGCCCATGAGCCCCTTCGCCGAACTCGCCTACCATGTGACCCCCTTGGGCGCGCTCAGCCTGCGTCGTCGGCGCATGTTGGCGCTCGACCTGGACGTGCTGGAGGTCAAGCTCGGCGAAGACTTCCTGATGTCCAGCCTGTTCACCGCCGGCGAACGGGCCCTGGCCCACCTCTCGGTGGAGGCCGCGCCGGCCGGCCCCCTGGACGTCCTGGTGGGCGGTCTTGGCCTGGGCTACACCGCCGCAGCCGCCCTCGACCATGATCGAGTGCGGAGCCTGCGCGTGGTCGATGTCCTGCCCGAGGTGATCGCCTGGCATCGAGACGGCCTGGTGGACCTAGGGCCGCGCCTCTCGGGCGACCCCCGCTGCGAGCTGGAGGAGGGCGACTTCTTCGCCATGGTTCGGACCGGGGCGGCGCCCCAGCCCGGCCGTTTCCACGTGATCGCCGTCGACATCGATCATTCGACCGAGGCCTGGCTGAACGCGGCCAATGGCGATCTCTATACCGAGGCGGGCCTCGCCAGCCTCAGGGCCTGGCTGCATCCCGGCGGCGTGTTCGGCCTCTGGTCCGACGCCCCGCCGGATGCGGCCTTCCTGGCCCGCATGGCCGGCGTCTTCGCCCGGGCGGAGACCGAGGTCGTGACCTTCGCCAACCCCCTGCGCGACGCCGAAGAGACCTGCACCATCTATCGCGGCTGGGCGGCGTGATCGCGCCGGACGCCACGCAGGTCAGTCCCATGCACCGCGAGCGGGTGGAAACCGTGGTCGCCCTGCTGCTGGCCCGGGGCGCGCGCTCCGTCTGCGACCTCGGCTGCGGCTCCGGGGCGCTGATTGAGCGCCTGATGGTCGAGGCGCAGTTCGAAGCGCTGATCGGCGTGGAACAATCCCTTGTGGCTCTGGAGCGCCTGCGCAGCCGTCTGGCGCCAGAGGCGGCGACAGGGCGGGTCCAGCTGATCCACGGCTCGTTCGCCGAGGCGGACCGTCGGCTCGCCGGCCTGGACGCTGCTGTGCTCATGGAGACCCTTGAGCATGTCGAGCCCGACCGCCTCTCTCAGGTGGAGCGCGCCGTGTTCGGCTTCGCCAAGCCAGGCCTGGTGGTGATCACCACGCCGAACGTCGAGAGCAACGCCCTCTTGGGTCTGGCGCCCGGCCGCCGCCGTCATCCCGACCACCGGTTCGAATGGCCCCGGGCGCGGTTCGCCGCCTGGGCCGCCGGGGTGGGGCTACGCAATGGCTATGAGGTGGTCTGGGGGGAAATCGGCTGGAGCCATCCCCGGTTCGGCGCGCCGACCCAGATGGCCTGTTTCACCCGGGCGCCCCTGGCGGCGGCCGAACGCCCGAGCGCAGGGAATCTGTTTCCAGCCCGCGCGGCGGGGGTTATGACGCATCGACATGGGGCCTAGGCGGTTCCGCCACCTGGGGCGGCGGCCAGGCGCCGGCAAGCACGCGCCCGCGGCTGAGACGCGCGGCTTCGAACAACCGAGGAGGTGGCGTGGAGCCCCCAGTCACGCCCGAACCCGCGCCAGGTCTTTCCCTGGTCATCGCCGTCCTCAACGAGGCCGAGAATGTGGCCGCCGTCACCGCCGACTGCCTGAGCCAGCTGGCCGGGGCGGGGCCCTTCGAGATCGTCTTTGTCGACGACGGCTCTACCGATGGCACGGCCCAGGTGATCCTCGACCTCGCCGCCCGACATCCCGAAATCCGGCTCGTCTCCCATGACCGTTGCTGCGGGAAGTCCCAGGCGGTGCGCACCGGGGTGCTGGCCGCCCGGGCCCCGTGGGTCGGCACCCTCGACGGCGATGGCCAGAACACCCCCGGCGACCTGGGCGACATGCTCGCCCTGGCCCTGGCGGCCGAAGGCCGCCGCCCGCTGGTGGCCGGCGTGCGGGTGCGCCGGGACGATCCCTGGCCGCGGCTGGTGGCCACGCGCCTGGCCAACGGTTTCCGCGCCCGGGTGCTCAATGACCACTGCCCGGACACCGGCTGCGGGGTGAAGCTCTTCGCCCGGGAGGATTTTCTGAAGCTGCCCTGTTTCGAGGGCATGCACCGCTTCCTGCCGGCTCTGTTTCAGGCTTACGGCCATCCCCTGATCAATCATCCCGTGACCCACCATGCGCGCCTGCATGGGGTGTCGAAATACACCAATCTCGGCCGGGCCCTGGTCGGCGTCGGCGACCTCCTTGGGGTGATTTGGCTCAAGAGCCGCATCCGCGCCCCGGACGTGTCGGAGCGCCGGCCGTGAGCCTGCTGGGCGACCAGCGTCTCAGCCTTAAGGGCGCGCTGCTGCTGCTGGCGGCGGCCCTGGTCATCCTGGCGCCGGGCCTTACTGGACTTCCTCCGGTGGACCGCGACGAGTCCCGCTATGCGGTGGCCACCACCCAGATGCTGGCCACCGGCGACTTCGTCGACATCCGCTTTCAGGAACAGCCCCGCTATCTGCAGCCGGCCGGCGTCTATTGGCTCCAAGCGTTCAGCGCGGCGACCTTCACCGATCCAGGCAGCCGCGAGATCTGGGCGTTTCGCCTGCCGTCGCTGACGGCGGCCCTGGCGGCTGTTCTCGTGACTGGGGTGATGACCAGCCTGTGGTTCGGCCCCTGGACCGGTCTGATGGCAGGCCTGCTGCTGGCCTCATGCATGTCGCTGGGGTTCGAGGCGCGGATCGCCAAGACCGACGCCTCGCTCTCGGCGGCGGTGACCATCGCCCAGTTCGCCTTCATGCGGGTCTATACCGGGGCCGCCCGCAGCCGCTGGCCGGTGCTGATCTTCTGGATCGCGCTGGGGGTCGGCGGCATGCTGAAGGGGCCGATCATCCTGCTGGTCGTCGGCCTCTGCGCCCTGGCCCTGGCGCTGTGGGACCGGAGCCTTAAGCGCCTTGCGCCGCTGCAGCCGCTCTGGGGCCTGCCTCTGGCCCTGTTGATCGCCGCACCCTGGTATGTGGCCATCGGCCTGGCGACGGACGGCGACTTCTTCCGCGTCGCCATCGGCGACAACCTGCTGCACAAGGTGGGCACCGGCCAGCAGTCGCATGGCGGGCCGGTGGGTTATCACCTGATGGGCTTCGCCCTGACCTTCTGGCCTGGCGCCCTGCTGGCGGCCCTGGCGATCCCGTTCGCCTGGCGGGAGCGGGCGAGGCCCGAAATCCGCTTCCTGATCTGCTGGATCATCCCGGCCTGGCTGGTGTTCGAGTTCGTCTCCACCAAGCTGCCCCACTACGTCCTGCCGGTTTTTCCAGCCATCGCCGTCCTGACGGCCGTGGCGGCCACCAGCCCCCAGCCCGAGGGGCGCACGCCCTGGCTCAAGGTGCTGTTTGGCCTGTTCCTGCTGCTCTGGCTGGCGGTCAGCCTGACGGTCAGCCTGCTGGCTCCGGCGGGCTTCTGGATCTACGAGGCGCGCCTGGACCCTGTCGCCATCGCGCTCGCCGTCGCCGCCCTGGTCGCGGTGGGGGTCATGACCTGGCGGGTGTTCGCCGGGCGTCCCGATCAGGCGGTCTTGGCCGGCGCCGTGGCCGCAGCGGTGGTGTCGCTCAACACCTATGGACTGGGTCTGCCCCGCCTGGAGGCCCTGTGGCTCAGCCCGCAGATCGCCCAGGCCGCCCGGACAGCGGTCCCGGCCTGCGCCCAGCCCCAGATCATCAGCGCGCCCTACCACGAGCCAAGCCTGGTCTTCCTCAATGGGCCTGAGACCACGCATCTGACGGGGACGCCCGAGGCCGCCGCCGAGGCGCTGGCCCAGGCGCAGGCCTGCGGCGTCGCGGTGATCGGCGCGGCTCAGCGCGACGCCTTCCTGCGCCAGGCCGCGACCCTGGGCCTTGCGCCTCGAGCGACGGGTCTCGTGGCCGGTCAGAACTATTCCGATGGCGAGGATCTTGCCTTGGCCCTCTTCGTCGCCACGCCAGACGGTGGGCCGCCAGCTGTCGCCCCCTGAGCCGCCAGAGGCGCCCGCGAAGGGGCGCCGCCGGGCCCTGGTCGCCATCGGGATCCTGTCCCTGGTGACCCTGCTGGGGTTCGCCGCCCCGCTGCTGCCCCTGGGCGACGCCGAAGCTCTGGCGCGAACGGTGGACGCCCTGGGGGATGGACCCCAGGCGCCGGTGCTGGGCGTTCTGACCTTCGCCGCCCTGGCCAGCCTGGGGGCGCCGCAGTTCGTCCTGATCACCGCCCTGGTGCTCGTCTTCGGGCCCTGGGCGGGGTTCGCCTATAGCTGGATCGGCAAGATGATCGCCTGCAGCCTGGGCTTCTTCGTCGGGCGCCGGTTCGGGGCCAGGCTCCTGCTGCAGCATCAGTCCAGGTCCATCGCCGCCCTGATGACGGGGCTCGCCCGGCGCGGCTTCTGGGTCAGCGCCGGCATCCGACTGGCGCCTACGGTCCCGTCGGTGATGGTCAATATCGCCGCCGGCGCGACGCCCATGGGCTTCTGGCCCTTCATCGCCGGCGCCGGGGTGGGCAGCCTGCCCAAGATGGCCCTGATGGTGTTCGGCGGGGCTGCGGCGATCGAGGCCCTGCGGACCGGCGACCCCGGCGCCTGGGGGGCGGTGGCCGTGGCCCTGGTCCTGACCCTGGCGATGTTCCTCGCCGTCCGGGCCTGGCGTCGTCGCTTGCAGCCCTGAGCGGCGCCTTTGCATCTTGGGGGCGCAGTCCCTAGATTCCTCCGATGAGCGTCGCCTTCACCCGAGAGGAAGACTACGAATCCCAGGCCGCCGACCTGCCGGATCGTCCCGTCTCCCCCCATCCGAACCTGGTCACCGCCTCCGGACTCGCCGCCATCGAGACAGAACTGGCCCTGGCTCGCGCCGCCTACGGCGCCGCCCAGCAGCAGGGCGGGGTGAGCGCTGACCGCACGGCCATGGCCCGCGCCACCCGCGACCTGCGCTACTGGTCAGCTCGCCGGGCGACCGCGCAGCTCACAGAGCCTGACGCGGAGGCGGACAAGGTTCAGTTCGGCCGGACGGTTGATCTGGAGCGCGAGGATGGCCGCCGTCAGACCTTCCGGATCGTCGGTGAGGACGAGGCCCAGCCGGGGCAGGGGAGCATCTCCTATGTCTCGCCCATCGCCCGCGCCCTGCTCGGCAAGACGGTCGGGGAAGTGGCGCTGGTCAACGGGGCCGAGGTCGAGGTTCTAGCTGTCCGCTGAGCGGTTTGTGAGCGCTTGAAAAACTCTGTTCCCTGAACAGCTTGGGTGCTAACGCTCACGCTTGGTTCAAATAGAGTGACCCCCACAATGAAGACGCTTTTCGCGGGCCTGACGGCCATGGTCGTCCTGGCCGCCGCCCCGGCCATGGCCGGAGACCAGGACTTCACCCTCTCCAACGGCACCGGCTACACCATCGAGCAGGTTTATGTGGCGCCGAGCCGGTCGGATGACTGGGAAGAAGACGTCATGGGCGCCGATGTGCTCGGCGACGGCGAAGAGGTCGACATCGTGTTCGACGCCGCTGAGGGCGCCTGCAGCTTCGACCTCAAGGTCATCTATGACGACGGCGAAGAAGCCGTGTGGTCGCGCCTGGACCTCTGCACGATCTCCAGCGTGGCGATCTACTACAACCGCGCCACCGGCCGGACCTGGGCCGAGACCGAGTAGTCGACCCCGATATGAGGCTCCTGCGCCGGGATGGCGCGGGAGCCTTCGTCTCAGGCCTTGCGCACAAATTCTGCGCGTAGAACGAGGCCCTTAATCCCCTCATAGCGGCAATCGATCTCCTGGGCGTCGCCGGTCAGGCGGATCGACTTGATGACCGTGCCGCGCTTCAGGGTCTGGCCGGCGCCCTTGACCTTCAGGTCCTTGACCAGGGTCACGCTGTCGCCGTCGACCAGCAGGTTCCCCATGGCGTCACGCACCTCGACCTGCTCGACCGCCGCGGCGTTGGCCGCCGCCTCACTGGCGCTCACCCATTCTCCGGTGGTTTCGTCATAGACGAAGTCGTCGCTCTGCTCGCTCATGCCGTCCCCTTGCTAAGCGGCGGACCCATAGCGGATCAGCGGACTTGGCCTTAGGGAAATCTTGGCTTGGGCGGGCCGGCGAATTCTCCTTTGCGCCACCGCCGCGGCTCTGGCATTCGCCCAGGGTAGAACAGCCGCCCGGTCGCGCCGCCGGCGTGTCTGCGGCCTTCATGAATTGATTCAAGGTATTTCGGGGAAACTCCATGCTTGCCAATCAGACCTTCCAGATCCGCCCGCTGCCGACTCTCGTCTTCGGGGCGGACTCCAGCCTGGACCTCGCCAGTCATGTGAAGGCGCTGGGCCGCAGCTCGGCCCTGATCGTCACCGACAAGGGCCTGATGGCCAGCGGCGCGGCCACGGTCCTGCTGGAGAAGCTGGCCGCTGACGGCGTTCAGGTGGAGGTCTTTGACGGCGTGGCCGCCAATCCCACTGACGAGAATGTCGAGGCCGGCGCCCTGCGGCTGCGCGCGCTTGGCGACGCGGTGGTCATCGCCCTAGGCGGCGGGTCGTCCATGGATTGCGGCAAGGCCATCGCGCTCCTGGCCACCAATGGCGACAAGGTCACCGACCTGCAGACCCGCGGCCGCAAGGAGCCGGGGGTTCCGGTGATCGCGGTGGCCACCACGGCCGGCACCGGGTCGGAGACCAATTCGGCCTGTGTGATCACCAACACCGCGCTCGGCCGCAAGACCTATGTCATGCACCCGAGCATCGTGCCGGTGGTCTCGGTGCTCGATCCGAAGCTGACCCTTGGCCTGCCGAAGTATCCCACCGCCACCTGCGGCTTTGATGTCCTGACCCACGCCATCGAGGCCTTCACCTCGGCGCGGACCACCCCTTATTCGGACTGCGTGGCCCTGGGCGCCATCGAACTGGTGGCCAAGTACGTCCGAACGGCGGTGGAGAACGGTTCGGACCTGGAGGCCCGCTCGCAGATGCTGATGGCCTCCAGCATGGCGGCCATCGCCTTCAACGTGTCGGGTCTGGGCGCCGCCCATGGCACCGGCCACGCCCTGTCGGCCCGCCTGAACGCGGCGCATGGCCAGACCCTGGCGACCATGCTGCCCCATGTCATGGCCTATAATTTAGACGTCTGCGCGGCCAAGTACGCCCAGGTGGCCCAGGCCATGGGTGCGGCCACGCCGGGCGCGTCCATCGAGGATCAAGCCCAAGCGGCCATCGACGCGGTGGTCGCCCTGCGCGAGGACATCGGCATCACCCGCTCGATCTGTGATCTGGGCGGAACCGACGAGCTTCTCCCGCTGCTGGTGGGCGACGCCCTGGCCGATGGGGTCAATCTCAGCAACGCCAGGCCCGTTGACGCTCAGGCCATCGAAGCCCTCTACCGCGCCGCCTGGTAGACCAGTTCAGGTCCGCCGCGGTCGCACAGCCGCGGCGGCCAGATCGGCGATCTGGCGCAGCCGCCCCCGATAGGCGGCCAGCTCCAGGGGACCCTCAGGCCCCTGTTTGGCGCCCCGGGTGGCGGCGAGCAGCGTCTCGACCACCGCCTGGGCGCTGAGACCTGCGGCCTGCAGGTCGATCTCACCGGCCGCATCTGCGGCGCGGAACACTCGCAACAGCCGTTCGGCATAGGCCGCGTCCGCCGCCCGTCCAAGGTCCGCGCCGATGCGGGTGCGGGTGTCGTCCAGTTCCAGCAGATGAGCTGACCGCGCATAGCGCTCGTGCGCCTTGCCGCATTGGGCGTCGAGCAGCAGGTAGAGGCGCTCTGAGAAGGGCAGGTCGGCCGCCTCTGCATGGTCGCAGTTGCAGCTCAGCTCGGCCAGGGTGCGGGCGTGCATGGCCCTGAACACCGCCTCCTTGCCGTCGAAATAAAGATAGAGGGTGCCCTTGGCGACGCCGGCCGCCCGGGCGATGTCGTCCATCGCCGTGCGACGGAAACCGAAGGCGGCGAACAGCTCCTGGGCCGCGTCCAGGATGGCGGCGGTCTTGCCGCGGGCCTCGGCGGCGTCGCGCGCCTCGGGGGTGGTGTCGGACATGGTCCCTGTTTGGCGCCTGCCGCGATTGACAGCAAGCGCGTGACTGCACCAAATGACCGTATAGACTCATTTGGTCATTTTTCCGGCTCCGGCGTGTCCATCACGCCTCAGGCCGCGCCTGCCCAAGGACTGCTTCCCATGACCCTCGCCCGCCAGATCCATCTCGTGCGCCGCCCCAACGGCGTGCCGACCCTCGACGACTTCGCCCTGGTGGAGGCTCCCGTCGCCGACGCCGGGGAGGGGCAGGTGCAGGTCGAGGCCCTGATGATGTCGGTCGATCCCTATATGCGGCCGCGCCTGGACGCCGATCAGCCGCTCGGCGCGCCCCTGCTGGGTGGCGGGATTGGGCGGGTGGTTCAGTCAAATAATGACCGCTTCGCCGTCGGCGACCTGGTGCGGCACGGGGCCGGCTTCCAGGAACGGTTCGTCTCGGACGGCAAGGGGCTGTCGGTCCTCAAGCGCGATCCCGAGCTGCCGCTCAGCGTCTACATGCACGCCCTGGGCGCCACCGGCATCACCGCCTATGGCGGCCTGCTGGAGACCGGCGCGCTGAAGGATGGCGAGCAGGTGTTCATCTCGACCGCCGCCGGCGCGGTGGGATCGGTCGCCGCCCAGATCGCCAAGATCAAGGGCTGCTATGTGGTCGGCTCCACCGGCGCCGACGACAAGGTCGCCTGGCTTCGGGACGAGGTCGGCCTCGATGCGGTGATCAACTACAAGACCCAGGACCTGGCCCAGGCCTTGAAGGACGCGACGCCCAAGGGAATCGACGTCTATTTCGAGAATGTCGGCGGCGGACATCTGGACGCCGCCCTGCCGCGCATGAATGTGCGCGGCCGCATCCCGGTCTGCGGCATGATCTCCACCTACAATGGGGGCGGCGACGGGGTGAAGAACCTGTTCAGCCTCATCTATGGCCGCATCCGCATGGAGGGTTTCGTGGCCAGCGACTTCGGCCACCTGAACGCCGCCTTTCTGGCCGACATGACCGGCTGGCTGAAGGACGGCCGGGTCAAATATCAGGAGACCATCCTCGAGGGCTTCGAGCGAGCGCCCGAAGGCCTGATCGGTCTGTTTTCCGGCGCCAACAACGGCAAGATGCTCATTCACATCGCCGACTAGAGCGCCTCAGACGCCCTTTCATCCAATCCGATAACATCTTGAAAGTCTTGGGAGACCCCAGATGAGCTTCGATATGCAGACGACCGGCCTTCAGCTGCGATCCCTGGTGAAGGCCAGCGGCGAGCTGGAACTGTCCCTGGCCCGGATCCCCGTCCAGCCCCCTGGCCCGGGCGAGATCCTGGTCCGCGTGGAAGGTTCGCCGATCAATCCTTCAGATCTCGGCCTGTTGGTGAGCGCCGCCGATATGAGCCAGGCCAAGGCCAGCGGGACCGCCGACAGCCCCGTGATCACGGCGCCTGTCCCCCCGGCCTATATGAAGGCTGTCGCCGCGCGGGTGGATGATTCCATGCCGGTCGGAAATGAAGGCGCGGGCGTCGTCGTGGCCGCCGGCGAAGGCGCCGAAGGCCTGATCGGCAAGACCGTCGCCATTCTTGGCGGCGCCATGTACGCCCAATACCGCACGGTGAAGGCGGCCGACGCCCTGCTGCTGCCCGAGGATGTGACCCCGGCTGAAGGCGCCTCCTGCTTCGTCAATCCTCTGACCGCGCTCGGCATGGTCGAGACCATGCGCCGGGAGGGCCACACCGCCCTGGTCCACACCGCCGCGGCCTCTAATCTTGGCCAGATGCTCAACCGTCTCTGCCTGAAGGACGGCGTGGCTCTGGTGAACATCGTCCGCAGCGCCGAGCAGGCTGCCCTGCTGAAGCGGCAGGGCGCCGTCCATGTCCTGGACAGCACCTCGCCCAACTTCACCGAGGAACTCACCGAGGCCCTGGTGACGACCGGCGCGACGCTGGCCTTCGACGCCATCGGCGGCGGCCGCCTGGTCGGCCAGATTCTGACGGCCATGGAAGTGGCGGCCAATCGCAAGGCCACCGAATACAGCCGCTACGGGTCCACGACCTACAAGCAGGCCTATATCTATGGCGGGCTGGACACCCGGCCCACCGAACTCAACCGGGGCTTTGGCATGTCCTGGGGCGTTGGGGGTTGGCTGCTGACGCCCTTCCTGATGAAGATCGGCGCCGAAGCCGCCCAGGCCCTGCGCCAGCGAGTGGCCTCGGAGCTGAAGACCACCTTCGCCAGCCACTACACCGCCGAAATCTCCCTGGCTGAGGCCCTGCAGCCGGACATCCTGGCGGCCTACAACCGTCGGGCGACGGGTGAGAAGTACCTGATCAATCCCAACAAGGGCGTCTAAGCCCCCAGCACTTGATGGGTCCTGCGTCCCCTGAGGCCTGGCTTCAGGGGGCGCCGACTCGCGTCGGGTGACTCGTTTCAGGGCGAGGGCGGCGCGGCATGACGGGAAAGGTTTGGAGGCCTGGCCCGGAATCGAACCGGGGTGCACGGATTTGCAGTCCGCTGCGTAACCACTCCGCCACCAGGCCATCCGGCGCCCGACGCGCCCCTTCGGGCCCGTCGTCTTCAGCGGAGGCGGATCGCTAACAGAACCGCCCGCCCGCGGCAATCTCTCTTGCAGGGGGTGATTGCGCTTCGGTCTAGGCCGGACCTATAAGCGCGCTTCACCTGCACGCCCCCGAGGTCACATGGTCGACTTCTCCGCCGCCCGCCTGAACATGGTCGACAGCCAGGTCCGCACCAACGACGTCACTGACCTTCACGTGCAGGACGCCATGCGGGTCATTCCCCGCGAAAGCCTGCTGCCGCCGGGCAAGGCCTATCTGGCCTATGCCGACGCCGAGGTGCCCTACGCGCCCGGCCGCGCCCTTCTGGCGCCGCGGGATGTGGCCAAGCTGCTGCACGCCCTGGCCATCGCGCCCGGCCAGAAGGCCCTGGCTATTGCGGCCCCCTATGGCGCGGCCGTCCTTGAACACGCGCGCCTGAGCGTCGAGCGCCTGGATGGCGAAGACCTGTCGGCGCCAAAGCCCGGCGCCTATGACGTGATCATCTGCGAGGGCGCCGTCGCCCGCACGCCTGACGCCTGGACCTCGGCGCTGGCGCCGGGCGGACGGCTGGCGGTCATCGAGCGCATGGGGCCGGTGGGCAAGGCGGTCGTCTACACCCAGAGCCCCACGGGCCTCGCCCGCCGGGAAATCTTTGACGCCACGCCCAGCTATCTGGGCGGTTTTGAGCCTGAGCAAGGATTCGCCTTCTGAGCCGTGCTGAAACACGTGCGAAAGCCGCGGGTGAAAAAAGCTTAAGGTTGCGACCCCTGGCCGAGTTGAAAACCGCGGGCCATATAGGGCGCAGAGACACATTGCCTTAATCGGGGGCCCGCCAGGGTCTGAGTCGGGGACTACGCATGTTCATCAGCCGTCGCGGAGCCTTGCTGGCCGCCGTATTCAGTGCGGGCCTGTCGTTTGGAGGACCCGCGTCCGCCGAGTCCTTGGCCGATGCTATCGCGCTCGCCTACCAGACCAATCCGACCCTGCAGGCCCAGCGGGCCTCGCTGCGCGCCCTGGATGAGACCATTGTCCAGGCCCGGTCTGGCTGGCGTCCTGGCCTCAGCGCCTCGGCCTCGGGCCAGTACACCGAGACACGCACCCCGCGGCAGCTCGCGGACCTGAATGGCGACGGCATCCCCGAGACCTCGGTCGGCGGGATCGACGAGGGCAATTCCGGCGCCGCCAGCCTTACCCTGACCCAGCCGGTCTGGACTGGCGGCCGGGTGGGGGCTGCGGTCTCCGCCGCCCGGGCCGAGGTCCTGGCGGGGCAGGAGAACCTCCGGCGGATCGAGGCCGAGGTCCTGGGGGGCGTGATCGTCGCCTATGTGGATGTGCGGCGGGATCAGGAAGCCGTGCGCATCCGGCAGGACAATGTTCAGGTGCTCGGTCGCCAGCTTGAAGAGACCGACGCCCGCTTTGAGGTTGGCGAAATCACCCGCACGGACGTGGCCCAGGCCCAGGCCCGGCTGGCGGCCGCCGAGGCGCAGCTGCGCTCGGCCGAGGCCCAGCTGGCCATCAGCCGCGCCAGCTACGCCGCCATCGTCGGCCAGAATCCTGGCTCGCTGGACTCCGAGCCGCCGCTGGCGGCGGTGCTTCCGGCGACGGTGGACCAGGCCTATGAGGCGGCTGAGCGGAACAACCCGCAACTCCGTCAGGCGCGTTACAACGCCCAGGCCGCTGAAGCCCGGGTGGCCGCGGCGCGGGCCGAACGGATGCCCAATCTGTCGCTGACAGGCAGCCTCGGCTGGAACGGTCTGGCTGATCCCTTCGAGCCCTCGGACTATTCGCGCAACGTCACCGGTCGTGCGACCCTGACCGTGCCGATCTTCACCGGCGGCCTCAACAATTCGCGGGTCCGCGCGGCGCGGGAGCGGGAGACCGCCAGCGAGCTCGCCGTGGAGCAGGCCCGTCGCACCGCCCTGCAGAACGTCACCCAGGCCTGGAGCCAGCTCCTGGCGGCCCGGGCCAATATCGGCTCCACTGACGTCCAGGTCCGCGCCGCCCGCATCGCCGCCGAAGGGGTGCGTCAGGAGCAACAGGTCGGCCTGCGCACGACCATCGACGTGCTGAACGCCGAGCAGGAGCTGCGGGCCGCCGAGCTGGCGCAGATTTCGGCGCGCCGGGATGAGTATGTGGCCGCCGCTTCAGTCCTGGCGGCTGTGGGCCGGCTGGACGCCGCCAATCTGGCGCCGCAGCTCGACATCTACGACGCCACGGCCAATTCCCGGGGCCTGCGCTTCGCCTGGGGCTGGACCCCGTGGGAGGAGCCCATCGCCATCGTCGATTCGGTGTTCGTGCCCCAGCCCGAGCAATTGGCGCGGGATGCGCCGATGAGCACCGCCGGGGCCCCGCAGTAAGCGCCGCGGGCGGCGACATCTTCCTTGCGTCGCAAAGCTAAAATTGCAGGATCGCTCTATCGCGCCTAGGCTGGCGCACGGATTCCCTACCGCATCAAACACGGCGCGCCTCATGTCCGATCAGACCTCCCAAGAACCGACGATGGAGGAGATTCTCGCCTCCATTCGCCGCATCATTTCGGAGGACGATGCGCCTGCGGACGAGGTGAAGGCCGAGGAGGCGCCCGAGGAGCCGGCCGCGCCGGAACCTGCCGCGACCTACGAGCCGGAGCCTGAGCCGGAGTCGCAGCCGGAGGCGACCTATGAGGCCCCCGCCCCGGAGCCCGAGCCGGAAGACGAGGCCCTGGAGCTAACCGACCGCGTCGACCAGGTCGGCGATCTGGACGTCTACAGCCCCACTACCGCGCCTGCGGCTTCCGAGCCGGAATCGGCCGTCTATTCCCCGCCGCCAACCCCCAGCTATGAGCCGGTGAGCCAGGGCGACGATGAAGGGCTGCTGAGCCAGACGGCGGCCACCGCGGCGGCCTCGGCCTTTGGTCAGCTGTCGGCGGCGATCGGCATGCCGCACACCGACCGCACCCTGGAAGACGTGGTCCGCGAGATGCTCCGCCCGCTGCTCAAGCAGTGGCTGGACGACAATCTTCCGCAGATCGTCGAGGCCTCGGTCCGCGAAGAGGTCGAACGCATCGCCCGCGGGCGCGTACGCTAGTCTATCTGTCTCTCACGCCCCTCGAGGGCGTGTGAGTCGCCGAACCCGCCCCGCCAGGGCGGGTTCGTTCGTTTCGGCGCAGCATCCGGCTTTCGCGCAAATGCGCGGGCCTGTATGGACCCCCTGATCCGCCATGCTTGAAAAGACCTTCGACCCCAAGACCGCCGAGCCCCGCCTCTATGAGGCCTGGGAGCAGTCGGGCGCGTTTGCCCCCACCGATGATCCGAACGCCGAGCCGTTCTCCATCGTGATCCCGCCGCCCAATGTCACGGGCTCCCTGCACATCGGCCATGCGCTGAACAACACCCTGCAGGACGTGCTGATCCGGTTCGAGCGGATGCGAGGCAAGGCCGCCCTGTGGCTGCCGGGCACCGACCACGCGGGCATCGCCACCCAGAACATCGTCGAGCGCCAGTTGGCCGAGGCCGGCAATATCAGCCGCCGGGACATGGGCCGCGAGGCCTTTGTCGAGAAGATCTGGGAGTGGAAGGCCAAGTCCGGCGGGACCATCGTCAACCAGCTGCGTCGCCTGGGCGCCTCCTGCGACTGGAGCCGTGAGCGCTTCACCCTGGACGAAGGCCTGTCAGACGCCGTGCGCAAGGTGTTCGTCCAGCTCCATAGGGAAGGCCTGATCTATCGCGACAAGCGGCTGGTGAACTGGGACCCGCATTTCCAGACCGCCATCTCCGACATTGAGGTCGAGCAGCGCGAGGTCGACGGCGCCTACTGGCACTTCGCCTATCCGCTGGAGGATGGCTCCGGCGAAATCGTTGTGGCCACCACCCGGCCCGAGACCATGCTCGGCGACACCGCCGTGGCGGTCCATCCCGACGACGAGCGCTACAAGCACCTGGTCGGCAAGGCCGTGCGGCTGCCGATCGTGAACCGGCCGATCCAGATCGTCGCCGACGAATATCCGGATCCGGAAAAGGGCTCCGGCGCGGTGAAGATCACGCCGGCCCACGACTTCAACGACTTCCAGGTGGGCAAGCGCCACAACCTGCCGGTCATCAACGTTTTCGATGATTATGCGCGGATCAATGAGAACGCCCCGGAGGCCTATCGCGGCCTGGACCGGTTCGCCGCCCGCAAGAAGGTGGTCGAGGAGTTCGAGGCGCTCGGCCTGCTGCGCGAGATCGAGAAGACCCGCCATGTGGTCCCGCACGGCGACCGCTCCGGCGCGGTGGTCGAGCCCTATCTGACCGACCAGTGGTACGTCGACGCCAAGACCCTGGCTGGCCCCGCCATCAAGGCGGTGGAGGAGGGGCGCACGCTCTTCGAACCCCGTAATTGGGACAAGACCTATTTCGAATGGATGCGGAACATCCAGCCCTGGTGCATCTCGCGCCAGCTCTGGTGGGGCCATCGTATCCCGGCCTGGTACGGCCCCGACGGAAAGGCCTTCGTGGCCGAGACGGAAGACGAGGCCAAGGCCGCCGCCCGCGAGCACTATGGTCGTGATGAGGCCCTGAAGCAGGACGAGGACGTCCTCGACACCTGGTTCTCCTCAGGCCTGTGGCCGTTCTCCACCATGGGCTGGCCGGAGAAGACCAGCGACCTGGCGCGCTTCTATCCGACCCACACCCTGATCACCGGCTTCGACATCATCTTCTTCTGGGTCGCCCGGATGATGATGCAGGGCATCCACTTCACCGGCGAAGTTCCCTTCAAGCGGGTCTTCATCAACGCCCTGGTCCGCGACGCCGAGGGCAAGAAGATGTCCAAGTCCAAGGGCAATGTCCTGGACCCGCTGGAGCTGGTGGACGAATTCGGCGCCGACGCCCTGCGTTTTACGCTGACGGCCATGTCGGGCCAGGCCCGGGACATCAAGCTCTCGCGCCAGCGCATTGAAGGCTATCGCAATTTCGGCACCAAGCTGTGGAACGCCACGCGCTTCTGCCAGATGAACGGCTGCGCGCGGGCTGAGGGTTTTGATCCCGCCGCCCTGCAGGTTCCGCTCAACCGCTGGATCGTCGGCGAGGCCGCCCGCACCAGTCAGGCCGTCACCAAGGCCTTGGATGGCTGCGGCTTTGATGAGGCCGCAGGCCTACTCTACCGCTTCATCTGGAACGTCTATTGCGACTGGTATGTGGAGCTCGCCAAGCCGCTGCTCAACGGCGAGGACGCTACGGCCAAGGCCGAGACGCAAGCCACGGCCGCCTGGATCCTGGACGTCATCCTGACCCTGCTGCACCCGATCATGCCCTTCCTCACCGAAGAGCTCTGGGCCCAGACGGCGGGCGAAGGCGCGCCGCGTAGCCATCAGGGCTTCCTGATGACCGCGCCCTGGCCGGAACTTGGTGAGGACCTGATCGACAAGGCCGCGGAGGCCGAGATCGGCCTGATCATCGCCGCCGTCAGCGAGGGACGCTCGGTCCGCGCCGAGCTGAACGTGCCGCCCGGCGCACGTCCGGACCTGCTGGTCGTTGAGGCCAACGCCGCTCAGCGACAGATACTGGAGCGCTCGGCGCCGGTGATTTGTCAGACCCTGCGGGTGGCCAGCGTCCAGATGGTGGACCGTGCGCCGGATGGGGCCATTCCCTTTGTGGTCGACGGCGCGACGCTCGCCCTGCCGGTCGCGGCCTTCATCGACCTGGCCGCCGAACGCGCACGACTGTCCAAGGAGATCGCCACGCTCGCCTCGGACGTGGAGCGGACGGCCAAGAAGCTGGGCAATGCCGACTTCGTGGCCCGGGCGCCCGAAGAGGTGGTCGAGGAGAACCGGGAGCGCCTGGCTGAGGCGCAAGCCGCCAAGGCAAAGTTGGAGGCTGCCCTTCAGCGCCTGTCCAGCGTCGGCTGACGCCTCAGGCGGCGACGTCCTGCGCATCCGGGGCCATGGCCTGGGCGGCCAGGGCCAGCAGGTCCCGCTGAGCGATGGGCTTGGCGAGGACGGCGTCCATGCCGGCGTCGAAACACTTTTGTTCGATCTCCGCCCCGGTCTGGGCGGTGAGGGCGACAATGGGCGTTTCGGCGTTCAGCGGACAGCTGGCGCGGATGGCGCTGGCGGCCACAAGCCCGTCCATCACCGGCATGTTCACATCCATCAGGATGAGGTCGAACCGCTCCAGGCTGGCCTTGTCGATCGCCACCTTGCCGTTCTCGGCTTCCATGGTCGTGACCTGCGGGCCTGACAGGAGCAGGCGAACCAGCTCTCGATTGACCGGGTGATCGTCGACGATCAGCACGCGTCCCGCCAAGGTCGAGGTCTCGGCGGGCGCATCGGGGGCCGCGGCCTCGATCGGGCAGGCCGGGGCGGCCGGAATGTCGATCCAGAAGCAGGCGCCGGGTTGATCATGGTTCTTCGCCCCGATTTCGCCGCCCATCAGTTCGATCAACTCGCGGCAGATCGCCAGGCCCAGGCCCAGGCCCGTGCCGCCATGCTGCCGCGTGATGCTGGAATCGCCCTGGGCGAAGCGCTGGAACAGCCGGCTGCGGTGCGCCTCCGGCAAGCCCGGACCGCTATCGATCACCTCAATGCGCAGGCGCTCGCCGGTCGGGCCTGTCTCCATCAGACGGACCCGGACGGCGCCCCTGTCCGTGAACTTTACGGCGTTGCCCACCAGGTTCAGCAGGATCTGCCGCAGCCGCAGCCTGTCGATCTGCCGTTGCGGGCGTGGGAGGTCATCGATGATCTGCAGGTTCACGCCCTTGACCGAGGCCTGGGCGGAGAGGATTTCGCGTACCTCTTCGGTCAATGCGAGGACGTTGGCAGGCTCAAGTTCAAGCTCAATCTGTCCAGCCTCCAGCTTGGAGACGTCGAGAATGTCGTTGATCAGGGCCAGCAGGGCTTCACCGGCGATGGAGATGCGCCGGACATGGCTCTCCGCCGGCTCAGGCAGGACCGCCTGCTGCAAGAGGGTGGTGAAGCCGAGTATGCTGGTGAGCGGCGTGCGCAGTTCATGGCTCATATTGGCCAGGAAGGCGCCCTTGGCCTCGACGGCGGCCTCGATCCTGCGTTGAAGCGCGCGCTGGGCGGTGACGTCTCGGTACACGCTGATCAGCTCGGAAGGCCGCCCCTCGGCGTCGCGCACGACAGTGGAGGCGCCTTCCAGCCAGAGCATCGCGCCCGACCGGGTCTGGACCGGGTAGGGCCGTTGCATCAGTTCCCGCGGGAGGGCGGGATCGAAGTCCGGGGAGTCAGGGTCGAGCAGCCTGGCCAGGCCTGCAGTCGCTTCGTCCTGGTCTTCAACCGGCAGCAGATCGACGAGCCTGCACCCAACGAGTTCCTCGGGCGTGTAGCCGAGGATCTGGCATGAGGGCGAGACGTAGGTGATGACCCCGGTCCGGTCTGCGCGCACCAGGATGTCATGGCAGTGATTGGCCAGCATCCGATAGCTCGCTTCACTCTTTGTCAGTCGCGCCTCGGCCTCCCGTCGCAGATAAAGTTCGACCCGCAGGCGCAGGGCGTCCTCGACAGCGCAGGCCAAGCTGCGCATCTGGCTGCGGCCCTCTGAGCCGATGGGCGGGCGGGCGATCGTGTCGAGGACGCAAAGGGTGCCGACCGGCTCGCCATCCGGGCAACGAATGACCGCTCCAAGATAGTATCTAATGCCAATCTCGCCCCAGACGAGCGGATTGCCCTCGAACCTGGCGTCGGCCGACGCGTCCGTGATCTCGTAAACCTCGTCGCCGGAGGCCAGGGTGTGGGTGCAGAACGAGACTGCAAGGGGGGTCTCTGGGGGCGCGATCCCAATGCGCGACTTGAACCACTGCCGATCGCCGTCAAGCAGGGAGAAGGCGCTGATCGGGGCTGAGAACATGCGCGCCGCCAGGCCCACGAGGGAGTCAAACGACGCCTCCGGCTCGGTTTCAAGGATGTTCAGCCGCCGCAGGGCCGTGAGGCGTGCGGCGATGGGGGCTTCCATGGGGCGCGCTCCTAGAATGGTTGACCACCTGAGCGATTGGTCATTAACGACACCCTTCAAGGCCCTGCGGCCCGCCGCCGCAGGTTGAGTGAGCCCAGGCGAACACATGTTTGCCACCGGCCCCAGGTTATGCTTGTTCACCCAGGACGATGCGGGGGCTGACTGACCCCTGCGCAGCATTAGGAGAACGCTCATGACCGAGGCCGCTCTGCCTCCCGGCTGGCCTGCCATGTCCATCGCCGACGCCCACGCCCTGCTGACCGCGCCGGGGGTCCCGTTCGAAATGGAGGAGGTCACCGTCCGTGGGGTGACCATGAAGTCCTGGAAGAATTCCCCGCCCTCCCTCCGCTCTGTGGTCGAGGCCGGCCGCGCCCATGGGGAGCGAATCTTCCTGGTTTATGAGGACGAGCGAGTCTCCTTCGAGGCCTTTCACCGGGCGGTGGCTAATCTGGCCAAGGAATTCGCCGCCCGCGGCGTCGCCAAGGGCGACCGCGTCGCCATCGTCATGCGCAACCTTCCCGAGTGGGTGGTGGCCTTCTATGCCGGCGCCTCGCTGGGCGCCATCGTGACCCCGCTCAATGCCTGGTGGACCGGACCTGAGCTGGAGTACGGCCTGACCGACTCCGGCGCCAAGATTGTGGTTCTCGACGCCGAGCGCTATGAGCGCCTGACCGAGCACCTGCCCAACTGCCCGGACCTGGTGCGGGTCTATGTCTCGCGCGAGTCCGACGAGATCGCCCACCCCGAGGTGACCAAGCTCGAGGACATCCTGGGCGAGGCCAACAGCTGGAGCGGCCTGCCCGACATTGCGCTGCCCGACGTGGCCATCGATCAGGATGACGACGCCACCATCTTCTACACCTCAGGCACGACGGGTAAGCCCAAGGGCGCGCTCGGCACGCACCGCGGGGTCAACTCCAACATCCTCACGGCCGCCTGCGCCGGCGCCCGGCGCTTCCTTCGCCGTGGCGAAATGCCGCCCGCGCCTGATCCCGACGGCCCGCAGCGCTCGTCGCTGATCTCGGTGCCCTTCTTCCATGTGACCGGCTGCTTCGCCGTCCTGAACCCCAGCCTGTTCGCCGGCGCCAAGTTGGTGATGATGCACAAGTGGGACGCGGTTCGGGCCTTTGAGCTCATCGAACGGGAGAAGATCCAGTCGGCCGGCGGGGTGCCGACCATCGCCTGGCAGCTGATCGAGCACCCGGCCCGCGCCAACTACGATCTCTCTTCCCTGGAATCCGTGGCCTATGGCGGCGCGCCCTCGGCGCCCGAACTGGTCCGCCGCCTGTCCGAGACCTTCCCCAAGTCGCAGCCCGGCCAGGGTTGGGGCATGACCGAGACCTGCGCCACCGTCACCAGCAATGGCGCAGAAGACTACACCCACCGCCCCGACAGCTGCGGACCGGCCGCCCCGGTGGCCGAGCTGAAGATCGTCGACCCGGCTGATGGCGTGACCGAGCTTCCCATCGGTGCGGTGGGCGAGCTGTGGGCCAAGGGGCCGATGGTGGTGAAGGGCTACTGGAACAAGCCCGAGGCCACCGCCCAGACCTTCGTCGACGGTTGGGTGCGCACCGGCGATCTGGCGCGGCTGGATGAGGAAGGTTTCTGCTTCATCATCGACCGGGCCAAGGACATGCTGATCCGGGGCGGCGAGAACATCTACTGCGTCGAGGTCGAGAACGTCCTTTACGACCATCCGGCCATCATGGACGCCGCCATTGTCGGCGTGCCGCATCGCACGCTCGGCGAGGAGCCGGCCGCGGTGGTGACCCTGAAGCCCGGCGCCGAAGTCACCGAGCAGGAGCTGCGGGCCCATGTGGCCGAGCATCTGGCGGCCTTCAAGGTGCCGATCGCGGTCAAGTTCTGGCACGAGACCCTGCCGCGTAACGCCAATGGCAAGATCCTCAAGAACGAGCTCAAGAAGCTGTTCGAGGACAAGGCCGACGCCTGATCCATGGGCCGCAAGCGCGCCGACCTGCTGCTGGTCGAGCGTGGCCTGTTCGACAGCCGCGCCAAGGCCCGGGCCGCCATCGAGGCGGGCCGGGTCACGGCCGGCGGGACGGTGGTCCGCCGGCCGGCCGATCTTCTCGATGACCTCAGCGAGATCGTCGCTGAGCCGGCCCATCCCTGGGTCGGCCGCGCAGCGCTCAAGCTCGCCCACGCGCTGGAGCTCTGGCCGATCCCGGTGGAGAACCGCTTGGTCCTCGATGTGGGGGCCTCCACCGGCGGCTTCACAGAGGTGTGCCTGAGCCGGGGCGCCGCCCGCGTTTGCGCGGTGGATGTAGGTCGGGGCCAGCTGCACCCAAAGGTCGCCGGCGACCCCCGCGTTCAAAGTCTTGAGGCCACCGACGCCCGCGACCTGGACGAGGCCCGCCTGGGATTCGTCCCTGACCTTGTCGTCTGCGATGTCAGCTTCATCGGCCTGTCCAAGGCCCTGCCCAGGGCCCTGGCTCTGGCGGCCGCGGGCGCGGACCTTGTGGTGCTGGTCAAGCCTCAGTTCGAGGTCGGTCCGGCGCATGTCGGCAAGGGCGGCGTGGTGAAGGACGAGGGCGCCCGGGCCCGCGCCCTGGACGAGGCGCGCGCCTTTCTCACCGCCTCAGGCTGGATCGTGAACGGCGCGGCCCCCAGCCCGATCACAGGCGTTGATGGCAATATCGAGTTCCTCGTCTGGGCGACGAAACAGGCTTAACAGCCACGAAAAAGGCCGCCCACCATGAAGGTGGGCGGCCCGTTCCTTGGGACGAGGGCTCAGGTCTAGTCGACGACCTGGTAGCGGCCCGAATTGTCACGGCAGACGCGGACGAAGCGCTTCTGGGTCGATCCGTCGGGCATGTAGATCGGGCTCTCGGCGATGCTGCAGCCGTCGGCGCTGGGGCGTTGGGCCACCGAATAGGTCCGACCGTAGCGGTCATAGGCCTGACCGTAGGACGAGCTCGACGATGTATAGCCGTAGCGGTTGCTGTCGTAGGACGACCCGTAATAGCCGGGCGCGGCGCCGCTCTGATAGTAGCCGCCCTGATACTGGGGCTGGTGGCCGTAGGACTGGCCATAGGACTGACCATAGCCTTGGCCATAGCGGTTCTGGTCGTAATAGCCGCCGTTCCCGTATTGGCTGTTCTGGGTGGTGCGATTGTCATAGCCCGGCGCGCAGGCCGCGGCCCGGTTGCCGACCGCCGCGCCAGCCGCAGCGCCGAGCGCCCCGCCCAGCAGCGCGCCTTCGGTACGCACACCGCCGGCTGCGGCGTTGGAGCCGATCACCGCGCCCAGGGCGCCGCCGATGAGGGCGCCGGCTGTGCTGCGGTTGGTCTGATCGCGGCGGCAGGGATCGTAATAGGTGTTGCCCTGGGTCTGGCCGTAATAGCCGTAGGACTGGGCTGAGGCCGCAGTCGGGGCGACGGCGGCGGCGGCGAGAGTGGCGACGCCCGCAACCGCGGCGACGGCGCCCTTGGCGATGGTGGAACGGGTGGACATCGAAGCTCTCCCTTGAGCGGAAATCGTGGATCAGGCCGGGGCCTGCGTCCTTGTCGAACCTGAATATGGCGCCGCTAATCTGAACGGCCGTTGAGCGGGTCGTTCATCTTCGTTCATCTAGCCCGTGGCGCGCCAATCGTGGCGTCCGGCGTCGAAATGTGGAATGGCCCTGGGGATGCGAAGTTCCAAACCTATCCGCCGCACCTCGACACGCCCGCCCGCCGGCCCGGTCCCCGAAACCGAGGTGACCATCGCCGAAATGGGCGGGGAGGGCGACGGTATGGCGCCTGGCCCCATTTTCGCCAGCTTCACCCTGCCGGGCGAACGGGTGCGGGTGGCCGGAACCGGCGAGCGCCGGAAGACCCTGGAAATCCTTGAGGCCAGCCCAGAGCGGGTCGAGCCGCCCTGTCCGCACTTTGGCCAGTGCGGCGGCTGCGCCCTGCAGCATTGGGGCATGGAGCCCTATCTGGCCTGGAAGCGCGACCGGATGATCGGCACCCTGGCCCGCCAGCATATCGAGACCGAGGTCCTGCCGATCTTCGCCTCGCCGCCGTTCAGCCGCCGCCGTGCGGCCCTGCACGCCCGTCAGGGCCGCAAGGACGAGGCGCGGCTGGGCTACAAGATCCGCAATTCCTGGGACTTGGTCGACATCACGGTCTGCCTGATCTCCGACCCCAAGATCACCGCCGCCCTGCCGGCCATGCGTCGGCTGGCCGCCCCCCTGTTTGAGCACCCCAAGTCTGCGCCGACCCTGCACGTCACCCTGACCGATGACGGGCTGGACATCGACATCACCGGGGTCGAGCGCAAGAGCGGTGGGCTGTCGGCCGATGGCCGCATGCGTCTGGCCGAACAGGCCGCCGCCGGCGGCTTCGCCCGGGTCTCCATGGACGGCGAGATCGCCTATATGGACCAGGCCGTCCCGGGGGTGCGGCTGAGCGGCGTGCGGGTCGATCTGCCGCCGGGCGCCTTCCTGCAGGCCGTTCCCGCCGCCGAGAGCGCCATGGTCGAGTTCGTGGTGGAGGCCGCCGCCGGCGCCGATCGCATCGCTGACCTGTTCTGCGGCGTAGGCACCTTCACCTTCGCCCTGGCGGGTGTCGCGCCGGTCTATGCCGCCGATGGAGCCGCTCCCGCCATCGCCGCCCTGAACGCGGCCGTCGCCAACGCGCCGGGGCTGAAGGGCGTCACCGCCGAGGCCCGTGACCTGGTTCGTCGCCCCCTGCTGGCCCAGGAGATGAAGAAGCTCGATCTGGTGCTGTTCGACCCGCCCCGGGCCGGCGCCGCCGAACAGGCCGGCGAGATCGCCCGTTCCAAGGTCAGTCGGGTGATCGGCGTCTCCTGCGCCCCGGCCACCTTCGCCCGGGACGCGCGGACCCTGATCGATGCGGGTTTCCGGCTGGAGCGCGTCCTGCCCGTCGACCAGTTCCTGTGGTCGCCGCACGTGGAGCTGGTGGGCGTCTTCTCCCGCTAGCTAGCCAAACAGATCGACCTGGTCGCCGGCCTTCGGCGGAACCTTGAAGGCCGTCAGGTCCAGATCGGGGAGGGGGCGGTCGAGGCCGTAGCGCCGCCGCGCGGCCCGGAACCTCTGGCCCATCATCTGAGCCACGGGGCCCTGGCCCTTCATCCTGGCGCCGAACGCAGCGTCATAGTCCTTGCCCCCGCGCATCTGACGGACCAGGGACATGACGCGGCTGGCCCGGTCGGGATGATCGGTGGCCAGCCACTCTTGGAAGAGTTCGCTGATTTCCAGGGGCAGGCGCAGCGCCACATAGCCCGAACCCACCGCGCCCGCCGCGGCGCTGCGTTCCAGAACCGCCTCCATCTCATGATCGTTCAGGCCTGGAATGGCCGGGGCGAACATGACCACCACCGGGACGCCGGCCCTGGCCAGACCCTCGACCGCCGACAGCCGTGGCTCCGGCGTGGCCGCGCGAGGCTCCATGCTGCGGGCAAGCTTGCGGTCCAGGCTGGTGATCGAGATGGCGACCCGGGTCAGCCCCCTGGCGGCCATGTCGCCGAGGATGTCGGCGTCCCGCAGGATCAAGGCCGACTTGGTGATGATGGTGAAGGGGTGGTTGAATCGCTGCAGCACCTCCAGCACCTGGCGGGTCACGCGCAGCCGACGCTCGATGGGCTGGTAAGGGTCGGTGTCGCCCCCGATGTGGATGACCCGAGGAACATACCGCGGCGCAGACAGCTCCTTCTCCAGAAGGGCCGCGGCGTCCGGCTTGAAGAACAGCCGGGTCTCGAAATCCAGGCCGGGCGAGAGGCCAAGGAAGGCGTGGGCGGGGCGGGCGTAGCAGTAGATGCAGCCATGCTCGCAGCCGCGGTAGGGATTGATCGAGCGGTCGAAGCCGACGTCAGGGCTGGTGTTGCGCGCGATGATCGTCCTGGCCTTGTCCGGCAGGAGATGGGTCCGCAGCGGGGCGGGCGCCTCATCGTCCAGGGTCCAGCCGTCGTCGAACGCCTCCAGCTGGCGGCTTTCAAACCGACTGCTGGTGTTAGTGCGCGCGCCACGGCCGCGGATCTGCTGGGTGAAGGTGACCACGGGTCCAGACTACAGGCCACAGCGGAACATAACAAGAACAGTCTTGACCCGGCGACAGAACCGGCCCCTTTGGCGCCATGATCACTGTCATCGTGCCTGCCCATGATTCCGCCGAGCCCCTGGCGGGCCTGCTCGCCGCCCTGGTGCCCGCCGCCGTCGAAGGCCTGGTGCGCGAAGTGATCGTCGCCGACGGGGACGCCGACCCCGCCACGGCCGCCCTGTGCGAAGACGCCGGGGCGATTCTCCTGCGCGGGTCCATCGCGGCGGCGGCGGCGGTGGCCAAGGGCAACTGGCTGCTGATCCTCGCCCCGGAAATTCGCTTTCCCAGCCGCTGGATCGAGGTTGTCGCCGATCACAGTTCGCGGGCCACCCGGCCGGCCCTGCTGTTGCCGCCGCTGACCACGGGGTGGTTCGCCGGGCGGCGTCAGACCCGAAATGCGGGCCTGCTGGTGCGCACCCGCGACTTCGGCGGGACCCAGGGAGATCTGAAGTTTCTGGTCAGTCAGTTCGGCCGCGGGGCGGTGCGTCTGGCCTAGAACTTCATGGCCCCGTCGAAATCCAGCCGGGCGTCAATGATCCGGGCGCCGCGGGCGGCGGCGTCCAGGGTCTTGGATGTCTCGCCAAAGTGGTCGCGATAGGCCCAATAGGCGGCCACGACCTTTTCCACATAGTTGCGCGTCTCGACCGAGGGCAGGCATTCGATGACCAGCAGGCTGTCGGCCTGCTCGCCGACCATGGCCACGGTCTTTTGAAGCGTGCCTGGACCGCCATTATAAGCCGCCACCACCTGCAGCAGGTCGTAGCCGACCCCGCGCTCCATCAGCCAGGTCAGATAGTCCTGACCGACCCGCAGATTGAAGGCCGGATCGAACAGGGGCGACATGTCGTCCCGCAACTTGTCGTCCCCGGCCGCACGGGCGGCGGCTTCGGGCATGAGCTGCATCAGGCCCACCGCGCCGGCGGGCGACACCGCCGCAGGATTGAACCGGCTCTCCTGATGGACGATGGCGTAGACCAGGGCCCGGTCGATGGTGAAGCCCCACTTCGGCTCCAGCGCCGGGGTGGGATAGGCGAAGGCCGCCCGCATCCGGCCGCCTGAGGTGTCGGCCTGAGAGGTGAGGGGCGCATTGAGGGCCAGCGCCAGCGTGGTCCAGCGGCTGCGCTCGGCCTCGCTCTTGGCCAGCATCAGTCCGGCGCGCAGTTCCAGCCCCGCCTCGAGCGGCAGGCCCAGTTGCGACAGGGCCACGGCGCGGTGGGCGCGGGGCTCGGTCTTGGCGAACCGCACCATGTCGACGCTGTCGCCGCCACGTCCGTTGGCGCGGAACAGCTGCGCCCGGGGCGCGCCTCGCGACAGGCGCATGGGGGCGGCCTCGTCGCCGGCCAGGGCGAGACGTCGGTCGGCGATCATGCCGTAGAAGGTCTGGGGATGGCGGGCGGCCACCCGCAGGTGGGCGGCGGCCCGATCGGCGTCCTCGTCCCGGCCCGCCGCGCGGGCGGCCCAGAAGCCGGCGCCCGCCTGCAGCCATTCGCCCTCTTCGGGGTCCCGAGCCACGGCGCTGAAAAAGCCTTCGGCCTCCTCGAAGCGGCCCATGCGATAGGCGGCCATGCCGGCGATCCACCGTTCCCCGGACTCCCCGGCGAGGTCGAAGGCCCGGGTGACGTCACCGCCATAGAAGGCCTGGCGGGCGGCGCGGCCCTTGTCCGAATTCAGTCGACCGCCGACCCGCTGGGCGGCGCTCTCAACCCGGCCCCAGTCGAGCCCGGTGACAACTGGCGCGCGCGGCGCCGGCGCGCCCTGCGGCCGGCGCTTGAGGGCCAGGGCGTAGACCCGCTCGGCGCCGGGCAGATCTGCATGGGCGGCCAGCCAGCCGCTGAGTTCCTGATAGGAGGATGTGTGGGCGGTAGGATGCATCAGCTGTCGCAGGGCGATATGGCCGGCCAGGCTGCGGTCCTTCAGCTCCACCAGATGCATCTGGGCGTCGATGAAATCGCCCCGGTCGACGGCGGCGAAGGCGGCGCGATAACGGGCGAGATCCCAGGGGTTCAGCACCTGGGGCACGGCCCAGGCGCGGGTGGCCGCGCCAGCGGTCACGGCTGCGCTCACAGCGCCCAGACCCAGGCCGAAGACCTGCCTTCGCGTCGATGTCGTCATGCGACCTTCCACGTCCGCCGACATGCCGCAGCGGTTCCGTGGCCCTTTTCTCGAAGCTCAGCCTTCGGTCTAGTGGGGACGCTCTGGGCGATCAAGCCTCTGCACCAGAGACACGAGATCGCTCCACGCTTTCTTCTTGGCTGCTGGCTGACGCAGCAGAAAGGCCGGGTGAAGCGTCGGCATCGCAGGCAGTTCGAGGCTCTCATCCTCGGCCCGCCATTCGAACCAGCGGCCGCGCATGGCCAGAATGCCCTCGTCGCGCTTCAGCATTGTCTTGGCGGAAGCGCCCCCCACCAGCAGCAGCATCTTCGGCCGAACCAGGGTGATCGCCCGCTCGACAAAGGGGGCGCAGACGGCCTGTTCGGCGGCCGATGGCGTGCGGTTGCCCGGCGGGCGCCAGAAGACGGTGTTGGTCATGAACACCCGGTCGGTGAGGCCGGCGGCGGCCAGCATCCGGTCGAGCAGCTGGCCGGCCCGGCCGACGAAGGGCTCGCCGCGGGCGTCTTCATCGCCGCCGGGGCCCTCGCCGATGACCATCACCGGAGCGTCAGACGGGCCGCGGCTGAACACTGAACGTGTCGCCGCGCCCTCGTACCGCAGGGGACAGCCCTCGAAACTGGCGATCGCCTCGGCCAGGGCGGCGAGGTCATGGGCCTGCGACGCCAGATGGCGGGCCTGGGCGACGGCGTCGGCGGCCGGTCCGGCTGGCGATCCGGAGGTCCGCAGAGGCGTGGGGGCGAGCTCCACTCGCCGCGGCGGCGGGCTCAACCCCAAAGCGATACGGTCGACGGCCTCGTCCTGATAGAGGCAGTCCACGCCCGCATCGGCCCAGAAGGCCAGCAGGCTATGGGCCAGGATTTCGGGGGCGGGCGGGACGGACTGGTCCATACTGGTGGGTCGAAATCCTTGAGATTCGCGGGGTTTGTCCTTGACCGCGTAGGGGCGACCTTCCGATAAGACGGCGCAAGGATCAACGCTGTCGGCGAGGGTGAGGGGCCCTGACCGTCGGATAATGGAGTTCAGAGGGGATCATGAGCGAAGACGTCGAACGTGAAGCCATGGAATACGACGTCGTCATCGTGGGCGCCGGTCCCGCGGGGCTGTCGGCCGCCATCCGTCTGAAGCAGCTGGCCGCCGAGGCCGGGACCGAGATCAGCGTCGCGGTTCTGGAAAAAGGCTCCGAGGTCGGGGCCCATATCCTGTCCGGCGCGGTCATCGATCCCATCGCGCTCAATGAGCTGATCCCCGACTGGAAGGACCAGGGCGCGCCCCTGGAGACTCCGGTCAAGAAGGACAAGTTCATCTATCTGGGTCCCCAGGGCGAGCTGGACATCACCTGGCTGCCCATGCCGAAGTTCATGCTGAACCACGGCAACTACATCGCTTCCCTGGCCAATGTGGCCCGCTGGCTAGGCCAGCAGGCTGAAGCGCTGGGCGTCGAAATCTATCCCGGCATGGCCGCCTCCGAAGTGCTGTTCGACGAGAACGGCGCGGTCAAGGGCGTGGTGGCCGGCGTGTTCGGCATCGACAAGGACGGGAACAAGGGCGCCGACTACCAGCCGGGCGTCGAACTCCTGGCCAAATACACCTTCATCGGCGAGGGCGTGCGCGGGTCGCTGGCCAAACAGCTGATCGGCAAGTTCGGCCTGGCCGAGAACAGCGAGCCCCAGAAGTTCGGCATCGGCCTTAAGGAGTTGTGGCAGGTTCCCGACGACAAGTTCCAGCCGGGCCTCGTGCAGCACACCCTGGGCTGGCCGCTGGACAACAAGACCGGCGGCGGCAGCTTCATGTACCACTTCGGGGACAACTACGTGGCCATCGGCTTCGTGGTGCACCTGAACTACAAGAACCCCTGGCTGTCGCCCTTCGACGAGTTCCAGCGCTTCAAGCAGCATCCGGCGGTCCGTCCGCACCTGGAGGGCGGCAAGCGCATCGCCTATGGCGCGCGGGCCATCACCGAGGGCGGGCTTCAGTCGGTGCCCAAGCTGTTCTTCCCGGGCGGCGTCCTGGTCGGTTGTTCGGCGGGCTTCGTGAACGTGCCCCGGATCAAGGGCAGCCACAACGCCATGAAGACCGGCATGATGGCCGCCGAAGCCGCCTTCGCCGCGATCCAGAACGGCCGTCAGGGCGACGAACTGGCCGAGTACGAAGCCGCCTACAAGGCGTCCTGGGTCCACAAGGAACTCAAGATCGTCCGCAACGCCAAGCCGATCATCTCCAAGTACGGCACCGCGCTTGGCACCCTGCTCAGCGGCATGGACATGACGATCAGCAACCTGACCGGCGGCTTCTCGGTGTTCGGCACCATGAAGCATGGCAAGACCGATGCTGAGTCCACGGGCCTGGCCAAGGACTACAAGCCCATCGTCTATCCGAAGCCCGACAATGAGATCAGCTTCGATAAGCTGTCCTCGGTCTTCCTGTCGGCCACCAATCACGATGAGAACCAGCCCGCTCACCTGCGGCTGAAGGACCCTTCGATCCCGATCTCGGTCAACCTGCCCCGGTTCGGTGAGCCGGCCAGGCTCTACTGCCCGGCGGGCGTGTACGAGGTTCTCTACGACGAGGCCGGCCAGAACCCGAAGTTCCAGATCAACTTCCAGAACTGCGTCCACTGCAAGACCTGCGACATCAAGGATCCGTCGCAGAACATCGTCTGGACGACGCCTCAGGGCGGGGACGGGCCGAACTATCCCAATATGTGAGCCGTCGTCGCGCTTGCGGCGGGGGCCGGAAAAGGAAACCCTGCGGGGATGCGCCTTCGTTCTCTGACCGTGACGGTCCCTGTTCTGCTTCTGGCGGCCTGCGCCAGTCCCTCGGCTCCGACCGGGGGGCTGGAGGCCCGCTCCACCTATGGCCTGTTCCTGGCGGGGCAGGCGGCGCTCAATGACGGCGAGAGCCGGCGCGCGGCGGCCTATTTCGAGCGCGCCAGCCAGAGCGACGAGACGCCCAACCTCATCTCGGAGCGGGCGTTCACCGCCGCGGTGCTGAGCGGCGACATCGAAAAGGCCGCGGCCATGGCCCCGGTGGGTGAGGACGCCTCTGAAGGCGTCAAGCGACTGGGCCGTCTGGTGGTCGCGGTCGAGGCCTTGGCGAGCGGCCAGGGCGCCGTGGCCTATGCGCGCCTCACCGAAGACGAAATCGGCTTTCCTCACCGCACGGCCGCGGCGCTCCTGACCCCCTGGGCCGCAGCCCAGGCCGGCCAGATGGATCTCGCCACCCGGCGTCCCGATGTGCCCGGCGACAAGCTGGTGGAGTATTTCGGCATGTTGGGTCAGGCGCATCAGTACGAGCGACTGCGCCGCTATGACGAGGCCGAGACCGACTTCAAGGCCCTGACCGAGGGGACCGACGCCCCGCCCATGCTGGTTGTGGCCTATGGGGAGTTCCTGGAGCGTCGCGGCCGTCGCGCCGACGCCGTGGCGCTCTATGACCGGGCGCTTGCGACCTATCGGCGCGACGCCTCTCTGTCGCTGGCCCGGGACCGCGCCCTGGCCCGCCGGTCTGCCCCGTCGCCGCCGACGGTGCGACAGGGGGCGGCCCAGGCCATACTGACTCCTGCGGCGGCGATGCTTGCGGCCCGGCAGAGCCAGTTCGCCCTGGCCTATGTCCGCTTGGCCCTGCGGCTCGATCCGGAACGTATGGACGCCTGGATGATGGTCGGCGACCTGATGGGCGCCGCCGGCGATGTGGAGGCCGCGCGAGCGGCCTATGAGCGCGTGCCGTCTGGCCATCCCGACTACGCCGCGGCGCAGAGCAAGCTGGCCTGGAGCCTGCAGGGCGCCGGCGAGACGGAGGCGGCCCTGGAGACAGCCCGCAAGGCCGCTGAAGATGGCGATCCCACGGCCTTGCTGACCCTGGCCGACCTGCTGCGCACTAACGAACAGTATGAGGCCGCCATCGGCCCCCTGAACCAGCTGGTCGAGGCGAGTCCTTCGCCCGACTGGCGGCTGCTGTTCGCCCGCGGGGCGGCCTATGAGCGGATGGGCGATTGGCCGCGGGCTGAGGCGGATCTGACCGCCGCCCTGGCCCTCAACCCCGACGAGCCCGACATTCTGAACTATCTCGCCTATGGCTGGATCGACCGCGGCGAGCGGCTGGAGGAGGCCCTGGCCATGGTGCAGGCCGCGGTGGACGCCAACCCCCGGTCAGGCGCCATGATCGACAGCCTTGGCTGGGGCTATTACCGCCTGGGCCAGTACGACAAGGCCGTCGAGACCCTCGAGGAGGCGGTCGGCCTGGAGGCCGGCGATCCCGAGATCAACAACCACCTGGGCGACGCCTACTGGCAGGTCGGCCGGCGGGATGAGGCTGTCTTCCAGTGGCGCCGGGTGCTGACGCTGGAGCCTGACAGGCGCATTCGAGCCGACGCCGAGGCCAAGCTCGCCTCGGGCGTGGGGCCCGGCGTGTTGGCTGCGCCGACCCGCGTCGCGGTTGAGTCGCCGCCGCTCGTCCGCTAGGCGGTCACAATGCTCGCTCAGGCCTTCGCCCCCGCCAAGGTGAACCTCTTCCTGCACGTCGGGGCGCCGGGGGACGACGGCTATCATCCCCTGTGTTCGCTGATGGTCTTCGCTGACCTGGGCGACCAGGTCTCCATCGCGCCCGCTGAGGCCCTCGACTTCGCCCTGACCGGCCCCTTCGCCCACGACCTTGCGGGCGCCGGCGACAACCTCGTGCAGAGGGCGGCGCTGGCCCTGCTGCAGGCGGTGCGCGGGCCCCGGGCGCCGGTGATGCTGGCCCTGGACAAGCAGCTGCCGGTGGCCGCGGGCCTCGGCGGCGGCTCCAGCGACGCGGGCGCCGCTCTGCGGCTCCTGCGGGCGGCCTGGGCTCCGGAAATGTCCGATGACAGTCTGCAGGGTCTGGCCGCTGCGCTCGGCGCCGACGGCGCGGCCTGCCTTTGGGGGGCGCCTGTCCTGGCCGAGGGTCGAGGAGAGCGCCTGAGCCCGGGGCCGGCCCTGCCGGTGATGCCGGCTGTGCTGGTCAATCCTCGCGTCTCTGCGCCCACGGGTGCGGTCTACAGCCGGTTTGACGCCCTGGGCGCCTTCGGCGACGTCACGCCGCCGCCCCTGCCAGTGGCCTTCGAGACGGTGGAGGAGGTCGCAGGCTGGCTGAGCTTCCTCCGGAACGATCTGGAAGCCGCCGCCATCGATGTCGCGCCCGCCATCGGCGACGTGCTGAGCGCCCTGCGGGGCGAACCGGAGACCCTGGCCGCCCAGATGTCGGGCTCCGGCGCCACCTGCTTTGGGCTCTGCGCCAGCGACATCGAGGCCGAGCAACTGGCCGAAAATCTGGAGCGCCTGCGCCCCGATTGGTGGGTGCGTCGCTGCCGCCTGGGCGGCCCCTGGCCTGATCCGGCCTGAACGCTCGCCAGGCGCTCGAACCTCTGGGCGGCGCGCCGGGCGCGGCGCCTTGCTTTCCAGCCCAAACGAAAACGGGGGCCCCGAAGGACCCCCGTTCCGTGATCAGGCGAGATCGCCTTATCAGCTGTGGATGGCTTCCCCGTGCTGGGAAAGGTCCAGACCTTCGACTTCCTCTTCCTCCGACGCCCGCAGTCCGACGGTGAACTTGCAGATCATAAGGATGATGAAGGTGACGACGGCAGACCAGGCGATGGTGGCGATAATGCCGTAACCCTGGGTGATCACGCTGGCGCCTTCGCCCGCGCCGTTGATGGCCGGATCGGCCAGGGCGCCGGTGAGCAGGGCGCCGGCGATGCCCGCGATCCCGTGCACGCCGAAGGCGTCGAGACTGTCGTCATACTTGAGCAGCTTCTTGAGCCACACAGCGCCCACATAGGCCGCCGCGCCGCCGACGATGCCGATGATCAGCGCGCCCTGCGGGTTGACGAAGCCAGCGGCCGGCGTGACCGCCACGAGGCCAGCGATGGCGCCCGAGGCCAGACCCAGCATGCCGGGCTTCTTGCGCTCGACCCACTCGATGATCATCCAGGTCAGGGCCGCGCCCGCGGCGGCGACCTGGGTGTTCATCATGGCCGCGGCGGCGAGGCCGTCAGCAGCCCATTCCGAGCCGGCGTTGAAGCCGAACCAGCCCACCCACAGCAGGCTCGCGCCGATCATGGTGTAGACGAGGTTGTTCGGGGCCATGTTGTCGACGCCGTAGCCCTTACGCTTGCCGAGGACGATGGCGCAGACCAGACCGGCGACGCCGGCGTTGATGTGCACCACGGTGCCGCCGGCGAAGTCGAGCACGCCCGCGCCGCCCAGGAAGCCGCCGCCCCAGACCCAATGGCAGACCGGGGCGTAGACGAAGATCGACCACAGACCCATGAACAGCAGCATGGCCGAGAACTTCATCCGCTCGGCGAAGGCGCCGGCGATCAGGGCCGGGGTGATGATGGCGAAGGTCAGCTGGAACATGATCCAGAGGAACTCAGGCAGGCCCGAGGTCAGGGCGTGCGCCGTCTCCACCGTCACGCCGCCGAGGAACAGGGCGTCGAAGCTGCCCATATAGGCGTTCAGGCCCTCGTTGGCGTTGGTGCCGAAGGCGATGCTGTAGCCGACCGCCATCCAGAGCACCGTCACCAGGGCGGTGATGGCGAAGCTGGTCGCCACGGTGTTGATCACGTTCTTATGGCGCACCATGCCGCCATAGAAGAGCGCGAGGCCCGGAATGGTCATGAGCAGAACCAGGCAGGTCGAGACCAGAATCCAGCCGGTGGAGGCCTCGTTGAGCTCCAGCGGCACCTGGTGAGCGAACAGGGTGCTCGGCGCGGCCTCTTCAGCCGCAGCCTCTTCCACCGGGGCCTCTTCGGCCGAGGCGGTTTCGACGGCGGGCGCGGCCTCTTCGGCTGGCGCCTCCATGGCGGCCTCAGCCGGCGGCGGCGCCTCTTGCGCCCAGGCCGAGGCGACCGGCGCCCCGACAATTGCGGCGGCGAGCATCAGGCCCGCCAGCCCCTTGAATTTCAACGACATCATTGTGGCTATCCCCTTGTCCCGTTCAGTTGCGCCCTTAAAGGGCGGCGGCCCCGGTCTCACCGGTGCGAATCCGCACCGCGTCCTCGACGTTGACGACGAAGATCTTCCCGTCGCCGATCTTGCCGGTGGCCGCTGCGGCCTTGATGGCCTCCACGGCCTTGGCGGCGGCCGCGTCGTCGACGACGGCCTCCAGCTTGACCTTGGGCACGAAGTTCACCTGGTACTCCGCCCCCCGGTAGATTTCGGTCTGTCCCTTTTGTCGGCCGTAGCCTTTGACTTCGGAAACCGTCAGGCCTTCAACGCCGGCCGAGACGAGCGCTTCGCGCACGTCGTCCAGCTTGAAGGGTTTGACGATCGCAATGATCAGTTTCATCCGCTCGCTACCGCACGGGCTTTACGCCGCGCGTCCCCTTTATGGTTCGAGCCGTCACCAAGCCCCATGGCCCCATTCCGACGGTGTCGGTCGACGGCGACTGTGACGCTATCGGCGGGGAGGGGAGCGGGGGCGGCTGCGGCCTCGCCCAGTTAAGGAAAGCCTACGAGTGCCCAAAATATGGGCGCCGACGGCGCGGGTTCGCGCAAATTGCGCGCATATTCGCCGGGCCGGGGCTGGGAACTCCCTCGCGGTTCTATGGGGCTGGGTCGGAGATCACGAACCCGTGATCGTCAGCAACCGATGCTGTCGCCCCGCGTAGTTCTCCCGACCGCGACCCGGTGTTCCGCGCCGCGACCCACAGTCGAGAGGAAGAACATGCGTCTGACCCGCCTTATGTCCGCTACCGCCATCGCCGCCCTGGTTGCTGGCGCTGCTCACGCCCAAACCGTCGAGCCGACTCCGTCCACCCCGTCCGCGGGCCTTCCGTCCGCCCAGGCCGGCGCAGAGGCGCGCGTCGGCGGCGAGGTCATGCCGGCTGGCGACATTGTTGAGACGGTCAAGGCGTCTGGCCAGTTCACCACCCTGGTGAAGGCTCTGGAGGCGACCAACCTGGTCCAACTCCTGAAGACCACGCCGAACCTCACCATATTCGCCCCGACTGACGCCGCCTTCGCGGCGCTTCCGGCCGGCCAGTTGGACCGGCTGATGGCCGAGGAAAACCGCGCCGAACTGCAGAAGCTGCTGACCTACCATGTGGTCAATGCGCGCCTCGATGGCGCCAAGATCGACAATTCGCGTGGACCCGTCCCCACCGTCGCGGGTGAAACGGTCCAGGTAGATGGGGTGGACGAGACCTGGATGATCGGTCGCGCCCGGATCACGCAGGCCGACATCAACGCTGACAACGGGATCATCCACGTGGTCGACAAGGTGCTCATGACCAGCGACATGCCGGCCGCCGCCGTCCCGCCGTCCGCCGCGGCCGGATCAGACGCCGCAGCCCAGGTCGAACCGCCGCGGGCCGCCGACTCGATGAAGACGCCCGAGGTCACCGGTCAGGAGATCGCTCCCACCGGCGCCGAGGCCGACACCGCGACCACGGTCGCAGACCCTACCGAGGCGTCTGTTGCGACCATGCAGCCCATTCCGGACACCCCGGAAAACCGCGCCGCCTACGGCGCACCGCTTTCGAACGCCGGTAAGCGCACCAACGCGGCCGGCAACTAGGGAGCCTGACGGCAGGACGCTGGGGGGACCTGCGGTATGACCTTCAACCCAAGGAAACCAGCTATGAACCTCAAGCTTATCCTATCGACCTCGGCCGCCGCCCTGATCGCCGCGTCCGCCGCCCATGCTCAAACCCTCTCGGGGGATGCGAATGCTGAGGCCATGCTCAGCAGTCCTGCCGACCCCACCCGTTCCAGCACCGGTCTGCCTTCGGTGGACTCATCCCGGCCGACCGGGGCGGACGCGGGCTATACGATGATGCCCGGCGGCAAGATCACCGGCTCCACCGCCGTGGAAGGCGAGCCGGTGAACTCCCGCGAGGCCATGTCTGGGACCATGCGTGGCTCGGCCCAGACCAGCGCCACCATGGATCGTGACGGTATGTCGACTCAGACCGGCATGTCCGCCCAGACCGGCATGACCGGCATGCAGGATGGCCGTATGAACACCCAGGCGCAGTCGGCCGGCGCCATGGGGTCCATGGCCTCGAGCACCACCGGCGCTCGGGTGACGAGCAATGGTCCGATCCCGGACACCGAGGAAAACCGCGCGCGATATGGCGGTCCGCAATCTCGGGCCGGCAAGATGACCGATCCCAACGGCAACTGATCTTCGCCGCGCGCTTGATGCACAGGTCGGCGGGCCCTATGGTCCGCCGACTTTTTTTGCGCCTGCAAATCAGCCCAGATGTCCTCAGAAAAACCGCTCTCGTTTCAGGGCCTGATCCTGAAACTCCATGACTATTGGAGCCGCCAGGGTTGCGTAATCCTGCAGCCGCATGACGTGGAGGTGGGGGCGGGCACGCTTCACCCGGCCACGGTGCTGCGCGCGCTCGGACCCAAACCGTGGCGGGCGGCCTATGTGCAGCCGTCCCGCCGCCCGGCCGACGGCCGCTATGGGGAGAACCCCAACCGGCTGCAGCACTATTACCAGTACCAGGTGATCCTGAAGCCGAACCCTGACGACCTGCAGGATCTCTATCTGGGCAGCCTGGAGGCTATCGGCCTCGACACCCGCCTGCACGACATCCGTTTCGTCGAGGACGACTGGGAGAACCCCACCGTGGGCGCCTGGGGCCTGGGCTGGGAGGTCTGGTGCGATGGTATGGAGGTCACCCAGTACACCTACTTCCAGCAGGTGGGCGGCGTGGACGTCTGGCCGGTGGCCGGCGAACTCACCTACGGGCTGGAGCGGCTGGCCATGTATCTGCAGGGCGTCGACCATTTCACCGACCTGGCCTTCAACGATCCGGACGGGCCTGCGCCCATGACCTATGGCGAGGTGTTCCTGGAGAACGAGCGCCAGCAGTCGACGGCCAATTTCGACGGCTATGACGTGGCCACCCTGAAGCGCCAGTTCGAGGACATGGAGATCCAGGTCCCGCGGCTTCTGGCGATGAAGGGCCCCCAGGGTCAGGCCATCGTCCTGCCGGCCTATGACCACGTGCTCAAGGCCAGCCACCTGTTCAACCTGATGGACGCCCGTGGCGCCATCGCTGTGGCCGAGCGCCAGAGCTATATCGGCCGCATCCGCGACCTGACCAAGATGTGCGCCGAGGCCTGGGTGGCCAATGAAGGGGGCAACGCCTAAGTCATGCCCCAACTCCTTCTCGAGCTCTTTTCCGAAGAGATCCCTGCGCGCATGCAGGTCCAGGCCGCCCGCGACCTGGAGCGCATGGCCCGCGAGCGTCTGGCTGAGCAGGGGTTCCTGCCCGAGGCCATGACCGCGTTTGCCGGCTCCCGCCGCCTGACCCTGGTGATCGAGGGCCTGCCCGAGGCCCAGGCCGATCGCACCGAAGAGCGCAAAGGCCCCCGGGTCGGCTCGCCGGACAAGGCCATGGAGGGCTTCCTGCGCTCTACCGGCTTGACGATGGACCAGCTGGTCGATCAGGACGGGGTGTGGTTCGCCAAGATCGAACGCAAGGGCCGGCCGACGCCGGAGATCGTCGCCGAGATGGTCGAGGCCATCGTGCGGAACTTCCCCTGGCCCAAGTCCATGACCTGGGGACGGGGGACCCTGCGCTGGGTCCGGCCGCTAAAGCGGATCGTCTGCCTGTTCGACGGGGCGGTCGTGCCGGTCTCCATCGACGGGATCGAGAGCGGCGACGTCACCGAAGGCCATCGCTTCATGGGCAAGGCCGAGCCCTTCCGCGTGAAGGACTTCGACACCTATCGCGACGGCCTGGCGGCGCACTTCGTCGTGCTGGACGTGGAAGAGCGCAAGGCGCGCATCCTCGACGCCGCCCGCACCCTCTGCTTCGCCCGCAATCTGGAGCTGGTGGAGGACGAGGGCCTGCTGAACGAGGTCGCGGGCCTGGCCGAATGGCCGACGCCTGTGCTCGGCGACATGGACCCGGACTTCCTCGACCTGCCGCCCGAGGTGATCCGCACCTCCATGCGCACGCACCAGAAGTATTTCGCCGTGCGCGACCCGGCCACCGGGGGGCTGGCGCCCCACTTCATCACCGTGGCCAACATCCAGGCCGCCGACGGCGGCGCGGCCATCGCCGCGGGCAACGCCAAGGTGCTGTCGGCCCGCCTGTCGGACGCCCGGTTCTTCTGGGACGAGGACCGCAAGCTGCGGCTGGAAGACCGGCTGGAGAAGCTGAAGGGCGTCACCTTCCACGCCAAGCTGGGCGCCATGTCCGACCGGGTGGCGCGCATCACCGACCTCGCCCGCAGCCTGGCCCCCCGGGTCGGCGCGGACCCGGACGCCGCGGCCCAGGCCGCCCGCCTGGCCAAGGCCGACCTGGTCACCGGCATGGTCGGAGAGTTTCCGGAGCTGCAGGGCCTGATGGGCGGCTACTACGCCCAGGCCGAAGGGCTGTCGGCCGATGTGGCCGCCGCCATCCGCGATCATTACAAGCCCCAGGGGCCGGGTGACGCTCTGCCGGAGGGCCCTGTCGGCGCAGCCCTCGCCCTGGCCGACAAACTCGACAGCCTGACCGGCTTCTTCGGCATCGACGAGAAGCCCACGGGGTCGCGCGACCCCTATGCCTTGCGCCGCTCGGCCCTGGGCGTGATCCGCATTGTTCTGGAGCGGGGAATCCGACTGCCCCTGCGCGACCTGGCGGGGGATGACCTGGTGGCCTTCTTCGCCGACCGCCTGAAGGTCCTGCTGCGCGATCAGGGCAGGCGGCATGATCTGGTGGATGCGGTCTTCGCCCTGGGCGACGATGATCTCGTGCGGATCGTCGCCCGGGTGGAGGCCCTGGACGGATTCCTGACCACCGAGGACGGGGCCAATCTGCTGGCCGGCTACAAGCGGGCGACCAACATCCTCAAGGCCGAGGAAAAGAAGGGCGCCATGCCCACGGGCCCGGCGATCGCCATGGATGGCGCGCCGGCGGCCGAACTCGCCCTGGTGCAGGCCCTGGCTGGCGTCGAGCCGGCCGTGGCCCAGGCTCTGGCCGCCGAAGACTTCGTGGCCGCCATGCAGGCGCTGGCCGGCCTGCGCGGTCCTGTGGACGCCTTTTTCGAGCAAGTGCTGGTGAATGCTGAAGACCCCGCGGAACGGGACAACCGCCTGCGGCTTCTGAGCCAGGTTCGCGACGCTATGGGGCGCGTGGCGGATTTCAGCCAAGTGACGGGATGAGTGGGACGATGACGAGCCTGACCAAGACGCGCTGGGTCTACGCCTTTGGCGGCGGGGCCGCCGATGGCGACGCCTCGATGAAGAACCTGCTGGGGGGCAAGGGCGCCAATCTGGCCGAGATGTCGTCCCTGGGTCTGCCGGTGCCCCCGGGCTTCACCATCACCACCGAGTGCTGCACCCACTACTACGCCAACGAGCAGCGCTATCCCGATGACATGAAGGCCCAGGTGGAGCAGGGGCTGGCCCGGGTCGAGGAACTGACCGGCAAGCGCTTCGGCGACGCGGTAAACCCGCTGCTCGTCTCGGTGCGCTCGGGCGCGCGGGCTTCTATGCCCGGCATGATGGACACGGTCCTGAACCTCGGCCTCAACGACCAGACGGTGGAGGGCCTGGCCAAGCTGTCGGGAGACCGCCGGTTCGCCTTCGATTCCTATCGCCGTTTCATCCAGATGTACTCCAACGTGGTCCTCGACCTGGATCACCACATGTTTGAGGAGATCCTCGACGAGCATAAGGAGCGCCTCGACGTCACCGTCGACACCGCCCTGACCGCCGAGGACTGGGAAAAGGTCGTCGCCGACTACAAGAAGGCGGTCGCCGCCGAGCTGGGTTCGGACTTCCCGCAGGACCCGCAGGCCCAGCTCTGGGGCGCGGTGGGCGCGGTGTTCGCCAGCTGGATGAACGACCGGGCCAAGTTCTATCGCCGCATGCACGACATCCCGGAGAGCTGGGGCACGGCGGTGAACATCCAGTCGATGGTCTTCGGCAATATGGGCGAGACCTCGGCCACCGGCGTCGCCTTCACCCGCAACCCGTCCACCGGCGAGGCGCGCCTCTATGGGGAGTTCCTGATCAACGCCCAGGGCGAGGACGTGGTGGCCGGCATCCGTACGCCCCAGGCCCTGACGAGGATCGCCCGCGAGGAGATGGGGGACAAGCAGCCCTCCATGGAGGAAGCCCTCCCGGAAGTGTTCGAGCAGTTCAAGGCCGCCGTCGATCGGCTCGAGAGCCACTATCGCGACATGCAGGATATCGAGTTCACGGTCGAACAAGGCCGACTCTATATGCTGCAGACGCGCAACGGGAAGCGCACCGCCAAGGCCGCCCTGAAGATCGCCGTCGATCTGGCCGCCCAGGGCGTGATCACCCAGGAAGAGGCGATCATGCGGGTGGAGCCGGCCTCCCTGGACCAGCTTCTGCATCCGACCATCGACCCTGCCAGCGAGCGGGACGTGATCGCCCAGGGCCTGCCGGCCTCGCCCGGCGCGGCCACCGGCAAGATCGTCTTCGACGCCGATGAGGCGGAGCGCCTGGCCGCCATCCATGAGTCTGTGATCCTGGTCCGCGACGAGACCAGCCCCGAAGACATCCACGGCATGCATGCGGCCAAGGCGATCCTGACCGCCCGCGGCGGCATGACCAGCCACGCCGCCGTGGTCGCCCGCGGCATGGGCCGCCCCTGCGTCTCTGGCGCCGGCGAGGTTCAGATTCACGCCAAGGCTGGCGAGTTCCGCGTCCGCGGCCGAACCTTCAAGGCCGGCGAGATCATCACCGTCGACGGCTCCACCGGCGAGGTGCTGGCCGGGGCCGTGAAGATGATCGAGCCCGAACTCACCGGCGACTTCGCCACCCTGATGGTCTGGGCCGACGCCCTGCGCCGCCTGAAGGTGCGCGCCAACGCCGAAACCCCGCTGGATGCGCGCACCGCCCGCCAGTTCGGGGCCGAGGGCATCGGCCTGTGCCGCACCGAGCACATGTTCTTCGAGGAAGACCGCATCTCCGCCGTGCGCGAGATGATCCTGGCCTCGGACGAGAAGGGCCGCCGCACGGCGCTGGCCAAGATCCTGCCCATGCAGCGGGCCGACTTCGTCGAGCTGTTCACCATCATGGAGGGCCTGCCGGTCACCATCCGCCTGCTGGACCCGCCCCTGCACGAGTTCCTGCCCCACACCGAGGAAGACCTGAAGGCGCTCGCCCAATCGGCCGGCCTCGAGCTGGCGGTGCTGGAGCGGCGGGTGAAGGAGCTGCACGAGACCAACCCGATGCTCGGCCATCGCGGCTGCCGTCTCGGCGTCTCCTATCCTGAAATCTATGAGATGCAGGTTCGGGCGATCTTCGAGGCCGCCTGTGAGATCGCCGAGAGCGGCAAGACCCCGCCGTGCCCGGAGATCATGCATCCGCTGGTGGCCAAGGGCGAGGAGATGAAGTTCCTGCGCCAGCTGACCGACCGGGTGGCCAAGCAGGTGCTGGCTGAGCGCAAGCTCGACTTCCCCTATCTGGTCGGCACCATGGTCGAGCTGCCGCGGGCGGCGATCCGGGCCGCCGATCTGGCGGAGAACGCCGAGTTCTTCTCCTTCGGCACCAACGACCTGACCCAGACCACCTTCGGCATCAGCCGCGACGATTCCGGCCGCTTCCTGGCCGCCTATATGGACAAGGGCATCTTCGAAAAGGACCCCTTCGTCAGCCTCGACCAGGAAGGCGTCGGCGACCTGATCCGCATCGCCGCCGAGCGGGGCCGCGCCCAGCGGCCGGAGATCAAGCTCGGCATCTGCGGCGAGCATGGCGGCGACCCGGCCTCCATCGACTTCTGCGAGCGGGTCGGCCTCGACTATGTGAGCTGCTCGCCCTACCGGGTGCCTATCGCCCGGCTGGCGGCGGCGCAGTCGGCCATCGGCGAACGCGAGAAGGACCGCTAGAACAACAAAAGCCCCGCCGGATCAGCCGGCGGGGCTTTTTCTCTCAGGGCTGATGATTTGGCTCAGCGCTTGCGGACGAAGACCGTGCCTGCCGAATAGCCGGCGCCGAACGAACAGATCAGCCCCATCTCGCCCGCGGCGAACCCGTCATTGGCCTTGTGGAAGGCGATGATCGACCCGGCCGAGGAGGTGTTGGCGTATTCGTCCAGGATGATCACGTTCTCCTCCGGAGAGGGATCGCGGCCCAGCACCTTGCGGCCGATCATGTCGTTCATGTTGATATTGGCCTGATGCAGCCACATGCGCTTCAGCGCGGTGGGATCGAGCCCCAGGTCGCTGGCGTGATCGACGATCATTTCTGAGACCATCGGGACCACCTCGCGGAAGACTTTGCGGCCCTCCTGCACGAACAGCTTGTCCTTCGCGCTGGCCCCTTCGGGGGCGGCCCGGTTCAGGAAGCCGAAATTGTTGCGGATATTGTTGGAGAAGACCGTCTTCAGGCGCGTGCCGATGATGTCCCAGCCCTGACCCGGCGTCGCGTCCTCCTCGGCCTCGACGATCACGGCGGTGGCCACGTCGCCGAAGATGAAGTGGCTGTCGCGGTCGCAGAAGTTCAGGTGGCCCGAGGTGATCTCGGGATTGACCATCAGCACCGCCTTCGCCGAGCCGGTGGCGATGTAATCGGCGGCCGTCTTGATGCCGAAGGTGGCCGAGGAGCAGGCGACATTCATGTCGAAGGCGAAGCCGTCGATGCCGAGCGCCTGCTGGACCTCGATGGCCATGGCCGGATAGGCGCGCTGCATGTTGGAAGCCGCGCAGATCACTGCGCCGATCTCGCTCACCGGCTTGCCCCAGGCCTCGATGGCCTGGCGGGCGGCGGCCACGGCGATCTCGGCCAGGACCGAGATCTCCTCATTGGAGCGCTCGGGGATCACCGGGCGCATCACGTCGGGATCGATCAGGCCGGACTTGTCGATCACGTAGCGGGACTTGATGCCCGAGGCCTTCTCGATGAACGGCTCGGAGGAGGGGGGCAGGGCCTCGATCTCGCCGGCGGCGATGGCCTCGGCGTTGCGGGCGTTGAAGCGCTCCACATAGGCGTTGAAGGTGGCCACCAGCTCCGCATTGGTCAGCGTATGGGGCGGGGTGTAGAGGCCTGTGGCGGCGATGACGGCGTGACGCAAGTTCTCTTCTCCGATGGCAGCCTCTTCCGGGCTTGCGGCCTTTAGATAGCACAGCGTCGGAAAATTGCAGGGGCAGGGCGACGTGGCGGAATTGTCACACTCTGTGGCCGCCCTGCAATCGTCAGCGCGCGGACAAGAATACGCCCTGATTGGCGGCGATTGAGGCCCGGTTCGAGGACACAGATCCTCAAGTCGGAGTACCCATTATGAAGTCTCTCATCACCGCTGCCGCCGCCGTCGCCGTGCTGGCCGCCGTCCCCGCCGCCGTGCAGGCCCAGTCCATGTCGGCCCCGGAAATCTATGGCTCGGTGGGCTACGCCCACGCCGACGCCGGCGATTTTGACCTGGGCGCCATCCAGGGCCGCCTGGGCGCCAAGCTCACCCCCTATTTCGGCGTTGAAGGCGAACTGGCCCTGGGCGTGAAGGACGACACCTATCGTCCGCCGGTCAGCATCGGGGCCTCGCCGATCGATGTGGAACTGAACCATAGCGCGGCCATCTATGGCGTCGGCTTCCTGCCCATCAACCCCAACGCCGACCTCTTTGCGCGGGTGGGCTACGGCACGACTGAGATCGAAGCTTCCGCCGCGGGCATCAGCAGCAAGGCCGATGGCGAAAGCTGGAACTACGGTGTCGGCGGTCGCTACTTCCTCGACGCCAACAACGGCTTCCGCGCCGACTACACCCGCCAGGAATTCCAGGACGACGGCGGCTCGGCCGACGTCTGGGCCGTGGGTTACGTCCGGAAGTTCTAAGCCTGATCGATCCATCTGATCGGTCTGGTGCGACGGCGCGTCCTGCGAAGGGCGCGCCGTTTTGCTTGACCGCGCCCTCACCCCGGGGGACCGTGACCCCAAGGGGAGGAAAGCGCTGTGGACAAGGCGTTCCTGATACAATTCACCGGCTCGATGGCCGCCGTCGCCGTGCTCGTGGGGCTGGCGGCCTGGGCGCGGATCGGGCGCCCCTCGCCGGGACTCGACGAGGCGCGCGCCCGTGACCTGCTGGCCGAGGATTTCCCTGACCGTCAGATAGACCAGCTCTGGATCGCCCGTGAAGGTCGCGGCGCCCTGGCCCGCTCAGGCGCCTGCGCCCTGGTGTTGATCCAGGTGGGTGACGGCTATGCCGCCCGTCGGCTGTCCTGGTGCCAGGCGTCTTCGGCGATGTTCCGCAACGGACAGCTCGATATCCGGCTGGGCGAGGTGGCCGCGCCACGAGCAGTGCTGGCCTTCGACAACTGGCCGCCCAAGGACCTGGCCGCCTGATGGACGACATCGATCCCGTCGGCCTGGCCGTCCCCTTCTTCATCCTGGCCATCGTCCTGGAGCTGCTGCTGGGCCGCCTGGGCTGGGCCCGGGCCCGCTATGAGCCCAAGGACACCTTCACCTCGCTGGCCATGGGTCTGGGCAGTTCGGTGGCCGGACTGGCCACGGCCGGGGCCATCCTCGCCGCCAGCCTGTGGGTCTATCAGCACCGGCTGTTCGACATCCCCATGACCGCAGTCTGGGCCTGGGTGCTGATCTTCCTGCTGGAGGACAAGACCTACTACTGGTTCCACCGCCTGTCGCACGAGCGACGGTTCTGGTGGGCCAGCCACGTCAATCACCACACCTCCCAGCACTACAACCTCTCCACCGCCCTGCGGCAGACCTGGACCGGCGGCGTCGCGGGCACCTGGTTGCTGTGGCTGCCCCTGTCCCTGATCGGCTTCCCGCCGACCATGGTGGCGATCCAGAAGGGGATCAGCCTAGTCTACCAGTTCTGGATCCACACCGAGGCCATCGGGCGGATGCCGCGATGGTTCGAGGCGGTGTTCAACACCCCGTCCCATCACCGCGTGCATCACGCGCGCAACCCCCGCTATCTGGACCGCAACTATGCGGGGATCCTGATCATCTGGGACCGCATGTTCGGCACCTTCCAGAGTGAGCTGGAGGACGAGCCCTGTCGCTATGGGGTGGTGAAAAACCTGGCGACCTTCAATCCCATCCGCGTCGCCTTCCACGAATGGGCGGCCATCGGACGGGACCTGCTGCGCGCCGGCTCCCTGCGCGAGGCGGCGCTCTATGTGTTCGGGCCCCCGGGCTGGAGCCCGGACGGCTCGCGGGAAACCTCGCACCAGATCCGCGCCCGCTGGGCCGCGGGGCAGGGGCCAGCGCCCGTCAGTCCCGCAGCAGCGGAAGCGACAGCCCCGACACCGGACGCGCGTTCAGGCTCTCCCGCCTGAAGCGGAACAGTTCGGCCGGCCGCCCACCCGTATCGGCGTCGATCCGGCCGAGGCCCTCCACCAGGCCGCTCCGTTCCAGGGCGCGGCGGAAGTTCTGCTTGTGCAGGGGCGCGCCGGCTATGGCCTCGACCGCCCTTTGCAGGGCCAGCAGGGTGAAGGCTTCGGGCATCAGTTCGAAGACGACCGGCCGGTACTTGATCTTGCCCCGCAGCCGGCTCAGCGCCGTGGCCAGGATCCGGCGGTGGTCGGAGATCATGGGGGCGCCCAAGGCCGCGCGCAGCGCCTCGGACCGCTCTCCGGAGGCCTCGCCGCGGTCCCGGGCGGCCTCTGGCGCCAGTCCGGCGCCATAAAGCAGCTCGTAGCGCTCCAGGACCCGTTCCTCGTTCCAGGGCGCGCCGTCCAGGGCGAAGGCCAGTCGCGCCCGGGCCAACCGCAGATCGCGCTGGGCCGGCGGGCTGCGATCGGCCCAGCGCCGCAGAGCGTCCTCGATCAGCACTGCGGCGGCTGGCCGCCCCTGCCGCCAGTCCTCCCAGGGGAAGAATCGGGTCCAGGGCGCCCAGGCGGTGTCGGGCGCCTCGGTGTCGACGGCCTGGGGGGTGAGGGCCAGATAGCCCACCGAGATGACCCGGCTGGGGGGCGCCCCAGGGGCGCTCTCGGCGCCGGCGCCCATGTCGGCCAGGGGCGCGTCGCGGCCTCGGTCGCCGAAGGTGTAGAGCTGCTCCACATAGCCCAGGTCGAACCGCGTCTGCGCCGTCACAAAGGCCCTCAGGGCGAGCTCGAAGGTACGATGGCCATCCGGGTCGAAGGGGCCGAAGGGCAGGCCAGCCGGCTCGGCGGACAGATTGTCCTCCATTCCCCGCGGGCGCACGGTCAGCACCATGGCTTCAGCCTCGCGCACGGCCACCACCACCGCCGACAGGCCGATGACGACAGGCGTGGGGGACGGGCCCTTGGCCATCAGTGCCGGGCTGCGAAGTCGAAGGGCGCGCCGAGGCTCACATAGCCGTTGCCCCCGATGGCGGAGACGGCGTCGACCATGCGGCCGCTCCGCCCCAGCATGTCGTCGGCCAGGGCGACGATCCGGCGATTGGGGTAGGCGTGGGGCGCCAGGCTGCGCAGGGTCCAGGCGATCTGGGCTTCGTCCGTATCGGGGCTGCGTGCGCAGGCCAGGGTGAAGGCGCTGGCGGTGGACCGGCTGACCCCGGCCCAGCAGTGCACCACCATCGGCGCGGTCTCGTCCCAGGACCCGGAGAAGTCCAGCAGGCGCGTCACCAGGTCCTCCTGTGGCGCGGTCATGCCCTCCATCGGGTGGGCGATGTCGTTGACCCCCAGCTGCAGATGCCGCTCGGGGGCGATGCCGGCCGGGGTTGGGATCAGTGTGGTGGGGTCGAGCAGGGTGACCACGTGCGACGGCCGCCGGGCGGCGATAACGCCTGGCAGATCGGCCAGGCCGCAGACGATCATCGTCATGTCTGGCTACTCCGTGTCGAAAGCTGCGTCGGCTGGGGCGAATCCCGCAGCCTCAGACAGCACATGATAGCGCTGAACATAGCGCGCCTGTGCGACGGAGGGCGTCTGCGGCTCGATATGCAGATCATAGCCCTCCGGCGGGGCCCCGAAGAACTCCAGGGCTTCGTGCGGCGAGAACCCCGCCAACTGGGTGGCTTCGAAATAGGCGCAGGCATGGTCGGCCCGCTTGATCAGGGTTTTCACCCAGGCCGGTGATTTGGCCGGCAGGCCAAAGCGGACATGGATGGCGGTCTCCAGGCGCTCCTCGAACAGCTTGTAGTCGAGGCCCAGCGCCGACTTGAACGGCGAGATCATGTCGCCGATCACATACTCGGCGGCGTCGTGCAGCAGGGCGGCCAGGCGCCAGCGCGGCTCGATATCGGGCTGCAGGTGCGCGACGATCTCCTCGACGACGACAGAATGCTGGGCCACGGAGAAGGCGTTTTCCCCGATGGTCTGGCCGTTCCAGCGGGCCACCCGGGCCAGGCCGTGGGCGATATCCTCAACTTCGATATCCATGGGCGACGGATCGAGCAGGTCCAGCCGCCGCCCCGACAGCATCCGTTGCCAGGCGCGGGGTTCCCGTGGCTTTCGACGCAGCCCTTTCCTCATCAAGGCGTTCCTTCCACACTGCTACGGTCAAGGCGTTCGAACGCCGAGAGATTGGCAAAGATCAATGCACGGTTCGGCCGCCGCACGCATCATCGGGGCCTGAGGAAAAGGGAAGCAAATGACCTGGGCGAAAATCATGGCGCCGCTGTCGGGCGGCGAGGGCGATCAAGTGGTGCTTGAGGCCGGCGCCCACGTGGCCGGCGCCTTCGGCGCCGAACTGGCCGGTGTCTACACCCCGGCCGATGTGGCCGATGTCATGCCCTGGATGGGCGAGGGTTTCATGGGCGGAGTCCAGGCCACCGCGCTGGAATCCCTGAAGGAGGCTGCCGCCGTCGGCGAGAAGAAGGCCCGCGCCTCGGTGGCCGCTTTGGCCTATGAGGCCAAGAGCTTCATCGCCCTGCAGACGCCGGTCTGGGCCAATCTGTCGGCCGAAAGCCGTCTGTCCGACGTGGTGATCTTCTCCGATGAACCCGGACGGGGCCGCGGCCCCTTGGCCGAAGCCTTTCAGGAGGTGCTGGCCGATGAGCAGCGCCCGGTGATCATCGCTCGGCCGGGCCTGAAGGTCGGCGGGGTGGTGGCTGTGGCCTGGGATGGAGGCAAGGAAGCCTCGCGGGCCGCCCGCCAGTCCCTGCCGCTTCTGCAGAAGGCCAGCAAGGTCGTGATCCTCACCGCCCCGCGGGCGACCACCCGGGCTCTCGATCCTGCCCGTCTGCAGGCCTATTTCGCCGCCCGCGGCGTGACCGCCGAGTGCGAAATGCTGCCGGACTCCGGCGAAGCCGCTCCGATGCTGCTTTACGCCGCCCAGAAGGCTGGCGCGGAGATTCTCGTGGCCGGCGCCTTCGGGCATCCGCGGCTGCAGGAGTTCATCTTCGGCGGCACCACCCGTTCTCTCCTGGCGGCCGATTCGCCGTCTCTGTTCCTGTCCCACTAGTTACGAGGTCGCTTATGGCCCTTTCGCGCATTGTCATGCGGCTCGCCCGAAATCCCGGTACGGAGTTCGCCGGGGGCGACGATCATCGAGGCTACGCCCTCACCGCGCCGCTCACGGGCGACGGCTATCTCGACGAGGCCGCCTATGCGGAGACGAAGGCCCAGTGCGTGGTCCGTCGCTTCGCCCCAGACGAAGACCCCGCCGATGGCCGTCTGGCCAAGCGCGGCAAGCACTGGTTCTTCGATTATGACGCCGGCGACACCGACGACGACGAGCCTGTCCACCGCCTGGGGGAGCACCGCTTCGCCCTCGGCGAATATGTCACCGTCACCGATGAAGATGGTCGCCCGCTCACCTACAAGGTGATGGAGGTCGCCGCCGCCTAAAGGGCCTTATGGCGGGGTCTTCAGCCCCCGCCGTTCTCCCGAACCAGATCCTGAATGTCGTCCAGGATTTCCGCGTCTTCGTCGTCGCTGGCCGCCGATACGATGGCGACTGTCAGCGGGCCGGTCTTCGGACCGCCCGCCTCGAGACCGACATAGGTCGTGCCGCCCGGCTGCCGGCCGCCGGCGAGAATGTAGGTGGCGCGGATGCCGCGGCGCTCGCGGGACAGGGCCTCGCCCCGCAGCCGCACCTCCCGATAGATGCGCACCGTCGCGCCGTCGTCGGCGGCGTCGATGTTGATGGGACCAATCTTGATCTGGGCCTCGTCCTCGGCGGCGTCGATCTTCAGGCCAGGCAGGGCGATGCTGACGGACTCATCATTGGCGTCGACCTTGCCGCCAGGCATTCTGACCTGGACGCTGTCGCCGCCGGCGTCCGCTTCGGCCTGGGCCACCGTACTCGCCGCCAAATCGGCGGTCGCTTGCGCGTCCTCAGCCTGTGACGGCGTCGCAACGGCGGCTTCGGCGCCTTCAGGCGGGGCGAGATTGCTGAGTTCGGCTTCCAGTCGCGCCAGCGTCGCCTTTGCGCCGCCTTGAACAGGCACAAGCCGCAGCTCCATACCGGCGCCGTCGCGGGTCCTGTAGCGGCAGGACTGGCCATCCTCAGCCATACTGACCCGCGTCAGCTGCCCTTTGGTCTCAGGACAATTGAGCCGGCCGCTCATGGCCGCCGACTCCACTGGCGGCCGCGCGCAGCCCGCCACGGTGATAAGCGCGCCCACCGCGCCAGCCATAAGCAGTGTCTTCATCCGAAAGCTCCCGTACGCCTCGATGGTGACGGTGTACGGGAGCGATCGGCAGGTCGAGTGAAATCGCAGTAAGCTTGAGCCTATTGGCCCGGGCGGGAGCCGCCCGCGCCCTCGCGCCGCGCCAGGAAGGCCAGGCGTTCGAACAGATGCACGTCCTGCTCGTTCTTCAGCAGGGCGCCATGCAGCGGCGGGATCAGCTTTGTGGGGTCCCGTTCCTTCAGGGCCTCGGCGTCAATGTCCTCGACCATCAGCAACTTGAGCCAGTCGAGCAGTTCCGAGGTCGAGGGCTTCTTCTTCAGGCCCGGAACCTTGCGCATGTCGTAGAAGATGCGCAGGGCCTCGGCGACCAGCTTCTGCTTGATCCCGGGATAATGGACCTCGACGATCTGGTTCATCGTGTCGGCGTCGGGGAAGCGGATGTAGTGGAAGAAGCAGCGGCGCAGGAAGGCGTCCGGCAGCTCCTTCTCGTTGTTCGACGTGATGATGACGATGGGGCGGATCGCCGCCTTGATCGTCTCATTGGTCTCGTAGACGTAGAATTCCATCCGATCGAGCTCCTGCAGGAGGTCGTTGGGGAATTCGATGTCGGCCTTATCGATTTCATCGATCAGCAGGACGGGGCGCTTGGGGGCGTCGAAGGCCTCCCAGAGCTTGCCCTTCTTGATGTAGTTCTTGACGTCCTTGACCCGCTCATCGCCCAGCTGGCTGTCGCGCAGACGGGTGACGGCGTCGTATTCGTAGAGACCCTGGTGGGCCTTGGTCGTCGACTTGATGTGCCAGGTGATCAGTTCGGCGTCGAGCGCCTTGGCGATCTCATAGGCCAGCACGGTCTTGCCGGTGCCGGGCTCGCCCTTGATCAGCAGGGGACGTTCCAGCGCGACGGCCGCGTTGACGGCGACCTTCAGATCCTCGGTGGCGACGTAATCGTCTGTGCCTTCGAAACGCTCGGCCATATGAGCTCCCAATGTCCGCGGGTTCAATGCGGCCCGCGTTCGAACAAATGTTTCAACTGACGCCAACCTAAAGGGCGGCGCGGGACATTCAAGCGGCTTGAGCATCTGATGCGCCGCCAAGCGCAGGGGCGCCTTGGCCGCAGCCGCGCTTGAGCGGTTAGATTCGGCGCAGGACCGGGCCGCCGGCCTGGCCGAGCGCCTCAGCCATCTCGGCCAGCATTGGCGACCAGTCGCCCAGGGCCCGGGCGGTGAAGACCCGCATCTGCGGGTACCAGGGGTAGTGATCGCTCCCCAGGCGCGGCCAGGCGCCCGGCGCCGAGGTCACCCAGGCGCTGGCCCCGCAGGCGCCGGCCAGGTTCACCGTGGCGTTGGGAAAGCCGACCACCAGATCGAGCGCGCAGGTGAGGGCGGCGATCTCGTCCAGGTCCTGTTTCAGGTCGACGCCCGGCGGGGTCCAGATCTCGATCCCCATCTCCTGGCGGGCGTACTCAAGCTCGGCGGCGCAGTCCCCGTACTGCAGGTTGACGAAGCTGATCCCGGGCACGGCGAGGACCTCTCGCCAGGCCTCAAAAGCCGAGAAATAGCGCCGGCGGGCGCCGTTCATCAGGCCGCTCTTCCAAAGCAGGCCCACCTTCAGGCCCTGCGGCGCCTCGTTGAGCGCCTCGCGCCAGTGGGCGACCCGCTCAGGCGCGGGGGTCAGGAAGCCGGTCCGCTGCGGAAAGGAGTCCACCGTAGGGCGGAAACGGCGCAGCAGCGATCCCATCGGCGCCCAGTAGTCCAGCGCCTCGTCCTCGGCCAGAAAGGGGGCGACCCGCACGGTTCGGCCGCCGACGGCGTAGGTAGCGTGGGCCCCCACACGGGCCTGGGGGAAGCTGCGCTGAAACAGCGGGACGAGCCTGGTTTCCACCGCCAAGGTCAGCCGCCCCTGCGGCCCAAGCGCCTCGATCACGTCAGGGATCAGATTGGCGAACATCACCTCGTCGCCCAGGCCCTGCTCGCCGAACACAAGCAGCGAGCGGCCGGCCAGATCCGCCTGAGGCGTCCACGGCGCGCCCGGCGCCTGGAACTGGGTGCAGTCCGAAAACTGGGGGTGCAGCCGGGCCTCGTAGTCCTCCCAGCCTTCCGCCGTGCGGCCGAGCTCCATGAGGATGGTCGCGCGCGACAGCCGCATCATCTGACGCTCGTCCTGGGCCGCTGTGGCGGCCAGCGCCGCGTCGCAGTCTTCCAGCGCGCCCTCGGGCTCGCCCAGGGAGAGGCGAACATTGCCGCGATTGTACTGCGCCTTGGGAAAGGCCGGCTGCAGCCGCAGGGCCTCGTCAAAGAAGGTGTGCGCGGTCCCCAGGTCGCCCTGCTCGGTGACGATGGTGCCCAGGGTGTTCCACGGCATGGCCGCCCCGGGATTGGCCTCGATAGCCGGGCGCAGGACGTCGATGGCCTCGTCGGCCCGATCCTGGTCGCGGATGGCGCAGGCCAGGTTATTGGCCCCCTCGGGGTGGTTCGGCTTTGCGGCGAGGAAGTGCCGGAAGAGCTTTTCGGCCTCCACCTTCATGCCCATGCGGAAGGCGAGGCGCCCCAGGTCATTGGCCACATCGGCGTGATTGGGTAGCAGGGCCAAGGCGGATTCGTAGCAGGTGATGGAGTTGATGAAGTCGCCGGCCCGCTCCCGGGCGATGGCCAGCAGATACCAGGCGAAGCCATTGCGCTCATCCTGCTCCAGAGCCTGGATCGCCAGCCGTCCGCCCGTCTCGTGATCTTCGGCTTCCAGGGCTGCGACCGCCCGGTTGAGCAAGGGCTCCACCGACAGGGCCTTCAGCTCGCCAATGGCGGCGTTGAGGCGGCGCAGGGCGTCATGCGATCCCGCAGCCCCCATGGCGTCGGCCGCACGGCCCGGATTGGCCAGGTTGGTCTGGGCGGCCGCCAGGGCGATGGCCGAGGTTTCGCCGGTCCGGTGAGGACGTGTCATCCCGACTCCATTTCCTGGGTGAACACGAGGATGGTTCGCGCCATTATGGTTACGCCTTGCTTAAGCGCGGCCTTCCGTCGCAGAGCCAGCAAGGGCTCGTTAACAGTCCCCGCCTAGCTTGGGCCTGTCCGCTGCGCCGCGAAATCGGTGGTCAGTCCGGGCTCAACGCGTCGGGGCGCGTATTTGGGGGTCGAGCATTGCCGCTCAAGCTGTCGCTGAAACCGGGCGAGAAGTTCGTTCTAAACGGCGCTGTCGTTCAGAACGGCGACCGACGTGGAACCCTGGTGCTCCAGAACAAGGCGTCCGTCCTGCGTGAGAAGGACATCATGCAGCAGGACGAGGTCACGACGCCGGCGCGTCGGGTCTATTTCCCGGTCATGATGATGTACCTCGATGAGGCCGGCGCCGAACGCTACTACGACGAATTTGTCCGGCGGCTCTCAGAGTTCATGAGCGCCGTTCGCAATCCTGCGGTGCTCGCAGAGTGCGTCTCCATCTCAAAGCACGCCATGACGCGGGAATACTACAAGGCGCTCATGCTGTGCCGGAAGCTCATCGATTACGAGGACGAGGTGTTCGGTAATGTCCCTACGAGCCTACCAACAGGCGGCGCAGAGAACTGAGTCCCCGCGCGAGGCTGAGTATCGCCTCTTCGCCCAGGTGACTCGCGCGCTCATTGAGGCCTCCAAGGCCGACCCGTTCGACTTCGGGACCCGCGCCGACGCGCTGGACTGGAACCGGCGTCTGTGGATCGCGCTTGGGGACGATTGCGCCCATGCCGACAACGGCCTGCCCGAAGCTCTGCGGGCGCAGATCATTTCTTTGAGCATCTGGGTTCAGAAGCACACCAGCGCGGTGATCCGCCGGGAAGACGACTTCGAGGCGCTCATCGACGTGAACCGGATCATCATGCAGGGGCTCTCGCCCTCGGCGGCCGAGGCCGCCTGAGCGCCATCACGCCTGTCGCAACGTCCTCAAGGGGCCCGGCTGTCGCCGGGCCCTTTTTCATGCCTGCCGGCAGATCCGCCATTCCTGCCGCCCCGGCAGGTTTGACTCGGCCATTCCTGCCGGGGCGGCGCCGGGCGTGGTTTCTGCTGCATGAAAAATCGCGGTAAATCAACCGTTTAGCATTTCCCGTGACGGAGCCTTCGGTGGCGCGGGCCTTGCGACGCCTCAGGCGAGCCAGCAAAGGCTCTCCGGTGAAAAATCGCCGGGTACCCGACCAGAATGGAAGGACAAGGCCATGCCGATGAATTCGGTCAACACCAATGTCGGCGCCATGGTGGCGCTGCAAAACCTCAACAAGACCAACACGGACCTCAACACCACTCAGAACCGGATCAACACCGGTCTGAAGGTCGGCAGCGCCAAGGACAACGGGGCCGTCTGGGCGATCGCTCAGAACCAACGGTCCAACTCCGGCGCGCTGAACGCCGTCAAGGAATCGCTTTCCCGGTCGATCTCGACCGTGGACGTGGCCCTGTCGGCGGGGGAGAGCGTCTCCGATCTGCTCCTGCAGATGAAGGAGAAGTCTCTCGCGGCCTCTGACTCCACCCTGGATGCGGCCAGCCGCACGGCCCTGAACGATGACTTCAAGGCCCTGCGTGACCAAATCACCAAGGTGGTCACCAACGCCGTGTTCAACGGCGCCAACATGATCACGGCGACGACCCCGACCACGGTCGCGGCGCTGGCCAGCTCCGATGGGGTGAACAAGATCACGGTGGCGGCGCAGAACCTGGCGCTTGGCGGCGGCAATGTGACGATTGCGGCGACGGCCTCCATCGGGACCCAGACGACGGCTGCGGCGATGATCGCGACGATCAACACCTCAATCGCCAACGTCTCGGCTGCCCTGTCCAAGCTCGGCACCGGATCCAAGGCGCTGAGCTCGCACATGGAGTTCGTCGGCAAACTGCAAGACTCCATCGACGCCGGGGTCGGCAACCTGGTCGACGCGGACCTGGCCAAGGAGAGCGCCAAGCTCCAGTCACTGCAGACCAAGCAGCAGCTGGGCATCCAGGCCCTGTCCATCGCCAACCAGTCGTCGGGTACGATCCTGTCGCTGTTCCGTTAACGTCTTGAGGCCGGGCGGCGCGCCTGCGTCGCCCGGCAGACTTTTCACCGGGCAGGGCACGCCCGGCGATTCTTGCCGGGCTGTGATCGGCAAGAATTACCGGGCGTTTTGGCGGGCGGCAAAATCTGCCGGGCCAAAACGTGCCTAATGCACCTATAACCGAATGATTCCAGATATTTGCAAGCGGCTATCCCGCCAAGGCGACTTGGCGCGCCTGTTGCTGCCCTATGGTCCGGGCAAAACGCCCACGGCGGTCAAAACGACGGCCGGCTTCCTTAAGAACAAGGACCTAGGCGCATGAATAGCGTTAACACCAACGTCGGGGCGATGGTCGCCCTGCAGAACCTCAACAAGACCAGCAGCCAGCTCGGTGAAGTTCAGAACCGCATCAATACCGGTCTGAAGGTCGCCAGCGCCAAGGATAACGGCGCCGTCTGGGCCATCGCCCAGAACCAGCGCTCGAACTCCGGCGCCCTGAATGCGGTCAAGGACTCTCTCCAGCGTTCGATCTCGACTGTGGACGTGGCCCTTTCGGCCGGCGAGAGCATCTCCGACACCCTGCTCCAGATGAAGGAAAAGGCGCTCGCCGCTTCCGACACCACTCTGGACGCCGCCAGCCGTACGGCCCTGAACGACGACTTCAAGGCCCTGCGTGATCAGCTGGGCAAGGTGGTCACCAACGCCGAGTTCAACGGCGCCAACATGATCAAGGCTACGACCCCGACCACGGTCGCGGCCCTGGCCAGCGCCGACGGCGTTAACAAGATCACGGTGGCGGCACAGAACCTGTCCCTCGGCGGCGGCAATGTGACTGTGGCGGCCACGGCCTCCATCGGCACTCAGACTACCGCTGCGGCGATGATCGCCACGATCAACACCTCCATCGCCAACGTGTCTTCGGCCCTGTCCAAGCTCGGCACCGGCTCGAAGGCTCTGTCGTCGCACTTCAGCTTCGTCAGCAAGCTGCAGGACACCATCGACGCCGGCGTGGGCAACCTCGTCGACGCCGACCTGGCCAAGGAAAGCGCCCGTCTCCAGTCGCTGCAGACCAAGCAGCAGCTGGGCATCCAGGCTCTCTCCATCGCCAACAGCTCCAGCTCCTCGCTGCTGGGCCTGTTCCGTTAATCCGCGTTCCGGTCTCAGGCGCCTGGCGTCTGGGACCGGCTGTGGCGGGCGGGGAGGGCGACCTCTCCGCCGGTCGCGGTTCTCTAGCAGGGAGGCCGGCGACAGAAAGGTCCCGGCCGCGACGATATGGAAAACAGAGTGGCGGCTGTGGCGGCCACGACCAGAGCCACCTTCGAACGGCCCGCGTCTCAGACGCCTGGCGCCGTCCGGGACATCGCTCCGCGACCCGCCCCCAAGTCCGACCAGGCCGATCTGAGGTTGATCATCGAAGAGGACGCCGCCGTCGGCGCCTATGTCTACAAGACCATTGATCGCCACACCGGAGAGGTCGTCTCGCAGATCCCGCGGGAAGAGGTCCTCAAGATGCGTGACCGCCCCGAATACGAGGTCGGCGACGTGGTGAGCGCCAAGGCCTGACCGCCGATCCGGTCGCGGCCGGATCTGAAGAAGATGAGTCGTTTCAACCGCCTCGGTCCGCCGCGGCGGCCGCAGCCGTGTGGGCGTTAACCATCTAGACACCATGATTCCATAGCTTGCCCTTCGAACAGCAACCCGCGACTCGTCCCATGAGGCGAGGCGGGCGGCGGACGATGAAGGAGGTCCGGGCCATGGCGATCAGCGTTCACACCAACAAATCTGCGTTGGTCGCACTGCAGAATCTGAACCGGACCAATGACGAACTGTCCGGGGTTCAGAACCGCATCAGCACCGGCCTCAAGATCGGCAACGCCAAGGACAACGCCTCGGTCTGGTCCATCGCCCAGGGGCAGCGGGCTGACATCGGCGCCCTTGGCGCGGTGAAAATGAGCCTGAACCGGGCTCAGTCCATCTCGGAAGTCTCCATGGCGGCAGGCGAGTCGGTGTCCGACTTGCTGGTCCAGCTTAAGGAGAAGGTCGTCGCGGCGATGGACACCTCTCTTGACGCCTCCTCGCGGACCGCACTCGACTCGGACTTCAAGTCCATTCTGCGCCAGATCACGCAGGTGGTTGAAAACTCTGAATTTGACGGCGCCAACATCCTTGATGGTTCGGTGGCCGGCTCGATCCGCTTCCTGGCCAATGCGGACGCCAACGCCTACATTACGCTTTCGACCCAGAACATGTCCCTGGGCGGCGCCATCATCACCATGGCGTCCACGTCGTCGATCACCACCGCGACTCTGGCCACCGGTATTCTCACCCAGCTGGACGCCTCGATCGCCAATGTGAACCAGTCTCTGGGCAGCCTCGGCGCCCAGGCCAAGCAGATCGAGGCGCACAACAAGTTCGTCTCCAAGCTGACGGACGTACTGACCTCCGGCGTAGGCAATCTGGTGGACGCGGACCTGGCCAAGGAAAGCGCCCGGCTGCAGGCCCTTCAGGTGCAGCAGCAGTTGGGCGCTCAGGCCCTGTCCATCGCCAATGAGGCGCCGCAGGTCATCCTGTCGCTCTTCCGCTAAGACTGAACCACGGTTTCCAGACGGGGCGTCGAAATGGGCTCGGACCGCAAACGGGGTCCGGGCCCAAATTCGTTGGCCGGCTTAACGCCCTGTAAGCCCCGCTTGGCGGATCATGCAGCCGCAGGCTTCCGCCTGTGAGGGGGATCCCTTGATCGGCTTCGATTCCAACCTGCTGGTAAACTACTACCAGTCCAAGTTGACCGGAATTGGCGGGGCGTCGACCTCGTCGACGAGCGGAGTCGCGACCAAGTATGCGCCTACAGCGCCGTGGTCGCCCCAGGCGACGCCGATCGATTCCTCAGCCCTGCTCAAGGCGGCGCTCCAGGGTTCCAGGCTCATTGACGAGGGCGCAGCCAGTCTCGATCTGTCCGGGGCGAGCTCCGATTACAAGAAGCTGTTCGCTCTCTACCAGGGGCTCGGCACCCTCACGGCCCTGGCTGAGAAGGCGAACGCCAAGAATCTGACCAGCTTCGATTCCTCCCGTGTGCTGGCGGCCTTCACCAAGGGCATGGCGGAGGTGGCAAGCTACGTGGACAAGGCCAGCTTCGACAACGTGCGGCTTGGCTTTGCTGAGGTGGCCGACAGCGCCCGCGCGACCATCGGCATCTCCCGGGCCAAGACGGAGTATGTCACCGCGCCACTGGTCTCCGGCGTCGCCGATAGCGCCGTCCCGGCCTTCGACGGCGATGTGCGCTTCAATATCGCCGTGCAGCAGATCAATTCCAGCCAGACGATCCAGATCGATCTGGCCGAGATGGGCGCCCAGACCCGCACCCTGCCGAATGTGATCAATCACATCAACGCCAAGCTGGAAGCCGCGGGCGTGACGACGAGATTCGCCCAGGAGCGGATCCCCGGCGCCGAGCGCTCCTACCAGTCCGGCGGCAAGACCATCAAACTGGCCCCGGCGCCGGATCAATGGGCCTTGAAGGTCAAGACCGACATCACCGAGAAGGTCAGCTTCTCTGCGGTGGCGGCCGCCCCGGCGGTCTACCTGACCCAGAAGGTGGGCGACCCCGACCCGGACGGCAAGGCCGACACTCAGGACGGCGTCCAGGTCAACCAACTGCTGAAGTTTCAGGCCGAGTCCGGCACGGTGCCTGCACCGCTGCAGCCGGCCGGCGAGGCCAACTGGGTCGAAGGACGGATCTTCGCCAAGCCCCTCGAGGGGGCGATCGAGACCGTCCGCGCCACTCAGGTGGGCGCCGATGGCTCTGTCTATGTGCTGGCCGATATCACCGGCCCCACTGGGGGGCAGTCCATCAAGGGTGAGCGCGACGTCGCGCTGATGAAGTACGATTCGGCCGGCGCGCTGGTCTACACCCGGGTCCTGGGCGCGGCCGAGGACGCCAAAGGCCTGGCGCTCGCCGTCTCGGCCGATGGCCAGGTGGCGGTGGCCGGCTCGGTCACCGGCGGGCTGAACGGCGCCGTGGACGGCCCCCTGAATTCCAGCACCTCCGCCGCCCTGGCCGACAAGAGCGACAGCTTTGTGACCGTGTTCAACGCCAAGGGCGAGGAACTCTGGACCGCCCGGCGCGGCGCGCGGCTGGAGGACGAGGCGAGCCAGATCGCGTTTGGCGCCGACGGCAATGTTTATGTGGCCGGCCGCGCCAAATCCACCATGCCAGGAACCACCGCCCTCGGCGGCTGGGACTCCTATGTCGAAGGCTTCAGCGTCAACGCCAAGGGCGAGCCGCAGGCCCTGTTCACACAGTCCTTCGGAACCGCCGCTGACGATCGGCCGGCGGGCCTGGTGGTCGATGGGACCGCCCTGGTGACCGCCAGCGTCGAGGACGGCCGGGCCGTGGTGCGGCGCTTCGACATCTCCGGCGGCGCGCCGGTCCAGACCGCCATGCGCGATCTGGGAGATCTCGAAGGCGGGGCCATCACCGGCCTGGCGCTGGATGGCGGCCAACTGGTGATCGCCGGGTCGACCCGCAATGCGGCCCTCGGCGCGGGGACAGTCACCCGGGCCCATGCAGGCGGGGTGGACGCCTTCGCCGCCCAGATTTCCGCCGACCTGACGACGAGTCCCGCCGATGCAGTGGCCTATTATGGCGGGGCAGGGGACGACCGGGCCGCCGGTCTCGCCGTCTCGGGCGGCCAGGTCTGGATCACCGGCGAGGCCGGCGGGGCCTTACCCGACCTGACGACCATGGGCGAGGCCGACGGCTTTCTGGCCCGGCTGGACATCGCCGCCGGCGCCGTGGACTGGGCCCAGCAGTTCACCGGCAAGGATGGTCACGCCGTCCCCGGCTCCATCGCCATCGCGCAGCAGGGCGCCAGCGTCCTCGACCGGCTTGGGCTGCCTACGGGCGAGATCAGCTTCAGTGGCTCGTCAAAGCTGACGGCCGTCAGCGCCCTGCGGGCCGGCGACCAGTTCAACATCGCCGTCAATGGGGGCCGGCCCAAGGCTATCTCCATCGCTGTTGACGAGACCCTTGAGAGCCTCATGCTCAAGATCCGCCGCGCGACGGGCTTCCAGGTGAAGGTGGACACCGCCGTCACCGAGGGCGTTCGTCGGCTACAGATCAAGCCCCTGAACGACCGCTCGGTGATCGAGCTGACGCCGGCGGCGGAGGGCCAGGACGCCCTGTCGATTCTGGGCCTGAAGGAAGGCGTCGTGCGCGCCAGCAAGATCGAGGACGGCAAGACCGTCGCCGCCGACGGCAAGGCGACCTTCTATGGCCTTGGTATGCACTCGGGGATCAACCTCAGCAGCCCGGAACAGATCCGCCACGCCCTGGCCGAGCTCACCCAGGCCCAGGGCGTGATCCGCAAGATCTATTCCGACCTGCGGGACGCCGCCACGCCCAAGAGCGTGCTGGCCCAGCGGGAGGCCGCCAGCAGCGGCCAGGCGCCAGCCTATATGACCGCCCGCATCGCCAACTATCAGGCGGCCCTAGATCGACTGACCGGCGGCGGATAGGCCGTTCTTGAAACCTTCGCAGGCTCGGTCTAGAGCCGGCCGGTGATCGCGCAGGCGGGTCCTGCGCACGGCTCAAGGGCAAATTTGTCGGCGCGTTTTGCCCGCCGATGTGGTCTTTGGCTGGAACCCCCGCGTGCGAGGCCCCATGGATTTCCTGAACGACCGTCGCGTTGTGCTGTCCCTCGTCGGAGGGGCGCTGGCTCTGTTGGCCGGCATGGGCATTGCTGTCGGCCTGCTCGCCCGCGGGGACGATGACGCGCCGGCCGAGCCTCCGCCCGCCTCCAAGGCGGGGCTGGTCGTCGAAACCACGGACATGGACGAGGGGCGGCTCGACCCGGCGCGCCCCCTGCGGTGTTTCGTGAGCGGGCAGTTCGTCGGCGAAGTCACCCTCACCGAATGCGCCCAGCGTAATGGCGTGGCCACCGGCGCCCTGGATGTCGGGGTCGATGAGACCGGCGCCCTGGCGGCGGCCGATGCGGCCGGCACCGTGCTGACGCCCCTGCCTCCCCCGGTGGAGACCGTAACCCCGGCCGCCGCCACGCCTGGCGCCTCGGCCCCGCCAGCCAGCACGCCAGGCCCCAGCGCCCAGATTGCGCCGGCGGGCGCCTGCTGGCGTTATACCGACGCCGAATGGCGCCGCCTGCCTGGCGATATGACCCTCAACGCCTGCGTCCAGGCCCTGTTCGCTGGCCGTTGTGAAAGCCCCGGCGGCGCGACCTATGGCCGCTGGATGCAGCAGACCCTGCGTCTGGTGCCCGGGCGTGTGGAGGTTTCTGCCGACAATCGTCGTTTCCGCACCCTGGCCGACCAGGGTTCAGGCTGCGCCATCGCACCGATCGGTTGAGGCTTCGCCCCCGCGGAGATCTGCGTGTAGGATTTGGTCATGTTGAGAACCGCCATCCTCCTGGGCGTCTGCGCCCTCGCGCTCGCCGCCTGCCAGAAGCGCACCTACCCCCCTGGAGACCCCGGGGTCTGCTATCAGGTGGTCCGGACCCCAGAGGGCGCATTGAAGTACAACAGGATCCCCGGGACGCAGCCGGACCTGGAGCACTGCGCCGCGGCGCTCGAGGCCATCCGGATCCGCTTCCTGCAGATGGGCGGCTCCACCCGCACCCTAGTGGGCGCCTATCAGGGGAATTTCATCTTCGTCCAGCGCGAGGGCATCTTCACCTCTCGCGCCTGGGAGCAGAATCGATATCTGGCCCTGGTGCGCACCGGCGACGGGCGCCTGGCCATTCCGGGCGCCATGCCGCAACAACCGGCGCCCTGAGAACGTATGTGGAACATTGGCGTTGATCACGCCGGCCTGCGGCGCTAGCCTTCGCGCTTGCCGAGGTTTTTCTTTCTTCTAGAGCTTCAAGGACAGCGACATGGCGGGCAGCGTCAACAAGGTCATTCTGGTCGGCAATCTGGGTGCTGACCCGGAAATCCGCGCCCTGTCATCCGGCGACCGGGTGGCCAATCTTCGCATCGCGACTTCGGAAACCTGGCGCGACCGGTCCTCGGGCGAGCGCAAGGAGCGCACCGAATGGCACCGGGTGGTGATCTTCAACGAGAACCTTGTGAAGGTGGCTGAGAGCTATCTGCGCAAGGGCTCCAAGGTCTATATCGAGGGCGCCATCCAGACCCGCAAATGGACCGATCAGAGCGGGGTGGAGAAGTATTCCACCGAGATCGTGCTGCAGAAGTTCCGCGGCGAGTTGACCATGCTGGACGGCCGCGGCGGCGACAGCGACGACGGCGGCGGATCCGGCGGCGGCTTCTCCTCCAGCGGCCCCCGCAGCCAGCCGTCAGGCCCGCGAGAGGACTTCTCCGCCGACCTGGACGACGAGATCCCCTTCTGATCCCGGACCTCCCCTGAGGACGAAACGGATAAACAACGGCCGGTTCCCCGCGGAACCGGCCGTTTTCGTGCCGCCGGCCAGCTGAAAATCCATGGTGAAGCCTACGCAGCCCTACCTAGGGGGAGAGCCCGAATGTCGGAGACGCCCGCCAGGGCCTATCAACGGCCTCAGTGAACTCGCCCTGGTGACAGGGCTGCAGCTTGAGGACCCGCTCCATGACCGCGCCCCTTGTCGACCTGTCTGTCCACCACGCGCCCAAGGGAGTGTCGGACGCCATCGCCCTGGGCTTCACCAAGCTGCTGCGGTTCACCGCCGACACCTTCTTCGCCAAGCGCTATGGCCACCGGGCCGTGGTCCTGGAGACTGTCGCGGCTGTGCCCGGGATGGTCGGCGCCACCATCAACCACCTGAGCTGCCTGCGGCGCATGTGCGACGACAAGGGCTGGATCAAGACCCTGATGGACGAGGCCGAGAACGAGCGGATGCACCTGATGACCTTCATTGAGGTCGCCAAGCCCACCGCCTTCGAACGGTTCGTCGTCGTCGCCGTCCAGTGGGTCTTCTACCTGTTCTTCTTCGCCCTCTATCTGGTCTCGTCGAAGACCGCCCACCGGGTGGTGGGCTATTTCGAGGAAGAGGCGGTGATCAGCTACACCCACTATCTCGCCGAGCTTGATGAAGGCCGCTCGCCCAACGGACCGGCGCCTGAGATCGCCAAGCGCTATTGGGGCCTGCCGGACACTGCGACCCTCCGCGACGTGGTCATGGTGGTCCGGGCCGACGAAGCCCACCACCGGGACGTCAACCACAGCTTCGCCAATGAGATCGCTGGCCTGCCCACGGGCGAGATCGCCCCGTGCCCGCCGCACGAGGAGCTGAAGCCGGCCTGGAGATCGGCCGCCTGAGGCCGTCGCCAACCAAGTTCGACTGAGAGGAGGGGCGGCGCTCAGCGCGTCGCCCCTTCGTTATGTCCTCAGCCCGGTTGCCGGGGGCTGAGCCGCCAGACCTCGGCCAGCAGGTGATAGATGGGCGTCGGCATGATCAGGGCCGAGACCCAGCGCGCCAACAGGGACGTCAGCATCAGCGGGGCGACGAGGCCTGGATCGCGGGTCATCTCCATGAGGATCACCGCGCTGGTCAGGGGCGCCTGGACCACCCCTGAGAGATAGCCGGCCATGCCCAGGACGACGGCTTCGCGACCGGCGAAAGCCAGATAGGTCTCAGACAGCGCGCCGCCCAGGCCTGCGCCGATGGCCAGGGACGGGGCGAAGATGCCGCCTGGCGCGCCGGACACCGCCGCGGCTAGGGTGGCCATGAATTTCCAGCCGGCCAGGTTGAGGCCGCCGCCCGCGTCCCCGTGCAACAGGGCCCGGGCCTCATGGTAACCGGCGCCGAAGGTGACGCCGCCGGAGGCCAGCGCGCAGACCGCCGCCACCAGCCCGCAGAGGAAGGCGAACAGCACCGGCCGTCCCCGCCGCCAGCGTGTGAGGGGATTGTCCCTTGGCCCGATGACCCAGGCCAGGGCCCGCGAAAAGAGGCCGCCAGTGAGCCCTCCGACCACCCCAAGCACAGGCGCGGCGAGCCAGGCCGCGCGCAGGTCGGAGTCCCGACCCAAGGCCCCGAAATAGGCGTAGTCCCCCTGCAGGGCGTAGGCCGTGAAGCCGGCGACGACGACGACCAGGATGACGGTGGTGTGGGTGCGCCGCTCGAAGCTCCGGCCCAGCTCCTCCAGGGCGAAGACCACCCCGGCGATCGGCGTGTTGAAGGCGGCGGCCACCCCGGCGGCGCCGCCGGCGATGATCATCGCCCGGCGGCCCGGACCACCAGTCAGGCCTCGGGTCAGGGTGCGCGTGATGCCGGCGGCCACCTGGACAGTTGGTCCCTCGCGGCCGATCGAAGCGCCGCAGATCAGCATCCAGGCGGCGAGGACCACCTTCCAGGCTGCTGTGCGCAGGGTGACGCGCCGGCCGCCCCAACGGCCCCGCCACCTCTGTTCGGCCGCAGCGATCACCTGGGGGATGCCGCTGCCGGCGGCCTCCGGGGCGAACCGGCGCGTCAGCCACACGGCGACCGCAAAGCCCATCGGCAGCAGCATGACCGCAAATTCCGGCCGCGCCGCATAGAGGCTGGCCTGGGCCTCCATGGCCCAGTCGCACAGGCGCGCGAAATAGGCCGCGGCCAGCCCCGCCAGCACCGAAACCACGACAATCAGGCCCATGCGCCAGGCATGTCGCGCCTGAAGTTGGGCGGCGATCAGCCGACGGCGCCCGCTCAGGCGTCGCAGATAAGGGGGCAGGGGCCAGCGCACGGGGCCTTATGCCCCCGCGCGGTCAGGGGGACAACGGCGCCGGTTAGTCGGACGTCTCGGAGTCCTTCGGCGGGCAGACGTCGCCGATCCGGCGGGCCTCGGTGCTGGCGCGGCCGGAAATGGGAATGCCGGCGAAGGTGGTGGCGATATTGGCCGTCAGGTTGAAGCTGGTGGCGGTGAAGGCGCCTTCACCGGAGACGGCGACCTGACGACCCTTCTTGCTGACGCAGGTGCCCTTCAGCAGGATCTTGCCGCCGGCGAACGACTTGGTCGGATAGGTGCAGGTGTAGTGGCGGTTGCTCGGGCCCATCATGAACTTCTCCACGTCGGCCTTTGTCAGGCAACGCTTTTCCACATCCGTCGTGCGGATCGGCGAGAGCATCCGGTTCGTGCTTTCCCAGTAGCCGGGCAGGATGGTGTCGGCCGCCGCCGCAGGGCCGGCCAGGGCCGCGAGGGCCAGTGCGAGGGGCGCAAGGCGTGTCATCTTCATGTCCTGGTCAATCTAGGGAGCCGACTTAGCCCCTTCAACCTGAACCAATCCTGCACGGCGGCTGGCGCGCCCGACCCTTTCGGGGGCGGCCGTGGCCGTAAAGTTGGCGCATCGGTCTGGGAATGCTAACAACCCAGTTCCGAATTTGTGTCCGATTCTGACGGCTTTTCCCTGCTTTGACAGACGATCTCCATAACCCACCGGAAGATGGCCGGCGCGGGGGCATCGCCCCTATCGCCATTGAGGACGAGCTGAAGCGCTCGTATCTCGACTACGCCATGAGCGTCATCGTCAGCCGGGCCCTGCCTGACGCCCGCGACGGCCTCAAACCGGTCCACCGCCGCATCCTCTTCTCCATGAGCGAGCAGGGCCACACCCCTGATCGGTCCTATGTGAAGTCGGCCCGGGTGGTCGGTGACGTGATGGGTAAATACCACCCGCACGGGGACTCGGCGATCTACATGACCCTGGTGCGGCTGGCGCAGCCGTTCTCCATGGGTCTGCTGCTGATCGATGGTCAGGGCAATTTCGGCTCGGTGGATAATGATCCGCCGGCCGCCATGCGCTACACCGAGTGCCGCCTGACCAAGGCGTCGATGTCGGTGCTGGCCGACCTCGACAAGAACACCGTCGACTTCAAGCCCAACTATGACGGCTCCGAGCACGAGCCCTCGGTGCTGCCCTCGCGCATCCCCAACCTGCTGGTGAACGGCGCGGGCGGCATCGCCGTCGGCATGGCCACCAACATTCCGCCGCACAATCTCGGCGAGGTCATCGACGCCTGCCTGGCCTATGTGGACAATTCTGAGATCGGGCTCGAGGAACTGGCCGACATCGTGCCGGGGCCTGACTTCCCGACCGGCGGCGAGATCATGGGCCGCGCAGCCTCGCGCCAGGCCATGCTCACCGGCCGCGCCTCGGTGGTCACCCGCGGCAAGGCGGCGGTCGAAGAGATCCGCAAGGATCGCGAAGCGATCGTCATCACCGCCTTGCCCTATCAGGTGAACAAGGCCGGCCTGGTGGAACGGATCGCCGAGCTGGTGCGCGACAAGCGCATCGAGGGCGTGGCCGACCTGCGCGACGAAAGCGACCGCGACGGCATGCGCGTGGTCGTGGAGATCAAGCGCGACGCCTCCGCCGAGGTGCTGCTGAACCAGCTCTACCGGTTCACCCCGCTGCAATCCTCCTTCGCCGTGAACATGCTGGCCCTGGACCGGGGGCGTCCGCGGGAGATGAATCTCCGCGATCTCATCGTGGCCTTCATCGAGTTCCGCGAAGAGGTGGTGGTCCGCCGCACCAAGTTTGAGCTCTCCAAGGCCCGTGACCGCGGCCACGTCCTGGTGGGCCTGGCCATCGCCGTGGCCAATATCGACGAAGTCATCCACATCATCCGCTCGTCCAAGGACCCGGCCGAGGCCCGCGAGCGTCTGACGGACCGGTCCTGGCCGGCAGGCGACATGATGCCCCTGGTCGACCTGATCGCCGATCCGCGCACCGTGCTGCTGGACGGCAACCAGATCCGCCTGACCGAGGAGCAATCCCGGGCCATCCTGGCGCTGACGCTGTCTCGCCTGACCGGGCTTGGTCGCGACGAGATCTTCGGCGAGGCGGGCGAACTGGCCACCGCCATCCAGGGCTATCTGGCGATCCTGGCCTCCCGTGAGCGGGTCATGGGCATCGTCCGTGACGAGCTGATCGAGGTGAAGACCGCGTTCGCCGTGCCGCGCCGCACCGAGATCCTCGAAGGCGGCGGGGACATGGACGATGAGGACCTCATCGCCCGCGAAGACATGGTCATCGCCGTCACCCATTCGGGCTATGTGAAGCGCACGCCGCTGGCCACCTACCGGACCCAGCATCGCGGCGGCAAGGGCCGCTCGGGCATGTCGATGAAAGAAGAGGACGTGGTCACCCGCGTCTTCTCCGCCAACACCCACACGCCGGTGCTGTTCTTCTCCTCCGGCGGCAAGGTCTACAAGCTCAAGGTGTGGCGCCTGCCCGTCGGCGCGCCGAACTCTCGCGGCAAGGCCTTCGTCAACCTGCTGCCCATCGAGCCGGGCGAGGCGATCACCTCGATCCTGCCCCTGCCCGAGGACGAGGCCAGCTGGGATCAGTACGACGTCATGTTCGCCACGCGCTCGGGCAATGTCCGGCGCAACAAGCTGTCGGACTTCGTGCAGATCAACCGCAACGGCAAGATCGCCATGAAGCTGGACGAGGGCGACGCGATCATCGGCGTGGCCGTCTGTCAGGCGGACCAGGACGTCCTGCTGACCACCTCGACGGGCCGCTGCATCCGCTTCTCGGTGGAAGACGTCCGCGTCTTCGCCAGCCGCGACTCCACCGGCGTGCGCGGCGTGCGCCTGGCCGAGGGCGACAGCGTCATCTCCATGGCTATCCTGCGCTCAGTGGACGCCACGCCCGCCGAGCGGGCGGCCTATCTGAAGCACGCCACGGCGACCCGTGCGGCCGAGTCCGGCGAGGCCGAAGAACCGACCGCGCCGGAGACTGGCGAGGACGAGGAAGTCGAGGCCGGCGAACTGCCCCTGGAGCGCATCGCCGCCCTGGGCGCAGCCGAGGAGTTCATCCTCACAGTCTCGTCCGAGGGCTTTGGCAAGCGCAGCTCGGCCTACGACTTCCGGCGCACCGGCCGTGGCGGCCAGGGCCTGATCGCCCAGGACCTCACCAAGCGCGGCGGCAAGCTCACCGCCTCCTTCCCGGTGGAGGAGGGCGACGAGATCCTGCTGGTCACCGATCAGGGCCAGCTGATCCGTACGCCGGTGGCTCAGGTCCGTATCGCCGGCCGCAACACCCAGGGCGTCACCATCTTCCGCACCGCCGCCGACGAGCATGTGGTGTCGGTGGAGCGTCTGGCGGAGGGCTCGGACGGCGCGGTCGCCGAGGGCGAGGTCGACGGAGACGCGCCCAGTGATGACGGTCCTGGGGCGCCGAGCGAGGATTAGGTCTTGCTTTCGTCGTGTCGTGCGGCGAAAGCCGGACGAACGGGAACACGGGGAAACGACGCATGACCCGCATCGGGCTCTATCCGGGCACCTTCGATCCAATCACCAACGGCCATTCCGACATCATGGGTCGGGCGGTGAAGCTGGTGGACAAGCTGGTGATCGGCGTCGCCATCAACGCCGGCAAGGGGCCGATGTTCTCCCTCGAGGAGCGCGTCGAGATCATCAAGGCCGAGACCGCGCCCCTGGCCACCCATATCGAGATCGACGTCCAGCCCTATGAGGGCCTGACCCTGCAGTTCGCCCGCCAGATCGGGGCGACCATGATCATCCGCGGCCTGCGGGCCGTGGCGGACTTTGAATACGAGTTCCAGATGACGGCCATGAACCAGCAGCTCGATCGCGAGATCGAGACCGTGTTCCTGATGGCCGATCCGCGCCACCAGGCCATCGCCTCGCGCCTGGTCAAGGAGATCGCCACCCTGGGCGGCGAGGTGGGCAAGTTCGTCAGCCCGCGGGTCAAGGAGGCCCTACTGGCCAAGGTCCGCGGCTGATGGTTCAAGGCGAGGCTTTCGCCGACGCCTGGATCGCCGCCTGGAACCAGCACGATCTGGCGGCCACCCTGTCCCACAACGGCGAGGACACCGTCTTCGTCAGCCCGACCGCCGCCCGCATCACCGGCGAGGGGCTCCGTTTCGGACCCGATGGTCTGGCGGTCGAGGCCGCCGCCTATTACGAGTGATCCCATGATCCGCATGACCCTGATCGCCGCCCTAGCGCTTGCGACGGCGGCCGCGCCTGCCGCGGCCCAGCGGGGCCCCGTCTCCGAACAGGCCGCGCCCACCGCCGCAGACTGGCGCACGCCCGACGCCGAGGACGTCATGGTGATCGACACCAACAAGGGGCGGATCTTCGTCGAGCTGGCCCCGCGTCTGGCGCCGACCCATGTGGAGCGGATCAGGACGCTCACCCGCCGGGGCTTCTATGATGGGCGCAGCTTCTTCCGCGTCATCGACGTCTTCATGGCCCAGACCGGCGATCCGCTGGACACCGGCGCCGGCGGCTCGGACCTGCCTGACATGAGCGCCGAGTTCACCTTCCGCCGCGGGGCGGCCGATTCCTTCGTGCCGGTGGCCGACACCGGCGGCAGCCAGACGGGCTTTGTCGGCGTCGTGCCGGTCATGACCCAGAGCCCGATGCTGATGGCCATGACCGCCGACCGGAAGATCACCGCCTGGGCCCTGTTCTGCCCGGGCGTCGCTGGCATGGCCCGGGGCTCGGAAGAGGACTCCGCCAACAGCCAGTTCTTCCTGATGCGCCAGGCCTATCCGTCGCTGGAGAAGCGCTACACCGCCTTTGGGCGGGTCGTGGCGGGCCTCGAAGTGGTGCGCGCCATCAAGACCGGCGAGCCGGTGGCCGCGCCCCAGGATCAGATGACCAAGGTGCGGATGCTCGCCGATATTCCGGCGGCCGAACGCCCGGCCTTGCGCGTTGTCGACACGGCGGGCCCCTGGTTCGCCGCCCAGGTGGCGCAGCAGCGCGCCGAAGACGGGGCCGATTTCTCGGCCTGCAATCTCAAAATCCCTTCCGAGGTAAAGTGATGGATTCCGAAAACACCCTGATCATGACGCTGGAGTCCGGTCCGGTGACCATTCGCCTGCGTCCCGACCTGGCGCCCGGCCACGTGGCCCGCATCAAGGAACTGGCCCGCGAGGGCTTCTATGACGGCGTGGTCTTCCACCGGGTTATTCCGGGCTTCATGGCGCAGGGCGGCGACCCGACGGGCACCGGCTCGGGCGGTTCGGACAAGCCGAACCTGAAGGCCGAGTTCAACGCCGAGCCCCATGTGCGCGGTGTCTGCTCCATGGCCCGCACCGCCGTGCCGGACTCCGCCAACAGCCAGTTCTTCATCTGCTTCGACGACGCCCGCTTCCTGGACGGCCAGTACACGGTCTGGGGTGAGGTCTCCGAGGGCATGGAACTCATCGACGCCCTGCCCAAGGGCGAGCCGCCGCGCAGCCCCGGCAAGATCGTCTCCATGAAGGTCGCCGCCGACGCCTGAGGCGTCAGCTGTCTCCCGGCCGGCGTTCAGTCGGCCGGGGACAGCGCCAGGGTCACGATCACCGGGAAGTGGTCAGAACCCAAAGACGGCCCGCGTTCGACGCTCACCGTCTTCCAATCCGCCCCGGCATAGACGTGGTCGATGGCCAGGAAGGGCAGGGGCATGTGGATGTTCCAGCGCGAGAACGCCATGGCCGGCCAGGTCAGCATGGAGCGGTTTCGCCGGCTCAGGCCCAGGGCCTCGTCCTGTCGCCGCAGGGTGAAGGACCAGGGCGTCGAGTTGAAGTCGCCAGTGATGATCAGTCGGTCGCGGTCGTAAAGCTCGGCGATCTTCGTCAGGCGCAGGCTCTGCTGCTGCTGCGGCCCGGCCGGAATCGGCCAGGTGTAATGGGCCCCAATGACCGTAAAATCCCCCCCTGGAGCATCAAAAGTGGCCCTTGTGGCGGGGAAATAGGCCCCTTCGCGGACCCGTGGCAGGCCACCGGAGACGGGGGTCGGCTTGCTGTAGATGATCACCTCGCAGCGATCGTCCGGATCGCAGGTGCGGTGATAATCGCCTCGGGCCTCCAGGGCGCGCTGGAAGCGGCGGCTGGATTCTTCGACGACGATGATGTCGGGATCCTGGGCGACCAGCCAGTCGGCGGTCTCGTCCATGGTCTGATTGCGCCCACTCCAGGTGTTCATCTGGATGATTTTCAGGCGGGCGAGCTCCGCGCCCCCGTCGCGTGAGACGGGCTGGGTGTCGCGCGTCATCTCCGGCAGGATCAGCAGTCCCGACAGCACCACCGCCAGCGCGGCCGCCCCCAGGGTGAAACGGCGTAGCAGGCTCTTCGGCGTTAGCGCCGCCATCAGGGCCGCAGCCATGGCCAGGACCAGGAACACCAGGGCGAAGTGGGTGGCGATGTCGAGCCGGTCGCTGAAGCGGCCGCCCTGGGCGGCCAGCATGGCCAGCGCCGAGCCCACCGCCAGAGCTACGGCGATGTCCTCCAGGATCCGGGTGATGACGACTCGCACGAGGCCCATGGACCCGCCTCTAGCATGAGCCTGCGCTTGACGCGCGGGGTCTCGCATGGCCTGAGGCGGGTCACATGAAGACCGCCGATTTCGACTTCGATCTGCCCGACAGCGCCATCGCCCTGCGTCCGGCCCAGCCGCGGGATGCGGCGCGCATGCTGCGGGTCATGCCCGGCCAGCCGCTGGCCGACCTGCAGGTGCGCGACCTGCCCGGAGAACTGCGGGCGGGCGACATCCTGGTGCTGAACGACACCCGGGTGATCCCGGCCAGGCTCAGCGGCCGCCGGACCCGGGGCGAGAGCGTCGTGGCCGTCGAGGCCACCCTGCACAAGCGCATCGCCCCCGACCGCTGGAGCGCTTTCATGCGGCCGGGGAAGCGCCTGGCCCCCGGTGACCGGGTGAGCTTTGGCGAGGGCGAGGACCGCGCCTGCCTGCTGGGCGCGTTGGACGCCACGGTGGTCGAGAAGGGGGAGGGCGGCGAAATCCTGCTGGCCTTTGACCTCGCCGGCCCGGCCCTGGACGAGGCCATCAAGGCCCGAGGCGCCATGCCCCTGCCGCCCTATATCGCCGCCAAGCGCCCCGAGGACGAACAGGACCAGATCGACTACCAGACCATCTACGCCCAGGCCGACGGCTCGGTCGCCGCGCCGACGGCGGGTCTGCACTTCACCCCAGAGCTGATGGATCGGCTGGCGGCGGCCGGGGTCGAGACCTGTTTCGTCACCCTGCATGTGGGCGCCGGCACCTTCCTGCCGGTCAAGGTGGACGACATCGCAGGCCACCGGATGCATGCCGAGTTCGGCGAGGTGAGCCCGGATACCGCCGAACGCCTCAACCGCGCCCGGGCCGCCGGAGGCCGCATCATCTGCGTCGGCACCACCTCCCTGCGGCTGGTGGAGAGCGCGGCAGGCGAGGACGGTATGGTGCGGCCCTTCGCCGACGATACGGCCATCTTCATCACCCCAGGCTACCGGTTCAGGGCCGCCGATGGGCTGATGACCAACTTCCACCTGCCGCGCTCGACCCTGTTCATGCTGGTCAGCGCGTTTTCGGGCCTGGAGACGATGCGGGCGGCCTACGCCCACGCCATCGAAACCGGCTACCGCTTCTATTCCTATGGCGACGCCAGCCTGCTCTGGAGGGCCGACTGATGGCCGCCTTTCCCTTCGAGATCGCCGCCACCGACGGCGCCGCGCGCGCGGGCGTGCTGAAGACGGCGCGTGGCGATATCCGCACGCCGGCCTTCATGCCCGTCGGCACGGCCGCCACGGTGAAGGCCCTGACCGTGGATCAGGTGGCGTCCACCGGCGCAGACATCATCCTGGGCAACACCTATCACCTGATGCTGCGGCCAGGCGCCGAACGGGTGTCGCGCCTGGGGGGGCTGCACCGCTTCATGCGTTGGGAGAAGCCGATCCTCACCGATTCCGGCGGCTTCCAGGTGATGTCGCTCTCCAACATCGCCAAGGTGACGGAAGAGGCGGTGACCTTCGCCAGCCACATCGACGGCTCGCGCCATGTTCTGTCTCCCGAGCGCTCGGTGGAGATCCAGGCCGACCTGCTGGGCTCGGACATCGTCATGCAGCTGGATGAGTGCGTCGCCTGGCCGGCGGAGGAGAGCCGTGCGGCCGAAGCCCTGCGGCTGTCGGCCCGCTGGGGCGCGCGCTGCAAGGCGGCGTTTGGCGAGCGTGAGCATCAGGCCCTGTTCGGCATCCAGCAGGGCTCGACCATTGAGGGCCTGCGCCGGGAGTCCGCCGAACGCCTCGTCGAGATCGGCTTCGACGGCTACGCCATCGGCGGCCTGGCGGTCGGCGAGGGCCATGAGGCCATGTGCGAGGTGCTGGACTATGCGCCGGGCCTGCTGCCGGCCGACCGCCCGCGCTATCTGATGGGGGTGGGCAAGCCCATCGACCTGGTCGAGGCCGTGGCCCGGGGCGTCGACATGTTCGACTGCGTCCTGCCGACCAGGTCAGGCCGTCATGGCCAGGCCTGGACCTGGAACGGTCCCATCAATCTGAAGAACGCCCGCTTCGCCGAGGACGACACGCCGCTGGATGAGGCCTCGACCTGTCCGGCCAGCCGGGACTATTCCAAGGCCTATCTGCACCACCTGGTGAAGGCCGAAGAGATCCTCGGCCAGGTGTTGCTGTCCTGGCACAACATCGCCCACTTCCAGGCCCTGACGGCCGCCATGCGCGCGGCCATCGCCGAGGGACGGTTCGAGGCCTTCCGTCGCGACTTCCGCAGTGCTCAGCGCACGGGATAGCGGGGCTTCAGCTCCTGCTGGATCACCTCGGGCTTTTCCCGTCCGTGGTTGGGGGTGGCTGGCGGATTGCAGCCGCGGGCCTCGCCCAGGCCCTTCAGATAGGCCCGCCGCACCCCGCCGGCGATGATGGCGTCGCGCACCAGATTGTCGTGCTGCTCGGCCCCGGTCAGCTTGCGCACCCAACCGCGGAACGGGATGACATCCTGGGTGAAGCCGGCCACGGCGCCCAGGGCGGTGGAGCGCCCCTGGGACATGAGGTCGTCTTCGTCCACAGCCTCTTCGTCCAGATCAGCCCCCAGGGCCTGGTTCAGCGGCGTGATCAGGGCGATCAACTGGGCGCAGCTCGCCGGGTGTGGCCGTTGATACGGATCGGCCTGGGCCGCCAGCAGGACCGGCGGGATCTTGGTCCGCAGCACATTGATGTCCCGCAGGGGCGCCGAAACAGCCCCCTCCAGGCTTTCGCGGGTGGCCTGGGACGAGGTCTGGACCTGCGGCGACCCGTCGGCGCGGGTGGTCGTGCAGCTGGCAAGCCCAAGGGCCAGGAGGGCGAGGGCGGGGGTAAGCGCATTACGGATCATGGGGGCAAGCTTATCCCCAGCCGATGTCATCAGGAAACACCCAAGCCTCACTTGCCCGAGTCGGACCTGCGCCCTATGGTCCGCCCCCTTCGACCGGCGCCCATCTCGCGCCATGTCGTGGGCCGGTAGCTCAGTGGTAGAGCATTCGACTTTTAATCGAATGGTCGTGGGTTCGACCCCCACCCGGCCTACCAATCCTTCCCAGGATTGCAGCGTCCCCAGCGGGCGCGTGACAAGGTCTAATATTCCGTGATTCTGGAATTGTGATATCTGGAGTGCTTCGCGGCGCTGCGGCCGCGCCGGTGAGGGACGGCCATGTCGGTGTTCGAGCGCTATCTGACGCTTTGGGTGGGTCTGGCCATTGTGGCCGGCATCGGCCTTGGGCAGGTGTTCCCGGACATCTTCCAGGCGGTGGCCGCCCTGGAGGTCGCCAGCGTCAACCTGCCCGTGGCCCTGCTGATCTGGGCCATGATCATTCCCATGCTGGTGAAGATCGACTTCCGGGCCCTGGGCGGGGTGGCGGCGCACTGGCGGGGCATCAGCGTCACCCTGTTCGCCAACTGGGCGGTCAAGCCCTTCACCATGGCCCTGCTGGGGTGGGTGTTCATCGGCTGGCTGTTCCGCCCCCTGCTGCCCGAGGCGCAGATTGAGTCCTATATCGCCGGCCTGATCCTGCTGGGCGCGGCGCCGTGTACGGCCATGGTCTTCGTCTGGAGTCATCTGACCAAGGGGGAGGCGCCGTTCACCCTGAGCCAGGTGGCGCTGAACGACACGGTGATGGTGGTGGCCTTTGCGCCGATCGTCGCCCTGCTGCTGGGGCTGTCGGCGATCATCGTGCCCTGGGCGACGCTGCTGCTGTCTGTGGCGCTCTACATCCTCGCGCCCGTGGCCATCTCTCAGGTGCTGCGGGCCTGGCTGATCCGGTCCGGGCGGCTGGAGGCGCTTCTGAGCGCGGCGCAGCCGGTGGCCATCGCCGCCCTGCTGGGCACGGTGGTCCTGCTGTTCGCCTTCCAGGGGGAACAGATCCTGGCCCAGCCGGTGGTGATCGCCCTCCTGGCCGTGCCGATCATCATCCAGACCTATTTCATCTTCGGCCTGGCCTATCTGCTGAACCGCGCCACGGGTGAGATCCACGGTGTAGCGGGCCCGTCGGCCCTGATCGGGGCCAGCAACTTCTTCGAACTGGCCGTGGCCGCGGCCATCAGCCTGTTTGGCCTGCAGTCCGGGGCGGCGCTCGCCACCGTGGTCGGGGTGCTGATCGAGGTGCCGGTGATGCTGACCCTGGTGGCGCTCGTGAACCGCTCGCGCCCCTGGTACGAGGCTGGCCGCGCGGTGCGGGGCCGGCAGGCTGTCGGGACGCCTGCCGACTGACCAATGCCGGCCATCTGGATCAGGCGTCCAGATGGCCGGCGGGCAAGACGTTAGTGTCCTGCGCCGTGGGGCGCAGACCGAACCTGCGCCGTCACAGTCTGGGCCGGGGCGTGTTCGAAGGTAAGGGTCAGGCTGACCTCGCCCCCTTCGTCAAAGGCGCCGGTGGGGCCCATCAGCATGAGGTGCTCGGCCCCGGGCTTGAGGGCCACAGTCTCGCCCGCAGGCAAGGCCAGGCCGTCGGTGAGCTGGCGCATCCGCATGACCCCGTCATCCATGGACATGGTGTGGATCTCGCCCCGCTCGGCCACGGGGGTGTCGACCGCGACCAGGCGGTCGTCGGTCGCCGCCTGCAAGGTCACATAGCAACCCACGGCCCCGGCCCCGGCCGCCGCAGGACGGCACCAGGGATCGGTGACGGTCACGCTGGGCTCAGCCGCAGGCCGGGCGCCGCAGGCCGTCAGCAGGACGAAGGGGGCGATAAGAAGGATAGGTTTCATGCGTTAGCTCCTGTTGGGGCGGCCGACCTGACGGTGAGGCGCCGGAGGACCCAGTCGATGGCGACGGCGAGGATGAGCGAACCTCCGACCAGGGGAAAGACCAGAGCCAGGGGGATGACCACCAGTCCAAGGACGAGCCTTCCCCGGGGGCTGGCGGTGCGAGGCGGCGCGCCGATCCGTCCCCGCGGACGTCGGATCCACCACATCGCGAGGCCGCTCAGGGCCAGTATCCAAATCGCCAGGCATCCGGCCAGCATCAGCCAGCGATTGATGGCGCCGTATTGTCGGCCCTGATGGGTGGCGACCCCCCATTCCACGGCCTTGGCGGCGGGACCGAAGTCGGCATAGCCGATGTCGGCGACGACGGCCCCGTCCGGTGCGACGTAGAGGGTGCGCTGGTCCTCGGCTCGGGCGGCCATATGCGAAACGCTCCACGCCAGCGCGGGATCTGAGGACAGGGAAATGGCGTAGGGGCGGGGCAGACCTGCCCGCTCCGCTGTGGCGAAGACGGCCTCCAGGGCCATGCCACGGTCGACGGGGCCTGGCCCGTGGTCGTGGCCGTGGGGCAAGGGATCGTTCTGCAGGGCCCAGGGCATGGGGACGTCCTCATGACCGCCATGCTGATCAGCCTTGGCAGGCGGAGCGCCCCATGCCCCGGCCGCGGCGGGTGCTGTGGGGCGACCCCAGCCGGCGGCGTTGGTCCAGTCTCGTACCGTCTTGCCCCACAGGGCTGACCAGGGCATGCCGGTCAGGGCCAGGAACAGGATGATCGTCCCGGCGAAGGCGCCGGTCCAGCCGTGCAGACGGCGCATGAGTCCTCGGGGACCGGCGGGCGCCTGC
>DEWY01000011.1:173379-216170 GCA_002363865.1 Caulobacteraceae bacterium UBA3198
CCTGCCGGTCCGGGCGCGGCCACCAAAGGACGAGCCCCGTCGCCACCAGGACGACCGCCCAGCCGGCCGCCAGCTCCGCCAGCAGATTGGCCTGAGGACCCAGGAGGGTCAGGCTGTGCAGGGCCTTGACCCAGGCCATTGCGCCGTCTGGCGGGGTCTCGCCGAGAAGATGCGCGGTGGCAGGGTCCAGGTGCAGACGGACCGACGGCCCGCCAGCCCTGCGCACGACGACCTCGGCCGATCGCCCGTCTTGAGGGATGGTCATCCGGCTCGCGACGCCGTCGCCGGCGGTCTCGGCCGCGGCCAACCAGAGGCTGGGGGTGGTCTGCGTGGCGGCCGGCGCAGTGAGCAGATCGCCATAGACCGCGGCGTCGATCTCCTCCCGGAACAGATAGGCGCCGCCCGTGGCGGCCATGAGCAGCAGCACCGGCAGGACCAGAAGTCCGGCGATGAAGTGCAGGCGCCAGACCGCGCCGTAACTTGTCGTTTCGTGATGTCGGGCCATTTGACCGGCTCTCCCAATGGCGGTCGGGAGGTCCCGACCGCCAGCTCCGGTTCAGAAGTCGAGGACGAGGCCGGCGAAGACGGAACGCCGCTCGCCGGGCCAGTAGGCGGCCGTGGCGGGGCCCGCGGCGATCACCGGCTGGACGTTGGAGACATAGGCCTCGTCGGTCACATTGCGCAGGTCGACGAAGACGCTCACCCCGGATCGGAAGGTCCGGCCGGCGTTGAGGTGGGCCACGGCATAGGACGGCGCCCGTGTCGTGTTGGCGAAGTCCACATAGGCGCCGCGGGGCGTCCACTCCACAGACGGCGCGACGAACCAGCCCTGGGGCGCGTCGTAGCGAAGCTCCGCCCGATAGAGGTGCTCCGGCGCCACCGGCAGGCGGTTGTCGCCATATTGCGGATCGTCGCGGAAGGCGAAGTCGGACCAGGCATAGGTCTGGCGCAGGCGCCAGGCCGGGGCGAAGCGCCAGTCCACCGCCGCCTCAAGACCCCGATGGTAGGTCTCATCGGCGTTGAAGGTGGTCGCCGGCCGGTCGGGTCTGACGCTGAACTGCAGCAGCTCCTTCTCCAGCTCGGCATGATAGAGGGTCACATCCCAGGTGAAGGCTCCACGGCGTCCCCGGGCGCCGGCCTCGAAGGTCACCGCCTCCTGCGCCTCGACGGGGGCGAAGCCGGTTCCTGTCGGCGACAGGGCGCCGAAGTTGGGCGGCTCGACCGAGCGGGTCACATTGGCGAACAGCTGGGCGCCGTCAGGCGCCTCCCACAGCAGCCCCAGGCGCGGCGCGATCCAGTCGAAGGTCCTGGAGGCCTGCAGGTTGAAGGTGGTGGCGACCCCAGGGACGGCGCGGCTGTCATAGTCGCGTTCGGCCCGGCCATAGGTCGCCCCGGCGATCACCGCCAGCTGGTCGCTGACGAACAGCCGCCCCTCGCCAAAGACGTCCAGGGCGCGGGCGTTCTGATAGGAGACCGAACGCAGCGCCCCGCGGGACCCGGCCCGGTTCAGATAGAAGTGGGAGTCCAGGTCGCCCTGACGGCCCCAGATCCCGGCATAGGCGTCGGCCCGCAGGCCGGCGACCTCCCCATCCCAGTCGAGTTTGGCGAACAGGCCGTAGTTGCGGCTCTCCTGGGCGATCACCTGGAAGATCGGGTGCTCCAGATCCTTCCACACGCCATAGACCCCGCCAGACAGCGCCAGGTGGTCGGCAATGTCCCAGTTCAGGGTGAGGGCGCTGCGAACGCCCGTGACGTCCCGGGCGTAGTCATTGGCGATGTTGCCCGCTGCCGCCTGGTGCGGGTCGGCGTCGAACTGAGCCCGGGTGAGGGCGCCAGGAATCTCCTGTTTGATCTGCGCGCCGTTCAGGATGAAGCGCACCTGTGCGGTGTCGCCCAGTCTGCGCCCGACATTGAGGCTGGCGAACTGGATGTTCTGCTGGCTCTGCGGGCGGGGGCCCTGACCGGTCTGGTTTGTGACGGCGACGAAGCCGTCCCAATCGCCTTGCCGCCCGGCCAGCGCCAGGTGTTGCCGCAGCAGGGCGAAATCGCCGCCGTCCAGGCGCAGGCGCAGGTCATAGGGGGCGGTTTCGCCGGTGGGCGTCACCAGGTTGATCGCCCCGCCCAGGCTCGCGCCGCCGAACCGCAGGGCGTTGCCGCCGCGATAGACCTCGACGAAGCGGGTGATCAGCGGGTCGGCGATCTGGCTGTCCCCATAGCCGTCGGCCTCGTTCAGGGGCAGGCCGTCCTGGGCCAGCAGCAGGCCGCGATTGTGGTTGGCGTTGCCCAGGCCCGAGCCGCGGATCGAAAGCCGGATATCGCCGCCCCACTTCTTCTGGGCGAACACCCCGGGGGCGTCCCGCAGCATGTCGTCCAGGGCCAGGGCGAACCGGTCCTCATAGGATTCGGCGGCGACGACGGAGACCCCGCCGGGGGTCTCCGACAGCCGCTGGCGGGCTTGCGCCACAATGGCGGGGTCTTCGGGGTCTGGCCGACCGGTCACGATGACCGAATCAACGGTGGTCTGAGCGTTCGCCCCGGCGGGCAGGGCGATAAGCAGCAGCGCGCCACAGGCGCTGAAAGCCGATTTCATTTGTGGTGTCCCCAGCCGCGCAGAGGCGGCCATGTCATGCAGGAAGGTCAGGCGCGAACGGGCGCCTTGGACCTGGTGCGAGAAGGGACCGGGCTTGGACCGGTCCTCAGGCCTGCAGAAGCGGGGGACCCGTGGCCGGGGGCGGAGGCGCGGCGAGGCCGCGACCGGGAACGACATCGGTCGCTACAATCAGCGGCCGGTCGGCCAGGCGCGGGAAGGCGACGATCTCGACCGCCCGCAGGTCCGGCGCCGGAGCATTGAGGCCGTGCCCGGCGAAGGCACAGGGGCTGTGCCGGGCGCCGTCTTCGTCCGACGGCGCCGAGTCGCCAGCGCCGTCCTGATGATCGGCCGGGTCGAGGGTGACCATTCCCTGGGCCGTACAGAGCACCAGAGCGAAGGCCGGCCCGTCGGGCTTGGCCGGCGCGGCCATGTAGCCGGGCGGGATGAGGATTTTCAGGAAAAGCGCCAGGCTCGCCAGGGCCAGCATGAGGCTGTGGCGCAAAACTGGAGGATGTCTGTCCCGGCGGTTCACGGCCCCGCCATAGTCCAGCCTGCGCCGCTTTGAAAGAGATGATCGGCGCGCGTCGGCGAGGTTCGGGCGCCTATTGTTGCTGTTGCTGTTGCTGGTCGTGCATGACGGCGTTGGGCGCGGGACGGCGACGGGCGTTGCGGCTGAAGGTCGGCGGCGAGATGCGCAGGAACTCCGGCTCGGTGATCGCCGCCCGGGCCCGGCGCACCGAAACCCCGACGGCGAGCTGGCTTTCAGCGTCGCCCTTATAGACCCCGCGGGACGGCGGCACGTCGCTGTAGTCGCGGCCCACGGCTGCGGCCACATGGCGTTCGCCAGCCATCACATTGTTGGTCGGATCGAATCCGATCCAGCGCAGGCTGGGAAGGAAGACCTCTACCCAGGCGTGGGTGGCGTCGGGATCGGAGCGGTCGCCGCTTTCCCGATCGGTGAACAGGTAGCCTGACACATAACGGGCCGGGATGCCCCAGGCCCGGCAGAGGGCGATCATGATGTGGCTGAAGTCCTGGCAGACCCCCCGACGCTCGCGCAGGGCCTCGTCGATGGGGCTGTCGGCCTCGGTGACGCCGGTTTCGTAGGCGAAGGACTCGTAGATGATCTTCGAGAGCTCGCTCACCGCGGAGAGGGGATCGCGCTGGCGGAGACGGGCGATGTCATGATCGGCCGCAAACGCGCGCAGCAGGTCAGTCTGCACCGCGAAGCCGTGTTCGCGGAGGAAGTCGAACTGGTCGCCCTGAACGAAATCGCTGCGCAGTCGGTCCCACTCGCCCATGTCCAGGGCCTCGGGCAGCGGGACCTCGGGCTGGGTCTCCACCGCCGAACGGGCGACGATGGTCAGCCGGTCGTGCGGCTGGGGGACGTCGAAGTGATAGACCGCATTGCCGAAGGTGTCGGGGTAGGAGAACAGCTGCGCGCCGGGATCGATCTCCAGGTCGAAGCTCACCAACCGCTGGCGCGCGCCCTTCTGCGGCTGCATCCAGACCTCCATGAGGCTTTCGCGGACCGTCGCGGCGTAGTGGTACTGGGTGACGTGGCGGATTTCGAGCAGCACGGGGTTTCCTCAGGCCGGAAGGCGCATTTCGAGGGGATAGGCCACAAAGGCGTCATAGACGCCGCTGTGGATGGCGCCGCATTCGGCCAGCACGCCTTCGAGGAAGACATGGGAGCCGTCCCGCTCGATCTCGGCCATGTCGGCATATTGCAGGCGGGCCTTCAGTCGTCCCGCCAACCGGCCCGGCCCCACATGGACCGCTTCGGTATGGCGGGCGAGCACCGAGAGATGGGCTTCGATCTCGTCGGTGGAGAACCGGATCGAGCGGGGGAATTCCGGATTGAGCAGCAGGAACTCCAGAATGGGGCGGGCTCTGACGTCGGCGGTGTAGACTCGCAGATAGGGCTCCAGGGCGCAGCCCATGCGCAGCACCGCTGTCAGGGTCGGATGGTCCAGCCGCTCGCCGCCGCGGCCGAAGCACACCTCCAGCAAGCGGCCGATCAGCTGGGCCCGCTCGAGGTGCGCCCCGAGCAGCAGGAAGCGCCAGCCCTCGCCGTGGCTCATGGTGGCGTCGGCCGCGCCCTTGAACAGGTGCAGGTCGGCGATGATGTCATGCAGGAAGGCCGAGGAGCCGTCGTTGAACGACTTGGCCGCCGTGGCGCCCGACAGACGCAGGTGGACGAGATTCAGCCGTTCCCATGTCTCGCTGGTGATCTGGTCGCGGACCTGGCGGGCGTTCTCCCGGGCGAGGGCCAGGGAGGAGACCACCGAGCTGCCATCCAGCCGGTCCAGGGCCAGGGCGCGGGCCGATTCAAAGGGGGTGGCGATCTTCTCCGGCGTGGCGTCGCCCACCGCAGAGAGGGCGATTCGCGCCACCTGGGCGGCGGTCTCGGCCCGGTCGAGGGTGGCGGTAAGCATCACGTCGGCCAGGCGGGCCACATGCTCGGCCCGCTCCACATAGCGTCCGATCCAGTAGAGGCTGTCGGCGACCCGGGCGAGCATCATGACAGGTCATCTCCTGGCCCGGCGAGGACCCAGGTGTCTTTCGACCCCCCGCCCTGGCTCGAATTGACCACCAGCGAGCCCTTGCGCAGGGCCACCCGGGTCAGGGCGCCGGGCGTGACGGTGATCTTTTCCCCCGAGAGGATGAAGGGCCGCAGGTCCACATGGCGGGCGTCCACCTCGCCGTCGATCAGGCAGGGCGCAGTGGACAGCTGGATGGTCGGCTGGGCGATGTAGTTCTCTGGGTCGGCCTTGATCGCCTGGGCGAACTCCTCGCGCTGGGCGGCGCTGGCGTGGGGGCCGATCAGCATGCCGTAGCCGCCGGACGCGCCCACCGCCTTGACCACCAGCTTGTCGAGATTGGCCAGCACGTGGCTGAGCTGGGCCGGCTCCCGACAGAGGAAGGTCTCGATGTTTGGCAGGATCGGCTCCTCGCCCAGATAGTAGCGGATGATCTCCGGGACATAGGCATAGACCGCCTTGTCGTCGGCCACCCCGGTGCCCGGCGCATTGCACATGACCACCGTGCCGGCCCGATAGGCGTTGAACAGCCCTGGGACGCCCAGGGAGGAGTCCCGCCGGAAGGTGAGGGGGTCGATGAAGTCGTCGTCCACCCGGCGGTAGATGACATCGATGCGCCGCAGGCCTGAGGTGGTCCGCATGTAGACCATATTGTCATGGACGACGAGGTCGCGGCCCTCCACCAGCGGGGCCCCCATCAGTCGCGCCAGGTAGGCGTGCTCGTAATAGGCCGAGTTGTAGACGCCGGGCGTCAGCACCACGACCTGGGGGTTGGGCCGCCATTCGGCCATGCTGCGCAGGGTCGACAGCAGGAGGTCGGGATAGCGGTCGATCTGCCGGACCCCGGCCAGGCGGAATGTGCCGGGGAAGGTGCGCTTGGAGGCCTCACGATTGGCCAGCATGTAGGACACGCCCGACGGCACCCGCAGATTGTCCTCCAGGACGGCGTATTCGCCATCCTCCTGGCGGATCAGGTCGCTGCCGCAGACATTGGCGTAGGCCTGATGAGGCACATAGAGGCCCTGCATTTCCCGACGGTATGACGGCGCCCCCAGAACCAGCTCCCGTGGAACCACGCCGTCCTTCAGGATCATCCGCTCGCCATAGATGTCGGCGAGGAACAGGTTCAGGGCCTGCAGCCGCTGGACGAGGCCGGTTTCGATTCTGGCCCACTCATCGGCCGGAATGATCCGGGGCAGCAGATCGGTGGGGATGATCCGTTCGGTTGAGCTCTCCGCGCCATAGACGGTGAAGGTGATGCCCTGCAGCAGGAAGAACCGCTCCAGGGTTCGCTGGCGCTCGTCGAGTTCGCCGGGCCCCAGGTCCGCCAGCCGCCTGGCCATCACCGCGAAGTGGGGCCGGACCGAGCCATCGGGGGCGTGCATCTCGTCATAGGGCGGCTTCGCCCCTGCCTTAGCCGCGGTCTCCGCCGCCGCCTGGGCCTTGGCCCGGTCGATCTCGTCTGATCTCTGCGCTGTCGCCACGCCCCACTCCACACGCCTACGTCCTCGAAACCGTAAGCCGTTCGTTCAGCCTAGAGACTGCGGGCATGATCGTCGTGCTGTAATGACCGCGGTCTGAATTTGGGCGCCACGTGCCTGAAAATTGGGCGAGATGGGCGGGGTGACAGGGAGCCGTCGGCTCGTTACAGGGGTGGCTCGGGGGGCTTAAGGGTGATTGCGTGGGACGACTTGCCTTCGCAGCCGTCGCCACGGCTGCCCTCTGTGTCTATGGCGCAGGTTCTGCGCGCGCGGAGCCGCGCGCCGACGTCAGCGGCGAACTCTCCGGGGATCTGCGCGAGCGCATCGTCCGGGCCATTGGCGAAGCTGACCGTCCCGTCGAGAACAGGTTTCAGGCCCGCCGACGCGCCCGCGATGCCGCTGAGGACGCGGTCGCCGTCCTGCGGTCGGAGGGCTATTACGCCTATGCGGTAGAGGCCGAGGTCAGCGAGTCCGATCCCCCGCGGTCGGTGGTCGCCGTCGCGCCCGGACCCCGGTTCGTCTTCGCTGATCCTGCCGTGGAGTGGACCGGCGAGGCGCCGGACCAGGAAACCCGCACAGAAGCCATCGACGCCATGGAGCTCGAGCCTGGGACGCCGGGGCGGGCCGCCGAGGTGGTGGCCGCCGAGGGGCGCATCGTCGCCACCGTGCGTCAGTCCGGCTATGCCGACGCCTCGCCTGATCCCCGTGAGGTCATCGTCGACCATGCCGACGACACCGTGCGCCCGACCTTCCGTATCGCCGCAGGCGATCTCGTCCGGCTGGATGGCCTTGTGCTCGACACCGAGGGACGCACCAACCCGGCCTGGCTCGCCCAACTTCGTCCCTGGCAGGAAGGGGATGTCTACGATCCGGAGGATGTGGCCGAACTCGAACGACGGCTGTTGGACACCGGGGTCTATGACACGGTGGCGGTCGCCCTTTCGGCCCGCGACGATGTGGACGAGCAGGGACGCCGGCGGGTTCTGGTGAGCCTGTCTGACCGGCCGAGGCGCACGCTGGAACTGGGCGCCAGCTATTCCACCCTGGAAGGCTTCGGCGTCGATTCCCGGTGGAGCCGGTACAATGTCCTTGGCCGCGCCGACACCTTGGCGCTGATCGCGCGGCTCTCTGAGCTGGACAGCCGCATCGGCGCCGATCTGACCCTGCCGCACTGGCGCCGGGCGGCCCAGACCCTGCACCTCAACGCTGCGGCCTATCGCAACGAAACCGACGCCTACGAAGAGACAGGCCTGGGCGTCGGCGCCGACCTGCGCCGGCGCTACGGGGCCAATTCTTTCGTTACGGTGGGCGCCTCTCTGGACGTGACCCGCAACAACGAAAAGGACGCCCGCACGCTTTCGTCCCTGGGGCGTGAACTGGTCATCGGGGCGGTGTTTGGCGCGGTGTCTCTCGACCGGTCGAACAGCATCCTTGACCCCACCCAGGGGTGGCGGGCCGATCTGCGGCTGGAGCCGACCTATATCGCGGGCGACGAATCCCTGCCCTATCTGGAGATCGCCACCCAGGGCATCGCCTATGTGCCCCTGGACTCCCAGGCGCGGACGGTGGTGGCCGGTCGCCTGAAGGTGGGCAGCCTCGTTGGCGCGACCCTCGACATTCCGGCTTCTCGCCGGTTCTACGCCGGGGGCGGCGGGTCTGTGCGGGGCTATGCCTATCAGGCGGTGGGGCCGCGGCTGAACGACAACACGCCTCGCGGGGGGCTGTCGCTGATCGAGTTGAGCTTTGAAGCGCGCCGCAAGCTGACGGACCGTTGGGGTGTCGTCGCCTTTGTGGACGCCGGCTCGGTCGGGGACGACATGACGCCCAGCGGCGACAATCTCAGCGTCGGGGTTGGTGTGGGCGTGCGCTACGATCTGGGCTTTGGCCCAATCCGCGCGGACATCGCCATCCCGCTGGACGCCGACAAGCGCGACGGCGCCTTCCAGATCTATCTCAGTATCGGACAAAGCTTTTGAGTGTTGAGCTTGAGCCCCAGCATGAGGCCGCGCCGTCCAAACGTTCGCGTCTGAAGCGTCGGCTGGCGATCGGCGTCCTGGTGCTGGTCGCCCTGATCGGCGCCCTCTTCGCCGCGGTGCGGTTTGGGGCCATGGCCCCCCCGACCCTGGGACTCATTGAAGCCCGGGCTGACGGCCTGGCGATCGGCAGGTTCGGCAATCTCAAGATCGAGGGCCTGAGCGGCGATCTGCTCCGCGATATCCGCATACGTCGGTTGACCATCGCCGATGAGGAGGGCGTCTGGCTGGAGGCCGATCGCATCTCCGTACAATGGGACTATCTGGCGTTGCTGCGGCGGCGCTTTCATGCCGAGCGGCTGACGGCGCAGGAAGTGCGGCTGATCCGCCGGCCCACCCTGACCCCCAAGAAGGACGAGACCGGCGGCCTGCCGGTTCGGATCAGCATTGATCAGGCCCAACTGCGCCTCGCGGTGTCAGAGGCGTTCAGCTACGAGCGCGGCCTGTTTGACGTGACAGCCCAGCTGGACGTGCGGCGACGGGGGCGAGGGCAGTCCGGCGAAATCAGCGCCCGCAGCCTGCTGCGATCTGGCGACCACCTGGATGCGAAGTTCCAGATGGGCCCACGACGGCCGCTGCTGATCGATGTTTCCGCCCTGGAGGCGCAGGGCGGCGCCATCGCCGGAGCCCTCGGGCTTCCGGCCGATCGACCCTTCAGATTGCGCGTCGATGCGGCGGGGGAGGGGTCTGACGGGCGGTTTGAGGCCCTGGCGACCTCAGGCTCAACCACGCCCCTGCGCGCCAACGGCGGATGGAACGAGCTGGGCGGCCGCGCGGTTGGGCGGCTGGCCCTGGACGCATCGCAACTGACCGAGCCCTTGGCCGCCCGTCTGGGCGACACGGTGGCGTTTGATGTTCAGGGCCAAGAGGCTGAGGACGACCTCTTCCTCGTCACAGCTCGGCTGAACGCCGACAATCTCGCCGTCCGCGCCGTGGGCCAAGTGAACCCAGGCGCACGCCGCACCGGCCCACAGGGGCTGAGCGTGGTGCTGGACACGGCGCAACTGTCGCGTCTGACCGGCGGTCCGGAAATGGGCGCAACCCGCCTGTCGGGCGTGCTGACCGGTTCGCCGGACAATCTGAGCTTTGACGGGGATGTCACGGCCCAGGCGCTTGGCGTAGGCGGCTATCGTCTGGCCTCCGTCTCGGGACCCGTGGAGGTAATTCGCAATGGACGCGGAATCAGCCTGGACGCCAATCTTCGCGGCGCCGGCGGGTCCGGCGAGGGCTATCTGGACGCCCTGCTGGGGCCGCAGCCGCGACTGTCTCTGGAAGCCGAACGGCTGAGCGATGGCCGCATTCTGGTGCGCCAGCTCGACGCGACGGGGCAGGGGCTCGATCTGGACGCCCGTGGCGGGCGCAGCCTGCTTGGCGGGCTCAACGTGCGGGGAACGGCGCGGTTGTCCAACCTCGCGGAGGCGCGGGCCGGCGCATCGGGGGCGGTCAACCTGACCTGGTCTGCTGAACGTGGCCGGCGCGAGGGACCCTGGCGGCTGCGTCTGGACGGCCGCGGCGCAGACCTTGGCACGGGCTACGCCCAGCTCGACCGACTGCTGGGAGAGACACCGCAGTTCCGCGCTGAGGCGGAATACGCCCAGAGCCGGCTCGCCTTGCAGGAGGCCCGGCTGGACGGACGCGCCTTCGAAGCCGAGGCCGCCGGGGTGTATGGGTCAGGGGGCGACCTGCGCTTCAAGGTCGACTGGTCGGCGGAAGGCCCCCTGCAGGCGGGGCCGGCCGAGTTCCAGGGCGCGGCCGAGGGGACAGGCGCTCTGACCGGCACAGTCTCGGCGCCGAAACTGGACCTGACCGCCCGATTTGATGAGATCGATCTGCCTCGCCTGCCGCTACGCGATGCGGTGTTCACCCTTAGCTTTGGCCGCAGTCAGGCCGCCGGCGCGGCGGGGCAGGTGAACCTTGTGGCAGAGAGCCAGTATGGCCCCGCCCGGGGCCGCGCCGACTTCGCCCTCCCGGACACTGGGGTCGATCTGCGCCAGATCGACGTCGAAGCCGGCGGGGTGGAGTTGGAGGGCGCCCTCAGCCTCAGGCGCGCCACGCCGTCCCGGGCTGACCTGCGTCTGGCCATTGGGCCCGGTGCGGTGCTGAGCCGCGGGTCGATCAATGGTGAGGTGCGGATCGTCGATGGCGCCGAGGCGCCAGTGGCTGATCTTGCGCTGCGCATTCGAGACGCTGTGCCGGTAGGCAGCGAGTTGGCGATCGTCGCCGGGCGGCTGACCGCTAAGGGCCCCATCGACCAGCTGGCCTATGAACTCTCCGCCAGCGGCGGCTATGGCGGGGAGCGCTGGGATGTCACCGGCGGTGGCGCCCTGGCCGAGGCCGAAACTGCCCGAACCCTGACCTTCATGGGGCGGGGGGGATATGGCGATCGAAAGGTTTCGACCGTTCAGCCGGCCATTATTCGGCTTGGCGACGGCGTGCGCACGGCGCGGCTTGTCCTGGGTACGGCCGATGGCGGCCGGGTGGACATCGACGGCAGTCTGGCCGGCGCGGTGGCGGACATTGACGCTAAGATCACCGACCTGGGCCTGGATATCCTCAATCCGGATCTGGCCGGGCGTGTGAACGCCAATCTCTCCCTGTCGGGACGGGGCCAGGAGCTGGTCGGTTCGCTGGGCGCCCGTCTTTCTGACGCCAGGGGACGGGGCAGTCCCCGGGCGCAGGGCTTGGACGGGGTGCTCGAAGTGGTGCTTCGGGACGACACAATGACTGTCGAAGCCCAGGTGACCAATGAGCAGGGCCTGAGGGCGGAAACCAATCTCACCCTGCCGACTGAGGCCTCCGCTCAGCCTCTGAGACTCGCCCTGGACCGTCGCCGACCTGTGCAGGGCCGGGTGTTCGCCGATGGGGATGTTGAGCCGCTCTGGGCCCTGCTGATGGATGGAGACCGCAGTCTCGCCGGCCGGGTGCAGATCAATGGCGAGATCGGCGGTTCCCTGGCTGATCCCAGCCTCTCGGGCCGGGCGAGCCTGGAAGCGGGCCGCTTCGACGACGCTGCAACGGGACTGAGCCTGCGCGAGCTGAGCGTGGCCGCGGTCTTCTCCGAGCGCGTGATCGATGTGAGCCGGGCGCGCGGCGTCGATGAGTCGGGTGGCAGTGTGAACGGATCGGGCCAGATCAGCCTCTATCGGGGCGGGGTCTCAGGCTTCCGGCTGCGGCTCGACGGTTTCCGCCTGATCGACAACGACATCGCCCAGGCCGACGCCAGCGGCGAAGTCACCATCAACCGCAACGCCGAGGGCAAGGTGCGCCTGTCGGGGGAGCTGCGGGTCGACGAGGCGGAGATCGCTGCCGACCCCCCGACGCCCTCGGGGGTGGTGACGCTGGACGTGATCGAGCGAAATCGGCCGCTCGAACTGGATCTGCGGCAGAATCTGCGGATGCAGCCGCAACGGCGCGGGGAAGGTTGGGCCCTGGATGTGAGCCTCGACGCCGCCCGCGGAATTTTCGTGCGGGGCCGCGGGCTCGATGTGGAGATGTCTCTCGACGCCCAGGTCACGGGCACCACGTCGCGCCCGATTCTGTCAGGGGAAGCTCGGGTCGTGCGCGGCGACTACGAATTTGCGGGCAAGCGCTTCGAGTTCGACCCGCGGGGCGTGGTCTATCTCTCCACCTCGCCCTCCAACATCCGGCTCGACTTGACCGCCACCCGGGACGACCCCGCGCTCACCGCGGTCATCCGCGTCAGCGGCACGGCGGCGAAGCCCAGTATTCGGCTGACCTCAAGCCCGGTCCTGCCTGATGACGAGGTTCTGTCGCAGGTGTTGTTCGGTCGTTCGGCCTCGCAGCTGTCGACGATTGAGGCCGCCCAGCTGGCGGCCGCCCTGTCATCCCTGGCCGGCGGCGGCGGGTTCGACATTGTCGGCAATCTTCGCGAGTTCGCCGGTCTCGACCGGCTGAGCCTGGGGGGCAACGAGGTCTCGGGGGTTACGGTCGCCGGCGGCAAATACCTCACCGACGATGTCTATCTGGAGATCATCGGCGGCGGCCGTAGCGGCGCCACGGCCCAGGTCGAATGGCAGGTCCGGCGGAACCTCTCTATCGTCTCGCGCCTGACGGGGGAGGGCGACAGCCGCATCGCCGTCCGCTGGCGTCGGGACTACTGAGGCGAAGTGCGGGCGAGATGGTAGGTCTGGTCCCCGAGGTGAGCCACCCCGTCCTCGCCGATCACCTCGCCGATCGGAATGTCGTCCAGCCCCTCCAACTCGGCATAGATCGGGGCGAAATCCTGCAGACTGGCGGCCAGTAGGTCTTCGAGCGAGGGGATGACGAAGTAGGCGGGCTGGAAATCGTCGATCCGGTAGGGCGTCCGCATCACGCGAACCAAGTCGAAGTCCAGGCGATGGGGCGATGGGTCGTCGAGGCTGAACACCGACTCCGCGCGCGATGAGACAATCCCCGCCCCATAGATGCGCAGACCCGCGTCGCTGCGCATGAGCCCGAACTCCACCGTGTGCCAGTAGAGGCGGGCCAGATGGGTGAGGTGGCCCTTGCTCAGCGCCCGCATGCCCCCCCGGCCATAGGCCGCCATGTAGTCGGCGAAGACCGGGTCGGTGAGCATGGGCACATGGCCGAATACGTCATGGAAGACGTCGGGCTCCTGTAGATAGTCGAGCTGCTCGCGGGTTCGTATGAACCGGCCGGCCGGAAAGCGTCGATGGGCCAGGTGCTCGAAGAAGACGGCGTCAGGGACCAGACCCGGCACGGCCACCACCTGCCAGCCGGTCAGCCGCATCAGCTCGACATTGATTTTGTCGAAGTCGGGGATGCCTTCGCCGTGCAGGTCCAGGGCCTCAAGCCCCCGCAGGAACGGAGTGCAAGCCCGGTCCTGGAGCAAGGCGACCTGACGCTCGTAGAGGGTCGTCCACACCTCGTGCTCGGCGCGGGAATAGGCGGCCCAGCCCTGGTCGATGGTCCAGTCGGCGTTGGCCCCGGGGGGCGGCTCAAGGGGTGTCTTGCTCCCATCCATGGGGAGAGAATGCGCCGGTGCAGAGGAAATATCCGTGCGAATTTCGCGCCGGCAGCGCGGTCGGCGGATTAAAAATTGCGCCTAGTGGCTGATCCGGGGGCGCAGCGTGTAGTGGTCGCCGTGGAAAGAATCAAACAGCAGCGCGGCCTGCGGATGGCCCACGGGCTCCCCGGACTCATCGGGCAGCAGGTTCTGCTCGGAGACATAGGCCACGTAGGCGCTCTCCTGGTTCTCGGCGAGCAGATGGTAGAAGGGCTGGTCCTTGTGGGGACGCACGTCGGCCGGGATCGACAGCCACCAGTCCTCGCTGTTGGCGAACTCGGGATCGACATCAAAGATCACACCCCGGAAGGGGAAGATCCTGTGCCGGACCACCTGACCAATGGCGTACTTGGCGCGACGAGGTTCCATGACAGGGGTTTTTACACCACGTTTTCTGACCGGGAGGTGAACGTAATCATCCTGTCATATGGCGCAAGGCGACGCCTTTCAGCGGGCGAGTACGCTTGCTACAGTCGCCTCCGAAACGAGCCGGCGGACTTCAGGCCGGCTGCAGAGGGACAGGATGGCGGTCCATGTCTGAGGCGCCTAGAGCGCCCGACACCAGGTTGCGTGCGCGGGACAGAACGACCAGGGACGGGCCCTGCTATGCGGCCCTGGACCTGGGGACCAACAACTGCCGGCTGCTGATCGCCACGCCCTCGGCCGGCGGATTCCGCGTGGTCGAAGCCTACTCACGGATCGTGCGCCTGGGCGAAGGCCTGTCCCAGACCGGCCGACTGTCGGACGCCGCGATGGACCGCGCCCTGGCCGCCCTGGCGGTCAGCGCCGAAAAGGTGCGCCGCCGACGCGTCGTCAAGCTGCGCGCCGTGGCCACCCAGGCCTGCCGCTCGGCGGCCAATGGCGAGGCCTTCGTGGCCCGCGTCGCCCAGGAAACCGGCTTGAATCTACAGGTGATCACGCCGCACGAGGAGGCCCGCCTGTCGGTGGCCGGCTGCCTGGGCCTGCTCGACCGCGAGGCGCAGGCCGCCCTGGTGGTGGATGTGGGCGGCGGGTCCACCGAAATGTCCTGGGTCGATCTCAGCGGCCCGACGCAGGCGGCTGACAAGACCCCGCCGATCAAGGCCTGGCTGTCGATCCCGATCGGGGTCGTCACCCTGGCCGAGCGCTTTCCCGAAGGCGACGCCCCCACCGACCGGTGGTTCCGGGCCATGGTCGAGGCGGTCAAGGCCGAGATCGGGGCCTTCCGGCGGGCGGAATCCCTGCGGTCGGTCTTCGAGGCCGATGGCGCGCATCTGGTGGGGACCTCGGGCGCCATCACCAGCCTGGCCGGGCTTCATCTGGGTCTTGAGCGCTACGACCGCTCCCGGGTAGATGGCATCTGGATGACGCGGTCCGACTGCGACCGGGCCGCCGACATGCTCCTGGCCCTGACCCCGGCCGAACGGGCGCGGCAGCCCTGTATCGGTCCGGACCGGGCAGACCTCGTCCTGGCCGGCGCAGCTATTTTGCAGGCGGTGCAGGAGCTCTGGCCGTGCTCGCGGGTGCGGGTGGCGGACCGCGGATTGCGCGAAGGCGTGCTAATCTCGCTGATGTCCGATAAGGGCGGGCGACGACGTCGCCGTCGCGGCCCCCGCCGCCGCCGGACGGGCGAGAACACCAAGGCGCCAGCATGACCGAGCCCCCTCGCAAACGGATGGTCCGCCTGCCCACCGGCGGCAGCGACGAAGGCCGCTCCAAACCTGCGCGGCTGAAGACCGCCAAGCAGCGGACGCCCTCGTCGCAGGCCTGGCTGGAGCGCCAGATCAACGACCCCTTTGCGGCCAAGGCCCGGGCGCATGGCTATCGCTCGCGCGCGGCCTACAAGCTGATAGAGATCGACGACAAGTTCCACTTCCTCCAACCCGGCGTCCGGGTGATCGACCTGGGCGTCGCGCCGGGCGGCTGGACTCAGGTGGCCATCGAGCGCGGCGTGACCCACATCGCCGCCGTCGACCTGCTGCCCGTCGATCCGATGCCGCCCGCCCACATCCTGCAGATGGACTTCACTGATCCTGAGTGCGGACCGATGCTGATCGACCTGCTGGGCGGACCGCCGGATCTGGTGCTGTCGGACATGGCGCCCAACACGGTGGGCCACCGCCAGACCGACCACCTGCGCATCGTCGGCCTGATCGAGGTCGCGACCACCTTCGCCATCAGCGTGCTCAAGCCCGGCGGCGCCTTCGCCATCAAGGCCTTCCAAGGGGGCGAGGTGGGCGATCTGATCCAGAAGCTGCGCCTGGACTTCGCGAGCGTGAAAAACGTCAAGCCCAAGGCCAGCCGCGCGGACTCCTCGGAGACCTATATCGTGGCCACAGGCTTCAAGGGCCGGCGCGATCCGCAGGGCGAACCGGCCTAAATTGCGCGGCGGCGCCCAGGGGCCTTGCCCCCACCGCCGCTGACGGCTTATACGCGGCTCGCAAAACGGAGAGTCTCATGGAGATTCGCGAAGGGCTCACCTTCGACGATGTTTTGCTCGAACCCGGCGCGTCCGAGGTCATGCCCACCCAGGTGGACACGACCACACGGCTGACCCGAGAGATCCGGCTGAACATACCCCTCGTGTCCTCAGCCATGGACACGGTCACCGAAAGTCGGCTCGCCATCGCCATGGCGCAGGCCGGCGGCCTGGGCGTGCTGCATCGCAATTTCACCGTCGAGGAGCAGGCCGATCAGGTCCGCGAGGTGAAGCGCTATGAAAGCGGCATGGTCATCAATCCTCTGACCATCCACCCGGACACGACGCTTGGCGAGGTTCGGGAGATCAAGGCGCGCCGCCGGATTTCGGGCTTCCCCGTGGTGGAGCGCGACACCGGCAAGCTGGTGGGCATCCTCACCAACCGCGACATGCGCTTCGAAGCCAGCGACGCCATGCCGGCCAGCGCCATCATGACCAAGGACAATCTGGTCACGGTGAAGGAAGGCGTCGAACGGGCCGAGGCCAACGATCTGCTTCGCCGCAACAAGATCGAGCGCCTCATCGTGGTGGACGACGCCTATCGCGCCGTCGGGTTGATCACCGTCAAGGATATCGAGAAGGCCCAGGCTCACCCCCTGGCGGCCAAGGACAGCAAGGGCCGCCTGCTGGTGGGCGCAGCCTCCACCGTCGGCGACGCCGGCTATGAACGCTCCATGGCCTTGATCGACGCGGGCGTGGACGTGGTGGTGATCGACACCGCCCACGGCCACAACGCCGATGTCGGCCGCGCGGTCGGCCGCATCAAGGCCGAGAGCAACCGGGTCCAGGTGATCGCCGGCAATGTCGCCACCTATGACGGCGCCCGCGCCCTGATCGACGCCGGGGCTGACGCGGTGAAGGTCGGGATCGGGCCAGGCTCCATCTGCACCACTCGCGTGGTGGCCGGCGTGGGCGTGCCGCAACTGACCGCCATCATGGACGCAGTCCGCGCTTCGGGCGATTCCGGCGTGCCGGTCATCGCTGACGGCGGGATCAAGTATTCCGGCGACCTGGCCAAGGCGCTCGCCGCCGGCGCGCAGGTGGCGATGATGGGCTCGGTCTTCGCCGGCGTCGACGAGGCGCCGGGCGAGGTGTTCCTGTACCAGGGGCGGTCCTACAAGGCCTATCGCGGCATGGGCTCCTTGGGCGCCATGTCCCGGGGTTCGGCCGATCGCTACTTCCAGAAGGAAGTCTCCGACGCCCTGAAGCTGGTGCCTGAGGGCATTGAGGGGCAGGTGCCGTTCAAGGGGCCGATCGCCCCCATCGTCCACCAGATGGTCGGCGGCCTGCGGGCGGCCATGGGCTATGTGGGGGCCGGCAATCTGCAGCAGTTCCGGGAACGGGCGCGGTTTATCCGCATCACCGGGGCGGGCCTGCGGGAAAGCCACGTGCACGACGTCATGATCACCCGTGAGGCGCCCAACTATCCGAGCGGGGTCTGAGCCGTGACCATGGCCCCGGAGCTGAAGCTGCTGGCCGTCGCCATCGTGATCGGCCTGATCCAGATCCTCTGGGGCGCGGCGGCGGCGCGTCGGCAACAGGGTCTGAAGTGGGCGGCCGGGCCGCGGGATGAGGTCCGGCCGATCGAAGGCGTGGCCGCGCGCCTCGACCGGGCGCTGCGCAACTTCCTCGAGACCTTCCCGTTCTTCGCCGCAGCCGTGATCGTCGCCTATCTCGGCGGCAAGCTGGGCGACCTGACCCTGTGGGGCAGCGTGCTCTATGTGGTCGCGCGCGCCCTCTATGTCCCCCTCTATGCGGCTGGGATTCCCATGGTGCGCAGCCTTGTGTGGTTCGCCGCCATGGTCGGGCTCGGCATGGTGGTGGCGGCCATTTTCCTGTGAGGCGACCCAGTGCGTGACGGCGGACGCCTGGCTGCGGCCATCGAGGTTCTGGACGATATCGAGACCCGTCACCGGCCCGCGCGCCTGGCCCTGAAGACCTGGGGCGAGCGCTCCCGCTTCGCCGGGTCAAAGGATCGCGCCTTTGTTTCCGGCCTGGTCCTCGATGTGCTGCGCAAGCGCCGCTCTCTGGGCTGGCGGATGGGCGCGGACTCCAACCGGGCCGCCGCGATTGGCGCCCTGAGGTTCGAGTGGGGCTGGACCAGCCAGGCCATCGCTGAGGCCTGCGCCGACGAAGACCATGGGCCCGGCGCGCTCAGCGCGGCCGAGGCCGCAGCCCTGGAGACCCCCGCCGATCTGGCGGCGGCCCCCGATCCCGTTCGCGGCGACTATCCCGACTGGCTGGACGAGGATCTGGGCCGCGCCTTTGGTGCGCGCCGCGTCGACGAGGCCCAGGCCCTGGCCCAGCGGGCGCCAGTGGATCTGCGGGTCAATCTGCTGAAGAGCGATCCCGTCCGCGCCCTGAAGGCGCTTTCGCCCCTGGGGCCAGAAACCGTCGACCTTCTGGAAGGCGCCATCCGTATTCCGGCGCCCGATCCGGCGCGCCGGGCCGGGGCGGTGGAGACCATCCCCGCCTTCTCCAAGGGCTGGTTTGAAGTGCAGGACCTGGGCTCCCAGATCGCCGCCTCCTGCGCCGGCGAGGTGAAGGGGCGGCAGGTTCTTGATCTCTGCGCCGGCGGCGGCGGAAAGACCCTCGCGCTCGCCTCAGTCATGGGCAACACCGGCCAGATCTACGCCTATGACTCCGACGCCCGGCGCCTGACCGACACCATCCGACGGGGGGAACGGGCCGGTGTTCGCAACCTGCAGATCCGTTCGCCGGTGAGCCCCGACCCCTTGGCGGGCCTGGAGGGCAAGATGGACGTGGTCTTCATCGACGCCCCCTGTTCAGGTTCGGGCTCCTGGCGCCGCCATCCGGACACCAAGTGGCGTCTGAGCCCCGAAGCGCTTGAGCGGCGCATGGCCGACCAGGATCAGGTGCTCGACCACGGCGCCACCTTCGCCCGCCCGGGCGGGCGGCTGATCTATGTGACCTGCTCCATCCTCCCGCGGGAGGATGAGGACCGGGTGGAAGCCTTCCTTGAACGACAGGGCGGCGCCTTCATTACGCGGCCCGCCACCGAACGCCCCGAACTTGCCCCCTGGCTCACGCCGCAGGGCTATCTGCGTCTGACGCCGGCCGGTGCTCAGACCGATGGCTTCTTCGTCGCCGTGCTGGAGCGGGCGCGCTAAACCGACCGAATGACCAAGGCCACCGCCATGACCGAGCTTCTTGAACCCAACCACGAGCGCGTGCTGATCGTCGATTTCGGCAGCCAGGTGACCCAATTGATCGCCCGGCGCCTGCGGGAGAACGGCGTCTATTGCGAGATCCATCCCTTCGACAAGATCGAGGAGATGCTGGACGTCTTCGCCCCCAAGGCGGTGATCCTGTCCGGCGGCCCGGCCAGCGCCCATGAGGACGAGTCGCCCAAGGTCACCCCGCGGGTCTTCGAGCTCGGCGTGCCGGTGCTGGGCATCTGCTATGGCGAGATGCACATGTGTGCCAAGCTGGGCGGCGCGGTGGAGAGCGGTCATCACCGGGAGTTCGGCCGGGCCGAAATCCTGATCGAGCGGGAAAGCCCGCTGCTGGACGGCCTGGGGGGCGTCGGCGCCAAGGAAACCGTCTGGATGAGCCACGGGGACAAGATCACCGCCATCCCGCAGGGCTTCCATGTGGTGGCGGCGTCCGAGGGTTCGCCGTTCGCGGTGATCGCCGACGAAGGCCGGCGCTTCTACGGCATCCAGTTCCACCCCGAGGTGGCCCACACGCCGCGTGGCGCGCTGATCCTGCGCAACTTCACCCACAAGATCGCGGGTCTGAAGGGCGACTGGACCATGAAGGCGTTCCGTCAGGAGATGGTCGAGCGCATCCGCGAACAGGTGGGCGAGGGCAAGGTCATCTGCGGTCTGTCAGGCGGGGTCGACTCCTCGGTGGCCGCGGTGCTGATCCACGAGGCCATCGGCGACCAGCTGACCTGCGTGTTCGTTGACACGGGCCTCTTGCGGCACAACGAGGCCGAGCAGGTCGTGACCATGTTCCGCGACCACTACAACATCCCGCTGATCCATGTGGACGCCGGCGAGCAGTTCCTGGGCGAGCTGGCAGGCGTCACCGACCCGGAAACCAAGCGCAAGACCATCGGGCGGCTGTTTGTCGAGGTGTTCGACCGCGAAGCCGCCAAGATCGAAGGCGCGGCCTTCCTGGCCCAGGGCACCCTCTATCCCGACGTGATCGAGAGCGTCTCGGCCCGCGGCGGCCCCTCGGCGGTGATCAAGAGCCACCACAATGTCGGCGGCCTGCCCGACTATATGAAGCTCAAGCTGGTCGAGCCCCTGCGCGAGCTCTTCAAGGACGAGGTTCGTGCGCTGGGTGTCGAGCTTGGCCTGCCCCCGGCCTTTGTCGGACGTCATCCCTTCCCGGGACCGGGTCTGGCCATTCGTATCCCCGGCGAGATCACGCCCGAGGCGGTCGCCGTCCTGCAGCAGGCCGACGCCATCTATCTGGACGAGATCCGCAAGGCCGGCCTCTACGACTCCATCTGGCAGGCCTTCGCCGTGCTGCTGCCGGTGAAGACCGTCGGCGTCATGGGGGACGCGCGCACCTATGAGAATGTCTGCGCCCTGCGCGCGGTCACCTCGACCGACGGCATGACCGCCGACTTCTTCGAATTCCCCTGGGACGTCCTGGCGCGGGCCGCCACCCGGATCATCAACGAGGTCCGCGGCGTGAACCGGGTCGTCTACGACGTGACCTCGAAACCGCCCGGCACCATCGAGTGGGAATGATTCAGACCCCTTTGGGCCTATCCGTATTTTTCGCCAAAGTGCAACTAAACCACTGAAATAAAAAAGTTATCTCTCAGTATCTATCGAGATCAATCGGGGTGCAGCGGCTCGCGCTGACGGCCTGCGCGACGGTATGCAGCAAACTTGCACCATGCCGCCGAGGGCGATACCGTCAGGGGCATCGGCTTACATGACGGTATTTATTCCAACCTAACACGCGGAAATCGCAAGACAAATGGTCTGGAGGGACGCCGAAATCGGGTCGACGGTATTTCTGTCGTGAAGGAGCCCGTATGCTCACCGATGTGGCGCTTAAGAACCTGAAATCTCGCGAGAAAGCGTACAAGGTCACCGACCGGGACGGGCTCTACGTTCATGTTTCCACGTCCGGTACGGCTACGTTCCGGTTGGACTACCGCCTGAACGGTAGGCGCGAGACGCTGACGCTTGGCAAGTACGGCCCAACTGGGATTTCGCTTGCCCGCGCGCGTGAAAAGACGATCGATGCAAAACGCGCCGTCGCTGAAGGCCGGTCGCCAGCCCAAGAGAAGCAGCGGGAGAAGCGTCGCCTCAAGGAGGCCAAGAGCTTCGGAGAGTTCGGAGAAACCTGGCTGACCAAAGCGCCGATGGCTGACAGCACGCGAGCCATGCGCCGATCGATCTTCGAGCGCGAGCTGCTGCCGGTCTGGAGAAATCGCCTACTCCATGAGATCACACCCGACGATCTACGCGCCCATTGCGGGAAGATCGTCGATCGGGGTGCTCCGGCGACCGCCATCCACGTCCGAGACATCCTCAAACAGATTTACGGATTTGCGATTCTGCACGGCGAGAAGGTCGCCAATCCGGCCGACGATGTCGGGCCGGCCTCGATCGCTACCTTCGTGCCGAAGGACCGCTCGCTATCCCCGACCGAGATTCGCGTGATGCTGAAGCAGCTCGAGCATGTCGCCACGCTGCCCACGATCCGGCTTGGTATGCGCCTCTTCCTGCTGACGATGGTGCGCAAGAGCGAACTGCAGGATGCGACCTGGGACGAAATCGACTTTGAGAACGCCGTTTGGACGATCCCAAAGGAGCGGATGAAGCGGTCGAAGGCGCACAATGTCTACCTGTCTCAGCAGTGCATCGACATCATGATCGCGCTTAAGACCTGCGCGGGGAATTCACGCTACCTGCTCCCATCGCGTTACGACGCGGATGCGCCCATGTCGCGCGCCACCTTCAATCGGGTGACCTACGCGGTTGTGGAGCGCGCTCAGAAAGAAGGGCTGCCGCTTGAGCCTTTCACGGTGCACGATCTGCGCCGAACCGGCTCGACCCTTCTGAATGAGCTGGGGTTCAACAGCGACTGGATCGAGAAGTGCCTGGCCCATGAAGACGGCCGCTCGTCGCGCGGGGTCTATAACAAGGCCGAGTATGAGCATCAGCGCCGGCACATGATGCAGGAGTGGTCCGACATCGTAGATGCCTGGGTCGCGGGGCAGAAGCGGGCGCCGGTGCTGGTCCCGCCCACGATGGCTATGCTCGCGCCCGATCCTGCGTTTTAACCGGCCGAGTCTTGCGCCGTCGTACGTCGGGATACGGCGCCCGTTCGACCGACGACCGCCGCGCCTTGCTCAACCGCTCGTTCAGCCAAGCCTCGACTTCGGCCAGATCCCAGACCACGCAGCGCGGCGTCAGCGCAAATCGCCGGGGGAATTCGCCGCGCTGTTCCATCTCATAGATGGTGGTATCCGCCAGCGGCACGATCTGGCGCAGTTCATGCCTGCGGATCATCCGCTTTTTCAATAGATCGGGCCGTGTCGACATGCTCTTTGCCTCCAACAAGATCACGTGTGGCCTCGATTGGAGCCGATAGGCCCGGCATGAAAAGAGCTTGTGGACCGGCGTAGGGTCGTCGGCGGCCATGGCGCACAAATCGGCGGGATCGGATGTCAGCAATAGGCGGTCGGCCCAGGACTGGCTGGTGCCGCCTGTGCGGCATGAATTGTCCTGGAGCACACGGCGCCGCTCTGCGTCGGGGGCGCTCCAATGCTTGAGGCGTCGGAATTATCGCGCATCTCAGATGCGCGATAATTCTTGCATAACGACGCGAGACGCAACCAGTCCGTCGGGCAGGAGCGGGACATAGCCGGGCTTGGGCGGGCAGACCGACGCCATCGAGGCCGACTGCACCAGCGGGGTGGGATGCGACTTGGCGGCCTCGATGGCGATCGATTGCAGGACATAGGGCTCGTAGAGCGCTTCGGTCAGCCGGTCGCCGACAGGCGGGCTCCAGTCGCACACCGTGTAGCCAAGCGGCCGGCCGCTGATCTGCGCCGGTGGCGGAGCCGGTCGGCGCGCCGCCGAAGCGGCTCTGTGCAAAGCCGGTTTTGAGCAAAGCCGGCGCGTTGGGTGCACGGGCGTGACGGCGCCGCGCGGTGGCACATGGGCGTCCACCCAGGCCAGCAACTGCGCGGCGTTGGCGGCCATGCCCGGCGAGTCGGGGAAGTGGTCGGGATCCTCGGCCGGCGTCCGATCGATGATCGTCAGGCGCGTTTCGGTCGTGGTGCCATGCCGCGCATAGACCGATCCATCGATGGCGGCGGAGAACAGGATGCGGCCGCGCTGCTGGAGACGGCTGAAGGCGTCGCGCCAGGCCGCGTTGTGGGGGGACAGACCCGCGCCGGTGATGGCGACCAATCGACCCCCGTCGGCCAGGCGCGCCAGAGCCGACGCCATGTGACGCAGGGCGGCGTCGGCGACCCGGCCCTGGACATGGGCCCCGGCCGAGAAGGGCGGGTTCATCAGGACGACGGTGGGGATCACCGCGGCGTCGAGGTGGTCGTGGATGTGGGCGGCGTCGAACCGGCTGACAGGGGAGGCCGGAAACAGGCGACCGAGCAGCTCGGCGCGCCCGTCGCCCAGTTCGTTGAGCGCCAGCTCGGCGCCCGCGATCTCGGCGAAGATGGCGAGCAGCCCGGTGCCGGCCGAAGGTTCGAGCACAAGGTCTCCGGCTCCGAGCCCCGCGGCGCGCGCGGCGATCCAGGCGAGCGGGGTCGGTGTCGAGAATTGCTGGAGCGCCTGGCTTTCCTGCGACCGCCGCGTCTGGCTGGGCAGGAGCCCGGCGATCTTGCTGATCATGGCCAGTTGAGCGGCTGAGGGTTGCCGCGACAGGGCTGGTCCGAACCGGCGCAGGAACAGAAGCTGGGCGGCCTCACAGGCCTCATAGGCGTCCTTCCAGTCCCACAGCCCCTGCGCGTCGGAGCCCCGAAACGCCGCCTCCATGGCGGCGCGCACGGCGCGCGCGTCGACGGCAACGCCCTGAACGAGCAGCGGCAGGAGGGTGTCGGCGGCGCGGCAAAGCGCCAGGGCGCGGTGGGTCGGGCTGGCAGGCGTCTCGCGCGGCGCCGGCGAAGCCAGGGCGGTCAGGGTCATGGTCGATCATCCAGGAGAGCGGGGGGGAAGGCGAGCCGACCGGCGCTCTCTCTCGACCGCACCGGCTCGCCCCCTCCCGGCCCCCTTCTCACTCTTGCGAGACGAAGCCTCCGCCCTCGGCGGGCAGGAGATAGGCCTCGAAGGGATTGCCGGGTGCGAGATGGCCGAAGGGCGTGAACACGAACTCCTCGCCGTCGCGGCCGACGGCGCACAGGACGTAGCGCAGCTCGCGGGTCTCGGCGTCGAGGCATTCCATCAAGGCGAGATCGTCGTTGCGAGCCGCCTGGAGGAGGGTCTGGAAGTTGCGGGAGGCGTGGTGTGGGATGGCCATGGCGGACTCCTGAAGCGCAAAGCGGCTCGCCATCGGCGGGCCATGAGGGGGAAGAGCAGGTGCGGGGCGGCGAGCGCCGCCCCGCAGCCGCTCATTCGGCGGCGACGGCGTGAAAGCCCGGCTCGGCCGCGTCCGGCTCGTCTGACGCGTCCTCATCCTCGTCGTCGGTCAGGAAGGCCGGCAGCGCCTCGGGTTCGGCGGTCTCCTCGGCCTCGACGAGCGTCTGGGCGTCAGCCGTTCGCAGCGGCTCAGGCAACCAGCCCGATCCGGACAGGAGCCGTTCGGCTTCCTTGGCCATGTCGCCCTTCTTGAGATGCTCGATGAGCTGGGCTTCGCGTTCGCCCTTGCCTTCGCGCACGGCTTCCAGGATCCGGGTTTTGGTCACTCGGCCCAGATAGGTCTCGGCGGTCGGCGTCCAGCCCGCCGCGACCATGTCGAGATTGACGGCGCGGGCGAGCGCATCGGCGTGGGCCATGCGTTCGCCCTGGTTCCAGGACTGGTGGACGGCGTTGACGCTGAGCCCGACGCAGTGGGCGAACAGGGCTTGCCGGCTGTCGGCGTCAAACCCGACCAGGGTCCGCCAAAGCGCGCCGGGCTCCTTGGGAAGCTGCTCGGCCCAGCGCGCGTGACGTTCGGCGATCGCCTTGGCGGAGGCCGTCTCGTTCAGATCCGGGACTTGATGGCCGAAGGTCGAATGCTTGACCTCCAACTCCAGGCAGGTGGCGGTGCTGAAACGATAGAAGGCCTTCAGCGCCAGGGCGTGGAGCACGGCGAGATAGGCGGTGTCCGGATCCGCTCCGACGGCATCGCGCAGCGCCAGCGTCCGGTGCGCAGTGAGTTCGGTCATCAGCCGCTCGGGAAGCGGCTTGATCGCGTCCTCCTCCTCGCCCGCCTCGGGAGAGGGCGGCGCGGCCCCGCCCAAGGTGATCACAGCGCGCTGCACGCCGCCTGCGGGAGCGGAGGGGGCTGCGCCGCCCTCGTGCTCGCCGTCCACGGGCTCGGGTTCGGCCAAGGCCTCGTCTTCGGGACGCACGTAGCCGCGTTCGATCTTCAGCTCGCCCGAGCCATCAAGGCTGACAAAGGCGCCGGCGCGGGCGACATCATCGGAATCGAACACCGGCGGACGGTTGTCGAAGGCTTCGAGCGCGGCCTCGATCTCGCCGAGGCGCTGATCGACCTCGTCGGGAAGCTCGTCGACCTCCGCATAGGTCTCTTCGAGAGCCGCATATTCCTGGCGCAGGGCGTCATAGGCGGCCCGTTCCTCATCGCTCAGCGGGCTGGTCGAGGCGAGGCGGCGCAGTCCGTGGGTGTGGCCGTGGGCGAATCCGATATCGACGCTGACCCATTTCCAGCCCTCGGCGGCGATTGTCTCGGCCGCGGCGGCGAGCTTGTCAGCCACCAGCCGGTCGAGCAGGGCGGGATCCTGGAACCAGCCGCCGTCATCGGCTTGGAACAGGTCGCGCGAGACGACGCCGCCGGCCGCTTCATAGGCTTCGGGGCCGATGAACTGCGCACGCCTGTCGGCGGCGCGGACCGCCCCTTCGGTGAGCATCCGCCGGATCTGATAGGCTTCCTTGTAGGGATTGCGGGCGAGCGCTTCCCAGACCTGTTCCTGATGGGCGTGATCGTTCGTCACCGTGAACGCCATCAGCTGGTCGAGGGTCAGCTCGTCCTCGGCATAGAGGGAGAGCAGTTTTTCGCAGACGGCGGCGAGCTTCAGGCGCTGACGCACGAGCGCCGGGGTGACGAAGAAGCGCGCGGCGATCGCCTCCTCCCCCTGGCCCTGGTCGCGCAGGGTCTGGAAGGCGCGGAACTGGTCGAGCGGATGCAGCGGCTCGCGCTGGCTGTTTTCGGCCAGCGAGTCCTCCTCGGCCGAGATGTCGTCGCCCTCGCGCACCACACAGGGAACCGGAGCGGTGCGGGCAAGGCGCTTTTGCTTCACCAGCCGCTCGAGCGCGCGATAGCGGCGCCCGCCGGCGGGCACTTCAAACATGCCGGTCTCATGGCCGTCGCCATCGAGCACGGGGCGGACGTTGAGGCTCTGGAGCAGGGTGCGCCGGGCGATGTCCTCGGCCAGATCCTCGATCGAGACGCCGGCCTTGGTCCGGCGCACGTTGGACTGGCTCAGCACCAGCTTGTTGAAGGGAATGTCCCGCGACGGGGACAGGACGATCTTCTGGGCAGCTTGGGTCATGGAAGGGTCTCCGTGACGGGCGGCCAAGAGCCTCTCTCTCGACCCTGACCCGTCACGAAACCTGTCTCGGCCCTCTGCCTCTCTCGACCGTCCGGCCGCCGAAGCGAGCGCGGTCTCACGCCGCCGCCCGGTCCTCCTCCTCCAATGCGTCCGCCGCGCCGGGCGCGAAGGCCAGCAGATAGTCCGCGGCCTTGGACGCGGCGCTCGCGGCCCGGACGATGGCCCGGTTGTCCTCGCGCAGCACTTCGAGCCAGGCGCCGATGTAGTCGGCATGGCGCACGGTCGGCGTGATGCCGAGGCTGGCGCAGCAGAAGGCCGAGGTCATCTCGGCCACCAGCTCCTCGCGGGCATAGGCCTTAGAGCCGAACCCTCCGCTCAGGTCGCGCGCCAGACGGCTGGGGTGACCCGACCAGTGACCGAGTTCGTGCAAGGCCGTCCGGTGCCAGTTGATCGGCTCGAAATAGGCCTCGGGGCGAGGGATCTGGATGTAATCCGGGCCCAGGGCATAGAAGGCCTTGTCGCCGCCCAGGCGCAGATCGGCGCCGCTGGCCCGCAGCAGGGCCTCGGCCTCGGGAAGGATCAGCCCTTCCGGCACCGGCGGCGGCGGGGCCGAGAGCTCTTCAGGCAGGCCCTCGCACTGGGCGATGTTGAAGACGGTGAAGCGCTTGAGGAACGGGATGGCGGCCGCCTCGTCGCCGGTTTCATGCGCGCGCCGGCGCTCGTCGTCGGGAATGAAGCGATCGGCGTTGACGACGGTGGTCCCGTGTTCGCCCTTGCGCACATTGCCGCCGAGGCTGAGCGCCTGACGGAAGGTGAGCCAGCCTTGCGTCGCATAGCCGTGCTGGACGACCGCGCCCCACAGGATCAGGACGTTGATTCCCGAATAGCCGCGGCCCGTTGCGGCGTTCCTGGGCATGGCGAGCGGCGCGGCCACGGCGCTGGACCCCCAGGGCTGGACCCAGGGGAGGCGGCCGGCCTCCAGCTCGCCGATGATCCGGCTGGTGATTTCGTCATAGATGTTGGCCCGATCGGCCCGGGCGCGGCTCCTGGAAGCTGAGCGTGTCATCGCATGTCTCCGCGACGGGCCGGCCGGAGCTCCTCTCTCGACCTTCAAAACCCGTCACGGCGACAGCCGCGGCCCTCTCCCTCTCGCAATCGGCGGAGCCTTTCGTCTTCCGCCAGCCTGGCCGGCGCCGGCGCAAAAGGGGGGCGTTGCGGGGCTCCCCCCCGCAGAAGGGGTCGGCCGAGACTTCAGGCTCGGCCGCAGGGGAAGGCTTTCCCCTCCCGGACCTCACGTGAACCGGCGCGATCTATCGGCTAGCGTCGTCTGGGGGGAATCGACGTTGCAACCCAAGAGGAGCAAGCGAGGGCGTCAGGAGCGGCTATGCGCGGCAACATCACGATCGATCCGCTGGCCTGCGCCACGGCGGTGGCGAACCCGCAGATCCGAGAGGTGCGCAGCCTGAAATCGGGGCAGATTCTGGAGGCGCGCCGCTTCATCGAAAGCGTGCGCTACGACCGTCTCGTGCAGGTGCGCAGTCAGATCAAGCAAGCCATGGACGCCGGCAGCCCGCGCGTCGCCTGCGCGATCTGCGGAACGGCGGTCTACATCGTCTCCAGCCCCGACAAGGCGTTCTTCTTCCGCATCGGATCGAGGACGGTTCCTGCCCGGCCCAGACCCGCGACGGCCTGAGCGAAGACGATATTCGGACCATGAAGTACAAGGGCGCTCAGGAAAACGAGGCGCACCGCCGCCTCAAGGCCCTGATCGAAGGCTCGCTGCTCGCAGATCCCCGTTTCCAGGACGTTCTGGCGGAGAAGGTCTGGCGCGGTCAGCGCGATCCCACCTCGCTCTGGCGGCCGGATATCCAAGCGAGGCTGGATGGTCTGCGGATCGCATTTGAAGCGCAGCTCACCACGACGTTTCTCGACGTCGTTATCGGACGCAAGACGTTCTACCGCGCCGAAGGCGGACTGCTCGTCTGGGTGCTGCCGCACTTCGATCCGGCCTATCGGCAACTGACGATCGACGACCTGTTGTTCAACAACAACGCCAATGTCCTCGTCGTCGACCGGGAGAGCGCAGAAGCCTCGGAAGCGGCAGGGCGGTTGATGCTGCGCTGCGCGTTCCGGCGGCCGGTGATGGAGGCGGGCGGACTCGGATCGGTGTGGGAGAGCGAGCTGGTCGCCTGGGACGACCTCACGATCGATCTGGAGGGTCAGCGCGTCTTCGCCTTCGATAGCGAAGGCGAGGAGCGCCGGCTCATCCGGGAGCGGAACCAGGCGCTCGCCGCCGCACGCGAGGCGGCGGATCAACGACTACGCGACAGCCTGCTCGCCATCGCCACCGGGCGCGCCGCCGACGGCGACTGGAAGGCGCGTTCGGCGGTCTGGCAGGCGCTGAAGGCGCAGTATGAAGCGCGCGATCTGGTGCTGCCCGGCGAGTATGAGATCGATCAGCGGTTTCGCAATATCGCATGCGGCGTCGCCAGCGCCCTGGCTGGCCGGCCGGTCGGTTATGGCTTCGACAAGCTGATCCAGGTGGCGCATCACCTGGCCGATAACTTTCCCGAGGCGTTGGTCTCTTTCGGCCATGCCTTGCGATCGGCCAGCCATCAGGGCGTGCTGAAGGATCAGGAACGGCAGGGCCGTTGGACTCGCAAGGCGGCCGGGCATCGCGACGGGGTGCGCACAGGCGATCCGGCTTACGACATCTTGGAGGAGATGCGGGCGCTCTTGCGCTTCGTCTTCCCGAGCTTGTCCGCTGCGCTCACCTGAGTGTCAGTTTCCGCCCTCTGGCGCGTGAAGCGCGCGGAGGAGGTCTCCAATGGGGCGGCCGCGGACCCGGCAGACGGCGATGACGCGATCGTAGACGACGACCCGGCCGCTGCGGCCGCGCCGGGCTTCGCAGGTCACGGGCTGTCCCATGGCCACCTGCCCCAGCAGCGCCTTGGACCGGCGTCCGTCCGGCGCGTTAAGTTCGGGCGCGTCGAAGTCGGCCAGGCGCACCTCGATCCAGGTGTCGGGGCCGCCGGAGCGGCCGACGCACAGGCCATCGCCATCGCCGACGTAGCGGGCTGTGCCGCTGAATTGCTCGGCAGCTCGCGAGGGGAGGCGGCCTTCACACGGGTCCGCGCGCGCCGGGGTCGTCGTCAGAGACAGGATGAGGGCCCCAAACGCCAGGAACGGCAAGCCGAGGATGCGGCGTCCCACGGTCATCATGGCTCCTCACGCGGAATTTTCAGGCCATAGTCGGCCTCCAGCATATCGACGATGCGGACGAGCGCGCGGTGGATGCTCAGCTCGTTGGCGCCGAACTTATAGTGGCCGGTGATCGGCGCTTCAGGCTCGAGGTCATCGACCCGGGCCTTGCGCTTCTCTTCCTGGCATTGCGGATGTAGGTGACCAGGTAGCGGAACGACCGGCCCTCGCCCTCCCAGGCGCCCCAGGCGCTGTAGTTCTGGATGTTGGCATAGTAGCATTCGGAGCCGATGATCGCCTCCATCCGCACCAGGATGGTCGCGGATCGGACCGACCTTGGCGCGGGTGCGCTGGACATAGCGATAGCCCTCGATCGCCTGTTGGACCTCCTCGAGTTGAGACGCGAACCAGTCGTGCTCGGCGCCGGCCTTGCGCTTGTGCTCGGCCACGAAATCGGCCGGGACATCCTCTGGAGCCAAGGCCGCCAAGGCGTTGAAGGCATCGACCTCATCGGAGACGAAGCTGAAGATGTCTTCCCAGGGTTCGTGGAACTCTCGGGCCTCTTTGAGGATCGCGGCCTTGTGCTCAAGCGCCGCTCCGAAGTCGAGGTCTTCGAGTGTGCGGTAGGCCGTGGTTTCCGCATCGATCGTGTAGTTCTGCAGGCGACGGTAGATTACTTACTTGAGTTCTCCGGAAGGTGAAGGCAGAAGCGGTTCTTTCGGTCCTGGTGTTCAATATCATCCACGCCGTTAACGCCTTCGGGTCTGAAAAGATGATCGGCAGGAACTGAGCGACTTCTTCAGCTCTTCTATTTTTCGCGCGCTGCGACTTGTTCACGAGTTTCTGCACAGCCTGGGGACCTCCCCGCAGAAGGGTTCGGATGAGACGCCAGCCTCGTGCGTAGGGGAAGGCTTTCCCCTCCCAGGCCCGCCTGAACCTAGTTTCGGCCTTCCGGCACGCCGACAGAGCGAAGGAGCTCTCCGATCGGGCGACCGCGCACCCGGCAGACGGCGATCACGCGATCGAAAGCGATGACCCGGCCGCTCCGGCTGCGCTGCGCCTCGCCCGTCACGGCTTGGCCTAACGCGAGGTGTTCGAGGAGAGCCTTGGCCCGGCGACCATCGGGAGCCTGGAGTTCGGGCGCGTCCATCACCGGGTCTACGCCACCCGAGACCAAGCCCGCCGGGATCTGTTCCTCCCCCTTACCGTCGAAAGTAGCGAGCGTCCCGGATTGGCTTCGCTCGCGCAGGTTTCTGCCGAAGGCGACCGTGAGCGCATTGGCAAGCCCAGAAGTGCTTGTTCCAAGATGTCACGTCGGCGATCGGTTAGCATCTATACCGGCCGAGAATTGTTGTAGCCTTGGTCTGGCTTGAGCGCGGGTTGCGCGACCTGAGAGTACATCAGAGTGCTGCTGCGGATTGTGAGTACGGGCGAGGCGAAGTCTTTTCGAGATCTACCCGCAGGCCCCAATGCCGAGTTCGCTGCTTGTGTCGTTCAGCATAACCGTCGTTCAGACCAATCGATCTGCGCCCGGCGCTGTCGCGGCGGCGGACCACGCTTGTCGCAGCCGGACCTCGGTGCTCACCTGGTCTCGGCAGTGCGGTCGAGCTCGAGCCGGACGACATCGGGATGTTCCATGGGAAGCAGGTGGGTGGCGCTCTTCACCTGGTCCATGGAAATCCTGCCAGCGGCGCACAACTCTGTCTCAGCCGTTACGATCGAGGCGCAGGTCGATCCGTGCTCGGCCCAGAGAATGCGCACCGGAGGCCCCGAAGCGAGGAGGGCGGACCAAGAGTCATGTCCGTGCGAGACGAAGTTGCTCACCTCCCACTCGGGCGAGCAGGCGAGCTCAACGCCGCCCTCCGGTCGCTCGCGGAACGCGTCGGCCACGTAATCCTCAAGCTGCGCGTCGCTTAGCGACTTGAACACTCCTCGCCCCCGGTAGGTCTCGAGCGCCTCTTGCCGAGACGCGAACGTGGTGCGCCGTCGCCGCGCGCCATCCGCCAGCGGCGAGTTGATGGGCCCCTTGCGCGCCTGCTCGGCGGATTCGCGGGACAGGATCACGGGTTCGAAGAGCACCAGAGCCCGGACCCGATCGGGCGCCATGTGGGCGGCCAGCAGGCTTGCCGTTCCTCCCATCGAATGTCCCGCAAGCACGACGGTGCGGGAGTCGACGGCTTCGACGAGTGCGAGCAGATCCTCGGCGATGTCGGTCCAAGTTGAGCGCCCCGCCGCATGCGTCGGAAGCGTGCTGCGGCCGTGTCCGCGCAAATCCACCGCCAGGATCCGGTGGCGGACCGCCAGTGGAGCAAGGATGCTGCGGTACGTGCGGGCGTTGAACCCATTGGCGTGGGAGAAGACGATGTCGACTGGACGGTTCGGGTCGCCGAAGTCGAGGGCACCCATGGCCCCGCCCCGCCTGCGGAGGTCGATCAGTCGCTCGCTCGGTTGTCGAACTTGAGTTGTCACGCTTTTATTCCCGACGTGCCCGCGGGCAGGGCGCCAAGCCCAGTCGCCGCGCCTTTGATGTTCCAGACGCAATCGCCACCTGGCCCGAGAGCCGCAACGCCCGAGGATCCGACCGGCTCGGACTTGCCGTCGGTGAGGAAGTCGATGGCGGCCTCGTCCGAGGGCGGGACCTTGGCCAGGAACCGCTGCCCTGCGGGACCGCGGCCGACGACGACCCCAAACTTTGGCCGCCCGTCGCGTTCGTAGAGGACGGTGTAGGTCTCGATCGTCCCTGGACCGATGTAGGTCTCGTCGAGCTCAGGGACCGGCTCCCGGGCGGCGTCGGCCTCGGACTGGAAGTCGAAGTCGGAACGCACGACGTCAAGGGGGAAGGGCTCGCGGGAGAGGACGATCGTGTGGTTGTTGGTGGCGTAGCCGCCATTCGCGAACAGCAGCCCCTTGCGGCCGCTTTCGCGAAGTTTCAGCACCATTCCGACCACCGCGTGGCTCATGTAGTTGCCGACCGGGCCGCCGCCGAAGGTCAGGCCGCCGAACACCGTGGCCGGCTTCTCCACCGCCCAGCCGATCACCCGCCGGGCCATTTTTGGCACGCAAGGAAAGCAGCTGTAGAGTTCGACGAAGTCGAGGTCTGACGCCGAGACGCCGTTCAGCGCCATGGCCCGGTTCAGCGAGACGGCCATGCTGACCGAACGGTCGTAGCGGTCGCGCCTCAGGTAGTCGCCGGGCTCATGGGCGGCCGCGCCGGCGCCGACGAAGACCAGCCGGTCCTCGGGTATGCCCGCCTCGCGGGCGGCGGCCAGGCTGGTGACGATGAAGCCGGCCCCCTGGTTCACCGAGGAATTAGCCACCATCAGCTTGTTGTACGGGAAGGCGATCGGCCGGTTGTCCGCCGAGGGGGTGACGATGGCCTCCGGGGGCGTCAGCTTGCGGATCCAGGCGCCGGGGTTCTCGGCGGCGACCTGGGAGAAGCGCGACCAGATCTCGCCGCTCTCCGCCTGGGCTTCCGCGAAGGTCTGACCGTAAGCGGCGCGGCCGGCGTTCTCGTAGAGCGGGTAGACGTCGACAGGCGCGGTCAGGCCGTAGCGTTGGCGGAAGGAGGGCGGGCCGGCGCGGCCGGTGGCCCGGCGCAGCGGGTTGTGGGCGGAGGGATCATCGCCCGCCTTGAGGGCCGCGAGCTGGGCGGCCGTGCGCAGGGCCTCGCCGCCGGCTATGGCGGCCACCTGGATCTCGCCCCCGGCGATCCGCCGGGCGGCTTCGTTGAGCATCAGGATCGGCGTGTCGCCGCCGGGGTAGGTGCTCTTGTAGCAGAGCTTGGGGGTGACCCCGAGCCTGGCCGCGAGCGGGCCCGAGAGGTCGCCCAGCTCGCGGAAGGAGAGCTGGTCGACGACGGCGAGCGAGTCCAGCCGGGAGATCCACCCTGTCCCGGCGTCGCGATCGGCCTCGCGCAGGGCGGCCTCCATCAGGCCGATGGGGTCCAAACCCTCGCGCGGGTCCTTGGGCCGGTCGTTGACCTGGCCCACCCCCACGATCACCGGGGTGCGCGCGGCGTCGTCACTCATCTTTCGTCCCTCAACTCGAAAACTGCGGCCTCAGCGGCTCTGCCAGACGGGCGCGCGCTTTTCGGCGAAGGCGCGGGGCCCCTCGCGTCCGTCCTCGGAGCGCAGCAGGGCGCCGATCTCGGCGCGCGTCTGCGTCCAGGCGGCGTCCTCGGAGGCGATCCTGCCGTGCTGGACGCCCAGCGCGATCCGCTTGGAGGCCTGCACCGCCAGAGGCGCATTGGCGGTGATCCGAGCCGCCAGCTTCAGCGCCGCATCGAGCACCTGCGCCTGCGGCACGACGGCGTTGACTAGCCCTAGCTCCAGCGCCCGCTGGGCCGAGATCGGCTCGCCGGTCAGCATCATCTCCATAGCGATCTTGCGCGGCAGCTGCTGGGCCAGGCGGAAGGCGCCGCCCGCAGCCGCCAGGATGCCGCGCTTGACCTCCGGCAGCCCGAAGCTGGCCGTCTCGGAGGCCACGGCCAGGTCGCTGGCCAAGGTCAGCTCGGTGCCGCCGCCCAGCGCCGTCCCGTTCACCGCCGCGATGGTCGGCTTGGAGATATGGTGCTCGACGTAGCCGGCGAACCCCCAGGCCTGCTCGCGCTCGCCGACGGCGAAGGGCTCGCGGTTGGCCAGGGCCTTGAGGTCGGCGCCGGCGCAGAACGACTGGTCGCCCGCGCCGGTGATGATCACCGCCCAGACGTCCGGGTTGCGGTCGGCCTCCTCCAGCGCCTCGCCGACGCCGACGGTGACCGCGCGGTTCACGGCGTTGCGCGCCTCCGGCCGGTTGAGGGTGACGATCATCACCCGCTCCCGCCGCTCGACGAGGACGGCCTCGCTCATGCGCTCACCGCCTCGCCGGCGCCCGTTTCAGCGCAGGCCTTGGCGGCCGCGTAGTCGGCCTTGCCGTTGCTGGCGCGCAGCGAGCGGCTGGCGACGAACACCCGTTTGGGAGTCTTGTAGCCGGCCAGCGTCTTGCGCACGTGCGCCTTCAGTCCGGCCTCGTCGAGCGTCTGCCCGGGCGCCAGCTCGACGACGGCGGTGACGGACTGGCCCCACTTCTCGTCCGGCAGACCGACGACCAGGGCGTCCTCGATGCTGGGATGGGTCTTGAGGGCTTCCTCGACCTCCTCGGGGAAGACCTTCTCGCCGGCGGTGTTGATGCAGGCGTTGCCGCGGCCCAGCAGGGTCAGAGTGCCGTCGGCCTCGACGATGCACCAGTCGCCGGGGATGGAGTATCGGACCCCGTCGATCACGCGGAAGGTGCGGGCGGTCTTCTCGTCGTCCTTGTAGTAGCCGATGGGGTTCGGCGGGCCGAGGGCCACCAGGCCGCGCACCCCCGAGCCCGGCTCGACCGGCTGGTCGTTCTCGTCGAACACCCGGCAGCGCTCGCCGATCATGAACTTGGCGGTCTTCACCTCGCCCATCTTGGTCATGATCGAACTGCCCATGCCCAGCGCCTCGGAGGAGGAGAAGGCGTCGCTGAGCATGGCCTGGGGCATGTGCTCGAGGAGGCCGCGCTTGACCTCCAGGCTCCACATCACGCCGGACGAGACGACCATGGCGACCGAGGAGACGTCCCAGCGGCCGGGATTGGCGTTCAGCGCGTTAAGGATCGGCCGGGCGAAGCTGTCGCCGACGACGGTCAGCGACTGCGGCTTGTGGCGTTCGATGGCGTCCAGCATCTCGACGGGATCGAACGTCTCTCCCGCTAATGTCACCAGAGAACCGCCCGCAAGGTGCGTTCCGATCGCCGTGAGCAGCCCCGTCCCGTGCATCAACGGGGGCGCAATCAGCGCCCGGCCTCCGGGGCCGATCTTACGGGTGTGCTCACGGAGCGCCTCCAGGGTCTCAGGCACCGGCCCAAGCTTACGCGCCGAACTGAGCGTCACCTCCCGGAGGTCGTGGTGGGGCCACATCACGCCTTTGGGCATGCCTGTGGTGCCGCCGGTGTAGATGAAGAGCAGATCCTGTCCCGAGCGTTCAAGCTGCAGCGCGGAACCGTCACCGTTGTCCGCGAGGGCGTGGAACGGCTCAGCGAACGGCGCGGTCCCCCCCCCCTCCGACACTTCGACCCAGGTCTTTACCTTGGGCAGCCGGTCCCGGACCTGCGTGACGGCGTCGCGGAACTCGGAGGCGTAGACCACCGTCTGTGCGTCGGAGTTGTCGAAAATGTACCAGACCTCGTCCGGCGTGTAGCGGTAGTTGACGTTGACGTGGGTCAGTCGCGCTTTGAAAGCCGCTGAGAGCGTAATCATGTATTCTGGACGGTTACGCATGTACACGGCGACCTTGTCGCCGGGCGCCGCCCCGCGGGCGATCAGGGCGCGCGCGAGGTTGTTGGAGAGCCGGCTCGCCTCGTGCCAAGGAACCGTCCGCTCGCCATGGATGAAGGCGGGTGCGTCCGGTGGCAGCACCGGTTCGATGGCGTCGAGGATGTCTCCGAAATTCCAACCCACGCGTCTCTCTCCCTAGCCTTCTTCGTTCTTCGGGGCTGAGCGCCCTCTAGCTGGTGCGAACCTCGCGGAACGGGATGTCCCGGTCCACCTCCGGCTCCTTGGGCAGGCCCAGGACCCGCTCGCCGATGATGTTGCGTTGGATCTGGTCGGTGCCGCCGCCGATCGAGGTGAAGTAGGCGTTCAGCGTCAGGAAGTTGGCGTCCTCCGCCCGGGGATGGTCCGGGCCCTCGAGCACGCTGCCGGCGCCCAGGATCAGGGTCCGGACGCGCGCCTCCTCGTGCAGGATGCGGCTCATCGCGAGCTTGCCGAGGCTCATCAGCGCGGAGGTCGTGCCCTGCTTGAGGTCGGCCTTGGCCCGGGCGGTGTTGAGGGCGTTGAGCTTCTTCAGGGCGATGACCCTGGCGATTTCCTGGCGGATCAGCGGGTCGGAGAGCACGCCGGCCTCGCGGGCCAGGGCGATCAGCGGCTCGCCGGGGCCTTCCGAGACGCCGCTGCGCGGACCTCTGGCGCCTTCACCCATCGCGGAACGCTCGTAGGCGAGCGCGGTCTGCAGCACGCCCCAGCCCTGGCCGAGCTCGCCCAGCAGGTTCTCGGCCGGGCAGACGGCGTCGGTGAAGAACACCTCGTTGAACTGGCTCTCGCCGGTGATCTGCCTCAGCGGGCGGACCTCGACGCCGGGCTGCTCCATCGGCAGAAAGAAGAAGCTGATGCCGCGGTGCTTGGGCACGTCCCAGTCGGTGCGGGCGATCAGCATGCCGTAGTCGGCGGCGGCGGCGTAGCTGGTCCAGACCTTCTGGCCATTGACCACGAAGTGGTCGTCCTGGCGGTCGGCGCGGGTGCGGACGCCGGCCAGGTCCGAGCCGGCGCCGGGCTCGGAGTAGAGCAGGCACATGCCGACGTCGCCGCGCAGCAGCGGGACGATCAGCTTCTCCTTGAGCGCCTGCGTGCCCCGCGCGAGCAGGGTGTTGGCCCACAGGTTGGTGCGGTCCTGGCCGGTGCCGGGCGCGCCGACGGCGGCGAACTCGCGCTCGACGACGCGGGCCTGGGCGTCGCTCAGGCCCCGGCCCATCCATTCGGTCGGCCAGCGGGGGACGGCCCAGCGAGCCTCGATCACCTTGGCGACCCAGGCCTTGCGCTCGGCCTCGCTCTGCAGCGGGCCGGTCCAGTTGGCGGCCAGCCAGGCGCGGACCTCCTCACGCAGGCTGTCGTCGGTGACCGGTAGGGCGGCGTCGTCAGCCATGGGCGGCCTCCAGTTCGGCGACGTAGCGCTCGCGGTGAAAGGCCGGGGCGCCGAACAGCTGGGCGTCGGCCCGGGCCCGGCGCAGGTAGAGGTGGGCCGGGTGGTTCCAGGTGAAGGCGATGCCGCCGTGCATCTGGATGGCGTCGGCGCAGATCTTCACGAACGCATCGGCGCAGGCGAAGGCGGCGAGCTCCACCGCGGACTTGGCGTCCGGCGCGCCGGCGGCGAGCTGGGCGGCGGCGTGGCGGGCGGCGGACGTGGCGCTCTCGGACTCCACGAGGAGGTCGGCGGCCATGTGCTTGATGGCCTGGTAGCTGCCGATCGACCGTCCGAACTGGATGCGGTTTTTGGCGTAGTCGACGGTGAACTCCAATACCCGTCGGCCACCGCCGGCCTGTTCACCGGCCAGCGCGACGCGGGCGAGGCCCAGCGCCTCCTCGACGGCGTTCCAGCCGGCATGCTGCTTCCCGACGAGCCTGGCCGGTGCGGCTTCGAAGCTGATCTGCGCCAGCCGCAGCGTGTGGTCGAACACGGGCAGGGGCTTCACCGCCACGCCGCCGGCCGTCGGATCGACCTCGAACACCGAGATCCCGTCAGCCTCCACTGCGGCGACCAGCAGCACGTCGGCGATTTGGCCGTGGGTGACGAAGCTCGCTTGACCCTCCAGACCCCAGGCCTCGCCGTCGGCGCGCGCCCGCACAGCGACGCCGTCCGGCGTCCAGGTTCCGGCGGAGCCGGTCAAGGCGGCGGTAGCGATGCGTGAGCCGTCAGCGATCCCGGGCAGCAGGCGCGCATTGGCCTCCGCATCCCCAAGCGCCTGAAGCAAGCCCGCCGCCAGCACGCCGCTGGTGAGCAGAGGGGAGCAGAGGAGGGCGGCGCCGACCGCTTCCATCACCAGCTCGAGTTCCAGGGGGCCTGCGCCCGCGCCGCCGTACTCCGGGTCGACGAGCAGGCCGACGGCGCCGATCTCCGCCAGCGCCTTCCAGACGTCGGGATCGTAGCCGGCGTCGGTCTCCATGACGCGGCGCACGTCGGCTTCCGTACTGCGCTCGGCCAGCAGGCGCAGCATGGAGCCCTGGAACGCCAGGCGCTCTTCGATCGGGAGGCTGACCATGGTTGCTCCGACGTGACCTCGTTCGAGTTTCGGACGGTGATCGTCAGAAAGACCTACACTTTGTCACCACGCAAGGCTAAAAGTGAGGAATGACCGATGTCGCCACTTCGATCGCTGCGCGAGGCCGCCCGCGCGATCCGTCGATCGAATCGCGTGTGTTCGATGCGGCCATGGCTCAGTATGCGGAGGCGGGCTGGTCGGGGTTCAACTTCGAATCAGTTGCGCGCAAAGCCTGCGTGGGGAAGGCGTCGCTCTACAGGCGCTGGCCGACGCGCGGTGAACTTCTGAGGCATACGCTGCAAGCGCGGTGGCTGACCGTCTCCAGCATCGACACCGGAAATATCCGCGGGGACTTGGAAGAGCTGGCCCGAATGATCGCCCGCACGCTCACCGGCCCGTACAGCGAGGCCCATGCGCGAATTAGCTTAGACTCCGCGCGACACCCGGAGATGCTGGATTTTCTGCGTCCCTATTCGGACGACACAATCCGACACGGCCGCGCCATTGTGCGGCGTGCCATTGCGCGTGGGGAGATCACGCCAGCAACAAATCCCGGCCTGATGATGGACATGGTCGTGGGGGCGGTGACCAACCACATCCGGACGACGCCTGCACGGCTCCGCGGAGTGATGATGGCCAAGATGCAGGATTTCGTATCCGAGCTTGTGGAGGCGGTTCTTCACGGTGTCCGAGCCACAGATATGACAGAGAATGACAAAAAGGACCGGGGGGTGAGTGCGTGAGCCAAGTCAGGGCGCCCATCGTGGCGGAGGTGGACGCGGTGGTCGTCGGGGCCGGGTTCGGCGGCCTCTACATGGTCCACCGCCTGCGCGAACTGGGGCTGAGCATCCAGGGCTTCGATGCGGCCGGCGGCGTCGGCGGCACCTGGTACTGGAACCGTTACCCGGGCGCGCGCTGCGACATTCCGAGCCTGTTCTACTCCTACACCTGGTCGGCCGAGGTGCAGCAGGAGTGGCGCTGGAGCGAGAAGTACGCCGCCCAGCCCGAGATCCTGGCCTACGCCGAATTCGTCGCCGAGAAGTACGACCTGAAGCGCGCCTTCGCCTTCGAGACCAAGGTGAAGTCGGCGGTCTGGGACGAGGCGACCGGCCGCTGGACGGTCACCACCGACCGGGGTGACCGCGTGAGGGCCCGGTTCTGCATCATGGCGACGGGCTGCCTCTCCATGCCCCGTGCGCCCGACCTGCCCGGCCAGGGCACCTTCCAGGGCAGCACCTTCCACACCGGCAAGTGGCCGCACGAGCCCGTCAGCTTCGCGGGGCAGACGGTGGCGGTGATCGGCACCGGCTCGTCGGCCATCCAGTCGATCACCGAGATCGCCAAGGACGCCGGTCATGTCTACGTCCTCCAACGTACGCCCAACTTCAGCGTGCCGGCCCGCAACGGACCGCTGCGGGACAAGGAATACGCCGCCTTCTGGGAGCAGTACCCGGCGTATCGGCAGATGGTGCTGGAGGGCACGGCCGGGATCGCCGGCGGCAGCCCGTTCCGCAGCCTCACCACCGAGCAGCAGCGGGCCAGGTTCGAGGAGCTATGGAACATCGGCGGGGCCGGCTACCTGGGCGCTCTGGCGGACCTGTTGACCAACCCCATCGCCAACGACGCGGCGGCCAACTTCGTGCGCGAGAAGATCCGCGAGACCGTGAAGGACCCAGAGGTCGCCGAGGCGCTGCTGCCCGACGACCACCCCATCGGCGCCAAGCGGATCTGCGTCGACACCGGCTACTACGAGGTCTTCAACCAGGACAACGTCACCCTGGTGAACCTCAGGAAGGCGCCAATCGAGGCGATTACGCCAGCTGGCGTGCGGACCACGGCGCAGGAGTACTCGGTCGACGCCATCGTCTATGCCACCGGCTTCGATGCCATGACCGGCGCGCTGCTGAACATCGACATCCGGGGCCGGGGCGGGGTCAGCCTGGCCGAAGCCTGGGGCGACGGGCCGAAGACCTACCTCGGCCTCCAGGTGGCAGGCTTCCCCAACTTCTTCACCGTCGCCGGTCCGGGCAGCCCCTCGGTGCTGTCCAACATGATTAGCAGCTGTGAGCAGCACGTGGACTGGATCAGCGACTGTCTGGCCTGGCTGGACGCGAACGGCGTGGAGGTCATCGAGGCCGACCCGCAGGCCCAGGAGGACTGGGTGCGCAAGGTCAACGAGGCCGCCGACAAGACCCTCTTCCCGAAGGCTAACAGCTGGTACATCGGCGCCAACATCCCCGGAAAGCCGCGGGTCTTCATGCCCTACGTCGGCGGCCACTACCGGCAGATCTGCAACCAGGTGGCGGCCGAGGGTTACCGCGGCTTCCGTCACTCAGCGTCGACGGTCGGCGCCACACAAGCCAAGGCGCGGGCATGACCGCAGTCGCCCCTGCGGCCAGCCAAGCCGATGTTCGTCGGCCGAGACAAACTCCAACCTTGCAGACAGGAACCCCATAATGCCCCTGCACAGCCGCATCTGCGATATATTGAACATCGAGTATCCGATCGTGCTGGCTGGGATGGGCGGCGCCAGCGTTCGGCGCCTTGCGGCTGCGGTTTCGAATGCAGGCGGGGCTAGGGGTGCTGGGCGCAGCGGCCTGTTCGCGCGAGCAGCTGCGCGAGTGGATCCGGGAAGTGAAAACCCTGACGGACAAGCCATTCGAGGTTGACACGCTTCTGCCGGCCTCAATCCGGCGCGATCCGACGGACGCGGCCGGGACTGGAAAGCCCTCACGTTCGGAGTTGATCGGCGAGTACCAGGCCTTCGCCGACGAGTTCATGCGTCAGGAGGGGCTGACGAAGGTCCTCCGGCCTCGCCGCGGATCCAACGCAGACGCCCAAGGCGGCCCGATGTTCTTCTCGAAGGATTTCTTTGAGGAGCAGATGGAGGTGGTCGTCGAGGAGAAGGTGCCGGTCTACGCTGCCGGGCTCGGCAATCCGGGTCCCTGGATGGAGCGGATGCGTGAGAACGGAACCAAGGTGATGTCGGTCATCGGTTCGGTCAAGCACGCCCTTCAGGTGGCGGCCGCGGGTGTCGACGTCGTGGTCGCGCAGGGACATGACGGCGGCGGCCACAACTCGCCGATGGAACAACGGCGCTGATCCCTCAGGTCGTCGACGCCATGGGCGGCCGTGTTCCGGTCCTGGGCGCGGGCGGCATCGCTGACGGGCGGGGCGTTGCGGCCGCCATAATGCTGGGCGCCGAGGGCGCTTGGGTCGGGACCGCGTTCATGGCCACGGATGAGGCCGGCATCCAGCAGTTCCAGAAGGAGGTTCTGGTGGAGTCCGGGGACGCGGACACGGTTGGCGCCTATGTGCTCGAACTGGGCGTTGCGGTCGGGATGGCTCGCGCCTTCAGCGGCCTTGCGGTTGGCCTGGCGCGAGAAGCCGAGCTGGGTCAGCAGCTTGCGCACGCTGTTGGGGCTGATCGCATGGACCATGTCGGCAAGCGCCGAGGCCAGCTTGTCCAGGCTCTTCGACACCCACAGCAGCAGGCGCTCCGGATCGCCCCGCGTCGCCGGCTCGACAAGACGCATCAGATCGGCCAGCAGCGTCGGATCGCGCTCGCTCAACGGCTTCGGGCCGCCCCCCTCCCGGCGCACCCGGCCGCGCGGCGGAGGCTCGGCATCGAGGTCTCTGACCCCGCGCCCGATCGTCGAGCGCGCCAGCCCCGTGATCGCCGAGACCGCGGCCAACCCGCCCCGGCCCGCAGCCCGCGTCTCGCTCGCGGCGAACACCCGCCGCCCCCGCTCGTCCCGCTTCGAGCCGTCAGCCTCCCACCGCCGCCGTATCCCGAGCCCGTCGATCATCCCGTCCCGGCTAGCCCGCGTCGCCCCTCACCGGAATCCCCTCCACCTGAGTCACACCGCCGCACCCACCACATCGGCAGCATGAGATTCAGTTATCGATGCGGATGTCCTAAGCGGCTACCAGTGGCGGACATTTGCCGCAAGGCCGGGATCAGCCAGGC
>DEWY01000011.1:216318-216801 GCA_002363865.1 Caulobacteraceae bacterium UBA3198
GCCGGGATCAGCCAGGCGACCTATTTTAACTGGAAGAAGAAATACGACGGCCTGCTGCCGACCGAGATGAAGCGGCTAAAGCAGCTGGAAGACAAGAACACCAGGCTGCGAAAGCTGGTGACGGATCTCTCTCTGGACCGGGAGATGCTGCAGCATGTGATCCGCCGACCCAAAGGGCCGCGAAGCACAAGCTCTGAGGCCTGCTCGTAGGCGGGAGCTGGTGTACGAGTGTGAATCGGCGTGGAAAACTGATCCCCATCTCGGGGAGATCGGTGTCGAAAAATGACCCCCTGTTCCTGAGGCTTTGATGGCCAGATCGGCGGCTTGTTCAGCTGCGGATCGAGACGGGGATGTTGGTAGTGGAGACGGTGGCGAAGATCCGGCGCGAGCATTTCCGGCGGGGTAAGGGTGTGAAGACGATCGCGCGGGAGTTGGGGCGTTGGGGCTGTCGCGCAACACGGTCCGCAAGGTGTTGAGATCTGA
>DEWY01000011.1:216945-217320 GCA_002363865.1 Caulobacteraceae bacterium UBA3198
GAAGAGCCGGCGTTCGAGTACGAGCGGGCCGAGCAGCCTCACCCGAAGCTGGGAGCCTTCATTCCCCAGTTGGAGGTGATGCTCGAGGCCAACGCGGCGGGTGCCAGGAAGGATCGGCTGACGCTGACGCGGATGGCCGATCTGCTATCCCGGGAGGGATATGAGGGTGGCTATGACGCTGTGCGGCGATACGCCGGCCGCTGGTCGTCCAAGCGCCGCGGCGTGAACTTCCCCGTCGAGGCGTTCGTGCCGCTGAGCTTTGCGCCGGGCGACGCCTACCAGTTTGACTGGAGCCACGACCAGGTCGAGATCGGCGGGACGCCGATGACCGTGAAGGTGGCGCACCTGCTGCTGTGCCACAGCCGGCCTCTACAT
>DEWY01000011.1:217503-241129 GCA_002363865.1 Caulobacteraceae bacterium UBA3198
TACGACAACATGAAGACCGCCGTAGACGCGGTCTTCGCCGGCAAGACCCGGCGCTTCAATCGACGGCGCTATCCCTTGTCGGGCAAGGGCTGAGCGATAGGTCTCGGCGGCGCGTTGGATCCCACGGTCTGAGTGATGGATCGGCCCGGGCGCTGGCCGCTGTCGCTCGATGGCCATGTTCAGAGCCTCGAGAGCGATCTCGGTGTGCAGGGTCTGGCGCATGGACCAGCCAACGATCTTGCGCGTGTGCATGTCCAGGATCGCAGCGAGGTACAACCAGCCTTCGCCCGTCGGCATATAGGTCAGGTCGGCGAGCCAGACTTTGTTGGGGGCCTGGGCCGTGAAGCTCCGGCCGAGCCTGTTGGACGCGATCGGATAGCCATGACGGCTGTCAGTGGTCCTGGCCCGACGTGGCAAGGCGGCGAGTCCGCGAAGGCCCGCCCGCCGCATCAACCGCTCAATGCGGCTGCGTCCGACGCGGCGGCCGTGGCCCCGAAGGATGGCGTGCACCCGAGGCGAGCCGTAGGTCCCGCTGCTCTCGGAGTGGATCAGCCGGATGTCTTCCAGCAGCGCCCGGTTGGCCGTAGCCCGCCGGCTCTCGGGCCGTCCTCGCCACGCGTAGTAGCCACTGGGCGACAGCCCCAGTACCTCGCACATCACCCGAACCGGCCAGACCTTGCGATGCTCATCGACGAACCCGAACTTCACCGGGAGGCCGCTCCGAAGATGAGCGCGGCTTTTATGGAATGGCCCGCCCCTCACTTACCGGCATCATGATGGTGTCGGATCTGGAGGAGAGGACCAATGACCAAGACACCCATTGCCGTGCTCGGGATCGATCTCGGCAAGAACAGCTGCAGCCTTGCCGGTCTGGACGCGGCCGGAGCGGTGGTGATGCGGCGGAAGATGACCCGCGAGGGCGTAATGGCGTTCACAGCGGCCTTGCCGGCCTGCGTCGTCGCCATGGAGGCGTGCTGCGGAGCGCATTTCTTGGGGCGCGTCATCGCCGACCAGGGGCACACGGTAAGGCTGATGTCGCCGGAGTACGTTCAGCCCTACGTGAAGGCGCAAAAGACCGACGATCGGGACGCCGAGGCGATCGCAGAGGCCGCAACTCGGCCGACGATGCGGTTCGTGACGCTGAAGAGCGAGGCTCAGCTCGACTTGCAGTCCCTGCACCGGGCCCGAGAGCGGCTGGTCCTGGCTCGAACCGCCCTGATCAACCAACTTCCCGCCGTGCTGCTGGAGCGTGGAATCACGCTGGCCAAAGGTCGCGCCGTCCTCATGCGTCGGCTTGAAGAGGTTGGCTCTGAAGGCTTGGCGGTCAGCGACCGCACCCGCAGGCTTGTGGAGGACCTGCTCGAGGAGTGCGACGGCCTGAGTAGGCGAATCAAAGCCTATGATGACGAACTCGCCGCAGTTGTCCGCAGCGACGAACAGGCGCGTCGGCTTTCCAGCATCCCTTGGGTGGGCGTGATCAACGCCACCGCTTTGCTCGCCGCCGTGGGCGATGGCAGCGCCTTCGCCAAAGCCCGCGATCTGGCGTCTTGGCTCGGCCTTACGCCCCGCCAGCACTCCACCGGAGGCAGGACCCGGATGCTCGGCATCCGCAAGCGGGGAAATCGATATCTGCGAAAGCAGCTGATCGATGGCGCCAGGGCGACGCTGCCGCATCTTGCCGCCAAACCTAACGCGATGGGCGCCTGGCTGCAGCAGCTGCTGGCGAGATCGCACCCCAACGTCGTGGTCGTGGCTCTGGCCGCCAAGCTGGCGCGCATCGTCTGGGCGGTGTTACGACGAAAGGCGCTCTTCGACCACGGCACCGTCGCGGCAGCCTGATCAACACAACTGCGGCGGCGCTCCACGCCACCGCTCCCGAAGTCTGCGTGAGGTGAAAGCACAGATGGCATAACGGTCAAACCGGCGGACTGGAGATCCTGATCCTAAATGCGGCGCTGGTCACCGAGGCTTTTATGAGGACCCGGGACGCGCGGATATCCATCTTGGCCAGGGCTCGACCCTGAGACCGGATACGTTGTTGCAGACCGCTGACGCCATCTAGCGAACACCCCTTGCGGACGGGGCGGGCCATACGTTTTTAGGATATCGCGCTCCATCCGAAGCCGGTCGTTCTCGCGCTTCAGCCGAGCGTTCTCCGCAGCCAAATCAGACGGTGACGGGGCCACCGCCTGCGTACTGGGGCGCCGCGGCGTCCCCGTCGCCTGCGCTCCGAACTGCATCATCCATCGTCGAAGCACCGGGTCTCGCGGAGACCCAACTCCCGGACCACCTCACCAACCGACAGGCCGCTCGAGGCCACACGATCAACAGCCTCCCGCTTGAAGGCCTCCGGAAACACCCGGCGCGTACCACTCATCTGACACTCCTCTCCAGCTCCGAAAAGCTAGCATGGGTGTCCACCAAAACGAGGGAGGATCATGCCAGAACCGTCACGCATCCGCGCCAATTTGGTCACTCGACGCTGGCACGGTCTTTAACTCATCATACCGGTCGCACAGGCGCCGTCAGCGATCGCTTGATCCTCCGCTTCCGCCGGTGCCTGGGCAAGTGGGGCAATCGATGTCCTGTTCAGCGTTTATCGAACCCAGGACGGCCTCGATGGCGGCGAACAGCTGGTGTGCTTCGACCGGTTTGTTGACAAAGGCCTGCATTCCGGCGGATCGACATTGGTCGACGTGGTCGACGGCCGAAGACGCCGTCAGCGCGACAACGGGTGTGTTTCGATTCATCCCGTTCGAACCTCTTAGTCGCCTCACTGCTTCCACGCCGCCCATTACCGGCATGTTCATATCCATTAGCACGACATCGAATTCGTTGATCGACAAGAGTTCCAAGGCGGCCTGACCGTCTTTGGCGGTGACAATCCGGCCGCAGAAAGGCCGCAACATCAGACTAAACGCTTTGCGATTGATCTCATGATCGTCGACTATCAAGACCCTGAGATCCATGCTGGGCGCTACCGGTTGCTCGCAATCCTCCCGCTCGACGGCCCCCTCAAGCCTCGTGTGCGGTAGTCGCAATGAAAAGGTGGTGCCGTCGCCTGCGAGGCTTTTCACCGTCAGGTCCCCACCCATGAGCTTCGCTAGCTGCCGACTGATGTTCAGTCCAAGCCCGGTGCCGCCATGCGTACGAGCCGTGCTCGCCTCCAGTTGCTCAAATGCGTTAAAGAGGCGTTCGAGCTGGCGGGGGGGTATTCCAGGTCCAGTGTCAGTCACCTCGACCTGCAGGAATTCCCCATGGGGTTGCGTAGAAGTTATGACGCGCACCGCAACTGCGCCATCGTCGGTGAACTTTATTGCATTCGAAAGCAGATTGTTGAGAATCTGTCGAAGTCGGAAGGGGTCACCCCGAGCCCAGCCAAGGCTGGGCCCAGTCTCCAGTTGGAGTGAAATCCCCTTCTTGCGCGCCGCGGCGGACCAGAATTTTAGGGTGTCTTCCACCAGTGACTGAAGGTCATAGGGGACCTCTTCAATCGTCAGTCGGCCCGCTTCTATCTTGGACATGTCGAGTAGGTCGTTGAGCAGGCTGTTCATCATACGGGCGGAGTCAAGGATGAGGCGTGCGCTTAGACGATCGCAAGCGCTGCGTGACCGACCCTCTAGTTCGGCCGCGCCTGCCAGAACGGCGCTGAGTGGCGTGCGAAGTTCATGGCTGACCATCGCTACAAAGGCCGACTTTGCGGCGGTGGCGGCTTGCGCTAGCGCATTGGCCTCACGCTCGGCCGCCAGGGTATTCTGATAGAGGCGCCAGGCCAAAAGTGCAGCTGTAATGTTCAACCCCGCCGTCACAGCAAAGGCGGCAGCTTGACCGGGCGACGCGCCGAGAGGCATGGCGAGCAGAGATAGAACGATAAAGTAACCGATCTGCGGCAGGAGGGCGGCAACGAATACCGGGCGACAACCGACGCTGGTCAGAACGGCGTTCAGTATCGCGCCGGACACCCACAGCGCGCCGCAGGCCGCTCCCCAGGGTCCGCCGAAAACGGCCGCGACGATGCCAACCGAACCGAAAATCACTCCATTGACCGCCACAACCGCAAGGGCTGCGGTCCGCCAGCGCGTGTGCGCCATCCGTTGCTGAATCAGTGCGCGGGGAAAGACCCACACTTCAATCGCTTGTAACAGGAAGTAGCCGATCACCCCCGCCATCACGGTCATGAAGGAGCCTGTGAACACAGCGTAGACTGGAGCGACAATCGCTGGCAAAAGCAGGCGCATGGCGATTTGTCGCCGGCGGGTCGAAAGAACTGCAGCGAACTGTTGATGGCTTTCCAACTGAAAATTCGCCCTTCGCGTCGCCCAGTCGCCCATTACAGAATTGTAGCGCACGACGGTACTTGTACCACGACGGTACGTGTACATTACTCTATACTTGATTAATTGCGCCGGGAATTGCGGACTTCGCTTTGTAACGGCCGCAATGCTGGGCTCAAACGACGGGCGACCCTAAAAAGAGCGCTCAGGGTTTGACCTGGGAACCCCGGCGCTCCGCTGGCCGCGGTGGCTCGCGATCACCGAGTAATCCTGTAAGGTACGCCTGTGCGGTACGATTGAGAACGGTTGCCTCCCTTGAATGCGCTCATTGACCTCGGGCAGTTCTTCGCCGAGGGGCGAAAGCCTGCCCGAGGTGATCAGGGTATCTCTGCGCTGGAGCGGGAGAGTTGGCTTGGATCCAGGCCCAACTGCGGGTAAGCGCTCGATTCTCCCCATCGGGCTGCCGAGGAAGTCCTGATAGAGAAAGCAGAGGGGGATTGCCCGGGAATGTCTGAACATCAAAGCCGCCGCGGGCATCTGTTTACGTGGTGCTTCGCTGAAAGCGAGCCAAAAATGCGCTTTGAACTTCGTGTTAGGGCGAGTTTCGGCCGACTGTGGCCGGCTGTTCGGAATACTGCCGATCGAGAAAGCTCACTACGGCGTCGAGGAAGGCATCGTTGCGATCCCCCGCGACCATGTGAGAAGCGCCAGCGACGTCGGTGAACTGGGCGTTCGCCAATTTTGCGACGAAATCTTCAGCGGCTTGACGCGTCACCAATTCGCTGAGCCGACCACGAATGAGGTGCACTGGCAGGGTTAGGCTAGCGAGTCCGGTGTCGAACGCCTGCGCATCTCGCCTCGACCGTTCCCGGTTGGCGCTCGCTACGAAGCTCGGATCCCAATGCCAGTGGTATCGGCCATCGCTACCGCGACGCAGGTTCTTCGCCAATCCGGATAGGTCCGAGGGTCTGGCTCGGTGCGGCAAATAGGAGCTAATCACGTTGGCCGCCTCCTCAAGGCTGCCAAATCCCTGGCCGACGTGGGCGCCCATGAACTTCAGCACCTTTGCCGCGCCATTCGGATCCATATTTGGCACGATGTCGACCAGGGTGATCGAGCTGAAGCTCCGCGGCGCGATCTCCGCTTCTGCGAGCAATCCGGCGAGGCCGCCAAGCGAGGCGCCGATCAGCGCCGGACGTCCGCCCATCTCGTTGGCGACGATTGCGAGGTCGCCCGCGAACCGTTCCATCTGGTAGTCGCCCGTGGGCGACCAGCCACTGTCGCCGTGCCCGCGCAGGTCCAGGGCGACGGCTTCCCAGCCGCGATCCGCCAGGGCCGCCGCGGTCTTGGCCCAGGCGTGCCGGGTCTGGCCGCCTCCGTGCGCCAGAAGCACGCCGCCGCGGATCGGCGTGCCATAGCGGTCGGCGACGAGGTCGAGGCCGTCGGGCGTTCTGAAGACGGTACGGTGCGGTTCAGTCATCGATAACCCTCACTACGGGAACAGCCTCCTAGCGCCATCGCCCGATCCTGCCAATCGGCCTTTTCCGCCGCAGAGTTGGCTTCACGCTTTCCTTAGTCCGGTAAGTCAGCGTAGCATGCCGATGGCACACTAAAACACATATGTGTTGGAGAGCAACATGAGCGATGTCGTTGGGGTCGAACGGAAGGGCCAAGTTGTGCTCATCACCCTCAACCGACCTGAGGCGAGAAACGCCATCTCCCCGGAAATGCTGGTCCGATTGGCCGACGCCTGGACCGCAGTGCGCGACGACCCCGACATCCGCGTCGCGGTTGTCACCGGCGCCGGTGATAAGGCTTTTTGTTCCGGAGCCGATCTTGGACGGTTCATTCCGTTGATGAGTCGGGCCCGACCGCCCGAAGACGAGTGGGATCGCCGGCTGCTGGCGGATGGAGAGATGCTCGGCCGTGGGCTTCTTCGGACCTTCGATGTGGTCAAGCCGGTGATTGCGGCGATCAACGGTCACGCGATCGCCGGGGGCATGGAGCTGGCCCAGGGGACGGACCTACGTGTCGCGTCCGAATCCGCCAAGCTTGGGGTGCAGGAAGTCAAGTGGGCGATCTTCCCGGCAGGCGGTTCGACGGTGAGACTGCCCCGACAGATACCCTATGCGCGGGCCATGGAGTTGCTGCTCACCGGAGATCTAATAACCGCCGCCGAGGCGCTAGAGTTGGGGTTCCTCAATCGCGTGGTGCCACAGGCCGACGTGCTGCCCACGGCCCTCGATCTGGCCGAACGCATCGCCGCCAACGGGCCGATCGCGGTACAGGCCATCCGCCGGTCGGCGCGAGCCTGCCAGGGCCGTCCGGAAGCTGAGGCCATGCAGATCGAATCCGAAATGGCTGCCGCTGTCTTCAGAACCGAGGACGCCCAGGAGGGGCCGCTCGCCTTCATGCAGAAACGCAAGCCCGTCTTTCAGGGTCGCTGACCCAAGCTCCGCTCAGCGACCCTCATCATCCGAGACAAGGAACACCATCATGGCATTAAACAGCCGTATTTGCGAGATTTTCGACATTCGCTATCCCATCGTTCTTGCCGGAATGGGCGGGGCCAGCGTTCCCCGCCTGGCAGCGGCCGTCTCCAATGCCGGAGGGCTAGGAATTCTTGGCGCTGCGGCCTGCTCGCCCGAGGAACTTCGCGCGTGGATCCGCGAAGTGCGATCGCTCACCGACAAGCCCTTCGGGGTCGACACATTGCTCCCGGCCTCGGTCCGCCGCGAAGTGGTCGACGCCGCGGCGGGCTCCGGCGAGGGCGGCAAGCCGTCGCCTATGGAGCTGCTTAGCGACTATCAGGCGTTTGCAGCCGACTTCATGCGCCAGGAAGGCCTACAAGAGGTCGCCCGTTCCCGCGATGGCAACAAAGGTGAAGCTCAGGCCGGCCCCGCGTTCTTTTCAAAGGAGTTCTTCGAGGCGCAAATGGAGGTCGTGATCGAGGAAGCGGTTCCGGTCTACGCCGCAGGCCTGGGCAACCCGGGGCCTTGGATGGAGCGACTGCGGGAGAACGGCACGAAGGTCATGGCCGTCATTGGGTCGGTGAAGCATGCGCTGCAGGTCGCTGCGTCAGGCATCGACGTGGTGGTCGCCCAGGGACATGACGGTGGCGGACATAATTCGCCGATCGGCACCATGGCGCTCATCCCCCAGGTCGTCGACGCCATGGCGGGGCGCATCCCGGTGCTCGGAGCCGGCGGTATTGCCGACGGCCGCGGCGTAGCCGCCGCAATGATGTTGGGGGCTGAAGGCGCCTGGGTGGGCACCGCTTTCCTGGCGACGGAGGAAGCCGGGATTCAGCAATTCCAGAAGGAAGTTCTGGTCGAGTACGGCGATGGCGACACGATTGTGTCAAAATCCGTCACCGGAAAGCCGGCCAGGATCATCCGCAACAAATGGGCGCAGGCTTGGGTGGACGCGGAGAAGTCGCCGCTGCCCATGCCCTTCCAGTCCATCATCGCCGGGCCCGTGCTCGCGGCGGCGACCCTCGACCAGCGCAAGGATATCGCGCCTGGGTTTGCCGGCCAGGGCATGGGCCTCATCAAGGCGATTCGCCCCGCCCGGGATGTCCTGGAAGACCTCGTCAACGGCGCCGAGACCGCGCTCGCTCGCGCGACTGTTTTCGCTAAGCCGCGAAAGGAAATTCAATGACCCCGCGCAGAATGCCCGCGTTTCACGCCGAGATGGTTGAAGCCTTCATGGCTTCGAGCAATCGGATGACCGGCCTCCCTGAATACCTGGGCCTGCGGATCGTGACCATGGAACCGGGAGGCCTCACGGCAGAGATGGCGGTGGACCCAAAGCTGCTGACCGGCTTCGGCAACATGCATGGCGGCGTCCTGTCTGCCGCCTGCGACCATGTGTTGGGATGTGTCTGCTACCCCCATATGGAGAAGGGACAGTGGGCGGCGACGACCGAGTTCAAGATCAACCTCCTCGCGCCGGTCAGCCGAGGGATGGTCATGGCGCGTGCGGAAATCCTCTCGATGAGCAAACAGACTGCGGTGGTCCGGATCGAAATGGAGAACGAAGGTCGCCTGTGCTGTTCAGCGCAGGGCACTGTCCTAATCCAGAATCCCAGACCTGCCTGACGGGCGCCTGCGTTCAGGCGGTCTTTGGGGCTGCCCTCGGGCCGGGGGTTCCGAGGCTGCCTAGCACGTCACGCATGATCCCAAGCAATTCGGGGCGACGGCCCCGGAACAGGTCTTTGGGCGCGGCCAAGCCAAGGGCCAGGGGTCGGGCCGGCGGACCTACGGCGAGGGGAATGGCTAGCATGGCGGCGCTTTCGTGCACCAGGCCGGCATGGAAGGCATGACCTCGGGCGGCGACCTGGATCAGGTCTCCGGTGATCTCCTCTGCGGGCGGTGGCGCCTCATCGCCGTCCCACACCGCAAGCGCTTCCGCGATCATCCTGGTCCTCGTATCCGGCGGCTCCAAGGCGAGAAGCACTCGGCCCAGGGTTGAGCGGACGAGGCATCGCCGCGTGCCGGCCTTGACGTGATAGCGGATCGGGGTCGTGCCTTCGATCACGCGGACATACTGGCAATACCCGCCGCTCACTGCACCCAGCACCACGGTCATCTGGGTTTCTTCGGCGATATCGCGCATCTGCTGCTGGATGCGCCGGAGCGGAAAGACTTCGTCGCTAACCCAATGGCCCAGCAGGGAGACCCGGATTGATGGGAAGTAAGTCTTGTCTTCGGCGGAGAATTCCAGATAGCCGAGGTCGGCGAGGCTGCGCAGCAGCGCGGCCGTACTGGAATGCGGATAGCCTAACGCGAGGGCCACCTCTTGAATGTGCGCGGGCCTGCGAGCCTCGTCGAAATATTCGAATATCTCTAGGGTCCGGGCGGCCGACTTGACGACCGACTGATCAGGCTTCGGCATGCTATCAAATCCTTCGGGCGCGCGCTCAGATCTTGAGCGCCGCCCGGGTTCCTTCCTCAATGGCCCGGACCGCATCCAGACCGGCTGCGTCGCGCGCGCCCCCAACCAGGGAATATGGCATCTGCTTCGCCGCCAGCAACGGGGCGATTCCTGCCTGCGGCTCTTGGCCGATGCATAGCACGAACGTGTCGGCCGCGATCAACTGTGGGACGCCGCCCACCATGACACACAGGCCCTCTGGGCTGAGCTGGCCATAGACAACATCACCCGTCATGGCGACGCCCCGGCGCTTCACTTCCTGGAGGTTGGCCCAGCCCCGCGTCTTGCTCAGTCCCGCGCCGAACGCCGATCCCGGCTTGCGCTGGAAGAGCGTGATCTGCCGGGCCGAGGGCCAGGACCCGGGCTGCGGGTGCAGGGCGCCGCGCTCGTTGAAGCCGGTGTCGATCCCCCAATTCTGGGAGAAGCTCTCAATATCGGGCCTGGTAGGGTCGCCCGCGCCGGTGGGGTGCGCTAGGAGTTGGGCCACGTCGAAACCAATGCCACCAGCGCCCAGGATCGCCACGCTTTCGCCTGCCAGTTCGGGCGTTTCAATGGCCTGTGCGTAGGTAAGCACACGCGAGTCGTCCATGCCCATCGAATCGAGCGTTCGCGGCTCCACGCCGGTGGCGACGATCACATGATCGTATGCGGCGGCGATGAGATCTTGCGGGCGAGCAAGCGTTCCCAACCGCACTTCGACCCCGAGCTCGGATAGCCGAGCGCCGTAATATCCGATGGTTTCGGCATAGTCCTCCTTGCCCGGGATCCGGCGCGCAAGATTGAACTGGCCGCCGATCTGTTCTGATCTCTCGAACAGGGTGACCCGGTGGCCCCGTTCCGCGCTCGTCACCGCCGCGGCCAGGCCCGCGGGCCCCGCGCCAACAACCGCGATACGCTTAGGTTCGATCGGCGCTGCGACATCGCCGAATTCGGCCTCGCGGCAGGCGGCGGGATTGACCATGCAGGTCGTGAGCTGGCCGGTAAAGGCGTTGTCCAGGCAGGCCTGATTGCAGCCAATGCACACATTGATTGCGGCACGTCGCCCGGCCCGGGCCTTGGCGACGAAGTCGGGGTCGGACAGGAAGGGCCGTGCCATTGAAACCATGTCGGCGGTGCCGTCGGCGATGAGGCGGTCGGCAAGCTCCGGGGTGTTGATCCGGTTCGACGCCACGACCGGCAAGTTGAGATGGGACCTGAGCCGTGCCGCGGCCCACGCGAAAGCTCCGCGGGGCACCATGTGGGCGATGGTGGGGATCCGCGCCTCGTGCCAGCCGATCCCTGTATTGACCAGGTTCGCGCCGGCGGCCGCGACCGTCTTGGCCTGATCGACCACCTCGTCGAAGGTGCTGCCGCCCTCCACAAGATCGAGCAACGACTGCCGGTAGACGAGAATGAACTCCTCACCGCAACGAGCGCGGACCGCCCGGACGATCTCGGCAGGCAGCCGCTGGCGATTGGTTGCAGAGCCCCCCCAGCGATCAGTGCGCTGATTGGTCCGCGGCGCCAGGAACTGGTTCAGCAAGTAACCTTCCGAACCCATGATCTCCACCCCCTCGTAGCCAGCCTCCTTGGCCAGCATCGCGGCGTTCGCGAAGTCCTCGATCGTAAGGAGAATCTCGTCCTCGGTCAGCTCGCGCGGCGTCAGCGGGTTAATTCTCGAGGCGATCGGTGACGGGGCGACGAGGCCGTCGTGACGCGCATAGCGGCCGGCGTGGAGGAGTTGCAGCACGATGTGCCCGCCGGACTGGCGCACAGCGGTCGTGATCCGGGCGTGTCCGGCAACAACTGCCTCGCGCATCACCGCGCCGTTCCGGCCCAGCCGGCCAGCCTCATTGGGCGATACGCCACCGGTTACGATCAGACCCGCGCCGCCTTGCGCCCGTCGGGCGAAGAACCGAGCCTGCCGATCGAATCCATCCGACGCCTCTTCAAGGCCTGTGTGCATCGAGCCCATCAGCGTGCGGTTCGAGAGCGTCACGAACCCCAGGTTCAGCGGTGACAGCAGGTGAGGATAGGGAGACATGTCGATGCCTACGCTGGGACTGCGAATTTCGCACTGGCTTGAGACAGGACGATACGCCCATCTGCGGTTTCGCCCTGCACGACGGCCTGGCCGTCGCCTGTGCGCCAGATCTTGGTGACGATAGTGTCCCCGTACAGCACCCGGTCAGCGAACCGGGCCTGGAAGGAATGGAAGGCGCTCGGATCGTCGGCGCATAGCTCTCGCAGGATGGCGCGACCCACAATGCCGTAGGTGCACAGCCCGTGCATGAAGGGCGCGTCGAACCCGCCCATCTTTGCGAACGCCGGGTCGATATGGATGGGGTTGCGATCGCCCGACAGCCGGTAGATCGCGCCTTGTTCGAGACGGGTCTCGAAGCTGGCCACAATATCCGGAGCGCGGTCGGGGATGGCGCCATCTCCGCTTGAGGGTCCGCGCTCGCCGCCAAAACCGCCCGCGCCGCGGACAAACAGTGTGGCATGGGTCCGGAATAGGTCGCCGTAGGCGTCGCGGACCACACCCTCGACCCCCAGAACGGCAGCCTTTCCCTTGTCCCAGACCTCAGTGATGCGGCCGCTCACCTCGACGCTGGCTTCGGGGGGGAGGGGCCGGAACAGCTCGATGGACTGTTCGCCATGAAGCAGCATCTCCAGACGCATGTCGACGGTGCGCATCAGACCGCCCAATGCTGCGCCGCCCGGGATCACGGCGTAGGTCGGCAGAACCTTCGGGCCGCGGCCTTCATAGATGAAGTCCAAGTCTTCCGCCGGCCGCCCGCCGACGCCCAGGGCATAGAGCATGGTGTCCTTGGAGGTCCAGGCCTGGGTTGTGGGGGGGAGCTCCAACCCGACAAGATCGGACGAGATCGGTATGCGTGTCATGGAAACTCCGGCTCTATGGGGTGGGACACTCAGGTTCGGGGCGCATGGCCGTCCGGCGGCCAGGCCTCGACACCGTCTTCCAGCGGAATGCGCAGGCTCTTCAGTAGCTGGGAGAACATGGTCCAGTTGCCGATCGCAACCACCAGCTCAATGCGTTCGGCCTCCGTCGCCAGATGGAGGCAGCAGGCCTCCCAGGCGGCGTCCGAGATCATGCCCTGATCGAGCGTGTCGTCGGTGGCCTGCAGCACAGCCCTGTCGGCCTCCGACAGGTTCGCGGCTCCCCTCCAGTCACGGGAAGCCGCCAGGTCGGTCTCGGGAATGTCGAGCCCGCGGGCCACCCGCCAGTGCTGGGTCCACTCGTAGACCGAGCCGGTCCTCCAGCCGATCCGCATGATGATCAGTTCGCGCAGGCGGGCGTCGAGCTTGTTGCCGCGAAAGAGAAGGGTGGTGAGCGTGGAGGCAAGCTCGCCCGCCACCGCCGGATGCCGCAGGAGGACCCGAAACACGCTGAGCGGCGCCATCTGTTCGGAAATCCCCACCGACCCGGCCGCGTTCGCCGCCTCTTCCAGGCTCAATAGGTCGATCCTCGGGGCGTCGGCGGTCATTGGGTTCATTCCATTGCGAAGGGCTGAGGGCGTGAGCCTGCGGAAGCTAATCTAAGGTCCTTGCGTAGATGGAGATATAGCAGATATACGTTTCTCGCTACATATATGTGTTATGAATAGTCGCTGCGCAGCTGGAGGCGAAGCCCGTGATTCCCGCCAAGACCTTTGCGATGGTTCAGACGGCGGCGCGCACGCTTGAGATGCGTGACTTGCCCATCCCCGATATCGAAGCGGACAGCGCGATTCTGAGGATCGAGGCCTGCGGGATCTGTGGCAGCGACTACGAGCAATTCGAGGGGGTTCTGAAGACGCCGATGCCGGTGATCCCCGGGCACGAGCCCGTAGGGATCGTCGAGGCGATCGGCGACAAGGCCGCGCGCCGCTGGGGCGTCGATGTCGGCGATCGGGTCGCCGTCGAGACTATGCTGTCTTGTCACAGCTGTGACACCTGCCTAGGCGGCCGCTACCACCTGTGCGCCGACCGGCAGATCTATTCCTACATCCCGTTGTCGAACATGCCGGGGCTCTGGGGCGCCTACGCTCAGTACATGTACCTCGCCCCCAACACGGTCGTTCACAAGATGGATAAGACCTTGCCGCCCGAGCTCGCGGTGATGTTCAACCCGCTGGGGGCGGGGTTCCGTTGGGCGGTGGAGATCCCTCAGACCCAGGTTGGCGACACTATCGTGATCCTGGGACCGGGCCAGCGCGGTCTGGCCAGCGTCATCGCCGCGCGGCAGGCGGGTGCGGGGAAAATCATCGTGACGGGCATGGCCGCAGACGCCCGGAAGCTCGACCTCGCCCGGACCTTCGGGGCTCACCATACGATCGATGTCCAGAACGAGAACGCCATTGAGCGCATCCATGAACTGACCGGAGGGCGAGGCGCCGACGTGGTGGTGGAGGTGACGTCCTACGCCACCGACCCGGTGCACGAAGCCCTCAGCTATGTGCGTCCCGGCGGTACGATCGTCTTGGCGGGGGTGAAGGGTTTCAAGCCCATACCGGACTTTGTCTCAGATCTGATCGTCTTCAAGGAAATCACCATCAGGGGGGCGATCGGCGTGACCTCGTCGGGATACCGCAAGGCCATCGACCTGATCGAGGCACGGTCGCTGCCACTTGAGCTGATGCACACTCACGACTTCGAGTTGAAGGACGCCGAACTGGCCATCCGGACGCTCGCGCGCCAGGTGGCCGGAGATGAGTCCATCCACTCGTGCCTGATCCCGCCTAGCTAGAGCGACATTCTTCAGGTCGTAACGCTTCGCCGATGTTCGAAAGACAGGAAAGAGCCGTGGGTTTCAGCGACAAGGCCGCCATCGTTGGCATCGGCGAGACCGAATACGTCAAAGGCTCGGAACGCACTGCCGTGGACCTGATGTTGGAGGCGGCCCGCAAGGCCATCGCCGACGCGGGGCTCAAGCCCTCGCAGGTCGACGGCATGGTCCCACCGCCGATCTACACCACCTCCGAGGAGTTGGCCGCCAATCTGGGCGTCGATGTGCTGCGCTACGCCTCGACCGTCCATATGGGCGGGGCGAGCCCGACGACGGCGCTGCAGAACGCCGCCATGGCCGTCGCTGCCGGCGTCGCCGACAATGTGCTCGTGGTGCTGGGGTGGAACGGCTACTCGGCGCTGCGTCCGAAGCCTGGCCGGCCGCCGCAGCGGACCATGAACATGAACACCCTGACCCGCACCATCCAGGGTTTCTACATGCCCTACGGCGTGATGATGCCGGCGCAAATGTATTCCTGGATCGCCATGCGCCACAAGGGCCTCTACGGGGTGCCCGACGAGGCGATGGGCGAGGTGGCCCTGGCCTGCCGTGCGCACGCCCAGCTCAACCCAAGGGCCGTGACCTATGGCCAACCTCTGGACATGGACGCCTACCTGGGCGCGCGGTGGATTTCCGAGCCCTTCCGTCTGTACGACTGCTGCCTCGAGACGGATGGCGCCTGCGCGGTTGTGGTCACCAGCGCCGAGCGGGCGCGCGACATGCCGCACCGGCCCGTGCTGATCGCCGGCGCCGCGGAGGGCCACCCCTATCCGGCAGATGACATTCCCTCCCGGCCCGACATGCTCAAGATCGGCCTGTCCTACGCCGCGCCCCGAGCCTTCGAGATGGCCGGCGTCACCGCCCGCGACATGGACTTCCTGCAGGTCTACGACTGCTTCACCTATGTCGTGCTGCTGCAGCTGGAGGCGCTGGGGTTCAGCGCGCCCGGCGGCATCTACGACTTTGTGAAAGACGGCCAGATCCAGCTCGGCGGTCGCTATCCGCTGAACACCCATGGCGGTCTGCTTGGCGAAGCCCACGTCTGGGGACTCAATCATGTGCTGGAAGCCGTGCGCCAACTTCGCGGCGACGCCGGTGCGCGACAGGTGCCGGGGGCCAGTATCGGCCTGGTCACCGGATGGGGCGATCTCGGTGACGGCAGTCTGGCGATCTTGAGGAACTGACACCCATGCAACCCCCCACCGTTCCCGCGCCGCTTCCCAGGACCCAGGATCCCATGGACGAGGCCTTCTGGCAGCAATGCCAGGATGGGCGGCTGCGATTCCAGCGTTGTTCGGACTGCGGCGCCTGGCGGTTCCTCCCGCGCTACATGTGCGCGCGGTGCGGGTCTCCAGATTTCGCCTGGACGCCAGTCCGCGGGACCGGCAGCCTCTATTCTTGGACCGTCACCCATCAGGCGCTTCACCCCGCCTTCGCCGCGGAAATCCCCTATGTCTCTGCGCTGGTGGAGCTCGACGAAGGCGTGCGGATGGCGAGCCGGTTGCTGAACTGCGACCGTAAAACGCTGAAACTGGGCATCCCCGTCGAACTGGTCTTCCGAGAGCTTGGAGACGGCTTCCGCCTGCCTTGCTTCCAGCCATCCGAACAGGTCGCGCCATGAGCTGCGCCCCACTGAAGCGCCACGATCCTCTCGAAAGGACAGGCTGATGGATCTCACCTACAGCGCCGAGCACCAAGCTTTTCGGCGCGAAGTGCTCGTCTTTCTTGAGGCCCACCATCATGCCGCCCCCAAGGGCGGCGGGGCTGCGCAGCGGCCCTCAGCAGAAGCTGTAGCCTGGCAGAAACTGTTGATCGCCCATGGTTACGCCGCGCGCACCATCCCGAAGGCATATGGAGGGTATGGGGCCGCGCCGGACATCCTGAAGTCCCGCATCATCGGCGAGGAATTCGCCCGGGCCGGCGTCCCACCGGGGCTACAGAGCCAGGGCATTTCGATGCTGGTTCCGACGCTGTTGGAACTGGGGACGGAAGATCAGAAGCGCCAGTGGATCGGGCCAACGATCCACGGCGAGGTTATCTGGTGTCAGGGATACTCCGAGCCGGGCTCGGGGTCCGACCTCGCCAGCCTTCAGACGCGCGCAACGGAGGATGGCGACGACTTCGTCATTAATGGCCAGAAGATCTGGACCAGCACGGCCCGCGAGGCTGACATGATCTTCTGCCTCGTGCGCACCGAGCCGGACAAGGGAAAGCACGACGGAATCAGCTATCTGATCTTTTCGATGAAAACGCCGGGGATAGAGGTTCGCCCCCTGGTGACCATGACCGGGCACGCCGAGTTCAACGAGACCTTCTTCACCGACGTGCGCGTCCCGAAGTCCCAGATCGTGGGAAAGCGCGGGCAGGGCTGGTTCGTCGCCAACGCCACCCTCAAGCACGAACGCGGAATGCTAGGGGACCCGGGCCAGCTCGAAAGCCGCTTCCTTGCCTTGGCGGAGCTGATGCGGACTGAGACCGCCGGCGATGGCCGGATCATGGACAACCCGATCCTGCGAGATCGTCTGCTGCGGCTGCAGGCGGAACTCGCGGCGATGAAGTTCAATGGGCTCCGCGTCCTGAGCGCCTCGGCGAACGGTGGCGACGCAGGGCTCGCGCGGCTAATCGTCAAGCTGCAGGCTTGCGAGCTGGCACACCAGATATCGGCGCTGGCCATCGACGCTCTTGGCGAGCTCGGCGTGCTCTACGAAAGTAGTCCGCACCTGCGCGCCCATGGCGGCTGGCAGCAGGCCTACATGTTCCAGCTTGGCCTGATCATCGGCGGGGGCACTGCGCAGATTCAGAAGAACATCATCGCCGAGCGGGGGCTCGGCATGCCGCGTGAGCCGAAGCTCGCGACGGATGGGGGCCGCCTCTGATGGATTTCGGTCTCTCGAGCGAACAGCGCATGCTCCAGGATGCGGTGACCCGCTACCTCAGCGAACAGTCCCCGCTGGGGCATGTGCGCGACATCGCCGCCGCGGCGACGCCCTACAGCCCCGATGTCGCGACGGGCCTGGCCGATCTCGGCGTGCCGGGGGTCATCATTCCCGCGGAATTCGGCGGTATGGGCCTTGGCCTGATGGAAGCCGCGCTTGTGGCTGAAGCGCTCGGCTTCAGTGTCGCGCCGGTGCATTTCGCGGGCGCGCATGTCATGGCGCCGCTGGCGATCCTGCTCGGCGGGTCCGACAGTCAACAGCGCGCGTGGTTGCCGAAGCTGGCGAGCGGCGCGGCGAGGGCGGCCGTCGCGGTTAGCCAAGCCGTGGAGGGCCGGGACGGGGTCGGGGTGGTCGCCAGGGACGGGTGGCTGGACGGGACAGCGTTGTTCGTGCTCGACGCTGCGGACGCCGACCTGTTCGTGGTGGCGGACACCACCGGCGCATTGCACCTGGTCGCTGCCGACGCGCCCGGTCTCACGCAGATTCCGCTGACGACCATCGACAAGACCCGCTCAGTCGGCGAACTCCGGATGACGGGCGTCAAGGCCGATCCGTTGCCCGGCGGCGGCGGCCGGACCACCCGCCGGATCATCGACGCGGGGCGCATTATGCTGGCCGCCGACATCCTGGGCGCCGGCACGGCTATGATCGAACAGGCCGTGGCCTACGCTGGCACGCGCGTGCAGTTTGGCCGGCCGATTGGGTCCTTCCAGGCGGTCAAGCACATGTGCGCCGAGATGGCGGCGGCCCTCGAGCCCTGCCGCTCGCTGGTCTGGTATGCGGCGCACGCCTTTGACCATGCGCCTGACGAATCGACCCTGATGGCGTGCCACGCAAAATCACACCTCTCCGAGGTTGGCCGGTTCGTCGCGCGGACCTCCACCGAAGTGCACGGCGGCATGGGTTTCACCGACCTCGCCGGGCTGCACTACTGGTTCAAGCGCATCGGTCTGGATCGCCAACTGCTCGGAGGGCCGGAACTCGTCCGTAACGAGGCCGCCCGCGTTCAGGGCTGGATCGCCGTTTAGGAAGCATGCCCATGACCTGGAATTTCGGCGATATCCTCGACGCGCTCCCGAACGCCCTCCCGGCGGACGCGCCGGCCTTCATTCACGGGAATCGAACGATCACCTGGGGGGAGACGTCGCATCGGTCGAACAATCTTGCGCGCGCGATCCTGGCCCGGGGCGCGAAGCCGGGCGACAAGGTGGCGTTCTATATGCGCAACCGCCCAGAGTACGGCGAGGCCCTGGCCGCCTGCTTCAAGGGCCGCCTGACCCACGTGAACGTCAACTACCGCTACAAGCCCGACGAGGTGTTCTACATCTTCGATGACTCGGATGCGCAGACCATCATCTACGGCTCCGAGTTTCGCGACACAGTCCTCCAGCTGAAGGGCCGGCTGTCCAAGGTCGCCACGTTCATTGAGATCGGCGACGACGATCCGCCGGCGCACTTCTCGGAGCGATATGAAGACCTCGCCGCGACCGGCGAGGGCGCCCCCTTGGGGATCGAGCGGTCTCCAGACGACCTTCTGTTCATCTATACGGGCGGTACGACGGGCATGCCCAAGGGGGTCATGTGGCGCCATGAGGACATGCGTGAGGCCCAGCTCGACGCGGTGCGGCGGCTCGGGCCAGCGCCGGAAACCCTGGACGCGCATCTGGACTTGGTTCGCGCCACCGGTCCGGGAAGCCGAACCCTCCCGGCCTGCCCGATGATGCACGGAACCGGTCTCATCACCGCGATCGGATGCATGATGAACGGCGGCTGCGTGGTCACCCTTGAGAATCCGTGGTTCGACGCCGACGAGCTCTGGTCGGTCGTTGCGCGCCATCGGGTGCAATCCATCGCCCTGGTGGGCGACGCCTTCGCCAAGCCGATGTTCAAAGCGCTGGAGGACCAGCCTGGGCGCCACGACACCTCGAGCCTAGTCTCCGTGGTCTCCTCTGGCGTGATGTGGAGCCGTGAGGTCAAGGCGGGTCTATTGCGACACATCCCACAAGTCGTGCTGATGGACTCCTTCGGCGCTTCAGAGGCGCTCGGCTTCGGCTCCTCGGCCATGACCAAGGACGGTGAGGTCAGGACCGCGACGTTCCAGATCGGCCCCCGGTGCAAGGTCTTTGACGAGGATGAAAATCTTGTGGAGCCGGGCACAGGCAAAGCCGGGATAATCGCCATCAGCGGCCCAATACCGCTGGGTTACTACAAGGATCCGGAAAAGACCGCCCAGACTTTTCGCACCATCGCCGGCCAGCGCTACTCGATCCCGGGAGACTGGTGCACAGTGGAGGCCGACGGGGCCATGACGCTACTGGGACGGGGCAGCGCCTGCATCAACACCGCTGGCGAGAAGGTTTATCCCGAGGAGGTCGAGGAGGCCCTTAAGACCCACCCGATCATCGAGGATGCGCTCGTGGTCGGCGTTCCAGACGATAAATGGGGCCAGGCCGTCACGGGCGTGGTGGTAGTGGCGAGCGGAGTTGCATTCGACGAGGACGATGTACGTCGGCACGTGCGCTCCAGCTTGGCCGGCTATAAGACCCCCAAGCGTGTCCTCGTGACCCAGGTCCCGTTGCGGGCTTCGAACGGCAAGGCCGATTACATGGCGGTCACCGAGTTCGCTCGCAGAAATTTAGGACTAGCGTGAGACCATGAACACCGAACCCGCCGTGCGGCCAGAAACCCAACCGATCGAGGAACTGGATGTCCTTGTGGTCGGGGCCGGTTTCACCGGCCTTTACCAGCTCCACCGCCTGCGCCAACTGGGGTTCTCGGTGCGCCTTTTCGAGGCCGGCGCCGACCTGGGCGGTATCTGGTACTGGAACTGCTATCCTGGCGCCCGCGTCGATACCCACGTGCCGATGTACGAGTTCTCCAGCGAGGATCTCTGGCGCGACTGGAACTGGACGGAGCGGTTTCCCGGCTGGGAGGAACTGCGCGCCTACTTCCGCTACGTAGACAAGAAGCTCGATCTGAGCCGGGATATCCGCTTCAACACCCGTGTCGAGGGTGCCGAGTTCGACGCCGGGCGCGACCAGTGGATCGTGACGACGCAGGAGGGCGGCGGCGTCCGCGCCCGCTTCCTGGTGCTCTGCACCGGGTTCGCCGCCAAGCCCTATGTGCCGCAGATCGAGGGGCTCGACCGGTTCGCGGGTGAAACACACCACACCGCCTGGTGGCCGCAAGGCGGCCTCGACATGACGGGCAAGCGCGTGGGCGTAATCGGCACCGGTGCGAGCGGCGTGCAGGTGGTGCAGGAGGCTGCGCCCGTGGCCGCGCAACTGACGGTCTTCCAGCGCACGCCGATCCTGGCGCTGGCGATGCAGCAGCGCAACCTGGACGAAGCGACCCAGGCCGACATGAAACGCGACTATCCCGCGCGATTCGCGCGGCGGCGTGAAAGCTTCGGTGGCTTCGACTTCCACGCGAGCGGAAAGTCCGCGCTGGAGGTCTCTCCGGAAGAACGGCAGGACATCTATGAGGCGAGTTGGGCGGCCGGAGGATTTAGTTTCTGGGCCTCGACCTTCTACGACGTGATGATGAACCTCGAGGCCAATCGTACCGCCTACGACTTCTGGCGCGAGAAGGTGCAAAAGCGGATTCGCGATCCGAAGCTCGCCGAAAAGCTTGCCCCGAAGCAGCCGCCGCACCCGTTCGGGGTCAAGCGCCCGTCCCTTGAGCAGACCTACTACGACGTCTTCAATCAGGACAACGTCGAGCTGGTGGACCTGAAGGAAAACCCGATCCTGGAGGTCACCCCCGGCGGCGTAAAGACCGCAGCGCGGGAGTACGAGCTCGATCTCCTGGTTCTTGCCACCGGCTTCGATGCCGTGACCGGCGGCCTGACGCAGATAGACATCCGCGGTGTCGAGGGGCTCACGCTCAAGGAGAAGTGGGCCAAGGGCGCGCGAACTCATCTGGGCATGGCTAGCGCTGGCTTTCCCAACCTGCTGTTCCTCTACGGGCCGCAGAGCCCCTCGGGGTTCTGCAATGGCCCGACCTGCGCCGAACTGCAGGGCGACTGGGTCGTCGAATTCCTGGGACGCGTGCGCGACGCGGGCGTCAGCCGGTTCGAGGCGACCACCACCGCCGAACAGACCTGGAAGGACCATATCGAGGCGGTTGGCGCCATGACGCTCTTTCCCCTGGCTGACTCCTGGTACATGGGCGCTAATATTCCGGGTAAGCCGCGGGAATTATTAAATTATCCGGGCGGCGTTCCACTTTACCTGCAGATGTGTCAGGCCAGCGCCGACAAGGGTTATGAGGGGTTTGTCCTAGGGACCTGAGGCGCCCGTCATCTTAATTGACGGGATAAGCAAGAGATGGAAAATGCAATGAGCGACGGCGCGATCGATCTGAGGGCCGAGGCCCGCGCAAAGGCCTACGCAATGCCGTTGGAGGACATCAACCTCGCCGACATAGAGCTCTGGCGCACCGACACGGTGTGGCCATACTTGGAGCGGTTGCGCAAGGAGGACCCAGTTCATCTGCACCCGGAGCATCACCACCCGGACGGCGCCTTCTGGTCCATCACAAAGTATGCCGACATCATGGCCGTCGATATCAATCACGAGGTGTTCTCGTCGGAGCCATCGATCACGATCTTCGACCAAAAAGAAGACTTCACCCTTCCGATGTTCATCGCGATGGACCCGCCCAAGCACGACGTCCAGCGCAAGACCGTCAGCCCGATTGTCTCGCCGGCCAACCTCCACCTGATGGAGCCGTTGATCCGCAGCCGCATCACCAAGACCCTGGACGAACTACCGATCGGCGAGCCCTTCGACTGGGTCGATCGGGTCTCCATCGAACTCACCACCCAAATGCTGGCCACCCTGTTCGACTTCCCCTGGGATGAGCGGCGCAAACTAACCCGCTGGTCCGACATCGCCACCGCGGGCCCCGAATCCGGCCTGTTCCTCACGGATGACTACGAGACTGAGCGCAGGATGGAGCTGTTCGCCTGCGTGGACTATTTCACGCGACTCTGGAACGAGCGGGTCAACGCCCCGCCCAAGGGCGATCTGATCTCCATGCTGGCCCATGGCGAGGCCACGCGGAACATGGACCGCATGGAGTACCTCGGGAATCTGCTCCTGCTGATCATCGGCGGCAATGACACCACCCGAAATACGATGACCGGCTCGATCTTAGCGATGAACGAGAACCCCGAGCAGCTACGTAAACTGCAGGCGAAGCCAGACCTGATCCCCTCCATGGTTTCGGAGACCATTCGCTGGCAGACCCCGCTCTCCAACATGCGGCGCACCGCCACCCAAGATTTCGAGCTTGGCGGCAAGCTCATCAAGAAGGGCGACAAGGTGCTGATCTGGTACGCCTCAGGCAACCGGGACGAGGAGGCGATCGAGAACCCTGAAGCTTACATCATCGACCGAGAGCGGCCGCGCAACCACCTGTCGTTCGGGTTCGGGATTCACCGCTGCGTGGGTAATCGCCTAGCCGAGCTCCAGCTGCGGATTCTGTGGGAAGAGATCCTCCCGCGCTTTCCTGAAATCCGTGTCCTGGAAGAGCCCCGCCGTGTGGCTTCGGTCTTGATCCGGGGGTACTCGTCCATGCCGGTCGTCATTCCGGCGCGCAACTGAGCCTGGCATTCGCTAAGTCCAGAGGACGCGCCCAATCTCAATAGCCTTGAGCCCGCCTGTGCGGGTCATTCAGCATCCACTCGAGCCAGACGGGCTCTGGAGTTCAGCAAGAGTTCCAATCACCAGGATCACCTACATCGAGCACGACGGGACGAGCATGTGGTCGACGTCAAGCCCGGCCTCACGGGAATGGAAGGCGCGGTCAAGAACAACATCCCGGGCATCGACGCAGACTGCGGCGACGCCTACGCCCCCTGCCGAGTCTATATTGACAAGGCTCGGGCCGACAAGACCGGCGCGTCCCGGCATTGGAGGAGTCGATGCTGGATTTTGCCGAGGGCGTCGAACCAACAGCCATCTCTCTTGCCAGATCAAGGTCAGCGATGCGCTCGACGGACTGATTGTGAATGCCGGAGCGTTGACACTTATTGGCCGCTGCGCGAGGAAACGCGCGTACTCAGGCAGATCGATTTCAGGTTAGGCTGTCGCGGAGCGTCATGAGCGTCGCAACGAGCGCCCTATGTTCGTCTTTGGCGAGCCGTCCGAACGTTTGCTGATGCAGCGCTTGAGCTTTCTCGCCCAGTGACGGCATGATCTCCTGAGACTTCTCAGTCAGAAAAACGCGCCATATCCGGCGGTCGTCCGGGTGGGCGCGACGCTGCACATGGCCGGAGTGCTCAAGCCGATCAATCATTTGTCCCAATGATGCCCGGCTGACCTCAAGCTCTTTCGCCAAGTCCGCCTGGGATCTCCCATCCTCGCGTTGGAGATAAACCAGCACACGCCACATTGAGCCTGTGAGGCCCAGGTCCAGCATTCTCCGGTCCACCGACGCGCGCAGCAGGCGAGTAACCTCCGCCAGGAGATAGCCGGTGCCAAGCGGAGTGAATTTGAGGTCCAGCGCCTCGGGCGCAGAGTCCTCATTGTGGGCGGCGCATTGCATGAGCGACATTCCTTAAAACCAGCGGAGATTCGAACAAGATAGCGCGCGCGTGGCAATTGGCGATAGCGCCCTCGGCGGCATATTGCACACCACGGGCTGAACGAGGGATCTGAGGTGGCGCCGGAAATTCGGACAGTTTGAGGTGGCGCCGGAAATTCGGA
>DEWY01000014.1 GCA_002363865.1 Caulobacteraceae bacterium UBA3198
CGGAGAACCGGCGCCACCTCAATCTGAGGTGGCGCCGGCCGCGGGTGGTGGAAAGGCTGAGCGAGGCGAGCCGCAAGCCGCCACACAGCTTAGGCGGACCGCCTTGCGGCGCAGGATTCATGTCATAGCCTCGGCAGGCACATTACCGATCAGTTGCGTAAGCCTTTAGGAAGAGTCTCGAGCAAGCTCTAGCATGGGACTCTATGGGCTTTTCATCGAGGATCCCCGCCAGAATCATGAGTTGTGCGTTCGATACGACAGCAGTGTGGAAGAGTTGAGCTGCGATGTCGGGTTCATCGACAGTGAGACGCCCCCGCGCACATTGCGCGCGGAGATAGGTTGCGATGCGTTCCCGCATACGCACCGCAGTCGCGTCATAGATCAGCTGGGCCGCTGCCGCATCGTCCTGGATGGCAAAGAAGATCGCGCGAAGCATTTTCCGATAGGCGGGCTGTGAGAGCTCGCGCAGCAAGGCAAGGGCGTAGGATCCCAGCTCGTCCTCAGGATCTCCGTTGCTGTCCAGATCGAGCATCGGATCGTACAAAACACTGAGGCCACTGGCGACCAAAGCGTCCATCAGGCCGGCTCTGCTGCCGAAATGATTGTAGACCGTCTGCTTTGAGACGGCCGCTGAGCGGGCGATCGAGGTGACCGACACATCTGGGCCAAGCCGACTCATCAGGTCCGCCGTAGCCAAGAGGATCGCCTCCCGCTTGGCTTTGCAGGTCGAGTTTGCGCGCCTGTTCATATTCTCACCGCGCGAGCCTTGGCTTCAATTACAGGGTCTGCTGCTGGCCCGGCATCCGCCTCGTCTTCACCCTTCTCAGCCGATTGGGGGCCTGGACCTAGCCGCGCAGCAACGCGCCCCAAGGCGCGATGGAGCACGAAAGTTGGCGCGAGGGCCACGGCGAAGACCATGGCCGTGATCAGGAATCCATCTCGATAGGCGGCGGCGGCCGCCTGGTAGTAAACCCCTTGCCCCAGCAACCAGCCGGCGGCCGGGAGTTGCTCCAGAGGCCCGAGTCCCAACGCGTGGACGGTTCGCGCGGCTTCCATGAGATAGCCGCTTGTAGCTGAATTATCCGACGTCTGGGTCGCGGCGAGGGCGTCGCCGTGGAACGCGGTTCGCCGCTCAATAATCACGCCCAGAATACCCGTGCCGAGCGCTCCGCCCAGTTGCCGGGTGAAGTTCATCGAGCCAGAGCCCTGGGATAACAGTTCCAGCGGCAGCACCTTGAGAGCTGCAGAACTCAGCGAGGGGAACACAAAGCCCATCCCAATGCGGCCAATCACCGTCCACCAGGCGAGCGTCCAGAAGGCGGTGTCGGCGCTCACGTGGGCCGTAAGCCACGAGGAATAGGCAAAGATAGCCATGCCCGCCCCGATCAGCAATCCTGGCGACAGCCGGTCGCTCATCATGCCTGCGGCGGGAAAGACGATGACCAGGACGAAGCCGGCCGGCATCAGCAGCAGACCCGCTTGGGTTGGGGTGAAGTTTTGAATCTGCTGGACGAAGACCGGGAGCAGATAGGTCGTGCCGTACAGGCCGGCCCCCAGCACAAAGCTGACCGCCGCGGCCGCAGCGAAGGGGGGACTGGCGAACACCCGCAGGTCGAGCAGCGGATGCGGAATCCGACGTTCGCGGACGAGGAAGGCCGCCGCGCAGGTCATCGTGATTGCAAGCCCTGCGAGGACGGGCGTGGAGGCCCAGCCCAAGCGCTGGCCGCTGGACATGGTTTGCAGCAGCGCGAGCAGGGCCACGCTGAGCCACACCAGAGCCGGCCAGTCCAGTCGGGCCTTCGCGACCGCAGGATCGCGATCGGGCAGGAAGAGGTGCGCCAGCGTGATGCCACCCAGGCCGAATGGAATCCCCAAATAGAAAAGGAACCGCCAGTCGAAGCTATCCATCAGCAGTCCGCCGACCCACGGACCCAGCGCCGGGGCGAGCACTACGCCAATCCCGAAGATTCCCATGGCCGCGCCGCGCTTGTCGGGGGGAAACACCTGGAACATCACGACCATCGCCAGCGGCTGGATGACGCCCGCTGCAGCGCCCTGGATCACCCGGGAGACTATGAGCACCGTATCATCCGGTGCCAGCCCGCCGAGGACCGATCCGAACAGGAACACGCCCAGGGCCACCGTCATGGTTTGCCGCTGACCGAAGGTGCGTTCGCACCAGGCAGAGAGCAGCATGGTGACCGTCATTGCGGCGAGAAAGCCGGTGGCGAGCCACTGCACCCGGGTCTGATCGATGCCGAACTGGCCCATGATTGCCGGAACAGCCACGTTGACGATGGTGGATGAAAGCACCACCGCGATCGCCGAGACCATGGCCGCCGCCGTCGCGAGCCAGCGGTACATCGACCCATAGCGCGCGAACAGGGCCTCAGTCTGTGACATCGATCGTGACCTCGGCCATCATCCCCGGCCGGAGGAGATTCTGCTGTTGGGTGATCGCCAGCCTCACGGGCAGCCGTTGGGTGACCTTGGTGAAGTTGCCGCTCGGATTGGGGTTGGGCAGTAGCGCGAACTGGCTCGTAGCGGCGCCCCCCAGGCGCTGAACCTTGGCCTCAAACGTGCCGCCGGGATAGGCGTCCACCTTCACCTTGGCCGACGCGCCAACCTTCAGTTTACGGAACTCCGTCTCCTTGACGTTCACATCGACCCAGACGGTATGCGGGTCGTGATAGAGCAGGATGCGCGAGCCCGGCGAGACGTACTCGCCCGGATCGACAACGGTCTGATCGATGACCCCATCGAAGGCCGCCACGATCTGTCGCCGTCCGAGATCGAGCCGCTGCTGTTCACGCCGCGCAGCCAGCGCGTCGATCTGGGCGTCGACGCTCGCAATCTGCTCGGCGATCACCTGCACCTGCTGGAGGCCCGTCTGGGTGACCTCGGCGCTCGCCTTCGCGCCGGAGATCGCGGCGCGGGCGCGGACGGCAGTTTGCTCGGCGGCCCGAAGCCGCGCCTGGTCCTCCTCGAACCGGCTCTTGGCGACCAGCCCTTTCCCATAGAGGGTTTCGGTGCGCTGAAAGGCCGACCGTGCCACGGCCAGCTCAGCCTGCTTGGTCAGATAGTCGGCCTGGGCGCTGTCGATGGTCGCGGAGGATACCCCAGCTTGATTGCCGACGGTGTTGCGCACCAAGCTTTGCTGGGCCAACAACTGCGCGCGCTGCGCGCGCAGGTTGGCGATGTTGGCGTTGATCTCCGCCAAGCTATATTGAGCGTCGCGGGGTTCTATGCGGACCAGAATCTGACCCCTCTCGACTTGGTCCCCGGCTTTGACATCGAGCTGAACAATCCTGCCGGCCGCCTCGCTGGAAACCGCAATGACATCTGCGGCAATGCGGGCGTCATTGGTCGACACCCGGCCGGCCCTCCCGTGCAGCCAAACCGCGCCGGCCGCAATGAGGGCCACGATCACGGCGGCGACGAGAAGCAGGCGCCGCGAGGGTTTTCGCCCGATGCGAATGCCTTTCACGCTCGCGACGGGGTTGTGATCCGCCGCGCTCATCTTTGTTCCAAACGCTGGTTGACTCGTCCCAAAACGGACAGACAGGTGGCGAGATCGGCGTCAGAAATATCCGCCAGCAACTCGTCGCGAAGCGTGGCCGCAATGCTCGTGATGTGGTCGAGGACCGGCTCTGCCGCGGCGGTGAGGGTGACGCGTTTGGCTCGCCGATCATTCGGCGCCTCCCGCCGCGCAATCAGGCCGCGCCTTTCAAGGTCATCCAACTGGCGCACGATCGTCGGCGCCTCGATTCCGAGCCGATCCGCTAAATCCCGCTGTGTCAGCCCTCCGTCCGAACTTGATAGCTCAAACAACGCCAGCCACCGCGCCTGCGAGAGGCCCGTGTCCTTAAGCCGCTCGTCTAGGCGCGCCCGCCAACGACGGCTCATCAGGTTCGCTGCCTGTCCAAAGGCGTGTCTGGCGGTCATCGAGTACAAATCCGTGTCGATAGGGAGCTAATAATTAGCATCAAAACGCCCCGGCGCAAACCTCGCGGCGCTTGTTGGATGATAGCCCCCTAACCATTAACCTACGAAGGTGCGTTGGGTGCGATTGGGCGCCCTTCGGGAAATACTAGGGCTACCCTTGGGTCTGAAGCGGGGGTTCATATGTATCGTCGAATCGTTCTTGCCTACGATGGCAGTGTGGAGGGACGTGCCGCGCTGCGCGAGGGCGCGATGCTGGCCATGAGGCTTCGGGCCCGGGTCTTTCTCTTGTCGGTCGCCGCAGAGACGCCTGGAAGACGGCTGGCCGAAGGTGCGTACGCCGGAGTCATCGCTCACGAGCAGGAAGCGTACCGAGCGGTGCTGGAAGAGGGCGTCACGGGGCTGCGGCAACTTGGCCTCGAGCCGGTCGCCGAGTTGCGGAGCGGCGAGCCCGCTGCTGAGATTGCCGCCTTCGTAGAGCAAGTCGCCGCAGACCTCCTGGTCGTAGGCCACCGGCATCGGAGCTTTCTTGATCGATGGTGGGCCGGCAGCAGCGGCGCCTATCTGATGGACCGCATCAATTGCAGCATGTTGATCGCCGGCCACCTGGTCTCGGACGAAGCGCTTGTCGACGCACGTGGGGGGGGGCAATGAGTGACCTCGCCCCCAACCTTGGACCAGGTCGG
>DEWY01000008.1:0-108665 GCA_002363865.1 Caulobacteraceae bacterium UBA3198
CCGAATTTCCGGCGCCACCTCAGTATCGAGCCGTTCTTCTTTATGAGAGTCGCCAATACGCTCAATCCATTGTCCGCCCAGCGCTTCCACAAGCCTTGGTGCCGCTAGACTCTCAGACGGACTTGCAGTTCGAGCCCACCCTCTTCTCAATGCAGCGCTGAGAGATCGACTGTCTACGCGCCGGGCGCTTTGCAACGGAACGACGACCGTCTCGGACCGAAGCTGTCGGGTCGGCCCATTGGCTATTCGCGACACGGCACGCTCAAAGCCGTCAAAATTGGTGCGGACCAGATCGAGAGTCGATAGGAGGGTTCGATCTCCGCTCACGCTTCCTGCCGCGGGCAGAGTCACAGCACCGAGCCTATACAGAGCTGAGGTGAGCCGTGCGACATCCGCCACTAACGCGGCATATTCGTCACGAGTTAGTTTGGCCTTGTCAGCATCCACAACCAGATCAACGAACGAAACCACGCGGTGCTGGTCCAAAACCGCTACGCGAAGATCCCCGGCGTAGAACCCCACCTCAAGCAAGAAGAAGCGTCTTTTGCCGCGCTGAATTCGGTCTGCCGGGATATCATTGAGCGTGAGAACAAGCTGCTCAGCAAGTGGTTGACCATCCAGGAACGCCTCGATCTCATAACGCCTGTTCTCGGTGACAAAGCCTTCTGGCACGTCATTGATTGGACAGAGTTCAAATTGCTCCAACCCGTCTATGTGTCGTATGAGCAGCCTTAGTTCCAGAACTCGAAACTCCCCAGGCGATCCAAGTCGCCCTGCATCCGCTTAACAGCCTGATAGGAGCGTTGAGCGCCGGACAATCCTCCCAGCAACTTGCTCAGATCATCTAACGGCTTGCGCCAGTGCTCACCTTCGCCCCGCAGTTTCACGAGCACTTTTTGGATCAGTTGAGCGTCGATTGCATCGTCGATAGAGAGTGCGCCGCCAGAGCTCGCCTTCGCTTCGTCCACGAAGCGGACAATCGCCTTTGCTACGCGAAAGCCAAAGGGCATTCCGGCCATGTTCAGCAGGTTCCAAGCACCGGAAATGATTTCAGCTGTCCGCTGACGCTCTGCGATATCCAGTGCATTGCTCTCTGCAAGCCACCGTTCCAACGCAGGCTGGATCATGATGTCTGATGTGTCGATCACTTGCGCGCGGTCGAGAACCTTGTCGCTGATCCGCATCGTACTCTCATCGATGTTGATCGTGCCAAACAGGTAGAGGTTAGGGGGCCAACGCAGGGCGGTGGGCAGTCCCGAGTCGCCCCGGGTTTCCAGCTCCATAGGGCTGCCGGATTCCATCGCGCTCAGACAATCCGAAAGGTAAAATTCGACCCGCGCTAGGTTCATCTCGTCTAGGCACACCAGCACGGGCGCAACGGGACCAAATGTTGCTAGGGCGGAATCCGCTGCGAGCATCGCGTTCAAAAACTTTGGACGGACATAGTGCTGCGAAATCGGATCGTAGTGGCCCAATAGATAGGAGCCGTCCGTCCAATCTGGCCGCACCTCCACAATGGTTAGATAGGGCTGAGGGACAACGGCTGCCCCGTAGATCGCTCTCGCGATGGCGGTGACCAACCGAGTTTTTCCCGTCCCACTGACACCTCTAAGGACGATGAAATTTCGTCCATCACCCGCGCGGAGCGCCGCAACAACCGATGCAAGCAGAGCGTCAGAATACTCCAGGTCTGGATCGTAAGTCGCAATCGCCTCTTTCAGGACAGCGAGAGACAGGTTCGAGATTTCTAGCTTGACGGCAGGGGGCGGTGGCGGTGGCGGTGGCGGCACATTTTCGACCTGCTTCTCGTCTCCTGGCGTGATTACGCCTTCGCAAAACCAGGCGATCCAATCAGGAACACTGGAAAAGTGCTTGTAAACCGGGGGCACGGACACAGCCGCGCCTACTATGTCCCGCTTGTCCTGCGGGACCGTCCAGTAGCCCCCTCCGCCGGTGCCGCCTGCTTCGAGCAACATTTCTCCGAAGCCTGCCCTCTTGAGCCATGGTGTAAGCTTCTGATCTCGCAGTTGGCCTTCGGGAGTTTTGTTGTCCGGAGCGGTGGCTTCCGCCCCATGCGCTCGGGCACTCAGCAAGCCTGCTTCGTTCGATGAACGACCGATAAAGGCGCCGTAATTTGGATCAACTCGCGCCGCTGCAATCCTGGCGACAGCTACATCGAGCTGATCGTCTGACCTCAGGTGCATGAGCTCGCGATTGACTTCGTCCCAATGGATTTTCCAGTCCAGGCGCGAGGCTGCCGCGAGGATCAAATAGTATGGGTGGACATCTACGCCCTGCGGAGCAGCCCGCTCTACAGGATTATCGAGCTGGTATCGCATCAAGAGGTTAGCAGCTTCGCGTGCAATTAACCGCTCAAGACCATTGGGCTCAGTGGCATCCTTGAGCATCCGTCCAAGACGCCCCAAGCGCGTGACCTCACCGCCAGGGTAGAAGACACCCATGCGCTCGAATATTTTGTGCCAGCGGCGAGCTCGGCTCAGCTCGCGTCCAGTGTGTTTTTTTACCTCCTCGTCTGATCGCCCGTTCAGGCCTTCCATTTTGAGGAGCGTCTCAAGCTGAGCAGTAGGCGTCAGCTTTCCGGAAAACTCTCCGAAGTTTACTGAGTCTCGGTCACCAGCGCCCCACCGGAATGTTCCGTTCCCGGCGTCCTGCTGATGCTCGGGGCTCGCAATTTCCGTTTCATCTTCTCGAGTCATCTGCTTCCCCGCCCACGATTTTTTGGGCTAGGATCTGCCTATGAGTCAACGGCTATGCTGCGCGAGCCTTAGTCAGTTGGGTGGCGCTGGCCGTCAGAATTGCCCGTCCTAGCACCTCGGCTAGGAGAGGAGGTACGGCGTTACCGACTTGGCGCGCTTGTTCGCCTCGATTCCCTGAGAATACGAAGTTATCCGGAAAAGTTTGGATTCTAGCGCCTTCTCGTATTGTGAGGCTGCGATGCTCAACTGGATGTCCGAATCTCCCCCGAGTGAAGCTATCGAAGCGGGCGGTAAGGGTAACCGAGGGCTCGTTCCAAGCGAGGCGACCGTAGACGTCCATATGGCGGTGACCGTTGCCTTTGCGGTGGCAATCCAGTTGTAGCCGTTCTGGGATTTGCTCCCGGCCACCTCCCTGCCGAACATGCTTTATCCGCTCTATATTTAGTGGTGAAAGGCGAGCTTCGCGGAAGTGGTTTTGCACCTCCATGTGTGGTCGACCATCAGCCGGCGGCGACGGGAGATCAGCAATTGCATCCCTCACAGTCCTCCATTTGGTCACTTGGGCTTCTGGAAACTGGAAGGTGAGGCCATCCGCAACACTCTCTCCCACTAGGAACGCTCTCATGCGTTGCTGAGGAACGCCGTAGTCGGCAGCGTTCAAAAGCTTCGTATGTATCTCATAGCCAAGCGACTTCGCGCGGTTCTCGAACTCATCCAAGAATGGGCGGCCATGCCGGCTGAGTAGGCCGCCGACGTTCTCCATCAGGAAAAAACGGGGCCGCGTCTCTTCAACCAATCGGACGAATTCTAGGACGAGTCCGTTTCGCGGGTCGGAGCGATCACCACGCCGTTGTACAGAGAAACCTTGGCAAGGAGGTCCCCCAGCAAGGAGTTCTAAGCCGCCAGTCTCCACACCCGCTGCACGCAGCAGCTCATCGCCGGACACCCCTTCGATGCCTGCACACCGAATGTGGTGGCCGAGATTATTTTCGTATGTACGGACGGCCACCGGATCATTATCGAGCGCCGCGCCGAGCTGAAATCCAGCGCGCTGGAGTCCGAGCGACAGACCGCCTGCGCCTGCAAAAATGTCAATTGCGACTGGTTTTAGTGGTTTACGCAGCGTCAAGAAGCTTCTCCCGACGACGTTTGATGCCGTTTATGGTGACCGCAAAGCCTGGTCCAACCGGACCAGAAACCTCGATTGGTGGCGCACCTACGTAGAAACTATCTAAGCGACCAGCACTTAGCTTGGCAGCGACAAACTCACCCAAGTGCTTGGCAGCGAGAGGGCTCACCGCGTTACCTACCTGCTTGAATCCGTCGTCAAACGGACCCTCGAACACGTAATTTTCCGGGAAGCCCTGAAGGAGCGCAGCTTCACGTGTGGTCAATCCACGGTCCTGGTCAGGATGGGTGAACCGACCGCATGACGGGGTACGGCATCGCGCGGTAATGGTTACTGACGGACGATCCCACGCCAGCCGTCCATACACGTCCGTGAATCCTCCATGAGCCGCTCTAGTTCGATCAAGACACTTCGGCCCAACACCGATAGGGCGATTGCCACCGTCCTTCGGCACCTGACGTATTGTTGCCAAGGTGCTCTCCCGATGGGTCGAGGCCACGTGCATCGGGTCTAGTGGGTCGGCCTGCCCAGACGCCAACACGGGGAGCCGGCCAATCGCATCGCGAACGGTACGATATTCACCGGCTTTGAGGGGCGCATACGGCAGCTCGAAGCCGCTTTTGAAGGCCATGACTACAGCGCGGAAACGTTCTTGGGGAACGCCGAAACCCGCGAAGTTGTAAATGCCACTCTCCACCTGATAGCCGGCCTTTTCCAGAGTTGCTCGACCCCGAAAAAAGTGAGGCCAATGCGCCTTGGAGAAAAGGTCAGGTACGTTTTCCATTAGAATCGCGTCGGGTTGAACGCAGGCAGCAATTCCACAGAAAGCTTCAAAAAGATTTCGGCGTTCATCCGGCCCTGCAACCGACTTGCGATGGGCAGCGAAACCTTGGCAGGGTGCACAGCCAACCAGCAGAACTTTGTCAAATCGACTTAGTCGCCATTGATCAATTTTCCGCTCGATCGCTCCTTGCTCTTCCGCGAGCTGAAAAATGTCAGCTGTGTCGCAGGGGGCACCGACCATGCGCTCGTAAGTTCGAGCGCAATGCCGATCATTGTCGATACCTTCTACGATCTGGAATCGTACAGAACCACGGACGCTTTGCAGCCCGGCGCTCACTCCTCCGCAGCCACAGAAGAAATCTACCACCCCGATCTTCATCCGAAAAAATCCACCCTGATCTCGCCGACCCGCTGTTCGGTGTGACGAAGTTACTCTGACTGAATCGGCTACGGCTGTCCGCTCCGATCAGGCGTCGGCTAATACGACAGGGGTGCGACGTTTGCGGACGTACCGTCTGATAGTGGTTCACGGCTAGGCTAATCAGCGCACTAAACAAATGCGTTCAGCGATGTAAACGGCGATGAAATGCGCCCTCATAGCGGGGCATAAGCCATTGATGTTTAAACAGATGGAGAAAATGGCGCGCCCGGAACGATTCGAACGTCCGACCCTCAGATTCGTAGTCTGATGCTCTATCCAGCTGAGCTACGGGCGCGCAGTGCCTTGCGGCAAGGGCGCGGAACCTAGTCGGGCTTTTGGCAAAGTTCAAGCCAGGGAATGGGGGAAAAGCAATTTCCCTGATCGGCCCCCTCTCGCGACCCCTAGGCGAGGTCCCGCCAGCAGCGCACCGGGGCGTCGGGCCAGGGCGCGGCGGCGTAGACGCCGCGGGCCACGGCGCGGGCCAGGACGTCGGCGGAGAGGGCCCCCAGGCGGGCGATCTGGAAGTCCGGACGCTCGCCGAGCGGCCGCTGGCCGGTGGACAGAGCGAAGACCACGTCGCCGTCGAAGGGGGCGTGGACGGGGCGGATGGCGCGGGCCAGGCCGTCCTGCGCCATGACGGCCACCCGACGGGCCTGGGCGGGGGTCAGGACGGCGTCTGTGGCCACGCAGGCGATGGTGGTGTTGGTGCGGGCCTGGGGGTCAGCCTTGGCCAGGCCCCAGTCGTCGCCGGCGCCGACAAGGCCGGCCGACCCCAGCCCACCGAACTCGTCCCCCATCTCGAAGGGCGCGGCCCAGAAGGTCCGGCCGCCAGGCGCGGTGACGGCGCCGAAGCTGTTGACCGCCACCACGGCGCCGACGGTGAAGCCATCGGCGGTGACCGCCGAGGCCGAGCCTGTCCCGCCCTTGAGCTGGCCGGCCATGGCGCCGTAGCCGGCCCCGGCTGTTCCCAGCTCGAAGTCGAGGGCGGCGGCCAGCGCCGCCTCTCGCCCCAGGGCGCGATAGGGGGGCGCTTCGCCCCAGGCCTTGTCGCCCCCATTGGCCAGGTCGAACAGGATGGCGGCCGGCACCACCGGCGAGGGCGGCACGGCGGGATTGGCGGTGAGGCCATAGCCGCGGCCCTGCGCCCCCAGCCAGGCGCAGACGCCGTCCGGCGCGGCCAGGCCATAGACCGAGCCCCCCGACAGCACCACCGCATCGATCGCCTCGACCAGATTGTGGGCGTCCAGCGCATCGGTCTCCCGGGTGCCGGGACCGCCGCCCCGGACGTCACAGGCGGCTACGGCGCGGGCGTCGGGCAAGATGACGGTGACGCCGGTGCGCACAGCGGCGTCGTGGGCCTGGCCCACCTTCAGACCCGGCACGTCGGTGATCAGGTTGCGGGCGCCGGGCCGGGCTATGCCCGGACGGCCGGCTGCAGGGCGGGCGGCGGATGACGTCATGGCGGCAGGATCTCCCTTCTGGCTGGGTGACACAGGGCGACGGTTGTTGTCCACGCCATCCCCGCTAAGGTGCCGCCATGATCCCAGCCAGTCCCCGGAGTCCTGTGTCCTCCTCCCTTTCGCGTTCCCTCGCCCGCCTCGCCCGTCCCCTGGTTCCGGCCCTGCTGCTGCTGGCGTCGGCCTGCGCGCCCCTGTCCCAGGTCTCAGAGGCCCCGTCTCCGCCGCCGGCGACGGCCGCCCCCCAGGGCCAGGTGATGGTGGCCGCCGCCAATCCCCTGGCGGTGGAGGCCGGGCTGGAGGTCCTGCGGGCCGGGGGCTCGGCGGTGGACGCCGCCGTGGCCGTCCAGGCGGTGCTGGGCCTGGTGGAGCCGCAGAGCTCGGGCCTCGGCGGCGGCGCCTTCCTGGTGCACTACGACGCCGAGACCGGGACCGTCAGCGCCTATAACGGCCGCGAGACCGCGCCGGCGGCGGCCACGCCCGACATGTTCCTGAACGAAGAGGGCAAGCCCCTGCCCTTCTTCCAGGTCCTGCTCAGCGGCCGCTCCACCGGGGTTCCCGGCGCGGTGGCCATGCTGCACATGGCCCAAACCGAGCATGGAAACCTGGAATGGCGCCAGCTGTTCGGCGCCGCCGAGCGTCTGGCCAATGAGGGCTTCATCGTCAGCCCGCGCCTGGCCGAGATGATCGTCGGCCGCGCCCCCCAGGCGAAGTCTCCCGACGCCACGGCCTATTTCACCAAGCCCGACGGGACCCGCTACCAGGCTGGCGACCGGCTGCGGAACCCCGCCTATGCCGCCACCGTGCGCAAGATCGCCGCCGAGGGCCCCGACGCCCTGCTGGAGGGCGAAATCGCCCAGGCCATCGTCGCCAGGGTCACCGAGGGCGACCTGCCCGGCGTCATGACCCTGGCCGACCTGGCGAGCTACGCGCCGAAGAAGACCGAGGCCCTGTGCCGGCCCTACCGCATCTATGTGGTCTGCACCCCGCCTGCCCCGTCCGGCGGACCTGCGGTGCTGGAAGGCCTCGGCATTCTGGAAAACACCGCCATCGCCGATCATCCGAATTCGGCGCAGGGCTGGTACCTGTTCACTCAGGCGAGCCGGCTGATGTACGCCGACCGCGACCGCTATATGGGCGACCCTGACTTTGTGGACGTCCCCACCGAGGGCCTGCTGGACAAGACCTATCTGGCCGCCCGCGCCGCCCTGATCGGCCCCACGGCGGGCCCGCCCCCGCAGCCGGGGAGCCCCGATGGCGCCGACGTGCGCGCCCCCGACACCACCCGCGAGGTCTCTGGCACCTCCCATTTCGTGGTGGTGGACGCCGCGGGCGACGCGGTCTCCATGACCACCACGGTGGAGAGCATCTTCGGTTCAGGCCGGATGGTGGGGGGCTTCTTCCTCAACAACCAGCTCACCGACTTCGCCTTCGCCCCGGTCAATCCGGACGGCGCGCCGGCGGCCAACGCCATCGCCGGGGGAAAGCGGCCGCGCTCCTCAATGGCCCCGGCCATCGTGCTGGATTCTGACGGCGAGCTGCTGGCCGCCGTGGGCTCGCCCGGCGGGACCTCGATCCTCGCCTATAACCTGAAGGCCCTGGTGGGCATGCTGGACTGGAAGCTGCCGGTGCAGCAGGCGCTCGCCCTGCCCAATCTGATCGCCCGGGGGGCTTCCTACGCGGCCGAGGGCGACAAGTTCTCACCGGAGGTCATCGAGGGCCTGGCCGCGCGCGGCGTCACCTTCACCGCGGTCGGCGGCGAGGGCTCGGGGCTGCACGGGGTCATGGTCACCCCCGACGGTCTGGACGGCGGCGCCGATCCTCGGCGCGAAGGCGTCGCCCGGGGCTTCTAGCCCCGCTTGGCCGCCGCGGTCTTGCGGGGCCGCTTGGGCGCAGGCGCGGGGGCGACCGCTTCGGGGACGCCGGGCAGGCGTAGCTCGAACATCGAGCCCTCAGGGCCGGTCGAGGCCAGGGTCAGGTCGCCGCCATGGCCCTGGGCCAGCTCCCGGGCGATGGCGAGGCCCAGGCCCGCCCCATCGGCGCGGCCGGACCCGCTGAAGGGCTGAAACAGATGCTCCCGCACCCGGGCCGGCACGCCTGGGCCGTCATCGGCCAGGCGCAGGCGGCTCTCACCGTGAGCCTGGTCCAGGGTGACCGTGATGACGCCGTGGCTCCGGTCAGGCTGCTGTTCGATGGCCTCGCGGGCGTTGCGCATCAGATTGACCAGGATCCGGTGCAGCTGGTCGGGATCGGCAAGGAGCTGGTCGGCGGCGCCCAGGGCTGAGGCGAGCCGCACCCCGTCCTCGGTCAGCCGCGCCTCTTCGGCGGCCATGGCCACGGCCTCGGCCGCCGCCACGGAGCGGACCTCGGGGGCGGGCTCCTGGGTCTTGCCATAGGTCAGCACATGGGAGGCCAGCTTCACCGCCCGGTCCAGGGCCCGCTCCAGCCGCGGCAGGGCGCGGCTGACGTCGGGATCCGCCGAGGCCGCCAGCCGCTCGGAGGCGATCTGGGCGCTGGTCAGCATGTTGCGCAGGTCGTGATTGATCTTGGCCACGGCCTCCCCCAGGGCCGCGAGCCGGGCCCGGGCGTTCAGGGCGGCGCGGAGGTCGCCCTGCATCAGGGCCAGCTCCACCTCCGCCCGGCCGATCTCGTCGCGGCGGCCGGACAGCTTGACGCTCGCCCGCGGGTCGTCGGGATCGGCCCGGAACAGCTCCATGCCCCGGGTGATCCGCTGCATGGGCCGCACGAGAAACAGGTTGAGCGACAGATAGACGAGCCCGCCGGCCATGGCCGAGACGAAGGCGGTCACCGCGATCAGCCGCCAGAGATAGGCGGTCAGCTCCTGGCGCAGTTCGGCGTCCGGGGCGACGATCTCGATGAATTCCGCGTCGCGGAAGCGGGGCTCGGCCACCACCCGGACCATCCGCCCCTCCCCGCCCAACAGGGTCTGGAAGGGCGCCGCCAGCCAGGAGGCCGCCGCCTGGTCGCGCAGGTCCACCAGATAGGGGGTGCGGTTCATATTGTTGCCCCGCAGGACAAGCCGGCGCACCCCGTCGCTCTGGATGGCCACCCACTCCACGCCCGCCACCTCCAGCAGGTCAGAGGACAGCTGCTCGCTCACCACCACATCGGGGGCGACCTCGGTGGCCAGGGAGGCCAGTTCGGCCGCCCGCACCCGGTCCAGCAGCCACTGCTCCTCGAAGGCCGCCAGGGTCGGGGGCACCACCAGGGCGCCGCCGAACAGGACGAACAGGCTGGTCAGGATCAGCAGGCGAGCAGAAAGACCGCCCGGCCAGAGGAAGCCGCGCCTGAGGGGGCCTGAGGGCTGCGGTGGCGAGGAGGGCTCCACCATGCCTGTCCGTTAATGCACCCCGGGGCTTTGGGCAACGTGACTATTGGCGCCCGCCCGACGGCCAGTCCGCATCAGGCGGTGGCCACCGCCTCGGCGGTCGAGGAAAACCCGTCGGCCCGGAGCCGCGCGGCGAGATCGGCCTTGATCCGCCCCACCAGGCCCGGCCCGGAAAACACCAGGGCGGAATAGAGCTGCACCACACAGGCGCCGGCGCGGATCTTGGCGTAGGCGTCGGCCCCGGAGCTGATACCGCCTGCCCCGGCCAAGGGGAAGCGGCCCTGAGCCGCCTGATGGAACAGACGCAGGGTCTGGGTGGACAGGTCCATCAACGGCGCGCCGGACAGGCCGCCGGTCTCGCCGGCCTGGGCGGAGTTCAGCGGCGGGCGGGAAATGGTGGTGTTGGAGACGATCACCGCCTCCAGGCCGGCCTCGGCCACCACATCGCAGATGGCCTCGATCTCGGCCTCTTCCAGGTCCGGCGCCACCTTGAGGAACATGGGGACCTTGCCCGCCGGCGGCAGGGCGTCGCGGGCTTCCCCCAGACGGCCCAGCAGCTCCTGCAGGGCGTCGCGGGTCTGCAGGGCCCGCAGGCCCGGCGTGTTGGGGGAGGAGATGTTGATCGTGAAATAGGAGGCCAGGCCCCACAGCCGACGCAGGCCGGTGACATAGTCGCCGACCCGGTCCTCGGAATCCTTGTTGGCCCCGATATTGGCGCCCACCACCCCGCCCTGGCGGCGAGCCAGCCGACCGGCGAAGGCCTCCAGGCCCTCATTGTTGAAGCCCATGCGGTTGATCACCGCCCGGTCCTCAGTCAGCCGGAACAGGCGCGGACGGGGATTGCCCGCCTGGGGCAGGGGCGTGACCGTGCCGCATTCCACAAAGCCGAACCCCGCCGCCAGCATCGGGCGATAGACCTGGGCGTTCTTGTCGAAGCCTGCGGCCAGGCCGACGCAGTTGGGCAGGTCGAGGCCGGCGAACCGGATGGCCAGGATCGGGTCGCCGGGCCCCCGGGGCCGGGGTCCAAGGCCGGCCTGCAGGGCGCGGATGGTCAGGCCATGGGCGTCCTCCGGATCGAGGCCGCGCAGGGCGCCGGCCGCCAGATCGTGAACGAGACTCATGTCAGGCCTTCCAGGCGGGGAATTCCGTCCGGGTCGAGGGGCGCCTCATGCGCCGCCTTCACCAGGGCTGCATCCAGCTCGCCGTAGAGATGGGGAAACAGGTCTCCGCCCCGGGAGGGCTCCCAGACGAGGGCCTCTCCCAACTCGGCGGCCTCAAGCTCCAGCACCACCAGATCGCCCTGGCCGGCGAAGTGCCGGCGGGCGGTCTCTTGGGCCTGGGCGGCGGTGGAGAAGTGGATATAGCCGTCCGCCAGATCGACGGGAGAGCCCTTGAACACGCCGACCGCCTGGGCCTCGGCCCAGGCCGCGCGCGGCAGGATCTTGTAGATCCTAGTCAATCAAAACCTCCGCGCGGGGGCATCATCAGGCCGTCATAGACGGGTCGACCCTGGCCGTTGAACAGGAAGACCGCCGCCGCCGAGGTTGGAAAGCGCGAGCGCGCCGTATTCAGAAGATCGCTGGACGCCCCGCCTTCAATGAGCAGGCGCAGGACCAGCTCATGCAGGCCGGGATTGTGGCCGATGACCAGGATGGTGCCTGCGCCGTCGGCGGCCTCGCGGACCCGGTCCAGCACCGTCTGGGCCTCCGCATGATAGAGGCTCGGGTCGATGCGGACCTGGCAGGCCTCGCAGACCGGTTGCAGGGACTCCCAGGTCTCCTGCGTGCGCGCGGCGTCCGACACCAGGGCGAGGTCAGGAACAAAACCCATCTCCGCCAGGCGCTGGCCCGCCTCCAGGGCGTCCCGACGACCCCGGGGCGTCAGGCGCCGGGCGTGGTCGTCCCCACTCATTGACTCGCGCTCGGCCTTGCCGTGCCGCAAGAGGATCAGCCGCTGCATTCCCACTCCATAACCCAGGGCCGAACCCATAGCGCGACCGCGCCCGGACGCGAAGCGGTTGACAGTCGCAGAGCTTGGCGGTCCAAGGCGGCATGAGCCAGACGGTCATCGAGAGCCCGGCCATCGAAACCAACGGCGGGACCCTGCGCCTTCCGGCCGACGCCCCCCTGCGCCTCGACTCCGGCGCCACGCTGGCGCCTCTGGAGATCGCCTACAAGACCTATGGGCGGCTGAACGCCGAACGATCCAACGCCGTGCTCGTCTGTCACGCGCTGACCGGGGACCAGCATGCGGCCTCGGCGCATCCCATCACCGGAAAGCCGGGTTGGTGGAGCCGGGTGATCGGGCCGGGACTGCCGCTGGATCCGGACCGCTATTTCATCATCTGCACCAATGTGGTGGGCGGCTGCATGGGGTCTACCGGACCCTCATCGATCGACCCGGCCACGGGCAAGTCCTATGGCCTGACCTTTCCGGTGATCACCATCGCCGACATGGTCCGCGCCCAGGCCATGCTGCTCGACGTCCTGGAAATCGAGACCCTGTTCGCCGTGGTCGGCGGGTCCATGGGCGGCATGCAGGCGCTGCAATGGGCGGCCGACTATCCCCACCGGCTGCATTCGGCGGTCTGTATCGCCGCGGCCGCCCGGCACTCGGCCCAGAACATCGCCTTCCACGAGGTCGGCCGCCAGGCGATCATGGCCGATCCCGACTGGCGCGGCGGGGCCTATGAGGCCCATGGGGTGAGACCGGAAAAGGGCCTGGCCGTGGCCCGCATGGCCGCCCACATCACCTATCTGTCGGAGGCCGCCCTTCAGCGGAAGTTCGGCCGCGAGCTGCAGCGGGACGGCCTGTCCTGGGGCTTTGACGCGCCCGACTTCCAGGTGGAGAGCTATCTCCGCTACCAGGGCGCCTCCTTCGTCGATCGCTTCGACGCCAACTCCTATCTCTACATCACCCGGGCGCTCGACTACTTCGACCTGGCCGCCAGCCATGGCGGCGTGCTGGCCAACGCCTTCCGCCGCGCCCGGGACGTGCGCTTCTGCGTGCTCTCCTTCTCCTCGGACTGGCTCTATTCCACCGGCGAGAGCCGCGACATCGTCCGCGCCCTGAACGCCGCCGGCTGCCGGGCGAGCTTCGTCGAGATCGAGACCGACAAGGGGCACGACGCCATCTTCCTGGAGGAGCCGGTGCTGCACTCGGCCCTGCGCGGCTTCTTCGAGTCCCAGGCCTCGCGGCGGGGTCTGGCGTGAGCGCGCTTCGGGAGGACTTCAAGGAAATCCTGCGTCTGGTGCGGCCCAACACCCGGGTGCTGGATATCGGCTGCGGCGAGGGCGACCTGCTGGAGTTGCTGACCCAGGAAAAGGGCGTCGACGGCCAGGGCCTGGAGATCAGCCCCAGCGGCGTGGCCGCATGCCTCGCCAAGGGCATCGCCGCGGTCCAGGGGGACGGCGACCGTGACCTGGATCACTTCCCCACCCAGGCCTTCGACTACGCCATCCTGTCCAAGACCCTGCAGCAGATGCGCGAGCCGCGTCATGTGCTCATCGAGCTGATGCGGATCGCCGACCGGGCGCTGGTGTCGGTGCCGAACTTCGGCCACTGGCGGATGCGCTGGGCCCTGCTGACCCAGGGGCGCATGCCCGAGACCAAGGCCCTGCCCGACCCCTGGTGGTCGACGCCGAACATTCATCTGTGCACCCTGCGGGACTTCACCACGCTGTGCGCCGAGCTTGGCCTGCGGATCGAGGCCTGCGCCGCGGTCAGCCCCGACCAGCCGGCCCGCAGCATCGATCCCGCCCGCCCCGTCGAGAACTGGCGGGCCGAGACCGCGCTCTTCCTGCTGACCCGCGAACGCCCGCGGCCGCCCGCGCCGGAGCGCGCGGCCACGGGCGATCTGTTTGACTAAAACGCCAGGCGGGCGGTGACCCGGGCGTCATAGGCCTGATAGTCCCCCCGCAGCTCGCCGCCGCCTTCAAGCGCCAGGTCGAAGTGGCGGCTCAGACCCCGGACCCCCAGACGCACCACCATGGCCCCGTCGTCCAGCTCCGGGGCGTCCAGGCTGAAGGCCGGGCCGCCGCTGACAAAGCGGGCGGTGGTGGCGCCGGCGCCGTCCCCGGTCAGGGCGCGATAGCCCGCGGTGACTTCGGGCCGCCAGAGCATGCCCTCGGGGTCGCCGAAGGTGGCGCCCAGCGCCAGCCCGGCGAACGCCGCCAGCTGCTGACCGGTCCGCTCCTCGATGGTCAGGTCGATCGCCTCCCCGCCGCCGCTCTCGGTGCGACCGTCCTCACCCAGATAGATGTAGTCGGCCCGCACCATCGGCCGGGCGTAGTAGCGGCCGGCCTCGGCGGTCCAGGACAGGGCCAGGTGCGCGGTTCCCAGAATGGCGGTCCAGTCCGAGGTGGCCGTGCGCGACAGGCCCCCGTCCAGGTCCACCACGGCCCGCTCGCCCTGCAGCCAGGCATAGCCGCCCGTGGCGCCGGCCGAGGCCTGCAGACCGCCCGCCGAGGCCCGCCAATAGACCCCGGCCGACAGGGTCGAGCCGCTGAGGGTTTCGGCGGCGGCCGCGCCGTTCTCGTCGACGTTCACATTGAGGAAGCTGGTCTGGACGCCGAAGGTCCCCAGGGGAGTCTCCGCCCCCTCGACGCCGGCGGCCAGGCCGAAGCCGTCGGCCTCGAAGCCCGCCGCGCCGTCCAGATCCTGGCGGTGGATCACCCCGATCTCCTGCACCCAGCCGCGCCGGCCGCTCCGGGACAGCAGGCCCTCGGTCTCGTCAACGCCCCGGGCCGTGGCCTCCTGAGCCTGGGCGATCACCCGGAAGAGGGCGCCTGAATAGTCGGGCAGGAACTGGTCGTAGAGGCCGCCGAAGCCCGCCGCATCGGTCTTGGCCAGCAGGGCGTCGCGGACGGCGGCATCCCGGTCGAAGGCCTCGAACACGGCGTCATAGGCGCTCGCCTGAGCGGCGGTCAGGCCGGCCTCCTCAGCGGTCCGCCGGCGGACATCGGCGATGATCTGGTTCTGGCCCGCATCCACCCGCAGGCTGGTGCGATAGAGCCAGGGACCAGTGGTCAGCAGGGATTCGTCAAGCGCGCCGCTCACCTGCAGATCACCGGCCTGGATCAGGGTGAAGCTGGTGGACGCAGTGAGCTTGGAGGCGAAGGCGAGGCCGATCTGAGCCCCCTGCGCCACCACCGCCTGACCCGCCACGTTGAAGCGGCTGGCGGTCCCGGCGACGGGATCGGCGGTGAGGATCAGCTCGGCGTCAGAGCCAAGCGTGAGGCTGTCCAGGGCGAGCGTTCCGGTGTTTGTGGTGGTCAGGCGACCCTCGCCCACCGTGACGGCCAGGCCGCCGCCCGCGTCGGTGAGGGCGCCCTTATAGGTCGCCCCGCCATTGATCATCAGAACATCGGGGCCGCTCCCGAAGGCCAGGGCGCCGGTCATCTGCCCAGCCAGCAGCTCCATCCGCGCCGGGCCCGAGCCGAACAGCACGTCGCCGGTCAGGGTGGGGACGATGGTGTCCACGCTGTTGGCGCTCTGGCGCACCGTCACGCCGCTGGTGTTGGCCCGCAGGTCGAGCGCAGTGGCACGGCCCTCCACGCTCGCGCCCTCGGCCGGGGCGAAAGCCGCGCTGATCAGGCCGGTGTTCTCCACAAGGCGCAGGGTTCCGGCGGAATCCAGCACGGCGGTGGCCGAGCCCTTAGCCCCGGTGATCGCGGCGGCCATCGTTCCGTGATTGGTCAGCTGGCTGGCGCTGGAGCCGGCGTCGATCTGGAGGGCGAGGACCTCGACGGCGGCGTCCGACACGGCGCTGGCCCGGATCACGCCGCTATTGGCCAGCACCGGCGCGCTGGCGCCGGACTTAAGGTGGAGCCCCACCGCCCCGGCCTGGACCCCGTCGGCCGAGACCACGCCGCCGACCTTGATCCCACCGGTCACCTGGGCTGCGCCCCCCTGGCCGCCGATCTCGATCCCGAGGCCGCGGACTCCGTCATAGAGGCCCACCCCCTGGACGGTGCCATTGACCACCAGACCGAACCCGCCCGAGCCGTTGACGGTCCCGAGCACAAGCGAATCTGCGCCGCCGATCTGGAGACCTGCGGCCTGACCATAGCTGGTGATCACGCCGGTGGTTTCCGACGCGTCGGCCACGCCGTCGCCGTCCTCGTCGGTATTGTCCGGATCATTGTCAGCGGGCGGGGCCTCCACCAGCACGCCCCCCTGAACGCTGCCCCGGACCCGGACCGCCGGTCCGCCCTGCAACAGGTCGTCGGCGTCCAGCTTGCTGACGTCGCTCGGCCGCGTCGTGTAACGATAGCCCGTGACGGTCACCGGCCCGCCCAGGATGAGGGCGCCGCCCACATTGCGGTCCACGGCCACGCTGACCGCCTCGGCCCCCTGCGCGGTCACGCCGCCCCGGGTGACCACATCGCCGCCCACCGTCCCCTCGGTGCGAAGGCCGTAGCTGCGATCGCCCAGCACCGAGATCGAGCCCCCGGCGCGAATCGAGCCGTCCACGGCGCTCTGCGTCAGGATGCCGGCCGAATCATTGCCCTCCACCGTGATGGAGCCAGCGGTCTGCACGATGGAGCCATGGAAGGCCTCGGCGCCTGTGGTCAGAATCCCGTAGCGGCGGGCGCCGCTAGCGAAGGCGCCGTCGAGGTCTCCATCAGAATCCGCGTCGGTGGCGGCATAGGACTCGTCCACCCGCAGGGCGCCGGACAGGGTCACGTCCCCCCGCCGGCCGCCTTCGCCCAGGAGGGCCGTGGCGTCGCTGGCGTCGGTGATGGCCACCTCGCCCTCGATGATCACCTTGTGGTCGCTGTTGAGGGTGACCGCGGCTCCCCCGGTTGGCTTCACCGAACCGGGGCTGGAAATGCGGAGGTCATCAGGGGCGCCAGAAGCGGCCGTGGCGGTGGCCACAGGGGTGGTGCGCGCATCCCCGATCACGGTTTCCGCTTGGGCGGCGCTCGCCGTCAGGAGAAGCGGCCCGATCGCCGCCGCGCTGAGCCATCGCCTGTCCATAACACCCCTCCAATGCCGCCAAAATGGCGGTTTCGGAGCGGAAATGGCCCTCAAATGAGGAGGAAGTCGGGACCCAATGGGGCCATGCCAAGGCGAATAGGGGCGAGGATGGGGCGCCGAAAACCCCCGTTCCGTCGAAGCGAGCCGGGAGAATCCTGCAATCTCAGGGTGTTAGCTTCACCGTGGCTCAGATCAGCCGGCGATGGCCGCAGCGTCCCGGTCGCCGGTGCGGATGCGCATGGCCTGTTCCAGATCCAGGACAAAGACCTTGCCGTCGCCGATCTTGCCGGTATTGGCGGTGCGGGCCACCGCCTCGATCACCGCATCGGCGATGTCCGAGGGCACGGCGATCTCCAGCTTCACCTTGGGCAGCAGCTTCACCTCGTACTCGGCCCCCCGATAGACCTCGGTCTTGCCCCGCTGGCGGCCATAGCCGCGGACTTCGGTGACGGTGAGGCCCGAGGCGCCGGCCTCGGTGACGGCTTCGAGCACCGCATCGAGGCGGCTGGGCTTGATGACCGCGACGATCATCTTCATGGCGACGGGTCTCCGCTGGGGGCCGGCGAAATGCCGGACGATCAGATCATCAAGCTAGGACGTTCCGGGCCCGCCTCCAAGGGCGTCGGGCGGCTACGGGGCCGGGCGCCTTAGCCTTAGGCGCCTTTGGAAACGACGCCCGCGGCCTCCGGGTTGCGCCGGGCCGGATCCCGGGTGGCCGGAACCGGGGCCATGGCCGGTCTGATCCTGCGGGCCCTGGCCGGCGCGGGCCTGGCCTTGATCGCAAAGGTCTGCTTCACGGCCTCGATCATCACCACCCCGGAAAAGCGCGGCCAGAGCCGCGAACCGGCCTGTTCGAAGGTCTCGGCCTGGCCGCTCAGCCAGGTGACCGGTGGGGCGTAGAGGGCGCGGGTATAGCCCACCGGCTCGAACTCCGCCTCGCCGATCAGCTGGGCCAACTGGCGGCGGCTATAGGGCCGTCCATGGCCGAACGGGGTGTGCTCGGCATTGGCCCACAGGCCGTCCCGGGCGCAGACGGCGACGATCACCCGGCCGGACGGCGCCATCACCCGCCAGACCTCCCGCAGCAGGGCGAGCGGGTCGGGGCTCTCCTCCAGGGCGTGGATCACCAGGATCCGGTCGAACAGGGCGTTCTGGAAGGGCAGAGCCTCTTCATGAACCAGGCTCGCCAGGCCGCCGCCGCTGCCGGGCCAGATCTCCACCCCCTGCTGGGCCGGCATGGCGACCACCGCCCGGCGGGCCTTGTCCCGGAAGGGTCCAAGATAGGGGGTCGGATAGCCGAGCCCCAGCACGTCCAGGCCGCGCGCCTCCCCCCAGGCTTCGGTCAGCTTCCGGCCGATCATCGCCCGGGCCGTGCGGCCAAGATCGGAGGCGTAGAAGGCGCGCAGATCAAGGATGTCTCGACGCATGGGCCCTGGGCGTTAGGATGAGGTCTGAGACCCCACCCTAAAGCGTTGGCGGCGGCCTTGTCCCGCGGCCCGAACAAGACGAGGCGCGTCCATGCCCCTGCGGGTTCACCAGTTCCCCTGCCTGTCGGACAATTACGGCTTCCTGATCCAGGATGAGGCCACCGGCCTCGCGGCCACAGTCGACACCCCCGACGCGGCCGCCATCCTGGCCGAGCTGGACAAGACCGGCTGGAAGCTGGCCCTGATCCTCAACACCCACTGGCACCCCGATCACGCTGGCGGCAACGCCGAGATTCAGACGGCGACGGGGGCGAAGATCGTCGGCCCGGCCGAGGTGCGCAAGATCGCTCCCCTGGACCGGGAGGTGGCCGAGGGCGACGTGGTCGAGCTGGGACAGACGCGCTTTTCGGTGCTGGAGGTGGGCGGCCACACCCTGGGACATATCGCCTATCACGATGCCGAGGACGCCATCGCCTTTGTCGGCGACACCCTCTTCGCCTTGGGCTGCGGGCGGATGTTCGAGGGCCAGCCGGATCAGATGTGGACAAGCCTGCAGCGCCTGGCGGCCCTGCCCGAAGCCACCACCGTCTATTGCGCCCACGAATACACCGCCGCCAACGCGCGGTTCGCCCTGTCGGTGGATGATGATCCGGCCGTCGCCGCCCGGGCCCAGGCCGTGTTCGACGCCCGCAGCCGCGGCGAGGCCACCGTGCCCACCACCATAGGGCTGGAGCGCCAGACCAACCCCTTCCTGCGGGCGCCATTGCTGGCGCCGAAGCTGGGGGTCGCAGGCGCGCCCGACCACGCCGCCTTCGCCGCCGTCCGGGCGGCCAAGGACAGTTTCAAGGGCTGAGGATCAGGGGTTCAGCGCGCCCCGGCCGCGGCCAGGATCCGCTCTGAGGACGGGCGCCCCGCCATGCCGTCTTCCGGGGTGACGGTGATCAGGATCACGCCGCCGCGCAGGCTGGCGCCAGGCCGGCGGCCCTCCACCAGGGTCACCTTGTCCACGCCGCTCAGCACCTGGCGGCCTTCGGAATCGGCGGCCAGCCGCACCACGGCCTCGGCGGCGACCATGGCCGCATCCGCCACCAGGGGCGCGGTCTCCGGCGAGGCGTCGGCCTCGAAGGGAATCAGCCGCCGCGCCGCGCGGCTGGCGCGGGCGCTGGCCTGAGCCAGCCGCTGGAGCAGGGCCTCGGGCCCCAGGGTCTGCAGTCGCAAGGGGGTGGCGCCGGCCACCAGGGCTGCGGCTGCGCCGGAGGGCCGCTGACGGGTGAAGACGGTCAAACCGCCCAGCCGGGTGGCCCGCAGAACGGGCTCGCCCAGATCGTTCTTGTAGATGATGTCGCCCCGGGGCGCGGGCTGAGGCTGCAGCACCCAGACCTCGGCGCTGTCCTCGAACTTGACCATGGGCCGGGGGGTGGACCGATCCAGAATGAAGCCGCCGCCATCCTCGACCACATAGCGCGCCACGGGCGGGGCGGAGAACCTGCGGCCGTCATAGCGGCCTTGCTGCCCGAACAGGCCCTCACGCAAGGAGCCAGGCGCGGCGTGGGCGGGCGCAGACACGCCGATCCCCGCCGCGGCGAGCGTCGCCGCGACGAGAATCCTCAAAGGCAGCACGGGTCGAGCGCTCATCATGGGCGATCATACATGCCGTTCGACTGGGGCGCTTTTGAGACGATAACGCCAGTCAACCTGCCATATATTGACCGCCGTTGAGCGACAGGGTTGAGCCCGTCACATAGCCCGCGTGCTCGCCGGCCAGGAAGGCGACCATGTCGGCGATCTCCTCGCCGCGGCCCAGGCGGCCCACCGGAATCTGGCCGATGATACCCTTCAGCACCTCTTCAGGCACGGCGGTCACCATCTCGGTGTCGATATAGCCAGGCGCGATGCAGTTCACCGTCACCCCCTTGCGGGCGTTCTCCAGGGCCAGAGCCTTGGAGAAGCCGATCATCCCGGCCTTGGCGGCGGAGTAGTTGGTCTGACCTACCTGCCCCTTCTGGCCGTTGATCGAGGAGATGTTGATGATCCGGCCCCAGCCGCGCTCGCGCATGCCCTCGATCACCTGGCGGGTCATGTTGAACAGGGAGTCCATGTTCACCCGGATGACCTCCGACCACTGCTCGGAGTCCATCTTGTGGAAAAAGCCGTCCCGGGTGATGCCGGCGTTGTTCACCAGCACGTCCACCGGCCCCAGCTCGGCGGCCACCTTGGCCACGGCGGCCTGGCAATCGGCGAAGACGCCCACATTGCCCTTCACCACCATGATGCCCAGCTCCCGGGCGCAGGCCTCGGCGGCGGCCTCATTGCCGGAATAGCCGGCGGCCACATGAAAGCCGTCGGCCTTGAGCCGCTGGCAGATGGCCCGGCCGATCCCGCGCGTGCCCCCGGTGACGAACGCCACTCTGGCCATGGATTTCCTTCCCTGTTCCCGATGTCGCCGACGGCTTGAACGCCGTCTGGCTCAGATTTTTTCGACGCACATGGCTACGCCCATGCCGCCGCCGACGCACAGGGTCGCCAGACCCTTGGCGGCGCCCGACCGCTGCATCTCGTGCAGCAGGGTGGTCAGGATTCGCGCGCCCGAGGCGCCGATGGGATGGCCGATGGCGATGGCGCCGCCGTTCACATTGACCTTGTCCGGGTCGAGGCCCAGTTCGCGCACCACGCAGATGGACTGGGCGGCGAAGGCCTCGTTGGATTCCACCAGGTCCAGGTCAGCCACGCTCCAGCCGGCCTTTTCCAGGGCCTTGCGGCTGGCGGGGATGGGGCCGGTGCCCATGATCTCCGGCTCGACCCCGGCATGGGCCCAAGACGCGATGCGGGCGAGCGGCTTCAGGCCCCGGGCCTTGGCCTCGTCGGCGCTCATGATCACCAGGGCCGCGGCCCCGTCATTGAGGCCAGACGCGTTGGCCGCGGTGACCGAGCCGTCCTTGGTGAAGGCCGGGCGCAGGCCAGACACGCTGTCCAGGGTCGCCCCGTGACGGATGTACTCGTCCTGGTCGACGACGGTGTCGCCCTTGCGGCCCTTGATGGTGACCGGGGCGATCTCGCCGGAGAACTTGCCGGTCTTCTGGGCGGCCTCGGCGCGGTTCTGCGAGGCGACGGCGAAGCTGTCCTGGTCGGCCCGGGTGATCTGCCAGCGGGCGGCGATGTTCTCGGCCGTCTGACCCATGTGATAGCCGTGGAAGGCGTCCCACAGGCCGTCCTTGATCATGGTGTCAACGAAGTTCAGGTCGCCCATCTTCTGGCCCGAGCGCAGATGGGCCGCATGCGGCGCCTGGCTCATGCTTTCCTGGCCGCCGGCGATGACGATCTTCGCGGCCCCTTCGGCCACCTGCTGGGCGGCCAGCGCCACGGCGCGCAGGCCAGACCCGCAGAGCTGGTTGAGGCTCCAGGCCGGCGCGGCCGCCGGAATGCCAGCGGCGATGGAGGCCTGGCGGGCCGGACCTTGGCCGGCGCCGGCCTGCAGCACCTGGCCGAGGATCACCTCATCGACATCGGCGGGCGTCAGGCCCGCGCGCTCGATGGCCGCGCTGATGGCCACCCGGCCCAGCTCGTGGGCGGGCAGGCTGGCGAGCGCCCCGTTGAACGAACCCACCGGCGTGCGGGCGGCCGCGACGATCACCACTTCGGTCATGGAACCACATCTCCCTGGTCTTGCAGCGCTATCTATCAGGACGAACCGGGCCTTGGGCAAGGCCGACCACCGGACGGGCGGGATTTGCGATTTCCCTCGCATCCGCGATACTGCGCCGCAAAGAGCCGCTGCGGCCCGCGCCGCGCGCAGAAAAGACGAGAGGATTCGCGATGGCCGAGACCCAGGACGGCGGCAAGAAGGGCGGCGATCGGGTCGTCATCAAGAAGTATGCGAACCGCAGGCTCTACAACACCGCGTCCAGCTCCTACGTGACGCTGGAGCACCTGGCCGACATGGTGAAGCAGGGCGTCGACTTCGTGGTCTATGACGCCAAGACCAATGATGACATCACCCGCACGGTCCTGACCCAGATCATCTTCGAGGAAGAGAGCCAGGGTCAGAGCCTGCTGCCCATCCAGTTTCTGCGCCAGCTGATCGGCTTCTATGGCAACTCCATGGAGGCCTTCCTGCCCAGCTATCTGGAGCTGTCGCTGGCCACCTTCGCCCAGCAGCAGGAGCGCATGCGCACCCAGTTCACCCAGATGGGCCAGGCCACGCCGCTGGGCGCCTATGACGACCAGATCCGCCAGAACCTGGCCATGTTCGACCGGGCGATGAAGATGTTCACCCCCTTCGCCTATCCGCCGGGCAAGGGCGAGGATCAGGCCCCCCGCAGCGACGCCGCCCCCGAAACGGCGCCCGCCTCCGACGACACGCTCAAGGCCCTGCAGGAGCAACTCGCCGCCATGCAGGCCCAGATCAACAAGCTGGCCTCGAAGGATTAGGCGGGGGGCAGTTAGAAGAGATCTATTCTCTCAAATAGGTCGCAAAATTAGGAAGGCTTCCTGATTTTTGCCCTATTTACTGGTAGAATTTTAAATTTGTAACTATTTCCATTTTGTTGATTTTATCACAAACATAGAAAACATAACGAATAGCGTGATAGTCACGGGAGCGCCCAAAAATATCAGAAAGGCTGATAGATCTCCGGGTCTCCAAAAGTAATAAGCCATAGGAACAATTGTTGGTATCCAAACCACCAAGATTCCGATCAGAATGATCGGTAGGGCGTTCTCGTGAATAGGAGTCAAGAAAAATGGTGGGTATGCACGCTCGAACAAGTACTCCCGACTTTTCGATTTCATTCGCCGCCGCCGCACATTTGCAATCGGACCACCGATAACCACTCCCACGACAATGGTTAGCAGGCCGGCTACGATCATAAGTTCCGCCCACCCGCCGCCGACGTCTCCTGGACTTGCGAATCCGCCGACCAGGGGCCCCACGTACATCAACGCCCCCAGCACGATCAGAGCTTTCCCGAGGTAGTAGGCGATCGTTCTGAACATCCGTCTCCCCGAGCGCGCGCCCGCACAGTATGGGTCTGACTCGACAGTATGGGTCTGACTCGGATGGGGCGAGTCTTCCTTCGGCCGCCAACCGGCCAGCCTGGAAAGTTCGGCCCCCTTGGGCGTTCCTTAAGGATGGCGGCGCCAGGGTGATGCGCCCTGGCCCCAGAAGGAGCGCGCGCTTGTCCTCATCCGTCGATCCCATCCGTCAGGTCGCCCGCCTGCGCCGGCTGCGTCGGCGGACCGATCAGGCGCAGGGCAGCGCCCATGAGGAGCATCCGAACCTGCCGGTTCCGGTCTCCCAGACCCTGCCCGACCAGCCGGCGCCCAGCATCACCGCCGGCGGCCCGGCCATCTTCACCGCCCATGTCATGGGCGAGGGCGAGCAGAAGCGCGGCCTGCGGGGCGGACCGCCGACCCTGAACGCCGCCCGCAGCGCCTATACCCAGACCGAGTATTCCGGCCGTGCCGACCGCCGGGCCCGTAAGGGCGGCCTGACCCGCACCGACATCTAGTTTTCGCCAGCCTGACCTTTGAGCCGGGCGAGCTCGGCTTCCAGGGCTGTCACCCGCTGTTCCAAAGCCGCGATCCGCGCCTCGGGGCCTGCGCCGGGGATCGGGGTGGAAATGCCGGCCTGCCGGGCGATTTCCGCCGGGCTGACCCCCAGGATTTCGGCGAATATGCCCACTTCGTCGGCCGACAACTCCCGCTGGTCCTTGTAGGCCAGCGCCAGATCGGCCTCGCTCATGCCCGCGGCGGCCGCCAGCACCCGGCGGGTCAGGCCGCGGGCCGCCAGCTGAGCGTCAAACCACTGCGCGTCGAAAAACAGGGCCACAGATCCACGAACCTCCGAACTGGCGCCGGTCTTGCTTAACCGAGGCTAACCTTTGTGCCCCTGCCCCGGTGCGTTCCATGCTGGCCATCGCCACCCGACTGTTCGACATCACCCTGGTGACCCTGATCTTCACCGCCCTGACCTGAGGTCGGCCAGCCCGCCTCAGCCGTCATTGCCGCCGAAGTCGATGTCGCGGCGAGCGGCGACGATGGTGACGATGAAGCCCGCGAGCACGTCCAGCAGCACCATCAGGGTGATCAGGAAGAAGGTCGAGGTCGCGAAGGCTGGCGCCAGCAGGAACTGGATCAGGCAGATGATGAACAGGATCATCGACAGGGCATGATTGACGATCGCCACCCCGCGGCTGGTGGTGGATTTCAAAAGCTCGATGAACAGGACCACCAGGGCCGCGGCCAGGAACAGGTCCCCCAGCGTCACCGGCCAGTCCACATTGGACGCCATGCGGATGGTGAACAGCCCCTCGGTCATCCGGGCGTGGGCGTCCACCGCCGAGAAGCCGCCATCCAGGGTGAGCGCGACGAGGTTGTAGACCAGCACCGGCAGGGCCAGCAGCGGAAAGGCGGCGAAGTTGCGCAATGGTTCTCCCCCCGGACCCGACAGGCCCGGAACAACCTTAACCCCTAGGTCCAGACTCTAGGAAGCGTCCGCACGTCCTACGGGCGCAGGCCGGCCTCTTCGCCTTTCAGACCTCGTCCACGCCGTCCGGCCGCCGCGACCGGGTCTGCAGCCACATCACGCCCAGCAGGTCCGACGCCGAGGCCCAGAGGCGGCCAAGATTGGTGTATTTCGACGCGCCTGTCTGGCGGTGGCGATGCCCCACCGGCTGGAAGGCCACCTGATAGCCCTCCCGCAGCATCAGGGCCGGCAGGTAGCGGTGGATATGGTCGAAATAGGGAAGCTCCAGGAAGGCGTGGCGGCGGAAGGCCTTGAGGCCGCAGCCGGTGTCGTTGGCCGTATCCCCCAGCAGGCGCTTGCGCACGCCGTTGCCCAGACGCGAGGCCACCTTCTTGGCCTGGCTGTCCTGGCGTTTGGTCCGCTCGCCGCCCACCAGGGCCAGGTCGGGGCCGCCGCTCACCAGGGCCTGCACCAGGGCCGGACCGTCGGCCGGATCATTCTGGCCATCCCCGTCCAGGGTGACGATGACCGGCGCCCGGGCCGCCATCACGCCGGTGCGGATCGCCCGGCTCTGGCCGGAATTCTTCCGGTGCCGCAGCACCCGCAGCTGCGGCAGCTCGGCCTTCAGGGCGCTGAGGACGGTCAGGGTCCCGTCGCGGCTGGCGTCATCGACGAAGATGATCTCAATATCGCGGTCGGCGAAGGCGGCGGCGATTTCCCTGGCCAGGGCCGGGGCGGCGCCTTCTTCGTCGAAGACCGGGACGACCACCGAAATGTCGGGACTTGGATGCATCCCCCTCAATAGCCGAAAACTTGGCCTGGGAAAGATCGTGCTATCACCGGACCCATGACGTTTCAGTCCAGTCTTCTGTGGGCGAGCCAGGGCTGGCGCGGCCCGGTCTTCGCCGCCCTGCTGGCGCTCATCGCCGGCCTGCCCGGCGTGTTCGCCATGCCGCCGCTCGACCGCGACGAGTCGCGATTCGCCCAGGCCACGGCCCAGATGCTGGAGACCGGCGATTTCGTGGTCATCCGCTATCAGGACGCGCCCCGGTTCAAGAAGCCGGTGGGCATCCACTGGCTGCAGGCCGCCAGCGTCTCGGCGGTCTCGACGGTGGAGGACCGGCAGATCTGGGCCTATCGCCTGCCCTCCCTGCTGGGCGCCATGCTGGCGGCGGCGGCCTGCGCCTGGGGCGCGGCGGCCTTTTTCGGCGCGCCGGCCGGCCTGATCGCCGGGACGCTGCTGGCCTCAAGCCTGCTGTTGTCCACCGAGGCCTTCATCGCCAAGACCGATGCGGTGCTGTGCGGGATGATCGTCCTGGCCATGGCCGCGCTGGCCAGGATCTATGGCGCGGCCCGGGGCGGGCCACAGGTGAGCTGGCGCACGCGGCTGCTGTTCTGGCTGGGCCTGTCAGGGGCCATCCTGGTCAAGGGGCCGGTGGGTCCGATGGTGGTCACCCTGGCGGTCCTCGCCCTGGTGGCCTCCGAGCGCAAGATCGACTGGCTGAAGGGACTGGGCCTCAGCTGGGGTCCGATCCTGCTGCTGGCCTTGGTGGGGCCCTGGGCCTGGGCCGTCACGGTGGCCACAGACGGGGCCTTCTGGAGCACCGCCCTGATGGGGGACCTGGCGCCCAAGCTGGCCGGCGGCCATGAGACCCATGGAGCGCCGCCGGGCTATCATCTGCTGGGACTCAGCCTGCTGGCATTCCCCATGACCCTGTTGATTCCCGCGGCCCTGGTGGTGGGCTGGACCCGCCGCCAGGAGCCTGGCGTGCGGTTCGCCCTGTGCTGGCTGGTCCCGGCCTGGATCGTCTTCGAACTCACCCCCACCAAGCTGGTCCACTATCCCCTGCCGCTCTATGGCGCGCTCGCCTGGCTGGCGGTGGCGTCCCTGCAGGCGCCCCTGGGCCGTTGGACGCGGCTGAGCGGCGCGGCCCTGGCCGCGGTTTCGGGCCTGATCCTGGCCGGCATCTGCTTCGTCCTGCTCTCCCAGTTCGGGGCCGCCGCCGACGTCACCGCCGCGGCCGCCGCAGGCGGGCTGCTGGCCGCCGCCGGCCTGGTGGGCGGCTTCATGCTGGCCAGCCGCGCCCCCCGCGGCGCCGTGGTCACCGCCATGGCCCTGACCGTGCTCGGCCACGGGGCCCTGGCGGCCGGCCTGGCGCCGGGCCTGGCGCCGCTCTGGTCGTCGGCCCGGACGGCGCGGATCCTGGAGTCCGAGCGACTGTTGCCGCGGCAGGGCATGGCGCCGTCGCCCGTGGCCGTGGCCGGCTATGCCGAGCCAAGCCTGGTCTTCGCCCTGGGCACCCCCACCCTGCTGGGGGACAGCGCTGATGCGGCCCAGGCGATCGCCACCTTCCGCCCGGCCGTGGTGGAGGCCGCCGAGGAGCAGGCCTTCCGCGCCGCCCTGGACGCCCGGGATCTGCAGGTGCGGATGGTGCGGCAGGTGGCCGGGCTGAACTATTCCAACGGCCGGCCGGTGCGCCTGCGGATCTATGAGAACGCTTCGCCCCGCCCGCCGCCGCCGGCCGCCCAGGAGCCCCGCCCATGAACCGCAAGATCCAGATCGTCGAGGTCGGGCCCCGGGACGGGCTGCAGAACGAGAAGGTGCTGCTGGAGACCGAGCAGAAGCTCGACTTCATCGCCCGGCTGCGCGCCGCCGGGGCCCAACGGATCGAGACGGTGTCCTTCGTTAATCCCCGGCGCGTGCCGCAGATGGCTGGCGCCGAGGAGATCATGGCCGCCCAGCCGCCCGCGGACGGTTTCTCGCCCATCGGCCTGGTGCTGAACGCCCGGGGCTGGGATCGGGCCGTCGCCGCCGGCTGCGCCGAGGCCAATGTGGTGGTCTGCGCCACCGACGGCTTTGGGGTCCGCAATCAGGGCGCCACCACGGCCGAGCAGATGGACACGCTGGCGGCCATCGTCGCGCGCCGCCAGGCCGAGGGCGGCCCGGCCCTCAGCGTCACCTTCTCGGTGGCCTTCGGCTGCCCCTTCGACGGCGAGGTGAGCACCGGCCAGGTGGTCGCCCTGGCGCGCGCGGCGGGCGAACTCGGCGTGCCGGAGATCGCGCTGGCCGACACCATCGGCGTCGCCGATCCGTGGACCGTCCGTGAGCGGATTGAAGCCGTACGCAAGGCCGCCCCGGATGCGGTCCTGCGGGTCCATTTTCACGATACGCGCAACACCGGCCTCGCCAACGCCTTCGCCGCGGTGGAGGCCGGGGTGGATGTGCTGGACGCCAGTTGCGGCGGGCTCGGCGGTTGCCCCTTCGCGCCGGACGCCACGGGCAATATCGGCACCGAGGACCTGGTCTATATGCTGGAGCGGGCCGGGTTTGCGACGGGCTATGATCTGGACGCCCTGATCGAGACCGCCCGCTGGGTCTCAGGCCTGTTGGGCAAGCCGCCAGCGGCGTCGGTCAGCCGGGCCGGCGGGTTTCCGACGACGGCCTAAGCGGCGCGACCTGTCAGACGCCACAGGAGCGGCCGGGCCACAGCGGCGCCCACCACCAGCGGCCAGAGCAGCCAGGCGGTCAGGGCCTCGCCCAGGCCATCGGCCCGTTTGCGGAAATAGCGGGCCAGACCCAGGCCCTTGGACAGCTCGACCTTCAGGGGGCTGGCGCGGCTGGTATGGCCGAGATGGACCACCTCGGCGGTGGGATGGAACATCACCTCGCCGCCGGCCTCACGCACCCGCCAGCAGAGGTCGATATCCTCCACATGCAGGAAATAGCCCTCGTCGAAGCCGCCCAGGCTGAGATAGGCGGCCCGCCGGATGGCGAAAAAGGCGCCGGAAATGGTCGGCACCGGGCACAGCGCGGCGGGCGCAGCCTCATTCTCCCAGTGGACCTCATAGCGGCGCAGGGCCTTGGACCGCCGGGTCAGGCCGCTGAGGGACAGGAGCGCGGCCATGGGCGTGATCTCGCCGCGGCGGGCGCCGCGCTGCTCGGTGCGGTCGGCGTTCAGCACCCGGCCGCCCACCAGCCGCAGGGGGCAGCCGTCCAGCACCGCCCGGGCCAGCACCTGGGCGCAGCCCGGCTGCAGGAAGGCGTCGGGATTGAGGAAGATCAGCACATCGCCTGTGGCCGCGTCGGCGCCCAGATTGGCCCCGCGGGCGAAACCCACATTGCCCTGGCCGCGGACCAGCCGCATCCGCGGGTGCCGGCGGGCGAAATCGTCCAGGATCGCCGCCTCGCAGGGGTCCGAACCGTTGTCGACGACAATGAACTCGTCCACCTGGGAATCGGCCAGGACGCAGGCGAGACTCTGATCCAGAGCCTCGCCCGTCATGTAGACAACCATGATCACCGAAAGGCGCGCGCGGGACGCGACGTCATGCGGCGTCGGGACGGCCTCCGCCGCCACAAACGATGCGCCGATATCGTTCATCAAGCCTCCATGGCCTCGGCGGATCCCCACGAATCCGCTTCGCCCCGAGCTTCCCGCTCAACATCGGGCGGAAGCGCCTCGGAGGCAAGCCGCAAGACCGCCTCCTCCAGGGTGAGGATCTCCTGACCCTGGGAGCCGAGGCGCCGCAGGGCGACCTTGCCCTCCTCGGCCTCGCGCCGGCCGACCACGGCGATCACCGGGGTCTTGGTCAGGCTGTGCTCGCGGATCTTGTAGTTGATCTTCTCGTTGCGCAGATCGGTCTCCACCCTCAGCCCCGCCGCCCGAAGCTTTAACGCGGCCTCACGGGCGAATCCGTCGGCGTCGGAGGTGATCGTCGCGACCACCACCTGGGTGGGCGCCAGCCAGAGGGGGAAGGCGCCGGCATAGTTCTCGATCAGCATGCCGATGAACCGCTCCATCGACCCGGCGATGGCCCGGTGCAGCATGACCGGCCGCTGCTTGGAGCCGTCCTCGGCCACATATTCGGCCTCCAGGCGCTCAGGCAGGACGAAGTCCAGCTGCAGGGTGCCGCACTGCCAGGTCCGGCCGATGGCGTCGCGCAGGTGGAATTCCAGCTTGGGACCATAGAAGGCGCCTTCGCCGGGCAGATACTCCACCCCCATGTTCACCGCCGCCCGGGCGGCGCGCTCCAGCTTCTGCTCGGCGATGTCCCAGACCTCGTCGGTGCCGGCCCGCAGGTCAGGCCGCAGGGCGAGCTTCACCGAGTGCAGCTCAAGGCCGAAGTCGGCATAGGCGGAGTTCAGCAGACGCACGAAACGCTTGGTCTCGTCCTCCACCTGGTCTTCGCGGCAGAAGATGTGGGCGTCGTCCTGGGTGAAGCCACGCACCCGCATGATGCCGTGCAGGGCGCCGGAGGGCTCGTAGCGGTGGCAGGCGCCGAACTCGGCCATGCGTAGGGGCAGGTCGCGATAGGACTTCTGGCCGACATTGAAGATCTGCACGTGCCCCGGGCAGTTCATCGGCTTGACGGCCAGGCTCTCGCCCTCGGCGGTCTCGCAGACGAACATGTTGGCCCCGAACTTCTCCCAGTGGCCCGAGGCCTCCCAGAGGGAGCGGTCGAGGATCTGGGGCGTCTTGACCTCTTCGTAGCCGTCCTTGGTCAGCCGGCGGCGGATATAGGCCTCCACCTCGCGATAGAGGGTCCAGCCCTTGGCGTGCCAGAAGACCATGCCCTTGCCCTCTTCCTGGATGTGGAAGAGGTCCATGGCCTTGCCGATCTTGCGGTGGTCGCGGCGCTCGGCCTCCTCCACCCGCTCCAGATAGGCGGCGAGGTCGGCTTCGGTGGCCCAGGCGGTGCCGTAGATGCGCTGCAGCTGGGCGTTGCGATGGTCGCCGCGCCAGTAGGCGCCGGCCAGCTTGGTCAGCTTGAAGGCCTTGCCCACGTGCCTGGTCGAGGGCAGGTGCGGGCCCAGGCAGAGGTCCTTCCAGGCGCCCTGCCAATAGACGCTGATCTCTTCGGTCTCGGGCAGGTCCTCGATGATCTCGGCCTTGTAGGCCTCGCCGATGCCGCGGAAGTGCTCGATGGCCTGGTTGCGGTCCCAGACATCCCGGCGGATCGGTTCGTCCCGCTCGACGATCTCGCGCATCTTGGCTTCGATCTTCTCGAAGTCGTCGAGGCTGAAGGGCTCGTCCCGGGCGAAGTCGTAATAGAAGCCGTCCTCGATGGACGGGCCGATGGTCACCTGGGTGCCGGGGAACAGCTCCTGCACCGCCTCGGCCAGCACGTGGGCGGCGTCGTGGCGGATGGTCTCCAGGACCTCGGGGTCCTCCCGCGTGAGAATCTGGAAGGCGCCGCTGGCGTGCAGCGGCCGCTCCAGGTCCAGCAGCTGGCCGTCCAGCTTTACCAGCACGGCCTTCTTCTCCAGGGACTTGGAGATGCCCGCGGCGATCTGGCGACCGGTCACGCCGGCCTCGAAGGGCCGTTTGGAACCGTCAGGGAAAACGAGCTCGATCATGTGTCACACGTCCATTTGCGCGCCGGCGGCTCATCGGAGCGGCCCGGCGGCGGAGGCGGCGGATCATAGCCCGAACCGCCCCAGGGGTTGCATCGGCACAGCCGCCGCGCCGCAAGCCAGGAGCCGCGCCAGGGGCCGTGGTCGATCAGGGCCTGAGCCGCATAGTCCGAACAAGTCGGCAGGAAGCGACAGTGGCGTCCGATCAGAGGGGAAAGCGTCAACTTGTAGGCGCGATGGGCGCCTCTGACGCAGGATTCGTAGGGGGTCATGCCGGCCGCAGGCTTGCGAATGCTCGCAGCGATTACGTTGCGGGGGCGGTCAAATCAAGCCGCGCCGGCGGGACTAGTTCGCGCCAGGGCCTGATGGACGGCGTCGACCGTCGCCTCGAACGCCAGTAGCGTGGAGGCGTGGCGGGCGGGATAGTCCTTCACCGGCGCAAGCATGGAGAGATCCGAAAAACGTCCGACCGGCGCGTCTGCGCCGTCCTTCAACATAGCACGGAAGGCGTCCCGGGCCATCTCGATCTCCGACAGGGAGGCGCCGACCACATGGGTCCCCAGGACGGCGGCGGCGGCTTGGCCCAGCGCGCAGGCCTTCACATCCTGGGCGAAGTCGGCGACCCGGTCGCCGTCCAGGACCACGTCCACCACCACCCGGCTGCCGCAGAGTTTGGCGACCTTCTCCGACGTGCCCTGCGGCTGCGCCAGCCGGCCGGCCCGGGGCATGTTGGCGGCCAGCTTGAGAAGGCGCGCGGAATAGAGATCGTCGATCATGGGTCTGATCTGGGGAGTCAGGCCCGGCCGCGCCAGGCGGCCTCGGCCTTGGCCTTCAGCGCCTCGCCCATGGCGGCGAAGCCCTTCTTCAGCGGGCGCTGGATGCGTTTGGCGGCGGCCGGGCCCAGCAGGCCCTGGAACAACTCGCCATTGGAGACGATGCAGGCATGCTCGGCCACCTGGTCGATCTCAATGTATCGGATGGCCACGCCCAGACCGCTGGCCACGCTGGTGCGCCAGTGCAGCTGCTCGTGCGGCACCCAGTCCACCACCACCGGCTCGATATGCCGCGGGGGCAGATCGGGCAGGGCCAGGGTCAGCTCCAGGGGCGCGCCGATGGACAGGACGCCGGACGCTCGGCTGTAGATCGGGTTCCATTCCGGCCAGGCGTTCAGGTCGGCGATCAGGGTCCACAGGGTCTCCGGCGGCGCCTGGACGCCGATCCGGTGCTCCAGCTTCAGGCCCTTGGGGCCAGACGCGCCCTTGCGCTTGCCAAAGCCGAAGCCCGGCATGAAGGAGGGCGACAGCTGGCTGGCGGCCAGGGGATTGGTGTTGCGGTTCATGCCCATCATCAGCTCGGCTCCTTCAGTCGCCAGGTGGCGCCCTCGGCGGAATCCATCACCACCACGTTCAGCCCGTTCAGCTCGTCGCGTATCGCATCGGCCCGTGACCAATCCTTGGCGGCCCGCGCGGCGATCCGATCGGCGATCAGGGTCTCGACCCGAGCCTTCAGCTCGGGATCGGCCCCGCCTTGGAACCAGGTCTCGGGATCAGCCTGCAGGAAACCCAGCAGGGCGCCAGACGCCAGCAGTTCGCCCTTGGCCTGGGCGCGGGCGGCCTCGTCCCCGGTCTCGAGCACCGAGCCGAGGACGAACAGCTCGGCCATGGCCTGGGCGGTGTTGAGGTCGTCCTCGAGGGCGGCGAGGAATTTCGGCCCCGGCGCATCGGTGGAAGGCGTGACGTCGGCCGCCCGCCGCAGGGCGCCATAGAGCCGGTCGAGCGACTTGCGCGCCTGCTCGATCAGCTCCCCCGACCATTCCAGGGGCGCACGGTAGTGGCCGACCAGCAGCGCCCATCGCACCGCCTCCCCCGGCGCCTGCTTCACCAGGTCATGGACCAGGACGACATTGCCCAGGCTCTTGGACATCTTCTCAGAACCGAAGTTCAGGAAACCGTTGTGCAGCCAGTAGCGGGCGTACTCGCCTGTGTGGCCGCCCTCGCAGCCGTGGGCCGCGCAGACCCCCTGGGCCAGCTCGTTCTCATGGTGGGGGAAGATCAGGTCGTTGCCGCCCCCGTGAATGTCGATGGGCAGACCGAGCGCCTGTTCGATCATGGCCGAGCACTCGATGTGCCAGCCCGGGCGACCGGGCCCCCAGGGGCTATCCCACACCGGTTCGCCCGGCTTGGAGGGTTTCCAGAGAACAAAGTCGGCGGGATGGCGCTTGTAGGGCGCCACGTCCACCCGCGCGCCGGCGATCATGTCGTCCATGGGCCGACCCGACAACTTTCCGTAGTCGGGATAGGCCTGGGTGTCGAAGAGCACGTGGCCCTCGGCCGCATAGGCGCCGCCCTTCTGGACCAGGGTCGCAATCATCGCCTGGATGGCGTCCATGGTCTGGGTGGCGCGGGGCTGGAAGGTGGGGGCCAGGGCGCCAAGGGTCGCCATGTCGCGGTTGTAGATGTCGAGATAGCGTTGGGTGATGATGTCGATCTCGACGCCCTCGGCCTGGGCCTTGGCGTTGATCTTGTCGTCCACGTCGGTGACGTTGGCCGCATAGAGCACAGCATCCTCGCCATAGGCGCGGCGCAGCAGGCGGAACAGCACGTCGAACACCACGACAGGCCGGGCGTTGCCGATGTGGGCGTAGTTATAGACCGTCGGTCCGCACACATACATCGTCACCCGCTTGGGATCGGCGGGGACGAAGGGCCGCTTGGCGCGGGCCATGGTGTCATAGAGGCTGAGGGACATAGACCATACTGACGCTGGGGAACGGTTGCCCGCCCGGGATAGGCCACCATATACAGATGGCCCGGGCCGGAAGACAGGGGGCGCATCCGCAGCCCGTCTTCCCCCGTAATTCGGTGGCGCGCGCCCCTTCCGGGTTCTTGGGCCCGGCGCAACTCAGCACCAGAGAAAGCCTCATCAGACCATGGACGCTCCGACCCGCGACTTGAACCTGAATGGTCCGGCCGGCCTCGAGCCGATCGCCCGCCCGACCCGCGAAGAGGCCATGGCGGCAGTTCGCACCCTGATCGCCTGGGCCGGCGACGACCCGCGCCGGGAAGGGGTGATCGACACGCCCAAGCGGGTGGTGGACGCCTATGCCGACTGGTTCGAGGGCTATGGCGCCGATCCGGCCAAGGAGCTGTCGCGGACCTTCGAAGACGTGCAGGGCTATGACGACATCGTCATGCTGCGCGAGATCGAGGTGGAGAGCCACTGCGAGCACCACATGGCGCCCTTCCTGGGCAAGGCCTATGTGGCCTACATGCCCACCAACCGCGTCGTCGGCATCTCCAAGCTGGCCCGGGTAGTGGAGATCTACGCCAAGCGTCTCCAGACCCAGGAGACCATGACCCAGCAGATCGCCGACGCCATCACCGACAGCCTGCGCCCGGCCGGCGTGGCCGTGCTCATCGACGCCCAGCACCAGTGCATGACCACCCGCGGGGTCCACCACCGCCATGTGAGCACCATCACCACCCAGTTCACCGGCGTCTTCAAGACCGACAACAGCCTGCGCCAGCGCTTCCTGGATTTCGTCAACAAGCGCTAGATCGCCCGTTCCGCCCGCCGCGGCGGGTGGACCAGGGTCACCAGGACGAAGCTGAGCATGATCAGCAGGTACCAGGAGCCCATCTTGGCCAGGCTGACCGGCGTCCAGCCGTCAGCCTGGTCGGGATAGACCCAGGCCGAGGCGTAGGTCCCCAGGTTCTCGGCGATCCAGATAAAGAAGGCCGTCAGCAGGGCGGCCGCCAGCAGGGGCATGCGCCGGTCCCGCAGGTCGGGGCGATAGACCACCCAGGTGCGGGCGAAGATCAGGGCTGAGAAGGCGAACAGGCCCCAGCGGATGTCCGGCAGATAGTGGTGGGTGAAGAAGTTGGCATAGGCCAGCACCGCCAGGATCCAGGGCGCCCAGACCGGCGGATAGAAGTCGAACCGGATCTCCATCAACCGGATGATCCGGGCCATGAACGAGCCGACGCAGGCGTACATGAAGCCGGAAAACAGCGGCACGCCGCCGATCCGCAGCAGGCTTTCCTCCGGATAGGTCCAGGAGCCGTGGGCGGTCTTGAAGATCTCCATGGCCGTGCCGACCAGATGGAAGATGGCGATGACCAGGGCCTCTCTGGGCCGCTCCAGGCCGGTGGCGAGCAGGAAGACCTGCAGACCCACCGCCGCCAGCACCAGAAAGTCGTAGCGGGCGAGGCTCGCGTCCTGCGGCCACCAGAAGCTGGTGACCACCAGCAGGGCCAGCATGGTTCCGGCGAACAGACAGGCCCAGGCCTGCTTCAGTCCAAACAGCAGGAACTCATAGGCGCCGGCCCGCCAGGACGCACCCAGCGTCCAGGGCCTGGCCCAGGCGTCGAAGGCCTCGACCCGGCCCTTGATCTGGTCCTTGAGGCTCAGCGCCGCAGATCCGTCAGCAGCAGGTTGGCGGTGGCTTCGGGCGAACCCTCACCGGTCAGGGCCACGGCGACGAAGGCCCGGGTCTGCATGGAATAGGCGACCACCGCCTTTGCGCCAGGCAATCCGCCGGAATGGCCGAGCCAGATATCCTCAGCAGACGGATCAACGGCCGAAAGGTCGCTGACCATCACCCCCAGTCCGTAGTGGCCCGGTCCCACGCCGCTCATCGGATAGAGGCGATAGAAGCGCCGGCGGGTGGCCTCGGGCCCGGTGAGTCGGTCGGCCAGCAGGTCGCGCCAGAAGCGCACCATGTCCAGGGCGGAGGCGGCCACCGCCCCGGCGGCATAGGGCGTGGAGATGTCGTCGGCGGTCCCTGGGGCGGCCTCTGACGGCGCCGGCGGCGCAAGTCCGTCGACGCGGCCCTGAGGGGCGATGAAGATGGTGTCGTCCAGGTCGCGACGCGCGGCGATCCGCTGCGCCAGAGCCTCATGCCAGGGTTTGCCGTCCACCGCCTCGATGATCTGGCCGAGCAGGACATAGTTGGTGTTGGAATAGGCCCAGTTGGCGCCGGGCGGAAACAGCGGCGGGTGGCCGGCGGCGAGGGCGAGCAGCTGCTCGGGCGTCTTGTAGCCGGGGGTCGCCCGCAAGGTCTCATCGGCCTGAAAACTGTAGAGCCCGCTGGTATGAGCCAGCAGATCCTCCAGGGTGATCCACGGGGCGTTGGGCATGGCCGGCGCCCAACGATCCAGGGTGTCGGTCAGGGACAGCTGACCAGCCTCGACCATCTGCATGATGGCCGTGGCGGTGTAGGCCTTGCCTACGCTGGCCCAGTGAAACCGGGTGGGCAGCGGTCCGGGGTCGGCGCGCCAGGCCTGGGTCCAGACGCTGCCGTCGGGCTCGGCCACCGCCGCGGTGACCGCCCGGACGCCGGGCATCTTGCCGATCGCCTCGTTGAGGCGGACCTCATAGACGTCGCGGATCACCGGCTGCAATCGCGTGGAGGCCGCCGCCCTGGCGATCTCGAACTGCCAGTCCCCCAACTGCTGGCGCAGGGGCGGGCCCGCATAGTCGGCCCGGCCCTCCCGTGGCGGCTGGCGCCCCCGGCGGCCCAGGCCGAAGGGCCATTGGGCGAAGGCCGGCGCGGGCGCGGCCAGGGCGATGGCGGACAGGAGGGCGCGGCGGCTGAAGCTCATGGCGGATCATCTCCCTTGGCGGCGCAGGTTGCGCGGCGACATCTCCCCCTGCCCCGGAAGGAGGGCTATAGTTTGCCTATGTCTGTCCAATTTCCCACCGCTTCCGACAAGCACGCCCTGGAGCGCGGCGCGGCCATCGCCCCGCGCTTCGACGCCAACGGCCTGATCGCGGCTGTCGCCACCCATGCCGAGACCGGCGAGGTGCTGATGTTCGCCTGGATGAACGCCGAGGCCCTGGCCCTGACGCTGTCCACCGGCCAGGCCCATTATTACAGCCGCTCCCGCCAGGCCCTGTGGCTCAAGGGCGAGACCAGCGGCCAGGTTCAGCAGGTGGTGGAGACCCGGATCGACTGCGATCAGGACTGCGTCTGGATCAAGGTCCTGCCCCAGGGCGACGGCGGCGCCTGCCACGTGGGCTTCCGCTCGTGCTTCTACCGGGTGGTGGAGGACGGAAAGCTGGTCGAGCGGCCCGACTGAGCCGGGCCGCTCGCGCCTGAGCCTCAGGCCTCGACGGGATTCAGCGGCGAGACGCCCGACTCCTGCGGGGTCACCGTGAAAGCCTTGCGCACCGCCGTCTCATAGTCCTTGGAGACGATGGAGGAGACGGTCATCAGCTCGCCCTTCACCGCCTCAGGCGTCAGGGTGAGCAGGACGAAACCCTTGGCGTCGTGGTCGCTGAAGACCACTTCCTTGGTCCCCTTCATGTAGAGCTCGCCCACAGGCAGGCCCTTCACATAGTCGCCGGCCCCGGGGCTGGTGATCCCCGTCGTGCCGAATTCCACGGCCCGCAACGCGCCGCCGTCGTCATAGAGCTCATTGGCCCAGAAGGCGTGGCTGTCGCCGGAGACGACAATGGCCCGGGCCTTGGCCGCCTCGACGGCGTCATAGAGACGCTCGCGGGCCGCGGCGTAGCCGTCCCACATGTCCAGGCCATAGGGCAGGCCCATGGCCGCCAGGCGCTCCATCTGGTCGATCCGCTTGGCGATGTCTTCGGGCTGGGTGGCGATGGCCTCGGCGATGGCCGCTTCGCCCAGGGTGGCCCGGGGGCTGGGGACGTCCATCCGCGCCATGACCACCTGATTGCCCAGCACCTGCCAGGGGCGGCCGGCCTGGACGGAGTCGGCCAGTTCCTTGGCGAGCCAGACCTCCTGAGCCTCGCTCATCATGCGACGGGCGGGATCGTTGATCTTGGCGCGGAAGCCGGCCACGTCGGGCTGGCCATCCACCAGATCCAGGTCGCGCTCATAGTCGAGCTGGTCGTCCCGGGCCGTCAGCCGGGTCTCCAGCATGATCAGGCTGGCCAGGTCGCCGAACTGGAAGCTGCGATTCATGGCCTCGAAGCTGCCGCCCGGGGCCGGGTCGCGGATCGGCATCCATTCGAAATAGGCCTTGAGCGCATTGGCCTTGCGCACATTCCAGTCGCCCTCGGTCTCGGGGCTGTGGTTCTCGGCGCCGCCCATCCAGCTGTTGTTGGCCGTCTCATGGTCGTCCCAGGACACGATCCAGGGGGCCCGGGCGTGGGCGGCCTGCAGCTGGGGGTCGGACTTGTACTGGGCGTGGCGCTGGCGATAGTCGGCCAGGCTGACGATCTCGTGGTCGGGAACATGGGCCCGCTCGCCCGCCACCGCCGAGCTCATGCCGTAGGAGTTCGGGCCGCCATATTCATAGATGTAGTCGCCCAGATGGATCACCGCATCCAGCTTCGGCAGGTCGGCGATGGCCTGATAGGCGTTGAAATAGCCGTTGGGGTAGAGCGAGCACGACGCCACGGCCAGGACCAGTTCGCGGATCTCGCCCACCGGCAGGGTGCGGGTGCGGCCCATGGGCGAGGTGACCCCGTTGGCCTCGAATTCGAAGGTATAGGCCCGGGCCGGGTCCAGCCCTGTGACATCCACCTTGACGGTGAAGTCCCGGTCGGGGCCGGTCAGGCCTGCGCCTGACTTGGCGCCGCCGGCGCGGCGATCCACCGGGTTCAAGCGCCAAGCATAGGCGATCAGACCTGCGTTGTCGGCCTTCGGCGTGATCCGCGTCCACAACACGACGGCGTCGGCCAGGGGATCGCCTGAAGCCACGCCGTGCTCGAAGGCCACTTCGCCGGTATAGGCGCTCTGGGCGCGGGCGGTCAGCGGCGCTGCGGCGCCGATGCCAAGAAGGGCCAGCGCCCGGCGTCGATCGATCTTCATTCTGACTGTCCCCAACTCGCGCGGTGATCGTGCGCGTGCAATAGAAGGCGTTTCTGCGACAGGAGCATGATGCCTATGGCCAGTGAGACACTTCACGTCCCCCGGGAAAAGCTTAGCCCCAAGACCCTCCAGCTCCACTACGCGATCTCCTCGCTGATGGAAGAGCTGGAGGCGGTGGACTGGTACCGCCAGCGGGCCGACGACTGCGACGATCCTGAGCTGAAGGCCATCCTCCTGCACAACGCCAAGGAGGAAATGGAGCATGCGGCCATGGTCCTGGAATGGATCCGCCGCAATGATGAGCAGTTCGACGGCCAGCTGCGGGAGTACCTGTTCAAGGACGGCTCCATCACCGGCCAGGAAGAAGGCGCCGCCGGCAAGCATGGGCTCTGACTCCGGCGCCCCGCCGCCTCTGATCCCTGAGGTCGATGAGGATGGCGACCTGCTGATGCTGCAGGTCGCCGTCGAGGCCGCCGGCGGGCGCCTGGACAAGACCCTGGCCGCGCTCGCCGAGAACCTGTCCCGGGCCCGGATCCAGGCCCTGCTGGCCGCGGGCGCCGTCAGCCGGAACGGCGAGGTCCTCAGGGACGGTTCCGCCAAGGCCCAGCCCGGCGCCTATGAAATCCTGGTGCCTCCGGTCATCGCCGCCGAGCCGGAGCCGCAGGACATTCCCCTGACGGTGCTGTTCGAAGACAGCCACCTGATCGTGATCGACAAGCCCCCGGGCATGGCGGTCCATCCCGCCCCGGGCTCCCCGGACCGCACCCTGGTCAACGCGCTGCTGCATCACTGCGGCGCCAGCCTGTCGGGGATCGGCGGGGTCGCCCGGCCCGGGATCGTCCACCGGATCGATAAGGACACCTCCGGCGTCCTGGTCTGCGCCAAGACCGACGCCGCCCACCAAGGGCTCTCGGCCCTGTTCTTCCGCCACGACATCGACCGGGCCTATGTGGCCCTGACCCGGGGGGCGCCCAAGCCGCGCAAGGGCACGGTGCAGTCCCTGCTGGGCCGCTCGGCCCATGACCGCAAGAAGATGGCCGTCCTGAAGTCGGGGGGACGCGAGGCGATCACCCACTATGAGACCACAGCCCTGTTCGGCCCCTCCGACCGCCCCACGGCGGCGCGGGTGCGCTGCCGGCTGGAGACCGGGCGCACCCACCAGATCCGCGTCCACATGGCCTCAAAGGGCGCCCCCTGCCTGGGCGACGCCGTCTATGGGTCCGGCAGCCCGGCGCCGGCCGTGCGCGCCGCCATGGCCGAGGCGGGCCTGGCCCGGCAAGCCCTGCACGCCCAGGTGCTGGGCTTCATCCATCCGATCACCGGCGAACCCTTGCGGTTCGAGGCCCCCCTGCCCGCCGACATGGCCCGGCTTGAAGCTCTGCTGCACGCCCTCTGAGTTTTTCGGCGGCCCTGGCCCCCGGCGTGCGCCTTGCTTGCGCCCAGATCGCGGGGTACAAATACCTGAGTTCACAAGTGGGACTTTCCAGCCGCCCTCCCCGGCGGCCTTCCGCTCCGAGAACCCAATACCTATCTGAAGGGTTGAGGGGTGGAGGGACCTTGCGCGCACCTGCGCGGCGGCCCGGCAGTCCACATATTGAGAGGGGATAGTCATGGCCGCGCAAACGCTTGCCGTCATGTCGCCGGAAGGCGGCCTGAGCCGGTATCTCAGCGATATCCGCAAATTTCCGATGCTGGCCAAGGACGAGGAATTCATGCTCGCCAAGCGCTGGCAGGAGCACGAAGATCCGGAGGCCGCGCACCGTCTGGTGACCAGCCACCTGCGCCTCGTGGCCAAGATCGCCATGGGCTACCGCGGCTACGGCCTGCCCATCGGCGAGGTGATCTCCGAGGGCAATGTCGGCCTGATGCAGGCGGTCAAGAAGTTCGATCCCGACCGGGGCTTCCGCCTGGCCACCTACGCCATGTGGTGGATCCGCGCCTCGATCCAGGAATACATTCTGCGGTCCTGGTCCCTGGTGAAGATGGGCACGACGGCGGCGCAGAAGAAGCTGTTCTTCAACCTGCGAAAGGCCAAGAGCCAGATCAGCGCCTTCGAGGAAGGGGACATGCACCCCGACCAGGTCCGCCAGATCGCCACCAAGCTCGGCGTGCTGGACGAGGAGGTCATCTCCATGAACCGGCGTCTGTCGGGCCCGGACGCCTCGCTGAACGCGCCCCTGCGCTCAGATTCCGAGAGCGAGTGGCAGGACTGGCTGGCCGACGACGCCGCCCCCAGCCAGGAGACGGTGGTCGCCGACAACGAGGAGCGCGGCCTGCGCATGGGCCTGCTGCAGGAGGCCATGGCCGAACTGTCCGACCGTGAGCGTCACATCCTGACCGAACGGCGTCTGAAGGACGATCCGACGACGCTTGAGGAACTGGCCGGCCAGTACGGCGTCAGCCGCGAGCGGGTCCGCCAGATCGAGGTCCGCGCCTTCGAGAAGCTGCAGAAGACCATGCAGGCCGCCGCCGAAGACCGGAATCTGGTCAACGCCTGATCGGGCTTGCCCAAAACGGCCGGGCCGTGGACCCTTCCTCAAGGTTCGAGAGAACATGGGGAGACGTCCATGGCCCAGGCCAATGCCGAGATCATCGCCAGCTTCATCGCCGCCTGGTCCCGCCGCGATCCCGACGAGCTGGCCGGCTTCTTCTGTGAAGATGGCTGCTATCACAACATGCCCACCGGCCCGGTTCACGGCCGCGTCGCGATCCGCGGCTTCATCGAGGCCTTCATCCGGGACTGGACCTCCACAGACTGGGACGTCCTGACCCTGATGGCGGAGGGCGACCGGGTTGTGGCCGAACGGCTCGACCGCACCATGGTCGGGGACAGGCCGGTCGACCTGCCCTGCTGCGGCGTGTTCGAGATGGAGAAGGATCAGATCAAGGTCTGGCGCGACTATTTCGATCTATCGACCTATCTCAACGCCCTGAAATAGAGCGCTGGCTCAGGCCACGCGCTTGCGGCCGCCCTCTTCTGCGGGGGCGAAGGCCGAGAGCGCGGCCACATGGAAGGCGATCTCGGTGGGATCCAGCCGGCGAGCATCGACCACGGTGGCCAGGTAGCGGTGGAAGTCCGCCGCCGCCCCCGCCAGCTTCATGTCGCCGGTCTTGACCGCCACCGACTGCAGGTCGGCGCCCTGGGCCTTCATGGCGCGCATGGCCTGGGCCGGATCGGTCTGCAAGGCCCCGGCGGCGGACTTCAAGATCTTCACCGCCTGGATGATGCGGCTGCGCTCCGGCGTGCCCCGGGAGTCTGACCGACGCTTCAGGGCGCCCTTGTAGTCGCCGGAATTGAACCGTCGGCGGTCGGGGCCGACATAGGTCACCGCCTCGACCCAATCACGGGGGCGCAAGGTCACCGCCCCCAGCCGCTTGAGCAGATCGCCGGTGGTGAAGGGCTTGCGCAGGAACTCATGCACGCCGGCGTCCCGGGCGCCCAGGACGGCGGCCGCCGTCGGCTGGGTCAGGATCATGATCACCGGCGCCTGGCGGCAGCTCGCCTCGCTGCGACGCAGGCGGCGGGTGAATTCGATGCCGTCGACGCCGCCGCGCTCGGCGTGCTCGATGAAGATGATCTGGGGATCGGCGCCCTTGATCAGCTCCATGGCCTTGCCGGCCGAGGGCGCGAGCCAGACCTGGCAGTGGGTCAGGCTGCGCATGAGGTCCGCCAGCATGCGTCCGCCAGCCGGCGACGGATCAATGATCAGCACCCGCTGCAATGCGGGCGCCATGCGGTCGATCAGCTTGCGGTCGTCGTTGAACACAGGTGGGCTCCCCAATGAGGCCACCCTGCCATCAGCCCGTAAAGAAGCGCTTACATCGCACCCGAAGATCAGCCCTGAAAGGGGTCCAGCATCATGATGATGTCGTCCCGGTCCGGGCTGGTGGACAGGAGCACCGCCGGCGCGCCGATCAGCTCCTCGATCCGCCGCACATATTTGATCGCATTGGCCGGCAGGTCCTTCCACGAGCGAGCGCCGCGGGTGCTCTCGCTCCAGCCTTCCATCTCCTCATAGATGGGCTCGATAGCCGCCTGATCCCGCAGGCCGGCGGGCAGATAGTCGATGGTTTCGCCGCGCAGGCGATAGCCGACGCAGACCTTCAGGGTCTCAAAGCCATCAAGGATGTCGAGCTTGGTCAGCACCGCGCCCTGGACGCCGCCGACGGCGATGGACTGGCGCACCAGGACCGCGTCGAACCAGCCGCAGCGGCGGGGCCGGCCGGTCACGGTGCCGAACTCATGGCCGCGCTCGCCCAGCAGGCGGCCGGTCTCATCGCTCAGCTCGGTGGGGAAGGGGCCCTCGCCCACCCGGGTGGTGTAGGCCTTGACGATACCGAGCACATAGCCGCCCGCCGTGGGGCCGACGCCTGCGCCCGCCGCAGCCTGACCGGCCACGGTGTTGGAGGAGGTCACATAGGGATAGGTGCCGTGATCGACATCCAGAAGCGTCGCCTGGGCGCCCTCGAAGAGGACCCGTTGGCCCTCCTTGATGGCCTCGCCCAACACCCGCCAGGCCGGCTTCACATAGGGCAGGATCTTCGGCGCCAGTTGCTTCAACTGGTCGAGAATTTCCTCCGGACGGGCCTCAGCCAGGCCCAGGCCAGCCCGCAGGGCGCCGTGGTGGGCCAGCAGGCGCTCGATCTTCACCTCCAGGGCCTCGGGATCGGCCAGGTCAGCGAAGCGGATGGCCCGACGGCCGACCTTATCCTCATAGGCCGGGCCGATGCCCCGGCCGGTGGTGCCGATCTTGCCGGCCCCGGCGCGGGCCTCGCGTGCCCCGTCCAGGTCGCGGTGCAGAGGCAGGACCAGGGTGGCGTTCTCCGCAAGGATCAAATTGTCGGGGCTGATGCCCAGGCCCTGACCCTGAGCGCGGGTGATCTCGTCCAGCAGGGACCAGGGATCGACCACCACGCCATTGCCGATGATCGACAGCTTGCCCTGGATGACGCCTGAGGGAAGCAGCGACAGCTTGTAGGTCTTGTCGCCCACCACGATGGTGTGGCCGGCGTTGTTGCCGCCCTGGAAGCGGACCACCACATCAGCGCGGTTGGCCAGCCAGTCGATGACCTTGCCCTTGCCCTCGTCGCCCCACTGGGCGCCGATCACCGTCACATTGGCCATTGAGATACGATCCTTCCGCCTGCCGGGCGGATCCGTCCCGCCCTTCGACAGGGCTCGGCGAGAGGATGTGATCGATTGTGGAACCGGCGCTCAGACGCCGCGAAGGCGGGGGCCGGTCAGAAGCTGTAAATCAGTCGCACGCCCGCGGCGTCAAGGCCCTGGTTCTTTCCCTGGTGGAAAATCTGGGCGTTGGAGATGTGAACCCAGGACAGTTCGGCGGCGAACTGTTCGGTGAAGGCGTAGCCCACCGACAGCTCCGGCTGGAACAGCAGCTGGGAGCCGAAGTCGATCCGGGTGTTGTAGAGCTCGAGGCGCCGCTGGACCTCGGCCGGGGTCAGGCCCGGCGCATTGACCGGCGGCAGGCCCGCCTCCCCGTCCGTATAGGCCAGGCCCAGTCCAGGCCGGACATAGAGGCGCTCGGTCAGGCCGATGGGCCAGGAGACGCCTGCGGCGACGAAATTGCTGGTCCCCTCGCTGTTGAGCGAGACGAAGGCGTGCAGCTGGGGGCCGCCGAACAGATAGTCGATGGGCTCGCTGCGCAGGCCCAGGTGCAGATCGATCCCCTCCTCGCGGCCCGGGGCGCCCGATCCGATCGCCTCGCCAATGAAGGTGACGTCGTGGGCGTAGGCGCCCACCAGAAGCTCTGCGGCCCTCGCCTCCACAGCCCCGACCCCGGCCATGACCATGGCCGCTCCAGCCGCCGCAAACTTCCGCATCGTGATTCGCCCCCAACCCACCGCTATGGGTCAGCGACACATAAGCACGGCCCAGCTCGGCTTAAAACCGTCGCGCCGCCGGCGGTCGCGAGCTAATCAGACGCCATGACCCGCCCCCGCTTCCACCTCGCCTTTCCCGTCCGCGACCTGGCCGAGGCCCGCGCCTTCTATGGCGATCTGCTGGGCTGCCCTGAGGGCCGGTCCAGCCCCGACTGGATCGACTTCGACTTCCATGGCCACCAGATCGTGGCCCATCTGGCGCCCGACGAGGTCGGCCACCGGCAGACCAGCGCCGTGGACGGCGAGCAGGTGCCGGTCCGCCATTTCGGCCTCATCCTGACCCTGGAGGCCTGGCGGGCCCTGGCCGACCGGCTGGAGGCGGCCGGCACACAGTTCATCATCCCCCCGCAGGTCCGCTTCAAGGGCCAGCCAGGCGAGCAGGCGACCCTGTTCTTCCTCGACCCTTCCGGCAATGCGCTCGAGTTCAAGGCCTTCGCCGACGACGCCATGGTGTTCGCCAAATGACCGTGACGCTGGCTGACATTCAGGCCGCCGCAGACCGGATCTCCGGTCACGCGGTCATGACGCCTCTGATCGAGAGCCCCGCCCTGAATGATCGGGCCGGCGTCCGGGTCCTGCTCAAGGCCGAGACCCTGCAGCGGGTGGGCGCCTTCAAGTTCCGCGGGGCCTATAACCGGCTGGTGCAGCTGAGCGCCGAGGAGCGGGCCCGCGGCGTGGTGGCCTTCTCCTCCGGCAACCATGCCCAAGGGGTCGCCCTGGACGCCCGGCTGCTGGGGATTCCAGCCCTGATCGTCATGCCCAGCGACGCGCCGAAGGTGAAGGTCGTCGCCACCCAGGGCTACGGCGCCGAGGTGCGGTTCTACGACCGGCTGATCGACAGCCGCGAGGCCATCGCCGCAGAGATCGCCGCCCAGCGGGGCTCCGTCGTCGTACCAGCCTTCGACGACCCCCACATCATTGCGGGCCAAGGCACGGTGGGCCTGGAAATGGTCGCCCAGGCGAAGGCCGCCGGCGCGACGCTCGACCTGGTGGCCGCCCCGATCAGCGGCGGCGGCCTGCTGGCCGGCCTGGCGACGGCGATCAAGGGCTTAAGCCCGGACACCGCCATGGTCGGGGTGGAGCCGGAAGGCTTTGACGACACGCTGAAGTCGCTGCAGGCGGGCGAGCGCCAAGTGTTCAAGCCCACTGGCCGGTCCCTCTGCGACTCGCTGGAGTCGCCCTTCCCGGGCGAGCTGACCTTCCCGATCATGCAAAAGACGGTGGCCAACGTGGCCGTAGTCAGCGATCGCGAGATCACCGAAGCCATGCGCTACGCCTTCGCCACCCTGAAGCTGGTGGTGGAGCCCGGCGGCGTGGCCGCCCTGGCCGCCCTGCTGGCCGGCAAGATCAATGTCGCCGGCAAGGGGACCGTGGGCCTCGTCCTGTCCGGCGGCAATGTCGACCCCGAGCAGTTCGCCCAGGTCCTGCGCGGCGAGCTCTAGAGCCGGTCCTCCGGGACAGCCGGTCCAGGGGCTTCACGCGGGGTGATCAGCCGGCCCAGGCGGGGCTTCAGCCAGCGCTCGAAATCGTCGACGAACTCATAGACCACCGGCACCAGCACCAGGGACAGGATGGTCGAGGTGATCAGGCCGCCGATGACGGCCACGGCCATGGGCTGGCGGAACTCGGCCCCCTTCTCCAGGGCCAAGGCCGTGGGCAGCATGCCGGCCGCCATGGCCACCGTGGTCATCACGATGGGCCGGGCTCGCTCGCGACAGGCGTCGATCAGGGCCTCGCGCTGGGGCATGCCCTCGCGCTCACGCTCGATGGCGTACTCCACCAGCAGAATGGAGTTCTTCGCCGCCAGACCTAGCAGCATCAGGAAGCCGATCATCGAAGGGATCGACAGGGAGAGTTGGAAGGCCAGCAGGCCAAGGAAGGCGCCGCCCACCGCCAGCGGCAGGGCCGAGAGGATGATCGCCGGCTTGAAGAAGCTGCGGAACAGCAAGACCAGCACGGCGAAGATCATTGAGACCCCGGCGAAGATGGCCAGGCCCATGGCCCCAAACAGCTCCTGCATGGCCTCAAGCTCGCCGGTCTCGGCCGGCGCCACGCCCGCGGGCAGGTTCTGCATGATCGGCAGGGCCTGGACCTTCTGGTTGGCGTCGCCCAGCTCCACCCCGTTCAGCTCGGCCTGAACGGTGAGCTGACGCCTGCGGTTCAGGCGATCGATCCGGGCGGGGCCCGCCTGGAACTCGACATCGGCGACGGCCCCCAGGGTGGTGACCTCACCGGTGGCGGTGGGGATTCGCAGGGCGCGGATGGACTCCAGATCGGTCCGGGCTTCCGCCGGCAGGCGAAGGCGGATGGGAAGGCGGCGTTCGTTGATGGTCATCTTGGCCACATTGGCGTCGATGTCGCCGACGGTGGCGACCCTGGCCACCGTGGCGATCTGTTCGGCGCTGACGCCCAGGCGGGCGGCCTCGGCCGGGCGCGGCCGGATGATCAGCTCAGGCCCCGTGGGCGGCACGGACGGCCGCGGCTCGGCGATCTCGGGCACCTCGCGCATCTGCCGCTCAAGTTCCAGGGCGGCGTCCCGCAGGGTCTCGGAATTCTCGCTGGTCAGAACGATCTGAAGCCCGGCCTGTCCCTGGCCGTCGAGGAAGGTCGCCCGCGCATCGGGGATTTCACGCAGGGCTTCGCGCATTTCACGCCGGATCTCGGCTCCGCTCAGGTCGCGGTCTTCGTTCAGCAGGACGGTGACAGTGCCGCTGCGCAGATCGCTGCCGCCCCCGCCGCCGCCCCCGGGCCCTTGCGCCACCACGGTGGAGCCGATCTGGGCGAAGACGTTGGTCACCTCCGGCCGCTCGGCGAAGGTGGCGGTTATGTCCTGAACCACCTCTTCCATATGCTCGGCCGTCGCCCCTGGCGGGCCCTGCACGTTCACATAGAGATAGTCAGGGTCTCCAGCCGGCTGGAAGCCCTGGGGCAGGAGCGGGATCAGCGCCAGAGAGGCGATGAACATGACGCCCCCGGCGATGCTGGCCACGATGCGGTGATCCAGCGCCCATTCCAGGGTGTCGCGATAGAGGCCCTTGAACGGCTTGCGCGGATGGGGATCGGAGGTCGGCTTGAGCAGATAGGCCGCCATCAGCGGCGTCAACAGGCGGGCCACCAACAGGGAGAAGATCACCGCCACCGAGACGGTGATGCCGAACTCCCGGAAGAACTGGCCGGCCATGCCGCCCATGAAGGACACCGGCGTGAACACCACCACGATGGAAGCTGTCGTCGCCACCACGGCCAGGCCGATGGCGTCGGCGCCTTCGAGGGCGGCCTGGAAGGGCCGCATCCCGGCGATGATCCGTTTCTCGATATTCTCCACCTCGACGATGGCGTCATCCACCAGGATGCCGATCACCAGGGTGAGGCCCAGCAGGGTGACGATGTTGAGCGAGAAGCCCAGCAGGTCCATCACGAAGAAGGTGGGGATCAGCGAGAGCGGCATGGCCACCGCGGCGATCGCGGTAGAGCGCCAGTTGCGCAGGAAGACGAACACCACCAGGGCGGCGAGCCCCATGCCTTCCAGCAGCACGTTCTGGGTGGCGTGGAAGCTGGCGCGGGTCTCGTCCACCGACGAGAAGATCTTGGTGAAGGCGACGCCCTCGTGCTGCGTCTCCAGCTCGGCCAGGGCCTCCAGGACCCCGTCCTCGACGGTCACGTCGCTGGAATCGCGGGTCTTCATGACCATGAAGCCGACCACCGGCTGGCCGTTCAGGCGGGCGAAGCCGCGGGGCTCCGACGCGCCGTCGCCCACATCGGCGATATCCGACAGGCGGACATAGCCCCCCTGGCCCGTGGGGATGGTCAGTTCGCGCAGGGCCTCGACGCTGTCCACCGCGCCCAGCACCCGCAGGTTCTGCTCCTGGCCGCCGATGGCCACCCGGCCGCCGGGCGCATCCAGGTCGAAGCTGCGCAGGGCGTTATTGACCTGCACCGCGGTCAGGCCGCGGGCGGCCAGCCGGTCGGGCTCGAGGACCACATTGATCTCGCGGGTCACCCCGCCCACCCGGGCGACCTGGGCCACGCCCTCGCGGGCCTGCAAGGCCCGGCCCAGGGTGTCGTCCACGAACCAGGACAGCTCGACGTCCGACATGTTCGGGGCGGCGACCGCATAGGTCATGATCGGCTGGGAATCGAGCTCGATCCGCTGGACAGTGGGCTCGTCGATCTCACGGGGCAGGATGGCTCTGGTCTGGTCGATGCGAGACCGGACATCGTCCGTAGCCTTCTGCAGGTCCTCCCCCAGCTCGAACTCGACGCTGGTGACCGAGACCCCCTGGGTGACGGTGGAATAGATGTTCTTGACGTTGGGGATGCCCGCCAGGGCGTCCTCCACCGGGCGGGTGATCTGGGTCTCCATCTCGCCCGGCGCGGCGCCGCTCTGGGTGACGGTGACCGACACCGCCGGAAACTGGACATTGGGGAACAGCTTGACCGGCAGATTTCCATAGGAAATCAACCCGGCCAGGGTCAGGGCGATGAACAGCACCGCCACCGGGACCGGGTTGCGGATGGCCCAGGTGGAAAGGCCTAAGGGACGGTCAGCGCTCATTTTGCGGGCTCGGTCTTGGGCGCCGGCGCGGCCGCCGCGCCCTCAGCGGTCTTGCGGACGGGCCGGACGAGATCGTTCTCAAGCAGGAAGGAGCCGGCGCTCTCGACCACCAGGGAGCCGGCCGGCGGGCCCCGGACCAGCTCCACGAGGCCGCCGCCACGGGCCCCGGTGGATACCGCGACCCGTTTCACCCGGTTGTCGTCGCCCACCACCATGACGCTGGCGCCGTCGCCGTCGTAGCGCACGGCGGTTTCCGGCACGGTCAGGGAGGCGTCCCCGCCGCCCTGGAAATCGGCGCTGGCGAAGCCGCCGGCGCGGATGGAGGGCCGGCTGGGCAGGCTGATCCAGACGGTTCCCAGCTGGGTCTGAGCGTTCACCTGCGGGCTGACCAGGCGCACCTTGCCCAACACCGTCTCGCCATTCTGCAGGGTCACCTGCACCGACTGCCCTTGGCGGATGCGCGCGAGATCGGCCTCCGAGACATCCGCCCGAAGCTCGATCTGCCCGTCGCGGGCGATGACGAACCAGGGCTGGGTCCCCGCGCCCGACTGGTCGCCGGGCCGGACATTGCGCGAGAGCACCAGGCCTGAGACCGGCGCGCTGACCGACAGACGCGCTTGTCGGGCCCGCAGATCGGCGAGGCCGGCGGCCTGGGCGCGGACCTGGGCGCGGGCGGTGCGCGCCTGGAACTGGCGCTGTTCGATCTGTTCGTTGGACAGGACGCCTTGGTCGACCAGGCCCTCCACCCGGGCGGCCTGGCTTTCAGCCTGCTCGGCCTGGACCTCCGCCTGGGCGAGCGCCGCCTCCTGTTGCTGCAGCTGCGACTGGAGAAGCGCCCCGTCGAGAACCGCGAGGGTCTGGCCCTTGCGCACATAGGCGCCCGGCTCCACCAGCACCCGGGCCACCCGGAAGCCGGCGATCTCGGCGCTGACAGCGGCCTCCTCCCGCGGGACCAGCGGCCCCGAGGCGGCGACGGAGCCTGTGATCGAACGGGCGGCCACCGGAACCACCGTCACGGCGCGGGCCTGCTGCTCGGCGGTCTCACGGGGCGCGTCTTCGCTGCAGGCGGCCAGGGCCAGAGCGCCGGCGATCATCACGATCAGGGCGGCCGGGGCTTTGCGGCGGGTCGCCGGAGAAGTCTTGATCTGCATCATGCCGTCCGCCTCAGCGGGCTTGGGTGTTGAGAGGAAGGTCCTGCGACGGCCAGCCGCCGCCGAGGGCCTTGAAGGCCTGAACCGCCCGGCGCTGCGATTGCACCTGGGCGCTGGTCAGTTGCGCGCGGGTGGCGCGCCAGACCTGCTCGGCGCTCAGCGCCGTGTTGAGATCGGTCAGTCCGGCGTCATAGCCCAGCCGGGCGGAGTTATAGGCCCGCTCGGCCCGGGCCTCGCCGTCCGCCAGCAGGTCGACCCGGCGGCGATCGGCGGCCAGGCGGGTGAGCGCGCTCTCGGCCTCGGCATAGGCGGTCTGGACCACCTTCTCATAGGCGATGACGGCCTGTTCGGTGCGGGCGTCCTGCGCCTTGAGGTCCAGCAGGAGCCGCGGAATGTTCAGCACCGGCTGCGAGACGCCTGCGCCGATGCTCCAGTTCTGGGTGGTGGCCGAGTAGCCGGGCTGTTCGCTGCGTGAGATGCCGAGGCCCGGGGTCAGGGTGAAGGTCGGGAAGAAGGCCAGCTGGGCGTAGGTCAGACGGCCGGCGGCCGAGCGGACCCTGGCCTCGGCCTCGCGCACGTCCGGTCGCCGGGCCAGCAGGTCCCCGGGGACCGCAGCGGGAACCGGCGGCGGCAGGGCGGTCAGCGGCGGGGTGGAGACCCCATCCAGGGGCGCTGTGCCCCGGCCGACCAGAACCAGTAGGGTGCGCTGCTGGGCCTGCAGCTCGGCCTCCAGGCTCTCCACCTGGCTGTCGGCTTGGGCGAGCTCGCCGGCGACCCGGTCAGACTCCAGCCGCGCGGTCAGGCCCGCCTGGACCCGGCGCTCCACAAGGTCATAGAGCGAGCGCTGAATCCGGGCGCTCTGGCGGGCGTCGGCCAGTTGAATGGAAAGGCCTCGGGCCTGGAAATAGGCGTCGGCCACATTGGCCGCCAGGCTGGCCCGGGCGCCCTCATAGGCGAAGCGCGCCGCAGCCGAGTCGCCCTGGGCCGCACGCCGGACCGCAAAGAAGCGACCGAACAGGTCCAGCTCCCAGCTCACATTGAAATTGGCCTGATAGGACTCGCTGGTTCCCGAGGTGGAGAAGCCGGGAATGGTGATCTCCTGGCCGTCGACCTGCTCGGTCTCGGTCCGCCGGCCCGAGCCGGTCAGCTGGCCCTGGGGCAGGAAGGCGGTCAGCGCGCTGGTCGCCGTCAGGCGGGCTTCGCGAAGACGCGCCGCCGCGCTCTGGGCGTCCGGGCTGCGGGCCAGGGCCTCATCCACCAGGGCGGTGAGCTCCGGATCGTCGAAGGCCAGCCACCACTGGTCGAGGACCTGGGTCTCGGCCGCGCCGGACACCGGATAGGCCTGGGGCAGATCGATGCGGGCCTCGCGCGGCGTCGCGCAGGCGCTTAGCGACAGGACCGTGAGAAGGGCGAGGGAAGTCGGCAGACGCATGGCAGTCCTAGTGGGCCTCGGCCGCGAATCAGAAGGCATCATAGCCCAGCTACAGGTCACTGGAGCCCCACGGCGGCGAAGGTTCCCAGACCACAGGTCTGCGACGGGGTGATTGCAGGGTCGATACAATCGCCCCGGCCTTCATCGACCCTCCGAACGGTGGCGCGACATATGGGCCGGGGATAGGGTCACAGCAACCCCAATCATGTCGCAGAGTGATTATGAAGACTTTCCTCTTCGCCGCCGCCGCCTTCGTCGCCCTGACGGCGGGCCCGAGCTTCGCCCAGGACGCCACGGCCATCTCCGGCGCCGACATTGGCCGACACATCGAGGTGCTGGGATCCGACGCCTTCGAAGGCCGCGCGCCGGCCACCCCGGCCGAGGCCAAGACCATCGCCTACATGGTCGAGCAGCTCCAGGCCGCCGGCCTCAAGCCCGCCGGCGATCTGAGGGACGGCGCCCGGGCCTGGACCCAGGATGTTCCCCTGGCTCGGTTCGAGATCCGCGGACCCGTCAGCGCGGCGGTGAAGACCGGCGATGAGACCCTGACCTTGCGCCAGGGCGAAGAGATCGCCATCCGCGCCGCGGCCAACGGCGCCGACCGGGTGGAGATCAAGGACGCGCCCATCGTGTTCGGCGGCTACGGCGTCGTGGCGCCGGAGCGGAACTGGGACGATTTCAAGGGCATGGACCTGTCGGGCAAGATCGTCATGGTCCTGGTCAATGACCCCGACTTCGAGACCGGCGAGGGCGACTTCGGCGGCAAGGCCATGACCTATTACGGCCGCTGGACCTACAAGTACGAAGAGGCCGCCCGCCAGGGCGCCCTGGGCCTGCTGGTGATCCACGAGAGCGCGCCGGCCTCCTATGGCTGGGCCACGGTGAAGAACTCCAACACCAACGAGATCTTCGACATCATCCGGGCCGAGCCGGCCAAGGCCCACGTCCCCCTGGAGGGCTGGGTGCAGCGCGACGTCGCCGCCGACCTGCTGGCCCGCGCCGGGCTCGATTTCGAGACCCTGAAAACCCAGGCCCAGAGCCGGGACTTCCAGCCCCGGGTCCTGGAGGGCGTCAGTTTCTCCAGCGCCTTCGACGTGGATGTCCGCCAGATCGTCAGCCAGAATGTGGTCGCCGAGGCGACCGGCGCGGCGCGGCCGCAGGAGCGGATCATCTACACCTCGCACTGGGATCATCTGGGGATCGGCGCCCCTGACGCCTCAGGGGACACCATCTATAACGGCGCGGTGGACAATGCGGCCGGCATCGCGGCGGTGATCGAGATCGCCGAGGCCTTCGCCAAGGGCCCCGCACCGGACCGCAGCGTCAATTTTCTGCTGGTGACGGCCGAGGAGAAGGGTCTGCTCGGCTCGGAATACTACGCCGCCAACCCGCTCTATCCCCTGGAGACCACCGTCGCGGTGCTGAACCTCGACGCGCCCTCGCCGGCCGGCCCGGCGCGGGACTTCTCGGCGGCCGGCGACGCGGCGTCCGACCTGCAGGACATGCTGATCGCCCAGGGCCAGACGCAGGGACGGGCCTTCAAGCCCGACCCCCGTCCGGAAGCCGGCAGCTTCTTCCGCTCCGACCACTTCCCCTTCGTCCGCGTCGGGGTTCCGGCCGTCTCCTTCCGCTCGGGCCAGGACCTGGTCGATGGCGGGCTGGAGGCGGGCGAGGCCTGGTCCAAGGCCTATACCGCCGACAAGTACCACCAGCCGGCCGATGAATATGGACCCGACTGGAACCTCGAGGGCATGGCCCAGGACGCTGAGCTGCTCTACCGCCTGGGCCTCACCCTGGCCAATTCCGGCGCCTGGCCGGAGTGGAAGGCGGGCTCGGAGTTCAAGGCCGCCCGGGACGCCACGGCGTCTGCGCGGCGGTAGGAGAACAGATCGATGAGCGGTCAGGTGCGCGCCGGGATCGGCGGCTGGACCTTCGAACCCTGGCGGGGCGTCTTCTACCCCAAGGGTCTGCGCCAGGCCGACGAGCTGGCCTATGCCAGCGCGCGCCTGCCGGTCATCGAGATCAACTCCACCTACTATTCCAGCCAGAAGCCCGAGAGTTTCGCCAAATGGGCCGCGGCGACGCCGGAGGGCTTCGTCTTCACGGTTAAGGCCTCGCGCTTCTGCACCAACCGTAAGGTGTTGTCGGACGCCGGGGAGTCGATCGGCAAGTTCCTCAATCAGGGCCTCGTGGAGCTGGGCGACCGCCTGGGACCCATCCTGTGGCAGTTCATGGCCACCAAGCGGTTCGACCCCCAGGACTTCGAGGGTTTCCTTAATCTGTTGCCCGAGAGCCTGGAGGGCCGCCCCCTGCGCCACGCCGTGGAAGTTCGCCATGAGAGCTTCGCAGAGGCGGCCTTCCTCGACATGTGCCGGGCGCGCAATGTGGCGGTCTGCCTGACCGAGCACGCCGAGTTTCCGATGATCGCCGATCCGACCGCCGACTTCGTCTATGCTCGGCTGATGACCGGGGCCGACGAGATCGAGACCGGCTACGCTGACGAAGCCCTGGATCGCTGGGCGCGCAGGCTTGAGACCTATGCGAAGGGCGGCGCGCCGGCGGACCTGCCCCATGTCGCCCCCGTCGCGGACCGCGGGGACGGGCGCGAGGTGTTCGCCTTCTTCATCAGCGAGGGAAAGGTCCGGGCGCCGGCGGCCGCCCAGGCTCTGATGGCGCGGCTGAAGGGCGCAGACGCCCGCTAAACGGCGGTCAGCACAACGAAAGACGCCCCCGCAGCAGGCTGCGGGGGCGTCGGATCGTCAAGAATACGAATTCTCGAGCTTAGCTGCCGGGAAACCGCATCGGGACCTTAACCTGGCCCGTCTTGGAACCCATCGGCAGGGCGTCGGCGACGCAGAGCGCAGCCTTGTCGAAGCCCTTGCCAGCGGCGCTGTCCTGCAGGACCACGCAGCCCGACAGCTTGCCGCCGTCCGCGCTGCATTCCAGCATGACGGTCGCCGCGTCACGCGTATTGGCGTGCTTGGAAATGCAGCGCGCCATGCTTTCTTCAAAAGAGGCCGCCGCGGATGCGGAAGCCAGAACGAGGCTGATGAGGACGCCCCCACCCACTGCGATGATGTTTTTCACCTACCCACTCCTTCTAGACCGGAAGTGTGCACACCATCGGGGATTCAGGTTAAAATTGTCTAATTCGCGCAAGAAAATATAGGTAAACGCAAATAAACCATATTCCTCTACCTGCCAGCGGCGGGTTTCCTCTTGCCAACTCTTTATAGTCTCCCGCGCCGGGCGACAGGCCGTCACATTCCTCAACCCACGGTTAGGAACTGTTAGCACCTACGATTCATCATGCTGCAGCCAGATGGGCGTTGAGTAGGCCACGGGGGATTGGGCGTCAGATGCGGTTTCGGCTCGTAGACTTACCTTTGATCGTGAAGATCGGTTTCGCGCCGGCCTTCGCCCTGATCATGCTGGCGGCGCTCGCCGCCGGAACGATCGTCATGCAGCGGGCTCAGACCGACACTCTGCGTCAGGTCGTCCATACGGACATGCCCAACAGCTTGCAGATCCAGCGGATCTCCGAGCGCATCAACAACGTCCACGGCGAGCTCTACTATCTGCTCACCCAGCAGGCGGCCGGCATCGAGGTCGAAGCCATCGAGGGGCGCGGCCAGGCCATGCTGGTCGAGGTGGACGCCATCGCCGCCGAGGCCGAGGCGGCCAAGGCCGCAGCGCCAGTCGCTCAGCACGCGGCCTTCGACACCCTGATCGCCGATCTGAAGGAAACCCGGGACGCCCTGGACGTGATCATGGCGATGATCGGGGTCGACTTCACCACCGCCGCCAGCTTCGCGTCGCCCTTCGAGGAGCAGTACCGGGAGATGACCACCAATCTGGCGGGCATCGTCCAGGCCACCCAGGCCGCCACCGATCAGCGGGCGGCGGCGAGCGAGGCCCGCGCCTCGATGTCCCAGAACATCACCATCGCCGCCGTGCTGGTCACCCTGCTGGCCGCCGGCGCCCTGGCCCTGATGTCGGTCCTGACCATGCGCGGCGCGGTCCAGCGCATCGCCGGCGCCACCGAGCGCCTGTCGCGCGGCGACAATGAGGTCAAGCTCGACGAACTGGCCCGCAAGGACGAGTTGGGCGCCATCGTGCGCTCGCTGACGGTCTTCCGCGACAACCAGATCCAGATGGAGCGCCTGCGCGAAGAGCAGGAGGCCACCCGTCAGAGCGCCGAGGAAACCCGCCGCCAGAGCGCAGACGCCGCCGCCGCCGTCGCCGAGGAACAGTCCCAAGTGGTCAGCGCCCTGGCCCTGGCCATGTCCCGCCTGGCCGATGGCGACCTGACCTACCGGCTCGAACAGAGCTTCCCGGGCGAGTACCAGAAGCTCCGCGACGACTTCAACGCCGCGGTCGCCAAGCTGGAAGAGGTCATGGGGGCCATCTCCTCGACCACCCTGTCGATCACCTCCGGCGCCACCGAAATCTCCAGCGGCGCCGACGACCTGTCCCGCCGCACCGAGCATCAGGCCGCCACCCTGGAAGAGACCGCCGCGGCGCTCGACGAGATCACCGCCACGGTCCAGAAGACCTCCAGCGGCGCCGACCAGGGCCGCGAGGCCGTGACCTCGGCCCGGGCCGACGCCGAACGCTCCGGCGAGGTGGTCCGTCGGGCCGTCTCGGCCATGGGCGAGATCGAAAAGTCCTCGGCCCAGATCAGCCAGATCATCGGCGTCATCGACGAGATCGCCTTCCAGACCAACCTGCTGGCCCTGAACGCCGGGGTCGAGGCCGCCCGGGCCGGGGACGCCGGCCGCGGCTTCGCCGTGGTCGCCTCCGAGGTCCGGGCCCTGGCCCAGCGCTCGGCCGAGGCCGCCAAGGAGATCAAGTCCCTGATCAGCGCGTCGACCGAACAGGTGGCCCAGGGGGTCGGCCTGGTCGGCGAGACCGGCAAGGCCCTGGAGCGGATCGTCACCCAGGTCACCGAGATCAACGGCCTGGTGTCCGAGATCGCCGCCTCGGCCAAGGAAGAGGCCCTGGGCCTCGCCCAGGTGAACACCGCGGTCAACGAGATGGACCACGTCACCCAGCAGAACGCGGCCATGGTCGAGGAGTCCACCGCCGCCAGCCGGGTGCTGGCCGACGAGGCGCGCGAACTCTCCCGCCTGGTGGCCCGCTTCAAGCTGTCCTCGGTGCACGCCGCGACCACCGCGCGGCCGGCCGCCGCCGCCGCGCCCGCCCGCGCTGCGCCCCGGGCCGATCCGCGTCCGGCTCAGCGGCCAGTCACGCAAGGGGCCACGGCCCTGGCGATGAAGCCCCAGGCCGAGGAAGAGGGCTGGGAGGAGTTCTAAACCCTCACAGCCTGTCCTGAACGAACTGAAGCGCGCGGCCCCCCGCGCGCTTCTTTCGTTTTGGCGCGCGGGCCACGCCCGGACTTGACCGCCGCGGCGTCAGCAGGCCGCATCTGAGCCGATAAAACACAGAGGGAACGGCCATGGCTCAGCTTGAGATGAACGACCTGATGTTCCGCCCCGGCCTGATGGCCGGCGAGCGCATCCTGATCACCGGCGGGGGCACGGGCCTCGGCAAGGTGATGGCAGAGGCCTGCCTGATGCTGGGGGCCGAGGTCTATATCTGCGGACGCCGCGGCGGGGTGGTGGAGGCCACCGCCCAAGAACTCATGGCCGCCCACGGCGGCAAGTGCGTGGGTCTGGCCTGCGACATCCGCGTGCCGGAGGCCATCGAGGCCATGCTGGACCAGATCTGGTCCGACGGCGGGGCGCTGACCGGCCTGGTCAACAATGCGGCGGGCAACTTCATCAGCCGCACCGAGGACCTGTCGCCCCGGGGCTTCGACGCCATCTCCAACATCGTCTTCCGCGGGGCCTTCTTCGTCACCCAAGGCTGCGGCAAGCGCTGGATCGCCGAGGGGCGCAAGGCCTCAGTAGTTTCGATCCTGGTCACCTGGATCTGGAATGGCGGCCCCTTCACCGTCCCCTCGGCCATGTCGAAGGCCGGCATTGCGGCCATGAGCCAGTCGCTGGCGGTGGAGTGGGGCTCCTACGGCATACGCTTCAACAATATCGCGCCGGGCCCCTTCCCCACCGAGGGCATGAGCGCCCGGCTCAATCCCGGCCAGGCCGAGGAGAGCGGCGGCGCCTATGGCGACATGAGCAGCAACCCCATGGGCCGGGTGGGCGACATGCGCGAGCTGGCCAATCTGGCCGTCTATCTGCTGCATCCGCTGTCGGCCTATGTGAACGGCCAGACCATCGCCATCGACGGGGCCGCCTGGCAGGCTACCGGCGGCAACTTCTCCCGGCTGCGGGCCTGGGGCGATGAGGAGTGGCAGGCGGCCCGTGAGGCGATCCAGTCCACCAACGCCAAGGACCGGGCCCAGCGCACGGTCTGACACCGAGACGCGGGCCGAAAACGTGGTTAATCGGGCCTTAACGGCTCGGGCGCAGGCTTGGGACATGCGATCTGCGTCCGCCCTCCTCCTGGTCCTCCTGGCGCTCGCCGCCCCTGCAGGCGCGCAAACCGACGGACGGCTCTCCCTGGAGCGTCCGGGCGCGGCGGCCCTGGGCCTGCGCGGGGCGGGAGCGGCCCCCCAGGCCGCAACGACCGGGGCCGACGCCCCTGAAGGGGCCGAAGCCGCCGCGCCCGCCAGCCTGGGCCTGAGGCCCCTGGCCGGCTCAGTGGTGATGTCGAGCCCGGCGCCCCCCGACGCCCAGGCCTGCCGCATGTCCTGCGCCCAGACCTATTATTTCTGCCTGGCCGGCGACGGGTCGGACGAGTGCGCCCAGGCCTGGGGCCAGTGTCGCCTGGGCTGCGGGCCGGGCGCGGGCGGTCCGTCGGGCTGATCTGCTGCGGTCAGGGGGCGCCCAGCCCCCGGGCGGCCAGGGCCGAATACGAAGCCCCGTCACCTTCCGCCCGCAGAGCAGTGGCGCTCGTCCAGACCACGTCCTAGAATGACGCCTGTCAGTTTTGCGTACGGAGTCGCATGTCCCAGGTCGCCATTCTTCCGATCGGAAAGCGGGCCAAGACCAAGGTCCAGAACCGGACCGCCATCCTGGACGCCGCTCGCGAGGTGTTCGGTGAGATCGGCTATGAGCCGTGCACCGTGCGCGACATCATCCGCCGCACGGGCCTCGCGGCGGGCACCTTCTACAACTACTTCAAGTCCAAGGAGGAGGTGTTCGCCGCCCTCGCCGATGACGGCGCCCGGCGTTTCGCCCCGATCCTCAAGGCCCTGCGCAGCCAGAACGCCGACTTTGAAGGCTTCGTGCGCTCAGCCCTGCAGGCCTATTTCCAGTTCCTGGCCGCCGAACACCAGCAGTGGGCCGACCGGCGCGAAGCCGAGGAGCACCTCTACGTCCACGGCCAGACCCCGGAGATGGAGGCGGTGTTCAACGAGGTGCGCGCCGCCATTCTCGACGAGATCGCCCGCGGTGCGGCGCCGGCCGCCGACGCCGACTATCTGGCCGGCGCCTGCATCGCCATCGCCCGCGAGGTGGGCGAACAGATGGTGAGCCGGAGGCCCGTGGACGTGGAGGGCGCTACGGCCTTCTCCACCGCCCTGATCCTGTCGGGCCTCAAGGGCCTGCCCAAGGCCGAGCCCGCCGCATGATCGGCGCCCGCTGATGCGCGCCCTGGTGGTCGAGGCCCTGGCGGCGGACTATGGCGGCTGCGTGCTGAAGGAGGTCGAGACCCCTTCGCCAGGTCCGGGAGAGGTGCGGGTCCGCGTCCGGGCCGCGGCGGTCAACTTCCCCGACCTGCTGCAGACCCGCGGCGAGTATCAGCACAAGCCGCCCCTGCCCTTCATCCCCGGCATGGAGATCGCCGGCGAGGTCGACGCCCTGGGCGACGGCGTCACCGAGTTTCAGATCGGGGAGGCCGTAGTCGGCGGCGCCCGGATCGGCGGCTTTTCGGACTTCGCCATCACCCCGGCGGCAGGCCTGCGCCGCAAGCCCGAGCGACTCACCTTCAGCCAGGCGGCAGGCTACGCCACGGCCTATCTGACCGCCTATGTGTCCCTGGTGCGCCGGGCCCGGGCCGAACCCGGCGAATGGCTGCTGGTCCATGGAGCGGCCGGCGGCGTAGGCCTGGCGGCGGTGGATCTTGGCCGGCGCCTGGGACTGCGGGTCATCGCCGCCTCGGCCTCCGACCAGAAGCTGGCCATCGTGGCGGCCGACTATGGCCCTGAGGCCACAGTGAACGTCGCCGGCGGCTTCCGCGAGGCGGTCAAGGCCATCACCGGCGGCCGGGGCGCGGACATCATCTATGATCCCGTGGGCGGCGACGTGTTCGACGAAAGTGTGCGCTGCATCGCCTTTGACGGCCGGCTCCTGTCCATCGGCTTCACCTCGGGCCGGCTGCCAGTGCTGCCGGTCAATCTGGCCCTGATCAAGGGCTTCTCCCTGATGGGCGTACGGGCCGGCGAGTACGGCCGCCAGTTCCCCGACAGGGGCCGCGAGAACCAGGCCGCCATCTGGGACCTGGCAGAGGCCGGCGATGTCACCCCCCGGGTCCATGCCGAGTTTCCCCTGGCCGACTGGCGCGCCGCCTTCGACAGCCTGGCCCTGCGCCAGGTGGTCGGCAAGGCCGTCATCCGTCCCGATCTCTGAACTCCGTCCCAAGGGCGTCCCCCATGACCATCAGCAGCCAGGAAGACCTGGAGAAGCTCCGGACCATCGGTCGACTGGTCGCCCAGACCCTGGAGGCCATGGGCAAGGCGCTAGAGCCCGGCATGACCACCCGGGAGCTGGACGATATCGGCCGAGGCCTGCTGGAGGCGGAAGGCGCACGGTCGGCGCCGGAGCTTGCCTATGGCTTCCCCGGCGCCACCTGCATCTCGGTGGGGCCGGACGTGGCCCACGGCATTCCGGGCGACCAGAAGATCTGCGCCGGCGACCTGGTGAACATCGACGTCTCCGCCGAGCTGGACGGCTACTATGGCGACACCGGCGCCAGCTTCGCCGTGCCGCCGGTCACCCGCAGGGTCGAGCGCCTGTGCCGGGACGGCCGCCGGGCCATGTGGAGCGGCATCCGGGCGGTGCGCCCTGGCGCGCCCCTGAACGCCATCGGCCGCTCCATTGAGGGCTTCGCCCAGAAGAACGGCTACAGCCTGATCCGCAACCTCGCCAGCCATGGGGTCGGCCGGTCCCTGCATGAGGAGCCGGAGAGCATTCCCACGTGGTATGAGCCCCGTGACCGCCGCCAGATCACCGAGGGGCTGGTCTTCACCATCGAACCCTTCCTCGCGCTGGGCGAGGACTGGGTGGACGAGCTGGACGACGGCTGGACCTTGCGCCCCACGGGCGGCGGACCGGCGGTGCAGTACGAGCACACCCTGGTCGCCACCCGTAACGGACCGATCATCCTGACCCTGGCCAATTGAGGCCGATCGCCCTTTTCGGCAGGGGAGCGGTTGACGGGGCCCGGTGGTTGGCGTATCTCCGCGCCTCGTTTTTCTGAGCTGGAGCCAACAACGTGAAGCGGACATATCAGCCGTCGCGACTCGTGCGTAAGCGCCGTCACGGCTACCGCGCGCGCATGGCCACCAAGAATGGCCAAAAGGTCATTCAGCGCCGCCGCGCCAAGGGCCGCAAGCGTCTGAGCGCCTAAGGGCGTTAGCTTAAGCGGTAGAATTGAGGTGTCGGCGTGACCGACGCCCTTATCAAGATCGAGCGCCTGCGTAAGCGACCAGACTTTCTGGCAGCTGCGCGGGCGTTTTCGTGCGCCCGCGGCGCCGTGGTCGTCCAGGCCCGGGATCGCGAGGACCACGCCCCGCTGGTCCGGGTGGGATTCACCGCCACCCGCAAGGTCGGCGGCGCCGTCGTCCGCAACCGCGCCAAGCGACGCATGCGGGCCGCCGCGCACGAGCTTTTGCCCGCCCTGGCGCAGCCCGGATTCGACTATGTGATCATCGCCCGCAGCGGCGCGCCGGTGCGAGCCTGGCCGCGTTTGCTTGACGATGTGAAAAGCGCGCTGATAAGCCTCGCGGCCGAAAGCGACCGGCAGGCGCGTCCGTCTGCGACCGCAACCCCTCCTTCGCCCTGAGCGCGCTGACTCCATGCAAAATGACAACACCCGCAACACGATCCTCTTCGTGGTCAGCGCGATCATCGTCCTGGTGGTCTACCAGTTCCTGGTGATCGAACCGGCGGCCCGGCGACAACAGGCCGCCGCCGCCCAGGCCGCGGCCGATGCGCCCGTGGCGCCCGGCACCAATCCGGTGGGCCGCGACCCGGCCTTGCCCTCCAGTCCGGCCCAGCTGGCCGACCGGGCCACCGTGGTGGCCCGCACGGCCCGGACGCCGGTGGCGACCCCGTCCCTGACCGGCTCAATCGCCCTGCGCGGCGCGCGGATCGATGATCTGTTCCTGAACAACTACAAGGTCAGCGTCGACCCCGGCGCCGACCCGGTGGAGCTGCTGCGTCCCGAAGGCGCGGAGTTCGCCTGGTTCGCCGAGTTCGGCTGGACTGGCGCCAATCTCACCGGCCTGCCGACCCCTGACACCCGCTGGACCCTGGTGGAGGGCGCGACGCTCACGCCGGAGACGCCGGTGACCCTGCGCTACGCCAACGGCCAGGGCCTGACCTTCACCCGCCAGATCGCGGTGGACGACCGCTACATGTTCACCATCACCGACACGGTGGCCAATACCGGCGCCGGCGCCGTGACCCTGGCGCCCTACGGGTCGGTGCAGCGGCAGGGCGTGCCCTCCGACCTCGGCAAGAACCAGATCGTCCATGAGGGCGCGGTCGGCTGGCTGGGCGAAGAGCTGCGCCTGGTGAAGTACAACAAGTGGGCCAAGGAGGGCGGGCCCGAGGTCAACTCCACAGGCGGCTGGCTCGGCATCACCGACAAGTACTGGCTGGCGGCCCTGATCCCCCAGCAGGACGAGCAGCTCAAGGGCGAGTTCCGCGTCACCCGGGCCGGACCGGTGGAGATCTTCGAGGCCAACTATGTGGGCCAGCCGCGGACCATTCCTGCTGGCCGCCAGATCACCGAGACCACGCGCTTCTTCGCCGGCGCCAAGACCGTGCCCGTCCTTAAGGCCTATGAGACCAATCTGGACATCCCCCGCCTGGACGCCGCGGTGGACTGGGGCAATTTCTGGTTCCTGACCCGCCCGCTGTTCAGCTTCCTGCACTTCATCTACCAGCACATCGGCAATGTCGGCCTGGCGATCCTGGCGCTCACCGTGGTGGTGAAGCTGGTCTTCTTCCCCTTGGCCAACAAGAGCTACGAGTCGCTGACCAAGATGAAAAAGGTGCAGCCCCAGATCGAGGAGCTGCGCAAAAAGTACAAGGACGATCCCGCCAAACAGCAGCAGGAGCTCCTGGGTCTCTACAAGACCGAGAAGATCAATCCGCTCACCGGCTGTCTGCCCATGCTGCTGCAGATCCCGGTCTTCTACGCCCTCTACAAGGTGCTGACCGTCACCATCGAGATGCGGCATGCGCCCTTCTATGGCTGGATCCAGGATCTGTCGTCGCGGGATCCGACGACCATCTTCAACCTGTTCGGCGTCATCCCCTGGGATCCGGGCGCCGCGCCGCTGATCGGCGGCTTCCTGAACGGGCCGCTGCACCTGGGCGTGCTGCCCCTGCTCTACGGCTTCACCATGTGGCTGACCACGGCGATGAACCCGCCGGCCACGGACCCGATCCAGCAGCGCATCTTCCAGCTGATGCCGATCATGTTCACCTTCATCATGGCGCCCTTCGCCGCGGGCCTGCTGATCTACTGGACCTGGAACAACGTCCTGACCATCGGCCAGCAGTACATCATCATGCGGAAGTTCCAGGTCGATAACCCCATCGACAGCCTGATCGCCCGGTTCAAGACCAAGAAGGTCCCCGAGTGACCGAACCCGACGCGCTGTTCGACGAAGACGCCCTGGAGGCGGCCCGCATCCTCTTCGCCCGCAAGGCGGAGTTCATGATGGGGGCCGTGGCCATGGACGGCCTGCCGGCGCCGGACCTGCCGGAAGTGGCCTTCGCCGGCCGCTCCAATGTGGGCAAGTCGTCCCTGATCAACGCCCTGGTGGGTCACAAGCATCTGGCGCGGGCCTCCAATGCGCCAGGCCGCACCCGGGAAGTGAACTTCTTCGTGCTGGACGAGCGCCTGCGGTTGGTGGACCTGCCCGGCTACGGGTGGGCGCGGGCGGCCCGCAGCGAGGTCAAGAAGTTCCAGAATCTGGGCCGCGACTATCTGCGGGGCCGGCCCAACCTGAAGCGCGCCTATCTGCTGATCGACGCCCGCCATGGGCTGAAAGAGGTGGACGGCGAGCCCATGGACGCCTTCGACCGGGCCGCGGTCTCCTATCAGATCGTGCTGACCAAGGCCGACAAGCTGCGGCCGGCCGCCGTCGAGGCCGTGCGCCAGCAGACCGAGGCCGCCATCGCCAAACGCCCGGCCGCCTTCCCCCGGGTGCTGGCCACCTCGTCGGAGACTGGCGCCGGCATGCCCGAGCTGCGGGCCGAGATCGCCGCGGCCTGCGCCGTCGCGCCCTAGGCTCCCGCGGGGGCGCCCTAGGGGCGCTTCACCGTCTCGCCGCCCTTCATCACGAAGACCGGGGCCTCCAGCAGGGTGACGTCGCTGAGCGGGTCGCCGACGACGCCGACCAGATCGCCCCAGGCGCCGGGCGCCACCACACCCACCTCGCCGGCCTGGCCGAGAGCCTCGGCGGCGTTGATCGTGGCCGTCTGGATGGCCTGCAGGGGCGTGGCGCCATAGCGGACCATGACAGCGAACTGCCGGCCGTTCTGGCCGTGGGGGAAGACCCCGGCGTCGGTGCCATAGACCATCTTCACCCCCGCCTTCAGGGCCTTGCGGAAGTTCTCCCGCTGGATCTCGGCGATGTCGCGGTCCTTGCGCAGATTGTCCTCCAGCACGCCGTTCTTGCGCCCCTCGGACTGGGTGTATTCGGTGTTGTAGATGTCCATGCTGAACCAGGCGCTGTGCTCGCGGGCCAGGCGGATGCCCTCGTCGTCCACCAGGCTGGCGTGCTCGATGGTGTCAACGCCCCCCAGGATGGCCGCGCGGATGCCCGGCGCCCCATGGGCGTGGGCGGCCACCTTCATGCCGGCCATGTGGGCAGCTTCGGTGACGGCCTTGATCTCATCGATGGCCAGCTGCTGGGCGCCGGGCTCCGAGCCCCGGGAGAAGACCCCGCCGGTGGCGCAGATCTTGATCACCTGGGCGCCGTACTTGCGCAGGGTCCGCACATTGCGCCGGGCGGCCTCGGGGCCGTCGGCCACATAGGGGCTCTTCTCGTCCATGGAGGGTGGGAAGAAGGTGGAGTCGCAGTGCCCGCCCGTGGCGCCAAAGGAATAAGCCGCAGTCACGATGCGCGGGCCGGGGATATGGCCCTCTGCGACGGCTTCACGTAGCCCTACATCGCCGTAGAACTCCGAGCCCACATTGCGCACCGTGGTGAAGCCGGCCTCCAGGGTGTCCTTGGCGCTGCGGGTCCCCACCGCCGTCCAGAAGGCGTCAGAGAACTGCAGATAGTTGTAGCCGCCATAGATGGGGGTGGAGGTCAGGTGGACATGCATGTCGATCAGGCCGGGCAGCAGGGTGACGCCGGGCAGGTCCACCCGGGTCGCCCCGGCCGGATCGGCAGACGCCTGGGCCGCGGTGCTCACCGCGCTCACCTTGCCGTCAGTGATCACCACCACCGGGTCGGCCAGCATGCGGCCGCTGGCGGGGTCGAGCAGCTGGGCGGCGCGGACGACGACGGTCTGCGCCTGGGCGGCGCTGGCGACGAGGCTGAGCGCCAGGGCGCCCAGAAGACGGTTGCGAAGACTGTTCTGACCCATGGACGTGTCCCCCGACTCTCGAGCCCCTGTTGGCCCTTTCCCCGGCATAGGCGTGCGGCGGGCCGCCGTCGATGCGGGATTCTTGCCCCGCGTGCGAGAAGACCGGCGGCGCCGAAGGGACGGGCGCCGGGTGACACGGGGGCCGCCGTCGGCTATCGGGGCGCTCCAGGATCAGGGAGCCGCCGCTAAGTGACCGACACCCCCGAAGAGGAAGGCTGGGCCACCGCCCGCACGCTGGCCGAGGCCCTGCCCTTCATCCAGCACTACGACCGCGAAACCGTGGTCATCAAGTACGGCGGCCACGCCATGGGCGAGGAGTCGGTCGCCAAGCTGTTCGCCGCCGACGCGGTGCTGCTGAAGATGCTGGGCGTCCATCCGGTGGTGGTCCATGGGGGCGGCCCGCAGATCTCACGGATGCTGGACAAGGCCGGCGTGAAGTCGAGCTTCGTGGACGGCCTGCGGGTGACCGATGCGGCCACCATGGAGGTCGCCGAGATGGTGCTGTCAGGCGCCATCAACAAGGAGATCGCCAACTGGATCACCCTGGCCGGCGCCGAGGCCGATGTGCGCGGGGTGGGCCTGTCGGGCAAGGACGCGCGGCTGATCACGGTGGAAAAGGCCGTGCGGACCCGCAAGGACCCCGGCAGCCAGATCGAGCAGGCCGTGGACCTGGGCTTTGTGGGCGAGCCCACCAAGGTCGATCCCAAGCTGATCGAAGCCCTGATCTACGCCGATGAGGACTATGTCCCGGTGATCGCCCCCATCGGTGTGTCCAAGGACGGCGAGACCTATAACATCAACGCCGACACCGTGGCCGGCGCCCTGGCCGGCGCCCTGCGGGCCAAGCGCATGCTGCTGCTGACCGACGTGCGCGGGGTGCTCGACGCCAAGGGCGAGCTGATCCGCGAGATGAACCTGGCCCAGGCCCGGGAGGCCATCGCCTCAGGCGTGGCCACCGGCGGCATGATCCCCAAGCTGGAGACCGCCATCAATGCGGTGGAGTCCGGCGTGCAGGCGGTGGTCATCCTCGACGGCCGTCGGCCCCACGCCATGCTGGTGGAGCTGTTCTCCGAGCACGGCGCCGGCACGCTGATCTCGGCCTGACCCGCAGCATGAGCGCCGACCTCGCCCATATCGACACCTGGCTCTTCGACCTCGACAACACCCTCTATCCGGCCGAGTCCGGCTTCATGGGCGAGGTCGAGGGCCGCATGACCACCTTTGTGGCCAAGGTCACAGGCCTGCCAACGGATCAAGCCTACGCCCTGCAGAAGCGCTATCTGGAAGAACATGGCCTGACCCTCCGCGGGCTGATGCTCGACCATGGGGTGGACCCGGCCGACTTCCACGCCCTGTTCCACGATCTGTCCCTGCAGGTGCTGGCCCACGACGCCGACCTGCTGGCCGCCCTGGAGCGCCTGCCCGGCCGGCGGCTGATCTTCACCAACGCCGACGCCTTCCACGCCGAACGGGTGCTATCGCACCTGGGCCTGCATCACCTGTTCGACGATGTGTTTCACATCGATTCCTTCGGGTTCAGGCCCAAGCCCGATCCGGCCGCCTTCACCGCCATGCTGGACGCCCACGGCATGGCCCCGGACGCCACGGCCTTCTTCGAGGATTCCGAGCGCAACCTCGCCCCGGCTGCAGCGCTCGGCATGACCACCGTGCTGGTGGGCGCCCATGCGGCCGCCTCGCCTGCCCCCTTCGTCCACCATCGCACCGAAAAGCTGGCGCCGTTCCTGGCGACCGCGCGCCTCAGGGAGACCCGCCGATGACCGCTCTGACCTTTGACGACCTGAAGACCGAGATCGAAGCCGCCTGGGAGGCCCGCGACGGGATCTCCACGGCCACCACCGGTCCGGTCCGCACGGCGGTGGACGAGACCCTGCGCCTGCTGGACGAGGGCCGCCTGCGGGTGGCCGAGCGCGCCGAGGGCGGCCAGTGGGAGGTCCGCCAGTGGGCCAAGCAGGCGATCCTGCTGTCCTTCCGCCTGAACCCAAACAGCGTCATGCACGCGGGCGCCCCGGGCCCCTACTGGGACAAGGTCCCCACCAAGTTCGACAGCTGGGACGCGCCCCAGTTCCAGGAGGCCGGCTTCCGCGCCGTTCCCGGCGCCGTGGTCCGCCGCGGCTCCTATATCGGCAAGAATGTGGTGCTGATGCCGTCCTTTGTGAACATCGGCGCCTATGTGGGCGACGGGACCATGGTCGACACCTGGGCCACGGTCGGCTCCTGCGCCCAGATCGGTAAGGGCGTCCACATCTCCGGCGGCGCCGGCATCGGCGGCGTGCTTGAGCCCCTGCAGGCCAATCCCACCATCGTCGAGGACGGCTGCTTCATCGGCGCCCGCTCGGAAGTGGCCGAGGGCGTGATCGTCCGTGAGGGCGCGGTGCTGTCCATGGGTGTTTTCATCACCGCCTCCACCAAGATCATCGACCGCAAGACCGGCCAGACCTATCGCGGCGAAGTGCCGGCCTATTCGGTGGTGGTGCCGGGCTCCCTGCCCGATCCGCACGGGGTCGGGCCCTCGCTCTATTGCGCGGTGATCGTTAAGACCGTCGACGCTCAGACCCGGTCCAAGACCAGCGTCAACGAGCTGCTGCGCGACTAGCGACCACGTTCATTGTTGTTGGCGAGCGCCGTACATCCCCAGACTGAGATGATCGCTCGCCATTAATCACCCCAGGCTGGGCTTGGCTGTGTCTGGACCGGCCATTGCCGAGGGCGGCCACGAGGGCTAACTGCTTGCCCATGAGCAGCCTCGACCCCGTCCGCCTGACCCAGGACCTGATCCGCCGCCCCTCCGTCACCCCGGCCGACGCCGGCGCCATGGACGTGCTGGAGGCCGAACTGGCCAAGCTGGGGTTCGTCTGCCGCCGGATGCGGTTCGGCGAGATCGAGAACCTGTACGCCCGCTGGGGGACCGCCCGACCGAACCTCTGCTTTGCGGGCCACACCGATGTGGTGCCGGTGGGGGACGCCGGCGCCTGGAGCCATGACGCCTTCGCCGCCAAGATCGTCGATGACATCCTGATCGGCCGCGGCGCGGTGGACATGAAGAGCGCGCTGGCCGCCTTCGCCGCCGCCGCCGCCGCCGCCCTAGCCCGCGGCGACGTCACCGGCTCCCTGTCCTTCCTGATCACCGGGGACGAGGAAGGGATCGCCGTCGACGGCACCAAGAAGGTCGTCGAGGCCCTGATGGCCGAGGGCGAGCTCGTCGACCATTGCGTGGTGGGCGAGCCCACCAGCGCCGAGACCTTCGGCGACATGGTCAAGATTGGCCGCCGCGGCTCGATCAACGCCGAGATCGTCGTGGAAGGCCGTCAGGGCCACGTGGCCTATCCCCACCGGGCGGCCAATCCCGTCCCGGTGCTGGTGCGCATCCTGGCGGCCCTGGACGCCCATGTGCTGGACGAGGGCTATACGGGCTTCCAGCCCTCCAACCTCGAGATCACCACGGTGGACGTCGGCAACGCCGCCACCAATGTGATTCCCGCCCAGGCCAAGGCCCGGGTGAACATCCGCTTCAATCCTGGCCACCGGGGCGCCGACCTCGCCGCCTGGATCGAAGGCGTGGCCCAGGCCAAGGCCGAAGGCTTCGATGGCGCCGTACGGGTGACGCCCTCGATCAGCGGCGAGGCCTTCCTGACCGAGCCCGGGGACTTCACCGACGTGGTCGCCGCCGCCGTGCGCGACGTGGCCGGCCGCGATCCGGAGCTGTCCACCACCGGCGGCACGTCGGACGCCCGCTTCATCCGCGCCCTATGCCCGGTTGTGGAGCTGGGGCTGGTGGGCAAGACCATGCATGCGGTGGACGAACGCGCGCCGGTGGCCGAGATTCGCGATCTGCAGGCGGTCTATGAGCGGCTGATCGCCCGCTATTTCGCGCGGTTCGGTTCGCCCTCGTAGCGCACGCCGACCAGATAGAGGCCCGTGGACGGCGCCACGGGGCCGCAGGCGCGGCGATCGCGGGCGGCCAAGGCGTCAACCACATCAGCCGCGCTCCAGCGCCCCAGCCCCACCTCCGCCAGGGTGCCGGTCATGGAGCGGACCTGCCGGTGGAGGAAGGAGCGGGAGGCGAACTCCAGCACCACCTCGTCCCCCTCGCGGCGCACGCCGGCCACGTCCAGGGTCTTCATCGGCGACTTGGCCTGACACTGCAGGTCCCGGAAGGTGGTGAAGTCGTGATGGCCCACCAGGGCCTGGGCGGCGGCATGCATGGCGGCCGCATCCAGGGGCTTCTTCACATGCCAGACCCGCCCCCAGTCCAGGGCCGGCGGCGCTGTGCGATTGAGGATGCGATAGATGTAGCGCCGCTCGGTGGCCGAGAAGCGGGCGTGCCAGCGGGGGTCCTCCACCAGCTCGGCCGACAGGATGGCGATGGGCTGGGGCACGAGATGGGCGTTCAGGGCGTCGCGGACCACCTCGGGCTTCCAGGCCTTGTCCAGGTCCACATGCACCACCTGGCCGGTGGCGTGGACGCCGGTGTCGGTCCGGCCCGCCGCCTGCAGCCGCAGGTCCTGGCCGCAGAAGCCCTTGACCGCCGCCTCGATAGCCCCCTGCACCGAGGCCAGCCCCGCCTGGGCCTGGAAGCCGCGATAGGGTCGTCCGTCATACTCGACGGTGAGCTTGTAGCGGGGCATCAGCTGAGCTTCGTCCCCGCCGGCAGGGGGAAGCCGCGCAGGAAGACGTCGACCTCCTGCGGACCGCGGCCTTCCCGCTGCAGGCGCAGCAGGCGCACCGCGCCGTCGCCGCACGCCACGAGCAGATTATCGTCGAGCACCGCGCCGGGCGCGCCCGTCCCCTCCTCGCGGACACAGGCCAAAACCTTGACGCGCACCGGCCCCTTCTCGCCCGGCGCCTCGAACCAGGCGCCGGGAAAGGGCGACAGCCCCCGGATCTGGCCATCGACGCGGGCGGCCGGCTTGGTCCAATCGATACGGGCGGTCTTGGGGCGGATCTTCTTGGCGTAGGTGACGCCCTCGGTCCCTTGCGGGATTTCTTCGGCGATGCCGGCCTCGATCTTCGGCAGGGTTTCCGCCAGCAGGTCGGCGCCCAGCTCGGCCAGGCGGTCATGGATGTCGCCGGCGGTGTCCCGGGGCCCGATGCGCACGGTGGCTGTGGCCAGCACCGGGCCCTCGTCCAGGCCCTCGGTCATCCGCATGACCTGGACGCCGCTGATCTCGTCGCCGGCCATCACCGCCCGCTGGATGGGGGCCGCGCCCCGCCAGCGGGGCAGAAGCGAGCCATGCAGGTTGAAGGCGCCGAGCCGCGGCGCCTCCAACACCTCCCGGGTGAGGATCTGGCCGTAGGCGACCACGCAGGCGGCGTCGAGGTCGAGGGCCCGGAAGGCCGCGATCTCGTCAGGATCCCGCATGGAGGCGGGGGTCCTCACCGGCAGGCCATGCTCCAGCGCGAAAGTGTGCACCGGCGAGGGTTTGAGCGTCTGCCCCCGGCCCCGGGGCGCCGGCGGCTGCGAATAGACACAGGCGATATCGTGGCCGGCCGCCACCAGGCGGGCCAGGGCGACGACGGCGAAGTCAGGGGTACCAAGAAAAGCCAGACGCATGGACGCCGTTTACCTCGCCCCGTAGGGTGCGCAAAGCCGGGGGGAATGAACTGGCACGCAGGACCATTCTCCGACGGCCTCGAGAGAAGAGGAGATACCCATGCGCAAGACCCTGACCATCACCGCCGCGGCCGCCCTGGCCCTGGTCCTGGCCGCCTGCACCCAGGCCGAACAGAACGAAGCCGAAGCCAATATGGACGAGGCCGCCGCCGAGGCCGGCGAAGCCGCCAACGACGTGGCCGATGCGGCCGGCGAAGCCGCCTCCGACGTCGCGGCCATGGCCGAAGGCGCCGCCGAGGAAGTCGGTGAGGCCATGGAGAACGCCGGCGACGAGATGAGCGAAGCGGCCGACGACGCCAGCAACTGACCTAGAGTACGAAACGAGCTTTTTGGGGGGCGGTCCGCAGGTCGGGCCGTCCTCCGTCGATTGAGGAACCCCTCAGGCGGCGCGGGCCTGCTTCTTGACCTTGGCCACCGCACGGTCGCGCTTCAGCCGCGACAGATGGTCGATGAACAGCACCCCTTCGAGGTGGTCCATCTCGTGCTGGATGCAGACGGCGAACAGCCCCTCGGCGTCTTCCTCGATCTGCTCGCCCTGATAATTCAGGTAGCGCAGCTTGACCTGGGCCGGGCGCTCAACCTCGTCATAGATGTCGGGGATCGACAGGCAGCCTTCCTCATAGGGGGCGGTGTCGTCCGACGACCAGAGGATTTCCGGGTTCACGTAATAGCGGGGCTGCCGCTCTTCGTCGGGACCGGCGATGTCCATGACGATGACGCGCTTGGGCACGCCGATCTGGATGGCGGCCAAGCCGATGCCCGGCGCGGCGTACATGGTCTCGAGCATGTCGTCCATGAGGGCGCGCAGATCCTCGTCCACGGTCTCCACCGGCTGGGAGACCTGCTTGAGGATCGGGTTCGGGACCGTGAGAATTTCGCGAATGGCCATGACTGCGAGGTAAGCGCGCCAAACCCGAGCGTCAAGGTCGGCCTTTGTCGCGGCCTCAGCCGTCCTCGCCGACGGCCCGGATTCGCGGCGCCGGGCCTGGCTCGCCGTCGGCCGCCAGCTTGGCCAGGGGGCGGACGGCGGTCTCGATGGGAGCAAGCTCCGGAATATCGCGCCCCTCGTGATCGACCTTCAGATCCTCGAAGCGCCGGGCCTGGGTCAGCACCTGGGTCTCAAGGGAGCCGACCATCTGATTGTACTTGCCCACCGCCTCTTCCAGCTTCTTGCCGACAGCGGCGGCATGGCCGCCCATCACCGACAGGCGCTTGTAAAGCTCACGGCCGAGCTTGGAGATTTCCTGGGCGTTGGCCGCCTGCTCCTCCACCCGCCAGCCATAGACCACGGCCTTGCACAGGGCGAACAGGGTGGTGGGCGTCACCACCAGCACCCGGCGGTCCATGGCCTCGCTCATCAGGTCCGGCGCCCGGTCAAGGGCGGCGGCCAGGAAGCTGTCACCGGGGATGAACATGGCCACGAAATCGGGCGAAGCGGAAAACTGGTCCCAATAGGCCTTGGCCGACAGGCTCTGCATATGGGCTCGGACGCTCTGGGCATGGCGCACGAAACAGGCCTCCCGGGCGGCGTCGTCTGTGGCCTCCTGGGCGTCCAGAAACGCGTTCAGCGAGCACTTGGCGTCGATGACGAACAGCGCCCCGCCGGGCAGGCGCACGGTCACGTCGGGGCGGCGGCGGCCCTCCTCGGTGTCGGTGGCCACCTGTTCCTCGAAATCATAGCGATGCGAGAGCCCTGCGGCCTCCAGCACATTGCGCAGGGTCTGCTCTCCCCAGCGCCCCTGGACGCCTGCCCCGCGGCGCAGGGCGGCCGAGAGCTTGCGCGCCTCTTCCTGGGTGGCGGTGGACGCGGTCAGCAGCTGGGCGATCTGGGCCTTCAGCCCACCGGTCTCCTCGGCGCGGGTCTTCTCCACCGCCGTGACCTGTTCCTGGAATTTGGCCAGGGTCTCAGCGACGGGCTTCAACTGCGCCTCGAGCCTGGCCTGGGCCAACTGCTCGCGGTTGCGGAAGGTTTCTTCGGTGCGCTTGAGCAGGGCCTCGGCCACCACATTGGCCGACTGGGCGGCCTGATTGCGCAAGATTTCGGCCTGGGCTTCGGACTGGGCCTTGAAGCTGCGCAGCTCGGCCTCGGCGTCAGCGCTCTGGTCGCGCAGGCTCCAGTAGTCGGCCTGCAGCCGGTCGGCGCGGCGCCGCTCCATCAGGGCCCAAGCGAAACCGGCGACCGCAGCCAGGGCGCAGGCCAGGATGGCGACGAGGGAGGCTTCCAGGTTCATGCTCCGTTCCTAGCCGGAGTCGGCGGCCGGGGCCAGGGGCGGGCGAAGGCCCTGGCCCGAACCCTTATCCGCCGTCACCCTCGGACTTGATCCGAGGGGCCATGAACACCTTGGCCAACCCCGTGTTCATGGATGGTCGGGTCAAGCCCGACCATGACGGTGAAAGGGGGGGCGAGACCGTCCGGTCATAGCCCTCACCCACCTCCCTCATCCTGAGGTGCGAGCGTAGGCGAGCCTCGAAGGACGCAAGGCCCCGCCGCCTCAAGCCGGGCGGCGGGCCCGCAGGGCCTGGGCGATGGTGCCGTCGTCCAGCCAGTCCAGTTCGCCGCCCACAGGCACGCCGCGGGCGATCATGGAGATGGTCACGCCGCAGGGCGCCAGGCGTTCGGCCAGATAGTGTGCCGTGGTCTGGCCATCCACCGTGGCCGGCAGGGCGAGGATCACCTCGGTCACCTCGGGCGCGCTGGCCCGGGCCACCAGCGAGCCCACCCGAAGGGCGTCGGGGCCGACCCCGTCGAGGGCTGACAGGAGGCCGCCCATGACGTGGTAGCGGCCCCGGAACGAACCGCCCCGCTCCATGGCCCAGAGCGCGCCGACCTCTTCCACCACGCAGATCATCCCTGAGTCCCGCTCGGGATCGGCGCAGACGGCGCAGGGGTCGCGGGTGTCCAGGGCGCCGCAGGTCGAACAGGTCTTCACCCGCTCAGCCGCGTCGGCCAGGGCCTGGGCGAGCGGCGTCAGCAGCTGTTCGCGGCGCTTGAGCAGGGCCAGAGTCGCCCGCCTGGCCGAGCGCGGCCCCATTCCGGGCAGCTTGGCCAGCAGCGCGATCAGGCGCTCGATCTCGGGTCCTGAGGATGCGGCCAAGGGGCGGCGATCAGAACTTGGGCATGCCGGGCAGGCCCATGCCGGCCAGGGGGCCGGCGGCCTCGCGCATCACCTCAGCCTGCATGGCGTCGAGCTTGCGCTTGGCGTCCGCATGGGCCGCCACCATCAGGTCCGAGAGCACCTCGCCTTCGCCGGGCGCCAGCAGGCTCTCATCCATGACCACGCCGGCCAGCTCGCCCGAGCCGCGCAGGGTCAGCTTGACCATGCCGCCACCCGACGTGCCCTCCACCGTGGTCTCGGCCAGTCGAGCCTGGGCGTCGGCGAGCTTCTGCTGCATGGCCTGGGCCTGCTTCATCAGGGCGCCAATATCCTTCATGGGCTCTAGTCCTCTTCGGTTTCGGTCTCGTCCTCGCCGCTCGGCTGGACGTCAGGTTGCGGCTGGGCGCGGATGCTGAGGATCTCCGCGCCTGGGAAAGCCTCCATCACCGAACGGATGAAGGGGTCCTGCTCGATCCGCTCACGGGCCTCGCGCTCTTCGCGCTTCTGCGCCTCCCAGCGGCTCTCGGCCCCGCCGCCGCCCTGAGCGACGATGAGCCAGGGCGTGCCGGTCCATTCCTTGAGCCGTCCGGCCAGGCGCTGGATCAGGGTGTTGGGCGAGCCCGGAGCCGGTTCGAATTCGATGACGCCAGGGCGGAAGGCGATGGGGCGAACGAACCGCTCCACGTCCAGACGCAGGGAGATGTCGCGCTTCTGCTCGATCAGCGCGATGACGTCCTCGAACCGGCGCAGGGTGATCTCAGGGGCGGCCTGGGCCTGGGGCTCGGCCATCTGGCGGGCCACCGCGCTGGCGCCTCCGCCTCCGACGCCGCCGCCCGAACCACCGCCGCCGCCCGAGGGAGAGCCGCCGGGTAGCGGCTCACCGGCCTGCAGCTTCTTCAGCGCCTCTTCCGGCCCAGGCAGATCGGCCGCATAGGCCAGGCGGATCAGGGCCATGTCGACGGCGGCCGCCGGATCAGGGGCGCGGCGCACCTCCTCATGGGCCCGCAGCAGGATCTGCCAGACCCGCGACAGGGTGCCGGCCGACAGGGCCGCGCCGATGCCGGTCAGGCGGGCGGCCTGTTCCTTGGGCATGATCAGGGCCTGGGGGCCGACCGCCTTGGCCACCGAGGCCGAATGGCAGTGCTCCAGCATGTCGCCCATCACCTGGGCGGGATCGGCGCCGTAGCCATAGAGGCCGCGGAAGGTCTCGATGGCGGGGCCGGCCTCGCCCTTCATGGCCTGTTCGAACAGAGTGATGGTCTGGGCCCGGTCGGCCAGGCCCAGCATGTCGCGGATCGAGGCCGCGCTCACCGTCTGGCCGGACTCCGCCTGGACAATGGCCTGGTCGAGCATGGACTGGGCGTCGCGCACCGATCCTTCGGCCGCCCGGGCGATCAGGGTCAGGCCCTCGGCCTCCACCCGGGCGCCTTCGCGCTCGCAGATCATCTCCAGGTTCTTGACGATCACCTCCGGCTCCACCCGGCGTAGGTCGAAGCGTTGGGTCCGCGACAGGATGGTCACCGGCACCTTGCGGATCTCGGTGGTGGCGAAGATGAACTTGGCGTGGGGCGGCGGCTCCTCCAGCGTCTTGAGCAGGGCGTTGAACGCCCCGGTCGAGAGCATGTGGACCTCGTCGATGATGTAGACCTTGTAGCGCGCCTCCACCGGCGCATAGCGCACCCCGTCCAGCAGCTCGCGCATGTCGCCGACGCCTGTGCGGCTGGCGGCGTCCAGCTCCAGCACGTCCATGTGGCGACCCTCGACGATGGCCCGGCAGTGACGGCCGTCCTGGGTCAGGTCCAGGGTCGGGGCGTGGATGGTGTCGGTCTCGTAGTTCAGGGCCCGGGCCAGCAGTCGGGCGGTGGTCGTCTTGCCGACCCCCCGGACGCCGGTGAGCATGAAGGCGTGGGCGATCCGTCCCGAGGCGAAGGCGTTGCGCAGGGTGCGCACCATCGCCTCCTGGCCGAACAGGTCCTCGAAGGTCCGGGGCCGGTACTTGCGCGCGATGACCGTATAGGCCGCACTCTCCCCCACAGGCGGCGCGGGCGCCGGCTCGGGGTTTCCAAACATGTCCGTCGTATTCGGATCACGCTCGGGCAGATCGGAATCGAGCGTGATGTCTTCGTCGGCCATAGGGAGAATGTCAGAGGAAGCGGGTGGAGACCGGACGACGACCCGAAGCGAAACTCGTTACGGCTGCTTCCTTCCGGACCTGACCGGGTTGGCGAGGACTCCGCCCGTCGCCGATCTCCGCCCCCAATATCGCGATCGAAAGAGGTGCGCGCAAGCTCGGGCGCAGATAGAACGCAAATCATGCCCCTGACCGCCTTCCAGAACACCTTCGCCGGCAACCCCCTCGACCGCTGCAGCGAGCGCCGCGGCGACACCGCCTGGCTGGGCGAGATGCAGACCTCGCCCGACTCCCTGACCATCGTCCTGTGGAACGGCAAGCCGCTGATCGAGAAATCCCCTGAGGGCGGGGTGCAGCTGGCCTATCTGCCGGCCACCATGTCCGACGAGCTGGCCGGCGGGATCGAGCGGCTGCTGTTCATGGGGCTGTGGAAGGAGACCGCAGTCTTCGCCGTCGACATCGAAGGGGGCCTGGACCCCGCCGAAGGGACGCTCCAGGGCCTGGGCGCGTTCGAGGACCTGCGGGCCATGGCCCTGCGCCTGCCGGGGGCGGAAGCCGCCATGGCGGCTACGGCCAAATCCATGTTCGAGTGGCGCCGCCGCCACCGCCATTGCGCGGCCTGCGGCGAGCCCAGCGTCGTCGTCGACGGAGGCTGGAAGCGCCAGTGCCCCACCTGCAAGGCCGAGCACTTCCCCCGCACCGACCCCGTGGTGATCATGCTGCCCTATCTCGGCGACCGGTGCATGATGGGCCGCCAGGAGGCCTGGCCGCCGGGCATGTTCTCCGCCCTGGCCGGCTTCGTGGAGCCCGGCGAGAGCATCGAGGAAGCCTGCGCCCGGGAGCTGGCCGAAGAGGCCGCTCTCAAGGCCGTCAAGGTCCGCTACCACTCCACCCAGCCCTGGCCCTACCCGTCTTCCCTGATGATCGGCCTGATCGCCGAGGTGGAGGACGACCAGGCCGCGCCTGACCAGACCGAGCTGTCGGAGGTCCGCTGGTTCACCCGCGATGAGGCCCGCGACCTGCTGGCCGGCAAGATCGAGGGCGTCTTCGCCCCTGGCCCGCTCGCCATCGCCCACCAGCTGCTGAAGGCCTGGGTCGAGGAAGGCTGATGGTTCTGGCGCCCGCGGCGCCTTCTCCGCCGTCATGGTCGGGCTTGACCCGACCATCCATGAACACCGGGGCTGGCCAAGTGTGCATGGACCTTCGGGTCAAGCCCGAAGGTGACGGCTTTGGAAAAGCCACGGGTCAGTAAGAACGCCTCCTCAGGCCCGGGCGCGGAAGGGGTCGGCCGGATAGACGCCGAGGATCTCGAAACGCTCGGAGAAGAACTGCAGCTCTTCCAGGGCCAGCGCCAGGCCCCGGTCCTCAGGCCGCCCGTCCACCTCGGCGTAGAAGAAGGTCGCCGTCCAGGCGCCGTCCTCCATGTAGCTTTCCAGCTTGGTCATGTTGACGCCGTTGGTGGCGAAGCCCCCCAGCGCCTTGTAGAGGGCGGCCGGCAGGTTGCGCACCCGGAAGACGAAGCTGGTGATGCAGGGGCTGGTGAAGGGCGGCGGCTCGGGCTCGCTCTGGGCGGTCATCACCAGGAAGCGGGTGGTGTTGTGCCGCTCATCCTCGATGTCCCGCAGCAGGATCTCCAGCCCGTAGATCTCGGCCGCCAGGGCCGGCGAGATGGCCGCCCGGGTCCGGTCCGGGGTCTGGGCCAGCATGCGCGCGGCGCCGGCGGTGTCGCCAACCGTTTCGGCCTTCAGGCCCAGGCGCTTGACCGTCTTGCGGCACTGGCTGATGGCGATGGCCATGGACTGGACGGTGGTGACCTCCTCCAGCTTCACGCCGGGATTGACCATCAGCTGGAAGCGGATCGGCTTGAACTTCTCGCCGATGATCTTCAGGCCGGAATTGGGCAGCAGGTGATGCACGTCGGCCACCCGGCCGGCGATGGAGTTCTCCACCGGGATCATGCCCAGCTGGCAGTCGCCGGTCTTGATGGCCTCGAAGGCCTCATCAAAGGTCGGATGGGGGACGGGCTCATAGTCCGGGAAGTAGGCGGCGCAGGCCTCATGGCTGTTGGCGCCCAGTTCGCCCTGGAAGGCGATACGTCCCTGGCTCATCGAAGTCCCTCAGTCATGGCCCGGGCGTGGGCCCGGGCGCGTTCCAGATCGGCGGGGTTGTCCACCGAGATCGGCGCCGCATCGATCACCGCGGCCCAGATGGTCATGCCCAGCTCAAGGGCGCGCAGCTGCTCCAGCCGCTCCCGCTGCTCCAGGGGCGAGGGCGCAGCGGCGGTGAAGCGCACCAGCGCCTCGCGCCGGTAGCCATAGACCCCATGATGCAGCCAGACCGGCCCGTCCCCATAGAGGGTCGAGCGGGTGAAATAGAGGGCACGGCCCCGACGCCCGCCCGGCGCCATGGCCAGCACCGCCTTGGGTATGTCGGGGTTCGAACGCTCGGCGATGTCGCTGTCGGCCACCACGATGGTGGAGATATCGCAGCCGGGCTCGCGGGCCAGCAGGTCGGCGCAGTCGGCCACTACCTGGGGCGCGACGAAGGGAATGTCGCCCTGCAGATTGATCACCACGTCGTGTCGCCCCTGCGGGTCCAGCACCTCCAGCGCCCGCAGGATCCGGTCCGAGCCCGAGGGCAGGTCGGGGTCTGTCAGCACCGCCCGGCCGCCGGCCGCTTCCACCGCCGCGACGATCTCCGGGTCGCCCGCCGCCACGGCCACCGGGCCGATTCCGGCGGCCTGCGCCTGGCGCAGGACCCGGACGATCATCGGCGCGCCCTCGATGTCGGCCAGGGGCTTGCCGGGCAGACGGGTGGCGGCCATGCGGGCGGGAATGAGGACGATCGGCGTCATGATTCGATGGAAGCCTGTGGGCGGCGGCGCTTGCAGGGGGGAGCGACCAACTGGCCGGTTGCACGAGCGCCGGTAGCGTGTAAGAGACGCGGGCGCAATAAGGGGCGGGAGATTCCCGCGCGTATGCCGGTTTCGACGACCGGCCTGAGAAAGGGCCGAATCTAAGACTATGAGCGACCTTACGTTCAACAAGGTCGCCGGCGCTGTGCTGGCGACGGGCTTGGCGGTAGTTGGCCTTCGTGAAGCCTCCGCCATCGTCTTCGCCCCTCACGCTCCCGAAACTCCGGGCTATGCGATCGCGATCCCCGAGACCACGGGCGGCGCCGCGCCGGCTGAAGCCCCCATCGACTGGGGCACGGTCCTGCCGATCGCCGATGTGGCGGCCGGCGAGGCCAGCTTCGCCAAGTGCGTGAGCTGCCACACCATCGCCCAGGGCGGCGCCAACGGCACCGGCCCCAACCTGTTCGGCGTCGTCGGCGCGCGTCCGGCGGCCCATGCCGGCTATTCCTATTCGAGCGCCTTCAACGACTTCTCCGCGGCCAACCCGGTGTGGACGCACGAAGAGATCGGCCACTTCCTTGAAGCGCCGCAGCGTTACATCAACGGCACCAAGATGACCTTCGTCGGCCTGAAGCGCCGCGAAGAGCTGATCAATGTGGTGGCCTATCTGCATTCCATGGGCGGCTCCATCCCCTTCCCTGAGCCCGCGCCTGTCGCCGAACCGGCGCCGGAAGCCGAGGCTGTCGAGGGCGAGGAAGCTCCCGCCGCCGAGGGCGAGGCTCCGGCTGAAGCGCCGGCCGCCGAGGCCGAGGCGCCCGCCGCCACCTGAGCGGACGTATAGCCACACAAGATCAAGCCCGGCTCACGCCGGGCTTTTTCTTTGGCCGAGACACCTGCTCGTAAACTCAGGGCCGCCGGTAGCTGGTGGGCTCGCCCGACCCGGCGGCCTCGATCCGGGCGATGGCGGTGTTCAGCGGCTCCACCGCCACGGCCATGTGATGGGCGTTGGCGTGGATGATGGTCTCGGCGTCCAGCATCATCGCCACATGGCCCTTCCAGAACACCAGGTCGCCCCGGCGCAGGGCGGACGGGTCGGCGTCCTGGAAGAAGGCCGCCTCCTGCTGGTCGGTGTCGCGCGGACAGGTCCGGCCGCAGGCCAGCAGGGCCTGCATCACCAGACCGGAACAGTCGAGGCCCAGGCTCTCGCGCCCGCCCCACAGATAGGGCGTTCCCAGGTGCTGTTCGGCCACGCCCGCCGGATCGAGGGCGAAGTCCAGGCCGACGGGCGCCAGGTGACGGTCCACGAACCAGGCCCCGCCGGCGTCGCGGACGAAGCGACCCTCGACCTCCACGGCGCTGACCAGCGCGTTGAGGCTATAGGGCCCAAGGGCCGGCGCCTTGATGCTGGGGCGTTCAAACCCATAGGTCCGCAGGGCTGCGACCCGGTGGGTGGGCGTGGTTGGTTCGCCCAGGGCCTCCAGGGCGACAAAGCCCACATAGCCGTCCCGGCGCGCCTGGCCCCAGGCGAAGCCGTCGGCCTCCTCCAGCACGTCGAAGATCTCCCCCAGCAGCAGCTGATCGGCCTGCTCGGCCCCTGGCGACGGCGCGGTGCGGATCGCCGCGGCGGCCAGGCGGCAGGCCCGGGGCGCCGTCGGCGCGTAACGGGCGGCGGGCGCCACGCCTTCGAGTCCGGCCGCGGCCAGGTCAGGACGGGCGAGCGTCAGGCGGGGATCGCGGCTCACCCGTAGCGGTCCTGCAGCAGGCGGAAGAGGGCGCGGATGGCCATCACCTCGCCGCCGGCGGGGTAGCCGGGCCGCCCCTTCGGATTCCAGGCGAAGATGTCCAGATGGACCCAGGCGCCCTCCGGGGCGAACCGCTGCAGGAACAGGCCCGCGGTCACCGCGCCGGCCTGGGCCCAGGCGTCGGGATCGTTCTTCAGATCGGCGACATCGCTTTCCAGGGCCTCGGCATAGCCCTTCCACAGGGGCAGACGCCACAGGGGGTCCTCCACCGCCTCGGACGCCGCCATGATCGCCGCGGCCAGTTCCTCGTCATCGGTCATGAAGGGCGGCAGCTGCGGGCCCAGCGCCACCCGGGCCGCGCCCGTCAGGGTGGCCAGATCAAGAGTCAGGTCCGGGGAGAATTCGGCGGCCCTTGTCAGGGCGTCGGCCAGGATCAGCCGCCCCTCGGCGTCGGTGTTACCCACCTCGATGGTCAGGCCCTTGCGGGAATCGAGCACATCGCCCGGCCGCATGGCGTCGCCGGAAATGGCGTTCTCCACCGTGGGCGTCAGCACCAGCAGGCGCACGGGCAGGCCTGCGGCCATGACCATCCGCGCCAGGGCCAGGGCGTGGGCGGCCCCGCCCATGTCCTTCTTCATCAGCCGCATGCCGGCCGAGGGCTTGATGTCCAGGCCGCCGGTGTCGAACACCACGCCCTTCCCGATGATCGCCACCACGGGGTCGCCCTCCCGGCCCCAGGTCATCTCGATCATGCGGGGCTCACGGCCAGGCGCCGCGGCGCGGCCCACCGCATGGACGGCGGGATAGTTGGCCTCCAGCAGACCCTCGCCGGTGACCACGGTGATCGCCGCCCCATGCTGTTCGGCGATCTCCCGGGCGATGGTCTCGATCTGCAGCGGGCCCATGTCGTTGGGTGGAGTGTTGACCATGTCCCGGGCCAGCGCGCAGGCGTGCGCCATGGCGCGGACGGCGGCCACATCGGCGCCCCGGGCCAGCAGGCGCGGGCGCTCATCGGGCTTCTTCTTGTAGCGGTCGAACCGGTAGCTCCCGAGGGCGAAGGCCAGGGCGGCCTCGTCCTCGGTGATGTCCTCGGGCTTGCGGACGATCTCGTAGGTCCCCCGGGGCAGCTTGGCCGCCAGGGCGCGCACCGCCGAACCCCGCCCCTGACCAAGGCCGTACAGCACCTGTTCGACGCCGCCGCGGGCGTCGGGGACCAGCAGGATCTGACCGGTCTTGCCCTTGAACTCCTGCTGCGCCGCCAGCCCCTGCCCCTGCTGGCCCAGGGCGCCGAGGGCTGACTCCACATCAGCCTCCCGCAGAAGGCGGACGGGGACGATGACGCCCTCTGCGGCGTCCAGGATCAGGTCGGACATGGCGGCTGGCCCTTCGGCTTATGCTTAACGCTTCCTTTAAGGCGCACGGTCCAGTCTGGCCGGAACCCACGGAGGCTACCCTTGGTCATGTGTCGCATGTCGGCCCTCGCCGCAACCGCCCTCGCGCTCAGCCTGGCCAGCGCTTCCCCGGTGGCGGCCTTCTCCTTCGGCGGCCGGGCCAAGGCGCCGGAGCCCCCGGCGACGACAGCTGAGGCGACGCCGCCCGCCCCTGAAGCCGCCAGGAAGGCCTCGGCCCAGGCGCGAGCCCTGGCCGCCGGTCTCGACCCCCTGGCCCGTGCAGCCTTCTGGGCTCGGGAGTCCAACATCGATCCCACGGATTTGGAGGCGGGCCTCGGCCTGGCCCGCGCCCTGCGGAGCCTTGGCCAGACGCAGGAGGCCGCCGCCGCCGTCCAGCGGCTGGCGGTCCTGGCGCCGGACAATGTCGAGGTGCTGCTCGAGCTGACCCGCGCCCACCTGGCCCGGGGCGAGGGCTTCTACGGGGTGGCCCCGGCCGTGCAGGCTCAGACGCTTGCGCCCGGCGACTGGCGCGCCCCCTTCCTGCTGGCCATGGCCTATGAGCAGGCCCAGCGCGACGCCGAAGCCCTGGCCGCCCACCGCCGGGCCGTTCAGCTGGCGCCGGACAATCCCGCGGTGCTGTCCAACCTGGCCATGTTCCAGGCCGCCCGCGGCCAGGCCGCCGAGGCCGAGGCCCTGCTGCGCCAGGCCGCCGCCCTGCCCGGCGCCACGGCGGTCACCCGCCAGAACCTGGCCCTGATCCTTGGGCTGCAGGGCCGCATGGCCGAGGCCGAGGCCCTGGCTCGCCAGGACCTGCCGCCGCAGCTGGTGGCCAACAACCTCGCCTATCTGAGAAGCGCCAGTCAGACCGCTGCAACGGGCGGATCAGGACGGTCCTGGGAGTCGGTGGGTTCGGTCCAGTAGGACTTCGGCCGACGCCACCCTCGGCGGCGACCTTAGGACGCGCCGGGCGCCATCATGTCCATGACCCGCAGGACGGCGGGACCCAGGATCACCAGGAACAGCACCGGCAGGAAGAACACGATCATCGGCACGGTCAGCTTGGCCGGCAGTTGGGCGGCCTTCTTCTCGGCGGCGGCCAGACGCAGGTCGCGGTTCTCCTTGGCCATCACCCGCAGGGCCGCGCCGAGCGGCGTGCCGTAGCGCTCGGCCTGGATCATGGCGGTGGTCACCGACTTGATGCCGGGATGGTTGGTCCGCCGCGACAGCCCCTCATAGGCCTGACGCCGTTCGGGCAGGTAGGAGAGCTCGGCGGTGAGCAGGGTCATCTCCTCGGCCAGTTCGATGGACGAGCCGCCGATCTCCTGGCTGACCTTCTGGATGGCCGCCTCGATGGACATCCCCGACTCCACGCAGATCAGCAGCAGGTCGAGCGCATCAGGAAAGGCCCCGACGATGGACTCCCGACGCTTCTGGGCGATGTTGCTGATGTAGATGTTGGGCGCGTAGTAGCCGAGCGTCAGCCCCACCACGATGGCGGCCAGCCGGTTCATCCCGCTGAGGCCGAAGTCGTTGATCACAAACAGGTAGAAGGCCACCGAGGCGGCGAAGGCGAAGGGCAGGACGAAGCGGAAGAAGTAGAAGGTGCTCACCGGTCGGGGACCGCGGAAGCCGGCCTGGGCCAGCTTGTCCACCACCTTCGGATCCTCCAGCAGACGCGAGAGCTCCAGGCGGTCGACCACGCGCTTGTAGAGCCCCGCGTCGGTCTGGCGCAGGCTGCCGCCCTTGGCGGCCGCCAGAGCTTCGCGCGACTTGCGCCGCAGCTCTTCGCGCCGGGTGGAAACGGACTTGAGCCGGGCCTCCAGATTGTTGGTGCGCATCAGCGGCGCAGCCAGGGTCACCAGGGTGGCGAAGGTCGCCACCGCCACGAAGACCGTCAGGATGTTGGCCGGGTTGGTGAAGGCGCTCAGGTCCATGAGCCCCTCAGATCTTGAAGCTGATCATGCGGCGCATGACCCAGATGCCGAGCGCCATCAGCAGCACCCCGCCCAGCAGGATGAGGCGGCCGCGGGGATCGACGAACAGGGGCGCCATGTATTCCGGCGCCATCAGACTGATCATCACCACCACCGCCGGCGGCAGGGAGCCGATGATGAAGGCCGAGGCCACCGCCTCGCCGGACAGGGCCTTGATCTTCTCGCGCATCAGCTTTCGGGCCCGGATGACGGTGGAGAGGTTGCCCAGCGCCTCGGCCAGATTGCCGCCGGTCTTCTGCTGGATGGCCAGGACGATGCCGAAGAAGCGCACCTCTTGGGCGGGCATCCGCTCATACATCCGGTCGATAGCCTGGTCGATGGAGACGCCCATGCCGGTGTTCTCGGTCAGATAGCGGAATTCCGCGGCCAGCGGCTCAGGCGCCTCGGCGCCGATCACCCGCAGACTGTCATTGACCGGCAGGCCCGACTTGATGCCCCGCACGATGATGTCCATGGCGTCGGGAAAGGCCTCGACGAACTTCTTGATCCGCCGGGCGGCCATGATGGAGACCGTCCAGCGCGGCAGGCCAAGCCCGGCGGCGAAGCCTAGGCCCAGGGCCAGATAGGCCGGCTGGCCCAGGGTCACCGTCAGCAGAAAGACCGCGATCCCCAGGCCGGCGCTAATGATCCAGAAGGTGCGCACGGTCGTGCCGAGCCCGGCCTGCTGCAGCCGCGCCTTGACCGACAGGGAGGCCTTGCGCTGGGCGCGGTCCTGTTCCTTGAGGCTTTCGAGGATCTGCTTGCGCCGCTGGTCCTGGACGTTGGAGCCGCCGCGCCGGGCCTTGGCCTCGCGGGTCTCCCGTCCCAGCATGGCCTGGGTGCGCCGGGCCGCCCGGGCCTGGCCCGGCGACTGTCCGACCAGGACGAATCCGAAGCCCGCCACGGCGACGAAGGCGAGCACGGCGGCCAGGATGGAGACCAGCGTCGGGCTCATTCGGCCGCGTCCAGGGCCTCGGCCAGTTCCCGCTCCAGCCCATAATAGCGGGCGCGGTCCCAAAACCGCGGGCGGGCGATGCCGGTGGAGCGGTGGCGTCCGACCACCCGACCCTCGGCGTCCTCGCCGGTGATCTCATAGACCATCAGGTCCTGGGTGATGATCACGTCACCCTCCAGGCCCACCACCTCGGTGACGTGGGTGATCCGCCGCGAGCCGTCCCGCAGGCGGGCGGCCTGGATGATCACGTCGATGGAGCCGACGATCATTTCCCGGATGGTGCGCGAGGGCAGGCCGTAGCCGCCCATGGTGATCATGGATTCCAGGCGGCTGACCGCCTCGCGGGGGCTGTTGGCGTGCAAGGTGCCCATGGAGCCGTCATGGCCGGTGTTCATGGCCTGCAGCAGGTCGAAGGCCTCAGGCCCGCGCACCTCGCCGACGATGATCCGCTCGGGCCGCATCCGCAGGCAGTTCTTCACCAGGTCGCGCATGGTGATCTGGCCCTGGCCCTCCAGGTTCGGTGGCCGGGTCTCCAGGCGCACAACATGGGGCTGCTGCAGCTGCAGCTCGGCGGCGTCTTCGCAGGTGACGACCCGCTCGGTGGGATCGATGAAGGCGGTCAGCGTATTGAGCAGGGTCGTCTTGCCCGAGCCTGTGCCGCCGGAAATCAGGATGTTGCAGCGACAGGCGCCGATGACCCCCAGGACCCGGGCGCCTTCCGGGGTGATAGAGTCGTACTCCACCAGGTCCTTCATGGTCAGCTTGTCCTTCCGGAACTTCCGGATGGTGAGCGTGGGACCATCAAGGGCCAGCGGCGGGGCGATGACGTTGACCCGGCTGCCGTCGGGCAGGCGGGCGTCGCAGATGGGCGAGCTCTCGTCGACCCGGCGGCCGACCTGGCTGACGATCCGCTGGCAGATGTTCATCAGCTGGGCGTTGTCGCGGAACCGCACATTGGTCAGCTGCACCTTGCCGCCGACCTCGATGAACACCCGCGCCGCGCCATTGACCATGATGTCGGCGATGTCGTCCCGGGCCAGCAGGGGCTCCAGCGGGCCATAGCCGAGGACATCGTTGATGATGTCCTGGACCAGGGTCTCCTGCTCGGAGATCGACATGGAGACGTTCTTGATCGCCACCAGTTCGGCGACGATGTCGCGGATCTCCTCGGCCGCCGCCTTGACGTCCAGCTGGGCGAGCTGCGCCAGGTCGATCGTATTGATCAGGGCGTTGAAGATCGTCGTCTTGGTGGCGTGGTAATAGTCCGACTGCTCGCGCACCACCTGGGTGGCCGGCGCCGGGCCCTGTGCGTTGCGCAGCTGTTCGAAGCCGCTGGTGGCCTTTGGCCCATCGGCCTTGCCGGACTTGGCGGCGTCGGTCCTGGGCCGTGTCGCCTCGACCGCCGGCGGGGGTTCTGACCGCTGGGGCCGGGTGGCGATGGGGGCTGCGGCCTTGTCCGGCGGCGGCGGGGCGGCGGACGGCGAGGCCGGCCGGGCCTGCGGAGCCCGGGCCGGGGGAGCCTCAGCGTCGGCGGCGCGCTTTCCGAACATGGCTATTTCCGCCGGAACAGGTTGGCCAGCAGCGAGGACTTCTGCGCCACCGGCGGCTCACGGCGGCTGATCTGCTGGGCCAGGTCGTTGAGCGCCTCGGCGGTCTTGGAGCGCGGCGCCACCTCGGCCAGCATCTGGCCGTTATTGGCCGCCTGGCCAAACAGCTTGGGCTCGAAGGGCAGGACCAGGGCCGGCGTCAGGTTCAGGGCCTCGCCGAAGTCCTTCACCGGAATCTCCGGCCGGCCAGGCACCCCCACCTGATTCAGCACCAGCCGGGGTGGGGCGTCGTTGGGCCGGGCGCGGCGGACCAGGTCCACCAAGTTCTTGGCGTTGCGCAGGGAGGCCAGGTCCGGCTCGGCGACAATCACCAGATCATCCGACGACAGGAGGATGCGCCGCTTCCAGGCCGTCCAGACGTGCGGCAGGTCGAGCACCACGAAGGGCGCGGCCCCGCGAATCTTCTGGGTGACCTCCTCGAAGGCCTCCGGAGAGATGTCGTAGTCCTGATCCAGGGTCGCCGGGGCGGCGAACAGGCTCAGCCGGTCGCTGCAGCGGGCCATCATCCGGTCCATCAGGACAGGATCGAGACGATCGGGCTCCCCCAGGGCGTCGGCCACCCCCTGCAGAGGATCCTGGTTGAAGTCGAGGCCGGCGGTGCCGAAAGGCAGGTCCAGATCCACCAGCACCGCATTGGCCGCCAGCCGCTCGGTGATGGCGTAGGCCACATTGTGCGCAATGGTCGAGACGCCGACCCCGCCCTTGGCCCCGCAGAACGCGATCTGGCGGCCGACGAAGGGGGCGCTCGGATCGGCATAGAGACCGCACAGCGAGCGGACGAACTGCAGGGGCTTGAACGGCGGCACCAGATATTCGCTGACCCCGCGGCGCATCAGCTCGCGATAGAGGGCGATGTCATTGGCCGCCCCGATCACCACCACCTTCGACCCGGGATCGCAGACCTCGGCCAGCTGATCGAGATGAGCCAGCAGCCGCTCGGCGCTCTCGCCGCACTCCACCACCAGAAGCGGCGGGGTGGGCTGGTTCTGATAGGCGGCCACGGCGGCGGCCAGGCCGCCCTCGCGCACGGTCACGCTGGCCCGCTCCATCCGCCGGTCCTTGGCGGCGTGCTCGATCACGTCAGCGGTGCGGTCGCGCTCGGTGAAGGCGTGGATTGTGATCCGCGGCAGGGTCGAGTCGCCGAAGGCGGCCTCGGCCGTGGCCATCATCTCATGGACGGGGTTCGGCTCCGCAGACCTGGCGGGCGGAGCCGCCCGAGGGGCCTCATAGTCGTCTTCGAAGGGATCGGGCGCCGCCCGCGTGCGGGGGGCGGCGGGTTCCAGGTCGGCGAACGGATCGACCGCCTCGCCGCGGCCGCCGGTCTCGCCGGCGCTGCGCCAGCCGTCATCCCGGACCGGACCGAAGTCGTCGTCGGCCTCGAAGGCCAGGTCGAAGGGATCGTGTCCGCCCTGCGCGCGCATCGCCACTCTACTGCACCCCCTGCGAGAGGGCGCCCTTGGCCTGTTCGTCGGCCTCGGTGGAGGTCATCTCCCCGCGACGGTACTTGGCCAGGACCTCCGCACGGCGACCCGCATCTGCGGGGTCCATGTCCCGGGGCCGCGCCAGATCGGCGGGATTGGCCAGCTGGGCGGCCATATTGGCGTTCACCGTGCAGCCGAAATTGGCCGAAACCTGGTTGCCCGAGGTGCTGGTCAGGTTGTCCCAGCTCTGCCCGCAGCGGGGGATCTGCGCCACATAGCGCTCATAGCCCACCACCATCGGGGCGGCGGCCTGACCAGCGGCGTCATAGCCGACGAGCTGGATGGCGCTGTTGGGCGTCCCCTGCGAGATCAGGAAGGCCCGCACGCTCTCGGCCATGCGATAGGCCGCCGCGGAATCGGCGGCGCCCACCGGCGACTGCAGGCGGATGTCGCCGCCGCCATTGTCCCGCCAGGCCTGAACGAGGCTGGCCAAGGCGTCGGCCTGGGGTCCTGAGATTCCCTGGGCGTGGATGGCCAGGCGGACCTGATCGGCCTGGGGGATCACCTGGGCGCGGAACTGGTCCAGCGGCGTACGCGGATCGACCACCGCCCCCTCCCGGGGGGGCGCCGAGGCGCAGGCCGTGACGGCGGCCGCAAGGACCAGGGGGATGAGATGGCGCAGGGTCGGAGTCATGGCGGCGCTCACTCGGTCACATAGCCATAGGGGCCCTGATAGGCCGGCGCCCCCGGAGGCTGGGGCTTGGCCTTGTAGGCCCGGTTCAGACGGCCCAGCAGCAGGGTCTCCGGATCGCTGGCGATCTTCAGGCCATCGGCCGGGGTCTGCAGGCGGTCGGGCGAGGTCGGCTGCACCAGATAGGGGGTCACGATGACCACCAGCTCGCTCTCGCCCATCAGATAGTCCCGGGACCGGAACAGGCCCCCCAGAACCGGCAGGTTCATCATGCCGGGCAGGGAATCGATCGCCTGCTTGGTCTGCTCGCGCAGCAGGCCGGCGATCATCATCGCCCCGCCGGACGGCAGCTCGACCATGGTCTCAGCCCGTCGCACCGACAGGGCCGGGATCACCAGGCTGGGGACGCCCTGACCATTGGAGACCGAGAAGGAGCCCTCGTTGGTCAGCTCCGAAACCTCGGTGGAGATCTTCAGGGAGATCCGCCCCCCTGAGAGGACCACCGGGGTGAAGCCGAGACCCACGCCGAAGGGCTTGAATTCGATGGTCACGCGGCCGGCGTCGTCCTGGCCCACCGGCACGGGGAATTCGCCGCCGGCCAGGAACTTGGCCGCCTCGCCCGACACCGCCGTCAGGTTGGGCTCGGCCAGGGTGCGCACCAGGCCCACCCGCTCGAAGGCCTCGATCATGCCCTCGGCCTGGTTGAGGCCGGGATCGCCGGCCAGACCTTCCTTGATGGTGGCGGTGTCGGAATTGCCGCCCGAGCGCACGACATTGTCGCAGAGCACGTCAGGCTGATCGGGCCAGCCGCAGGGGAACTGCATGATCGGCTGCTTGGTGGTGTCGAGCTTGTAGCCGCCGGTCAGCCCGCCCACCAGGCCGCCATTGATGGCGTAGCTGGCGGCGTTGTTGAACATGTACTGCGGCTCGCCCAGCTGGTTCAGCACCGCATTGGTGTTGAAGCCCAGCTGCTTGATCACATTGCGCTGCACCTCGACGATGCGCACCTTCAGCATCACCTGGTCCTTGCCGGCGATGGACAGCATGTTGAGCACCTGCTCGGGCTCGGCCACGGCCGCGCGGGCGATCTGCAGGGCCTTGTCAGCGTCCGACAGGCTCATCACCTCGCCCGACAGGATCAGGCTGTTGTTCATGGCGTCGACGCGCACCCGGGCCCCGGGCAGCAGGCGATTGATGGTCTGGGCCACCGCGCCGGTGTCCTGATCGACCCGGATGTCGAGGGACAGGATCCTGCGGCCCGCCCCGTCAAAGAACACCGCGTCGGTCTGGCCGGCGGCGACGCCCAGCACATAGATCCGCCGGGGCGTGCGCAACACCGCGTCGGCCACCTCGGGATTGGTCACCAGCACGTCGCGGGCGTCGACTGGCAGCTCGATGATCGCCGACTTGCCCCGGGGCAGGGTCAGCGCCTGGCTGGCGCCGCCGCCGGCCAGGTCGACGCGGATCGTAGAGCCCTGCCGGGCTTCGGCGCGACCGCCGGCCAGGTCCTGGGCGAGGGCGGCGGGGGCCGCGAACAGGCTGGCGGCGAGCAGCAGGGTGAGGCCTGGGATCCTCATCGGACAGACACCTCGGACATCTCGCCATCGCGGAAAATTCGCACGGTCTGCGGCTCGGCCGAGCCGCCGTGCCCCACCGGACCGCCCACATCGGTGAAGGGGCGCAAGGCCAGGATCATCTCGCCCTCGGCCTTGCCGCGGACCAGCACCTCAACGTCGGAGGCCGGCGCCTCCAGGGTGACGACGCCGCCGATCATGGTGTTGGCGTCCTCGGCGGGCTCGGTGGACTGGTCGATGGCCAGGACGCGCAGATTGCGCATCAGGGTCTCGGTGACCCGCCCCGATCCATCGGGGGTTTCGCGGCTCTGCAGCACGTCCACCCGGTCGCCAGGCAGGATGAAGCCGCCGGCGGCGGTGTCGGCCGACACCGGCACGGAGACCGCGCGCATGCCTGCGGCCAGGACCACCGACATGTAGCCGCCCTCCCCGCCACGGATCACCTTGCGGGCGATGATGGGCTCGCCGGCGGCCATGGCCTCGCGGACGATGGCCCCGTCGAAGGCCTGGATGGGGCTGGCGCCCAGGGTGTCGGCGGCGACCTGGCTGGCCTTCTGGGCGACCTTGTCGGCGCCTTCGGCCGCGGGCGTCGCGGCGGCGCCGTCGGTGATGAAACTGGGGCTCAGCGCCTCCAGGGGCCAGGCCTGCCAGCCGATCATGGCCGGGGTGATCCGGGTTCCGATGGGCAGGTCCTGCTTGGCCACCAGGACCTGAGCCATGGGAGCGGCCTCCGCCGGGGCGGCGGTCTCGGTCGGCGCGCCGGGCGACATCATCCCGCGGACCATGAAGGCGAGCAGGATGGCGGCGACGGCGGCGGCGGCCAGGATGGCGATACGGACGGCGCCCATGAACTTCCCGATACGCTCCCACTGAAGGGGCAAAGGCCATGCGCCGGTTCAGGCGATCAGCCGCGACTCAATTTCTGCTGGCGCCTTCTGGCGGCGTGCCCGTTTTGGCGCGCCCATGGTTAACAGCCGCTAAAGGGGGGGCGCGGCGGTGAGCGCCTGCACCAGGGTGCTGGCCGGATAGGCCGCCAGGCCGCCGATGCAGATGGCCAGACCATAGGGGACATTCTCGCCAGGCTCGGCCAGACGGCTCAGCCAGGCGGGCCCCGCCGACACATAGCGGCGCAGCAGCATCGAGCGCATGGCCAGCAGCGTGATCGCCAGGACGCCGCCGGCCAGGGCGGTCACTAGCAGGAAGGTGGCCGAGGCCGGCCAGCCAAGCCAAAGGGCCGAGGCGGCGAACACCTTGGCGTCGCCCCCGCCGATCCAGCCCAGGGCGAACATCACCATACCGGCGATGAGGGCGCCGACCCCGAGCCCCACATGCAGGCCGATGACGCCGGCGGGCAGGCCGAGGATCAGGGCGGTGGGAAAGAAGGCGGCGATCAGGGCCAGGGAGATCCAGTTGGGGATCGTATAGGTGGTCACATCCTTCAGGGCCGCCACGATCAGCAGGGCGGGGCAGATGACGAGCAGAACGGCCTGGGCCTGGGCGATCATGGGGGGCTCATGCGGCGGACGGGACAATGTGTGAGCCACAGTCTGACGGCCGCGGGTGAACGCTTGGTTTCCCGATCCTGAAGATCGGATCCTGGGGACGGTGGGACCCATGAAGAAGGGGCCGCGGCGTTTCCGCCGCGGCCCCCGAAGTCTGGTCGTCGTCTTCGCCGCTTGAGCGCGGCGAATGACCTATTGCGGCATCGCGGTGCCGATCTTGGTGAAGGTGCCGGCGATCTTGCCCGACAGGGTGTTCAGGGCGGTGATCAGCACGACGGCGATCAGGGCGGCGATCAGGCCATACTCGATGGCGGTGGCGCCGGATTCATCCTTCAGGAAGCGCGTGACGAACTTCGACATTGCTCGATCTCCTTTGTTGGCGAGCAGATTGATCGGGGATCAGGCCTTGGTGGTCTGCTCGCCCCGAATTGCAGGGTCACAATGCCGCGGCTGGCTTAATGGCGAGTAAATCAGCGAGTATTCGATGGATTTTTCTTTTGGTTTACTTGCGTTTACTATTAGCATTCATTAACCACGACGTCCGATTTCGTCAGAATCCGCCACCTTCCCTTTATGATTCACGCACGCGCGCGAGTCGGCTGGATTCAGAGTTTCTTGACCATTCCGGCCGACCTTCTAGGCCTGATCCTCGTTCCTCGTTTTTTCGGACACCGCCATGCGCCGCCTCGCCGTCTGCGCCCTCATCGGCCTTCTGGTCGCCACGCCGGCGGCGGCTTCGTCCCTGTCGGTTCGGCTGGATCAGGGGGCCAAGGTCCGGCTGCCCGGCGCGGCGCGCAACGTGGTGGTCGCCAATCCGAAGATCGCCGACGTGAACCTGCTGGGTCCCCAGGACCTGGTGGTGATCGGCAAGGGATACGGGGTGACCAATGTGGTGGTCACCGACGCCGCCGGACGCGTCCTGTTCGACCGCGACATCGTGGTCAGCGCCCCGGACTACGGCCAGGTCTCCTATTTCCGCGGCGGCGAGGCGCGTACCTTCGCCTGCGCCCCCCGTTGCGAACGCATCGGGGAGGACGACGCCCAGACCCCCGTTCCCTGATCGCTTAAGCATCGCTTAGGCTCAAAACGCTAGGGTCCGCCGGTAACCGGATGGACCCGCAGAATGCCGCGCGCCGCCAGACCCTTGATCCAGACCCTGCGCAGCTTTCTCCGCGCGCGACAGGGTGCGACCGCGGTGGAGTTCGCCTTCATCGCCGGCCCCCTGCTGATGCTGATCTTCGGCGTGCTGGAGCTGGCCATGGTGTTCATGGTCGCCACCACCCTGGAGGGCGCCACGGCCGCGGCCGCCCGTCCCCTGCGCACCGGCGAAATGCAGACCAGCGGAACCGCCAACAAGACTGAGTTCACCAAGGCCGTCTGCGCCCGGATGAGCTGGCTTGGCGCCACCTGCGCCGACAACCTGCAGGTGGACGTCCGCACCTATGACGACTTCACCAGCCTGCGGGACGACCCGGCCATGACCGGGGGAAATTTCAACCCGGCCCAGACCTGCTGGTCCCCGGGCGGCCCCACCGACATTGTCCTGGTCCGCACCTATTACAGCTGGAGCATTTTCACGCCGCTGCTCTCCAAGGCCCTGGTGAATGCGCCGGGCGACAAGCGCCTGGTCTCGGCGGTGGAGGCCTTCCGCAACGAGCCCTATAGCGACGCCCCGCCAACTAAGGCCAATTGTTGATGGGACCGCTGCGCTTCTTCCGGGACCGGCGCGGGGTGGCGGCGGTGGAGTTCGCCCTTATCGCCCCGGTCCTGATCCTGCTCTATATGGGGCTGGCCGAGGTCACCATGGCCCTGATGGCCGAGCGGCGGGCCGGGCACGCCACCGCCGTGGTCGCCGACCTGATCGCCCAGGACACCCTGACCACCAAGGCGGAGCTGAGCGACACCTTCGCCATCGCCGAGGAAATCCTCGCCCCCTTCGCAGGGTCGGGCATGAGCGCCCGGGTGACCGCCATCCGCGCCGACGCCAATGGATCGCCCAAGGTGGTCTGGAGCTACGGCAAGGGGCTGAGCGCCTACGGAAAGGGCGCCACCGTGACCGGCCTGCCCGCCAACCTCATGGAGCCGTTCGACACCCTGATCATGAGCGAGATGAACTACAGCTTCAACTCGACCCTGAACTATGCGCTGCCTAGCGCCATGGTCTTCAAGGAGAAATACTATCTCCGGCCTCGCAAGATCGACATGGTCAACTGCACCGACTGCTGATCGGTGCTCCTAGGGCTCAGTCGAGGGCCGACGACAGCTTCGCCCATAGGGTCCATTCTGCGAGGGGCCGCCCGTCCAGGAACTGGGCCGCCCGGGCGCCGGCGAGGCTGTTGGTGACGAAGACCGCCTCGGCCTCGTCCAGGGCCGACGGGCCCATCATGACCTCCGACACTGGGACGCCCGCCTGCCGCGCCCAGGCCAGCACCTTGGCGCGGGTCACCCCGGCCAGGATCCCGCAGTCCAGGGCCGGGGTCATCAGCCGGCCGTCCGCGACCCAGAACAGATTGCCCGCCGCGGCGCAGGCCACCTGCTCAACGCTGTTCAGCATCACCGCCTCATCCGCGCCGGCCTGCCGCGCCTCGCGCCGGGCCAGCACATTGTCCAGATAGGACAGGGTCTTGTGCCGCGAGGCGATGGAGCCCGCATTGCGCCGGGTCCTCGCCGTCACCAGCCGCAGGGGTCCCGCAGCCGCCGGCGCCTGGCTGGCCGTCGCAAACAGGACCGGGTCGCAGGGCTCCGGCCGATCAAGGCCCCGCCCCCCCGAACCTGCCGTCCAGGTGATCCGCAAGGCCGCCCGGCCCTGTGTCAGTCCCGCAGCGGCCAGCGCCGACTGGCCTGCGGCCCAGGCCTCGGCCTCGGCGGGGGCTGGAAGGCCGAGCGCGACGCACCCTGCGTTCAGACGCGCCAGGTGCGCGTCCCAGTCGGACGGGTCGCCATCCACCGCCAGCAGAGTCTCAAACAGCCCGTCCCCCAGCAACAGGCCGCGATCATTGAAGGGCAGGGTCATCGCGCCGCGCCCGAGGGCTCGGTCAGGGCCCGCAGCAGGGCGGAGATCTTGGCTTCGGTCTCCAGCCGCTCGGCGGCCGGCGTACTGTCGGCCACCAGACCCGCCCCGGCCCCGGCCTCCAGCCGCCAGCCCTCCGGCGTCTCCACGCAGGCTGCGGTGCGGATCAGCACGCTAGAATCAAAAGCCCCGTCCGCGCCGGCCCAGAAGATCGAGCCGCAATAGGGACCCCGGGGCGGCTCAAGACCCGCGATCACCTTCATGGCCTGGATCTTCGGCGCCCCGGTGATCGAGCCTGGCGGAAAGGCCGCCGCCAGCAGGTCGGCGGCCCCCAGCCCCGCCTGCATCACGCCGGTGATGGTGGAGACCAGGTGGTGGACATTGGCGAAGCTCTCGATGGCGAACAGTTCGGGCGCCCGCACGCTGCCGGGCTGGCAGACCCGCGCCAGGTCATTTCGCATCAGGTCGACGATCATCAGGTTCTCGGCCCGATCCTTGGGACTGGCCAGCAGCTCGGCGGCCAGGGCCTGGTCCTGGGCGCCGTCGCAGCCCCGGGGCCGCGTGCCCTTGATCGGCCGGGTCTCGGCCATCAGGCCGTCGGGCGTGCGGCGCAGGGCCACGAACCGCTCAGGGGAATTGGACACCACCGCCAGGCCCGGCAGCCGCAGATAGGCGGCGAAGGGCGCCGCAGAGTCCCGCGCCAGCCGGGCGAACAGGTCATAGGGCGAAGCGCCCGGCGCCAGGGACCCGGTCCAGCGCCGGGCCACATTGGCCTGGAAGATTTCGCCCGCGGCGATCCGCGCCACCACCTCGGCCACGGCCGCCTCATAGGCCGCCCCCGAGGAGGCTGTCATCGGGCCGGCCAGGACCTGGGGCCCTGCGCGCGCTTTCGCCCCATCCGGTCCGAGGGCGTCCAGGAGACCTTGCGCCCGGGCGCGCGCCTCGGTGGGGTCCTCGCCCCGGCCGAGGGCCAACAGCCGGCGGTCCTGGTGGTCAAAGGCCAGGATGGCGGGATAGAGGGCGCAGGCCAGGAGCGGCCAGTCCGGGTGGGGCTCCAGATCGAGCGCCTGACCCCGCCCGCCCAGCTCATAGGTGGCCAGGCCCGCCACGCCCCCCTGGAAGGGCGGGCCGCCCGCCAGCATCTCGCCGTCCGGGATCAGGCCGGCCAGGGCGGCGAAGGGGTCGGCCTCATCGGCCGGGGGGATGATCAGAGTCCGCAAGGGCCGCGCCGCCAGATAGCTCCAGCGCCCCCGCGCGCCGCCGCCCCCCGACAGCAGGCAAAGGCTCCAGGCCTCCTGCGCCAGGGCGCCTAGGGCCGTAGCCGGCTCCCGCCAGGGGGCCTCAATCTGGACGACACGACGCATGTTTGCGCCATAGCCCCCTATGGCGCCGCTGGAAAGCGATCAGGCGAGCGTGGCGTCCGCCGCCGCCAGCGCCGCGGCCCGGTCGCCCTGATAACCCTGGGCCGCCAGGGCTTCGCCCAGAGCCGTCAGACACAGACGCACATGCCAGGGGGTGGCCGAGGCGCCCATCAGGCCGATCCGCCAGACCTGGCCCTTGAGCGGACCCAGGCCCGCCCCCAGCTCCAGGTTCCAGTGGGTCAGGACGTGGTCACGGACCGCGGCCTCATCGACGCCGGCCGGGACCTTCACCGTATTGAGCTGCGGCAGGCGATGCTCAGGCGCCACCAGCATCTCCAGGCCCAGGGCTTCCAGGCCCGCCACCAGGGACTCGTGCATGCGCGCATGGCGGACAAAGGCCGCCTGCTGGCCCTCTTCGAACAGGGCCACCAGGGACTCGTGCAGGCCATAGAGGGCGTTGATCGGGGCGGTGTGGTGATAGGTCCGGCCGCCCTCCCCGCCCCAGTAGCTCATCAGCAGGCCAATATCGAACAGCCAGTTGCGGGGCTTTTCCTTGCGCGCGGCGATGGAGGCCACGGCGCGCTTGGAGAAGGCCACCGGCGACAGGCCAGGCGGCGCCGACAGGCACTTCTGGGTCCCGGAATAGAGGACATCGGCGTCCCAGGCCGCGGCGTCCACCGCGATCCCGCCCAGCGATGTGACGCAGTCGACGATGGACAGCGCCCCATGCTTGCGCGCCAGGGCGCAGAGGCTGGCCGCATCGCTGCGCACCCCGGTGGAGGTCTCCGCATGGACGAAGGCCAGCACCTTGGCCTGGCGGCCGGAAAGCGCGGCTTCGACCTTGTCCAGGCTGACCGGGGTCCCCCAGGCGTCCTCCACGGCGATCACCTCGGCGCCGGCCCGGCCGGCCATGTCGACCATGCGGGTTCCGAACACGCCATTGACGCAGATCACCGCCAGGTCGCCCGGCTCCAGCAGGTTCATCAGGGCCGATTCCATGCCCGCCGTGCCTGGGGCCGACAGGGGCACGCAGATGTGATCGGGGGCGTTGAACAGCCGCGAGAGCGCCGCCTTGATCTCCTCCATCAGGCCCTGGAAGGCGGGATCCAGGTGGCCGATGGTCGGCCGCGACAGGGCCGCCAGAACCCGCGGGCTGACGTCAGAGGGGCCCGGCCCCATCAGGACCCGGCGTGGGGGTTGAAAGCTCTGCATGGCGCCCTCCGACTGTCGGCCCGACCTGTGGGCCAGATTTCACGGGGAGGTGATTAGGCCGAGACGGCGCCCGAGCGCAAATCTTGTCGCTGAACCTTGTCGGAGGTTCAGTCCCTGGAAGGCGTCCGGCGCAGACGTGGAGGTCATCGCCGGACGCCGGACCTCACCTTACCCCCCGCAGCCCCCATCAGGCCTGTCCGCCGCCGGATCCGGCAGGGTGCGCCGCCATTGCGCCAGCAGCTGGGCCCGGGCGCCGGGATAGCGTTCGTGCAGGAATTCGGCGGCCACCACCCGATCGGTCCGGAAGTGCCGGAAGGCCTGCCGCAGCTCGCACCAGGCGCAGATCACCCGGGTGGTGTCGAAATAGCCCACAGTCACCGGCCAGATCACCCGGCGGGTCACCGCGCCGGACTCGTCGCTATAGTCGAGAACCACCTTGCGCTGGTCCCGCAGGCAGGCGCGAAGCTGCGCCATGTCGAGGGCGTCGCGGGCCGCGTCCGGCCGCGCTCCGGCGGTCAGCGGCGAAGAGCTGATGAAGGGGCGCAGGTTTTCCGGGATGACCTGGGCGATCTTGGCCACCACATCCTGGGCCGCCCGGGCCAGGTCCGGATCGCCTCGCCCACCCACCCACTGGGCGCCCAGCAGCACCGCCTCCAGCTCCTGGGCCGTCAGCATGAGCGGCGGCATGTCGAAGCCGTCGTCCAGCACATAGCCGACCCCGGCCTCGCCGCGGATCGGCACCCGCTGGGCGATCAGGTCGGCCATGTCGCGATAGACCGTCCGCAGGGAAGTCTCGAGCTCCTTGGCCAGGGCCGCCCCGGTCACCGGCCGGCGGCTGCGCCGCAGGATCTGGATGATCTGAAACAGACGGTCGGCCCGACGCATCGACTAGGCCAGGATCCGCCCGGCGATGGCCTCGCGCATGGCGCGGTCGACGCCGAGCGCCTGCTCCAGATAGCCGTCGAGGGAGCCGCACTGTTCGCGCATCACGGCGAAGGCCGCCTGCAGATATTCCGGATGGACGCTGAGTGCGGTGCGCACCGCCTCTTCGGTGGGCGCGCGGCCGGCGTGTTCGGTGACGAATTCCATCATGAACGGAATGCGGCGGACGATGCGGGTCTCGTCATTGGTCAGCAGATAGTCGGCGACCAGGTCGTCGTCATGGACGCCGGCCATGTGGTGGGTGAGCGCGCACAGCATGCCGGTGCGGTCCTTACCCGCCACGCAATGCACCAGAACTGGCCCTTCAGAGGCCGAAAGGGCGCGGAAATAGCGCGAAAACAGGTCTAAATGGCGGGCTTCAAACGGGGCTTCCCGGTAGAATCTGACCCCGTCGGCCCGGAAGAAGTCGGCGCTGATGTCGGAGTCCTTGAGCGCCGCCAGCCACGGGTCGCCCGCCTCCCCCAGGTCGTTTTCGATCACATGGGCCATGAAGCCCTCGGGCCGCAGGGAGGGCTCCCGCGCCCGCTCGGCTGGCCGGCGCAGGTCCACCACCACCGAAATTCCCAACGCCCGCAGCCGTTGGAGATCCGATGGCGTGGCGCGGCCGTGATTGGCCGAGCGATAGAGCAGGCCAGAACGCAGGCCGCGGCCGCAGGCGGTGTCATAGCCCCCGAAGTCGCGGAAGTTCTCGATGCCTTCGAAGTCCATGTGTCGTTGCATCGGCAGGCTCTAAACCCGGCGGCCGGTGAAATCCAGGCCCTGGACGAAGGCGCAACGGCGCCACAGGTTGGCGCCCATGACAGAGCCACAGACCACCCGATTCCAGAGCTTCGACGGCGTCGAGATCGCCGTCCATACCGCAGGGGCCGGCCGCCCCGTCGTGCTGCTGCACGGCTTCTTTTCCAGCGGCCAGCAGAACTGGTTCCTGCCGGGCCATGCTGATCGGCTGGTCGGTGCAGGCTTCCAGGTGATCGCCCCGGACCTGCGCGGCCATGGGCAGTCGGGCGCGCCGGTCGCCCCCGAGGCCTGGCCGCAGGACGTGCTGGCCAAGGATCAGGCCGCCCTGATCGCCCATCTGGGGCTCAAGGACTTCGATCTGGTCGGCTATTCGCTGGGCGCGCGGACCTCAGTGCGCGCGGTGATCGGCGGCCTTCGCCCGCGCCGGATGGCGCTGGGCGGCATGGGCGCCTCAGGGGTCATGGCGGCCGGGGCCCGGGCGGCCATGTTCGAGGACTCCATCCGCAACGGGGCGAACGCCAAGGACCCCCGGGCCGGCAAGTTCATTCAGGCCCTGATGGCCGAGATGGGCCTCAATCCGCAGGCCATGCTGGGGGTTCTGGCCGCCTTCCAGGAGACCGCCGCCGAAGAGATCCGCGCGATTCCCACCCCGACCCTGGTGGTCTGCGGCGACGCCGACCGGGACAATGGCTCGCCCCACGAGCTGACTGAACTGTTGCCGCACGGCGAACTGGTCATCGTGCCGGGCGACCACCGGGCCGCGGCGTCCACGCCGGAGCTGGGCGAGGCCGTGGTGAGCTTCCTGACCCGCTAGGTTCAGCGGAACGGCGGCTCGTCGAAGCTGCGCAGTTTGCGCGAATGCAGGCGGGGACCCTCCTCGCGGAGCAGGTCCAGGGTGGCCAGGCCGATCTGCAGATGCTGGCCGATGGCCCGCTCATAGAAGGCGTTGGCCTGGCCGGGCAGCTTGATCTCCCCGTGCAGGGGCTTGTCCGACACGCACAGCAGGGTCCCATAGGGCACCCGGAACCGGTAGCCCTGGGCGGCGATGGTGGCGCTTTCCATGTCGATGGCCACGGCCCGGGACTGGTTGAACCGCAGGGCTGACAGGGAATAGCGCAGCTCCCAGTTCCGGTCGTCAGTGGTCACCACCGTGCCGGTCCGCAGGCGGCGCTTGAGCAGGTCGCCCGCCTCGCCCGTCACCTTCTCGGCCGCCCGGTTCATGGCCACCTGCACCTCGGCGATGGGCGGAATGGGGATTTCCGGTGGCAGGACGTCGTCCAGCACGTGGTCGTCGCGCAGATAGGCGTGGGCCAGGACGTAGTCGCCGATGGTCTGACTGCCGCGAAGGCCGCCGCAATGGCCGATCATCAGCCAGGCCTGGGGTCGCAGAACGGCCAGGTGGTCGGTGATCGTCTTGGCGTTGGACGGACCCACGCCGATATTGATCAGGGTGACGCCCCGGCCGTCCTTGGCCATCAGGTGATAGGCCGGCATCTGGTGACGCCGCCAGGGCGCCTCGGCCACCACCAGCTCTGGATCTTCCGTCTCAGCCGTCACCACCACCCGGCCGGCCGCCGACAGGGCCGTGTAGGGGCCGCCGGCCTTCAGCTGGGCGCAGGCCCAGGCGACGAACTCGTCCACATAGCGGTGATAGTTGGTGAACAGGATGTAGGGCTGCACATGCTCGGCCGGGGCGCCGGTGTAGTGGGCCAGGCGCGCCAGGGAGAAGTCGGTGCGCAGGCCATCGAACAGGGCCAGCGGGCGCGCCTCTTCCAGGGCCGGGGTCCAGAAGCCGTCGGCGATCTCGTCGCCGATATGGGCGAGCTCTGTCGTGGGGAAGTGGCGGGCGATCTCGGCGGCGCCCACATCGGCCTTGGCCAGGTCCACCGTGCCGTCCAGCACATAGGGAAAGGGGATCTCCTGGGCCGAGCGTCCCACCTCGACGTCGACATTGAAGTCGCCCATCAGCAGGGTGAGCTGCTCGACCAGATAGTCGCCGAACAGGTCGGGCCGCGTCACGGTGACGGCGTAGTCCCCGGGCGCCGACAGCCGAGCATAGGCCCGGGCCAGCCGGGGAAAGGCCTCGCCGCGGGGCCAGCTGAGCCGCAGCTCCGGATAGGTGAAGGCGCCCCCGGCCCGCAGGGCGGGGTCGGGGATTTCCCCGTTGTCCAGGAAGCGTTGCAGGGCGCCCCGCAGGGCCTTGACCGAGGCGAGATACTCCTCGTTGAGGCGCGCGACGATGGCGGCGGGATCGTTCGTCTTGGTCATGGTCGATCATAGCGCCGCTTGGCGACGGATTCGAGATGCCAGATCGCACGCCGATCTTGCGCAGATCCCGTCTGCCTCCCCATATCTGGCGCCTGGAACAACTGCTGAACGCAAGATGCGCAACCACCTGAGAACCTTCACCCTCCTGGCCGCCCTGACCGCCCTGTTCATGGGGATCGGCTTCATGATCGGGGGCGCCAGCGGCATGCTGATCGCGCTCGTCTTGGCCGGGGGCATGAACCTGTTCAGCTACTGGAACTCCGACAAGATCGTCCTGAAGATGCACGGGGCCCAGCAGGTCGACGAGACCCATCCGGAGGCCCTGATCCGCAACTACGTGCGCGACGTGTTCGACATGGCCGACGGCGCCGGCATGCCCCGGCCCAAGGTCTATGTGATGGCGACCGACCAGCCCAACGCCTTCGCCACTGGCCGAAATCCGGAGAACGCCGCGGTCGCGGCCACGCAAGGGCTGCTGCGGATGCTGGATCGCCGCGAGGTGCGCGGCGTCATGGCCCACGAACTGGCCCATGTGAAGAACCGCGACACCCTGACCATGACGGTGACCGCCACCGTGGCCGGCGCCATCTCGGCGCTGGCCAATTTCGCGCTGTTCTTTGGCGGCAATGACCGGGAACGGCCGGGCGGAATCATCGGGACTATCGCCCTGATGATCCTGGCCCCCATGGCCGCTAGCCTGGTGCAGATGGCCATCAGCCGGGCCCGGGAATATGAGGCCGACCGCGGCGGGGCCGAGATCTGCGGCGACCCGGAGGCCCTGGCCGACGCCCTGCAGAAGATCGAGCACTACGCCCGCGGGACGGTGAACCTGCCGGCCGAGCGCAATCCGGCCACCGGCCAGATGTTCATCATCAACCCCCTGTCGGGACGTGGGGCGGACAATCTGTTCTCCACCCACCCGGCCACCCCGAACCGGGTGAAGGCCCTGATGGAGATGGCCGGCAAGGTGGCCGCGCCCGTCCAGCGGGCGGCCCGCGCCGTCGGCACAGCGGTGCCGATCACGCGACGCTCGAAGGGCGGTCCCTGGGGTTAAGGCCAGGCCTTTGAGGGTCGTCGTCCTGGGCCTTGTGCCCAGGATCCCTCGTAACGCTTGCGCCCGCCTTCGAAAGGGATCCTCGGGACAAGCCCGAGGATGACGGCGAAAAAACCCCTACTCCGCCGGCAGGGTGTTCTCGGTGCGCTTGATCAGCAGGCGGTCGAATTCCGACCAGACGCCGGCATCCCCATGCCATTGGCCCTTGGTGGCGGCCTTGGAGTATTCGGTGGAGCGGGCCTCAAAGAAGTTGGCGTGCTCCACCCCCGACAGCATCGACTGCAGCCACGGCAGGGGGTTTTCCTTGACCCCATAGACCTCGGGCAGATGCAGCTGGCGCAGGCGCCAGTCGGCGATGAAGCGGATGTAGGACTTGATATCGTCCGGCGTCATGCCCTGGACCTCGCCGGCCTCGAAGGCCAGGTCGATGAACTTGTCCTCCAGGCCCACCACGGTCTTGCAGCAGTCGACGATGTCGTCGGCCACCGACTTGGTGACCACCTTCGTCTCGGCGTTGAAGGCGTGATAGAGGCGGATGATCCCCTCGCAGTGCAGGCTTTCGTCGCGCACCGACCAGGAGACGATCTGGCCCATCCCCTTCATCTTGTTGTGGCGGGGGAAGTTCATCAGCATGGCGAAGCTGGCGAACAGCTGCAGGCCCTCGGTGAAGCCGCCGAACATGGCCAGGGTGCGGGCGATGTCGGCGTTCGAATCGACTCCGAACTTCTGCATGTAGTCATGCTTGTCGCGCATCTCCTGGTAATCCAGGAAGGCGGTGAACTCGGAGTCCGGCATGCCGATGGTTTCGAGCAGCAGGGCGTAGGCGGCGATGTGGATCGTCTCCATGTTGGAGAACGAGGCCAGCATCATTTTCACCTCGGTGGGTTTGAACACCCGCCCGTAGCGCTCCATGTAATTGTCGTTCACCTCGACGTCGGACTGGGTGAAGAAGCGGAAGATCTGCGTCAGCAGGGCCCGCTCCTTGTCGTTCAGCTTGGCGGCCCAGTCCTTGACGTCCTCGCCCAGGGGCACCTCTTCGGGCATCCAGTGGACCTGCTGCTGCTTCTTCCAATAGTCGTAGGCCCAGGGATAGCGGAAGGGCTTGTACGCAAAGGAGGGCGTCAGGAGTCCGGGCAAGGAGCTGTGGGCGGCGTCGGTCACGGCAGGACTTCCCCTGGGTCGGTTGGGCTGGGATCAGTCAGGATCATACCAGCCCTGCGCCCGGGCGCTAAGGGGCAAACCGCCGCACAAACCCAAGATGTTGTGAATGATCCGCTCAGCGCCACTATATGCGGGGCCAGGCGGCGACATCGCCCGCTCGGCGGAGCGGGCTAGTCCTGCGGCTTGATCGAGAAGGACAGGGCAACCACCTGGTCGTCCCGGGTTTCCTGGCCCCAGATCATGTGCTGGCCCTTCACCTCGCGGTGGACATAGCCAAGCGCCGCCTGGACCGGGCCCTTGCGCCAGCCGACGCCCACATGGGCGTCGCCGATCAGGGCGCTGGAGTCATCGGTGGACCAGCCGCCCTGGTCCCAGCCGTCGCTGTTGCGGAGCATGTTGAGGCCCACGGCCCGGCCGCTGGCGGCGGCGAAGAGATACCAGCGCCCCGCCTGACCGAAGGCCTCGCCGTCACGGACGCCCATGGCGTTGAGACGCTCCTCGACTTCGCTGTCGAGCTTCTGGCCGAGCCTCACCTCCGCCCCGGCCTCCGCCTGGCCGCCGCCGACCCCGAAGCCGAGACCGGCATGGGGCGAGACATCGACATCATAGGGCCCGGCCTCGAACTGGACCGCGCTGGGCCAGTTGCGGATCATCGCGACCTCATAGGCCTGGGCGTCAAACTCGGCCCGCTCCGGATTGAGCGGCAGGCCGCCGGGACCACGCAGCGGTCCGCCGACGCTGACGCGCAGGGTGTCCACCACCGCGCCGCTCTCCGACACCGCGATCGGGGTCTGGCTGGTGCGCCAGCGCACCGGCCCCTGGCCTGAGGCGTAGGCCTCCTGGTCGATAAGGCTCTGGATAGGGTCCGGGTCGACGCCGGCCCGCTGGGGCGCGAAGGCTGCGTCCATCAGGGCGTAGGCCGAGTGGGTGTATTCGGCCTGGGATCTCAGCCGATCATCAGCTGCGGCGGTCGAGGCCGCTGCGCCGACGCCCATGGCGATGATGATCCCAGCCGCGCGTTTCATAAGTCCCTCTCCAGCCCCGCCATCTTGCAGGCTCACATGACACCATTCCATGAAGGCTCAATGTCGTGAAGATACTGAGAGTTCCCCGCCAGCGGCCGATGGCTGCGGGACGCGAGGGGCTGAAAACGAAACAGGCGCCCCGAGACGGGGGCGCCTGTTTGTCTTGCGTGGCGCCGGTCGCCCTATTGGCAGGCGAGGCATTCCTCATAGTCGGTGCGCTCATGCTCGGGCGGCGCCATGGCCGGCAGGCCGATCTCGGCCACCGCGGCGCCGGCGTGGGAGGCCCGCTGCACCGACTTTGACCGCAGGTAGTAGAGCGACTTGCAGCCGCGCTCCCAGGCCATCCAGTGCAGCATGTGCAGGTCCCACTTATCCACATCGCCGGGCAGGAAGAGGTTCACCGACTGGGACTGGCAGATATCAGGCGTGCGGTCGGCGGCCAGTTCGACCACCCAGCGCTGATCGATCTCGAAGGCGGTCTTGAAGACATCCTTCTCGTCGGCGGTCAGGCCGTCGAGATGCTGCACCGAGCCCTCGTTCTCCAGGATGGTGTCCCAGACGGCCGGGGTGTTGAGGCCCTTTTCCTCGAGCAGGCGCTCCAGATAGGGGTTTCGGACGGCGAAGGTGCCCGACAGGGTCTTGTGCGAATAGATGTTGGCCGGGATCGGCTCGATGCCGGCGCTGGTGCCGCCGCAGATGATCGAGATCGAGGCGGTCGGCGCAATGGCCAGCTTGTGGGAGAAGCGCTCCATGACGCCCCGCTCGGCGGCGTCCGGGCAAGGCCCGCGCTCCTCAGCCAGTCGGCGGCTGGCGGCGTCGCAGTGGCGGCGCAGGTGCTTGAACAGGCGCATGTTCCAGGACTTGGCCAGCGCGCTCTCGAAGGGCACGTTCTGCGCCTGCAGGAAGGTGTGGAAGCCCATCAGGCCCAGGCCCACCGAACGCTCGCGGATGGCGGCGTAGACGGCGTTGTCCATCTCGCCGGGCGCCCGGCTGATGAAGTCCTGCAGCACATTGTCGAGGAAGCGCATCACGTCCTCGATGAAGGTCGGGTGGTCGCGCCATTCCAGGAACTTCTCGGCGTTGACCGAGGACAGGCAGCAGACCGCGGTGCGGTCCTTGCCCAGGTGGTCGACCCCGGTGTGCAGCATGATTTCCGAGCACAGGTTCGACTGGCGCACCTTCAGACCCAGATCCCGCTGATGCTGGGGCATGGCCCGGTTCACGGTGTCGGAGAAGATCAGATAGGGCTCGCCGGTCTGCAGGCGGATCTCCAGAATCTTCTGCCACAGCGAGCGGGCGTCGACCTCGCGGATGACCTCATTGGTCTTGGGCGAGCGCAGGCCGAACTGTTCGCCGGCCCGGACGGCCTCCATGAACTCGTCGGTGATGTTGATGCCGTGGTGCAGGTTGAGCGACTTGCGGTTGAAGTCCCCCGACGGCTTGCGGATTTCGAGGAACTCCTCGATCTCCGGATGGTGGACGTCGAGATAGACCGCCGCCGACCCGCGACGGAGCGAGCCCTGGCTGATGGCCAGCGTCAGGGAGTCCATCACCCGGATGAAGGGGATGATGCCGCTGGTCTGGCCCGCGCCCTTGACCTTCTCGCCGATGGAGCGGACGCCGCCCCAATAGGTGCCGATGCCGCCGCCATTGGAGGCGAGCGCCACGTTCTCGTTCCAGACCCCCTGAATGCCGTCGAGGCTGTCGCGCACGGCGTTCAGGAAGCAGGAGATGGGCAGGCCGCGATCGGCGCCGCCGTTGGACAGGACGGGCGTCGAGGGCATGAACCAGAGGTTGGAGATATAGTCATAGATCCGCTGGGCGTGGTCGGCGTCGTCGGCGAAGGCCGTGGCCACCCGGGCGAACATGTCCTGGTAGGATTCGCCGGCCAGCAAGTAGCGGTCCTCCAGGGTGGTCTTGCCGAAATCCGTCAGCAGGGCGTCGCGGCTGCGATCGACCTCCACCTTCCGGACCAGCTGCAACTGGGGCCGCTCAGCGCGGTTTTGCGCCGCCGAAGCCGCCTCAGAAACCTTCAACATCGCCGCTTCACTGCCGGTCATGGCCAAAACCTATTACTTTCAGGGGCTTCGAGCCCATGCCCGCAAACTGCCCCACCCGCTATATATGGTAGTCGCCCAACCCCTGGGCACCACAATATGTGCCCACAGTGCCTAATGACTCGTCAACGGGGTGCGGCGGTTCACCCCCAGGGATTTTCCTTAACGAGGTCTTAACGGCAAGAGGCCGGGTGCTGATCCTGCTGGCCTTTCCAGCCCCTGTCGCCCAACGCGCTCACGACACTGTGACAATTGGTCCGGGGGCGGCGGGCGCCGCTGCAGTTTTGTCAGGCGCCGCCCTTGTCTTTGCCCCGTCGACCGCTAAACAGGCCCGGTCATTGGGGAGTAGCCGCCCGTATCTCCAGCGGGGGGCGCGTCAACACACTTGCCGGCGGGGCGTCAGTCCCATGGGCATGGCGCGTCCGGTCAGTCGACTTGGCAAGACCTTTGGCGTTCGCGCGTCGACCATGCGGGGTCGGGGGCGTCGATCGCCATTGGTTGCGCCGTCCGACCCCGCCGGGACATGACCTTGGAAGCCTTCTTCATTTCCACCGGATTGGTGGCCGTCGCCGAGATCGGCGACAAGACGCAGTTGCTGGCCCTGCTGTTGGCCGCAAGATTCCGCCGCCCCTGGCCGATCATCGGCGGCATATTTGTCGCCACCCTGGCCAATCACGCCCTGGCGGCTGGCCTGGGGGCCGTGGCCGCGGCCTGGCTGCAGGGACCGTGGATGCGCTGGGTGCTGGGCGGTCTGTTCCTGGCCTTCGCCGCCTGGGCGCTGATTCCGGACAAGCTGGAGGACGAGGAGGCGCCGAGCGCCCGCCCGGGCGCCTCGATCTTCTGGACCACCACCGTGGCCTTCTTCCTCGTGGAGATGGGCGACAAGACCCAGGTGGCCACGGTCGCCCTGGGCGCCCAGTTCCAGGACGTCATCCAGGTCGCCGCGGGCACGACGCTGGGCATGATGCTGGCCAACGCCCCGGTGGTGCTGGTCGGGCAGGCTGCGGCCGGCCGCCTGCCCCTGAAACTGATCCGCGGTCTGGCGGCCCTGGCCTTCGCCCTGATCGGGATCTGGATCCTGATCTTCGGCTGACCCCAAACGAAAGGAGCCCGACCTTGCGGCCGGGCTCCCCATCGATCGACTGATCAGTCGGTTCGAAATCGAGATCAGAAGTTGATGTCGATGGTCGAACGACGGTTCAGAGGTTCTTTCACGCCGTCGCCGGTCGGGACAGCCAGTTGGCTCTCACCCTTCCAGTCGACCTGCAGCGCGCCTTGGTTGACGCCCATGCCGACCAGCTGGTCAGCCACGGCCTTGGCGCGACGTTCCGACAGACGGATGTTGTACGCCGGCGAGCCGGAGGAGTCGGTGTGACCGATCACGACGACCTGGGTGGCGTTGCCGCCCTGGGCGTAGTTGGCGGCCTCGGAGACCACGGCCTGAGCTTCCGGCGTCAGGATGTACTGATCGAACGGGAAGTAGACCACGAACTGCCGGGCTTCATACGCCGGCGGAGGCGGCGGAGGCGGCGGCGGGGGGGGAGGCGGCGGCGGGGGCGGCGGGGG
>DEWY01000008.1:108953-174382 GCA_002363865.1 Caulobacteraceae bacterium UBA3198
GGCGGCGGGGGCGGCGGCGGCGGCGCGGCGAAGGAGTAACGCAGGCCGACGGTCACCGACTGGTCGCGGTAATCGCCCGAGAAGACGCCCGGCTGAGCCGAAGCGCTGCCGGTCGACGCGAAGTCGAGATCCGAACCGCCGAGATAGCGGTAGGTCAGGTCGACATCGAGACGGTCGGTGGCGCGCCAGGCCAGACCGGCCAGCAGCTGGTAGGCCAGAGCCGTGTCATCGTCGTCGATGGTCAGGTTCTGGATCGCCGGATTGGCCGCGGTGAAGGGGCCATTCATGGTGGCGAACTGGCCAACCACGTCCATCTTGACGTGATTGACGCCGACGCCGGCGCCGATGAAGGGATTGATGACCGCGCCCGGAGCGATGTCATAGATGACATTGCCCATCAGGGTCCACGACTCGACGTCGCCGTTGGGCGAACCGCAATTCGGGGCCGCCGCGGTGCGGACGACGCCGGGGGTGCAGAGGCCGGCGAACGAGCCGGGCGCGCCACGGACGCTGACGATATCGCCGGGGCGATAGCCGCCTTCGAGTTCAACGCGCCAGTTGGGGTTCAGGCGATAGCCGAGACGGGCGAAGCCGGCCCAGTCGTCGTCTTGGTTGAATTCCCAGTTGTAGGGAGCGCCGCCGGGGCCATTGTTGGTCGAACCGGACTCGATGCCTTCGGGCCAGTGATAGCCCAGGTCCATCGCGCCGTACCAGCCGGAGTCTTGCGCAGACGCGCCAGATGCGGCGAAAACCGCAGCCATGGCGGCCCCCGCCAGGAGTTTAAATTTCATATTTGAGCCCTCTTCATGCCCTCTGCTGCGGCCATATGACCCAGCAGCGTTATAGCAAGGCCGACAGGATGGGAAAGTGTCGCCAGAGCAACACCCTTGCGCAATCCTTCAGCCGATTGGTCGAATTTCGCGAGAAAGTCCCGGTCGTCCCCCTCCATTAGCCCCCAGCGAGCGCGCTCGCCTGTCGGGGAGCGCTGTTTTGGGGCTCTCGCCGCCCCTCGGCCGCTGGGCCGACAAACACAAACCGTCGCATCGACGAGGGCTCTTCCCCCCTTTGTCGCCGAAGCGAGCGCGCCAGAGGCCCAGGACCAGGCCCGAAGGCCTGACCGAGCGCCAAGACTGGCGACGGAGCTCTAACGCTGATCCGGGAGAGTGGTTCCCAAAAAAGTCCGCCTGAAGACGGCCTCAGCCCGGAGACCCGCGATATGCCCGATGTTGCAGCCCAAAGGAGAAAACCGCAACTTCCTTCTCTCAGGAGTGGAAGACGACCGCCCAGGGCGCTCAGGTCTTGTCGGTGGCCCGGGCGCGGCGTCCGCGTCCGCCCAGGGAATCTGGCCGATTGAGTTCCTGCCGGTACTCGTCACGCCGCTCATGGATGGAGGCGATCACCAGCCCCATGGGCACGCCGATCTCCACCAGCACGGTCTCCGACAACTGAAGACTCGCCTCCACCGTTTCGGGCACGGCGTCGGTGGCCCCCATCTCATATAGACGCTTGGCGTGGCGGGCGTCCCGGGCCCGGGCGACGATGACCAGGTCCGGACGGATGCGCCGGGCCACCGCCACCACGGTTTCGGCCGCCTCCGGATTGTCCATGGTCACCACGAGCGCGCGGGCCTCGCCCAGGCCGCAGCGCATCAGGAATTCGCTGCGCGCGGCGTCGCCATAGAAGCAGGGGAGCCGGTTGCGCCGCGCCTGCTCCACCAGGCGCGGATCCCGCTCCGCCGCCACCCAGGTCGCGCCATGGCGGGCGAGCATGTCGCCCACCAACTGGCCGACCCGGCCAAAGCCGACGATCAGCACGCCGGCGGGCTCTCCCGCCTCTTCCGGCGCCTCGGCCACCGCCGGCGGCGGGGCGCGGCGGGCCACCTTCTGACCAAGCCAGGCCAGGACCGGCACCAGGGCCATGGTCAAGGTGGCCGAGACGATGACGAATTCCCCGACGCCCCGGGGCACAACCCCAAGGCCCATGGCCTGGTCGAGAATGACGAAGGCGAATTCGCCGCCGGCCGCCAGGGGCAGCGCGATTTCCACGGCGCCAAGCCGGGTCATGCCCGTGAGACGCGCCAGGCCGAAGATCACCGCCCCCTTCACCAGCAGCAGCCCGCCGGCCAGGGCCAGCACCTCCAGCGGTCGGGCGGCCACCAGGGAAAGGTTCAGGCCGATGCCCACCGACAGAAAGAACAGGCCCAGCAGGAGACCCTTGAACGGCTCGATCGTGACCTCGACCTCGTGGCGGAACTCCGTCTCGGCCAGCAGCAGGCCGGCGATGAAGGCGCCCAGCGCCATGGACAGGCCCGTGAGGGCGCTCACCAGGCCTGCGCCGATCACCACCAGCAGGCAGGCGGCCATGAAGAGTTCTTCGCTCTTGGCCCGGGCCACCGACCTCAGCAGGGGACGCAGCAGGAGTCGGCCGAAGGCGACCAGACCGACCATGCCCAGAACGGCCGGGGCGAAGGCGAGCAGAAGCTTGGGCGAGAGCTCCTCGCCCCCCTGGGCCCCCAGCACGGCCAGGGTGACCAGGATCGGCGCCACCGCCAGGTCCTGGAACAGAAGAATCGAGAAGGTGGCGCGGCCGGTGGTGGAATGATGCCGGCGCTGCTCAATCAGCACCGGCATGACGATGGCGGTTGAGGACAGGGCCAGCGCCGCGCCGATGGCTGCGGCCGGGGCGACCTCCATCCCGAACGCCATGGCCAGGCCCGCCAGGACCACCAGACTGACCCCGACCTGCCCCGCGCCCAGGCCGAACACCAGGCGACGCATGAGGCGAAGCCGCTCCCACGACAGCTCCAGCCCGATCATGAAGAGCAGGAAGACCACCCCCAGCTCCGCCAGCTGGGCGATGTCCTCGGGATTGCCGACGGTGAAATAGGCCACCCAGGGGGCGAACTCCCCCAGTCGGGCCAGCCCGAAGGGGCCAAGGGCGACGCCGGCCAGAATGAAGCCGAGGATCGGGCTGATCTTCCAGCGTCGAAACAGGGGCACCACGACGCCAGCCGTGGCCAGGAACAGAACGATGTCCTTGTAACCCTCGGTCGACCCGTGTCCGTCCATGCCACCCCCGCACGCTGCTTTGCTGGTTATGGCAGGCGTCGGGGCCGGGGTGAACCTTCCCGCGCAACCTGCGGCGGTTCGGATGCGACCTGCCCGCGGCGAAGTTGACTTAACCCAGGCCCGTCCTCTTTATGCGCCGCATATTTTAAGAATGGAGGACGTCCTGTGGAGGTTTGGAATTACGCCAACCTGTGGGAATCGGTCGCGCGCGCGACCCCGACCCGGCCCGCTCTGATTCATGGGGAGCAGGTGCTCACCTGGGAGCAGTTCGACGGCCGGGCCAACGCCCTGGCGCGGCGGCTGGTGGAAAAGGGTCTGACCCATCAGTCCAAGGTGGCCGCCTATCTCTACAACGGGCCGGAATACATCGAGTCCTACTACGCGGCGTTCAAGGCCGGGCTGGTCCCCTTCAACACCAACTATCGCTACAGCGGCGACGAGCTGGTCTATCTGTTCGACAACGCCGACGCTGAGGCCGTGGTCTTCCACGCCTCCTTCGCCGAGACCGCCGCCTCGGTCCGCGCGCGTCTGCCCAAGGTGAAGGCCTGGATCGCGGTGGCCGAAGAGGGGTTCCCGGTTCCCGACTGGGCCGAAGACTATGACGCCATCGTCGCTGGCGACGGCGCGCGCTTCGAGGCGCCCTGGGGCCGGTCGGCCGACGACCTTCTCTTTATGTACACCGGTGGCACCACCGGCATGCCCAAGGGCGTGATGTGGCGCCAGGAGGACCTGTTCAAGGGTCTCGGCGGCGGGGCCAACCTGCTGCTTGGTCTGCCGCCCCTGGAGACCGTCGAGGAAGCCGGGGTCCGCGCCAAGGCCAACGCCGAATCCGCCGAACCCCAGGCGATCACCATTCCGGTCGCCCCCCTGATGCACGCCACCGGCCAGTTCATCTCCTTTGGCCAGCTGATCAGCGGCGGCGCCATCGCCACCCTGCCCTCGCGCAAGTTCGATCCCGCAGTCCTGTTCGACGAGGTCGAACGCCTGGGCGTCAGCGGACTGATCATTGTCGGCCTGGCCTTCGCCGCCCCCATGCTGGAGTGCCTGGAGGCCAATCCCGGCCGCTGGACCATGCCCAGCCTCAAGCGGATCGTCTCCTCGGGCACCATGTGGTCGGCGGAGAACAAGCAGGGCCTGCTCAAGCACCTGCCCAACATCATGCTGATGGACAGCCTCGGCTCGTCCGAAGCCCTGGGCCTGGCGTCCTCGGCGTCCGGCGGCGGCGTTTCGGCGGCCACCGCCAAGTTCGCCACCGGCCCCAATGCGGCGGTCTTCACCGAGGACGGCCGCCGGGTGGCGCCGGGTTCGGGCGAACGCGGCCTGGTGGCCGTGGGCGGCCACACGCCGCTCGGCTACTACAAGGATGAGGAAAAGTCGGCCAAGACCTTCCGCATCTTCGAAGGCCAGCGGTGGTCGGTGCCGGGCGATTGGGCCACGGTGGAGGCCGACGGGGCCATCACCCTGCTCGGCCGCGGCAGCCAGGTGATCAATACCGGCGGCGAGAAGGTCTTCCCCGAAGAGGTGGAGGAATCCCTCAAGCGCTTCCCGGGCGTGCGCGACGCCGCGGTGGTCGGCCTGCCCGACCCGCGGTTTGGCGAGCGGATCTGCGCGGTGGTGGATGTGGCCGACGGCGACCAGCCGTCCCTGGCCGACCTGCAGGCTCATGTGAAGGCCAATCTGGCCGACTACAAGGTTCCCCGGGACCTGGTGTTCGCGTCTGTGGTCCGCGCCCCGAACGGCAAGCTCGACTACAAGCTGGTCCGAACCCAGGCCCTGGAGGCCCTCGGCGCCAAGGCCTAGCAGTTAACAAAATTGTAATGTCGCCTAAGGGTCTGGGCGGGGCATGTTCGCCCCCATCCCAGACCCTTGAAGGCTGATCATTGCACATGAAGACCCTCTGGTTCGGCGCCGCTGCGGCGGCCGCCCTGATCACCGCCGCCGCCCCGGCCGCGGCCCGCGACTGGCGCCCCGTCCATTTTCCGAGCGCCGCCCCCACCCCCGCCGGCGGCGGCGACGCCGCCGAGGCCAAGCGCATGGGGACCTGGGGCTTTGACCGCACCGGGATGAATCCCTCCGTCCGCCCCGGCGCGGACTTCTTCCTGCACGCCAACGGCGCCTATGTGGACGCCCTGGAGATTCCTGCCGACCGCTCGCGCTTCGGCACCTTCGACGCCCTGCATGAGCTGTCGGTGGAGCGGATGCGGGTTGTGCTCGAGCGCTCGGCGGCCGACGCCGCCGCCACGGGCGACGAGGCTCTGATCGGCGCCTTCTATCGCAGCTTCATGGACGAGGCCGCCATCGACGCCCTGGGGGCCAAGCCCCTGGCCGAGGACCTCGCCGAGGTGCGGGCGGCCGACAGCGACGCCGCGCTGGCCCGGCTGATGGGCGAGACCATGAAGGGCTTCGGGGGCTCGATCTTCAGCGCCTATGTCTATGACGACGCCAAGGACCCTGAGCGCTACACCGTCTATCTGGGCCAGGCCGGCATCGGCATGCCCGACCGGGACTATTATCTCGACGAGCGGTTCGCCGAACAGAAGGCCAAGTACCAGGCCTATGTGGCCCAACTCCTGACCCTGGCAGGCTGGGCCGAGCCCGAGGCCAACGCCCAGGCCATTGTCGAGATGGAGACCAAGATCGCCGAGGTCTCCTGGACCCGGGCCGATCGTCGGGACGACGACAAGACCTATAATCCCTATACGGTCGCCGAACTCTCGGCCCTCGCGCCGGCCTTCCCCTGGACCGCCTTCCTGGAGGGCGCCGATCTGCAAGGGGCCGCCAAGCTGGTGGCGGCCGAAAACACCGCCTTCCCGAAGATCGCGGAGATCTATGCCGAAACGCCGCTTTCGGTGCGACAGGCCTGGGCGGCCTACACCCTGACCGATCAGGCCGCGCCCTATCTGTCGAAGGCCTTTTCCCAGGCGCACCACGAATTCCGTGAAAAGACCCTGTCGGGCCAGCCCGAGCAGCGGCCGCGCTGGAAGCGTGCGGTCGGCCTGGTGGATTCCCAGGCGGGCGAGGCGCTGGGCCGGCTCTATGTGGCCGACTACTTCCCGCCCGAAAGCAAGGCCAAGATGGAGGCCCTGGTCGGCGACATCAAAGCGGCCATGGAGGCCCGCCTCAAGGGCCTGACCTGGATGGGCGACGAGACCAAGGCCAAGGCGCTGGAGAAGCTGTCCAAGTTCACCGTGAAGATCGGCTATCCGGAAGAGTGGCGCGACTATAACGGCCTCGAGATCCGCCCCGACGACCTCTATGGCAATGTCCAGCGGGCCTCGGCCTTCGACTGGGCCTTCCGGGTCGGACGCCTGGACGAGCCGGTGGATGACAAGGAGTGGGGCATGACGCCCCCGACCGTGAACGCCTATTACAGCCCGACCAAGAACCAGATCGTCTTCCCGGCCGCCATCCTGCAGCCGCCCTTCTTCGATCCCGACGCCGATCCGGCCATCAACTATGGCGGCATTGGCGGGGTGATCGGCCACGAGATCACCCATGGCTTCGACGACCAGGGGCGCAAGTCCGATGGCGACGGCCGGCTGACCGACTGGTGGACGGCCGAGGACGCGGAGAAGTTCAACGTCCAGGCTCAGAAGCTGGGCGCCCAGTATTCGGCCATCGAGCCGATCCCGGGCCTGCCGATCAATGGCCAGTTGAGCATGGGCGAGAACATCGCCGACCTGGGCGGCGTGCTGCTGGCCCTCGACGCCTATCGCCTGTCCCTGGACGGCGAGCCGGCGCCGGTCATCGACGGCTTCACCGGCGAACAGCGGGTCTTCCTGGGCTGGGCGCAGGTCTGGCGGGGCAAGTACCGCGAAGACGCCCTGCGCCGTCAGCTGGTGGCCGGTCCGCACTCCCCGCCCCACTATCGGGTGAACGTGCCGATCACCAATATCGACACCTGGTACGACGCCTTCGGGGTCAGCCCGGAGGATCCCATGTATGTGGCCCCCGAGGCGCGGGTCCGCATCTGGTGAGGTCAGCGGGGGCGGGCCCATACGGATCCGCCCCCGTTTTTGACGCTCTCGTCAATTTTTGCTGAGGCCGAAAAAGAAATGGCCCGTTGCGGGGGATAATCGCAACGGGCCTGTTCTTATTGTGAGCTGCCGCTCAGTTTTAGAGGGCGTTTCCTCCCCGAAACGCCGGGAGACTTCAGGACTTGCCGCCGTCTTGTCTCTCGCAAGAGGGAGAAAACGGCAATTTCATGCCCGAGTCAATGCGCCAAATCGGCGAGGCGGCCAAATTTCCCTCAGTTTTCCGGGATTTCCGCGAAACAGGGCTCACGTCCTCGGCATATTTGACGTGGACGTCAGTTTTTGACCAGCGCGGCCCGCAACTGGGTCCAGCCAGGGGATTCTGTTTCAAAGACGAAATCGGGCTGCGCCGCCGTCACCGGCCCCAAACCGGCCCGCGACAGGGCGCGGCCCGCCTCAGCCACGTCATCGGCGGCCACCAGCAGACCGTTGGGCCGGCGGGAGGCGCCCCGGGCGACCAGGGCCTTGATCACGGCGTCCGCCTGACCGGCCACGTCCGGCCAGGTCAGGGTGGCGCTGCGACGGGCCCCAGCCCTGGCCTCCACCTGCCGCAGCAGGGCTTCGGCGGCGGCCATCTGGTCGGCCGTCCATGTGGCCCGCAGACTGGCGGCCAGCTGGGCCTGGCTCTTCAGGATCACCCCGTCGTCCAGCACCTTGAGGCCGTTGGCCTCCAGGGTCGCGCCGGTGGTGGTGATGTCCACCACCAGCTCGGCGGCGCCGGCGGCCGGCGCGCCTTCGGTGGCGCCCCCTGATTCGACGATCCGGTAATCGACCAAGCCATGCCGGGCGAAGAAGGCCCGGGTCTGCAGGATGTACTTGGTGGCCACACGGATCCGTCGGCCCGTCCGGGCGAGAATGTCGTGGGCCACCTCCTCCAGATCAGCCATGGTAGCCACATCCAGCCAGCTCTTGGGCGTCGCCACCACCAGGTCGGCGCGGCCAAAGCCCAGGGGCCGCAGCAACAGGGCCCGAGCCGACAGGTCGCCGGGCCGTTCGCGCATGAGGTCCTCGCCCGTGACCCCCAGATGCACCTCGCCTGTGTCCAGGGCCTCGGCGATGTCCCCGGCCGAGAGGAGCCGCACCTGGGCGCCCTGGAGCCCCTTGAGCCGCCCGCTATAGCCCCGGGCGCCGCCGTCGGCCTCCAGCTTCAGGGCGCAGTCGGCGAGCCAGGCCTCCACCTGTTCCTTCAGCCGTCCCTTAGAGGGCAGGGCGATGATCAGCGGTGAGTCCATCAGACTTCTCCCTGTCGGTAGGCGCGCCAGGGGCGAACCATGCAGCCGACGGCGCAGGCCTGCGAGGCGCCGCCCAGACGGGCCAACAGGCCGTCATAACGGCCGCCTGCGGCCACCGGACGGTCGGCGCCCAGGGCCTGGCTGCGGACTTCGAAGGTGAGGCCGTCATAATAGTCAAAGGCGTGACCAACGCTCGGCGCGAACCGCAAGGCGTCGGCCGGAACCCCGAGATCGGCCAACCTCGCCAGGCGCTCGTCCCAGGCGGCGATGGCGCGCTCCAGGGCGCTGCTGGCGGCGCCGGCCAAGGCGCGAACCTGCGCCAGGGCGGCCTGAGGCGGCCCTTCCACGGCCCGGTACCCGGCTATGGCCGCGGCCTGGGCTTCGGTCAGGGCCGGGGTGCGGCGGGCATGGGCCTTGGCCACGAGCCGTTCGGCGATCTCGGCTGGGCCGCGGCCGCCGACGGGGGCGACGCCGGCCAGGCTCCAGACCTCGCGCAGCAGGCTGGCGGCGCCTTCGCCGGGCAGGTCGGCCAGCAGGTCGGCCAGCTGACCGCCCCCGGCGGCTTCGGCCGCGCCCTGGCCGGCCCGGGTGAGTTCGGCCTGGATGAGGCGCGGGCGCTTGGCGATCCGGATCAGCCGCGCCGCCAGGATCGGGGCCAGGTCCAGGCTCTCGACAAAAGCGGCGAACAGGGCCGCATCCCCCAGCCACAGGGTCAGGTCGTCCCGCGCCCCGGCGCAGGCCGCCCGCCAGGCCAGGGCTGCGACCTCGACGTCAGCGAGGGCCGCAGAGGCGCCGGGCGGATCGAACCGCTCCAGACCCAGTTGCAGGAACTCCTCCGAACGGCCGGTATGCTCCGGCGCGGCGCGGAAGGCCTTGCCCTGGTAGAAATAGAGCCCCTCGGCGGCGCCGGACTCGATGTGGCTGCGGGCCACCGGCGCGGTGAAGTCCGGGCGCAGGCAAGCCTCGGCCCCGCCCTCGGCCTGGACCACGAACAGCCGCGAGCGCAGGCCCTCGCCGGCCAGATCGAGGATCAAGTTCAGAGGCTGCACCAGAGGCACGTCGGCGAGGCTCGCGCCCAACCCGTCAAAGGGGGCGCGGATGGCCGCCAGCACCGCCGGCGGCAGGGTCGGCTCAACCCGCATCAGCCGCCCCTCACGATCTTGGCCACGGTCGCGACGAGCTCGCTGCGGGGGCAGTTGATCTGGCCGGGGCGCTGCTCGCGCCACTGGCTGTTGTCGGTGATCCCGGCGGCGAGTTCGCGGCCCAGGTCGAGATCCTTGATGGTCACGGTTCCGGCGGCGATCTCGTCCCCGCCCAGGATGACGGCGGCCGGCGCCAGGCGACGGTCGGCATACTTCATCTGCGCCTTCATGCCCGAGGATCCCAGATAGACCTCGGCGGCGATCCCGGCGGCCCGCAGCTCTCCGGCGGCAGCGAAATAGTGGGCCATGTCGTCCTGGCTGAAGGCGATGACCACCACCGGCCCGCGGACGTCGGCGGCCATGTCCCGGCCCGCCGCGCGCAGTGCCGAGGCCAGGCGGGAGACGCCGAAGGAGAAGCCTGTGGCCGGCACGGTCTGGCCGGTGAACCGGGCGACCAGGTCGTCATAGCGCCCGCCGCCGCCGATGGAGCCGAAGCGGACCGCGTGGCCCTTCTCGTCGGTGGTCTCCAGCAGCAGCTCGGCCTCGAACACCGCGCCGGTATAGTATTCCAGCCCCCGGACGATGGCCGGCTCGAAGACGGCCTGGGCCTCGGAGACCCCCAGGCTCTTCAGCGCCCCGTCGATGGCGGCCAGTTCGGCGAGCCCCGCGTCGCCTTCGGCCGAGCCGCCGATGATGTCGGCGAGACGGGCGAGCACGCTGGCCCGGTCCCCGCCGCCGCCGGCTGCCGTGAAGGCGAGCACGGCTTCGGCCGCGGCCGCGTTCAGCCCCGCCCCCTTGGTGAAGGCGCCGGACTCGTCCTTGCGGCCCTCGCCCAGCAATAGGCGAACCCCGTCGGGGCCCAGGCGGTCGAGCTTGTCCACCGCCCGCAGCACGCCGAGTTTCTGGCGCTCATCGCTGACGCCGGCGGTGGCCAGCAGGCCGTTGAGCAGCTTGCGGTTATTGATGCGGATCACCGCCGAGCCCGTCGGCAGGCCAGCGGCGACCAGACCCTCGGCGGCCATGGCGATGATCTCGGCGTCGGCCTCGGGCCGGGCCGAGCCCACCGTATCGGCGTCGCACTGGGTGAATTCGCGGAAGCGGCCGGGGCCGGGCTTCTCATTGCGCCAGACCGGACCGAAGGCGTAGCGCCGGAACGGCTTGGGCAGGGTCTCCCAGTTCTGGGCGGCGAAACGGGCCAGCGGCGCGGTCAGGTCGTAGCGGAGCGCCATCCACTGCTCGTCGTCGTCCTGCAGGGCGAAGACGCCCTCATTGGGACGGTCGGCGTCGGGCAGGAACTTGCCGAGCGCGTCGGCATATTCGAAGGCCCCGGTGTCCAGGGCCTCGAACCCATAGCGCTCATAGACCGCCGAGACGGCGGTGAGGATCTGGCGCTCGGCCACCAGGTCGCGGGCGCGGCGGTCCATGAAGCCGCGCGGGCTGCGCGCCTCCGGGCGGATGGGGGCGGTCTCGTCGGTCATGGGGCGCGCTTAAATGAAGGAGCCGGACGCCACAAGGCGGCGGCGGGCTCTGGCGAAGGTGAGAAAGGCGTTCGGTGTCATACGTCGCTCCGAAGGTCATGGGCGCGACGGACGGGGATATCCAGCGGCGAGCCCCGTCCGCTGCGGGGGCTCGAGCCGTGGTCGTCGTCCTGAACTCAGGCCGCGCAACCCCGCCCGATCCCGCAGGAGATCGGATGGTGGTGGTGGCCGTGATGGCGCAGGGCGAAGGTCATGGGCGGCCCTATAGCCGAGGCGCGGGCGCAAGGCCAGCCTTCACCCCTCCCCCCGCAGCCTGGCGATCAGGGCGGTGGTGGAGGGATCATGAGCGCGGGGGGCGTCGCCCTGCAGGTCCTGCAGGATGCGGCCGGCCAGGGTCTTGCCCAGCTCCACCCCCCACTGGTCGAAGCTGTTGATGCCCCAGAGCACACCCTCGACGAAGGTCTTGTGCTCATAGAGCGCGATCAGCGCGCCAAGAGCCTGCGGCGTCAGGGCCTGCATCAGGATGAAGCTGGTGGGCCGGTCGCCGGGGAAGGTCTTCTGCGGCGCCAGGATGTCGATCTCCGCAGCCGAGAGGCCGTCAGCCTCCAGGCTTTTGCGGACCTCCGCCTCGCTGCGGCCGACCATCAGGGCCTCGGCCTGGGCGAGCGCATTGGCCAGCAGCTTGGTCTGGGAGTCCGGATGGCCGTCCGCGCTCTCTGCGACCGCCAGGATGTCAGCGGGGATGATGTCGCTGCCCTGGTGCATCAGCTGGAAGAAGGCGTGCTGGACGTTGGCGCCGGCGTCGCCGAACACGGTGGTCGCCGTGGCCTGGGTCACCGGCCGGCCATCGGCGCGCACCCGCTTGCCGTTGGACTCCATCTCCAGCTGCTGCAGGAAGTTGGGCAGCAGCCGCAGGCGCTGGGCGTAGGGCACCACCGCGCGCACCGGCCGGTCCATGGCGTTGCGGTTGAAGATGTGGGCCAGGGCCAGCAGCACCGGCGCGTTGGCCTCCAGCGGGGCCTGCCGAAAATGGTCGTCCATGGCCGCAGCCCCGGCCAGAAGGGCCTCGAACACATCGGGGCCAAGGGCGATGGCGCAGGACAGGCCGACCGCCGACCAGATCGAATAGCGCCCACCGACCCAGTCGCGGAACCCGAAGATCTGGTCAGGACGGACGCCGAAGGCCTGGGCCACGTCGGGCGACGCCGAAACCGCCACCAGATGACTGTCGGCGGCCTCGCCGAGGCCCTCGCGAAGCCAGGCGCGGGCGATGGCGGCGTTGGCCATGGTCTCCTGGGTGGTGAAGGTCTTGGAGACCACCACCACCAGAGTCTTCGCGGGATCAAGACCGGCCAGAGCCAGGGTGATCTCGGCGGGATCGACATTGGCGGCGAAGCGCAGGTCGATCTGTGGGCTTGGCGCCCTCAGCGCTTCCCAGACCAGACGCGGCCCGAAGTCGGACCCGCCGATGCCGATATGCACCACCGCCGTGAACGGCTGGCCCGTGGCGCCCCTGCGGTCGCCTGAGCGGATGGCGCGGGCGATATCGGCCAGGGCCGCCCGCGTGGTCTCCACCTCGGCCGACACCGGCTCCCCCAGGGCGGAAAAGGCGGCGCCCGCCGGGGCGCGCAGGGCCATGTGCAGGGCCGCGCGACCTTCGGACGGATTGACCATCGCGCCGGCGAACAGGCGCTCCCGAGCCGCCTCGACCTCGGCGGCCCGGGCGAGATCCAGGGCCAGGGCCAGGTCTTTGGCCGACCAGGGCTGCTTGGAGAGGTCGAGATAGAGGCCGCAGGCCTCCAGGCTCATGCGGGACAGACGGTCGGATTCCGCGTCGAACAGGCCTGCGGTCGGGCGGGCCGCCGCCGCAGCGCCAGCCGCGCGCAGACGCCGCCAGGCGGCCTCGTGATCAGACATGGTTCATCCCCCATTCAACCGACGCCATACAAGCCGACTGTACGCGCCGGGGCAAAGCCGGTTAGCAAAAGCCCAGCGCGCCGTCTTCGTTCCGCCGCCAGATGGCGCGCGCCAACCGCCCAGTTTGTGTCTGGAGGCCAATTCATGCCCTGCGCCGCCCTCGCCGCCTCGACCCTGCTCTGGATGGCCGCCGGCCCTGCGCCGGCCCGCGCCGAGCCGCCGACCCCGCCGCCAGCCGTCGCCCTGGAGCCCCTGTTCGCCGAGATCGTCAGCCGGGCCGGCGCCCTCAAGACCGAGGCCGAGGCCATGCGCCAGACCCAGGCGCTGGCCACCGAGGCCTTCAAGACCGGCGTCGCCGATCTGGCCGCCCTGGACATGAAGGGCCAGCAGATCGTGCGCGACCGGGGCAATGACGGGGATCTGGCCTGCATCCTGCGCGGGATCGCCGAGGACCTGCCGGTGAAGCTCGCAGCTCTGCAGCTGGCCAGCGACGCGGGCGCCCGCGACAACGCCCTGCGGGAGCTGATCTATCTGCTGAACGACAATGTCGAGGTGCTGGTCGCGCCGCCCGGCCCGGCGTCTGGCATCCCGGCCGGCGACGCGACCTGACGCTTTAGTACTTCACGCTGCAGCCGTAGGGGGCCGAGACCGGGCGGGCCACGGCGCGGCCGGCCTTCAGGTCATCCAGTGCGGCGACCACGAAATTGGTCGCGCCCTTGAGGCTGGCGGGGTCGGCGCTGTTCTTGTCGTCGATGCCGCCCATATAGACCAGGGTCCCGGCCGGATTGACCACATACATGTGCGGGGTGGTCTTGGCGCCGTAGGCCCGGCCGACCTCGCCCTTGGGATCAAGCAGGATGGCGCTCGGCGCCGCCCCTGACTCGGTCTTCCACGCGTTGGCCTGGGCGGCGGTCTTGTAGCCCTGCTTGCCCGACGCCGAGGAGATGATGCTCAGCCAGACGACCCCGTCGCCGGCCGCGCGCTTCTGCAGGCCCTGCATGGCGCCGGCCTTGTAGTGCTTCTGAACATAGGGGCAGCCGTCATTGGTCCATTCCAGAACCACGGTCTTGCCCCGGAATTCCGAGAGGCTGCGAGCCTTGCCGGTGGAATCGATGGCGCTAAAGGCCGGGGCCGGCTTGCCGATGGCCGGAGCGGCCAGGGCCGGGGCCGCGATCAGGGCCGCGAAGGCGGCGATCCCGGCGAGGACGGGGCGGCGGGGGAAGGATGGCGTCGTCATAGGCGTCTCCTGCGGTTGATAGCTGCGGTCGGGAACGGGAACTCAGCTGGCGGCGGCCTCCAGGGCGCGGACCACCACGCCCTCGGTGAGAATCTGGGGCAGGATCACCGGCTCGGCCCCGGCGCGGTCATAGACCAGATAGAGCGGCACCCCGGCCCGGCCGTGGCGGGCCAGCTCGGCGGCGATCACCTCGTCCTTCCGGGTCCAGTCGCCCTTCAGATAGACTGCCCCGGTGGCGGCCAGGGCCTCAGCCACCCCTTCGCGGGCCAGGGCGACCTGTTCGTTCACCTGGCAGGTGACGCACCAGGCGGCGGTGAAGTTGACGAAGACCGGCGTCCCCTGCGCCCGCAGCTCGGCCAGGCGCTGGGCGCTGTAGGGCTCATAGGGCAGCTCGGCCACCGCGCCGCTGCCCTCGGGGCCGGCGACCGCGGCGCTCTGATAGGCGGGGATCAGGGCCGCCAGCAGGGCGAGCGTCCCCAGGACCGCGGCCCCGCCGCGCAAGGCCAGCGCCCGCGACCGCCCCTGGGACAGGCCATAGAGCCAGGCGGCCAGGGCCAGGACGATGGCGGCGGCCAGCAGCCGGGCCAGGCCCATGGGGCCCGCCTGCAGGGTGAGCACCCACAGGAGCCAGGCCGCGGCGCCGTACATGGGGAAGGCCAGCACCTTGCGCAGATGGTCCATCCAGGGACCGGGCCTGGGCAGTCTGGCCAGCAGGCCTGGGGCGAAGGCCACGACCACGAAGGGGGCGGCGAAACCCAGCCCCAGCGCGGCGAAGACCAGCAGGGCCGCCGCCGCCGGCTGGGTCAGGGCCCAGCCCAGGGCCGGGGCCATGAAGGGGGCGGTGCAGGGGGCGGCGACCACCACCGCCAGCACCCCGGTGAAGAAGGCGCCGGCCAGGCCGCCGCGGGTGGCGAGGTCCGAACCTACCCCTTGCAGGGAGGTCCCCATCTCAAAGACGCCAGACAGGTTCAGCGCCACGGCCAGCATCAGCAGGCAAAGGGCCGCGACCACCGGCGGCGACTGCAGCTGGAAGCCCCAGCCCACTGCCGCGCCGGCCGCCTGGGCGGCGATCAGCACGCCGGCCAGGGCGAGGAAGGTGACCAGGACGCCGGCCAGAAAGGCCAGGCCCTGGCGTCTGGCGCCCTGCGCCTCATGGGCGTGACCGGCGAGGCTGGCGGCCTTCATGGCCAGAATGGGGAAGACGCAGGGCATCAGGTTAAGGATCAGCCCACCCAGGACGGCGAAGGCCAGGGCCAGCGGCAGGCCGAGACCCGCCGCAGACAGGCCGCCGGACCGGGCGGCCGGGGGACCCAGACCGGACGCCTCCGGCGAGAGCGGACCGGCCTGGGCCTCGATCTCGTAATAGGCGTCTCCCGCCTTCAGCACTCCGGCCATCACCTGGGGCGGCTCGGGGCCCTGGAAGGCGTAGCTGGGGGTCAGGCCAAGCGTCAGGCCCTGCGCCCCGCGCTCGATGGTCTGGGGCGCGGCATGGTCGATGACCGCCCCGTCGAAGGGAAAGAAATAGCTGCCGGCCAGGTCGGCGTCCGTCAGGGGGGCGCCGGTCACCGCCAGCCGCAGCCCCTGGTCGCTGTTTTCGAAGGTCGCGACGAGGTCGGCGCGCTGCGGCGCGGCCTCCAGAGCGCGGGCGATGGGGGCGGCCCAGCGGCCCGAGGGCTGGGCGGGCTGGGCCTGCACCGGCAGGGTCAGCTCCAGCAGGGCGTCTTCGGGAATGCAGATCTCTTCGCAGACCAGGAAGGCCGCAGCGGCCTTGAGGGTGACGGTCTGGCCGACCGGCGCGTTCGTCGGCGCGGTCAGGGTCATGGGCAGGAGGACCTCGCCCGAATAGCCGTAGTTCACCAGGGGGCCGGCGGGTTGCGGCTCTGGCGGCTGCCAGACGAAGTCTCCGGCGCGCCAGCCCGGCGGCAGGGTCCAGGCGATCTTGGTCGCCTCGCCGGAATCCCCTGGATTACGCCAATAGGTGTGCCAGCCCTTGTCGATCTCCTGGCGCAGGGCGACCTGGATGGTCTGGCCCGGCGCGATGGCCTGCGTCTGGGCGATCAGCTCGGCCTTCAGATGGCCGGTGTCCACGGGCGCGGCCTGGGCGGCCGGAGCCGCCAGGGCCAGCAGGGCGAGGATCAGACCGGCGAAGCGTGGCGTCATCAGAGGATCCGTGCCTGTTTGGGGTCAGCGCAATATGGGGCCAGATGGGCGCGGCCCGCAAACCTGCGATTCGCGTGCCCCGTCCCTTTCGCCTTTACGGGGTTTGGGGCCGGATGGTTTCATCGCAGGTCAGCAGAGGGGCGGCCATGCCGGGGTCATTCGACGATATCGAGATCGGACAGGTGGTGGCCCTGGGCGCCGCGGCGGTGGACGCCCGGGCGCTGGACGCCTTCATCACGGCCTTCACCCCCGGCTGGACGGCCGACCGGGGGGCGCCAGACGCCATGGTGTTCGCTATCTGGGCGCGGCTGGACGGTCAGGCGGCCGTGGGCTGGCCCCAGACCAAGCGGCTGGGGGTCGACGCCCTGCGCTGGGTGAGGAATCCGCCGCCCGGCGAGCTGCTGCGCGCCCGGATGACGATCATGGGCAAGGACCCAGTGGGCGAGGGCAAGGGCATCATCATCGCCCAGCATGACCTGCTGGACGAAGCCGGACGGCTGGTCTTTTCCTGCCTGACCCGCAGCATCTTCTCCCGATAGGCGCCGCTCGGCGCCCACCGGGAGAGATCAAGGCCGTCTGGCCTAGCTGTTGGCGGCCTGGGGCGCCTGGTTCTGCAACTGCATCTGGCGGTTCATCGACAGGGCCACCAGCCGGTCCCACTGGGCCAGCGAGATCAGGTGCGCGAAGATCTGGTTCAGGGCGCCCGACTGACGCAGGTCCATGAACTTCTCGGCCGGCAGGGCGCGCAGGCGCTCCTCGGAGACGCCGAAATAGTCGGCGAGCTTCTGGGGCTCGCCGGGCGTGCCGTCTTCGTTCACCGGGGTGTAGAAGGACTCCTTGGACTCAAACAGGTCCAGGGCCTTGAGGAGCTGGACGAAGCTCTGGGTCTTCTGGCGCTCCATCTCGTAGTCGTTGCAGAACTTCAGGCAGTTCTGGGTGTACTCGGTGGGCTCACCCTTCTCGTCGAAGAAGGGCAGTTCCGGATTGCTCTCGGCGAAGAAGGCCGCCGAACGGTCGACGCACAGGATCGACTGGCCGGCCTGGGAGTCGTTGGCGAAGACGAAGGGATAGCGGCGCACATAGGCCGGCACATAGACGCCCGCGTCGAACACCCCGGTGGGCAGGACGAAGATGTTCTCGTCGTGATTCAGACCCATCACCTGCAGGGGGGTCTTTTCCTCGCCCACGAAGATGATCGGACCGTTGAGCACGGCCAGCTGGAACTCCGACACGGTCAGGGGCACCAGATTGTGCTTGGCCGCGAAGCTGAAGGGCCCGTCAATGCGCTTGACGCCCATACCCTTGTGGGTCGTCGGATTCAGCGGCTCGGGCTGGTTGTAATAGAGAACATTGCCGGTGAGTTGGCCCGTGGCCGATGGGGTCGTCTCGGTCATTAGAAACCTTCGAGGATTCGGGGGCCCGACGGGGCCCGGGAGGCCCGCGCGCGGAGCGGTCGGGCGCTTCTAGCCGATCAGGGCAAGGGCGGCAAATGCCAGGAGGGATGCTTGCGTCGCGGCCTCTGTGCCGGTTCAATCAGCGGCATAGAAGAGCAGCCCCATCCTTGAACGGGCTCCGGAGGAACATTTCAACATGCCTATCTTTTATCCCGACATTCTCGACCAGCGTACGCCTGCGCGCACCTTCACCTATGGCGACAAGGACGTGATGCTCTACGCCCTGGGCGTCGGCATGGGCCAGGATCCCATGAACGAGACGGAGCTGCCCTTCGTCTATGAGAAGAATCTCAAGGTCATTCCGACCGCGGCCACCGTTCTGGCGGCCGGCGCCCGAGCCGCCGCCAATGCCGGCCCCGCCCCGCAGATGCCCGAGGGCCACCGCCCCAGCCAGATCAATTTCCTGATGGTCGTCCATGGCGAACAGAAGGTCGAACTGCACAAGCCCCTGCCCACCAAGGGCACCTTCACCGTCGAGGGCCGCACGGTCGGCGCCTTTGACAAGGGCAAAGACAAGGGCGCCGTCGTCATCAATGAATCGGTCTGGACCGACGAGAACGGCGAGAAGGTCGCCACCCTGACCTCGTCGACCTTCGCCCGGGGCGACGGCGGCTTCGGCGGCCCGACCGAGGGCGCGCCGGAACCGCACAAGGTGCCTGAGCGGGCGCCGGACATGTCGGTGGACTTCACCACCCGTGAGGACCAGGCCCTGCTCTATCGCCTGAACGGCGACCGCAATCCGCTGCATTCGGACCCGGATTCGGCCAAGCGCTCGGGCTTCCCGCGGCCGATCCTGCACGGGCTTTGCACCTACGGCATCACCTGCCGCGCCATCCTGCAGGCGGTGACCGACTTCGATCCCGACCAGATCAAGAGCCACCAGGCCCGCTTCTCCGCGCCCGTCTTCCCCGGCGACACCATCACGGTGGACATCTGGAAGGACGGCAAGGAGATCAGCTTTGAGGCGCGCGTGAAGGACCGCAACGCCACGGTGATCAAAAACGGGCTGGCCGTCCTGCGCTAGACCCAATCCCCTTCGGAACGGTTCCCCCTCGGGGGGAGCCGTTCTAGAGAGGGCGGATGATCCGTATGCCCCAGGCCCTTGCGGCCCTCGCCTTCGCCGCCGGACTCTCGGCCTGCGCCGCCGCCCCGGCCCACGCGCCCACCGCCCTGGCCGAACCCGACAGCCCAAGCTTCGTCCCCCCGGAGATCGACGGCTATCTGACCGCGAACGACCTGGATGGCGCAGCCCTGATCGGGCCGCCGCCGGCCCCCGACAGTCCCCGCGGCCGGGCCGATGCGCAACGCTTCGAAGAGACACGCTCCCTGGAAGGGACCGACCGCTGGGCCAAGGCCGCCGCCGACGCCGACCTCTGGGGCGGCAAGGCGCTGAAGGGCTATGCCTGCGCCTCGGGCCTGGACATCAGCCCACAGACGACGCCGGTCACCGCCCACATCCTGGAGCGGGCCGAGCAGGACGTCCGCACGGTGAGCACCCCGGCCAAGGACCACTATGCCCGGCTGCGGCCCCTGATCGGCAATGACAAGCCGGTCTGCGTGCCCCGGGCGCCCTGGATGGAGATCAACGCCTCCTATCCGTCCGGCCACTCCATGACCGGCTGGGCCTGGGCGCTGATCCTGGTGGAGCTGGCCCCGGACAAGGCCGGGCCCCTGCTGGCGGCCGGCAAGGAGATGGGCGAGTCGCGGGTGATCTGCGGCATGCACTATCCCAGCGATGTGGAGGCTGGACGCGACCTGGCTGCGGCCATGGTGGCGCGCATGCGGGCCAATCCGGCGTTCCGCGCCGACATGGACAAGGCCCGCCGCGAAGTGGCCCGTCTGAAAGCGCCCCCTTCCGGCTGCGGGGCTTAAGGAGTCGCCACCCAGACCCAGGCCGGGCGGAAGGGATCGTCCGCCGGCGGATTGGGGTTTTCGAAGTCGAGATCAGGACGCCGCGTCAGGCCCAGCCGCTGCATCACCGCCTGCGAGCGAAGATTGTGCGGGCTGGTATAGGCCCAGACCTCGGTCAGCCCCAGCCGTCCGAAGGCGTCGGCGAGAACGGCTGCGGCGGCTTCGGTGGCGTAGCCCTGTCCCCAGGTCTCAGGAATCAGCCGCCAGCCGATCTCCGGCGTGCCGGCGATGGGCTGGCTTTCATGGGCGGGCATGACCCCGCACCAGCCCAGCACCCGCCCGTCGACGCGGCGCTCGACGCAGAACCGGCCATAGCCCAGGCGATCAAAGGTCTCCTCCACCCGGGCCAACCGCAGATCGGCCTCCTTGGGCGTCAACACGCCGCCCAGCCAGTCCATCACCTGCGGGTCGGCGCAGATGGCGTGGAAGGCTGGCCGGTCGTCGTCGCGCCAGCGCCGCAGGATGAGCCGCTCGGTCTCGATCATGGGCGCAAGCCTAGGGCCCCGCCCGGGGCCACGCCAGGGGTCAGGCCGGGCGCGGCCCGGCCAGGGCGCCGTACAGGTCAGTGCGGCGGTCCCGGAAGAAGCCCCAGGCCGCCCGGTGGGTGGTCAGGAAATCCAGGTCGAACTGCGCGGTCAGCACGCCTTCCTCGTCCTTGCCGAACTCGGCCACCAGGTCGCCCCGGTGGTCGGCGATGAAGGACGAGCCATAGAATCGCTGGCCGCCGCCGGGATAGTCCGCCCAGGGCTCAAAGCCCGTGCGGTTGGCGCCGACCACCGGGATCACGTTGGAAACCGCATGCCCCTGCATGGCCCGGCGCCAGGGGGCGGCGGTGTCCAGGGTCTCGTCATGGGGTTCAGACCCGATGGCGGTGGGATAGAACAGCACCTCGGCGCCCATCAGCGCCATGGCCCGGGCGGCCTCCGGGTACCACTGGTCCCAGCAGATGCCGACGCCGACCTTGCCAAACCGGGTGTCCCAGACGCGGAAGCCCGTATCGCCGGGGCGGAAATAGTACTTCTCCTGATAGCCCGGCCCGTCGGGGATGTGGCTCTTGCGATAGACCCCCATGGGCGAGCCGTCGGCGTCGATCATCACCACGCTGTTGAAATAGTGCGGCCCTTCGCGCTCATAGATCGAGATCGGCAGCACGATCCCAAGCTCGGCCGCCAGGGGCGCCAGCGCGGTGACGCAGGGGTGCTCGCGCCAGGGGTGGGCGGTGGCGAACCAGTGCTCCTCCTGGGTGACGCAGAAATAGGGCCCCTGGAAAAGCTCGGACGGCAGGACCACCTGGGCGCCCTGGTCCGCGGCCTGGCGGATGAAGTCGGCGGTCTTCTTGATGTTGGCGTCCAGGTCCAGGCCATAGGCGGTCTGGATGGCGGCGACCTTGATGAGACGGGTCATCAGGCGGGCTCCTGCTGGGTGATGCAGTGGAACGAACCGCCGCCGGTGAGGATGGCGGCAGATGGCAGGCCAATGACCTTGCGGTCGGGGAAGAGGCTCTCCAGGGCCTGGAGGGCCATCTCGCCCGGGCGCTGCGCATAGGTGGGCACGATCACCGCCCCGTTGGCGATGATGAAGTTCATGTGCGAGGCGGGCACATAGTCGCCGTCGGCGTTCTCGATCCAGCCGGGCGAGGGGATGCGCACCACCTTCAGCCGCCCCCCCCTCGCATCAGTCATGCCGGCCAGACGCCGGGCGGCGTCGTCATAGGCGTCCATGTTCGGGTCGCCGCGACCGAAGGCGACCGGGCAGACCACCACGCCAGGCGCCACGAACCGGGCCAGGTTGTCCACATGACCATCGGTGTGGTCGTTCTGCAGGCCATCCCCCAGCCACAGGGTCTTGCGGACCCCCAGGGCGGCGGCGAGCGCGGCCTCGGCGACGTCTGCGCTCCAACCCGGATTACGGTTGGCGTTCAGCAGGCACTGGCCGGTGGTGAGCACCGTGCCGAATCCGTCGTGATCCAGGGCCCCGCCTTCCAGGATGAAGGCGTTGGACGCCAGCGGCACGCCGGCGTGACCGGCGATCTGCGCGGCGACGGTGTCGTCATGGGGATAGACATACTTGCCGCCCCAGCCGTTGAAGCGGAATCCCCGGGCGCTCCAGCCGTCCCCCTGACGGGCGAAGATCGGCCCTGTGTCGCGCAGCCAGATGTCGCCAAAGGCGCCGGCGACGATCTCAATCCTCGCCACATCGCCGAGCATCCGCCGGGCCGCAGCCTCGCCGTCCGGGGATCCGGTCATCAGGCGCACCCGCTCCTGGCCAGGGCCGGCCAGGGCGCGGGCCAGGGCGGCGACCTCGGCCTGGGCCTGGGCGAAGTCCTCGCCCCACAGATCTTCATGGCTGGGAAAGCCCAGCCACATGGCCCGGTGCGGCGCCCATTCGGCAGGAACGACAAGGCTCATGAACGTTTCCCTTTCGCCGGCGCGGGCCGGTGGGTCAGACAGAACGCGCGCAGATGGGGGCCGCGGGCGGCAAGGTCAAGCGTCGCCTTACCCTCCCGGGCCCAACGAAAAAGGGGCGGCCCGACGGGCCGCCCCTTCCTGCCTGATCAGATACGCTGATCAGAACTTGTACTTCACGCCGAACTTCACCTGCCACAGGGAAGCGCCAGAGACGACATAGGGGCTGCCGGCGCTGGTGTTGCCCGAATAGAGGTAGGCGGCGTTGGCGGCGCCGCAGCTGGTCGCCGTCGTGGTGCCCGCAGCGACGCAGGACACGGTGGCCACCGGCACCGAGCGGTGGAAGTCGTACTGTTCCAGCACGCCCCACTCGTCGTTCAGCAGATTGCCGAGGTTTTCCAGGTCCATATAGACCTGCAGCTTGGCGCCGCCCGGGAAGAAGGCCGGGAGCTCCTGGCTGAGGCGCAGGTCCACCGTGGTGACGTCCGGGGTGTTGAAGGCGTTCCGCGGGGCGATGCCGCCCGCATAGGCCGACAGACCGCTGGACTTCACGAAGGCGTCGAAGGCCGCGACATCGAAGCCCGTGGCGTACTGGACGCGGGGATCGCTGGTGGCGGTGATCGAACCACCGGCCATCTGGGGCACGTAGAACAGGGCGTTCGACGAGGCCTGGCGACCCGAATAGGACGAGACGTTGTAGCCGAAGTCGTTGTCGAAGCTGCCCGAACGGCTGCCCGCGAAGGTGTAGCTGAAGGGCAGGCCCGTACGGTTCTGAGCGAAGACCCGGATCGAGGTCTCGTTGTCGCCGAAGAAGGCGCGAGCGTAGCCGAAGTCCATGGTCCAGCGGTCGGTGATCTCGTAGTCCGAGGTCGCGGCCGCAGGATTCTGCGGGTTGGACGTCCCGTAGCGGGTATAGCTGGACTGGGCCACCGAGCTGGTCATCGGGTTGGCGTCTTCAGCCTGGGTGTGGGTGTAGCCGAGCCCCCAGGACAGACCGTCCCAGATGCCTTCACGCCACGCCTTGTCCACGCGGAAGGCGATCGATTCCGAGCTGCCCTTCTTGGTGTTGGTCAGCAGGAAGTCGTTCTGGTTGCCCGAGAGGTCGCCCTGGGTCGACTGAGAGAAGACCGGACGGCCGTCCGGCGCGACGCCGGTCTGGACCGAGCGCAGGTTGTACCAGATCAGCGCGTTCTCGTTGACCGACTTGAGGTAGGCCGCGGTGAAGCGCCAGTCGTCGCCGAACCGGCCGAGGTCGGCGTCGTAGGTGGCCGTCAGATTGCCCTTCCAGGCGGTCGGGATCTTCAGCGCCGGGTCGATGGCGTTCACATTGCCGCCGCGGGGCGTGAAGGTGCAGCCGGCCGGGGCCTTGGTCAGATCGACATTGGTGAAGGGCGCGCCGGGCGAGCAGACGGCGTTGGTCTGGTTCACGCCGTTGTTGGAATAGGCGTTGGAGATCCAGACGTTCAGGCCCGTCGAGGAGAACCGGCCGATGCCGCCGGAGAAGGTCAGGCGGTCGGAGGCTTCCCAGTTGAAGGACACCCGCGGCAGGACGACCGACTTGCCGTCCAGGTTGGACTGGTTGGAGATGCCGTGACGCGAGAAGAAGGCGGTGTTCTCGGTCGGCTTGTCGTCCTGCGAGTAGCGGTCGTAGCGGACGCCGGCGGTGATATCGAGCACCGGGGTGACCTGCAGGCGGTCTTCCGCATAGAGGCTGGTGAGACGATAACCGAAGGTCGCCGCGCCCAGACGGGCGGTGCCAAGCGTCGCCGGAACCGTGCCGCCATTGGGGTTCACACCGCCCGAAGCGCTGAAGCCGCTGGCCCGACGGGCCAGGAAGTCGGCATAGCTGGCGAAGGTGTAGGAGCCCAGCGAGTTCGGCACGAACACGTTGATGATGTCGTTCTGCTCGGTGCGGGCGCCGAACAGCACATCATGGTCGCCGTAGTTGAAGCGGCCGAGGGCTTCGAAGGTTTCCGTCTTCACGTTCAGATAGTTGTCGTGACGGAACCGGTCGGCGCCGAACTGGATCTGCGGCGTGCCCGTCCCTGTGGCCACGCCCGGCAGGTCGTCGACATTGACGACCACCTGACCAACCGACAGGCCGCTGAGCGGCAGCTGCTGGGTGTCGGTCTCCTTGTTGGAGTAGCGCAGCTCGGTGGAGAAGTTGCTGGTCCAGTCGGAGTTCAGCTGGACATTGTACGAGGTCAGTTCCTCGATCTTGTCATACTGGTTCGAGGCCAGGCCGACCCGCGGCTGGCTGGTGGAGTTGCCGCTGGCGAACACCGAGCTGACCGAACCGTTCAGCGAGTTGCCCTTGGTGGTCTGATAGGTGACCGAGGCGCGATGGTCGTCGGTGATGTTCAGGTCGACCTTGGCCAGCCACTTCTCGTCCTCAACCGGGAAGGCGCCCTGCAGGTAGGAGCCCGGGTCGTAGCCGTAGAGGTTCTGGGTCGCCTGGCGGAACGTGTCCACCGCGCCGGCGCTGATGCGCGGGATGGTGATGGCCGAGCCCGAGCCCACGGGGCCGGTGTCGAAGCCGAGCAGGCCTTCGAACTTCTCATAGGCGGCGAAGAAGAAGAGGCGGTCCTTGATGATCGGGCCGCCCAGGGTCGCGCCCCAGGTCTTTTCTTCGAACACGGTGGAGAAGTCGACGCCGCGGACGGTGTCGCCACGCAGGTCATTGTCCGAATATTCGTAGAACAGCGAGCCCGAGAAGGTGTTGCCGCCCGACTTGGTCACCGCGTTGATCTGGCCGCCGAGGAAGCCGTTGTTGATCACGCTGTAGGGGGCCGACGACACGTTCACCGCCTCGATCGCGTCGATCGAGATCGGCGAGCGCTGGGTGGGGTAACCGTTGTTGTTCAGGCCGAAGTCGTCGTTCTGGCGGATGCCGTCGACGGTCAGCTGGTTGAAGCGGGTGTTCACACCGCCGAAGGAGATGGCGTCCTGGTTCGACGGGTCGATGGTGGCGAAGGGGTCGAGGCGGGCCACGTCCTTCAGGTCGCGGCTGATCGACGGCAGCGAGGCGATGTCGCCGGTGGTGAAGTTGCTCGAGGGGCCGCCCTGGCTGGGGGCCGCAGCGGCGGCGGTCACCACCAGCTCGGCCACCTGGGCTTCGCCGGACCGGCCGAGACGCACGTCAACCTGAGCCGCGTCGCCCACGCCCACCGACTGCAGGGTCGAGGCGCCGGCCTCGAACTGCGGCGCGGAGGCCGTGACCCGGTAGGGGCCGCCGACCCGGAGGCCGCGGGCCGAATAGAAGCCGTCCGGACCGGTGACCGAGGTGTTGGCCGAACCGGTGGGAAGGTGGGTGACCGTGACCGTGGCGCCCGCAACCGGCGCGCCCATGGTGTCGACGATCTGGCCGCGGATCGCCGCGGTGGTTTCCTGCGCGTAGACCGCGCTGCCCATGGCGCAGACGAGCGCCGTGAGAGCTGCGCCGCCGGCGAGCCGCTTCATAGAAGTCATTGTGAGATTTCCCCTCTCCATCGAGCCCCGGAGCGGGCTTAAGCACAATCGCCCCGAGTCCGGCGCTCTATACAGGCAAGTGGGCCACTTGTAGGTGATGGATTTATGACGGCGGCCTGCTGTTGTGACGGCGCCACACCGCCAGGCGCCTGGACCTTTACAGCGCCTCCTGGGCGAGCAAACGTCCGCACCGTTTCGGGAGCCGATCCTTGTCCAACGCCGCCTCGCCCATGCCCGCAGATGCCGCCATGTCCGCCTGGCGCATGGCCCTGTGGATCACGGTCGCCCTGACGGCGGTGCGCCTGGCGGCGATCTTCATCACGCCCCTGGAGCTCTATCCCGACGAGGCCCAGTACTGGCTGTGGTCGCGGACGCTGGATTTCGGTTATTTTTCAAAGCCCCCCATGGTGGCCTGGGCCATCTGGGCGACCACGCTGGGCAGTGACGCCGAGCCCTTCGTGCGGCTGTCGGCGCCCCTGTTCCAGGCGGCGACGGCGCTGGGCGTCTTCGTGCTGGCCCGGCGGCTGTACGGGTCCGAGGTCGCCCTGGCGGCCTGCGCCCTTTATCACCTGATGCCCGGCGTGCAGCTCTCCTCGGCGGTGGTGGCCACCGACGCCCCCCTGCTGGCGGCGCTTACCTGGGCCCTCGCCACCTATGTTTACCTTCCGCAGACGGAGGGACGGCGGCGATGGGTCGCAGCCGGCTGCGCCGGCGGCCTGCTGGGTCTGGCCTTCCTCTCGAAGTACGCCGCCATCTACGCCCTGATCGGGGTGGGGCTGCACCTGCTGGTCAGCCGCGAGGCCCGCCGGGTCTGGACGCCGGGCGCCATCGCCGCGGCGGTCGGGGCCTTGGCGGTCGTCATGGCCCCCAATCTGATCTGGAACGCCCGGCACGGCTTCTCCACCGTTCAGCACACGGCGGCCAACGCCAACTGGAGCGCGGGCGACCTGTTCCATCCCGTCGCCATGCTGGACTTTCTGGGCTCGCAGTTCGGCGTCTTCGGGCCCATCCCCTTCGCGGTCCTGGTGTTCGGGGCCGCCTTGCTCGCCTGGCGGCGCAGGCTCGCGGGCGCGGACCTGACCCTGCTCTGCTTCGCCCTGCCGCCCTTCCTGATCGTCACCTTCCAGGCCCTGCTCAGCCGGGCCAACGCCAACTGGACGGCCGCCGGCTATGTGGCGGGCGTGATCCTGGTGACCGCCTGGCTGCTGCGCTGGCGGGCCCGGGGGTGGTTCATCGCCGCCCTGGCGACCCAGGGCCTGCTGGCCGCAGCCTTCCTCGCCTTCGTCATTTCGCCGGACCTGGCCGAGCGGGCGGGGATGGCCAACGGCTTCAAGCGGGCCAAGGGCTGGTCGCAAATGACCGAGGCCCTGACCGACCGGGCCATGCACGACCTGCGGGTCAGCGCCCTGGCCGTCGATGACCGGTTCATGTTCAACGCCGCAGCCTATTACGGGCGGGACTATTTCGCTCGGCCAGACGCCGCGCCCTTACGGATGTGGGTGCGCACCGCCCACCCGCAGAACCAGGCCGAGGCCGAGGCGCCCCTGACGGCGGCCGACGGCGAGCGCATCCTGGCGCTCAGCCTGGAGCCGGACTTCACCGCGGAGATGAAGGCCGACTTCGCCACGGTGGGCGACAGGGAGTTCGTCAATGTCTGGCTGGACGGCGAGCGAAGCCGGCGGGCCGAAATCTTCGTCGGCGAAGGCTTCGCCCCTCAGCCCCGCGACCCGGTCACCGGCCTGCCCATACGGCCTTGATCGCGCGCTCGCGGCCGCAGCCGACCTTGTAGGCCTGATAGCGGCCGGGGTTCTTCTCGGCGAAGTCCTGATGATAGGCCTCGCCCATCCAGAAGCGCGCGGCGGGGCGGATTTCGGTGGCCACCGGCTCGCCCAGGGTCCTGGCCACCTCGGCCTTGACCTTCAGGGCGGCGTCGCGCTCGGCGCCTGAGGCGTAGAAGACGGCGGTCCGATAGGACGGGCCCTGATCGCAGATCTGGCCGTTGGGATCGGTGGGATCGATCCGGCGGAAAAAGCCCTGGGTCAGCTGTTCATAGCTGAGCCTGGCCGGATCGTAGGTGACCCGCACGGCCTCCAGGTGGCCCTCATGATTGCGATAGGTGGGATTGGCCTTGGCGCCGCCGGCATAGCCGACCACCACATCGATGACGCCGGGAATCTGCTCCAGCTCATGTTCCACAGACCAGAAGCAGCCGCCGGCCAGCACGGCCACGGCCTGGCCGGGCGCGGCCGGGGGCGGAGCCTGGGCCGGGGCGGCCGCGGCGCTGAGCAGGGCCAGCGGGCCAAGCACCATGGCCGCAAGGGTCGAGGTTTTCATGGGCGTCCTTTCAGCAGGGGCAAGACGGCTTACGCCATCCCTTCGTCGCCCCCCCTGGAAGGGTTACGTAAGGCTAGCCTCGAAGGACGCCTCGGTCTTGGCGCGAACCTCGTCGAGGGTGACGCCGTCGGCCAGTTCCACCAGGCGCAGGGGCGAGCGCCCGCGGCTCACCTGGAAGACGCCCAGGTCGGTGATCACCAGATCCACGACGCCCTGGCCGGTCAGCGGCAGGTTGCAGGCCTTGACCAGCTTGGGCGCGCCGGACTTCTCACTGTGCTCCATGACGATGACCACGCGCTTGACGCCGGCCACCAGGTCCATGGCGCCGCCCATGCCCTTGACCATCTTCCCCGGCACCATCCAGTTGGCCAGGTCACCATTGGCCGCCACCTGCATGGCGCCCAGGATGGAAAGGTCAATATGGCCGCCGCGGATCATGGCGAACGAGTCCGCCGACGAGAAATAGGACGAGGAGTCGAGCTCGGTGATGGTCTGCTTGCCGGCGTTGATCAGGTCGGCGTCCTCCTCCCCCTCATAGGGAAAGGGGCCCATGCCCAGCATGCCGTTCTCGCTCTGCAGGGTCACCTCGACCCCGTCAGGAATATAGTTGGCCACCAGGGTCGGGATGCCGATGCCCAGGTTCACATAGAAGCCATCCTGCAGCTCCCGGGCCGCCCGGGCGGCCATCTGGTCCCTAGTCCAGGCCATCAGACTTCCTCCCCGGCGCCGGCGCCCTCGACGGCCCGCGGCCGCGTGGTCACCCGCTCAATGCGTTTCTCAAAGGCCGCGCCCTCGAATATGGCGTCCACATAGATGCCCGGCGTATGGATATGGTCCTTGTCCAGCTCGCCGGGCGCCACGAGCCGTTCCACCTCGACCACGGTTTTGGCGCCGGCCGTGGCCATCATCGGATTGAAGTTCCGGGCGGTCTTGCGGAAGACCAGATTACCGGCGGTGTCGCCTACATCGGCCTTGATGATCGAGAGATCGGCGGTCAGGCCCCGCTCCATCACATAGAGCTCGCCGTCGAACTCGCGGACTTCCTTGCCCTCGGCCACCAGGGTGCCGACGCCGGTCTTGGTGAAGAAGGCGGGGATGCCGGCGCCGCCGGCGCGGATACGCTCGGCCAGGGTGCCCTGCGGGTTAAACTCCAGCTCCAGTTCGCCGGAGAGGTAGAGCTGCTCGAACAGCTTGTTCTCCCCCACATAGGAGCTGATCATCTTTTTGATCTGGCGGTTCTCCAACAGGACGCCGAGGCCGAAGCCGTCGATCCCGCAGTTGTTGGAGATCACCGTCAGGTCCTTCACCCCGTGGGCGCGGATCGCTGCGATCAGATTCTCAGGGATGCCGCAGAGGCCAAAGCCCCCGGCCATGATGGTCATGCCGTCGAACAGAAGCCCGTCCAGGGCCTCGGCGGCGTCTTTGCGAACCTTGCTTGCCATGGCCCATACTACGCCGCAGCGCAGCAATTGGGAAAGTCCGGAAAACCGACGGCCTCGCTGGGCCGCCGGTCTCAGGTCTCAAGTCAGATCAGTTGGTCAGGGGACGCAGGATGATCTCCACCCGGCGATTCTGGGCGCGGCCCTCCGCCGTCGCGTTGGAGGCGCGCGGCTGGCTCTCGCCACGGCCTTCCACATAGAGACGGTCGGGGTTCACCCGGCCGCGGTTGACCAGATAGCCCGCCACCGAGCCGGCCCGGCGTTCGGACAGGGCCTGGTTATAGGCGTCGGCGCCGGTGGAATCGGCGTGGCCGACCACGTCCACCAGGGTCTGGGGATAGGCGTTCAGGGTGCGGGAAACGTCGTCCAGCACGGGGTAGAAGCGCGCCTGGATGTCGGACTGATCAACGGCGAAGGTGACGTCGCTGGGCATGTTCAGGATGATGTTGTCGCCCTGACGGATCACATCGACGCCAGTGCCGGCCAACTGCTGGCGCAGCTCGGCCTGCTGGCGGTCCATATAGTTGCCGGCCGCCGCGCCCGCGAGGGCGCCGACCCCGGCGCCGATCAGGGCGTTCTTGCGGCCTTCCGAGCTCTTGTTGGTGTTGGTCAGATAACCCAGCGCCGCCCCGCCGAGAGCGCCGGCCAGGGCGCCCGTGCCGGTATTGTTGCGGACCTGCTGGCCCGTATAGGGGTCGGTGGTGGTGCAGGCGGCCAGCGCAAAGGCGCCGATAAGCCCCACTGAGGCTGCGGTCAGGTGACGCATTTGATCTCTCCGAGAGTTGTAATGGCTACAGCAACGCTAGGCCCTCATACGAAGTTCCGATATGGCGGTTTTAAGTCCGTTCCACGACGTGAAGGCCTCCAGTGACATCCGACTCCATCGTTCCCGTCTCGTTTGACGCCTATGAGGCTGATTTCGAGGGTTTCGCCCAGGCGCTGGGGGACTCCTTCAGCCGCTACGGCTTCGCCGTGATCGGCGACCATCCCCTGGAACAGGCTCGGATCGAAGGGACGCTCGCGGCCGCCAAGGCCTTTTTCGCCCTGCCTGAAGAGGCCAAGCGCGCCTATGTGGTCGGCCAGGGCGGACAGCGGGGCTACACCGCGTTCGGCGTGGAGACCGCCAAGGGCGAGGCCCATCATGACCTGAAGGAGTTCTGGCACATGGGCCGGGACCTGCCCGAGGGCCATCCCTATGCCCCGGTGATGCCGCCCAATGTCTGGCCCGCTGACGTCCCCGGGTTCCGCGAAGAGGTCAGCTGGCTGTACGGCGCTCTCGACGCCATGGGGCTGAAGGTGCTTGAGGCGCTGGCCGTCTATCTGGGCCTGGAGCGCCACTTCTTCGCGCCCACCGTCGATCACGGGAACTCTGTCCTGCGGCTGCTGCACTATCCGCCCACCTCGGGCGAGGGGCCGCATATCCGCGCCGCAGCCCACGAGGACATCAACGTCATCACCCTGCTGCTCGGCGCCGAAGAGGCCGGGCTGGAGGTGTTGCGCCGTGACGGCAGCTGGCTGGCCATCAATCCGCCGGCCGGTTCGCTGGTCTGCAACATCGGCGACATGCTGCAGCGCCTGACCAACCACCGCCTGCCGTCGACCACCCACCGGGTGGTCAATCCAGCCCCGGAGCGCCGGGGCGTCGCCCGCTATTCGACCCCCTTCTTCCTGCACTTCAATCCGGACTACGAGATCAGGACCCTGGCCGGGTGTGTCGATGCGGCCCATCCCGACCGCTATGGCGACCCCATCACCGCCGACGGCTACCTTCAGCAACGCCTGCGAGAGATAAAGCTGCTTTAGCAACCGGTGGTTTTTGTCGCGGCCACTAAAATTTAACCCGCTATGCGCGAGGCTGCCCAGTCATCGGAGGGCAGACGCGCAAGCGCCATGGTCGACTTTCCCGCCGCCATCGAGGCCAGAGCCCATCGCATCGCGGTGATGAGCGCCCTGGACCTTTCCGCCTTGAAGTCGCCCTTCGAACGGATCGGCCGGATGGCGCGCGCCCTGCTGGGGGGAGGACTGGGCGACGTCATCCTGATCAATGGCGATGAAACCTGGCACGCCAGCGCCGATGCGGGCTTTTCACGTCAGATCGCGGCCCATCGCTCCTTCGCCGGCCTGGCGGTGGAGTCCGAGGATGTCATGTGGGTCGTCGACGCCCGGCTTGACCCCCGGTTCGCCGACCATCCCTACGTGATCGCTGAACCCTTCGTCCGCTTCTTCGCAGGGGCGCCCATACGATTGGCCGACGGGTCCGCAGTCGGCGCCGTCGTGGTGGCGGGGCCAGAGGTCTGCGCCTATGACGAGAGCCTGGCCGCCTGCCTGCGGGACCTGGCGGCCATGGCCGCCGGGGAGTGCAGCCGCCATCAGGCGGTGAGCGACCTCGCCCAGGCCCACCTCAAGGCCCAGGCCGCCCAGACCCTGATGGCCACCTTTGTCGAGACCGCGCCGGTCGCCCTCTGTCTCACCGACGCCGACATGCGCATCATCCAGGCCAGCCCCCAGTGGCGGGCGGAGCGCAAGCTGGACAACCCTCTGGGTCATATCCTCTACGATATCCATCCGCGCACGAAACAGTGGCGGCCGGTCTATGATCGCTGCCTGCAGGGCCATCCGGCGCAGTACGAGCGTCTGGCGGTGCAGAACGCAGACGGCGAGCAGCGCTGGCTGCGGGTGGAGGTCACCCCCTGGCGCGACGGCGACGGCGCGGTCGCCGGCCTGTTAATCATGTCCGTCGACATCACCGACTCCGTGGCCGCCCTGGAAGAGGCGCAGCGCTCCGAGGAGCGCCTGAGGTTCGCCCTGGAGATCGGCGAACTGCAGATGTGGGAGATGGACTATCGCCGCAGCGTCCTAACCGCCGCCGGCGCCCGCTCGCTCCATATGGGCGCCACCTTCCAGGAGGTCGACAAGGGCATCTGGGACGCGGTGCACCGCGCTGACCGGCCTCGGCTCATGGCTGCCTGGGACAGGCATGTGCGCCACGATGAGCCGTTCCACGAGACCTATCGCCTGATGCCCCCCGACGGCGGACCCGCCCGATGGACGAATTCGGCGGCGCGAGCCTTCAAGAACGCCGAGGGCCGGATCGAGCGGATCGTCGGCGTCATTCGCGATATCGACCGGCAGAAGCATGACGAGCTCGAACTTCTGAAGGCCAAGGAGGCCGCCGAGGCCGCGAACCGGGCCAAGAGCGAGTTCCTGGCCAATATGAGCCACGAGATCCGCACCCCCCTGAACGGCGTCATGGGGGTGGCCGGCGCCCTGGCGCGCACCGAGCTTGCCCCCCGGCAGGCGGAAATGGTCAGCCTGATCGAGACCTCGGCCCAGACGCTTGAGGCCCTGTTGTCGGACATTCTGGATCTGGCCCGCATCGAGGCGGGACGGTTGGAATTGCGGCCCGAGCCCTTCGACCTGGGCGCCTCGGTGGCCGCCTGCGCGGCCCTGTTCCAGCCCAGCGCCGAGGCCAAGGGCCTCGACTTCCAGGTCGTCATCCATCCGGAGGCCGAGGGGGTCTATCAGGGGGACGCCGCCCGCGTGCGGCAGATCCTATCAAATCTGCTCGGCAACGCCGTCAAGTTCACCACTGAGGGGCAGGTCCGGCTGGAGGTCACCGGAGAGCCGGGCGAGACCGGGGCGCGCCTGGCCTTCCACGTCGCCGACACCGGCATTGGCTTTGACGAGGACACCCGTCAGCGCCTCTTCGGTCGTTTTGAGCAGGCCGATGGCTCCATCACCCGCCGTTTCGGCGGCACGGGACTTGGCCTGGCCATTTCCCGCTCCCTGGCCGAGGCCATGGGCGGTCAGTTGACGGCGGACTCCCGCCCTGGCGGCGGCTCTGTCTTCACCCTCGCCTTGGAGCTCCCGCGGGAGAGCGGCGCCGAGGAGGTCTGGTCGCGAGATGACGCCGCCGGAGGCGTCGCCCTGCTGGAAGGCATGCGGGTCCTGCTGGCCGAAGACCATCCCACCAACCGCCGGGTCGTGGAGCTGATCCTTGGCGCAGCCGGCGTACTGCTCACCTGCGTCGAGGATGGCGCCCAGGCGGTGGACGCCTGGGAAGCCGGGGCCTTCGACCTGATCCTGATGGACATGCAGATGCCGGTGATGGACGGCCTGACCGCCATTGGCGAAATTCGCCGGCGGGAACACCTCAATGGTCGGGGGCGGACGCCGATCTATACGCTCACCGCCAACGCCATGCCTGAGCATGGCCTGGCCTCGGCCAAGGCCGGCGCGGACGGCCACGTCACCAAGCCGGTGACGGCCGAACGTCTGCTGCTGGCGGTGGACGAGGTCTGGTCAGCGAGCCGGGCGCCTAGCGCCGACAATCGCGTCATCCAGGCCAGCTGATCACCGCCCCGGCGCGGACCCCGAGAGACCGCGCCAGACAGATCCCTCACTTCGTCAGGCGGAGATTGTCGATCGATCCGGCGATGGCGTCGAAGGCTGCGCCCAGCTGCGAGACGTTCTGCACGTCGAAGAACTTGTCCGGGTCGGTGGCGCAGTTCTTCAGCAGGCTGCTGCTGCCGCTCTTAACTTCGACCCGCACGGTGTAAAGGACGATGTCTTTCTTCTTGATGTTCTCGCACAGCAGATCAAGCCGGTCGTTCATCACACTGGTGCGCTTGTTGCCTGAGCCGGCCCGAATACCAAGCAGACCCTGCCAGATGTAGCCGAGACCGCTGTATCTGGATTGGTTGTTCTTGTTGCCCGTGCTGGCGACGTTATCGCCATCTGTCATCAGGATGATGATCTTGCGGTGATTCTTGGTCCCATAGGCGACCCCGTCGGCCAGGGGCGCGTTGGGCGACAAGGTATGCCAGCCCCAGACCAGGCCCATGGGGATATTGGTGTTCCCGTTGGCGTTCATGGAGTCGATGGCGCTCTTGAGCGCGTTCATGTCGGTGGTCAGCGGCATGATCGGTTCGAGGTCGCAGCCCTGGTTCGGGCCGCCGCCGCTGGGTTTGGCGTTATCGTATTTTCCGACATACCCCTGGCGCTCCCAGACACCGCCGTTGGTCTTGTCCTTGATGTAGTTGTTGGCGAACCCCTTGGGATTGTCGGGCTCATCTGGGGCGAAATAGGGTACGAAGTAGCTGTCCACATTCGCCGCATAGGGCGCAGTGTCCTGCACGTCGAAGGGCTGGCGGCGGCTTTCGACGCAGCCGCCCCAGACCTGATCGTCCTTCATCGACTTCAGAACGGCGAAGCGGTCGGTGTTGGCGGTGGTGAAAATGTCGCCGCCCGCACCCGACTTGGCGGACTCATTGTGTCCAAGCGCCCGGCTGTCGAGCCAGGTGGGAATGCCGGGGCCCGTCCGGGTGCTCGTATTGTAATTCTTGACGCTGACGTCCTCGGCGACCCGCACGGTGCTGGAGAACGGCACCAGGGAAATCTGGATCGGATCTGAGGCCGTGCTGCGCTTGCCGGCCGCGTCCAGCTTGTCCACCAGGTCCTTGGCCGCGCTCTTGAGGGTGGACATCTTGGTCCCGGCCATGGAGCCCGTGTTGTCGAGGACCAGGGCGATTTCGAGCCGGTCCATGGCCCGCAGCACCTCGGCCCCGGCCTTCACATTGCCATGCTGGAAAAAGCCGGTCGCCACCGCCATGGGGGTCATTTCGGCCGAGGCCACCACCTTGGGGCCGTCGAGCACGAAGCTGGACGTGATCAGGGCCGACCCAGGAAATGAGCTCAGATTGGCCTTCAGGGCCCGCTGACCGACCTCGTTGATCTCCTTCTGAGTCTGGGCCGAGGAGCGGGCGGCGAAGAGGGCCGCTGCATCCAGGGCGTCCTGCAACTTCTGCTTCTGGTTGGCGCCGATATAGAGGTCGAAAACCCCCAGCGTCAGGGGCGCGAGCAGCACCAGGGCTACGGCGAAAATGATCGCCGCCGCGCCGCTCTCATCGCGGGCGCCAGATCTCAGCCGGGCGGTCAGGCCCTTGAGGATAGAGGTTCGCACGTCTGCGCCCCGCTCTTTCTAAATGTTCAGGGGCTGATGATGCAGGCACAGGGTAAACGAACCCTCCGCAGAACAGGGTAAACAGGCGCCCCGCCCTCGGCGCCGGCCAGCCCCTTGGCGCGTTGGGGGAAGGACGCCAGATCCAAGGAGCCCCCATGGCCGATCAGCCCTCCCCCCAAGACCTCGCCCGGATGGGCAAGGATCTCATCCTCGAACAGGCGCTGGTGGACGGCCGCTGGGTCGGCGGGACCGGTGAGCCGATCGCCGTGGATAATCCGGCCGACGGCGACATTCTGGGTCACGTGCCGAGCCTGTCGGAGGAGGCCGTGGAGCAAGCCATCGCCGGGGCGGCGCGGACCTTTCCGGACTGGGCGGGGCGCAAGGGACAGGACCGCGGCGCGATCCTGTTCCGCTGGGCGGCCCTGGTTGAGGCCCATGAAGAGGCCCTTGCGGCCCTGATCGCCCTGGAGAACGGCAAGCCCTGGAAGGAGGCCCTGGGCGAGGTCCGCTACGCCAATTCCTTCATCAGCTGGTTCGCCGGCCTGGCGGGGCGCCTGGACGGGCGCACCATCGAGAGCCCGAAGGACGAGGATCTGATCCTCAGCTTCCGCGAACCCGTCGGGCCGGTGGCGGCGATCACGCCCTGGAATTTCCCGGCCGCCATGATCACCCGCAAGGCGGCCGCGGCCTTCTGCGCCGGCTGCACGGTTGTCCTGAAGCCCGCCTCCGCCACGCCGTTCACCGCCCTGGCCCTGGCCAAGCTGGCGCTGGAGGCCGGCGTCCCAGAGGGCGTCTTCTCCGTGGTCACCGGCGCCAACAGCGAGATCGGCGCCCGGCTGACCGGCTCGCCCCTGATCCGCAAGCTTTCCTTCACCGGCTCCACCGAGGTCGGGCGCAAGCTGGCGGCCGATTGCGCGCCGACCCTCAAGCGCCTGTCCATGGAGCTCGGCGGCGCCGCCCCCCTGATCGTCTTCGAGGACGCCGATCTCGACGCCGCCGTCGAGGGCGCCGTAGCGGGCAAGTTCCGGGCGGCCGGTCAGACCTGCGTCTGCCCCAACCGGCTCTATGTGCAGGCGCCCGTTCTCGACGCCTTTCTGGAGCGCCTGAGCGCCCGGGTCTCGGCCCTGAAGGTCGGCCACCCGCTCGAGGCCGGCGTGGAGATCGGGCCGCTGATCAACGCCAAGGCCCTGGACAAGGTCGAGGACCATATCGCCCGCACGACGGCCAGCGGCGGACGGGTGCTGACCGGCGGCGACCGGCACGCCCTGGGCGGACGCTATTTCCAGCCCACCGTGCTGGAAGGCGGCGATGACCGCCTGTTCGCCGAAGAGGAGACCTTTGGCCCAGTGGCGCCGGTCTTCGGCTTCGCTACCGAGGAAGAGGCCCTGAGCCGGGCCAACGCCTCGGACTTCGGTCTGGCGGCCTATCTGTTCACCCGCGACCAGGGCCGAGCCATGCGGGTCGGACGGGGCCTGGAGTCCGGCATCATCGGCGTCAATACCGGCCTGGTCTCCACCGCCGCCAATCCCTTCGGCGGGGTCAAGCAGTCCGGCTATGGCCGCGAGGGGTCGGTCTATGGGGTGGACGACTACCTGCAGATCAAATCCCTGACCCTCGCCCTCGGATAGGACGGCGCGATGATTGACGCGGACGGATAGGTGGGGCTCCTCTAAACCGGCGACAGAGACCGGACGGGGGAAAGCTGATGACGCCGAGCGACGAGACGCCGAACGACGCGCCCCCGCCGTCCGCCGCCCCTGAGGCTTCGCCGCCTGAGTCCGAAGCGCCCAAGGCGCCCTGGTGGCGGACCCTGAAGGCGCGGATGAGCCATGGCCGGGCGCCGGTGGTGCTGGCCGGTCTGCTGATCGTCTGCGCCTTTGGCGGCGGCTTTCTCACCGCCAAGGGCGTGGACATTCTGAGCATTCCCCGCGCGGTGGTCTCCGGCGACAGCGTGGTCCCCGGCGGCTGGTCCTTGTTCGGCGCCCCGCGGGCGGCCGACGCGCCGCGCCGCGGCATCCCCATGCCGGAGGACTTCGCCGTCTGGCGCACGCGGGTGGACACCTCGTCGGCCCAGCCGCGGGCCTGCATAGAGATGAGCCGCCCCCTCGATCCTGAAGCGGCCTACGGGGACTATGTTCTGGTTTCTCCCGAGCTGGGCGAGACGCCGGCCATCTCCGTCGATGGCTCTGAGCTTTGCCTGGCCGGTCTGGGCTTCACCGAGCGTCGGGTGACCCTGCTCAAGGGTCTGCCGGCCCGGGGCGGCGAGACCCTGGCGGCCAATGCCGACATCGACTTCACCTTTGGTGAGAAGCCGCCTTTCGTGGGCTTCGCCGGGGACGGCGTCATCCTGCCCCGCGAGGACTCTGACGGGGTCGGCATCGAAACCGTCAATGTCACCCGTCTGGCCATTGAGGTCTGGCGCGTGGCCGACCGCAACCTCGTCCGCACCTCGGTCAGCGCGCCCGAGCCCACCGCCGAGGGGGAATGGCCCTATGACTGGGGCTCCGACAGTCCCGACCAGGAGGGCCGCAAGGTCTGGTCCGGCGAGGTCGCTGTGGCTGGCGAGGTCGGGCGGCGGGCCACGACCGTCTTCCCCCTGGGCGCGGTGCTGCGCGAGCTCAAGCCCGGCGGCTATGTGATCAAGGCGCGGGACGCCTCGGGCGGGCGCAGCCTGACCGCTGGCGAGGACGCCAATCCCCCGGCCCAGGCCCGGCGTTGGATCATTTTCACCGACATGGCCCTGAGCGCCTATGTGGGCGCCGAGGCCACCGACGTGGTCGTCCGGTCCCTGAAGACCGCCCGGCCGCTGTCGGGCATCCGGGTGGCCCTGGTGGCCGCCAATGGTGAGGATCTGGCCGAGGCCCGCACCGACGGCCAGGGACGGGCCCGCTTCGCCGCAGCCCTGACCCAGGGCGAGGGCGGCCTGCGGGCCAAGATGATCATGGCCTATGGCCCGCAGGAGGATCTGGCGATCCTGGACCTGGACCGGCCGCCGGCGGATCTGTCGCGCCTGGGCGTCGGCGGGCGCATCGAGACGAACGCCGTCAGCACCGCAGGCCGCACATCCGGGGCGGTGGTGGACGCCTATCTCTACACCGATCGCGGGGTCTATCGGCCAGGCGAGACAGTTCATCTGAACGCCCTGCTGCGGGACCGGGAAGCCCGCGCGGCCAAGGACCGCAAGGGCGCCATCATCGTGCGTCGCCCGTCCGGGGTCGAGTATCGCCGCTACGTCTTCGACGGCGCACCCTTGGGTTCGGCGGCCGCCAATATCGCCCTGCCCCGCAGCGCCCCCCGGGGCCGTTGGCGCGCCACGGTCGAGATCGAAGGCCTGGAAAGCCCGGCCGGCGAAGTGGTGTTCGCGGTCGAGGATTTCGCCCCTCAACGGCTGGCGGTCACCGTCACCGGCCAGGAGGCGGCCCCTGTGCTCGCCGGCCAGAGCCGCAACCTCGATGTCGTCGCCCGCTTCCTCTACGGGGCGCCGGGTTCTGGCCTGCAGGCCGAGGGCGAGGCCCGGCTGCGCATCGATCCCACCCCCTTCCCCGCCTATGAGGACTATCAGTGGGGCGACCAGCGCGAGCCCTTCCAGGAGACCTTCATCGACCTGGGCCGCACGGTCACCGACGGTGAAGGCCGCGCGGTCATCACCCTGCCTCCCCAGGCGCCCGACAGCGCCCAGCCCCTGCTGGCGGCGACCACCGTCAGCGTCTTTGAACCCGGCGGCCGGCCCGTCCGGGAGTCTCTGGACCTCAAGATCCGGCCGCGCGCGACCTATCTGGGGGTCAAGGTCGACCAGGCTGAGGCCCCCCGCGGGGGCGATCCGACGGTCAGCCTCGATCTGATCGCCGTCGATCCGGCCGGCCGGCGCATCGCCGCGCCAGGCGTCACCTGGCGGCTGGTGTCGGAGAACTGGGACTATGACTGGTTCCAGCAGGATGGCCGCTGGCAGTGGCGGCGGACCAGCCGCGACGCCCTGGTGGACCAGGGAAGCGTCAATATCGGCGCCGCCGAGCCCGTCCGCCTGACAAAGCGCCTGGGCTGGGGCGACTATCGCATCGAACTGACCGGGCCCGACGGCGCGGCCAGCGTCATCCGCTTCACCTCCGGCTGGGGCGCGCCCGCTGAAGACGCCGAGGCGCCCGACATCGTCCGGGTCAGCGCCGGCGACAAGAGCTACGCCCAGGGCGACACCGTCGAGATCACCCTGAAACCGCCCTATGCCGGCGAGGTCCAGGTGGCGGTGGCCACCGACCGTGTGCTCGACTTCCGCACCCTGACGGTCGGCGAGAACGGCGCCACCGTGCGCTTCCAGAGCGACGCCAGTTGGGGCGGCGGGGCCTATGTGATGGTCACCGTCGTTCAGCCCCGCGACCCGGTGCAGACGCCCAAGCCGCGACGGGCCCTGGGGCTCGTCTATGTTCCCCTCGACCCCAAGGGCCGCAAGCTGGAGGTCGATCTCGGCACGCCGGAAAAGGCCGGCGCCCGGGAGGCCCTGTCGGTGCCGATCACCGTCAAGGGCGCGGGCCTGGGCCAGCGGGTGCGCGTCACCCTGGCCGCCGTCGACGAGGGCATACTGCGCCTGACCCGCTTCGAGAGCCCCGATCCGGCCAAGTGGTATTTCGGCAAGCGGGCGCTCGGCGTCGACTATCGCGATGACTATGGCCGACTGCTCGACCCCAATCTCGGGGCCCCGGCCAATGTGAACTTCGGCGGCGACGAGATCGGCGGCGAGGGCCTGACGGTCACGCCGATCAAGACCGTGGCCCTGTGGTCCGGCGTCATTGAGACCGGCCGGGACGGCAAGGCGACCATCCAGTTGCCGGCCCCCGACTTCAACGGCGAACTTCGCCTGATGGCGGTGGCCTGGACCGACGACGCCGTCGGCTCGGCCTCCAAGCCCCTGGTGGTCCGTGAACCGGTGGTGGCCGAACTGGCCCTGCCCCGCTTCCTGGCGCCCGGCGACACCGCCTTCGCCACCCTGGAGCTGCACAATCTGGAGGGTCGGGCGGGCGAATACATCGCCCAGCTGACGGCTGAGGGCGGCATCCTCGCCCCCCTCCGCAAGGCCTATGAGCTGGCGGTGGGCCGACGTCTGGCCGAGCGGGTTCCCCTGGACGCCCCCCGGGTGGCCGGGATCGGCAAGGTGAGCCTGACCGTCACCGGCCCCGGCTTCTCCACCGCCCGCGACTATCCGATCGAGACGCGGCTGGGCTGGGGCCGGGTGACCCGCACCACCACCGCCCTGCAGCAGCCCGGCGCGGCCTTCACCCCTCAACCGGACCTGCTGGCCGGGCTGGCGGCCGGCGATGCGACCTTGCAAGTCAGCTACTCGCCGTTCCGCGGCTTCGACCCCGGCCCGATCGCGGTGTCCCTGCTGCGCTACCCCTATGGCTGCACCGAACAGCTGGTCTCGGCGGCCTATCCCCTGCTCTACGCCGGCAATGTCTCCCAGGACCCCAAGGCGCAACGGGCCAGCGCGGGCCTCACCCAGGCGGTCGTCCGCCTGCTGGACCGCCAGACCCTGGACGGCGCCTTTGGCCTGTGGCGGGTGGGCGACGGGGAGGCCGACGCCTGGCTCGGCGCCTACGCCACCGACTTCCTGATCGAGGCGCAGAAGGCCGGCGCCCCGGTGCCTGCCGCGGCCCTGGAACGGGCGCTCAGCGCCATGCGCCACATCTCCCGTCCGGAGGGCTGGGCCAACATCTCCTACCGGCTGGAATATCCCACCTGGTGGGCGGGCTCGCCACAGGCTTCGGAAGCCGCCACGGCGGCCATGCGCCGACGGGCCTCGGCCTACGCCCTCTATGTCCTGGCCAAGGGCGGGCGGGGCGACCTCGGCCGCCTTCGCTGGTGGCACGACGTGCAGATGAAGTCGGAGACCTCGCCGCTGGCCAAGGCGCATGTGGGCGCCGGCCTCGCCCTCATGGGCGACAAGGCCAGGGCCCGCTCGGCCTTCCGACAGGCGGTCCGGTCCCTGGGCTACCGCGAGGAGAGCGACTGGTATCAGAGCCCCCTGCGGGACCTGGCCGCCGTTATCGCCCTGGCCTACGAGGCCGGGGAGACCGAGATCGCCCGCGACCTGCAGGGCCGGCTGGAAAACGCGGTCGAGGATCCCGAGGCGCTCAACACCCAGGAGCAGGCCAGGCTGCTGCAGGCCGCCGACGCCATGCTGCGCGCCGCGGGGCCCCTGAACATCGAGGGCTCCGGCGCCATCCCCCTGGCCCCCGTGGCCGGCGGGCCTCGCTGGGCCGTCGGCAAGCTGGCGGAGTCCCGCTTCGTCAACGCCGGGGAAGGGGCGGTCTGGCGGACGGTCACGGTGACCGGCGCCCCCGTCGCAGCCCCGGCGGCGACCAGCAACGGCCTGACCCTGCAGAAGCGCCTGCTGAGCTTCACCGGCGGGCCTGTGGACCCTGGCGCTCTGACCCAGGGCGACCGGGTGATCATCATCGTCTCGGGCCGCGCCCAGCAGGCGAGGTCCATGGCCCTGGTGATCGACGATCCCCTGCCGGCCGGTTTCGAGATCGAGACGGTCCTGGGTCCCGACGACGCCCAGAGCGGCCCCTTCCGCTTCCTGGGCGAGCTGTCTTCGGCCGATCTGCAGGAGGCCCGGGATGACCGCTATGTGGCGGCCATGGACCTCCCCGGCCGTGAGGACTTCGACTTCGCCTATGTGGCGCGAGCGGTGACGCCCGGCGACTTCCTGTTGCCCGGCGCCCAGGCCCGCGACATGTACCGTCCGGCGGTCAACGCCCGCACCAGCGTCGGCCGCACGGTGATCGCGCCCGGCCAGTGATGGGGCTGGCGTCCTTGCCGGCGGGCCTGCGTCAGGCGGCGGCTTCCCCCGCCCTCGTGCGGCGGCTGACCCAGGGCCTGATCGGCGCCTTGGCCCTTCAGGTGGTGGCGGTGGCCCTGGACGCCGCCCTGCCGCCCGACCTGTCCCGGGGGGCGGAGGCCTCGCCCGTGGCCCTGGATCGGCGCGGGGCCTGGCTGCGCGCCCTGCCGGTGGAGGATGGCCGCTGGCGCATCCGGGCCGACCTCGACCGGACCGATCCGAGCTTCGTCGCCCGGCTGATTGCGGTGGAGGACGCCCGCTTTTGGCGCCATCCCGGTGTCGACCCCTTCGCCGTGGTTCGGGCGGCCGGCTCCGCGGCGGTGACCGGCGAGGTCAGCTCCGGCGCTTCGACGCTCACCATGCAGACCGCGCGCCTGCTCACCCCGCGGCCGCGCACCGTGCCGGCCAAGCTGGCGGAGATGATCCGCGCGCTGCAGATCGAGGCGCGGCTGTCCAAGCGCGAAATCCTCGCCCTTTATCTGACGCTGGCGCCCTATGGGGGCAATCTGGAGGGGGTGCGCGCCGCCAGCCTCTCCTATTTCGGTCATGAGCCCTCGACCCTGACGCCCGGCGAACAGGCCCTGCTGATCGCCCTGCCCCAGTCGCCGGAGGCGCGGCGGCCTGATCGACGGCCGGAAGCCTCCCGCCGGGCCCGGGCCCTGGTGCTGGACAAGATGGTGCGCGCCGGCGCTCTGACCTCGATGGAAGCCGCCGAAGCCGCCGAGGAGCCCATGCCGGGGCGCTCGCCCTTCCCAGCCCTGGCCTGGCATGCCGCCGGCGAGCTGGCCCGCAGCGCCCGGACCGATGAGGCCTCGGTGATCTCCACCCTGGACGCCGGCCTCCAGTCCAGGCTGGAGCCGCTCGTGGCCCGGGCCGCCCAGGCGCAAGGGGCCGAGGCCACCGCAGCGGTCATGGTGGTGGCGCTGGACGGTCGGGCGGTGCGGGCCTCGGTCGGGTCGGCCGGTCTGGAGCGGGTCGGGGGCTGGATCGACATGACCCGCGCCCTGCGCTCCCCCGGCTCGGCCCTGAAGCCCTTCATCTACGCCATGGCCTTCGAGGGCGGCCTCGCGGCGCCGGACACCCGCATGGCTGACGCGCCCCGCAGGTACGCCGACTACCAGCCGGAGAATTTCGACCGGGTCTTCCACGACCAGGTCACCGCCCGGGAGGCCCTGATCCACTCCCTGAACGTCCCGGCGGTCGACACCCTGGCCCGCCTGGGTCCGGCGGCCTTCGAGGGGCGGCTGGAGGCGGCCGGCGTGCGGCTGTGGCGGCCAAGGTCGGAGACCCGGGACGCAGGCCTGGCCATCGCGCTCGGCGGCGTCGGCCTCACCCTGCGGGATCTGGCGGTGCTCTATGGCGCCCTGGGCGACGGGGGCCTCGCCCGCCCCCTGGCCTGGACCGAGGCGCAGGCGCAGGCCCGTCGGGACGAGCGCGGGGTGCGCCTGGTCAGTGAGGCCGCCGCCAGTGAGGTCCTGGCCATCCTGCGCGAAACCCCGCCCCCCGCTGGCGTGACCCCCGCCGCCCTCAGCCGCGGCCGCCCGCTGATGGCCTATAAGACCGGCACCTCCTACGGCTTCCGCGACGCCGTGGCCGCAGGCATCGTCGGCGGCCATGTGATCGTGGTCTGGACCGGTCGGGCCGATGGCGGGGCGCGGGCAGGCCTGACCGGGCGCAACGCGGCCCTGCCGCTGCTGTTCGAGACCGCCGACCTGTTGCAGGCGCCGCCGGCCGCGCCCGCGCCGCTGGCGCCGCGCAACGCGCCGGTGGCCCTGGAGGACCAGACCCACGCCGCCGAGGGGCCACGGCTGATCTTCCCGCCGGATGGGTCGGTGGTGCAGGTGGACGCCTATGGGCCGAGGTCCCGCGGCCTGGTCCTGGCCGCCAGCGGGGAAGACCTCGCCTGGTATGTGGCTGGCCAGCCGCTCAGTCCCGATCCCCTAAGCGGACAGGTGCTCTGGCGGCCAGAGGGCCCGGGCTTCTACGATCTCAATGTGGTGGACGGCCAGGGCCGCGCCGCCCGCGCCCAGGTGCGAATCCGCGGCGGCTGATGGTCGCTAATAGAGGCGGGCCAGGTCTTCGGGTCCGCTGCAGGTGACGTTCATGTCGTTCACCAGCCCGTCCGACAGGGCGTAGACCCAGCCGTGGATGCTGACCGGCTGGCCGCGCAGCCAGGCCTCGCGGATGAAGACGTCGGAGGCGACATTGCGCACCTGGCGAATGACGTTCAGCTCGCAAAGGCGGTCATGGCGGGCGTGCTCGTCCTCCATGGCCTCCAGTTCGGCCCGGTTGGCGGCGAAGACCTCTCGAATGGGATGCAGCCAGTGGTCCACCAGTCCTCGGCGCTGACCGTCGATGGCCGCGACCACGCCCCCGCAGCCATAGTGGCCCACCACCATGATGTGCTTCACCTTCAGCACATCGACGGCGAACTGCAGCACCGACAGGTAGTTGGCGTCCTGGGGCGGGGCGAGATTGGCCACATTGCGGTGGACGAACAGCTCGCCGGGATCGAGACCGACGATCTCATTGGCCGGGACCCGGCTGTCGGCGCAGCCGATCCAGAGATATTCCGGGCTCTGCTGGCCCACCAGGCGCTGGAAGAAGCTGGGATCGACCGCAAGCTTGCCTTCCGCCCAGGCGCGGTTGTTGTCCTTCAGATGGTCGAGCATTTTTTCGGGTCCCTCGCCCTACGCTTCACAAGTCGCGATCAGGCCGCCGCCGGGGCGTCGGGCTGTCGGTCGGGATGGGCGGCGGCGAAGGCGGGAAGCGCCTGGGCCGCCGCGGCCGCGGCTCTTATGGCGCTATAGGGCGAAAGGTCCACCCCGTAGCGCTCGGCCGAGTAGACCTGAGGGACCAGGCAGCAGTCGGCCAGCCCCGGGCTAGCCCCGAAGGCGAAGCCCTGGCCGTGGCGCGCGATCATCGGCTCCAGGGCCTCGAAGCCCTCATGCATCCAGCGGGCGACCCAGGCCTGGCGGTCGGCCTCGCTCACGCCGAAGGCGGTGAGCTGCTGCTGGATCCGCAGGTTGTTCAGCGGATGGATATCGCAGGCGATGATCCCGGCCATGGCGCGGACCACCTGACGGCCGCCAGGATCGGCGGGCAGCAGCGGCGGTTGCGGATGGGTCTCCTCCAGCCACTCCATCAGGGCGAGGCTCTGGGTCATGGCCTGGTCCCCGTCGACCAGCATGGGGGTCAGGCCCTGGGGATTGCGCTGCAGGTAGTCGGCGGCCCGCTGCTCGCCCTTGGGCAGGCTCACGGGGATGTAGTCATAGGCCAGCCCCTTGAGCCCAAGCGCGATTCGAACCCGGTAGGGGGCGGTGGCCCGCCAGTAGCTGTAAAGTGTGAGCGCCATGGGTCAGAGCACCTTGAAGCTGAGCGCGCCGACCCCGTCGACGGCGCCCTCGACCCGGTCGCCCCGGGCGATGGGGCCGACGCCTTCCGGGGTTCCGGTAAAGATCAGGTCCCCCGGCGCCAGGCGCCACAGCCGCGAGGCCTGGGCTATGATTTCGGCCACGTTCCAGATCATGTCGGAAACCACCGCATCCTGGCGCGACTGGCCGTTCACGGCGGCGGAGATCCGTCCCTGGGGGGCCGGCCCGCTCCAGCGGCGGATGGCCGAGATGGGAGCCGACTGATCAAAGCCCTTGGAGGCGTCCCAGGGGTGGCCCTTGTCCTTGGCGGCGGCCTGCAGGTCCCGGCGGGTGAGGTCAAAGCCCACGGCGTAGCCGAAGACCAGATCCAGGGCCTGGTCCACCGGAACATCGGCGCCGCCCGCGCCCAGCGCCACCACCAGTTCGATCTCGTGGTGCAGGTCGGCAGTCACCGACGGAAAGGCCACGTCGGCGCCCGGTGTCACGACGGCGTCGGCGGGTTTGGCGAAGAAGAAGGGCGGGTCGCGATCATCCCCGCCCATCTCGGCCCGGTGGGCTGCGTAGTTGCGTCCGACACAGAGGATCCGGCGGACCGGAAAGAGCACGTCCTCCTCCAGCACGGGGACGACCGGGACAGGCGGCGGGGCCAGGGCGTATTGGGTCATGATCAAGGCCCTACTCCCGCAGCGGGCCAAAGAAAAGGCTTCCGCCGGGGAGGCGGAAGCCTGCTCTTCAGCTTAAGATAGAACGTCTCGGACGCCTAGCGGGCGTTGGCCAGACGGTCCTGAATGGCCTTGGCCTGGTCCAGGTGCTGCTGGATGGCCGGGGCGGTGGCCGCGGCGAAGGCCTGCAGGCCAGGCGTGTCGCCATCGGCGGCGTAGCGCTGCATCAGGTTCAGAGCCTTCTGATGGGTGTCCACCTGCAGGTTGATGTATTCCTTGTCGAACTCGGCGACGTCTTCCTCACGCAGGTCGTTGACCTCTTCCATCACCTCCTCGGAGGCCGCGGTCGGCAGGGTGATCGCCTGGCCGCTCGCGTCGATGGCGGTCTTCAGGTCCTGGGTGGTCTTGGTGTGCGCCTCGATCATCATCTGAGCGAAGGATTTGACCTCAGCGTCCTGGGCCCGCTCCACGGCGAGCTGCGAGGACTGGATCTCCAGCATATCGCTCTGCGCGGCCAGTCGCGCGAAATCAGGGGCGGCGGTCTCGTCGGCAGGGGTCGGAATGGTAGCGGCGGGGTTGGCGTCGGGCACGACGCTCTCGGCCGGGGCGGTGGCGGACTGGTCGGCCGGCTGACCGCAAGCGGCGAGCGAAAGCGCGGCGATCGCGGCGCCCGCGATAAGCAGGTGGCGAGTCATGTGATCTCCTGGGACGTTGACAAGTTCAGACGACGCATCCGAACGATGCGGCTGCCGTGAAAACTCACGCCGTCGTGATCTGTTCCCAGAAAGTCGGAGAGCCCCATGACCGAGACCGCCGCACCCGGACCCCTCGCCGGACTCCGGGTGATCGAGATGGGCACCCTGATCGCCGGACCGTTCTGCGGGCAGATTCTCGGCGATTTCGGCGCCGAAGTGATCAAGATCGAGGACCCCCGCAAGGGCGATCCCATGCGGCAGTGGGGCAGAAGCCTGCCCCATGGGCTGTCCCCCTGGTGGCCGGTGATCGGGCGCAACAAGAAGTCCGTCGGCCTCGACCTGCGCCAGCCCGAGGGTCAGGAGATCGCGCGGACCCTGATCGCCAAGGCCGATGTGGTGATCGAGAACTTTCGCCCAGGCGCGATGGAGAAATGGGGCCTGGGCTATGAGGCCCTCTCGGCGACCCATCCCGGCCTGGTGATGGCGCGCATCTCCGGCTACGGCCAGACGGGCCCGCTCTCCAACCGGGCGGGCTACGGCCTCATCGGCGAGGCCATGGGCGGCCTGCGGCACATCACCGGCGAGCCCGACCGGCCGCCAGCCCGGGCCGGCATCTCCATCGGCGACAGCCTGGCGGCCATGCACGCGGTCATGGGGATCATGATGGCCCTCCACGCCAGGGACCGCACCGGCAAGGGCCAGGTGATCGACGCGGCCCTCTATGAGAGCGTGCTGGGCGTCATGGAGAACCTGGTCACAGAGTACGATCTCACCGGCTATGTGCGCGAGCGCTCCGGCTCGATCCTTCCCGGCATCGCGCCGTCCAACGCCTACCCCTGCGCCAGCGGCGACATGGCCGTGATCGGCGGCAATGGGGACACCGTGTTCGCCCGGCTCTGCGCGGCCATGGACCAGACGGACCTGGCGGTCGATCCCCGATTCGCCACCCACGCCGCCCGCGGCGAGCGCCAGGGCGAGCTGGACGAGATCATCAGCGCCTGGACTTCGACCCTAGCCCTGGACGATCTGCTGGCCCTGCTGGAGCAGCACGGCGTCCCGGCCGGCCGCATCTATCGCGCCCCCGACATGCTGGAGGACCCCCATTTCGTGGCCCGCGAGGCGATCGTCAGCGTCCAGCACCCCGTCTTTGGCCAGGTGCGCATGCAGAACGCCTTCCCCAAGCTGTCAGCCACGCCAGGCAAGGTGCGCTGGCCCGGGCCCGAGCTGGGCGCCCACACCGAGGAGGTGCTGCAGGCGGTGGCGGGGCTGTCGGCGGAGGCGATTTCCGGCCTGCGGGCGCGCGGCGTCGTCTGAGCTTGCGCCGCTTCAGCGGCGCGGGGCGAGCAGGTCGGCGACGGCGGCGGTCACCTGGGTGACGTCGTAAGGTTTGCGGATCACCGGGGCGTCGAAGCCGCTGGGGGCGCCGCCCGCATCCCCGTAACCGGTGGCGAAGACGAAGGGCACGCCCCGTTCGGCCAGGATGTCGGCCACGGGCCCCACGGAAAGGCCGTTGAGATTGGCGTCCAGCACGGCGGCGTCCAGGGGCTGATCCAGCAGGGCCAGGGCCTCCTCCAGCTCATAGGCCGGCCCCACCACCGTCGCCCCGGCCTCTGACAGGCCCGTTTCCAGCTCCATGGCCAGGAGGGCGGCGTCTTCGACGATCAGCACCCGGGCGCCCGCCAGATCCACCGCATGGAACAGGGTCGAGGCGGCCTCCGTCGGGCGGCCAACCGGCGTCTCTGGCACCGTCTCGGGGCGGGCGACCACCGCGGAAGCTCCGGCCTCCAGCCGCGCCCGGGCGCCGGTGGGGGGGAAGTCCAGCTCGGTATGTCCGTTCAGCTCGCGGCCGGTCACCTGGCTGAGCAGGGTTGCGCCAAACCCTGTCCGCGCCGGCAGGGCGACCACCGGGCCGCCGGATTCGGTCCAATCAAGGGTGAACCCCCCCGACGGCGTCGCCCGCCAGACGACCTCGACCTGACCGGTCTCCACCGACAGGGCGCCGTATTTGAGCGCGTTTGTGGCCAGCTCATGGAGCGCCAGGGACAAGGCGTTGGCCGCCCTGGGGGTCAGGAACAGCTCCGGCCCCTCCCAGCGGGTCTGGCCAGGCGCCAGGCCGCCGAGCTCTGCGGCCACCAGGTGGTCGATGGCCGCGCCCCGCCAGCGGGCGGCCGTCAGCAGCTCATTGGCCGACCCCATGGACTTCAGGCGCCCCAGGAAGGTCTGGAGGAAGCCGTCCATCGATCCGGTGCGCTTGGCGGTCTGGACCGCCAGGGCCTGGACCGTGGCCAGGACATTCTTCACCCGGTGGTCGATCTCGGCCATCAGGGCGTGGCGCTGCTGCTCCTCGAGCTTGCGTGCGGTGATGTCCTCAACAATGCCGATGACCCCCTGAATGTCGCCCCCGGCGTCGCGGATCCGTTGTCCGACGATGCGAAGCCAGACCACCGGGTGATCGGCCCTCGGGGCGGCGCGGCATTCGACCTCGTAGCGGTCATCAGTCTCGAAGCCCGCCAGCATCTGACGCAGGGTTTCGTCGAAGTCGTCCGGATGAATCCGCGGCAACAGGGCGCGGCCCCCATCGGCGGGCATATAGCCCGCCGGCCCGCCGGTGATGGCCGCCATGCGCTGGCTGACAATGCAGAAGTCGCCCGGCACATCATACTGGAACTCCCCCAGACCTGCGGTCTGAAGCGCCAGTTCCAGATGCTCCATGTTCAGGCGTGCGCGCCTCGGGTCATCGACCATGGTCAAAGCCTAGCGCCGGGCGAAGGGCGATGCGACAAGAACCGTGCAGAACCTGCGAAGATTTGTCGCAGCCCGGTCTGGAACCTGGAACCGCCCTGGCCTATGTGACGTTCTGGCAGAGCCCTGTGCGAGGCGTGCGGGGACCTCGAACCTCTGGAGATACTGAATGTCGAACGCTTCTGACCGAGCCGTGAACGAAGCCAAGGCCGCCGCCAATTCGGCCGCCTCTTCCGCTCAAGTCCTCGCTGACGACGCTCAGCGCACCTTCCGCGACGCCGCCAAGCACTTCGAACGCGCCGTGCAGGAAGGCGTCGAACAGATTCGCGCCCAGTCGCGCGCCTATGCCGATACGGCTGGCGAACAGATTGACGAAGCTCAGCGCTATGTCGTCGAACATGTCCGTGAGCGCCCGCTGGCGGCCACCGGCGTGGCGGTCGGCGTCGGGGTGGTCATCGGCCTGCTGCTCGCTGGCGGTCGCCGTTGATCGAGAAAGGGCTTCTCGCCGTCATTGGTCTGGCGGCCCTGACGGCCTTGACGCTGATGGGCGTTGCGGCGTCCGGCTTCGCCCTGTTCCTCGTCTTTGTCCCGCTTATCGGCGCGGCAGGCGCGGCGACCGTGCTGGCCCTGATCTGCGCTTTGCTTCTGGCGGGCGCCGTCCTGGCGGTCCGCGGCAAGGGTCCATCCCTGCCGCCCGCCCTGCAGCAGGATGAGAGTCTCGCCGCGCGGGCCTTCGACCTGGCGCGGCAGCATCCCATGGCCGCCGGCGGCGCAGCCTTGCTGGCCACCCTGGCCGCAGGGGTGCTCGCGGTGAAGAATCCCAAGGTGATCGCTACGGCTCTGAGCGCCTATCTCGCAGGCCGGTCGTCGGGACGTCACTAGAGCCAGACAGTCTTCGGCGCGGCCCTGTTTCCTTCAGGCGCGGGTCGCGCCGGATGAGGCCGTTCAAAGCCGCCCGCCAAACGCCGCCATGGCGCGCCCTTACCGGCGCGTTCATTTCGTTTCTGCTCCCTCCAGAGGATCTATGATGTTCAAGCTTCCCGACCTTCCCTACGACTATGACGCCCTGTCGCCGGTGATCTCGGCCGAGACCATGCGGTTCCACCACGACAAGCACCACGCCAAGTACGTGGACACCCTCAACGACCTGCTGAAGGCTGCGGGCGAAACCCCCGCCGCGCTGGAAGATGTGGTGAAGGCCGCGGCTGGCGACCCGGCCAAGAAGAAGCTCTTCAACAACGCCGCCCAGACCTACAATCACACCTTCTTCTGGACCTGCATGATCGGCGAGAAGCAGTCCCCCCAGGGCGATCTGGCCGCGGCCATCGACCGGGATTTCGGCGGTCTGGACAAGCTGAAGGAAGCCTTCGTCACCGAGTCGGTGAACCACTTCGCCTCGGGCTGGGGCTGGCTGGCGGCCGAGGGCGACAAGCTCAAGGTGCTGTCGACCCATGACGCCGACGACCTCCTGACCCACCAGGGCCTGACGCCGCTGCTGACCTGCGACGTCTGGGAGCACGCCTACTATCTGGACCACCAGAACGACCGGAAGGCCTTCGTGGAAGCCTGGTTCGACAACCTGCCCCACTGGACCTTCGCCGCCGCCCAGTACGACGCCGCCCGCGGCAAGGGTCAGGCCTGGCGCCACCCGGTTCCGACCAACTGATGTGACGGCACGGCCGATCCGCCGGCCGCTCGACCCGGTGAAAGCCCGCGCGCCCCAAGGTGCGTGGGCTTTTTTCGTTGGCGAGCCCTTCAGGCGCGACGATCCAGGGACCAGGTGCGATAGGCCTCGAACTGGCCGCCGGACCAGGTGAGCGCCTTGACCCGTATGGCGTCGGGGTCGACCTCAATCATGTTGAAGCTGGCGGGAACGCCCCGTTCGCGTACCGAAAGGGTGCCGCAGCCCACCGCATAGGTGCGCTCATCGGCGAATGGGTAGGGCAGGGCGAAGGGCGCATGGACATGGCCAGAGAGCACCAGGTCCACCCGGGCCTCGCTGAAGGCGCGGGCGGCGTCGACCCCGCCCCAGACCTTCGCCGTCATCGGCCCGGCGATCATCTCGGTCAGGGGATGATGCAGGGCCACCAGCCGCACGCGGTCGGCCGGCGCGGCGTCTAGAAAATTGACGGCGGTGCGCACCTGATCGCGGGAGATCTGGCCCTTCGACCAGTTCAGCCGCCACTGGGCGCCGCGAGCTGTATTGACGCCGGCCACGGCGATCTGGTCGTCCAGATGTGACTGGCTCCAGGCCGGACCAATGATCCGCTCGTAACGCGCAAAGGGCGTGAAGATCCGTTCGTACCAGGCCAGGTAAGGCGCATCATGGTTTCCCGGCGTCACCAGCCACGGCCGGGGCAGCCGCTCCAGCCAGTCGCGGGCCGCCTCCAGTTCAGCCACCTCGGCGAAGCGGGTGATGTCGCCCGTGATCAGGATGAGGTCAGGGGGATCGGCCTGCAGCAGGCTGGTGGCGGCCTCGACGGCCGGCAGGTTCTCATCGCCGAAATGGACGTCGGACAGTTGGGCGATGCGAATCATGGCGCCGCCGGATTGAGGATGGATTCGGCGACTTCGGCCTCGGCGCCGGCGGGCTCGTCCCGGGGGGCGAGCACCCGGGCCACCTTGGCGACGAACCGCACCTGGGCGGCGGCGCCCAGGTGGACGCTTTCACCATCCAGCAGAGCCGGAATCGACCGGGGCGCCCAGACCCGGGCCTCCCGGCACAGGCTGAGATCCACAGCGGGATCGTCGCGCCAATCGCCGACCGCAGCGTGCAGGCCCAGTCGGAAGGCTTCGAGAGCCCCGTTCAGGTCCAGGCCAGCAGCCTCCAGGGCCTGCTCGTCGTCTGACAGGCGACGGCTGGCGGTGGGGCACATGAAGATCACGGCCTCGCCCTTCTCGCGGGGCCCCTCGCCGATGACGTAGCGCAGGCGGCTGGAAAAGGCCCTGGACCAGGCCGTGCGCGCCCGCTCAAGGGCCAGGCCCGCCTTGCCCTCGCGCATGGCCTCCCGCGCCGGCGCCCAGAGGGCTGGCGCCCCGAGGATGGCGGCGACGAGGAACAGTTTCCCATCCACGGTCCCGCCCGCCAGGGGACGCTCAACCCCAGTGTCCAGTATATCGACCAGGGCCTCCTGCCAGGGGCGGGCCCCATAGATGGCGTGCGGCAGCATGTTCATGGTGCCCCCCGCCAGGGGCGCGAACAGCGGTCCCTCTGCGCCGCACATTTCGGCGGCGCTACGGGCGGTGCCGTCGCCCGCCACCACCGCCAGGAGATCTGGCCCGGCGTCCAGGGCTGAACGCAGGCATTGTTCCAGATCGCCGGAGGAGGACGCGCAGACCCGCGCGCTGACCCCATACTCGGCCAGGATCGCCTCAGCCTCCTGCGGCGCGTCGGCTGAAACGCTGCCGGAGGCCAGATTGAGCACCACTTCGACCTTGCGAATTCCGCTGATCACCGCGGCGGCCTAAAGGTCTTGGCCATTTAGGGCGGGCGCCTCGGGTGACGTGAGATCATCGGCCTCGGAGTCCGGCTGCAGCTCCCGACCCGCGCCGCTCAGCGCCTGGCCAGCCTCGTCGACGGCGGCGCGAAGGGTCGGTTCGGCGCGGTCGGCGGCTACCGCCAGCTTCTGATCCACAACCTCGCCCCCCTTGCCAAACGAGCCGTACCAGGCCGCCACGCCCAGCATGGCGCCGCCAGCCAGGGCCACAAGGCCGATCATCAGATTGCGCACCGGATGGCTGCGGCGCCGTCGCTCGAGCCGCCGCCCCTCGGCGAGTCCGTCTTCATAGGCGCGTTCCACCGCACGCGGATCGACGGGAACCGGATCAGCGGGATCAGCCACGTTCAACGCGGCGCCGTCACGGTGGGGTCTTCCAAATCGCGGCCACATTTGAGGCGCTCCATCCAGGTCTCTGCGGCCAAGCTAACGGCGAGGATCGACGGCGGTTCCCGTCGCTTCAGGCCAAGGCGGGCCCGGCGACGGCGGACCGGGTCTGGAACCCGACGCCGCGGCGCACGTTCGGTTACTGGCACAAGCTCAAGGAGAGCCTGGAAATGATGAAGTCTCTTATCGCTGTCGCGGGCGCTGGCCTTTTGGCCGCGGCCTGCACCTCCACCGGCACGGTGGAACGTAACGCCGCTGGCGGCGCAGCCCTCGGCGCCCTGGCGGGCGCGGTGATCGGCAATAATGTCGGGTCGGGCAATGCGGCCACGGGCGCCGCCATCGGCGCAGTCGCTGGCGGGGCCGCCGGCGCCTACAAGGGCTGCCGCGAAGACGGCGGCTGCGGCGCCGACGTTCCCAATCGTCGCCAGTATTACGATGAGCGCGCGGGTCGCTACTATTTCTACGACTCCGCAAGCCAGCGCTACTATTGGGAAGACGGCCAGCCCCGCTACTGATCGGGCCGGCGGTTCAACGGAATTTAGGGGCGGTCAGCTTGCTGGCCGCCCCTTTTTTGCGCGGCCAGTCCAGACGGCCGAGCTCAGCTGAGGGGTGCTGGAAATGAAACGGACCAAAAGAGATCTTCAATTGGGCGGCCTTTGTCTGGCCGGAATCATCCTGCTCAGCGGGTGTCAGGGGTGGCGGGAGGGCCTGGCCCAGGACACCCGTTGCGATCCGGTCATGGCCGAGATCTATTTCGAACCTGACTCCGCTGAGCTTGGGCCGGACGCCCTGGACCTGATTTCCGCCACCGCACAGGGCGCCTTGGGCTGCGCCATCGATGGCGTTGATGTTCTGGGCCTGGCCGACGCCACAGGCGCCGCGGAGGTGAACCTCGCTCTGTCACAGGCGCGGGCGGCGGCCGTCGCCCAGGCCCTCGCCGAAGCCGGGCTGCCCGAGGCGGCCTTTGTCACCCAGGCTGCAGGCCAGCGCGGCGCGGTGACCGCTGAGGGCGTGGACCGGCCGATGCGACGTCGGGTGGACATCCGGCTGCGGCTTTCAACGCCGGACTAGTCGGCCAGCCCACAAGAGAAAGGCGGACCCCGTGGGGGTCCGCCGAAGTGGGTATCATCGAGAAAAGGGGGGGTGCGGAGACGGCAGGCTGACAGAGTATCGCCAGCCTCAAGTCGGGGGGGGCGTCGCCGCCTCCGCAGGTTGAATAACTCGCCTGGCCCGGACCCGTTCCCATCCTCTGACAAGTTTTTTTGCGAGGCCCCAGAGGGCGCCGCGCGGTCCGTCAAGATCGGGAACGGAGAGGCTTGGCCGGCGTTCTATGCCCAACGGCCAAGCCTGAGTTTGGCTGCAACCTGTGGGGTCCGCAATGATCAGAGGTTACATGGCCGCCCATGGCGGGCTTGCCTATCTGGAGACCTCGTCCGCGCGCGCTCAGAGGAGCCAGCGGCGTCTGACCGCCGTCACGGCGATCCTGAGCATGGCCTGCGCCACCGCGCTTATCGGCGCGATGGCCAAGGCGGACGACGCAGTCGCCGGCGCGCCGCCTGCGCCGAGCCCCCTGCACCTCATCCGCATCTAGCCAAGGAAAACCCGATGGCCGAACCCCAAGACGAAATCGCCCCGAAGATGCCCGCCACCCCGGCTCGCCAGGGCGCGCTCGGCAAGCCGGTGATGATCGTGCTGCTGGTCTCTGTGACCCTGGCCTTTGTGGGCCTGATCGCCGCCTGGCTGTTCAGGGCCGACGATCTCGCCGAGGGCGACGTCCACGCCGGCCGCCAGGCCAGCGACGCCGCCCTGTTTGAAGAAAACGCCCCTGCGCCCCGCATTCCCGAGGCGGACGGCCCGGCTGGCCCGACCACAGAGCCCCCGCCCGCGGCGCCCGTGAACCCCTAGGACCCGCACAGCTTCATCAAGCGCAAAAAAAGGGGTCAGAACCGACGGTTCTGACCCCTTTTCCGTGCCTTTTTGAACAGGCTCAAACCACCGACTGTCCGCGGACCGCCCGGACCACAAAGCTCGCCACCAAGAGGACCAGGAAGACGACGAACAGCACCTTGGCGATGGTCGCCGCCAGGCCTGCGAGTCCGAGAAAGCCGAAATAGCCGGCGACAACCGCCAACACCGCAAACACAAGCGCCCAGCCCAGCATGCTGTGATCCTTCAATCATGATGATCATCGGCGGCTCGATCACCGCCTTACAGCCGCCAAACGCCAGGGAAGGCGCGGTCGTTCCGCGCGCCCGCCTCGAAGGGGCGGGCGCGCGGGAGATCAGGCCGCGGCCTTCGCCTTGCGGCGGGGATGGAAGAAGAGCGCCTGGCCGATCGCCGCCTTCACCGTTTCCGGCTGGAAGGGCTTGGTGATCAGGAAGGTGGGCTCTGGCCGTTCGCCCGTGAGCAGGCGTTCGGGGAAGGCAGTGATGAAGATCACCGGCACATCGAGGTCGGCCAGGATGTCCTTGACCGCGTCGATGCCCGAGGAACCGTCGGCCAGCTGGATGTCCGCCAGGACCAGGCCGGGGCGATTGCGCCCGACCGCGTCCACTGCTTCGGTGCGGGTGGCGGCGATGTCGACGACCGTGTGCCCAAGCTCCTTGACCAGGGCCTCGATATCGGCGGCGATCACAGGCTCATCCTCGATGATGAGCACGTCAGTGGCCAGTTCGGCGTCGATTTCCGACTGGGCTTCGGCGATCAGGGCGCCGACCTCATCGAAGCTGGCGCCCAGGATCTGGGCGGTTTCGCTGGGGGTGAACCCCTCAAGGGCCGTGAGCAGGAAGGCCTGCCGCGACCGCGGGGCGATCCGCATCAGACGGGAATTGGCGTCGTCGCCGCCGGCGTCGCCGGGCCCTTCCAGCTGGGCGCCGGTGGAACACCAGATGGCGTGAAAGACTTGATAGAGCGCGACCCGCGGGGTGAGGCCCGCGTCGAGGACCTTTTCGCCCGCCGCCAAGGCCTCAAGGGCCACGCGGACGTAATGGTCGCCAGTTGTTTGATCGCCGGTGAGCGCTCGCGCGTAGCGCCGGACATAAGGCAGATGCGGCGCCAGTCTGGCTAGAAGACTCAATGACCCCTCCCGTAGAGACAAGGATGACCACGCGACCCCCTCAATTGCGGCCGCGCTTGATCCATCAACCGCACAAAACGTCGCTGGAGGGAACCGGTTCCCTATGTTTGACGTTTTCGACATTCTGAGATCATGCGGCTATGGCTCGCTTGATGGAACTCGACGGGGGGGCTGGGCGTTTGAGCGATCAGAATGACAGCATGAAGGGGCGTTCGCCGCCTGAGCGAGACGCCGGGGATATGATTGAACACCAATCCGAACAAACTTCGGCTGGGTCCGAGGTGAACGCTGCGGCCCTCGATGAAGCGCGCCTGCGCCAGCAGGCCATCGGCGTGCGCCTGCGTCAGATGTTCGACGAGGTGGTGAACGAGCCTGTGCCGGACGAATTCCTCGATATTCTGCGTCGCGCCGACAAGTCGGCGGAGCAAGGCTGATGGTGGATCGTAGCCCCCGGGATCCGGCCCTCGACAACGCCTTCAAGGCCGAGATCGTCACCCTCATCCCCCATCTGCGCGCCTTCGCCCGCACCCTGTGCGGCGACGCCACCGCCGCCGATGATCTGGCGCAGGACGCCATGATGAAGGCGTGGGACGCCCGCGCCAGCTTCCAGATGGGCACCAATATGAAGGCCTGGACCTTCATGATCCTGCGCAACCAGTTCTATTCCGAGAAGCGCCGGTCCTGGCGTCAGAGCCAACTCGACCAGGAAGCCGCCGAGCGCACCCTGGTGGCGGTGGACGACCCGGAGGCGCCGGTCGCCCTGGACGAACTGCGCCTGAGCCTGGGCATGCTGCCGCCCGAGCAGCGGGAAGCCCTCATTCTGGTGGGCGCCGGCGGCTTCGCCTATGAAGAAGCCGCCGAGATCTGCGGCGTCGCCGTGGGCACGGTCAAGAGCCGCGTCAGCCGGGCGCGGCGCGCCCTGCAGGCGATCCTTGAGGCTGGGGCCTATGACCGCGACGGCGGAGCCGCAGGCGATGCAATGAGGTCCATCCTGGCCGACGCCGAACGGCTCAGCACCGCGCGCTGACGGCCCGGGGGGCCAGGTCATGAATGGGGATCCCTGGGCCTCTCTGGGCACCATACGCGTCCGGTTGATCGCCGCCATGGCGGCGGCCCTTCTGCCGGTGCTCGCCCTTGGGGCGATTCAGACCGGCCTGGCCTTCAACCACGAGGCTCAACAGGTTCGCGCCACACTCGGGTCGGCGGCCCAGCGCAGCGCGGCCGATGCGCGGGCGAGGATGGAGTCCGCCCACATCCTGCTTGAGACGCTGGCCCCTGGGTCCGTCGGCTTCTCCTGCGCCCAGAGGCTCGCCCAAATCACCGAGCGCATCCCTGGCTATGAAAATCTGATCCGGTTTGATCGCACCGGCCGGGTGGCCTGCGCCGCCGGTTCAGTGCCCCCCGACGCCGAACGGGCCGCTCGGCCCTGGTTCCGTCAAGTCCAGGAGAGCGATGAACTGGTGGTCACCCGTGATCCCGGGGCGGCCTATGACGATCAACCGGCGCTGATGGCGGTGGTGCCGGCCTACACGGCCGCCGGCGAGTTTGACGGCGCCCTGGCCGCGGTCGTGTCGCTCGCCAGCCTGCAACCCAACACCACGGCCGCGGCGTTGCCCGAGGGATCGGAGGTGGCGCTGCTGGACGCGGCCGGCCGATATCTCACCGCGACCGACGCCGCCGCCTTCGCCCCCGTGCCCGAGGGCTGGCAGGACCGCACCCAGTCGCTGGGCTCCTTCGTCTGGTACGCCCAGGTCGATGGCGAGCGCCGCGTGCATATCGCGGCGCCGCTGGTGGGGGAGAGCCTGTTTGTGATCCTGTCGGCTGAGTCCCCTGGTCTCTTTTCATGGGCTCGGCTGAATCCCCTGACCGGGCTCATCCTACCCCTGCTCACCTTCGCCCTGGTGCTGGGGTCGGTGTTCATCGCCGTGGACCGGGTGGTGGTGCGGTGGCTGATATATCTGCAGCGGATTGCCGCTCTCTATGCCCGCGGGCGGCTCACCGTGCGTCCGGCCCAGGCCGAAGACATGCCGCTGGAAATCCGCGATCTGGCCGAAGCCATGGAGAACATGGCCGACGCCATCGTCGGTCGCGACGCCTCCCTGCGGGAGTCCCTAGCTCAGAAGGACACCCTGCTGCGGGAGATCCACCACCGGGTGAAGAACAATCTGCAGGTGATTTCCAGCCTGCTTAGCATGCAGCAGAGGGCGCTGACCGACCCGGGGGCGCGCGCGGCCATGTCCGACACTCGGCAACGGATCTCCGCGTTGGCCCTGGTGTATCGCGCCCTCTATCAGGGGCCGGACCTCAAACGCGTGGACCTGCGACCCTTCCTGGAGGAATTGACCGCGCAGCTGGTGGCTGGGGAGTCGCTCCATGGACCTGCGGTGCGCACCGAACTGCACGCCGACACCCTGATGATCGATCCCGATCGGCTGGCGCCTCTGGCCCTGTTCGCCGTGGAAGCCATCACAAATGCCCAGAAGCACGCCTTCGCCGGAGGAGGAGGCGTTCTGAGCGTGGACTTCCGGGTGGGCGATGATCAGGCCGTCCTGGAGATCGCCGACGACGGCGTGGCCAGCGACCAGGCCCTGGCTGGCGCCGGGGTGGGCCGCACCCTGATGACGGCCTTCGCGCGCCAGCTCCGCGGGCAGTCGGAGCTGTTCCGCAACGCCGCCGGCGGGGTCACCGTGCGCCTGGTCTTCCCGACGCCCGAGACGTCCACATCCCATGGGCAGGTCGGGAACCAGCAGGTCGCCTGACCGTTAAGCTTGGCGACGCCGCCTTCCCTTTGAAAACGGAGACCACCATGCGTAAGCTCTTTCTTCTGGCCGCACTGACCGCCAGCCTCGGCATGACCGCCTGCAACACCATTTCCGGCGCCGGCCAGGACGTGGGCGCGGCCGGCGACGCCGTCACCCGTACCGCCGAAGACGCCAAGAACTAAGGACCGTCTGACAGGTCAGCCTCAGGGCTGAGCCGCCAGATGACAAAGCCCCGCCCGGCGACGCCGCGGCGGGGCTTTCGTATGTGGACGTCCGGCAGGCGCTGGGCTCAGGCGGCGGCCCGATCCGCGGACCGAAGGGCATAGAGCCCTGGGGCGTCGTCAACGGGCACGAGGGGTTCGGCGCCGGCCACAGGATCTTCGCCTGAGCCGAACAGCACCTTGCCCCCCGGATTGAGGGCGGCGGCGAGATTTTCCACCACCTGGCGCTGGGCAGGCTCGATCATCGAGCCGATGACATTGCGACAGAACACGAGGTCGAAGCCCCGGACCCGGGACATGTCCCCGATCAGGTTCAACCGACGCCAGCGGATCGCCTGACGGATCTGAGGCGAAATCGCCCACATCTCGTCGACCTTTTCAAAGTGCCGGACCAGGCTGCGGATCGGCAGGCCGCGCTGGACTTCGAACTGGGTGTAGAGGCCGGTTTGGGCCTTCTCCAGGGCGCGTTCAGACAGGTCCGAGCCGAACAGCTCGAACCGGGCTTCAGGCCACTGCCCGGCCATGTCGTCCACCAGCATGGCCAGGGAGTGGATTTCCTGGCCCGTGCCGCAGGCGGCGCTCCAGATGCGGATCGGCTGGTCCTTGCGACGATGCGCCAGCTCGGGCGCCAGCACGTCGCGGAAATAGTCGAAGGCTGCGCGGTCGCGGAAGAAGCTGGTGTCGCCCGCGGCCATGGCCTCAACGATGGCCCAGATCAGCCGGTCCTCGCGGCGCGCCCGCAGGCCCGCCATCAGATCCCCGATGCTGTCAAAGCCCTCCCGGCGCGCCACGGGTCCCAGCCGGGTCTCCAGCAGATAGTCCTTGGCCGGGTCCACCTTCTGGCCGGACCTGGCCGCGCAGAGTTGGGCGACGAGTTCGCGGTCCTCGGGCTTCATGCCAGCCCCGCCTGGGCGAACTTGGCGGCCACGATTTCGCTGTCGAAGGGCTTCATGATGTACTCGTCCGCGCCGCTTTCGAGCGCCTCACGGATGGCGCTGACCTCATTCTCGACGGTGCAGAAGATGACCTTGGGGTCCTGGCCCCCGGGCTCCATGCGCAGGCCGCGCAGGAATTCGAGGCCGTTCATCACGGGCATGTTCCAGTCGAGCAGCACGACGTCAGGCATGGTGCTGCGGCACCAGGCCAGGGCTTCGGCCCCGTCGGCCGCCTCGGCCACGTCGAAGCCGAGGTCCTCCAGGATCCGGCGGGCGACCTTTCGGATCACCCGGCTGTCATCGACGATGAGGCAGGTCCTCAACCGATTACTCCCAACATGAGGCCCTATGTTGTCGGGCCTGCTGGTTAAGGAGCCGTTTGAATTCGCCAGATCGCCTGTGCGCGACGCCCGATTTGGGCTCAGGCGGCCGGGAGGGTCGCGGCGAAGGTGACCTTCTCTTCGCCGGCCTCGGCGAAGATCTTACCCCCCGCCTCTTTGACGAACAGATGGACATAGTAGGCCTGGACCCAGTGGCCGTGCAGGGCGCCCTCGGGCAGGGCTTCGCCGCGCAGACCGGCGGCCACCTCCGGCCGGAGTCGGGCCTTGGTTCCCGCGGCCTCCGCGACGATAACCGTGGCCGCGCCGTCGCGGGCGGCCTTGAGCTTGGCGCGACCGCCCAGGGGCAGGGCCGCGCCGGCCATCTGAGCAATGTTCAGCACCGCCCGGGCCGAGGCCTTGTCGAACTGATCGGCCTCCACGGCCCAATCCAGGTCGGCGCGCAGGTGGCTGAACACGCCCTGGGCCAGCTTTTCGAGGTCCCGGGGGTCAAACACCTCCGCCGAGGCTGAGGCGCCAAAGGCCACGCGGGTGAAGGACAGCATCTCGGCGAGCTTGCGCCCGGAGGCGGCGATCAGCCCCATGGCGTCTTCGCGCATGTCCTGCGCGTCGGGATCCTCCAGCAGGTCCAGACCTGAGACGATGGCGCTCACCGGGCTGATGAAGTCGTGGCACATACGCGCCGCAAGGAAAGCGGCGATCTGAGCCGCGCCCACGGGCTCAGCCTCAGCTGCAAGGGTCGGGGAATCGAGGGGGGCGGCGTCGGTCATCGCCGCGAGATTGGAGTGATTGGCCGAGCCTGAACAGGGGCTCTAGATGGACTTTTCGAAGACCCAGGGATCCTGCGGCGGCGACAGCCGGACCGGCGCATAATCGGCGGCTGGCGCTGGGGCCGAGGCCAGGATGCGACCGGCGTCCGGCTGGCCCAGGCTTAGGGCCAGATAGCCCATGAAGCCCGCGAAGAATGCGAACACGCCGACCAACAGGAGGGCGCGGAAGGGGTCGGCCATACGGGCTTGATGCGCTTGCATGAAGATGAAACTCAGATCGCACCGGATGGTTGCGGCGCGCCTTTCTTGAGAACGATTCTCATTGCGGCGCGACACCTGCGGTTATAAGAACGACTCGCAAGTCAGCGGGCGAGACCTCCTCTCCGTCCGCTCGGCTCACGCTTGGCGTTCCTCCCCGCCAGGTTCTCGCCCCGCCCGGCGACCCGCTCGGGCGGGGCGCTCTTTACCCGGACGCCGCAGGACCGATCCCGCCGTCCGCGGGACTGTATGCCGGGGCGATTTGGGTCCATAAGCGCAGCAGACAACCCAACGCCGCAGATCAAAGGAGGCGCGCCATGGCCCTGGACACCGGAGTGGCTCAGAAGACCTTTCGCTGGGAAGATCCCCTGGATCTCGCCGCCCGGCTCTCCGAGGACGAACGGATGGTCTGGGAGTCGGCGCGGGCCTATTGCCGCGACAAGCTGCTGCCCCGCGTCGTCTCGGCCTATGCTGAGGAGCGCTTTGACCGCGAGATCATGCACGAGATGGGCGCGCTCGGCTTCCTGGGCCCGACCATCCCCGAGGAGTATGGCGGCGCCGGCGTCAATCACGTGGCCTATGGGCTGATCGCCCGTGAGGTGGAGGCGATCGATTCCGGGTACCGCTCGGCCATGAGCGTGCAGTCCTCGCTGGTCATGTACCCGATCTACGCCTTCGGCTCCGAAGCCCAGAAGCAGAAGTACCTGCCGGGCATGGCCAAGGGCGACATCATCGGCTGCTTTGGCCTGACCGAGGCCGACGGCGGCTCCGACCCGGCCTCCATGCGCACCGTGGCCAAGAGGGTGGACGGCGGCTTCGTGCTGAACGGCTCCAAGATGTGGATCACCAACAGCCCGATCAGCGATGTGGCCCTGGTCTGGGCCAAGCTTGATGGCGTGATCCGCGGCTTCCTGGTCGACCGCGGCTCCGAGGGCCTGACCACGCCGAAGATCAACAACAAACTCTCCCTGCGGGCCTCGGTCACCGGCGAGATCGCACTGTCTGACGTCTTCGTGCCCGAGGACCAGATGCTGCCTGGCGTGTCGGGGCTGCGCGGCCCCTTCTCCTGCCTCAACAAGGCGCGCTACGGCATCGCCTGGGGCGCCATGGGCGCGGCCGAGTTCTGTCTGCACGCCAGCCGAGACTACGTCGCCAGCCGCCAGGTGTTCGGCAAGCCCCTGGCCGCGCGCCAGCTGGTGCAGAAGAAACTGGCCGACATGCAGACCGAGATCGCCCTTGGCTTTGAAGGCGCCCTGGCGCTGGGACGGCTGATCGACGAGGGCGCCTGGGTGCCTGAGGCCATCAGCCTGATGAAGCGCAACAACTGCGGCAAGGCCCTGGCCATCGCCCGGGAGGCCCGCGACATCCACGGCGGCAACGGCATTTCCGGCGAGTACCACGTGATGCGTCACGCCGCGAACCTGGAGACCGTCAACACCTATGAGGGCGCCCACGACGTTCACGCCCTGATCCTGGGCCGCGCCATCACGGGTGAGAACGCTTTCTAGGGCCCTTGCGGCGCCAATGACGGCCCGGGGCGTTTAGCCAGCGCCCCGGGAGCCCGCATGACCGATCAACCTCGCACCCTCGACGACGTCATCCTCTGCGTCTGTGACACCGCCGCAGCGTCTGAAGGCAAGGTCAGCCTGGGCGAGATCCGCGACGCGATCGGCGGGCGGGCCTATGGCCCCCTCCTGTTCATGGCCGGCCTGATCACCGTGACGCCGGTCAGCGCCGTGCCCGGCGTGCCAAGCCTGCTGGCCTTCACCGTGGTGCTGATCGCCGGACAGATGTTGGTGGGCTGCAAGCAGGTCTGGCTGCCCCGCTGGCTCCTGGGCCTGAAGGTGCCAGGCGCGAGCCTGGAAAAGGGCGCCCGCAGCGCAAGGCGGCCGGCCCAGACGCTGGATCGGATGCTGCGCCCCCGGATCACCGGCATGACGGAGGGCGTCGGCCGCAGGGGCGTGGCCCTGGCCTGCATCACCGTGGGCCTTTTGACCCCGCCCCTGGAGCTGATTCCGTTTTCCACCGCCCTATCCGGGGGGACCATCGCCATTTTCGGCCTGGGCCTGACCGTGCGGGACGGCTGGGTCGTGCTCCTCGCCCTTGCAGCAGGCAGTGTGTCCCTGGGTCTGGTGGCCTGGGCGCTGCTGCGCTGAAGCCGGCGGTCGTGACATTCTCTGCGGGTCAGGCGCAAACTCGTCCCATGCAACGTCTCGCCTATGTGATCCTGGGGCTGGTCCTGTCCCTGGCGGCCCCAGTCGCAGCTCAGGCGCCGCCCCGGGAAGAGTCCGCAGGGCCATTGATCTCCAGCCGGACCACGGGCGCTGAGGATCGGGACATCGCCGCAAGGATCAGCGGCATCTATGCTGAGATTCCAGGCCTTCAGTCGGTGGAGGTCGAGGTCAGCGCCGGGGTTGTCACCCTGCAGGGGGCGGTCGCGACCCCTGATGAGGCTGAGCAGGCGGAGGCGATCGCAAACCGGGTCAACGGCGTCGTGACCGTGCAAAACCGGCTAGAGCGAGACCTGGACGTGCGCACCAATGTCGCCCCGGCCTTCGCCCGGTTCGAGGGCGAAATACGCGGCCTGATCCAGGGTTTGCCGCTGCTGGGTGTCGCCCTGGGCGTGGCGGTCATCATCGGCCTGATCGGTCACGGCCTGGCGCGGGTCGACCGGCTCTGGGCCTGGCTGACCCCGAACCCGTTCCTGGCCACCGTCGTGGCGAGCACTATCCGCGTGGTCTTTTTCATCTTGGCGGCCGTGGTCGGCCTGGAAATCCTTGGCGCCACCGCCCTGCTGGGCGCCGTTCTGGGCGGGGCGGGCGTGATCGGCATCGCCCTGGGCTTTGCGGTCCGCGATACTGTGGACAACTATGTCTCCAGCCTGATGCTCAGCCTGCGCCAGCCTTTCCGGGCCAATGACCATGTGGTCATCGGCGGCGACGAGGGGCGGGTGATCCGCCTGACCTCGCGGGCGACCGTGCTGATGACCCTGGACGGTAATCACCTGCGGATCCCCAACGCCATCGTCTTCAAGGCGGTCATCCTGAACTACACCCGCAATCCGGAACGGCGGTTCGAGTTCGATCTGGGCATCGGCGCCGACGAGGACGGACTGGCCGCCATCGCCCTGGGGCTGCGGGCCCTGGACGCCCTCCCTTTCGTGCTGGCCGAGCCCGAGGCGAGCGGGGTGATCGTCAATGTCGGCGATTCCAACATCGTGGTGCGCTTCTACGGCTGGATCGATCAGCGCCACACCGACTTCATGAAGGGTCGCAGCCGCAGCATCCATGCGGTGAAGGCCGCCTTCGAAGCGGGCGGATTTAGCCTGCCCGAACCCATCTACCGGCTGCGCTATGACGTTCCGCCGCCCGTGTCCTCGCCCGGCCCGAGGGCCAAGGCTTCAGTCCCGCCCCCACGGCCCCCGCTCAACGAAGAGGCCCTCGACACCGCCCCGGCGCCGGCGGTGGAACGCCTTGTCACCGAGGAACGCGCCGGAGTGAAGGGTGGCGACCTGCTCGATGACCGTCGCCCGATCGAGTGAGCTGGCCTGTCAGCGGGTCTGGATACCGGGCATCAAAAAGCCGCCGGACGGTTGAGTGTTCGGCGGCTTTGAGGAGATTTGGGTGCGGGGACAGGATT
>DEWY01000004.1:0-227184 GCA_002363865.1 Caulobacteraceae bacterium UBA3198
GCTTCCGCCGGCCCCGCCAACCAATCCGTCGGCGGCGAGGAGCGGCGTATCTAGTCGCCACCCCCGAGAGTGTCAATCAGCCTTTTTCGACTTTTTGCGACAGCCCCGTTCCGGTTTGCCCCCCGTGGGAGGCAGGAACTCGGAGATTCCCCTGATCGATCAGGGGAATTCGCCCCGAAACGGCCGGTTGGGCCCAAAAACTATATCGCGGTTCTGCGCGAAAGAGTGCGCCGCGGGCGCTGTGGCTGAAGGGAACACGCCACAGGACGGGCGGTTCCCAGCGCGCCCTGATGCAAGGTCGCGCCTTCCGCCGGATCATGCACCGGTGTTACTCCTGGGCGAAACAAGAGTTCGGGGGAACGCTCATGGCGCAGGACGCCGCAGACGCTCAAGCTGGTGAGGGCGCATCGCCGCCATCCATGCGCACCGTGGTGGTGGCCTCCTCGGCCGGCACCGCCTTCGAGTGGTACGACTTCTTCATCTTCGGGACCCTGGCGACGATCATCTCGCGGAACTTCTTCGCTGGGCTGAATGAGACCGCAGGCCTGGTGGCGGCCCTGGCCCTGTTCGGGGCCGGCTTCGCCTTCCGCCCCTTAGGCGCGTTGATCTTCGGCCGCATGGGGGACCGGGTGGGCCGTAAGGCCGCCTTCCTCATCACGGTGACACTGATGGGGGGCGCGACGCTGGCCATCGGCTTTCTGCCCACCTACGAACAGGCCGGCCTGATCGGCCCCGCCCTGCTGATCGTGCTGCGCATCCTGCAGGGTCTGGCGCTGGGCGGGGAGTATGGCGGGGCGGCCATCTATGTGGCCGAGCACGCGCCGGACCACCGGCGCGGGGAATATACCGGCTGGATCCAGACCTCGGCCGCCTTCGGCCTGATCGGCGCCCTGGTGGTGATCCTGGTCACCCGCCGGATCGTCGGCGAGGAGGCCTTCGCCGACTGGGGTTGGCGGCTGCCCTTCCTGGTCTCGGCCGGCCTGCTGGCCATTTCCATCTTCATGCGCCTGAAGCTGGCCGAGAGCCCCAGCTTCGAACGGCTCAAGGCCGCGGGCGAGGAGGCCAAGGCCCCCTTCGCCGAGGCCTTCGGCCAATGGGGCAATCTGAAGATCGTGCTTCTGGCCCTGTTCGCCTTCATGAGCGCCCAGGGGGCGGTCTGGTACACGGCCTTCTTCTACACCCAGATTTTCCTGGAGCGGTTCCTGAAGGTGGCGCCGGCCACGGTGAACACCTTGATGATCTGCGCCACCCTGGCCAGCGCGCCGCTCTATGTGCTGTTCGCCTGGGCGTCGGACCGGGTCGGGCGGAAATGGGTGATGTGGTTTGGCATGACGCTGGCCCTCATCGCCTTCTTCCCTGGCTTCAAGGCCCTGACCCTGGCGGCCAATCCCGCCCTGGCCGAGGCCCAGGCCGCCACCCCCGTGGTGGTGGTCGCCGACCCCGCCGACTGCGCCCTGCAGTTCGACCCCGTGGGCCGGGCGCAGTTCATCTCGGCCTGCGACATCGCCAAGACGGCCCTGGCCAATGCCGGGGTCTCCTATGACAACCTCGCCGCCCCGGCCGGGACGCTCGCCCAGGTGCGGGTGGGCGAAACGGTGGTCTCCTCCATCGACGGCAGCCAGCTCGCCCCCGACGACCTGAAGGCGGCTCGGGCCCAGGTGGACGGCGAGATCCGCGCGGCCCTGGCGGCGGCCGGCTATCCGTCCCAGGCCGACCCGGCGCGGACCAACCTCGCGGCGGTGTTCGGCATCCTGATGATCTTCGTGGTGGCGGCCACGGCCCTCTACGGCCCCATGGCCGCGACCCTGGTGGAGCTCTTCCCCACACGGGTGCGCTACACGGCCATGTCCCTGCCCTATCACATCGGCACCGGCTGGGTGGGCGGCTTCGTGCCCTTCAGCGCCTTCGCCATCGTGACCGCCACGGGCAACATCTATTCAGGCCTCTGGTACCCGGTGATCTTCACCGGCATCAGCGTCGTGGTTTGCCTGTTCCTACCGGAGACCAAGGGCAAACCCCTGGACTAGGCCTGCACGACTAGATCTGCGGCGCGGCCAGCATCACCTCTACGGCCAGACCGGAGTCGGCATAGGCGCGCAGGGCCTCGGCCTGGGGCATGACGGTGATCAGGCTGACCACCTTCAGGCCCTGGCGGCCCAGATCGATCAGGTGATCAGGCGTTGCGGCCTCTGGCGCGACCCGCTCGGCGTCGCGGCGGGCCATGCCGACGATCTCGGGATCGGCGTCCGGCGGGATGACCAGCACATCGGCGCTGGCCAGGGCGCGGCTGGCCCGCAGGGTGATCAGGTCGGCCGGCCCCCGTCCGGCGACGAACTGCAGACGGCCTGGCTGCGGCGCATCTTCGGAAAGCGCCCTACGCAGCAGGGCCTCGGCCGCCTCCATATTTCCCGCCACGGCCGCGTCCGCCGCGGGGCCCTCGAGCGCCTGGCGGAGAAAGGCCCGACGCCGCGGCAGTTCGGGCAGGGCTTCGCGCACCTCGTCCTGCATCCTGCGGAACAGGGCGGCGATGCGCCCGGTCCCCTCCGGAATGCGGGTTTCGATGGTGTTGCGCAAGAGCGTGGCCAGCATGGGGGAGGCGCCGCCGGTGCCCACGGCGGCCACCACCTCGCCGCGGTCGATCACGGCCGGCGTGGTGAAGTCGCAGAGCGGCGGGCGGTCGACCACATTGACCGGGACCCTGGCGGCCCGGGCGGCGGTCACCGCGGCCTGGACAAACAGATCATCGGCGCTGGCGATGAAGACCAGGCTCGCGCCTGCATAGGTGGCCGGCAGATAGGCCTGGGCGTCCTCAACCCGCACCAGGCGGGCGGGCGAACCGTCGAACAGGCGGGCCTTGGCCTCGGCGCCCTCGCCGGACCCGGCGATCACGATCTTGGCGCCGGCCAGGGGGAAAAAGGCGGGAAAGGCGTCCAAGATCCTGCTCCTTCAGCCGGTGACGCAGCCGCGATAGGGCGCCCCGGCGGCGCCGTCCAGGCTCGCCTCGACGCCCTTGGTCGTCAGTTCGACCCCACCGGCGGAAAAGCGCGCGCCAGAGCCCGAGGGCGCATGCGGCAGGCGATAGGAGCGGCCGCCCGCCTGCACCACCGCATGTTCCCCCGACAGGGAATAGGCGGCGACGAACCGCTTGCCTTCACGGCAGGCGTAGGTCATCGGCGCGTCGGTGGCGTCCTCCGGACCGGGCGCCGAGCGCAGAGGCGAGACGAAGCCGGCTGACGGGGCCGTCGGCCCAACGGTGGAGCAGGCGGCGAGGGACGCGGCGGCGGCGGTCACCAGCGCCAGCCGCAGCGGCAGGCCAGGCGCGAGGATCGAGGTCATTTGAGCGTCTTCATATAGGCCACGATGGCGGCGCGGTTGTTGGCGTCAGGCACGGCGACCATCATGCGCGTGCCCGGCGCGAAGGCCATCGGCTTCGCCAGATAGGCGTCCAGGGCCGCGTCGGTCCAGGTCCCGCCCTTGGCCTTCAGGGCCGCGGAATAGTTGAAGTCGCTGCGCGCGGCGATGGGCGCGCCCGCCACCCCGGTTAAGGTGGGCCCTGCTGGGGTGCTCTTGTCCCCGTGGCAGGTCTTGCACTGAAGGTTGAACAGACGGGCCCCCGTCGAGGCGGCCGCCTGCGCCTGGGCCAGACCCGGCGCCGCCGCCAGGAGGAGGCCGGCCAGCAAGACCGGGAGGCGGAGGGAGGTGGCGCGGAGCGATGGGGTCATGAGGGTCTCCAGAAACGGGGCCGATCACAGCGTCGGGAATTAGGTAGCGCAGTTAGCTCACGGGCGCATCAAGACTGGGCCAGCCAGCCCAGGTCGGGGCTTACCTTGCCACCTAAGCGGCGTTAAGATCGTGCTCAAGCTCTGCAACGCCTAAGGATCGTCATGGCCATCACCCTGGATGTGAATGGAAAGCCGCTTACGGTGGAGGCGGCCGAGGACACGCCCCTGTTGTGGGTGCTGCGGGATGAACTGGGCCTGACCGGGACCAAGTATGGCTGCGGGATCGCCCAGTGCGGCGCCTGCACCGTCCTGGCCGACGGAGCCCCCATCCGCGCCTGCCTGACGCCGGTCTCGGCGCTGGGGAGCGCGAAGATCACCACCATCGAGGGCCTGGGGGGCGACCACCCCCTGCAGCAGGCCTGGGTGGCGCTGGACGTGCCCCAGTGCGGCTACTGCCAGTCGGGCCAGATCATGTCGGCCGCCGCCCTGCTGGAGCAGTCGCCCAAGCCGACGGACGAAGAGATCGACGGGGCCATGGCCGGCAATATCTGTCGCTGCGGCGCCTATCAGCGCATCCATGCGGCGATCAAGGTCGCGTCGGGCCAGGCCCCGGCCACAGCCTCCCCCCAGACTGACGCCTGACCGGACGGGATGAGAGCCATGAACGCACCCATTTTCCGCCGCGCCGCCTCCGCAGGCGAGGGCGTTTCCCGCCGCCAGCTGATCATCACCGCCACCGCGGTCGGCGGCGCCCTGATGGTCGGCTGCTCCCCCACCGACCTGCTGGCGGCTGGCGCCGAGGGCGAGACGGGGCCGTTCGGCGCCTTCGTCAGGATCGCCCCGGACGGGGCGGTGACCCTGGTCTGCAAGCACATCGAGTTTGGTCAGGGCTCTCATGCGGGCCTCGCGGCCATCGTCGCCGAGGAGCTGGACGCCGACTGGAGCAAGGTGGCCTGGGAGCACGCCCCGGCCAACGCCAAGCTCTACGCCAATGGCGGCCTCGGCGCGCAGCTGACCGGCGGATCGACGGCGATCAACAACAGCTGGGACCAGCTGCGTCAGGCCGGGGCCGCAGCCCGGGCCATGTTCGTCCAGGCGGCCGCCAGCCGCTGGAACGTTCCGGCCGGTGAGATCACGGTGAAGGACAGCGTCGTCTCGCACGCCGCCTCGGGCCAGTCCGCCGACTTCGCCGCCCTGCTGGCCGACGCCGCCAAGGTCGCCCCGCCGGCCGAGCCGACCCTGAAGGACCCGACCCAGTTCACCCTGATCGGCACCGACCGGGTGCGGCGCAAGGACAGCCTGGCCAAGAGCACCGGCCAGACCCGCTTCACCATGGATGTCCAGGCCGAAAACCTGCTGGTGGCCATGGTCGCCCACCCGCCGCGCTTCGGCGCCAAGGTGGCGAGCTTTGACGCCACGGCGGCCAAGGCGATGCCCGGCGTGGTCGAGGTCTATGAAATCCCCACCGGGGTGGCCGTCGTGGCCAACTCCACCTGGGCCGCCAAACAGGGCCGCGACGCGCTGAGCGTCAACTGGGACGAGGCCAAGGCCGAGACTCGCAGCTCCGCCGACATCGCGCAGCGCTTCCGCGATCTGGCCGCCGGCTCGGCCGCCCTGGAAAAGGGCGAGGAATGGCAGGGCTTCGAAACCAAGGGCGAGGTGGCGGCCCAAGGCGGCGGCCTGGCCATCGAGGTCGCCTATGACTTCCCCTATCTCGCCCATGCCACCATGGAGCCGATGAACTGCGTGGCGCAGGTGGACGGCAACACGGCCAAGCTCACCTTCGCCTCCCAGGGGCCGACCCTGGACCAGCTGAACGTGGCCAAGATCGTCGCCAACCTGCCCGGCGCCATCGAGATCGAAACCCTGCCGGCCGGGGGCTCCTTTGGCCGGCGGGCCAACTTCCAGTCCGACTTCGTGGTCGAATGCGTCCAGATCGCCCGGAAGGTGGGCGGAAACCGGCCGGTGAAGCTGGTCTGGACCCGGGAAGACGACATGGCGGCCGGCTACTACCGCCCCCTGGTCCATCACCGGGTGCGGGTGACCACCGACGCCGAGGGCTATCCCAACACCTGGACCCATCGCATCGTCACCCAGTCGATCATGAAGGGCGCCCCCTTCGGCGGCGGCGGCGTCGACGAGACCGCGGTGGAAGGCGCCAAGGGCTCCCCCTATCTGAAAGCCACGCCGCATGTGGACGCCCAGCTGCTCACCCCCGACGCCGGCGTGCCGGTGCTCTGGTGGCGTTCGGTGGGCGCGACCCACACCGCCTATGTGATGGAGCACACCATCGAGCAGCTGGCCCGCCGGGCCGGCCAGGATCCGGTGGCCTATCGCCGGGCCCTTTACGAGAAGGCCGCCGCCAAGCGGCATCTGGCCGTCCTCGACCTGGCGGCCGAAAAGGCCGGCTGGGGGGAGCCCGCGCCCGAGGGCTGGACCCGCGGCGTGGCGGTGCATGAGAGCTTCGGCTCTGTGGTCGCCCAGGTGGCCGAGGTGAAGATGGAGAATGGCGAGCCCAGGGTCGGCCGCGTGGTCACCGCCATCGACTGCGGCACGGCCATCTCGCCCAACCAGATCGCCGCCCAGATGGAAGGGGGAACCTGCTATGGCCTGTCCGCCGCCCTCTACGGCCAGGTCACCCTGACCGAGGGCCGGGTGGACCAGACCAATTTCGACACCTACCGGGTGCTGCGACACAACGAGGCCCCCAAGGTCGAGACCTATATCGCCGCCCAGCCGGCCGGGACCCATCCCACCGGCGTCGGCGAACCCGGCACGCCGGTGATCGGCCCGGCCGTGGCCAATGCGCTGCTCGCCCTTACCGGCGAGGCGATCACCGCCCAACCGTTCGTGAAGGTTTAGGCGCCCGCCAGATCCTCGGGCCGGTCGACATCGAACAGGGCGCCTTCGTCCTCGGTCTCGATCAGGGCCAGGCGGGGGCCGAGGCCGGCCAGGGCTGTGCGGGCGCCTTCATCGCCGGCGGCCTGCCGGAGGTGATCGAGGAGTTCGGCCCCGAACAGCACCGGATGGCCCCGACGGCCGCCGCAGATCGGGGCGGCGGCGGCGGCGCCCGCCTCCACGGCCTCGACCAGGCGGGGCAGTATGGCGGCCGGAATCCTCGGCATGTCCCCCAGAAGCACGAAGGTCCCGGCCGTATCCGCCGGAAGAGCTTCAGCCCCGGTCCGCAGGGAGGCGCCCATGCCCTCGGCATGGTCGGCGGCGTGGATGATCTGCAGCCGGCCCCCCTCGCCCTGGCGTTCCGCCCAGGCCCTCGCGGCCGCAGCCACGTCGTCGGCCTCTGACCCCGTCACCAGGATGATCGTCGAGGCCGGGCTGGCGAAGGCCGCCCCGAGCGCCCCCTCGATCAGCGGCCCGCCCCCGAAGGGCGCCAGCAGCTTGCGGCCGCCGAACCGGCGGCCGGCGCCGGCCGCCAGGACGATGGCGCTCCAACTCGCCTCTTTGCGCGCCGCCCCTGTCGCCATCGCCTGCCCTCGCCTATGTTGCGTTCACGCCATGACGCCTTATGACGCCTCACCTTCGCAAGCGCGGCCCACGTCGGCCGCTCCCCTGATCGACGGCTTTGGCCGGACGGTGACCTATCTGCGGGTCTCGGTCACCGATCGATGCGATCTGCGCTGCGTCTATTGCATGGCCGAGCACATGGTCTTCCTGCCCAAGAAGGACCTGCTGACCCTGGAAGAGCTGGACCGGGTCAGTTCGGCCTTCATCGCGCTCGGCGTGCGCAAGCTGCGCATCACCGGCGGCGAGCCCCTGGTGCGAAAGGGCGTGATGAGCCTGATCGAGGGCCTGTCGCGGCACCTGAAGTCCGGGGAGCTGGACGAGCTGACCCTGACCACCAACGGCACGCGGCTGGCTGAGTTCGCCGGGCCCCTGGCCGCGGCAGGGGTGCGGCGGATCAATGTCTCCATCGACACCCGCAAGCCCGACCTGTTCCGCCGCCTGACCCGCGGCGGCGACGTCGCCAAGGTGCTGGCCGGGATCAAGGCGGCGCAAGACGCCGGCATCGCCGTCAAGATCAACGCCGTGGCCCTGGCGCAGGACAATGCGAGCGAGCTGCCGGACCTGATCGCCTGGGCCCATGGGGAGGGCATGGACGCCACGCTCATTGAGACCATGCCGCTCGGCGAAATCGAGGAAGACCGCACCGACCAGTTCCTGTCGCTGGCCCAGGTTCGGCAGGAGCTGGACAGCTTCTGGACCCTGGAGGACATTCCCCTCTCCACCGGCGGACCGGCCCGCTATGTCCGCATCGCCGAGACCGGCGGGCGGCTGGGCTTCATTACGCCGATGACCCATAATTTCTGCGAGGGCTGCAACCGGGTGCGGCTGACCTGCACCGGCACCCTGCACACCTGCCTCGGCCAGGAAGACGCCAGCGATCTGCGGGCCGTCCTGCGCGCCGGCGCCGATGACACAGCCCTCATCGAGGCCATCCGCCTGGCGGTGGACGGCAAGCCCAAGGGGCACGACTTCCGGATCGAGCGAGCCGCCGCCCAGGCGCTGGCCCGCCACATGTCTACCACCGGAGGCTGAGGCCATGGCCCGGATCCTGCTGTTTGGCCGCCTGAGCGACATCGCCGGCTGGCGGGAAAAGACCCTGGAGCCCGCGCCGGCCCGCCTCTCGGACCTGCGCGCCCTGTTGGCCGCTGATGACGCCGCCCTGGGCGAAGCCCTGGCCGCGCCCGGCGTCCAGGTGGCGCTGGACCAGGTTCTGGTGCGCGATGACGCGGCCCTGTCGCCCCGCTCTGAAGTCGCCTTCCTGCCGCCCATGAGCGGGGGCTAGGCCATGATGATCAGCCTCACCGACCAGGGCTTCGACCCCGGCCCGCTGCTGTCCGGCTTCTGCCGCGGGCGGGCCGAGACCGGCGCGGTGGCGAGCTTCACGGGTCTGGCCAGGGCGGAGGGCGGCGAGACAAAAATCCTGGAGCTGGAGGCCTATCCCGGCTTCACCGAGGCGCAGATCGGCGCCTTCGCCGAGACCGCCCGAACGCGGTTTGACCTGCAGGACCTGATGATCGTCCATCGCATCGGCCAGATCGCGCCGGGAGAGCCCATCGTCTTCGTAGCCACGGCCGCGTCCCACCGCCGGGCGGCCTTCGAGGCCTGTGACTATCTGATGGACTATCTGAAGAGCCGCGCCCCCTTCTGGAAGAAGGAGCATGGCCCCGACGGCGCCCGCTGGGTCGAGCCCCGGGCCGAGGACCACGAGGACATCGCCCGCTGGGCCTAGACGCCCGGCGAGCCCCAGACGCACAGAGGAGCCGATCATGAACGCGCCTGCCTTTGCCCCCGGCGGCAAGATCGACGAGACCAAGACCCTGGTCCCGGTCCGCATCGCCGTCCTCAGCGTCTCCGACACCCGCGATGAAACCACCGACACCTCGGGCCAGGTCCTGGCTGACCGGATCACCGGGGCGGGCCACGTTCTGGCGGGCCGAACCATCGTCCGCGACGAGGTCGAGGCGATCCGCAGCCAGGTGAAGGCCTGGGTGGCCTCAGGCGAGGTGGACGCGGTGATCACCACCGGCGGCACCGGCATCACCGGCCGCGACGTGACGCCCGAGGCCCTGCAGCCCCTGTTCGATAAGACCCTGGACGGGTTTTCGGTGGTCTTTCACATGGTCAGCTACCAGACGGTGGGCCTGTCCACCCTGCAGAGCCGCGCCACCGCCGGCATCATGGGCGGGGTCTTCGTCTTCTGCCTGCCCGGCTCCAATGGGGCGGTGAAGGACGGCTGGGACAAGGTGATTTCCGCCCAGCTCGACAGCCGCCATGGCCCCTGCAACATGGTCGACCTCATGCCCCGGCTGATGGAGCGATGAGCGGCCTCACCCACATCGACGAGACCGGCCGCGCCCACATGGTCGATGTCTCGGCCAAGGCGGTCACCGCCCGGGAGGCGCATGCCGAGGGCTTTGTCCGCATGGCGCCGGAGACCCTGGCGCTGGCCCTGTCCGGCGACGCCAAGAAGGGCGATGTGCGGGCCACCGCCGAGATCGCCGGCATCATGGCCGCCAAGAAGACCAGCGACCTGATCCCACTCTGCCATCCGCTCGCCCTGTCCAAGGTGGAGGTCCGCGTGGCGCCCGGCGACGGCGGCTTGTCGGTGACCGCCAGGGTGCGGACCACCGGCCAGACCGGCGTGGAGATGGAGGCCCTGACAGCGGTCTCGGTGGCCTGCCTCACCATTTATGACATGCTGAAGGCCGCCGAGAAGGGCATGGTCATCGAGGCTGTGCGCCTGGTCGCCAAGTCTGGCGGCGCCTCTGGCGACTGGTCCGCCCCATGAAGTTGCTGGCCGTCGAGGACGCCCGGGGCCGCATGCTGGCCGAGATCGCGCCCCTGCCGGCAGAGACTCTGCCGCTGAGCAAGGCCATCGGCCGGGTCCTGGCCGAGGATGTGAGCGCCATCCGCGACCAGCCGCCCTTCGACGCCTCGGCCATGGACGGCTGGGCGGTGCGCAGCGGCGACACGCCGGGGACTTTGCGCATCATTGGCGAGAGCGCCGCGGGCCATGGCTATGCGGGCGGCCTTGGCAAAGGCGAGGCCGTGCGCATCTTTACCGGCGCGGCCGTGCCCGCCGGCGCCGACGCCATCGTCATCCAGGAAGACGCCCAGCGCGACGGCGAGGCCGTCACCACGCCGCAGACCCGGGCGGGCCAGCACCTGCGGCCCCGGGGCGGCGACTTCAAATCGGACCAGGTCCTGCTGAACGCCGGCCAGCGCATCGATCCCTGGCGGCTCTCCCTCGCCGCCTCGGCGGGCCGGGCTGAGGTGTCGGTCCATCGGGCGCCCAAGGTGGCCATCATCTCGACGGGCGAAGAGATCATCGAGGCGCCCGGGGTTCCGGGGCCATTCCAGATCTACGATTCCGGCGCCCCGGCCCTGCTGGCCATGGTCCGCGCCTGGGGAGCCGAGGCTGAAAAGCTCAAGCCCGTCCGCGATGACCTGGACGCCGTCATCGCCGCCTTGCGAGACGCCAAGGCCGACCTGATCGTCACGGTCGGCGGGGCTTCCGTGGGCGATCACGACCTAGTGCGGGCCGCGGGCGAGGCGCTCGGCCTGTCGATGAAGGTGGCCAGCGTCGCGGTGCGGCCGGGCAAGCCGACCTTTTTCGGAGTCCTGGCCGATGGCCGCCGGATGCTGGGCCTGCCCGGCAATCCGGCCTCGGCCTTTGTCTGCGCTGAGCTCTTCCTGCGCCCCATACTGGCGGCCTATCAGGGCGCTCCTGCGCCCTTCGCCACGATCACCGCCCGCGCCACCACGCCGCTGGCGGCCAATGGCCCGCGGGAGCACTGGATGCGGGCGAAGCTGACCCATCTGGACGGCGCGATCAACGTCCAGCCCTATGGGGATCAGGATTCCTCGCTGGTCACCGTGTTCGCCGCCGCCGATGCGCTGCTGCGCCGCCCGCCCGGCGCGCCCGCCGTCGAGGCCGGGGGGCTGGTCGAGGTGCTGCCGCTGGCCCGGGCGTAGCGCAGGGCGACGATCTCGCCGATCACCGACAGGGCCACCTCCCACGGCGCCTTGCCGCCGATATCCAGGCCGATGGGGGCGTGCAGGCGCGACAGGGCCGCCTCGCTGACGCCGGCCTCCCGCAGTCGGGCCAGCCGCTCGGCCAGCCGCGCCCGGGCGCCCAGCAGGCCCACATAGGACGCCTTGGATGGCAGGGCCGCGCGCAGGGCGGCCTGGTCGGTGGTCAGGTCATGGGTGGCGATGGCTACGGCGGTCCAGGGATCGAGGCCTATGGCGCTGAACGCCTCTCCGGGTTCATCCCGACGATAGGCAACCTTGGCCAGGGGCGGCGGCTCCGCCGGACCCTTGGGCCGGACCAGGGTGGTCTCGAAGCCCGACTGCCCGCCCAGGGCGGCGATGGCGAGGGCCGTCGGGTCAGAGCCCACGACCACAAGCCGCGGGACGGGGTCATAGTCCCGGCGAATGGCGCCCTCCCAAGGCCTGGCTTCCTCGGGCGCCGTGCAGAGCCTCCGGACGCCATCGCTCAACCAGACGCAGGATCTGCGCTCATTCTGGGCGGTAAAGAGATTGGCCAGCGCGGGATCGTCGCTCGCCACCTTCTCCAGGAAGATCTCGATCCGCGCGCCGCACAGGAGCTGAATGTCAGGCCAGGGGCTGCCCTCGCCATAGACCAGGGTGCGCGGCGCGCCGTCCTCAAGACAGGCCTGGGCGTGGGCGGCCACATCGGACTCGACACAGCCCCCTGAAAAATAACCGGAAACCACACCCTGGCCGAACACCATCTGGGTTCCCACCGGTCGCGGCCCGCCGCCGCCCAAGGCCGTCAGGGTGGCCAGGAGCAGGGGCGCGCCCGTCGCCGCGGCCGCCCGCAGGGCGGGTCGGACATCCTCGTCGAGGCCGAAGATCGGCCATTGGGGGAGTGGTTCGGTCATGGGTCAGATTAACCCCCGTGAAAGGTTCCAGATACGGGTTCTTTAGGCCTCACAGATAAGCATGCTCCCCGACAAGTGCAGTTCTTCAGAGCGTTCGCCCGCCCATGACCTCTCCGCTCGACAAGCTCGGCCTCGGTTCTGGCCAATTCGTCCTGGACCAGGCTTCCGTGCGCGGGCGGCCGGCTCAAGCCGAGATCCAGGACATCCTGGCCGTCGCCGCCCGGGCGCGGCTGCCCCTGTTCGACGTCGCCGGTCGTTCGGCTCAGGGCGAGACCCTGATCGGCGAAGCCATGCCCAAGCCCATTCCCTTCCGCGTCTCCGTGACCACCATCCGCGCTGATCGCGGACCCGACATGGTGGAGGCCGAGGTGCGCGCCTCCCTGCGCCGTCTGGGCGTGGCCCAGGCCGACTGCGTGCTGGTGCCGTCGGCCTCGGAGCTGTTCGGCCCCCATGGCATGGCGCTCTGGACTCGCCTGCAGCAGTTGCGCGACGCCGGCGTCTGTCGCCGCATCGGCGTGGCGGTGTTCGCCTCGGACGATCCGGTGGGCGTGGCCCGCCGCTTCCGCCCCGACGTCATCCAGGCGCCGGCCAGCCTGCTGGATCAGCGCCTGCTGATCGACGGCACCCTGGCCACCCTGGCGGGCATGGGCATCGAGGTTCAGTTGCGTTCGATCTTCCTGAACGGCCTGATCTTCCTGCCGCCAGACCGGGCGCCCAATCATCTGAAGGCCGCGGCCAGCCGCATCTCGCGGGCTCGCCGGCTGATCGCCGAGGGCCGCAGCGATCCGCTGCAGGCCGCCCTGGGCTTCGCCCTGTCGCGGCCCGAGGCCACCACCGTCCTGGTAGGCGTCACCTCGGCGGCCGAACTGTCGGCGGTGATCGCGGCGGCCTCCAGCCCGCCCCCGGACCTGGACTGGGACGACATGGCCATCGACGATCCGGTGGCGCTCGACCCCAGCCAGTGGGCGGCGGCCTAGGCCTGCCAGACCCCGTAGGGATCGACCGACGCCCGCCCAAGGGCCTGGGCCACCGCCGGATGGGTCAGTTCGCCCCTTAGAACGTTCAGCCCCCGCGCCAGATGCGGGTCGTCCTTCAGCGCGTCCAAGCCGCGGTCGGCCAGAGCCAGGCCAAAGGGCAGGGTCGCGTGCACCAGCGCCTCGGACGAGGTCCTGGGCGCCGCGCCCGGCATATTGGCCACGCAATAGTGCACCACGCCGTCGACCACATAGGTCGGATCGGCATGGGTGGTCGGCCGCGAGGTCTCGAAACAGCCCCCCTGATCGATGGAGACGTCCACCAGCACCGAGCCCGGCTTCATCCGCGCCAGATGCTCGCGTCGGACCAGCTTGGGCGCCGCGGCCCCGGCCGTCAGCACGGCGCCGATCACCACATCGGCGCGCAGCACTTCCTCCTCCACCGCATCGAGGGTGGAATAGCGGGTCAGGACGCGGCCGAGGAACATGTCGTCCAGCTCCCGCATCCGGGGAATGGAGCGCTCCAGGACCACCACCTCGGCGCCGAGTCCTGCGGCCATGCGGGCGGCGTTCATGCCCACCACCCCGCCGCCCAGGACACAGATCCGGGCTGGGCGCACGCCGGGCACGCCCGACAGCAGCAGTCCCATGCCGCCATTGTGCTTGAGCAGGGTCTCGCCGGCGGAAAACACCGCGATCCGGCCGGCCACCTCCGACATGGGGGCCAGCAGGGGCAGCCCGCCGGCGCGATCGGTCACGGTCTCATAGGCGATGGCCGCGCAGCCGGACGCCAGCAGGCCCTCGGTCTGGGCCGGGTCTGGCGCCAGATGCAGATAGGTGAAGAGGATGTGGTCGGGGGTCAGCCGCGCCCATTCGGCCGCCTGGGGCTCCTTGACCTTGACGATCAGTTGCGCGCCGGAGAAGACCGCCGCCGCATCGGCGACCACCTTCGCCCCTGCCCGCTCATAGTCCTGGTCGGCATAGCCGGCGCCTTCGCCCGCCCGGGTCTCCACCACCACCTCATGGCCGTGGGCCACATATTCGCGGACCGCCGTGGGCGGCAGGCCCACCCGATGCTCATTGGGCTTGATCTCGCGGGGCACGCCAACGCGCATGAAGGCCTCCTGAGGGGCAGATTGTTTTACCAATCCACAGGTCTGGGGGCGTAACCGTGTTTCGTCAACCCAGGACGCAGGCGTCCAGATTGTCCCGCCGGACGGTTCCCGCCGCCGCCTGGATCCGGCCTGTGCGGCGCCGGACATAGGGGCCCGGGGTGTCGGCCTTGTAGCGCAACGGACTGGGCAGGACGGCGGCCAGCCGGGCGGCCTGGGTGGGGGACAGATCCTCGGCGTCGACCCCGAAGTTCTTCCGCGCCGCAGCCTGGGCGCCATAGACGCCAGGGCCGAACTCGATGGAGTTCAGATAGACCTCCATGATCCGCGGCTTGCCCCACATCACCTCGATCAGGACGGTGAAATAGGCCTCGAGGCCTTTGCGGACATAGGAGCGGTCGGGCCAGAGGAAGACGTTCTTGGCCGTCTGCTGGCTGATGGTGGAGCCGCCCCGCACACGGTCGGAGGATTCGTTGTGCGCCAGGGCCTTGCGGATCGCCTCGAGGTCGAAGCCGCGGTGGCTGCAGAAATTGGCGTCCTCGGCGGCGATCACCGAGCGCACCAGATGGGGGGAGATGTCATCGAGCCCACGCCAGCTGCGGCTGAACCCCTGACCTTCAAAGAGGCGCTGGACCATCAGGATGGTGATCGGCGGCGGCAGAAACCGATAGGCGGCCACCGTCAGGACCGGCCCGACAAACCCGATCATCAGGGTCAGGACCAGCAGGCCGCGCACGATCCGGCCGAACCGGCCGAACCGGCCGCGCCGGGCAGGCTCGGCGCGATGGGCCTCTACCGGCTCGGGGCCATCATCAGGGTCGCTGGTGTCGGTGTCGCTCAAGCGTGGCCATCCTTGCCTTGACCCTAGGCGCGGCTGCTAACGATGGGAAGACGGTGCGGCAAGCGTCCTAACCCTGCAGGAGAGCGTCTCCATGAATGTCAGCCAGGCTGTGGCCCAGCGGATTTCGGTCCGCGCCTTTCGTCCCACCCCCGTGCCGGGCGCGGTGGTGCGGGAGATCCTGGAGGCCGCGGCCCGGGCGCCGTCCGGCGGCAATCTCCAGCCCTGGCGGGTTCACGCCCTGACCGGCGCGCCCCTGGAGGCGCTCAAGGCCCGGGTTCGGGAAAATCCGTTCGGCGAGACGCCGGAATACGACGTCTATCCGGCCAATCTTTGGGAGCCCCTGCGCACCCGGCGCTACCAGTGCGGCGAGGACCTCTACGCCACGATCGGTATCCCCCGCGAGGACAAGGCCGCGCGTCTGGCGCAGCTGGCCAAGAACGGCGAACTGTTCGGGGCGCCGGTCGGCCTTTTCTTCAGCCTCGACCGCAAGGTGGGGCCGCCGCAATGGTCGGATGTGGGCATGCTGATGCAGACCATCATGCTGCTGGCGGTGGAGCGGGGCCTGGCCACCTGCGCCCAGGAATACTGGGCCCGCTATCCGCAGACCCTGGCGGAGGTGCTGAGCCTGCCGGCCGATCACATGATCTTTTCCGGCATGGCGCTCGGCTATGCGGACGAGGCCGCCCCGATCAACACCCTGCGCACCCGCCGCGACCCGTTCGAGGTTTGGGGCGAAATGCTCGGCTTCGAGGAGGCCTAGGGCGCTTCGGCGACGCCGGCCGCGCCGTCCTCGTCGCCCCAGGCCACGCGCTTGCCGTCGGCTGAGATAGCCAGGGCGGTGATGGCCGCGCCCTTTTCGGCCTTCAGCATCTCGATCTTCTGGCCCTCGAGGTCGCAGACCCAGACCCGACCGTCCTCAAGGCCCGCGGCGACGCGGCGGCCGGTCGGGGTTCCGGCCACCTGGGCCACCAGGGTGGAGGCGTCATAGCCGACCTCGGCGGCCTCCTTGCCCATGGGGCCGGCCGATCCGCCGAAGGGCCAGATCACCACCCCCTGCGCGCCGGAGGTGGCCAGGAACTGGCCCTTGGACATGAAGACCAGGCTCTTCACCTTGGCCGGATAGCCGCCCATGCGCATGTTCTTCTCGTCGGCCACCCGCCAGCCGTGCAGCTGATTTTCCTGCATCGACGACATCAGGAACTTGCCGTCCGGACTCCAGGCCAAAGCGATATGGCTGCCGGCCCAGGCCAGGACCATGGGCTTCTGTTCGGCGATCCGCGCGAACCAAAGGCGGGCGCCGCCATAGGCCGCCACCGCCAGACGCCGGCCCTTGGGATCGAAGGCCAGGCCGAGCGCCGAGGACTCGTGAGCAAAGGTCCGGGCGAAGTCCGGGTCGGCGACGTCGCGGACATGGACGTCCTTTCCCGCCGCGAAGGCGATCAGGCCAGAGTCCGGGCTGGCGGCCACCGCATCGATCCAGCGCCCCTTGATCTCGGCGATCTCCTGCGGCCCCGAGGTTTGCGACCAGACCAGGCGGCCATCATCGCCGCCGGTGATCACGCCCTCGCCGGACGGATGCAGGCAGGCGCAGAGGATCGCGCCGTCATGGGCCTCGACCACCTCGCCGGTGTCGAATCTGACCGTCCCGTCGCCAAGGGCGAAGATCCCCTGACCGGACTTGGAGAACAGGGCGGCAGTGACATAGGCGTCGAATTCGTAGGGCATGGGGATGCCATAGACGGCGAACGCGGGTCTTGCCCAGAGGGCCGATGCAAGGAATCCAGGCGTCCGACGCCGCCGGTTGCGGCGCCGCCCCGGCCCAACTGCATGAAACCCTCCGGCTCCCGGCGCCTTGAGACTTTACAATCGCGTTTCGACAGGCGAATGGTCGAGACGAAACGGACGGTCGCGGGCCTACGCGACCCTATGGGAAGGAATTGCATATGGCGGCGAAGCTGAGTGGCGGGGGCGGCTCCAAGTTCGACCTCGGCCAGAACAGCGACATCAACGTCACGCCCTTCGTGGACGTGATGCTGGTGCTCCTCATCATCTTCATGGTGGCGATTCCCGCCGCGACGGTGTCGATCAAGCTCGACCTGCCGCCGGCCATTCCGCCGCCGCCCGGCACCGAAGTGGAAGAGCCCACCCTGATCAACGTGCAGGAAGGCGGCGCGATCTTCATCGGCGAGCGCCCGACCACCCTGCAGACCCTGGCCGCCGACCTGGCCTCTGAACTGGCCGTTCCGGTCCCGACCGAAGAGCGCGTCTATATCCGCGCCGACCGTACGGTGCGTTATGGCGAGTTCATGTCGGTGATGAACCAGCTGCAGACCGACGGCTACTTCCTGGTCGCGCTGATCAACGAAGAACTGGGCTGATCTCCTGAGCGGCCTGATCGCCGCGGACGGACTGTCGATATGCGAACGCCCGCCGGATCACCGGCGGGCGTTTTCATGTCTGCAGAGGCGTTGCGATGATCAGGCCGCGCAGGCCTCGAAGCCGGCCTTGAGCTTGGCCTCATCCAGATTGCGGCCGATGAAGACCATCTTGCTGCTCCGCGGCTCGTCCTCCCGCCAGTCCCGCTGGAAGTCGCCCTCCAGGATCATGTGAACGGCCTGGAACACCAGGCGACGGTCTTCGCCGGCCACGTGCAGAATGCCCTTGGCCCGCAGGATGTCGGGGCCCTGCTCCTGCAGAAGGGCGTTGAGCCAGTTGGTGACCCGGGTCCCGTTGAGGGGCTGGTCGAAGGTCAGGGACACGCCGCGGATGCCGGCCTCGGCCACATGGTCATGGGCATGATCGTGGCCGTGATCATGTCCATGGTGGTGGTCGTGCCCATGGTCATGGCCGTGATCATGGTCACAGGACTCATCATGCACGTGGCCGGGCTCCCCGTGGGCGGGGTTGAGGAATTCAGGATCCAGGCCCGTAATCCGCTCCAGGTCGAAGCCGCCGCGGCCCAGCACCGCCTCAAGCGGCACATTGGACCGCTGGGCGCGATGGATCGGCGCCAGGGGGTTGATCCGCCGAATCTGCGCCTCCACCGCCGCCAGCTCGGCCGGGGTCACGAGATCGGTCTTGTTCAGAATGATCTGGTCGGCGAAGGCGATCTGCTCGACGGCCTCCTGGCTGTCGGCCAGGCGCAGGGGCAGGTGCTTGGCGTCCACCACCGTGGTCACGGAGTCGAGCTGCGCCTTGGCCCGGACATCGTCGTCGACGAAGAAGGTCTGGGCCACCGGGCCGGGATCGGCCAGGCCCGTGGTCTCGACGATGATGGCGTCGAACTTGCCCTTGCGCTTCATCAGGCCCGACAGGACCCGGATGAGGTCGCCGCGCACCGTGCAGCAGACGCAGCCATTGTTCATCTCGAAGACTTCTTCGTCGGCGCCGACGATGAGGTCGTTGTCGATGCCCACCTCGCCGAACTCATTGACGATGACGGCGTAGCGCTTGCCGTGGTCCTCGCTGAGGATGCGATTGAGCAGGGTGGTCTTGCCGGCGCCGAGATAGCCGGTCAGGACGGTGACGGGGATTTTATCGGTCATGGGCCTCATCTAATCCCTGACCCCGCCCGAGGGAACAGGCATGGGCCGCAGTTCGCCGCCGTAGACGCCCTTGACCTGGGGCTGGACGTTATAGACTAACACCTCTCGCGCCATGTCGGGGCGCCGCCCCGGGAAATCCCAGTGTCCAAGCACCAAGAGACAAGGACTGCGACGCCCGCGCCCGGACCGCTGGACGGCTTCCGCGCCGACCGGGTCTATCTGGGCGCCGACCATGGGCGGAACGAGCGCCGGGTCTGGCTGGCGGCGGGCATCTGCGCCCTGACCCTGACGGCGCAGCTGGCCGGCGGCGTGACCTTCAACTCCATGGCCCTGGTGGCCGGCGGCATCCATATGGCCGCCCATGTGGCGGCGCTCAGCGTGGCCGGCCTCGCCTATCTGCTGGCCCGCCGCTACGCCGCCGACCGGCGCTTCAGCTTCGGGGCGGGCAAGGTGGGCTATCTGGCGGCCTTCGCCAATGCGGTCGCCCTGGGGATCACCGCCCTGCTGCTGGCCGGCGAGTCCCTGACCCATTTCAGCGATGGCGCCGAGACCCACTATCACGAGGCCTCCCAGCTGGCGGCGGCGGTCCTGGCCGTCAATCTCCTCTGCATGTGGCTGCTGCGACCAGCCCAGGCGGCGAACGACCGGCAGGAAGACGCCGACGACGTCAATCTGCGCGGCGCCCACCTGCATCTCGCCGCCGATGTGGTGGTCTCTATACTCTCCATCGCAGGCCTGCTGGCGGGCGGGCGTCTGGGCTGGACCTGGGCCGACCCGCTGGCCGGGTTCTTGGGCGCTCTTCTCGTCGGGCGGTTCGCCTGGACCCTGGGAGCCAGCGCCGGGGCCGTGCTGCTGGATATGAGCCCAAGCCCGCGCCTGACCGGCGAGGTTCGCCGCCGGCTGGAAGCCCTGGGCGTTCGGCTGATCGACCTGCATCTCTGGCGTCTGGGGCCGGGCCACCACGCCGCCATCGCGGTGGTGGCCGATCCGAAAGGACGCCCGGCCCACACCTTCCGCGCCCAGCTCGCCGACCTGGCCGGTCTCAGCCACCTGACTGTGGAAGTGCGCCAGGGCTCGCCCGAAGAGTCCGGGAATCCCCCGGGCCTGCGTTGACTCACCAGTCTGCGTCTGTATAAGTCCGCGGCTCTCGCCCGCGGGGTTTCTCGCGGGCGTAATCCTTTTTGTATTCAAGTCCAAGGCGCGAACCATGTACGCGGTGATCAAGACCGGCGGCAAACAGTACCGGGTCCAACCTGGCGATCTGCTTGTGGTTGAAAAGCTGGATGGCGAACCCGGCGCGAACGTCGCGTTCGGCGACGTCCTGATGCTGGGCGACGGCGAGACCGTGACCCTCGGCGCTCCCGTGGTGGACGGCGCCAGCGTCGAGGCGACCCTGATCGAAACCCGCAAGGGTGAGAAGGTGAAGATCTTCAAGAAGATCCGTCGCCAGGGCTACCGCCGGACCCGAGGCCATCGCCAGTTCGAGAGCGTTCTGCGCGTCACCTCGATCGCCGGCGTCGGCAAGACCGACAAGTGGGACGGCGAGGTCGACCTGACCCCGAAGTCCGTGCTGGACGCCCGGGCCCGCGGCCTGAGCACCGAAGTCCGCGCGCCCGTCGAGGCCAAGCCGGCCAAGGCCGCTGCTGAACCCGCCGCCGAGGCCGAGGCCCCCAAGGCCGCCGCCAAGCCGAAGGCCGCCAAGGCCGAGGCCGGCGAAAAGAAGGCTGCGCCGAAGAAGGCCGCCGCCAAGAAGGAATCGGACGCCGAATAGGCGTCCCACGGTTTAGGAGAGCACCATGGCTCACAAGAAATCTGGCGGTTCATCGCGTAACGGTCGCGACTCGGCTGGCCGTCGTCTCGGCGTGAAGAAGTTCGGCGGCGAGGCTGTGCTCGCCGGCAACATCATCGTGCGCCAGCGCGGCACCAAGTATTACCCGGGCGCGAATGTGGGCATTGGTCGCGACCATACGCTCTTCGCGCTTGAGACCGGCGCGGTGAAGTTCATCACCAAGCGCGACGACCGCACCTATGTGACGGTGGTCCAGGCGGAGATGGCCGCCGCCGAATAGGCGGACCGCCTCTCTCCCGGTTCCGCCTCTCACAAGACTGAGGCGGACCGGACAGGAAAACTCCGAACGGGGAGTCCGGCCGCCGGACTCCCCGTTTTCGTTTTCCAAGGGCTCCCGTCAGAGGGGCCGGGAGGATCAGATGAGCATTCCAGACGACGGGTCGCCCGTCATCGCCACGCCCCGCCTGAGGTTGCGCGCCCCCAAGGTGGCCGACGCGCCAAAGATCGCCGCCCTGGCCAATGATCCGGAGGTGGCGCGGATGACCACCCGCATGCCGCATCCTTACAGCCTGACGGACGCCGAGTCCTTTCTTGCGGCCTGCGCGACCAATGATCCGGCGCAGGAGACCGTGTTCGCCATCGAGCACGACTCTGAAGGGCTGGTGGGGATGCTGGGCTTTCATCCAGGCGAGGACGGCCGCACGGAGCTCGGCTACTGGCTCGGCCGGCCGCACTGGGGCCAGGGCCTGGCCACCGAGGCGGCGGCCGCGGCCTTGGTCTGGGCGGGCCAGGACTGGAAGCGCCGCTACCTGCTGGCCGGCCACTTCGCCGACAACCCGGCCTCGGGCCAGGTGCTGTGCAAGACCGGTTTTCTCTACACCGGCGACGTGGTCCTGCGCCATTCGCTGGCCCGGGGCGCGCCGGCGCCCACTCGCATGATGGTCTGGCTCGCCTAGCCCATCCCCATCTATGATATCGGGACCCGTCCCGCCGGTCCGACGCCGGCGGGGCGGACCCACCCTGGAACGCCGATGAAATTTCTCGACCAGTGCAAGATCTATATCCGCTCAGGGAACGGCGGCGGCGGGGCCGTCTCGTTCCGGCGGGAGAAGTATATCGAGTACGGGGGCCCGGACGGCGGCGACGGCGGTCGGGGCGGCGATGTCTGGATCGAGGCGGTGGATGGCCTCAACACCCTGATCGACTACCGCTACCAGCAGCATTTCAAGGCCGAGACCGGCGAGCACGGCATGGGCCGCAACCGGCACGGCCACGCCGGCGCCGATGTGGTGCTCAAGGTGCCGGTGGGCACCCAGGTGCTGGACGAGGACAAAGAAACCCTGATCGCCGACATGGATCAGGCCGGCCAGCGCCTGCTGCTGCTCAAGGGCGGCAATGGGGGTTGGGGCAATGACCGGTTCAAGGGACCGATCAACCAGGCGCCTCGCCACGCCAATCCCGGCCAGGATGGCGAGGAGCGCTGGATCTGGCTGCGGCTGAAGCTGATCGCCGATGTGGGCCTGGTGGGCCTGCCCAACGCCGGCAAGTCCACCTTCCTGGCGGCGGTCTCGGCGGCCAAGCCGAAGATCGCCGACTATCCCTTCACCACCCTGGCCCCCAATCTGGGCGTGGTGGACCTGTCCACGAATGAGCGCTTCGTCATCGCCGATATTCCCGGCCTGATCGAAGGCGCCTCCGAAGGCGCCGGTCTCGGCACCCGCTTCCTGGGGCATGTGGAGCGCACCGCTGTGCTGATCCACCTGGTGGACGCCACCCAGGACGATGTGGGCGAGGCCTATCGGACCATCCGCCAGGAGCTGGCCGCCTATGGGCAGGGCCTGGAAGACAAGCGGGAAATCCTGGCGCTCAACAAGGTCGACGCCCTGGATGACGAGACCCGCGCGGCCAAAGCCGCCGAGCTGACAGAGGCCGCCGGCCACGCCCCGGCCCTGATCTCCGGGGTGTCCGGCGAAGGGGTGACCGAGGTGCTGCGGGCCGCCTGGGGCCAGGTGCGCGAACGCCGGGCCGAGGAAAAGGCCGCGGTGGACGGCCCCGAACCGGGCTGGACCCCGTGAACCCGCTGGCCGGCGCCCGCCGCATCGTCGTGAAGGTCGGCTCGGCCCTTCTGGTGGCCGCCGATGGGACACCTGACCGCGCCTGGCTCGACGCCCTGTGCCTGGACATCGCCCGCTTGCGGGCCCGGGGGCAGCAGGTGCTGATCGTCTCCTCCGGCGCGGTGGCGTTGGGACGGCGTCGCCTGGGCCTCACCCGCCGGGCGCTCACCCTGCCGGAAAAGCAGGCCGCGGCGGCGGCCGGCCAGTCGGCCCTGATGCGCGCCTGGGAAGAGGCCCTGGAGCCCCATGGTCTGTCGGCGGCCCAGATCCTGCTCACCCGGGACGACACCGAGGTCCGCCGCCGCTGGCTGAACGCCCGGGCCACGGTGGACACCCTGCTGGAGCTGGGCGTCGTGCCGGTGGTCAATGAGAACGACACCGTGGTCACCGAGGAAATCCGTTACGGGGACAATGACCGTCTGGCCGCCCGGGTCGCCCAGATGATCGGCGCCGACGCCCTGGTGCTGCTGTCGGACATTGACGGCCTCTACACCGCAGATCCCCGACGCGATCCGGCCGCCACCCACATTCCCCGGCTCTCCCAGCTGACCCCGGAGATCGAAGCCATGGCCGGCGGGGCCAATGCCGGCGCCGGCGTCGGCACCGGCGGCATGGCCACCAAGCTGGCCGCCGCCCGCATCGCCCAATCGGCCGGCTGCGCCACCCTGATCACCCTGGGCTCGCGCCCAGCCCCCCTGGGTGCGGTGGAGGACGGGGCCAAGGCCACCCTGATCGAACCGGCCCTGACGCCTGGGGCGGCCTATAAGGCCTGGATCGCCGGCTCCCTGGCGCCGGCCGGGGCCATCATCGTGGACGACGGCGCCGGGCGCGCCCTGCGGGCCGGCAAAAGTCTGCTGGCGGCGGGCGCGAAGGGAATCGAAGGCCGGTTCGGCAAGGGCGACGCCGTCAGCGTCCGCCTTGCGGACGGTGCGGAGATCGGCCGAGGGCTGTCCCGCTATGACGCCGCCGAGGCCGAGCGCATCTGCGGCCTGCGGTCCGACGCCATCGAAGGCGTGCTGGGCTACACCTCCGGACCGCTGATCCACGCTGACGACCTGGCGGTTCTGGCGCCGCGCCTCGATTCTGCGGTCCCCTAAAAGCCTTTCGGAGACGCTCCGGGCGCCTCGGAAATTGCCCAGGGTCCGAAAGGGGCCTAGGTAAGGCTCATCCTGAGCATAACTGACGGATACGGACCATGGACGGGGCGAGGCCAGACAGGCAGGACGAGGGGGGCGCGCGCCTGACGGCGCTCAGCCCCGGCATGGCCATCCCCTATGGCGGCGATCGTCTGGCGGTGGTGGATGAGGCCCTGGCCGCCCGGTTCCAGGCCGGCGACCGGCTGATCATCCTGCAGGACACCGGCGACCTGTTGCATGTCCCGGCCGCCGAACAGGCCATCGCCCACGCCGCCGTCGGGCGGGCCCAGGCCGCCTTCGCCCGCATGGGGGAAATCAGCGACGACCAGATCAGCGCCTTTTTCGAGGCCTTCGCCGCGCGCCTGGCCACCGACTCCGTCTGGGACGCCATCGCTACGGCCAATAGCGAAGACCTCGCCGCCGCCCAGAGCCGGGGCCGCTCCACCACGCGGCTCGCCCTGAGCGACCAGATGCGCGAGGACATGATCGCCGGCCTGCGCGCCTGGCGGGACGCCGCCCCGGCCCGCGGCCGGGTGATCGACGCCGTTGACCACGACGGCTGGCGGGTGGAGCAGGTGACCGCGCCGCTGGGCGTGGTGGCCTTCGTCTTCGAAGGCCGGCCCAACGTGTTCGCCGACGCCACCGGCGTGCTGCGGGCCGGCAACACCGTGGTCTTCCGGATCGGCTCCGACGCCCTGCGCACCGCCCGCGCCATCGTCGAGGGCGCCCTGGATCCGGCCCTGGACGAGGCCGGCCTGCCCCCCGGCGCGGCGGTGCTGCTGGATTCTGCGGCCCATGCCGCTGGCTGGGCCATGTTCGCCGACTCCCGGCTCGGCCTTGCCGTGGCCCGGGGCTCAGGCCCGGCGGTCACTCAGCTGGGGGGCGTGGCCCGCCAGGCCGGCGTGCCCGTCAGCCTGCATGGGACCGGCGGCGCCTGGATGACGGCCGACGCCGCAGCCAATCCTGAGCGCCTGTTCGCCGCCGTCTTCCATTCCCTGGACCGCAAGGTCTGCAACACGCTCAACGTCTTCTGCGTCACCCGCGACGCCGCGCCAGCGCTGATCCCGGTCTTCCTCGCCGCCCTCGACGCCGCCGCCGCCCGCCGCGGCCACGGGGTCAAGCTGCACGTGGTCGAAGGCGATGAGGCGGTTCTGCCTGCGGAATGGCGCGCCGCGCGGGTTCAGGTGTCCCGCGCCGAAGGCCTGCGGGACGAGGCCAAGGTCGACATCCTGCCGCAGGCCGATCTGGGCCGCGAATGGGAGTGGGAGGAGACGCCCGAGCTGACCCTGAAGCTGGTGGACGACCTCGACCAGGCCATCAGCCTGTTCAACCACTATAGCCCGCAGTTCTGCGCCAGCCTGATCAGCGAGGACGCCGAGGCCCAGGCCCGCTTCTACGCCAGCCTCAACGCGCCCTTCGTGGGCGACGGCTTCACCCGCTGGGTGGACGGCCAGTATGCGCTGAACAAGCCGGAGCTGGGCCTCTCCAACTGGGAGTTCGGTCGCCTGTTCGCCCGGGGGGGCGTGCTGGCCGGCGACGGAGTCTTCACCGTCCGGGCCCGGGTGCGCCAGAGCGATATCCACCTGGATCGCGGCGGGGCGCCCACCCCCGCCCGACGCGCCTGAGGCCGATCGCCATGTGGTTCGCCGGTCCCGCCCGCCGACTGCCCGCCGCTGGTCGGCCAGGCGCCCTGCGCCTGGGCTTCCACCTGGAGCCGGGGATGCGGGTGGGGCTGTTCGGCGGCTCGTTCAATCCGGCCCATGAGGGTCACGCCCATGTGGCCGAGACCGCCCGGCGACGCCTCGGCCTGGACCTGGTGGTCTGGCTGGTCTCCCCGCAGAACCCCCTGAAGTCGACCCATGAGACCGCGCCCCTGGCCACGCGCATGGCCGGCGCCCAGGCCTTCGCCCGGCAGCGGGGCATGGCCGTCTCCGACGCCGAGACCCGCCTGGGCTCGCGCTACACCATCGACACGGTCCGGGCGCTCAAGGCGCGGTTTCCGGGGGTCGATTTCGTCTGGATCATGGGCGCCGACAGCCTGGCGACCTTCCACCGCTGGCGGGGCTGGACCCAGATCATGGCCGAGACGCCCGTGGCGGTGGTGTCGCGGCCCTGGATCTCCCTGAAGAGCCGCACCTCCCCGGCCGCCAAGCGCTTCGCCCGCCACCGCATCGCCTCGGCCCAGGCCCGCCGCCTGCCGGGACTGAGCCCGCCGGCCTGGGTCTTCCTGCGCGGGCCGTTGAATTTCCAGTCCTCCACGGCCCTGCGTGAACGGATGCGGCCGACCGACCTGTGACATCTGCACAAGGCCCCCTGACCGGGTCGCGTAATCGTGCTATGATGGTCTTTGCGTGGACTTTAGAGGAGTTTCCCGCTGAATAGTGAAGCCGCGCAGCGCGCGCAGGACACCGCCGGCTCCGCCGTCGGATCCTCAGACGTCCAGGCCCGCATCGAGGCCCTGGAGCAACTTATACTGAGCCGCCTCGACGAGGATCAGGCCCAGGACGTGGTGGTCATCGACCTGACGGGTAAGAGCGCGGTGGCCGATGGGCTGATCGTGGCTTCTGGCCGGTCGCAGCGGCATGTGGGCGCCATCGCCGACCACCTGCTGCGGGCCCTGAAGGAGCATGGCTATGGCCGCGCCCGGGTCGAGGGCATGCCTCACTGCGACTGGGTGCTGATCGACACGGGCGACATCATCATCCACCTGTTCCGTCCCGAAGTCCGCAGCTTCTACAATATCGAGAAGATCTGGTCCCTGGACGCCTCGGGTCACGCCGTCCCCACATCCTGACGAGGCGGACTTGCGGGTCGTAATCCTCGCCGTGGGCCGTCTGGCCCGCGCGCCGGAGACCGAGCTCGTGCGCCTCTATGCCGGTCGCGCCACCGCGGCGGGCCGGGCCCTGGGCCTGGGGCCCGTCGAGATCGTGGAGGTTGAAGGCCGCAAGCCCGGCAAGGCCGCCGAGGCCGAGGCTCTGCGCCCGCACTTCAAGGACGCCCATGTCCTGGTCTGCGACGAGCGGGGCCAGCCGCGGACCTCCCGGGCCTTCGCCGAAGAGATCGCCCGCCTGCGCGACGACGGGACCCGACGCCTGGTCCTGGTGATCGGCGGCGCCGACGGCCTCGACCCGGCGCTGATGGGCGAAGCCCAGGGCCGGCTGGCCTTCGGGCCCCAGACCTGGCCCCACGCCCTGGTCCGGGCCATGCTGGCCGAGCAGGTCTATCGCGCCGTCACCATCCTGGCCGGGAGCCCCTATCACCGTGATTGAGGCTCGCCCGATCCGTATACGTCCGCTTGCGGCGATGACGCTGGTCCTGGGGCTGTGCGCCACCGGGCTGGCGGCCGCCCTGGCCGCACCAGCCAGCGAGCTTCGCCTGGAGTCCCTGGACGCCCGCGAGCAGGCGCTGAACGCCGAGCGCGGCGAGAACGACAACCAGCTCGCCCGCCTGCTCTCGGTGCTGCAGCAGCTGCGCCGCGACCCGCCGCCGGCCCTGCTGGTGAAACCTGACGACGCCCGGGACGCCGTGCGCGCCGCCATCCTGGTCAAGGCGATGGCCCCTGAACTGCAGCGCCGCGCCCTGGCCTATGCCGCCCAGGCCACGGACCTGGCGCGCCAGCGGCGTCTGGCGGCCGTGGCCAGCGAGAGCCTGTTCACCGCCGAGAGCGAGCAGGCCGAGGCCAGGCCGACACCCGAGGCGATCGATCCCAGCGGCGCAGCCTTGAGGGGCTACGCCACGGCCCCGGCGGAGATCCTGTTTGACGGGCCCCTGCAGGCGCCGGAGGTGCTGTTGCCCCCGGCAGAGGGCCCGGTGACCCACAGGTTTGGCGAGGCTCTGCACGGGACGGCGCGCCATCAGGGGCAGACCATCCTCACCGCCCGTGGCGCCCGTGTGCAAAGTCCAGGCGCCGGCCTGGTGCAATATGTCGGACCGGTGCGCGGATGGGGCGTCATCTTGATCTTAAGGATGGCCGGCGGATACCATCTGGTTCTGGCGGGTCTGGATCGCGTGAGCGTCGAGGTCGGGCAGACAGTCGCGGCGGGCGCGCCGGTCGGTTGGATGGCCGATGAAGGCGCCTCGCCCTCGGAGCTCTATCTCGAGGTCCGGGAGAAGGGCGCGCCGGTGGATCCGGCGCGTTGGATAAGAAAAGAGGCGGGCTGACCCGCCCGCAGGGACCGCAGACGCGCAAGCGGCATGAAATCGCCGCAAAGGGAGCCTTAAGGCTAGGGCCAATGAAGCAGTATCTGATGATCGGCGCGGCGGCCTTCGTCCTTGGGGCGGGCTCCATGGCCTATGTGAGCCAGCAGGCCCAGGCCTCGGCGCAGCAGCCCCAGGCCCAGACCTATCGCATGCTCGAGCTGTTCGGGGATGTCCTCGATACGGTCGAGCGGCAGTACGTCACCGATGTCGATCAGAGCAAGCTGATCGAGTCGGCCATTGACGGCATGCTCACCTCGCTCGATCCGCACTCCGGCTATCTGACCCGGGAGAGCTTCGACGAAATGCGCGACCAGACCCGCGGCGCCTATGGCGGCCTGGGCATCGAGGTCACCAGCGAAGACGGCGTGGTCAAGGTCATCTCGCCGATGGACGGCACCCCGGCCTTCAAGGCCGGCATCAAGGCCGGCGACTATATCACCGCCGTGGACGGGGCCAGCGTCCTGGGCATGACCGTCAGCGAAGCCGTCAAGCAGATGCGCGGCAAGCCCGGCGAGCCGGTGGTCCTGAGCATCGCCCGGGAGAAGAGCGAACCCTTCGACGTGACGATTGTCCGCGAGGTGATCGAGCCCAAGTCCGCCGTGGCGCGGATGGAGGGCGATTACGGCTTCCTGCGGGTTTCGGCCTTCAACGAACGAACGACGGACGAGGCCGAGCGGGTCTTCACCGAACTGCGCGCCGCCAATCCGCAGATGAAGGGCCTGATCCTCGACCTGCGTAACAATCCCGGCGGCCTGCTTGACCAGGCCGTGGGCCTGTCGGACCTGTTCCTGGAAGGCGGCGAGATCGTCTCCCAGCGGGGCCGCAACGCCCGCGACGTGGAACGCTACAACGCCCGCCCCGGCGACATCGCCGAGGGTCTGCCGATCGTGGTGCTGATCAATACCGGCTCGGCCTCGGCCGCCGAGATCGTCGCCGGCGCCCTGCAGGATCGCAAGCGGGCCGAACTGGTCGGCCTGACCAGCTTCGGCAAGGGCTCGGTCCAGACCGTGATCCCGCTGCGGGGCGGCATGGACGGGGCGCTGAAGCTGACCACGGCCCGCTATTACACGCCCTCGGGCCGCTCCATTCAGCAGACGGGCATCGAGCCTGACCTGGAGGTGGCCGCCAGCCGCGCCGAGGCCCAGGCCATCGCCAATCGCGCCTTCCAGTTCAGCGAGGCCTCGCTGCGCAACGCCCTGACCGCCGGCGAAGGCCAGGCGCGCCGGGGCGCGCATGAGCCCGCCGAAGCGCCGCCGGAGTCCTTTGACGAGGAGAAGGACTTCCAACTGGTCCGCGCCCAGGATGTCCTGAAATATGGCTCGGTGGCCGCCACGCCCAAGTTGCCCAAGCCCGAGGCCCGACTGGCCGAGGTGCTCGGGACCGGCCGCGACAAGGTGGCCACGGCGCCGAAGGTCAACTGAGTCGCCGCTCCGTGGCCCTGGCTCCGGAGCGGCTTAAGGCCTTCGTTAACCATGTTCGCGCAGAACCGGGCCTAGGCTGGTCTGCAGGATAGGGTTCGGCGAGCCATGGCGATGTTTTCAAAGAAGAGCCTGACGCCGGCCCCGGCGTCCCCCCAGTCCGCGAACGGCGGCGCCCTGGCCCATGTCCGGGCGGCCATCGCCAATCCCTATATCAGCGCCGGCGGGGCGGCCCTGCTGTTCCTGCTGACCCTGACCGCCCTGGTCATGATCATCGGTGATCCGAAGGCCGGGGCGCCGGTCATTCGCCTGCCCCTGGCCCAGGCGGTCGTCGCCGCCGCCCCCCCAGGCTGGCGCGAAGCGCTCACCGCCGACGGCTCCGGCCCAGGGATCGTCGAAGAGGTCTTCGAGCTGTCGGAATCGCCCATTCCCGAGGCGGAGGCCATGGGCGAGGCGGTCATCACCCTGCCCGGCGCCCAGTCCGGCCGGCGGGTTCAGCCCCTGCCCCCCGCGCCGATCGCGGGCCTGCACAATCCTGGTCCCAATGGGCCCCTGCCGGTGATCGCCCCCAATGGCCGGACGCCGGCCCAGGCCTACGCCCGGCCGTTCCAAGCCAATGGCAAGCCCAAGGTCAGCCTGATCGTGGGCGGTCTTGGCCTCAACAGCCGGGCCACCCGCGAGGCGATCGAGTCCCTGCCCGGAGAGATCACCCTGTCCTTCGTGCCCTATGCCGAGGGGTTGCAGGGCTGGATCGACCTGGCCCGCGAGCATGGCCACGAGGTGCTGCTGGAAACGCCCATGGAGCCTGTGGACTATCCGGACAACGACCCGGGTCCCTACACGCTGCTGGCCAGCTCCGGGCCGGCAGAGACCAGCCGCAGGCTCGAGTGGCTGCTCTCGCGGGCCACCGGCTATTTCGGCCTGACCAACTATCTGGGTTCGCGGTTCCTCGCCTCAGATCCGGCCATGGCGACCTTCACCACAGTTCTGAAATCCCGCGGCCTGGCCTTCATCGACGACGGCCAGGCCGCTGGCCGGGGCCTGGGCGTGCCGCGCGCCTCGGCCGGGCGGATCATCGACGACCAACTGTCCAGCGAGGCCATCGACCAGCAGCTGCTGGCCCTGGAGGCCCAGGCCCTGCAGAACGGCCAGGCCCTGGGGTCGGGCTTCGCCTACCCCCTGACCATCGCCCAGGTGGCCGGCTGGGCGCAGGCCGTGGAAACTCGAGGCTATCAGCTGGCGCCGGCCTCGGCCCTCACCCGATGAGCCAAATCCACGAGATCCCGCCCCACCTGGCGCCCTATCGACCCAATGTCGGCGTCGCCCTGTTCCGCCCCGATGGCCGGGTGTGGATCGGCCGTCGCGCCGGGACGTCTGGCCCGCACAACTGGCAGTTTCCCCAGGGGGGCGTAGATCCCGGCGAGGATCTGGAGGACGCCGCCCTGCGAGAGCTCGCCGAAGAGACCGGCGTCCGCTCCGTCACCGTGCTTGGCCGCACCGACGGTTGGCTGACCTATGACTTCCCGCCGGAGCATGCAGGCTCGTCCATCGGCCGAGCGTGGAAGGGCCAGCGGCAGGTCTGGTTCGCCGTGCGGTTCGACGGGGACGACCAGGAAATCGACCTGGAGGCGCATCCGCCGGCCGAATTCGACGCCTGGCGCTGGGGTTTGCTGTCGGAAGCGCCTCAGGTCGTGGCGCCCTTCAAACAGGCCATATACAGACAGGTCGTCGACGCCTTCGCGGTGTTCGCCGCCGGCTGAGGCCGGCCCAAGCCGTCCTAGGGAGAATTATGGCCGCACCCGTCATCATGGTGCACGGCGCCTTCTGTGGCGACTGGACCTTCGAAGGCTTCAAGGCGCCCTTCGCGGCCGCCGGCCATCCTGTGATCCATCCGGCCCTGCGCGGCCATGGCGCGGAGGACGCCGCCTCGTCGGTGGTCGGGGTCTCGATGCTCGACTACGCCGCCGACATCGCCGATCTCTGTCGCCGTCAGTCTGAGCCGCCCTTTCTGGTGGGCCATTCCATGGGCGGCCTGGTGAGCCTGCTGGCGGCCCGTCGGGCCCCCGTGGCGGGGCTGGTCCTGCTGGCGCCGTCGCCGCCCTGGGGGGTGGCGGGCTGGTCTCTCGAGGAGGGCGTGACGGCCTTTGGCCTGCATCTGCTCGGGCCCTTCTGGAGCCAGGCCGTCAGCCCGGATCGCAATCTGATGCTGCGCTACAGCCTCGATCGCCTGCCCGCCGGGGCCCGCCGGCCGATCCTGGAGCGCCTACGCCCCGAGAGCGGGCGGGCGTTATGGGAAACCCTGAACTGGTGGCTCGACCCCATGATGACCACCAGCCTGGGCGGACAGACCGCCGCGCCGGCCCTGGTGATGGTGGGCGAGCGCGACGTGGTCCACCCACCGGCGACCGCGCGGTTGACCGCCGAGCGGATCGGCGGCGAGTTGCAGGTGCTTGAGGGGATGAGCCATTGGCTGCCCGGCGAACCGGGCTGGCGCGCCGTGGCCGATCAGGCCCTCGGCTGGATGCGGGCCCAGGCCGGCACGGCCGCCTGAGGCGGCCAGCCCGGCCGGGCGACGGTTCGCCGGCCGGGCTCTCGGCGTTTAGAAGCTGCGCTCGCTGTAGAGCAGGGTCGCCTGGTCGTAGCGGCGCTCAAGCGGGGTGTCGTCGGGGTTCTTCAGCTGGACGAACACCAGGCCGGTCGATTCCGACTCGGTGAAGTGCTCCCAGGCCATGGTGACGCGCTTGATGTTGTCCGGGCCGACCGCAAAATCGTTCCGCTGGAGACGCAGCCGCGGCTCCTGCAGGAAGGCCCAGATGTTCAGGGCCTCGATGATCGGTTGCTCGCCGCCGACGGCGTAGTCGATCTGGACGTTGCAGACATTGTCGTTGGCGCCCTTGGGCAGGACGGAGATCGTGTAGTTGCGGTCGCCGCCGAGGCCGACCTGGTAGCTGCCCGAGCGCCGGTCGCGGCGCATGCCGAGATCCTTGCTGACCTCTTCGACCGTCTTACCCTCGCGCACCATGGGCAGGCAGGCGCGGGTCAGAACCGAAAGCACAGCAGCGCCGTCGCCGGTGGTCGGCAGGGTCGGGGGCGGTTCTGCGGGGGCCGCTGGTGCGGGGGCCGCCATGGCGGCGGGGGTCGCGGCGTCAGGCGCAGGTTCGGCGGCGTCCTGGGCGAGGGCGGGGCTGGAGAGCCCGGCGATCAGGATAAGGCTGGCGATGACGGTGCGCATGAGTGTTTTTCCCTGACTTGACGCCCCATGGGGAGCTTGCCGGCATCACACTAAAGGCCAGCCGTCACTGCAACACCTGTCACGCGCCTTTGACGATTCCGCCGGCGCGCTGGTCGCCTGACAGGCGTCAGGCGGCGGCGGCGACCGCGTGTTCAGCCAGGATGGTGAGGCCGTTGGCGGTGACGTCGGCGAAGCCGCCCCGCACCTCATAGATGGTCTCGCGGCCCTCGTTGCGCACGATCACCCGACCTTCGCGGAGGGTGGCCATGAACGGGGCGTGGCCCGCCAGGACCCCGAAGTCGCCTTCGGTTCCTGGCGCGTCCACCTGGTCGACCAAGCCGGAATAGAGTTCCCGTTCCGGCGAGACGAGGGAGAAGTGCAGCTTGTCCGCCATGATTCCTAGGCTTCCGACGCGAGCTTCTCGGCCTTGGCCACCGCATCCTCGATGGTGCCGACATTGTAGAAGGCCGGCTCAGGCAGGTGATCGTACTCGCCGTCGCAGAGCGCCTTGAACGAGCGGATGGTGTCTTCCAGGCTCACGAAGATGCCCGGCGTGTTGGTGAACTGCTCGGCCACGTGGAAGGGCTGCGAGAGGAAGCGCTGGATCTTGCGGGCGCGGGCCACGATCAGCTTGTCCTCTTCCGACAGCTCATCCATGCCCAGAATGGCGATGATGTCCTTCAGCGCCTTGTACTGCTGCAGGATCTCCTGGACGCGACGGGCCACAGCGTAGTGCTCCTCGCCGATCACCAGGGGGTCCATGATCCGCGAGGTGGAGTCCAGCGGGTCCACGGCCGGGAAGATGGCCTGGGCGGCGATGTCGCGCGAGAGCACGGTGGTCGCATCCAGGTGGGCGAAGGAGGTGGCCGGAGCCGGGTCGGTCAGGTCGTCGGCGGGCACGTAGATGGCCTGGACCGAGGTGATCGACCCCTTGTTGGTGGAGGTGATGCGCTCCTGCAGGTTGCCCATTTCGGTGGCCAGGGTGGGCTGATAGCCCACCGCCGAGGGGATGCGGCCCAGCAGAGCCGACACTTCCGAACCCGCCTGGGTGAAGCGGAAGATGTTGTCGATGAAGAGAAGAACGTCCTTGCCCTCTTCGTCGCGGAAGTACTCCGCTTGGGCCAGACCGGTCAGGGCGACCCGGGCGCGGGCGCCGGGGGGCTCGTTCATCTGGCCATAGACCAGGGCGCAACGGGAGTCGCCGCCGCCGCCGGGCTGGTTCACGCCGGACTCGATCATCTCGTGATAGAGGTCGTTGCCCTCGCGGGTGCGCTCACCCACGCCGGCCAGAACAGAATAACCGCCGTACGCCTTGGCGATGTTGTTGATCAGCTCCTGCATGGTCACGGTCTTGCCCACGCCGGCGCCGCCGAACAGGCCGATCTTGCCGCCCTTGGTGTAGGGGCAGAGCAGGTCGATGACCTTAATGCCGGTGACCAGGATTTCGGCCGAGGTCGACTGCTCGGCGAAGGAGGGCGCCTCACGGTGGATCACGCTGGTCATGGTCGACTTGATCGGGCCGGCCTCGTCGATCGGCGCGCCGATGACGTTCATGATCCGGCCAAGGGTGCCGGGGCCCACCGGCACGGTGATGCCGGCGCCGGTGTCCACCACGGGCTGACCGCGGGTCAGGCCTTCGGTGGTGTCCATGGCGATGGTGCGGACCGTGTTCTCACCCAGATGCTGAGCCACTTCCAGCACCAGGCGGAAGGTTTCGCCGGTGCGCTGGTCGGTGTTGGTGGTCTCAAGGGCGTTGAGGATCGCCGGCAGGTGGCCGACGAACTCCACGTCGACGACGGCGCCGATGACCTGGCTGATCTTGCCAGTGGCCACCGCCGCGGCGGTGTTCGGGGCCTGGCCGGCGGCGGCCGGCGCAGCGGCCTTCTTGGCCGGGGCCTTGCGAGCCGGGGCCTTGGCGGGCGCCGCAGCGTCCGCAGCCACGGTGGCGGCCGGCTTTTTGGCGGGAGCCTTCGGGGTCGTAGCCATGGTGCTGTTCTCTTGCTCTAGATCGCCTCGGCGCCGGAGATGATCTCGATCAGCTCCTTAGTGATCTGCGCCTGACGTGTGCGGTTGTATTGCAGGGTGAGGCTGGCGATCATATCGCCGGCGTTACGGGTCGCGTTGTCCATCGCCGTCATCTGGGCGGCGTAGAAGCCGGCCTGATTCTCGAGCATGGCCGAGAACAGCTGGATGGTCAGATTGCGGGGGAGAAGCGTCTCCAGGATCGCCTCTTCCGAGGGCTCATATTCATAGACCGCGCCCTTCAGATCGACCTGAGGCGCGTCGGCGGCGACTTCAGCCGGGATCAGCTGCTTGACGCTGGGAACCTGGCTGACCACCGACTGGAAGCGGCTGTAGACCATGCTGACCACATCGACCTCGCCGGCCTCGAAGAGGGCGGTGACCCGGTCGGCGACGGCCTGGGCGACATCCATGGAGGGCGCGCCGCCAGCTTCGTAGAAGTCGATGATCTTGTCGCTGTGCAGGCGGCGAAGCTGGTCGCGGGCCTTCTTACCCACAATGATCAGCTTCACGTCCTTGCCGGCGGCCCGCAGGCTGCTGATCCGTTCCCGGGCGGCGCGGACGATGGAGGTGTTGAAGCCCCCCGCCAGGCCGCGGTCGGACGTGGCCACCACCAGCACATGGCGCTGGTCGGCGCCCGTGCCGGCCAGCAGGCGCGGTGCGGATTCCCCGCTCACGCCCTGGGCGAGGTTGGCGATCACCGAGGCCATCCGTTCGGCGTAGGGGCGCGCGCTCTGGGCGGCGTCCTGGGCACGACGAAGCTTGGCCGCGGCGACCATTTGCATCGCTTTCGTGATCTTCTGCGTGGCTTTCACGCTTCCGATCCGATTGCGCATCTCCTTGAGGCTGGCCATCCCTTGAGGTCCTGGCCGGGCTTAGGCGAAGGTCTTGGTGAAGGCGTCCAGCGCGCTCTTCAATTCGGCTTCGAGGTCGGCCTTCAGTTCCTTCTTGGTGCGGATGGCGTCCAGCAGGCCCTGATGCTTGCCGTGCAGGTAGCTGAGCAGCTCGGCCTCATAGCGGCTGACATCGGCGACGGCGACGCCGTCGATGTAACCACGAGTGCCGGCATAGATCACGCAGACCTGCTCTTCGACCTGCTGAGGCGAGTACTGGGGCTGCTTCAGCAGCTCGGTGAGGCGGGCGCCGCGGGCCAGCATGCGCTGGGTGGTGGCGTCCAGGTCGGAGCCGAACTTGGCGAAGGCGGCCATTTCCCGGTACTGGGCGAGCTCGCCCTTGATGGGGCCAGACGCGGTCTTCATGGCCTTGATCTGGGCCGAGGAGCCCACGCGGCTGACGCTGATGCCGACGTTCACGGCCGGGCGGATGCCCTGGAAGAACAGGTCGGTCTCCAGGAAGATCTGGCCGTCGGTGATCGAGATCACATTGGTCGGGATATAGGCCGACACGTCGTTGGCCTGGGTCTCAATGATCGGCAGAGCGGTCAGCGAGCCCGAGCCATTGTCCTCGTTCAGCTTCGCGGCGCGCTCCAGCAGGCGGCTATGCAGATAGAAGACGTCGCCCGGATAGGCTTCGCGGCCCGGCGGACGGCGCAGCAGCAGGGACATCTGGCGATAGGCCACGGCCTGCTTGGACAGGTCGTCATAGATGATCACGGCGTGCATGCCGTTGTCGCGGAACCACTCGCCCATGGCGCAGCCGGCGAAGGGGGCCAGGAACTGCAGCGGGGCGGGCTCCGAGGCCGTGGCGGCCACGACGATGGTGTATTCCAGCGCGCCGCGCTCTTCGAGGGTCTTGACGATCTGGGCGACGGTCGAGCGCTTCTGACCGATGGCCACATAGATGCAGTAGAGCTTCTGGCTCTCATCGCCGGAGGCGTTGACGGCCTTCTGGTTCAGGATGGCGTCGATGGCCACGGCGGTCTTGCCGGTCTGACGGTCGCCGATGATCAGCTCGCGCTGGCCGCGGCCGACGGGGATCAGGGCGTCGATGGCCTTCAGGCCGGTCTGCACGGGCTCGTGCACCGACTTGCGCGGAATGATGCCCGGCGCCTTCACGTCAGCGCGGCGCCGCTCGGTGGCGACGATGGGCCCCTTGCCGTCGATGGGCTCGCCCAGCGGGTTGACGACGCGGCCGAGCAGGCCCTTGCCGACCGGCACGTCCACGATCTCGCCGAGGCGACGGACTTCGTCGCCCTCGCCGATGGCGCGGTCGTCGCCGAAGATCACGACGCCGACATTGTCGCGTTCCAGGTTCAGGGCCATGCCCTTCACGCCGGCCTTGGGGAACTCGACCATTTCGCCCGCCTGGACGTTGTCGAGGCCGAAGACCCGGGCGATGCCGTCACCGACGGAGAGCACCTGACCAACGTCGGAGACGTCGGCTTCTTCGCCGAAATTGGCGATCTGCGACTTGAGGATGGCCGAAATCTCGGCGGCGCGGATGTCCATGTTCTTACGCTCTCTTGAGGGCGAATTTCAGCGAGTCGAGCTTCGTACCCAGCGAAGCGTCGAACAGACGGGAGCCGACCCGGACCTTGATGCCGCCCAGAATGGCGGGATCGACCTGGGTCTCAATCTCAGGGTCCTTGCCCAGCGCCTGGCGCAGGGCCGCGGCGACGCCGGCGGCCTGGACCGGGGTGAGGGGCAGGGCGGTGGTGACGTGCGCCGAGACGACGCCACGACGTTCGGCCGACAGCGCCTGGAAGGCGCTGATCACCGAGGAGAGGGCTGAGGCCCGGCCATTGGCCGAGATCAGACCCAGAAACTTGAGCGTGGTCGGATCAAAGCCAGCCTTCTGCGCCACGGCCAGCAGGCCCTTGGCCTTATCCTGGGCGGTGAAGGCCGGGGAAGACAGCAGGACGCGCAGATCGCGGCTGTCGGCCATCATGGCCTTGAGCGACCTGAGGTCGGCTTCCACCGCCGCAATCTTGTTCTCGTCATTCGCGAGGTCGAACAGGGCCTGGGCATATCTGCCACCCACATTCGAAGTCCTGGAATCGTCCGCCACTATATGTCCGCCCGGTGCGTGTCTAAAAGCCGCTACGAAGGGATCTTCGTCTCAGCTAAAGGCTTGAAAGCGCTTGAAAAAGCACGGCGCCGAAGAAGGAGGTCCGCCCCCCGGCCCTAAGCCGCGCGCCTGATAGCACGCGATTTTAGGCGCCGCAACCGAACCAGCGCCTGGGAATCCCGCCAATCGCCCTAGTCGGGGCTGGAAACCGCCAGCCTGCGGAACACCGCAGAGCCCGTGGCGGCCAGGGCGCCGTCGGCCCGTAGCACCCGCCCATGGGCGAAGACCAGGGTCCGGGTGGTCCGCTCCACCGCCGCTTCCAGGGTCACCGCTTCACCCGCCTGCAGCGGGGCGGCGTAATCCAGGGTCAGGGACACCGGCGCAAGCGCCTCACCGCTGGCCGCCGCCAGGGCGACCTCGATGAGGGCGGCGGCGGCGCCTGGGCCGGCGGGGGCCTGACCCACGGTGCGGACGGGGGCGGTGGTGGAGACGGGAAAAGCAGGGATCATGGGCGGCGTCCTTTAAGCCTCCCGGCGGAAAAGAAAAGGGCGCCGGAAGCCCGGCGCCCAGTTTGCAGGCTCGACAGATGCGGCTGGGAGAGTCGCTTCAGTTATTCGCGGCCTGGGTCATCGGCTTGGCCGAGGCGTTGCAGGCGTCCAGTCGCGCGGCGTCGAAAGCCTTGGAGCCGGACTCGAACGCGGTCACCGGTCCGAAGCGGGTGGCGATGTCCTTGCAGGTGGCCGGGATGAAGGTGCGGCTGTTGGAGACAGTGGCCACGCAGGCCTCGCCTTCACACCAGAAGACGGCGCTGCCGGCGACCAGCCGGGTGCGCTCGGCGACGGACTGCTCGAGCTTTGCGGTGACCTGGGTCTGGGCGGCGGCCTGGCCCGCCAGGGCAAGCGTCAGCAGGGCCGCGGCGGCGGCCAGGGTGGAACGGATCATCATTGCCATAACTCCGGCGTTGGGGAGGGAGCGGCGACAAGGAGTTCGCCGGCCGGCCGGGGACCCCGCGATATCCCCGCGCGGGCCCCTCGAACTAAGCATCGCTAAGATAACAGCGTTAAGATCGACTGCAACCGCCATTTGCGCACCGCGGGTATGCAGGTTTGGATAGGCGGGGCCTGCGGCGGCGCCCTGGAACGGCCCTGTTCATCCCCCATCAATCCTGTCGCGCCTCTTCTGGGCATCGGATAAAGAGGGCCGCCCGCGGGCGCCTGCACCCTTACGACCAACGGCTGGGATCAAGATGGCCAATTCGCAACCGCCCAGATCACAGCGCCCGGCCGGCGGCGGCCGCGTCCGGCGCACGCCCCTGCAGGCGGCGCTCTATTGGGGCGCTGTGCTGTCGGTCTGGGGGCTGATCTTTGTGGCGGCCTTCTTCGCGGTCTTCGCCGTCGACCTGCCGGACACCTCGAAGCTGTTCGAGGTCGAACGTCAGCCCTCCATCTCCTATCTCGACCGGTCGGGCGCCCTGGTGGCGGTCCGCGGCTCGCAATACGCCCCGCCTGTCGACCTCGACACCCTGCCGGACTACGTGCCCAAGGCCTTCATCGCCATCGAGGACCGCTGGTTCTACTGGCACCCCGGCTTCAACCCCTGGGGCATCCTCCGCTCGCAGATCTACAATATGACCAGCGACGGGGGCCCCCTCCGCGGCGGCTCGACCATCACCCAGCAGTTGGCCCGGAACCTCTTCCTCACCCCCGCCCAGACCTATCGGCGCAAGGCCCAGGAACTGATCCTGGCGGTGTGGCTGGAGCTGCGCTTCTCCAAGAAGGAGATCCTCGAGCTCTATCTGAACCGGGTCTATTTCGGCGGCGGCGCCTACGGGATCGAGGCGGCCTCCCAGCGCTATTTCAATAAGCCGGCCCCGCAGCTGACCATCGGGGAGTCCGCCCTGCTGGCGGGGATGATGAAGGGCCCGTCGCGCTACAGCCCCGTCTCGGCCACCGAACGGGCGGCGCGGCGCGCCACCATCGTGCTCGACGAGATGGTCCGGCTGCGGGCCATCACGCCGGAGCAGCGGACCGAGGCCTTCAACAATCCCGTGCGGGTCAATCCGACCCTGGCCAACCAGCGGGCTCAGTACTTCGTCGACTGGATCGATGACGAGGTCCGCGGTCTTGTGGGCGAGCCCACCGACGACCTGGTGGTGGAGACCACGCTGGACCTGCCCATCCAGACCGCCGCCGAGCAGGCGGTGCGCCGCGGAGTCGCGGCCGGGGCCGACCAGGGCATCGGCCAGGGGGCCCTGGTCGCCCTGGACGGCGAAGGACGGGTGCGGGCCTATGTGGGCGGCGCCGACTATGCCGAAAGTCAGTTCGACCGGGCGGCCATGGCCCAGCGCCAGGCGGGCTCGGCCTTCAAGCCCTTCGTCTATCTGACGGCCATGGAACAGGGCCGCACCCCCAATGTCCGCATGGTCGACGAGCCCCTGCGGATCGGCGACTGGGAGCCGCGCAACTACAGCGGCGATTTCCGCGGCGAGATGAACCTGGAGCAGGCCCTGGCCCAGTCCACCAACACCATCGCCGCGCGCCTGGCCAACGAGGTGGGCACCGGCAATGTGGCGGCCACCGCCCGGCGCCTGGGGATCACCGGCAAGATTCAGCTGGACCCCTCCATGGCCCTGGGAGCGGTGGAGGTGACGCCTCTGCAGATGGCCCAGGCCTATGCGCCCTTCGCCAATGGCGGCTTCAAGGCCCAGGGTTACGGAATCGAGCGCATTCGCACGGCCGACGGCCGCGTGCTCTATGACCACAATGTCGACCGCCCGCAGCGGCAGGCGGTGATCGGCTCGCCGGCCCTGCAGTACATGAACCAGATGATGCGCGGCGTGGTGAGCGGCGGCACCGGCACGGCCGCGCGGGTCCCCAATTACGATCTCGCCGGCAAGACCGGCACCACCAACGATTATCGGGACGCCTGGTTCGTCGGTTATACGGGCGGCTTCGTCGCCGCGGTCTGGGTCGGCCAGGACGACAATTCCCCTATGCGCCGGGTGTCCGGCGGCGGGGCGCCGGCGCGGATCTGGAAAGACTTCATGGGCTCGGCCCTGCCGCGGCTGAACGCCCAGCCGATCCCCGGCGGCGTCATCGAGCCGCCGCCGATGACCCCGGCCGCCGACCCGATCGGCGATCTGCTGGACGGCGTGGGCGGCATGATCGGCGGCGGTGCTGATCCGGCGCCCACCGCCCCGGCGCCCAGCGATCCGGAATCGATCCCCTACTGAGCCTGGCTTCCGGCGCCGACGGCGTGCAGGCGGGCCCCGTGGGCGCGCAGCCAGGCGCGATGGGGCGCCGGATCGCCCACCAGGGTCTCCACCAGCGCCCAGAAGCGAGGGCCATGGTTGAGCTCCTTCAGGTGGGCGCATTCGTGGGCCGCCACATAGTCGGCGACCACAAGCGGGGCGAGAGCGAGGCGCCAGGAATAGCGGATGATCGCCGGCTGCCCCCCGGTCGGGGGCTTGCAGGATCCCCAGCGGGACCGCGCATCGGTGAGGACCACCTTGGGCAATGGCGCGCCAAGCGCCTCGGCATGGGTCATGGTCAGGGCCGTCAGCCCCTCAAGGGCCTGCTTGCGCAGAAGCCTCTGCACCGCGCGGGCGAACCCCTCGCCCTCCCCCTGGGCGCTGATCACGGCTGAGCGGCCATCCTCGGACGGCAGCCAGCGCGCGCGGCCGGCCTGCTGAACCAGCCGCACGGGCAGCCCCATCACCGTCAGCTCGGCGCCGGGCGCCAGGGGCTGGGGCTTGGGCAACTCGTCCAGGCGCGCGCTGATCCAGTCGATCCGGTCCCGGGCGAAGGCCGCGGCCTCCCCCAGGCGGCGGGGCGAGGGGGCGGTCGCCACCACCTCCCGGCGGCTCCGGTCCAGGCGCAGGGAGACCCGCCGCGCCCGGGGGTGGACTTTGAGACGGATGACGGCGCCGGCGATCTCGATCCGGTCGCCGTCGACAAAGGTTCGGCCAAAGGGACTCATGTCCCTGCAGATTTACGAGCGGTCGGCGCTCTTTTGAAAGCGGCTTTCATGCAGGGCGATGAACTCCCGCACCCGCGGATAGATCTCCTCGCGGAAGCGGCGGCCATTGAAGACCCCGTAGTGGCCCACATGGGGCTGGATGTAGTCGGCCTTCAGCTCCCCCGGCAGATTGACGCAGAGATCATGGGCGGCCTGGGTCTGGCCGATGCCGGAGATGTCATCGTTCTCACCCTCGACGGTCAGCAGGCCGACGTCGGTGACGGCGCCGGGATCCACTAGACGGCCGCGATGGACCAGCTCGCCCTTGGGCAGCAGGTAGCGCTGGAACACATAGTCGACGGTCTGGAGATAGAACTCCTCGGTCAGGTCGAGGACCGAGAGGTACTCGTCATAGAACTCCAGATGCTTGTCGGCGGAGTCCCCATCGTCGGCCATCAGGTGGTCGAGGTACTTCAGATGGGCTTCCTTATGCCGATCCAGGTTCATCGACATGAAGGCATAGAGCTGGACGAAACCCGGATAGACCCGCCGGCCCATGCCCGGATAGGGGGGCGGGGCCGTGTAGATCATGTTGGAGGCGAACCAGGCGAAGGGACGCTCCTCGGCCAGTTGATTGGTCACCGTCGGCGAGTGCCGCGCATCGATCGGCGAGCCCATATAGGTCATGGACGCGGGACGGGCGTCGTCGCCTTCTTCGGACATCAGGCTGACCGCCGCCAGCACCGGCGGTCCAGGCTGGCAGACCGCCACCACATGGGCCCGGGGGCCGACCACAGCCAGCATCTGGCGCACATGATCGATATAGTCGTGGAAGTCGAAGCGGCCCTCGAGCACCGGCACTGAGCGGGCGTTCTCCCACTCGGTGATGTAGACCTCATGGTCGGGCAGGAAGGCCTGGACCGTGCCGCGCAGCAGGGTGGCGTAGTGGCCCGACAGGGGCGCGACGATCAGGACGCTCGGCTGGGGGCCCCGCCGGCCGGCCCGGCGCAGGGCGCCGGCGTCGCGGCTGAAATGGGTGAGTTTGACCCAGGGGGAGCTCCACACCGTCTTGCGGGTCACCGGCACGGCGTGATCGCCGATGGCCACGCTGTCGATCCCCCAGTCCGGCCGCCGATAGCGCCGGGTGAGGTTGGAGAACAGGTCGGCGGTGGCGAAGATGCGGCGACCGAAGTCGGTGTTGCGCGCCGGATTGAGCGGCGAGCTCCAGAAGTCGCGGGTCATCAGCGCCGTCAGGCGGAGCGGGGCTGCGCCATAATAGCTGGTCTCGTGCAGGGTGTAGAGCATCTGCGAAGGATCCTTGTGCACCGCAACATAACATGCGGAGCCTTAACGGAGTCCAGCCTTGGCCGTTCCGGACGACCCCCGCATCCGCGACGAGGGGTCACACCTGAGCAGGTTGGGGCCTAGCCCTCCTGCATGGCGGTGCGGATCAGACGGGCCATCTCATCGGGCGAAAGGCCATAGGCCAGGACCCGGTTGAACCGGCCCTGGGGGTCCATCAGATAGGCCGCCGTTGAGTGGTCCACGGTGTAGTCCGGCCCCTCTCCAGACTTGCGGTAATAGACATAATAGGCCTTGGCCACCTGCTCGATCTGCTCCGGCGCGCCGGTCAGGCCGACCACGTCATCGGGAAAGGCGTCCAGGCTGAGATAGGTCTTCAACTGCTCAGGCGTGTCGCGCTCGGGGTCGACGGAGATGAACACCGTCTGCAGGTCTGCGCCCCGCGGCCCAAGCTGTTCCTGGGCCGCAGCCACCGCCTGCAGGGTCGAGGGACAGATGTCCGGGCAGTAGGTGAAACCGAAGAAGACCACGCTCCAGCGGCCCTCCAGGATCGACTCGTCCACCGTCTGGCCGTCCTGGTTCACCAGTTCGAACGGACCGCCCACATCGGCCTGCGCAGAGTCGGCGCCGGCCGGCGACTCTGCCCGCCAGAACAGGGCCGCCCCCGCCCCAAGGCCGATGACGGCCACCAGGGCGATGATGATCAGCGAGCGTTTCGACATGGAGCGACCTTTCGCACGTAGACGCGATCTTTCGTTTGGGGCTCGCCAGGACCGCCGATCTCGGTGATCCTGCCTGGGCCATGGCCCTCAAGAACGATGGATCGGCGGGCCTGAAGGACCCCTTGGGTCTCGATAGGCAAAGCACCGCCCTACTGCAAGGCGAGCTCGCCTGGGACGAGGCGGTCCTGGGCCAGGGCCGCCTGCGGATTCGCTCGGTGGTGACCCTGCGCTGGGTGATGCTGGCCTGCGAGGCTGCGGCCCTGACGCTGGGGGCTGCGGTCTTCGCCCTGCCCGCGCCCTACGCCATCTGCTTCGGCGTGGTGGGCCTTGCGGCCTGGATCAATCTGCTCGCAGGCATCGCGACCCCAGGCCAGCGCCTGCTGCATCCGACCGAAGCCACCGGCCAGCTGGGCTTCGACATCCTCCGGGTGGCGGGTCTGGCGGCCCTGACCGGGGGTATCGCCAATCCATTTGTGGTCCTCGTCCTGCCACCCCTAGCGTTGGCGGCCGCCACCCTGCCCCTGCGCCCGACCCTGGCGCTGGCGGTCCTGGCCGCCCTGTCCCTGACCCTCATCAGCGTCTTCTCCTACCCCCTGCCCGGCGGCGCCGGCCCTCTGGCCATGATGCCGTTTAGCTACAGGCTGACCGCCCTGAGCGCCCTGCTGCTGGCCCTGGGGATCAGCACGGCCTTTGTTCGCCAGGCCGCGCAGGAGACCGCCCGTCGCGCCCTGGCCCTGGACGTCACCCAGGCGGTCCTGGCGCGGGAGCGCAGGCTCTCCGCCCTGGGCGGCCTGGCCGCCTCGGCGGCCCACGAGTTGGGCACGCCGCTGGCGACCATCGCCATCGTGGCCAAGGAGATGGCCCGGGAGGCCCCCAGCGCCCAGGTGCGCGAGGACGCCGAACTGCTGATGAGCCAGGCCCAGCGGTGCCGGGAGATTCTCGCCCGTCTCACCCAGACGCCAGGCGCCTCGGACGAGGTGCACGAGCGGATGAGCCTGCTGCAGCTCCTGCAGGAGGTCATCGAGCCCCATCGGGACGTCAAGGGCGTGCGGCTCGAGGCCATCGTCACCGGCGCCCCGGACACCCAGAAGCCCGGGATCAAACGCATGCCCGAGGTGATCCACGCCATATCCTCCTTCGTGGAGAATGCGGTGGATTTCGCCGCCTCCGAGGTGCTGGTCACCGCCCGTTTCGACGCCGAGACCATTTCCCTGGAGGTCCGCGACGATGGCCCCGGCGTCGCCCCGGAAATCCTGGCCCGGCTTGGCGAGCCCTATGTCACCAGCCGTCCGGGGGCCGAGGGCTCCCGCACCGGCCATGTGGGCATGGGCCTGGGCTTCTTCATCTCCAAGACCCTTCTGGAGCGGACCGGCGCGCGGGTCGTCTTCCAGAACGGCCGGCCCCGGGGCGCTGTCGTGTCGGTGCGCTGGCCACGTACCCGTATTGAGTCGGCCCACAGCTAGCGGTTCGCCGCCCCCCTTGCGGACAAGACCCGGTGCAAGCCAGAATGAATACACGCACGGAGGGAGGCCCGCTCGCGCGGGTAGCAGTGATGAGCGACCTGAGCACCCAGATCGAGGGCTTGGCCGACAAGAGCCTGCTGCTGCTCGATGACGACACGGCCTTGCGAACAAGGCTGGGCCGCGCCCTCGAGGGCCGCGGCTTCGAGCCGGTCCTGGCCGCCAGCGTCACCGAAGCCCTCGCCGCGGTGAAGGTCTATCCGCCGGCCTTCGCCGTCCTGGACATGCGCCTGGAAGACGGGACGGGCCTGAAGGTGGTGGAGGCCGTGCGCGAGGCCCGCCCCGACGCCAAGATCATCATGCTGACCGGCTATGGCAACATCGCCACCGCGGTGGCCGCGGTGAAGGCCGGGGCCGTGGACTATCTGTCCAAGCCCGCTGACGCCGACGACGTGGCCCGGGCCCTGCTGGCCCTGCCCGGCGACGTGGCCGCTCCGCCGGAAAACCCCATGAGCGCCGACCGCGTCCGCTGGGAGCACATTCAGCGGGTCTATGAGCTCTGCGGCCACAATGTCTCGGAAACCGCCCGGCGGCTGAACATGCACCGGCGCACCCTGCAGCGGATCCTGGCCAAGCGCGCGCCGCGTTAAAAACCTAGAGGCTCAGGGCCGCGCCGGCGCGCAGGGCCGCCAGGCGTCCGAACGCCACCGTCAGGGCCTTGCGCCGGGCGCCGGCCAGGCTCGCCACCGGCGCTTCCCGCAGCACCGCCCCGCCAAAGGCGTCGGCGACGATCAGGCCCGGGTCCTCGGGCAGAACCTCGGTGGGAAACTCCGGCGCCACGGCGAAGGCGAAGGCGTCGCAATAGGGCGCGTATTCCCGCCACTTCAGGTCTGTGCGGAAATCTTCCAGGCTCGACTTCACCTCGACGATGAAGAGGTCGCCGCGCCGCCCCAGCGCCATCAGATCAGCCCGCCGGCCATTGGGCAGGCAGACCTCGGTGAGCGGCGCATAGCCGAGCGCCGCCAGCAGCCGCGCCGCGCCCCGGGTCACCGCCTGGGTGATCTGTGGCCGCGAGGCCGGCGTGCAGGTGGTGAGGACGAGATCCATGCCGCCACACTGTTCCGCCTTCGTTCCGGGCGCAAGGGGGCTCAGATCGCCAAGGGCCTCAGCGGACCTGCTGCGGGAATTCCAGCTTGGAAGTGTCGTAGCCCAGCTGCTTGATGCGGGCGATGGCCTGGGCCCGGACGGCCGCGGTCAGTTGCGGCGCCTTGGACAGCAGCCAGACATAGTTGCCCCCTGGCGTGCCCATGATCAGCCAGCCCTCATCGGTGCGATGGTCGAGCACCCAGTACTCCTGGTTCATCACCCCACCGAAGAAGGAGAGCTTGAACTTGGCGTTCTTCACCGGGTCGACCGGGGTGGCGCTGGCCTTCCACTCCTTTTTCGGACCGTCCGGCGCGCCCCGGCGGCAGGTCTGCACCACCGAATAGCCGGAGCCCGCGCGGGTCCAGTCGGCGGTGGCCGCCTCGCAGGCCTTCTGCATGGCGTTGGGGGTGCGCGCCACCTCGTACCAGCGGCCGGTCATCTTGGTCAGTTCAACCCGGCTGGCGGGCTCGGGCGCGGCGGCCGAGGCCATGGGCGCGGCGGCGACCAGGGCGGCGGCGAGCGCCAGGCCCGGGGCGAGGCGACGGGGGGAAGGGGCGATCAACATGGGCGGGAGGTTAGAAAAACAATGCGCCAGGAACAAGGACGCCCGCCGACAGGGCCGGCGGGCGTCGCAGGATGACGAAATGTCGGGCTATTCGGCCGCGATGGTCACGGGCTTCAGGGCGCGTTCCTTGAAGTTGATCGCCTGCAGATAGACGATGCCCTCCTCGGCGATGTCGTCGCCGACCATGCGGTCACCCTCGGACTTCAGCTCGTCCATGTCGACATACATGCCGTAGAAGGCCTTGGTGCGGTCGGTAATGATGCCGGCGTTCAGCAGGGTCTTGATCAACACCCGGAAGATGTTGGTCGATTCCTTCATGTCCTCGCGGCGGGCCTCGTCGGTGGCCAGCAGCTGGATCTCCTCCAGCACCTTGTCGGGGTCGAGGCCGAACTCCTCATAGAGGTCGCGCTGCTCGCTGGGCGAGACGAGGTTGAACAGCAGCACCTGGAAGCAGTGGGCCGCCCAGTCCTCGATGATCTCGTGTTCCTGCTGGGTCAGCTTGGGAATGGTGCGGTCGGCCCAGATCTTCCCGAACTTGTGGTGGAAGGCCTCGTCGGTCATCACCAGCTGCATGAGCTTGCGGCCCAGCGGGTCGTTGAGCTTCTGGTAGAAGGTGGCGAAGGCGCCCATGGCCAGGCCTTCCACCAGCATCTGCATGCCGATGATCTTCTTGTAGACCTCTGGGCTGCCGATGATGTCGACCAGCAGGTCCTGCAGCACCTTGGTGCATTCCACCGGCCGGCCCCAGCGGGCCTTGATGTATTTCGCGAAGGCCGTGACGTGGCGGGCCTCTTCGCGGGTCTGGTTGGCGGCGTACTCCTGCGCGCCCTGGTCCAGCAGCACATGGCAGAGGCTGGCCGACAGGTTCAGCGCGCCCTGCTCCCCATGCAGGATCGAGGAGAAGGAGCGCAGCAGCGACTTGTTGATGAACTGGGCCCGCAGGCTCGGGGTGTTCAGATGATCGCTGACATACTTGGTCTGCAGGGCGACGTTCAGCTCCTCCGGCACCAGGGGCTGGTTCTCCATGTCCCAGGGCTCGTCGAAGTCGATGTACTTCTTGTCCAGCGGGTCCCAGAAGTGGTCGTGGGTCGCCGAGATGATCTTGTCAAAGGCGGTGGACCGGCCGTTGTAGCGGTCCAGGTCGAGCATGGACTCGAAATCGTCCGGCGCCACGGCGTCGTAGATCAGGTCCTTGGTGATGTTGCCGTCGGCGGCCATTCGTTCCTCCTGGAATGATGTGGGATTGCCGGCGCCCTTGGTTCCGCATGCGGGTTGGCCCCGCTGTCGCCACGGATGGGCGGCTCTGTCCTTAGGAAAAGAGCCTGACTCCGAGACCGCTGTTCGTCAAAGGAAACCGTGACGCCGGCGTCAGTTTTGAGAGCGATCCAAAGAAAAACGCCCGCCGGGGGGGCCGGCGGGCGTCATCATCAGGTGCGAATGGACCTGCGCCTTACTCGGCGGCGATGGTCACCGGCGCGGCGTGGCGGTCCTTGAAGTTGATCTCCTGGAGGTACTTGATCCCCTCTTCGGCGATGTCGTCGCCGACCATGCGGTCGCCCTCGGCCTTGAGCTCGTCCATGTCCACATAGATGGCGTAGAAGGCGCGAGTCCGGTCGGTGATGATGCCGGCGTTGAGCAGGGTCTTCACCAGCACCCGGAAGATGTTGGTCTGCTCCTTCATATTCTCCCGGCGGGTCTCGTCGGTGACCATTTCGGCCATCTCGGCGATCACCTTGTCCGGATCCAGACCGAACTCCTCATAGAGGTCGCGCTGCTGGCTGGGGGAGACCAGGTTGAACAGCAGGGTCTGGAAGCAGTGGGCCGCCCAGTCCTCGATGATGGCGTGCTCTTCGGCGTTCAGGTGCGGGATGGTCCGGTCGGCCCAGATCTTTCCGAACTTGTGGTGGAAGGCCTCGTCGGTCATCACCAGCTGCAGCAGCTTCTTGCCGGTGGGATCGTTGATATTGTTGAAGAAGGTGGCAAACGCGCCCATGGCCAGGCCTTCCACCAGCATCTGCATGCCGATGATCTTCTTATAGACCTCCGGGGAGCCGATGATGTCCACCAGCAGGGTCTTCAGCGTCGGGCCGCATTCGACCGGCCGGCCCCAGCGGGCCTTGATGTACTTGGCGAAGCCCGTGACGTGACGGGCTTCCTCGCGGGTCTGGTTGGCGGCGTATTCCTGAGCGCCCTGATCCTTCAGCACGTGGCAGAGGCTGGCCGACAGGTTCAGCGCACCCTGCTCGCCATGCAGGATGGAGGAGAAGGACCGCAGGGCCGACTGGTTCACGAACCGGACGCGAGTCTTCCAGTCGCTGAGATGATTGGAAACATAGTCGGTGGACATGGAGATGATCATGTCCTCCGGCAGGATCATCTGGTTTTCCATGTCGAAGGGCTCGTCGAAGTCGATGTACTTCTTGTCGAGCGGATCCCAGAAGTGATCGTGGGTGGCCGAGATGATCTTGTCGAAGGCCGTGGAGCGCGCGTTGTAGCGGTCCAGCTCCAGCATGGACTCGAAGTCGTCGGGCGACACCGCGTCGTAAATGATGTCCTTGGTGATGTTGCCGTCAGCGGCCATGACTACGTCCTCCAGGCAGATGGGGGCAGGCTCTGTGGCCCTGGCTCCGCACCTTGCGGGCAGCCCCTTCGATCTGGCCTCAGTGATGCACATGAACGCCGTTCAGTCAAGAAGATGACGGGGGCGTCACTTTCGCCTCCGAGGCGAGGACGGCTCAGTCGGCCGCCGCCTCGATGGCCTCGATCTGGTCATCCGAGAGGCCGAAATGGTGGCCGATCTCATGGACCAGCACGTGGCCGACCAGCTCCTCAAGGGTGACGTCGCCCCGGGCGGCCCATTCATCCAGGATGGGCCGTCGATAGAGCAGCACCATCGAAGGCTGGGTTTCCGGGTCCAGAACCGAGCGGTGGGCGAGATCCACACCGTGATAGAGGCCCGTGAGATCAAAGGGGTCCTCGATCTCCAGGGCGTCCAGGGTTTCCTGGTCGGGGAAGTCGTCGACCCTGATCAGGACGTGGCCGGTCATTTGGCGGAACTGAGCCGGGAGGCGGTCAAAGGCGGCCTCGGCCAGGGCGGCCATGTCATCCAGGCTGGGCGCCAGGCCCGAAAAGCGGGCGGTCATTCGTCGGCGATCACGGTGTGCGGCGCCTCAGGGGGACGCACCTCGAACAGACCGATGTCCAGGGGCTGCTGCGGCCGCAGGGCGCGCAGGGGTTGGCGGGTCAACGCGTTCAGGGTGTCGCGGTCGGCCTCGGCGCCGGCGCGGCGGACCTTCCGCGCCTGGGGACCGTCCAGGGAGGCTTCAGCGCCGGCCCCCACCTTCCAGAAGGACACCTGCAGGCGCCACACCGTCGCAACCGGCGCAGCTGGCGCGGCCGGCCAGCGGCGGCCATCCTTGAGCACCGGCCGGGCCGGCGGCGGGGTCGGGCGACGCCCGCCCACCTGGACCGCCAACTCGGCCAGACGGCAGAAACGATCCTCCGGGGGCAGGCTGACCAGTCGGCCGGGCCGGTCGTCCTCCACCTTGCCGGCATAGGCGTCCAGGGCCGCCTCGCGGCTGGCGAAGTCGGGGCCCACAGGGCGGGTGATGAAGCTGACGGTCTGACCGCCCGCCAGCCCGCGGGCCTCCCGCTCCCGGGCGGCGCGGCCCAGGGGGGCGGCCAGGGCGGCGTCGGCGTCGGCTGCAACCGGATAGAGAATGGCGCTCATCGGCCCATTGTCGCTCAATCGGCGTCCTCTGGGAACGCACCGTGCGTGCGACGTCCCGGTTTGGGTCCTATGTTGGCGGGTGGGTGATTCGCATCGGCGCAAGCGCCGTCGATGGAGTGATGATGAACGCAGACGAACTGATCCTGGCGGCGGCTGCAGGCGCGGTCTGCCTGGCCATCTGCGCCACGCTCTGGGCGCTCGCCCAACAGCGGCAGGGACGCCTGCGCCTGATCGGGTTGCAGGCCCGCGTGGCCGAGCTGGAAATGCGCGCCGAGGTCGCCCAGTCCTCGGCCGAAGCCTTCGACTCCGCCCTGCTGGCGGTGGAGGACGGCCGCGCCATCCTGGCCTCGGGCGAAGAGAGCCTGGCGGTGTGCGCCGCAGCCCTGGATCTGCTGGAGGTGGACGCCCAGGGCCTGGTCAACGCCCTGATGCGCGCCGACCCCGACCATGCCCGCAGGTTGCGGGCCCTGTTCGAGCGTGGCGAGGCTTGCGCCTTCGAAGTGCGCGGCCCCGCCGGGGTCGTGTCGGTGGAAGGCCGCGCGGCCGGGGCGCTCGCCTGGCTGCGCCTGTCGGCGGTGATCGGCGAGGACGCGGGCCTGCCCACCGCCCCGCGCTTCGCCGCCCTGCTGGACGCCCGACCGGGTCCCGCCTGGATCGCCTCGGCCGACGGAGCGCCGGTCTGGGTGAACGCCGCCTGGCTCGCCGCCGTGGACGCCCCCAGCCTCGACGAGGCTGCGGCCAAGGGTCTCACCTTCGACAAGGCCGCCGACGAGATCGCCAGCGAAGCGGCCAATCTGGCGCAGGTGCGTGAGACCACCCGTTGGCTGACGCTCGGCGGTCGCCGTCGCGCCTTCCACATCACCGCCCGGCCGCTGGAAGGCGGCGGGGTCGGCGTCTGGGCCGAGGACGCCACCGAAACCGAGGAGATGCGCGAGGCGCTCAAGCGTCACGTGGCCGCTCACGACGAGACCCTCAATCACATCGCCGATGCGGTGGCCATCTTCGGCGCCAACAAGAAGATGATCTTCCACAACACGGCCTTCGCCGAGCTGTGGGGCCTGGAGCCGGCCTGGCTGGGGGAGCGTCCCGGCCATGGCGAGTTGCTTGACCGTCTGCGCCAGCGCCGTCGCCTGCCCGAGACCGCCGACTATGTGAAGTGGCGCGCCGCCGAGCTTGACCGCTACGAAGCCCTGGGCTCCAGCCCCGATGACCTCTGGAGCCTGCCCGACGGCCGCACCCTGCGGGTGGTCCGCCAGCCCCACCCCATGGGCGGGGTGCTGCTGCTCTTCTCCGACATCACCGACGAGCTGAAGCTGAAGGCTCAGTATAACGCCCTGATCCAGGTGCAGCAGGCCACCCTCGACAAGCTGAACGACGCCGTCGCGGTGTTCGGCTCCGACGGCCGTCTGCGGCTGCACAATGAGGCCTTCGAGCGGTTCTGGAACGTCACCCCGACCCAGCTGGATCTCGCCGGTGATTTCGAGGGCGTGGTCGAGCTCTGCGTGCCGCGCCTGCATGACCTGAACTTCTGGCGGGAGCTGAAGGGGCGGGTGGCCGACCCCGACCCCAGCGCCCGGGCGCCGATCTCCGGCGAGGTGAAGACCTCGGACTCCCGGATCGTGGCCTATCAGTCGCGCCCCCTGCCCGATGGCGCCACCCTGATCGCCTTCACCGACGTCACCGACGCCCGCAAGCTGGAGAGCGCGCTCGCCGACCGCTCAGCCGCGCTGGCCGACGCCGAGCGGCTGAAACGGGATTTCGTGGGCAATGTCTCCTATGAGCTGCGCACGCCGCTCACCACCATCATCGGCTATTCGGAACTGCTGGAGCGGTCTGGCGAGAACCTGTCAGAGCGGGGCCGCGGCCATGCCTCGGCGGTGCGCATGGCCGCCACCCAGCTGGCACGTTCCATCGACGACGTGCTGGACATGGCCCAGATCGACGCCGAGGAGATGGCGCTGGATCTGGAGGATGTGCGAGTCGCCGACCTGATCGCCGGCGCCGCCGGCCGCTGGGCCCGGGCCGCCGAGGAGGGCAAGATCACCCTGAAGGTCGATCATGCCGAGGAGATCGGGGTGATCCGCGCCGACGCCCACCGCCTGGGCCAGATCATGGATCACCTGATCGAGAACGCCATCCGCCAGACCCCACCGGAGGGGACCATCTCGATCTCCGCCCGCCGGGCCCTGGGCGAGGTCAAGCTGCAGGTGAGCGACACCGGGCGCGGCATTCCCTTCCACGTCCAGGCGCACATCTTCGACCGCTTCGTCGGACGCGAGCGCGGGGGGCCTGGCCTTGGCCTGGCGCTGGTCAAGGCCCTGACCGAACTGCATGGGGGTTGGGTGGCCCTGGAAAGCGAGCCGGGGAACGGTGCGACCTTCACCTGCCACCTTCCGGAGCTGGCCCAGGCCGAAGCCGCCACCCACCGGGAACTGGAATTCTGAGGACAAGCCGAGCGGCGCGGGCGGACCTGATGGCCGCCCGCGCGCGTCAGTCTTAGTGCTGGCTCTCGGGCAGCCGGACGATCAGGCCGTCCAGGGCGTCGGAGACCTTGATCTGACAGGAGAGGCGGCTGTTGGGCTCGACGTTCTCGGCGAAGTCGAGCATCGACTCCTCCATGGCCGAGGACTCGCCGGTCTTGTCTTTCCAGGCCTCGTCCACATAGACATGGCAGGTGGCGCAGGCGCAGGCGCCGCCGCAGTCGGCGTCGATGCCCGGGACGTTGTTCTTCACCGCGCCTTCCATCACCGTGAGCCCCGTCTTCACGTCCACGACGTGCTCGGTCCCGTCGTGCTCGATATAGGTGATCTTGGCCATGACTCCCTTTCGCGCCGCGTTCAGGCGACGACCTCTTTCATTGAAACGCTGAGATCGGAAAGCTTCGCCTTGGAAACCGACTTGCGGTTCCCGATCAGCTGCTTGCCCATCATGAATTCCGGGGGCGAGTTGATCGCCTCCACGGATTGGATCTGGTCTCCCTTGAGATGGAAGACCGCGAACTTGCCGCTGGCCGGATCGCCCCGCAGCAGGACCTCGTCGGTGTCGAAGGCGTAGCCGGCGATCTGCAGTTTCAGATCATACTGGTCCGACCACTGCCATGGCACTTCGCCCGCAGGGGCGGGCCGCCCGGTGATGGCGCTGGCGGCCTGCTTGGCCTGCTCCAGCGCATTGGGCACGCTCTCCATCCGGAACATGCGCCCGTAGATCGGCATGGGCCGATGGGCGACGTCGCCGATGGCGAAGATGGAGGGATCCGACGTCCGCGCCTCCAGGTCGACCACCACGCCGCGGGCGGTCTCCAGGCCAGACTCCGCGGCCAGTTCGTCATTGGGCGTGGCGCCGACGCCGATCACGGCCGCGTCGCAGGCGATCGTACGCCCGTCAGCCAGGGTGACCCCGGTGACATGACCATTCTCGCCGACAAAGCCGGTGACGCTGGCGCCCATTTCGAAGTGAACGCCGTGGGTCTCGTGGACGCCCTGGAAGAAGCTCGACAGGGCTTCGCAGGCCACCCGAGCCAGCAGGCGGGACTCCCGCTCGATCACCACCACCTCAGCGCCGAGCGCGCGACCCGACGCGGCGACCTCGAGGCCGATATAGCCCCCGCCCACCACGGCCAGGCGCTTGCCGGGACCGACGGCAGCCTTCAGGGCCTCGGCGTCGGCGGCGGTGCGCAGCTCCAACAGGCCGGCCAAGTCCGCGCCGGGGACCGGCAGCTTGATGGCCCGGGCGCCGGTGGCCAGGATCAGGATGTCGTAATGGAGGGTCGAGCCATCCGACAGCTCGACCACCTTGTCGGACCGGCGCAGCTTTACCGCCCGGATATTGGGTCGGAAGTCGATCTGGTGCTCGGCGTAGAATTCCAGGGGCTTGAGCGCCAGGGAGTCGGCGTCGGCCTCGCCCTTCAGCCAGGCCTTGGACAGCGGCGGGCGCTGATAGGGGGCCAGCGGCTCGTCGCCGATCAGGCTGATCGGCCCGGCATGCCCATACTGGCGCAGCAGCGCGGCGGCTGTGCCGCCGGCGTGCCCCGCCCCCAGGATCACCACGTTTGCGCTTAGATCACTCATGCCGTTCCCCGATGCAGAAAAATGACGCCGGCGTCAACTTGGGAAAAGCAGGGTGACGACTTTAGACGACCCGGTCGACCAGCATCTTCTTCACCTCAGCGATCGCCTTGGCCGGATTCAGGCCCTTGGGGCAGACCTGGGCGCAATTCATGATCGTGTGGCAGCGATAGAGCTTGAACGGGTCTTCCAGATCGTCAAGGCGCTCGCCGGTGGCCTCGTCGCGGCTGTCGATCAGCCAACGATAGGCGTGCAGCAGGGCGGCCGGACCCAGATACTTGTCGCCGTTCCACCAGTAGCTCGGGCAAGAGGTGGAGCAGCAGGCGCAGAGAATGCACTCATAGAGGCCGTCCAGCTTCTCCCGGTCGGCCGGGGTCTGCAGCCACTCGCCCTGGGGCTCAGGGGTCTTGGTGTGCAGCCAGGGCTCGATGGAGGCGTACTGGGCGTAGAACAGGGTCATGTCCGGGACCAGGTCCTTGATCACCGGCATGTGCGGCAGCGGACTGATGGTGCAGGTCTGGCCGGGCACCTCTTCCCAACCATGGGTGCAGGCCAGCGTATTGCGGCCGCCGATGTTCATGGCGCAGGAACCGCAAACCCCCTCGCGGCACGAGCGCCGGAAGGCCAGCGTCGGGTCCATGGTATTCTTGATGTAGATGAGGGCGTCCAGGACCATGGGTCCGCAGGCCTCGACATCCACGTCATAGGTGTCCCAGCGGGGGTTTTCGGTCCCCTCGGGATCATAGCGATAGACCTTGAAGGTCTTGACCTTCTTGGCGCCGGCCGGGGCCGGGTGATGCTGGCCCTTCTGGACGCGGGAATTCTTCGGCAGGGCGAGTTCGACCATCGGAGGCTTTCCTTAGGCGAAGACCCCGGACCCCGCGCGGGGCGCGCGTTCGATCCGAGGCCGGGAATGAGCGACGAGGGAGGTCACAGACCCGCCCCTAGTAGACCCGCGCTTTCGGCGGGATGTAGGCGATGTCGTTGCTGAGCGTGAAGGAGTGCACCGGACGGTCGTCCAGCTTCACCTTACCCGTGGCGTCGTCGAACCAGGTGAGCGTGTGCTTCATCCAGTTCTCGTCGTCGCGGTCGGGATAGTCCTCCCGGGCATGCGCCCCGCGGCTCTCGGTGCGGTTCAGCGCCCCGTTCACCGTCACGGCCGCCTGGCCGATCAGGTTGTCGAACTCCAGGGTCTCGATCAGGTCGGTGTTCCAGATCATGCCGCGGTCGGTGACCTGGATGTCGCCACGCTGGCCGTGGATCTTGTCCAGACGCGCGACGCCCGACGCCAGGCTTTCACCGGTGCGGAACACCGCGGCGTCCTCCTGCATGGCCTTCTGCATGTCCAGGCGCAGCTGGGCGGTGGGCGTGGCGCCCTTGGCGTTGCGCAGGCGGTCGAAGCGGGCGAGGTGTCCCTCGGTCTGGGCCGGCTTCAGGTCGGGTTGCTTGGCGCCCGGCGTCAGGATGTCGGCGGCGCGCAGGGCGGCCGAGCGGCCGAACACCACCAGGTCGATCAGCGAGTTGGAGCCGAGGCGGTTGGCGCCATGCACCGAGACGCAGGCCGCCTCGCCCACGGCCATCAGGCCGGGGATGACGCTGTCGGGGTTGTCGCCGTCACGGGTGACCACCTCGGAATAGAAGTTCGTCGGGATGCCGCCCATATTGTAGTGGACGGTGGGCAGCACCGGGATCGGCGCCTTGGTCACGTCCACGCCGGAAAAGACCCGGGCGCTTTCGGAAATGCCCGGCAGGCGCTGGTGCAGCACCTTGGGATCCAGGTGGTCCAGGTGCAGGAAGATGTGGTCCTTGCCAGGCCCCACGCCGCGGCCTTCGCGGATCTCGATGGTCATGGCCCGGCTGACCATGTCCCGCGGCGCCAGGTCCTTCACGGAGGGCGCATAGCGCTCCATGAACCGCTCGCCCTCGGAATTGGTCAGATAGCCGCCCTCGCCCCGGGCGCCTTCGGTGATCAGGCAGCCGGCGCCATAGATGCCGGTGGGGTGGAACTGCACGAACTCCATATCCTGCAGGGGCAGGCCGGCCCGCAGGACCATGGCGTTGCCGTCGCCGGTGCAGGTGTGGGCGCTGGTGCAGGAGAAGTAGGCTCGGCCGTAGCCGCCGGTGGCCAGGATGACCATCTGGGCCTGGAACCGGTGCAGGGTGCCGTCGTCCAGCTTCCAGGCGGTGACGCCCCGGCAGACGCCATCTTCCATGATCAGGTCGAGGGCGAAATACTCGATGAAGAACTCGGTGTTGTTGGCCAGGGACTGGCCATACATGGTGTGCAGCATGGCGTGGCCGGTGCGGTCGGCCGCAGCGCAGGTCCGCTGGATCGGGGCCTCGCCATAGTTGCTGGTCATGCCGCCGAAGGCGCGCTGATAGATCTTGCCGTCCTCGGTGCGGGAGAAGGGCACGCCCCAGTGCTCGAGCTCATAGACAGCGGCCGGCGCGTTGCGGCAGAGATATTCGATGGCGTCCTGGTCGCCCAGCCAGTCCGACCCCTTGACGGTGTCGTACATGTGCCAGCGCCAGTCATCCTGGCTCATATTGCCGAGGCTCGCCGAGATGCCGCCCTGGGCGGCCACGGTGTGCGAGCGGGTCGGGAAGACCTTGGAGACGCACGCGGTGCGAAGGCCGGCCTGAGCGCAGCCCAGGGCCGCGCGGAGGCCCGAGCCCCCGGCGCCGACGACGACGACGTCGAACTTGTGGTCGATGAATTCGTAAGCGGCCATGCTCAGTAAGCTCCGCCCGAGAGGGCGACCTTCAGGATGGAGAAGAGGGCGAGCGCGCCGAACAGCGCGCAGACGAAGAGGTTCAGCAGCAGCAGGCCGGCCTTGGTGATCCGACGATGGATATAGTCCTCCACCACCACCCGCATGCCCGAATGCATGTGCATGAAGCTGACCACCGTCAGCAGGGCCAGCAGCACGGCGTTCACCGGCGAGGCGAGCCAGGCCACGGCCATCTCATAGTCGCTGCGGGCCAGGCGCAGGATGGCGAAGACGCCCCACAGCACCAGCGGGATCAGGGCGACCGAAGAGACCCGCTCGGAAATCCAGTGGCCGACCCCATGGCCGGCGGCGCCTAGGCCCTGGGCCCGAGAACGGGGGGTGCGGAAATCAGTCATGCTCAGAGCGCTCCCGTCATGGCGGCGATGATCCAGACCACCACCGTGGCCACCAGGGCGAAGGCGACCGTCGCCACGGCGCCGGCGTTGGCGGTCGGCACCTTCAGCGCCAGGCCGGTGTCCCAGATCAGATGCTGGACGCCCTTGGCCAGGTGGAAGAAGACCGCAAGGCTGAGGCCGAACAGGACGAGCTTGCCCAGCGGCGAACCCAGCAGGCCCATATAGGCCGCGTAGGACTCCGGCCCGAAGGCGAGCGCGATGGTCCAGCCGGCCAGGATCAGGGTTCCCACATAGAGGGCCACGCCTGTGATCCGGTGCATGATCGAGGTGATCGCGGTCAGGTGCCAGCGCCACACCTGAACGTGCGGCGAGATGGGCCTGGCCCGGATGGTCTTCGAGACGTCCGACATCGGTTCTACAGCCGCTCCCTGTTGCCCTGCGAATGCCTGGCCGCTTTTAAGCCGCCATCTGGGGGTGTCAACGAAGGCCCCACACGGAGACACACCCGCCGCCCTTCGCAGATCGGCGAACATCTGCGGTTTCCAACTCCCGGGCAATGCGTCTTTGCTGTAGGCTTCCTTCGCGGGAGGCGAAGGATGAGGTTCGACCTGATCGATCTGCGGCTGTTCTGCGACGTGGTCGAGGCCGGCTCGATCACCCGCGGCGCCGAGCGCGCGGCCCTGGCCCTAGCGGCCGCCTCCACCCGGATTCGCGCCATGGAGCAGTCCCTGGGGGCCTCCCTGCTGACCCGTTCGCGCCAGGGGGTGACGCCGACCCCGGCCGGCGTCCTGTTGCTCAAGCACGCCCGCGCCCTGCTGGAGCAGAGCGCCCGGATGCAGGACGAGCTCGGCGTTATGGCCGAGAGCGGCGCGGCCGAGGTCCGGGTCCTGGCCAACACCAACGCCCTGACCGAATTCCTGCCCGAGGCCCTGTCCTCCTTCCTGGCCGACCATCCGCAGGTGAGCGTCGATCTGGAGGAGCGCCTGTCCGACGAGATCGTCGGCCTGGTGGCCGAGGGGGCCGCCGATGTGGGCATCGTCGCCGGAACCGTAGATGTGGGCGCCCTGGAGACCTTCGCCTTTCGCACAGACCGGTTCGTGGTGGTGACGGCCCTCGATCATCCGCTGGCCCAGAATATCAGCGCGGCCTTCGCCCAGGTGCTGGACTACGACCTGGTGGGGCTGGACCGGGCCAGCTCCCTGCAGCGCTTCCTCGCCGCCCGGGCCGGGCGCGAGGGGCGACGCCTGCGGCTGCGGGTGCAGCTGCGCAGCTTCGATGCGGTCTGCCGGCTGGTGGAGTGCGGCGTCGGCGTGGGCGTGGTGCCGGAGACCACGGCGGCGCGGGCGGTCTGCACCATGAACCTGGCCATCGTGGCCCTCACCGACGACTGGGCGGTCCGCGAGCTGAAGATCTGCGTCCGCAGCCTGGATGAGCTGCGCCCCATCGCCCGCCAGCTGGTCGAGAGCCTGCGGGCCTGAGCCGGCTCAAGCCACCCATATGCCGTCATGGTCGGACTTGATCCGACCATCCATGCACACAGAGCCAGACACGGTGTTCATGGGCCCTCGGGTCAAGCCCGAGGGCGACGGACGGAGGGCAGCGCAGCGGCCGTGGAGGTTAGCCCCGTTCCGTCAGCCAGTCGGCTGAGCGCATTTCCTGCAGGCGTGAGGCGGTGCGTTCGAACTCGAAGGCCCCGTCGCCTTCCGGATAGAGTTTGGCGGGCTCGGCCTCGGCCAGGACGATCAGCTTGGCGCGGGCCTCGTAGAGCGCATCGATCAGGGTGACGAAGCGACGCGCCTCCTCCCGACGGGCCGGCGTCAGACGCGGCACGCGCTCGAGGAAGACCGTATGGAAGCGTTCGGCCAGGGCCAGATAGTCGTTGGGGCCCAGCGCCACGCCGCACAGGCTGGCGAAGCTCGCCCGCAGCAGGCCGCCGGTGGCGTGCGGCAAGTGGATCTTGCGGCCCAGCACCTCGAGGGTTTCCCCGAGCTCCTCATCACCGTCGAGCATCTCGCACCAGAGGGCGTCGTAGGTCCGCACATTGTCGGGATCGATCGGCGAGAACCAGACGCCGGCCGCCCGCAACCGGTCGAGGCGATAGTCGTGCTCGCCGGCCACCGAGATCACCTCGGTCCGAGCGCTCAGCAGATCGATGAAGGGCAGGAAGAGCTGGCGGTTGATGCCGTTCTTGTAGAGGGCCTCCGGCACGCGGTTGGAGGTGGCCACCAGGGTCACGCCCCGGTCGAACAGGGCGGTGAACAGCCGGCCGAGGATCATGGCGTCGGCGATGTCGGTGACCTGGAACTCGTCGAAGCAGAGCAGCCGCGCCTCGTCGGCCACCACATCGGCCACCGGCGGGATGGGATCGTCGCCCCGATGCTGACCAAACCTCGCCTTGCGGGCGGCGGCGTCGCCCTTGCGCCAGGCGTCGATCAGCCGGTGGACCTCGCCCATGAAGACGTGGAAGTGGACCCGGCGTTTTTTCGCCACCGGCGCAGTCTCATAGAACAGGTCCATCAGCATGGACTTGCCCCGTCCCACCGGCCCCCAGAGATAGACCCCCAACTGGCTCTCGGGCTTGCGGAAGCGGCCTAGCAGGCCGCCGGGTTCGCTGGCCACCAGGTCGGCCTCCAGCCGGGTCAGGGCCGGGAGCGCGGCGGCCTGGGCCGGGTCGGGTCGGATCTCGCCGCGCTCCAGACGGTCGCGGTAGGCGGCTTCAAGGGCGGATGTCATGCCCCGCCCCTAGCCCGACTGGGCGCGCACCACAATCAGCCCGACGCCCGATCCGCGAGCTTGAGCGTCGGAACGGCCCCCGGCGCCGACTGGTTGTCCTTGCATGACCCGCAACAAGGAGGAGAACGGCCATGGCCGACGAACCCCGCAGCTTTGATCCCGACACCACCCAGTCCAACCGCACCCGCCAGCAAGGCGGCGGCGTAGGCCAGCGGGAAATGGATCAGCAGCGCGACCCCGACCGCGATGCTGACGCCCCCCGGGCGCAGCCCCAGCAGCAGCAGAAGCAGCAGGACGACCGGGTCGAGCCCAAGCCGGCGGTCTCGCGCCTGGATGGGACCCGGCTTGAGCCCCGCAATGGGGCGGGCATGGGCGACACCGGCGGCGACCTGGGCGCCGGCACGCCGGCCAATGTCGACATCCACGACATCGACCAGGATGACAATCCTCAGGCCGAGTGGGGTCAGGACACCGGCGGCGCGGCGGTGCACTCCACCAGCCGCGGCGATCGCGAGCCGGGCAAGAGCCAGGGTCCGAAGACCCAGGCCCGCGCCAAGGAGATCAATTCCGGCGGCCAGTAGGCAGCTTTAGCCAGCAGACACCCTCAGATGGACGCTGGCTCGTCAGCCGTCTCCGGAGGCGGGGCGATCGCCCCGTCCTCTTCGCCCGCCGGCACCAGCGGCGTGTCGCTCTTGGGCGGCAGGCCGAGATTCTCGCGCAGGAAGCGGTAGGTTTCCCGCCGCTCGCAGGCGCAGGCCTTCATCTGGCCCTCCTGGTCCCACCAGACCAGCAGCGGGTAGGCGAAGTCGACGCCGTTGTCCTTCAGCAGCGGGATCAGCTCATCGACCATGTCGCGGCCGGCCTCCACCACCGCGGTGCGCGCGGTATCGCCGTCGGCCGGCGGAATGCCCGGCGCGTCCCACGCCGAGACCGGAACGCTGACCCAGCGCTCGAACAGGCCCCAATCGCGGTTGAGCCACAGCTCGGCCACGGTGGCCCGCTCAGCCGGAGTGGAGCGTTCCAGCCCGTTGACCTCCCGCCGGGCGACCTCAATCACTCGGGTGTCGATCCCGGCGGCGTGCAGGTCGGGAAACTGCTCGGCCTTGAAGCGCAGGCAGTCGGGGCAGCTGCGGAACGAGACCATGTAGATGGCCCGGCCCTCAATGCCGGGCGACACCCATCCCGCGCCCTCCAGCAGGCGGGCGATCTCAGCCTGGTTCTTGGTCACGGTGGCGGGCCTCCAGCGAAGTTCGAAGTTCCAATAGGCGAAGGCGCCCGCGCCGGCCACCACCAGGACAAGGGCGAGGATCGCCCAGAGGCGGAAGTTCTTCATGCGCGTTTGCTCCTAAATTCATGGCCTTTAGGGGCCAGATCGTGTCGATTTCGGGCGTCTATTTCATCGTGGGGATGACGAAGGCCTGATCGCTTCCCTCGCCCTCGGGCCAGCGGGCGGTGACCGTCTTGACCTTGGTGTAGAAGCGAACCCCCTCCATGCCGTGCTGGTTGGCGTCGCCAAACGCGCTGCGCTTCCATCCGCCGAAGCTGTGATAGGCCACCGGCACGGGGATGGGCACATTGATCCCGACCATGCCGACATTGACCCGCGAGGCGAACTCCCGGGCGGCCCGGCCGTTTCGGGTGAAGATGGCCACCCCATTGCCGTAGGCGTGCTGCGAGGGCAGGGCGAGCGCCTCGTCGAAGGTCTCGGCCCGGGCGATCTGCAGGACAGGACCGAAGATCTCGTCCTGGTAGGATTTCATGGCCGGCTTCACATGGTCGAACAGGGTGGGGCCGATGAAGAAGCCCTTCTCATGACCCTGCAGGGAGAAGCCGCGGCCATCGGCCACCAGTTCGGCGCCCTCATCGACCCCCATCTGGATGTAGTCGCTGATCCTCTGGCGGTGGGCGGCGCTGACCACCGGGCCATACTGGGCGGCCGGGTCGGAGGAGACGCCGATCTTGAGCGTCTCGATCTTGGCGACCATCAGCTCACGGAAGGCCTCGGCGGTGCGCGCGCCCACAGGAACAGCAACCGGCAGGGCCATGCAGCGCTCTCCGGCTGAGCCAAAGGCGGCGCCGAGGATGTCGTTGGCCGCAGCCTCCAGGTCGGCGTCGGGCAGCAGAATGCCGTGGTTCTTGGCCCCGCCCATGGCCTGCACCCGTTTCCCGTGGGCCGCGCCGGTCGCATAGACATACTGGGCGATGTCCGAAGAGCCGACGAAGCTGACCGCGGCGATGTCCGGGTGGGTCAGGATGGCGTCGACGCAGACCTTGTCCCCGTGGACCACGTTCAGCACACCCGCCACATCGACACCGGCCTCGGCGCCGGCCTCCATGAACAGTTCGGCGAGCCGGACCGGCACGCTGGGGTCTTTTTCCGACGGCTTGAGGATGAAGGCGTTGCCCACCGCCACGGCCACGCCGAACATCCACATCGGGATCATGGCGGGGAAGTTGAACGGCGTGATCCCCGCGGCCACCCCAAGGGGCTGGCGCATGGAATAGACGTCGATGCCAGGGCCGGCGCCCTCGGTGTATTCGCCCTTGAGCGCATGAGGGATGCCACAGGCGAACTCGATCACCTCCAGTCCCCGCTGAATGTCGCCTCGCGAGTCAGCAATCACCTTGCCGTGCTCAGACGACAGGAGAGCGGCCAGCTCGTCCATCCGCGCCTCCACCAGACGCTTGAAGGCGAACATCACCCGCGCCCGGCGCTGGGGATTGACCGCGGCCCAGGCCGGCTGGGCGGCCAGGGCGGCCTGGACAGCGCCGTCGAGCTCGGCCGCCGAGGCCAGGGCGACCCGGGCCTGGACCTCGCCGAGATTGGGGTCAAAGACCTCCGAGTGGCGGCCTGAGGTTCCGGCGACGCCGCGGCCGGCGATGAAGTGGCTGATCTCACGCATGGGCGGAAGCTTAGGCCCAGCCTGCGTCTGCGCCTAGCGCTTGCCCAAATTGCAGGCTCAGGCGCATTCTGGACGGCCATGAGCGTCGCGTCGTCCACCGATATCCTGCGTTCCGCCCGGCGGCGTCACGACCACATTGTGGACGTGCTCATCGCCGAGCGCGCCCCGGCCCTGAGCCGCCACCCCACCTGGCCCCTGCTACGCCCGGCCCTTTATGGGCTGCTGGACTATGGCAAGGCCCGGCGGATGGCCGACGCCATCGCCCCCCTGCCAGGCCGCGAAGCCCTGGAGCGGGTCTCGGGGCTGCTGGACGTGCGGCTGACCGTGAGCGGCCTGGAGCGCCTGCCCAAACAGGGACGGGTGGTGGTCATCGCCAACCATCCCACCGGCATCGCCGACGGGGTGGCGGTCTATGACGCCTTCAAGGCCCGGCGGCCGGACCTGTGTTTCTACGCCAATTCCGACGCCCATCGGGTGGCGCCCGGCTTTGCCGACGTCCTGATCCCGGTGGAATGGGTGGAGGAGAAGCGCACCCGCGAGCGCACCCGCCTGACCCTGCAGCGGACCCGCGAGGCCATGGAGGCCGAACGCGCCCTGGTCATCTTCCCCTCCGGACGACTGGCCCGGCGCCAGCCCGACGGGCTGCTGGCCGATCCGCCCTGGATGAGCAGCGCCGTCTCCATCGCCCGCAAGTACGAGGCGCCGGTGGTGCCCCTGCATGTGACCGGCCCCTGGTCGACCCTGTTCCACCTGTTCAACCGGGTCTCAGCCGAGCTTCGGGACATCACCCTGTTCCACGAGCTGCTGAACAAGCGGGGCGGCCAGTACGGCCTGACGCTCGGCCCCACGGTGGCGCCGGAAGACCTGGCGGGCGATCCCCTGGCGGCCACCAAAGCCCTGAAGGCCTATGTGGAGCGCATCCTGCCCGCCGATCCGGACCGGCCCTTCGCATGAGGTTCGAGCTCGGGGGCGATCTGCGCCTGGAGGATGAGGCGGCCACGGCACGCCTGGGCGCAGCCCTGGCTCGCGTGATCGGCCCAGGCGAGGCCATCTGCCTCACCGGTCCCCTGGGCGCCGGCAAGTCCACCCTGGCCCGGGCCCTGATCCGGGCGCGCACGACGGCGGACGAGGACGTGCCCAGCCCGACCTTCACGCTGGTGCAGTTTTATGAGGGGGACGGCCTGGCGCTGGCGCACTTCGACCTCTACCGGCTGACCAGCCCCGATGAGGCCTATGAGATCGGCCTGGACGAGGCCCTGGAGGACGGGGCTGTGATCATCGAATGGCCCCAGCGCCTGGAGGGTCGCCTTCCCCCCCATCGCCTGGATATAGAGATTGAGTTGGACGGGGCGGCGCGCCGGGCGCGGCTGTCACCCCATGGCGCCTGGGAAGGACGTACGATTGAGTTCTGACCGTGAAGGCCTGAAGGCCGACTTCCTGCGCCGTCACGGCCTGGCCGACGCCCAGCGGATCCCGCTGGCCGGCGACGCCTCGACGCGGCGCTATGAGCGGCTGTCGCGTCCGGGCCAGGCGAGCCTGATCTTCATGGACCAGCCGCCGGTGGAGACCGCCCCCTGCCCGCCGGACGCCAGTCCCGATGACCGGCGGCTGGCCGGCTACAACGCGATGGCCAGGCTGGCGGCCGGCCGGGTGGACGCCTTCGTGGCCACCGCCGGCTGGCTGCGGAGCCAGGGCCTCTCGGCGCCCGAAATCATCGCCCATGAGGCGGGCGAGGGCCTGGCGGTGCTGGAGGACCTGGGCGACGACCTCTATGCCCGGCTGATCGAGACTGGGACCGACGAGGCTCCCCTCTATGAGGCCGCCGTCGAGGTGCTGGCGCGGCTGCATGAGGCCACGCCGCCGCCGGTGCTGGAGGCGCAAGGCGCCGCCTGGCCCTTCCTGACCTATGACGACCTGGCCCTGCGCACGGGCGGCGACATGTTCCTGGAATGGTGGCCGAAGTTTTCCGGGATCGCGCCCTTCTCTCCCGACGCCGAGACTGAGTGGGAGGCCCTGTGGGCGCCGATCCGCGCCCGGGCCGAGGCGGCGGCCAGCGTCTTCTGCCACCGGGACTATCACGCGGAAAACCTGATCTGGCTGCCGGACCGCAAGGGCGTGGCCCGGGTGGGCCTGCTGGATTTCCAGGACGCGGTGCTGGCCCATCCGGCCTGGGACTTCTCCATGCTGCTGCACGACGGGCGTCGCGATGTCTCGCCCGCGCGGGAGGCCGCGGCGCTGGCCCGCTACCTGGAAATCCGCAGCGATATCGACGCGCAGGCCTTCCGCGCCGACTTCCATGCGCTCGGCGCCCTGAACTCGGCCCGCATCCTGTTCATCTTCGCCCGGCAGGTGGCGGGCTTCGGCAAGCCGCGCTACGAGGCCTTCATGCCTCGCACCTGGCGCTATCTCGAACGCTGCCTGGCCGATCCTGAACTGGCGCCGATCAAGGCCTGGTTCGACGTCCACGTGCCCCGGGAGGCGCGCCGGTGACCGCGGGCGGCTTCCCCCATACGGCCATGGTGATGGCGGCGGGCCTGGGCACGCGCCTGCGCCCGCTCACCGACCACCGGCCCAAGCCCCTGGTGGAAGTGGCCGGCCGGGCCCTGGTGGATCACGTGCTCGATCGCCTGGTGGAAGCCGGGGTCGAGACCGCCGTGGTCAATGTCCACCACTTCGCCGACCAGATGGTCGCCCACCTGGCGCGCCGGGACGACATCCGCATCAAGATCAGCGACGAGCGCGCCGCCCTGCTGGATTCCGGGGGCGGCATCGCCCATGCCCGGCGCCTGCTGGGGGACGACCCCATCCTGGTGGCCAATATCGACTCCCTCTGGACCGGGGGAGAGACCCCGCCGCTGCAGACCCTGGCGCAGGCCTGGGACCCGGAAATCATGGACGTCCTGCTGCTGCTGGTGCCCCGCGGCCAGGGGCTGGGCTTCGAAGGCCCGCAGGGCTTCTTCCGCGATGAGGCTGGCCGGCTGACCCACTCAGCCGAGCCGGAGCCGCCGACCCCCTTCGCCAATGTCGGCTTCCAGATCATCAAGCCGCAGATCCTGGACGGGGTGCGCGAGGACGCCTTCTCCATCGTGCCGATCTGGCGACGCCTGGCCGAACAGGGCCGCCTGCACGGGGCGGTGATGGACGCCTTCTGGATGCATGTCGGCGACCCGGCCGCCCGGGAGGCCGCCGAAGCCAAGCTGGCGACGTGAGCCGGCCGCCGCTGTTCGACGGGCCCAGGCCCCGCTGGTTCAACATCCCGGCCCACCGGCCCTTCGTTCACGACCTCGCCCGGGGCCTCTATGAGGCCCTGGCGCCGCTGGGGCCCGAGGCCCTGTCCCAGGCCACCGTGCTCACCCCCACCCGCCGCGGGGCCCGCGCGCTGGCCGACGCCTTCCTCGCGGCCGGCGGCGGACTGGCCCTGCTGCCGCCGCAGATCAGGCCCCTGGGTGATCTCGACGCCGGCGAGCCGCCGTTCGAGCCCGGCGATCTGGCCGCACGCCTGCCCGCGGCCATCGATCCCCTGCGGCGGCGGCTGGAGCTGACCCGACTGGTCAAGGCCCACGAACACCTGCTGGCCCGCGATCTGGACGCCTCGGCCGCCCTGGAGCTGGCCGACGCCCTGGGCGGCTTTCTCGACAGCCTGCAGATCGAGGAGGTGGACGCCTCAGGCGCCCTGGCCGGGCTGGTGGACGCCGAGCTGGCCGAACACTGGCAGGTCTCCCGCGCCTTCCTGGAGACCGCGCTCGCCGCCTGGCCCGAGCGGCTTGAGGCGCTCGGCGTCGTCGACACCAGCCAGCGCCGGGTCGCCCTGCTGCGCGCGCTGGCCGAACAATGGAGCGTCCGGCCGCCCCAGGGGGTGCTGGTGGCCGCCGGCTCCACCGGCACCGCGCCGGCCACCGCAGACCTGCTGGCGGTGATCGCCGAGGCGCCGCAGGGCTGCGTGGTGCTGCCGGGCCTGGACGAAAGCCTGGCGAGCGCCGCCTGGGACCAGGTGGACGAACAGCATCCGCAAGGGGCGCTCAGCCGCCTGCTGGCCCGGGCCGGCCTCACCCGCGAGGCGGTTGAGATCTGGCCAGCCTCGGCCCCCTATCAGAGCCAGGGCCGCTGGCGCCGCCGGGTGATCAATGAGGCCCTGCGCCCGGCCCAGGCCACCGCCGACTGGCTGAACGTCATCGGCGCCCTGCGGGCCGAGGGCGCCACAGAAGGGGTCGATCCCATCGCCGAGGGCCTGGCCGGCCTGTCGGTGGTCACCACCCGCAGCGAGGAGGAAGCCGCCACGGTGGCCGCCCTGCTACTGCGCGAGACCCTGGAAATCCCCGGCGCCACCGGCGCCCTGGTGGCGCCCGACCAGAACCTGGCGAGGCGCGTATCCCTGAAGCTCGCTCGCTGGGGGGTGATCCCGGACTCCTCGGTGGGGGCGCCCCTGATGGCCTGTCCGGCCGGCGTGCTGGCGGGCCTGGTGGCCCGGCTGGCGGCCGAACCGCTCAATCCCGTACTGATGCTGGGGGTGCTCAAGCACCCTCTCGTGCGTCTGGGCGAAGAGCGCGAGGCCTTGCAGAACCGCCTGATCGACCTGGAGCGCCACGGCCTTCGCGGGCCGCGCCCGGCCGACTGGGCGGCGCTCACGCGCCGGCTCAATGAGAAGCTGACCGACGAAGCGCGCCGGGCCAGCGCGGCCGGGCTGATCACCGCCCTGCGCGCGGCGCTCACCCCCCTGACCGACATGAGCGAGGCGAGCCCCGCCGCTGAGCGGGCCCGCGCGCTGGCCCTGGCCTTGGAATCCCTGGCCGCTGACAGCACAGGCGCCTCAGGCCGCCTGTGGGGCGGGGCCGGCGGCGAGGCCCTGTCGCAACTGCTGGCCGGGCTGATGGCCGAGGCCGGCGCCCTGCCGCCGGTGACGCCCAAGGGCTTCGCCGACCTGCTGGTGCGGCTGATGGGGGACGAGACCGTGCGGGTCGGCGGCGCCACCCATCCGCGCTTGCGCATCCTGGGCGCCATTGAGGCGCGGCTGGTGCGAGCCGACCGGCTGGTGGTGGCCGGCCTGGAGGAGGGCGTCTGGCCGCAGGGCGCGCCGCTGGATCCCTTCCTGTCGCGGCCCATGCGCGTGCGGCTGGGCCTGCCGCCGCCGGAGCGGCGGGTGGGTCTGGCCGCCCACGACTTCGCCCAGGCCGCCTGCGCCCCCAATGTGGTGCTGCTGCACTCAGAGCGTCGGGAGGGCCAGCCGACGGTGAAGTCCCGCTGGCTCTGGCGGCTGGAGACTCTGGCCCGCGGCGCCGACCTCACCCTGCCCGGCCGCCCCGACATGCTGGACTGGGCGCGGGCCCTGGACGCAGCCCCGGACTATGAGCCCATCGGCCGGCCCGCGCCCTCCCCGCCGGTCGCCGATCGGCCGACCCAGTTCGCCGTCACCCGGATCGAGTCCCTGACGCGGGACCCCTACGCCGTCTGGGCCCGGGATATCCTGAAGCTCTACCGCCTGGAACGCCCGGACGAGCCGGTGGAGGCCCGCGCCCGGGGCACGGCCATCCACGAGGCCTTCGAAATCTTCGCCAAACGCCATCCGAAGGCCCTGCCGCCGGAGCCGGCCCGGGAGTTCGCTCAACTGTATCTGGAGGCCCTGGTCGCCGCCGGCGCGCCGCCGGAATCCCTGGCCCGCGAGCAGGCGCTCGCCCAGGAGGCGGCGGCCTGGGTGGTGGCCCTGGAGGCCGAGCGCCGGGCCGATGGCCGTGACATCCATGTGGAGGCGGGCGGTCAGATCACGGTCCGCGCGGGCCTGCGCGACTTCACCCTGACCGCCAAGGCCGACCGGATCGAGACCGGCCCGGACGGCTACGCCCACATCCTCGACTACAAGACCGGCCAGGCGCCCTCGAAGAAGATGGTCGAGACCGGCTTTTCGCCCCAACTCACCCTGACGGCGGCCATCGTCGCCCGGGGCGGGTTCGAGGGCGTGCCGGCCAGGCCCCCCGGCGACCTCGTCTATCTGCAGGTCACCGGCCGCAGGCCCGCCGGCAAGGTGGAGATCCGCGGGGCGGCCGGCGATGAGAGCCATGACGCCGCCGAGCAGGCCCTGGCCGGCGCCCTGAGCCTGCTGGTCCAGTTCGACGATCCCGAGCGGGCCTATCTGTCGCGGACCGCCCCGCAGTTCGTCCACGACTATGCCGGCGACTACGCCCACCTGGCCCGGGTGTTCGAATGGTCCACCAGCGGCGAAGACGGCGAGGGCGACACATGAGCACCCTCACCGACATCGATCCCCAGCGCACGGCGGCTGATCCGGACCTGTCGGCCTTCGTCACCGCCAATGCGGGCTCGGGCAAGACCAAGACCCTGATCGACCGGGTGGCCCGCCTGCTGCTGGCCGGCGCCGCGCCCGCCGCCATCCTGTGTGTCACCTACACCAAGGCCGCCGCCGCTGAGATGCAGCGGCGCCTGTTCGACCTGCTGGGCCAGTGGTCGGTGTGCGATGACACAGCCCTTCGCGCAGCGCTCGCCAAGCTGGAGGGCCGCAGGCCCGACTCCTATGACGCCGCCCGCCTGTCGGCCGCGCGGGCCCTGTTCGCCCAGGCCCTGGAGACGCCGGGCGGCCTGAAGATCCAGACCATCCACGCCTTCTGCGAGAAGCTGCTGCGCCGCTTCCCCCTGGAGGCGGGCATCTCGCCGGGCTTCCGGGTGATGGACGATCCGGCAGCGGCCCTGATCGCCCGGGCCGCCCGCCAGGACGTGGCCCGCCATGCGCTGACCGGGACCGGCGCGGTGGCCCAGGCCTATGCGCGGTTGTCGGTGAGCCTGGATTTCCGCGCCTTCGAGCAGATGTTCGCCACCTTCGAGGCCCGCCGCGGGGCGCTGGACGCCTTTGTGCATCGCCAGGGCGGGCTGGAGGGCGCGCTCGCCTGGATCTGGGACGCCTGCGGCTTCGACGGTGAGGCCGATCCGGAGGCCGTGGCGGCGGCCGCCATGGCCGAGCTCGACCGGGCGCTCTGGCGGGAGGCGGCCGAGGTCCTGGCCCTGGGCGGCAAGACCGACCAATCCTGTTCCCAGACGCTCTCGGCCGTGGCCGCCGACCCGCACGCCACGCTTTCCGATGCGCTCAAGGCCCTGTTCACCCAAGGGGGCGAGGGCACGCCGGCGACCTGGGTGGCCAAGACCAAGGCCCTGGCCTCAGCCGAGCCCCTGCGCCAGGCCCTGCTGGACGAGCAGGACCGCCTGGCCACGGCGCGGGACCAGGTGCGGGCCGCCAACATCGCCTGGGACAGCGCCTATGTGCTGGTCCTGGCCCAGGCCTATCTGACGGCTTACGGCCAGGAGAAGGCCGCCGCCGGGGCGCTCGACTTCGGCGACCTGATCGAGAAGACCCGAGCCCTGGTGGCCGAGCGGCCCATGGCCGCCTGGGTGCTCTACAAGCTGGACGGCGGGATCGACCACATCCTGCTGGACGAGGCCCAGGACACCGCCCCGGAACAGTGGGAGATCCTCAGCGCGCTGACCGCCGAGTTCTTCGCCGGCGAAGGCCGCGAGCGTCAGGCCCTGCGCAGCCTGTTCGTGGTCGGCGACGAGAAACAGTCGATCTACTCCTTCCAGGGCGCCGCGCCCGAGCGCCTGCGCCTGGAGACCGAGACCTATCTGGCCCGCATCCGGGACGCGGGCGCGCGGGCGCAAAGCGTGCCGCTGGCCGCCTCCTGGCGCTCCACGGTCGATGTGCTGAGCTTCGTCGATGCGGTCTTCTCCGCGCCTGAAACCCAAGGGGGCGTGCCGCCGGCCCGGGGCGAGGACGCCGTGCGCCACATCCCCATGCGTCGCCACCACCGGGGCTGCGTCGATCTCTGGCCCCTGGAGCGCGAGCCCGAGGGCGAGGAGCGCGAGGCCTGGGACGCGCCGCTGGACGTGGAAGGCCCGGCCAGCGCCAACCGCCGCCTGGCCGAAAACATCGCCTGCGAGATCGAAGACCTGGTGGCCCGGGGCGATGGGGTGTTCGACAAGGATCTGGACGGACCCGACGGGACCCGCGGCGCCTGGCGGCCGGCCCGCTATGGCGACGTCCTGATCCTGGTGCGGCGGCGCAAGGCGCTGTTCGAGGACATCCTGCGGGCGCTGAAACGCCGGGGCGTGCCGGTGGCCGGCGCCGACCGGCTGGCGCTGTCGGAACACATCATCTTCGATGACCTGCTGGCCGTGGCCCGGTTCGTGCTCTTCCCGCAGGACGAGCTGAACCTGGCGGCCCTGCTCAAGAGCCCCTTCTGCGGCCTGGACGACGAGGCCCTCTACGCGCTCGCCAAGCCCCGCAAGCCCGGCGACCTGTGGAGCGCCCTGCAGGCCCGCGCCGCCGAACGCCCCGACTGGGGCCACGCGCTCGCCTTCCTGAACGCCGCCCAGGACGAGGCGCGGACGCGGCGGCCGTTCGAATTCTATGGCCGGCTGCTCACCCTGCGGGACGAGGCCGGCGCCTCCATGCGCCAGCGGATCGTGCGCAGGCTGGGGACCGAGGCCGAGGACGCCCTGGACGAGTTCCTGGCCCAGGCCCAGGCCGCCGAACAGCGCGGCGTGTGTGATCTTGAGGGCCTGGCCGACGCGCTGGCCGGCCTCAACATCACCGTCAAGCGCGAGATGGAGGCGGCCCGCAACGAGGTCCGCGTCATGACCGCCCACGGCGCCAAGGGGCTGGAGGCGCCCATCGTCTTCCTGCCCGAGACCACCCTGTCGGGCCTGGGCCGCGGCTCCCCGCTGCTGGAGACCGAAGACGGCGGCTTCCTCTGGTGTCCGTCCAAGGCCCAGGACTGCGCGGCCTCGGCCGCGGCGCGGGAGCTGCGCGCCCGCAAGGACGAGGAGGAGGCCTATCGCCTGCTCTATGTGGCGCTCACCCGGGCCCGCGACCGGCTGGTGATCTGCGGCCGGATCGCCGCCAAGACCAAGGAAGAGAACCTGAAAGGCTGGTGGGCCGCCATCCAGGCCGGCTTCGCCCACGAGATGGTCGGTCCCCACCTGCGCCCCGCCGCCTGCGGCCAGGTGGAGGCGCGGCGGTTCGGCGAGGACCCGCAGGTGCTGGGCCGGGGCGAAGCCGACGCCCCGACCACCGCCCCCCTGCCGGCCTGGGCGCGGGCCGACGCCGCCGTCGATCCCCTGGCCCGCTTCGCCTCGCCCTCGGACCTGGGCGAGGCCGAGGAGATCCTGGCGCCCTCGCCCCTGGCCCGGGTCGGGGGGCTTGGCCGCTTCCGCCGGGGCGAGCTGATCCACCGGCTGTTGCAGATCCTGCCCGACCTGCCCCTGGCCGAGCGCGACGCCGCGGCCGCCGCGATCCTCGCCCGCGAGCCGGACCTGACCGAGGACCAGCGGGCCGAGATGGCCGGCGCGGCGCTGGCCGTCCTGGCCGATCCCCAGTTCGCCGAGGTCTTCGCCGCCGACGGCCGGGCCGAGGTGGCCATCGCCGGGACCGCCGCGGCCCTGCCGAAAGCCTTGCAGATCTCCGGCCGCATCGACCGCCTGGTGGTGCGCCCCGACCGCGTGCTGGTGGCCGACTTCAAGACCAACCGCCCCTCGCCCGCCGCCATCGAGGACGCCGATCCGGCCTATATCCGCCAGATGGCGGTCTATGCCGCGGTGCTGGCCGAGGTCTTCCCCGGCCGGGCCATCGAAGCCGCCCTGGTGTGGACCGATGGTCCGAAGCTGATGGCGGTTCCAGAATTCCTGATGGCTCAGGCCCTGGCTGAACTCCGGTCGAGGAGTTGATCGTCCGCCCTCAGGGCCTTACATCGCTGATCAAGAGGCGGCCGGCGCGCGTTGTGGCCGGATCGCAAAAGGAGCTTCCCATGAGCACCGTCACCGTCACCGACGACTCCTTCGAGAAAGACGTGCTGCAGGCGCAAGGCCCGGTCCTGGTGGACTTCTGGGCCGAGTGGTGCGGCCCCTGCAAGCAGATCGCCCCGGCCCTGGAGCAGATCTCCGACGACCTGGCCGGCCAGGTCACCATCGCCAAGCTGAACATCGAAGACAGCCCGACCACCCCCTCGCGCTACGGCGTCCGCGGCATCCCGACCATGATGCTGTTCAAGGACGGCCAGATGTCGTCCATGAAGGTCGGCGCCATGCCCAAGCAGAAGATCCTCGAATGGCTCTCCGAAGCCGGGGTTCAGCCGGCGGCGTAAGGCGGTCGGGCTGAGGCCTGAGGGGTTGCAGAAGGGTCGGCGAAAGCCGGCCCTTTTTGTTTGTGCGCGAAGCTGGCTGGGAAGCGAGAGTCAGCCGTCAAGTTTCGGATGCGTCCGCCTCGGACTTCGTTGGTGAGCGGGATGTAGCGATCCGGTTTCGACCTCCGGTTCCGGCGCATCAAAATCGATATTCAGAAAGTGACCAACCACCCAGCTGCGGAGATATCTCCATGCTTCTTCCGCAGAACTAATCTGTTGGGCCGCGATAAATAACAGGCGCTCAACTTCCCGTAGCATCAAGCGCCAGTCGTCCCTCCCCTCAGTCATCCGGCTCAGCATCTTGCCAATCGCCCGCGCGGCACGATCAGCGTTCAACCCTTGGTCGACGCCGGCCACCTTGGCCAAGAAAAGGATCGCCACTCTGTGGTGAGAGGCTAGGTCCGCACCGTCGTGAAAGAGCTGAGTAAGGGCTGCGTCGAACAGCGCCTCCGCGGGCCGGTCCTTCAGGCGCAGGATCTCGATCAGAGACTCCGGCTCAAGCCAGACAACGCTGTGCCGAAGGTAGCAAAGCTGGGCCGCCGCGCGGGCATACTGGGTGCGCGTCGTCAGACCGGCATCCGTAGCCAGGGCGATAAAGGGCTGCAGCCAAGTCGCCGATGGCACCCCGATTCCGAGTGCCCACTGGCGCAGATGCAGGTCTTCTGACATCAGGACCATGCCGTGCTGGCGCGCCAGAATCATCGGATCCAGCACCTGAGCGACATGATCCCGGGTGAAGTGGTCGTCATGTGCCAGCAGATCGTCCGCACCGTCGGTCGGCATGATCTCGCAATGGGCGAGGATCTGATTGAGCCCTTTTCTTATTGTCTCAACATTGCTGGCCGCCTCCTCCGGCGTGTGCATCTCGCGGTAGGCTTGGTCATCTACGTACGTCAGAGTCATAAACTCCGAGCGCGTGTGGAAGGCGCTTTTGGCGCGCAGCTCGATCAGCATGTCCACGGCGCTGCGCGGAAGCAGGAGCCGCCCAAAATAGGCCTTGGCCAACTCAAGCATTTCAAGGCGATAGAGCGTCCACGCGGTCAACAGGTCGATAACCGCACCTTGCTTGCGCGCGCGTAAGGTAGCCTTGATCGCGTCGTTTCGTTCTTCGTGGGTCCCAATGCATGTGCGCAGGCCGACGCCCTCGGCCCGAAACTGATCGGCAAGCTCGATCACGTTGATCTTGGCGATGGCGGCGACCATTGCCATCGGGACAGCATTATCTACGTAGGCATGCTTGATCCGCCTGCTCTGTTCGGAGTGATCCTTGATGAATTCAAGAACAGGACTGATGTCGTCGTCTTTGACCGTAATCTCGATTAGGTCTGTCGACTCGGGAAACCGAGTGGCGTGTTTGGACTGGATGTCATGCGCCAGCCATACGTACTTCGGCTTCGTTTCTCGAAGCTTGTAGTGCCGATCCGGACCATACTGCCTCGGCAATGAGATCGTATCGCCTACGCTCTTGCCCTTAATGGCGAGCGCCAATGGGTGGTCGGGCGCGTAACGATCCAAAGCTCCGAGACATTCAGTCTCGATAACACCAGAGACGTCGGGACAGTCCTCGCCTTCGAGATCAAACCAGATGTTCAGACTCCCGTCCGAATTGGTCTCGACGGCTGTGGTCAGCGCGGGAATATCTGCCCCGTAGACTAAGCCCGGGTAGGCGGTTGCAACTTCCTGATTGGCACGATTGTCGCGTGCTGTGCGGTAGCTGAGGGCGAGCGCCCTATCGACCGCTCCGGCGCGGGAAAGGGAGTATGCCCACTGCATGTGGTCCACGGGGTCGCCATCTAGAGCGGCCTCATCGACTCCGAGCACGAAGTCTCGCGCGTCGTCTTCCCGGTCCTGTCGGAGGAGCACGCTCTCCAGGACCAAGTGGGCGCGAGCATCACTAGCGTCGCCTTCGACGGCGACTCGCAGAAACCGTTCGGCCGTTACTAGATCGCCGCGGGCGGCTTCACCGACCCCGATAAGTCGCGCGAACCGCGGCAATGCGACGACTTCATCCGAAAGGCTCTGGAAGAAGACGTGCGTTCTCGGCCGCACTGGAGCGTTTGCAAAGGCCAAAGTCAGCCGCAACAGCCGGTTGGAGGGCTTGGTCACGTCAACGTGGCCATCCAGCGCAGAGATAACCACCTCGAAATCGTCGAGCTCACTTGCAAGCTGGGCGAGCATCATCCGGTCAGCATAGGATGTCTCGGAACTCAGTAGACCAGCAGCTTCGCGCCCCATCTCGCCGGCCCGCCTTGAATCGTATCGACGGATGGCATCCGCAACCACAACTCGGGCACCGATGCTCTTAGGCCATTGCGCCAGCAACTGTTCACCCAAGCGGTCGATTTCATTGGGTGCCGAGTTGTGGACACTGGCCCGGAACAGAAGAGCGTCGAAGGTGATCAACTCGGCCGGCGCAATATCGGCGCGCCGCTCAGGCGTGGCGAACGCGATGATCTCACTCCAGCTAGCCAAGCGTTCCCAAGCCATGAGCAGCAGGACGGCCTTTGACCCCAGGTCTTCGACTGCCTTTAGATGAACAAGCGCGGTCTCTGGCTTGCCCATCTCAAGGGCGACGGACGCCGCGGTCACGCGAGCGTCACCATGGTTTGGCGCGCCCAGAACGGCGTCCTCGATCACCGCTTGAGCACGCGCTAGTTCCCCGATGGCCCGCAGGCCATTGGCTAGATTCACGGCGAGGCCCACATAGATTGGCTGGCCTGCGTTTTCGTACCCCCGCACCCGATCCCACTGACGGCCCAAGAGGCGGACCGCTTCGCACAGCATCGGGCACGGCCCTCGGGGCGGGATCGGGTGTAGCTCGAATCCGCGAGCCTCGAAGGCTTCGTCCAATAAGGCTTCAGCGGCCCATTGCTCGGCCGTGTCACTGTCCGGCAGGGCCTCATAGGTCTCCCGGGCCAGTCGCCGCCATTCTGCCTTCGGCCGCTTGAAGTGCGCGTGGTTGACGCGGTGGAGGCGGACGTTCTTATCCTCAAGGAGCTCAGCGGGGACCACGTCGAGCGGCTCGAATGCTTCGTCCGATTTTACCGCAACCTGAAACAGCATTGCGGCCACGCCGGCGTTGGTTGGATCTTTGACCAGGGCCTCCTGGCCGAAGTCTAGCGCTCCGGCGATATCGCCGGTCATCATCATGCCAAAGATGCGGTTGGCGATGGTCTTCGGATCGTCGGGGTTGATCGCGTAGGCGTCGAGCAACAGTCGTGCTCCAGCCAGATCGTCGTCTAACTGAAGCTTGGCCCAACCGAGGTTGGCGGCCACGCGGGCGCGGATTCTCGGGGAGGCCTGTGGGGTAAGGCGGCCCTTGAGGCTTTCAAGCAGATTCAGGGCCGTCCGCGCTTGACCGCCGTTGATGAGGTCGCGGTAGCGGTCGATCTCCGCGTCGAGATGATCCTCGAGTTCCCCGCCTCGGCTGGTGTCGCCGATGGTCAGGATCGCGTGCATCTCCTGAACCAGAACAGCCGTGTCCCCGCTCTGATCGCGGATGGTTGTGACGGTCTGCGCCGTCTGGGCTGTCACCTGCAGAATCTCGTCCGTGGCCGCGCTGTGGCCGGGATCGAAGGCATTCAGAGCCCTGGGGTCGGCGTGAATCCGTTGCTGCAGGGTGTCCCAGCCCCAGATTTGGATGTCGATTATTCGGCCGAGATCCGCCTGCTCCTGAGAGAGTTGCACCGCCAGCAGGTCATACGCGGTGTCATCGGGCGCCGTCGTGACGATGTAGTATTCAACGAGCGGTGGCCTTACTGCGAGCGCTGCCGCCACCTCGCTACGAAGCTCTATCTCAGTCAGCTTGTCTCCGCGGGTTCGCAGTTTGCACTGGACACCCACTGGCCTGTGCGGATCTCGATCGCGCCTGGCCAGGATGTCGAGGCCTTTCTGACCTTGGCCATTGGTGCCGACCATTTTGGCGTTCGGATCGGCGAGCAGGCCAGCGAACAGCGGTACGCACTTGCGCTCGAAGTCCTTGCCCTCCAGCGGGATCGGAATTTTCGTCGAAGACGTCATGGGAAGGCGCTGACCCGGCCGTGATTCTCGGATTCAAAGTGCAGGAGAACAGCCCGCTTCCCTACAGCCCATCAGGATTCGGCCGCGAATGCGCTACGCGTAGAGAGGGTCGCGTTGTCGGCAACAATGGCAACGTTCGACCCTGAGACTATAGATGTATTGACGAGTGCAGACGATTCCCTCGTTGGCTTCGACCCCAGACCAGCTCGGCCGCGCAACACCCTCCACGCTCACCCTTGCGCACGTCCCCCATTCCGGCCACGACTCCGCCCCAACAAACACACGCCCCCGGGAGGAGCCGACCATGAAGACCCGCATCACTGACCTGCTCGGCGTCGAGCATCCGATCGTCCAGGGCGGCATGCACTATGTGGGCTTCGCCGAGATGGCCGCGGCGGTGTCCAATGCGGGCGGGCTGGGCATCATCACTGGTCTGACCCAGGGGACGCCGGAAAAGCTGACCGCCGAGATCGCGCGGTGCCGGGGGATGACCGACAAGCCGTTCGGGGTGAACCTCACCTTCCTGCCCTCGGTGACGCCGCCGGACTATCCGGGCTTTGTCGAGGCCATCGTGAAGTCGGGCGTCAAGGTCGTCGAGACGGCGGGCAACAATCCGCAGAAATACCTGCCGGCCCTGAAGGAGGCGGGCATCAAGGTGATCCACAAGTGCACGGCGGTACGCCACGCGCTGAAGGCCCAGGCCATCGGCTGCGACGCGGTCAGCGTCGACGGCTTTGAATGCGGCGGCCATCCGGGCGAGGACGACGTGCCGAACTTCATCCTGTTGCCCCGGGCGGCCGAGGAGTTGGAGATCCCCTTCCTGGCCTCGGGCGGCATGGCCGATGGCCGCTCGCTGGCCGCGGCGCTCTGCCTCGGCGCCGACGGGATCAATATGGGCACCCGCTTCATCGCCACCCAGGAAGCGCCGGTGCACCCCAATGTGAAGCAGGCCCTGGTGGAGGCCAGCGAGCTCGACACCCGGCTGATCATGCGGCCCCTGCGCAACACCGAGCGGGTGCTAGTGAATGCGGGCGTGGAGCGCCTGCTGGCCAAGGAGAAGGAGATGGGCGCCGCCATCACCTTCGCCGACATCGCCCCGGAAGTGGCGGGCGTCTATCCGGCCATCATGCGCGACGGCGACATGGACGCCGGCGGCTGGTCCTGCGGCATGGTCGCTGGCCTGATCCACGACATCCCGACGGTGAAGGAGCTGATCGACAAGATCATGGCCGACGCCGAGGCCATACTGCGTCGGCGCGTCGGGCAGTTCGAGCTGGCCTGAGGCGGGCCGGGGCGCTCACGAATCCTTTCCGGCCCCCGCACGTTCTCCCGGGGCAGGAGATGACCATGCCGCAGACCCAAGAGCTTTCGCGCCGCTACAGCGTTCACGCCCTGCAGGACGACCACCCCGCACGAATCGTGGAGGAGGCCTCGTTTGAGGCCGCCGCCATCGCCTATGTGGAGGATTTCCACCCGCCGGCCGACGCCCTCGGGGAGATCCAGGTGGTCGTCTGCGACCTGGCCAACGGCCACGAGCACTGCTTCCGCATCGACCTGGGCGGCGGCGAGACGCAACCCTGCGCCTAGGGCTTGAGCGGTCGGGGAGGAGACCTCTGGCCGCAACGCTTCAGCCCTTATCCTCCGCCAGGGTCTGGGCGACGATGGCGTTGGCGTGGCCATGGCCCAGGCCATGCTCGGTCTTGAGCATGGCGACCAGCTCCATGTGTTTGGCCGGATAGCGCCGCCGCACCAGGGCCTGCCACTCGGCGACCGGCCGGCCGTAGGTCTTCTCGATGGACGGGAAGTAGGCGGCCGGCCCCTTGAGCGGCTTGTCAGTCATGTCGCAGTCCCTTCAGATGTCCGTGGACCCAGGACGAATGACCCCGGCGAGAACCGACAGGCCCGGGGTCGGACGCCCAAGCCCCTGAGAGCACCCTGATGAGCGAACACCGCATCTTCACCACGAGCTTCGCCAGCGTCTATCCGCACTATGTCGCCAAGGCCGAACGCAAGGGCCGCACCAGGGCCGAGGTCGATGAGATCATCCTGTGGCTCACCGGCTTCAGCCCCGAGGCCTTTGCGGCCCAGCTGGCGGGCCAGTCGGATTTCCGGACCTTCTTCGCCCAGGCGCCGGCGATGAACCCGGCGCGGGCGCAGATCAAGGGCGTGATCTGCGGCGTGCGGGTGGAGGAGATCGCCGATCCGCTGATGCGCGAGATCCGCTACCTGGACAAGCTCATCGACGAACTGGCCCGCGGCAAGGCGATGGCCAAGATCCTGCGGGGCTGAACCTCATGCTGACCGGATCATGCCATTGCGGGCAGAGCCATTGGACCCTGGAGGGGGACCCGGGCGGGGTCACCGCCTGCAACTGCACCCTGTGCCGCCGCTATGGGACTCTGTGGGCCTATGACTATGAGGGCGAGCGGATCGCGCTCAGCGGACCGACCTCGTCCTATCGCCGCGCTGGCAAGGCCGACCCGGCCCTGGAGATCCTGTTCTGCCCCGCCTGCGCCTGCGTGCTCGCCTGGCGGGGCCTGCGCCCGCGGCCAGACGGCCGGCGGCGGATGGCGGTCAATCTCCGGCTGGCGCCGCCCGACGAGGTCGGGCACCTGCCCATCGACCACTTCGATGGCCTGGGCGCCTTCGAAGACCTGCCGTCCCGCGGCCGCTGCGTGGGCGACCTCTGGGCCTAGGTGGGCGACCGCCCCACCCTACTGTTCCACTTTTGTTCTTGCGCGCAAGCTTCGGCGTGGTAGCATTTCCCTGTCAGCACTCGTCAAGCGTGAGGCTTGCCCAAGGGGCCGTTCGAGGAGCAGGATTTGAGAGACTTCCAGGGAGCCCTGCGCCGTGGCGTGGGCGACATCAACGGGTGGATCGCGGCGCGCGAAGCCGAACTCAAGCAGGGCGTCACAGACCTAGAGCAAGCGGCGGAGGCGCGCCGTCGGCAAGCCGACAACGCGGCGCGAGCCCTTCGCGCTAATGTGGTTTCGGGGGTGGAGCGCGTCGTCGAGGCGAGCGCGAGCCGTCTCACGCCGCGGACGGTTTCGCCCTCCCCGCGTCCGGCCGCTAACACGCACGCCGTTCGCACACGGCCCGCACCGCCTGCGCCTCCCCTCCCAGCCCCTGGGCACAAGACTCAAGAGATGTTGGCGCACCTAAACGCTGGCGCTCGCGGGGCGCAGGATGCGTTCACGCTCGGCCTTGGGGACCACTTTGTTGCTGGAGCGGGCGCCCTGGGCGACGCCGTGCAGGGAAAGGACATCGCGGCGTCGTATCAGGAAAGGATGGACCGTGAGCGGGCGCGGGACGCCGAGGACTCTCAAAACTATCCCGCCGCAAGGGCTACCGGCCAGGTCCTAGGGGTGGGTGCGCAGGTGCTTATCCCAGGCGCGGTTCTTGGTCGATTGGGGGTGATGCTCGTCCCCGCCGCACAAGGTGCTCGCATCGCGCAGGCAGCCCCGCTGATCCTTCGGGAGACGGCCGCCCTAGCTGCGGCTGGCGGCGCCGTCGGCGTCGCTGGCCAAGCCGCGGACGATGTCACGAATCGGAAGATTGGAACACCAGGCGATTATGGCGGCGCCATCGTCGGAGGCACACTCGGCGCACTTGCTGCTCGGCGGGGCAATGTGGCCCAAGCCAGCGCCGCAGCCGGATTTACCCAGTCGGTGGCTCAGGACACTCTGAATGGCGGCCTCAATACGCAGTCAGCTGCGAGGGCAAGAGAATCCGCCGTAGCTGGGGCTACTGTCGGCGGGCTGGTCGGGGCAGGTGTCGCGAGGCACATTGATGGCTTGCCAATGAAGGCCAAGGAACTGACAGGGGAGCGACTCTCGCGCGTCAGAAATTTTGTGCGCGGCCACAAGACTGGTCCGACACAAAAAACTGCGCACAAACTACCGGGTGGGGGCCACACGCTTCCTGACCTGCGCACATACAAAAATGGGCTTCCGCAAGAACTTATTGAATCGAAGTTCGGGCGCAAAGCCCGTTTAAGCCCGCGCCAAATACAAGCCACCCTTGAACTCAAAAACTATCGAGTAGACCACTCGGTCCCGCGGGATATTGGCGCCGCCCTTGGCCTGCCAAGTTCAGTAATCTTCCCTTGGGACTGGGCAATGACCCAACCGCAGCCTGAGCCCGGAGCGACTGCGCCATGAGGGCGACCTTAATCGGGGTGCAGGGCGTCGAGCTGGAGGTGGTTCTGGCGGCGCTGGGGCTTGAACCCATATCGGGTGCGCCGACGGGGGATTGGGTGGATTGCGACTATAGCTGTCGCACCTTTCCTGGGGGTTGGATCGTGGTGACCAGTCAGCTGAACCTGGACCTGGCCACCGACCTCGAACTGGCCGCTTCCACCACCGACCAGATGGCCGTGGGGTGCGAGATGTACTCCATCCCCATGCACTCCTATGCGCACGGATATCGGAACGGCCAGCTTGAATGGTCAGTGACCCATGACCCGGACGACGAGGCACGTCCCCTGGCCGTGGAGGGAACGCCCCCGGCCATCGTGGCGGAGCTGGGAGCCAAGGCGCTCAAGGCGCAGGCGGACGAGAACGGCGTCGATTTCGCGTTCGACGTGCCCATGCAGCTGGTCGCCCACTATACGGGCTTCGTCTACGATGAGGATGAAGCTACCGACTGGGTCCGCCTGCGAGCGACCGCCGCGCGCCCTGTTCGGCCCGAGAGGCCGCGACGCAGCCTCTGGTGGCCCTTGTTGCTGATCGGACTACTCTTCCTGATCCTCTGGCGCTGGTGGACGATCCCGTAGGACGAGCCCTCAGCGGCCTTCGGCGTCGACGACAATGGCCACCGTCTTGCCCCGCGACAGGGGCTCCCAGCCGGCGGCGATGGCCGAGGTGATCGCGCGGGCCACCAGATCGGTGGGGATGTGCGAGGGTTGCAGCTGTGGGGCGCCATAGCGACGCTGCGGGCCGGGGGGAAACTCCACCACCGCCTCCCGCTGGCCTTCCACGTGGCGCACGGCGATGGCCATGCCGCGCCACTCGGCCGCGTCGCTGGACCACTGGGGCTGGCGCTGCAGCCGCCAGACATAGGGGTCCCCGTCCACCGTGATCGGAAACTCAGGATTCAGTTTCGTGCGCGCCATGGGAAGGCCCATACCCCGGCAAGCCCGTCCAGGCCACCCCGCCCCGGAGCTGACGACCTGAGGCCCTTGCGGGGCTCTGCCGGGGTCGCCAAGGTGCGCGTGGGCGTTTCAACCTGTGGGAGAGGGCGTGATGGGTGCGGTGATTTCTGGATTGCCCGTCGCCTTTATTCTGGTCAGCGATCGCGAGCGCGCCTTGACCTTCTATTGCAACCTGCTCGGCCTCAGAGTGCGAAGCTCAGACGCCTATGGCGACTTTCTGGAAGTGGATACGGGCCTGATCCGCATGACCGCCCTGCCTGACTACAGGCCCCATCCTCACCCGGTTTTCGGCTGGCAGGTGGCGGACATCGCCGCCGTAGTCCAGACCCTGCGCGACCGCGGTGTCACCCTCACCATCTATGAGGGCATGGGTCAGGACGAGCTCGGGATCTGGACCGCCCCGGACGGCAAGGCGAAGGTCGCCTGGTTCGCAGACCCCGACGGCAATGTGCTGAGCCTGTCCGAGGACTGAGCCCTGGCCGGTCAGCGGGGCCAGGTCGCAGGGTCCATGGCCAGGACCTCGCCGGCGAAGTGCAGGCCGCCGCAGATCAGGACATGCGGGGCCGGGCCCTCCGGGGCCAGGGCGGCCGACAGCGCGGCGGTGACGTCGGTCGCCGTCTGCGCCGCGAGCCCGGCCGCCCTCGCGGCGTCGGCGATCTCCTGCGCCGGGGCGGCGTTGGGGGAGTCGAAGCTGGTGGCCACCACCTGGGGGGCAAGCTCGGCGAAGGGAGCGAAGAAGCCCACGGCGTCCTTGCGGGCGAACATGGCGACGATCAGCACCACGGGCCGAGGATCGCGGGCGGTCAGCCTGGCCAGGGCCTGGGCGAGCGCTGCGCCCGCATGGGGGTTGTGGCCGCCGTCCAGCCACAGCACCGCCCCGCGCTCGGTCGCCATCTGGCCCAGCGCCCCCTCCCGCAGGCGCTGGAACCTGGCCGGCCACTGGGCCGACGCCACCCCGCGGGCCATGGCGTCCTCGTCGATGCGGGGATCGCCCAGGGTCAGCAGGGCGGTGACCGCCAGGCCGGCATTGTCGAACTGGTGGGGGCCAAACAGGGCCGGTGGCGGCAGGTCGAGCAGCTGCTCCCCCCACTGCACCAGCAGGCGGCCATTGGCCTCCCAGGCGTCCGCGTCGGCGCCGATCAGGGTCATGGGGGCGCCGAGGGACTCGGCCTCCGCCGTGATGGCGCCTAGCGCCTCCTCCATCTGGCGGGCGACCACGACGGGGCGGCCGGCCTTGATGATCCCGGCCTTCTCCCAGGCGATCTTGGAGAGCTCCGGCCCCAGCATCTCCAGATGATCATAGTCCACAGGGGTGATGACGCTGAGCGCCGGGGCCTCGAAAATGTTGGTGGCGTCGAACCGGCCGCCCAGCCCCACCTCGATCAGGCAGAGATCGGCCGGAACCTGGGCGAAGGCCTGCAGGGCCAGCACCGTGGTGATCTCGAAGAAGCTGATCGGCTCGCCGGCGTTGGCGGCCTCCACCTCACTGATCAGGGTCTCCATGGCCTCGTCGCTGATCAGCTCGCCGGCCACCCGGATGCGCTCGGCGAAACGGACCAGATGGGGCGAGGTCAGGACGTGGACCTTGAGGCCCGCGGCCTCGGCGATGGCGCGCATATGGGCCACGGTCGAGCCCTTGCCGTTGGTGCCGGCCACATGGATCACCGGCGGCAGCTTCTGCTCCGGGTGACCGAGGGCGCCCAGCAGGCGCTCCACCCGTCCGGTGGTCAGGTCGATCAGGCTGGGATGATTGGCGCGCAGCCGCGCGATCACCGCGTCTGAGGCCCGGATCGGATCATACATGGCGGGGGCTCGGGCGGCGGGGCCTTTGAGGGAGGGACGGCGTCAGGCGGCGCGGGAACGGGCGCGTCCCAGCATCAGGGTCTTGAGGATCGAGCCCAGCATGGCCGGCAGGTCCGGCCGGCTGACCACCCGGTCGACCATGCCGCGCTCCGCCAGGAATTCCGAACGCTGGAAGCCCGGCGGCAGGATCTCGCGGATGGTCTGCTCGATCACCCGGCGGCCGGAAAAGGCGATCATGGCGTTGGGCTCGGCCAGGTGCACGTCGCCGAGCATGGCGTAGGAGGCCGTCACCCCGCCCGACGTGGGGTCGGTGAGCACCACCACATAGGGCAGGCCCGCGGCCCGCAGCTCGTTCACCGCCAGGGTGGTACGGGTCATCTGCATCAGGGAGAGGGTCCCCTCCTGCATCCGCGCCCCGCCCGAGGCGGTGAAAATGACGAAGGGGCATTGCCGGGCGATGGCCTCATGGGCGGCCTTGATGAAGGTCTCCCCGGCCGCCATGCCGAGCGACCCGCCCATGAAGGCGAAGTCCTGGACGACCACGACGGTCTCCTGGCCCTGGATCTTGCCGACGCCGATGGCCATGGCGTCGTGTTCGCCGGTGGCCTTGCGGGCGGCCTTCAGGCGTTCGCCATAGGGCCGGTCATCGGGGAATTTCAGGGGGTCTTCGGTGACGTGCGGGGTGGCGATGCGCTCGACCACGCCATCGTCGAAGGTGATCGTCAGCCGGTCCTTGGCGCCGATGCGCATGTGGTGACCCGACGGGGTCACCCACAGGGCGGCCTCCAGGTCTGGCCGATAGATCATCTCACCGGTGTCGGGGCACTTGACCCAGAGGTTCTCCGGCGTCTCGCGCTTGGCGAAGGCGTTGCGGATGCCCGGGGCGATCCGGGAGAGCCAGCCGCCCTGGGTCCCCTGGGGGCGGGCGGGCTTTTCGTTCTTCTGATCTGCCATTTCGATTGGGGTCTAGGCCGGAAGGGCGGCGGTGCGGGCCGAGCGGACAGCCTTAGCCAGGGATTCGACTTTGGAAAGCACCCGGGCGGTCACGTCTTCGTTGCGCTCCAGGGCCTCGGCCACCTCGTCCACCAGGGCCGAGCCGACCACAGCGGCGTCGGCCACCTGGGCGATGGCGCCGGCGCGCTCGGGCGTGCGGATGCCGAACCCGACAGCGACGGGCAGGCCAGAGGCCGCCCGGATGCGGGCCACGGCCGGGCGCACAGCCTCTGCGTCGGCCTCCTTGGCGCCGGTCACCCCGGTCACCGAGACATAATAGACAAAGCCCGAGGTCCGCCGCAGGACCACCGGCAGGCGCTTGTCGTCCGTGGTCGGGGTGGCCAGGCGGATCAGCGAGATGTCGGCGGCGTCCAGGGCGTCGGCCAGGGGATCGGCCTCCTCCGGCGGGCAGTCGACGATGATCAGACCATCGATCCCGGCCTGGGCTGCGGCTTGGGCGAAGGCCTCGAAGCCCCAGGTCACCAGGGGATTCAGATAGCCCATCATGATAAGCGGCGTGGTGTCGTCGCCCTGCCGGAACTCAGCAGCCAGGTCGAGGACGCCCTTCAGGGTCATGCCGTCCTTCAGGGCGCGCTGGGCGGCCTTCTGGATGGGGGGGCCTTCGGCCATGGGGTCGGAGAAGGGGAAGCCCAGCTCGATCAGGTCGGCGCCGGCGGCGGGCAGGCCCTTGAGAATTTCCAGCGCCGTGGCGCGGTTCGGGTCGCCGGCCATCACATAGGCCACGAAGGCGGCGCGGTCCTCGGCCTTAAGGGCCGCGAACCGCGCGTCGATACGGGATTTCATCAGATGGTGCGTCCCAGGTGGTCGGCCACGGTGGCCACGTCCTTGTCGCCGCGGCCCGACAGATTCATCACCACGACCCCGCCCTTGCCCACATCGCGGGCGATGTCAGGCAGGCGGGCGATGGCGTGCGAGGATTCCAAGGCCGGAATAATGCCCTCCAGCTCGGCGCAGAGCTTGAAGGCGTCCAGAGCCTCGGTGTCAGTGCAGGTCAGGTACTGGGCCCGGCCCACATCGTGCAGCCAGGAGTGCTCAGGCCCGATGCCGGGATAGTCGAGGCCGGCGGAAATCGAGTGGGCTTCGGTGATTTGCCCCTCGGCGTCCTGCAGCAGATAGGTCTTGTTGCCATGGAGCACGCCGGGGCGGCCGCCATTGATGGCCGCGGCGTGGCGGTCGGTGCCCATGCCGTCGCCGGCCGCCTCGACCCCGATGATCCGCACCGACTCGTCATTCAGGAAGGGGTGGAAGGTGCCGATGGCGTTGGAGCCGCCGCCGACGCAGGCGACCACGGCGTCGGGCAGGCGGCCTTCGGCCTCCAGGATCTGCTCGCGGATCTCACGACCCATCACCGCCTGGAAGTCTCGGACCATCATCGGATAGGGATGCGGGCCGGCCGCCGAGCCGATCAGATAATAGGTGTCCTCCACGTTCGTGACCCAGTCGCGCAGGGCCTCGTTCATGGCGTCCTTGAGCGTCGAGGCGCCGCTGGTCACCGGGGTCACCTCGGCGCCCAGCAGGTTCATGCGGAACACGTTCGGCCGCTGCCGGGCCACATCGACGGCGCCCATATAGACCACGCACGGCAGGCCGAAGCGGGCGCAGACCGTCGCCGTGGCCACCCCGTGCTGGCCGGCTCCAGTCTCGGCGATGATCCGGGTCTTGCCCATGCGGCGGGCCAGCAGGATCTGGCCGATGCAGTTGTTGATCTTGTGCGCGCCGGTGTGGTTCAGGTCCTCGCGCTTGAAATAGATCTTGGCCCCGCCGAAATGGTCGGTCAGGCGCTCGGCGAAATAGAGCGGCGAGGGCCGGCCCACATAGTGGGTCAGCAGCCCGTTCAGCTCGGCCTGGAAGGCGGCGTCTTCCTTGGTGGCCAGATAGGCGGCCTCCAGGTCCAGCACCAGCGGCATCAGGGTCTCGGCGACATAGCGGCCGCCGAACTGGCCGAACCGGCCGTTGGCGTCCGGATAGGCGGCGAAATCGTTGGGCGTCGCAGGCGGCGCCGGGGGGTGCGTCGGGGCGTTCATCGTCTTGCGCGTCCTTGCAAAGAGCTCGTCATGCGCGGCGCACGGCGTCCAGGAAGGCCGTGATCAAGGCCGGGTCCTTTAGTCCGGGACCGCGCTCCACACCAGAGGAAACGTCCACGGCGGGCGCGCCGGACAGGCTGATCGCCTCGGTCACATTCCAGGGATCAAGGCCGCCGGCCAGGAACCAGGGCCGCGAAAACCTGCGTCCCGACAGCAGCGTCCAGTCGAACCGGGCGCCGACGCCGCCGGGCAGGGTCGCGTCCTTGGGCGGGCGGCCCTCGAACATCAAATGGTCGGCGGCGCTCTCATAGGCGCCGACGCCCGCCAGGTCGCCAGGCTCCGAGACTGGGATCACCTTGATGGTCCGAGCGCCCGTCCGCTGGCCGATGGCCGCCACCCGGGCCGGCGGCTCGGCGCCGTGCAGCTGGATCAGGTCGGGCCGCAGATGGGTCATGATCTGGTCGATGAGGGCGTCGGACGGATCGACGCTCACCGCCACTACCTGGGCCTGGCCGCGGACCGGCCCGGTCAGGGCTCCGGCGGCCTCAGGTGCGATATTGCGGGGGCTGGCCGGAAAGAAGATGAAGCCCAGATAGGCCGCCTGGCCGTCCAAAGCGGCGGTGACCGCCTGCGGCGTGGACAGGCCGCAGATCTTGGAGGCGATACGGGGGGCGCTCATGTCCGATCGATTAGGGGATCGGGGACCGTGTCCGCAAGGCGCCGCAGAGATTCAGGGGGTGGGCGGAGTCTTCGACCCGACGCCGTTCTGAGCCTTCAGCTGGTCGCGGATCTCCATCAACAGCACCTCGGTGGGGGACGGCGCGGGCTGGGCCTCCGGCGGCTTTTCAGCCTCCTTGCGGCGGATAGAATTGACCAGCTTGACCAGCAGGAACACCGCCCAGGCGACGATGACGAACTGGATGATCGTGTTGATGAAGGCTCCGTACTGGATCGCCACCTGCTCCACGGCTTCGGTTTCCGGATTTTCCGGCCGCAGAATCCATTTGAGCCGCGAAAAATCCACCCCGCCGGTCAGCAGCCCGATGGGCGGCATGATCACCTGGTCCACCAGGCTCTTGACGATGGCGTTGAACGAGGCGCCGATGATGACGCCCACGGCCAGATCGATGACATTGCCGCGGGAAATGAACTCGCGGAATTCCGAGACGATGCTCACGCCAGAAGCTCCTTAGGTGTGGGGAGGGGTGACCGCTGGAAGGCCCCGCCGATCAGTCGGCGTTGAGGCGCTCGCGCAGTTCCTTGCCGCTCTTGAAGAAGGGGACGTGTTTGGCGCGGACGTCCACCGGTTCGCCGGTGCGCGGGTTGCGGCCCGAGCGGGCGTCGCGGGCCCTGACCGACAGGGCGCCAAAGCCCCTCAATTCCACCCGGCCGCCCTGTTCCAGGGCCACAATCATCTGCTCCAGGACCACGCCCACCACCCGCTCGATGTCACGCTGGGTCAGGTGGGGGTTTTCCTCGGCCAGACGGGCGATCAGTTCAGATTTGATCATCGCACTTTCCGCAGGTTCGGCGGGGGACCATGGGCGAGTCCCTGAGGATGATCAAGGCTGTATGCGGGGCGCGTCCAGGACTTCGGAAGATGCGGCCACGAAAAAGCCCCGCCCGGCGAACCGGACGGGGCCTTCTCTAGTTCAGAGGCGCAGGGCCAGGACGGTTAGTCCTTGGGCTGGCCTTTTTCGCGCAGGGCCGCGCCCAGGATATCGCCGAGCGAGGCGCCGGAGTCCGACGAGCCGAACTGCTCGATGGCTTCCTTTTCCTCGGCCATTTCCAGGGCCTTGATCGACAGGGACAGGCGACGGGCGCCCTTGTCGACATTGGCCACCTGCGCATCGACGCGGTCGCCGACGGCGAAACGCTCGGGGCGCTGGTCGGCCCGGTCACGGGACAGGTCAGACTTGCGGATGAAGGCCGTCATCGGGGCTTCATCATCGCCCAGACGCACCTCAATGCCGCCCGAGGTGACCTCGGTGACCGTGACGGTGACGGTCTGGCCCTTGCGGTAGGCGTCGCCGGCCATCGGATCGCCGGCCAGCTGCTTGATGCCCAGCGAGATACGCTCCTTTTCGACGTCGACGTCCAGGACCTGAGCCCTGACCATCTCGCCCTTCTGGTAGCGGGTGATGACTTCCTCGCCCGGCGCGGTCCAGTCCAGGTCGGACAGGTGCACCATGCCGTCGATGTCGTTGTCCAGGCCGATGAACAGGCCGAACTCGGTGGCGTTCTTGACTTCGCCCTCGACGGTGGAGCCGACCGGATGGGTTTCCAGGAAGGCGTCCCAGGGATTGGCCATGGCCTGCTTCAGGCCGAGCGACACGCGACGCTTGGACGGATCGACGTCCAGGACGACCACTTCCACTTCCTGCGAGGTGGAGACGATCTTGCCCGGATGGACGTTCTTCTTGGTCCAGGACATTTCCGACACGTGGACCAGGCCCTCGACCCCGGCTTCCAGCTCCACGAAGGCGCCGTAGTCGGTGATGTTGGTGATCCGGCCGGTGAACTTGGCGCCGACGGGATACTTGGCTTCCACGCCGTCCCACGGGTCGGACTGGAGCTGCTTCATGCCGAGCGAGATGCGCTGGGTGTCGGGGTTGATCTTGACGATCTGCACCTTGACCGTGTCGCCCACCGCAAGCACCTGGCTCGGATGGTTGACGCGCTTCCAGCTCATGTCGGTGACGTGCAGCAGGCCGTCGATGCCGCCCAGGTCCACGAACGCGCCGTAATCGGTGATGTTCTTGACCACGCCTTCGCGGACTTCGCCTTCCTGCAGCTGGGCCACCAGCTCGGTGCGCTGTTCGGCGCGGGCTTCTTCCAGGATGGCGCGGCGCGACACGACGATATTGCCGCGGGGACGGTCCATCTTGAGGATGGCGAAGGGCTGTTCCTTGCCCATCAGCGGGCCGACGTCGCGCACCGGGCGGATGTCCACCTGGCTGCCCGGCAGGAAGGCCGAGGCGCCGCCGAGATCGACGGTGAAGCCACCCTTCACGCGGCCGACGATGGAGCCCATGACCGGCTCGTTCAGGGCGTAGACCCCTTCCAGACGGGTCCAGGCTTCCTCGCGGCGGGCCTTGTCGCGGCTGATGACCGCCTCGCCCATGGCGTTCTCGACGCGCTCGAGGAAGACCTCGACGGTGTCGCCGACGGCGATGGTGGCGGCGCTGCCGTCTTCGCCGCCGAATTCCTTCAGCAGGACGCGGCCCTCGGTCTTGAGGCCCACATCAATGATGGCGAAGTCTTTTTCGATGCCCACCACCAGGCCCTTGACCACGGTGCCTTCCATGAAGTCACGGCCGCCAAGCGACTCGTCGAGGAGGGCGGCGAAGTCGTCGCGGGAGGGGGAGAGGCTCATATCGTCAGCCATAGTGTTCTTTCGTTCGAATTGACGTCGGGCACCTGGCCGCGCACGGTCCAAGGACGGAGTCCTGACGTCAGGTTAGGGGTTGCAACCGAAAACGTGAGGCGAGCCTCACGACATGAATTTGCCCGCAGCCGCACGAGGAAAAGGCGCGGTTGGATTTGCTCGGCCAGTCTTCCGGTTCAGGGAGCCTGGCGGGCGCGCGCCGCCTCGACGATGCGGCGGGCCGCATCGGCGGCTTGGTCTATAGTCATTTCCGAGGTGTCCAGCAAGACGGCGTCAGGCGCGGGCGCCATGGGCGCGGTCGCGCGGCCCGAGTCGCGCGCGTCCCGCACCCGGATGTCGGCCAGGATCTCCTCCAGGCTGACCGCCTCCCCCTGACCGGTCAGCTGGCGCCAGCGGCGCTCGGCGCGCACCTCGGGACGGGCGGTGACATAGAGCTTGGCCCCGGCGGTCGGGCAGATCACCGTGCCCATGTCGCGACCATCCAGCACCGCCCCGCCCGGCTGGGCGGCGAAGTCCCGCTGCAGGGTCAGCAGCACCTGACGGACCTGGGGATGCACGGCCACCCGGCTGGCCGCCTCGCCAGCCCCGCGGGTGCGGAACAGGTCATTGTCCAGCGCCTCCGGCCGAAGCGTCCGGGCCACGGCTACGGCGGCGGCCTCGTCGCCGAGATCGCCGCCAGCCTGCTGCAGCAGCACGCCTACGGCCCGGTAGAGCAGGCCTGAATCCAGCACCGGCAGGCCGTAGAGCCGGCCGAGGCCCGCAGCGATGGTGCCCTTGCCCGAGGCGGCGGGCCCATCGACGGTGATCACCCCGGCGCCGCTCATGCGGGCGCGAGGTCCGCAGGCTGAATCTGCGCGCCCAGGCCAGTCATCATTTCCACGAAGCCCGGGAAGCTGGTGGCGATCATGCCGGGCTCGTCCACGCTCACGGGCGCCTCGGCCGCCAGGCCCAGAACCAGGTGCGCCATGGCGATGCGGTGATCCCCGTGGGTGGTCACCCGGCCGCCGCCCGCCACCGGATGGTTGGCCCGAACTGTTCCGTTGACGATCAGGCCCTCCGGCTCTTCCTCCACGCCGACGCCGCAGGCCGCCAGGCCCGCCGCCGTCAGAGCGATCCGGTCGCTTTCCTTGACCCGCATCTCGCCGATGCCGCGCATGATCGTCGGGCCTTCGGCGAAGGCCGCGGCGATGGCGAGGATCGGATATTCGTCGATCATGGCCGCCGCCCGCTCCGGCGGCGCCACCACGCCCCGCAGAGCCGAGTGCCGGGCGGTGACGTCGCCCACCTGGTCGCCGCCCGCCTCGCGGACATTGGTGATGACCAGGTCGGCGCCCATCTCCTGAAGGGTGGTGAACAGGGCCGCGCGCAGGGGATTGAGCAGCACCCCTTCCACCGTGACCTCCGAGCCGGGGGTGATCAGGGCCGCCACAAGCGGGAAGGCGGCCGAGGACGGATCGCCCGGCACCACCACCTGCGTCCCGCTGAGCGCCTGACCGCCCGGGACGAAGATGCGCCGGGCGCCGTCGTCCATCGGCGCGATCTCGACCTGGGCGCCAAAGGCCCGCAGCATCCGCTCGGTGTGGTCGCGGGTGGCCTCGGGCTCAATCACCACGGCCCCGCCTTTGGCGTGCAGGCCGGCAAGCAGCACGGCCGATTTCACCTGGGCCGAGGGCTCAGGCAGCCGGTAGGCTATGGTCTTCAGGTTCCCGCCCCGCAGGGTGAGCGGCAGCCGGCCGCCCGACCGGGCGATCCAGGTCGCGCCCATCTCGCCAAGCGGCTTGAGCACCCGGTTCATGGGCCGGCCGCGCAGGGAGGCGTCGCCGGTGAAGGTGGTGCTGAGGTCAAACCCGGCGGCCGCGCCCATGATCAGGCGCACGCCGGTGCCGGCGTTGCCGCAGTCGATCACGTCGAGGGGTTCGGAAAAGCCGCCCTGGCCCTCAACCCGCCAGCGGCCCGCCCCCAGGCGTTCGACCCGCGCGCCGAACGCGGCCATGGCCGCGGCGGTGCGTTTGACGTCCTCGCCCTCAAGCAGGCCGGTGATTTCGGTGGTCCCGCTGGCCATGGCGCCCAGGATGAGGGACCGATGGGAAATGGACTTGTCGCCGGGAGCGCGCACACGGCCCCGCAGCGGGCCGCCGCGGGTCGCGGTCAGTCCAGCCGCCGTGATGGAAATGGACGCCTCCTGAAGGCCTTGGGTTTGTCCGAGGGGCTTTGCTTTTGACAGCCGCTCTGGCCCGTGGCAAGGGAGCCGGCTTCTGACAAACCGCTCTTTAGGGGATCGCCCACGTGGCAAATCCAGAGTTGGGCGCCAAGCAGGTCTGCCCAAACTGCCAGGCCAAGTTCTACGACCTGACCAAGCGGCCGGCTGTGTGCCCCAAGTGCCATACCGAATTCGATCCGGATGAGGCGGTCAAGAACCGCCGCGTTCGCGGTCGCGCGCCGGCGCCTGAGCCCGAAGCCGAGGCCGAAGATCAGGTCAAGGCCCGCAGCGACGACGACGAGGACGAGGACGAAGATGTCAGCGCGCCTGAGATCGACGAAATCGAGGACACCGCCGTCGAGGACGACGAGGACGAGGACGCCGAGCCCGTCGAACGCGTCGCCAAGAAGAAATCCCCCGACGCCGATCTGGCCGGCTTCAGCGATGAAGACGACCTGGAGGACGACGACGACGAAGCCGTGCCCTTCCTTGAGGAAGAGGACGAGGATTTCGACGACTCCGACATCGAGGGAATCCCCGAACCGGACGAAGATTGAGGTCCCGGCGACAAGCCCTGAAAATGGTGCTTGATCGCCGCCAGACCTTTGACTAGGTTCCGCGCCTCTTCGGGAGGGCACGCCCGCCCGAAGAACCCAGGACCTGGGGCTATAGCTCAGCTGGTAGAGCGCTTGAATGGCATTCAAGAGGTCAGCGGTTCGACTCCGCTTAGCTCCACCATGGAGGCCCGCAGTTAACGCTGCGGGCCTTCGCCTTTTGTGGGGCGCCGGTCTGACGAAGGCGTCTGCTGGTTGCCTTCTTCGTCCATCCAAGGCATAGCCGCCCCTATCGACGGACCCGGCTTGCCGGGTGGCTCGGCCGGGCGCCTATCCCCCGGACAACGAACGGCCCCCTGACGCACACTTCGCGCTGGGCCTGAACGACTGAAATCCGAACATATGACTCTGCTCGCTACCTTCCGGCGCGATTGGCTTTCCAATGTGCGCGGCGACGTCCTGGCCGGCATCGTGGTGGCCCTGGCCCTGATTCCGGAGGCCATCGGCTTCTCGGTGATCGCCGGCGTCGATCCCCGGGTCGGCCTCTACGCCTCCTTCTCCATCGCCGTGATCATCGCCTTCACCGGCGGGCGGCCCGGCATGATCTCGGCGGCGACGGCGGCCATCGCCCTGCTGGTGGGCGACCTGGTGCGCGACCATGGGGTGGAATACCTGTTCGCCGCCACGGTGCTGATGGGGATCTTTCAGATCGGGGCCGGCCTCGCCCGTCTGGGCGGGCTGATGCGCTATGTGTCGCGCTCGGTGATCACCGGCTTCGTCAACGCCCTGTCCATCCTGATCTTCATGGCCCAGCTGCCCGAGCTGATCGGCGTGGGCTGGCAGACCTACGCCATGGTCGCCGCCGGCCTGGGGATCATCTACCTCTTCCCCCGCCTGACGCGGGTCATCCCCTCGCCGCTCGTGGCCATCGTGCTGCTTTCGGGCCTGGCCATCTATATGGGCCTGGACGTCCGTCGGGTCGGCGATTTGGGGGAGCTGCCCACCGGCGTGCCCTTCCTGCACCTTCCGCAGGTCCCCCTGACCCTGGAGACCCTGCAGATCATCTTCCCCTATGCGGCGACCATGGCTGTGGTCGGCCTGCTGGAGAGCCTGCTGACCGCCACCATCATCGATGACCTGACCGACACCGGCTCGGACAAGAACCGCGAGTGCCGCGGCCAGGGCATCGCCAACTTCGCCACCGGCTTCCTGGGGGGGATGGGCGGCTGCGCGATGATCGGTCAGTCTGTGATCAATGTGAAATCCGGCGGTCGCGGGAGGCTCTCGGCCCTGGTGGCGGGGTCGTTCCTGCTGTTCCTGATCGTCGTCCTGGGTCCCTGGGTCGCCCAGATCCCGATGGCCGCCCTGGTGGCGGTGATGATCATGGTCTCCATCGGCACCTTCAGCTGGAGCTCGATCCGCAATCTGCGGACCCATCCCTGGTCGTCGTCGGTGGTCATGGTTTCGACGGTCGTGGTGGTGGTCGCCACCCATGACCTGGCCCGCGGCGTGCTGGTGGGGGTGCTGCTCAGCGGCATCTTCTTCGCCCGCAAGGTGGCCCGCATCGTGGCGGTGCGCAGCGTCCTCAGCGAGGACGGCCGCACCCGGACCTATGACGTGCAGGGCCAGATCTTCTTCGCCTCGGCCGACACCTTCTCAGCCGCCTTCGACTTCAAGGAGGTCATCGAGCATGTGGTGATCGATGTGTCCCAGGCGCACTTCTGGGATATCTCGGCCGTGGGCGCCCTGGACCGGGCCGTGCTCAAGTTCCGCCGGGAGGGCGCGCAGGTGGAGGTCATCGGCCTCAACGCCGCCAGCGCCACCCTGGTCGATCGCTTCGGCCTGCACGACAAGGACGGCGTCGAGCTCCAACTCGGCGCCCACTGAGGAGGATTTAGTCCATGCCCAAGCTGCTTTGCGCCATTGACGCCTCGACCTACGGCCCCAGCCTCTGTGACCATGCCGCCTGGTTCGCCACCCGGCTGGGCGCCGGGGTCGACGTGCTGCACGTCCTCGACCGCGACGAGGCCGGGACCGGGGCGGGCCTGGATCTGTCCGGCAGCGTCGGCCTGGGCGCCAGCGAGGTCCTGCTGGAACAGCTGACCAAGGCCGATGAGGCGCGGGCTCAGGCCGCCCAGGCCCATGGCCGGGCCATGCTGGAGGGCGCCGCGCGACGCCTGACTGAGGCCGGCGTGGCCGAGGTGGGGCTGATCCACCGTCACGGGGAAGTCGCCCAGACCCTCATCGACCTGGAGGCCGACTTCGACCTGGTGATCATCGGCAAACGCGGGGAGGGCCGGAATTTCGACGAAGGCCGTCTGGGCGCCAAGGTCGAGCGGGTGGTGCGCGGCAGCGTCCGCCCGATCCTGGTGGCGCCCCGGGTCTTCATGCCCATCACCCGCGCCGTGGTCGCCTTTGACGGCGGCGCCAGCGCCACCAAGGCGCTCACCCATGTTCTGGAGAGCCAGGCCTTCGCAGGCGTCGACATCCTCGTGGCCATCGTCGGCGATCCCGGCGCCCAGCGCGACGCCCGCGTGCAGGCGGCGCAGGACCTGCTGGCGGGCCGGTCCGGCTCGGCGGTGAAGACCCTGGAGGGGGATGTGGAGGGCGCCCTGAAGCGCGAACTGCGCCAGGGCCAGGGCGATCTGCTGGTCATGGGCGCCTATGGCCAGTCCCGGCTGCGCGAGCTTTTTCTCGGCTCCACCACCACAGCCATGGTGCGCACCGGCAAGGTCCCGGTCCTGCTGTTCCGCTGAGCCCGTCGCTCAGGGACTGTGCGGTCGGATATTGAAACGGGGCCGTCGCATCGCCAAATAATCGTCAACCGGAAGACTCGCGCCGACCTTCGGGCGGGGCTTTCGGGGAGTCGCTTGCTGACGAGGACTCGAGGACAGATGACCCGGACGATCGTATTCGACAGCCCGTTTCTGCTCGGCTTTGAGCACACCCGCGCTCGCATAGAGCGCGCCGCCAAGGCCGCCGCCGAAGCCTATCCGCCCTACAATGTGGAAGACTGCGGCGAAGGGCGGCTGCGCATCACCCTGGCCGTGGCCGGATTCACGCCGGACCAGCTGCACGTCAATGTCGAGGACCGCCAACTGGTCATCGCCGGGGCGCGCAAGGACGACGGCGCCAAGGACGAGGACGCCTATCTGCATCGCGGCATCGCCGCCCGGGGCTTCCTGCGCACCTTTGTACTCGCCGACGGCATGGTGGTCGAAGGCGCCACCCTGGAACACGGCCTGCTGCACATCGACCTGGCCCGTCCAGAGCCCGAGACCGTCGTCAAGCGCATCCCCATCCGGACAGCGGGCTGAGCTGAAAAGCCCGCTCCGGTCCCGTGAACCCTTCGGCCGGCCCACGGTGGCGGCCGAGCAGACGCCGGGCGCCCGGCTGAACCGGCGTGCGTCCGGCGCGTTGCGAACCTGTGGAGGTGGTCATCATGACACCGATCTTATCGACTGAAGCTTTCGCCGCCCTGGGCGCCCCGGACCTCGTCTATGTCCGCCCGGTCAAGGCCGCGGAAATCCTGGCCACCGTTCCGGTGCAGGGCGAGACCATGCATCTGGACCTGGATCCGGATCAGACCTTCTACGCGGTCCACCGGGCCGACGGCGAACGCCTGGCGGTGCTGACCGACCGCAACGCCGCCATGGCCGCGGCCCTGGCGCACGAACTGGCGCCGGTCTCGGTCCACTAACAGCCGACATCGGAAAAGGGGCGCTTCAGGCGCGCCTCCAGCGGCTCAGGCCGCCGAGGGCGCCTGTTCCTGCACCAGCAGGGCGTGCAGGGCGTCGGGGGTCCGCGCCTGACGCAGATGTTCGCGAAGGTCGATGCTGCGCAGCATCCGCGACACCCGGGCCAGGGCCCGCAGATGTTCGGTGCCCGCCTCAGGCGGGGCCAGGAGCGCGAAGATCAAGTCAGCGGGCTGGTCGTCGATGGACTCGAAGGCCACCGGCTGTTCGACCCGCAGAAACACTCCGCGAATGCGGTCGAGTCCCTCGATGCGGGCGTGCGGCACGGCCACGCCGTGGCCGATGCCCGTCGAGCCGGCCTGTTCGCGTTCGCTTAGGGCGTCGAGAACCGCGCCGGCTTCGAGCCCGAAATTACGCGCCGCCAGCTCGGCCAGGTGCGCCAGGACCTGGCGCTTGTCGGTCGCGCTCACGCGCAGCGCAATGGCGCCGCGATCCAGAATATCGCCGATCTGCATGCTTGCTTCGGAAAGCCTGTTCTACGGGTCCGAACCGGCACGGTTCGCGGCGAAGACGAGTCCGACGGGCCGCTCTAGGCGGCGCCGTTGGAGCCCGATCCGTTCACCGACTTCGTGCGCTCGGGATCAATCCAGCCGATATTCCCATCGGGCCGGCGATATACCACGGACAAACCGCCGTGCGCGGCGTTCCTGAACACGATTGTTTGAGCGCCGGTCATGTCCAGCTCAAGCACCGCCATGGAAACCGTCATTTCGCGGATCGGCCGCTCGGTTTCGGCGATGACCATGGCCGCCGGCGCGCCGTCGCCGCCCAGACCGGCCGTCTCGTCCCAGTCAGGCTCGTCCTCGCCCTCAGGGGTGCGCAGGACGAAGTAGGAGGCGGTTTCGGCCTGTTTGGCCAAGGCCTGCTGGTGGTGATCCTTCAGCCGGCGCTTGTAGCGGCGGACCCGGGTTTCGATCTTCTGCAGGGCGGAATCGAAGGCCGTGTGGGCGTCGGTTCCGGTGCCGTGGCTCTGGAGCTGCTGCCCCGAGGCCAGGGTCAGGGCGCAATCCACCTTGAAGGTGTAGCCCTCGCGGCTGACGACAACATCGGCTCCACCGCCCGCGCGGTCGATATATTTGCCAATGCTGCTGGTGAGTTCGTCGGTGACCCGCAGACGCAGGGCCTCTCCGACATCGACGTGTTTGCCGGTGACTTGGACTTGCATAACGTCCAGAACGCGCCTGTCTCGGGTTGGTGTCAAGTGCGTCACAGACTGCTTATGGCCAAGATGAAAAGCCTGTGGATAACCCCGGCTGCGAGCGCCAGAACCCCCAGACTCACCGCCGTCGCGGCATAGCCCGCCAGGGCGAAGACCCCGTCCCGCTGTATCAGAGCCAGGGCGAAGAGGCTGATCGCGGCGGCCGGCAGCAGATTGCCCAGCGGCAGGGGCAGCATCAGCACAAAGGCCAGCACCGTGCAGCAGACGCCGATCATCCGGTCGCCCATGGGGCCGAACAGGAAGGTCAGGCGGGCCGCGGATACCCGCTCCACCCGCTCCACCCTCGGAATCAGCCTGAGGAAGGCGCCGCGCAGGACGCCCATGTCCAGCTTTTGCGCCCGTAGCCCGGCTGGCAGCCAGGGGCTGGCGACCCCGAGCGCCAACTGCGGCGCAAATAGCAGCAGGGGCGCGCCCAGAAAGGTCGATGATCCGGGCGGCAGCGGCAGCAGATTGGGCGCGGCGAACAGGAACAGGAGCGCCCCGAACGCCCGGCGGCCAAAGCGGCCGATGAGGGTCCCGAAGTCCTCCGTCTCATGGGACAGGTCACAGATATCCCGGAGTATCCCCGAGAGGCTCATGCGCCGTTCCGGCTCAGAGGTCCCTGTCGTCATGGGACCTGGGTATGGCCGCGCGGCGCAAGCTTCGCAATCAGACATGGCCGCCCGCGCTTTACAGCGTCGCTTTCAGAGCCTATCGGGACCCCATGCTGCATCATGCCGCCATGACCATGATTACCAAAACCACTGCGCTCGCGGGCGCAGGGGTCTGGTCATGGCTGCCCGCAGCCGACTGACGATCCCTGCTTGACCCCGCCGGAAGGATGGGGTCGGCCACGGAAAGCCAGCCTCCCTCCGGCCAGACCCCGGAGGCTCCCATGCCGCAGTCCCTCGCAACGTCCCTGGCCCGCCCGGCGCTGGCCAAGACCGCCGCACCCCGTCCGCTGACCGTGGCGATCGTCGGCGCCACCGGCGCCGTGGGCGCCGAGCTGATCGGCTGCCTGGAGCGCCGGAACTTTCCGGTTGGTGAGCTGCGGCTGCTGGCCTCCCCCCGTTCGGCCGGCAAGACCCTGACCTTCCGCGGCGCGCCGGTCACGGTCCAGGCCCTGGACGAGTCCAGTTTCGAGGGCGTCGATCTCGCCTTCTTGTCCGCCGGCGCCACCCTGTCACGCCGTTATGGCCCGATCGCGGTCGCGGCCGGCGCCTGGGTGGTGGACAATTCCTCGGCCTTCCGGATGGACCCCGATACCCCCCTGGTGACGCCGGAGGTCAATGGCTGGCGGCTGGGCGAGATGGAGGGCCGGCTGGTGGCCAATCCCAACTGCGTGGCGGCCATCGCTGCGGTGGTGCTTGCCCCGCTGCACGCCAGACGGCTGGTGGTCCGGCTGATCGGCTCCACCTATCAGGCCGCCTCGGGGGCCGGCGCCGCGGCCATGGCTGAACTGCGGGACGCCACCGCCGCGGCCTTGGCCGGACAGGCCTATCCGCCCCAGGTGCTCGCTCACCCCTACGCCTTCAACCTGTTCAGCCACGACGCCGGCATCGATCCGGAGACCGGCTATAATGGCGAGGAGCTGAAGGTCATGGCCGAGCTGCGCCGCCTGCTGGGCGCCGCCGACCTGCCGGCCAGCTTCACCTGCATCCGGGTGCCGACCCTGCGGGCCCACGCCATGGCCCTGACCGTACGGTTCGCCGAGCCGGTGAGCGTGGCCGAGGCCCGGGCCTGGCTGTCGGCCGCCGACGGGGTGCGCGTGGTGGACGACCAGGCCGCTAACCACTTCCCCATGCCCGCCGAGGCCCAGGGTCAGGATGATGTGCTGGTGGGTCGCATCCGCACCGACCTGTCGGATCCCTCAGGCCGCAGCCTGTCCCTGTTCGTGGCCGGCGATCAGCTGCTGAAGGGGGCAGCGCTCAACGCCGTCCAGATCGCCGAATCCCTACGCGCGTCAGGGCGGATCTAGACGGCTTCCTTCATCGCCCGCCGGCGCTCCACAGAGGAGGGAATCCGCATGGCTTCCCGATACTTGGCCACGGTCCGGCGGGCGATATCCACCCCGCCGGCCTTGAGGATCTCGACGATCTGGTCGTCGGAGTGGACACCGGCGCCCTGGGCCTCGGCGTCGATGAGCTGGCGGATCTTGTGGCGCACGCTTTCAGCGGAGTGCGCCTCGCCCCCTGACGATGAGGCGATCGAGGAGGTGAAGAAGAACTTCAGCTCGAACAGGCCCCGGGGCGTGGCGATATACTTGTTCGAGGTCACCCGGCTGACCGTGGATTCGTGCATGCCGATGGCCTCGGCCACGGTCTTCAGGTTCAGGGGCCGCAGGTGCTCCACCCCATAGGCCAGGAAGCCGTCCTGCTGGCGAACGATCTCGCTGGAGACCTTGAGGATGGTCTTGGCCCGTTGATCGAGGCTGCGCACCAGCCAGTTGGCCGTGGCCAGGCAGTCGGCGACGAAGGTCTTCTCCTGGTCCGAGCGGGCGCCGCCGGACACCTTGGCGTGATAGCGCTGGTCCACCAGCAGGCGCGGCAGGGTGTCGCTGTTCAGCTCCACCAGCCACAGGCCGCCTGGCCCCTCGCGCACAAAGACGTCGGGCGAGACCGGCTGGCTTGGTTCGCCGCCAAAGGCCGCGCCGGGCCGCGGGGTCAGGGCGCGCAGCTCGGCGAGCATGTCGCGCAGATCCTCGTCATCGACGCCGCAGACGCGTTTCAGACCCGCCATGTCCCGGCGGGCCAGCAGGTCGAGATTGTCCAGGAGCGCCGACATGGCCGGGTCGCAGCGATCGCGCTCGACCAGCTGCAGCCGCAGGCATTCGGCCACGTCGCGTGCGAAGACGCCGGTGGGCTCCAGCCCCTGCAGGCGGGTGAGCACCGACTCCACCAGGGCGGGCGCGCAGCCCAGGCGTTCGGCGGTCTCGGTCAGCTCCAGGCGCAGATAGCCGCCCTCGTCGACCCCATCGATCAGCACAGCCGCCACGGCGGCCTCGGCCGGCGCAAAGCCCAACAGGGCCGCCTGGTCGGTCAAATATTCAGCGAGGCTTTTTTCCTGGGCGGCCAGACCGTCCAGGCCGTCTCCGTCGCCCTCGAAGCTGCCGCCCTTGCCGGCTTTGGACCAGTCGATGGCGCCGCCAGCCTCGCCGGCCTCGCTTCCATCGCCGGTGGCCCGCTCGCCGGGCGAGACATCGTCATGGGCGGCGTCGAGGTCGCTCTGGGCCGAGCCGGCGGCCACCTCGTCCAGGGCCGCCTCGGCGCGGGCCTCGCCGGCGCCGTCGGTGATTTCGGGGGCGGGCTCGGCCTCTCCCTCGTCCCTAGCCAGCAGCGGGTTGCGCTCAAGCTCGCCTTCGACATAGGCCTCCAGCTCAAGGTTCGACAACTGCAGCAGCTTGATGGCCTGCTGCAGCTGGGGGGTGATGACCAGCCCCTGTCCCTGACGGATCTCGAGTCGCGCACTGAGCGCCAAGGTTCAGCCCTCCTGGCCTGCTTCTTGCTGGCAAGGCTAGACGGCCATCCCACACCGATTGGTTAACTCCGGCCGGACCTGCGACGATTCAGGTCTGCGGTTTCGGCGGGGCCGGTCGGCGTGCTAGGCGCAATCCCTCAGAACACGAGTTTCATAAGGGAAGACGCCAATGTCCGATTCTGCGCCCCTGCGCCCCGAAACCCTGGTCATTCACGCCGGAGCCACCCCCGATCCGGTGACCAAGGCCCGGGTCACGCCGATCTATCAGACCACCTCCTACGTGTTCGACGATTCCGACCACGCCGCGGCCCTGTTCAACCTCGAGGCGGCGGGCAACATCTATTCGCGCCTGGGTAACCCGACCTCGGGCGTGCTGGAGGCCCGCCTGGCGACCCTGGAGGGCGGCGTCGCGGCTCTGGCCGTGGCCAGCGGCCATGCGGCCCAGCTGCTGGTCTTCCACACCCTGATGGAGCCCGGCTGCAACATCGTCGCGTCCCGCAAGCTCTATGGCGGGTCGATCACCCAGCTGAGCCAGAGCTTCAAGCGCATGGGCTGGGGCGTCACCTTCGTCGAGGAGCTGGACCCGGAAGCCTTCGCCCGGGCGATCAACGACAAGACCCGGGCGGTCTTCATCGAATCCATCGCCAATCCGGGCGGCGTGGTCATGGACATCGCCGGCATCGCCGAGGTCGCCCATGCCGCAGGCGTGCCCCTGGTGGTCGATAACACGCTGGCCACCCCCTATCTCTGCCGGCCCCTGGATCACGGCGCCGACATCGTCGTCCACTCCCTGACCAAGTTCCTGGGCGGCCACGGCAACTCCATCGGCGGGGCCATTATCGATGGCGGCAAGTTCGACTGGACCAGCGGCCGCTGGCCCAATCTCAGCGCCCCCAATCCCAGCTATCATGGCAAGGTCTTCACCGAGGCCTTCGGCCCGGCCGCCTTCGTGGTCGCCTGCCGGGCGCTCGGCCTGCGCGACCTGGGGCCCGCCATCTCGCCCTTCAACGCCTTCATGATCCTCACCGGGATCGAGACCCTGGCCCTGCGGATGGAGCGCCATTGCGCCAACGCCCAGACCGTGGCCGAATGGCTGAAGGCCCACCCCAAGGTCGCCTGGGTCTCCTATGCGGGCCTGACCGGCGATCCCAGCCATGAGCGCGCCAAGCGCTACGCCCCGAAGGGCGCGGGCGCCGTCTTCACCTTTGGCCTCAAGGACGGCTACGCCGCCGGCGTGAAGCTGGTGGGCGCGGTGAAGCTGTTCTCTCACCTGGCCAATATCGGCGACACCCGCAGCCTGATCATCCACCCGGCCTCCACCACCCACCGCCAGCTGGAAGAGGGCGACCAGATCGCCGCCGGCGCCGGCCCCGACGTGGTCCGCCTTTCGGTGGGCCTGGAGCATGTGGACGACATCATCGCCGACCTGGACCAGGCCCTGGCCGGGCTCTGAGGCTCAGCGAGCCGCCACCCTACCACCGTCACCCTCGGGCTTGACCAGAGGGTCCATGCGCACAGCCGGTCGCCGGTGTTCATGGATGGTCGGATCAAGTCCGACCATGACGGAGTGGGGTTGTGCGACCGCCCTCACTCATGGAGGCCCTGCTGGCGCAGAGCGCCTCAGCATGAGGTCGGAATGTAAGGCCCGCCTTCGCCCACCTTCCTCATCCTGAGGTGTGAGCGAAGCGAGCCTCGAAGGACGCGGGGCCTGACCGCGGTCAGGCGCCGAAGCGGTCGCCCAGATAGACCCGGCGGACTTCCGGATTGTCGATGATTTCGGACGGCGAGCCTTCGAACAGCAGCTCGCCCGCATGGATGATCGCCGCCCGGTCGATGATGTCCAGGGTCTCGCGGACATTGTGGTCGGTGATCAGGATGCCGATGCCCCGGCCCTTCAGATAGCTGATCACATCGCGGATGTCGGCGATGGCCAGGGGGTCGATGCCGGCGAAGGGCTCATCCAGCAGCATGAAGGACGGCTCGCTGGCCAGGGCCCGGGCGATCTCCACGCGACGCCGCTCGCCGCCGGACAGCGAGATGGCCGGGGCGTCGCGCAGATGCTCGATGTGCAGTTCTTCCAGCAGCTGATTGACCGTGGCGCGTGCCCGGGCGTCGTCGCGCTCGCGCAGCTCGACCACCGCCATGACGTTCTGGGCCACCGTCATGCCGCGGAAGATCGAGGTCTCCTGCGGCAGATAGCCCAGGCCCATACGGGCGCGCTGATACATGGGCTGGGCGGTGATGTTCTCGCCGTCCAGATAGATGGCGCCGTAGTCGGCCGCGATCAGGCCGGTGATCATGTAGAAGCAGGTGGTCTTGCCCGCCCCGTTGGGACCCAGCAGACCGGCCACCTCGCCCCGGGCCAGGCGCAGGGAGACGCCCTTGACCACCGGGCGGCCCCGATAAGACTTGCCGATATTATCGACCACCAGGCCTTCGCCTGGCGCGATGGCCTGCGCGCCGGCCGCCTGGGGTTTGTCGAGCACCTGGCCGGCCCCCTTAGCGCTTGGCCGCAGGCTGGCCCTGCGTCTGATTGGGATAAAAGACCCCACGGACCCGGCCGGGCGTGCCTGCGCCGCGAGCGCTGGTCTCCATCCGCGCCTGGCCGGTGGAGACCTGGATCACCAGCCGCTCCCCGCGCAGCACGTTCTGGCCCTGGGCGGCGACCACCCCGCCAGTCATAGTGATGGTGTCGCTGGCTGCGTCATAGACCGCCGCATTGGCCCGCACCCGCTGGGCCGGGGTCACATAGTAGACCGAGCCCTGGGCGTCCAAGCCCTGGAGCTCGCCGCAGGAGGCCTCGGCCCCGGTCCGGGCCGGGCGGGCGGCGGCGTAGCGGATGGTCAGCACGTCGGCCCGTAACCGGGAGTTATCCTGCAGGGCCTCGGCAGAACCGCGCCAGATGGCCAGGCAGCGGGCGTTGATCACCTCAAGTTCGTCGGCGGTAATGTCCACGGGCGCGTTGGAGCCCGCCGCGAGCTGGGCCTGGGCGGGCACGGCGGGAGCCGCCAGCAGGACCGCCGCCAAGGCCAGGGCCGACAGGGGCGTCCGCTGTCCGGCTGAAGGGAGAAACTTCATCTGAAGACGCCTCTTTCGCATCATCGCGTCGATTTCGGCGTGATGGTGCCGCTCACGCCGCCCTTAAAGACCATGCGCTGGCCGTTGTCGTACACGCCATAGGACTTTGCGCGGATTTCTCCAAGGGGGCCGGCCCCGGTGATCAGCCCCTCGCCCTCCAGCACGCCGGTGGAGGTGTCGAAGACGGCGCTGCCGGTGTCGAAGGTGGCGTCCTGGTCGTTCAGACTCACATCCCCCTGCAGCCGCAGGACGCCGTCGCCCTCATGGAAGACGCCCGACTGGGCCGACAGGCGCATCGGGCTGAGCCCCTCGCCGTCCAGCACCATGGCCGGCCGGTCCAGAACCACCCGTTGATAGTCGTCCTCATCCCGCACGGCGCTGTTGGCGGTGATGACGAAGGAGCGTCCCTGGGCGTCGCGCCCCATGAACCTTGGATTGACCAGACGGATCGGGGCGTCGGCTTCCTCCGGCTCGGCGCCGCCGACGGCCAGGCTGTTATAGGTCACCATGCCCGCCAGGCTGATGACGATGACACCGATGATCGCCGGCAGAACCACCCGCAGGCGTCGGATCAGCTGCGACCGGCGCCGCCAGCGGTCCATGGCCAGGGCCGATGCGGGCCCACGGGCCTCGTATGCCAGGGCGCTCATCGACGCCTCATGTGTGCGCGAAGATGTCTGACTCCTCCCATCCGGCCACATCCAGCAGAGCCCGATGCGGCAGGAAGTCGAAGCAGGCCCGCGCCAGACCATCGCGGCCCTCCCGGGCCAGCATGGCGTCGAGGCGCGCACGCACGGCGTGCAGGTGCAGCACGTCGGAGGCGGCGTAGGCCACCTGGTCGTCCGACAGCACCGCCGCGCCCCAGTCGGAGCTCTGCTGGGCTTTGGACAGATCGACGCCCACCATCTCCCGCGTCACGTCCTTCAGCCCGTGCCGGTCGGTGTAGGTCCGGGCCAGCTTGGAGGCGATCTTGGTGCAGTAGACGGGCGCGGTCATCACCCCCAGATGGAGATGGAACATGGCGATGTCGAATCGCCCGAAGTGGAAAATCTTGGTGACCGCGGGATTGGTCAGCAGGGCCTTCAGATTGGGGGCGTCATAGGTCGACCGGTCCAGCTGGACCAGATGGGCGTCCCCGTCGCCCGCGGAGATCTGGACGACGCACAGCGGGTCGCGCCCCAGGCGCAGGCCCATGGTCTCCGAATCGACGGCCACCGAGTCGACGCCCTCGAACAGGCCCGCGGGAAGGTCGCCCTTATGAAGATGATTGGCCAAGACCGCTTGCTCCGCAGATGGCGCGGGCCTCGCCGCGCGGCTTTGGGAGGTCCTGCGGGGAGCAAAGGACGGCCACCCCCGCGGAGACCTTAGAAAGGGGTGGTGCCCAGGAGAGGACTCGAACCTCCACGGCCGTTAAGCCACTGGCACCTGAAGCCAGCGCGTCTACCAATTCCGCCACCTGGGCCCGGTCCGTCGGATCGGGAGGCGGGACTACTAAGGAAAAGCCAGACGGGCGTCAACGGACCTTTTCATCGGAAGTTGAAGTCGCATTGCAGCAGGGGTCCGCATCGTCTATCCGGGCGGCTCGGGAAGTTTGCAAATCAACGGGCCGGGCCATGCAGGATCTCGTCACCGTCTTCGGCGGATCGGGCTTTGTAGGAAGTCAGGTGGTGCGGGCTCTGGCCCGGGCCGGACATCGGGTGCGGGTGGCCGTGCGCCAGCCCGCCCGGGCCTATGACCTCCTGCTGCTCGGCGATGTGGGCCAGATCCAGGTGGTCCAGGCCAATATCCGCGACCAGGACTCGGTCGCCCGGGCGCTCGATGGGGCCAACGCCTGCGTCAACCTGGTCGGCGTGCTCTATGAGAGCGGCCGCCAGAAGTTCGCCAGCCTGCACACCGAGGGGGCCCGCAATGTGGCCCAGGCCGCCAAGGCGGCCGGCGTCACCAGCATGGTGCAGATTTCAGCCATCGGCGCGGACGCCGACAGCCCCTCCGTCTACGCCCGCACCAAGGCCAAGGGCGAGGCCGCCGTACGCGAGATACTGCCCCAGGCGGTGATCCTGCGGCCCTCCATCGTGTTCGGGCCCGAGGACGACTTCTTCAACCGGTTTGCGTCCATGGCGGTGCTCTCGCCCGCCCTGCCGCTGATCGGCGGCGGCAAGACCAGGTTCCAGCCGGTCTATGTGGGCGACGTCGCCCGGGCGGTGGCCGTGGCCGTGGCCAATCCCGCCAGCGCCGGTCAGACCTATGAGCTCGGCGGCCCGGCGGTCCTCACCTTCCGCCAGATCCTCGAGCTGGTGCTGAGCGAGACCCAGCGCCGCCGGTTCCTGCTGCCCCTGCCCTTCGGCGTCGCCAATCTCATCGGCCAGCTGGGCAACCTGATGGCCCTGACGCCGATCCCGCCGCCGCTCACCACCGACCAGGTGGCGCAGCTGAAGGTGGACAATGTCGCCAATCCCGCCCTGCCGGGTCTGGCCGAGCTGGGGATCGAGGCCACGGCCGTGGAGTCGGTGGTGGGCTCCTATCTTTACCGCTACCGCAAGGGCGGTCAGTTCGCCGAGCCCCCGGAACTCGACACCGGCGTCACCCCGGCATAGCGGGCCCGCGGCCGGATCAGGCCGCCGGTCTGGACCTGCTCGATGGCGTGGGCGATCCAGCCGGCGCATCGCGCCGTGGCGAACAGGGCGAAGGGCGCATCCTTCGGCAGCCCCAGCGCCTCCGACAGCGCCACCAGGGCGAAATCCACATTGGGCCGCTGGCCCGTAGCGCCGGCCACCGCGGTCCGCAGCGCCGCCAGCTCCGCCGGCGGCTCGAACCGGGCCAGCAGGGCCTCGGCCCGCGGATCGCCCTCCGGATAGAGGGCGTGGCCAAAGCCCGGCAGGCTGCGATCCTGGGCCAGACGCGCGGCGATGGCGGCGGCCGGCCCCGACTGGGCGGCTTCCGAGGCCAGGGACCGCATGGCGTCGCCCGCCCCCCCATGGCGCGGCCCAGACAGGGCCGAGAGCCCCGCCAGAGCCGCGGCCGACAGGGACGCGCCGGTGGAGGCCGCCACCCGGGCGGCGAAGGTCGAGGCGTTCAGCTCGTGATCGGCCAGCAGCACCAGGGCCCGGCGGATCAGGTCGGCGCCCCCATCCCCTCGGGCGCAGCCCCAGGCCTGGCTTAGACGCTCGTGGATGGCGCCGCTGGCCGGGGCGCCGGCCACCGCGTCGGTGAGCACGTCCAGCAGGGTGGCGGCCTCCACCGCCAGGGCCAGGGGATGGCGGCCGAGCGCCGGGGGATCGATCCCGGCCCGCTGAGCCAGGGCCGCGAAGGCCCGGGCGCGCATGTCGGAACCCGCCGGCGGCGCGCCCCGGGCGCTGCGTTTCAGGGCTGCGCCGTCGCCGCCGCGCAGCAATCGGGCCACCGCCTCCAGAGTCTGGCTGTCCGCCAGCTCGGCGGCGTCACGTCCGCGGTAGTAGAGCGCCCCGCCCACCACGGTGGTGATGGCCGAGTCGAGCACCGGCTCCCCCCAGGCGATGGCGCCGGCGGCCACGGCGGCGGCCTTGCGTCCGCGCACCTTACGCTCCGCCAGGGCCGCCACATCGGCGGCGCGGTAGAGGCTGCGGCGGGGGTCGGCCGGATCAGGTCGGGCGGTCAGGCGCCCTCGGCTGGCATAGGCGTAGAGGGTCTGGCTCCGCACATTGAGCCGGGCGCAGGCCTCGTCGGCGGCGATCCAGTCGGTCATGGCCCATACATTGATTATATTGATCAAGATTGACGGTTGAGCTTGGCGGTCGAAATCCTCGCGCGCAAGTCTGAACTGGAGTTTCCCCATGACCGCTCCCCACGCGCCCCCGCCCGAAGGCCTCGAAGGCGTCGTCGCCGCCCGCACTGTCCTGTCGGAGGTGGACGGCCAGGCTGGCCGCCTGGTCATCCGCGGCCGCTCCCTGGACGATCTGGCCGGATCGACCCGCTTCGAGGACCTCATCAGCCTGTTGTTCGAGGGCTTTTTCGAGGATCTGCCGGCCGATCTCACCGCAGCCCTGGGCGAGGCCCGGGCCGAGGTGTTCGCCCAGGCGGCCTATCTGGACGCCGGTCTCGCCGCCCTGGAGCCAGTGGAGGCCGTCCGCGCCCTGATGGCCCGGCTCCCCGACGGGGACGATCTGGCCACGGCCCTGAGGCTGATCGCCGCGCCGGCGGTGTTCACCCCGGCCGTGGTCCGGGTCCAGGCGGGCCAGAGCCCCATCGCCCCCGATCCCGCCCTGCCCCACGCCGCCGACATCCTGCGGATGCTGACCGGCGCGACGCCGACGGCGGCCCAGGTCGCGGGCCTGGACGCCTATCTGGTGACCGTCTCCGACCATGGCCTGAACGCCTCGACCTTTGCAGCGAGGGTGGTGGCATCGACCCGGGCGGGCCTGACCTCGGCGATCCTGGCCGGGATCAGCGCCCTGAAGGGCCCGCTGCATGGCGGCGCGCCGGGTCCGGTCATCGAGATGCTGGACGGGATCGGCGCGCCGGAAAACGCCCGGGCCTGGATCGAGGCGGCCCTGGCCCGCGGCGAGCGGCTGATGGGCTTTGGCCACCGCATCTACCGGGTCCGCGACCCAAGGGCCGATGCGTTGAAAGGGCCCGTGCGGGCCATGGCCCAGGGGACCGGGGCGCGCCCTGGCCGCGTGGCCTTCGCCGAGGCGGTGGAGGCCGCGGCCCTGGATATTCTCAAGACCCACAAGCCCGACCGGCCGCTCGACACCAATGTGGAGTTCTACACCGCGCTCCTGCTGGAGGCGCTGGACTTCCCGCCCCAGGCCTTCACCTGCGTCTTCGCCATGGGCCGGGTGGCCGGATGGCTGGCCCATGCCCGCGAGCAGCTGGCCGGCGGGCGGCTGGTGCGGCCGCAGTCGGTCTATGTGGGCCCTGAGCCCCGCAAGGCGGCCTGATCGCAAGCCGGCGTCGGTGGGGGCGGAATCTCCCGCTGGCGCCGGCTGAGCCAGGGGCTAGGATCGGGAGATGACCGCATCCGCCTCTTCCCCTGCGCTGGCCCCGGCCCAGGCCGCCGCCCTCACCCGCAGGATCACCCTGCTGTCGGTGGCCGTGGCCCTGATCCTGGTGGCCCTGAAGACCGGGGCCTGGCTGGCCAGCGGCTCGGTGGCGGTGCTGGCCTCGTTGGCCGATTCGGGGCTCGACCTGATCGCCTCCCTGATCACCTTCTTCGCCGTCCGCTACGCCGTGGCCCCGCCAGACGCCGAGCACCGGTTCGGCCATGGCAAGGCCGAAGCCTTCGCCAGCCTGATGCAGGCGGGCCTGGTCTTCGCCTCGGCCGCCCTGGTGGGGCGCGAGGCCATCGCCAGCCTGCTCGATCCTAAAACCATCACCCACGGGGGCTGGGCCATGGCGGTCATGGCCGCCTCCATTGCGCTCACCGGCCTGTTGGTGACCGCCCAGACGCGGGTGCTGAAGCAGACCCAGTCGGTGGCGGTCTCCGGCGACCGAGCGCACTATTTTTCGGACCTCGCCTCCAACCTCGCCGCCCTGCTGGGCGTGGCCGGCGCGGCTCTGCTGGGCTTCACCAGCCTGGACGGGGCGGCGGGACTGATCGTCGCGGCCCTGCTGGTCTGGGCCGCCATCGGGGTCTTCCGTGAGGCCGCCCACCAGCTCATGGATCACGAGCTACCCGAAGAGCAGCGGGCCCTGATCGTCCGGCTGATGACCCAGGACCCGCGCCTGACCGACATCCACCAACTGCGTACAAGGGCCTCAGGCCCCTATGTGCACATCCAGATGCACGCCGACCTGGACCCCGACCTGACCCTGGACGCCGCCCACCAGGTCATAGTCGAGGCCGAAAACCGGCTGCTGGAGCACTTTCCGGCCGCAGACATTCTGATCCATGCCGATCCCCGGGGCCGGGCTGAGCCCCATGGCGGCGCGTTTGCGGAAACAGCCGCGACCTGAAGCCGCAGAGGCGCCCAAAGGGGGCCGCCGCAGGCTTCGTAAACGCGGCCTTAAGGCCCGTCGGGGTCTAACGGGCCCTGATCAAACTGACCGCATTCGCGGCGAAATGCCGGCATGAGCGTCCAACGCACCCTTTACCACTTTCCGCTCGACCCGGCCTCGCGGCAGGTCCGTCTGGCGCTCGGCGAAAAGCGCCTGGCGTTCGAGGACGTGGTCGTCCGCTACTGGGAGCAGCCCGACGATCTCTCGGCGCTCAATCCGTCGGGCCTGACGCCGGTGCTGGTGGAGGACGGGCCGGAGGGCCGGCTGGTGCTGTGTGAGAGCCGCGCCATCCTCGACTATCTGGAGGAACGCCATCCCGAACCCGCCCTCCTGGGTCGGGAGGCCGCCGACCGGGCCGAGGCCCGCCGCCTCCTGCAATGGTTCGACCGCAAGTTCGATTACGAGGTCGGCTCCTTCCTGCTGCACGAAAAGATGGAAAAGCGCCTGCTGCGCATGGGGGCGCCGGATCTGGCCGCCCTGCGTCGCGGACGTGAGGCCCTGCGGATCCATCTGACCTATCTGGCGAGCCTTTTGGCCGAGCGCGACTGGCTGGCGGGACGCAGGCTTAGCCTCGCCGACTTCGCCGGGGCGGCGCACCTGTCGGTGATCGACTATTTCGGCGACGTGCCCTGGCGCGACTTCCCGGTCGTCAAGACGTGGTACATGACGGTGAAGTCCCGGCCCTGCTTCCGGCCGCTGCTCGCCGATCGCTGGCCGGGGCTCGCGCCCGCGGCCCATTATGACGATCTCGATTTCTGAAACCCCTGAAGCGCTGATCCGTCGTCAAGCCCTCGCCCTGGGCTTCGACGACTGCCGCCTGGCCCGGGCCGATCAGCCCTGGAGCGCCGGCGAGCGGCTGGCCGAGTTCGTCGCCGAGGGCCGCCACGGGGAGATGGCCTGGCTGGAAACCACCCTGGAGCGCCGGTCGCACCCTCAGGCCATGTGGGACGGCGCCCGCTCAGCCGTCATGCTGGGGGTCAATTACGGCCCCGACCACGACCCCCGGGACGTCCTGGAGCACCCCGACCGCGGCGCCATCTCGGTCTATGCGCAAGGCTCGGACTATCACGAGGTCATCAAGAAGCGGCTCAAGCAGCTGGCGAGCTGGATGGCCCAGACCTTCGGCAGCGAGGTGAAGGTGTTTGTCGACACCGCCCCGCTGCTGGAAAAACCCCTGGCGGAGGCCTCGGGCCTGGGCTGGCAGGGCAAGCACACCAACCTCGTCTCCCGCCAGTTCGGCTCCTGGCTGTTCATCGGCTCGGTGCTCACCTCGCTGGAGCTTGAGCCCGATCCGCCGGGCGAGGACGCCTGCGGCTCCTGCCGCGCCTGCCAGGACGTCTGTCCGACCGACGCCTTTCCCGCGCCCTATCAGCTCGATGCGCGGCGCTGCATCTCCTATCTGACCATCGAACTCTCAGGCCCGATTCCGGCGGAGTTCCGCTCCGCGCTCGGCAATCGCATCTATGGCTGCGACGACTGCCTGGCCGTCTGTCCCTGGAACAAGTTCGCGCAAGGCGCCCGTGAGCAGCAGCTCCAGGCCCGCGAGGTCCTGAAGGCGCCTCGCCTGGAAGACCTCGCCGCCCTGGACGACGCCGCCTTCCGCGCCCTGTTCACCAAGAGCGCCGTCAAGCGCCTGGGCCGCGACCGGTTCGTCCGCAACGTCCTCTACGCCCTCGGCAACAGCGGGGACCCGGGGATGGTCCCGGCCGTCCGGGCGCGGCTGAGCGATGAGGCTCCCGTGGTCCGCGGGGCGGCGGTCTGGGCGCTCGCCCGGCTGCTGCCAGCGGACGCCTTCGCCGCCGAGCGGGCGCTGGCCCTGTCGAGCGAGGTCGATGAGGCGGTGCGGGCGGAGTGGGGGCCAGGCGTGCCCTAAGCACCGCGGCCCAAACATCATCCGTCATTCCCGGCCCCGTGCCGGGAATCCCTCGCGACGCTCGCGCCTGCCCTCGACAGGGATGCTCGGGACAAGCCCGAGCATGACGCTGGAGAGACGCCGAGCACGCCCTCAGTCGGCGTAGACCGCCGTCCGCTTCTCCATGTTCGACATCACCGCTTCCTTCTGGTTGGGGGTGCCGATCACCGCCCCCTGCTCGGCGCTCTCGGCCAGCAGGATGTCGTGCTGGCTGGCCGGGGTCTCGGACAGTTCGATCAGGCGCTTGGCCCCGCGGATCGCCGTCGGGCTCTTGGCCGCGATCTCCCGCGCCAGGGCCAGGGCCTCGGCCAGGGGATCTGCGCAGACCCGGGTGGCGAAGCCCAGGCGCTGGGCCTCCTCGCCGTCGAAGATGCGGCCGGAATAGGTGAGCTCGCGGATCACGTCGCCCCGGGCCAGGTGGCGCATCAGCACCATGCCGCCCATGTCAGGCACCAGACCCCACTTGATCTCCATCACCGCCATCCGCGTGTCGGCCGTCACGAAGCGCATGTCCGGGGCGAGAGCCAGCTGGAAGCCGCCGCCAAAGGCCACCCCATGGATGGCCGCGATCACCGGAACCGGCTGTTCGCGCCAGACCATGACGGCGTGCTGGGCCCGGTTGGAGCCGCCAGGGGTACGATTGGGGGTCAGCAGGGTCCCGCCATCGGCCGCCCCACGGTTGCGCTCACCCGAGGCCATCGCGGCGAAGGAGCCCATGTCGAGGCCCGCGCAGAAGGCGCGTCCCTCCCCCGACAGCACCACGGCGCGCGCGCCCTGAGTGGTCTTCAACGCCTCGCCGGTCTCGATCAGGGCCGAGAACATGGCGTCGTCCAGGGCGTTCATCTTGTCGGTGCGGACCATGCGCACGTCGGCGACGCCGTCCTTGATCTCCACCTTCACCCGGTCGTTCATGAGCATCCTCCCGCATCTCCCGGCTTGCGCGCCGGTGTCGGGGAAAGACTGTCACGGATCAGCCGGGCGGGCGATGGCGGATCAACGCCTCCTGGGTCGCCGAGGCCACCAGCCGGCCCTGGCGGTCGAAGATCGAGCCCCGGTTGAAACCACGCCCGCCTGAGGCCGAGGGGCTGTCCTGGACATAGAGATGCCAGTCGGAGAAGTCGCTGGGACGGTGGAACCACAGGGTATGGTCCAGGCTCGCCACCTGCAGGTGGGCGTGCGGGACCGGATGGGGCCGGAGGCTGGCGTCCAGCAGGCTCATGTCCGAGCCATAGGCGAGCGCGCACTGGTTGACCGCCACATCGGTCCCCACAGACTGCCGGGCCTTGAACCAGACATTGTAGAGCGGGGCCATGGGTTTTGTCTGGTCGCGGCGCTGCGGATCGATGGGCCGGACCTCCACCGGCCAGTCCCGGTCCCGGGGCGGAACCCCGTCGGCCTCGCGCAGCTGCTCCTCGTTCAGCAGGTCCTCCGGCGCCGGCACGACAGGCGGCTGATCCTGGTGTTCGAATCCGTCCTCCGGGACCTGGAAGGAGGCGGCCAGGTTAAAGATCTGCTTGCCGTTCTGGATGGCGGTGACGCGACGCACCGAGAAGGAGCCGCCGTCGCGGGCCCGGTCCACCTGGAACAGGATCGGGATGGACGGGTCGCCCGGGCGGATGAAATAGGCGTGCATTGAATGGCACAGCCGGCCCTCGATGGTGCGATAGGCCGCGGTCAGGGCCTGGGCCACCACTTGTCCGCCATAGATCCGCTGGCCTTGGCGAGCCGGCGTCAGGCCACGGTAGAGATCGAGCTCAATCTGTTCGAGATCGAGGATCTCCAGCAGTTCGTTCTGCGGTTCGCTCATCAGAAATGGGCCTCCGGCATGTCCTTCAGGCGGGGCAGGACCTTGTCCTTGTCCGAGGTGATGGCCGCCTCGGCGCTGACCGGCCAGTCGATGGCCAGGTCCGGGTCGTTCCAGATCACGCCGCCTTCACAGTCCGGAGCGTAGAGCCCGTCCACCTTGTAGAACAGCTCGCAGTCGTCGGTGAGCGTGCAATAGCCGTGCGCGAAACCCCGGGGCACCAGCAGCTGCTCGCCGCCCTCGGCGGTCAGCCCCGCGCCGACCCACTGGCCAAAGGTCGCCGAGCCGGGCCGCACGTCGACGGCGACGTCATAGATGGCGCCCCGCAGCACCCGCACCAGCTTGGCCTGGGGATGGGGCGCGGTCTGGAAATGCAGGCCCCGCACCGTGCCCTTTTTCGCGTTGAAAGCCTGATTATCCTGCACGAAATCGCAGGCGAGGCCGGCCTCGCCCAGGGTCTTGCGGCTCCAGGTCTCGGCGAACCAGCCCCGCGCATCGCCATGGCGCTTGGGCGTGATAAGCAGAACCTCGGGCAGGGCGAGCGGAGTGATGGCGGTCATGGAACTCTACGTGTCGGTGTTGGAGCGCGCCTTCGCATGAACGACACTTTCAGCGAAGACAAGGCGCCCCCTGCGCTGAGCGTCGTCATCGTCGCCTATAATAGCGGCGCGACCCTGGGCCGTTGCGTGGCGGCGCTGGCCGCCCAGACCTATGCCGATTTCGAGCTGCTGATCGTCGACAACGCCTCTCCGCAGCGGGAAGCCGGGCCGGCGGCCCAGGCCCTTCCAGGCGCGCGTGTCATCGAGGCGGGAGACAACCTGGGCTTCGCCGGCGGGGTCAATCTGGGGGCGCGGGCGGCCCGGGGCCGTTGGCTGGTGCTGCTCAATCCCGACGCCTATCCTGATCCCGACTGGCTGGAGCAGTTGGTGACGGCCAGCCGCCGCCATCCCAAGGTGGCGTCCTTCACCTCTCGCCAGGTCATGGCCCAGGACCGCAGCGTGCTGGATGGCCTGGGCGATGTCATGTCGGCGCCGGCCATCCCCTATCGCGGCGGCTATCTGTCGCCAGACCCCGGCGACTCGCCGGAGGGCGAGGTGTTCTCCCCCTGTGGCGCGGCGATGATGGTCGACCGGGCGCTGTTCCTGAGGCTCGGCGGCCTGGACGAGGACTTCTTCTGCTATTGCGAGGATGTGGACTTCGGCTACCGGCTGCAGCTGGTCGGGGAGCCCACCCTGCTGGTCCCGGCCGCCGTGGTCGCCCATGAAGGCTCGGCCTCGTCGGGGGGTCCGAAATCCGAGTTCGCCGTCTTCCATGGCACGCGCAACCGTTTCTGGGTGCTGGTCAAGAACACGCCTCTACTGCTGCTGCCCGTGATCCTGCCGCTGCATCTGCTGGCCTTCGCCGTGGTCAGCCTGCGGCCTCAGAACCGGCCGCTGCTGGAGGTCACCTGGCGGGGTTTCAAGGCCGCCCTGGCGGGATTAGGGCCCATCTGGACAAGCCGGCGCCGAACCCAGGCCCAGCGTCGGGCCTCAGCGCTTCAGATCGCCCGGTCCATGACCTGGGACCCCAAGGACCTGTCAGGCCGCCGGGCGGTCATTCGCCCGCTGCGGCCCAGTCGACGAGGCGCGCCATGAAGGCCCCGCCCCGCTCCATCTGAGAGACCTCCACGAATTCGTCCGGCTGATGGGCCTGGTCGATGGAGCCCGGGCCGCAGATGACGGTTGAGAATCCCGCCTCCTGGAACTGGCCCGCCTCAGCGGCGAAGGCCACCACTCGGGCCGGACCATTGTCGCCAGCCAGCCGTCGGGCGAAGGCCTCGGCGGCGCCGTCGGTCTCCGGGGCCAGAGGCGGGGTGTGCGAGCGCTGGACCACCTCGACGCCGGTGTCTGGGAAGCGGGCCTTGAGCGCGGCGTCGGCAGCCGCGCAGGCCTCGAAGAAGGGCGCCAGCACCGCCTTGGGGTCGAGGCCCGGCGGGCTGCGCAGATCGAACAGGAAGACGCATTCGCGGGCCAGGATGTTCACCGCGGTTCCGCCGTTCATCTGGCCGACGGTGAGCGTCGCGTGCTTGGGCGTGAACAGCGAGGCCGGGTCGGCGTCGCGCTCCAGCTGCTCGGCCAGGTCACACAGCATCCCCATGAGGCGGATGGCGACCATATTGGCCGAGGCGCCCAGCTGGGTCTGGCTGGAATGGGCCTCATGGCCGCGCACGGTCACCCGGAAGGTGTTGATCCCCTTGTGGCCGCTGACCGCCTCCATATTGGTGGGCTCGCCGACCACGACGAGGGCCGGTCTCGGCAGCTCGCTGGCGATGATGCGGATCATGTCCGGGGCGCCGATACAGCCCACCTCCTCGTCATAGGAGAAGGCCAGGTGGACCGGCTTCTTCGGCTGGGCCGCGAGGATGTCGGGGATGGCCGCCAGGGAGAGGGCCAGGAAGCCCTTCATGTCGCAGGTCCCACGGCCGTAAAGGCGACCGTCCCGGGGAGTCACCTGGAAGGGATCCGACGTCCAGGGCTGGCCGTCCACCGGCACCACGTCGGTATGACCCGACAGCACCACCCCGCCGGGGATGTCCGGCCCGATGGTGGCGATCAGGTTGGACTTGGTCCCGTCAGCGTTGGGGACCCGCCGGTGGGCCACGCCATGGCCGTCGAGATAGGCCTCGACCCATTCGATCAGGGCCAGATTGGAGAGCCGCGAGGTGGTGTCAAAGGCGACCAGGCGCTCAAGAATTTCGAGGGCGCGCGGCGTGAGGGTCTGGGAGGATGACATAGGGCCAGCCTAGACCTCCGGGCGCTGCGGCTCCAGACGTCATCGGCCCTGGAGAAATTCCCCGAATCGGGCGCCAAGGCGGTGGACTGTCCGTCAGATGGGCGCTCGGACGGCCTGCTTTTCACACAGCGTTAAGGGCCGGTCACCATGATCGCTCGCGTCTTGAGGGTGACCGCTCGGGACGCAATCCAGGGTTCCCGCCATGAGTTCTGAGTCCCCCACGCCCCCCCGGTGGGTCGATGTGGCGAGGTTTCGCAGGCGCGACGCCCGGGTCATCCTGCCTCTGACTCTGCTGGCGGCCCTGGGCAGCCTGCTCTGGCTGCCCTTCGCCATTTCCGCGACCTGGTTCGCCGCAAACCTGACCCTTCTGCTGATCAATCAGGCCCTCTGCCGCCGCGTGCTCGCCGCCCCCTCGCCCGGACCAGGCGCCGAGCGGGCCCTGGCCGCCTTTACCCTTTTGGAGACCTTGGCCTATGGGGCCATGCCGCTGGCCATGCTGATGACCGGCGATCAGACCGCCGCCGTCGCCGCCATGGCCATGATCGGCGCGGTCGCCCTCAGCGGCGCGGCCGAGCTGCCCGCCTCGCGCCTGATCAGCGGCGCCGCCCTGGTGGCCATCGGCGTCATGGCGCTGGCGGGGCTGGTCTTCAGCCCCCATGACGGAAGCTGGCCGACGGTGCTCGTGGCCGCCGTCGCCCTGGCCGGCATGTTCGCCTATGTGCTGGAGGCCGCCCTACACCGCGAAGCCATCGAAGGCGCCCTGGCCGAAGCCCTGGAGCGTGCCCGGGCCGGCGAACGGGCGGCGGAGAGGGCCAACGCCGCCAAGAGCGCCTTTCTGGCCACCATGAGCCACGAAATCCGCACGCCGCTGAATGGCGTGCTGGGCATGAGCCAGGTCATGGCCCGCGACGAGCTGACCCCGCCGCAGCGCGACCGGCTGGACGTGATCCGCCAGTCCGGGGAGGCCCTGACCGCCCTGCTGAACAATGTCCTGGACCTGTCGAAGATCGAGGCCGGCCAGATGGAGGTGGAAGCCATCCCCTTCGCCCTGGCCGATATTCTGGAGCCCGCCCACGCCGCCTTCGCCGCCCTGGCCGCCGACAAGGGCCTGCGGTTGGACCTGGACGTGAAGGACAGCGCCCAAGGCGTCTTCCAGGGGGACCCGACTCGCCTGCGGCAGGTGGTCTACAATCTGTTGTCCAACGCCGTGAAGTTCACCGACGAAGGCGTGATCACCCTGGGCGCCGAGGCTGACCAGGGTGACCTTCGGCTTTGGGTCGCCGACACCGGGCCGGGCATGACCGGCGCGGAGCTGCGCCGCCTGTTCGTCCGCTTCGCCCAGCTGGACGCCGCCACCACCCGCCGCTACGGCGGCACGGGCCTGGGCCTGGCCATCTCCCAGGAGCTGTGCGCCCTGATGGGCGGAACGCTGGAGGCCACCAGCACCCCGGGGGAGGGCTCCACCTTCACCCTGGTTTTGCCCGTGATCCGGCTGGAGCACGCCGCCGAGCCCCGTGAGCCGACGACCAACGTCCCCAAAGGCGCCCTGGCCGGACTCCGCGTGCTGGCCGCCGAAGACAACCGGGTCAATCAGGTGGTGCTGCGCGCGCTGCTGGCGCCGCTCGGGGTCGAGCCGGTCATGGTCGCCGACGGCGCCGCGGCCGTGGCCGCCTGGGAGGCCGGCGAATGGGATCTGGTCCTGATGGATGTGCGCATGCCGGTGATGGACGGCATGGCCGCCACCGCCGCCATCCGCGGCCGGGAACGGAGTCTGGGTCGCCGGCGGACTCCGATCATCGGCCTCTCGGCCGACGCCATGGATCACCAGGTGAACGAGCTGCTGGCCGCCGGCATGGACAGCCATGTCAGCAAACCCATCGATGTCACCCGGCTCTACGGGGCGCTCGAGGCCGCCCTCTAGCCCCGCTGGACCCGGCCGGGGCCGGGCAGGACGTCGATCAGCTCGATGCGGAAGATCAGCACGCTATTGGGCGGGATCGGGCCCTGGCCGGACTCCCCATAGCCCATCTCCGGCGGCACGGTGATGATCCACTCGTCGCCGGGCCGCATCATCGGCAGCACTTCGAGCCAGGCCGGGATCAGGCCCGCCAGAGGCATGGCCGCGGGCACGCCGCGCTCGTAGGAGGAGTCGAACACCTCCCCGTCGGCCAGCTTGCCCTCATAGTGGACCTTGACCTCATCGCCCGGGCTCGGCTTCAGGCCGTCTGCGGGGCCGGACCGCACGACCTCGTACTGGACGCCCGACGGCAGGGTCTCGACCCCCGCGCGCTCGGCGTTCTCTTCCATATAGATCTTGGCCTCGGACGCCGCCTCGCCCCCTTGCGGGGAACAGGCGACCAGGGCCAGGGCCGCGGCCAGGGCGAGCAGGGGAGCGAGCATCACGGGCGTCCTTGGGTGACGAGGGTCTTGGCGGGATATGGGCTAGACGGCCCGCGGCGGATAGCCCCGCTCACGCAGAGCGTCCATGATTTCCTGGGTGTGACGGGCGTCGCGGGTCTCGATCATGATGTCGAACTCCGCCCCCTTGGCCGGCACGTCCAGGGCCAGGCGGTTGTGCGCCACCTCGACGATATTGGCGCCCATCTGGCCGATGATGGCTGACACATTGGCCAGGAGACCCGGCCGGTCGTCGCCGATGATCCGCAGGGACACGAGCCGTTGTTCGCGGACCAGCTCCCGGGTCAGGACCGAGGCCAGCAGCCGGGTGTCGATATTGCCGCCGGTGATGATCAGACCGGCCTTCTTGCCGCGGAATCGTTCCGGATAGGCCAGCAGCCCAGCCAGGGCCGCGGCGCCGGCGCCTTCGGAGACGGTCTTCTCCACATTGCAGTAGAGGGCCACCGCGCGCTCGAAGAAGGGCTCCTCGACCAGCAGGACCTCATCGATCAGGGGGCGGGCGACCCCATAGCTGACATCACCTACCTGCTTGACGGCGATGCCCTCGGCGATGGTCGCCCCCCCGGTTCCGCTGGCCCCGTTCACGCCGCGCATGCGGGCGGTGAAGGAGGGATACATGGCCGGCTCCAGGCCGACGACCTGGATACCTGGCCGCATATGTTTGGCCGCCGTGGCGCAACCGGCGATCAGTCCGCCGCCGCCGATGGGGATGGGCAGGACGTCGAGGTCAGGCACATCCTCCAGCATCTCTAGGGCCACCGTGCCCTGTCCGGCCATCACGTCCAGGTCGTTGAAGGGGTGCACAAAGACGAGGTCGCGTTCCTCGCAGATCTGCTTGGCCTTGCCCGAGGCCTCGTCGTAGCCGTCGCCTTCGAGCACCACCTCGGCGCCGAACGCCCGGGTCTGCTGCACCTTCACGAAGGGGGTCGAGCGGGGCATGACGATGGTCACGGGGATGCCCAGACGGGCGGCGTGATAGGCCAGGCCCTGGCTATGATTGCCCGCTGAGGCGGCGATGACGCCGCGCTTCTTCTCAGCGTCGGTCAGCTGCAGCAGCTTGTTGAGCGCCCCGCGCTCCTTATAGGCGGCGGTGAACTGCTGGTTCTCGAACTTCACCCACACCTCAGCCCCGGTAATCTCCGACAGCGTCTTCGACAGGCGGCACGGGGTGCGCTCGATGTGGCCGTTCAGCCGGTCGGCTGCGGCGCGGATGTCGTCGATGGAAAGCGTCATAGGGATCGGAGGTCCGGGGAGGCCGCCCGAGGCAGGGGCGGAAAGGCCGGCAACCTATCGGGCGCGGGCGCCCTTCGCAATGTCAGGCCGAGCGCAGGCCGCGCAGGCGGTCGACCCGGCGCATGGCTTTGCCCGGCAGCTCCGACACGCCGCCCAGCGGCAGGGACTCCGCCGCCCGTCTCAGACTGTAGGCGGCCTGCCGCAGCAGGGTGGCTGGAGAGAGCACGCCGACAAAGCCGTGGCCAACGCTGACCTGGGCGTTGGCCAGCTCGCGTTTGAAGCGGTAATCGCCGGCCCCGAGGTCCAGGCGGTGATAGGGGGTGGTCTCCATCCAGCGCAGGATGTCCTGGAACAGGAGCAGGCCCGGCGAATAGCGGTCGAAGGCCGGATCATGGGCGATCAGCCAGCCATGAATGGTGCGGGCGCCGCGCAGGTGCAGGTGCACCGCCGCCAACTTGCCACCGATGTGCAGGCTAAACAGCGCGCCGCCGAAGTCCGGGTCGCGGCTCTCGAACAGGTCGGAAATCAGACGCCGGGTCCAGCCGGGCTGGAAGATGTCGAACTGGCCGGTGGCCTTCAACTGGGCCCGCTTCCAGGCGATCAGCTGGTCATAGTCGCTGGAGGCGCGGCTGAAGGGGGTGAAGACCACCTCGCCCAGCTCCCGCTGCGCCTTGCGGCGTTTCTTGTCGCAGTCCTTGAGCAGGCCGATGCCGGCGGCCCGCCGCTCGGCGGCGTAGGCCTCGTAGCTGGGGCCTATGTCGGCCACCTGCGAGAGGGACTCCCCGTGGGAGAAGCCCTGGAAAGGGCCGGTGGCGTCCAGCATGTGGCAGAAGTCGAGGCGCTGGACTCCCAGGGCGGCGACGATCTCGCGGGCGCTGACCTCCAGGCCGGGGGCGGCCACCAGACCCTGATAGTCGCAGAGCGGCGCGCCCACGGGCAGGGCTGTGGCGCCGCCCACATGAACAGCCATGAATCCCAGGTCCTCACTACCCTGGCGCGCCACCGCCACGCGCACGCCACGGGCCTCCGTAGCGCCCCGGGCCTGGGCCCGCTCCACCGCCCGCGCCCAGTGAGGCGACAGGAAGGGGCTGTCATAGGTGATGTCCTGCTGGCCCTGCAGTTCGCTCCACCGGGCCAACCGCGCCGGCGTCAGGTCCTGGGGACGGACGACCTCGATCTGCAGGGCGGGCATGGAGGCGGGGTTACTCGAAAGGGTTGCGTTCGAGCCATCCTACGCGCCCAAGGGTTTCCGACGGGTTGCGAAAATCCGCCGTTCAGGCCGCGCCGCGGTTTTCCCAGTCCACATCGAATTCCGACACCAGATGCCCCGGCGCCACCTCAGTCAGGCGGGGGGTGTAGATAGGCGCCAGGGGATCGACGCTGACCCGCGAGGGCAGGAAGCGCAGGGCCGCGGCCGGGTCCATGGGGCTGGGGGGCTCGCCGGTCAGCTTCAGCCTCTGGCGGTTGCGCTCCCGCTCGGGGTCCGGGATCGGGGCGGCCGACAGCAGAGCGCGGGTGTAGGGGTGCTGGGGATCGGCATAGAGCCTGTCGCGGTCAGCCATCTCCATCACCCGGCCCAGGAACAGCACCATCACCCGGTGGCTGATCTCGCGGACCACCGCCAGGTCGTGGCTGATGAAGATCATCGCCAGGCCCATCTCCTTCTGCAGGTCGATGAGCAGGTCGATGATCTGGGCGCGAATAGAGACATCCAGGGCCGAGACCGCCTCGTCGCAGATCACCAGCTTGGGCTTCAGGATCATGGCCCGGGCGATGCCCACCCGCTGGTTCTGACCACCCGACAGCTCGTGCGGATAGCGGTTGATCAGCTCGGGCGAGAGGCCGGCGCGGGACATCATGCCGGCCACCTCGGCGTCCCGGGCGTCGCGATTCAGCTGCGGGGCGAAGATCTTCAGGGGTTCGGCGATGGAATCGCCGATGGTCATCCGCGGGTCGAGGCTGGCCAGCGGGTCCTGGAAGACGATCTGCAGGTCCTTGCGGGCCGCCCGCATCTCGGCCTTCTGGGCGTGGGTGATGTCGCGGCCCATCAGGGTGACGACCCCGTCGGTGGGCTTGACCAGATTCAGCACCGCCCGCGAGAGGGTGGACTTGCCGCAGCCGCTCTCGCCCACCACGCCCAGGGTCTCCCCCTGACGCACGTCGAAGGAGACGCCGTCCACGGCCCGCAGCTGGCGCATGCCGCCCAGCAGCCCCTGGCGGATGGGGAACCAGACCTTGACGTCCTGGGCCTCGATGACCACCGGCGCATCGGCCGCCACCGGCGCGACGGTGGGCCGGCCGCCGCGGTCGGCGCGGTCCAGGCGCGGAATCGCCTCAAGCAGGTCGCGGGTGTACTGGACCTTGGGGGCGGCGAAGAGCTCGCGCACCGGCCCCTCCTCCACATACTGACCATCTTTCATCACGCAGACCCGGTCGGCGAGACGGGCGATGACCCCCATGTCGTGGGTGATCAGCACCATAGCGGTGCCGGTCTCGCGGCCCAGCTCGGCCATCAAATCGAGGATCTCGGCCTGGACGGTGACGTCCAGCGCCGTGGTGGGCTCGTCGGCGATCAGCAGTTCGGGGCCGCCGGCCATGGCCGCGGCCACCATCACCCGCTGACGCATGCCGCCGGACAGCTCGTGCGGATACTGGCGCAGGCGCCGGGCGGCGTCGGGGATGCGCACATGGTCAAGCCACTGGCGCGCCCTGGCCATGGCGTCGCCAGCCGACAGGCCCAGGTGCAGCCGCAGGGGCTCAGCGATCTGTTCGCCGATCCGCACATGGGGGGTGAGCGCCGTGAGCGGGTCCTGGAAGATCATGGTCATCTTTGAGCCGCGCAGGCGGTTCAGGGCCCGCGGTTTCAGCCCCAGGATCTCCTGACCCTGGAAGCGCACCGAGCCGGTGGCCCGGCCGTTCTGGGCCAGCAGGCCCATGACCGTCATGAAGGTCTGGCTCTTGCCCGAACCGCTTTCGCCCACCACGCCGAGGGTCTCGCCCCGGGCCACCTGCAGGCTCACCCCACGCACGGCCTGGACGGCGCCGTCATGGGTGTCGAAGGTGACCTTCAAATCATTGATCGCCAGGACGGGGACGGCGGGGTCCGACACGGACGGGGACTTGGGCTCGGACAAGGGGACGGACTCCAGATCGTTTCGCCGGCGACCATAGACCGCCGCCGCCCGCTTGTGAAACAACCGCCGCCGGGGTCCCGCCGCCCCACGAGCCTTCAGAGGAGCCCATGGCCGCCGACGCCGAAAAACGCACCAGACCCGCCCTTTTCCTGGACCGGGACGGGGTGCTGAATGTCGATCATGGCTATGTCTACCGCTGGGCAGACTTCGCCTGGATCGACGGCGCCAAGGCCGTGATCGCCGCCTTCAACCGGGCCGGCTGGTGGGTCTTCGTGGTCACCAACCAGTCCGGCGTCGGGCGGGGCTATTACACCGAGGCCGACATGCACGCCCTGCACGCGGCCATGGCCGAGGACCTGGCCAGGGATGGGGCGCGGATCGACGCCTTCTACCATTGCCCGCACCATCCCGAGGCGGTGACGGAGACCTATCGGCATCCCGATCCGCCTGATCGCAAGCCCAATCCCGGCATGCTGCTGCGGGCCATGGCCGACTGGCCGGTGGACCGCGCCGCCTCCTTCATGATCGGCGACAAGCCCGGCGACATGGAGGCTGCCGCCCGGGCGGGCATTGAAGGCCTGCTGTTCGAAGGCGGCGACCTGTGCACCTTCCTGAAGGCCCAGGGCCGCCTGCCGTAACCCCTCCTCCGTCAACCTCGGGCTTGACCCGAGGGCCCATGCACACAGTCGATCGCCGGTGTTCATGGATGGTCGGGTCAAGCCCGACCATGACGGGGAAACGGCGGTGCGAGCCTCGAAGGACGCACAGCCTGCGCCCCTACCGCCGCTCCATCTGGTCGAGCATCCGCTCCAGGGTGGAGAGCTCGTCGGCCTCGCCGGGCGGCTTGTCCCAGCGCAGGCGGCTGATGCGGGGGAAGCGCATGGCGACCCCCGACTTGTGCCGGGGGGAGCGCTGCAGCCCTTCGAAGGCCACCTCGAAGACCAGCCCCTTGTGCGGCTCGGCGCGGACCGAGCGGACCGGGCCGAAGCGCTCGATGGTGTTGTCGCGGACGAACTTATCGATCTGTTTCAGCTCGGCGTCGGTGAAGCCAAAATAGGCCTTTCCCACCGGCGTCAGCACCCGCTCGCCCTCAGGCGCGATCGTCCACACCCCGAAGGTGTAGTCGGAATAGAAGCTGGAGCGCTTGCCGTGGCCGCGCTGGGCGTACATCAGCACCGCATCGATCAGGAACGGATCGCGCTTCCACTTGAACCAGGGCCCCTTGGGCCGGCCCGCCTCATAGATCGAGGTCAGGTGCTTGAGCATCAGCCCCTCGGCGATCTGCGGATCGCCAGGCGGCGGATCCGCCCGCAGGTCGGCCAGCTCGGACCAGGTCTCGAAAGGCTGCAGGGGCGACAGGTCGATGCGCGGATCGGACAGCTGCGCCACCAGGGCCTCCAGCCGCGCGCGGCGCTCTGTAAAGGTCAGGGTCCGCAGGTCCTCGCCCTCCAGGGCCAGGACGTCATAGGCGCGGATGGCGGCGGGGAAGGCCCGCAGCATCTTGGCGTCCACGGTCTTGCGGTTCAGCCGTTGTTGCAGGTCGCCAAACGGGGCGACGACGCCCTCGCGGCGCACCAGCAGTTCGCCATCCAGGGCGCCCTCGAAGTCCAGCGCCTCGACCACATCGGGAAAGACCGCCGAGATGTCGTCGCCGGTGCGGCTGTAGAGCCTGCGAATACCCTGCTCGCTGACGGCCTGGATGCGGATGCCGTCCCACTTCCATTCCGCCGCATAGTCGGCGGGGGCCAGCCTGCCGAAATCCACGGCCTCATCGATGGCCTGGGCCAGCATCACCGGCCGGAAGCGGCCCGGCGCATTTGGGGACGGCCGATCACCGTGGCCCTCCAGCCAGGCGAACAAATCCTCGTACGGCGCATGCAGGGCGTGCCAGACCTCTTCGACCTCGCCGATCGCCACCCCGCCCAGGTCCGCGCAGGCCTGCTTGGCCAGGCGCGAAGAGACACCGACGCGAAGACCGCCAGTCATCAGCTTGAGCAGCGCCCAGCGGGCGGTGGGATCGGTGAGCGCATCCAGCCAGCCCTCGATCAGCCGCTGGACCTCCGGCCGGGTGGCGCCGGCCAGCGCATCGACCACCTCCGAGAGTTCCGGCTCGCGATTGGCCCCGGGCCGCGTGGGCCAGACCAGGGCGACGGTCTCGGCGAGATCCCCCACATAGTCGTAGGACCAGCGGAACAGGACGGCGTCCATCCGCTCCTCCACCGCCTTGCGGATGAAGGCCGGCTTGGCGGCGGAGAATGACAGGTCGCCGGTCAGGGCCGCCAGGGCCCAGCCCCGGTCGGGGTCCGGCGTCGTCGCCAGATAGTCCCGCACCAAGGTCAGCTTGGCGTTGCGCGAGGCGGTCAGGGACAGGCGGTCCAGCAGGTCGACGAAGGCGCGCATCAGGCCACCGCCCCCGGCTGTCGCCTCGCCGCAGTTGGGCTATAGCGGAGGCGACCGCGCCGACCGCCACCCAAACCCGGGAGCCCCTGACCATGGCCGACGCCCGCGTGACCTGCATCACGAGACAGCCCCGCAAGAGCCCGCACGAGGGGATCACCCATCTGGGGGGCCATGGCTGGAAGCGCAGCAAGGCCGAGGTGATCGCCGCCATCGAAGGCCGCCGCGACACCTTTTACCTTCAGGTCGCTGGCGAGCGGTCCGAGATCAATGTGCTCAACGGGCCGAACGGCAAGTATCTGCGGGCCTATGCGAACGGCCAGTGGAACGACAGCCTGCTGACCCTGCCCCCCTGCATCTGATCGCGGCGCCCTCACGCCTCGTCCTCTTCCTCATAGCCCACCAGCGCGAGCGCCCGGGCGGGGATGCCCTGCAGTTCGGCCCAACGGGCCAGGGCCTCTTCCCGGCCGTGGGTGATCCACAGCTCGCCTGGGCGGATCTCGTCCACCGTGGCGGTCAGTTCGTCCCAGTCGGCATGGTCGGAGATGATCAGCGGCAGCTCCACGCCCCGCTGGCGGGCCCGAGCGCGGACCCGCATCCAGCCTGAGGCGAAGGCCAGGACCGGGTCGATGAACCGGCGGCCCCAGCGGTCCACCAGGGCCGAGGGCGGGCCGACCACGATGGCGCCGGCGAAGTCCTGTTTCCTGTCGACGGTGGCCGGCAGCAGCGGCCCCAGATCCACGCCGTGGTCTTCATAGAGGCGGTTCAAACGCTCCAGCGCGCCGTGGACATGGATCGGCTTCTCCCAGCCCCCCTCGCGCAGCAGGCGGATGACCCGCTGGGCCTTGCCGAGCGCATAGGCGCCGACCATGTGGGTGCGTTCGGGAAACTGGGCCACCGAGCGCAGCAGGCGGGCGATCTCGCCAGCGTCGTCGGGATGGCGAAAGACCGGCAGGCCGAAGGTGGCTTCGCTGATGAAGACGTCGCAGGGCACGGGCTCGAAGGCCTGGCAGGTGGGATCGCGCCTTCGCTTGTAGTCGCCCGAGACCACCATGGTCAGGCCCTTCCAGCGGACCACCGCCTGGGCCGAGCCCAGCACATGACCGGCCGGGACCAGGGTGACCTCCACATTGTCCCGAGCCACCGTTTCGCCATAGGGGGCGGCCTGGCGGGTGACGGTGAAGCCTTCGCCATAGCGTTCGCCCATGATGGCCAGGGTTTCCGGCGTCGCCAGCACCGCCCCGTGCCCGGCCCGGGCGTGGTCGGAATGGCCGTGGGTCACCACCGCGCGGTCCACCGGCCGGACCGGGTCGATGTAGAAGTCGCCGGGCGCGCAATAGAGGCCCTCGGGGCGGGGACAGAGCAGGTCCTGCGGTCTGATCATCGCCTCTCCAGATGGTGCGCCCGGCGCCGCGTCGCCAGATTACGAAACGTCCACTTCATTACACAGTATTCATATTGTGAAATCGAGCTCATGACCAAGACTTAACGAGTATTACGAGAAGCGGGAAACTATACAGGGGTCATCGGAACGCGGTCAACGCGCTCCACCCACACAAACCTGAAGAGACCCGCCATGATCCGCTCCAACCTCCTCGCCTTCGCCAACATCGCCCTGGCCGCCACGCCTGTCCTGGCCATCGCCATCGCCGCCTACAGCAACACCCTGCCGCTGTTCTAAGACCAGGCCTCAATCCTGCGGGGCGGCGCCGTTTTCGTTGACCGCCCCGAGGGCAAGCCGCTAGGCCCTCAGGGATGGTCAAGCCGCCCGACTTCATCGCCGCCATGACCGGGAGCCTGGATGAGCAGGCGGCCCGGCACATGGTCACCCGCACCCCGCAAACCGAGGCCCTGGGCTTCCAGTTCGTCTCCATCAGTGAAGCCCGCGGCGCCATCCGGGTTCCCTGGCGCGCCGATCTGGTGGGGGACCCCGAGACCGGGGTCATCGCCTCGGGCGTGGTCACCACCCTGCTCGACCATGTGTGCGGCCTGTCGATCCGCGCGGCCAATGCGGTCCCCCAGGGCACGCTGGACCTGCGCATCGACTATATGCGGCCAGCCCGGCCCCAGGCGGACCTGATCGCCGACGGCCATTGCTACAAGCTGACCCGCACCATCGCCTTTGTCCGGGCGCTGGCCCATGACGGCGATCCCGACGATCCGGTGGCCACCGCCCAGGCGGCCTTCGCCCTGATCGGAGGGGGCGCATGAGCGTGGCAACCACACCGGCCGAGCGCCTGGCCGCCTTCCTGGCGCGCACCCCCTATATCGCCTTCCTCGGCATGCGGGCCGAGCTGGCCGGCGACGAGATGACCGCCATCCTGCCGTTCTCGCCACACCTGATCGGCAACACCATGTTGCCGGCCCTGCATGGCGGCGTGCTCGGCGCCTTCATGGAGATGACGGCCCTGGCCCAACTGGCGGTGATCACCGGCGGCCCGCGGCCGGCCAAGACCATCGACGTCACCATCGACTATCTGCGGCCCGGCCGGGCCATGGACACCTATGCCCGGGCGGAGATCAAGAAGGCGGGCCGCCGGATCTCATCGGTCCATGTGGAGGCCTGGCAGGAGGCCCGCGCCAAACCCGTCGCCGCCATCCGCGGCCACTTCCAGACCCCCACCGAGGGCTGACGGCAGCACCTTCCGCGCCGCAGGCGCCGTCAAGAGGTCACACGAAGAGCACGAAGGGTCGCAAAGGACACGAAGGGCGCCCGGACCCTCGCTTCGTGTCCTTCGCGCCCCTTTGTGTGCTTCGTGTCCCGTCTTTTTCGCGCTCCGCGCAAGCCATGGGCAGGAATGCCGCTTGAGGCCAGCGGTCATGCGCGCTACCGCCTCAGCCATGCTTCAGGGACTTTCACATTCGGCCCAAGGGGCCAAGAGCTGGCCGTTCGAACAGGCGCGCGCCCTGCTGGCGCGGATCCTGCGCCTGCGGCTGTCCGACGCCGAGCGCGATCTGGCCGCCACCCTCATCGGCGCCGGCAAGGCCGACGAGGCGGTCGCCACGCTCGAGCCCCTGCAGCGGTCGGTGATCTTCGAGACCGGCTATGGCCCCTCGGGCCTGCCCCATGTGGGCACCTTCGGCGAAGTGGCGCGGACCACCATGGTGCGCACCGCCTTTCGGGCGCTCACCAACGACGCCATCCCCACCCGTCTGATCGCCTTCTCCGACGACATGGACGGGATGCGCAAGGTCCCGCCTGGCCTGCCCAACCAGGAGATGCTGCAGGAGGACCTGGAAAAGTCGCTCAGCGTGGTCCGCGATCCGTTCGGGACCCACGAGAGCTTTGCGGCCCATAACAACGCCCGCCTGCGCGCCTTCCTCGACGGGTTCGGCTTCGACTACGAGTTCATGTCGTCCACCGACGCCTATCGCTCGGGCAGGTTCGACGCGACCCTGCTGGTCGCTCTGGAGCGGTTCGACGCCATCCAGAAGATCATGCTGCCGACGCTGGGCGAAGAGCGCCGGGCCACCTATTCCCCCTTCCTGCCGGTGAGCCCCAGGACCGGCAAGGTGCTGCAGGTCCCCACCCTGGAACGCCATGTGGACCGCGGGACCATCGTCTTCGCCGACGAGGACGGCGAGCGGGTCGAGGTCCCGGTCACCGGCGGCCATGTGAAGATGCAGTGGAAGCCCGACTGGGCCCTGCGCTGGGTGGCGCTCGGCGTCGACTACGAGATGGCCGGCAAGGACCTGATCGACTCGGTCAAGGTCTCCAGCCAGGTCTGCAAGGTGCTCGGCGGAACCCCGCCGGAGGGCTTCAACTATGAGCTCTTCCTCGACGAGGGCGGCCAGAAGATTTCCAAGACCAAGGGCAACGGGTTTTCGATGGAGGAGTGGCTGCGTTACGCCACGCCGGAAAGCCTGGCCTACTACATGTTCCAGTCACCCAAGTCGGCCAAGCGGCTGCACTTCGACGTGGCCCCCAAGGCCACCGACGAGTACCTGCAGCAGCTGGAATCCTTCAATCGCAAGAAGGCCGAGGGCGCCAACGAGCCGCAGATCGACAACCCCGTCTGGCACGTCCACCGGGGCGATCCGCCCGTCGAGGGCGCGGCGATCTCGTTCGCCTTGATGCTGAACCTGGTCTCGGCGGCCAACGCCTCGACCAAAGAGATCCTCTGGGGCTTCATCAGCCGCTACATCCCCGGCGCGACGCCCTCCGACCACCCGCTGCTCGACCGTCTGGCCGGCTATGCGATCAACTATTACGAGGACTTCGTGAAGCCCGCGAAGACCTTCCGCGCCCCCACCGACCAGGAGCGCGCGGCGATTGGGGACCTGGCCGCCCGTCTGCGGGCCCTGCCGGCCGACGCCGACGCCGAGGCGATCCAGAACGAGGTGTTCGAGGCCGGCAAGGCCGGGGGCTTCGAGCCCCTGCGGGCCTGGTTCACGGCCCTGTACGAAGTCTTGCTCGGCCAGAGCCAGGGCCCGCGCTTCGGCTCCTTCGTGGCCATCTTCGGGGTCGAGCGCACGCTTGAGCTGATCGACAAGGCCCTGGCCGGCGACCTGGTCGCGGGCTGAGAAGCCCGCGAGCCCCCCCCCGCTGCTTCCCTCGGGCTTGACCCGAGGGCCCATGCACACGGCCCTTCGCCGGTGTTCATGGATGGCCCGGTCAAGCCGGGCCATGACGGCGGAGTATAGGCCAGGCCTAGTCCAGATCCAGCCAGCCGGCCGAGCCGATCGGCATGCCGGGCGGCGTCTCGGGGCGGATCTCCTTGGCGGCGGCCAGGCGACGAAGCTCCGCCGGGTCCTCGATCAGGGCCACCAGCCGCGCGCGGTGCGCCCGCGTCGCCGCATCTCCCCCTCGGGCGCTCGACAGTCGCGCCGCGATCGCCTCGAGGGCCGCGCTCGCCTGGGCGGTGACGCCGGGCGCAGCCCCCGGGTCCTGGGCCAGGCGACCGAGGTCCAGCACGGCCCGGGCCTGGGTCCGCTGGGCGATGGGGACCAGGGCGGGATCAGAGGGGTCAGCGAACACCTTGGCCGTCAGGGCGTCCAGCACCTCGCCGGCCCCGGGCAGAGACGGGTCGCGGCGGTTCTGCTCGATCAGCCGGGCCAGACGCTGATCGTTCAGCAGCACGTCCAGGGGCAGGCCGGCGGCCACCTCAGCGGCCGCCAGCGGGTCGAAAATCGGCCCGGCCAGGGTGGGGAAGAGCTCGATCTCGGTCTGCCGGTCGGTGCGACCGGTGAGACCCGCCGACATCAGCGGCATGAGCCCCCGGGGCGTCTCCAGGGCGGCGGGGTCGAGGGCCGCCAGCAGGGCGAACAGGGCCGCGCGCTGGGCCTGGGCCGGAACCGAGGCCGCAGACTCCTTGCCGTCGCCGATCACGGAATAGGCGAAATCCACCCCGCCCAGCAGCTTGCCGGCCGCCTCCACCTGATAACGATGCATCAGATAGATGGGCACGTACTTGCGGCGGAGCGCCGCCACTGGCTCTCCAGGATAGAGGGCGCCCAGGCCGAAGCTGGAAAGCGCGGCCTTGCGCACGGCCAGCATCCGCTCAAGTTCGGCGGCCGGGTCAGGGCCGTCGTCCCAAAGGCTGCCCCAGGGCTGGCCGACGCCTAGGCCCCGGGAGTCGGCGTCGGTGATATAGCGCAGGCCGTCCGGGGCGGTGGCGTTCTGGTGCAGCAGGGTCGGGACCTGGTCCTCGGGCCCATAGACGGCGGCGACGCTGAACTTGTCCCAGTCGCCGATCCCGACCGCATAGGCGTCCGACAGGTCCGGCCGGCCCTCGGTCAGCAGGATGCGCGGGGCCGGATAGTCCATCACCGAGGTGCGGCCCTGGGTGGAGCCGGCGAAATTGTGGGCGAAACCGATGGAGTGTCCGACCTCGTGGGCGCCCAGCTGGCGCAGGCGGGCCAGCGCCACCTCGGCCGGGTCATTGGGTCCGCCCTTGCCCGTCTTGTCGGCGCCCACCAGGCCTTCGAAGATCAGCATGTCCTGGCGCACCCGAAGCGCGCCCAGCACCACTGAACCTTTAAGGATCTCGCCGGTGCGCGGATCGATGATGGTCTGGCCATAGGACCAGCCGCGGGTCGCCCGATCGGCCCAGTTGATCATGCTGTAGCGCACGTCCAGCGGGTCGGCGCCCGCGGGCAGCAGCTCCACCCGATAGGCGTCCTTGAAGCCGGCGGCCTCGAAGGCGTCGGCCCACCAGGCCGCCCCTTCCATCAGGGCGTTGCGGATCGCCTCGGGCGCGGCGGGGTCCATATAGAAGATGATCGGCTTCTTCACCGGCGAGACCGCCGCGGTGGGGTCGGTCTTCTCCAGGCGGAAGCGCAGGGCGTACTGCTGGACGATGGGCTCGCCCAGGGGGGCGGCGAAGTCGAGGAACTGCAGCGCGTTGCCGCCGCTGCGGGGGTCAAACACCCGCGGCTCATAGCCGGGCTCGGGCAGCTCGACGAAGGAATGGCGCACCTTGAGCGTCATCCGCTTGGCGTCCGGGGTGATGTTGGCCACCTCCCGCCCGGGCGTTTCGGAGACGAAGGTCTGGATGGCCTCCAGCTCGACATTCTCCGGAAAGGCCTTGGCCGCCTCAGGGTCGGCGAGGCTGAGATCCTTCGACAGGCTCCAGCCGGCCTCCCCCGACCCCTTCAGGGCGTCGACCACGCCCAGGGCGTCCTGGGTCAGAAAGCTGGACACGTCGATCAGCATACGGCCCTGGGGATCAACCGACAGGATCTCGCCGGCCCAGACCATGGAGGGCGCGAAAGCGTCCCGCGCCGAGGCCTGCTCCACCTCAGGCGCGCCGACCGCGCGGAAGCGGGGGTTCTCATATTCCGCCACCACCTTGGCTCCGACCCGGCGGAAGGCGAGCAGCCGCGAGGGGCCAAGCCTGGCCTTATCCAGGCCGATGGGCGCCGAGCCCAGGCCCGTGCGCAGGCTGGCCACATGAATATAGCGGCCGCTGACGCCCTCGGCGTCCGGCGCCGGCAGCAGCATCAGCACCCGGCCGCGCTCGGCGTCGGCATAGATGGGGATCAGCCCCTCGGTCCGGGTGAGGCCGGCGGTCACCTCGCCCATGGGTCGCGGCGCAGCCTGGGCGGCCAGCGGGCAGGACAGCAGCGCGGCCACGGCGGCGGCCGCCAGCAAGGTGTTACGGATCATGATGACGCCCCCGGGTTTGACTGCCGGCAACCTAGGGCCGGGCCGCGCGGCGCGTCCATGAAAGAGGGCGAAATCCCAGGCTGAATCCGCCCGGCGCCTCGTCTTCGCGCAGGGGGCTTGCCTTGACGTTGACGTAAGATGCCACTTACGCTGTCAGCCAGAAAACAAGCCGCCAAAAACCAGGCTCAACCGGAGACGCCAAACATGCCCACCGACCTGCGCCGCCCCCAACGCACCTATACGATCCGCCAGCTTTGCCTGGAGTTCAAATGCACCCCGCGCGCCCTGCGCTTCTATGAGGACAAGGGCCTGCTGACCCCGGCCCGCGACGGGATGAACCGGGTCTATTCCTACAAGGACCGCGCCCGCCTGAAGCTGATCCTGCAGGGTAAGCGGGTGGGCCTGTCCCTGGCGGAGATCGGGGAAATCCTGGACCTCTACGATCTGGACGACGGCGGCGCGGCCCAGATGGCCAAGTCCCTGCGCAAGTTCAAGGAGCGCATCGTCGCCCTGGAGAGCCAGCGCGAAGACATCGACCGGGCGATCAGCGAGCTGAAGAACGGCTGCAACAACCTCGAGCAGAAGCTCATCGCCACCCGCCCCGACCTGCTGCCCCGGGCGGCCGACTACGACCAGATGCTGCGCCAGCGCCTCGACGGCCTGGAGCATGTGGGCGCCAAATAAGGCCCCATTTCTCGACCATCCTATCCTGACCGGGCCGGGTGACCGGCCCGGCCGACACCGGAGTCCCCATGCCCTATCAGCCCCCTGTCCGCGACCACCTCTTCCTGCTGCGCGATGTCCTTCAGATCGAGCGCTATGGGGATCTGCCCGGCTTTTCCGAAGCCTCGATGGACGTGGTTGCGCAGATCGTCGAGGAGGCCGCCCGCTTCACCGGCGAGGTCCTGGCGCCGCTGAACAGCGTCGGCGACAAACAGGGCTGCACCTGGCACGCCGACCATTCGGTCACCACGCCGGACGGCTTCAAGGCCGCCTATAAGGCCCTGGTCGAGGGCGGCTGGCCGGCCCTGGGCGCCGACAAGGCCTATGGTGGCCAGGGCCTGGCCCACGTGGTCAACCTGTCCTTCTCGGAGATGTCGTCCTCGGCCAACATGGCGTTTTCCATGTATCCGGGCCTGACGCACGGGGCCTATTCGGCCATCCACACCGGCGGCTCCCAGGACCAGAAGGACCTCTATCTGCCCAAGCTCGCCTCAGGCGAATGGGGCGGCACCATGAACCTGACCGAGCCCCATTGCGGCACGGACCTGGGCCTGCTGCGGACCAAGGCGGTCCCGCAAGCCGACGGCTCCTATCGCATCACCGGCCAGAAGATCTGGATCTCCGGCGGCGAGCACGACATGGCCGACAACATCGTCCACCTGGTCCTGGCGAGGATCGAAGGCGCGCCGGCCGGCACCCGCGGCATCAGCCTGTTCATCGTGCCCAAGTTCATCCCGGACGCCGAAGGCAAGCCTGGCGAGCGCAACACCGTCTTCTGCGCCGGCCTGGAAGAGAAGATGGGCATCCACGGAAACGCCACCTGCGTCATCCAGCACGAGGAGTCCGTCGGCTGGCTGGTGGGCGAGGAGAACCAGGGCCTGCGCCTGATGTTCGTGATGATGAACGAGGCCCGCATCGGGGTCGGCCTGCAAGGGGTCGCCCAGGCCGAGGCCGCCTATCAGGCCGCCGCCAGCTTCGCCAAGGACCGTCTGCAGGGCCGCTCCCTGACCGGTCCGAAGAACCCCGACGGTCCCGCCGACCCGATCATCGTCCATCCCGACGTGCGCCGCATGCTGATGGACTCCAAGGCCGTCATCGAGGCCGGCCGCGCCTTCCTCTTCTGGACCGCCCTGCACGGGGACCTGGCCCATGGCAGCCCCGATGAGGCCGTCCGTCAGAAGGGTTCGGACTACATGGCCCTGATGACCCCGGTGGTGAAGGGCTTCCTCACCGACCGCGGCTTCAAGGTCTGTTCCGACGCCATGCAGGTGCACGGCGGCTCCGGCTTCACCGAGCATTTCCCCGCCAGCCAGTACATGCGCGATTGCCGGATCGCGCTGATCTATGAGGGCACCAACGGCGTCCAGGCCCTGGACCTGGTGGGCCGCAAGCTGGCCGCCGAGGGCGGCCGCGGCGTCATGGGCTTCTTCGCCGAGATCGACGCCTATGTGGGCGCCCATGAGAACGATCCGGCCCTGGCCCCGATCATCGAGGGCCTCTCACACGCCAAGGAAGAGCTGCAGGACGCCACCATGTGGCTGATGGCCAATGGCCTGGCCAATCCCGACCATGCCGGCGCGGCCTCCACCGACTACATGCACCTCTTCGGCCTCACGGCGCTGGCCTATATGTGGGCCATGATGGCCAAGGCCGCCCAGGACAAGATCGCCGCCGGCGACGCCGACCCCTATTACGCGACCCGCCTGACGCTCGCCCGCTACTATGTGGAGCGCATCCTGCCCGAGACCGGCGCCCATCTGGCCAAGCTGAAGACCGGCGCCGACACCCTGATGAGCCTGCCGGCCGAGGCCTTCTGATGGCGACCTACCGGGCCAGCGTCACCTGGCGGCTTTCGGCGGGGGAAGACTTCCCCGCCGGCCGCTACAGCCGCGGCCACGAACTGGGCTTCGACCGGGGCACGACCGTGTCAGGCACCGCCTCATCCCATGTGGTGGGCAACAAGTGGTCGGTGGAAGGCGCGGTCGATCCCGAACAGATGCTGGTCTCGGCGCTCTCGTCCTGCCACATGCTGACCTTCCTGCATCGGGCGCGGCTGGCGGGCTTTTCGGTGGCGTCCTATGCTGACGCCGCTGAAGGCGTGATGAGCGAAATCGCCCCAGGTCGCCAGGCGGTGACCAGGGTCACCCTGCATCCCACCATCGAATGGTCCGGCGCCGCGCCAGACGCCGAGACCCTGGCGCGCCTGCACCACGAAGCGCACGAAGAGTGCTTCATCGCCAACTCGGTAAAGACCGAGGTGGTGGTGGCCTGAGGGGCGCGGCCGCCTCAAACTCCGTCACCCTCGGGCCCGACCCGAGGGTCCATGCACACAGTCGTTCGCCGGTGTTCATGGATGGTCGGGTCAAGCCCGACCTTGACGGCGGGTAGAGGCGAGAGGCGAAGTGTCCAATAACGCAGCCAGCCGTGCCCTCAGCGCGGCCTCGTTCTTCATCTCGCACTCCCAGACCACCTCGACCCGCCAGCCGGCCTCGACCAGGGCCGCGCCGACGGCGGCGTCGCGGGCCCGGTTGCGGGCGACCTTGCCGAGCCAGTAGTCGCGGTTGGTCTTCGGCACGCGGGCGCCCCGTTGGCAATCGTGGCCATGCCAGAAGCAGCCGTGCGCGAAGATGGCCAGACGCCGTCCGGGCAGCACGAGGTCGGGCGAGCCCGGCAGGTCCTTGCGGTTCAGGCGGTAGCGGGCGCCGAGCCTCGTGAGCAAGCGCCGCAGGGTGCGCTCCGGCGTGGTGCCCGAGCCCTTGACCCGCCGCATGACGGCGGAGCGCTTGGCCGCGTCATAGACGTCGGTCACGCCCGGCCGCTCCGCAGGTCCTAGAGCCCTTCGAAGAGGGCGGTGGAGAGGTAGCGCTCGGCGAAGCTCGGAATGATGACCACAATGGTCTTGCCGGCCATGTCGTCGCGGGCCGCTACATGGAAGGCCGCGGTCAGGGCCGCCCCGGAGGAGATGCCCACCGGCAGCCCCTCTTCCCGGGCCACCCGGCGGGCCATGGCGAAGCTGTCATCATTGGAGACCTGCACCACCTCGTCGATGACGCTGCGGTCGAGGATGGAGGGGACAAAGCCGGCCCCGATGCCCTGGATCTTGTGTGGCCCCGGCTGGCCGCCAGACAGCACCGGCGAGGCCTCGGGCTCGACGGCGATCATCTTCAGGGAGGCCTTGCGGGCCTTCAGCGCCTGGCCGACACCGGAAATCGTGCCGCCGGTGCCGACGCCGGAGATCACCACGTCCACCTTGCCCTGGGTGTCGTTCCAGATCTCCTCGGCGGTGGAGACCCGGTGAACCAGGGGGTTGGCGCCGTTATCGAACTGCTGGGGCATCACTGCGCCCGGTGTCGCCTCGACGATTTCGCGGGCTCTCGCCACCGCGCCGGCCATGCCGCGCTCGGCCGGCGTGAGTTCGAGCTTGGCGCCCATCAGGGCCAGCATCTTGCGCCGCTCGATGGACATGCTCTCGGGCATGACCAGGGTCAGGGGATAGCCCTTGGCCGCCGCCACGAAGGCCAGCGCGATGCCGGTATTGCCGCTAGTGGGCTCGACGATGGTGGAGCCGGCCTTGAGAATCCCCTGGGCCTCCAGGGACTCGATCATGGCCACGCCGATGCGGTCCTTCACCGAGGCGATCGGATTGAAGAATTCCAGCTTAGCGAGCACCTCGCCCTTGGGCTTCAGCGCCGCGGTCAGCCGCGGCAGGCGCACCAGGGGGGTGTCGCCGATGGTGTCGATGATCGAGTCATAGACCTTGCCCCGGCCCACCCGGCGGAGACGTTCAGCGTCGTAGGTCTTGTCGGAAGTGGCGTCCATGGACCTGCCTTCTCAATTCGCGTGTCGTGCCCTTTGAACGCGAACTTAGGGGTTCAGGTCGCAATTGTAAGCCGGTCATTCAGCGGCGATGACCCTGCGATAGGCGCCCATCAGCGGCTGGAGCAGGTTTTCCGAAAGCCAGGCCACCACCGGAACGGCCACCCCATCGCCGGTCACATGGAGGGCCCCATTGGCCGAGGCCGGCAGGACATAGGTCTCCGGCAGGCCCATCAGCCGGGCCGATTCCCGGGGCGAAATCAGCCGTGAGCGCAGGCCTTTCGCATCGCCGATCAACAGCATCTGGCGCGAGGAGCCCCCCGAAGGCGTGCGCAGGCATCCGGCCAAACCATCCAGACGCACCTCGGCCCGTTGAACCCGGACGCCGTTCTCAGTGCGGATCCGCCGGTAGGCCGCGCCGATAGCCTGGCCCTTGGCGGCCCGCTCGGCGTCGAACCGGCGGCGATGCAGGGGCGACATCTGGTCGAGCAGCACTTGCGTCTGGGCGGGCGTCCGCCAGGCGACGGCGCCGTCATCCTCTAGCAGGCTGGCGAGCTCCGTATTGCGGGTCGGCGGCGCCGCCAGGCTCCACCAGACCCAGCGGTCGGCCAGATCCGCCGGCAGGCGGCCTTGCGCCTCGACCAGGGCGCGGCTGTGGAAGGGGCTCGGGCCGGTGAGTCCGGGGGGCGGCGTAGCCTGGGTGGCCACCACGAACACCCGCGGCCGCGACTGGGGAACGAAGCGGGCGGCGTCGATCTCCAGGGCGCCGAAGTGATAGCCCGCCTCGGCCAGGGCCTGGCAGAGGGCCTGGAAGTCGGCCCCGCCGTGGGATGTCAGCAGGCCGACCACGTTCTCGATGACGATCGTCTTCGGCGCCCGGCCCTCGGCGTTCAGGTCTTGGACCAGTTTCCAGAAGCCGAAAAAGGCCGAGGATCGCCCGCCGGCCAGGCCCGCCCGGGCGCCGGCCAGGCTGAAGTCCTGGCAGGGCGAGGAGGCCCAGGCGAGGTCGGCCTGTCCTGGCAGATCGGCGGCCGTCAGCTTCCAGACATCACCTTCGTGGAAATGGGCGTCGGCGTCGGGGAAGTTGGCGCGGTAGGCCCGGGCCTTGACCGCATCGAAGTCGTTGGCGAAGGCGCAGTCCCACCCCTCGCCCAGGCCAAGCCTGGCCATGCCGCCGCCGGCGAAGAACTCATAGAAACAGGGGCGACGGTTTCGACTCATGGGCAGGGAGTCTAACCTGTCCCGGCCCACGGGAAAGGATTCCAGAGCCATGCGCGACATTCGCCCCCATCGATCCGCCCCGACCCGCCTCGCCGGCGGCCTGCTGGTCCTCGCCCTGGGCCTTGCTGCGTGCCAGCCGCAGGCGCCCGATGGCGGCGAGGCTCAGCCCCCCGCCGACGCGCCCGCGCCCCTGCCGACGCCCCCGGCGCCTGAGGCCGCGCCGCCGGTCGCGGCCGGGCCCTTTGACGGCGAAATCCGGGCGGTAGGCACAGAACCCTTCTGGGGCCTGCGGATCCGGGACACCGAAATCACCCTCGAACGACCCGACTTTCCCCCCAGCAAGGGGCCAAACCCAGGGTTCACCCTGGAGGAGGGCCAGGCGGTCTGGCGGACCCGCACGGCCGATGGCGGCGAGCTGATGGTGACGATCTGGGAAGAAAGCTGCTCTGACGGCATGTCCGACCTGACCTACGCCTATCAGGCCCGGGTGCAGAGCGGCGACGAGACCCTGGAGGGTTGCGCCGGCAAGGAAGGCGCCATGCCCCGCGAGGGGTAGGCTGCGTCCTTGGGCCGGGCCTCAGTCGAGGTCGAGGGTCGCGATCTGCGAGGTCTGGTTCACGGGGTGGGGCCCGGCGCCGGGGGTCGGCAGCAGGAAGCCCACCGCCACGGCGACGACGGCCAGAAGGACGAAGACAGCGCGCAAGGCCAAGATTTCAAACTCCTCAATATGAGGGCCGACGACCAGAGTCGGCGCCCTCCTGTTCCGTTGAGAAACGGGCCCGGGCGAACGCAGTTCCGCCGGAGCCTCGCCCAGGACCGCTCCGGCGGTGTGAACCCAGGGTGGAATCGAGGTCACAGGCTCGCCGCCCTTGACGGCGGGGCCAAAGGGGAGGGCTAATCGGCGCAAGGACGGGCGAATAGACCTGTCCACGCCAGGGAGGCGGCGAATTGGAACGGGCATATGACCTCGTCGTGCGCGGCGGGACTCTGGCCGATGGCACCGGCGCGCCGGTCTATGAGGCCGATATCGCGATCAAGGACGGGCGCATCGTCGCCTTGGGCGAGATTCGCGGCGCAGGCGCCGAGGAGATCGACGCCCGGGGCCGGCTGGTCACCCCGGGCTTTGTCGACATCCACACCCATTATGACGGCCAGGCCACCTGGGACGCCCACATGCAGCCCTCGTCCTGGCACGGGGTCACCACCGTGGTCATGGGCAATTGCGGGGTGGGCTTCGCCCCTTGCCGGCCCAAGGACCATGATCGTCTGATCCGCCTGATGGAGGGGGTGGAGGACATTCCCTTTCCCGTCCTCACCCAAGGTCTGGCCTGGAACTGGGAGAGCTTCCCCGACTATCTCGACGCCCTCTCCCAGCGGCGGTTCGATGTGGACATCGGCGCCCAGCTGCCCCACGCGGCCCTGCGGGTCTATGTGATGGGCGAGCGCGGCGCGGCCCGGGAGCCGGCGACGGCCGCCGACATCGCCGCCATGGCCGAGCTGGCGCAACAGGCCATGGCCGCCGGCGCGCTGGGCTTTTCCACCTCACGCACCCTCAACCACCGCACCAGCGACGGCCAGCCGACGCCCACCCTCACGGCGGGTGAGGACGAGCTCACCGGCATCGCCATGGGCCTGGCCCGGGCCGGCAAGGGCGTGCTGCAGGTGGTCTCCGACTTCGCCGATCCGGAGGCCGAGTTCGCCATGCTGCGACGGATCGTCGAGGCTTCGGGGCGACCGCTCTCCTTCTCACTCACTCAAGCCCCCAAGGCGCCCCAGGCCTGGCGCCTGCTGCTGGACGCCCTGTCCGACGCCACAGGCGCCGGCCTGCCCATGAAGGCGCAGGTCTGCGGCCGGCCGGTCGGGATCCTGTTTGGCCTCGAGCTCACCCTCAACCCGTTCAGCCAGCAGCCGACCTATCAGGCCCTGGCCCATCTGCCCCTGGCCGAGCGGGTGGCCCGCCTGGCCGACCCGCAGGTGCGCGCCGCCCTGTTGGCCGAGGCCGAGGCGGGGACCCCGGGTTTCGCCGCCTCGGCGGCCCGCAACTGGGGCAATATGTACCTGATGGGCGAGGTCCCGGACTATGAGCCGCGTCCCAGCCAGACCCTGGCGGCCCTGGCCCAGAAGGCTGGAACCAGCCCCGAGGCCCTGGCGCTCGACCATCTGTTGTCCAACGGCGGGCGGGGCATGCTCTACCTGCCCTTCCTCAACTATGCGGAGGGCTCGCTGGCCCCCAGCTACGAGATGCTGGGCCACCCCGACGCAGTGCCCGGCCTGTCAGACGGCGGCGCCCACGTGGGCATGATCTGCGACGGCTCCTTCCCCACCTCGAACCTCACCCACTGGACAAGGGACCGGAGCCGGGGACCCAGGTTCGACCTGGAGGCCATGGTGCGGATGCAGACCCGCGACACCGCCCGGGCCGTGGGCCTCTATGACCGCGGCATGCTGGCGCCGGGCTACCGGGCCGATCTCAACATCATCGACTATGAGACCCTCGCCCTGGAGGCGCCCAGCGTCGCCTATGACCTGCCGGCCGGCGGCCGTCGCCTGATCCAGCGGGCCAGGGGCTATGTGGCCACCATCGTCGCCGGCCAGATCACCCAGCGGGACGGGGAGCCCACCGGCGCCCTGCCCGGCCGGCTGCTGCGCGGCGCCCAGGCGCAGCCTGTGGCCATGGCGGCGGAATAGCCGGCTCGGGAATGGGCTGAAGCCGACGCAGTTTTCCCTTCAATCAGGTCGCCGACACAGCCCATAAGGCGGCCCATGACCGCTTCGCTCGACGAGGCGCGGGAGGTCCTGCGCCGCACCTTCGGACACGCTGATTTCCGGGGCCTTCAGGGCGAGGTGATCACCGAGGCCCTGGCCGGGCGCAGCGCGCTCGCCGTCCTGCCCACCGGCGGCGGCAAGAGCCTCTGCTACCAGATCCCCAGCATGCTGCGGCCGGGCCTCGGTCTGGTGGTCTCGCCGCTCATCGCCCTGATGACCGACCAGGTCGCCGCCCTGCAGCAGTCGGGCGTGGCCGCCGCCCGCCTGGACTCCGCCATCGAGCCCGAGGAGCGGGCGCAGACCTGGCGCCGGGTGGAGGCTGGTGAACTCGACCTGCTCTATGTGTCGCCCGAGGGCCTGATGGCCCCGCACATGATGGAGCGGCTGCGGCGCACGCCGCTGGCCCTCATCGCCATCGACGAGGCCCACTGCGTCAGCCAGTGGGGCCACGACTTCCGCCCCGACTACCGGACGCTTGGCCGCCTCGCCGACATCTTCCCCGACGTGCCGCGCCTGGCGGTCACCGCCACCGCTGACGCCCGGACCCGCGACGACATCCGCGCCGAGCTGCGCCTGGAGGACGCCCAGGAGTTTGTGGCCAGCTTCGCCCGGCCCGAGCTCGCTCTCTTCGCCGAGCGCAAGTCTGGCCCGGCCCAGAAGCGTGTGCTGGAGCTGGTGGCCGAGCGGCGGGGCAGGTCAGGCGTGATCTATGCCGGCTCCCGCGACGGCACCGAGCGCCTGGCCGAGGCCTTGCGCCAGGCCGGCGTCGACGCCCAGGCCTATCATGCGGGGCTGGATAAGCATGTGCGCGCCCACCGGCTGGAAGCGTTTCTCGAGGCCGAGGATGCAGTGATGGTGGCGACCATCGCCTTTGGCATGGGGGTGGACAAACCTGACGTCCGCTTCGTCATCCACGCCGATCCCCCCGGCTCCATTGAGGCCTATTGGCAGGAGATCGGCCGGGCTGGCCGCGACGGCGACCCCGCCGAGGGCATCACCCTCTATGGCGCCTCGGATCTCGCCTGGGCCCTGCGCCGCATCGACGGCCGGGAGATGGACGAGGCGGTCAAGCAGGTGCAGGTGCGAAAGGTGCGCCAGCTCTACGCCATGCTGGAGGGCGCCGGCTGCCGCGCCGCTGCGGTCCGCCGCTATTTCGGCGAAGAGGGCGTCGAGCCCTGCGGCCAGTGCGACGTCTGCCTCTCGCCGCCGGAAACCCAGGACGCCACCCAGGCCGCCCAGAAGGCCTTGTCCGCCGTCCACCGCATGGGCGGGCGGTTCGGCCGCGGCCGGCTGGTGGACCACCTGCTGGGCAAGACCAAGGACCCGTCGGACTTCGAGGCCGGCCTCTCCACCTTCGGCGTCGGCCAGGAGCTGTCGGCCCCAGGCTGGCGCGACCTGATCGACCAGCTCCTGTTCGAGGGCCTGCTGCGGGAAGACCCCAACGACAACCGCCCCCTGATTGCGCTCGGCGACGCTGAAGGGGTCCGGGCCGTCTATCGCGGTGAGCGCCAGGTGCGCGCCCGCAAGGCCGCCCCCGGCGCCGAGCGGAAAACCGCAGGAAGACGTCGCAGCGCCGCCAGCGACCTGGCCCTGCCGCCGGCCGACCAGGGCCTGTTCGAGGCCCTGCGCGCCTGGCGCCGGGAAGAGGCCGGCCGCCAGCACGTGCCCCCCTATGTCATCTTCCACGACCGCACCCTGGCCGAAATCGCCCAGGCGAGGCCCGCCGCCCAGCGGGCGCTCGGCGCCATCTCCGGCGTCGGCGAAGGCAAACTCGCCCGCTACGGCGAGGCGGTCCTGGCGGTGGTGCGGGAGTTTGAGGGGTGAGGCGGCCCCGCCTCAGCCAGCCGCCTGCACCTGGGCGATCAAGGCGTTGTCGAACTCGTCGGCCCGTTGGGCGGCGGGGCGGGCGAGGTGGCGGGCGGCGTAGGTTTCAAAGGCCGGCCGCTTTTCGATGGTTCCGAAGTTCATGCCCCAGGACAGGTGCGAGGCCAGGTAGAGGTCGGCGGCGGTGAAGCTCTCGCCCACCAGATAGGCCCGGTCCTTGACCGCGCCTTCGAGGACGTCCTGGACGTCTTCCATGCTGCCAAATCCCAGGGAGGCGCGCTGTTCGACGCTGGGCTCGAAGCCCACCGCCTTGGCGCCCACGGCCTGTTCGATGGGGCCGGCGCCGAAGAACAGCCAGCGATAATAGGTCCCCCGCAACGGGCTCGTGACCGGCGGGGCGAGGCCGGCCTGCGGGAAGGCGTCGGCCAGATAGGCGCAGATCGCCGCGCATTCGGTCACCACCACCCCGTCATGGACGAGGGTCGGCACCTTGCCCATGGGATTGATGGCCAGGTAGTCGGCCGACCTGGTCTCGCCGGTCTCCCAGCTCAGGACCTTGGTCTCATAGGGCTGAGCGACCTCTTCCAGCATCCAGCGGATGATACGGCCGCGGGACATGGGGTTGGTGTAGAAGACGAGATCGGACATGGCTGGCTCCAATTGATGGCGACGGGGCATCCATAGCCCGGGGCTGCTGACAGCTGTGTGGCAGCAGTCGCGCCAGTCACGTCGGATCGGGGTACATGACGTGCGGCGTGGGCAGGGGCTGGAGCGCCAGAGCCTCCATGATCGTCTGCGCCGCAGCGTCCGGCGCCAGGGCCTCGGTGTCGATGACCAGATCCGCAGGGACGGGTCGGTAGGCTGCGCCGCCGCCGTCGCGGAACTTCTTCAGCACCTCGCGGGAGTGGATCTTCTTCGACGCCTTACGGTCGGGGGTCTCCACCCGCCGCATCTGCTCCTCGGGCGAGACCTGGAGTTCGACGAAACAGACCTCGCCGCCGTGGCCCTCCACCGCCGCGCGGGTCTCCTCGATGAAGCTGTCCGGCACCGTGCGTTCAGGCGCGAAGGTGAAGATCAGCGGCCGGTCCTGGCGGGCGGCCTCTTCGAACATGGAAAGCCAGTAGAGGCTGCGCAGTCGCACGAAGGGTTCGCTGCCGAACGGAAAGACCGAGGTCACCGCGTCCAGCACCAGGTGATTGTGGAACAGGGGATAGTTGGTCAGGGCCGCAAGTCGCCGGGCCACCGTCAGCTTGCCGCAGGCCGCGGGCCCATAGAGAAAGATCAGCTTCATGGCGCCCTCCATCCTGGTGTGGGCGAGCCTACGCTTCCGCCCCGCCACCGTCGCCCTCGGACGATGCGAGGGCCCATGCACGCGGCCACAGGAAGGTGTTCATGGATGACCCGGTCGAGCCGGGCCATGACGGGTTGAAAGTCCCACGAAAAACGGCCCGGACCATCGCTGGTCCGGGCCGCCGTTCAGATCAGCGCAAACGGCTTAGAAGCGGTAGGTGGCCGCCATCCGCACCGAGTGGATGTTGAACTCGTCACTGGTGCGGTTGAAGTCCGTGCCGGCGCCGTTCACCGAGGTGAAGGGACCGCCCGCCGGGCCGCCCGAGGCACGGATGGTGTAACCGTCGTCATCCAGGCGGGTGTAGAGATATTCCAGGCCCAGGCTAACGTTCTCGGTGATCTTGTGCTCCACGCCGCCGCCCAGCTGCCAGCCGTCGGTGCGGTTGTCGTCATCGTCGGACACCTCGGTGAAGGTGTTGGCGGTGTTGGTGGTGGAGAAGCTGCGATCCACGTCGCCCCAGGCATAGCCGCCGGTGACATAGGGCAGGGTGTTCCCCATGGCGTAACCGACCCGGGCGCGGGCGGCGAGCAGGCCGTTCAGATCCCGGCGCATGGTGTAGGCCGCGGGCGTGGCGGAGAAGGCGGTGACGCTGTCCTTCACATCGGTGCGCACGGCCTCGCCCAGCACGCCGGCGACGACGTTGCCGAACTGCCAGTCATAGCCCATGCGGGCGCCGAATTCGGGACCGCCCTCATCGCCGCCGCAACCGCCGGCGCGGGTGGGATTGAAGGTCTGGCCATCGCAGAAGCCGGCGGCGAAGGCGTCGGCGCCGGTCCCCGTGCGCACGGTGTCGCCATAGGTCCCGTCGAGATTGGTGTCGAAGACCACGGACTCATCGTCGTCATTCTCGGCCTGCCAGCCATAGCCGGCCACGCCGCCCACATAGGCGCCGGTCCAGTCGCCCGCCGACTGGGCGTGGGCGGCTGAGGCGGCGGTCAGGGCGCCGATGGCGGCGGCGGCGCAAAGCATCGTCTTCATACTGTAATCCTCGTCGTACTGCGGAAGCCCCCTCAGGCCTCGGACCGCAGACAACGCGTCGACGCGCACGCCGATGCCGCAGGGGCGCCCTTTCCCCGCGGTCAAGCTCCACTCGGCCCCCGACTGTGGCCGATGGGTGACAGGCCCTAGAGGCGGGTGGGCAACACCACGCGCATGTCCTCATAGCCCTTCACAAAGATCGAATAGCTGCGCTTGGGCTCGGCCAGGACCTGGATGTCGGGGAAGCGTTTCATGATCTCCTCCCAGATGATGGTCAGCTGCAACTCAGCCAGGCGATTACCCACGCAGCGGTGGATGCCGAAGCCGAAGGACATGTGCTGGCGCGGCCGGGGCCGGTCGATGATGTAGGCGTCGGGGTTTTCGATCACCGTGTCGTCCCGGTTGCCCGAGACGTACCACATGACCACCTTGTCGCCTTCCTTGATGGTCTTGCCGCCCATCTCGAAGTCTTGCGTCGTTGTGCGCGCCATGTGGGCCAGCGGGGTCTGCCAGCGGATGGTCTCCGAGACCATGGACGGGATCAGGTCGGGGTTCGCCCGCAGCTTGGCGTACTGATCGGGATTCTGGTTCAGCGCCAGCACCGAGCCGGAGATGGTGTTCCGGGTGGTGTCATTGCCGCCGATGATCAGCAGCCCAACATTGGCGTGGAAGTCGGCCATCGACATGTGCCGCGTCTCCTCCCCATGGGCCAGCATGGAGATGAGATCGCCGGTCGGCTCGGCGTTGACCCGTTCGTTCCAGAGGCCGGTGAAGTAGGAAAAGCACTCCCCCATCACCTTGCGCAGCTCGGCGATGTCGGCCACCGGCCCATGCCCCGGCGGCGAGGTCATGGCGTCCGACCAGAAGGTCAGCTTGCGCCGCTCCTCGAAGGGGAAGTTGAACAGGGTCGCCAAGGTCATGGTGGTGAGCTCTTTCGAGACCAGGTCCACCCAGTCGAATTCCTCCCCCACCGGCAGGCTGTCGAGGATGAAGCCGGCCCGCTCGCGGATCAGCGGGGCCATGACCGAAAGCGCCATGGGCGACAGCGCTGGGCTGACGGTCTTGCGCTGCACGTCGTGCCGCGGCGGATCCATGGCGATGAAGTTGGCCCCCGAGGGCGCATTGGGATCGCGGAACCCTTGCGCGGCCTTCGGCGTCAGGGTGATGCCCTTGGCCGAGGAAAACACCTGATGGTTGGAGTCCACCGCCAGGATGTCGTTGTAGCGGGTGATCGACCAATAGGCGCCGTAGTTGCTGTCCGGCGTGTAGTGGATCGGCGACTCCGCCCTCAGCCGCGCAAAGACCGGCCACATGGCGTCGTCGCGGAACAGCGAAGCCCGCGCCGGATGCAGCTCTTCCAGCGGGGTCTCATAGGCGGCCTTGCGCGCGGCCTCCCGCTTGTCGCGCAGCACGTCCACATATCCATCGGCCATGACCGGTCTCCTACCCTTGGCGGGCGGCAGGCTCTTTGCGGCCCCGCGCCCAAAACGTCAGACCCCCATGGAGCCGAACCAAACACGGTTCACCAAGGGGAATGTGGGGAGGCGGGGACAGATCACCCCAGGCCGTGGCCGCCGATGGGTCTGGTCTCGGCCACCGTCTCCATGCCGGCGATCAGGGGGCGGCCCTTGGCGATGGCGGCCTGGACCGAGGGCAACGACAGGGAGGCCCGGTGGGCGTCCTGGCTCTCCCAGGCCTCGGTGATCCACAGGACGTCCGGATCGGCCGGGTCCTCGGCCACCACATAGCTCAGGCAACCGGGCATGCCGGTCAGCCCCGCGAGCAGAAGCGCGGCCAGAGCGCTGCGTTCTCCGGCCTTGGCCGTCATCTTGCCGATCAGTCCGTACATGGCGCGCTCCAGAGCCTGCTGTGGTGGAAGGCCGAGCCATGGCGGCGATTGCCAGGGCATGCGCCGATGATAGTCTGAAATCCCTCTGATGGGCGTGCGCTGCGCTGGCCAGACCGCTATGCGCCCCTGCGCCCCTGAATCTGGCGGATCGAGGCGTTGACCAGAAGTCGTGACGACGGCGCCGGGACGCAGGACTTTGCCGATGACATCGCGGTGCTGTGTCCCCGGTGCGGCGCGCTCGCCCATGTCCTGGCCCGAACGCGGCTGACCTGCCCAGCGTGCAGCCTGCATCAGACCCGCCCCCGGCCGCGGCTGTTCGCCGCCGACGGCGCCAGTCTGGAGCGAACCGCAGCGCCCGACTGGCATGGCCCCTTCGTGCAGATCGCCGCAGGTCCCGCGCGGTGCTCGCGATGTGGCAATGGGCTCTCGCCGCCGCGGCGGGTCATCGCCGCGGGCAAGCGCCCGGACAACATGACGGACGCCGGCGAGGGCAGGTGCGCCGGGTGCGGTGAGGACAGCCCTGTGGAAACCCTGTGGACGCCGTTGCTGGCGGCGGCCCAGGGGCGGGAACCCTATTTCGGGACGAGGCTCTATCTGTTGGAGGAGACCGGCCGGGGCGTGGTCTGGGCCTATAACCGCCGGCACGCCCAGGCGCTGCTGGACTGGATCGCCGCCGACCTGCGCGAGCGGGGGCCATCCACAGGCGCCCGCACGATGGCGGCCATGCTGCCGGGCTGGATGAAGGCGGCCCGCAACCGCGATGCGGTGGCCAAGAGCCTCAATCGGCTGATCGATCAGTCAGTCTGATTGGCGCTCATGCTGACGGCTCCCCCTCGTTGGCAGCGGATCTAAATCCGAAGGACTGCGCAGCGCACCGGCGGGGATGCGCACAACGTCGGCCTAGTACTTCTCGACGGACAAGACGGGGCCGAAGGAAAACCCGCCCGTGTTCGCAGGCGGGTCGTTCGATGGCTCCTCTGGGGCGTCCCTTGCCTCGCGGTCGAGCCTCACGCGGTAGCGGGCCAAGCGGTCCTCGGCCGCCAGCAGGGCCGGCTCGATCGCCCGGACCCGGGCCAGCTGGCCACGCACCAGGGCCTCGTCCTTCGACCGCCAGTCGGCGGTGAAGGCGGCGGGGTCCGGAAGCCCGGCCAGCAACTCCGCCAACTGGCGGTCGAACTCCTGGAGCAGGGACGGGGACGGGGCTTGCCCAGCCTTCTGGGCCCGCATGGCCGACACCATCTGCGCCGCCGCCGCGCCGCGCGGAGAGGCCGGCCCCATACGCTCGCCGAGCGCTGTGGCCTTGGCCGCCTTGTGGGCAAAGGAGGTGTCGCGCCACAGGGCCTTTTCGTGGCGCTTGATCGCCTCGCCGACATTGACCTCCACCGACTTGACCCGAACATCCTCGAAGGTGAGGCCGGCCCGGATCAGGCCCTTGGCCTCCTCGGCGGAGTACCAGCTGCCGCCAATCGCCTGGCAGTCGTCCTCGGCCTCGCGGTCCACCCGGCCGTCGCCCCCATCGACGATGCGGAACTTCGCGTTCAGCCGGCACAGGAACCGGTCCCAGTTGGGGCTGCCGGCGACATTGAACCCGTCATCACCATTCTGCGCCACCACGCCGGCGTCGCAGAAGGCCGCGATATGGCCGCCGCGCTCGCCCATGGGGCGGCTGTCGGCGTCAGGGGCGCCGGCCTGGGCGACCAGCATCAAATTGTAGGCCTCCGCGTCACCCGCCTGCGCCACGATGGTGTCGCCGCCCGGGGTCTTGACGCTGACTTGATCTGAATTGAGCCACCGGCCGGTGCAGTTCACCACCGGCTCGCCCAGCAGGTACCAGATGGCGAACTGGCCATCGAACTTCAGCGGAACCAGGGTGGGGGCGAGGAAACCGCGCGCCTCAGGGCTGTAAGACGCGTCGTATTCCAACGTCTGACGCGCCAGCTGCTGGGCCCGGGCCGGCTGGGTGAAGACCAGCAGCGACACCAGGGCGACGAGAAACCGCAGGGTCATGGTCACCAGCCCTCCATCAGGCCATCCAGCTCGGCCGGCGTGGTGTTGGCCGCTGTGGCGCCCATGAAATGGCTCGCCTCTGTCGTCTCGGTGACCGGCGGCAGGCCTCCGACATCCAGGTCGAGGTCGGATTGCCCCTCACCTCGGGCGGCGATGGACAGGCCCGGCAGGTCGGTGAGACCCGCCATGCGCAGGGTCTCGGGGACCATGCTCACCACCGAGATGGCGACAACCGTCGCCACGCCGCTGGCCACGCCGCCCAGACCCGTCAGCCGTCGTATGCTCCGATAGGTATGAAAGAGGAGCAGGAAGCCCAGCACGACGCCGATCGCCCAGGCAAAGTCGAGCGCCTCGAGTCTGGCCTGGAACGTCAGGGAAATAGCGAGGAGCGCCGCCAGCACGGCCAGATGGGCGCCCGCCGGCCAGGGGCCATGCGGATCGGCCGCCCTCGCGCCCGGCCTCCACCGGCGAAAGAGGCCCAAGCCCCACTCGACCAAGGGATAGGCGATCAAGGACAACGTCACGACCCCGACGAGGGTCGGAATCGTGTCATCCCGTCCGCCGAACACGCCGATCAGGAAAAGCGCCACCAGCGCTATGACCCCCGCCAGCAGCAACTCTCCCCAGGGATTGGGGGCGGGTTTATTGTCGCTCGGAGAGGTCATCGCCTAGCTCGCACCGCAATCAATCGGGGTGCAGGATAGGATTGATAACGCCGCAATGCCAAGTTTGAGGGCTGGGCGCGCCAGCGCCTTCGGCCCCTTGGGGAGAGCCCCGCGACGTCGTTTAGCGCAACAAGTTACTGAAAAGACTGGCGCACCCGACACGATTCGAACGTGTGACCTTTGCCTTCGGAGGGCAACGCTCTATCCAGCTGAGCTACGGGTGCTTGGCGCCTGAGGCGGAGCGGGTTTCTAGCTGAAAGGCGGCGGGACCGCAAACGGGTTTGGGGGACGGCGTTTCGCCCCCTTCAGGCGACTTCCGGGGTCTTGTCGGTGGTGAGGTCGACGAAGACGTCCTCCAGGCTGGGATCCTCGGTGGCGATGTCGCGGATGCGCAGGCCCGCAGCCCGGACGGCGGCCAGCACCTGTTCGACGCTGGACTGGCCGGTGCGGTAAGTGACGCTGAAGGCGCCGCCGGCCCGGAGTTTGGTCTCAAAGCCGGCCAGGGCGGGGGCGGCCTCCACCGGGGTCTCCGGCGTCACCACCACGCTGCGGGTGTCCAGGCGGCCCAGCAGGCTGGCGGTGGATTCACAGGCCACCACCTGGCCCTTGTTGACGATGGCGATCTGGTCGCAGAGCGCCTGGGCCTCTTCCAGATAGTGGGTGGTGAGCACGATGGTCACGCCCTGGCGGTTCAGCTCGACCACATAGTTCCAGAGTTGGCGACGCAGCTCCACATCCACGCCGGCGGTGGGCTCGTCCAGGATCAGGACCGGCGGATTGTGCACCATGGCCTTGGCCACCATCAGCCGGCGCTTCATGCCGCCCGACAGCTGGCGCACGTAAGCATTGGCCTTGTCGGCGAGGCCCAGCGCCGCCAGCAGCTCGTCGGTGCGGCGTTCCTTGCGGGGCACGGCGTACATGCCGGCCTGGACCTCGAGCGATTCCCTCGGTGTAAAGAAGGGATCTGCGGCGATCTCCTGGGGCACCACGCCGATGGCCGCCCGGGCGTCGCGGGGGTGGGTGTCGATGTCCCGGCCCCAGATCTTCACCGTGCCCGAGGTCTTCTTGGTCAGGCCGGCCAGGGTGTTGATGAAGGTGGACTTGCCCGCGCCATTGGGCCCCAGCAGGCCGAAGATGGAGCCCCGGGGAATGGCCAGGTCGATGCCGCGCAGGGCCTTCATCTCCGGCGTGGTCTTGGTGGCCGGATAGGTCTTGACCAGGCCCGTGGCCTCGATGGCGAATTCCGGAAGGTCCATGCGGTCCCCTTTGGGCGCGCGCGCCAGAGGGCCTGGCCGGCGCGATCATTGACGGGCCAAGCCCGCCTCGCATACCTAGGCCCCAGCAGCGTCTGCGCCAAGCTTCCGACCGGAGATTTCCCCAATGGCCCGTGCGACCGAAAACCGTGGCGTCCAGGCCCAGACCTCCCCTGAGCCCATGCCGGCCAAGCCAGCGATCACCGCCCTGACGGCGAGCGCGCGGCCGGCGCCCGAAGTGGTCCTTGTGCGCACCGGCCGGATCGCCTGCGACGGGGTCGGCGGGGCGCTCGGTCATCCGCGGGTCTGGCTGGAGATGGGCGGGGCGACCTTCGTCGAATGCCCCTATTGCGACCGCCGCTTCGAACTGGCGCCCGAGGCCGGCGAAGGCCCGGAGGACGAGCGCCTGGCCCCCGGCGTCTACGAAGGCCCCCACGGGCACTAAGGCTGCTAGGTCGCCACCGCCAGCCGGCGGGAGGCCCGCCAGAGGCCGTAGGCGAAGACGCCTGCGCCGGCCCAGATGAAGGCGAAGGCGGTGATCTTGGCCCATCCAAGCGGCTCGCCCTGGGCCACGCCCAGCACGAAGGTCATGGACGGCGCCAGGAACTGCATGAAGCCCATGGCCGAGAGCGGCAGGCGCCTGGCGGCCCAGGCGAACAGGACCAGCGGAATGGCCGTCGCCGCGCCGGAAAAGATCAGCCAGGCCGCCGGCGTGATCCCCAGCGTGAAGTGATCGGCGCCCGCCTGGGCCAGCCAGATGGCGAAGACCGCGCCCGGAATTCCCAGCAGCAGGCATTCGATGAACAGGCCGGTCTGCGCATCGGCCGCCACCTGCTTGCGCACGATGCCATAGCCGCAGAAGCTGGCCGCCAGCGTCAGGGAGACCCACGGCAGGCCGCCGATGGCCACGGCCTGGAAGACCACGCCGATAGCCGCCAGGCCGATGGCGCCCTGGGCGATGCGGTCCAGCCGCTCCCGGAAGAACAGGGCCCCGGCCGCCATGCTGAGCAGCGGATTGATGAAATAGCCGAGGCTGGTCTGCAGGACCTTGCCGTTGTTCACCGCCCAGATGAAGACCAGCCAGTTGGCGGCGATCAGCAGGGACGAGAGCGCCAAGAGGCCTAGCACCCTGGGCTTGCGGAACACCACCAGGGCCTGCCCCCCCTGGCCGGCCATCCAGACGAACAGGCCCGCAAAGGGAATGGCCCAGAAGGTGCGGTGGGCCAGGGTCTCCCACGGGCCGACCCCCATGGAGCCCAGCATCTGGAAGACCAGGGGGATGAAGCCCCAGATCAGATAGGCCGACAGGCCCGCGCCGAAGGCGGCCGGGGGCGGAGAGGTCGGCGATGACGGTGGCGTCGGGGCCAAGGCGCAGGCTTTCGGCTGAGATCGGGCCCTACCTAGACCTTCGCCAGGGCTTCACAAGCGCCGATCGGTGGACGCCCGGCGGGAAACGGACATGCAAATGGGCGACCGCGGGACGGCCGCCCATTCACATCAGTCGAAAGCCTTTGAAGCTAGGCGATGGCCTTGGTCTTGATCAGGCCGCGCTCGTCCAGCAGCTGGGCGATCTGGATGGCGTTGAGCGCCGCGCCCTTGCGCAGATTGTCGGCCACCACCCACATGTTCAGACCATGTTCCACGGTGGGGTCGTTGCGGATGCGGCTGACGAAGACTGGGAACTCGCCCTGGGCCTCCTTGGGCGTCATGTAGCCGGTCTCATCGCGCTTATCGATGACCACCAGGCCGGGGCTGTCGCGCAGCAGGTCGCGGGCCTCGTCCTCGTCCAGGGGGTTGTGGAACTCGATGTTCACCGCCTCGGCATGACCGACCATCACCGGAACGCGCACGCAGGTGACCGTCAGCTTGATGGCCGGGTCGATCATCTTGTGGGTCTCGTTCCACATCTTGGCCTCTTCGTCGGTATAGCCGTCGTCGTTGAAGGCGCCGATGAAGGGGATGACGTTGAAGGCGATCTGCTTGGGGAACTTCTTGGGCGGCGGCGCGCCCAGGACGAAGACGCCCTTGGTCTGATCCCAGAGCTCGTCCATGCCCTCCTTGCCCGCGCCGGAGACCGACTGGTAGGTCGAGACCACCACCCGCTTGATCTTCGCCCGCTCGTGCAGGGGCTTCAGCGCCACCACCAGCTGGGCGGTCGAGCAGTTGGGATTGGCGATGATGTTCTTCTTGTGGGCGTAGGAGACGTCGTCCGGGTTCACCTCCGGCACGATCAGCGGCACGTCGGGGTCCATCCGGAAGGCGGAGGAATTGTCGATGACGATGGGGCCGGCGGCGCCGATCTTGGGCGACCACTCCTTGGAGAAGGAGCCCGACACGCTCATCAGCACCAGGTCGACGGTGGAGAAATCGAACTGGGCGATATCCTCGCAGGCCACCGTTTCGGAGCCGAAGGATACCTGGACGCCGATGGATTTGCGCGAGGCGATCGCGTGAATCTTGTCCACGGGAAACTCGACTTCCTCGAGGATATTCAGCATCTCACGGCCCACATTGCCCGTGGCGCCGACGACGGCCACCCGGTAACCCATCAAAGTCTCTCCTGAATGTTTTAAGCGGTGCGTTCGTTACGCCGCCGCATGAACGCGCGCAAGCGCGCCGCCGCATTGGCCCGACCGGCCGCGGCTTCGTCCCCCTTCACCTAGGGGCTAGGATGGCCTGGCGCAACCCGGGGGCGAGAGACGCCCGGGGCCGCCTTAAGGGAGAGATCACCATGAGCCAGCCCGCTACCGGCATGCCCTTCGCCGACCTGATGGGTCTTCAGATCCTGGAGCGGGCCAAGGACCGCGTGGTGGGGACGCTCACCGTCCGCGACGACCTCTGCACCGCCGGCGGCATCCTGCATGGGGGCGCCTTCATGGCCTTCGCCGACGCGCTCGGCGCCATCGGCGGCTTCCTCAACCTGCCGGCCGGCGCGCGCACCACGACCCTGGAGAGCAAGACCAACTTCCTGGGCTCAGCCAAGGTGGGCGCCACCGTTACGGGCGAGGCGATCCCCTTGCACATCGGCCGCCGCTCCAGCGTCTGGCAGACCCGCATCACCGACGAGACCGGCAAGCTCCTGGCCCTGGTCATCCAGACCCAGATGACCGTGGAGGGGTAGGCGCCTAAAACCTGATCACCGGCGCCCGATCATGCCGCAGCGCAGCACTGCGATGTTGCGTCGCAAAATTGTTGCTTGTGACCCAGGGGAAAGGGGCGCTAAACCTCATCTCAAGGCGGCCGACAACGACGCAATCGACGACGAAGGCCGCCAGAGGAACGCCCCGAAAAGTGGTTGTCATCAACCCCTCTCCGGGAACGAATAAAATGATCGCTCGTATCGCTGCTCTCGCCGCCGTCGCGGCTGTGTCCATCTCGGCCCCCGCCTTCGCCCAAGGCGTCAAGGTCCAGCTCGCCGGCAAGTCCGTCGAACAGGTCCATGCCGACATCGTCAGCGCCGCCCGCACGGTGTGCCTGCGTGAAACCACCACCGAAACCTTCCGCCAGTCCGCCCAGGCCCGCTGCGTGAAGTCGACCGTGGAAGCCACCCTGGAAAAGGTCGGCGACGCCGATCTGGCCGCCGTGGCCGGCATGGAGCTGGCCCAGCGCTAAGCTTCGTCGCGCCGCAGGTCAGAACGGCCTGCTGAGACCAAGTCTGGAAAGGCCGGCGGCGACGCCGGCCTTTCTTGCGTCTGGGACCCGTGCTTCTGTGGACGCTCAACCCGATCCAGGAGCCCTTGATGGCCGACCCCGATAATCTGCCGGTGATCAACAATACCGACGACGGACGGTTCGAAATCCGCATCGGCGACGACGTGGCCTATGCCGAATACCGCCTGCTCAAGACGGGCATCCTGTTTCCCCACACCGAGGTGCCGCCGGCCTTCGAGGGCCAGGGCGTCGGCTCCAAGCTGGTCCGCGCAGGCCTGGACTACGCCCGAGAGCACGGCCAGGCGGTGATGCCGGTCTGCCCCTTCTTCGCCAGCTATATCAAGCGGCACGCGGAGTATCAGGACCTGCTGCACCCCGATTATCGCAAGAGCCTGGGCCTGGACTGAGCCTGTGAGCGCCGCTGCGCCCCACCCCGTCCGCACACGCGCATGGCGAGAGGGGTTGGCGGCGCCTGACAACCTATTGTAGGAAAGTCGCGGCTGTTTCTGTTTTGTTCGGGGGCGAACCTTGCGGAGCTTTTGGGCGGCGTGCGTGCTGGCGGGGAGTCTTGTGCTCGTCGGCATGCCGGGAGCGAAGGCCGACGAGCCGGCGGCCGAGGTTCATCCGGATCTGGTGATCGGGGAGCTGTCCAACGGTCTGGAGTACCAGATCCTGCCGCTGGACGGTCGCGAGGGCGTCGCCTTCCGCCTGCTGGTCTGGGTGGGCGGCCAGGCCGAGACCGACGACAATCGCGGGATCGCCCACTTCGTCGAACACATGGCCTTCCGCACCACCCGCCGGTTCGCCGACGGGGAGATGGACCAGGCCATGGCCCAGGCCGGCGCGGCCTTCGGGCGCGATCATGTGGCCTATACCGGCCGCTGGACCACCACCTATCACCTGGACCTGCCCAGCCGCGACCCCGGCGCCATCGCCACCGGCCTTGAATGGCTGCGGGATGTGGGGGACGGGCTGTCCTTTCTGCCGGCTGAGGTCTCCGCCGAACGGGGCGTGGTCCTGGCCGAGCGCCTGGATCGGACCTGGACCGGCCAGGAGGTGGAGGAGCAGGAGACCGCCTTCCACTTCCGGCCTGAGGACAGTCTCAGCCCCGGCGGGGCCGTCGTCACCCTGCGGGCCATGACGCCAGCAGATCTCAAGGCCTTCCACGGCAAATGGTATCGGCCTGACCGGGCCCTGCTGGTGGTCGCCGGGGATGTGGAGCCCGAGGCCTTGGTCGCCGAACTGGAGCGCCGGCTGGGGGGCTGGGCCGGGGCTGGCGAGCGGCCGCGCATGGCCGACACCCCCGACCCCGAACCGCCCCCGGCGCCGGTCGCCCTGATCCTCCCGCCGACCCGTCTGCCCGCCGAGAGCATGGCCTGTCGCAACGCCCTGGTTCCCGAAGGGGAAACGGCAGGCCTGGCGGAGGACATCCTGCTGGAGATTCTCAACCGCCGCCTGGCCCGGGCCGCGGCCGCGGCGCGAGGGGTCTACAGCCTGGAATTCGGCACCACCGGCCGATACGAGACACGACAGGTGGCCTGCCTGATGGCCAGCCATGGCCCGCAGAAGGGGCTGGAGGCGCTGATCCTCGCCCAGGGAGAGTTGCGAGCCTTCGCCGCCCACGGACCCGAACAAGGCGAGATCGACGCCGCTGTCGCCGAGCAGCGGGCGAGGGCCCGGGGGGCCCTGACCGAGCGAGCCAGCGCCACGGCGGCCCAGACCGCCGATGAACTCGTCTATTCCATCGCAGGCGGCGAGCCCTTTCTGCATCCCCATCAGATGATGCGGCGGGTGAGTCGCGGCGCCGTGGGGCTGACCCCTGAGCGCCTACGCCAGACCTTCGCCGCGCTCTGGCCGCAGGACGCGCTGCCGACCCTTTCGGTAGAGGACGCCGGCCTCTCAGCCGAGGCTGTTGTTTCTGGCTGGGGCGCCGCGGCCGCAGGTCCCCTTCCCTCACCGACCGCGGCCCCCCAGCCCATCGACCTCGACCTGGGGCCGGCGGGCAAGGTGATCCGGCGCGAGGACCTGGCGCAAGGCGCGACGCGGCTCACCTTCGCCAACGGTCTTGTCCTGAACCACCTGGCCAGCGATCGGGCGCCCGGATCGGTGGAGATGATCATCCGGCAGGGGCCTGGCGCCCGGCAGCTCAGCGCCGACGACTTCGTGACCGCGTCGGTGGCGTCTTCCATCCTGCCCTATGCGGGCATCGAGGCCGCGAGCTACGCCGCCCTCCAGGAGCTGAACGGCCAGTGGAGCTGGGATTTCGACGTCAGTCTCGGGGAACACGGGCTGTTCGTCACCGCCCGTAGCTTCGCCGATCAGGTCGCCCCTCACCTGGCCCTGATCACCGCCCATCTGGCGACGCCGGGCTTCTCCGACGAGACCGCCGACCAGATGGCCCTGATGGCCGCCCACATGCAGCAGGAGCTTGAGCTCAACCCGGCCGAGGCCGCCGCCGCCGCCTTCGCCCGGACCATATGGCCTGCGACCGCGGGCGCCATCCGGGACCCCGACACCTATCGCCGCATGACGCCGGAAGACCTGAAGCGGGTGATGACCACACAGATGGCGTCAGGGCCCGTCGAGCTGACCCTGGTGGGGGATATCAGCGAGGCCGAGGCGATCGCGGCGGCCGCCGCGACCCTGGGCGCCCGGCAGCGCCGCCCGCCCCTTGCACCCACGCCGGAGCGGCCGCCCCTCACCTATGCCCGCGCCCCGGACGGCCCCATCGAGGTCGCGCATCAGGGATCGGCCGAGCGTGCCGCCGCCCGGATCTACTGGACCCGCCCGCCGGTGGAGGGCGAAAAAGATCAGGCTGCGGCCCTCGTTCTCAGCGAGCTGATGGAGCTGGCGGTGACCGATGAGACCCGGCGACGGCGCGGTCAGACCTATTCCCCTGTGGTCGACCTGGACGGCGGCCTCGAGGATCCGCACGACATCGCGATCTATGTGGAGGTGACCCCTGACGCGGAGAGCCTGGACGCGGTGACCGACGCCGTGCGGCAGACGGCTCAGGGCTTCGTCGAGGCGCCGCCGAGCCCCGCGGCGATCGACCAGGTGGTGCGGCCGCTGCTGGCACAACTGGAGGCCGCCCGGCTGATCGACAGCTATTGGGCCATGGCCCTGGGCAGTCCCTTCGGCTGGGACACCGCCCGCAAGGCCGTGGACGATCTTGCGGCGGCTGTGGCTGAAGTGACGCCTGCCGACGTCCACGCCCTGGCGGTCCCCTGGCTCTCGGCCCCGCCCATCCTCGTCCTGGCCCGCCCGGCCGCGCCCCTGGGAGACGCGCAATGACCCTTCGCCCCCTGGTCCTAACTCTCGCCGCCCTGGCCCTGGCGGCCGCCGCGCCGGCCCGCGCCCAGGCGCCGGACGCCGATCTCGCGCCTGAGCTGCAGGCCTGCGTGGACGCCCCGGAGGATGAGGCCGAGGCGGAGACGGGCCTTGTGACCTGCAGCCGCGCCCTGGGGGCGGCCGAGAACGACCTCGACCGCGCGGGCGTCAATGTGAAGATCGCCTATCTTTGGCTGGCGCTCGGGGACACAGGCGCTGCGATCAGCGCCGTGGACAAGGTCGCCGAGCTGGCGCCCGAGGGTGAGGCCCAGATCTTCCAGGCCGATGTGCGGTATCGGGCGGGGCTTTATGATGAAGCCCTGGCCATGGCCGAAGCCGGCCTGCGCGATCGGCCGGGCGACCCGGATCTGGAGCGCCTGCGCCTGCTCTCTCTGGCCGCTGATGGGGCAGACGAACAGGCCCGGCCTGGCCTGGAGCGCCTCTATCGGAAGGATCCCAGCGACCTCGAGGTCGCCGCGGCTCTGGCGGGCGCCTACGGGGTCCTTGGGGAAGACCGGCGAATGTACCGCGTTCTCGATGCGGCCTTGAAGCAGGCCCCAGACGATCCGACCCTGCGCTATCTGCGCGGCGCGGCGCGGATAAGGGACCAAGACTGGGCCGAGGCGGCGGCGGATATGGACATCGCCCTGGCGAGCTTCCCGAACGACGGGGGCCTCTCCCTCCGCGCTGCCGCCCGGGCGTACTCTGGTGACCGCGAGGGCGCCCTGAGCGACCTGTCGGCCATCCAGGACCCCCGGTCGATCCCCACCCTCACGGCCCTTTATGCAGTTCGCGCAGCTTCTGCAGTGGGGGACTATGCCCGGGCGCTTGACCTAGCCGGCGGCGCCGTGGAGGGGGCGTCCGCCCCTGAGATGGCGAACGCCCTGGTACACCGGGGAGAGGTTCGGGTGCTGGCGGGCCTGTTCACGGACGCACAGGCGGATTTCGAGAAGGCCGCCGTGCTGGAGCCGCAGAACGCCCGCGCCTGGGCGGGCCTTGGCCGAGTGCTCCTGGACTCCCATCCCGCCCAGGCCGCGGTCTATTACGGCCGAGCCTCGGTCCTGGCCCCGCAGGTTCCGGAATTCCAGGCCGGCGCGGCGGAGGCGGCCTACAGGGGCGGCGACTATGAGACGGCCAGCGCCGGATACGACAGGCTGATCCGCATCCTACCTGGTGACTACTCCCTGCATGCGGCCAGAGCGCAGGTGTTCATGGCCCAGGGCCGCTACAAGGAGGGCCTGGCGTCATCGACCGAGGCTGTGCGCCTGGCGCCCGATGACGAGGAGACCCTGCTGGGCCATGTGGAGGCCCTGGCTGTCGCAGGCGACAGCCCCGCGGCCCTCGCCCTGCTCGACCGGCTGGCGGCCAATGGGTCTGAAAGCCCCACCTCCCGCTATCTGGCGGCGCTGATCCTGCGTAACCAGGGGGAGTACGAGCGCGCCCTGCGGGAGGCCGAGGCCGGCCTCGTCCTCGCCCCGGACGATCCGGCCCTGATCGAGGAAAAGGGGACCATCTACTACCTTCTGGACGACCCCCTCAGCGCCAAGGAGTGGCTCGACCGGGCCGTGGCCCTCGATCCCGGCTCCGCCGACGCCCTCTATCTGCGCGGCCTGGTCCGCGCCGAGCTGGGGGACGCTGAAGGCGGCGCGGCCGATCAGGCCGCGGCTGTCGCCCAGGACCCCTCTTTGGCCGAAGAGCTTTAGGCGAGCGCCGCCAGGACCGCGTCGCCCATCTGCACGGTGGAGAGCGCGCCGCCCAGATCGCGGGTGCGGGCGCCGTTCTCCAGGGCCTTGATCACCGCGGCCTGCAGCCGGTCGGCGGCGTCGGCCCGGTCCAGCGACCAGCGCAGGGCCATTTCGAACGACAGGATGGCGGCCAGGGGATTGGCCACGCCCTGGCCGGCGATATCGGGCGCCGAGCCATGGATCGGCTCATATAGCCCAGGCTGGCCCGGCGCGCCCAGCGCCGCCGAGGGCAGCATGCCCAGCGATCCGGTCAGCTGGGCCGCGGCGTCCGACAGGATGTCGCCAAACAGGTTGTCGGTGACCATGACGTCGAACTGCTTGGGGTTCTTGACGATCTGCATGGCCGCATTGTCGGCCAGGATGTGCTCCAGCTCGACATCGGCGAATTCGCGTTTGTGCAGGTCGGTGACCACCTCGCGCCAGAGCAGGCCGGAATCCATCACATTGGACTTCTCGGCCGAATGGACCTTGTTGCGCCGGCCCCGCGCCAGCTCGAAGGCCACCCGCGCCACCCGCTCGATTTCGGCAGTGGTGTAGACCTGTGTGTCCACGGCCCGCTTACCGCCACCCGGCAGGTCCTCGATGAAGCGCGGCTCGCCGAAATAGATGCCGCCGGTGAGCTCGCGCACGATCATGAAGTCGAGGCCCTCGACCAGCTCGCGCTTCAGCGACGACGCGTCGGCCAGGGGCCCGAAGCAGAGGGCCGGCCGCAGGTTGGCGAACACCTCCATGCCCGCCCGCAGGGCCAGCAGGCCCGCCTCAGGCCGCTTGTCCCGGGGAACGCCGGCCCATTTCGGCCCGCCGACGGCGCCCATCAGGACCGCCTTGGACGCCTTGGCCAGCGCCAGGGTCTCGTCGGTCAGGGGCGAGCCGGACTGGTCATAGCTGATCCCGCCGAAGGGGCGCTCCTCGACCACGAGGTCGGGGGTGAGGGCTGCAATCACCCGGCGGACCTCGGCGGTGACTTCCGGGCCGATGCCGTCGCCGGACAGCAGGAGAAGGTCGGTCATGGTCATCGCCCCGTCGCTGGTCGTGTGGACGGAGAACTAGACCGCCCGCTCAGAGGCGACCTCGTAGGCGATGAGGCGGCGATCGGAAACCCCGAATTCCGGCCAGGCCGCCCGCCAGGCGGCCAGGTGTGGGGTTTGGAAATGGGCGTCCAGGGCGGCCTGATCGCGCCAGACCTCGAACACCCGGATTAGGCCGGGCTCGGCCACGTCCTCGGCGTAGGAATAGACCAGGCAGCCGTCCTCGGCCCGGCTGGCCTCCAGCATGGCGATCATGTGCGGACGAAAGGCGTCCAAACGCTCAGGCGGGACGCGGATCGTCCCGGCGATGATCAGGCTCACGCCCGTTCCAGCCAGGGCGTGTCCAGGGCCCGGGCGCTCTCATAGACGTCGATGTCGGGCGCCTTCTGCAGGGTCTCGCCGATGGCGTCGAGGCCGTTGAGCATCTTGTGCTTGCGGCTGGGGTCGATCTCGAAGCCATAGACCCGGCCGTCCGGGGCGGTGACCGTCTGGGCCGCCAGATCGACGCTGATCACGTGATTGCCGCCCCGGGCCTGGGCCATCAGGTCTTCCACCGCTTCTGCGGGCAGCACCACCGGCAGCAGGCCGTTCTGGAAGCAGTTGTTGTAGAAGATGTCGGCGAAGCTGGTGGAGATCACGCAGCTGATCCCGAAGTCCAGCAGGGCCCAGGGGGCGTGCTCGCGGCTCGAGCCGCAGCCGAAATTGTCCCCGGCGATCAGCACGCCAGCGTCCTTGTAGGCCGGCTGGTTCAGCACGAAGTCGGGCTTCTCCTGGCCCGCCTCGTCAAAGCGGAAGTCGTAGAATAGCCCCTTGGAGAGGCCGATCCGGTCCACCGTCTTGAGGAACTGCTTGGGGATGATCTGGTCGGTGTCGATGTTGGACAAGGCCAGGGGGGCGGCCTTGGCGTCGATGTGGGTGAAGGGCTTCATCAGGCGGTCTCCGAAGGCGCTGGCGGCGCGCTCTGCTGAATCATCAGGGCCGGCAGGCCCGGCGCGCCCGCCCGCACGGTGAAGACCCGGGTGCCGGGCTTGCGCCCCTGGCGCAGGTCCGACACGTCCCAGCCGTCGGCGGCGAGACGGGCATGGACGGCGGCGGGATCATCCACCCGCCAGGCCAGGCCGCCGAACCGGTCCGGCGCGTCGGAGACGGGGGTCTTCAGGCTGGCGCCGATCTCCACCAGGGTCTCGCCACAGCGGAAGAAGAGCTGCCGTGCGCCCCAGTCGGCATTGGACCGGTCAAGGCGAAGGTCGAGGCCGAGCTTGGCGCCATAGAGCGCCAGGGCCCGGTCGGGATTGGGGGTGTGGATCACCACGTGATCGAGGGCGCTGACCGCGGCGGCCTCCCCATGGGTGGCCTCTGACTGGGGCCAGGGCTGGCCATCGCGGGGCGGGGCCGCAAGCAAGAGGCTCAGACCGGCCGTGGTCTCAGGATCCAGGCTCGAGGTGGTCCAGTAGCGCTTGCGCCCATCGGCATGGACCGTGCGGATCGATCCGGGATCGCTGGCCCCGATCCCCCGGCGCCGCAGCAGGGCGGCGGCCCCGGTGATGTCGGGGGTAGTGAAGGCCAGCGCCCAGACGCCCTCCCCATGGGCGTCGAGATGGGCCGCAATCGCCGCGCCGAAGCCGCCTTCGCCGTCCGGAGAAATCAGATCCAACGCCATGTTGGGCAGCTGGAACCAGGCCTGGCGGACCCCGCCCTCGGCGCCGATCCAGTTGCAGGCCCGCCCCAGCAGCCGGCCATAGGCGTCCACCGCCTGATCCAGGTCGCGGACCACCAGGGCCACATGGTCGAGGCCTGAGATCATCAGATGAAGTCGCGCACGTCGGTCAGATGACCGGCGATGGCCGCAGCCGCCGCCATCGCCGGGCTGAGCAGGTGGGTGCGCCCGCCGCGGCCCTGACGGCCCTCGAAATTGCGGTTGGAGGTCGAGGCGCAGCGTTCGCCCGGCGCCAGGCGGTCAGGGTTCATGCCCAGGCACATGGAGCAGCCCGGCTCGCGCCAGTCGAAGCCCGCAGCCTTGAAGATGGCGTCCAGCCCCTCGTCCTCGGCCTGAGCCTTCACGAGGCCTGAGCCCGGCACAACCATGGCGTTGACGTGCGGCGCCACCAGCCGGCCCTCCAGAAAGGCCTTCTGCACCACGGCGGCGGCCGAGCGAAGGTCTTCGATGCGGCTGTTGGTGCACGAGCCGATGAAGACCCGGTCGATCTTCGCCTCGGTGATCGGCTGGCCGGCGGTGAGGCCCATATAGTCGAGCGCCCGCTCGGCCGAGGCGCGCTTGTCCGCCGTGGCGAAGCTGGCAGGATCGGGCACCCGCCCGTCGATGGGCATGACGTCCTCTGGGCTCGTGCCCCAGGTCACCAGGGGGGCGATCTGGGCGGCGTCCAGGACGATCTCCCGGTCGAAGACGGCGTCTTCGTCGGTGAAGAAGCTCTTCCAGTGGGCCACCGCCATGTCCCAGGCCGCGCCCTTGGGCGCCGCGGGGCGGCCGCGGATATAGTCGAAGGTGGTCTCGTCGGGCGCCACCAGACCCGCCCGGGCGCCGGCCTCGATGGTCAGGTTGCAGAGCGTCATCCGCCCCTCCATCGAAAGAGCGCGGATCGCCTCGCCAGCATATTCGATCACATGGCCGGTGCCCCCGGCCGTGCCGATGGCGCCGATGACGGCGAGCGCATAGTCCTTGGCGCCGACGCCAGGCGCCGGCGTCCCGTCGATGGTCACGCGCATGTTCTTCGACTTGGCCTGGCGCAGGGTCTGGGTGGCCAGCACGTGCTCGACCTCGGACGTGCCGATGCCCTGGGCCAGCGCCCCGAAGGCGCCGTGGGTCGAGGTGTGGCTGTCGCCGCAGACGATGGTCATGCCCGGCTGGGTGCGCCCCTGCTCTGGCCCGACCACATGGACGATGCCGTTCCGCAGGTCGCCCATGGGGAAGTATTCGATGCCGTTCTCGGCCACGTTGCGCTCCAGGGTCAGGAGCTGCAGGCGGGCCTCCTCGTCGGCCACCGCGCCAGCGCCCAGGGCCTGGCCCTCGGTGGGCACATTGTGGTCGGCCACCGCCAGGGTGCGGTCGGGGCGGCGCACCGGGCGACCGGCGGCGCGCAGGCCGGCGAAGGCCTGGGGCGTGGTCACCTCATGGATCAGGTGCAGGTCGATATAGAGGATCGTCTCCCCGTCCCCTTCGGCGACGAGGTGAGCATCCCAGATCTTGTCATAGAGCGTCTTGGCGGCCATGGGCGGCTATGTAGGTGGGCGAAGGGCGTTCCGTAAAGGTCGTACGGCGTCCGCCGGCGCCGGCGAATTCCGCCACCCCGGTTTCGGCCGGGGGCCAAACCCGTTAGGACGGGTCCCATGAGCCTCGAGAGCGACCCGCAGGACGAGCGCGACCTCGACCGGGCGACCGCCCTGATCATGGTGGATTCGGCCGCCGCCACGGCGGTGACCGCGGTGACCACGGGCATCGTGCTGGCCGCCTTCGCCCTCTATCTGGAGGCCTCGAACGCGGTCATCGGCCTGCTGGCCGCCCTGCCCTTCCTGACCCAGCTGATCCAGGCGCCGGCCGTGCCCCTGGTGGAAAAGCTGCGGCGGCGCCGGCTGATCGCCGCCACGGCGGCCTTCTGCGCCCGCCTGACCCTGCCGGTCATGGTCGCCATCGCGCTCCTGCCGCACAACGCCTGGAGCCTGACGGCCCTGGTGGCGGCCCAGGTGGTCATCGGCTCCCTCGGTGCGGTGACCAGCTGCGCCTGGAATTCCTGGGTCCGGGACCTGATCCCGGAGGAACGGCTAGGTTCGTTCACCGCCCGGCGCACAGTGATCGCCACCGGCGTGACCCTGAGCGTGACCATCCTGGCCGGCGTGGCGCTGGATCAGGTCGCCCTGGAGAACCAGGGGCTGGTTTTCGCGGCCTTCTTCGGCGTCGCCTTCATCCTGGGCATGATCAGTGTCGCAGCGCTGGCGCGCACCCCGGAGCCGCCCATGCCGCCGCCGGCCGCAGGGGTGAATCTCTACCGCCTGCTGCGCGCGCCCCTGCGGGACGGGAATTTCCGCCGTCTGATCCTGTTCCTGTCCAGCTGGCAGTTCGCCGTGAACCTGGCGAGCCCCTTCTTCACCGTCTATTTCGTCACCCAGCTGAACTATCCGCTGACCTTCGTCATGACCTTGAGCGTGGTCAGCCAGATGGCCAATATCGGGGTCCTGCGGTTCTGGGGGCAGCTCAGCGACCGGTTCTCCAACAAGTCGGTGCTGGCCGCCGCCGCGCCCGCCTACATCCTCTGCATCGCCGCTACGGCGCTCACCTCGCAGATCGATGACCGCCAGCTGGCCGGCGCCTATCTGATCGCCCTGCATGTGGTGTTTGGCGGCGCCGCGGCCGGAGTGGGCTTGGCCACGGTCAATATCGCCCTGAAGCTGGCGCCCCGGGGCGGGGCGACCGCCTATATCGCCGCCAACACCCTGATCACCTCCATGGCCGCCGCCGCCGCCCCGATCCTGGGGGGCCTGTTCGCCGACTTCTTCGCCGCCCGGGAGCTGGAGCTGCTGATCCGCTGGTCGCGGCCCGGCGAAGATCTCGACGTGCTCCACCTGGCCTTCAACAACTGGGACTTCTACTTCCTGCTCTCGGCCCTGCTGGGGCTCTACGCCCTCCACCGCCTGACCCTGGTGCGCGAGGAGGGCGAGATCGAGCACAAGGAGATGGTCCAGCAGATGATGAGCGAGGCCCGCCGCGTCGTGGCCAACCTGTCGCCGGTGGCCGGTCTGAAGATGATGCACGCCTTCCCGGCCGGCCGCCTCATGGAGCGCCGCCGCCGCCGCAGGCCGGAGCGCGAGGCCGAACAGGCCGCCCTGGCCGAAGCCGCCGAGGAGGCCGCGGCGGGGGAGACGGCGGAGGAAGCGGCGTCTGGCGGCGTTCCGGCCGGCTGAGTCGCCAAGGTTCACAGAACATTGTACGGCGAAGCCGCAGCCCCCATCATCTAGTCATGCCGACGATCACCGCCGCCGACTGGGATCTGTTTCAGAGCCTTCACGCCGTCCTTGAGACTGGAAGCCTGTCGGCCGCGGCCCGCGTCCGCGGGGTCGCCCAACCCACCATCGGACGCCATATCGAAAGCCTGGAACAGCGCCTGGGCGCGCCGCTCTTCCTGCGCTCCCCCCGGGGGCTGCAACCGACGGAGCTGGCCCTGGAGCTTCGTCCGCGGCTGGAGGACATGGCCGCGGCCGCGGCGGCGGCGATGCGCGACGTGGCCGGCGCTGCGGCCCAGACCGGCGGAACCGTGCGGATCACCGCCAGCGAAATGGTCGGCTGCGAGATTCTGCCGCCGATCCTGGCGACCTTCCACGCCGCCCACCCGGCGATCGAGGTCGAGTTGACCCTCTCCAACGAGCAGGCCGATCTCAGCCGTCGAGACGCCGACATCGCCCTGCGCATGACGCGGCCCACCCAGAACACCCTGGTGGGTCGCCGGGTCGGGGTGGTTCAGATGGGGCTCTATGCGGCCCCGGCCTATCTGGCCCGCTGCGGGACGCCGGCGAGCGTGGAGGCCCTCGAGGACCACGCCATGATCGGGTTTGACCGCAAGACCCCAAGCCGGATCCGGGACGTGGACATCGGACGGCCGATCACCCGGGACGTGTTCAGCTTTCGTAGCGACAGCGACATCGCCCAGTTGGCGGCGCTGCGGGCGGGACTGGGCATCGGCATGTGCCCCCGGCCCCTGGGCCGCCGCGACGGTCTGGTCCGCATCCTGCCCGAGCGGGTCTCCCTGGAGCTGGAGATGTGGGTCTGCATGCCAGAGGGCCTGCGCACCACACGGAGGATGCGGCTGTTGTTCGACCATCTGGCCGACGGCCTGTCGCGGGAGCTGCGCGAGTCTGGGGGCCCCGACGCAGAAAGGGCGGCCGCAGAGCCTGCGGCCGCCCTTCCGGCGTTCGTCAAAGGGGCCGAGGCCTAGCCTTCGGCGTCCTTCTTCTTGGGGCCGAGGCCTAGCCTTCGGCGTCCTTCTTCTTGGGGGCGTGGGCCGCGGCCGAGGCTTCGGCGCGGGCCGCGCGCTCGGCCTTTTCGGCTTCCCGTTCGGCCGGGGTCATCTGGCGTTCGGCGATCCGCGCCGACTTGCCGCGACGATCACGCAGGTAATAGAGCTTGGCGCGACGCACGACGCCGCGGCGCTTGACCTCGACGGATTCGATCATCGGCGAGAGGATCGGGAAGACCCGCTCCACACCCTCACCGAAGGAAATCTTGCGGACCGTGAAATTCTCGTCGACGCCCTCGCCGGAGCGGGCGATGCAGACGCCTTCATAGGCCTGGACGCGCTCGCGCTCGCCTTCCTTGATCTTGACGTTGACGCGGACGGTGTCGCCCGGGCGGAAGTCGGGGAAGTTGCGGGCGGTCTTGAGGCGGTCGGCCTCTTCCTGGCGCAGCTGCTGGATCACGTTCATCGGTTCAGTTCCTTTGTCACTGGGCTTTACGCGCCCTTTGCCTGTTGATTGGCGAGATGCTGCGCCCACAAGTCCGGCCGCCGCTCCCGCGTGGTCTCTTCCCGCTGCTGCGCCCGCCATTTGGCGACCTCGGCATGGTGCCCAGAAAGCAGCACCGGCGGGATGTCGCGCCCTTCGAACGTCCGCGGTCTCGTGTACTGCGGATGCTCGAGGAGCCCGTCCTCAAAGCTCTCTTCACTCAAACTCAGCGCCTGGCCCAACACACCGGGCACAAGACGTACGCACGCCTCGATGGTCAGCATGGCCGCCACCTCGCCACCGGCGAGGACGACGTCACCCACCGCGACCTCCTCGAACCCCCGGGCGTCGAGCACCCGCTGGTCCACCCCCTCGAACCGGCCAGCCAGGACGATGACGCCCGGACCCGCGGCCCATTCTTTGACGCGCGCCTGGGTCAGGGGCCGACCCCGAGCGCTCATGTACAAAAGCGGCCGCCCTCGCCGCTCCACGCTGTCCAGCGCCGAAGCGATGACGTCCGCCCGCATCACCTGTCCAGGACCGCCCCCCGCAGGGGTGTCGTCGAGGAAGCCGCGCTTATCCTTGGAAAAGGCGCGAATGTCCACTGTTTCCAACGTCCACAGCCCCTGTTCGCGCCAGGCGGTTCCGATCAGCGAAACGCCCAGGGGGCCGGGGAAGGCCTCGGGAAACATGGTCAGGACGGTGGCGTCAAAGGACATGGGCCCATCTGCACCAGGGGGCGGGCGGTTGCCAAGGGCCCGGCGGCGCCTTGCCGCGGCGGGCCTCAGCAGTTAAGCCCTGGCGCTTTCGCACCTGCAACATACGATAAGTCATTATGGACAGCCCCGAAATCCTGCCTGACACCCTGGCGCTGGAGCGCATCGAGCAGAACCTGTTCCGCGGCGTGAGCCCGCAGGGGGGACCGCCGCGCATCTTCGGCGGCCAGGTCATCGCCCAGTCCCTGCTGGCCGCCTATGAGACCGTCGAAGAGCGCATGTGCCACTCGCTGCACTGCTACTTCATCCGGCCCGGCGACCCGCGCATCCCGATCCTGTTCGAGGTCGACCGCTCCCGCGATGGCGGCACCTTCACCACCCGCCGGGTGGTGGCCATCCAGAACGGCAAGCAGATCTTCAATCTGGCCGCCTCCTTCCAGGTGGTGGAGGACGGCTTCGACCACCAGGCGCCCATGCCCAAGGTCCCCGGTCCGGACGACCTGCCCACCGAGGCGGAGTCCATGAAGAAGGTGGCCGACAAGATGCCGCCGGAAATGCGCAAGATGATGTCGCGTCCGCGGCCCATCGAAATGCGCGGCCGCGACGCCTTCGGCTTTGGCGGCAACACCAAGCCCACCGAGGGCAAGTCCGACGTCTGGATCCGCGCCACCGGCGCCATCGGCGAGGACCCGCGGATGCATCAGGTGATCCTGGCCTACGCCTCGGACATGAACCTGCTCTCCACCGCCATGCGCCCGCACGGGGTGGCCTGGCAGACGCCTGGCCTGCAGTCGGCCAGCCTCGACCACGCCATGTGGTTCCACAAGCCGTCCAACTTCAATGACTGGCACCTCTACACCCAGGACAGCCCCTCGGCGTCCGGCGGCCGTGGCTTCGTGCGCGGCGCCCTCTACACCCAGGACGGAACTCTGGTGGCCTCGGTCGCCCAGGAAGGCCTGATGCGGATGCGCAAGGGCGACTGAGGGGGCTGAGGGCTGGGCGCGCCGATCCACCCCCAGCCCGTCATGGCCCGGCTTGACCGGGCCATCCATGAACACTGGATCTGGCCGCGGTGTGCATGGGCCCTCGGGTCACGCCCGAGGGTGACGGATGGAAAAAGCCTCTACTCGGTCTCTTCCGGCGGAATGGCGATCAGCTTGCCCTCGGCCAGTTTCACCTCAGGCACGTTGTCGCGGGTGAAGGGCAGCCACCAGGAGGGGCCGCTGGCGGGCTGGACCTCCAGCAGGTCGCCGGCCCCGAAGTCCTGCACGGACTTCACCTCGCCCAGGCGTTCCCCGTCCGGGGTCTCCACCGCAGCGCCGATCAGGTCGGTGAGATAGAATTCGTCTTCCTCCGGGGCCGGCAGGGCCTCGCGGGGGATGAACAGGCGCAGGCCGCGGGCCGCCTCAGCCTGCTCGCGGGTTTCGATCTCCTTGGCGCGGGCCACCACGCCGCCCTTGACGGGCCGCGCGCTGGTCAGCGTCAGGGCGGGCGAGCCGTCCTGGCGCAGCAGCGCCTTGAACGCCCCCAGCGACATGGGGTCTTCGGTGAAGGTGGTGATGCGGAGTTCGCCGCGCACGCCGAAGGCGCCGGCCACCCGGGCCACCTGGATCAGCTTGTCGGGCATGTCGCCTTCGCGTCAGAGGATCTCGTCGCCGCAGCATCCCACCCCTCGTCACAGACAGATCAGGTCCGCCCGTGACGAGGAGATGGGTGGAAGGCCTTAGCCTTCCTTGGCGGTCGCGTCGTCAGCGGCCTCGGCGGCCGGCTCGACGGCGGCTTCCTCGGCGGCGGCGGGCGCCTCTTCGGCGGCCGGGGCTTCGTCAGCCGCCGGGGCCTCAGCGGCCGGCTGTTCGGCGGCGGGGGCTTCCGGCTCGGGCTCGGGCGCCGGCTGAGCGGCGGCCTCAGCTTCGGCGGCGGCGCGATCGGCTTCGCGCTGGGCGCGCTCTTCAGCCCGCTCCTTGGCCTTGCGGCCCGGCTCGGCCTTCTGCGGGTTGTTGCCGTGCTCCCACTTCACCAGGCCCTGCTGGGACAGGAAACGGGCGACGCGGTCGGTGGGCTGGGCGCCCTTCTTGACCCACTCTTCGATGCGCTCGATCTTCAGGACGACGCGGTTGGGGTCGTCCTTCTTGAGCAGCGGGTTGTAGGCCCCGACCTTCTCGATGAAGCGGCCGTCGCGCGGCGCGCGGCTGTCGGCGACGACGATCGAGTAATAGGGGCGCTTCTTGGCGCCGCCACGGGACAGACGAATCTTGAGCATGGATGTTCCTTGTGAGCTCTAGGATTTCTTGAAGGGATTGACGCCCGGCGGCAGACCGCCGCCGAGGCCGGGAAGTTTAGGAAGGCCGCCGCCGAGGCCGCCGAGACCCGGACCGCCGAGACCGGCGAGGCGCGCCTTGGCCTCCTCGATCTCCTGCGGGCTGGGGGCCTTGCCGCCGCCCATGGCCTTCATGCGGGCCATGTCGGCCCCGCCTGCGCCGGTCAGCATGCCCGCCATCTTGGCGAAACCCTTGCCCCCGTCGCGGCTCATCATCTTGAAGGCGTCGGCCATCTGGCGGTGCTGTTTCAGGAGCCGGTTGACCTCGGCCACCTCGACGCCGGCGCCCTTGGCGATGCGGCGCTTGCGCGAGGCCTGCAGGATATCGGGCTTCTTGCGCTCGATCCTGGTCATGGACGAGATGATCGCCGCCTGACGGTCCAGGGTCTTGTCCGAAACATTGGCCTCGGCCATCTGCTTCTTCATCTTTTGGACGCCGGGCAGGAAGCCCATCAGGCCCTCCATGCCACCCATCTTCTTCATCTGGGCGAACTGGTCGGCCATCATGTCCAGGTCGAACTGGCCCTTGGCCAGCTTCTTGGCCATGACCTCGGCCTTGGCCTGGTCAAAGTCCTGGGCCGCCTTCTCCACCAGGGCGACCACGTCCCCCTGACCGAGGATCCGGCCGGCCACCCGGCGGGCGTCAAAGACGTCCAGACCGTCGATCTTTTCCGAGACGCCCAGGAACTTGATCGGCAGGCCGGTGACCGCCCGCATGGACAGCGCCGCGCCGCCGCGGCCGTCGCCGTCCGAGCGGGTCAGCACCAGGCCGGTGAGCGGCAGGCGTTCATGGAAGGCCTTGGCGGTGCGCACCGCATCCTGGCCGGTCAGCGCATCAGCCACCAGCAGGGTCTCGGACGGGCTGGCGATCTTTGCGATCTCGGCCGCCTCGGCCATCATCGCCTCGTCCAGCGTCGTGCGGCCGGCGGTGTCGAGGATCAGGACGTCATAGCCCTGCAGCTTGGCGGCAGACAGCGCGCGCCGGGCGATATCCGGCGCCGACTGGCCGGCCACGATGGGCAGGCTGTCGACGCCCGCCTGGGTCGCCAGCGTCGCCAGCTGCTCCATGGCCGCCGGACGACGGGTGTCCAGCGAGGCCAGCAAGACCTTCTTGCGTTCCCGGGCCAGGCGCAGGGCCAGGCGGCCGGCGGTGGTGGTCTTACCCGAGCCCTGCAGGCCGGCCATCATCATGACCGTGGGGGGATTGAGGGAGAGGTTCAGCCCCTCGACCTCTTCGCCGCCCAGCATCTCCACCAGGCCGTCATAGGTGATCTTGATCACCTGGTCGGTGGGACGGACCGAGCGCAGCACCTCTTCGCCCGAGGCGCGCTCCTTGGCCTTGGCGATGAAGTCTCGCACCACCGGCAGGGCCACATCGGCCTCCAGCAGGGCGATGCGGACCTCGCGCAGGGCCTCGTCGATGTGCTTTTCAGACAGCACGCCGTGGCCCGACAGACGGTCGAATACCCCGGAAAGCCGTTCAGAAAGTGCGTCGAACATTCAAACTCCCATGGGGTGACCACGTCACGCCCGCTGTCTTCCGGCCCCAAGGCGCCCCTGCGAACAGGAAAACCATGAGCCCAAACGCGATCAACCCCCGTGGACGATCACGTCGACGGGGGGCCTCGCCGCCCTCGTCCCATATGGTGATGGGGGTCGTGGCGGGGGAGGGCGCTGACCGAGGTTGCGCCGGAAGGGCGCGCTTATGCGCCTGTGGATGCTTTAGGTCAAGATCGCGGGGGTTGGCCGGGCCCGGGCCAGGGCCGCCGCGGCGCGGGCCAGCTCGGTGATGCGGTCCCAGTCACCGGCCGCCACGGCGTCCTTGGGCGCCACCCAGGAGCCGCCGATACAGGCCACATTGGGCTGCTTCAGATAGTCCGGCGCCCCCGCCGCATCGATGCCGCCGGTGGGGCAGAAGACCGCCTGGGGGAAGGGGCTGGCCAGGGCCTTCAGCAGGCCGACGCCGCCGACCACGCTGGCCGGGAACAGCTTGAAGGCGGTGAATCCGTGTTCCATGCCCGCCATCAGCTCGGTGACCGTGGCGATCCCGGGCAACAGGGGGATGGGCCCCTCCAACCCCTCGCCGGGGATCAGGCCCGGACTGACGGCGAAGCGGGCGCCGGCCCGGGCGGCGGCCTGACGGGCGGTGGCCGAGGTGACCGTGCCGGCGCCGACCACGGCGTCTTCCACCTCGCCGGCGATGGCGGCGATGGCGTCCAGGGCGGCAGGCGTGCGCAGGGTGACCTCAAGGGCGAAGAGACCGCCCCTAGTCAGGGCGTGGGCCAGGGGGACGGCGTCAGCCGCGTCTTCAATGATCAGCACCGGGACCACCGGGGCCAGGGCCATGATATCGTCGAGGGTCACAGGCGCACCCCTTCCAGCTGGGCCAGTTCCCGGCTGCAGCCCACCAGGGCGGCATAGGGATGGGTGATCAGATAGGTGGGGATTTCACGCACATAGTCGCTCAGGCGGCCCTTGGCCTCGAAACGGTCTCGGAAGCCCCCGGACATCAGGCGCTCGCCCATGCGCGGGGCGATGCCGCCGCTCACATAGACGCCGCCTCGGGCGCCATGGGTCAGGGCGAGGTCCCCGGCCACCCCGCCGAGAATGGCGCAGAACCGGTCCAGCACCGCCCCGGCCACAGGGTCGCCGCCATCGGCGGCCTCGACCACCGCCCGCTCGTCGGCCAGCTCCGGCGTGCGGCCGGCCAGGTCTTCCAGCGCGAGGTAGAGGTCATAGAGCCCCTGGCCCGACAGGACCCGTTCCACCGAGACTCGCCCATAGAGCCCCTGCAGCCGGCGCCAGACATGGGCCTCAACCTCGTCATGGGGGGCGAAGCCCGCATGGCCGCCCTCGGTGGCCACGGCGATGTCCACATGTTGGGACCGGGCCACGGCGCCCACCCCGAACCCCGTGCCGGCGCCCAGGACGACGATCGGGCAGGTGGGCGCCCCGCGCCGTTCCGGGCCGATCTGACGCAGGTCGGCGGCCGCCAGGACGGGGGCGGCCATGGCCTGGGCGGCGAAATCATTGATCAGCTTGATGGCGTCGAAGCCGAAGCCGGCGATCAGGTCGGTTTCGGAGACCTGCCAGTCGAGATTGGTGAACTCGATCTCGCCATCGACCACCGGGCCGGCCACGGCCAGCACCGCCTTGGCCGGTCTGCGCTTGCCGGCCGTCTCGGCCAGATAGACTTCGATGATTTCGTCCAGGGCGCCGTAGTCGGCGCAGATATAGGTCTTGGTGTTGCGCAGATGGCCTTCGCCATCGACCAGGGCGAACCGGGCGTTGGTGCCGCCCACATCCCCCACAAGGCCGGCATAGATCACGCCCATCAGGCCACCTCTTCAAACAGAACCGAGGCGCCCGCCTCGGCCGGACCAGCCGCCCGGCGCATCCAGCCGAACAGCTCGCGGCCAAATCCCCGGGCGTGAACCGGGGCCTGGGCCGCCGGCCGCGCCGCCAGGACGGCGGGATCGACCTTGATCTCCAGCCGGCCCTGTAGCGCATCCACCAGGATCATGTCGCCATCCTGCACCTTGGCCAGGGCGCCGCCGTCGGCGGCCTCCGGGCTCACATGGATGGCGGCCGGCGCCTTGCCCGAGGCGCCGGACATCCGCCCGTCGGTGACCAGGGCCACCTTCAGACCCCGGTCGAGCAACAGGACCAGGGTGGGCGTGAGGCTGTGCAACTCGGGCATGCCGTTGGCCTTGGGGCCCTGGAAGCGGACCACGGCGACGAAATCCTCCGTCAGCTCCCCGCGGCGGAAGGCCTCCAGCAGATCGTCCTGATCTTCGAACACCTTGGCCGGCGCCTCGACCACCAGATGCTCGGCCTTGACCGCCGAGGTCTTCATCACCGCCCGGCCGAGCCCCCCGGCCATCAGCCGCAACCCTCCCTCCGGCTGGAAGGGGTCATCGATAGGCCGCAGGATGTCGCGGTTGAGGGACTGCGTCGGCCCCTCCCGCCAGACCAGGGCGCCGTCCTCCAGGAAGGGTTCGCGCTGATATGCCCGCAGGCCGCCGCCGGCTACGGTGACCACGTCCTCATGGGCGAGGCCCGCGTCGAGCAGCTGGCGGATGACAAAGGCCATGCCGCCGGCCGCCTGGAAGGCGTTCACGTCCTCCGACCCATTGGGATAGACCTTGACGATCAGCGGGACGACCCGGGACAGGTCGTCGAAATCGGCCCAGGTCAGCTGAATCCCGGCCGCCCGGGCGATGGCCACCATGTGCAGGGTGTGGTTGGTCGAGCCGCCGGTGGCCATCAGGCCGACCATGGCGTTGACCATGGCCTTCTCGTCCACCACCTGGGCCATGGGCGTATAGGCCTCAGTCCCGGCGATGATCTCCACCGCCCGCTTCGCCGCCGCCGCCGTCAGAGCCTCGCGCAGGGGCGTATGGGGATGGACAAAGGCCGCGCCCGGCAGGTGCAGGCCGGTCATCTCCATCATCATCTGGTTGGTGTTGGCCGTGCCATAGAAGGTGCAGGTGCCGGGCCCGTGATAGGACTTCATCTCGGAGTCCAGCAGCTCTTCGCGGCTGACCTTGCCCTCCGCGTAAAGACCGCGCACCCGGGCCTTCTCGGCGTTGGAGAGGCCCGAGGTCATCGGGCCTCCGGGGACGAAGATCACCGGCAGGTGGCCAAAGGCCAGGGCGCCCATGGTCAGGCCCGGCACGATCTTGTCGCAGATGCCCAGCATCAGGCCGGCGTCAAAGGCGTCGTGAGTCAGCGCAATGCCTGTCGACATGGCGATCACGTCCCGGGAAAACAGGGACAGCTCCATGCCCGGACGGCCCTGCGTCACCCCATCACACATGGCCGGCACGCCGCCGGCCACCTGGGCTGTGGCGCCTACAGTTTCCGCCGCCGCACGGATCACGTCGGGAAACCGCTCATAGGGCTGATGGGCCGAGAGCATGTCGTTATAGGCCGTGACGATGGCCAGGTTGGGCGCTGTCGGATTGCGCATCCGCGCCTTACCGTCTTCGGGCAGGGCCGCGAAGGCGTGGGCGAAGTTGGCGCAGGACAGCTTGGCCCGCCCGGGGCCCGAACGCTGAGCGGCGTCGATCTGGGCCAGATAGGCGGCCCGGCTCTCGCGGCTGCGGGCGATGATCCTGTCGGTGACCTCGGCGACGACCGGGTGAATGGGCATGGCGGCTCCTTCAGGGCGTCCAGAGAACCCGCACCGGGACGCGGTCCTGGGTCAGAAGCGCGGCGACCGGCAGGTCAGCGCCGGCGAGGGCGCGCTCAACAACCCGCCGTTTCTCCGCGCCAGCGACCAGAATGAGAATAGACTTGGACTGTAACAACGCCGCCAGGGTCAGGGTGATCCGCGGAAGGGGCGGATCGCCGATCGCCTGATCGAACCCCAGGCACATCCGCCCCCCATCCGGGTCCATGGCGGCCTCCAGCCCGACGGCGCCTGGGATCAGCGAGGCCACATGGCCATCTGGTCCCATGCCCAGGAGGGTGGCGTGGAAGGGCGCTAGCGCCGCGACCTCGGCTTCGGCCGCCGCGGCGCAGGCGGCGGCGTCAGGCGCCTCGCGCCAGAGGGGGATGAACCGGGCCGCCGCCGCCTGAGCGTTCAGGAGCCGCGAAACCACCAGTCCCTGGTTGGACGCCGGATGGTCGGGGGGGATGAACCGCTCGTCCGACAGGGTGACGTCCACCCGGCTCCAGTCCAGGGCGGTCTGGCTCAGCCGGTCATAGACCAGCCCTGGCGAGCGTCCGCCGGTGACCACCAGCCGGCCGCGTCCTCCGCCGGCGATGGCCGCCGAAAGGGCCTCGACCACGGCGCTGGCCGCAGCGTCCGCCAGGGCTTCAGGGGTCCCGAAGGTCTCGATCATGCCCCCTTCTAGTCCCTTGGCCGCAGCCTTGCAGCCCCAACCGGACGGGACGGCGGCCTATCGGCGTGGAACGTGGGCCAGGCGCAGGATGTTGGCGGCGCCGGGCGAGCCCATGGGCAGACCGGCCAGGATCAGGATGCGGCGCCCCGCCGCCGCCAGGCCCAGGTCCCGGGCGATCTCGGTGGCGATCTTGGCCAGGGACTCAGAATCCGTCGGCTGGGGCACGACGCGGGCCTCCACCCCCCAGGTCAGAGCCAGGCGTCGGGCGACCTCCACATGGGGTGTGAGCGCCAGGGCCGGCTGCAGGGGCCGTTCGCGGGCCAGGCGCAGCGCCGTCTGGCCGGTGGTGGTGAAGCTCGCCAGGCAGACGATGGACGGCCCTTGCGCGGCCCGGCCGGCGGCGGCCACCAGGGCGTCGGCGTCGGCGTCCTCGATAGGATACTCCGCCGCCATCAGCTCGGGCCAACGGGGGTCGCGCTCCACCCGGCAGATGATGCGGTCCATGATCGACACCGCCTCCAGGGGAAAATCCCCGGCGGCGGTTTCGGCCGACAGCATCAAGGCGTCGGCGCCCTCATAGACCGCGCCCGCCACATCGGAGGCCTCGGCCCTCGTCGGCGTCGGCGCGCTGGTCATGGATTCCAGCATCTGGGTGGCGACGATCACCGGCAGGCCCCGGGTGCGGCAGGCGCGGATCAGGGCCTTCTGCACCACCGGCACGTCCTCGGGCGCCAGCTCCACCCCAAGGTCGCCGCGGGCCACCATCACCCCGTCACAGAGGTCGAGAATCTCGTCCAGGGCGTCCAGGGCGGCGGGCTTTTCGATCTTGGCCAGGACCGCGGCCCGACCCTGGACCAGCTGGCGCAGCTCGGCCATGTCGGCGGCCCGCTGGACGAAGGACAGCGCCACCCAGTCCACCCCCTGATCCAGGGCGAAGGCCAGGTCCTTGCGGTCCTTGGGCGTCAGGGCCGGGATGGGGATCGGGTGGCCGGGCAGGTTCAGGCCCTTGTGGTTGGACAGGGTCTCGCCGACCACCACCTCGGTCTCGGCGAAGTCCTTGCCGTGGCGCACCACCCGCAGGCGCACCCGGCCGTCGTCGATCAGGATGTCGGCGCCGACCTTCACCGCCGCCAGGATTTCCGGATGCGGCGCGCAGACCCGTGTCGCGTCGCCGAGGGCGGGGTCGAGATCGAGGCGAAAGGCCTGCCCGGGGCGGATCGAGACCGGCCCGTCGGCGAACCGACCCAGGCGCAGCTTGGGGCCCTGCAGGTCGGCCAGCACGGCGAGCGGCCGGCCGACGGCCGCCTCGGCGCCGCGCACCGTGGCGATGGCCTGGGCGTGATCCTCGTGCGCCCCGTGGCTGAAATTCACCCGGAAGACGTCGGCGCCCGCCCGGGCCAGGGCCTCGATCTGCTCAGGGCTGCGGCTGGCGGGGCCCAGTGTGGCGACGATACGGGCGCGTCGGGCTCGAATCATGGGTTCCCCGTTTGGCCGTGGACCCCGCACGGGGCCAAGATGGCGGTGAGTCGCTTGGCGCGGCCAGGTCCACAGCTTAGCAAACGGCGCCCGCACGCCGTCGAGAATAAAGAGGACGCAGACCCATGCGACATAACTCCCGCGAGGCCCAGCTCCTGTGATCCAGACCCTGGACCTGTTTCCCATCGGCAACTGTTCGGCCAGCGCGCTGATCGACCGGCATGGGCGTTTCGTCTGGGGCTGCGTGCCCCGGGTGGATGGCGACCCCTTCTTCTCGGCGCTGCTCAGCGACCGCGATCCCGCTGACCGGGACGTCCAGGGCCTGTGGGATATCCAGGCCGACGGCCTGGCCCAGACCCGTCAGGCCTATCTGCGCAACACCCCGATCGTGCGCACCGAGCTGACCAACAAGGACGGCGAGAGCCTGGAAATCCTCGACTTCGCCCCCCGCTACCGGCAGTTCGGACGGATCTACCGGCCCATGGCCATGATCCGGCTGATCCGGCCGATCAACGGCGCCCCGCGCATCCGCATCCGCATGCGGCCCAGCGTCAACTGGGGCCAGGCCGCCGCCCGTCAGACCACTGGCTCCAACCACATCCGCTATGTGGGCGGCCCAACCACCATGCGGCTGACCACCAACGCCCCGGTGAGCCACATCACCGAGGAGCGGCTGTTCCGACTGGAAGAGCCCATCGCCATGTTCCTCGGCCCCGATGAGGGGTTCGACGCCGATGTGATGGCCACCACCACCCGGATGCTGACCGAGACCACCCACTACTGGCGCGAATGGGTCCGCACCCTGTCGGTGCCGCTGGAGTGGCAGGAGGCGGTGATCCGCTCGGCCATCACGCTCAAGCTCTGCGCCTATGAGGAGACCGGCGCCATTGTCGCGGCGCTCACCACCTCGATCCCCGAGCATGCGGAGTCCGGCCGCAACTGGGACTATCGCTACTGCTGGCTCAGGGACGCCTACTACGTGGTCCAGGCCCTGACCCGCCTGGGCGCCGCCGACATGCTGGAAAACTACCTGGCCTATCTGCGCAACCTGGTGGCCGAGGCGGGCGGGGGCCATGTGCAGCCGGTCTATGGGGTCGGGCTGGAGCCAGGCCTGACCGAGAAGATCGCCACCGCCCTGCCCGGCTATCGCGGCATGGGGCCGGTGCGCATCGGCAACCAGGCCCACGAGCATCTGCAGCACGACGTCTATGGGCAGATCATCCTGTCCACCGTCCAGGCCTTCTTCGATGAGCGCCTGTTGCGGCCGGCCACGGTGGAGGATTTCCGCGCCCTCGAACCCGTCGGCGAGCGGGCCTATGAGGTCTACGCCACGCCCGACGCCAGCCTGTGGGAGTTCCGCGGCCGGGAGGCGATCCACACCTATTCGGCGGTGATGTGCTGGGCGGCCTGCGACCGCCTGGGCAATGCGGCCGTGCAGCTGGGCCTGCTGGAGCGGGCGGCCCTGTGGAACGCCCGGGCCGATGAGATGCGCAAGGTCATCGAAGCGCGCGCCTATAACGAGGAGCTCGGCCGCTACGCCGCCACCTTCGACGGGGACGAGCTGGACGCCAGCCTCTTACAGCTGGTGGACGTGCGCTTCACCCCGGCCAGCGACCCGAAGATGGCCGCCACCATCGCAGCCGTGGAGACGGGCCTGCGGCGGGGCCCCTACATGCTGCGCTACGCCCTGCCCGACGACTTCGGCGAGCCCAAGACGGCCTTCAACATCTGCACCTTCTGGCTGATCGAGGCCCTGCACCTCTGTGGCCGCAGCCAGGAGGCCCGGGAGCTGTTCGAGGAGATGCTGACGCGGCGCACGGCCGCAGGCCTCCTGTCGGAAGACATCTCCTTCGACGGGGATGAGCTATGGGGCAACTATCCCCAGACCTATTCCCTGGTCGGGCTGATCAACTGCGCGACGCTGCTATCCAAGCCCTGGGCGGCGGTGCGCTAAAGCCGCCTCACCCCGCCGGCGGCGGGGTGAAGCCGCGGACGTTCTCGTCGATGGCCTGGGCCAGAGACAGGAGCCGGGCGTCGGTCCCATGGCCCCCGATCAGCTGGGCGCCCACCGGCAGGCCGTCGGCGGCGATCCCGGCTGGCAGGGTGGTCGCCGGCAACAGGCAGGCCGTGGCCAGCGCGATCCAGCCCAGCATGGTGATGTAGGGCGCGCCGCCCCCGTCGGAGAATTTCAGCCGCCGTGAGGCGAACGAGCCCTGGCTGTGGGGGAAGGCCGTGCTGGGCGCGATGGGCGCGAGGATGGCGTCATAGCCCTCGAACACCGCCTCCATCTCCCGGCGCAGACGCGCCCGGATGGCGTCGGCCGCCAGCCAGTCCCGGTGGCGGGCGGTATAGGCCATCACCGTGCCGGCCCAGGAGAAGGGCCCGGCGCCCCGGCTCCGCGCGAACCGGGCGGCCGGGCGCATCAGCTCCATGCGGCGGATCTGGCTCTCGGGCATATCGGCGCCGACGATGGAGCCCAGCAGCAGCAGATAGGCCTCCAGCAGGGTCTCCACATCCACCGGCGGGGAGATCACCTCGACCTGGGCGCCGGCCGCGGCCAGCTCCACGCTGTAAGCCTCCAGCACTGCCCGAACCTGCGGGTCCAGCGGCAGGCCCGGCGCCTCGAGCCAAAGGCCGATGCGGGCCTTGGTCAGGTCGGCCGGGGGGGCCTTGGGCGAGACCCCGCCATCGGCGATCACCGACAGGAGCAGCCGCAGATCCCGGGCCGAGCGAGCCATGGGGCCGATGACGTTCAGGTCCGGTTCCTGCCAGGAGCCGGGCTTGGGCGGCACATGGCCATGCTGGGGGGTGAGCGCCCAGGTGGGCTTGTGCGAGAAGACCCCGCAGAAATGGGCCGGCACGCGCAGGGACCCGCCGATGTCCGAGCCGATCTCCAGGGCCGTGACCCCGGCGGCCAGGGCTGCGGCCGCCCCGCCGGACGATCCGCCCGGCGTACGGCTCACGTCCCAGGGATTGTTGCTGGTCCCGTAGAGGCCATTGAAGCTCTGCCAGTCCCCGGCCATGACCGGCACATTGGTCTTGCCCCAGATCACGGCGCCGGCTCGCCTGGCCTGAGCCACAACCGCGGCGTCCTCGGCCTGACGGCGGCGGAAGGCCTCCAGCCCCGACGAGGCCGGCATGCCGCTGACGTCCAGGGTGTCCTTGATGGTCATGGGCAGACCGGCCAGCGGCCCCAGCGCCCCGCCCCGGGCCCGGATGTCGTCAATGGCCTTGGCCCGCTCCAGGGCCCGCTCCAGATCGGCGGCGACCACGGCGTTCAGCCGTCGGTGGGTCTGTTCGTGCCGGGCCAGGGTGAGCTTCAGCAGCTCCACGGCGGTAACCCGGCCAGAGGCCAGCAGCGCCAGCTGGCCCGAGGCGTCGAGGCTGAGCAGGTCGAGATCGCCGCTCACCGGGCGGCCTCAGCGGCGCGCGATTTCAATCCCAGCACATCCTGCATGTCATAGGCGCCCGGCGGCTGCCGCACGGCCCAGAGGCCGGCCTCCACCGCGCCGCGGGCGAACAGGCTGCGGTCCCGGGCCGAGTGCGACAGGGTCAGGATCTCGTCATCGGCGGCGAAGACCACCGAATGCTCGCCGATGATGCCGCCGCCGCGCATCACCGAATAGCCGATCTCGCCGTCGGGCCGCGCGCCGGTGATCCCGTCCCGGGCGGCCCGCGCCACCGTCTCCAGGGCCACATTGCGCCCGTCCGCGGCGGCCTGCGCCAGCATGATCGCCGTGCCGGACGGCGCATCGACCTTGCGCCGATGGTGGGCCTCGAAGACCTCGATGTCGTAGTCTGAGGCCGCCAGGGCCCGCGCGGCCTGGGCCACCAGGCCCAGCAGCATGTTGACGCCCAGGGAGAAGTTGCCCGCCCGCACGATGGGAATGGCCTTCGCCGCCTGATCGATCACCGCGATCTGGTCGGCGTCAAAGCCGGTGGAGCCGATCACCAGCGCGATATCGCCCCGGGCGGCGCACACCTGGGCCAGTTCCACCGACGCCTGAGGCGTGGAGAAGTCCACCACCACCTGGGCGGCCGCCAGCGCACTGGCCTGATCCACCAACCGGGGATCGTCGGCGCCCGGCCGATCGAAACAGGCGAAGACGCCGGCGTCGGAGCGGGCCTCCAGCACGGACACCACCGCCTGGCCCATCCGGCCAAGGGCGCCTGAGACAGCGAAACGAACAGGTGCGGTCAGGACGGTCTCTCCGAAGGCTCACGCGACGCAAGGCAGCGAATGTCGCCCCTGGGCGGGCGCGGTCAAGGGCGGAGCTTGCGCGGAGGCGGGGGCGGAGGCAGGCGGGGCGCTTAGGCTCCCGCCAGCCAGTCCTCGCAACGCAAGCCGTCGACCCGGCGAAACTCTGACAGATTGCCGGTGATCACGGTCAGGCCCCGGCTGCGCGCGTGGCCGGCGATCAGGAGGTCATAGCCGCCGATCATCTCCCCCCGGGCCTCCAGATTGGCGCGGATATCGGCGGCGTGGTCGGCGGCGGCGGCGTCGAAGGCCAGCACCTCCAGCCGTGCGGCGAACCGCTCCACTTCGTTTCGATTGTGCGCCGGCCGCGCCGACTTGGCCGCCCCGTGCAGCAGCTCGGTCATCACGATGGTGGAGATGCAGAGGCTGTCGGCCTCCAGATTGAACCGCTCGCGAACCTGCGGCGGCCGGTCCCGCAGCATCCGGATGCAGAGATTGGTGTCGAGCAGGTAGCGCAGCATTCAGAACGGCTCGCGGCCCTGCGCCGCCGGCTGATCCCGCTCGCCCAGATCCACGCCGGGCGCATCGAAGAAGTCGTCCCAGATGGCGTCGGCCGGCACGATGACCCGCCGCTTCCCATCCCGCAGCACCGCCACGGCCCGCACGCTATCTGGAAAGGCCACGTCCTTGGGCAGGCGCACAGCCTGGGAGCGGTTGGACTGAAAGAGGGTCGTGCGGGTCATGGGCGGCCTCGTGGGATATACAGAAGGTATATCCCGCCGCGGGGCGGATCAAGCGGCCGGTCTCAATAGTGATAGCGGCATTGGGCGATTTCGAGCTGCTGGGCGGCGCCCGCGCCGCTCACCCGGTAGACGAGCCGGTCCTCCAGGGTGATCCGGCGGGACCACCACCCTTTCAGATCGCCGCGAAGGGGCTCAGGCTTGCCTGTGCCCTGGAACGGCGTGCGCATGCACTCCTTGATAAGGCCGTTCAGTCGCGCCAGCACATTGGCGTCGGTCTTCTGCCAATGGAGATAGTCGTCCCAGGCCTGGTCGGCGAAGACCAGCCTCACGGTTCGATAAGCTGCCGCTCTGAACCGGCGCCCGCGTCGAGCTGGGCGATCGCATCGGTAAGGCGCTGGGCGTTGGCCGGCCGGGAGACCAGATGCAGGGTCTCCTCCATCGCGTTCCAGTCGGCCAGCGAGACCATCACCACCGCCTCGCCGCGGGTGCGCGTCACAACGATCGGGGCGCGATCCTCCACGACCTTGTCCATCATCGTCTTCAGGTTCGCGCGGGCGTCGGAATAGGTGATCACATCCATCGGTCGCCTCCTGTCCCCGCAGTATGTACGAAACATCGTACAATACAAGGTGGGCGGGAGCCCTAGGCTTCCGGCTGCGCCCAGAGCACGTTCCGGAGAGCGCTTGACGGGTTCAGTGGCCGACAATGTGATAGGGTGTGAGCTCCCATCCGCTCCCCTTGCACTATTTGACCCGGCCGCTGTGCTCTCCTCATGGCGGCGATATGGTCGTGAACCTTGTCATCAAGGTCGAGACTGGCAAAATCCTTGGCAGTTGGTGCAAAGTGGGCGAAGGCCTGCTGCCTTGGCCACATTCTAGGCCATCACCGGTCTACCCGCCGGCCGCGCCGCAATAGATCGACTCATGTCCGAGCCGGCTGAAGACATCGAACCCTTCCTCGCAACGGTCGCGGAATTGCTGGCCGCGGAAGGAATGAATCCCGCGGTGGAAATTCTGCGGACCTCTGAACCGCGAGCTGTGCAGACTGGGTACGACAACTGGAATGGTGGGACCACACTCTGGACCATCTTCCTCGAGGTCACGCCGGTCGTATTCGGCCAATTGGGCGATCGACGCACAATAATAGAAGAACAGATCGACAAGCGCCTAAAGGCTGTCGTCGGTAAGCATTCAACGGACTGGTATAACGTCGAGATCACGCCCCTTGTGCAGGCACGCCCTAACTGGCGGGCTGAAAGTAGTGAGCTGTCCGAGGCGACCCGCCGAAACATCATCGATGGCCTTCGCATTGAGGGGACTGCGTGGGCGGGCCAACTGGGCGAAGTCGAGTTTCTGGAGCGGATATTCGATCTGCGCACGCTTCCATCCACCGACAATCGGTTCCCCGACGCCGCTGGGGACATCTGGCAGCACCGGGTCAACAATCCGCAGGACTGGTCCGACGACTGGATATTTGGCGACAGGCGGTTCGGCCTTGTGGGCGGCCCAACCGATACCTTTTTGCGGTTCCTTTGTGAGATGGTCCACCCAGTCGTCAGACCGGATCGGAATGAAGCTCTAAAGCTGGTCCAGCACTTCAATGATCAGCTCCGCCCTCAGGGGTGGGGCCTAATTGAAGAAGAGAAGATCGCCGGCCGGCCGCGCTACGTGGCGCAACAGATCCGCATGGAAGGTGGCCGCGCCGTATCGCGAGCGCGCACGGTGGCGGACGCTTTAGACGCCGGGTGGATGCAGAAAGAAATCGAGCGCCTAGAGAACGCCATCGAACGTGACCCTGCGCTGGCGATTGGAACTGCTAAGGATCTAGTTGAAAGCTGCTGCAAGACCATCCTCTTGAAGCGCGGGGTGGCGATATCCAAAGCTGACACGTTGCCGGACCTAACCAAAGCGCTTGTGAAGGAGCTGAAGCTGGTCCCTGCAGGCATTTCTGACGAGGCCAAAGGCGCGGAAACTGTCCGACTTGTTCTTCGAAATCTGTCCAGCCTAACCCACTATCTCGCCGAACTTAGGGGCTTGTATGGTTCGGGCCATGGCCGCGACGGTCGCCACCGTGGACTGGAACCTCGTCACGCACGTCTAGCCGTTGGAGCGGCGGTCGCCTTCATCGATTTTGTCACCGATACACACCACAAGCACGCAGCAGCGGTCATGCTGCCAGAAAAATCCGCTGATACTCAGGTCGGCCAACGAAGCGGAACGCCCGAAGTTCGCAGTTGAGCCCTAATCGGCCTCCACCAGCCGCGCCTCACGCCCTACCCCCCACCCGCAATTCCTACCCCTGCGCGGGAGTCTTGCGGTTGTGGCGGGGGGGCGGGGTATGTAGGTTGCGGCCCTCTTCCATCACCAGTGTCTGCAAGGACCGTCCGCGCTCATGAGCGACGCCGAGAAACGCACCTTCACCGACGAGGAGGCGCTGAGCTTCCACCGTCTGCCCACCCCTGGGAAAATCGCCATCGTGCCGACCAAGCCGATGGCCACGCAGCGGGACCTCTCGCTGGCCTATTCCCCCGGCGTGGCCGTCCCGGTGCTGGCGATCGCCGAGGATCCGGACAAGGCCTATGACTACACCTCCAAGGGCAACCTGGTGGCGGTCATCTCCAATGGCACGGCCATTCTGGGGCTGGGCAATCTGGGGGCGCTGGCGTCCAAGCCGGTGATGGAGGGCAAGAGCGTCCTCTTCAAGCGCTTCGCCGACGTGGACTCCATCGATGTGGAGGTCTCGGCCACCGACCCCGACGAGATCATCACCGTGATCAAGAACATCGGGATCACCTATGGCGGCATCAATCTGGAGGACATCAAGTCTCCGGAATGCTTCCGCATCGAGACCGAGCTGCAGGAGCTGCTCGACATCCCGGTCTTCCATGACGACCAGCATGGCACGGCGATCATCTCGGCCGCGGGCCTGCTTAACGCCTGCAAGATCACCGGCCGGTCCCTGGACGAGGTCAAGGTGGTGCTGTGCGGCGCCGGCGCGGCGGGCATCGCTTCGCTCGAGCTGATGAAGGCCATGGGGGTGCGGAACGAAAACTGCATCGCCGTGGACAATACCGGCGTCATCTATCGCGGCCGCTCCGAAGGCATGAACCAGTGGAAGTCGGCCCACGCCATCGACACCGACAAGCGCACCCTGGCGGACGCCCTGGACGGCGCCGACGTGTTCCTGGGCCTTTCGGTCAAGGGCGCGGTGACCCCGGAGATGGTGGCCTCCATGGCGCCCAATCCGATCATCTTCGCCATGGCCAATCCCGATCCGGAGATCACGCCCGAAGAGGTCCACGCTATCCGCCAGGACGCCATCATGGCGACCGGGCGCAGCGACTATCCCAACCAGGTCAACAACGTCCTGGGCTTCCCCTACATCTTCCGCGGCGCCCTGGACGTGCGGGCGCGCCGGGTGAACATGGAGATGAAGATCGCCTGCGCCCAGGCGCTGGCGGCGCTCGCCCAGGAGGACGTGCCCGACGAGGTGGCCGCGGCCTATCACGGGGTGCAGCTGAAGTTCGGCCCGCAATACATCATCCCCAGCCCCTTCGATCCGCGGCTGATCTCCTACATTCCGCCGTTTGTGGCCCAGGCGGCCATGGACACCGGCGTGGCGCGCAAGCCCATCGAGGACATGGACGCCTATCGCGCCCAGCTGGCCCAGCGCCTGGACCCCACCGCGGCCTTCCTGCAGAAGCTGCAGGGCGCGGTCCTGTCGGGTCCGAAGAAGCGCGTGGTGTTCGCCGAGGGCGAGGAGCCCAGCGTGATCCGCGCGGCCTACGCCTTTCAGACCGCGGGCCTGGGCGAGGCCATTCTGGTGGGCCGCGACGAGCTGGTGGCCGAGAACATGCGGGCGGTGGGGCTCAGCCCCACCGACGCCAACCTGCGGGTCGTCAACGCCCGGACGTCGGACCACAATCCGGAGTTCGCCGAGTTCCTCTACAAGCGGCTGCAGCGTCAGGGCTATCTGATGCGCGACGTGCAGCGGCTGGTGAACCAGGACCGCAACTCCTTCGCCGCCTGCATGGTGGCGCTCGGCCACGCCGACGGCATGGTGACCGGGGTGACGCGCTCCTATGACCAGGTGCTCGACGAGGTCCTGCGGGTGATCGATCCGGCCCCGGCCGGCCGGGTGATGGGCATGTCGGTCCTGCTGGGCAAGGGCCACACCCTGTTCATCGCCGACAGCAATGTCACCGAAATGCCCGAGGCCGAGGACCTGGTGGAGATCGCGCTGGAGGCCGCCCAGGCCGTCAAGGCCCTGGGCTACACCCCGCGCCTGGCCTTCATGTCCTATTCCACCTTCGGCAATCCCATGGGCGACCGCTCCGAAAAGGTGCGCGACGCCGTGGCCATGCTCGACGAGATGGAGCTCGACTTCGAATATGAGGGCGAGATGCCGCCGTCGCTGGCCCTGGAGCCGGAGCGTCGGGGCAACTTCCCGTTCATGCGCCTGACCGGCCCGGCCAATGTGCTGATCATGCCGGCCATCCACTCGGCCTATATCTCCACTCAGCTGGTGCAGGCCTTTGGCGGCGCCACCCTGGTGGGCCCGATCCTGCTCGGCCTCGAAAAGTCGGTGCAGATCGCGCCCCTGTCCTCCTCGGTCAGCCGCATCCTGCAGCTGGCCACCCTGGCCGCCTACGACCTGCGCCAGACCGAGGCCCCGCGCTGATGGCTTACGGCGCCCGCCAGCTTATCTGACGGATCGCGCGCCTTCGGGGCGGCGGGCGATCCGCCGTCCGCCCCCCGAAGGAGTCCGCGCCATGAGCGCCCCGCCTATGACCTCGACCCCGCCGGGCCTCAGCCTGGGGATCGACTTCGGCACCACCAACACCGTGCTGGCCCTGGCCGCCCCTGGCGCACCCGCCAGTCTGGCGCGCTTTCCGGCGCCCGAGGGCGACGTCTTCGCCTTCCGCTCGGCGCTGGCCTTCCACGCGCCGCCGGACCAGCCCACTGAGCGCACGGTGGAGGCCGGCCCCTGGGCCATCGAGGCCTATGTGGAGGACCCGCTGGAGACCCGCTTCATCCAGTCCTTCAAGACCTTCGCCGCCTCGGCCAGCTTCACCGAGACCCAGATTCTGGGGCGACGCTACGCCTTCGAGGACCTGCTCTCGGCCTTCCTGTTCAAGCTGCGCGAGCACGGCGGCGAAACGCTCGCCCACCTGCCGGCCCGGGTGATCGTCGGGCGCCCCGTCACTTTCGCCGGCGCCGCGCCAGATCCGCGCCTGGCGCTATCGCGCTACGAGACCGCCTTCGCTCGGCTGGGCTTCTCGGAGATCCTCTATGTCTATGAGCCGGTGGGCGCGGCCTTCTTCTTCGCCCGCACCCTGAAGGCCGACGCCACCGTCCTGGTGGGCGACTTCGGCGGCGGCACCAGCGACTTCTCCATCATCCGCTTCAAGCGGGACGGCGCCGGCGCCTTCCGGGCCGAGCCGCTGGGGCGTTCCGGGGTCGGCGTGGCCGGCGACGCCTTCGACTACCGGATCATTGATCAACTGGTCTCGCCGGCGCTGGGCAAGGGCTCCAGCTACCGGACCTTCGGCAAGACCCTGCCCATTCCCAACCGCTACTATTCGGCCTTCGCCCGCTGGGACCAGCTGGCCCTGCTGCGGGCCTCACGGGACATGCGCGAAATCCGCAAGCTCGAGCGCGAGGCGGTGGAGCCTGAGAAGATCGCCCGGCTGATCGAGATCCTCGACGACAACCACGCCTATCCCCTCTACCGGGCCGTCTCGCGCGTGAAGGAGACCCTGTCGCGTCAGGACCAGGCGCGCTTTGCCTTCGAGGCCGGGGGCGTCTCCATCGTCCGTGATGTGGCGCGGGGGGAGTTCGAATCCTGGATCGCCCCGGAGCTCGCCAAGATCGAAGGCGCGGTGGACGAGGCCCTGGAGGGCGCCGGCCTGACACCCGAGGGCATCGACCGGGTCTTCCTCACCGGCGGCTCGTCCCTGGTGCCGGCGGTCCGCGCCATCTTCAACCGCCGCTTCGCCCCGGAGAGGATCGAGACCGGCGGCGAGCTGGAGTCCATCGCCTCGGGCCTGGCTCTCATGGGCCACGAGCCCGACCTGGCCCGTTGGGGCGAGCGGGCGGTTTTAGGTTAGGCCGGGACCACCACAGCCTCGCCGGCCGGAACCGCCAGTTTCGCCCGGGTGCTCACCGTCCCGCCCGGCGCGCTAACCTTGTCGATCACCCGGAAGGCGGCCTCGAAGCGCTCAGGCGTCACCTCGCAGAGCAGGTAGCCCCGCTGGGAATTGTTGAACTTCAGCTGCGGATTGGCCGCCTGGATCTGCGCCATGCGCGGCGACTGGTCGGCCCCGTCGCCGCCCGAGGTGATGGAGGTGGCCACAAACTCGGTGGCGATGGCCCGGGCGCCGGGCTCATGGCCGTTCAGGTGCAGCTCGCCGGCATAGTTCTGATGCTCGTCCCCGGTCAGGACCACGGGATTGGCCACCTGGCGGTCGCGCCGTGAGTCAGGGCTCGCGCAGGCCGAGCGCCGCCAGGGCCTCGTCGGCGGCCCGCAGGCCGCTCTCCCAGGCGCCATGGGCGGTGGAGAAGGACCGGGTGGAGGTGGCTTCGCCGGCGAAGAACAGCCGCCCATCCACCGGCTCGGCCAAAGCCCGCCTGGCCGCCGCGCAGCCCGGCAGGGCGTGGGAATAGGCCCCCAGCGCCCAGGGATCGTCGCCCCAGCGGGTCTCGGCCAGGGGCTGCAGCTGACCGCGCACATCAGCGCCATAGTGGGCGACCAGCTCATCGATGGCGAAGGCCGTGGCCGCGCCGGGCCCTTCCGCCGACAGGGCGCGGGCGTGGTCGCCGCCGAAATAGCACTCGATCACCGGCCGCCCCAGGGGCCGCAGATAATAGCTGCCGGTGGCCGACCGGCCGGTGTCCCCCCACAGATGGCTTTCGCGGGGAAAGACCTCAGGGGCGGCGGGGCGCAGAAACACCTTGTCGGCCTGGCCCAGCGGCAGGCCGGTGGCGGCGTCGGCCTTGGCCGGCAGGCGGGGGTGGATGCGGATGGCTTCCTGGGCGATCAGCGCCGTGGACACGGTCAGCACCGCGGCCTTGGCGGTGATGGCGCCCCTCGCAGTCTCCAGCCGCAGCCTGGGGCCGCTATGGTCGATGGACAGCACCGCGCAATGGGGCACGATCAACGACCGCGGCGCCAGGGCGCAGATGGCGGCGCCGTAGCCGTCCAGCGCCCGCCAGTCGATCCCGGTGTCCTGGAAGGCGCCATAGTCCTGGACGGAGATCTGCGACAGGGGCGCGCCGTTATAATAGGCGCTGAAGGCTTCCAGCATCGGATGCCAGCGGGCGGCCCGGGGCGGCAGGTGGGCGATCGCCCTTCCCTCCTGCCCAGCCCGGGCGGCCTGGTCCAGGGCGGCCTCGAAATCCTGCATGGCCCGGGCGAAGGCGGCCTGCTCCTCTGGCGAGAGATTCTGATTGGCCTCCGGGCGGCTCCAGGCCGGCGGCGTCCGGTCGAGGGCCACTCCGGTCCGGGCGAACAGGGCCGCCAGGGGGTTTCGGTCGGCGCTGTGCAGCCATCCGCAACCCAGGTCGATCGGCAGGTCGGAGCGGGCGGCGAGGGTGTGGGCGCGGCCGCCGATCCGGCCCTGGCCCTCCAGAACCACCACCGAAAGGGCAGCCCGCGACAGACGAGCCGCCGCGGCGAGACCCGCGGCGCCGGCCCCGACAACGACTACATCGAACTCGTTCTGCATAGGTCATCTAGGCAGGTTCTGAGGCCAGGGTTCAAGCCCCGGCGGCCAATCGCCTCAGGCCTCCGGCGCGGTCAGGCCCGGGGCTTCCAGATCCAGGTCCTTGGCCGGAATGCGGCGCAGGTCGGGCGCCTTTTCCTCCAGGGGCTCAAGGAACAGCGCCGCATCCCCGGCGATGATCACGGCGGCGTCCGCCGGCGACAGCCGCTCTGCGGCGAAGGCGCGGACTTCGTCAGGGGTCACGGCCTCGACCTTGGCGGTATAGGTCTTGATCTCACCCAGCGGCACCTCCTGCAGGGCCAGCTCGCCAAGCACCCCGCCCAGGCCGCCGGCCGTGCCGAGCGCCCGACCAAAGGCCCCGATCAGCACCGACTTCCGCGCATCAAGTTCGTCCTGACTCACCGGCTCGGCGGCCAGCCGGGCCATCTCCGTGGCGATCAGGTCCATGACCTCCGGCGCCGACTCATTCTTGGTCTGGGCCTGGGCCTGGAAGGCGCCGGTGGTCCGCCGGGCGGAGAGGCCGGAGCCCGCCCCATAGGAGAGGCCGCGCTTGATGCGGATCTCCTGGTTCAACCGCGCCGAATAGCCGCCGCCGAGCACCGAATTGGCGACGATGCCGGGATAGTAGGCGGGGTCCTTGCGGGCGATGGCCGGCTTGGCCAGCCGCACGGAGGCCTGGCCGGCGCCCGGCAGGTCGATGACCACCACCTGACGGTCGGCGGCGGGCGAGACCCGCGGCTGAGCCGGCAAGGCCTGCGCCGGACGGCCCCAGTCGCCGAACGCCTGCCGGGCCAGGGCCAGGCCCTCCTCGGGCGAAACGTCGCCGCTCAGCACCAGGATGGCGTTGTCGGGCCGGAAGTGGCGCTCGTGCAGCGCTTTCAGCCCCGCCGGCGTCAGTCTGGGCAGGGATGCCGGCGTTCCGTCGGCCGGATGACCAAAGGGGGTGCCGGCGAAGACGATGGGGCCGGCGGCCATGGATGAGAGCTGACCGGGATCCTCATAGGCCACCGCCATGCCGTCCAGGGCCTGGGCGGTCTGGCGCGCCAGCTCCTCGGCCGCGAAGGCCGGGTTGCGGACCACGTCGGCCAGGATGGCGAAGGCGGGCGCGGCCTTGTCCGACATGACGGTCAGGCTGACGCTGGTCGATTCCAGTCCCGCCGAAGACGACAGGCTGGCGCCCAGGGCCTCGATTTCCTGGGCGATCTGTGGCGCGGTGCGGCTCGTGGTGCCTTCGGTGAGCATGGCCGCGGTCATGGACATGGCGCCGGCCTCGCCCTTGGGATCGGCCCAGGCGCCGGCCCGCACGATCAGGGCGGCGGACACCAGGGGCAGGTCGCTGGAGCGGGCGACGATCACCCGCAGACCATTGTCGAGCACGCTCTCAGAGGGCGTCGGCAGGACCGGGTCCACCGGGGCGCCCACCGGCGGCGGGGCCTGACGCTCGTCTTCCGGGGCCAGGATGACGATCTCGCCGTCGAAGACTACCGCCTGGGCCACGGGCGGGGCGGACTCCGCCGCCGCCGTTCCCGCCGGTCGGGCGCTTTCAGGACGGTAGCGGATGGTCATCCGCCGGTCCTCGGCCAGATACTTCTGCGCCACGGCCTGCACATCGGCGGCGGTGACGGCGGCCAGGTCGGCCAGTTCGCTATTGGCCTTGGCGGGATCGCCCTGCGTCGCCCAGGCGTAGCCGAGCGCGAAGGCGCGGCCATCGACGGTCTCGCGCTCGCGCAGGGCGCCGGCGATCAGTTCATTGCGCGCCTCTTCCAGCTCGGCCTCGGTAGGCGGCGTAGCGCGCAGACGGGCCACTTCCGCCAGCAGGGCGGCCTCGCCGGCCTCCACGGTCTCGCCGCTCGCCAGGATGGCGCCGACGGCGAAGAGGCCCGGCTGCTGCGGCAGGTCGGCCTGGGAGAAGGCCTCCACGGCGATCTGCTGCTCATAGACAAGGGCGTTGTAGAGCCGCGAGGACTTGCCGCCGGACAGGATGGCGTCGAGCACCTTGAGCGCCGGGGCGTCGGAGCTGGAGGCCTGCGCCCCCAGCCAGGTGACCACCACGGCCGGCAGGGGCACATTGGGGCCATAGCCCTCGAAAACGCCGGGTCCGGCCCGCGCCGGCTCCACCGCATCGACCCGCTTCAGGGGCGCGGCCGGGGTCTTCAGAGGCGCGAAATAGCGGTCCACCCAGGCGTCGAGCTCCGCCGGCTCGAAATTGCCGATGACGATCAGCACCGCATTGTCGGGGCGGTAATAGTCCCGATGGAAGGCCCGCACATCGTCGATGGTGGCTGCATCCAGCTCGGCGATGGAGCCGATGCCAGGGCGCTTATAGGGATGCTCCTGGTAGCTGGCCTGGGGGATCATCAGGCCAAACAGCCGGCCATAGGGGGCGGCCAGAATCCGCTGGCGCAGCTCCTCCTTCACCACGTCCCGCTCGGAATCGAAGATCTCGGCGTCCACCACCAGCGAGCCCATGCGCTCGGCCTCGGCCCACAGCAGGCGCTCCAGGTGGTCGGCGGGGATCACCTCGTAATAGTTGGTGAAGTCGTCCCAGGTCGAGGCGTTGTTGAAGCCCCCCACGTCCTCGGTCATGCGGTCCAGGGTTTCGGACGGCATGTTGCGCGTGGTCTTGAACATCATGTGTTCAAAGAGGTGGGCGAAGCCCGAGCGCCCCTGGGGATCATCCTTGGAGCCGACCCCGTACCAGACCTGCACCGTCACGTTCGGCGTGGTGGCGTCCACCCCGCTCAGCACCCGCAGGCCGTTGTCCAGCACCCGCTCGCGATATTCGATCGGCGGAATGGTGGCGGCCTGGACGGCGACGGGGGCCGCTAGCACGGCGAGGGCCAGGGCGAAGCGGGTAAGGGCGCGAAACATGGCGGGCTCCGGGATGGGCAGGCCCTAGCCATAGCATCCTGAGCCGCAGGCGGAAGCCGTGGGTTGGCCAGCGCCGTCCTTCCCGCCTCTCCCGGCACCCTCGGGCTTGACCCGAGGGTCCATGCGCACAACCGCTCGCCGGTGTTCATGGATGGCCCGGTCAAGCCGGGCCATGACGGAAGACGGTGAGAGACTCGCCCCTAGTCGGCGAGCTTGACCAGCATCTTGCCGGAATTGGCGCCTTCCAGCAGGCCGATCAGGGCCTTGGGGGCCGAGGCGATGCCGTCCATCACCGTCTCCTGGTACTTGATCTTGCCCTCACGCAGCCAGCCGGCCATGTCGCGCTGGAAGTCGGGCTGCAGGTGCATGAAGTCGGTGCCCACAAAGCCCCGCAGCATCACCCGCGAATAGATGATGTTGGACAGGTTACGCACCGGCGCCTGGCCCTCGTTATAGCCCGAGATCATGCCGCAGACGGCGATGCGGCCCAGTGTGTTCATCCGACGCAGCGCCGCTTCCAGGTGCTCGCCGCCGACATTCTCGAAATAGACGTCGATCCCCTTGGGCGTGGCCTCTTCCAGGGCCTGGCGGATGGGTTGCGTCTTGTAGTTGATCACCGCGTCCAGGCCGATCTCGTCGCGCAGCCAGGCGGCCTTGTCGTCCGAGCCGGTGGAGCCGACGACGTAGCCGCCTTTGATCTTGGCGATCTGGGCGGCCATGGAGCCCACCGCGCCGGCGGCGGTGGAGACGAACACCTGCTCGCCCTCCTTCATCGCGCCGATGAACAGCAGGCCGCCATAGGCGGTGAAGCCGGTCATGCCGAGCGCATGCATGTGCACGGTCAGCGGCAGGCCCTCGGCCGGCGTCAGCTTGGACAGGCCCTTGGCGTCAGAGACGAAATATTCCCGGAAACCCATCCGGTTGTTGACCAGATCGCCTACGGCGAAGTCCGGGCTCTTGGACTGGACGACGCGGCCCAGGGCCCCGCCCATCATGGCCTCGTTCAAGGCCTGGCCCGAGGTCAGCCGCGGGCGCATGGCCGGATCCACCGACATATAGAGGTTCTGGACCAGCACCTGGCCGTCGGCGGCGTCGGGGACTTGGGTCTCGACGATCTCGAACTCGCTCGCCTGCGGCATGCCGTTCGGGCGGGTGATGAGGTGAACTTCGCGGCTGATGGGCATATGGCCCTCCCTGATCTGTCTTGAATGGGCGAAAACAATGGGGCGGACCATGGACCGCGCCGATCAGGGGCTTCAACCCTGACGCTGGGGAAGGATGAAGTGATGGCCGAGCGGGTCAAGGTGGACGAGACGACGGTGGCCGCCCTGGTGGCCGACCAGTTTCCACAGTGGGCCAGCCTGCCCGTGACCCGTGTGCGGCCCGGGGGCTGGGACAACCGCACCTTCCGCCTCGGCGCCGATCTGCTGGTCCGCATGCCGGCCGCAGACCACTACATCGCTCAGGTGGAGAAGGAGCAGGTGTGGCTACCGAGGCTCGCCCCCCTGCTCCCCCTGCCGATCCCGGCGCCGGTGGGCGTAGGCGCGCCTGGCCACGGCTATCCTTTCACCTGGTCGATCTGCGCCTGGATCGACGGCGAGACCGTCGCCGCTGCAGAAGGTCTCGACCATGAGCGGCTTGCCCAGGACCTGGCGGACTTCCTGCTGGCCCTGCACGCCATAGACGCCTCAGAGGGGCCCGCAGCCGGCCCGCACAACTTCCACCGGGGCGGCGACCTGGCCGTCTATGACGGCCAGACCCGGTCGGCGGTGGAAACCCTTGGCGGCCAGATCGACGGCGCAGCGGCGCTCGCCCTGTGGGACGCAGCGCTGGCCACCCGCTGGGCGCGCCCGCCGGTCTGGATCCACGGGGACGTGGCGCCGGGCAATCTGCTGGTCCGGGACGGCCGGCTGGCCGCGGTGATCGACTTCGGGACCTGCGGGGTGGGCGATCCCGCCTGCGACCTGGCTTTCGCCTGGACCTTCCTGGACGACGGCGGCCGGCAGGTGTTCCGCGAGCGACTGGGGCTGGACGAGGCCTGCTGGCTGCGCGGCGAGGCCTGGGCGCTGTGGAAGGCGCTCATCGTCATCGCCGGCGCGCCGGGCGTCCATACTCACGAGCGCGACCTGCACCTGCGGGTGTTGCAGCGCTTGGGGGTGATGTAGGTCCCCACGACCACCCCAGTTCGTCGCCCTCGGACCTGATCCGAGGGCCCATGCACACAGCCGTTTGCCCGTGTTCATGGATGGCTCGGCCAAGCCGGGCCAATACGGTATGGGAGAGGCCGGCGCCCCTCAGATCGCATCGCCCCAGTCGAGGCGCCGCGCCACCGCATAGGCCGGCTTGTTGCGGCGCGCGACGAAGCGCTGTTCGAGGGCGCCAGTCTCCACGCAGAGCTTGAGATCGATACCAGGCTTGGCTTGGCGGGGGGGCGCCAGCACCCGGGCTTCGAACGGCGTGATCGCCACCGTGTCCCGCGCTGCGGCGAGCCAGATAAACTTCTCATCCTCGAAGGGTGCATCGGCGCCCTTGGCCAGCCGGTGATCCCGCGACCGCGGCAGGCGCTGGACGAAGTGGCACCAGTCAGGCGCGATGAGCGGGCAGGCCTGGGCGTGCGGACAGGGCCCCGCCAGCCGGGCGCCGGCCTCGATCAGCTGGGTGCGGGCGGCCAGGATACGCTGATAGCCGGCCGGCGTGCCGGGCTCCACCAGCACCAGCACCCCCTCGCAGGCCGCCCACAGCCGGTCGACCAGGGCCCCTTGAGCCGGGAGCGGAATTTCGGCGAGCACATAGGAGGCGACCACCAGCTCGGCGCGCGGCCAGGCCTCGGCCTGGGCCGCCGTCAGATTGGCGCGCCGCCGCTCGGCCCCGGCCAGCACGGGCGGTCCGGCTTCCCCCAGGATACGGGCGAGGTCGAGAAAGGGGCCGCTCTCGTCCAGCAACAGGGCCGCCTCGATCTGCGGCCAGACCTCGAGCGCCGCCCAGCTGGCGGTACCGGGGCCGGCGCCCGCATCCAGCAGGGTGGCCGGGGCGAAGTCCGGGCAGGCCTCGGCGAGCGCCGAAAAGACCGCCATGTCGGCGGCGTAGGTGGCCGGCAGGCGGGCCAGCGCATAGGCCAGCGCATCGTCCGGGGTCAGCACCACGCCGGCCGAGCCTGCGCCGCCGCGATAGGCGGCCGAAACCCGGGCCGCCCGCTCGGCCAGGTCGCGGCGCGACACGCCCTCGAGCCTGGCCTCGATGGCCCCGCGCAGGGGGCCGGGAAGGTCGGGGCTCAAACCGCGACGCGATTCTGCACGAGGTCGTCCACCACCCCGGGCTCGGCCAGCGTCGAGGTGTCCCCCAGCTGGTCGGTCTGGTTCTCGGCGATCTTGCGCAGGATGCGGCGCATGATCTTGCCCGACCGGGTCTTGGGCAGGGAGGGGGCGAACTGCAGGGCGTCCAGCGCGGCGAAGGCGCCGATCTCCCGGCGCACCCAGCCCTTGATGTCGGCGGCCAGGATGTCGGTCAGCTCCACATCGGACTTCAGCGTCACGAAGGCGTAGATGCCCTGGCCCTTGATGTCGTGCGGATAGCCGACCACGGCGGCCTCGGCGACCGCCTCATGGCCCACCAGGGCGCTCTCGATCTCGGCGGTGCCCAGGCGGTGGCCCGAGACGTTGATCACGTCGTCCACCCGGCCGGTGATCCAGTAATAGCCGTCGGCGTCCCGGCGGCAGCCATCGCCGGTGAAGTACTTGCCGGGATAGGTGGTGAAATAGGTCTGGATGAAGCGCTCATGGTCCCCATAGACCGTGCGCATCTGGCCAGGCCAGGAGTCGGTCAGGCAGAGATTGCCGCTGGTGGCGCCGTCGAGAACCTTGCCGTCCGCATCCACCAGCTGGAACTTCACGCCCGGAAGCGGCTTGGCGCAGGAGCCGGGCTTGGCCGGCGTCGCGCCGGGCAGCGGCGTGGCGAGACAGGCGCCGGTCTCGGTCTGCCAGTAGGTGTCGACCACCGGGCAGCGGCCATCGCCGACGACCCGGTGGTACCAGAGCCAGGCCTCGGGGTTGATCGGCTCGCCCACCGTGCCCAGCAGGCGCAGGGACTCGCGGCTGGTGCTCTTCACGGGCCCGTCGCCGTCGCGCATCAGGGCGCGGATGGCCGTCGGCGCGGTGTAGAAGATCTCCACCTTGTGCTTGTCCACCACCTGCCAGAACCGAGAGTTGTCCGGCCAGGTGGGCACGCCCTCGAACATCACCGTGGTGGCCGCATTGGCCAGCGGGCCATAGACCACATAGGAGTGGCCGGTGACCCAGCCCACATCGGCGGTGCACCAGAAGACCTCGCCCGGCCGATAGTCGAACACCAGCTCGTGGGTGTGGGCCGCCCAGGTCAGATAGCCGCCGGTGGTGTGCAGCACCCCCTTGGGCTTCCCCGTCGACCCGGAGGTGTAGAGGATGAACAGCGGGTCCTCCGCATTCATCGGTTCGGGATCGCAGGTGTCGGCGACGGTCTTTTTCAGCTCGCCATAATAGGCGTCGCGGCCCTCGACCATGGGCACATCGGCCCGGGTGCGGCGCACGACGATGACGTCGGTGACGTCCGGGCAGGACTTCAGCGCCTCGTCCACATTGGCCTTCAGCGGCACGATCTTGCCGCCGCGCACGCCTTCGTCGGCGGTGATGACGAGGCGGGAGTCGCAGTCCTGGATACGGCCGGCCAGGCTGTCGGGCGAGAAGCCGCCGAACACCACCGAATGCACGGCGCCGATGCGCGAACAGGCCAGCATGGCCACGGCCGCGGCCGGGATCATCGGCAGATAGATGGTGACCCGGTCGCCCTTCTTGACGCCCTTGGCCTTCAGCACATTGGCCATGCGGCAGACCTCGGCGTGCAATTGGCCATAGGTCAGGGTGTCGTAGATCTCCGGATCGTCGCTTTCCCAGATGATGGCCACCTGGTCGGCGCGCTGCGGCAAATGCCGGTCGATGCAGTTGACGCTGACATTCAGCTCGCCGTCGGCGAACCACTGGATGCGGAAGTCCGACGCGTCGAAGGAGACGTCCTTGACCTGAGTGAAGGGCTTGGACCAGTCCAGCCGGCCGGCGACCTCGCGCCAGTAGCCGTCCGGATCCTGGTCGGCCCGCTGGCAGGCGGCCTCATAGCCGGCCGCCGTCATATGCGTGCGCTTGGCCCAGGCCTCAGGGACCGGAAAAATCTCGCCTTCACTCACGGCGCTACTCCCTTGATCGACTTTGGCGCGGAGTATGCGGAGTGAGGGGCCCGTGGCAACCGTTCAAGGGCGGAGTCTTCAGTCGGAGCGGCGCGCCCTCCCAGTCGTCGCCCCCGGGCTTGACCCGAGGGCCCATGCACACAGCCGTTCGCTGGTATTCATGGATGGCCCGGTCAAGCCGGGCCATGACGGTGGAATGGAGGGCGCATGTCCTCAACGAAAAAGGCCCCGCCGGAGCGGGGCCTGATCCTTAAGCCGCCTTTTCGAAGAGCTTGTTCCAACGGCGGCGTTCGCGGGTCTTCCAGGAGCCGCGGTGCCAGGCGTCCGAGGCGATCAGCGGGACCACCGTGGTGGCCTCGGCGAAGACCATCTGTTCCCAGGTGACGTCGACCTTGCCCCAGGAGCAGGCCTCCTGCAGCGTCGAGGACGAGCAGGCGCCGTCACGCACATCGGCCACCGTCAGCTGGATGGCGTACTTGTGCATGTCGACTTCCTGACCCAGGATTTCGGCGCAGACCACCGTGTCCTGGGCGAAGTTCTTGGGCACGCCACCACCGACCATGAACAGGCCCGTGGCGCCGGCCGCGATCTTCACATCGGTCAGCTCGCGGAAGTCGGCGATGGAGTCGATGGTGAGGTAGGGCTTGCCCGCCTTCATCCGCTCCACCTGATGCTTGACCAGGCCAAAGCCGGCCGAGGAGTCCGTGAAGGCCGGGCAGAAGATTGGCACGCCTTCCTCATAGGCCGTCTGAATCAGCGAGCCGGGCTTCTTGGCGTTGCCCGCCGCCAGCCACTTGCCCATTTCCCAGATGAATTCCCGCGAGGAATAGGGCCGCGGCTCCAGCTGGTCGGTGATCTCCTTGATCACCGCGTCGCAGGTCTGCAGCTCTTCCTCGTCGATATAGGTGTCGTAGATCCGGTCGATATAGAGGGCGCGCAGGTCGCGGTCGTCCACCGGCTCCTTGGCCTGGTAGTGCTTGAAGCCGAGGGCCTCGAAGAAATCCATGTCGACGATGGAGGCGCCGGTGGCGACCACGGCGTCGATCAGGCCGTACTTCACCATGTCGCGATAGATGTGCATGCAGCCGCCGGCGCTGGTCGAGCCGGCCAGGGTCAGCCAGGTGGAGCAGGACGGATCTTCCAGCGCCATGGAGAAGATGTCGGCGGCCCGGGCGGTGTCGCGGCTGGTGAAGCTCATCTGACGCATGGCGTCGATGATCGGACGGGCGTCGTACTGGTCGATGGCCACGTGCTCGACGGTGGACGAGAGCAGCTCGGCCTTGCGGTTGGACTGAACCTCAGCGTTCATTCTCTTGGAGTCCTAGAGTTTGAGCGCCCGTCCATGGAAAAAGGACGCGGCCGGGACGGAGCGACCGGCCGCGTCTCTTGCGGTGTGCGAAGAGCTAACGCTCTAGCGCCGACGGCGTTTCTTGCCCCGGGCCCGCGACAGCTTGACGACATTCTGGCTCTCGCTGCGCGGCACCGGGATGGCGCGGGGCGCAAGGCCGAACATGGACGCCATGGGCGGGTCATTCACCACCACGGTCTCGGTGTCGCCGAAGCCGTTGAAGCGGGTGTTCATGGCCACGCCATAGGCGCCGAGCATGCCGATTTCCACATAGTCGCCTTCGCGCACATCCTCGGGCAGCCAGAAGGGCCCGGGCATGTGGTCGAGCGAGTCGCAGGTGGGGCCGTAGAAGCGGTAGGGCTTCAGCGGGCCATCCACTTCGCGGGTGGAGCCGTCGGCCTCGCGGCGGATCAGCTTCACCGGGAAGGGCCACTTGGTGTGGGTGGCGTCGAACAGGCTGCCGTAGGAGCCGTCGTTCAGATAGAGGGCGTCGCCCTTGCGCAGCTCGACGGCGGTCAGCACCGAGGAGGACTCCGCCACCAGGGCCCGGCCGGGCTCGCACCACAGCTCGGTCGTCTCGTGAACCATCATCTCGGCGAAGCCGCGGTCGATGGAGTCCATGTACTCGGCCAGAGACGGCGGAACCATCCCCGGATAGACCGAGGGGAAGCCGCCGCCCACATCCACCACATCGGCGAACACGCCGGCGCGGACCAGGGCGCGGGAGGCCTGCGTCATGGCCGCCTGGAAGGCGGTCGGACGCATGCACTGGCTGCCCACATGGAAGGAGACGCCCATCAGCTCATTGGTGGCGCGACGGGCGGCGAGCAGCAGCTCGGGCGCCTCATAGGCGTCGACCCCGAACTTGCCGGCCAGGGAATAGGCCGCGCCCTCGGCCGAGACGCCCAGGCGCACAATGAGGTTCAGGTCGGCGGCCTGGCCCGTGGCGTCGAGAATCTTGGCCAGCTCTTCGTGCGTATCCAGCGCGAAGGTGCGGACCCCATGGTCGAAATAGGCCGACGAGATCGCCCGACGGTTCTTCACCGGATGCATGAAGGCCATGCGCGCGCCCGGCACGAGCTGGGAGACCAGCTCGACCTCGGGCAGGCTCGCCACGTCGAAAGACCGCACGCCGTTCGCCGCAAGAGTCTCGATGACCCACGGCGAAGGATTGGCCTTTACAGCGTAGAAGACGTCGCCTTTAAAATTTTCCTGGAACCAACGGGCCGCTAGGGCCACAGCATCCGGTCGCGCAAAGGCGACAGGACGCTCCGGTGACCGCTCACGGACCAGGTCCAGGGGCGTATGGTACTTATGCACCTCACGCAACCCCCAACAGATTGTTGAACCCAATCCGGCGTTAGCAACGCTTTGGACAACGGGGTCCGCCGGAGCCGTCGCAGATAGTGGCATCTGGATCGGATGTAAAGGGCGGAACCCAAAAAGGTCCTTGGCGGGCCAGGGCTTTTCCCGCGTCCGCGGGGCCGCACCGTCCCCCGCGACGCTGGCGCGCAGGCCCCGCGCTGGACCGCGCCCGGCGCCCATGTCATGAAACCGTCGTGGGGCTCGGCGATCACACGCGGGTTATGAGTCCGGCCGCTAACGCCCAGGGGATATTCGCCATTCATGTCTGACGCAGCCGTTCTTTCGGTGCGCCAAGTGTCGAAGAGCTTCGGGTCCCGCCGTGCGCTGGACACCGTCTCCCTCGACGTCGCCCGCGGCGAGATGATCGCCCTGATCGGTCCCTCGGGATCGGGCAAGTCCACCCTGCTTCGGGCCATCAACGGCCTGGCTCCGATCGACAAGGGGCCTGGCCGCATCGACGCCTTTGGCGGCGCCGTGCAGGCCCAGGGCCGGGTGGACCGGGACGTGCGCCGGACCCGCATCCGCATCGGCATGATCTTCCAGCAGTTCAACCTGGTGGGCCGGCTGACCCTGTTCACCAATGTGGCCATGGGCTCGCTCGGCCGGATTGGCTTCCTGCGGGGCCTGTTGGGCTTCTGGCCGGCCGAGACCAAGGGCGCGGCCATGGCGGCGCTGGCCCGGGTGGGCGTGGCCGAATATGCCGGCCAGCGGGCGGGCACCCTCTCGGGCGGCCAGCAGCAGCGCGCCGCCATTGCGCGCGCCCTGGTGCAGAAGGCCAAGATCATCCTGGCCGACGAGCCGGTGGCCTCTCTCGATCCTGTGGCGGCCCGCAAGGTCATGGAGATCCTGCGCGAGCTGAACCGCGCCGACGGCCTCACCCTGATCGTCACCCTGCACCAGGTCGACTACGCCATGCGCTATTGCGACCGCGTCATCGCCCTCAAGGCCGGCAAGGTGGTCTATGATGGGCCGCCCAACGGCCTGACCCGCAAACAGCTTATCGACATCTACGGTCCGGAATTCGAAGACGTCTTCTGGGAAGGAGCTCCCCAATGATCCGCCGCAGCCTGATCGGCGCCGGCCTCACGGTCGCCCTGGCCCTGGGCCTCGCCGCCTGTTCCGAGCGCGAAGCGCCGGAAAGCGCCGCGCCCGAGGTGCTGAACTTCTCGATCCTGGCGACGGAAAACTCCACCAGCCTGGACACCTTCTGGCGGCCGATCCTGGCTGACATGGAGAAGGAGATCGGCATTCCGGTGAAGCCCTTCTACGGCTCCAACTACACTGCGCTGATCGAGGCCCTGCGCTTTGGCCAGACCGATGTGGGCTGGTTCTCCAACCTGTCGGGTCTGGAGGCTGTGCGCCGGGCCGACGCCGAGGTCTTCGCCCGCACCTTCGACCCCTCCGGCGAGGACGGCTATCGCTCGGTGCTGATCGCCACGGCGTCCAGCGGCCTGACCCTGGAAGACGTGCTGAAGTGCGACCAGAGCCTCGATTTCGGGATCGGCGACGCCAAGTCGACCTCGGGCACCCTGGCGCCCATGACCTATCTGTTCGCCCCGCAGAACATCGAACCGGAGCGCTGCTTCAAGCAGGTCCGGGCCGCCAACCACCAGGCCAACCTGTTCGCCGTGGCCAATGGCGTGCTGGACGTGGCCACCAACAATTCCACCGCCATCCGCCTGCAGACCGCCCGGGACGTGGAGAACCGCGCCAACGGCCAGCCCACCGTCACCGACAAGGTCAAGGTGATCTGGGAATCCCCGAAGCTGCCCGAGGACCCCATCGTCTGGCGCAAAAATCTCGACCCGGCGGTCAAGGAAAAGGTCCGCCAGTTCTTCCTCACCTACGGCAAGGGCGAAGGTCCTGAGGCGGAGCGTCAGCGCGAGCTGCTGTCGGCCATCTCCATCGGCGGCTTCCTGCCGGCCGACGCCAGCCATCTGCTGCCGGTGCGGGAGATGGAGGCCACCGAGGCGCTGCTGACCGCCAGGAACAGCGGCGATCAGGCCCGCATCACCGAGGCCCAAGCCGCCCTGGACGCGATCCGCGCCGAGCGCGAAGCCCTTGAGGCCCGGGCCGGCGAAGCGCCGGCGGCTGCGCCGGCGACGCCCGCGGCCCCCTAAGACGAAGAGCCTGACGCCTGTGAACGCCACCGCGCCCAGCGCCGCCCACACGCCGGCGGCCACGCCGTCGCCCGCCCTGACGCCGCCGGCGCGGCCGCTGGGTCAGTGGATCTTCGACGTCCTGCTGTGGGGCGGCATCGCCGTCGTCCTGGCGCTCAGCTTCGGTCCCGCCGAAATCGAGAAGTTCCCGCTGCTGTTCACCGGCTCGGACAATATGCGGGAGTTCGGGCGGGCCTTCGTCAACCCGGACTTCGAGCTCCTGCCCTTCTTCGTCAGCCAGATGTGGCTGACCATCCAGATGGCCATGTGGGGCACGGCCCTGGCCGTCTTCCTGGCCGTGCCGCTGGGCCTGCTGGGCGCCCGCAACATCGCCCCGCCCGCCATCCAGTGGCCGGTGCGGCGGGTGATGGACATCCTGCGCTCGGTGCCCGACCTGGTCATCGGCATGGTCTTCGTGGTCGCCGTGGGCCTCGGCCCCTTCGCCGGCGTCATGGCGCTGGCGCTCAACACCGGAGGCGTGCTGGGCAAGCTGTTCTCCGAGGCCGTGGAGTCCATCGACAAGGGTCCGGTGGAAGGCGTGCGCGCCACCGGCGCCCACAAGCTGCAGGAGATCGCCTGGGGCGTGGTCCCGCAGGTGGCGCCGCTCTGGACCTCGTACGCCCTCTACCGGTTTGAATCCAATAGCCGGGCGGCCACGATCCTGGGCCTCATCGGGGCCGGCGGCATCGGTCAGATCCTGTTCGATAGCCTGAACAGCTTCAACTATTCCCGCGTCGCCGCCATCGCCGTGGTGATCGTCGTCGCCGTCACCCTGATCGACCTCCTGTCCCAGGCCATCCGCTCGCGGTTGATCTAGGACGGCGCTCGCGCCGGTTTGAGTCAGGCGCCAAACCTGCCAAGCTGGCGGCATGTTGAGCGCGCCCTTTGTGACAAGCATCACGGTCTTGGTGCTGGCGGCCATGTCGCTGGCTTTCGCCCGGCGGGCGCCCGCCGGGACGAAGCTGCCCATGCAGTGGGGGCTGGGCCGCCGCCCGATCTGGTCGGCGCCGCGGGGGATCGCCCTGGCCATCACGCCGCTGCTGGCGGCCTTCACCCTCACGCCCTTCAGCCTGGCCAGCCTCTGGGTGGAGCCCGACGAGCAGCTTGAGTTCCGTCTGGTTCTGGCGCTGGTCAGCCTGGCCTACATCGCCGTCCACGCCCTGCACCTCTATCTGCTGAGCCGGTGGCTGAGGTCGCAGGACGGGGGCTAGGCCAGCCCCTCACCTCACCGTCGTCACCCTCGGGCTTGTCCCGAGGGTCCCTCGTCGGGGCGGGCGCAAGCGGCGCCAGGGACCCTGGGCGCAAGGCCCGGGGTGACGGGATGGGGACTCACCCCACCGGGAGGTCGAACATCAACTGGCGGGAGACCCGCACCGGCGGGGACCCATAGCCCAGCAGCTCATCGTGATAGGCCTTCATGTCGAAGGCCGCGCCGGCGCGGGCCTCCGCCTCCCGGCGCAGGGACCAGTGCTCGCGCCAACCGACGAAATAGGTGGGAAGCTGCGCCGAGGAGACCCGGGCCCGCGTCCACTTGCCGGCCGCCTCGCGCTCCTGCTGGAAGGCGTCGTGGGTCATCAGATGCATGGCCCGGGCCTCGTCCCAGCCCTCGACGTGGACGCCGATGTCGAGAATGGCGTTGGTGATCACCCGCAGCAGGAATTTCAGATTGGCCAGCCGGTAGAGGGGATGACCGTCCCTGTGGCCGGCCTCGACCATCACGTCCTGGGCGTAGCAGGCCCAGCCCTCCACAAAACTCCCCGACCAAAGGATCGAGCGCAGCACCGAGGGGTGACGGTTGGAGATAGCCAGCTGGAGATAGTGGCCGGGCGTGCCCTCGTGGACCGTCAGGCCCTCGAGCGTCCAGTTGTTGTATTCCCGCAGGAAGGACTCCGCCTGCTCGGCGCTCCAGTCCTCGGGAATGGGGGACAGCTTGTAGAAGGTGGGCAGCTCCCGATCGAGAGGCCCGGGCGGGTCGCAATAGGCCACGGCCACCCCGCGCTGGAACTCCGGCGTCAGGACCAGCTGCACCGGCTCGGTGGGCGGGGTGACGATGGGGTTGGCGGCGACGAATTCGATGGCGGCGTCGAGCTTGGCCTGGGCTGTCGCGATCAGGGTCTCGGGCGTCGCCCGGTCGGCATAGACCAGCTCCAGCGCCGCGGCGATGGCCGCCTGTTCCTGGTCGGCGGTGGGCTTCGGCGGCGTCGGCGGGGCGTCCCCCGCCACCAGCACCTGACGGGCGATGTCGTACATTTCGGCCCGAACCTGGGCCAGCGCCTCCTCGGCGGCGACCTTGATCTCGGTGCGGCTCAGGGGGCTGTCGAGGGCAAAGGCCAGCTTGGCGTCATAGAGGTCGGCGCCCAGGCGCCATTCGCCGGCCGCCTGCGGAACCAGGACCCCGTCGATCCAGGCCTGATGCTCGGCGATGGCGACCTTGGCCACGCCGGCGGCGGCGCGCAGCTCGGCCTGCCCCTGGGCGTCCAGGGCGCCGGCCTCGGCGAGCAAGAGGTCCACGAGGCTCTCCAGCCCGGCGTTCTGACCAGAGACGGTCTGCGCATGGATCTTCGGGGTCCGCGCCGGGGCGAGGCTTTCGCGCACCTGGGCCAGCAGGCCCGGAAAGCCGCTCATCCGCGAGGTCGCCGAGGCCAGCCGCTGCGGCAGGGGGGCGAAGTCCCGGGCGATCAGCCCATAGAGGGCCGAGCCTACCGAGGACTGGTAGATCAGCGGGTCCCACCGCTGGGCCTGCAGGGTGTCGTGGGACCAGACCTCGCCGGCCAGGCTGTTGCGCAGGATGGCGGCGTCCACCTGCCGCTCGCGGCTGAGCTCGGCCGGCACGATGGCGGTCAGGCCTGTGAGAAAGGCCGCGGCGCTGTCGCGGCGGGCGGACCAGCCCGCCAGGCTCAGATCGTCCAGCCGGTCGTCATAGCGGTGATCCCCCCAGAGCGTGGCGGTGATCGGGCTGAGCCGCAGATTGGCCTCCAGCCAGGCGGCCGCCAGGGCGTCGAAGGCTGAGTCCGCCGCGCTGGCCGCCGGCGCCGGCTGGGCGCGGGGCGCTGAGAGCGGCAAGGCCGCGGCGGCCCCGAAGGCCAGCAGCATGCGGCGGTCGAGCAGAAGAGGCATGGCGGTCATCCCTAGGCGCGCCGAACCCTGCGGCGCGGCGGCACTGTCGGCCAGGGCCGCCGCGCGGGCAAGCCGGCGCCCTGGGCCCTAGCCCGCAAACAGCGCGCGGGAGGGGCAGAGGTCGGCGACAGGGCACTCATCGCACTTCGGCTTGCGGGCGACGCACACATAGCGGCCGTGCAGGATCAGCCAGTGATGGGCGCGCACCAGATAGGGTTGCGGGATCACCCCCATCAGCTCGGCCTCCACCTGGTCCGGCGTCTTGCCGAAGGCGAGCTTCAACCGGTGGGCGACGCGGAAGACGTGGGTGTCTACGGCGATGGCCGGCTCGACCCGCAGTTCGTTGAGCACCACGCTGGCGGTCTTGCGCCCGACGCCGGGCAGGGCCTGCAGGGCCGCGCGCTCCAGGGGCACCTCGCCCCCGTGCTGCTCGATCAGGATGCGGGCCGCGGCGATGACGTTCTTGGCCTTGGTGCGGAACAGGCCGATGGAGGCGATGAAGCCGATCAGCCCCTCTTCGCCAAGCGCCAGCATCTTCTCCGGCGTGTCGGCGACCGCAAACAGCCGGGCCGTGGCCTTGTTGACCGAGACGTCGGTGGCCTGGGCCGACAGGGCCACGGCGGTCACCAGGGTGTAGGGGCTGTCATAGTTGAGCTCGGTGCGGGGGTCGGACTCCGCATCCTCGAACCGCTCGAACAGGGTGGCGATGCGCGCCCGTTCGGCCGGCGACAGGCGGCGCGGGGCGGGCTTTCCGGGCGGCTTTTTCGACGATGAGGCTGCGGGCTTGGCCATGGCGCTTGATGCCCTGCGCAAAGCCTCTCGCCAAGTCCGCCGGTCTGGCTAATATCGCGCCTGCGATGGACAGCCCCTTTTACATGGACGCGGTCATCACCCCCAACCGCTCGCTGTCCCAGCGAGGGTTCATCATCCTCATTTCCTGCATTACGGCGCTGAACTGCGTCTCGGGCCTCGTCTTCATGTCCATGGGGGCGACCCTGGTGCCGATCTTCCTGGCCCTGGATGTCGGCGCCATCGCGCTCGCCTTCGCCGTCAGCTTCCATGCGGCCAAGCAGGTGGAGCGGGTGCAGGTCACCGCCCATGAAGTCCGGGTCCTGCGCCAGACGCCCCAGGCCCAGGCCCTGGTCTGGACCTCGCCCACGGCCTTCACCCGCGTCGATGTGGAGGTGGAGGACGATCAGACCGTGGGCGTGCGGGTGCGGCTGTCGGGCAAGTTCGCCCAGGTCGCCGCCGCCCTGTCGCCAGGCGAGCGCGCCGAATTCGCCAAGGCCCTGGAAACCGCCATCTGGAGGGCCCGCACGGGGCGCTTCTAGGGTCAGGCTGACCTAGACCCGGATATCCAGCAGAGAGCCCGGCCGCAGGATCTTCTGCGGCGCCTCGTCCGACGCGGCCCGGGTGGGCTGCGGTATCTCGCGCACCGGCGTCGCCCGGACCTGAACCTCGGCGGTCTGGGTCGTGCGAGTCGCCTGAACCGGAGCCTGGGTGGGCGCGGCGCGGCCCAAGGCGGCTTCGAAAAACGCCTTCTGAGCCGCATTGCGCGCCTGCCCCTGGACCCCTTGCGGGGCCGCCGGCGTGGGGGGCGGGAAGGGGGGGCGAATTACGGTCACGGCGAAAACCGGGGTCTGGAGCGGGAAATCGGGGCCAAAATGGCCGGTCTCCACTGAATTTATGGTTAACGGGATCTGAAGGCCAGGGGTCTCTCGAGCGCCGCATCGCGCGTCATCCTGCGCCTCGCGGTCAGGGTCCCGCGCGCGGGGGAGGCGCGCGCCGCCCGGGCCTCTCACCGCCGATGCGGATTGGCGAAGACCTCTTCCACCGCCTGGTCGAACAGGGCGGCGATGCGGAAGGCGAGATCGAGGGAGGGGTCGTGCTTGCCGCTCTCCAGGGCGTTGACCGCCTGGCGCGAGACCCCGAGCCGCTGGCCAAGCTCAGCCTGCGTCCAGCCCTGCTGCTGGCGCAGCTCGCGCAGCCGCCCGCTCAAACCCGGCTGGTCCGCACGAGCGGGCTGACCAGGCCATAGGCCGCCCAGAACAGGGGATAGATCAGCCAGCCCGGCGCATGCGGGGCGCCGGCATAGGATTCCGAAAAGCCCCAGGCCGAAAAGACCGCGATGGCCGCGCCAGCGGCAATGATGAACCGCTTGGCCGCCAGGGCCCGGACGAACTCGTCGCTATCCTTCATCCAGGCCAGCACCGCCCAGATCTGCCCGGCCACAGGCGCCGCCACCGCCAGGGCCAGGACCCAGGCCGCCACCGCCCCGATATCGTCAAAGGCCCCGGTGATGGCGGCCAGATTGACCGCTACATAGCCGGTCATGAAGGCGGCGGTGCGCAGGATATAGCGTCGGTCGGCAGGGGTGGCGGACATGGGTGAGGGCCTCCGTGAATGTCAGGCGAACCTGACACAGAGGCGATGTCAGGTCAACCTGACTTTCGGCGGCGCGGTTCGCTCTTCTGCTGAGAGCGCCCCGGTCCCGACTCCGTCATGGTCGGGCTTGACCCGACCATCCATGAACACCGGCGAAGGGCTGTGCGCATGGACCCTCGGGTCAAGCCCGAGGGTGACGGAGAAAATGAAGAAAAAGCGGGAAAGCCGCCCTACTCCCGCTGCGCCCACAGCGCCGCCGCGTCTTCCGCGCTCAAGGGGCCCGCGTGCTTGGCGAGGATGGTGCCGTCGGCGCCGACCAGGTAGGTCTCGGGCACGCCGGTGACGCCGAACTCCACGCCGGCGCGGCCGTCGCGGTCCACCAGGTGGATCGTGAAGGGGTCGCCGAGCCGGGCCAGGAAGGCTTCGGTGTTGGGCGGGGCGTCCTTATAGGCCACGCCGATGATCGGCACGCCCTGGGCGGCCAGGTCCACCAGCACCGGATGCTCCACCTCGCAGGGCGGGCACCAGGAGGCGAAGAAGTTGACCAGGGCCGGCTGGCCGTTCAGCGCCTCGGCCAGGGCCACGGGGCGGCCGTCCTCCAGATTGGGCAGGCTGAGCGCCGGGACCGGCTTGCCGACCATGGCCTGGGGCTGGACCTGCGGATCGCGGTTCAGGGAATAGAGGCCAAACAGCAGGCCGAGCGCCACGAGCACCGCCAGGGGGGCGAGCGCCAGCCAGCGGCTCATGGCGTGACGTCCTGAACGGGCGGTCGCCGCGCCGCCTCGGCGGCCTCGGCGGTCTTGCGCAGGGCCTCGGTGCGGGCCCGCCAGTGGCGGGCGTGGGCGAGCGCGCCGGCGATCATGCCAGCGAAGACCAGGGCTGTGATGGCGAAGGCCGGCCACACAAAGGCGCCATAGGGGCTGGCGTCGAGATCAAGCATGCCGAACATCCTCAGGCCCTCGCCGCGCGAAGCGCCAGGGCTTCGGCCCGGCGGCGCCACACCTCGCCGCGGATGCGCACCAGCCAGAGCGACCCGAAGGCCGACATATAGGCCAGAGCCATGAGCAGCAGGGGATAGAGGAAGACATCGGCCACGGTGGGGCCATCGGCGCGGAACACCGAGGCGCCCTGGTGCAGGCTGTTCCACCAGTCCACCGAGAACTTGACGATGGGCAGGTTGACCACGCCCACCAGGGCCAGGATCGCGCCCGCCCGGGCGGCCTTGGCCTCGTCATCCAGGGCGGCGCGCAGGGCCATATAGGCGACGTAGAACAGGAACAGCACCAGCACCGAGGTCATGCGCGCGTCCCACACCCACCAGGCGCCCCACATGGGCCGGCCCCACAGGGACCCGGTGATCAGGGCCAGCGCGGTGAAGGCGGCGCCCAGCGGCGCGGCCGCCTGGGCCGCGGCGTCGGCCAGGGCATGGCGGAAAACCAGCGACAGGAAGCTGGCTGTCCCCAAACAGGCATAGACGAACATGCTCATCCAGGCCGCGGGCACATGGATGAACATGATCCGCACCGTATCGCCCTGCTGGTAGTCCTCAGGGGCGGCGAAGCCCAGCCACAGGCCGGCGAGCGCCAGGACCACGGCGAGGCCGCCGAACAGGGGCGCGGCCCAGCGGGAGAAGGCCATGAACCGTTCGGGATTGGACAGGAAGGCCGGGGCGGGGATCATGGCCGCGCAATTAGCCCTTTGCGCCCGACCCCTGCAAGGCGCTGCGGGGTCGCGGGACCTCCGTACGCGTACGGGGTTCACGAACCGCCCCGAGCCGGCGCCGTCACCGGCGCGCCGCGCGCCTGCGCAGGACCCCGCCCACCACGCCCGTCGACCAGCGTTGCCGCAGGGCTGCGGGCGACCGGCGGTCGCGGCGGTTGCGCCGCGCCCCTCCCGCCAATCTCTGAAAATTGTGTGCTAAAACAACGCGTTATATGATCGCGGCGCCGCCGGTTGCGTCCGGCCGCGCCGCGCCTGATAATGGCGGCAGGCGACCCAAGGCGGCCGCCAAATTTTGAATAGTCGGTATGATCGGCGCCCCGAAACATACCGCTTCTACGATTCGCCCGCCCATCGGGCGCCAAGGAGGACGACATGGCCTGGGACTTTGAAACCGATCCGGAATTCCAGAAGAAGCTCGACTGGATCGAGGACTTCATGCGCGAGGAGGTCGAGCCCCTCAGCCATCTGGGCATGGCCGCCCACGGCCCGCTGGGCCGCGAGAAGTTCATCAAGCCCCTGCAGCAGAAGGTGAAGGACCAGGGCCTGTGGGCCTGTCACCTGGGCCCCGAGCTCGGCGGCCAGGGCTATGGCCAGCTGAAGCTTGGCCTGATGAACGAGAAGCTGGGGCGCAACTCCATCGCCCCGACCATCTTCGGCTGCCAGGCGCCCGACACCGGCAACGCCGAGATCATCGCCCACTACGGCACCGAGGCCCAGAAGGAGCGCTGGCTCTGGCCGCTGCTGAACGGCGAGATCCGCTCGGCCTTCTCCATGTCAGAGCCCACCGGCGGGTCCGACCCCCTGACCTTCACCACCCGGGCGGTGCAGGACGGCCAGGATTGGATCATCAACGGCGAGAAGTGGTACTCCACCAACGCCCGCTATTCGAAGCTGCTGGTGGTCTATGCGATCACCGATCCGGACGCCAAGGACCCCTATCGGCGCACCTCCATCTTCCTGGTGCCCACCGACACCCCCGGGGTGGAGATCATCCGCAACGTGGCCGTCGGCGCCGGCGGCGAGATCGGCGGCGGGACCGAAGGCTACATGCGCTACACCAATGTCCGGGTGGGGCCAGAGGCCCTGCTGGGCGACCGGGGCGCGGCCTTCGTCATCGCCCAGGTCCGCCTGGGCGGCGGCCGGGTGCACCACGCCATGCGCACCGTCGGGGCCTGCCGCCATGCGCTGGACCTGATGTGCCAGCGGGCCGTGTCGCGCACCACCCGCGACGGCCGTCTGGCCGACCTGCAGATGGTGCAGGAGCAGATCGCCGACTCCTGGATCGCCGTGGAGCAGTTCCGCCTGCTGGTCCTGCGCACCGCCTGGCTGATCGACAAGCACAAGGACTACAACAAGGTCCGCAAGGACATCGCCGCCATCAAGGTGGCCATGCCCAAGGTCTATAACGACGTGGCCACCAAGGCCGCCCACCTGCACGGGGCGCTGGGCGTCTCCAACGAAATGCCCTTCATGCGCATGGTCACCAGCTCGCTGGTCATGGGCATCGCCGACGGCCCCACCGAGGTGCACAAGGTGACGCTGGCCAAGCAGATCCTGAAGGACTACCGGCCCGAAAACGACCTCTTCCCCAGCTACCACATCCCGCGCCTGCAGGAGGAGGCCAAGGAGAAGTACGCCAAGGAGCTGGCCGAGCTGAAGGAAGGCTACGCCAAGCTCAAGGCCGAACGGGAAAACGCCCCGGCCTGATGGTCGTCGCCTGACCCTCGGGCGCGTCCCGAGGGTCTTTCGCGCCGCAGGCGCCTTCAAAGAGGCGACACGAAGGACACAAAGGGGGCGCAAAGGACACCAAGGTGGGGCCGCCACCCCTTTGTGCCCCTTCGCGAACCTTCGTGTCCTTTGTGTCCCCCTTTTTATTGGCGCTGCGCGCCCGCGCCTGCTTGCCTCGGGCCCAAGGCTCGGCTTTCTGAGCGCACAGGTCGCGACAAGACGGCCAAACCTCCGAGGACACCAGGACCCCCCATGACCGACACCGCCGCCAAACCCTGGCCCGTCATGTCCATTGATGAGGCCCATGCGCAGCTGACCGCGCCGGGCCAGCGCTTCGAGCTGGACGAGGCGGTGATCGACGGGATCCCCACCAAGGTGTGGAAGAACGCCCCGCCGACCCTGCGCGACGTGCTGCTCAACGGCCGGGCCTTCGGCAGCCGCGAATTCCTGGTCCATGAGGACGAGCGGGCGACCTTCGAGGCCTTCACCCGGGCGGTCATCACGCTCGCCCACCAGCTGCAGGCCGATGGGGTGAAGCCCGGCGACCGGGTGGCGCTCGTCATGCGCAACCTGCCCGAATGGCCCGTCGCCTTCTTCGCCGGGGCCATCGTCGGCGCCGTCGTCACGCCGCTGAACGCCTGGTGGACCGGGCCTGAACTGGAATTCGGCCTGGCCGATTCCGGGGCCAAAGTGGCCCTGGTGGATGATGAGCGGCTGGAGCGCATCCTCGAGCATCTGGACGCCTGCCCGGACCTGGCCCGCATCTATGTCACCCGCGCCGAGACCCTGCCGGCCGACCCTCGCCTCGCCCAGCTGGAGGACGTCATCGGGCCGGTGAACAGCTGGGGCGATCTGCCTGACAAGGTTCTGCCGGACGTGGCGCTGGCGCCCGACGACGTGGCGACGATCTTCTACACCTCCGGCACCACGGGGAAGCCCAAGGGGGCGCTCGGCACCCACCGCAACCTGACGGCCAACATCATGGCCAGCGCCTGCGCAGGCGCGCGCGGCTTTCTGCGCCGCGGGGAGCCGATCCCCGAGCAGGACGCCCACAAGCTGCCCCCGCGGGCCTATCTGCTGGTGGTGCCCCTGTTCCATGTGACCGGCTGCAACGCGACCCTCTCGCCGGCCATCAATTCGGGCTCCAAGCTCGTCCTGATGCGCAAGTGGGAGCCGGTGGAGGCCATGGGCCTGATCGAGCGCGAGAAGGTCACCAACACCGGCGGCGTGCCGACCATCGCCTGGCAGCTGATCGAACATCCGGCCCGCAAGGACTTCGACCTTTCGTCCCTGACCACCGTGGCCTATGGGGGGGCGCCGTCTGCGCCCGACCTGGTGCGCAAGATCGTCGAGACCTTCCCGGGCTCGGCGCCCTCCAACGGCTGGGGCATGACCGAGACCTCGGCCACCTGCACCACCAATATCGGCCGCGATTACGAGCATCGCCCCGACTCCTGCGGCGTGGCCCCGCCCCCGTGCGAGCTGAAGATCGTCGATCCCGCCGACGGCGTCACCGAACTGCCGGTGGGCAAGGTGGGCGAGCTGTGGGCCAAGGGGCCCAACATCGTCAAAGGCTACTGGAACCGGCCCGAGGCCACGGCCGAGACCTTCGTGGACGGCTGGGTGCGCACCGGCGACCTCGCCTTCCTGGACGAGGAGGGCTTCTGCTTCATCGTCGACCGGGCCAAGGACATGCTGATCCGCGGCGGTGAGAACATCTACTGCGTGGAGGTCGAGAACGTCCTCTACGACCATCCCGACGTGATGGACGCCGCCCTGATCGGCCTGCCCCACCGCACGCTCGGCGAAGAGCCCGCCGCCGTGGTTCACCTGAAGCCTGGCGGCACGGCGACGGAAGACGAGCTGCGCGCCTTCGTCCGCGCGCGGCTGGCCGGCTTCAAGGTGCCGGTGAAGGTGGCCTTCTGGCCCGAGACCCTGCCGCGCAACGCCAATGGCAAGATCCTGAAGGCGGAGCTGAAGCGCGCCTTTGCGGTGGACGCCTAGACCGTAACGTCTTGGAGCCGGGGCCTTGGGCGCCTAAATGGCCAGCAGAGGCCCCCATGGGCCGATGAGAGCGCAGATGACCACGACCCCGGACGCCCAAGCCGCCGCCGCCGAGCGGGCGGTCAGCCCCATCGAGGAAATCATCGAGGAGGCCCGCAACGGCCGCCCCTATATCCTCGTGGACGCCGAGGACCGGGAGAATGAGGGGGATGTGATCATCCCCGCCCAGTTCGCCACCCCGGCCCAGATCAACTTCATGGCCCGGCACGCCCGGGGCCTGATCTGCCTGTCGATCAGCGCCGAACGGGCCCGGGCCCTGCGCCTGCCGCCGATGACCGCCGACAACGGCTCAGGCCACGGCACCGCCTTCACCGTCTCCATCGAGGCCCGGGAGGGAGTCACCACCGGGATTTCGGCCCACGACCGGGCCCACACCATCGCCGTGGCCGTGGACCCCACCAAAGGTCCCGATGACATCGTTTCGCCCGGCCACGTCTTCCCGCTGGTGGCCAAGCCCGGCGGGGTGCTGGTGCGCGCCGGCCACACCGAGGCGGCGGTGGACATTTCCCGCCTGGCGGGGCTGAACCCGGCCGGGGTCATCTGCGAGATCATGCGCGACGACGGGACCATGGCCCGCCTGCCTGACCTGATCGAGTTCGCCCGGCTGCACGGGCTGAAGATCGGCACCATCGCCGACCTGATCGCCTATCGCCGCCGCACCGAGCGGCAGGTGGAGCGGGTGCTGGAGACCCCGTTCGAAAGCGCCCACGGCGCCTTCCGCATGGTGATCTACCGCAACATCCTCGACCACACCGAGCATGTGGTGCTGACCAAGGGCCGGATCGCGGCCGACCGCCCGACCCTGGTGCGGATGCACCGGGTGGACTTCGCCGCCGACCTGCTGGGCGCCGTCGGCCCTCGGCGCGACCATGTCCCTCAGGCGCTCAAGGCCCTGGCCGAGCATGAGGGGGCCGGCGCGGCGGTGTTCATCCGCGACTCCAACCCCGCCTGGCTGTCGGAGCGCTATGGCCAGGACGGCGCAGCCGCCGCCCCGGCAAATATCCTCCGCGACTACGGGGTCGGCGCCCAGATCCTGCTGGACCTGGGCGTGCGCGACCTGGTGCTGCTGAGCAACGCCGACACCGTGCTGCCGGGCTCGGCCGGCTACGGCCTGAAGATCGTCGGACGCCAGCCCCTGGGCTAGCCGGCTCAGGGACCCGCGTTCGCTCAGGCGGCGGGGGCGGCCGGCGGCTCGCTGTAGACGACCTTGGCGCCCTTGAAGGAGCGGATTTCCGGGGCCGGCAGGCCGTTGGCCTTGATCATGGCCATCAGTTCGTCCTTGCGAGCCTGCATCTTCTCGGCGAGCGCCACCAGATCCACATCGGTGCGGCGGCACTGGGCGAACATGCCCTCTGACGGACGCTCCTCCTCCTTGACGTGGTGCTCGATCTCTTCGGACAGCACCGAGACCTTGGCGTCATAAAAGGGGTCGTCGGGGTCGCCGGCCATCAGCTCGGCGATCAGCATCTTGGCGCCGTCGTGCTCCACATAGCCCTCGTCGAGCATGTCGTCTTCGATCTTGCCCCGGAAGGTGGGGTAGAAGATCTCTTCCTCGATCAGGGTGTGGACCGTCAGCTCGGTGCAGATCTTCTCGACGATCTTGGCCTTGCGATCCTTGGCTGTGGCCTTTTCGAACTGCTCGAACAGGTCCTCCACCTCCCGGTGATCATCCTTCAGCAGCTTGATGGCGTCGATCTTGGCCATGGGTGTCTCCCGTTGTCTGGCGTCTGCCCGCTGAACGCCGTCATCGGGCTTTTGGATGCGCCAAGAGGTCCCCGCGCGCAGACGAATTGCCAAGCCCCCCTGTTTTCCGCCAATCTGCCCTGCGCCGGCGCGGAATTTCACGCCGGACCGATCCGACCGCTCACGCGATGGCCCCGCCGTCCGACCTTTCATTTTCAAACCGCCTCATTTTTTCCGAGCTGCATCCCATGACCCAGATCCTCGTGCCGCGGCAGTTCCGCGGGCCCCCCGTCACCGCCAATGGCGGCTATATCTGCGGCCTGCTGACCAAGGCGGTCGGCGGCAAGGGCAGCGCCATGCTGCGGGCCGGCGTGCCCCTGGACACCACCGTCGAGCTGGTGATCGGCGAGGACGGCGCGGTCTCGGCCGTGGGGGCCGAGGGTCAGGTGCTGGGCGTGGCGCGGCCGGGGGGCGATGACCAGATTCCCACCCCGCCGACCTCCCCCGGCATCGAGGCGGCCCGCGCCGCGTCGGCGGCCTCGCCCTTCGCCACACGCTCCCTCCACCGGGGCTGCTTCTCCTGCTGCATCGAGCGCGAGCAGGGCGAGGGCCTGGGGGTTCATGTGGGCCAGGTCCCCGGCGCCGAGCCTGGGGTCTGCGCGGGCCTGTGGATCCCGCACGCCAATTTCGCCGGCCCCGACGGGACCATGCCTGACGAAATCACCTGGGGCGCCCTGGACTGCTCGGGCTCCATGGCCTGGTGGATCAAGATCGGGTCGCCGGTGGGCCTGCTGGGCACCATGGCCGGCGAGGTGCTGAAGGCGCCCAAGGCCGGCGAGACCTATGTGGTCGTCGCCTGGGCCCGGGAATCGGAGGGCCGCAAATTCTTCGCCGGCGTCGCCCTCTATGACGCGGCCGGCGAGGTGGTGGCCAGAAGCGGTCAGATCTGGATCGGCCGTCCGGCCGGCGCCCCAGCGCCGGCTCCCCTGGCGCCCGCCGCCAGCGCCTGAGGGCTCGGTCTTCCAGGTCGTTCCCGGTCGGCGGCCTTCACGCTGTCGGGAAAGGCTCAGGGCGGGCATTTCCTTTCCCGCGGAACGGGCCTATACGGAATATTGACAACCGCCCGGCCGAAAGGCCGGGCGCCGTCGTTTCTGGAGTACGGCCATGACCGACATTCTGATGCCCAAGGCGACCGCCGTCTGGCTGGTCGACAACACCTCGCTGACCTTCGACCAGATCGCCGACTTCTGCGGCCTGCACCCTCTCGAGGTGCGCGGCATCGCCGACGGCGAAGTGGCGCGCGACATCCGCGGCGCCGACCCGATCGGCAATGGCCAGCTGACCCGCGAAGAGCTGGACGCCGCCCAGGCCAATTCGGCCTATCGGATGAAGGCCCAGAAGAGCCGCCATGCCGAGCTGCTCAAGCCGACCAAGAAGGCGCCGCGCTATACCCCGGTGTCCCGCCGTCAGGATCGCCCCGACGCGATCGCCTGGTTCCTGCGCAATCACCCCGAAGTGCCCGACGCGCAGATCTCCCGGCTCTTGGGCACCACCAAGGCGACCATCGACCAGATCCGCAACCGCACCCACTGGAACTCGGCCAATATCAAGCCGGTGGACCCGGTGACGCTCGGCCTGTCGACCCAGATGGAGCTGGACGCCGTGGTGCGCAAAGCCGCCGACAAGAAGGCCAAGGACGACGCCAAGGCCGGAATCACCGATCCCGATGGCCCGTCCCTGCGCCCGGCCTCTGAGACCGGCGCGGTCGAGAACGCCCCGCTGGCGACCGAGGAAGACTGAAGCCTGCCCTTGGCCGGATGCTGAAACGCAAGAGGCCCGCGCGATGCGCGGGCCTCTTTTCGTTCTGAAAGATCAGTGGGCTCTGCGCTGCAGGGTCTCCATTTCTTCCTTCAGCTTGAGCTTTCGTCGCTTGAGTTCCTGAAGGCGGAGGTCGTCTCCCGCGGGGCTTCGCACTTCGTCCTGGATCGCCTTGTCCAGGTTTTGATGGCGAGATCCAAGCTCACGGATGCGGGCTTCAACGGCCATAGGTACGCCTCCTTCAAGGTTTTTCGACACGACACCTGATCACCCCTTCGCCGGGGTGTCAGATCAAATATGATTGTGCAGGGTTGAGTTCGCATTAGGGCCGACTTTTTCGGCGTGGGGTGAGACGGAATGTCGCGAGAAGGTCCAGCCGGCCCCGATCGGGGGCGCCCGCGCCTGGTGGTGGGGATCGCCGGCGCCAGCGGCGTGGCCTACGGCCTGCGCGCCCTGGCCGCCTGCAAGGATCTCAGCGTCGAGAGCCACCTGGTGATGAGCCGGGCCGCGGCCCTGACCCTGGCCCAGGAGACGGAGCTGTCGCTGGCCGAGGTCCAGGCCATGGCCGATGTGGCCTATCGTCCTGGCGATGTGGGGGCGGCCATCGCCTCGGGCTCCTTCCCGACGCTCGGCATGCTGATCGCGCCCTGTTCGGTGCGGACCATGAGCGAGGTGGCCACTGGCGTGACCGCCTCCCTGATGACCCGGGCCGCCGACGTCACCCTGAAGGAGCGGCGTCCCCTGGTGCTGATGGTCCGCGAGACCCCGCTGCACCTGGGCCATCTGCGCACCATGGTGAAGCTGGCGGAGATGGGGGCTGTCATCGCCCCGCCCCTGCCGGCCTTCTACGCCAAGCCGCTGAGCCTGGAGGAAATGGTCGATCAGTCGGTGGGCCGGACGCTCGATCTGTTTGGCCTGTCCTGGTCGAAGGTGAAGCGCTGGGGTCAGGACATGGCCATGCCGCCCGTCGCGGACGACTGAGCCATGGACCTGTGGTCCTGGGCCGTGTCCGTCTATGGGCGGCCGGGCGTCGCCGAGGCGGCCCTGGCCCTGCAGGACGATCATGGCCAGTGCGTGCCCCTGCTTCTGTGGGCGGTCTTCGCTCGCCCGACCCAGGCCGATCTCATCGGCCGCGCCGTCAGCCTGGCCCGCGCCTGGGAGGCCGCCGCCATCCTGCCCCTGCGCGTCGCCCGACGGGGCTTGAAGGCCGAGCTGGCCGGGGTCGAGGCCCCGGCTCGGGAGGCGCTGCGGGCCCGGGTCAAGGCCGCGGAGCTGGAGTCTGAGCGCCTGCTGCTCTCGGCCCTGGCGGACCTGGATGGCGGGGGCCAGGCGCCGCTGGAGGCCGCCCTGGCCGCCGTGGCCACCGCCTGGGGCGGGATCGCTGACCCCGCGGCCCTGGATCAGTTGTCGCGCGCCCTAAGCGGGCCTTTACCCGATCCTGGCAAAACCGGATGATGCGGACGCGGGGAGACAAGGCCATGGCGGGGGCGGCATGAACGATCTGGGGCCTGATCCCGAGGCGCAGCTGCGCGAGCGACTGGCCGCGGCCCGGCAGGAGCACGCCGATCTGGACGTCGCGGTCCAGGCGATCAGCGCCATGCCGACGCCGAGCCTGGGGGTGCTGGGCCGCTTCAAGCGCCGAAAGCTCGCCCTCAAGGACGAGATCGCCGCCCTGGAAGACCAGCTGACCCCCGACATCATCGCCTGAGGGGCATCCCAAAAGGCAGGGGCTGGCCTCAGTCGATGACCTTGAAGCGGCCCTTGTCGAAGAAGCGCAACACCTGCTCGAGCTCGTGACCGCGGCGCAGGATCATGCCGCCCTGGCCGATCACCGCCCAGGCGCCCTGTCGCCGCGCCAGGGCCGGGCGCTTCTCGATCCGGTAGAGCGGCGCCTCGGCCGCCCGGCGAAAGACCGAGAAGGCGCAGGCCTCAGGCCCTGGCTCGATGGAATAGTCCCGCCACTCGCCGGCCGCCACCATGCGCCCATAGAGGTTCAGCAGGCGCTGGAATTCCTGTCGCTGAAAGAAGATCGGACCGGCCCTGCGGCCGCCGGGAGCGGAATCGTTGGCGGACGGATCAGTAGCCATCGCCAGACAGCCTGACTCAATATCGCGCCGAAATCGAGCCGCCTTCTTGCGCACCGCCTGCGGGCCCACGCCGTGAAAAGACCTTATTTCGGTCCTGAGGCCGCCTGTTTGGGCGACGATAAGGGCATTGTCGGTTGATCGGGACACCTCGCGGTTCCGGACCCTGAACAGCCCCCCCAGCCCCCCTGGGACCCGGGACCCTGGTCAGCCGGCGTCTATCCCCTTCTCTGAAGAAGGCCTGCGCGGAGTAGCCCCCCTCCCCCGCGCGGGCCTTTTTCTTTGGCCGCAGCGGGCCGCCGCTTCAGCGGGCGGCCGTCTGCGCCATCACGGGGGGGCGGGGCGGCGGGGCGGTCTGGGATTTGGCCGCCAGGATGCGTCCGCCGGCCGGGGCCTGGACGATCAACAGGGTCTCCAGACCGTCTTCCTTGGCTTCCGGCGCCGTATAGGCGGTGGGTCGGCCGCGCCAGCGGCCCAGGCGCACGATCTCGCGCACCACATTGCGCTGTTCCAGGGTCTGGCCGCGATTCTCGCCCTTGCGAACCACCACTTCCCGCGGCTTGGGGTCGTAGCGCACCAGCCAGACCTCGGCGCCGCCGCGGGGGGCGGGCCCTGAACCCACATCGACCCGACGGGGGCCGATGAACTGGATGTCGGGCGCTGGGCGCTGGGTGCGGGCGGCGGCCTCCAGCAGGGCCTCCACCTTTTCAGGCTCCACGGCCGAGGCTTCGCTGGCCCCGTTGATCACCAGCTGCGGGGTGTAGGGTTCGCGCAGGGACATCGGCGTCAGATAGGCCTTCTGCCGCTCGGCGAACTCAGGCAGGGCGAAGGTGTCTTCCCAACCCAGATAGTCCCAGTAGTCCACGGCGAAGGTCAGCGCGACCACACCCGGCCGGTCGGCCAGCTCGTTGACGAAGGTGTTGGCCTCGGCGCAGGCCGCGCAGCCCTGGGCCGTATAGAACTCCACCACTACGGGCGGCTTGGCCGCGGCGGCGACGGCGGGAACCGTCAGGAGACAAAGGCTGGCGAGCAGGGCTCTGATCATGGTCGCGCAATAAAGCCGAGTTGCTGCGCCAGCGCGTCTCAACAAGGTGTGAGCGGAGGTCGACATAGGGTTCGACGTCTCAAAAAAGCAGTCCCTCATAATACGGAAAAAGGGGGCCGCGGCGACCGCGACCCCCTCTCCAGATCAGCCGTGCGACCGGTCTCAGGCGTCTTGCGAGGCCAGGTTGCGCAGCACGTAGTTCAGCACGCCGCCGTTCTTGAAGTATTCAAGCTCGGTGGGGGTGTCGATCCGGCAGCGCACCGGGAAGCGCGCCACGCGGCCGTCGCCGGCGCGGTAGAGTTCGACGGTCAGCTGCTTGCGGGGCGACAGGTCCTGCAAACCACGGATCGAGACGATCTCCTCGCCGGTGAGGCCCAGCTTCTGCCAGCCTTCCTGGGTGAACTGCAGGGGCAGAACGCCCATGCCCACCAGGTTGGACCGGTGGATACGCTCGAAGCTCTCGGCGATCACCGCGCGCACGCCCAGGAGCTTGGTGCCCTTGGCCGCCCAGTCGCGGGAGGAGCCGGTGCCGTATTCCTTGCCGGCGAAGACCACCAGCGGGCGGCCCTCGGCCTGGTAGCGCATGGCCGCGTCATAGATCGACATCACTTCGCCGGTGGGGAAGTGCTTGGTCACGCCGCCTTCGATCTCCGGGGTCAGCTTGTTGCGGATCCGGATGTTGGCGAAGGTGCCGCGCATCATGACCTCATGGTTCCCGCGGCGGGCGCCGTAGGAGTTGAAGTCGGTCTGCGGCACCTGGCGTTCACGCAGGTATTCGCCGGCCGGCGAGGTCAGTTTGATGGAGCCGGCCGGGCTGATGTGGTCGGTGGTGATCGAGTCGCCGAACACGCCGAGGACGCGGGCCTCGATGATGTCGGTGATCGCCTCCGGCTCCATGCTCATGCCCTCGAAATAGGGCGGGTTCTGAACATAGGTGGAGCTGATGTCCCAGGCATAGGTCTGGCCGCCGGCCACCTTGATGCCCTGCCAGGCCTTGTCGCCCTTGAAGACGTCGGCGTAGCGGGTGGCGAACATCTTGTCCGTCACGTGCTTGCGCTGAAGCGTGGCGATCTCTTCGTTGGTCGGCCAGATGTCCTTCAGATAGACGGGCTGGCCGTCCTTGCCTTCGCCGAGCGGCTCGGTGGTCAGGTCGATCTGCATCGAGCCGGCCAGGGCGTAGGCGACCACCAGGGGCGGCGAGGCCAGATAGTTGGCCCGCACGTCGGGGTTCACCCGACCTTCAAAGTTGCGGTTGCCCGAGAGGACCGAGCAGGCCACCAGGTCGCCCTGCTGGACGGCCTCGGAAATGGCTTCCGGCAGCGGCCCGGAATTGCCGATGCAGGTGGTGCAGCCATAGCCCACCAGGTTGAAGCCGAGCGCGTCCAGCGACTTGGTCAGGCCCGCGCTCTTCAGATAGTCGGTGACCACCTGCGAGCCAGGCGCCAGCGAGGTCTTCACCCACGGCTTGACCTTCAGGCCCTTCTCGACGGCCTTCTTGGCCACCAGGCCGGCGGCGATCAGCACGCTGGGGTTGGAGGTGTTGGTGCAGGACGTGATGGCGGCGATGACCACGTCGCCATGGCCCACATCGAACTTCTCGCCGGCCACGGGGACCCGCTGGGAAATCGAATCCGCCTTGCCGAAGTCCTTGGCCAGGGCTTCGTTGAAGTCCGAGGCCGCGCTGGTCAGCAGCACCCGGTCCTGGGGCCGCTTGGGGCCGGCCAGGGACGGCACGACGCTGGAGAGGTCGAGCTCGAGGGTGTCGGTGAAGACCGGATCAGGCTCATCGCCCTCGCGCCACATGCCCTGGACCTTGGCGTAGGCTTCCACCAGGGCGACGCGGTCGGCGTCGCGGCCGGTGGCGGCCAGATAGTCGATGGTCGCCCGGGTGATCGGGAAGAAGCCGCAGGTGGCGCCGTACTCCGGGGCCATGTTGGCGATGGTCGCCTGATCTTCCAGGGTCATCTTGGCCAGGCCAGGACCGAAGAATTCGACGAACTTGCCGACCACGCCCTTCTTGCGGAGCATCTGGGTGACGGTGAGCACCAGGTCGGTGGCGGTCGCGCCCTCCGGCATGGCGCCGGTCAGCTTGAAGCCGATGACCTCGGGGATCAGCATGGGGATCGGCTGGCCGAGCATGGCGGCCTCGGCCTCGATGCCGCCCACGCCCCAGCCCAGGACCGAAAGGCCGTTGATCATGGTGGTGTGGGAGTCGGTGCCGACGACGGTGTCGGGATAGGCCACTGTTCCGCCGTCCACATCGTTGGTCCAGACGGTCTGGGCCAGATACTCCAGGTTCACCTGGTGGCAGATGCCGGTGCCAGGGGGCACCACGCGGAAGTTGTTGAAGGCCGAGGAGCCCCAGCGCAGGAAGCGATAGCGCTCGATATTGCGCTCATATTCCCGTTCGACGTTCTCGCCGAAGGCCTTGGCGTTGCCGAAATAGTCGACCATCACCGAGTGATCGATGACCAGGTCGACGGGGTTCAGCGGATTGATCTTTTCCGGATTGGCGCCGAGCTTGGTCATGGCGTCGCGCATGGCGGCCAGGTCGACCACGGCGGGCACGCCGGTGAAGTCCTGCATCAGCACCCGGGCGGGGCGGAAGCTGATCTCGTGCTCCTTGGCGCCCTTGTTGTCGAGCCACGCGGCGACGGCCTTCAGGTCATCCTCGCCCACCGACATGCCGTCCTCGTTGCGCAGCAGGTTCTCCAGCAGAACCTTCATCGAAACGGGCAGGTTGGAAATTCCGTTCAGGCCGGCGTCTTCCGCAGCGGCCAGGCTGTAGTAGACGTAAGTCTTGTCGCCCACCGTCAATTCGCGGCGGGTCTTCAGGGTGTCGATCGACGCCATCCTAAAGGATCCTCTCTCTGTTCACGGCCGTTCATCAACCGCCCCCGGGATCGCGCGCTCAAAGGGAAGGACACACAGCGTCCGACCCCGCGCCGCGTACGCCCCCTCGGGTGGCGACGGCCGCGGCTGTCATAGACCCGGCCGCGAGACTCGTCCATGCGAGGCGTGAGGACATTTTGGGTCCTGATCTCGTGTTTTTGACGGTCCGCCCGTGATCCCAGAGGTTTCAATCCAGTCCCTGGCCCTTTCCCGCGGGGGGCGTCAGTTGTTTTCGCGACTTATTCTCAAGTTGAGTCCGGGGGAGGCTGTGGCCCTCACCGGCCGCAACGGCGCGGGAAAGACCAGTCTTTTGCGGGCCATAGCCGGTCTGATCGCCCCAGATGAGGGGGAGATCGCCTTTGGCGGCGTCGAGCCCGCAGAGGCCCGGGAAGCCATGCATCTGCTCGGTCATCTGGACGGTCTGAAGTCTTCGCGCACCGCCCGCGACGAACTGTCCTTCTGGACCGGCTTCGCCGGCGGCGGCGCTGATACGCCCGACGCCGCCGCCGCCCGCCTCGATCTTCTGCCCCTGCTCGACCTGGAGGTGCGCCGGCTTTCGGCCGGACAGCGGCGGCGCCTGGCGCTGGCCCGCCTGCTCGCCGCGCCCCGGCCGCTCTGGCTGCTGGATGAGCCCCTGAGCCCGCTGGACGCCGAGTGGCGCGGCCGGTTTGGGGAGATCATGGGCGAGCATCTGGCCACAGGCGGCATGATCCTGGCCGCGGTTCATGATCCCCTGCCCCTGGCCGCCCGCACCGTGGAGATCGGCCGATGAGCCGGGTCTCGACCCTGCTGGCCCGGGAGACGGCGCTGGCCTGGGGCAAGGGCGGGGGGCCGATGGTGGCCGTGGGCTTCTATGCTGGGGTCGCCACCCTGCTGCCGCTGGCGGTGGGGTCGGAGCCCGAGCGGCTGGCGGCCATCGCGCCGGGCGCGGCCTGGGTGGCCCTGGCGCTGGCGGCCCTGCTCTCCCTCGATCGCCTGTTCGAGCGGGACTATGAGGACGGGTCCCTGGACCTTCTGACCCTCTCGCCCGTCCCGCTGGAAATCATATGCGCGGTCAAGTGCCTGGCCCAGTGGCTGGCCACGGGCCTGCCGCTGGCGCTGGCGGCGCCTGTGGCCGCCATCGCGCTGGGCGCCTCGCCCCAGCTCAGCGGCCTGGTGATCGCCTGCGCCCTGCTGGGCGGGCTGGCCTTTTCCTTCATGGGCGGGATCGGCGCGGCGCTCAGCCTGGGGGCCCGGCGGGGCGGCCTGCTGACCGCCGTGATCGTCCTGCCGCTGTTTGTGCCGCCGGTGATCTTCGGCGGCGGGGCCTTGGCGAGCCTGGACTCAGGCCTGCCCTGGAAGGCCGGGTTCGCCCTGCTGGGCGCCTATACGGCTGCGGCCGTGGCGCTGGGCCCCCTGGCCATGGCCGCGGCCTGCCGCAACGCCCTGTCCTGAGGCGGGGGGCCTGAGGCGAAAGGAATTTGCGACGGAACCGCGATCGTCCGGCGTGGAAGTCTCTAGAGGGGCGCAACCGGAGACTACAGATGAAGACGATCAAGACCCTGGCTTTGACGGGCGCCCTGGCGAGCCTGACCTTCGCCACCGCCAGCTTCGCCCAGCAGCCGCAGGCCCCCGGCCAGGGGCCCCGGGCGGGCATGGAGGGCCGCGAGCGCCCGAGCCCCGAACAGATGCGCAGCCATATGGCCGAGCGCCTGCGCGCCACCCTGCAGCTGACCCCCCAGCAGGAGGCCGCGCTCAATACCTATGTCGCCGCGATCGCCCCAAAGGCCGGGGAGCGTCCCGACCGCCGCGGCGCGCGGGAAGCCATGCGCGATATGACCACCCCCCAGCGCCTGGACGCCATGGCCGCCCATATGGCGCAGCGCCAGCAGGCCTTCGCCGCCCGCGCCGAGGCCACCAAGCGCTTCTACGCCCAGCTGACGCCCAGCCAACAGAAGGCCTTCGACGCCCTGCGTCCGGCCGGCCGCGGCATGGGCGGCAAGGGCAAGGGCAAGGGCGGCCCAGGCGGCCCAGGCGGTAATCGGGCGATGGGTCACGGGGGCCCCGGCGGCCGCTAGGCTCTTCCNNGTCTGCGCCGGCGTCCCGGGCCCCTGCGTCCGGGGCGCCGATCCAGATCCCGCCGCTTCAGTCGACCTGGGCGGCCGGCGCCATGACCGGCGTCGCCTGACCGGTGTCGGCGACGGCCCCGCGGGGCGGCGGCGCCAGGGTGGCCT
>DEWY01000004.1:227382-227853 GCA_002363865.1 Caulobacteraceae bacterium UBA3198
GCGCCAGCCGCCCCAGACATAATAGCCCCCCGCCAGGATCACCGTGGTGATGCTGCCCAGGGGGAAGCTCCACCAGATGGCGTCGGCGCCGAGCGCGGGCGTCAGCAGCTGGGCGAAGGGGATGCGCACCACCCAGAGCGAGATCACCATGGCCAGCAGGGGGGCGATGACCGCGCCTGTGGCCCGCACGACGCCGGCGAAGATGAAGGCCACGCCGAAGGGGATGAAGCCCCACAGGGCGATGGCGTTGATATGCCGGGCGATTGGGATGGTCCCGCTGTCCTCGGGCAGGAAGATGCGCAGGATCAGCGGCTCGGCCAGATAGATCAGGCCGATGGGCAGGGCGGTCATGACGATGGCGAACAGCACGCCGGTGCGGGCCACGGCCTCCACCCGGTCCATGCGCCCGGCCCCCACATTCTGGGCGGCCATGGAAGACACCGCCGCCCCCAGCGCCATGGCCGGCATCTG
>DEWY01000004.1:228035-228309 GCA_002363865.1 Caulobacteraceae bacterium UBA3198
CCCAGCGCCATGGCCGGCATCTGCACATAGGTCCAGACCTGCATGGTGGCGGCGTAGGCGGCCGCCGTCTGCGAGCCATAGGCGTTGACGAAGGCCAGCATCACCACCGCCGCGCCGGAGACCACCAGCATGTGCAGGGCCATGGGCAGGCCCTTGAAGACCAGGGTCTTGAGAATGGCGGGATCGGGCCGCAGCAGGCCCCACTCCCCCTGGCGCAGCACCAGCGGGCTGCCGGTCCGGTACAGAAAGACGATCATGCCGGTCAGCGCGATGG
>DEWY01000004.1:228485-299761 GCA_002363865.1 Caulobacteraceae bacterium UBA3198
ATCATGCCGGTCAGCGCGATGGTCTGGCTGAGCAGGGTGGCGGCGGCCGAGCCGGCGATGCCCAGGGTCGGCGCCGGACCCAGGCCCAGGATCAGTACCGGGTTCAGGATGATGTCCAGGGCTACAGCCGTCAGGGAGAAGTAGAAGGGGGTGCGGGAATCGCCGGTCCCGCGCATGGCCATCATCACGAACGAGAAGAAGTACATGAAGGGCAGGGCCGCGAAGATGACCCGCAGATAGATGACCGCATCGGCCCGGGCGTCGGGGGGCGTCCCCATGGCCGCCAGGATGGACGGCGCCAGGGCCAGGCCCGCCAGGCCGACGACCAGCGAGAGCAGCGCGAAAAAGAGCGTGCTGGTCCCGGCGACGCGCTTGATCTCCTGCGGGGCGCCGGCGCCCACGGCCTGGGCGATCAGCAGGTTGGCGGCCATGGCCAGCCCGAACACCGCGCCGAGCAGCAGGAAGAGGATGTTGTTGGCGTTGGCCGTGGCCGTCAGCGCCGCAGGCCCCAGGATATGGCTGACCCAGGCGGCGTTGGCGGTGCCGTTGAGCGACTGGAGGAGATTGGCCCCCAGCATGGGCAGGGTGAAGACCAGAAGACCGCGGGGAATGGGCCCGGTGGTCAGGTCCGGAGGGCGCCTGGGGGTCGCCCCGGGCTTGGGGGCGGCGTCGCGCGGCGCAGTCTCAGAGGCTTCCAAACGACGCTCCCGCCCGCGTCCATGCGCAAACTTACCGACCAAGTCTAGGCGGCGCCGCGGACGCCCACAACCCGGCCGCGCAAACCCGTGCGTCTTGAGCCCGCCGCAATTCGCTGTATGAGGCAGGGCTAACCATTTGAACGGGCGCGCCCCTGGGGCGACCGCAGACAAAGTTCGGCATGAAAATTCTGATCACCGGCGGGGCCGGCTTTATCGGGTCGGCCGTGGTCCGCAGGGCGATCGCCCAGGGCCATGAAGTCGTCAATCTCGACGTCCTGACCTATTCGGCCAATCTGGACAATGTGGCCTCGGTGGCCGACGCCCCTGGCTACGCCTTCGAAGAGGCCGACATCTGCGACGCGGCTAAGATGGCCGACATCTTCGCCCGCCATCGCCCCGACGCGGTGATGCATCTGGCCGCCGAAAGCCACAACGATCGGGCCATCGACGGTCCGCTGGACTTCGTGCGCACCAATGTCACCGGCACCGCCGTACTGCTGGAGGCCGCCCGGGCCTATTGGAACGGGCTTGCGCCCGAGGCCAAGGCCGCCTTCCGCTTCCACCATGTGTCCACCGACGAGGTGTTCGGGGCGCTGGGCGAGGACGGCGCCTTCACCGAAGAGACGCCCTACGACCCCAACTCCCCCTATTCGGCCAGCAAGGCCGGCGCCGACCATCTGGTGCGCGCCTGGGGGCGGACCTATGGCCTGCCGGTGGTGATCACCAACTGCGCCAACAATTACGGCCCCTTCCAGTTTCCCGAAAAGCTGATCCCCACCGTGGTGGTCCGGGCCATGGAGGGCAAGACCATCCCCGTCTATGGGGACGGCCGCCAGGTCCGGGACTGGCTGCATGTGGACGATCACGCCGAGGCCCTGCTGCTGGTCCTGCAGAAGGGGCGGCTGGGGGAGACCTACTGCATCGGCGGGGACTCCACCCACCGCAATCTGGAGGTCATCCAGATGCTCTGCGCCGAGCTCGACCGCCTGGCGCCGGCCAATACCCCCCACGCCGACAAGATCACCTTCGTCGCCGACCGGCCGGGCCACGACTTCCGCTATTCCATCGACGCGGCCAAGCTGAAGGCCGAGCTCGGCTGGGAGCCGGCCACGCCGCTCAGCGAGGGCCTGGCCCAGACCGTGGCCTGGTATGTGGAGAACCGCGACTGGTGGCAGGCCATCCGCGACAAGGGCTTCCATTCCGAGCGCCTGGGTCTGGCCAAGGGATGAGCCTGAAGATCCTGCAGTTCGGCGCCACCGGCCAACTCGCCCGGGAGATGCTGGAGCGCGCCGGTCCCGGCGTGGAGATCACCGCCCTGTCCCGGGCCGAGGTCGACCTGACCCATCCCGACGCCATTGCGCGGGCCATCGGCGAGGCCGGCGAGACCGATCTGGTGCTCAATGCGGCCGCCTATACCGCCGTCGACAAGGCCGAGGCCGAGCCGGACCTGGCCTATGCGGTCAACGCCTGGGCCCCGGCCGCCATGGCCAAGGCCTGTCAGGCGCGCGGCCTGCCCCTGCTGCAGATCTCCACCGACATGGTGTTTTCCGGCGACAAGGACGGCCCCTATCTGGAGACCGACGGGCCGGCCCCCCTGCACGTCTATGGCGCCTCCAAGCTGGCCGGCGAGCAGGCGGTGCTGAACGCCTGCGACCGGGCCCTGGTGATGCGGGTCTCCTGGCTGTTCTCGGCCTATGGCCAGAACTTTCTGCAGATGATGCTGCGTCTGGCCAAGACCCAGCCGGTGCTGAAGGTGGTGGCCGACCAGCGGGCCTGTCCCACCGCCAGCGGCGACCTGGCGGCCTTCATTCTCAGCCAGGGGGACCGCCTTGCCAAGGCGCCGGCCGGCGCCCGGGAATGGGGCCTGCTGCATGTGGTCAACGCCGGCGCCGCCAGCCGCTATGACATGGCCCAGGCGATCTTCGCCCAGACCCGCCCCGATGACCCGCCCGTGATGGAGCCGGTGCCCACCAGCGCCTTTCCGACGCCCGCCCGCCGGGCCCTGAACGCGGTGCTGGACACCGGACGCATGCAGGAGGTCTTCTCCCTGCAGCTGCGCCCCTGGCAGGAGGCGCTGGAGGACGTGGTGGCCCAGCTTTCGGCCCAGAAGGAGACGGCGTGAGACGCGGAATCATCCTGGCGGGGGGCTCGGGCACCCGACTGCACCCCTTGACCCTGGCGGTCTCCAAGCAGCTGCTGCCCATCTACGACAAGCCGATGATCTATTATCCGCTGTCGGTCCTGCTGCTGGCCGGGGTCCGCGAGATCCTGATCATCACCACGCCGGAGGACCAGGCCGGCTTCAAGCGCCTGCTGGGCGACGGCTCGCAGCTCGGCGTGCGGTTCGAATTCATCGTCCAGCCCAAGCCCGAGGGCCTGGCCCAGGCCTATCTCCTGGGCGAAGAGTTCGTCGGCGGCGAGCCCAGCATCATGGTGCTCGGCGACAACATCTTCTTCGGCCAGAACTTCGGCCAGATGCTCCGGGCCGCCGATGAGCGGACCACCGGCGCCACCGTCTTCGGCTATCCGGTCAACGACCCCGAGCGCTACGGCGTCGTCGAGCTGGGCGAAGGCGGCAAGGTGCTGGGCATTGAGGAAAAGCCCGCCGAGCCCAAATCCAACTATGCGGTGACCGGCCTCTATTTCTATGACGGCAAGGCCAGCGAATACGCCAAGACGCTCAAGCCCTCCCATCGGGGCGAGCTGGAAATCACCGCGCTGAACCAGGTCTATCTGGACGCCGGCGAACTCAATGTGGAGCTGCTGGGCCGCGGCTTCGCCTGGCTGGACACCGGCACCCATGACAGCCTGATCCAGGCCGGCGAACTGATCCGCACCCTGGAGCTGCGCCAGGGCCTGCGCATCGGCTGTATCGAGGAAGTGGCCTATTCCAAGGGCTTCATCGACCGCGACCAGCTGGCCGATCTCGGCCGCGCCCAGGCCAAGGGCGAGTATGGCCAATATCTGATCCGCCTGGCCGAACGCCTGGCGCCCGACGCCGAGCCGGCGGAGTAGGCTTCAGCCCCTAGAGCCTGGTAACCGGCTCCCACTTATCGGAACGCGCCCTAGTCCACCCAGAGGTCCTGGGCCTCGCCCTTGCGGTTCAGGGCGCGAACGGCGCGTTTGACCACGGCGAGCAGGCGTTCGCGCCGGGCGATCTCGTCATAGGTGAGCGAGCCCCTCGCCAGGCCCTCCAGCAGGAAGCGGCCCAGGTCGCGGCTGGTCTGGAAGCGCGGGTCGCTGCCGGCCTGGGTGAGCGCCAGGAAGCGTTCGCCCACCTGATTGCGGTCAAAGGCGCTCTGGGCGTTGGCCAGGCGGGTGCGCAGCATGGGGTCGGTGCGGGCGGCGGCCTCCAGCTCGGCGAAGGCCACGAAGGGCGTCTCGTGCAGCAGGGCCCAATAGGCGTCGATGGCGTGCTCGGCGGCGTCCACGCCGGGACCGGCCGGCGCCGAGGCAGCCTGTTCGAACAGGCGGGCGCGCTCGACCTCGATATGGCTGACGGCGGCCTCCACCAGCTCCTCGCGGCTGGAGAAGTGGTAGAGCATGGCCCCGCGGGTCAGGTTGGCCGCCTCGGCGATCAGGGCGTTGGTGGCCGCATGATAGCCGACCTCGGCGAACAAGCGCATGGCCGCGTCCAGAATCCGGGCGCGGGTGCGGCGAGACTTCGGGGTCTCCTTGGCGGGATAGGTTCGGGCGTCCATCTGCACAGGCAAGGCTTCAATCAAAGTGCGGCCGACATATGGCGAGCTATGCTGCGGCGCCAGTGTTGCAGTGCGGTTTCATCAAAGCGACATGCAATCAGCCTACCGGACGGTCAAATAGAGGCGCTTCGGAGGCGTTCGTGACCGATCTGGGAATCCGTCGTTATCGGACTGTCTTCGTTTCCGACGTCCATCTGGGCACCCGCGGGTGCCAGGCCGAGATGCTGCTGGACTTCATCCGGCACATGGAATGCGACACATTGTATCTGGTCGGGGACATCGTCGACGGCTGGAAGATGAAAAGCGGCTGGTACTGGCCCCAGGCGCACAATGACGTGGTGCAGAAGATCCTGCGCCTGGCCCGCAAGGGCGTGAACGTCGTCTATATTCCCGGCAACCATGACGACCGCATCCGCGACTTCTGCGGCATTCATTTCGGCGGGGTCGTGGTGGCCCGCGACGCGATCCATGAGGGCGCCGACGGCCGACGGTTCCTGGTCACCCACGGGGACGAATTCGACGGCGTGGTGCAGCACGCCAAGTGGCTGGCCTTCCTGGGGGACTATTCCTACCGGGCGCTTCTGTCGGCCAACACCCTGTTCAACCGTGTGCGGCGCCGCATGGGCTTCGGCTATTGGAGCCTGTCGGCCTATCTGAAGACCCGGGTGAAGAACGCCCTGCACTTCATCGAGGACTTCGAGGGCGCGGTGGCCGAGGAGGCCCGGCGGCGTGGGGTGGACGGGGTGATCTGCGGCCACATCCACAAGGCCGAGATGCGCCAGATCGAGGACATCCTCTACATCAATGACGGCGACTGGGTGGAGAGTTGCACGGCCCTGGTCGAGCACATGGACGGGCGCATGGAAATCCTGGAATGGGCCAAGCTGCGCAGCTGGTCGGCCGTCCGGGAGGCCCGCGCCCTGCCTGAGCCGGTGGAACCCGCGGCCTCGCCGGTCGTTGATCCCCGCCCCGCCCCGGTGGCCGCGTCCGCCGCCGCCTGAGCCGCCGCAAGCCTTCGTTTGACACCCGATCAGGCTCGTGACAGTGAGACTGTCATGAGCGACGATTCCCAGACCCCCGGCGACGCCCGCGACCGCCAGAAGGCCGCCACCCGCGACCAAATCCTCCGCGTGGTGGGCGCGCGGCTGGAGAGCGGCCCCCTGGACGAGCTGTCCTTCGCCGACATCGCCAAGGACGCCGGCGTCGGCGAGCGCACCGTCTATCGTCACTTCCCCACTCGCGAGGCCCTGCTGGGCGCCTATTTCGCCTGGGCCCAGGCCCAGGCCACCCTGCCGCTCGCCCAGCAGCCCCAGACCCAGAGCCCGCCGCGGCCCGAACCGGCGGCCCCGCCGCCCCCGGCCCGCTCCCCGGCTCAGCGCATGTGGCAGCCGGCCGCCCCGTCCGAGGATGTGCAGCGGCCCATGCGCATCCTGCTGGCCACCGACGCCTGGGAGCCGCAGGTCAATGGCGTGGTCCGGACGCTCACCCGTGTGGTGCGCGAGCTGCGCGACCTGGGCCATCAGGTGGAGGTGATCAGCCCCGACCAGTTCAAGACCCTGCCCCTGCCCACCTATCCGGAGATCAAGGTGGCCATCGGCGCCTATGAGCCCGTGCAGGAGCGGTTCAAGGCCTTCGAGCCCGAGGCCATCCACATCGCCACCGAGGGCCCCATCGGCCTGGCCGCCCGGCGCATCTGCGTGGAATGGAAGCTGCCCTTCACCACCAGCTACCACACCCGTTTCCCGGAATATGTCTCGGCCCGCCTGCCGCTGCCCCTGTCGGTGGGCTACACCTATATGCGTTGGTTCCACCGCCCGTCGGGGCGGCTGATGGTGGCCACGCCGACCATGCGCGACGAGCTGACCCGCCACGGCTTCCGCAACATCTCCTCCTGGTCCCGCGGGGTGGACACCGAGATGTTCCATCCCCGCCGCGAGGGCGAGAAGGACATCTTCGCCCACCTGCCCAAGCCGATCTTCCTCTATGTGGGCCGGGTGGCGGTGGAGAAGAATATCGAGGCCTTCCTCGGCCTCGACCTGCCGGGCACCAAGGTGGTGGTGGGCGATGGCCCGCAGAAGGACGAGCTGGCCGAGCGGTATCCCGGCGCGGTCTTCACCGGCTCGAAGTTCGGCGAGGAGCTGTCGGCCCATTTCGCCTGCGCCGACGTCTTCGTCTTCCCCTCGCTCACCGACACCTTCGGCCTGGTGATCCTCGAGGCCATGGCCTCAGGGACCCCGGTAGCGGCCTATCCGGCGCCTGGCCCCATCGACATCATCCCGGACTCTGGCGCAGGCGCCCTCGCCACCTCGGCCACCGAGGGCCTGAAGGAGGCCTGCATGGAAGCCCTGGCCCTTGATCGCCGGGCGGTGCGGGCGTTCGCCGAGACCTTTTCCTGGACCGCCTGCGCCGAGGACTTCGTGCGCAACCTGCAGCCCTATCCGGAGCCGGAAAAGACCCGCTTCTGGCGCCGTCTCCGCCGCCTGGCGAGGGTAAGGCGCCGCCCGAAGACAGCCTGAGGGTCACCGCGTCGGGATCTCCACGTCGCAGACGGTGAAGTCGGCGCCCTTTTCGGCCCGCAGCGCCGCGCCCCAGGCCAGAACCCGGCCGTTCCGCGCCCGGGCCTCCTCTCCCGCCGAAACTGCGCTGATCGGCAGGGATCCCAGGAAGCCGCTCCGCCCGTCGCTGGCCTGGGTGACGAAGACGACCTGGTCCGCGAGCTCCGGGGTCAGGCGGAAGGTGAATTCCGGCGCTAGATCAGGATGCTCGGAGATTCCGCCATCGCGGTTGTTCGGGTTGCCGGTCTGAGCGACGAAACCCGCGATCACCCGGTGAAACTGCAAGCCGTCATAGACGCCTTCCTTCGCCAGCACCTTGACCCGAGCCACCGCCTGGGGCGCGGCCTGCGGCGCCAGCTCCACCACGATGCGGCCCTTGGTGGTGTCGATCACCAGCGTCTGGTCCGGATCGGGCTTTCGCCAGTCGGGAGCCTCGGCGGCGGCGGTCAGCGGGAGCAGCGCGGCCAGCAGGCCGGCGATGAGGGGGGTCTTCATGTCCAGTCCTTGGCGTGGCGCAGGCGGACGCCGCTGGCGTGCAGGGTGGTGTCCCACACCGGGCGCAGATGGGTCAGGGTTTCGGTGAGGCGCAGCTCGACGCCCGCCTCGCGCAGGGCGGCGGGCAGGTCGATGAGGGTCTCGCAGGCCAGCGGCGTCACGGGCTGGCGGGCCACCCACATGCCCGCATCATTCAGATCCTCGAACGGGGCGGTGGGCAGGGCGTAGCGATACAGGGTCGCCGTCCGCAGGGCTTCGAGCCCGTCCCACTCCATAAAGGCGATGACCCGGGCCGGACTTGCCCCAAACCAGGCGATCCGGTCAGCCGCGGTGGTGTCATCCCGGGGAAACAGCAGGATGCGCGGATAGTCCCGGGGAAACAGGTAGAGGGCCTGCCAGGCGTCCTCGATGGCCCAGACCAGCGGCCCGTTCAGCCAGTCGCGCCCCGGCGGCCGCACCGAGGGGACGCGGACGGGGCGGGGCTCGAAAACCGCGATGCCCGGATCGTCGCTGAAGTGGTAGAGCTGCATGAGGCGCGATAGCGCCTGATCGAGGCGGGCGGCGCAAGGCCCGCCGCGCGGGCCGGCGCCAGCGTCTTTGGCCGGGCTGCGGGCCTGCTTCACATTGCCCCGACTGTGCTTTCCCTGTAATCGGCGCCCGTTCCCGATCATCTTGCGCCTCGGAAGAGAAACCTGCCCGCCATGACCGAGCTTTACGACGTCGCCGCCATCGGCAACGCCATCGTCGATGTGATCGCCCCGGCGGATGAGGCCTTCCTGACGTCTGAGGGTCTGTCCAAGGGCGCGATGATGCTGATCGACGAGGCCCGGGGCGTGGACCTCTACAGCCGCATGGCGCCGGGCGTCGAAACCTCCGGCGGCTCGGCCGGCAACACCGTGGCCGGCGTGGCCAGCTTCGGCGGCCGCGCGGCCTATCTGGGCAAGGTGGCCAAGGACCAGCTGGGCGATGTCTTCGCCCACGACCTGCGCGCCCAGGGCGTGCGGTTCGATGTGGCGCCGCTGGGCGCCGGTCCGGCCACGGCCCGCTGCCTGATCAATGTGACGCCCGACGGCCAGCGCACCATGTGCACCTATCTGGGCGCCTCCACCGAACTCACCGCCGACGACGTCGACCCGGCGATCATCGAGGCGGCCAGGATCGTCTATCTGGAAGGCTATCTGTTCGACCCCTTCGAGGCCCGCCGCGCCTTCGCCAAGGCCGCAGGCCTGGCCCGGGCCAATGGCCGCCAGATCGCCATCACCCTGTCGGACGCCTTTGTCGTGGAGCGCCATCGCGGGGCCCTGATGGAATTCATCGAAACCCAGGTGGACATCGTCTTCGCCAATGAGGCCGAGGTCTGCGCCCTGTTTGAGACCCCCGACTTCGACGCCGCGGTGAACGCCCTGGCCAGCCGCACGGCCATCGCCGCGGTGACCCGCAGCGAGCAGGGCTCGGTCATCGCCGCCGGCGAGGCCCGCCACGAGATCTGGGCCGCAGCCGTGGACAAGGTGGTCGACACCACCGGGGCCGGCGACCAGTACGCCGCGGGCTTCCTATATGGACTGGCGAACGATCGCTCGCTTCCGGTCTGCGGCCAGCTCGGCTCGCTGGCGGCGGCGGAGGTGATCTCCCACTACGGGCCCCGGCCGCAGGTCTCGCTGAAGGCCCTGGCCGCTTCGAGAGGACTTTGAAGACCATGGCGCGCACGGCCGAGGTGGTTCGCAACACGAAGGAAACCCAGATCACGATCAGCGTCGATCTGGACGGGACCGGCGTGTCCGACGTGGAGACCGGCGTCGGCTTCTTCGACCACATGCTCGACGCCTTCGCCCGCCATGGCGGCATCGACCTGAAGGTCCGCACCAAGGGCGACCTGCACATCGACGCCCACCACACGGTGGAGGACACCGGCATCGTGCTCGGTCAGGCCATCCACAAGGCGCTGGACGGGTTCAAGGGCATCCGCCGGTTCGGCCATGCCTATATCCCCATGGACGAGACCCTGACGCGCTGCGCCATCGACCTGTCCAACCGGCCCTATCTGATCTGGAAGACCGCCTTCCGGACGCCGAAGATCGGCGAGATGGACACCGAGCTGTTCAAGGAGTTCCACCACGCCTTCGCCATGAATTGCGGCGCCTGCGTGCACCTGGAGACCCTGTACGGGGACAACAGCCACCATATCGCCGAGAGCGGGTTCAAGGCCTTGGCCCGCGCCCTGCGCACGGCCATTGAGATCGACCCCAAGACGGGCGGCCAGGCCCCCTCCACAAAGGGCGTGCTCTAGGCGCGCCCAAGGGTCTAAGGAACCGCTATGCAGACCGTCGCCCTGATCGACTACGGGTCGGGCAATCTCCGTTCGGCGCAGAACGCCCTTGAGAAAGCCGCCGGCTCCGCTTCCGGCGGTGCGGAGATTCGCGTGACCGCCGACCCTGAGACGGTGGTCGCCGCCGATCGCATCGTCCTGCCCGGCGTGGGCGCCTTCGCGGCCTGTCGCGAAGCGCTGATGGCCCGGCCAGGTCTGGTCGAGGCGATCACCGAGGCGGTGCAGACCCGCGGCGTCCCCTTCCTGGGGGTCTGCGTCGGCATGCAGCTGCTGGCCAGCCGCGGCCTGGAGTTCGGCGAAGCCCCGGGCCTCGACTGGATCCCGGGCGAGGTCCGTCGCCTGACCCCGGCCAGCCCCGCCTGCAAGGTGCCGCACATGGGCTGGAACAGCCTGGACGACATCAGCCCCGCGGGCGCAGACCTCGGCCTGGCTTCCGACGGGGCCATGTATTTCACCCACTCCTTCGCCTTCCACGCGGCCGATGCGGCCGATGTGGCCGCCTTCACCGATCACGGGGGCCGGTTCGCCGCCGCCGTGGCCAGGGGCAATGTGGCGGGGGTTCAATTCCACCCGGAGAAGTCGCAGTCTGCCGGGCTTTCTCTCCTCGCGCGCTTTCTGGAGTGGCGACCTTGATCCTCTATCCGGCCATCGACCTGAAGGACGGCCAGTGCGTGCGCGTGCTGCACGGCGTCCTCGACACCGCCACGGTGTTCAACACCTCGCCCGCCGACCAGGCCAAGCAGTGGGCCAATGCCGGCTTCCCCTGGATCCATGTGGTGGACCTGAACGGGGCGGTGGAAGGCAAGGCGGTCAACGCCTTGGCCGTGGAGGCCATTCTCTCGGCCGTCTCCGTCCCCGTGCAGCTGGGCGGCGGCATCCGCAGCCTGGCCGATATCGAGGGCTGGATCGAGGCCGGCGTCAGCCGGGTGATCCTGGGCACGCTGGCCGTGCGCGAACCGCAGGTTGTGGTGGAAGCCGCCCGCCTGTGGCCCGAACAGATCGCCGTCAGCGTCGATGTCCGCGGCGGCAAGGTGGCCGTCCAGGGCTGGACCGAGGATTCCGACCTTGACGCCGTCACCGTGGCCAAACGGTTCGAGGACGCCGGCGTCAGCGCCCTGATCATCACCGACATCGAGCGTGACGGCGCCCTCACCGGCTTCAACGTCGACGTGTTCGGGGCCATGGCCGATGCGGTGGACATCCCCGTCATCGCCGCGGGCGGCCTGGCCAGCGTCGAGGACATCCACAAGCTTCGCGCTCGCAAGGGCCGCCCGATCGCCGGCGCGGTCCTGGGCCGGGCCCTCTATACCGGCGCCATCAAGGCGCCCGAAGCCATCAAGGCTGCGGCCTGATGCTGAACCTGCGCGTCATCCCCTGCCTGGACGTCAAGGACGGCCGTGTGGTCAAGGGCGTGCAGTTCCTCTCCCTGCGCGACGCCGGCGATCCGGTGGAGCAGGCCAGCGCCTATGACGCGGCCGGCGCCGACGAGCTGATGTTCCTGGACATCACCGCCAGCCACGAGGGCCGCGGCGCCATCCTCGATGTCATCGCCCGCACGGCGGACGTCTGCTTCATGCCGCTCAGCGTCGGCGGCGGCATCCGCGCGGTGGACGACGCGCGCCGCCTGTTGCTGGCCGGCGCCGACAAGATTTCGGTGAACACCGCGGCTGTGGAAAACCCCGACCTGATCAGCGCCTGCGCCGACGCTTTCGGCTCCCAGGCCGTGGTCTGCGCCATCGACGCCAAGCGCGCCGAGGACGGCGACTGGCGGGTCTTCATCTATGGCGGGCGCAAGGACACCGGCCTGAATGTGGTCGACTATGCCCGCCTGGCCGTGGAGAAGGGGGCCGGCGAGATCCTGCTGACCTCCATGGACCGGGACGGCGCCAAGACCGGTTACGATATCGAACTGCTGCGGGCCGTGACGTCCGCCGTCAGTGTGCCGGTGATCGCCTCTGGGGGCGCCGGTTCAGCCGCCCACATGGTCGAGGCCGCCACCCAGGGCGGCGCCGACGCGGTGCTGGCCGCCTCTATCTTCCACTTCGGCGAGGTTTCCATCGGCGAGGTCAAGCAGGCCATGGCGGCCGCCGGCCTGCCTGCCCGCCTGACCGGGGCCGAGATGCGCCGCGACGCCGCCGAGGCCTTCTCATGAGCCGTCTGGCCGAGGTCCTTGCGCGCCTGTCGGCTGTGATCGAGAGCCGCAAGGGCGGCGATGCGGCCGCCTCCTACACCGCCCGCCTGCTCAGCGACCCGTCCCTGGCCGCCAAGAAGCTGGGCGAAGAGGCGATCGAGACGGTGATCGCCGCCGTTCAGGCCGACAAGGACGCCCTGGCCGCCGAGAGCGCCGACCTGCTCTATCACTGGCTGGTGGTCCTGGCCGCTGCGGGCGTGTCCCTGGACGAGGTCGCCGCCAGGCTCGAAGCCCGCGAGGGCGTGTCCGGCCATGCCGAGAAGGCCGGCCGCAGCGGCTAGAGCGCGTTCCGTAAGGTGGGAACCGGTTATCGGCGTAAAACGCGCTCAAGTCTTTTAGTTAGAGCCTGATTCAACGATCAGACGGTTCCGCCTGATCGCATCAGGCTCTAGGACTTGGGCGGTGGAGGCTTGTTATCCAGCAGCAGCTGGCCCTGCTTCTGCACCTTGCCGCGAATCTTGCCGGCCATCATGGCCAGCACATTGGGCAGGTTGATCTCCATCCGCACCGCATCGGCCAGCACGTCCAGATGGCCGCTGATGGTCTGGCCCAGCACCGTGGCGGAAAAGCCCATCCGGTCGCCGCTCCACTGGCGGGTGAGCTTGGCGCTCTCGCCGAACTGGCTGACAATCTTGTCGAACCCGTCCTCCAGCCGCCGGCGCGCCTCAGCCGCGCCGAGACTGTGGGGAATGTCGATGGTGACGGGTTTCATCGGCGACCTCGCTGCGTTCAGGTCAGTCTAACGCGAAAACCCGCGACAGGCTCATCCCCGGGCCTTGCGCTTCAGCGCCACATAGAGGGCGCCGCCGCCGCCATGGCGACGATGGGCTTCCGAAACGCCGGCCACGATGGACCGCAGGTGAGGGGCGGCCAGCCATTCCGGGGCGGCCCGGCGCAGCGTGCCGTCGCCGGTCCCGCGGGAACCCTTGCCGGTGATCACCAGCACGGCTCGGTGCCCCTCGTGCCAGGCCTGCAGGAGGAAGCCGTCCAGCCGCGCCCGGGCCGCGTCATAGGTCAGCCCGTGCAGGTCCAGCCGCGCGGCGATGGGATCGCGCTCACGCACGATGCGGTGATGGCGGTTGGGCTCGATGAGTTCGGGCCCAGGCCACGGGGCCTGCGAGGGCGGCCGCGGCGCAGGTCCGGGCCCCGGCGGGGCGGTCTTGGGCGGTTGTTTGCCCGGCGGGGCCTTGCCCTTGGGCGCAAGGGCCGTCGCTGGCGGCGGCGCCTCGACCGGATCAGCCGGGGCCGCCGGCGTATGGCGTCCGGGCAGGGGATGGAGCGTGGCCGCCACGACCGACCAGAGCCTGTGCTCCTCAGGTCGAAGCGGCCGTTTCATGGGGTTGGGTCGGGTCCGACCCTGGGCGCCAGGCGCACCATCTTCAAGGTGTGACGCACCCGGCCGGCCTCGACGCCGGCCTCGGGTCCTGAACCCAGATAGAGGTCGGCGCGGACCTCGCCCTTGATCGCCCCGCCGGTGTCCAGGGCCACAGCCAGGCGACGATAGACGGGGAAGGCGCCGCTGAGGATGGGGGCGGTGGCGTCGATCCAGAACAGTTCGCCGACCCGGTGCTGGGAGAGATCCACGGCGATGGCGTGGTCCGGGGGCAGGGGCACGCCCGCCGCGCCCAGGGGATGGAGACCGTCGTCAGCCTCCAGGCGGAACCACACATAGCGCCGGTTCAGGCGCATGATGGCGTCGGCCGCTGGCCCCCTGTGGGCGGCGAGCCAGGCGCGGATCGCCTCGCCCGAGGTGTTGTCCGCCGCCAGTAGCCCGCGGTCGCGCATGGGATTGGCGATGCCCGAGAAGGGCAGGTCGTTGTGGGCGGCGAACAGCACCTTGACCCGGGCCCCGTCGGCGAAGGTCAGGACGCCGGAGCCCTGAATCTGCAGGAAGAACAGCTCCTCCGGCCGCATCCAGGCCAGCACCTGATCGGGCGTGGTCGCTTCGATGGCGGCCCGGTCGGCGCGGCCCGACAGCGCGGCGTGGTTGGCGGGCTTGGCGCGGACTGGGGCGCTGTACTCCGCGTCCGGCGCGATCCGGGCGGTGTATTCCGGCGCATAATAGGCGGTCAGAATCCCTTGGCCGGGGAGCGGCTCCAGGCGAAAATTGGCTTCGAAAAAGGCGCGGGCCGCATCATCGTCCAGACGCGGCTGAGCCCGGGCGCGGCGGCAGATTTCGACCTCGGCCGGCGCCTTGGCTACGCCGCAGGTGGCCTGATAGGCCGCGAAGGCCTCGGCGTGGTCGGCCTGCGCCCAACCGGTCAGGGCGCTGAAAGCGATCGGCGCCGGCGCCGGCCCGTCAGCGGGCGGCGCGTCCGGCGACGGCGCCGGGGTAGGGGGAGTCGGAGCCTCATCGGGCGCCCGCGCAGTGGCGCAGGCGCTCAGGAGGAGGGCGCCGCCGATGACGCCGACCAGACGCAACCGCACAGACCTAAGCCTCCGCGGCGTCGACGTGAACCAGGGTCCAGTTGGGGTCGCGGCTCTTGAGATTGCGCTCGAAGGTCCAGAGCTCGGCGGTGCGGCGGTCGTCCACCGCCTCTCCGCGTTCGTCCTTGGTGCGGCCGCGCAGTTCGGCCAGGAAGCGCACGGTGACGCGGGCGGCGTCGCCCTCGACCTCGGCCTTTTCCATGTCGGCCCTCGGCGGATGCAGGAATTCCACCGTCTCGGTGCGGCCCTCGGCCTCGCGGGCGGAAATGGCCGATTCAAAGGCCGAATAGACCTCATCCGAAAGCAGATTGCGCAGGGTCTCGCGCTCGCCGGCGGCAAACGCGTTGACGATCATCTGATAGGCCGACTTGGCGCCGTGCAGGAAGTGGCTGAGATCGAAGTTCGGATCGCGGGCCCGGACCGCGGCCAGACCGGACAGGGCGACGCCTTCAGCCTCCTCGGAGGCTTCAAGGACACGCTCCACCGGGCGCACCGGGCTCGGCTGACCCTCGGCCGCCGGCTTGTCCTCCGGCTGCCGTCCGACCCGCCGTCCCAGCACTGAATAGAGCTGGTAGAGGACAATGGCCGCCAGGGCGGCGAAGATGATCAGCTCCAGTAGGGGCAAACGGGTCTCTCGTGGGCTTCTGTGGGCGAGCGGGCCAGAAACGCGGCCCTCATGGTCTATATAGTCGCTCAAAACGCCGGCGTCAGGACCGACGTTGCATCACGCAGGGTCGCATGTTAGCAGCCCGCGCCAGGAAAGGGCGGGTTTTCCCGCCACAATGGGGTCGGCTCTGACGCCGGCCTGGCCTCCCAGAACGGACAGACGTGCATGACCGACACCGACGCCGCCGCCCCCGGCGGCCAGCCGAATGGCGCTGAGGCCTTTGTTCCGGGTGTTCGCATCCTGGCCCAGTTCATCCGTGACCTGTCCTTCGAAAACCCGCGTGCGCCTGACGCCCTGCGCGGAACCGGCGCCCAGCCGCAGATCGATCTCGGCGTCGAAATGAACGCCCGCGGCCGTGATGACGGCCTGTTCGAGGTGGACCTGAAGCTGTCGGCGCGGGCCTCGCGCGAAGACGGGCCGGTCTTCCATGTGGAGCTTCTCTATGGCGGCGTCTTCGGGATCAACGGCGTCGCGCCGGAGGATCTGGAGCAGGTGCTGCTGGTGGATTGCCCGCGCTTCCTGTTCCCCTTCGCCCGTCGGGTGATCGCCGACGTGACCTCGGACGGCGGCTTCCCGCCCTTCCTGCTCGATCCCATCGACTTCGCCGGGGTCTATGCGGCCCGCAAGGCCCAGGGCGACCTGTCGCAGATGGACGAGATCGGCAACGCCTGATCTGAAGCGCGGCCCGACGGGCCGTGTTCAACCGCGCCTGACGACCAGCCCCAATCCTCCGTCATGGTCGGACTTGATCCGACCATCCATGAACACCGTCTAGCGGTTGTGTGCATGGGCCCTCGGGTCGAGCCCGAGGGCGACGACGTGGGGGCGTGGCGACAAGCTCAGAGCCCGTGTTTTTTCCAGAGCAGGTCGGACTTGACCACGTCGCGGACAAAGGCCGCGTGGCGTTCGCGCTCGAGGTCGCTGGCCACCACGGTCAGCGGCCGGGGCCTGGCCCCATAGCTCGCCTGCCGCGCGGCGCCCACGGCCTGGGCGACCATGGCCGGGGCCAGCTCCAGGCGCCGTTCGCGGCCGCCCTTGAGCTCCAGATAGACATCGGCCAGCAGACGGGCGTCGATCAGCGCCCCGTGCTTTTCCCGGTCGGTGAGCGAGATCTTGAAGCGGCGGCACAGGGCGTCGAGGGAATTGGCCATGCCCGGAAAGCGGGCCCGGGCCAGCACCAGGGTGTCGACCCAGCGATGCTCGATGATCTCGATCCGGCCACAGAGGCCCAGCTCGAAATTGATGAAGGTCCGGTCGAAGGCGGCGTTGTGGGCGACGATCGGGGCGTCGCCGACGAAGTCGAGGAAGGCGTCGACCACCTCGGGCGCCTCGAACCTGGGCTTGCCCCGCAGGAAGTCGGCCGACAGGCCGTGCACCTTCTCGGCCTCGGGCGGCATGTCCCGCAGGGGGTCGATATAGCAGTGGAAGGTGCGGCCCGTCGGAATGAAGTCTTCGATTTCCAGGCAGGCCAGCTCCACCAGGCGATGGCCCTCGCGGGGTTCAAAGCCGGTGGTTTCGGTGTCGAGAACGATTTCGCGGGCCATGGCCGCTTCAATGACCCGCTTTGGTTTCGGCTTCAACCGGGCCAGGCGCCGCGGCCGCGGCGGCCCTGGCGCGCAGGGCGTTCACAATTTCCGTGACCTGGACGCGGGCGTGGTCCAGCCCCTGGCCGGTGTCGACCACATAGTGGGCCCGGGCGCGTTTCTCGGCGTCGGCCATCTGCTGGGCGAGGATGGCGTCGAAACGTTCCGGCGTCATGCCGGGCCTCGCCAGCACCCGCTCGCGCTGCATGTCGGCCGGGGCGCTCACCACCACGACGGCGTCCATCCGCGCGTCGCCGCCGGTCTCATAGAGCAAGGGAATGTCGAGGATCACCATGTCGGCGCCCTTGGCCTGCGCCTGCGCGAAAAAGCTCTGGCGGTCGATCCCCACCAGGGGGTGGACGATGGCGTTCAGGCGTTTCAGCGCCTCCGGATCGCCGAGCACCCGCTGGCGCAGCAGCTCGCGATCCACCGCCCCGCCCTGGACCACGCCTGGAAAGGCCTCGCCCACCGGGCCCACGGCGGCCCCGCCCACATCATAGAGGTCGTGTACGGCGGCGTCGGCGTCATAGACCGGCGCCCCGTGTTCGCGGAACATGGCCGCCGTGGTGGACTTGCCCATGCCGATGGAGCCGGTCAGACCAATGATCAGCATCGTCTCCAGATCCTTTCGTTCAGGCCCAGACTTTTCAGCGCCAGGGCGCGGACATCCACGCCCGCTGGCGGCGCGACCCCGAAGAAGGCGGTGAAGGAGGGGACGGCTTGGCCGATCAGCATGGCCAGGCCATCGACGGTGCGCCGACCCTCGGCTTGCGCCTTAGCCAGGAAGGGCGTGATCAGCGGCTTATAGACCATGTCCATGACCACGCAGCCGGCGGGCGTGGCGGCCAGCGGCACGTCGAGCTCGCCCTGACCCGACAGGCCCGCCGAGGTGGCGTTGATCACCGCGCCGGCGCCGGCGAAGGCGTGAGCGGCCTGATCGAGGCCCAGGGCGCGCACGCCTCGGCCCAGACGCTCGGCGATGGCTTCGGCCCGGGCCAGAGTTCGGTTCAGGATGAGAACCTCGGGCGCGCCGGCCGCGACGAAGGCGGCGGCCGCGCCCCGGGCCGCGCCGCCGGCCCCCAGGATCACCACCGGGGCGGCGGCCGGATCAAAGCCCGGCGCCTGGCGGGCGAAGGCGCTCAGCAGGCCCGTCCCGTCAGTATTGTCGGCGATGATCTCGCCATCAGCCGCAAACAGCAGCAGGTTCGCCGCCCCCGCCGCCTGGGCGGCTGGGGTCGGCGCATCGGCCAGGGCCAAGGCCTGTTCCTTGAACGGCAGGGTCACGTTCAGTCCGGCGATGACGCCGCCGCGGAGACCCTGGACGAAGGGCGCGAACCCGGCCTCCGGTGGGCTGAACGGGGCATAGACGGCATCGAGGCCCAGGGCCTCGATCCAGGCGTTGTGGATCAGCGGGCTCAGGGAATGGCGCACCGGCGCGCCGACCACGCCGGCGACCTTGGCCCCCCCGGTGAGCGACGCGCTCATGGGACCAGCGCCCCGCGCTGGCGCAGCTGATCGAGAAGGCCGAGCAAGGGCAGGCCCAGTATGGCGAAGTAGTCCCCCTCGATCTGGGCGAACAGCTGGGCGCCGGGGCCCTCCAGGCGATAGCAGCCCACCGAACCCAGCAGGGCCTCGCCTTCCTGGTCGAGATAGGCGTCCAGGAAGGGCTCGGAGAAGTCGCGCATGGTCAGGGTGGCGCAGGCGGTCTCCGACCAGAGCACCTCGCCGTCCTTCGCCAGGGTGACCGCCGAGTGCAGATGATGCGGCTGGCCGCGCAGGGCCAGCAGGCGGGCGCGGGCCTCCTCCAGGCTGGCGGCCTTGTCATAGAGGGCGCCGTCGAACTCCAGGGTCTGGTCGGCGCCGATGACCAGGCCGGGCTGAAGGTCCGACACGGTCACGGCCTTGATGTCGGCCAGGGCCTGGGCCACCGCCCTGGGACTGCCGCCCTCGGCCTGGATGCGGACCTTCACCAGATCCTCGTCGACGCCGGAGACGATCTTGTCGAAGGCCACGCCGGCGCCGGCCAGAAGCTGGCTGCGGGCCGCACTCTGGGAGGCGAGAATGATGCGGGTCATCCCAGTATGTCCACCTGGCGGCCGGAGGTGAGCAGGTTCATCACCGCGGCGGCGGTCTCCTCCACCGAGCGGCGGGTGACGTCAATCACCGGCCAGCCCTGCCGTTCATAGAGCCTGCGGGCCTGGACGATCTCTTCGCGCACATTGTCCACGTCGATATAGGCTGAGGTGCGGTTCTCCTTGAGGCTGAGCAGGCGGTTGCGGCGGATCTGGATCAGCCGGTCGGGCGAGATGGTCAGGCCCACAACCAGGGTGTTCTTCAACTGCAGCAGCTTGTCGGGGATGGGCCGCGAGGGGACCAGGGGCACATTGGCCGCCCGCACCCCGCGATGGGCCAGATAGATGCAGGTGGGCGTCTTCGAGGTGCGCGAGACGCCCACCAGCACCACATCGGCCTGTTCCAGATCCTGCCCGCCCTGGCCGTCATCATGGCCGATGGCGTAATTCAGGGCGTCCATCCGGTTGAAATAGTCGTGGTCCAGGGCGTGCTGGGCGCCCACCCGGGTCGAGGTGGCCAGCCCCAGATAGCGCTGCACCGCCGAGACCAGGGGATCGAGGGCGGCGATGCAGGCGATCTCCAGGCGCCGGCACCCGTCCTCCAGGGCCGCCCGCAGCTCGGCGTCGACAATGGTGTGAATGACCAGGCCCGGGGCGGACTCGATATCGGCCAGGGCGCGGTCCAGCTGCCGGCGCGATCGCACCAGGGCGTAGATGTGCTCGATGGGCAGGACATCGTCGAAGCGGGCGCACACGGCGCGGGCCATGGCGTTGAGGGTCTCGCCGGTGGAGTCCGACACCAGATGCAGGTGGAAATAGGTGGCGATGCGCGGGTGGGTCATACCGGGGCGGCGGCCTGCGACAAAATGCTCTTGGGGACGAGAGAGTCGATAAGTCTCTTAACCGAGGCGCACGGCCTTGGGGATAGCTGACGACTTATACCGGCCATACCGGCGGCGCGGCGGGCGGCGAGGACAGATGCGCAGATCAGGGGGTTTTCGCACACAGCTTCACCCGCCGGGGAAAAGCTTAACGAAAGGTAAACACAGGCGCTCGCCCCAGAGGCGGGTCATCCTCAGGGCCGCCCCCGGCCTTGGGTTAAGGTTTTGTTAAGGTTTGCGGCCTGGCTCCGGGCTTATGCCCGTAACTCACAGGGACCCCTGCCGGCTTGGGATGGACCGGGGGCGAGTTGTGGGCGGCGGCGGTATGGCCGAGGGTTTGGCGGCTTATCCCCGGGTCTGACCGGGCCTACCACCTCCTCTTCCCAAACAATCTCTTTCTTTCAGGAAGAAGGACGGGCGTCGGGGACAAGCGGCCTGCGCCCCTCCACCAGGAGACTTGAGCCTGGCCCCCAGAGCCGCTTTAAGGCTTGGCATGAGCGAACCTGCAAAACCCCGCCTCCTTCGCGCCCTGGCCGGCGAAACCCTCGACCGCCCGCCGGTCTGGTTTATGCGTCAGGCGGGCCGCTCCCTGCCGGAATATCGCGAACTGCGGACCAGGGCCCCGGACTTCATCGCCTTTTGTCACAATCCGCAGATGGCGGCCGAAGCGACCCTGCAGCCGATGCGGCGCTTTCCCCTGGATGCGGCCATCGTCTTCGCCGACATCCTGCTGCTGCCCAAGGCGCTGGGGCAGAAGGTGTGGTTCGAAACTGGCGAAGGTCCCAGGCTCGGCGAACTGCCGGCGCTTTCGGCCATGGAGGCCGAGATCGAGGCCTCGACTGACAGGCTTTCCGAGATCGGGGAAACCCTGACCCGGGTGCGCGCCGAACTGGAGCCGGAGCGGGCCCTGATCGGGTTCGCCGGCGCCCCCTGGACGGTGGCCACCTATATGATCGAGGGCCGGGGCTCGGACCGCTCCGGCGCCCGGACCTACGCCTATCAGCACCCTGAGGACCTGGACCGGCTGCTGGACATCCTGGTGGAGTCCACCGCCCGCTACCTGGTCATGCAGGCCAAGGCCGGCGCTCAGGCGCTGAAGCTGTTCGAAAGCTGGGCCGAGGGCCTGGCCGAGGATGTGTTCGAGCGGATCGTCATCCGTCCCCATGCGGCGATCATCGAGAAGGTGCGCGCCGCCGGGATCGACACCCCCTTCATCGGCTTCCCCCGCGGGGCCGGCGCCCTGGTGGACAACTACGCGGCCAAGGTTCCGGTCCAGGCCGTGGCCCTGGACACCCAGGCCAGCGCCGCCCAGGGCCAGAGGATCCAGGCCGGTGGCAAAACGATCCAAGGCGCGCTCGACAATCTGCTGCTGCGCGCCGGCGGTCCGGCCATGGACGCCCGGATCGACGCCTTGATCGAACAGTGGGGCAAAGGCCCCTATATCTTCAACCTGGGCCACGGGGTTCTGCCAGACACCCCGGTGGAGCATATCGAACGCGCGGTTCGCCGCGTGACGGGGACCTAGATGAAGAAGAAGCTTGCGGTCGTCCTGTTCAATCTGGGCGGCCCCGATGGTCCGGATTCCGTCCAGCCCTTCCTCTTCAACCTGTTCCGAGATCCGGCCATCATCGGCCTGCCGGCGCCGGCCCGTTACGCCCTGGCGGCCCTGATCTCCACGACCCGCAAGAAGAGCGCCCAGGCCAACTACGCCATCATGGGGGGCGGTTCGCCCCTGCTTCCGGAAACCACGGCGCAAGCCCGGGCTCTGGAGGCGGCCCTGGCGACCGCCGCGCCGGAGCTGGAGACCCGCATCTTCATCGCCATGCGCTACTGGAACCCCCGGGCCAAGGCGACGGCGGCTGAGGTGGCGGCCTTCGCCCCTGACGAGATCGTCCTGCTGCCGCTCTATCCGCAGTTCTCCACCACGACCTCGGCCTCTTCCCTCAAGGATTGGGCCAAGGTCTATCGCGGTCCTGGGGTCTCGCGGGCGGTGTGCTGCTATCCCACAGAGGCGAAGCTGGTGGCGGCCCATGCAGCCAAGATCGCCGAGACCTGGGAGGCCGCTGGCCGCCCGGACAATGTACGCCTTTTGTTCTCGGCCCACGGTCTGCCGGAAAAGGTGATCAAGGACGGCGATCCCTATCAGGCCCAGGTGGAGGCCACCGCCGCGGCCGTGGCCGCCCTGCTGCCTGACCTGCCGGATTGGCAGGTCTGCTACCAGAGCAAGGTCGGGCCGCTGGCCTGGATCGGCCCGTCCACCGAGGAGGCCATCCGCCAGGCCAAGGCCGATGGGCGCGGGGTGCTCCTGACCCCCATCGCCTTTGTCTCCGAACATGTGGAGACTTTGGTGGAGCTTGATCACGAATATGCAGAGATCGCCGAGGAGATCGGGTGTACGCCCTATCTGCGGGTTCCGGCGCTGGGCGTGACATCTGACTTTATCGACGGGCTGAAGGCCATGGTGCTGGACGCCCTGGACAGCCGGGCGGGCATTGCGCCGGCTGGCGGCTGGACGTGTCCCGCCGCCTATGGGAAATGCGCCTGCAAGACGGGGAGGGCGGCATGAACTGGTATGATCTGCTTCGGGGCCTGCACATCATCGCGGTGATCGCCTGGATGGCGGGCATGATGTACCTGCCGAGGCTCTACGCCTACCACACCGAGACCGCCCCGCCCGGCAGCGAGTTCGACGCCCACTTCAAGGTTTGGGAAGCCAAGCTCCTGAAAATCATCATCAACCCATCCATGGTGATCACCTGGATCTTCGGCCTCAGCCTGATCATGTATCACGTGCACGCCATGGGTCAGGGCTGGGCCTTCCTGCTGCAGCCTTGGATACTGCTCAAGCTCGCCCTGGTGACCTTCCTGTCCGGCTGGCACGGCATGCTGGCCGGGGCCCGGAAGAAGATCGCCGCAGGCGAGCGGCCCCGGTCGGCCAAGTTCTGGCGGGCCACCAACGAGATCCCGTTCCTGATCGCCATCGTCGCCGTCCTGGCCGTGACCCTGGAATTCGGCGGGCGCTAGACCCATCTGGAATGAGACGGCCCTTGACCGCGGCCCCCCGGCTGTGGTTTGGCGTTAGCCACGCGGGAGAAATTCCGCGCCCCGCCTTTTCCCGGAGCCGCGCGTTTACCGCCGACGGCCCGGTCCTCGAGACAACATAGCCGGCGCGGCCCAAGACCGCGCCCCACCTCTCGTCCACGCCCGACCGGACTCCGTCTGGCCGGCCGGCGGACCGATAATTTCCATCAGAGCCTTTAAAGACCATCATGAGCGAAGACACCGAAACCCAGGTCCTCGAAAACCAGACCGACGAGGACGGCGGCGGCGACAACGACCTGGACGAGCCGTCCCTGGCCTCCCAGGCGATCGCCGCCATGGGCCTGACCAAGATGTCGCTCCAGGAGTTGAAGGAGAAATCCTCCTCCGACCTGCTGGCCTTCGCCGAGCAGATGGACATCGAGAATGCCAACTCGATGCGCAAGCAGGACATGATGTTCGGCATCCTGAAGACCCTCGCCGAGGAAGGCGTGGAGATCTCAGGCTCTGGCACCATGGAGGTCCTGCCCGACGGCTTCGGCTTCCTGCGCAGTCCCGAGGCAAACTATCTGCCCGGTCCTGACGACATCTATGTGAGCCCTTCGCAGATCCGGAAGTTCGGCCTGCGCACCGGCGACTCCGTGGTGGGCGCCATCCGTGCGCCGCGGGAAGGCGAGCGCTACTTCGCCCTGGTGAAGGTCGACCAGATCAATTTCGAAGACCCCGAAAACGTCCGGCACAAGGTCCACTTCGACAACCTGACGCCGCTCTATCCCGAAGAACGCCTGCGGATGGAGATCGATGATCCGACCCTGAAGGACCGTTCGGGCCGGGTGATCGACATTGTCGCCCCCCTGGGCAAGGGCCAGCGCTGCCTGATCGTCGCCCCGCCGCGGGTGGGTAAGACGGTGATGTTGCAGAACATCGCCAAGTCCATCGAGGCCAATCACCCCGAGGTCTATCTCATCGTCCTGCTGATCGATGAGCGGCCGGAAGAAGTGACCGACATGCAGCGCACCGTGCGCGGCGAGGTCATTGCGTCCACCTTCGACGAACCGGCCACCCGCCACGTGCAGGTCGCCGAAATGGTCATCGAAAAGGCCAAGCGCTTGGTCGAGCACAAGCGCGACGTGGTCATCCTGCTGGATTCGGTCACCCGTCTGGGCCGCGCCTACAACACCGTGGTGCCGTCCTCGGGCAAGGTGCTGACCGGCGGCGTGGACGCCAACGCTCTGCAGCGGCCCAAGCGCTTCTTCGGCGCGGCGCGGAATGTGGAGGAGGGCGGTTCGCTGTCCATCATCGCCACGGCCCTGATCGACACCGGCAGCCGGATGGACGAAGTCATCTTCGAAGAGTTCAAGGGCACCGGTAACTCGGAAATCGTGCTGGACCGCAAGGTCGCCGACAAGCGGATCTTCCCGGCCATCGACGTGCTGAAGTCCGGCACCCGCAAGGAAGAGCTGATCACGCCCAAGGATCAGCTGCAGAAGACCTATGTGCTGCGCCGGATCCTCAACCCCATGGGGGCGCAGGACGCCATCGAGTTCCTGCTCGACAAGCTGCGCAACGCCAAGAACAACGACGACTTCTTCCAGTCGATGAACACCTGAGGCGGCGGGGCGCGCAACCGCGTTCGCGCGCCTGCCAGTTCTCTCGCGCCGCAGGCGCTATAAAGGGGCGACACGAAGGGCACGAAGGGTCGCAAAGGACACCAAGACGAGGCCGCTAAGCCGTCGTGTCCTTGGCTTTCTTCGTGTTCTTTGTGTCCCCCTTTTTTGTTTTCTGCCTTCGGCAAAAGGCCCAGCCTCTGTTTCACGTGAAACGTCAGCTGGTCGGCGGGAGGTGGTCCCTCGGCCATTTGATGAAGGCCACCACCCATAGCATCACCAGGTTCACCACGGGCACGACCGTGAGGAAGGCCACGGCCCAGTGAATACCTAGGCGGGACAGGATCTTGCCCACCGGGAAGATGATCACGAAGAGCCAGATCACCACGATCAGCCAGTGCCAGAGCGAAAAACTGCCCATCTTTGCGTCCCTCTATGGTTCTCGATCAGGGGATAAGGAGCGAGGCGCCGACGGTCTCGCGGCCCTCCATGGCCTCATGGGCGGCACGGGCCTCTGCAAGCGGGAAGGTCTGGCCGATGTCGATACGAACCTGGCCGTTGGCGATGACCTCGAACAGGGCTGCGGCGCTGGCGTCCAACTCTTCGGTGGTGGCCACATAGTCGAACAGGGTCGGCCGGGTGAGGAAGACCGAGCCCAGCTGCGACAATTGGGCCGGCAGGATAGCTGGCGCCGGGCCCGAGGCATTGCCGTAGGAGACCATCATTCCGCGCCGGGCCAGGCTCTTGAGGCTGGCCTCGAAGGTCGCCGCGCCCACGGAATCATAGACCACGGGGACGCCGACGCCCCCGGTGATCCGCCGCACCTCCTCGGCCACGTCCTGATCGCGATAGAGGATGGTGTGATCGGCCCCGAGGCTGCGGGCCCGGGCGGCCTTGTCCTCAGATCCCACGGTGGCGATCACCTCGGCCCCAAGCGCCTTGGCCCATTGGACGAGGATCGAGCCGACGCCGCCGGCGGCCGCATGGACCAGGAGGGTCTGGCCCGGCTGGACCGGAAAGCACCGCGCAAGCAGGAATTCCGCCGTCATGCCCTTGAGCAGGGCGGCCGCGGCGATCTCAGCCGTGATCCCCGCCGGGGGCTTCACCGCACGGCCGGCCTTGACCACATGAAACTCGGCATAGGCGCCGATGGGACCCGAGGCGTAGGCGGCCAGATCGCCCGGGGTGAAACGGTCGACGCCCTCGCCGACCTCCACCACCTCCCCGGCGCCCTCCATGCCCAGGCCCGAAGGCAGCTTCACCGGATAGAGGCCGGTGCGATGATAGGTGTCGATGAAGTTGAGGCCGATGGCCTGATTGCGGATCAGGATCTCGCCGGGACCAGGCCGGGGCGTGTCGATCTCCACCAGGTCAAGAACCTCAGGGCCGCCGGTGCGGCTGATGCGGATGGCGCGCATCAGCCCAGGTTCGCCTTGAAGAAGGCCATCGTCCGTTCATTGGCCAGCTTTGCGTCCGCGGCGTCGTAGTGTTCGCCCCCCTTTCGGGCGAAGGCGTGGTCGCGGCCGGCATAGGTATGGATCTGCACCTGCGGATGGTTCTTCAGGGCGCCGATGATGAGCTCCTGGGCCGCCTTGGGGACAAACTGGTCCTCCTCGGCGATGTGCATCATCAGCGGGTGGGCCAGCCGCTCGGCCTCGCCCGTGCGCTGCTCGATGCCCACCCCATAATAGGAGACGCTGGCGTCGGCGTCGGTGCGGGTGGCCGTCAGGAAGGCCAGCAGCCCACCCAGGCAGAAGCCCACAGCGCCCACCTTGCCGCTGCAATCGGCGTGACCGCGGATGGTGTCGATCACCGCGCGGATGTCGCGGACCCCCTGGTCGGGGTCGAAGGCGTTCATCAGCTCAAAGGCCTTCTTCCACTCGGCTTCCGACTGGTCGGTGATGTCCACCCCGGGCTCAATCCGCCAGAAGAGGTCCGGGCTGATGGCGAGATAGCCCTGGGCGGCGTAGTCGTCGCAGATGTCGCGCATCACCTGGTTGACGCCGAAGATCTCCTGGATCACCACCACGGCCGGCGCCGGGGTCTGGGCCGGCTTGGCCACATAGGCCGAGAAGGCGCCGTCCGGTGTCTGAATCTCTAGGGTTTGCCCGGCCATGATCTGCTCCCGTTGGTTTCATCGGCATATAAGGTCAGGATGGGGGGTGACCCGATCCCTTGGTCGCCAAGCCTAACAAGCCCACGCAACAATGTCGCCACAACGCCCCGGCAAAGGGCAGGGAGACTCCCATGAAGATGACCGTCGAAGTCGACTGCACCCCGCTCGAGGCCCGGGCCTTTCTCGGCCTTCCCGACGTCACCGACCTCAACGACCGGCTGGTGAAGGAAATGCAGACCCGGCTGGAGGCCAATATGGCCATGGCTTCGCCGGACGAGCTGGTGAAGGCCTGGACCGCCTTTGGGGTCGGGGCGCAGGAGCAGTTCCGCAAGCTGATGACGGCCGCCGCCGAGGGCGCCATGGGCGGCGCCCGGCCCAAATGACCGACACGATTTTCGCCGCGGCCACCGCGCCAGGACGGGCGGCGGTGGCGGTGGTGCGGCTGTCGGGCCCAAAGGCCGCCGACGCGCTCAGGCGTCTATGCGGCCGTCCGCCGGCGCCACGGCGCGCCTCAGTGCGCCGCCTGCGGGACGCCGGCGGGGCCCTGCTGGACGAGGCGCTCGTCCTCTGGCTGCCGGGACCCGCCAGCTATACCGGCGAAGACAGCGTCGAGCTTCACCTGCATGGGGGGCCCGCCGTGGTGGCGGGGGTGCTGGACGCCCTCAGCGCGCTGGGGCTGCGCCTGGGCGAGCCGGGGGAATTCACCCGCCGCGCCTTTGAAAACGGGCGGCTGGACCTGGCCCAGGCCGAGGGGGTCGCCGACCTGATCGAGGCCGAAACCGAGGCCCAACGTCGTCAGGCCCTGGACCAGGTGGGCGGGCGCCTGAGCGGCGCCCAGGCCCGCTGGCGCGAAGCCCTGATCGAGGCCCTGGCGGTGTTCGAGGCCGCCGTGGACTTTCCAGACGAAGAGATCCCGGCCGATGTGGCCAGCCGCGCCGCGCCCATCCTCTCGCCGCTGATCACCGAACTGCGCGCCGCCGCCGCCGAAACCGAACGCGGCGAGCGGGTGCGCTCGGGCTACCGGATCGCCCTGATGGGGGCGCCCAACGCGGGCAAGAGCACATTGCTCAATGCCCTGGCCCGGCGGGAGGCGGCCATCGTCACCGCCACCGCCGGCACCACCCGTGACATCATCGAGGTCCCCCTCGTGCTCGCCGGCTACAAGGTGATCCTCGCCGACACGGCCGGGCTGCGGGAGACGGCCGATGAGATCGAGGCCGAGGGGGTGCGCCGGGCCCAGGCCTGGGGGGCGGAGGCCGATCTGCGCATCTGGCTGAAGGACGGCGCCGCCGAGGGGGAAGAGGGGCTGCCAGGCCGCCCCGGCGCGCAGGATCTGGTGCTGGTGACCAAGCGCGATCTCGTCGATCTCACCTCAACAGGGGAGGGGCGGGCGTTCAGCGCCAAGCTGGCGGAAGACCTCGTCTGGCTGGAGGAGACTCTGGCCGGCCGGGTCAGCACGGCGCTGGGCGGCGCAGAGCCCCCGGCCGCGACCCGTCTGCGTCACCGGGACCTGTTGGCTGAAGCCGTGGCGCGGCTGGAGCGAGCCGCGGCCTCTGACATTGAGCCGGAGCTGGCCGCGGAGGACGTCCGCTTGGCAGCCCGGGCGCTGGACCGCATCACCGGCCGTATCGGGTCTGAGGATGTGCTGGACCGGGTCTTCGCGAGCTTCTGCATCGGCAAGTGATGTTTCACGTGAAACGGTCATGCTGAAGCTTGACCATGTGTTCCACGTGAAACATGGGCGCCGTCCTCTCGGCATGACCGGGCGTGACCCCGCTTCGGGTCCCCTCTGAAGGGAATGCGACGGTGCGGCCCGTCGACCTTTTCCCCGCCATCGCCTATATAGAAGCCGCTCGCCCCCGCCTGCGCGGGGGCGTCCTGTTTCAAGGCGACAGCGTGACTTCCAACCCTGCATCCTCGACCTGGGACGTGATCGTCATCGGCGGCGGCCATGCCGGCTGCGAGGCCGCGGCGGCGTCTGCCCGGGTCGGCGCGCGTACCCTACTGCTGACCCATAAGCTGGAAACCATCGGCGAGATGTCCTGCAACCCGGCCATTGGCGGTCTGGGCAAGGGCCATCTGGTCCGCGAGATCGACGCCCTGGACGGGGTGATGGGGCGCATGGCCGATCAGGCCGGCATCCAGTTCCGGCTGCTGAACCGCTCCAAGGGCGCCGCCGTGCGCGGCCCGCGGGCGCAGATCGACCGCAAGCTCTATCGCCAGGCCATGCAGGCTGAGCTCGCCGCCACCCCGAACCTGACGCTCCTCGGCGAGGCGGTGGAGGACCTGATCGTCGAGGCCGGCCGGGTCACCGGCGTCGTGGGCGCCTCTGGGCAGGTCTATGCCGCGGGCCGGGTCGTGCTGACCACGGGCACCTTCCTCAAGGGGCTCATCCATCTGGGCGACCGGCGCATTCCCGCGGGCCGAGCCGGCGAGGCGCCGGCTATCGGTCTGGCGGACCGGCTCTATGATAGCGGCCTGACCATGGGCCGGCTGAAAACCGGCACGCCGGCGCGGCTGGATGGGACCACCATCGCCTGGGACCGGCTGGAGATGCAGCAGGCCGACGCCGAGCCTGTGCCCTTCTCGTTCCTCACCTCGGCCATCACCACCCCACAGATCGCCTGCGGCATCACCTATACGACCGAGGCGACCCACAGGATCATCGCCGAGCGTCTGTCGGAATCGGCGGTCTATGGCGGCCGGATCAGCGGCCGTGGCCCGCGCTACTGCCCGTCCATCGAGGACAAGGTGGTCCGCTTCGCCGACAAGACCAGCCACCAGATCTTCCTGGAGCCGGAAGGCCTGGACGACGACACCGTCTATCCCAACGGCATCTCGACCTCGGTCTCCGAAGAGACCCAGGACCTCTTCCTGCGGACCATTCCCGGCCTCGAGCAGGTCCAGGTGCGCCGGTATGGCTACGCCATCGAGTATGACTATGTGGACCCCCGGGAGCTCTATCCCACCCTGGAGGTCAAGCGGCTGCCCGGCCTCTATCTGGCCGGACAGATCAACGGCACCACGGGTTATGAAGAGGCCGGCGCCCAAGGCCTGGTGGCCGGCCTCAACGCCGCCCGCTCGGCCGGCGGCGGGGAGGGGCACGTGTTCGCCCGGGACGAGGCCTATATCGGCGTGCTGATCGACGACCTGGTCACCCGCGGTGTGACCGAGCCCTACCGCATGTTCACCAGCCGGGCTGAGTTCCGCCTGATCCTGCGGGCCGACAATGCCGACCAGCGGCTCACCGCCAAGGGGCTTGAGCTTGGGGTGGTGGGGACGCAGAGGGGCACGGCCTTCGGCGCCAAGGCGGCGGCTCTGGATGAGGCGCGGGCGACCGCCGCCCGTCTCACCCTGTCGCCGGCCAAGGCGGCCCAGGCCGGTCTTCCGGTCAAGGCCGATGGGGTGGTGCGCAATGTCGTCGAACTGCTGGCCTATCCGACCATCAGCTTTGAAGACCTCACCGCCATCTGGCCGGAGCTGAATGGCTGGGCGCCCGAAATTCGCGAGCAACTGGAGATCGACGCCAGCTATGCCGGCTATCTGGATCGCCAGGCCGCCGACGTCGCCGCCTTCCGACGGGACGAAGATCTGCGCCTGCCGCCGGAGCTGGACTACGGCGCCGTCGGCGGCCTCTCCAACGAGGTGCGGGAAAAGCTCGCCGCCATCCGGCCGCTGACGCTCGGCCAGGCCGCCCGGATCGAAGGGGTGACGCCGGGCGCGCTCACCGCCCTGCTGGCCCATGTCCGCCGCAAGGTGGCGGCATGAGTCCCACACCGTCGGTCGCTGAAGCCGCTGAAAACGGCCCCGAAAAAATCGCCTCTGTGGCGCACAGCGCCGTACCCCACATCGACGAGGCGGAATTTGTGCGGCTGAGCGGGGCCTCGCCAGCGCAGATCGAGGCCCTCAGGACCTATCGCGACCTGCTAACTGACTGGAATCAAAAGATGAATCTGGTCGGCCCGGCCACCTTGCCCGACTTCTGGGGAAGGCACGCCTGGGACTCCGCCCAGCTCATTTCTTTGGCGCCACAGGCCCTGACCTGGGCCGATCTGGGCGCCGGCGCCGGATTGCCCGGGATCGTGCTGGCCATCCTCGGAAAAGGCCGCGAAGGGTTCGAGGTCCATCTGGTGGAGAGCATGGCCAAGCGGTGCCGCTTCCTGGAGGCGGTGGTCGAGGCTCTCGATCTGCCAGCGGTGATTCACAACGACCGTGCGGAAAACCTGTCGCGGGATGTGGATATCGTGACGGCCCGGGCTTGCGCCCCGATGACCCGCCTGCTGGGCTATGCCAAGCCTTGGCTGACCGGAACCAACCAGGCCCTGTTCCTGAAGGGCCAGGATGTGGCCGCCGAGGTTGAGGCGGCGCGGGACGCCTGGCGGTTCGAGGCCGAGCTTCTGCCCAGCACCAGCGACCCCCGGGGTCGTATCGTTCGCCTGAGGAACAAGATCCATGCCCGCCGAAGCTGAGGTCCAGGAGGTCCGGCCCGCCGCCGCGCCGGCGAGCCGCGCCCGCGTCCTGGTGATCGCCAATCAGAAGGGCGGGGTGGGCAAGACCACCACGGCGATCAATCTGGGCACGGCGCTGGCCGCCGTCGGCGAGAAGGTGCTGCTGATCGATTCCGATCCGCAGGGCAACGCCTCCACCGGCCTGGGCGTCGCCCGGGCCAAGCGCAAGACCACCCTCTATGACGTGCTGATGGGCGAGAAGCCGGCCACCGAGGCGGTGGTAGCCACCGACCTGCCGGGCCTGTTCCTGATTCCGGCCGATCCGGACCTGTCCGGCGTAGAGCTGGAGCTTGGGCAAGAGAGCCGCCGTTCCTTCAAGCTGCGGGACGCGCTGGAGCAGATCCGGCGGGAGGGGGACTTCACCTATGTCCTGATCGACTGCCCGCCGTCCCTGAACCTGCTGACCGTCAACGCCATGACCGCGGCCGACGCGGTGCTGGTGCCGCTGCAGTGCGAGTTCTTCGCGCTCGAAGGCCTGACCCAGCTGATGCGCACCGTCGAGCTGGTGCGCGGCAGTCTGAATCCGGCCCTAGAGATCCAGGGGGTGGTCCTGACCATGTACGACAAGCGCAACAGCCTGTCCGAACAGGTGGCCAGCGACGTCCGCGGCCACTTCGGCAAGACGGTCTATGACACAGTCATCCCGCGCAATGTGCGGGTCTCGGAAGCCCCGTCCTTCGGCAAGCCGGTGCTGGTCTATGATCTGAAATGCGCCGGCAGCCAGGCCTATCTGAAGCTCGCCCGCGAGGTCGTGGTCCGTGAGCGCCAGCGCCGCAAGGCCGCGGCCAGCAAGCAGGAAGTCTGAACATGGCGGAGAACCGCAGGGGTCTGGGCCGGGGTCTGTCGGCCCTGCTGGGCGAGGCCGAGGATGAGAACGCCGCCGATGCGGCCGCTGCCGCTGAAGCCGCCGAAGCGGGCGGGCCGGTGCGGGCTCTGTCGCCCATGCGCGACGTGCCCATCGACCTGATCGATCCCAACGCCTCTCAGCCCCGGTCCGTGTTCCATGACGAGGACATGGAGGAGCTGACCAATTCCATCCGCGAACGCGGCGTGCTGCAGCCGATCCTGGTGCGCCCCCTGCCCAATGGCCGGTTCGAGATCGTCGCCGGCGAGCGGCGCTGGCGGGCCAGCCAGAAGGTCGGCCTGCACACCGTGCCCGCCGTGGTCCGCGAGCTGGACGACCTGCAGGTGATGGAGATCGCCATCGTCGAGAACGTCCAGCGGGCCGACCTCAGCGCCATCGAAGAGGCGCGCGGCTATGAGGTGCTGATCGCCCGGTTCGGCCGCACCCAGGAGCTGGTGGCCCAGGTGGTGGGCAAGAGCCGCAGCCATGTGGCCAACATGCTGCGCCTGCTGACCCTGCCCGGCTCCGTCCAAAACCTGGTGGTGGAGAACAAGCTCTCGGCCGGCCACGCCCGGGCCCTGATCACCGCCGACGACCCCGAAGCTCTGGCCGAACAGGTCATGGCCAAGGGGCTGTCGGTGCGCGAGACCGAGGCCCTGGTGCGCAAGGGCGCGGCGCCTGCGGCCCGCGGCGCCAGCCGGGGCGGCGGCGGCGGCGGCGGCTCAGGCGCCGACAAGGACACCGATACGCTGGCCCTGGAAAACGACTTGGCCGAGGTGCTCGGCCTGTCGGTGCAGATCGCCGACCGCGGCGGCGCCGGCGAACTGAAGATCAGCTACAAGACCCTCGAACAGCTGGATGATCTCTGCCGCAGGCTGTCCCGCACAGGGTGAGCCTTTGCGTCGTCGAGCCGAAAAAGACGGGACACGAAGAACAGGAAGGTCGCTAAGGACGAAGGGGTTCGGCGGCCTCGTCTTTGTGTCCTTCGCAGCCCTTTGTGTCCTTCATGTCGCCCCTTGAAAGCGCCTGCGGCGCGGGGAGCGTCAGCCCCTACAGGCCCATCCGGCGGGCGCGGGCGGCGATGGTGAGGGCCAGGCGTTCGGCGATCAGGCGGTCGGGGCTGCCGGTGGTCTTGCAGGCCCGGTCGGCCGCCAGGACCTCGGGCTGGACGGCGTCCAGGGTGTCCAGGCTCCAGGCCCGGGCCTGGCGCAGGAATTCCCGCTCATTCTTCCAGAACACCCCCGAAGCCTTGGCCGCTTCGGGCAGGCCGGCGCCATTCCTGACCAGGGTCAGGGTGCGGCGCAGCTTGGCCAGATGCTGGCTGATGGCCCGGACGGCGGCAGGGCCCGCCTCACCCTCGGCGGCAGCCCGGCGCAGGCCGCTCTGGGCCTCGGCGATGCGGCCGCCAAAGGCGTCTGAGGCCGCGTCGGCCAGGGAGGCCTCGGGCTCGACCCCCAGAAAGTCCTCCAGGTCCTTGGGTCCGGCGGTGACGCCGCTGCGGGGGCCGAGATACAGGATCAGCCGCTCGATCTCCTGGCGGGCCACGCCCCGGTCCTTGGGCAGGCGGGCGACGAACAGGGCCAGCGCGTCGGCGTTCAGCCCCACCCCTTCGGCGTTCAGGGCCTCGCGCACCAGGCGGGCCATGTCGCCGGGTTCGTCCTCGTAGCAGGGGATGACGGCGATGCCGGCGGCCTTCTCGGCGATCTTCCGCAGGGTCGAATCCCGCCCCAGATTGCCGGCCTCGATGAGGAAGAAGGCCTCCGGGTTGAAGGCGCCCCCGTCGTGCCCCTTCACGGCCTCGGCGGCCATCTTGTCGAGGCTGGCCTTCTCGGTGGAGAGCTTGAGCCGCACCAGGCGCCGCCCCCCCATGAGGGACTGGGAGGCCAGCTCATTGTCCAGCCGTCCGGCGTCGCCATCGATGTCGCCATCGGTCAGCAGGGCCACGTCGAAAGGATCGTCGGGGTTGGCCACGGCCTTGGCCGCCAGCAGGTTGGCCCGCTCCCGCACGACGCCCATGTCCCGGCCATAGATCACCGCCCCGCGGATGGCGGGATCGGGACGCGCGAGAAAGCGCTCGATGTCGGGCCGGCGGCTGAGGATCATGCCGGCCGGCGCCTCAATTTGCGCCCTGCTCGGCGAACCAGGCGGCGAGCTCCAGCTGGATGCGGCGGGCGGCCTCATGGGCGGCGCGCTCCTGGGCGTCCTGCTGGGCGGCCACGGACGCATAGGGCTGGTCGGCGGAGTCGTAGGTCAGCTCCACCCGCACCCGGCCGACCTTGGCCGGGGCGTCGGTGGCGATGTCGCGCAGGGTGTAGGCTGCGGTCAGGACGTATTCGTAGCGGGTCGCCACATTGTCCACCCGCAGGCCACGGGGGAAGCGCTGCTCTGACAGGTCGAGGTCGAGGCGCCAGACGGGCGCGCCCGCGCCGACCGCCAGGGCGTCGTCCAGGGACTCGCCCAGCAGGTAGCCGGCGCGTCCCCGGGGGGCGGCCACCTGGATGCTGGACAGGCCCGGCGTCACGCCCTGCTGGGCGTAGAGGGGGCGGAAACCGCACCCGGCAAGGGCCAGGGCGGCGCAGGCCAGGACCAGGACTGTGGCGAGGCGGGCGGACATGGTCTTCACCTAGCTGGCCACGATGTTGACGATACGGTCCTTGACCACGATCACCTTGCGGATGGTCAGGCCTTCCAGGCGCCGGGCGATCTCAGGGTCTTCAAGCACCATCTTCTCCACATCGGCGGGCTCGGCGCCGGCCGGGGCGCTGATCTCGCCGCGGCGCTTGCCGTTCACCTGGACCGGCAGGACCTTGACGGCGTCCTCGGCCAGGGCCGGATCATAGTCCGGCCAGGGCGCGACAGCCACCAGCCCCTCGCCGCCGATCGAAGCCCAGCATTCCTCGGCCAGGTGGGGGGTGAAGGGGGCCACCAGCCGGGCGAACACCGACAGGGCCTCATGTCGGGCGGCCAGCACCGCGGGGCTGGCGCCTTGAGCGGGATGGGCCTTGATAACATTAAGGAATTCGTACAGCCGGGCGATGCCGGAATTGAACCGGAAGTCGTCCACCGCCTCGGTCATGGCCTTGATCAGCCGGTGGCTGGCCCGGGTCAGGGCCTTGGCCGCGTCGTCGGGCTCGGCGGCGGGCGCCTGAGCCGGCTGGCTCTCGAACTCGGCCCAGACCCGGTTGACGAAGCGCCAGGCGCCTTCGACCCCGGAATTGGACCACTGGGTGTCCCGCTCAGGCGGGCTGTCGGACAGGACGAACAGGCGCGCGGCGTCCACCCCGTAGACCTCGAAGATCTCCTCGGGCGCCACGGTGTTCTTCTTGGACTTCGACATCTTCTCGACGTCGCCGATGACCACAGGTTCGCCGGTTTCGACCAGCACGGCCCGACGGCTGTTGCCGCTGGCCTCGATCTCCACGGCCGCCGGCTCCAGCCACTCGCCGGACTGGCGGCGATAGGTCTCGTGGGTGACCATGCCCTGGGTGAAGAGGCCGGCGAACGGCTCGCGCACCGACAGCTGGCCCTGGTCGGCCAGGGCGCGGGTGACGAAGCGGGCATAGAGCAGGTGCAGGACCGCATGCTCGATCCCTCCCACATACTGATCCACCGGCAGCCAGTAGTCGGCGGCGGCCTTGTTGATGGCCTCATCGGCGTCGGGATCGGTGAATCGGGCGAAGTACCAGGAGGAATCGACGAAGGTGTCCAGCGTGTCGGTTTCTCGCTGCGCCTCGCCGCCGCAGGTGGGACAGGCCACATGCTTCCAGGTGGGGTGGCGGTCGAGCGCGTTGCCCGGCTTGCCGAATTCCAGATCCTCGGGCAGGGCCACAGGCAGCTGGTCCTTGGGGACAGGCACCACGCCGCACTTGGCGCAATGGATCACCGGCACCGGGCAGCCCCAGCCTCGCTGGCGGGCCACGCCCCAGTCGCGCAGCCGGTAGACGGTGGCGCCTTCGCCCAGGCCCAGCTCCTCGATGCGGGCGATGGCCGCGGCCTTGGCGGTCTCGATGTCCAGGCCGTCCAGGAAGCTGGAATTGAAGATGACCCCTGGGCCCGTATAGGCCTCGGCGCCCACCTGCACCTGGTCAGGGGCCTCGCCCGGCGGCAGGACCACCGGCTTGACCGGCAGGCCGTACTTGCGGGCGAAGTCCAGGTCGCGCTGGTCATGGGCCGGACAGGCGAAGATGGCGCCCGTGCCGTAGTCCATCAGGATGAAGTTGGCGATCCAGACCGGCAGCTTCCAGTTGGGATCGAAGGGATGGGCCACGGTCAGGCCGGTCTCGAGCCCGATCTTTTCGGCAGTCTCGATCTCGGCGGCGCTGGCGCCCCCCTTGCGGCATTCGGCGATGAAGGCGGCGACCTTGGGGTCGGCGGCCGCCAGCTGCTCGGCCAGGGGGTGGTCGGGGGCGATGCCGACGAAGCTGGCGCCAAACAGGGTGTCGGGGCGGGTGGTGTAGACGTTCAGGCCGTCTTCGAAGCCGGCAGGCGTGGCGCCGGCCCAGGGGAAGGCGAACTTCAGCCCCTTGGAGCGCCCGATCCAGTTCTCCTGCATCAGCCGGACCTTGTCGGGCCAGCGATCCAGGGTCTTCAGCCCTTCGATGAGCTCGTCGGCATAGTCGGTGATGCGCAGGAACCACTGGTTCAGCTTGCGCTTCTCCACCACCGCGCCGGAGCGCCAGCCGCGGCCGTCCACCACCTGCTCGTTGGCGAGCACCGTCTGGTCCACCGGGTCCCAGTTGACCACGCCTTCGCGGCGATAGACGAGACCGGCCTTGTACAGGTCCAGGAACCAGGCCTGCTGCTTGCCGTAATACCCCACGTCGCAGGTGGCGAACTCGCGGCTCCAGTCGATGGAGAGGCCCAGCTGTTTCAGCTCGTCGCGCATGCGGGCGATGTTGTCATAGGTCCAGGCGCGGGGGTCTACGCCGCGCTCCATGGCGGCGTTCTCGGCCGGCAGGCCAAAGGCGTCCCAGCCCATGGGGTGCAGCACATTGAAGCCGCGGGCGCGCTTGAACCGCGCCACCACATCGCCCAGCGCATAGTTGCGCACATGGCCCATGTGCAGCCGCCCCGACGGATAGGGGAACATCTCCAGCACATAGTATTTGGGCTGGTCGGGCTTGATCTCCGCCTTGAACACCTCGGCGTCAGTCCAGGCCTGACGCCACTTGGGCTCGACGTCCTTGGGGTTGTAACGCGCCATCTCAGGCAGCCTTCACGATCTGGTTCAGTTCTGGGAACGAAGACCGGCGGCTTTAGAGGCGCGCCGGCCATGGCAGGGGCGGCGCGTTCGGTGAGGCAGGCTGAACGCGCCCCGGGCGTCAGCCCGAGATGTTCGAAAGTCGAAGCTGGCGGGCCCGGGTCAGGATGGCGTTTTCCAGGTCGACTTCGGTCTGGGCCGAGGGCGGGGCGTCGGTCCACTGGCCGTCGGCGCCGCGTACCTGCTTGAACAGGGCGACGTTCAGACCGTCGGCCCGCAGGCGGGCGTCCAGGATATAGACCGTGGCCTTGAAGCGCTCGTTGGGGGCTTCGGGGGTGGAGTACCAGTCGGTGATGACGATGCCGCCATAGGGGTCGGCCGACACCAGCGGCATGAAGGCCATGGTGTCGAGGGTGGCGCGCCACAGATAGCCATTGACGGAGATGGCGGCGGTCTGGTCGGCCTCAGGCTCGCCCCGGCCGAACAGGCCCCGACGCTCGCCGTCGCCCCGCGAGGCGCAGGCCGAAACTGAAACCAGGCAGAGGGCCAGGACGCCGACCGAAATCTTGGAGAACCGAGCTCCGCGCACAAACGGCATGTTATCCGTCTCCAGTAGTGTTTTTCCGCGCCGTGGTCGCGCCGCGGCGCCGCCCCGCGCCGGGGCCCTCTATAACAACCCGTTTGCAGGCGCCAAACAGGAATCGCGTGGCCTGGGCGCCACATGAACGGGCCATATTGTCCACAGAGGCGGGAGTCCCGCCAAGGCCGGTTGACCCGCCCGGCAAGGGGCTTCTAATCGGGGGGACGGCCGCGCACGGACTATCCGGACGAGGCCTGCGGGGCGCAGGGGGCCCTTAGACGGTGAAAATGTCCATTCGGACCTTGGTTTTGAGCGCGACCATCGCGACCCTGTTGGGGTCAACGGCGGCGCACGCCCAGACCGAGCGCGCCAAGGGCATGGATTTCACCGTCCGCAGCGAGGCTCTGCCTCAGGGGGGCAAGACCCTGAAGTGGGGCCTGCAGAACGGACGTTGGGGGGTGTCGCTCAATCTCGACCAGCCCAGCGGCCGGGATGTGCAGCTCAACGACGTCGAGGCCGGCGCCTTCTACAGCGTGACCCCGAGCCTTCGGGTGGGCGGCGCGGTGGCCCTGGCCGAGAAGGAAGAGCCGGCTTTCAAGAGGACCCAGCCCACCGACGCCACCCCGCGGGTGCGCCTCGAGACCGCGCTGAAGTTCTAGGCCTTACCGGGCGAAAGCCCCTCCACCGCCGCCAGACCGACCACGCCCGAGGCCAGCAGCCGCCGGGCGTTTTTTGTATGAATCCCCCCAAGCGCATAGACCGGGCCTCCCGCGGCCCGGGCCAGGGTCGCCAGCCGCAGGGGGCCTAGGGGCCGCCCGGCGCTGGGGCTGTTGCTGGGAAAGACGGCGGAGACCACGACGGCGTCGGCGCCCAGGGCCAGGGCGCGGCGGGCGGCGGGCAGGCTGTGGGCCGCTGTGGTCACCCACCAGCCGGGACACCGCCGCCGCAGACGGCCGGCCAGGTGGGCGAGGCGTTCGGGCAGATGCACCCCGTCGGCGTCGCAGGCCTGCGCCAGGGCCACGTCGGCGCCAATCAACAGGACGAGCCCCCGGGCCCAGGCGACCTGGCGCAGGTCGCTGGCGACCGCCCCGGCGTCCGTCGCGCCAAAGGCGCGGTAGACCACCCCCGAGCCGGCCGGCAGACGCTGGGCCGCGGCCACGGGATCTGGGATGCGCTGCGGATCGGTGAACAGCAGCAGCGGGGGCGGGGGCTTTTGCAATCTGGCCCGGCGGCTTAAGGACCAAGCGGTCCGCCGCAGATCCCAGAAGTCGAAATCACCGCCCATGTCCGACACCTCCTTCGACTCCGCCGCCGCCCGCGCCCAGGTGCTGGACAGGATCGCCCAGGCCGCGCGGGCCAGCGGCCGCGATCCCGGCGATGTGACCCTGGTGGCGGTGTCCAAGCAACAGCCGTGGGAGCCTGTGGCCCAGGTGTTGGCCGCCGGCCAGACCATCTTCGGCGAAAACCGGGTGCAGGAGGCTCAGGCGAGGTGGGCCGACCGGCGGGAGGGTGTGGAGCTTCGCCTGATCGGGCCGCTGCAGACCAACAAGGCCAAGGAGGCCGTGGCCCTGTTCGACGTCATCGAGACCCTGGACCGGGAGCGCCTGGCCAAGGTCCTGGCGCAGGAGATGGCCAGCCAGGGCAGGGCCGTGCGCCTCTATGTCCAGGTCAATACCGGCGAGGAGCCGCAGAAGGCCGGGATCGCGCCCGCCGAGGCCGACGCCTTCATCGCCCGGTGCCGGGAGGTCCATGGCCTGCAGATCGAGGGACTGATGTGCATTCCCCCGGCCGACGAGCCCCCTGGCCCCCATTTCGCCCTGCTCTCCAAGATCGCCGCCCGCAACGAAATCTCCGGCCTCTCCATGGGGATGAGCGGCGATTATGAGACCGCCGTGCGCTTCGGCGCCACCAGCGTGCGGGTCGGCTCGGCCCTGTTTGGCGCGCGCCCGCCGGCCTGACCCGAACGAATCACCGGCCAAGGCGTTGAGGAGACTCAAGAAACGCCGGAGACCGACCCATGGCCGCCCGTCCCTCCTGGCAGGGCTATCTGCGCCTGTCCCTCGTGAGCTGTCCCGTGGCCCTCTACACCGCCACCAGCCGGGCGAACGATGTCAGCTTCAACATGCTGCACAAGGACACCCATAACCGCATCCGCATGATCCCCACCGATCCCGACAGCGGGCCGGTGGACCGGGCCGATATCGTCAAGGGCTATGAGATCGAGAAGGGGCGCTATGTCGTCCTCACTCAGGATGAGATCAACAACGTCAAGCTGGAGACCACCCGCAGCCTGGACATCGAACGGTTCGTCGACGAGGCCGATATCGACCGGCTCTATTGGAATGCGCCGTATTTCCTGGCGCCGGACGGCGACATGGCGGTGGAGGCCTATACGGTGATCCGTTCGGCCATGGAGGCCTCGGGCAAGGTGGCGCTGGGGCGGCTGGCCATGCATCAACGTGAGCGGGTCATGGCGCTCGAGCCCCGGGGCCTGGGCATCCTGGCCTACACCCTGCGCTCAGATGACGAGGTCCGTAGCGCCGACGAGGCCTTCGAGGACATTCCCGACGTCAAGCCGGACAAGAAGATGGTCGAGATCGCCACCAAGATCATCGAGCAGCAGGAGGGCGAGTTCGACCCGGCCATGTTCGCCGACCGCTACGAACAGGCCCTGCGGGCGCTGATCGCCGAAAAGGAGGAGGGCCACACCATCGAGGCCCCCGAGGCGCCGAAGGACATGGAGGTCAGCGACCTCATGGAGCAGCTCAAGCGCAGCCTGGGCGACACCGGCGGTGCGAGGCGCAAGCCGGCCAGCCGCGCCGGCGCCAAGGCCAAACGCGGCGCCACAAAGTCGACACGGAAGAAGAGCGCCTGAGAGAAGGCTCAGTCCTTGGCGCGTTCCACATAGGTGCCGTCCTCGGTGAGGACGACGATGCGGGTGCCCACGGTGATGTAGGGGGGGATCATGACCCGCAGGCCGGCGTCGGTCATGGCCGGCTTGTAGGAGGACGAGGCCGTCTGGCCCTTCATGGCCGGCTCGGTCTCTGTGATCTCGACGGTCACCCGCGAGGGCAGGGAGATGGCGATGGGCACGCCCTCGTGGGTCGAGAGCTGCACGGCCATGCCGTCCTGCAGATAGACCTTGGCGTCGCCGATCACGTCTTCCGGGGCGACCAGCTGGTCGAAGTTTTCCGGGTTCATGAAGTGATAGCCCTCACCGTCCTGGTACAGGAAGGTGTGCTCCCGCTCCTCGACGAAGGCCCGCTCCACCTGCTCGGTGGTGCGATAGCGTTCGGACACCTTCACCCCATCGGAGATGCGGCGCATGTTCAGCTGGGTCACGGGCGTGCCCTTGCCGGGGTGGATGTTCTCGACGGTCAGGACCACGTAGAGCTTGCCGTCGACATCGACGACATTACCCTTGCGGAGCGAGCTGGCGGCGACCTTCACGTGATGTCTTCCTCGAACCTGGGGCGGGCCGGCGCGGGCCCGCAGATCTCAAAAACCTATAGAGGTCCCGCGCACCTATAGGATCGCAGGCGTTTTCGCCAGCTTTGGCGCGGATTTTCCATTCCTGGCGAGACAGCCTCATGCCGCATATGACCCCCTGGTGGGACAAGGACGCCCACCGCGACCGCCGTCCCTTCCTGACCGCCCGCGGGCAGATCACCCGGGCCGTGCGCCGCTGGTTCGAGGACCAGGGCTTCACCGAGGTGGAGGCGGCCGCCCTGCAGGTCTCGCCGGGCAATGAGGCCCATCTGCATGCCTTTTCGACAGAGGCCATTGGGCCGGATGGGCGTCGCGCGGTCCTGCACCTGCACACCTCGCCGGAGTTCGCGGCCAAGAAGCTGCTGGCGGCCGGCGAGACGAAGATCTTCGATCTGGCCCGGGTGTGGCGCAACCGCGAGCGCGGGCCTTTGCACCATCCGGAATTCACCCTGCTGGAATGGTACCGGACGGACGCGCCCTACGAGACGTTGATGGAGGACTGCGCCCATCTGCTGGCCCTGGCGGCCGACACCCTGGGCGCCAAGGTCCTGACCTGGCGCGGCGCGCAGGCCGATCCCTTCGCCGAGCCGGAGAAGGTGAGCGTGGCGGAGGCTTACGCGCGCTTCGCCGGCATCGATCTGTTGGCCACGGTCGGCGAGGGCGGGGCCACCGATCGGGGGGCCCTGGCGAGCGCCGCGCAGGGGGCCGGGATCCGGATAGCGGCCGACGACACCTGGGCCGACATCTTCAGCCGCATCATGGTCGAGAAGGTGGAGTCGAACCTGGGCTTTGGGCGCCCGACGATCCTCTGCGAATACCCCACGGCCGAGGCGGCGCTGGCCCGTCCCAAGGCCGCCGACCCGCGGGTGGCCGAGCGGTTCGAGCTCTATGCCTGCGGGGTGGAGCTGGCCAACTGCTTTGGCGAGCTCACCGATCCGGCCGAACAGCGCCGCCGCTTCGAGGCCGAGATGGATGAGAAGGCCCGGGTCTATGGGGAGCGCTATCCCCTCGACGAGGACTTCCTGGCCGCGCTCGCCCACATGCCGGCCGCCAGTGGGGCGGCGCTGGGCTTCGATCGCCTGGTCATGCTGGCGTCCGGCGCCCAGCGGATCGAACAGGTGATCTGGACCCCGGTAGCCGAGGTCTGACAGGCCGCCGCATTGCAGGGACGCCCCATGTCGGCCATATGCCGCCGATGACGAGCCCGGCGACCAAGACCCTGCGCACGCCTGCGGCCCTGGCCGGGGCAGGCCTGATCGCGGCCGACGAGATCGCGCCGCTAGAGGCCGTGGCCGCCCGCTACGCCGTGGCCATCACGCCCTATCTCGCCCAGCAGATCGCCGAGGGCGGGCCGGGGCTCGCCCGCCAGTACCTGCCTGACGTGGCCGAACTGAACGCCACGGCCGACGAGCGCGCCGACCCCATCGGCGACCACGCCCACATGCCGGTCAAGGGGATCGTTCATCGCTACGGCGACCGGGCGCTTCTGAAGATCACCCATGTCTGCGCGGTCTATTGCCGGTTCTGCTTCCGCCGCGAGATGGTGGGGCCGGGCGGCGAAGGCGCGCTTAACCCCACCGAACTGGCCGCGGCGTTCGCCTATGTGGCCGAGCACCAGGAAATCTGGGAGGTCATTGTCACCGGCGGCGATCCCCTGGTGCTGTCGCCGCGCAGGCTGGCCGAGCTGATGGCCGGCCTCGGCGCCATCGACCATGTGAAGGTGGTCCGGTTCCACACCCGCCTGCCGGTGGTCGATCCCGACGCGGTGACCGACGAGCTGGTCGCCGCTCTCAGCGCGCCGGGCAAGGCGGTCTATGTGGCCCTGCACGCCAACCATCCCGACGAACTGACGCCGCAGGCCCGGGCGGCTTGCGCCAAGATGATCGACGCCGGGATCGCCATGGTCAGCCAGAGCGTGCTGCTGCGTGGGGTCAATGACGACGTCGCCGTCCTGGGCGCCCTGATGCGCGCCTTCGTCGAGACCCGCATCAAGCCCTACTACCTGCACCAGGGGGACCTGGCGCCGGGCACCAGCCACCTGCGCGTGCCGATCAGCGAAGGCCAGGCGTTGATGCGCAGCTTACGCGGCGACTATTCCGGCCTCTGCCAGCCGACCTATGTGCTCGACATCCCCGGCGGCCACGGCAAGTCGCCCATCGGCCTGGCCTATGTCGAGGGCGTCGATGGCGCCTACGAGGTCGAGGACCCGCAAGGGGTCCGCCACGCCTACCCGCCTAAAGCCTAGAGGATGTAGCGGGACAGGTCAGTGTCGCCGGTCAGTTCGCCCAGGCGTTCGCGAACATAGTCGGCGTCGATGGTCAGGGTCTCACCGTCCTTGTCGGCGGCGGTGAAGCTGATCTCCTCCAGCACCTTTTCCATCACCGTCTGCAGACGCCGGGCGCCGATATTCTCCAGCGAGCCGTTCACCGCCACGGCGGAGTCGGCCAGGGCGTCGATGGCCTCCTCGGTGAAGGTCAACGTCACCCCTTCGGTGGCCAGCAGAGCCTGGTTCTGACGGATCAGATTGGCCTCGGGCTCGGTGAGGATGCGGCGCATGTCATCCCGCGTCAGGGCCTTCAGCTCCACGCGGATCGGCAGGCGGCCCTGCAGCTCGGGCAGCAGGTCCGAGGGCTTGGCCACATGAAAAGCGCCCGAGGCGATGAACAGGATGTGGTCGGTCTTCACCGGCCCGTACTTGGTGGCCACCGTGGTGCCCTCGATGAGCGGCAGCAGGTCGCGCTGCACCCCTTCGCGGGAAACGTCAGCGCCGGCCCGGTCGGAGCGGCTGGCCACCTTGTCGATCTCGTCGAGGAAGACGATGCCCTCGTTCTCGGCCAGCTCCAGGGCCTCCTGGGTCAGGGCCTCCTGGTCCAGCAGCTTGTCGCTCTCCTCGGCGATCAGCGGCGCCCAGGCGCCGATCACGGTGGTCTTGTGGGTCTTGGTGCGGCCCTGGCCAAACGCCTTGCCCATGATGTCGGAGATGTTCATCACCCCCATGGACGCGCCCGGCTGGCCCGGCACGTCGAACAGGGGCATGCCGCCGGAATCGGCCAGGGTCAGCTCGACCTCTTTGTCGTCCAGCTCGCCGGCCCGCAGCTTCTTGCGGAAGCTGTCGCGGGCCGCCGTGGAGCCGGGGCCGGTGAGCGCGTCCAGCAGCCGCTCTTCGGCCGCCGCCTCAGCCCGGGCGCGGACGGCGCCGCGGCGCTTGTCGCGGACCATGGCGATGGCGCTCTCCACCAGGTCGCGCACGATCTGGTCCACGTCGCGGCCGACATAGCCGACCTCGGTGAACTTGGTGGCCTCGACCTTGAGGAAGGGGGCGTTGGCGAGCCTGGCCAGGCGCCGGGCGATCTCGGTCTTGCCGACCCCGGTGGGGCCGATCATCAGGATGTTCTTGGGCGTCACCTCGTCGCGCAGGGCGTCGGGCACACGCCGCCGGCGCCAGCGGTTGCGCAGGGCGACGGCCACGGCCTTCTTGGCGTCCTTCTGGCCGACGATGAAGCGGTCGAGTTCGGAAACGATCTCGCGGGGGGAGAAGTCTGTCATGAGCTCACTAGGTTTGAGCCGGGTCAGCGCCCTACAGGCGCTCCACCGTCAGCTCGCCATTGGTGTAGACGCAGATGCGCGCAGCGATGCCCATGGCCTTGCGGGCCACCTCTTCGGCCGAGAGGCTTGAGTCCATCAGGGCCATGCCGGCGGCCAGGGCATAGTTGCCGCCCGAGCCGATGGCCGCCACGCCGCTTTCGGGCTCCAGCACGTCGCCGACGCCGGTGACCGTGTAGATGGCGTCCTTGTCGGCCACCAGCAGCATGGCTTCCAGCTTGCGCAGGTAGCGGTCGGTGCGCCAGTCCTTGGCCAGGTCCACACAGGCCCGGGCCAGGTGCTCAGGATACTGCTCGAGCTTGGTCTCGAGCCGCTCGATCAAGGTGAAGGCGTCGGCCGTGGCGCCGGCGAACCCGGCCAGGACCCGGCCGCCGGCGAGCGTCCGGACCTTGCGGGCGTTGCCCTTGACCACGGTCTGGCCCATGGACACCTGACCATCGCCGGCGATCACCGTCTGGCCGTCCTTGCGAACCGCCAGGATGGTCGTGCCGTGCCAGTCGGGGAAGTTGGAAGAAGTCTGCGACATCCGCCGGGATGTGGCGACCAGGGCAGGTGAGGTCAAGCGCCATGGAATTTTCCGACGCCGAGGTCGAACGCTACGCCCGCCATCTGGTGCTGCGGGAAGTGGGCGGGCCGGGCCAGCAGAAGCTGAAGGCCGCCCATGTGCTGATCGTCGGCGCCGGCGGCCTGGGCGCGCCGGCCAGCCTCTATCTGGCCGCCGCCGGCGTCGGCCAGATCACGCTGGTTGATCCGGACGCGGCCGACCTCTCCAACCTGCAGCGCCAGGTGATCTATCGCCCCTCAGACTTAGGCACGCCCAAGGTCGAGGCCGCCGCCGCGCAGCTTGTCGCCCTCAACCCCCATGTGCGCGTCAATCCCGTGCGCCTGGCGCTGAACAGCGCCAACGCCGGCGGCCTGGTGGCCAGCGCCGACCTGGTGCTGGACGGCACCGACGACTTCGCCACCCGCTTTGCGGTGAACGCGGCCTGCGTGGCGCACGGCAAGCCGCTGGTCTCCGGCGCCATCGGCCGCTGGACCGGCCAGGTCGGCGTGTTCAAAGGCCAGCCCTGCTACCGCTGCCTGGTCCCGGACATCCCCCCGGACGCCGAGACCTGCGCCGCCGTCGGCGTCATCGGCGCCCTGGCCGGCGTCATCGGCTCCATGATGGCGCTGGAAGCGATCAAGGTCATCACCGGCGCCGGCGAGCCGCTGGAGGGGCGGCTGCTGATCTATGACGGCCTAGCCGCAGAGACGCGGACGGTGCGGATTGGCGCGGATCCGGGGTGTGTGGTGTGTGGGGGTAGTTCTCACTGAGGCCGCCGATGGGGTCGCCCGGAGCCGAGCCGGTGGATGTCCGGGAGGGTGAGAAGTGGATGCGCCGCCGACGACCACCGCCTAAGGATAGTTGGGGGCCCCTCTTGCCAAGCTTCTGTTCGGAGAACCATGCTCCACACAGCAAAGAGTCAGGTGTTCAGCACATCGTTCCGCCGATGCGCGCCATGACAAACTCCGGTGGAGAAGCGCATGCCGATTGATGTGCGAGTCGAAGACGCTGACCTCACAGGTTTCAGTCAGCCTGCGAAAGATGCCCTTGAGAAGGCTAGTCAAGAGTTTCTGCATTCAGTTATCGCCGAGGCAAATCGACTGGAGTCGTCCCACAATACCGGCAAGGGTCCACCGGAGGTCACTCAGGCGATGGTTTCTGATGCGGTGGTTATCCAGAAGCGAAGCGTGAATCAAAGAAAAGTACCTTTATACATTAAGTTGCTTCGAATATTGTCCGCCGTGTTAGCGACGGCTAGCGGATTTATGTATGACGCTGATAGACTTCAAAGTCCTATATACATGCTTGTTTTCATAGGATGCATCACCGCCACGATTCTTCTTACAACACTATCCACGATGCTGGAGTAGACGATGGAAGCAAATCTGTCAGAGGACGAGAGGCGCTACGAGCAGATCGCGCTGCAGCATCAGATCAACCGTCGGTCAATCACAGTCGAAATAGTCCTCGGGGTATATTCTGCCCTAGGAATTTTGATAACATTGGTTGCCGCAGTTTACCTTGGATTCAGCTTTTTAGAAATTTCCCTAACCACGGAGCAGCGTCTAGCTGCGATGATTGCCGTGTCAGGACTTGGAATTTCCTTTCTTTCACGCACGCTAATAAATATTCGAGCGCAGCAAAGCCGATCAAAACTTGAAAATATGCTTGAAGCGGAGGCTGTGGCTGAGCTAATTCGCCAATGGGCTCTATTCGAAGAGCTTGGGACTAGGCACATTCAAAGCTCTGATAGATCCCCCAAAATTAGATCACCCCGCCTCATCATGGAAGCATTGGTGCGGGACAATGTGCTCTCTCCGGCAGACGTGAACGAACTGCAGCACGCACTCGAACTTCGCAACAAGCTGGTCCATAGCGTCGATGCAATTTCACCTATCGCACTTCGGACCGCCGCCGGGGTGGTGCAGAGAGTGAATGGGCTTCTGAGTGTAGGCTCTGTCCAATCAGCAGGTCTCGAGGCTCTGCCATGATCGCTGCTCAGCGCACTGCGTAATCACTTGCGGAATGAGCGGCCTGCGCTTGCTTAGAAGAATGGATGACGCCGCCCGCTTGGGTGCGCGTTCGGACATCGGAAGGGGGTTGAGAGCAGATGTGGGCCGCCCTCCCCTGATCCTCTGTGACGCGCTGTCACTCGCCCCACCTTGCTAGCCATACCCCCTCGACCTGACGCGCCGAGGCTGATCCCCTATATGCTGTACCTGCGTCGCCACAGCCCCCAGAGCCCATGCCCCCTCGTCTCAAACCCACCCGCCTGGAATATGTCGTCGATGGGGTGCGGTTGCGGGCGCAGTTGTCGGCGGCGGCGCTGGATGCGGCCGGCGATGAGGCCGAGCAGCGTCGGCGGGCGCTGGAGATCCTGAAGCAGGCCCTGTTTCGCGGCCGGATGATCGCCAAGGAGCGGCTGGAGAATGGGGCCGGCGGCATCGAGACCGCGCGGCTCCTGTCCGGGGTCACCGACGAGGTGGTCACCGCCCTCTATGACTTCACCACCGTCCACATGATCCGGGCGCGCAATCCCACCGAGGGCGAGCGCCTGTGCCTGATGGCGGTGGGGGGCTATGGGCGCGGGACGCTTGCGCCCTTCTCCGATCTCGATCTCCTGTTCCTGCGCCCCTACAAGCAGACTGCCCATGTGGAGAGCGTGATCGAGTACATGCTCTATGCCCTGTGGGATCTGGGCTTCAAGGTGGGCCACGCCTCGCGCACGGTGGATGAGTGCGTCAAGCTCGCCCGGGAAGACTTCACCATCCGCACCTCGATCCTGGAGTCCCGGCGCCTGACCGGCGACGAGGCCCTGGCCCAGGAGCTGAAGACCCGGTTCCGCAGCGAGGTGGTCAAGGGCACAGGCGCGGAGTTCGTCGCCGCCAAGCTCAAGGAGCGCGATGAGCGCCAGGCCCGCGCCGGCGCCAGCCGCTACATGGTCGAGCCCAATGTGAAGGAGGGCAAGGGGGGCCTGCGGGACCTCAACACCCTCTTCTGGATCGCCGAATATCTGAACCCGTCCCAGCCGGTGGACGGGGTGCCGCAGCTGGAGATGTTCGAGGGGCGTGAAATCCGCGCCTTCATCCGGGCCTTTGATTTCCTCTGGGCGGTGCGCGCTCACCTGCATTTCGCCACCGGCCGCCCCGAAGAGCGCCTGACCTTCGACCTGCAGCCGGAGATCGCCCAGCGGATGGGCTATGGCGACCGGGCCGACAATCCGGCCGTCGAGCGCTTCATGCGGCGCTATTTCCTGATCGCCAAGGAGGTCGGCGCGCTGACCCGCGTCTTCGCCGCCAAGCTGGAGTCCGAACGGGTCAAGTCCGCGCCCCGGGGGATTTCGCGCCTGTTCCCCGGCGGTCGCAAGTCCACCCGCAAGCCGCTGGACGTGGCGGGCTTCATCGAGGAGGGCGGGCGTCTGGACGTGGCCGGGCCTGAGGTGTTCGAGGCCGATCCGCTGAACCTGCTGCGGCTGTTCCAGATCGCCGACCGGCGGAACCTCGACCTGCACCCCGACGCCTTCACCGCCGCCACCCGGTCGCTCGGTCTCATCAGCTCGAAGATGCGGCGGGACCCCAAGGCGGCGAAGATCTTCCTGGATATCCTGGCCGGCGGCCGCGATCCCCAGCGGACGCTGACCCTGATGACCGAGGCGGGCGTGCTGGGGCGCTATCTGCCGGAGTTCGGACGCATCGTCGCCCAGATGCAGTTCAACATGTACCACTCCTATACGGTGGACGAGCACACCCTGCGGGCCGTGGGCGTGATCGCCGACATCGCCGGCGGGCGCATGGCCGACGAGCATCCCCTGGCCACCTCCCTGATGCCGCAGATCCAGGAGAAGGACGTCCTCTTCCTGGCCATGCTGCTGCACGACACGGGCAAGGGCGGCTTGGCCGGCGGCCAGGAGAAGGCCGGCGCGCGCTCGGCCCGGGCCGCCTGCGAACGGCTGGGCCTGCCGCGGGCGCGCATCGACCTCGTCGCCTGGCTCGTCGAGCATCACCTGGAGATGAGCGACTACGCCCAGAAGCGCGACATCTCCGACCCCCGCACCGTGGCCGACTTCGTGCGCATGGTGCAGACGCCCGAGCGCCTGCGCCTGCTGCTGGTGCTGACCGTGGCCGACATCCGCGCCGTGGGGCCGGGCGTCTGGAACGGCTGGAAGGGTCAGCTGCTGCGCGACCTCTATGCCTCGGCCTCGGCGGTGTTCCGCGGCGGTCGGGCCAATGACGCCGTGGCCGTGGTGCGCCAGCGCCAGGCCTTCGCCGCCGCCGAAATCCGCGCCCGCCTGACCGAGGCCGATCCGGCCGCCGTGGCCTGGGGCGAGGCCATGGAGGACGCCTATTTCACGGGCTTTGGCCAGGACGAGATCGCCATCCATGCGGCGGTCTCCCAGCGCGCCCACGCCGAGGGCGCCGCGGCCATGGGCTATGTGCGCGAGGACCTGAACGCCGCCGAGCTGGTGGTGGCGGCCAAGGACCGGACCCGGCTGTTCGCCGACCTGACCAAGGCCATCACCGCCTCGGGCGCCAGCGTGCTGGGCGCCCGGGTCTTCACCTCCCGCCAGGGCCAGGCCCTGGACGTCTTCTATCTGCAGGACATCACCGGCCAGCCCTTCGGCCACGACAACCCCTCGGCCCTGCCCCGCCTGGCCGAGGCCCTGGAGGCCGCCGCCCGCGGTGAGCCCCCCGCCGGAGAAGCCCCCCGGGCTGCGGGCGAGGCGCGCACTGCGGCCTTCGCCATCAAGTCCACCGTGCTGATCGACAATGAGGCCTCCGAAAGCGCCACCATCGTCGAGGCGTCGGGCCGCGACCGGCCGGGCCTCTTGACGGCGCTGGCCAATACGCTGGCCGATGCGGGCCTCTCCATCACCTCGGCCCATATCGATTCCTATGGGGAGCGGGCGGTGGACGCCTTCTATGTCACTGACGCCGCCGGCTGGAAGGTGACGCAGACCAAGGCGCTCACCCCGCTGAAGACCGCCCTGCTGGCCGCGCTGAACGAAGGCGACGCCGCCCGCATCCGCAAGAACGCCCGCCTGCAACGCGCCCCAGCCAGCATCGCCCGCTGAGGTTCAGGCCTGGGCGCGCGCCTTGGACAAGTCGGCCACCAGGGGCTCGGCCTGGTCAGGATGGGTCAGGCGGAAAATCTCTGCGTGGGAAAAGCGTGGGTCGGCCAGGCGGGCGGTGAATTCCCGCTGGCGACGATGATAGGTGTCCCAGGCCCAGCGGATCGGATGCTCGGGCGTCACCCACATGGCGGCGTTTTCGCGATTACCGGTGCCGGGCCACAGCTCCTTGCGGTCGATGGCGCGGATCACCGAGCGCCAAGTCACCCGGCGCATCACCACGGCGCGCGAATAGTCGAGCCAGATCACATGGGTGGCCCGGCCCCAGATCTGGTCGCGCACATTCGAATAGCCGCCGGCCATCACCCAGGCCGGCTGGCCGATGGCCGCCTCGATCCGGCGGATGAATTCCGGCTGGTCGGTGTCGTTCAGCGACACCCAGCCCGGCTGCCAGTTGATGGCGTCCAGCTCGAAGTGCGGCAGGTCGAGCGCGCCCGCCAACCGCCCGGCCAGGGTGGTTTTTCCCGAGCCGGTGGTGCCCACCACGGTGATCCGCATGTCCCTACTCCGGCGAAGATCGCTGGCGGACCTCGGCGAAGACCTCGTCGGTCTGCTCGCCCAGGCGCGGGGGGTGGCGGCGGATGTTGGAGGGGGTCTTTTCGAACTTCACCGGCGGGCGGATGGCCTTGTAGGGGCCCAGATGCGGGTGGTCGTAGCGCTCGAACAGGCCGACGGCCTCCAGGTGCGGATCGCCCTCCAGGTCCTCGAACCGGTTGGTCTTCTGCACCGGGATCGACAGGCCCTTCAGCAGGGTCAGCCACTCGGCGGTGGTCTTGGTGGCGGTGACCTCCTCGACCATGGCGTAGAGCTCGCGGGTGTGCTTGGCCCGCTGGGCGTAGTCGGCAAAGCGCGGGTCCCTGGCCACCGTCTCGGCCCAGCCGGCCACGGCGAAGAACTGGTCCCACTGTTTGTCGGTATAGGGCAGCAGGCCGATATAGCCGTCCTTGGTGGCGAACGGCTTGCGGTGGGGATTGGTCACCCGCTGGTAGGACCACTGGCCGGTGGGCGGCTCATAGGCGTGGTCATAGAGGTTCTCCACCAGGTTGAAGCTGGTGACGCATTCCAGCATCGGCACCTCGACGAACTGGCCTTCGCCGGTCCTGGCGCGGTGGAACAGGGCCGCGGTCAGGGCCTGGGCCATGAAGAGGCCCGAGACCTTGTCGGCCACCAGGGTCGGCAGGATGCGCGGGGTCTCGTTCCCGTCGGTGCGCGGCAGGAGATCAGCCATGCCTGAGGCCGACTGGATCAGGTCATCATAGGCCGGCTCCCCGGCGTAGGGCCCGTCCGAGCCATAGCCTGCGGCATGGACATAGATCACGTCGGGGCGGAGCGTCTTCACCGCCTCATAGTCGAGGCCGAGGCGCTTGAGCCCCTCATAGCGGATCGAGGCGGCGAACACGTCGCAGCTGGCGATCAGAGCTTCCAGCGCCGGGCGCATGGCGGGGTCGCGCAGATCGACCAGGACCGAGCGCTTGTTGCGGTTGATGGTCAGGAAGATGGGGCCGAGGTCCTTGGGCGCGCCCTCGGGCGGGTGGCCGGCCCAGCGCATGATGTCGCCGCCGTCGCCGCGGCCCGAGCCCGGATCCTCCAGCTTGATCACGTCGGCGCCCTGGTCGCCCAGAATCTGGGTGGCATAGGCGCCGAACACCACGCTGGTCAGGTCCAGGATGCGGACGCCCGCCAGTGGCCCGGTGGCCTCGCTCGCCAGTTGCTTGCCTTCCGCCACGGCCGTCCTCCCTTATGGTTCTTGTCGGCGTTTATGCTGCGCCAATGAGATCGCGCCAAGCGACCAACCACAGTGACGTAGAGGGAGGACGTGATGGATTTCCAACTCTCCGACGAGCATCGGATGCTCAAGGAGCTGACCGCCCGCTTCGTCCGCGACGAGCTGATGCCCCTGGAGGCCGGCGTTCTGGACCGCGAGGCCAAGGGCCAGGGCCTGTCGCTGGGCGCCGAAGAGCACGCCCGGCTGGATCAGGTGTCCAAGGACCTCGGCCTCTGGGGCCTGGACGCGCCGGAGGACGTGGGCGGTTCGGACCTGCCCTATGTGGCCATGGTCGGCGTCGGCGAGGAGCTGGGCCGCACCATCACCCCCTACACCCTGCCGCCGGACAGCCCGAACCTGCGCATGCTGATGGCCACGGTGAACGAACGCCAGAAGGAGGCCTATCTGGCGCCTTACGTGCGCGGCGAGACCGTCTCGGCCATCGGCATTTCGGAGCCCGGCGCAGGCGCCGATCCCTCAGCTATGACCACAAGGGCTGTCCGCGACGGGGACGACTGGATCATCAATGGCCGCAAGATCTGGATCACCCGGGCCGCCGACGCCGACTTCACCATCCTGATGGCGGTGACCGACACCGAAAAGCGGGCGCGGGGCGGCATCTCGGCCTTCCTGGTGGACCGTGACGCCCCGGGCTTCCACCTCCTGCGGCAGATCCCGATGATCGGCGGCCAGTCCACCTATGAGGTGGTGCTGGAGGATTGCCGGGTCGAGGGCTGGAAGCTGCTCGGCCAGGAGGGCGCGGGCTTCGCGCCCATGCAGATTCGTCTGGGCACCCGGCGGATCGAGATGGCCGCCTGGTCCATCGGCATGGCCCAGCGGGCGCTCGACATGATGGTCGAGTACGCCCCGCAGCGGTCCACCTTCGGCGCGCCCCTGTCGGAGCGCCAGGCCATCCAGTGGTGGGTGGCCGATGCGGCGACCCGCATCCATGCCGCGCGCCTGATGACCTATGACTGCGCCTGGAAGCTCGATCAGGGCCGCGACACCCGGGTGGAAATCTCGATGATCAAGGCCTACGCCACCGAGATGGCCTGGGAGGTGGTCGACCACGCCATGCAGACCTTCGGCGCCATGGGCATGACCAAGGAGCTGCCCCTGCAGCTGATGGCCTCGCGCCTGCGCACCATGCGCATCTATGACGGCCCCACCGAAGTCCATAAGTGGGTGGTGGCCCGCAACCTTCTGGGAACCCGAAAATGAGCGCCAAGTCCGATCACCTCGTCATCAGCGTCCAGGACCATGTGGCGCAGCTGATCTTCCACCGGCCCCCGGCCAACCACGTCTCGGTGGAGCTGGTGGCCGACATCGCCGACGCCCTGCTGGCCTTCGACAAGGACCCGGCGGTGCGCGCCACCGTGCTAGCCTCGGAGGGCAAGCCCTTCTGCGCCGGCGCCGACCTGGCCTCCCCCACCGGCATCGGCGGGGCGGGCATGGGCGGAGTCTCCGAACTCTATGACCAGGCCGTGCGGCTGTTTTCGGTGGAAAAGCCCATCGTCGCCGCCGTGCAGGGCGCGGCCGTGGGGGCGGGCCTGGGGCTGGCCCTTGTCGCCGACTTCCGGGTCGCGGCGCATGAGGCGCGGTTCTCGGCCAATTTCGTCAAGCTGGGCTTCCATCCGGGCTTTGGCCTGACCCACACCCTGCCGCGGGTGATCGGCGCCCAGCGGGCCGATCTGATGTTCCTCACCGGCCGGCGGATCCGCGCGGACGAGGCCCTGGCCTGGGGGCTGGTGGACGAACTGGTCCCGGCCGACGAGCTGCGCCAGTCGGCCTTCGCGCTCGCCGCCGAGCTGGCGGAGAATGCGCCCCTGGCCGTCGTCGCCACCCGCAAGACCACCCGCAGCAAACTGGCCGACGCGGTCCGCGCCGCCACGGCTCACGAGCACCAGCAGCAGACCACCCTGCGGGCCACCGAGGACTTCGCCGAGGGTGTGGCCGCCGTCAACGAACGCCGGCCGGGCCAGTTCAAGGGGCGCTGAGAGGCGGGGGCTTGCGTGCTTCGAGGCTCGCTGGCGCTCGCACCTCAGCATGAGGGATTCTGCAGCAGTCTCGCCGTCGCCCTCATCCTGAGGCGCCCGCGCATGCGGGCCTCGAAGGACGAGGGCGATAGCTCGGCGGCCCCGATCAGCTGACCGGGAAGCCCTTGTCGCGGAGATAGGCGCCCACCGCCGCGTCGCGGCCGCGGAAGGCCCGGTAGGCTTCAGCCTGGTCGACCGTGTCGCCCACCGAGAGGATGTGGTCGACCATCCGCTTGGCCACGTCCTTGTCGTACATCCCGCCCGGCGCTTCCCGGAACGCCTCGGCGGCGTCCTGCGACAGCACCTCGGCCCAGAGGTAGGAATAGTAGCCGGCCGAATAGCCGTCCGAGGCGAAGACGTGGGCGAACTGTGGCGTGCGGTGACGCATGGGCAGCTCGGCGGGCATGCCGAGCTTGGCCAGCTCCTCGCGCTCGAAGGCGTCGGGATCGATATCGGCGTCGCCGGCCAGGTGCAGCTTCATGTCGATCAGGGCCGAGGCTAGATACTCGGTCACCTCGAAACCCTGGCGGAAGGTCGACGCCTGCTCGATCTTCTTGGCCAGCTCCTCGGGCATAGGTTCGCCGGTCTCGTGGTGCAGGGCGAAACGGCTCAGCACCTCGCGAGTCGGCAGCCAGGCCTCGTTCACCTGGCTGGGGAACTCTACATAGTCCCGCGGCACGCTGGTGCCCGACAGGGAGGGATAGGTTACGTTGGACAACAGGCCATGGATGGCGTGGCCGAACTCGTGGAACAGGGTGGTGGCGTCGTCCCAGGAGATCAGCACCGGCTGGCCCGGCGCGCCCTTTACGAAGTTGGAATTGTTGGAGACGATGGGGGTGATGGGCCCATCCAGCTTCTGCTGGCTGCGATAGGCGTTCATCCAGGCGCCCGAGCGCTTGCCGGTCCGGGCATAGGGGTCGAAGTAGAAGAGGCCCAGATGGGCGCCGTTCCGCTTGACCTCCCAGGTCCGCACATCGGGATGATAGACCGGCACATTGGTCACCGGGGTGAAGCTCATGCCGTAGACCTCGCCGGCGGCCCAGAACATGCCGTCCACCAGCTTGTCCATCTGCAGATAGGCCTTCACCTCGTTCATATCGAGGTTGTAGCGCTCGGCCCGGACCTTCTCGGCATAGTAGCGATAGTCCCAGGGCTCGATCTTCACCCCGGCCTTTTCCGCGTCCGCGATGGCCTGCATCTCGGCCACTTCCTCGGCGACCCGGGCGATGGCCGCGGGCCAGACCCGCATCATCAGCTCCATGGCCGCATCTGGGGTCTTGGCCATGGCCGCTTCCAGCCGCCAGTGGGCGTGGGTCGGATAGCCCAGCAGATTGGCCCGCTCGACCCGCAGCTTGAGGATCTTCTGGATGACGCCGTTATTGTCGTGCGCGTCGCCATTGTCCCCTCGGCTGTAATAGGTCCGCCAGACCTTCTCGCGCAGGTCGCGGCGATCGGAATAGGTCAGGAAGGGGTCCATGGAGGACCGGGTGTTGAGGATGGCGTATTCACCCGGGCGGCCGCGCTCGGTGGCGGCGGCCGCGGCGGCGGCGCGGACATCCTCGGGCAGACCGCGCAGCTCGGCCTCGGTCTTCAGATAGAGGACATAGTCGGTCTCGTCGGCCAGCAGGTTCTGGCTGAAGGTGGTGAAGGCCTGGGCCAGTTCGCCATTGATCTGCGCCACCCGGGCCTTGGCGGCCGGCTCCAGCTTGGCGCCGGCGCGGACAAAGGCGTTCCAGCGCTTCCAGGTCAGGCGCTGCTGTTCCGGGGTCAGGCCGGCGCTCTCGCGGCCCTCATAGACCTGCTCGATACGGGCGAAGAGCTTGGCGTTCTGCAGGATCTTGTCGGAATGGGCCGACAGTCGCGGCGCCATCGCCGTCTCCACCGCCCGCATCTCCGGATTGGACAGGGTGCCGCCCCAGACCCAGTAGGGCGCGCCCACCCGGTCGAGCGCCGCGCCGGCGCGCTCAAGGGCCGCGATGGTGTTGTCGAAGGTGGCCGGCTCAGGATTGTTGGCGATGGCCTCGATCTCTTCCAGCTCCAGGGCCATGGCCGCCTCGAGGGCCGGGGCGAAGTCGGCGATCTTGACCTGGTCGAAGGGCGGCACTCCGCCATAGGGGCCGGTCCACGGGGCCAGCAGGGGCGAGCCGTCGGCCGCAAGGGCGGGCAGGGGCAGGGCGGCGGCGCCGAGCGCTGCGCTCGAGACGGCCAGGAACATGCGCCGATCCATCAGGAAACTCCGGTGTCGTCGAAAGGAAGGTTGGCGCGACCTTAGGCGCCGGGAGCCTGAACGTCACATGACAGGCTTGTAATGTGACATGCCTCCCCTCTGGCGGGGCGCGCAAGGGGCGGCTAAAGCCGAGACATGGCCATTGGCGTGTTTGATTCCGGAGTGGGCGGCCTGACCGTCCACCGCAAGCTGGCGGAGCGCTTTCCCCGCGCCGACCTCGTCTATCTGGCCGACCAGGCCAACGCCCCCTATGGCGGGCGGCCCGGCGAAGAGATCGTCGAACTGACCCGGGCTGGCTGCGACCGGCTGTTCGATCAGGGCTGCGACCTGGTGGTGCTGGCCTGTAACACCGCCTCGGCCATTGCGCTGCGCCGCCTGCAGCAGACCTGGCTGCCGCAGCGCCGCCGGGAGCTCGCCCGTCCGGTCAATGTGCTGGGCCTCATCGTGCCGACCATCGAGGCGGCCACCGGCCTGCCCTGGGAGCACGAGGCCGAGCGCCGGGGCGACAAGGTCGAGAAGCTGGACATCCTGGCGGTGTTCGCCACCCCGGCCACGGCCCGCAGCCGGGTCTATGAGATCGAGATCGACAAGCGACGCCAGGACGTGGCCGTCTTCGTCGAGCCCTGTCCGGAGCTGGCCCGGATGATCGAGGACAATGCCGGCGCCGTGGAGCTGGCCCAGGCGGTGGAGGCCCATGGGGCCCAGATCACCGCCCGCATCGGCCGGGCGCCGGACCGGGCCATCCTCGGCTGCACCCATTATGAGATCATCGCCGACATGTTCCGCGCCGCGCTCAAGCCGGGCACGCCGCTGATCCATCAGCCCGACGCCACGGCCGCAGCCCTGGCCGGCTATCTGGAGCGCCATCCGGAGATCGACGCCGGGTCGGCGGGGGTGCGACGCTTCCTGACCACCGGCCGCCCCGGCGCCCAGCACGAACTGGTGCAGACCTTCTGGGAAGGGCCCTTGAGCTTCGAGCCGGCCTGAGGGGTGGGGCGGGGTCCGGGGGCGCGCCGGCGCTGGGGGAGAGAAGACGCCACCCCCGGACATTGAGGCGGGCTGGGAAGCTCAGCCGCCTCGACCCCCGCACCATGCGGCGAGGGACGCCCTTGGGTCCAATCGATAGTTTTTGATGTTTTGATAGGGCCGGCCTATATTGAGGCCATGATCCTGCCCACCGTCCGTCAGCTGCAATATCTCAAGCTCCTCGCCGAGCATGGCGCCTTCGGGCGCGCCGCCGAGGCCGCCCACGTCACCCAGCCGACCCTCTCGGCAGGCATCCAGGAGCTGGAGCGGACCCTGGGGGCGCCGGTGGTCGACCGGGCCCGCACCGGGGTGATCCTGACGGCCGTGGGCGAAGCGGCCCTGCGCCGGGCCGCCACCATCCTCAACGAGGCCGAGGAGATGGTGCAGGAGGCCCGCCACGCCGGCCAACCCCTGTCGGGCCGCTTCAGGCTTGGGGTCATCCCGACCATCGCCCCCTTCCTGCTGCCCCGGGCCTTCCCCCTGCTGCGCACCCGTTATCCGGACCTGCGCCTCTTCCTGAGGGAGGACCTGACCCAGCGGTTGATCGCAGGCCTCAAGGCCGGCCAGCTGGACGCCGCCCTGATCGCCCTGCCCTATGAGACGGCGGGTCTCGACCTCGCCCATGTGGCTGATGACGAGCTGGTGGCCGCCCTGCCGGCCAATCACCCCCTGGCCAGGATGAGTGCGACGCCCCCTGACGAGCTGGAGCGGGCCGAGATGATCCTGCTGGAGGATGGCCACTGTCTGCGCGAGCACGCCCTGGCCGCCTGCGGCCTGAAGGCGCCCCGGGCCAATACCGATGACGGCCCCTTCGCCGCCACCTCCCTGCCGACCCTCGTGCAGATGGTGGGGTCCGGCCTGGGGGTCAGCTTCCTGCCGGCCATGGCGGTGGCGGCCGGCCTGACCGACTCCGTGGCCGTCACCATCCGGCCGCTGGCCACTGACCATCCCAGCCGGGAGATCGTGGTGGCCTGGCGATCCGGCTCCAGCCGGGCGGCTGAGGGCCGGCTGCTGGCCGAGATCATGCGCGAAGTGGTCGATCCGCCCCTCTTGTCCTGAGCGGCCTCTTGAAGTCCGATACGTTTCGATATATCTATTGTTTCGATAGATCGAAATAGGAACGAAAACACATGTATGGACACTTTGGATTTCACCCGCACCGCGCCCGCCACAGCCGACATGGCATGGGCGGACACGGGGTTGGGCGCGAGGGCGGCCATGGCCGCCGGGGCGGGCCGCGGCTCGGCCGGTTCCTGGAGCACGGCGATCTGCGCTTTGTGCTGCTGGCCCTGGTGGAGGAGGCGCCCTCCCACGGCTATGAGCTGATCCGCACCCTGGAGGAGCGCACCGGCGGGGCCTATCGCCCCAGCCCCGGCGCCATCTACCCGACGCTGGCCCTGCTGGAGGACGAAGGCTTCGTGGCCCAGAGCCAGGGCTCCGGCGCCCGCAAGCTCTATGAGATCACCCCGGCCGGCCGTGAGGCGTTGGAGCCGCAGCGGCCGTCGGTCGCCGCCATCTTTGCGCGCATGAACGAGACCGGCGACGAGGTCGGCCGCCACAAGGTCCGCCGGGGCATGGAGAATGTGAAGACCGCCCTGCGGCTGCGCGCCTCCCGCGGCCTGAGCGAGGCCGAGGCCGAGGCTGTCGCGGCCATCCTCGACGAGGCGGCCGGCAAGATCGAGCGGGTGGGGCAATGAGCGTGAGCGCGTCCCAGGCCAGCGTGCCCACGGCGCACGCCCGCCGCTACATGATCCAGCTGTGCAAGCACTTCGGCCACAAGGCCGAGACCCGGTTCGATGACCAGACCGGCGAGATCGTCTTCGAGGGCGGGGTCTGCCGTCTGGGCGCGGGGCCGGTGGCCCTGGATCTGCAGGTCGAGTCCGCCTCGACCGAGACCCGCGCCCGCCTGGAAGGGGTGATCGACAGCCACCTCAAACGCTTCGCCTTCCGCGAGCCGGACATGGCCGTCACCTGGCGCCCGGCTGCCTAGGCCGGCAGCACCACCACCCCGTCGGCGTCGGCGAACACCCGGTCGCCAGGCGTGAAGATCACCCCGCCGAAGGCCACGACCCCGTCGCTCTCGCCCAGGTCCCGGCGGACGCTGCGCAGCGGCATGGTCCCCAGGGCCTTGACGCCGAGGTCGAGGGTCGCCAGCACCGCGGCGTCGCGCACCGCGCCATTGACGATGACGCCGGCCCAGCCCTGGTCCACGGCGCTCTGGGCGATCAGGTCGCCCATCAGGGCGCGGTTCAGCGAACCGCCCCCGTCGACCACCAGCACCGCCCCGTTCCCCGGGGTGGCCAGCATGGCCTTCACCTTGGAATTGTCCTCATGACAGCGGACGGTGCGGATGGGGCCGGAAAAGGCCCGCCGGCCGCCCAGGTCGCGCATCTGCAGGCGCAGGACCTGGGCGCGGCCCTCGTTCTCATCGGACAGGTCGGCGGTGGAGAGGTCCTCGGACATGGCGGCGCCTTGAAGGTTTGAGACCCCGCGGCTCTTAACGATCCAGGGCACGTTCTTCCAGACCCTTGCCAGCTGGGGCCGCGCTGGAGGAAACTCTGACCGCCGACGCGACATTGGGCGGCATACCATTTCACAGGACCTCGGACGCTGAAACGAGCCGCGGCCAGACCATTTCCAGGGACGAGACCATGGCCGAAGAGATGATTTCCCTGAGCGCGCGTCTGGCGCAGCTGGCGCGGGACAAGGCCGACGCCCCGGCGGTGTCCAGCGGCGAGGAGACCCTGACCTACGGCCAGTTTCACCGCCGCACCAACCGCCTGGCCCGGGGGCTTCAGGCCATGGGGGTCAAGCATGGGGACCTGGTGACGCTGGGCCTGCCCAACGGCATCGGCTTCGTGGAGGCCTGCTGGGCGCTCTGGAAGGTGGGCGCGACGCCGCAGCCGGTCTCCTTCCGCCTGCCCAAGGCCGAGCTCGAGGCGATCATGGAGCTGGCCAGGACCCCCATCGTCATCGCCGCCTTCGACCATCAGATCGACAAGCCCCTGGTGAACATCGCCGATATCGCCGCCCTGGCCGACGACGAGTCCGACATGCCCGACGTGATCGCGCCGGTGTCCAAGGCGCCCACCAGCGGCGGCTCCACCGGCCGGCCCAAGCTGATCCTGGCGGGCCAGCCCGGGGTGACGGCGGCGGAAATTCCGGAGGTCGGGGGCTGGCAGTTGCGGGCCGAGTCCGTCGCCCTGCTGCCAGCGCCGCTCTATCACAACGCCGGCTTCGGCATGATGATGTCGGCCATAAACATCGGCGCCCACATCGTGGTGATGCCCAGGTTTGACCCCGAAAAGACCCTGGCCGAAATCGAACGCTGGAAGGCCACCTGGGTTTACATGGTGCCGACCATGATGAACCGGATCTGGCACCTGCCTGAGGAGGTTCGCGGTCGCTACGATCTCTCCTCCCTGCAGACCCTCTGGCATCTGGCCGCCCCCTGCCCGCCCTGGCTGAAGGAGGCCTTCATCCACTGGCTCGGCGGCGAGGTGATCCAGGAGCTCTATGCCGGCACCGAGGCCCAGGCCTCCACCGTCATCTCCGGGACCGAATGGCTGGAACATCGCGGCTCGGTGGGCAAGGTCCGCATGGGCGAGATGGTCGCCATGGACGAGGCCGGAAATCCCCTGCCGCCCCGGGAGGTCGGCGAGATCTATATGCGCCGTCCCGAAGGCGCCGGCCCGTCCTACAAGTACCTGGGCGCCACGGCCAAGACCCTGCCCGGCGGCTGGGAGAGCCTCGGCGACATCGGCTGGTTTGACGAGGACGGCTATCTCTACCTGGCCGACCGGCGCACCGACATGATCCTGGTGGGCGGCTCCAACGTCTATCCGGCCGAGATCGAGGCGGCGCTCGACGAGCACGAGGCTGTGATGTCCTGCGCCGTCATCGGCATTCCCGACGACGATCTGGGCAATAAGATCCACGCCATCGTCCAGGTCAGCCACCCGACCACCGAGGCCGAGCTGCGCGACTACCTCTCGACGCGACTGGTCACCTACAAGCAGCCCCGGACCTATGAATTCGTCGACGAACCGCTGCGCGACGACGCCGGCAAGGTCCGCCGCTCGGCCCTGCGCGAGGCCCGCCTCGAGGCGCTGAAGGCGCAGCAGCCGGCCTAGGGGGCGCGGTGCGTGCTTCGAGGCTCGCTTTCGCTCGCACCTCAGCATGAGGAAGCGGGTGGGGCGACCACCTCTCAGTCGTCCTCATCCTGAGGCGCCGCGAAGCGGCCTCGAAGGACGAGAGCGGCCGCACGCCATCACCGGGGATGACACCGCGCGCCGGCGCGGATAAGGCCAACTCTATTGATCAGAACCATAATCCGGGAAGGGACATGAGCATTAAAGGCCAGGCCTACATCATGGGCGCCTACGAGCATCCGCTCCGCGACGCGCCCGACATATCCACCCCCCAGATCCACGCCGAGAGCGCCAAGGGCGCCCTGGCCGATGCGGGTCTCACCAAGGACGACGTGGACGGCTATTTCTGCGCTGGCGACGCCCCTGGCTTCGGGGGCATGTCCATGATCGACTATATGGGCCTGCGTAATGTCCGCCACATGGACTCCACCGAGACCGGCGGCTCCTCCTACATCCTGCATGTGGGCCATGCGGCCCAGGCGATCGCGGCGGGCAAGTGCAAGGTGGCGCTGATCACGCTCGCCGGCCGTCCGCGGCAGCAGAAGTTCGGCGGCTTTGGCGGCGGCGGACGCCCCGGCCAGCTGACCGATGGTCCGCCCGAAGCCGGCTTTGAGAACATCTACGGCGGCACTACCCACAACACCTACGGCATGTGCGCCATGCGCCACATGCATGAGTACGGCACCACGTCCGAGCAGCTGGCCTGGATCAAGGTCGCCGCCAGCCATCACGCCCAGTGGAACGAGCACGCCTTCCTGCGCGACGTGGTCACCGTCGAGGACGTGCTGAACTCGCCGATGATCGCCGACCCGCTTCACCGCCTCGACTGCTGCGTCGTCACAGACGGCGGCGGCGCGCTGATCGTCACCAGCCCCGAGATCGCCAAGAGCCTGAACCGGCCCAAGGTGAAGGTCATCGGCGCCGGCGAGAGCCCCAAGGGCCCCATGGGCGGCCACGACCTGGACCTGACCCATTCGGGCGCGCTCTGGTCTGGCCCCATCGCCTTCGAAGAGGCTGGCGTGAAGCCGTCCGACATGAAGTACGCCTCGATCTATGACAGCTTCACCATCACCGTGCTGATGCAGCTGGAAGACCTGGGCTTCTGCGAAAAGGGCCAGGGCGGCAAGTTCGTCGCCGACGGCAACCTGATCTCCGGCGTCGGCAAGCTGCCCTTCAACACCGACGGCGGGGGCTTGTGCAACAACCACCCGACCAACCGCGGCGGCATCACCAAGGTCATCGAGGCGGTCCGCCAGCTGCGCGGCGAAGCCCACCCGAAGGTCCAGGTTCCCAACTGCGACCTGGCCATCGCCCACGGCACCGGCGGCTCGCTCGGCACCCGCCACGGCGCGGCCACCCTCATCATGGAACGGGAGTAGGTCCTATGAGCGACACCAAAACCGCCCCTGAGGCGCAGGCCCGCAAGATCCCGGCCCCGCCGGTGACCATCGAGTCCAAGCCCTTCTGGGACGCGGCGACCGAAGGCCGCTTCCTGATCAAGCGCTGCAACGGATGCGGCAAGGCCCACTGGTATCCCCGCGCCCTGTGCCCGATCTGCTTCTCCGACGACACGGTGTGGGAGGAGAGCCCCGGCGAAGGGGTGATCTACACCTATTCGGTCATGCGCCGCTCGCCGACCGGCCCCTACGCCATCGGCTATGTGACCCTGAACGAAGGCCCCGCCGTCCTGACCAACTTCGTCGACTGCGACTTCGACCAGCTCGCCATCGGCCAGAAGGTGAAGGTCAAGTTCCAGGACACCGAGAACGGACCGCCCGTGCCGGTGTTCAGCCCGGTCTAGGGCGCGAACCGCTCTTCCACCGTCGCCCTCGGACCTGATCCGAGGGTCCATGCACACTGAGGCCAGCCCGGTGTTCATGGATGGTCGGGTCAAGCCCGACCATGACGGCGGAGAGGCCATGCGCCTATGGTCGCAGATGTTCCGGAGTGCTCGCCCTTGCCCCTGCTTCGCCTGCGCCTGATCGCGCCCCTGCTCGCCACCCTGGCGCTCGCCGCCTGCCAGGAGGGGCCCAGCCGGCCCCCCTGCGCAGAGGGCGAGACCTGCCTGGAATTCGGCAACAATACCGAGCCGGCGACGCTGGATCCGCAGCAGAGCAACCTGGTGGACGAGTTCCAGGTGATCGGCGACCTCAATGTCGGCCTGACCACCGACGCCCCGGACGGAACCCCGATCCCGGCGCTGGCCGAGCGGTGGGAGACCACGCCGGACGGTCTCGTCTGGACCTTCCACCTGCGCGAGGCGAAATGGTCGGACGGGACGCCGATCACGGCCGACGACTTCGTCTACGCCTATCGCCGGATCCTGAAGCCCGAGACCGCCTCGATCTACGCCTACCTCGTCTTCTTGCTGAAGAACGGCGCGGCGGTTAACGCTGGCGACGCGCCGCCCGAGGCCCTGGGGGCGCGGGCCCTTGGCCCCCGCACCCTGGAGCTGACCCTGGAGCATCCGGCGCCCTATCTGCCGGAACTGCTCAAGCACCTGTCCTTCTTCCCCGTCCCGCAGCATGTGGTCGAGCGCCTGGGGGACCAGTGGGTCCAGCCTGGGAACTATGTCAGCAGCGGCCCCTATCAGCTCGTCTCCTGGCGGCTGGGCGAATACATCGAGGTCGAGAAGAATCCTCACTTCTGGGAGGCGGACGAGGTCTGCGTGGACACCATCCGCTACTATCCGACGCCGGACGCGGTGACCGCCGAGCGGCGGGTGGCGGCCGGCGAGCTGGACATCAACACCGGCTTCCAGTCCAACCGGCTTTCGAAGATCAACGAGACCATGCCTGGCTACGCCCGGACCCATATCTCGCTGGCCACCTCCTATCTCTCCTTCAACACCCGCACCGTGGCCGCCTTCCGCGACCCGCGGGTGCGCAAGGCCCTCTCAGCGGCCATCGACCGCGACTTCATCACCGACAAACTGCTGCGCGCCGGCCAGGTCCCGGCCTACGCCTTCGTGCCGCCCGGCACGGCGAACTATGTGCAAGACGGGCCCCAGACCAGCTTCGCAGGCCTCAGCTTCGAGGATCGCCAGGCCCTGGCCCGGGATCTGCTGGCCCAGGCCGGCTATGGCCCGGACCGCCCCCTGGAGGTGGAGATCAAGACCGGCAACACCCCCGACACCACCTTGATGATGCAGGCCATCCAGGCTGACTGGCAGGCGGTGGGGGTGGAGGTCGCCCTGGCGCAGAACGAGGGCCAGATCGCGTTCGCCGCCTATCGCATGCGGGACTTCGAGGTGGGGTCCATGAGCTGGTACGCCGACTACAACGATCCCCTGACCTTCCTGGAGCTGCTGCACTCCCAGACCGGGGCGCAGAACTACGGCGACTACGCCAGCCCCGCCTATGACGCCCTGCTGGCCCAGGCCGCCGCCGAGCCGGACCTCGCCGCCCGCGCCGCCATCCTGGCCCGGGCCGAGGCCCTGATGCTGGGGCAGGACGCCCTGATCCCGGTGCTGTTCGTGGTCAACAAGGCCCTGGTCAGCCCCAAGGTGACCGGCTGGGTGGACAATATCGCCAACTTCCATCGCAGCCGCTGGCTGTGCGCGCAGGAGACCGCCGACACGACGCCTTGACCCCGCGCCGTCCAGGCTCCAGAGGCGGGAAGGTGAGCACACCGAGCGAGCCCATCATCACCCCGCCGCCCCCCGCCGCCGCGCCGCGCCGGAACGGGATGCTGCGCTCCTCGATGATCTTCTCTGGCCTGACCCTGTTCAGCCGGGTGCTGGGCCTGGCCCGGGACCTGGTGGTCACCGCCAAGCTGGGCGCCAGCCTGACCATCGCCGCCGACGCCTATTATACGGCGCTGGCCTTCCCCAACCTGTTCCGACGGATCTTCGCCGAGGGCGCCTTCGCCGCCGCCTTTGTGCCCGGCTACGCCAAGCGCCTGGAAGGCGAGGGCGAGGCGGTCGCCAACCAGTACGCCGCCGATGCGGCCGCTGGCCTGGCGGTGGTCACCGTGGCCCTGACCCTGGCGGCCCAGGCCGCCATGCCGTGGCTGATGTACGTCATCAATCCCGGCTATGTGGACGAGCCCGACAAGTTCCGGCTGGCGGTGATCCTGACCCAGATCACCATGCCCTACCTGCCCTGCATGGCGATCGCAGCCCTGTTCTCAGGGATCCTCAACGCCCATGGCCGGTTCATCGTCTCAGGCTTCTATCCGACCATACTGAACGTGGTCATGCTGGCGGTGGTCTGGCCGCAGGGGGAGGCGATCACCGCGGCCTACGCCGCCTCGGTCGGCGTGGTGGTGGCCGGCGTCGGCCAGGCGGCCCTGGTCGTCTGGGCCGCCCGCAAGGCCGGCGCCCGGGTGCGGTTCGTGCGCCCCAGGCTCACGCCGGACATGAGGGCGCTGGTGCGCCGCGCCATCCCTGCGGCCATCGCCAACAGCGCCACCCAGATCAACATCTTCGTCTCCGGCATCCTGGCCTCCCAGGTGGCCGGCGCCCGAGTCTGGCTGAACGTCGCCGACCGCCTCTACCAGCTGCCCATGAGTCTGGTGGGCGTGGCCATCGGCGTGGCCCTCCTGCCGCGGCTGTCCCAGTCCCTGCGCCGGGGCGACGCCGCCGACGCCAAGCTGGTGATGGACCAGGGTCTGGTCTTCGGTCTGGCGCTCAGCCTGCCGGCGGCCGCGGCCTTGATGGCCATGCCGGTCTATCTGATCGACGGCCTGTTCACCCGCGGCGCCTTCGTCTTCGCCGACGCGGCCGCCGCCGGCGCCCTGCTGTTCCACTATGGCTGGGGGACGCCGGCCTTCGTCCTGCAGCGCATCCTGCAGCCGGCCTTCTTCGCCCGCGACGACACCCGCACCCCCATGCGCTTCGCCCTGATCTCGGTGGCGGTGAACATCGTGGCCGGGGTGGCCCTGTTCTTCGTGGTGGGCGTGTCGGGGATCGCCATGGCCACCAGCCTGGCGGCCTGGATCGCCGTCATTCAGATGCTGGTGGCCCTGTGGCGCCGGGGCGACTACCGGCCCTCGCCGAAGGTGATCTCCAAGATCATCCGGGTGGCCCTGGCCAGCCTGGTCATGGGCGCGGCCCTGGCCTTCGCCGCCTTCCATCGCGCGGCCGTCGAGGCGCCGATCGCGGCCTTGGGCCTGCCGGTCCTGGGCGCCAAGGAGATCGGCGTCCTGGCCCTGTCGGTGGCCGGCATGGCCCTCTATGGCCTGCTGGTCTTCGTCTTCGGCGGCGTGACCCGCGCCGAGTTGCGAGCCGCCCTGACCCGCCGCGGCGGAAGGCCCGCCGCGCCGGCGGACCTAGGCTAGGTTGGCCGACGGCCCCGCTCGCCGTTTCCTTCTTCCCTCGGTCTTCTCTCCGTCATGGTCGGGCTTGACCCGACCATCCATGAACACCGATCGACCCAGGTGTTCATGGACCCTCGGGTCAAGCCCGAGGGTGACGGGGGAGGAGGCGGCGCGGGCAGGAACGGGCCGCCCGGCTTTAGCGCGCGGGCTTCCAGGCTTGCCAGCGGGCGCTGGCCCGACTATGCGCAACGGCATGGCTTTTCCGGCTCGGAACTCCTGGCGATGGCGCCGCGCGTCCTGAACGCCCCATGCTAGGGGCGGCAAGCCTCTGCGCGCCTGCGGGCGCGGCCTGAAACACCGCTCAAAGTCGAAGCCTTAGAGTCCCATGACCGATCAAGTCCCCCCCGCCTATAGCGGCCCCCAGCGCGTGCTCTCCGGCGTCCAGCCGTCCGGCGCCCTGCATCTGGGCAACTATCTGGGCGCGCTCGTGAAGTTCGCCCGCCTGCAGCACGAGATGGACACCTTCATCTTCGTCGCCGACCTGCACGCCATCACCGTCTGGCAGGACCCGGCCCTGCTGGCGAACCAGGTGCGCGAGATCACCGCGGCCTATCTGGCCTCGGGCCTCGACCCCGACAAGGCGACCATCTTCCCGCAGTCGGCCGTGCCGGCCCATGCCGAGCTCGGCTGGATCTTCAACTGCGTGGCCCGGGTCGGCTGGCTCGACCGGATGACCCAGTTCAAGGAGAAGTCGGGCAAGCACAAGGAGCGCGCCAGCGTCGGCCTCTACACCTATCCCGTGCTGCAGGCCGCCGACATCCTGCTCTACAAGGCCACCCACGTGCCGGTGGGCGACGACCAGCGCCAGCACCTGGAGCTGACCCGCGACATTGCGGCCAAGTTCAACCACGACTTCGACGCGCCGGACTTCTTCCCCCTGCCAGAGGCCCTGACCCAGGGACCCGGCTCGCGGATCATGTCCCTGCGTGACGGGAGCGCGAAGATGTCCAAGTCCGATCCCTCGGACAATTCTCGGCTGAACCTGCTCGATGACGAGGACGCCATCGCCCAGAAGGTCCGCAAGGCCAGGACCGACCCCGAACCGCTGCCGGAAACCCTGGACGAGCTGAAGGGCCGGCCCGAGGCGGAGAACCTGCTGGGCATCTATGCGGCCCTGGACGGCCGGACCGCCGCGGAGGTGCTGAGCGAGTTCGCTGGTCAGGGTTTCGGCGCCTTCAAGCCGAAGCTGGCCGACCTCGCTGTGGCCAGGCTGGGGCCTGTGGGGACGGAGATGCGCCGGCTGATGGCCGACCCGGCCCAGATCGACGCGGTGCTGGCCAAGGGCGCCGAGCGGGCACGGGCCGCGGCCGCGCCGACCCTGGCGGAGGTGCGGACCAAGGTGGGATTCTGGGGCGCCTGATGGGGCGTCAGATGGTGCGTCAGATGGTGCGTCTGGGCCCCCCCTTGCCCAAAACCCGCCGCCGGGCCAACGTCGGCCCATGAGTCAGCGCAAGTTCCTCGTCATCGCCGACGACACGCCGGAATTCCAGACCGCCCTGCGGTTCGCCTGCCGCCGCGCCCGCTCCACCGGCGGCCATCTGGCCATGCTGCGGGTGATCGAGCCCGCCGTGTTCGAGCACTGGTCCGGGGTCCGCGAGGAGATCGAGCGCCAGGCGAGAGCCGAGGCCGAGGCCTTCCTGCAGAAGATGGCCGAGTTCGTCATCGCCGAGACCGGGGCGGCGCCGGAATTCATCATCGTCAACGCCGAGAGCGCCCGTCAGGCCCTGCGCAGCGTCATCGCCGAGGATCCGGACATCAAGATCCTGGTCCTGGGCGCCGCGCCCCATGGTCGGGGGCCTGGCCCCCTGGTGTCGTCCATCGCCAAGGAAGGCATCCGCTGGGGCGGCCGCAACCTGCCGGTCACCGTGGTGCCAGGCGAACTGACCGACGAAGAGATCGCCGACCTGGCCTGAGGGGGAGCTTTCCGTCTCCCTCGTCACTCTTTCCCGTCATGGTCGGACTTGATCCGACCATCCATGAACACCTCGGCCGGCCGGCGAGCATGGACCCTCGGGTCAAGCCCGAGGGTGACGGACATTGAGACAGGGGTCGCGCGACCGCCATACCTGAGCTGCGCCAGGGGTCTTGCGTCGCCGCCCCGCAGAGGCCACATCTGAGCCATGTTCATCCAGACCGAAACCACGCCCAACCCCGAGGTTCTGAAGTTCCTGCCCGGCCGCGAAGTGGCCGGCGAGGGAAGCCATGATTTCCGCGACATGGAGGCCGCCCAGGGCTCGCCCCTGGCCGCCGACCTGTTCGACATTGAGGGCGTTCAACGGGTGTTCTTCGGCCCCGACTTCGTCACCGTGGGCAAGGATCCCCATTCGGCCTGGCCGCACCTGAAGGCGCCGATCCTGGCGGCCATCATGGACCACTTCACCTCCGGCCGGCCCCTGTTCACCGGAGAGGCCGCCGCCCAGGGCGGGGATGTGGAAGAGGTCTATGAGGGCGAGGTCGCCCAGATCGTCACCGAGATCAAGGAGCTGCTGGACAGCCGCATCCGGCCGGCCGTGGCCCAGGACGGCGGCGACATCATCTTCTCGCGCTTCGAGGCCGACACCGGCGTGGTCTGGCTGCACATGAAGGGCGCCTGCGCCGGCTGCCCGTCCTCCACCGCGACCCTGAAGTCCGGGGTCGAGAACATGCTCAAGCACTATGTGCCCGAGGTCACCCGGGTCGAACAGACGCTGTAGGGCGCGGACGACGGGAGGGCTTAGCTCCTGACGGCGGGGGCGCCCTTCATTTAACCCCGGGCCAGCGCGCTGGCTGCCTTGCCGTCATACTGGCCGCCGAAGTTCGTCTTCAGGTGGGCCATGATGGTCCCGACGTTGGCGTCGGGGTTTGCGGCTCGGAAATCGTCGATGGCCTGGCGCAGTTCCGATTCCGTCATCTGCTTCGGGCCATACGAGGACAGGATCGCCAGCTCGGTTTCAGCGGCCTTGGTGCGCTGGTCGACCTTAGATGTATCGCCACCGGCCTCGATCAGGCGCGCGCGCTCGCTCGCGAGGTTCTCCAGGGTCAGTTTCGTATTCTTTAGGAACTTCGCGACGGTTGCCGCGACCTTTTCATCAGTGATTTCCGTCACGCCACGTTTGAACTCTTCGGTCGTGATCTGCGTAGCTTCGCCGATCAGTGTGGTGAGCAGGTCAGCCTTCAGACGGTCGTTCGACTTACGTGCCGCGAGTTGGTCAGCCTTGAACTCGTCGAGCAGAGCCATGTCGCCGTCCTTTCAATTCAATCTGTTCGGCAGTTCTGTGGTGGGTGAGCGAGACCGCCGTTCAAGCGTGGTCGCGCCGTAGGGCCACAGTAGCAGCCGCCAGCAATATCCATGGCTGCATTCCGTCAGCCATGCGCCAGTTGCGGACCTTACCTCGGGGCCGATATCCGGCCACTCGAGCACGCGGACAAGCTTATGATGTCCAGTCGAGGAGACGCACATGCCGTCAGCAGTGATTAGATGGTCCGACGCCGCCCCTTCGACATCGACGGTTATGGAAAGCTCGTCCGGGAACGGCAGTGCTTCGTCTGCGGCTTGGTCTCCGGCGACTCGGCGTTCGCCCATCATGTCGTCTACGAGGATGAGTTTGCGATTGCGTTCCTGAACAAGTACCCACCCCTCGCCGGATATGTTCTGGTCTGCCCAAAGGCTCGCCGTACGGAGGTTACGGGCGAATTCTCGCTGGGTGAATACGTTCAATTGCAAACCGTCGTCTACGCGGTTGCAGAAGCCGTTCGCGCAGTTCTTCAACCTGAGCGCATCTGCATCATGTCATTGGGTAGCCAGGCCGGAAACGCGCACGTCCATTGGCACGTCGCACCTCTTCCGCCAGGAGTGCCGCCCGAACAGCAGCAGTTCGCCGCGGTCGACGCAGAACGTGCCGGCGTCCTAACGTTCGATGATGGAGAGGCCGAGGCGTTAGCGCTTCAGATCTCGCAGGCCATAGATCGCGGGCTCACGTAGATGGGCGCTTGGCCAGCCCACTGCCCTTGAGAGGGAAAGATCGCGTCAGGGGGCGCCGCCTGTTGAGCTATCTGCCTGCCCGCTTGCCGAGTTGCCGGCCTAGGCCGAGCCGTTGCCGACCACCTTACTGGTCAGCCCCGCCATTCGTCAGCCAGCAGGGCAAACAGGTGGGTGTCGCGCCAACCATCCCTCACCTTGCGGTCCTTGAGCATCGCGCCCTCCTGGCGCATTCCGAGTTTCTCCAGAAGCCTGACCGAGGCGGCGTTTCGGGCATCGCAGTTCGCCCAGACCCTATGTAGCTCCAGCGTCTCAAACGCGACTGCTAGAACGGCTGACGCCGCCTCGTAGCCGTAACCGACGCCCCACCACGAACTTCCGAAGACGTAACCGAGGTCGGCGCCGTCTTGCCCGTCCAGCCCCAGCCTAACCGATCCAATAACCTGTTCATTCTCTAGCAGTTGGGCAGCGAGATTGACGTCCTGGCGTGGCCACCGCCCCTGCTCAGCAAGGGTAATGAGGTGGCGCCGGAAATTCGGA
>DEWY01000009.1 GCA_002363865.1 Caulobacteraceae bacterium UBA3198
ACGTGGTTGTTGGTGACGATGTAGCCGTCCGCCGAGATAAAGAAGCCCGAGCCGGCCGACATCTGGGTCGGGCCCTGCTGCTCCTCCTCGCCGTCCTCGCCGCCGCCCGGGGCGCGAGGAATGATGCCGAAGGGCAGGCCTTCGAAGCCGGGGATCTGGCGCAGGACGCTGGCGTCGGCCCGCGAGGTCACGTTCACCGAGACCACGGCCGGCGAGACCTGCTCGAAGATGTCGGCGAAGGACAGGGGCGCGCCCGGAGGCGGGGCGAAGACCGGCGCGGTGGAGGCGCGAATGACGGGCATGGACGGCCCGGACTTTTCAGCCAGGGTCAGGCCGACATCAGTGGCCGCCAGGGCGGCGGCGGCGACACCAATTCCGGCGACGGCGCCGAGCAGATATCCGGTCTTCTTGGAGGTCATGGGCCTTCGATTCCTTGCGGGCTCTTGGGGACATAGCACACCCCCGCCTTCCTCTAGCTAGGATGGATGCGCCGATGCGCAACCGATCTCAACTTACCAATTGGCAAGCAATAGAGGGAGTTCGCGGCGGCTATGAGGCCGAACCGCGGTCTTCGGGGCGATCATCGGCCAGGCGCGACAGGGCGGAAATCTCCGCCTGGGTGAGTTCGGCCTCGGCCGGCGGCGTGCGTAGGCGGCTGATCAAAAGACCCGCCCCGGCCAGCACCACCAGCAGCGGCGCCAGCCAGAGGGCCGCGTTGGCCCAGCTGAACCTGGGCTTGAGCAGCACGTACTCCCCGTACCGATCAGTGAGGAACCGGCGCACCTCGACATCGCTGCGGCCCTGGGCCACCTCCTGGCGGACGATGGCCCTGAGATCCTGAGCCAGCTCGGCGTTGGAGGCGTCGATGGACTCGTTCTGGCAGACCAGGCAGCGAACCTCCTTGAACAGGGCCCGCGCCCGGGCCTCCTGGGCGGGGTCGGCCAGGCGCTCGCTGGGGTCGGAGGCCGCCCCCAGGCAGAGCACGGCGCAGGCCACCACCAGCCAGCGGCCCAGCCCGTTCACGCCGGTTCTCCTGCAGGCTCAGGCGCGCGCTCCGGGGCGGCCGGCTGGGCCGCTCGACGCCCGGCCGCCAGCCGCAGCCGTCGGTCCGAGAGCGACACCACCCCGCCCAGGGCCATCAGGCCTGGCCCCAGGAAGATCAGCAGGGCCCAGGGGTTCCAATAGCCGGTCACCAGCCACACCGGTCCGCCGTCGGCGCCGACCCGGCGCTCGCCCAGGACCATATAGAGGTGGCTGAGACCGCGGGTGCAGATGGCGACCTCCGATGTGGTCTGACCGCCCGCGGAATAGAGTCGCCGCTCCGGACGGGCCATGCAGGCCAGGGTTCCGTCAGGGGCGAAGGCGCGCAGGGTGGCCTGTTCAGCCTCATAGTTGGGGCCCTGAACCGGCGCCACATCCTCAAGCGCCACCACATAGCCAGCCACCTCAAGACGCTGGCCGATGGCCAGGACTTCGGAGGTCTCGGCCTTCCAGGTGGTCTCGAAGACGGCGCCGAGAACAAAGATCCCGAGACCCGCATGGGCGAGCGTCATGCCCCACGTCCCCCGAGGCAGGCCGCCGAGGCGGCGAAGCACCTCGCCGCGGGGGGCGCGGAACAGGCGGATACGCTCGGCGACCTCGGTGGCCGATCCGACAATCAGCCAGACCCCGAGCGCCAGGCCCGCGGCGCCGAACAGGCTGCGGGGCTGGGCCAGCGCCAGGGTCGCCACGGCGGCCACCGCCGCCAGCAGGGCGGCGATCCACAGCCGCTGCAGGGCCACGCCGGCGTCGGCCCGCTTCCAGGCCAGCAACGGCCCGGCCGGCAGCAGCAGCAGCAGGATGAACATCAGCGGCGTGAAGGTGAGATTGAAATAGGGCGGCCCCACCGAGATCGCCTCGCCGGCGATGGCTTCGCGGATCAGGGGATAGAGGGTGCCCAGAAGGACGGTGGCTGTGGCCGCCGCCAGCAGGATGTTGTTCAGGACCAGTGCGCTCTCGCGGCTGATGGGGGCGAACAGGCCGCCCCGCGCCATGGCCGGCGCCCGCCAGGCGAACAGGGCGAAGCCGAGCCCTGCGGTGACGCCGAGGATCGTCAGCAACAGCACGCCCCGGGTGGGATCGACGGCGAAGGCGTGCACCGAGGTCAGCACCCCTGAGCGCACCAGGAAGGCGCCGAGCATTGAGAAAGTGTAGCCGCCGAGCGCCAGGAAGATGGTCCAGCCCGGCAGGGCGCCGCGCCGCTCGGTGACGACGGCCGAGTGCAGCAGGGCCGTGGCGATCAGCCAGGGCATGAAGCTGGCGTTCTCCACCGGATCCCAGAACCACCAGCCGCCCCAGCCGAGCTCGTAATAGGCCCAGAAGGCGCCCAGCGTGATGCCGACGGTGAGCGCGCTCCAGGCGGCCAGGGTCCAGGGGCGCACCCAGCGGGCCCAGGCGGCGTCGGCCCGGCCTTCGACCAGGGCGGCGATGGCCAGGGAGAAGACCACCGACAGGCCCACATAGCCCACATAGAGGAAGGGGGGGTGCAGGATCAGGGCGGGGTCCTGCAGCAGGGGATTGAGCGAGCGTCCCTCCACCGGCGGATCGGTCAACCGCCAGAACGGATTGGAGGCGAACACCGTATAGGCCAGGAAGGCGATCCCCAGGGAGCCCTGGGTCGCCACCGCCACCGCCTTGAGTCCAGCCGAGAGCCCGCGCCCATAGCCGGCCAGCAGGGCGCCGAAGCCGGTCAGGGCCAGGCACCACATGAGCATGGAGCCCTCGTGGCTGCCCCAGGCGCCGCCGACCCGATAGAGCAGCGGCTTGGCGCTGTGGGAGTTGGTGGCCACATTGGCGACGCTGAAATCGGACACCACGAAGGCGTAGATCAGGGCGGCGAAAGAGACCGCCAGGGCGAAGAAGGCCGCGATGGCCGCCCCCTCCCCCACCGCCGCCAGGACCGGCGCGCGACGGACCCGCGCCAGGGCTGAGGCGCCGGTCTGCAGCACCGACAGGATCAGAGACAGGATGAGCGCAAAGGCGCCGATCTCGACGATCATCTGCCGGCGGCCCCGCCATAGGGCGCCGGCGCCGCGGCGTCCGGTTCGCGCGGAGCGCCGTCGCCGCGCCACTCGCCCTGTTCCTTCAACGCGTTCTGAAGGTCGCGGGGCATGTAGGTTTCGTCGTGTTTGGCCAGCAGGCGACGGGCCTCGAAGACGCCGTCCTCGCGGAAGGCGCCGGTGGCCACCACCCCCTGGCCCTCCCGAAACAGGTCCGGCGGATCGCCCTGGAACACCACGGGCGCGGCGGTGATCTGGTCGGCGACAACAAACTCCAGTCGGCCGTCAGGGTGCTTGACCACGCTGCCCCCCTGGACCAGCCCGCCCAGCTGTATGGTCCGGCCAGGCTCGGGCTTCGTCTCGGCCGCCTGGGCCGGGGTGTAGAAGTAGGAGATGGAATCCGACAGGCCCCAGAGGGTCAGGCCCACGGCCAGCGCCAGAACCGGCGCCACCGCCGACAGGACCACCAGTCGACGCCGCGCCTTACGGGATTTGGGCAACCAACCGGTCATCGCATGGGCTCCGCAGCCGCCGCCTGGGCGAGTTCACGCAGTATCTGGGGGTTATCGGCGTAGCGCGCCTTGGCCTGGGTCAAGGCTGCGTCCCGGCGGGCGGCGTCGCCCATCACGGCATAGGACCTGACCAGACGCACCCAGCCTTGGGCGTCATCGGGGTCGGCGGCCAGGCGCGCGGCAAGGCCCTCGACCATGGCCGCGATCTCGGGGGCGCCGATCGCAGGGTCAGCCGGCGGGGCGGGCTGTCGTGGTCCGGCGGCGACGTCAGTAATGGCCGCCTGCAGGACCGCCCGGCGGGGGTCGGCGGCGGGAAGATCGGCCAATAGGGCGCGCCATTGCGCCAGACCCGCCTCGATCTCCCCAGCCTCGATCTGGCCCCGGGCCAGATGGAAGCGGGCGGTGGCGGCCTTCGGATCCCGCTCCAGGGCGCGCTGGAAGGCTGCGGCGGCCTGCGGCGTAACCTCACCCTCGGCGGCCATCATCAGGGCCTCGCCAAGGGATTCCCACAGGTCGGCCCGCTCGGGGGCCAGGCGCAGGGCCTCACGCAGGGCGCGGGCGGCGGCCGGGGCGTCGCCTGAGGCCATCTCTGCGATGGCGAGGAAGCGGTAGGGTTCAGGGTTGGCGGGACGCTCGGCGGTGACTGAACGCAGGACGGCGGCCATCCGCGGCGCATCCAGCTGGGTTGGCGGCGCCGCGCGCCACTGATCCAGACGCTGCGCATAGGGCTGATCGCCGTAACCGGGCGAGCCAAAGCCCAGATAGAGGCCAAGCGCCGCCACAGGGCCAATGACCGCCAATCCCACCAGAACGGGGCGGGAGGTCGCCGACACGGTCCAGGCGGGCCCGGCGGATTCGGCGGCCGACAGCAGCCGGCGCGCGGCCTCGGCGTGGGCGCTGCGGCGCTCGTCGGCGGCGATCAGACCGCGGTCGGCGAGATCCTCGATCTCGGAAAGCTGGCGCTGATAGAGCGGCAGGGTGGAATCAGCGTCGCCCCCGGCGGCGGCCGCGCGGGCGGCGCGGCGCAGGATGAAACCCGCTACGGCGGCGGACATCACCCCAACCGCAATCCAGAAGACGATCATGGGCGGGCGTTTACCTCAAAGCCCCGCCCCGCGCGAGAGCCCAACGGCGCCCGCGACGCCAGATCGCGGATCAGACGGCGGCGAGCCTGCGACGCAGGATGTCGGCCGCCTGGCGGTCCCGGGCCAGACCGACCAGCTCGATGGCGGCGGCCATCAGGGCGCGGGCGATTTCGGGATCAGGCGCGTCACCCTGCTTGAGATGATCAAGGGCGTCTTCGGCGAAGAGGTCGAGATGCGCCTCCAGGGCCTCCATGACCTTGGTGCGCGCCGCAGCGAACCCGCCATAGTTGGCCGAGCCGCGGATTTCCTGCGCAAAGGCCACCAGGGTCTTGGCCCTCTGCAGGGCGGCGGGGTCGGGCCCCACGGTCAGCCGGGCGGCGTCCTTGGACACCCGTCCGATCCACACCTGGGTGATCGGCAGAGTCAGGGACACCGCCTTGTCGATCTCTCGAAGCCGGCTCTCCACCTGACGGGCCAGGGCGGCCTTCTGCTTGGCCAACCGTGAGCCCCATGCGCCCTGGCGGCTCAGTTCCACATTCCCCTCGATCTCGGCGATCTGCGCCGTGACCCGATCGATGGCCTGGGCGGCGGCCCTGACGGCGGCCATGCCGCCACTGGAGTCGAATTCCTCGATTTCGGTCAGGCCCTCGTCGATTCCGTCCAGCACCCGCAGGCCGAAATCGGCGAGTTCTGACCCCGCCAGATAGGTTTCCGGCGGTTTGTCCATCACCGCGCTGATCAGGCGCAGCACCATCCAGGGATGTGTGAGGTGGGCGGCCAGCATTTCGAAGAAGCGCGGCCCGGCGTCTTCGGCGATGGCGACGGAGTCCTTGTAGGCGATACGCGCCAGGGCCGCGTCCTCGTCGGTGACCCGCTGGATCCAGCTGGGCAGACGCCCTACGGCGGCCCGGACCACAGGAACCATCTGCAGGCATTCGGCCAGAAGCTGCGCTCCGTCAGGTCGGGCGGCGTCGGCCAGATCGGCGGCGGCGGCGAATTTGGGATGGTTGCGCTCGCGCACCCCGCGGGCGGCGCGTCGGGCGAGAATGTCGAAGGGCTCGGGCGAGCTCTGGTCGGCCTGGAATTCCTCGAACAGCGCCGCAGCGCGGCCGACCTCATGGGTCGCCTGATCGCGCAGGCCGCGCCAGACCAGGGCGAAGGCCCGGGCCGGAAAGGTCAGCCGGTCGGTGCGGCCGTCGCCGATGCAGAGCGGCGCCAGGGGGTGCAGGACGGCGTTGCGCAGCTGGCGGTCGCGCGCCTCGGTCTCGACCAGCATCCGGACGTCGACCAGACCCGAATCGCCGCCAGCCCCGGACAGGGCGCCGCGCAGATCGCCGACCACCCGATCGGGTGCGGACTCGACCATCTGACGCAGGATGGTCAGCTTCTGTTCGGGCAGTCCGCCCATTCGATCCCCTCGACGCCGCACGCTTGCGCGGGCCCATACTGTCCCCTGCCCGGTTAAGGCTTCCCTTAACCCTGTAAGGGCGGGCGAGGTGACGGCGTCATCAGCCTGTGAAATCTTTGTCGCCGCACGGAGGAAAACGCCCATGGATCGCCGTCAGGCCTGCGCCTTCTGGCTGAGGCCCATTCCGCCGACCCCGACCGATGGGCCGGCCGGCGCCACCAAGGCGCGGCTGCGGGCCGCCTATCAGGAGCCGCAGCGGCGCTATCACGGGCTGCAGCACATCGCTGACTGCCTTCAGGATCTGGCGGCTGTTTCTGGACTGGCCGATGAGACGCGACTGCGACTGGCCTACGCAATCTGGTGGCACGACGTCGTCTATGACCCCACCCGCAACGACAATGAGGCCGCCAGCGCGGACCTGGCGCAGCGCGACCTGGCCGCCCTGGGCGAGTCACCGGAGACCTGCGCCGAAGTCGCCCGACTGATCGCCCTGACCGCCGGCCATCAGGTGGGGGAGGATGATCCCGATGGCGCGCTGCTGGTGTCGATCGACCTGGCTATCCTTGGCCGGCCGCCAGAGGCCTATGACTCCTATGCCCGCGCCATCCGGGAGGAGTACGCCCACGTTCCCGACGCCTTCTTTCGTCCAGGCCGGGCGGGGGTGCTCAAGCGGATGCTTGAGGCTCAGCCGCTCTATCCCGACCCAGGCTACCGAGCGCGGCTGGAGGAGCAGGCCCGCGCAAATCTCGAGCGCGAGATTGCGGAGCTGAGCTGAACCTCAGGTCTCGGCCCGGGGAAGGTCGAGCACCACGGAAAGGCCGCCCAGCTTGGCGGCGTCCAGGCGCAGGTCGCCCCCATAGGCCCTGGCCAGCTCGTCGATGATGGAAAGGCCAAGCCCGGATCCCGGCGCGCTCTCATCCAGGCGGGCGCCGCGGCGCAGGACCTCAGGCCGTCGTTCCGGCGGCAGACCAGGGCCGTCGTCGTCGATGGTCACCCGCAGGCGCTCGGCGCTGAGCGGCGTCGCGCGCACCCGCACACGGCCGCGGCACCACTGAGCGGCGTTCTCCATGGCGTTGCCGACGATCTCCAGCAGATCCTGGCGCTCCCCCTGGAAGACGAGGTCCTCATCACAGTCCCAGTCGATGTCGACGCCCTTGTCCTGGAAGATGCGGGACAAGGTGCGGGCCAGTTCGTCGATGACCTCGGCGACATCGGTGCGTTCCCCTCGGCCGGGGGTGCGGGCCGCGGCCCTGGCGCGGCGCAGATGGTGGTCGACCTGCTGGCGCATCACCTCGGCCTGCTGTTCGACGATGTCAGAAAGAGGCCCCCAGGTCTGACGGGCCTCGGTCAGCATGACCGACAGAGGCGTCTTCAGGGCGTGGGCCAGATTGCCCACATGGGTGCGCTGACGCTCGACGACCTCCTGATTGTGGCTGACCAGGGCGTTCAGCTCCTCGGCCAGGGGCTCCAGCTCCACCGGATAGGCGCCGGCGATCCGCTCAGCCTTGCCGCGGCGGACCGCGGCCACCTCCCGGCGCAGGGCGAACAGGGGGCGCAGACCAAACCGCACCTGAAACACCACCGCGCCGACGAGCCCGATCCCCAGGAGAAGGAAGGCGAGCGCAGTGGCGGTGATGAACCCTCGTACGTCCCGGTCGATGGGGGAGCGGTCCTCGGCGGCCATGAAGATCAGCGGCGCCTCACGCCCCGGCAGGGTGGCGCGGCTGGCCCGGGCGCGCAGGGGCTGGTCCAGGGGGCCTGCGGTCTCATAGGTCACGGGCTGCCCGGGTTCGGCCTCCAACCGGGCGACCAGGTCCTCTGGCGCGGCCAGTTCCGCGTCCCAAAGGGAGCGGGAGCGGACGATGATCCGCCACTGACCATTGGGCAGGGGCTCCACCACCTGCCAGTAGCGACCGGAATAGGCCCGCAGGGCGCGCAGGTCGGTCAGGGCGGGCGCCAGCACCTGGCCCGTCGCGTCCACGGTGGCGCCAGCCAGCAGGTTGTCGATCAGCTCGGCCAGCCCCTGATCGAACCGTCGCAGGGCCGCCTGCTGGAACAGCAGCGACAACACCACCGCCGAGATCAGCAGAACCGTCAGGCTCCAGCCGGCCGCCAGGATCACCAGGCGGCGGACGAGGGAGGCGCTCTGCAGGGCCGCCAGCTTCACGGCCGGGACAGGCCCCGGCTCAAGAGGCGCTCGGCTCGGTTTCGTCGGCCGGACAGGTCAGCCGATACCCCAGCCCGCGGACCGTTTCGATCCGGTCGGATCCGATCTTCTTTCGAATGCGGCCGACGAACACCTCGATGGTGTTGGAGTCGCGGTCGAAGTCCTGGTCGTAGAGGTGCTCGACCAGCTCGGTGCGGCTGATCACGCGGCCTTGATGCATCATCAGATAGTGCAGCAGCCGATACTCCAGCGAGGTCAGCCGCAGGGGCTCCCCATTGACCGAGGCTCGGGCCGCCCGAGGATCGAGCCGCAGGCCGCCGCAAGTCAGATTGGGCGCAGCATGGCCGGCCGAACGGCGCAGCAGGGCGCGCAGGCGGGCCAGCAGCTCCTCGGTATGGAAGGGCTTGGTCAGATAGTCGTCGGCGCCGGCGTCGAAGCCCGCCACCTTCTCGCTCCAGGCGCCCCGGGCGGTCAGGATCAGCACTGGCGTGGCCACCTCGCCGCGGCGCCAGCGCTCCAGCACCGAGACCCCGTCCACCTTGGGCAGGCCGAGATCGAGGATCACCGCGTCATAGGGCTCGGTCTCGCCCAGGAACTGGGCCTCCTCGCCATCTGGGGCGTGATCGACGGCGTAGCCGGCGTCGGCCAGGGCGCCCTTGAGCTGGCGCGCCAGATCCGGATCGTCTTCCACCAGCAGGATGCGCATGGCTGTGGCCTCTCTCGTTAGTCTGATCAGCCGCCCTGGCGGCCGATGATCGATCCGGACTCGGCGTCGGCGATGAAGATGATGACCTTGCCGTCCGGGGTCTGCCACTGGACGAAATAGGCCGGACGACCGCCATGGGTCCCCTGGGTCGTGTTCAGGTGCCGGCCCGGCGTGCGCTGGGCGATGGCCGAGAGCACCTGCGACAGGGGCGCCTGGCGGCCGGCCCGCACCGCGGCGCGGGCGTCGTCCTGATCGCCCCGCCCCGCCCCGAAGGACGAGCGCAGATCCGCCCCATACTGGGCCTGGGCGACCCCTGGGGCGCCGAGGGTCAACAGCGCGGCGATGAGCACGAAGTGTTTCATGGATGCCGATCTAGGCCCGGACGACTGAACCGTGGCTGAACGTTCTGCTTATGAAGCCGTGAACCTCCGCTGTCACCGGGGCCGCGCCCATGGATTCAGGCGCCGCGGCGGGGGGCGGCCTTGGGCTGATAGGGCCGCTTGGCCCGCCAGGTCTCGGCGAAGGCCGTCAATTCGGCGTCAGGCTTGTCCGGCAGGGTGATGACCAGCCGGGCGAGGAGGTCCCCCCGCTGTCCCGCCGCATCCGGCAGGCCGCGTCCTTTCAGACGCAGCATGGCGCCGGCGTTGGCGCCCTTGGGTACGGTCAGGGTCACAGGGCCCTCGGGCGTGGGGGCCTCGACCTTGCCGCCAAGAACGGCGTCATAGACCGTGACCGGCAGGTCCATCACCAGGCGGTCGCCCTCCCGGTGGAAGATCGGATGCGGCCGCACGGTCAGTTCGATGAAGGCGTCCCCCGGACCCGCGCGCCCAGGCGATCCCTGGCCCTTGAGCCGCAGGGTCTGGCCCTCGCCGGCCCCCTTGGGGATGGTGACGTCGATGGTGCGGCCGTCGGAGAAGGCGATGCGCTTCTTGCCGCCGGCGATGGCCTCCTCCAGGTCGATTTCGAGCTTGGCCCGGACATCGGCGCCGCGGGCCGGCCCGCCGCCAAACCCTGCGCCTGAACCGCGCGCGCCGCCGCGACCGCCAAACATTTCCCCAAGGATGTCGCCCAGATCGACGCCGTCAAAGGTCTCGGCCCGGCTATGGCCCCGCCGGCCGCCCTCGAAACCGCCCGGGCTCCAGCCGCCGCCGAACCCGCGGGCGGTCTCGTGGCCGTCGGCGTCGATCTCACCGGCGTCGAACTTCTTGCGCTTGTCGGGATCGCCTAGAATGTCGAAGGCCGCGCTGACGCGCTTGAAGCGCTCCTCGGCGGCCTTGTCCCCAGGATTGGCGTCGGGGTGATGCTTCTTGGCGAGGTTGCGGAAGGCCTTGCGGATCTCGTCCTCGCCTGCGCCGCGGGGAACGCCCAGTTCCTGATAGGGGTCGCGCGCCAAGGGGATGAACCTCTTCTGTCGTCCGGTGATCTCTATGGGCTCTAGATTGTGCAGGCCGCCAAGTCACGCAAGAGGCGATGTGACAATTTAGACACACTCGATGTGGCTTCGGCGCTCGGCGGATCAATCTCCGCTGCGGTCCTCCAGCAGATCCCAGGCGGCGTAGGACCAGGCATCCTCGGGATCGGCCAGTTCATCCTCGTTGAGCGTCTGGCCGCGGATCGAGACCCCGGCCTCGTGGACGCTCTCTGGATCGCCGGTGACCAGCGGGTGCCAGGCGGGCAGATCCTTGCCCTCGTGCAGCCGCCGATAGGCGCAGCTGAGCGGCATCCAGGGCAGCTTGGCGATATTGCCCGGCGTCAGCTTGATGCAGTCGGGCACGTGCTTTCTCCGTTCCGCATAGTTGGAACAGGCGCAGGTCTCCGGATCGAACAGCCGACAATGCACGCGGGTGGGGATAACCTGGCCGCTGTCCTCGTCCTCGAAGCGAACCAGACAGCAAAGGCCGCAGCCATCACATAGGCTCTCCCACTCCTGAGCCGTCATCTGTTCGAGGGACTTGGCGCGCCAAAAGGGTTTGTGCCTGCTCACGGGACCGTCCTAAACCCAAAGCGCCGTCACCGCCAAACACTCCGACGCCCCTCGCCCGCCCAGAACCCCCCGGCAGAAGTGAACGACTGGACCCTGGACCCCTATCAATTCCCGGACGACGAGCCGGGACGGCCGCGCAAGCCGCGTCCGTCGCCGCCGCGCGTGGCTGAGGCCACGTCCCAGGACGCCGATAAGCCGGCGGCCTCGCGGCCGCCTGCGGACGAGGATGGTTTTGGCCGTCGGCCCCTGCCGCCGCCGGTCCCGCCGCCCTCCAGTTCAGGGACAGGATCAGGGGGCGGGGACGGCGAAGGCCCCGGCGGCCCGTTTGTCCTCTCACGGGAGCCCAAGCGGCGGCGGCGTTGGGGCTGGGTGTGGAAAACCCTGGCGGTGCTCGCCCTGCTCTTCGTCGCCGCGGTCATCGGCGGCGGCGTCTATCTGCAGCAGCGTTTCCTGCAGGATATTCCCGAGCTGCCGCCCCGGGCCCAGCTCTATGCGTTCAACCGCGCCCCCGGCATCAAGTTCTTCGACCGCAATGGCGAGCTCATCGCGTCGCGCGGGCCGCGCTACGGCGACCGGGTGCGGCTGACCGATCTGCCGGCCCACGTCCCGCTGGCCTTCATGGCCGCCGAGGACCACCGCTTCTACCAGCACGGCCCGATCGATCTGCAGGCCATCGCCCGGGCCACCTATGTCAACTGGCGCGCCGGTCGGGTGGTCCAGGGCGGATCGACCCTGTCGCAACAGATCGCCAAGAGCCTGTTCCTCACCCCCGACCAGACCTTTGAGCGCAAGCTGCAGGAGGCCGCGCTGGCCTGGCGGCTGGAGCGGATGCTCACCAAGGACGAGGTGCTGGAACTCTACCTCAACCGCATTTTCTTCGGGGCCAACACCTTTGGCGTGGATGGGGCGGCTCGGACCTATTTCGGCAAGCCGGCCAGCCAGCTGACCCTGGCCGAATCGGCCCTGCTGGCGGCCCTGCCCAAGGCGCCTTCGCGTCTGGCCCTCACCAACGACATGCCCGCGGCCCTGGCGCGTTCCCGCTGGGTGCTGCAGCGGATGCACGACACCGGCTGGATCACCCGCGAGGAGATGGTGGTCGCCCAGGGGCAGACCCCGGCTCTGGCCCCGACCGCCACCTCCACCGACGGCCCTTACGGTTATCTGCTCGATCACGCCACGACCGAGGTTCTGAGCCGGATCGGACCCAATTCGCCCGACCTGCTGGTCAGACTGTCGATCGACCCGGTCTTGCAGGATCAGGCCGCTGAAATCCTCAACCAGGTGATGGCCAGCGACGGCGTCGCCGCCGGGGCCGAACAGGCCGCCCTGGTGACCCTGGGGCCTGACGGCTCGGTGCGAGCCATGGTGGGCGGGGTGGACTATGCCCGCAGCGTCTTCAACCGGGCGACCCAGGCCCAGCGTCAGCCCGGCTCGACCTTCAAGCCCTTCGTCTATGCTGCGGCCGTAGAGAAGGGCGTGCTGCCGTCCGACGTGCGCGTCGATGGGCCGGTGCGGTTTGGCGATTGGCGCCCGGGCAACTACGGGGGCGGCTATCGTGGGCCGGTGACGGTGGAGACGGCCCTGTCGCGCTCCATCAACACCGTGGCGGTCAAGCTCGGCGCCGAGGCCGGTGGTCCGGCCCTGGGGGATATCGCCCAACGCTTTGGCCTGACCTCCATCCCGCGCAACCCCGACCTGTCGGTGACCCTGGGCGCCTATGAGGTGAACCTCCTGGAGCTGACCAGCGCCTTCCAGGTGTTCCAGCAGGCCGGCGGTCGCCTGACCCCCTCCATCGTCGAGGAGATCCGCACCGTCGATGGCCAGGAGGTGTTTTCCAGGGTCCCGTCAGGGCCCCTGCCGGCTCTCGACATCAGCCACGCCAGCATCATGGTCAAGATGATGACCAAGGTGCTCGGTCCCGGCGGCACTGGGGCCCGGGCGGCGTTCGACTGGCCCGCGGCGGGCAAGACTGGCACCAGCCAGAACTGGCGCGACGCCTGGTTTGTGGGCTTCACGCCCGAGTATGTCACCGGCGTCTGGGTGGGCAATGACGACGACACGCCGATGAACCGGGTGACCGGGGGGGCCATCCCAGCCCAGATCTGGCGACGGCTGATGATCGAGGCCCATAAGGACCTGGAAGTCCGCGACTTCGACTGGCTGCTGCCCGATCCGGAACCGATGTTCGACGAAGATCCTCGCAACGGCTTCTATCAGGGCCTGGCCTCAGAGTTCGGCGACGCCGCTGTCCGCGCCGAACCGCCGCCCCTGCCGCCGCCGCCCAGCCATCCGCAGCCGCGGGATGAATTCGACGCCAGTCGTCCCTTGCCGGAAGACAACATTCCCTTCTGAGGTCGCCCGGCTTGGGGCGGAACGTCCGGCCTCAGTTCAGGGGCCGGGCGAGCTGCACCAGCAGCTCAGGAATCCGGGACGCCAGCACCGGCTTGGTGATCCAGCCCAGAGGGCGGGCTTCAGCGGCCCGTTGGCGGACGTCGCTGTCGTCATGGGCGCTGATAAAGACCGAGGGGATTTCGTAGAGGCTGCGCGCTTCCTGGGCCGCCTCGATCCCATCCCGGTCGCCCAGCAGGCGGATGTCCATCAGAATCAGATCGGGGGACTCCTCGCGACACAGCTCAAGGGCCTCGTCGGCCGAGGCTGCAATGCCGACCACTTCATAGCCCGCATCTTCCAGCGCCGCGCGCCATTCAGCCGCCACCAGCCAGTTGTCCTCGGTGATCAGGACCCGTCGCCCCAGGGGAAAATCAGCCTCCGGGCGGTCGTCTCCCTGGGCGAGGCCCCGCGGGCCGTCACCTCCGCCGCGCGCCTGGAAACGATACTGGTTAAACTGCGGCATGGCTTGCCTCGGAAAGCGGAAACGAGACGACGGCCACGGCTCCGCCGTCGGACTTGATAGCCAGATGACCGCCGATCTGGCGGCAGAGGCCGCGGACGAGTCCGAGGCCAGATGAGGTTGGTCCAGACGCGGCCGGTGCAAATCCCGGACCATTGTCCCGCACCGTCAGCACCGCCTCCCCCTCTGAGCGCACAAAGTCCAGGGATACGGCCGCCTCCGGCCCAGCCGCATACTTCACGGCGTTGGTCAGCAGCTCATTGGCGATGAGCGCCAGGGGGAAGGCCAGATCGTTGGGGGCGATCACCGGCTCAGCCCGCACCACAATGGCGATCCGCACGCCAGCCAGAGACTGGACGGTCTCGGCCAGGGCGCTGAGCATCTGGTCTACACGCAGCCCGTCAGCCGATTCCTCGGAGTACATCAGGCGCTGGGCGTCGAAGAGAGCCGACAGCTTGGACTGCAGCATCTTCACGAACTGCTTTCGTCCGGGATCGTCGCTCTCCCGTCCGGCGGTGGAGACCAGGGCGAGGATCATCTGAAGATGATTCTTCACCCGGTGCTGAAGCTCGCGGTAGAGGACCTTGTTGTGCGCCAGGGACTCTTCGAGTTCGGCCTGGATGCGCCGGCGCACGGCGACTTCGCCGTTCAGCTCCCTGACCTGGGCCGTCAGGGCGGGGAACTGATCGCCCACCACGTCGCGAAGCTTGACCGCATAGCCGATCGCGCCGCCCTCCCGCAGGGCGAGCGCCTCGACCTTGGCGTCAGGCTCCGACGGGACAGAGCCGATCAGGCGCAGGGCGCCCAGCACCGGATCGGAGGTTCCTGACGCCCGTTCGAGCAGGTTCTGAAAGCCTTCGAGGTCGGCGAACAGCTGCCGCCAGCTGTTCGCCGACTCCCCAAATCGAAGGCGGGCAGGACGGTTCATGTCGATGATGTGGCCGTCGTCGGCAAAGACGACCACTGGCTCGCGGATAAGCTTGGCGATGGGGTGCATCGTCAGAGGTCGGCCAGTTCCGGCCGAACCCTGCGGAAATACTCCCGCGCCTCGCCGCCATCCTGGTTCGGCGTCAGATAGACCGTGACACGACATCCCGGATCGCCTCGGGCGATCGCCTTGTCGATCTGGACGCGGGCATAGCCCAGGTTCTCGCCGGTCACGTGGCCAAACACGTTGGAGGTCATCATGCAGAGCGCCGGGCGGCCGGCCACAAACTCGCCGAAGGGGCAGGAATTGCTGGCGAAGACGATCCGGTCCTCCCGCTGCTCGGCGACGTAGAAGTCACCCTTGATCCGCTGCTTCAGATCCACCAGTACCTGGGCCACCTGCTCGGCCGACAGGCGGTCGACGGCCAGGGCGGCGCGGTACTTCTCATCCAGGGCCTTCCCCACCGCGGCGCCCACGACGCTGATATAGCCGGACGCCTCCTCAAGTCCGACGACGTCCTGCAGGGCGCCTGACAGCTCCCGCAGCAGGGTTCGCAGGAACATGTCCCGTTCGAGGTCGATATCCAGGTGGTCGAGCGACATGAGGAGGCTCCAGCCGCAACAAGCGCCGCGTGTCTGCGGCCAAGCGCAACCTATAGATTGTCCGGCCCCTACCCAAAATGGTTTTCGGCCGCCCGGCGGAGACCTGGGACGGCGCGCCCTTGACCTGGTCAGCCAATCAGCGGCCGGGATAGGGATGGCCAAAGAAACCGTCCACATCCTCCAGTCCTATGTCGCCGGACGCGGAAAGGCGCTGAAGGCCGAGCAGCAGGTGGGCTGCGCCAGCGCCGAGGAGGCCCGCCGCAAGGCCGAGCGGCTGGCGCCCCTGCGGGTGGCGGTGGTGGCCTTCTCCGTCTCGGCCGACACCGAGATGGGCGACTATGACGAAAACCCGGTGATCCTGTTCCGGTCCGGGCCGCTTCCGCCGCCCTTCGACGAGGCGTGATCGGCGGGTTTATCGCCTGCGCCCTTGCGGGGGCGCCAAAGCGCGCTATGTGCCTAGCCCTATGAAGCCCCCCGTCCTTGCGCTGAAGAACGTTCGTCTCGCCGACGGGCCCCGCATGCTGTTCGACGGCGTCGATCTGGCGCTCGAGCCCCGCAGCCGCGCGGCCCTGGTCGGGCGCAATGGGGCCGGCAAGTCGACCCTGATGCGCATCCTGGCCGGCCTGACCGAGGCCGACGACGGCGAGCGCGCCGTCACGCCGGGGACCCGGGTCGCCTATGTGCTGCAGGAGCCGCTGATCGAGGGGGAGACCCTGCTGGACCACGCTACGGCGGGCGGCGCCGCCCCCCATGAGGCCGCCGCGGCGCTGGAAAGCTTCGGCCTTGATCCGGCCAAGACCGCCACCGGTCTGTCGGGCGGCGAGACCCGCCGGGTCGCCCTGGCCCGGGCCCTGGCCGAGGATCCAGACGTCCTGCTGCTGGACGAGCCCACCAACCACCTGGACATCCTGGCCATCGAGACCCTGGAGGGCGCGATCGCCGCCAGCCGGGCCAGCGTCCTGATCGTCAGCCACGACCGCGCCTTCCTGGAGCGGGTGACCCAGCGCTGCTTCTGGCTGGAGAACCGCAAGGTCCGCAAACTGGACCGCGGCTTCGCCGCCTTCGACGCCTGGGTGGAGCAACTCACCGCCGCCGAGGCCGACGAGGCCAGGCGCCTGGACAAGGCCCTGGAGCGCGAGACCCACTGGCTGGCCCGCGGCGTCACCGGCCGACGCGCCCGCAACGAAGGCCGCCGCCGGCGCCTGATGGAGATGCGGGCGACCAAGGCCGACCGGCTGCGCGACACCCGCGGGTCCATGTCCATGGGGGTGGCCTCGGCCGGAACCTCCGGCCAGCGGGTGGTCGAGGTGAAGGGTCTCTCCAAAAAGTTCGGCGACCGGGTGATCCTGGAGGACTTCTCCACCCGCATCCTGCGCGGCGACCGGATCGCCGTGGTCGGTCCCAACGGGGCGGGCAAGACCACGCTGGTCAAGCTGCTGCTCGGCGACCTGCCCGCCGACTCCGGCCAGGTGGTTCTCGGGACCAATCTGGAAGTGGCCTATATCGACCAGGCCCGGGCCGACCTGAAGGACGACATGCTGCTGAAGGACGCCCTGGCGCCGCTCGGCGGCGACCAGATCATGGTCCGCGGCGCGCCCAAGCATGTGGCCGCCTACGCCAAGGAATTTCTGTTCACCGACGCCCAGATCCGTCAGCCCGTCCGCAGCCTGTCGGGCGGGGAACGTAACCGCCTGCTGCTGGCCCGGGCGCTCGCCCAGCCGGCGAACCTCATGGTGCTCGACGAGCCCACCAACGACCTGGACATGGAGACCCTAGATCTCCTGGAAGAGATGCTCTCGGACTATGAGGGCACGCTGATCCTGGTGAGTCACGACCGCGACTTCGTCGACCGCCTGGCCACCTCGACCATCGGCCTCAATGGCCGCGGCCAAGTAGTGGAGACGCCGGGCGGTTGGCTGGACTTTCTGAGCCAGAATCCCGGCTTCTTCGGCGTGTCGCCGGCCAAGGCGCCGGGGGGACGTCGGGGACAGGCGGCGCAGCGGCCCTCATCATCCCCCGTGGCCGCGGTGGCGGCGCCCGCCAAGGCCGCCAAACTCTCCTACAAGGAGCAGCGCCGTCTCGAGGAGCTCAACGGCCTGATTGCGGACCTGCCAGGAAAGATCGCCGTCCTGGAGACCCAGTTGGCCGATCCGGGCCTCTATGGTCGCGATCCCGCCGCCTTTGACCGATTTGGCCAGGCTCTGGCCGCGGCGCGGGAAAAGCTGGAGGCCGCTGAAATGGAGTGGCTGGAGCTTGAAGAACGCCGCGAGGCGCTTGAAGCCGGTCGGTGACGGCCCTGCGCCAGCTTCCTGTGGATTAATGTTGCTGATTGAAAAGGCGGGGAATTTCCGGAAATTCCCCCAAGACATCCACAGGATGCCCCCAGGTCGGTCACAGTCTTTCCAGATCGGGCCAAATTCGGGCGCTTGCTGTGTAGCGGGTTCGGGGGCAACGTCAAGGGGTCGAGAGGGATCGCAGCCCTGGCCGCCGGGGAACCGGAGGCAGATGGAGCGAGAGGTTTCAGGATCGATGGCGACGGGGCGACCCGGCGCATGAGGTCTTGAGACACCGGCGTGACGGAAACCTGCGGGGAAGCCCGTTTTCGAAGTTACGCTGACCTGGCGACACAGGTCCGCAAGGACCTGGAATGAGGGCGACGCCGCGGCCTGCCGCAGCGCCGCCCTCTTGCCATGTGGATCGCGCTATCTGTCGCATGGCTGTACTTAACGGTTTGGCGCCATACCTGAGCGATCATGACCCTCAAATTTCGGGGTGATGATCTATGGAGGTGGCCGGCGCGATGCGGAGGGATATAGCGCTCAGCGTGCTCTTGTGCGTTGGGTTCGCCAGCTTTGCGCTATTCAGCATCGCCCTGACCCGCGACAGCCATAGCGTCGCAGCCCTGTGGCTGGCCAATGGCCTGATGTCCGCGGGATTTGTCCTTCTGCCGCTGGCCAGCGCGGTCGGCCTGGGGGTGGCCTGCGCCGCCATCAGCCTGACGATCAACATCCTTACCGGCGCGCCCTTGGACGCCGCCCCGATCTTCACCAGCCTCAACATCTTCGAGGCGGTTCTGGCTGCTCTGCTGATCCGGCGCTTCATCGGCGTGCGGCCGCGGATCAACGGCCTACCGGCCTTGCTGCGGATAGCCTTCTGCGCCATCGCTCCGGCGACGGGCTTCGCAGCCCTCCTGGCCGGCGCCTCCCTAAGCTATCTAGGCAGGCCATTCGACGAGATCACGTTCAACTGGTTCGCGGCCCACGCCCTGGGCATGCTGATAACGCTGCCGGCCGTCCTGCTGACTGTGGACCGTCGTGGCCGCCGGGAATTCGTGCGCAGCCGCTGGGAAGAGGTCCTGCTCTATGGCGCCGTAGCTGTCCTGAGTCTCGTCGCATACATGCCCTCAACCTTCCCGACGCCCATTCTGCTGACGCCAGTCATGGTGATCGCCGCCTTCCGGTTGGGTCCGCGCGGCGCGGCTTTGTCGGCGGTCATGGTGGCGGTGATTTCAACGCTCGTAGTGACCCTTGGCCCGCAGCAGGGTGTCGCCAATCTCTGGACGCAGACCCAGCGTATTCACAACCTTCAGTTCGTCATCGCCGCGGCCTTCTTCACCAGCCTGTCGGTGGCGTTGATTTTAGCTGAACAAGGGCGAGTGCGCCGCCTTCTAGCCATGCGCACGCGAGCGGCAAAGCGGGCGCAGACCCGGGCCCAGGCGGCCGGCGCGGCCAAGGGCGAGTTCCTCGCCACCATGAGCCATGAAATCCGCACGCCGATGAACGCCATCCTCGGCTTCACCCAGACCCTTCGCCGCCGACAGGACCTGCCGGAGGAGGCGCGGCGACAACTGGAGCTGATCCACCGCGCCGGCGGATCCCTGCTGGCGGTGGTCAACGACATCCTTGACTATTCCCGCCTGGAGACCAGCGAGGTCGAGCTGGCCCTTGCGCCCCAGGCGCCGCGCGCCGTCGCCCGGCACGCCCTGGAGATCATCGCCCCCTCGGCGGAGGCCAAGGGGCTGGAAATCCTGCTGGAGGACGCCGGGCCTACCGACACGGCGGTGATGCTGGACGATCTTCGGGTGCGCCAGATTCTGCTGAATCTGCTGAGCAACGCCGTGAAGTTCACCGCGGCGGGCCAGGTGCGATTGAAGATCACCGCCCGGGACCAGGGGCCCGACATGCTGCTGCGGTTCGAGGTTCAGGACACCGGGGTCGGTATTCCGCGCGAGCTCATGCACCGCCTTTTCCGCCGGTTCTCACAGGCCGACTCCTCGGTCAGCCGCGCCTTCGGGGGCTCGGGCCTGGGCCTGGCCATCTGCAAGGGCCTGGTGGAGGCCATGGGCGGAGTGATCGGCGTCAGGAGCCAGCCGGGCTCCGGTTCGGCCTTCTGGTTCGAGATCGTCGCCGAGCACGCCGCCGCCGCCCCGGCCCTTCCCGAGCCGGACTCGCCAGAGGAGCTCGGGCGCGTTCGGGTATTGCTGGTGGACGACCACGCCATGAACCGCGACCTGGGCGCCACCGTGCTCGACCTGCTGGGCTGCGACGTCACCCTGGCCTCTGACGGGGCCGAAGCCGTGGAGGCCGCCCGCGAGGGGGGCTTTGACGCCATCCTGATGGACATCCACATGCCGGTGATGGACGGCGTGGAGGCCACCCGCCAGATCCGCTCCCTTGAGGGGGAGGCCGGTCAGGTGCCGATCATCGCCATGAGCGCAGACGTCATGCCCGAAATGGTCGAACGCTGCCGTCGTGCAGGCATGTCCGACTCCCTCGGCAAGCCGATTCAGATCGAAGCCCTGCAGGCGACCCTGGCGCGCTGGACCCAGACAGACCCCACCGGCGGACAGACCCCACTTTCCGAAGTCGCCTGAACGGGTGAAGGCTTGGCGCGCAAGCGTCTTGGCGTAGGGCCGGCGGAGCCCTACCTATAGGACCGCTGTATTCGGGGGAATTCATGGGACTTCTGCGCCATCTCGGCATCGCTCTGGCCGCCCTGGTCTGCGCCTGCGCGCCCGCCGCCGACACCGATGACATCACCGGCGCCGAAGGTCTGACGACCATCCGCTTCGCCACCGACTGGCGGGCCCAGGCCGAGCACGGGGGCTTCTATCAGGCGCTGGCCACTGGCGAGTACGAGAAGCGTGGCCTGAATGTGGAGATCGTCCAGGGCGGCCCAGGCGTCAACGTCCCGCAACTGCTGGCCGCCGGGGCGGTGGACACGGGGATGGGCTCCAACAGCTTCATCGTTCTGAACCTCGCCCAGGAAGAGGCGCCGGTGAAGGCCGTGGCGGCCTTCATGCAGAAGGACCCGCAGGTCCTGATCGCCCACCCCGACCAGGGGATTGAGACCATCGCCGACCTCAAGGGCCGACCGATCCTGCTGTCGGACGCTTCGGTCACCGCCTTCTGGGTGTGGCTCAAGGCCAAGTACGGCTTCACCGACGATCAGGTGCGCAAGTACACCTTCAACTCCGCCCCCTTCCTGTCGGACAAGCGGGTGGCCCAGCAGGGCTATGTGACCTCAGAGCCCTACACGATCGAGAAGGAGGCGGGCTTCGCGCCCAAGGTCTTCCTGCTCGCCGATAACGGCTACCCCGGCTACGCCACCATGGTCCTGGCCAGGGATGAGCTGATCGCCGACAATCCGGACGCCGTGCGCGCCTTTGTCGAGGGCAGCATCGCCGGCTGGCGATCGTATCTGGAGGGCGACCCGGCGCCGGGCGACGCCCTGATCAGGGCCGACAATCCAGAAATGACCCAGGACGTGCTCGACCAGGCCCGGGAGAAGCTGAAATCCTACGGCATCGTCGACGGCGGCGAGCCGGCCATGATCGGGCGGATGACCGAGGCCCGCTGGAGCGAGTTCGTCGAGATGGCCAAGGCGCAGGGGGTCTATCCCGCCGATCTTGACGGGGCTTCGGCCTACACTCTCGACTTCCTGCCCTAGGCCGCGCCCCGGATGGAGCCGTTCGTCGCCGAACTGGCGAAAGTTGAGGTGGAGTATCCGGGTTCGGGCCTGGCGCTCGGGCCCGTGGACCTCGCCCTGTCGCCGGGCGAGATCACCGCCCTGGTCGGCCCCTCGGGGTGCGGAAAATCCACGGCGCTGCGGTTGCTGGCTGGGCTGGAGGCCCCCACCGGGGGCGAGGTCCGCCGCACGACGCGGCGCGGCGAGAGCGCGGTGGTCTTCCAGGCGCCGACCCTCGCCCCCTGGCTGTCGGCCCGGGACAATGTGGCCCTGCCCCTGGAATTGTCAGGCGTCTCCCGGCGCGAGGCCCGCTCGAAGGCCGAGCAGGCGCTGGACCGGGTGGGTCTGGCCAGCGCGGCGGGGGCGCGGCCGGCCCAACTGTCGGGGGGCATGGCCATGCGGGTCTCCCTGGCCCGCGCCCTGGTGACCGAACCCCGGCTGCTGCTGCTCGACGAACCCTTCGCCGCCCTGGACGAAATCACCCGCCGGGCGCTGGCCGACGACGTGCTGCGCCTCTGGGCCGAGACGCGCCCGGCCATCGTCTTCGTCACCCACAGCGTGGAGGAGGCCGTCTACATGGCCAGCCGCGTGGTGGTGTTCAGCCGCGGACCTGGCCGCATCGCCGGAGAGATGAACGTCACGGGTCCCACGCCGCGGCCGGAGGCCTTCCGGACCACGGCCGGCTTCCGCGCGACGGTGGAGGCGGTCTCGACGGTGCTCGCCAAGGGCATGGAGACGCCGGCATGAAACGCCTCGCCGACCTTCTCGCGCCGCTGATCCTGATCATCGCGCTGCTGGGCGCCTGGGAGGCCGCCTGCCGGGTCCTGGAGGTGCCGGCCTATTTCCTGCCCACGCCGAGCGCGGTGGCCACCAGCCTATGGGCCGACGCCCCAACCCTGCTGACCTCAGCCTACAACACCCTGGCCATGGCCCTGGCGGCCCTGGTCCTGGCCAGCCTGTCGGCCCAGGCCCTGGCTCTGCTGGTGGCGCTGAGCCCGATTTTGGAGCGGGCCATCAAGCCGCTGGCCGTGGTGCTGCAGGTGACGCCGGTGGTGGCCATCGCGCCCTTGGTGGTGATCTGGGCGGGCATCGACAATCCCGAACGCGCCATCATCGCCCTGGCCGCCCTGGTGGCCTTCTTTCCGATCTTCTCCGGGGCGATCACCGGGCTGAAGGCGGCCGATCCGGATCTGGAGCGGCTGTTTGACCTCTATGGCGCCGGCCGGGTGAAACGGCTGGTGCGCCTGCGCCTGCCCTCGGCGGTCCCCTTCCTGCTGGAGGGCCACAAGGTGGCCGCGGGCCTGGCCCTGATCGGGGCTGTGGTGGCCGAGTTCGTGGCCGGGTCCGGCGGCGCCCAGGGCCTCGCCTGGCGCATCCTGGAGGCGGGCAACCGGTTGCAGACCGCGCGGATGTTCGCCGCCCTGGTGGTCCTGGGTCTTATGGGCGCCCTGCTCTATGCGGGTCTGGCGCGGCTGGAACGCTCCGGCCTGCGCTGGTGGCGCGGCCGTTAGCCGCGGGTTAAGCCGCCGTCCCTAGAACAAAGGGGCATGATCTCGTCTCGCGCCCTTCTTGTTCTCGCCGCCAGCCTGTCGCTGGCGAGCGCCGCTGCGGCGTCCGCCCAGACGGTGGTGCAGGACCGCTATGGCCCGCCGCCCGCCGCGGCCGCGCATCAGGCGCAGCAGGGGGCCAGCACCTATGGCGGCCAGATGCTTGGCTGGGCCGGCAAGCGAAACCCGACGCCCGCCCAAGCCGCGCCGGCGGCGCCAGCTCGCCCCGAACCCATGGCTCTGGCGCGTCAGTTTGCGCCGCAGGCCGCCGCCATGGCCCCGTCTGTCCCGCGCCCCGCGCCCGGCGTCCAGCCCGGCTATGAGCCCGTCCTTCGCGCCGCCCTGCCGCCGGCCGCCGATCCCGCTCCAGACCTCCTGGGGGGACCGCCCGCAGGCCCCCTGCCCACCAGCATCTATGGCCAGGCCGCCGCGTCACCCCAGGCGCCCGCGCCGCCCCGGACCTACGCCCAGGCAAGCGCCTCCCCGCGTCCCGGCGGCAGCCAGCTCTATTCGCTGCATCGCGAGTACGGCCTGACCCCCGACGCCATTCCCGCGCCGCCGGCTGGGGACAATTACATCCTGGTCGGCCCCCCCGACACGCCCGTGACCCCGGGCGACCGGGAGGATCCCGCCCAGGGCCTTGATCGTCAGTTCTGAGACCCGCCATGACCCGGTCCAAGCTTCACGACCTGATCGAACTCGCCAATGAGCCGTCCAGCGCCCGGCGGCGGGAGCTGCTGCGCGGGGTGACCGACCTGTTCTTCGCCGGCGACGGCGACCATGGAAACTCCGAACTCGCCCTGTTCGACGATATCATGGGTCAGTTGGCCAGCGACATGGAAGAGGCGGTGCGCGGGGAACTGTCGAAACGGATGGCCCAGGCATCGGCCCCGCCCCGCCACCTGCTGCGCGATCTCGCCCGGGACACGGCCCTCTCTGTGGCCGAGCCCATTCTGACGGAATCCTCGGCGCTCACCGACGACGACCTGCTGGCCGTGGCCCACACCCGCGGCCAGGATCATCTGCGGGCCATCAGCCAGCGCCGCCAGGTTTCCGCTGCGGTCTCCGAGGCCATCGTCGAGCGCGGCGACGACCGCACCCTCGACACCCTCCTGCGCAACGACGGCGCTGAGCTCTCGCGGGAATCCCACGAGCGGGTGATCGACCGGGCCATGGTCAATTCCGAACTCCACGCCGCGGTCGTCAGCCGCCGCGCCGTGCCGGTGGATCTCCTCAACGAGATGTATTTCGTGGTCGAGGCCCAGCTGCGGGACGGCATCCGCGATCGCAACAGCGAGGTCGATCCCGAGGCCCTGGAGGCCGCCCTAGCGGCCAGCCGCAAGAGCCTGGCCACCCGCGACGGCGCCCTGCCCGACGACTATGAGGAGGCCGAGCGCGCCGTTCGCCTGCTGAAGCTGCGCAACGGCATTACCCCGCCGGTGCTGGCCGCCTTCCTGCGCAACCGGGAGACCACCAAGTTCCTCGTCGCGCTCTGCGAAATGGCCGACATCGATTTCGGCACAGCGCGGAAGATTCTTGAGCGGCGCGACCTGGACGCCCTGTCCATCGTCTGCAAGGCCGCCGGCTTCGAGCGTTCGCTCTACCTGACCTTCGCGGTGCTGATCCTCGACCGGGAGGCCAACGCCATGGGCCGCGCCCGCGAATATGGCGAGCTGTTCGAGGCCCTGCCGCGGGAAGCCGCCCAGCGCACCATCCGCTTCTGGCGCATCCGCCGCCAGACCGGCGACGTGGCCGCAGCCTAAGGCGCGGCGGCCGCTGTGGCCGCACTCGGCTGCTGGTAGCGGATCGGCAGCGTGATACGCCCGCCGACCGTCGGAAGCCCTTCAGCGCTCCAGACTGACGTCTGAAACGCCCCCGTCAGACCGAGCGCCGCAGCCCCAAACCCGAGGCCCTCAGGTGTCTCGGAGCGAACCTCGCAGCGACTGAGCCTCCCGCCCTCGGCGATGTCGCAATCCACAAGTATCCTGGCCTCGGAGACACCTGCCGCGCGGGCGGCTGCCGGATAGCTCGCCGCGAACATCTCGCCGGTTGGCATGCTGCGCCAGGCTGGCCGGCCAATGACCGGCGGTCCCCCTTTCGCCATCCTGGGATCAAACGCGACGGTGTAAGTGACTTCGATGCCCTTCACCTGCTCTTCGAGGCCGACAGGCGGCTCCAGAACGAAGTGGTCAGCCAAGGATCGCGCCGCAGCCCCGAACGCGTAGCCACGAGGCTCTTCATTTACGATCATGCAGCGCCCAAGGCGGTAATCGTCTTGAATGAAGCAACGCACCGAAGCAGCGCCGACTGCGCCATTTCTGGCTGCGCGGGCGGGATAGGCAGCGGCGGTCTGCGCAGCCGTCGGCGCCTCTGCCCAAGTGGGCTGGGTGAGAACGCGATGGTTCAGAACGGCGGAGACCGCGGAGTGCCCGGACAGGTGGCTTCCGATCCGAGGCCCACCATGATCGAAGGTGATGTGCACCGCGACCCGGCCTTCGACCGCCACACCGTCAAGTCGCTCGGGCGTCATCCGAAGCTGCGGCGCGATGGCGATGGCGGCGGATCCGAAGCCATTGCCCGGTGGCTTCTCGCTCAGGATTTCGCAGCCATACAAGGCGCCTTGCAGACTCACGCGACACCCGATCGTGGCGTCACCTGAGACGCCCTTCCGGAACGCCTCGGTGGGATAGACGGACATGATCATGTCGTTCGTGGGGCTACGGACCCAGTCGGGCGGCGTGCGAACCGGTTCGGCGGACGCTGCAAGGTTGCTGGCGAAGAGGACGACGCCAAACAGACTGCCAACCAGGAAATGAAACGCCACAGAACACCCCCACACAGCCTTCCGCAGCCATGGCATGTTGGACTTCGACACAACAGCCCTGAGTGGTGGATCCTCCGAAATTTCAGGCCGCCTTAGGAGGGACAGGTCTGTCTGGTGAAGCCGTTGGGACTAGATCCCGTCGCGGGGGACCGCGCGGACGCGCAGGCGCTCCATGGCGTCGATGGCGATCAGGGTGAAGGAGCGCAGGCCTTCCTCGGCGAAGACGTCGAGGGCCGCCTGCAGGGCGAGCGCCGCCGAGGCGCGTTCGCCGCGATCCTTGCCGGTGATGTCCAGGCGCGCCTCATAGATGCGCGCCAGATTGACCTGGGCCAGCGCCCAGCTGACCGGATCGACGCCGGCCCGACGATGAGCCAGTTCGATCTTGAAGGCCGCTTCGGCCGCATCCAGGACCGCCAGGTCCCCCGACAGCTCCGCCGACCGTGCCAGGCACAGGGCGCGGCCGTTGGAAGCCTCGGCCCGCAGGGCGAGCGCCGGCGCATCGGCCAGGACAAGGCCTGCCCGCTCATAGCAGGTCACGGCCTGTTCGAAGGCCCGCTCGCCGGCGGTGGCCTCGCCCAGGATCTGCAGGGCCAGGCCCAGGGCCGCCTGCATCCGGGCCCAGTCCAGGGGGCTGTGATCGCGGGCCATGTCTTCGACCACGTCGGCGAGACAGGTGACGGCTTCCAGGATCTGCTCGATATCGCCGCTGACCTCGCCCATCAGGGCCAGGATCTGACCACGCAGGGCCGCGGCCCGGGCGTGCGCCAGGGGCTCGTAGGCGCCGTCCAGCCCATCGGCCACATCGGCGGCCTCGTTGAGCGCCATCTGCAGGATGTCAGGGTCCTTCAGCCGGGCGCCCCAGCCGGCCAGCATGTCGGCGCGCAGGGTGCGGGCCTCGGCGATCAGCAGATGGGCGGCAGAGCAGCGGCGGGTCAGGGCCTGGAGGGCGGCGATGGGGGCGGAGAACCGGGCGGCGGTGACCCGCGCGGCTTGGGCGTCGCCCAGGCTCATGCGGCGACGCCCTTCAATCAGAGCCAGGCCGACTTCGGCCAGGGGCGCGGCAAGCCCGCCCCGGGCGGCCTCGCGGGCTTCACGGAAGGCGATCTCGGCGGCGGCGTTCAGCCCCTCCTCGCCGAACAGCTCGGCGCCGAGCAGGGCGCAGAAGGCCTGTTCACAGCGGGCGCGGGCCCAGCCGTCGGGACGGCGATCGCGATCAAAGGCGGTGGCGGCGGCCTCGGCCTGGGCGGCGGCCTTGCGCAGGGTGGCGGCGTCGCCCGAGCGGCGGGCCACCTCGCGCCAGACGATGGCGGCTTCCAGACGGCGTTGCGGCTTGTCCTTGGCGCTGATGCGGCCGGCGGCGACATCGGCGGCCTTGCCTTCGTTGCGCAGCAGGGAGAGGTCGAGCAGCTCCAGCAGGGCGGAGTCGCCCCCGGCCAGACCATCCCGCGCCGGACGCCAGCCCCCCTGAGCGCCAAAGATCCGCTTCAATTCCCGGCCGAACTCAAACATGCCGTGGCGCTCCGTCGTCATCAGAGTCCCGCGGCGGGACGCCCCGCGCGGATTCAGGTGAGACAGAGCAAAGCCGGAGCCGCGGCGATTAACAAGTGATTAACTTTTGAACATGGTTAACGGAACCTTGTCGCCGTTAAGCAAAACGACCCATTTTCCCGCCCTATTCAATGCTGGCGCACGGGCTTTGCGGGGCGTCGTTTCAGCTGAAAATTGCGCTGAGTTCCTCAGAGTTCAGGATACGCCATTCGCCGGGCGCCAGATCCTGCGGCAGGAAGAGCCCGCCGATCTGGTCCCGGTGCAGGGACTCCACATGATTGCCAACGGCGGCGAACATGCGACGGACCTGATGATAGCGCCCCTCGGTGATGGTCAGGCGGGCCTCGGTGTCCGACAGGGGCTCCAGGATGGCGGGCGCGAGGGGCTCGCTCTCGGACTCCAGCATGAGGGACCCGGCGGCGAACACGGCCGCCTCGTCGCCGCGCAGGGGTCGGGCGAGCTTCGCCACATAGCGCTTGGCCACGTGACTGCGGGGCGCGATGACCCGGTGCAGCAACGGTCCGTCGTCGGTGATCAGCAGGAGCCCTGTGGTGTCCAGGTCCAGACGGCCGATGGTGGAGAGGCCGGGCATCCGCGCCCGCCAGCGCCGGGGCAGAAGCTCATAGACGCTGCGGCCGGGCTCCCGGTGGGAGCAGACCACGCCGAGCGGCTTGTGCATCAGCAGGGTCAGGGGGGCGGGCGGATCCACCGGCGCGCCTTCGATGGTCATGCGCTCGGGCAGGTCCGGGACCACGGGAATCTTCTGGCCGCCGTCGCTGAGGGCTGCGCCGTCGAACACCACCGCGCCCTTGCGCAGAAGACCCTGGACCTCGCGGCGCGATCCATAGCCCAGATTGGCCAACAGGCGATCGAGCCTGGCCATCGGGACCTTGCTCACCGCCGGGCCTCATAGAGCTTGTAGCCGCCCTCCTCGGCCAGCAGCTTGACCTTGGCGCCGAAGCTGTCGGCCAGGGGCCGCTCATAGGGCAGGTGCCGGTTGGCGACCATCAGGAGCTTGCCGCCGTGGCGCAGCACCCCGGCGGCCTGGGCGATGAAGGCCGCGCCCAGGGCCCGGTCCTCGGCCCCTCCGTCGTGGAAGGGCGGGTTCATGACCACGAAATCCAGATCGCTCAAGCCCAGGCCGCCCTGGCGGATATCGGCCCAGACCACCTGCGCCCGGGGATCATTCACATTGCGCGTCGCGCACGCCACGGCCCGGCGGTCGATGTCGATCAGGGTCAGTCGTGTGACCGCCGCAGACGCCAGCACCCCGTGGGCCAGATAGCCGAGGCCACAGCCGAAGTCGGCGCCGACGCCGGCCTGGGGCGGCAGGCGGCCAAGCAGCAGGGCGGTGCCAGGATCGATCCGGTCCCAGCTGAAGATTCCCGGCTGGGTCCAGAGGCCGAGATCGGGGGACAGACGCGGGGCGCCGGCCGCCAGGGCCTCGGCCAGATCTGGCTCGGCGGGCCGGACGACCTCGCAGATGCGGTGGTGACGCCGGGCGTCCTCGGCCACCTCCAGCCCGAAGGCCTTGAGCTCCTTGGCCAGACGCGAGCCGCCCTTGGCCTTGGGCGCCAGGACCGTCATCCCCCCGCCGACCTTCAGGGCGCGCAGGCCCTGGGCCAGGACGTAGCGCCGCTCCACCGTCCCGGGAGGGGCCAGGATGGTGATGGCGTGCAGGGACTGATCGGCCTGAGCCTCCAGGGCCTGGGATCCCGGGATCAGCGGCGAGAACTGGACTGCGCCGGCCGCCGGCTCGACCAGTTCCCGCGGCGGCAGGCCGTAGAGCCCCTCGTCCGACATGGCTTAGGCCCGTTCCTTGGAGCGCTCGAAGCGGACCTTGGGATAGCGCTCGGCCACATAGCCGATCTCCCAGGTCGACTTGGCCAGGAAGACCGGCTGTTCGTCGATATCGCTGGCCATGGCGCCGCGATGCTTGCCGGCGAAGTCCTCCACATCGACCTTCTCGCCGCCCAGCCAGCGGGCCTCGGCATAGGGGGCCGGCTCGAAGGCCACTTCCAACTGGTATTCGTTGGCCAGGCGGTCGGCCATGACCTCGAACTGCAGCTGGCCGACGGCGCCGACGATGAAGTCGGCCCCGATATTGGGGCGGAAGAGCTGAGTGACGCCCTCCTCGGCCAGGCCTTCCAGGGCTTTCTTCAGGTGCTTGGCCTTGAGCGGATCTTTGACCCGCACCCGCTGCAGGATTTCCGGGGCGAAGTTGGGCAGGCCGGCGAAGCGCAGGGTCCCGGTCTCCGACAGGCTGTCGCCCACCCGCAGGACCCCGTGGTTGGGAATGCCGATGACGTCGCCGGCGAAGGCTTCCTCAGCCAGCTCACGGTCCGAGGCGAAGAACATGATCGGCGAATTGACCGACAGCTGCCGACCGGTGTTCTGGACCTTCAGCTTCATGCCGCGGGTAAACCGGCCCGAGGTCAGGCGCAGGAAGGCCACCCGGTCGCGGTGATTGGGGTCCATGTTCGCCTGGATCTTGAAGACGAAGCCTGAGACCTCCCTGTCGCCCGGGGCCACATGGATGGTTTCGCCGTTGCGCAGGGCCGGCACCGTCGTGGGCGGCGGCGCATAGGCCCCGAGGCCCTCCAGCAGCTCGGCGACCCCGAACTTGCGCAGGGCCGAGCCGAAGAAGACGGGCGTCATATGGCCTTCCAGGAAGGACTGCGGATCGAAGGGCTTGGAGGCCTCCTGCACCAGCATGGAGCCCTCCTCCACCTCGGCCTGTTCGTCGGGGTCGAGATAGGAGACCACCGCGTTGGACTTGAAGGCGATCGGATCGGGGTGCCCGTCGTCGTCGGCTGTCTTCTTGGCGAAGGGAAGGAAACGGTTGCGGCGGAGATCCACCATGCCCTTGAACCGCCCACCCGAGCCTGCCGGCCAGTAGAGCGGCGCAGGGTCCAGAGCCAGCTTGGTGGAGATCTCATCCAGCAGCTCGAAGGGGTCCTGGGCCTCGCGGTCCATCTTGTTGATGAAGGTGACGATGGGAATGTCGCGCAGGCGGCAGACCTCGAACAGCTTCAGGGTCTGCGGCTCGATCCCCTTGGCGGCGTCCAGCACCATGACCGCAGCGTCGGCGGCCGTCAGGGTGCGATAGGTGTCTTCGGAGAAGTCCTCGTGACCCGGGGTGTCGAGCAGGTTGAACATCAGACCTTCGTGGTCGAAGGTCATCACCGAGGCCGAGACGGAGATGCCCCGCTCGCGCTCGATCTTCATCCAGTCCGAACGGGTGCGGCGGTTCTCGCCGCGGGCGCGGACCTGGCCGGCCGCACGGATCGCCCCGCCGGCCAGCAGCAGGTTTTCCGTCAGCGTGGTCTTGCCGGCGTCCGGGTGGGAAATGATCGCGAAGGTGCGGCGGCGCGCGGCCTGGGCGGCGGGAGATTGAGTCATGGGCTCGCGTTAGCGCGCGCGGCCCTCAGACGCAAACGGCGCGCGCCTCAGACCACCCTCAGGCCGCCAGCCGCCGCCACACCTGGCGGTCGCAGGCCAGCATGTCGAGTGCGCCTTCTTCCTGGCGGACCTTGAGATCCTCAAGCGCGGCCTGGCCAAGTTCGGCGAAGCGGATGGTCACGTCTTCCGGGTCAGCCTCGAAGCTCGGGACCACGAACAGGGCGCCGGTGATGGTCGGCGCCTTGGCCTGGATCAGGGCCGCCAGCCGCCGGGCGCGGTTGGGGCGCTCGATGTGCAGCAACGGCGTCTCGGCATAAAGTTCCTGGCCCATACGCATGATCGACGGGAAGGACAGCGCCCGAAACCGATCAGCCATCAAGCGCGGCGTCAGCTTCATCTCGGCGAGATCGAGGACCACGTCGTTCATGAGGAAAAGCATCACCGTACGCCTGCACTGTTCGGGGGAAGGCGCATCCTGCCCCAGCCCGGCTTTCGGTTCGGTGGACGAAAGGGGTTAACGGCGCGGCAAGCCTGTCGTCACCCCTCCTCCACCGGCTCGGTGAGGAAGTGGCGGCCCTGCTTGTCCTCGACCTCGACGACCCAGATGTCGGGGTCGATGCGGGCGGCGCGGGCGATATAGGCGTCCACTTCCGGCTCCTCGGTGGCCATGGTCGGGCGCATCCAGATGCGTTCGCCGTCGCCGCGGGTGGCTTCAGCATAGAGGCGCACGGTCTTGTCCGACAGGTTCACGGCCTTGACCAGGACGGCGCCGGCCCGCGCATCGCCCTTACGCGCCACCACCCCGAAGCCGCCAGAAAGCTCGGCCCGTCGGATGAGGGCCGCGGCCCAGACGTCCGTCGACAGGATCATGTCGGTCCCTCCCTTGCGAGCGCTTGCTTAGGGCACGGCTCGCAGGTGGCCGCAAGTCGGGGGCGGCCGGGCTGGAAAACGCCAGCCGCTAACCGAACGACAACGGCTGTCGCGCCAGAGTGGGTCAAAGGCCGCAGAGCCGCAAAGCATGAAACGGGTTGGACGCATGACGATCAGGCGCGACACCGCGCGACGTCAGGCGGTTCGGTGGGTGGTGTCTATGGCCGCGGCGGGATGGCTCGCAGCGCCCCTGGCCGCGCTCGCCGGACCCCTGGACCTCTATGTCGAGCGCACCGCCATGGCCGCAGCCGACCTGCGGTGCGGCTTCTTCAACTCCGAACTGCGCGCCGCCCTGGAGGCGGGCCGCATACAGACCCGCAACGCCGCCCTGCGTGGCGGCGCCAGCGCCGACGACCTCTCCCGGGCCGACGCCCGGGCCCTGTCCTCGGCCAAGACCGTGGTCTGCGACTCCGAGGCGGTGGCCGCCGCAGCGGCGCATGTCCGCAACGCCTTCGCCGGCTTCGCCAAGCTGCGTCAGATCACCTATCCCGGCGAGACCGCCGACTGGCGGGCCGACCGCACCTCAAGCGCCGAGGTCCACCGCTGGCGCCTGGCCCAGCAGACCGACTTCGCCGGCGGCCAGATGGTGTTTGGCCTGGCCGGCCGCGACACCCGGCCCGTGCTGCTGGCGCTCGCCAGCTTCGCCGACGGACAGGCCCCCTTCGGCGCGCGCCTGGTGCTGCGCGACAGCTCCCGGGCGAGCCAGCCCTATCTCGATCTGCGGGGGGACCTCGACCTCTCCCGACGCATGCCCCCGGCCGGCGCCCGGCGCAGCTATGCCGCCGAGGCCCGCAGCAAGGCCGGCCTCGATCTGCGGCCTGAGACTATGGGCGCGGGCTGGGCGTTCCGGTTTCCCGCCGAGGCCGCCGAACGCCTGGCGACCCTGCATCCGCGGGAGGCCGTAGCGGTGGAGTTCCTGTTCAGCGAAGGCGCCCCGGTGCGGCGGGTCTATGTGGAGGTGGGCGACTTCGCCGTCGGCCATGCCTTCCTGCGGATGGCGGCTCGCTAGAGCCTTAGGAAACCGGGGCCTCGGCCGGCTCCTGGCGGGGGGCCGACTCAGCCCCTGACGGCGCGCTCGGCGGCAGCAGGACCGGCATGCGGACGGTCACGGTGGTGCCCTCGCCCACAGCGCTTTCCAGGATCATTTCGCCCCCGTGCAGTTCGGCGAAGCTGCGGACCAGGGACAGGCCAAGGCCCGTGCCCGCCGCCCGCCGCTCGGCGTCGCCGGCTTGTTCATAGGGCCGCCCCACCCTGGCGAGGTCTTCGGGACTCATGCCCATGCCGGTGTCGGCGACCACCAGCTCCATCAGGCCGCCGACGGCCTGCAGGCCCACGGTGACGGCCCCGTTGCGTGGGGTGAACTTCAGGGCGTTGGAAACCAGATTCAGGGCGATCTGTTTCAGCGCCCGGCGGTCGGCGTCGATCTCCAGGGGCTCGCGGGGCAGGACACCGCGCAGCTGCACGCCGGCCCGGTCGGCCTGGCCGCGCATGAGCCGCAGGACAGCATTGACCGCCTCGCGGCCATCAAATTCCTCGCGGCTGAGTTCGAACCGCTCCGCCTCGATCTTCGACATGTCGAGCACGTCGTTGATGAGGTCCAGCAGATGGCGGCCGGACTCGTGGATCAGCTCGGCATACTCGCCGTAGCGATCAGGCAAGGGACCAAACAGCCGCGAACGCATGATGTCGGAAAAGCCCATGATGGCGTTCAAGGGCGTGCGCAGTTCGTGGCTCATATTGGCCAGGAAGCGGGACTTGCCGGTGTTCTGCGCCTCGGCCTCGCCGCGGGCGGCCTCGAGCTCGGCCTCCTGATCGCGCCGGGCCCGGCCGTCGGCGAGGATGGCCACCATGCGGGCCGAGCGGCCCCGTCGAAGACGGACCTCAAGCCAGCCGTCGGGGTCCGAGGCCGGCGCAAAGCTCAGCTCGGCCCGCCCGTCGCGCAGGGCCACCTGGAACCCCCGGGCGAGGTCGTGACGGCATTGGGGCAGGCCCAGATCAAAGAACGCCCGGCCGGCCAGATCCGCCCCGGCCAGGGGCTGGCCATAGGCGCCGGCGATGCGCCCATCGGGCAGCAGGTCGAGCAGCTGGGTGGGTTGTTCGGCGAGCAGGCGTTGCAGTCGCCCCTGGGCGATGGCCCCGCGGCGCTCGCCGTGGTCAATGCGCCGAAGCAGGCTGACGACCCCGAGGGCCAGACCGCCCACCGTCGTCACCAAGGCGACGGCCTGCAGGGTCAGCGACCCCGGGACCGCGGCCGCGGCCGCGGGGGTTCCGCCCAGAAGGCTGACCAGAAGGCCCAATCCCAACAGGCCCAGGGCCACGGCGCCCGCTGCGGCGGCGCTACGGGTGCGTCCATCCAGCAGGGTCGCCGCCAGGGGCGCCAGACACCAGGCGCCGAGCGGCCCTAGAGCGCCCCCGCCCAGCAGCATGGCCAGGCCAGGTCCAAGGGCCCAAGCCGCCAGGCGCAGCCCCCCGCCCGACGACCGACCGGCCAGGGACAGCGCCACATCCACCAGGGCCGGGAGTCCGCCCAGCATCAGAATGGCCGCGGCGTCGGGCCCGACGCCGCCACGCGCCAGCATGATGACGGCCCCGATGACGACCACCGTCCCCCAACCGGCGCTCCACCAGAAGGCCTCCGCCGAGGGGGCGGCCGAACCTCGGGTGAGGTTTTCGGAGGTGGCATCCATGGGAATTTGCGGTCGCAGTCTGGCTCTCACGGAGCGGAATCGCTCGGTATCAACGCATGACACTAGCGCTCGCTCCGACCTCTAGCGAGCCTGCTCGCCCCCTGCGCGATGGTCACGGGGTCGCAGCCTGCCCATTGTGGTCGCTGAGCCGCGGGAAACCATTTCGTAAGCCCCCCGCCCCCAGTCTGGTCGACCACCATTCTCCGACCCCATGAGCCCATCCCCATGGCAGATGCGGCCGCCCGTCGCGCTTCTCCGCCGTCCGACCCTGACCCCGTGGCGGCTGCAGCCGCCCGTCGGCAGGCCCGACGCGCCGCGCACAGACGCCTGGAGGCCAGGGCCGAGGAGCACCGGCGGTCCTTCCTGCGGATGGTCAGCCACGAGCTGCGCACCCCGCTGAACTCGATCCTGGGCTTTTCCGAACTGATCGAGGCCGAGATCTACGGTCCCCTGGGGGCGCCGGAATACAAGGAATACGCCGCCCTGATCCGCGACAGCGGCCAAAAACTGCTGGCGCTCGCCAACCAGGTCCTGGAGATCGCCCGGCTGGAAAGCGGGACCGCCGACCTCGCCGCCCGCCGCGAACCGCTGGACCATGTGCTGGACGACGTCCTGGACGGCCTGGCCGAAGATATCCGCGTCCGCCGCGCCGATGTGATCGTGGCCGACCAGGGGGCGCTGCCCGACGTCATGGCAGATCCCAAGGGCGTCCGCACCGCCCTGGCCGCACTGATCTCCAACGCCCTGATCTATGGGCCTGAAGGGGGTGTCGTTCGGATCAGCGCCGTGCAGCACGACGATGGGGTCACCTTGACCCTCACCGACCAGGGCCCTGGCGTGGCGTCCCAGGACATCCCCCGGCTCCTGCGGCCCTTCGAGCAGGGGGAGAACGCCTTGATCCGTCGGGGTGAAGGCGCAGGGCTTGGCCTGCCGCTCGCCTACATGCTTTTCAGGGGCATGGGCGGCGCCCTGGCCCTAGGTCCGGGGCCGGCGGGTGGGCTGCAGGTCGTGGTGCGGCTCGTCGCGCCACCGGGCTGAGCGCCGGTTCGGCCATCTGCCGCGTTGCGCCCTGGCGTCGGGGGGCTTAAGTGCGAGGCCAGATGGACGGCATCCAAAAGACACTCGACGAACTCGCCGACGAATTCGACCTCCTGGGAGACTGGGAGGAGCGCTATCGTTATGTGATCGAGCTGGGGGGGGATCTTGCGCCCCTGAGTGAGGTCGAGCGCTCCGAAGCCAACAAGGTCCGCGGCTGCGCCAGCCAGGTCTGGCTCGTGACCAAGCCCCTGGGTGATGGTCGAGTGGAGTTCCGGGGAGATTCCGACGCGCACATCGTGCGAGGCCTGATTGCGATCCTGTTGAGACTGTTTTCCGGCCGCCGCCCCGCCGACATCCTGGCCTTCGACGTGCGGGGCGCCTTCAAGCGGCTCGGGCTGTCGGGCGCCCTGTCTACCCAGCGCTCCAACGGGCTGGCCTCGATGGCCGAACGCATTGCGCGGGACGCCGCAGCCCTCAACGCGGCTAACGGCTGAGCGCGCTCCGCGTCAGGCGGCGCGGATGCCGGAGAAGCCAGACTCGCTCTGGACGCCCACCACCGTGTCGTAGCCCAGGATCATGTCCACATCGCGCCCGTTCGAGGCGAGCGGCAGGCGCAGCCAGAGGATCGAGACGTGGCCGGCGCCGCGCCAGGCGAGGCTGTGGACGCCGACACCGGGCCTGCGCTCCTCGACCACCGCGCTGAGCTCTTCGCGCCAGTAGTCGGCGGCCGCGGCGTTATAGACCTCAGCAAGGGTGCGGCCGGTGATCTCACGGCCATAGATGCCATAGAGTCCGGTGCCCGCCAGGCGGACGCGGAAGTCCAGCGGCTCGCGCCGGATGTCGATCAGGCTGACCGTGGGCAGCAGACGCTTGAGCGCCGCCGGATCCACATCCCCGCGGGCAGGCAGCCGCGCGCCACGGCGCAGGCCGGCCCAATAGCCGTAGATTTCTTCATGAGCACGAGCGGCAGCCGCCGAAGCCCCGATCTGAGCCGCCATGTTCAGATTCCTTAACAACCCATTGGAATCGCGACGAATCACTTATCGCCCGTATGGCAAATCTAGGGCAAGTCGAAATTGCCGCCTGCGACGAAGAAGGTCCACAAATTGCAAAAAACGCCCGCCTCACTGGGAGGCGGGCGTCTTTTTCTTCCCGGCCCGTGGGCTGGGCGATTAGCGCTTCTTGCGAGCCGCTTGCCGGCCGCCTTGGCCGAGGCCCATCTGCTTGGCCAGGTCCGAGCGGGCCTTGGCGTAGTTCGGGGCGACCATGGGGTAGTCCTTGGGCAGGCCCCACTTGGCCCGGTATTCTTCAGGACTCATATTGTACTTGGTGCGCAGGTGCCGCTTCAGCGACTTGAACTTGCGGCCGTCTTCCAGGCAGATCAGGAAGTCCGGGGTAATGGAGCGGCGCACAGGAACCGCGGGTTCTTTGGGCGGCGCTTCGACAGCTTCAGGGGCCGTGGTGACGCCAGCCAGCGCACGATGCACAGCCTGGATCAGGTTCGGCAGGTCGGCCGCCGCGACCGAATTGTTGCCGACATAGGCCGACACGATATCGGCCGTCATCTCGATGACTTCTGCTTTTTCGTCCATTTGATTTACCCAGAACGGCGCAATGTGAGCGCCACAACATCTGATTCCTAGATCAGTTGTCAGCTACTTATCGCCCATAATCGCGCTGCACAAGACAATAGGCCTCAAAACTGCCCTTGAAGCAGCATTAGCCTCAAAATTTACGTGTCTGAGTTGAGTAGGTGCGACCAGGCGTCACAGCGTCGAGATTTAGAAGGCGCCTACGCTTGCTGCGTTCCTAGTTGCGACCCAGCTCTTTTGCAAAGGCGAGCATCGCCGCCCGTTGCGGCAGGGAGTATTCATCAATGACGCTGTCGTCGCCCTCTCGAATGGCTTGCAAGAGCTCCGGCGTCATGGCCGAGGACAACGACCAGTTCCAGTAGCGCAGCACCGTCTGGGCCCGGTCTACGGCCAGGGTGTCATAGATGATCATGGTGCGCTCAAAGGCGGGGTTCGGCGCGCCGTCCTCCCCCGTCTCCGGCCGCCGCAGCCCCCGCCAGAGGGCGCGCAGGGCCGCACGCGGCAAACCCGTGGCCTTGCACAGAATGGCCAGGGGCTCGCCCCCGGGATCGGTGAACAGCTTGGCCCCGGTCATGGGCTTCAGCCCCGCCAGATAGGAGATTTCCTCGGCGACCTCGCGGCTCATCCCGTGTTGGGCTGCGGACACCGCGGCCTCAAGACTTGTGAAGGGGCTTTTCTCGATCGCCGCCCGATTGCGCTGTCGACGCTCGATGAACTGCAGGGCCTTGCGCGACATGGGGTCCTGCCACCCCTCCTCAGCCGCCATGGGAAAGATGTCCCCCGCGGCGTCCTGGAGGATTTCGCGGGACACCGCGAAGCGCTGCAGAATGGTGCGGCGGGCCTCAGGGTCGGCCCACCAGAACAACACATAGGCCTGCGCCGGCCGCAGTTCACTGCGACGTAGCAGGGCCGGGACGATCTGGGGCGCATCCCGGCTGATGACGACCAGGGCCTCCAGGCCCGCGTGGCCGATCTTCGCGTCACGATTGGCCAGCATGATCTCGATGGCCTTGAGCTCGCCTGCAGCCACCAGAGCCTCGACCACAACCTCGCTCAGCCCCTTGCGGGCGGCGATCAGCAGTCTGTGTTCCGACCCGGAGGTACGGGCGCAGTCGAGAAGCTCGGCGTCGGACAGGCTCTCGCACTCCTCGAGCAGGGGCCGGGCGATCCTGGGCTCATCATGCAGCAGCAGCCGGGCCAGTTGGGGCGGCGGCTCTGTCAGACTGGCGAGGCGACGGGAAACCTTCAGCCGCTCGTCGGGGGAGGCATCCCGCAGCATCTCGATCAGAAGGTCTGCGGTGACGGACCGTTCGAAGGCGTTGATCCGGCTCGACGGCAGGCACACCACATCGGCCAGCCGCCGCAGCAAGGCGCCTCGGGCGCGAAACTGCGGGGGCGGCGAATCGTCCGGAAGGGGCGCGCTATGGCTCATCTGGACACCCACTCCAACACAGGGGCGTTAACCACGGGTTCCCGACCCTGCCCCGTCGTCCTGAAGACGTACGCGATCTAGGAGAATTCTGGTGGCTTACGACCAGGCCAGATGTCGGGGAGTCCGGTCGAGACCTTGTCGGGGAAGGCGGGCGGCCGCTTCTGGAGGAAGGATTCGACGCCCTCCTTGGAGTCGGCCGACGCGCCCCTGGCCTGGATGCCCCGGCTGTCGGCTCGGTGAGCAGCCATGGGATGATCGGCCCCAGCCATCCGCCACATGAGCTGGCGGGTCAGGGCTACGGAGACCGGGGCGGCGTTGTCGACGATCTCCCGGGCCAGGGCCCGGGCGGCGGGCAGCAGGTCCTCCGGCGCGTGCAGCGACCGGACCAGCCCGCGATCCAGGGCCTCCTGGGCGTTGAAGACGCGGCCGGAATAGCACCACTCCAGGGCCGTCTGCATGCCCACCAGCCGGGGCAGGAACCATGAGGAACAGGCTTCCGGTGTGATGCCCCGGCGGGCGAAGACAAAGCCAAACCGCGCTTCAGTCGAGGCCAGCCGGATATCCATGGGCAGCTGCATGGTGACGCCCACCCCGACGGCCGCGCCGTTCACCGCAGCGATCACCGGCTTGAGGCTGTCATAAATGCGCAGGGACACCAGACCGCCCCCGTCACGATAGACCCCAGACTCCGTCCGCTGCCCCAGAGGATCGACGTCCCTTCGGTCATAGTCGAAGGTCGAGCCGCCCCCGGCCAGATCAGCGCCGGCGCAGAAGCCGCGGCCTGCGCCGGTTACGATGACCGCCCGCACATCGTCGTCGGCGTCAGTCACGTCGAAGGCCGCGATCAGCTCACGGTTCATCAGCGGGTTGAAGGCGTTGAGCTTTTCCGGCCGATTGAGGGTCAGCAGGGCGATCCCGTCCTCCAGCTCGAGCTTCAAGGTCTCGAATTCGGCGAGGCTCTTGGTGGCCATGAGGTCTCCCTTTCGCTTTCTCAGGTTTGGCCCATCGGAGCCGCTTGACGGACGGGAGGTCAAGCACGCCATCATCCCTGAACAGTGATCATTTGAAGCTGGCCGACGGCCCCGACAAAGAGGGCTGCGACCCGGAGGAAACAGGCACATGCATCCGTCGCATCATGCGAAGTCCCACCCCGACCGCGCCGCCTACATCATGGCCAGCTCCGGCGAGACCGTGACCTATGGCGAACTTGAGGCCCGCTCGAACCAGGGCGCTCACCTGTTCCGCAAGCTGGGCCTGAAGGCCGGCGACGTGATCGCCATCCTGATGGAGAACCACCCGCGGTTCTTCGAGGTGGCCTGGGCCGCCCAGCGGGCCGGTCTCTACTATGCCTGTATCTCCTCCAAGCTGACCGCCGGCGAGATCGAGTACATCATGGGTGATTGCGCCGCTCAGGTGCTGATCACCTCCGGGGGCGTGGGCCCAGTGGTCGACGAGCTGCCGGTCCTGCTGCCCGGCGTGAAGCTCTACATGGTCGGCGAGGCGCGCGGGCCCTATGAGAGCTTCGAGGCGGCCAGGGCGGCCATGCCCGAAACCCCCATCGCCGATGAGACCGCCGGCGCCGACATGCTCTATTCGTCCGGCACCACGGGCCGGCCCAAGGGCATCAAGCCGCCGCTGACCGGGGGCCCCATCGACGCCCCCAATGCGCTGTCCATGATGGCCGAGCACATGTTCGGCTTCCCGCCCGACGGGACCTATCTGTCGCCGGCGCCCCTCTATCACGCCGCACCGCTGCGCTGGTGCATGGGCTATCAGCGCCTGGGGGGCACGGTGGTGGTGATGGAGAAGTTCGATCCCGAACACGCCCTGCAGCTGATCGAAAAGTACAAGATCGACTGCGGCCAGTTCGTCCCCACCCACTTCGTTCGGATGCTGAAACTGCCGCCGGAGGTGCGCACCCGCTACGACCTGTCGTCGATGAAGTCAGCGGTCCACGCCGCCGCACCCTGTCCGATCCCTGTCAAGGAGCAGATGATGGAGTGGTGGGGGCCGATCATCCACGAGTACTATGCCGGCAGTGAGGGCAACGGCTTCTGCCACATCGGGCCCCACGACTGGCTGGCCCACAAGGGCTCGGTGGGCAAGGGCACCACCGCCGAGGTAAAGATCTGCGGGGACGACGGCGAGCCCCTGCCGCCGCGCACCGAGGGCGTCGTCTATTTCGCCGGCGGCACGCCGCTCACCTATCATAACGCCCCGGACAAGGTGGCCGAGAACACCAACCAGCACGGCTGGACGACGCTGGGCGATGTGGGCTGGGTGGACGAGGAGGGCTTCCTCTACCTCACCGACCGCAAGAGCTTCATGATCATCTCGGGCGGGGTGAACATCTATCCCCAGGAACTGGAGAACCTGCTGATCACCCACCCCAAGGTGGCCGACGCCGCCGTGGTGGGCGCCCCCGACGAGGAGATGGGCGAGAAGGTCGTGGCCGTCATCCAGCCCATGGACTGGGCCGAGGCGGGAGATGACCTACGGGCTGAGCTGATGGCCTTTTGCCGGGCCAATCTCAGCCATGTTAAGTCGCCGCGCATGCTGGATTTCATGGCTGAACTGCCCCGCCATCCCACCGGGAAACTCTACAAGCGGCTCATCCGGGACGCCTACTGGGGCAAGGAAGGCTCTAAGATCGTCTGATCCCAAGGCGAGTGGCGCACGCAGCGCCCTTGCCCGCGCCGCCCCAGGTGATAGACCCGAACACCTGTTTCAAACCTATAGGGAGCAAGCGATGAACCCGGTGGAATTCAAGGATCTGCCCGGCCTGGTCGGCCAGGAAGTCGGCGTGTCGGACTGGGTCGAGATCACCCAGGAGCGGGTGAACCAGTTCGCCGAGGCGACCGGCGACCACCAGTGGATCCACGTGGACGTGGAGCGGGCCAACAAGGAAATGGGCGGCCCCATCGCTCACGGCTATCTGACCCTGTCGCTGATCCCCTTCCTCGGCGCCGGCATGCTGCCGATCAAGGGCGTGACCCGGGGCATCAACTATGGCTCGGACAAGGTGCGCTTCATCAACATGGTCCGCGTGGGCAAGCGCGTGCGCATGCGCCAAAAGCTGATCGGCGCCGAGCCCAAGTCGGGCGGCATGCAGCTGAAGAACGAGTGCACCATCGAGATTGAAGGCGAGTCCAAGCCCGCCTGCGTGGCCGAGACCATTTCGGTCGTCTACGGCGCCTAAATCCCGCAATTTTGCGTGCGAAAGGCCCGCGTTTCGACGCGGGCCTTTTTCATGGCCGGAAGGCGAGGATGGGCTTCAGTAGTCCGGGGAAACCGCCTCGAGCGCCGAGGCCGCCTTGGCGCCGCCAACCCCCAGATCGCCTTGCGCCACGGTGATCTCGGCCAGCGGATTGTCCAGCAGGGCCAGGGTCTCATGGATGTAGCGGGCGTGGGTCACGATCCCGATCTCCAGCCGCTCGCTGTTCAGCTCCACCTGCTGGGTGAGCAGGCCTGCGATGAACTGGACCTCCTGCGACTCCCCGCCGCCGGGCCTGCGGCGGACACCTTCGGCCATGAAGACCGGCCCGCCGGAATTGCCGGGGAAGACGGTGAAGTCGAGCAGGAAGGTCGGGAAGGCTGCGGCCGGCGCCAGCGGAAAAGACGCCACGCGTCCAGCCCGCAGGATCGGGAAGCCGGCCGGATTGGCGGACAGGCCGCGGGGGAAGCCGAGCGCCATCATCTGGTCCCCGGCGCCCACGGCATAGGTCGAAAAGGTCTCGTCCCCAGCCAGCCAGTCCTTGGGGATCGCCGCCTTGGCGAATTCCGCAGGGGCGGTGATGGCGATGGCCGCCACGTCACGCTTGGGGTGCTGGGTCCAGCGGGGATTGCCGTCGGCGTCGCGAATGTCGAACTTTTGCGGGGCGTAGCTCCAGGAGCCGTCGGCGTTGGCGATCCGGTAGCCGATGCGGGCCTGAACGCCGGGCATCCGCTGCAGCACGTGGTTGGCGGTCACCAGCACCGTGCGCGGCTGGCCATCCAGGGTGGGCGCATTGATCAGGAACCCGGTGCCGACCGTGCGCGTTCCATCCCCCATCGGCTGCTCGATCTGAACCGTGGCGTGGATCAGCTCGACAGCAAGATCCGCGATCATGGCCGCCCCTCGACTTCCTGTACCCGACGATGGGCCAACTGAATCAGACCCGCTGCACTGCGGCAAGACGCGAGGCCGTTATCGCCCGCGCCCTATCGCCGCGCGCGCCATCTCATAGCGAATCTTCCTATCGGCGTCTGCCCGACGTGCTCCCGCCACGGCATGGCTTGAGGCGCGCACCGGTTCGTCGCATCTAGCAGACATGACCCAGCGCCCCACGCCGCCCATCGCCCCCAAACAGCCCCAGCCTATCGAACAGCTCGGCCGCACCCGCACCGACGACTACGCCTGGATGAAGGACGAGGCCTGGCAGAAGGTCCTGCGTGATCCGGCCGCTCTGCGCGCCGATATCGCCGATCATCTGAAGGCCGAGAACACCTATACCGAGGCCATGCTGGCCGGGACCAAGGACCTGCAGGCGGCTCTGTTCGCCGAGATGAAGGGGCGGATCAAGGAAGACGATTCCAGCGTGCCGGCCCCCGACGGCCCCTGGGACTATTATGTCCGCTACCAGGAAGGCGCCCAGCACCCGATCCGCGCGCGGCGCCCCCGGGGCGGAGAGATCGGCGAGGAGATCCTGCTGGACGAGGAGGCCCTGGCCAAGGGCAAGGCCTATTTCCAGGTGGGCGGCGCCGGCCACAGCCCCGACCATCGGCTCTATGCCTGGGCCGCCGACGAGCAGGGCTCGGAATACTACACCATCCGCATCCGCGATCTCGTAACCGGCGAGGACCTGCCCCACGCCATCGAGAGCGCCTATGGCGACTTCACCTTCTCGCCGGACTCCCAATGGCTGTTCTGGATCTGGCGCGACGAGAACGCCCGGCCCGCCAAGGTCTTCCGCCGGCCCGTCCGCGGCGGCGAGGACGTGCTGGTCTATGAGGAGAAGGACGAGGGGATGTTCCTCGGCGTCGGGACCACGTCGGACGACGCCTATGTGGCGATCCATGTGGGCGACCAGGAGACCACCGAGATCTGGATCATCCCGGCGGCCGAGCCCACCGTCGATCCGGCCTGCGTCCAGCCCCGCGAAACCGGCGTCCGCTACGAGCTCGACCACTGGAGCGACCGCTGGGTGATCCGCACCAACGCCGATGGGGCGGTGGACTTCAAGCTGTGCGTCTCCACCGAGCCCCTGCCGTCCAGGGCGACCTGGCGCGACTTCGTCCCCCATCAGCCGGGCCGCTACATCACCGGATTTGCGGCCTATGCCGGCCATCTGGTGCGGATGGAGCGGGTCAATGCGCTGGACCAGATGGCGGTGATGACGAGGGACGGCGCCGAGCACGTGGTCGCCTTCGACGAGGAAGCCTACGCCCTGCACCTGGAAGGCGGACTGGAATACGACACGACCCTGACCCGCTTCGTCTACCAGTCGCCCACCACGCCGCGGCAGTGGTTCGACTACGACATGGCCAGCCGCCAGCGCACCTGGCGCAAGACCCAGGAAATCCCTTCGGGCCATGACGCCGACGCCTATGTCGCCCGCCGGCTCTATGCCCGCGCCGCCGATGGGGAAGAGGTGCCGATCACGCTGCTGATGCGCCGCGACACGCCGCTGGATGGGAGCGCGCCGCTGATGCTCTACGGCTACGGCTCCTATGGCCACGCCATGGAGCCCAGCTTCTCGATCCGTAACCTCTCCCTGGTGGACCGGGGCTGGATCTGGGCCACGGCCCATATCCGCGGCGGCTCGGACAAGGGCTGGGGCTGGTTCATGGATGGCCGCAAGGCCAAGAAGACCAACACCTTCACCGACTTCATCGCCTGCGCCGAACACCTGGTGGCGGAGAACTATGCGACCAAGGGGAAAATCGCGGCTTATGGCGGCTCGGCCGGCGGGATGCTGATGGGGGCGGTGGCCAATATGCGCCCCGACCTATGGGGGGCGATCATCGCGGCTGTGCCCTTCGTCGATGTGCTCAACACCATGAGCGATGCGAGCCTGCCGCTGACCCCGCCGGAATGGCCCGAATGGGGCAATCCCCTGACCGACGCCGAGGCCTATGACGCCATCGTCGCCTACAGCCCCTATGACCAGGTGGGCGCAAAAGCCTATCCGCCGATCCTGGCCACCGGCGGGCTGTCGGATCCGCGGGTGACCTATTGGGAGCCGGCCAAGTGGGTGGCGCGCCTGCGCGAGCACACTACGGCTGAGGCGCCCATCCTGCTGAAGATCAATATGGAGGCCGGCCATGGCGGCGCCTCGGGCCGGTTCGATTTCCTCAAGGAGATCGCGCTCGACTACGCCTTCGCCGTCTGGGCCATCGACAAGGGCTGGACCAAATGATCGTGCGACCGGCCGCCGCCGCCGACATGGCCGCCCTGGCCGAGATCTATGGCCACCACGTCCTGCACGGCTTCGGCACCTTCGAAGAAGTCCCGCCCTCTGGCGACGAGCTCAACCAGCGCCGCGAGGCCATCGTCGCCCGCGGCCTGCCCTATCTGCTGGCCGAAGATCAGGGGAAGGTCCTCGGCTTCGCCTATGCCGGGCCTTTTCGCCTGCGGGCGGCCTATCGCTACACGGTGGAGGACAGCGTCTATGTGGCGCCGGACGCAAAGGCGCGCGGGGTCGGCCGCGCGGTGCTGTCAGGGGTCATCGCGGCCTGCGAGGCCATCGGCATCCGCCAGATAGTGGCGGTGATCGGCGACAGCGGTAACGCCGGCTCCATCGGCCTGCATACGGCGCTGGGCTTCTCCCATCAGGGCGTGGGCCTTGGCCTCGGCTACAAGCACGGCCGCTGGGTGGACATCGTCTGGATGCAGAAGGCGCTGAACGGCGGAATAACCCGCGAGCCGGACGCGCCTGGCTTGGCGCTCAGCGGCGTCTAGCCAGCCGCGCCATCGAAGGCGATGCTCAGAAACCGCGCGAGCGTCGGGGTCAGGTCGTCCTGGCGCCAGACCAGGCCCGTCTCGAGCAAGGGCGCCTCGCCAGCCAGCTCCACATAGCGCACGCCGGTGCGCGCCAGATTGCGCAGGGAGGCCGGCGCCAGGGCCACCCCCATCTCGGCCGAAACGAGACTGATGATGGTCTGCATCTGGATGGCTTCCTGGGCGATGCGGACCGCGCCGCCATGGGCGGTGAAGTAGTCCGTCACCAGGTCGTGGAAGGCCGGCGCGGCGCGGCGCGGAAACAGGATCAGCGGCGACTGGACGATCACCGCCGGGTCGAGCTTGCCCGCCTGGAGCGGCAGGCGGCCCTCGATCAGCCACGCCTCCGGCACCGCGGCCACCAGGGGTTCGATCAGCAGCCGGCGATAGGCGAGACCGGCCGGCAGGGCGCCGCTGGGGGCGATGACGACGCCCGCATGGCCCTGGCCCTCCAGCAGGGCAGCGATCTGAACCTCGCTGGTGGCCTCGCGCAGGGCGATCTCCACCTCGGGATAGAGAGCCGAATAGCGCCGGACCAGGGCCGGCAGGACGCTGTAGTCGGCGGTGCTGACGAAGGAGAGCTCCAGGCGCCCCGCCTCCCCGTCCCGCAGTCGCCGGGCGATATCTGGCAAGGCGGCCAGTTCCCCAAGGGCGGCGCGCACATGGGTCAGCAACTGGGCCCCGAAGGGCGTCAGCACGACGCTGCGCTTGGTGCGGGCGAACAGGGCCGCACCCAGCTCCCGCTCCAGGGCCTGGATCGACTGGCTGAGCGGCGGCTGGGTCATGTTCAGCCGCGCCGCGGCCCGGCCGAAATGCAGGGTTTCGGCCACGGCCTCGAAGTGTCGGAGCTGACGGACGTCCATGACTGATATCTACAGCGACCCAATGCGCTTCGAAAAGTATATTTGTCCCGCTATTCAAGCCGAGCTATCGCCTTAGGGGACAGAATAAGGACGCCGCCATGCCCGCCTATCGCTCCCGCACCTCGACCCACGGCCGCAACATGGCCGGCGCCCGGGGCCTGTGGCGCGCCACGGGCATGAAGGATGGCGACTTCGGCAAGCCGATCATCGCGGTGGTCAACTCCTTCACCCAGTTCGTGCCGGGCCACGTCCACCTGAAGGATCTGGGCCAGCTTGTCGCCCGCGAGATCGAACGCGCCGGCGGCGTGGCCAAGGAATTCAACACCATCGCCGTCGATGACGGCATCGCCATGGGCCACGACGGCATGCTCTACAGCCTGCCGTCCCGCGAGCTGATCGCCGACAGCGTGGAATACATGGCCAACGCCCACTGCGTGGACGCCCTGGTCTGCATCTCCAACTGCGACAAGATCACGCCAGGCATGCTGATGGCCTCGCTTCGCCTGAACATCCCCACCGTCTTCGTCTCCGGCGGGCCGATGGAGGCCGGCAAGGTCGTCCTGGGCGGCAAGGAAGTGGCGCTGGACCTCGTCGACGCCATGGTGGCGGCGGCCGACGAGTCCGTTAGCGACGAGGACGTGGCCACCATCGAGCGGTCGGCCTGCCCCACCTGCGGCTCCTGCTCGGGCATGTTCACCGCCAACTCCATGAATTGCCTGACCGAGGCGCTGGGCCTGTCCCTGCCCGGCAATGGCTCGACCCTGGCCACCCATGCCGACCGCGAGCGCCTGTTCCTGGAGGCCGGCCACCTGATCGTGGACATCACCAAGCGCTACTACGAGCAGGAGGACGACAGCGTCCTGCCGCGCAACGTGGCCAGCTTCCGGGCCTTCGAGAACGCCATGAGCCTGGACATCGCCATGGGCGGCTCGACCAATACGGTGCTGCACCTGCTGGCCGCAGCCCACGAGGCCGAGGTGGACTTCACCATGAAGGACATCGACCGCCTGTCACGCAAGGTGCCGTGCCTGTCCAAGGTCGCGCCGGCCAAGGCCGACGTGCACATGGAGGACGTCCACCGGGCCGGCGGCGTCATGGCCATCCTCGGCCAGCTGGAGCGCGGCGGCCTGCTGCACACAGACCTGCCGACCATCCATTCCAAGACCATGGGCGAGGCCCTGGAGCGCTGGGACACCAGCCGCACCGAGAGCGAGGCGGTCCAGACCTTCTTCAAGGCCGCGCCCGGCGGGGTGCCCACCCAGGTGGCCTTCAGCCAGAACCGCCGCTGGAAGGAGCTGGATCTGGACCGCGAGGGCGGCGTGATCCGCAGCGTTGAGCACGCCTTTTCTCAGGACGGCGGCCTGGCGGTGCTGAGCGGCAACCTGGCGCTGGACGGCTGCATCGTGAAGACGGCGGGCGTCGACGACAGCATCCTGGTCTTTTCAGGTCCCGCCCGGGTGTTCGAGAGTCAGGACGACGCCGTCAGCGCCATCCTGACCGGCAAGATCGTGGCCGGGGACGTGGTGGTCATCCGCTATGAAGGTCCCCGCGGCGGGCCGGGCATGCAGGAGATGCTCTATCCCACCAGCTATCTGAAATCGAAGGGCCTGGGGAAGGCCTGCGCTCTGATCACCGACGGCCGCTTCTCGGGCGGCACCTCAGGCCTCTCCATCGGCCACGTCTCACCCGAAGCCGCCGAGGGCGGCATGATCGGCCTGGTCGAGAACGGCGACCGGATCGAGATCGACATTCCCAACCGAACCATCCGCCTGGCAGTGGACGACGCGGTCCTGGCGAGCCGGCGCACGGCCATGGAGGCCCGCGGCCCCGAGGCCTGGCATCCCGGTCCCCGCAAACGCAAGGTCACTCCGGCGCTGCGGGCCTATGCGGCCTTCACCACCAGCGCCGCCCGCGGCGCCGTGCGGGACGTGGACCAGAAGCGCTAGGCCGCCCTGATCTGGCCATGTCCGGGGGCGAGGATGACGGCATGAACGCCATCGCCCTCGCCGCCGCCCTGTCTGTCGCCGCCTTCGCCGGCGCAGCGCTGGCCGAGGACGGCCCCATCGCCACCGGCCGTGCGGGCGATCCGCCCACCACCCAGGCCCCGGCGGCCCCGATCAGCCCAGGGCTCGAGCCCACCCTGCGGACTGAAGCCCCTGGCGACTGGGCCAGGCGCGTCATGGCCGGTGAGCCGGCCCCCGAAGAGGTGGCTCAGGCGCAGCGAGGCCGTTGTCCGACCCGCGTCGACCAACGCCCCCACGGCGAAGTCTGGGCAGGCGTCGGCACCGGCGGCTATCGCGAGGTCGGCGGCGTGGTCACCCAGCCCATCGGCGACTGCGCCACCGTCACCATCGGCATGAGCCGCACCGAGGGCCGCTTCGCGAGGCCCCGCTTCTAGCCTCCCAGAGGCGATGCGCCGCAGCGGTGATTCCGTTGCGCGGTCCGACGCGCTAGGCTGACGGCTCGTCACCAAGGAGCCGCCATGTCCCCGCCCTCGATCCCCCGCCGCAGTCTGGTTCTGGGCGCAGGCCTGGTCATGGGCGCCCCGCAGCTGGTCCTGGCCCAGGGCGCCAAGCCGCGGGTGACCATGAAGACCACCCAGGGGACCATCGTCATCGAGCTGGAGGACAAGAAGGCGCCCCTGACCAGCGCCAACTTCCTCCGCTATGTGGACGCCAAGGCCTATGATGGCGGCAGCTTCTTCCGCGCCGCCCGCAGCGAGTGGGCGCCCACCGAAGGCACCATCGTCGCCCAGCCCCCGGCCAAGTCCCGCCCCTTCGCCCCCATTCGCCATGAAAGCACGACCATGACGGGCCTGAGCCACGTCCATGGGGCGGTCTCGCTCGGCCGGTTCGCCCCGGGGACGGCCACCAGCACCTTCTTCATCTGCCTGGGCGACCAGACCTTCCTGGACGCCCAGCCGGGCCAGCCCGGCGACAATCTGGGCTATGCGGTGTTCGGCAAGGTGGTCTCAGGCATGCCCAACGCTCAGAAGATCCTGGCCCAGCCCACCGGCGGCGAGACCAAGTTCGCCGACCAGAAGGACGAGTGGCTGAAGAAGCCGGTGATCATCGAAACCCTGCGTCGGGTCTGACGCCGCATCCCCTCAGGCCTCCGCCATGTGCAACGAATATCAGAAGCGGATCGCCCGCGGTCCGCTCACCGAGCGCTTTTCCGAGATCAACATCCCCATTCGCTGGGCCGACGCCGAGCCGAACCGGGACCTGGACGAGCCGATCCGGCCCACAGACCGGGCGACCATCCTGCGCGCCGCAGATCCCGGCGATCCCGCATCGGGGCTGGAGGGCCTGGAGATGCGCTGGTGGCTTGTCCCCGCCTTTCACCGCGGCCCGCTGAGCGCCTGGCGCAGCATGTGCACCAATGCGCGGATCGAGACGGTGGACACCGCGCCCACCTTCCGCGAGGCCTATCGGCGCCGGCGCTGCCTCGTGCCCCTGACCAGCTTCATCGAGTATTCTGAACCCCCCGGTTGGAAGAAGGGCAAGCCCAAGACCCGCCATGAGATCAGCTGGGCGAACGAGGATGTCCGGGTCTTCGCGGGCCTGTGGGAGCGCTCGACGCCGGAGGATCAGCCAGACGGCCTGGAGACCTTCGCCTTCGTCACGGCGCCCGCCCCGACCGACATCGCCCCTTTCCACGACCGCGCGCCGCCGACGCTCAGCCTGGCCCAGGGCCTGGCCTGGCTGGACCTGGAAGGTCCTGGCAAGGCGCTGTTGGAGGACCTGCCCGGTCCTGGCGCCTATCAGGTAGCCGAGCGGCCGCGGGACCAGCTGATGACGCCTGAGATGCGTCGCCTGCTCTGAAGCGGGCGCTCAGCTCTCTGGACCCGGCGGTTTGGCGGCCCGGCAGCGGTCGGAGCAGTATTTCACCTGCGGCCAGTCCCGCGCCCACTTCCGACGCCAGGCGAAGGGCCGTCCGCAGGCGGCGCAGACCTTGGTCGGCAGGTCGGCCTTCTGGCGCATCCTGGCCATCGGGACGTCAGCCTTGATCCGAGCCGATAGGCGCGGCCTCGACCATTTCGGCCACCATGTCGCGCAGGGGCAGGCGCGCCCTCAGGCGGATGGCCAGCAGGGCCATGCCGCTGACCTTGCGTTGCACAAACAGGGTCTCGGCCGGCGGGGCGTGCCAGGCGGCCCGGTCTGCGGCGATGGCTTCGGCTGGGGCTCGCACCTGTTCCACAAAGGCGCGGTCGGCGAAGTCGAACAGACCGGGGCGGCCCAGGTGGCGCAGCAGGACCCCGATCATCTCGTCGATGGCGCGGCCATGGCGCTGCAGCAAGACCGGCGACAGAAAGCCCGCCTCCACCAGGGCCCGGCGCAGGCCCGGCAGGTCCTCGGACAGCCCCGCCTGCGCCACGCGGCGATAGGCCGCCGTTGTGTGGTCGCTCACCGCCATGGCCGCGCCGAAGTCCAGCAGCACGATCTTCTGGGTCTTCGCCTGCCAGCGGTAATTGGCGAAGTTGGGATCGGTCTGCATGTAGCCGAACGCGAACAGCTCCCGCAGGGCGAGGCCGATGAGGGCGCCCATGGCGCCGTCGCGGACGGCCTGGGGGGTGGCCTGCAGCGTCTCGATAGGATCGCCGGGGATGTAGTCCATGACCAGCACCCGCTCGCGACTCAGCTCCTCCAACGGCTCGGGCACGAGGAAGGCCGGGTCGTCGGCCAGCAGGGCGCGGTAGCGGCGAATCTGGTCGGCCTCACGGCGGTAGTCCGCCTCCTCATGCAACTGGCGCTTGGCGTGGGCCAGCAGGGGGCCGATGTCGAGACCGCCGGGCAGCAGGCCCGACATGCGAAGCAGGCTCGCCACATTGTCCACATCGGCGTCGATACTGGCCGCCACACCTGGATACTGCACCTTGATGGCCAGCTGGCGGCCGTCGCGCAGGGTGGCGCGATGGACCTGGCCGATGGAGGCCGCGGCGATGGGCGTGGTCTCGAACTGGGCGAATCGCCGTCGCCAGTCCGGCCCCCAGGCGGCTTCCAAAACCCGATGCAGCTGGGCCGGGGGCATGAAGTGGGCCGCGTCGCGCAGACGGCCCAGGATCGCCGTGAGCTCCGGCGGCAGGACGTCGCCGCCGTCCATGGAGATCATCTGGCCAAGCTTCATCGCCGCCCCGCGCAGACGCGACAGCTGCTCTGTCACCCGCAGGGCGTTGGCCGGGGTCAGCATCAGGTCAGACAGGCGCGGGCGCTGGCCATCAGCCAGCCGGCGCGCGCCCTCGGCGATCATGCCCCCGGCCACGCCGCCAGCGAGCTGGCCAAAGGAGGCCAGCCGGGCCATCCGGCCCGAAGGCACCTTGCGATATCGCGATTGCGTCATTCCCGCCGATCCTTGGGCCCGCCCCCGGACGGGTTCGGAGCCGCCATCGACCCGACCCTCGTCCCGACGGCGCAGGCGAGCTTCACAGGCGATGTGGTGACGCGCTCAAGACATGGCCAGGGCGCGCAGATGTCGCGGCGGCGAAAGGTGTTGAGGGTGTTGAGGCTGGGCCGGCGCGAGGCCGCGACGGGCTTGAAACCTTGGCTGGGGAACTAGGACTCGAACCTAGAATGACGGTACCAAAAACCGCTGTGTTACCATTACACCATTCCCCAGCAGGAACGGCAGCGGAGGGTGTCCCCCCGCGGCGAGGGCGTGGGAATAGCAAAAGCCGATTCCAGATGCAACGGCCGTGCAGTCGCTTGCGGGCCTGAAATCGCTCCTCTATAAGGCCGCCTCCAAGTCGGAGTGTGGCTCAGTCTGGTAGAGCACCGCGTTCGGGACGCGGGGGTCGCAGGTTCGAATCCTGCCACTCCGACCATTCATCTCCCCGCCGCGAGCGGGTCCGAGACTTTCCCAGACCATCAGTCGTGCGGCCGGCTCGCACTTCGCCGCTCGTATTGCGCCTGCAGGCCAGGAAAGCGCTCGCCAATTCCGGAACAAAGCAGCAACATTTTGAGCAAATGGAGGGGTGGCATGTCCTGGTTTGACAATCTGGAGTCTATGTTCACGGGCCGCGCCCCGCCGCGGGAGCCCCGGCCGGACCGGGTTCCGGAGGTCGTGGCCGAGATGGAGGCTCGAGCGACGCCCTGTATTCGCCTCGCGCCCGGCGGCGATGGGCGTTCCCGGCTGGGGGGCCTGCCCCAGATGACCAGCGAGTGGCCGCGCTCGGATGGACGGGCCCTGGGCTTTGTGGCCCAGCTTGATCTTCCGACCCTGCGAGCGGCAGGCGGGCCAGACTGGCTGCCGACGGAGGGGCGCCTGCTGGTCTTCTACGACTTCGAGCACCAACCGTGGGGCATTGAGGCCAGCGATCTGGGAACCTTCGTGGTCCGCCATGAGGTCGGCGAGGCGCCGCTGGCCCAGGCGCCGGGGGACCTTCATGAGGATGCGCAGTTTCCGGCCTATCCGGTGACCTATGTTCAGGCGCGCTCCTATGCGGGATGGGAGCGACTGAGCGTCGACTGGAACAGCCTGAGCAAACAGGAAGACCGTGAGCTCGAACGCATCCTTGATGAGCAGGCGCCGGCGGAGCCGGCCCATCAGATCGGCGGCTATCCGGCGCCCATCCAGGCCGACGGGATGGAGGAGGACTGCCAGAGGATCGTCTCAGGCCTGTTCGACGCCGCCATGGGCGCGCCTCAGAGCCGGAGCGAGGACTGGCGTCTGCTGCTCCAGATCGACAGCGACAATGAGGTCGGCTTCATGTGGGGCGACACCGGCCGGATCTATATCTGGGTCCGCGAACAGGACGCCCGGGCCGAGGACTTCTCCAAGGCCTGGCTGATCCTGCAGTGTTCCTGAGCCCGCGGGCCTCAGGCGACCCGATTGAGATCCCAGTCATAAGCGTAGCCGGCGATGGCCGGGCGACGCCCCAGGACGGCGCGCAAGGGCGGGGCGGCGTAGCGGTCGAGGTGATTCAGGACAGCGGCCTCATCGGCCCCGAAGTCCTCCGCGTACCACTTGTAGATCGATGAGAGGATCAGGCCTTTAGCCGTCACCTGCGCGGCGCGGGGATGGTTCACATAGGCCCGGGCGGCCTGGTCCAGATCCGCGGCCAGGGTCGCGCCGCGCCAGGCCCGCAGGGGCAGGTTAGGGCAGCTGATCGAGGCGCAGTTCAAGGCGTAGTGGATCATGGGATCGCCCATGGGGCGGAGGATCTCGTGCTCCACCTCGTGCAGCGACAGCCGCCGGCCATCCACCTGCAGGGTCTTGGCCTTCCAGGGGCCGACCGAGACAAGGGTCGGCCGGATCGCGCGGATCGACTTGACCGGATAGGCGTCCAGGACCACCCGCAGGGTCTCGGCGTTATAGAGATTGCTCCAGTAGGCGATCTGCTCAGACCGCGACCGCCCCTTGGACCCCAGCGCCTGCAGAGCCTCCACATAGGCGGCGAGCCCCGCACGGTCGACGGCGCTGGCGCGCCAGGCCCGGTAGTCGACCCGGTTGATCCCATCACGTCCGGCCCGGACATGACGGGCGAGCAGGCGGTCGAAGAGCTGGGGGTCGGCTGAAGCCGCCTGAGCGGCGACCCCGGCCGGCAAGGCCGACGCCACGCCGGCGCTGACACCCAGCCCAATCATCCGTCGCCGATCCATGGGCGCTCCCCTGTCGAGACCCTGCTGAGAGATCATACGCGCCTGGGCCAGCGGCGGTTACCTTGCGCTGAGCGGGCATGGACGGCGGCTGCAAAATCCTGGCCGCCGAACATCATACGCAGGTCAGATCCTGGCGCGGCCATGGCGAGTTTTCGGGCCCATTTTTCGGCCGCTGGCAGGATTTTCGGGAGTCGCCCTCGCCCGCCGCGCGAGATTCTTTCGCACAAAATGCAGGGATTTGTTTGCCAGCGACCATTCTATCGGTACAGGGTAGCGCGCAAGCTACAGGAAATGAGCAAACTATGACGACCGGAACAGTGAAGTGGTTCAACGCCACGAAGGGCTATGGCTTCATTCAGCCCGATGATGGCGGAGCCGACGTGTTTCTTCACATCAGCGCCGTTGAACAAGCGGGCATGAGCTCGGTGAACGAAGGCGACAAGCTCTCCTTCGAGCTCGAAAAGGACCGTAAGTCGGGCAAGATGTCCGCCGGCCAGCTCCAGAAGGCCTAAAGGCTAAAGGATTTGGGCCCCGGTCGGCGACGGCCGGGGCTTCTACCTTTCTGATATTGAGGCGCGACGGGACCTTCCCGCCCCTCTAGTCTGGCGGCCATGCCCGCCGGCCCCCCTCCCCTCGCCCCACCCCTGAAGATCGTTGACCTGGCCAAGAGCGTGCCAGGCGGTCGCCTGCTGTTCTCGAACCTGGCCCTCGACATGGCGCCTGGCGAGATCGTGGCCATCATGGGTGAGTCCGGGGTGGGCAAGTCGACCCTGCTGAATCTGGTGGCCGGGCTGGACCGCGCCGACGCCGGGCGAATCGAGATCGATGGCGTTGACCTTTCCAGCCTGGACGACGACGCCCGAACCGGTCTGCGCCGGGATCGGATCGGCTTTGTCTTCCAGGCTTTCCACATCCTGCCTCACCTGACCCTGGCCCAGAACGTGGCCCTACCGCTGATCCTGGCCCGGCGTCCGGAAGCCGAGGCGCTGAAGGCGGCCGCCACCATGCTCGACCAGGTCGGTTTGGGCGGCCGCGGTCAGGACTTTCCCGCCCAGGTCTCCGGCGGCGAGATGCAGCGCATCGCCCTGGCTCGGGCGCTTGTCCACCGCCCCGCCCTGGTTCTGGCCGACGAGCCCACCGGCAATCTCGATCCCCAGACCGCCGACGTCATTCTGGCCCTGCTGTGCGACCAGCTGCGCGGCTCAGGCGCCGCGGCGGTCATCGTCACCCATTCGGAACGGGCGGCCGCCGCCGCCGACCGGGTGCTGACCCTCACCGCTCACGGCCTGGTCGCCCATGGCCGCTAGGCCAGGCCCTGCTCCGCCATCGGGCCTCAGCCCCCGCCTGCTGGTCTGGATGGTGTTGGGAGAGTGGCGCGCCCAGCCCGGTCGCACCCTGGCGGCGATCCTGGCCATCGCCGTGGGCGTCGGCCTTGGCCTGGCCATCCATCTGGTCAACCGTTCGGCCCTGGACGAGTTCGCCGGCGCCATCCGCAGCGTCAGCGGCGCAGCCGACCTGCAGGTGCAGGCGGCAAGCCCCCTCGGCTTCGACGAAGGGCTCTATCCCGTCCTCGCGCGGCTGGATGGCGTGGCGACCGCCAGTCCCGTGGTGGAGCTGCGCGCCCGCACGGCCAGCGGCGAGCCCCTGACCCTGCTCGGTCTCGCCCCCCTGCGCGCGGCGGCCGTCACCCCCAATCTGGTGGGCGGCGGCGCGGTCAGCGGCGATGGGGGCGTGACCACGGCCGAGGCGGTATTCGATCTGGACGCCATCACCCTGTCGCCCGCCGCCCTGCAACAGAGCGGGCTGCGGGTCGGGGATCAGGTGCGGTTGAGCGCAGCGGGTCAGAGCGCCAGCTTCCGCATTGTCGGCAACCTGGACGGAGTCAGCGGCGACCGAGCCCTGGGGGTGATCGATATCGCCGCGGCCCAGTGGCGGTTTGACCAGCTGGGCCGGCTCCAGCGGCTCGACCTGCGGCTCAGTCCGGGCGTCGATCGCACCGCCGTCGAGCGGGCGGTCCAGGCGGCGCTGCCGGCCGAAGCCGCCTTGGTCACCCCGCAGAGCGAGATGCGCCGCACCGAAAGTCTGTCCCGGGCCTACCGGGTCAATCTGCAGATGCTGGCCCTGGTGGCCCTCCTCACCGGCGGCTTCCTGGTTTATTCGGCCCAGTCCCTGTCGGTCACCCGACGGCGGCCGCAATTCGCCCTGTTGCGGGTCCTGGGCCTGCCGGCCCGGGGGATGTTGGGCCAGGTGCTCATCGAAGGCGTCGTCCTTGGTCTGGCCGGCGCCGCGCTGGGCGTCGCCCTTGGCGTGGCCCTGGCGGAGCTCGCCCTGCGACTGCTCGGCGGAGACCTGGGCGGCGGCTATTTCAGAGGCGGGCGGCCGCCGTTGGTCTTCACGCCCGTCGCCGCGGCGATCATCTTTGGGCTCGGCGTGGCCATCGCCGTCCTCGGCAGCCTCTTCCCGGCCTTGCAGGCCGAGCGGATCCCCGCGGCCGTCGCCCTCAAGACCGGCTCAGGCGAAAGCGCCGAGACCGCCGGCCAGCCGCTTCCCTGGATCAGCCTTGGCCTGCTGGCCGCAGGCGGACTGGCGGCCCTGGGTCCTCCGGTCGGCGGCGTTCCCCTGTTTGGCTATGGCGCCATCGCCCTGATCCTGGCGGGCGGGGTCGGCGCCATGCCCTGGCTGGCGCGGGGCTTGCTGGGACCCTTGCGGCGGCTGAGAGCGCCGGCTCCGCCCGTCGCCCTGGCCATCGCTCGGCTGTGGGGCGCGCCGCGTCAGGCGGCCGTGGCGCTTTGCGGCATCGTCGCCAGCACCAGCCTCATGGTGGCCATGGCGGTGATGGTCACCAGCTTCCGCGGCTCGGTGGAGGACTGGCTGATCCAGATCCTGCCAGCCGACATCTATATGCGGCTCGACCCCGGCCTCACCCTTGATTCCGAAGCCCAGGCCCGGCTCGCCGCGGCCCCGGAAGCCGCCGCCATCGAGTTTCGCCAGAGCTTCAATCTTCGCCTGCGTCCCGACCGCCCCCCGGTCCAGGTCAGCGCCCGGGGCCAGGCCAGCACGGGCGCCGGCGAAGGCCTGCCCCTGGTCGGCCGTCAGATAAGGCCCGAAGGCCTGCCGGTGTGGATTTCTGAACCCATGGCCAGGCTCTATGACCTGAGCCCCGGGGACCCCCTCGCCCTGCCCATTGGGCCAGGCGCCCAGGCGCAGGTGACCGTGGCCGGGGTCTGGCGGGACTATTCCAACCAGTTCGGGGCGCTGATCCTGGATCAGGCCGCCTACACCGCCCTGACCGACGACGCCGGGCGCGCCGAGGCCGCCATCACCCTGGCGCCCGGCGTCGAGCCCGAAGAAGCGATCGAGGCCTTCCGCGTTCGCCTGCCTCCTTCGATCGCGCCGGGGGCGGATTTCGCCGAACCCCGGGAGATCCGCGCCGTGGCGCTGCGGATCTTCGACCGCTCCTTCGCCGTCACCTACGCCCTGGAGGCCATCTCCATCCTGGTGGGCCTGGCCGGGGTGGCGACCACCTTCTCGGCCCAGACGCTGGCCCGCCGCAAGGAGTTCGGCATGCTGCGCCATGTGGGCGTGCGGCGGGGTCAGATCATGCAGATGCTGGCCACCGAGGGCGCCCTGCTCGGCGCTGTCGGCGCCCTGGCCGGCCTGACGCTCGGGGTGATCATGAGCCAGGTGCTGATCCACGTGGTCAATCCGCAGTCCTTCAACTGGACCATGGAGACCAGACTGCCCTGGCCCCTGCTGGCCACCCTGGCCGTGGTCCTGGTGGCCACCTCGGCCGGCGCCGCGGTGCTGGCCGGGCGTGGGGCGGTGGCCGACAGCGCTGTGTGCGCCGTACGGGAGGACTGGTGATGATCCACCGTCGCATCTTTGCCGGCCTGTTGGCGGCGAACCTGATCCTGCTGGCCGGCCGCAGCCAGGCTCAGGACCGGGCGGGCGCCCCGGTCTTCGCGCCGGTGCGGCCTGGCCGCCCCCTGTCCTTCCCGGCCAATCACGGCGCCCACCCAGACTTCCGGACCGAGTGGTGGTACGTCACCGGCTGGCTGCAGGCGCAGGGGCAGCCGATCGGATTCCAGATCACCTTCTTCCGGATCCGCACCGGCGCCGACACCCGCAATCCCAGCGCGTTCGCCCCCACCCAGGTAATCTTCGCCCACGCGGCCATCTCCGATCCAGCCGTAGGGCGGCTGATCCACGCCCAGCGCATCGCCCGGGCGGGCTTTGGCCTGGCGCAGGCCAAGGTGGGCGACATGGACCTCGTCCTCGACGATTGGCGGCTGCGCCGGGCGCCCGACGGGACCCTCAAAGCCCGCGCCGGCGACCAGGCCTTCGCCCTGGACCTCTCCCTGGCCCCGACCCAGCCGCCGCTCTTGCAGGGCCAGCAGGGCTACAGCCGCAAGGGGCCTCGGCCTGATCAGGCGAGCTACTATTACAGCCTGCCGCACCTGAAGGTCAGCGGTGCCCTGACCCGAGAAGGCCGGCGCATCGCCGTCACCGGGGAGGCCTGGATGGATCAGGAATGGTCGTCGACCCTGCTGGACGCCCGCGCGGTGGGCTGGGACTGGGCGGGGATCAATCTGGACGACGGCGGCGCGCTGACCGCCTTCCAGGTGCGCGATGAGCAGGGCCAGGCGGTCTGGGCCGGCGGCTCCCTGCGCGGAGCCGACGGACGAACGACCATCTTCGGTCCGGGCGATGTCCGGTTCGTGACCCGCCGGCACTGGCGCTCGCCGCGCACCGGCGCCCGCTATCCGATCGCCCGGGACATCCAGGTGCGGACGCCGGGCGGCCCCCGGGTCTGGCGGCTGGAGCCCCTGTTCGATGATCAGGAACTCGACAGCCGGCCGGTGGGCCCGGTCTATTGGGAAGGCGCCGTGCGAACCGACGGCGGCCGGGGCTATCTCGAACTCACCGGCTATGACGCGCCGCTGGCCCTCTAGGTCCTGCCTCCGCCGCTGAGCTAGACTGTTGAGACCCGTGATGAGGAGTCCGCCATGGCCTATTGGCTGCTGAAGTCCGAGCCGGACGTGTTCTCCTGGAACGACCTCGTCGCCCGCGGCGCGGAGGGAGAGCCGTGGAACGGGGTCCGCAACCACACCGCCAAGCTCAACATGATGGCCATGAAACGCGGCGATCAGGCCTTCTTCTACCACTCCCAGGCCGGCAAGGAGATCGTCGGCGTCTGCGAGGTGATCGCCGAGGCCTATCCCGACCCCACCGATGCGAAGGGCGTCTTTGTCTGTGTCGACGTGCGGGCCGTCGCCCCCCTGCCCCGCCCCTTCACCCTGGCCGAGGCCAAGGCCGACCCCGCCTTGCAAGGGATGTCCCTCGTCACCTCCTTCCGGCTTTCGGTGCAGCCGGTGACCGACGCCGAATGGGCGCATATCCTGGCCTCGGTCGGCGCTGACCAGCTGGCTTCTCAATGAGCCGAAACGCAAAGCGGCTGCGGCTTGGCGCCATCGTCCTCCTGCTGGGGATCGTCGCGGTCGTCGCCCTGGTGCTGAGCCGCCGGCCGCCGGAGGTTCAGGTACTGACGGTGCGTCCAGAGAGGACCGAGCTCGTCCTGGCCGTGGTCGGCCGGGTGCGGCCCCTGGACCTGGTGGAGGTGCGCTCTCCCAATCCCGGCCAGGTGATCGAACTGCTGGCCGACGACGGCGATCAGGTGACCGAAGGCCAGCCCCTGGCCCTGATCCGCGACACGGTCGAAGAGGCCCAGACCGAGGCCGACGCCGCCCGGGTTCGGGCCGCCCAGGCCGAGGCGGCCGAGGCGCGCCTGGCCTATCAGCGCACGGATACCCTGGCCCGTGAGGGGTTCGCCGCCCAGGCCTCCCTGGACCGGGCCCGGGCGAGCCTTCGCTCAGCAGAGGCCGCGGTCGCCGCGGCCCAGGCCACCGCCCGGGCTTCGGCCGCCCGCGGCCGCGAGTTCATCGTCCGCGCTCCCATGTCCGGCGTCATCCTGGTGCGCCCCATCGACAGCGGCCAGGTGGTCACCCCCACAACCACCCTGTTCGAGCTGGGCTCCCTGGACGGCGTGGAGATCCTGGCCGAGGTGGACGAGGCCTATGCCGACGACCTGCGTCCGGGCATGGAGGCTCGCGCCGCGGCTTCGGGCGGAGAGGCGCGGTTCGCCGCCATGGTCAGCGAGGTCTCGCCCAAGGTGGATTCCTCCACCGGCGGGCGGCTGGTCAAGGTCCGGCCGCAGGTCGGCGCCGACCTGGCGCCAGGCCGTTCGGTGGACGTGACGATCGTGGTGGAAGTTCGCGCCGGCGCCCTGGTCATACCCCGTCAGGCGGTGGTCGACGCCACCACCGCGTCCAAGGCCTATGTGATCGACGCCGACGACGTCATTTTGGCTCGCGACATCACCATCGCCCGCTGGCCCTCCCAGGGCGCCATCATCGAGCAGGGTCTGTCGGCGGGCGACCGGGTGGTCCTGAACCCCTCTGATCTGCGCCCAGGGGATGCGATCCGTCCGGTCTCGCCCCCGGATGCGAGCTGAGCCATGTTCGCCTTCAAGGTGGCGCAGCGATACCTGACCTCCAATCCCGCCCAGACCGCCCTGCTGGTCATCGGCGTGGCGCTGGGCGTCACGGTCTTCATCTTCATCACCGCCCTGATCGAGGGGCTCGCCATCCGGCTGACCGACGAGGTCACCGCCAACAGCGCCCATGTGACCCTGGAGCCTCCCACCCGGCTGGCCGAAATCCTGCCGGGAGACGAGGCGGTGCGGACCGAAGGGGTGGCCCTGGTTTCCACCTTCCAGCGCCGTCAGATCCGCGCCTGGCGCTCCACCGCCGAGCTGATCACCCGCCAGCCGGGGGTCTCGGCGCTGAGCCCGCAGATCAGCGGCAACGCCTTCCTGGTCAAGGGTGAGGCCGTTCAGCCGGTTTCCGTCACAGGACTGGAGCCGGAAGGGCTCGACGCCATCACCCCGATCACCCCCAACCTCGTCGCGGGCCAGGGGGCGCTGGGGGCGGACGGCCTGCTGATCGGGACGCAGCTCGCCGAGGACCTGGGTCTGAGCGCCGGCCAGCCCGTGCTGCTGCGCACCGACCGCGGAGGTGAGCGCCTACTGACCGTGCGCGGCGTCTTCAAGACCGGCCTGCAGAGCCTGGATTCCCGGGTCGCCTTCCTGTCGCTGCAGACCGCCCGGCCCTTGTTCGACCTGCCCGAAGGGGTGACCAATATCGAGATCAAGCTGGATGATCCGGGGCGGGCGCGCGAGGTGGCCGACTTTCTCGCCGGCGCCACGGGCCTGCGCGCCACACCCTGGCAGGAAAAGAACCTGAACCTGGAGGACGCCTTGGAGGCCCAGGGGCGGACCGGGACTCTGATCCAGATCTTCTCCCTGATCTCCATCATCATCGGGGTGGCCAGCGCGCTGGTCCTGTCGGCCTATCGGCGGCGCAGCGAGGTGGGAATCATGCGCGCCTTCGGCATCTCGGGAGGCTTCATCGTGGCGGTCTTCATGCTGCAGGGCCTGCTGATCGGGCTGGTGGGTGGCCTTCTGGGGTGCGTCAGCGGCTACGGGCTCTGCACCTTCCTCGCCTCCTTGAGCGACGCCGACGGAAATCCGCCCCTGCCGATCGCCCCGGAGCAGGGCGGCTATGTCGCGGTGCTGATCCTCACCACCCTGGGGGCGGTGCTGGCCTCGGCCTTCCCGGCCCGGTCGGCCTCGCAGATCGATCCCCTGGAGGCGATCCAGCAATGAGTCAGGTTCTGCAGGCCCGTGGGGTGGTCATGACCTTCCGCAATGGCGACGAGGAAACCGAGGTGCTGCGCGGCATCGATGTGGACCTGTCGACCGGAGAACTGGTGGCGCTGGTGGGGGCGTCGGGGTCGGGCAAGTCGACCCTGCTTTCGATCCTGGGGCTTCTGTTGCGGCCGACCGCCGGCGAGATCGAGATCGCCGGCCAGCGCGTCGACGGGATGAGCGAAAGGGCGCGGGCGGCGTTCCGCAACCAGCGCCTGGGCTTCGTCTTCCAGTTCCACCATCTGCTGCCGGACTTCTCGGCCATGGAGAATGTGGCCTTTCCCGCCGCGGCGCCGGCCGGCGGGATTTCGCCGGAGATGCGCAAGCGCGCCCTGTCCCTGCTGGACCGGGTGGGCCTGGCCGACCGCGCGGACTTTCCCGCCACCCGGCTTTCGGGAGGGCAGAAACAGCGCGTGGCCATCGCCCGGGCGCTGATGAACAAGCCAGACCTGGTCATCGCCGACGAACCCACCGGCAACCTCGACCTGCGGTCGGCCGGCCAGGTCCTCGACCTGATGGGCGAGGTCAACCGCGAGGATGGCGGGACCTTCCTGATCTGCACCCATGACGAACATGTCGCCGCCCGCTGTCACCGCCGGATCCAGCTGGTCGACGGCCGGGTCCAGGCGCAGGAGTCAGACCACCGAGATTGAGGCCGCGCCTTCGACCATATGCCCGACGACCGCCGCCGCCTCGGCGCCCAGTTCGCCGAGCCGCGCCATGACGGCCGGCAGCGCGGCCTCATCCAGGGCGATCAGCAGGCCGCCGCTGGTCTGGGGGTCACAAAGAATGTCCCGGCGCCATTCGGGAAAGTCGTCCGTCAGGTGGACGGCCTCGCCATAGCTTGCCCAGTTACGTCCCGACGCGCCGGTGCGAACGCCGGCCTGCGAGAGGGCCTCAACCCCGGCCAGCAGCACGGGGGCCTCGGCGCGGATTTCAGCAGACAGCCCCGCCCCGCGGCACATTTCCAGGGTGTGGCCGAGCAGGCCGAAGCCGGTGACATCGGTCACCCCATGGACGCCGGCGAAGCCGCCCAGTTCGGCCCCGATCCGGTTGAGCTGCGTGGTGGAGGCGATCAGGGCCTCGTAGCCCGCTGCATCCAACCGCTGCTGCTTGAAGGCCGCGCTCAGCACGCCGACGCCCAGCCCCTTGGTGAGCAGCAGCAGATCCCCGGCCTGGGCGGTGCGATTGGTCATCACCCGGTCCGGATGGACGAGGCCCAGGGCCACCAGCCCGTAGATCGGCTCGACGCTGTCGATGGAGTGACCGCCCGCTACGGGTATGCCGGCGGCGGCGCACACCGCCGCCCCGCCCGCCAGGATTCCGGATATCTGCTCGGTGGACAGCTTGCCGATGGGCATGCCGACAATGGCCAGCGCAAAAATCGGCGTCGCGCCCATGGCGTAGACGTCAGAGATCGCATTGGTCGCGGCGATGCGGCCAAAGTCGAAAGGATCATCGACGACCGGCATGAAGAAGTCGGTGGTCGCCACCAGGGCCTGCTGGTCGTTCAGCCGCCAGACCGCCGCATCGTCGGAGGTCTCGGTCCCCACCATCAGATTGGGGAACAGGCCCGCCTGCGGGACCCCGGCCAGGATCTCCCGCAGGACGGCGGGCGACAGCTTGCAGCCGCAGCCGCCGCCATGGGCCAGATCAGTCAACCGCACCGGCTCGGCCATCGGGTCTCGTCCTTATGTCGAAGGGTTTGCGGTTCGTTGTATAGCACTGGGGCGGAGACGGGAGCGGGCTATGCCAGGATTTGACGTGACCGAGGCGGTGAGCGCCGCCGACCTGGCCCGCTATGACGCGGTCATCGATGTGCGCAGTCCGGCCGAGTTCGCCCTCGACCACCTGCCCGGCGCCGAGAACCTGCCGGTGCTGGATGATCAGCAACGGGCGCAGGTGGGGACCATCTATGTCCAGGAATCCCGGTTCCTCGCCCGGCGAATCGGCGCGGCCCACGTGGCCCGCAACATCGCGCTGCATCTGGAGACCGCCCTGGCCGACCGGCCGGCCAGCTTTCGCCCGCTGATCTACTGCTGGCGCGGCGGGCAACGGTCTGAAGCCATGGCGACGATCCTCTCCCAGGTAGGATGGCCCGTGACCCTGCTGCGGGGGGGCTACCGGACCTATCGCCGGCTGGTGACCGCCCGGCTGTACGACACGCCCCAGGACCTGAAGCTCCTGCTGATCGACGGCCATACAGGATCGGCCAAGACCGAGGTGCTCCATGAGCTGGCCCGGCTGGGGGCGCAGATCATCGATCTGGAGGGGCTGGCCGCGCACCGCGGCTCCCTGTTCGGCGCCCTGGCCGGACGGCCGCAACCCAGCCAGAAGCTGTTTGAGTCTCAGTTGCTCCAGGTTCTTGACGGCCTGGACCTCACGCGTCCGATCGTCGTGGAGGCCGAGGCCAGCAAGATCGGCGACCGGATGACCCCGCCTGTGCTCTGGCGCGCCATGCAGACCGCCCCGCGGATCGTCCTGGAGGCGCCGCAGGTCAGCCGGGCGCACTATCTGGCCGCCGCCTATGGTGACATCTCCGCCGATACCGACGCCCTCGAGGCGGCTTTTGACCGCCTGCCCGTCGCGCCGAGCCAGGAGCGGCGGGAGGCCTGGCGGGCGATGATCGCGGCGGGCGCCTTCGCCGATCTCGCCCAGGCCCTGATCGACCTCCACTATGACCCCGCCTATGACCGCGCCGCCAAGAAGGCTGACGCCCCGGTCCTGACCCGGCTGGCGATTGAGCCCGCCGATCCCAACAGCCGCGCTGCGGCGGCCCGGGCCATCGCCGGGGCGGTGCAGGTCCGTTACGGCGGGCTGTAGGCGAGCCCGGCGCTTCACTCTCGCCGCGGGGAACCGGTCGGGCGCGCGACCGCTTTGAGCCGTGAGCATGACGGGTTGCGGGGCTCTCAGCAGGAATGACCAGCTTGACCACACCTGATGGCGTCCTTTCCGGCCACGGGGGGCGCACCCTTCGCGCCCTCGGACTGACCCTGGTGGCCGCCCTGTCGGTGGCTGCCTGTTCAGGGGAGCCCGACGCCGTCCATCTGCAGCCGCCAGCGGAATGGCGCGCTAGCCTCGAACAGACCGCCCGGCGGGCGGCCGGCGAGGCCCGCGGGGTGTCGGAAGAGGTCCTTCGGCGATCACCGGCGATCACTGGGCCGGCCCTGGCCCAGGCCATCCGTTTCTCCCGCGCCCAAGCCCTGACTCAGTCGCCAGAGCCCATGCCGGACCAGATTGGCGCCGCCCTGGCGCCCTATTTTTCCGACGACATCCTTGAGCAGGCCCGGTGGACGACGGCCGGACAGGACCTCGGCCTCGGCTCCATCCTGGCCCGCTGGTACTATGAAGAAGGCGCCGTCACCCTGCAGGATGTGATCGTCTTCTCCGACGCGGCGGTCGCCCGCAACGTCTGGCTGTGGGCCCATGAGCTGGCCCACATGGAACAGTATCGCAGGCTGGGCGCGCAGGGGTTCGCCGCCCGCTACGCCGCCGACTGGCAGGCGCTGGAAGCCGAGGCCAATCGGCGGGCCTTCGCCATCACCGCCGACATCCGCGCCCGCAGGGCCGCCCGCCCCTCCCCGGTGACCGCGGTGATGGACTCCCTGGCGGACATGTTGGATTTGAGCGCCCCTGGGGAAGAGCCGCAGGTCGAGGACAGCCCCCCTGAAGCGGCGGACGAGACGCCAGCTGAGGCGGCCGACACCAGGGATTTGCTCAACTGAGCCGCTTGGGTGAGCCTTCGCCCACACGGCAAGGCTTGCCAGGGCGCTCCGCATCGCGAAGCTAGGCGCAGAGTCGCGGAGGGGGTTAGCCAGATGGCCATGCAGTCAGGTGTCTTGGGGATGATCGAGAAGGTGGGCAATCGCCTGCCTGATCCGGTGGTCATCTTTGTCTGGATGATCGCCATCCTGTTTGTGGGCAGCATGGTGGCCGCGGGCCTGGGCGCCTCGGCGGTCAATCCGGCGACGGGGGAGACCCTTACGGCGGTGAGTCTGGCCACCTCGGAAAACCTCCGGCGGCTGTTCGTGGACATGCCCCGGACGCTGACCAGCTTCGCGCCCCTCGGCTTTGTGCTGACCGTCATGCTGGGCGCCGGGGTCGCCGAGCGGACCGGCCTGTTCTCGGCGGCCATGCGCGCCAGCGTCTCCAAGGCGCCCAAGACTTTGCTGACGCCGATCATCATCTTCACGGCCATCATCTCCAACCATGCGGCCGATGCGGCCTATGTGGTGCTGGTGCCCCTGGCGGCGGTGGTTTTCGCCGCCGCTGGCCGCCATCCGGTGGCGGGCATCGCCGCGGCCTTCGCCGGCGTCTCGGGAGGGTTCTCGGCCAATGTCTTTCCCGGCCACCTGGACGCCCTGCTGCTCGGGATCACCGAGCCCGCGGCCCGCCTGCTCGATCCCACCTGGACGGCCAACATCGCCGGCAACTGGTGGTTCATCCTGGCCATGACCGTGGTCTTCACGCCGCTGGGCTGGTGGGTGACGGACAGGATCGTCGAGCCGCGGCTGGGCCCCTGGGCGCCGGTGAGCCCGCCCCCGGAGGTCGCCGAAGGCGAGGCCGACAGCCAGGCGGCCAGCGCCCGCGAGCGCAAGGGCCTGATCTGGGCCGGCCTCGGGGCCGTGGCGGTCATCGGCCTGTGGGCGGCCATGACCATCGGGCCGGCTGCCCCCTTCATCAATGCAGAGGGCGGGCCCGGCGAGCGAATGACCCCCTTCTATTCCTCCCTGGTGGCGGGCTTCTTCCTGCTTTTCCTGGTGTGCGGCGTCGCCTATGGGGCCGCTGTCGGCACGGTGAAGAGCCAGGGGGACGTGGTCCGGCTGACCGGGCAGTCCATGGCCGAGATGGGCCCCTACATCGTGCTCGCCTTCGTCGCCGCCCACTTCGTCACCATGTTCAACTGGTCGAACCTGGGAGCCATCATCGCCATTCACGGGGCCGAGGGGCTGCGGGCCTCGGGCCTGCCGACGCCCCTGCTGCTCACCGCCATGGTGCTGCTGGCGGCCAGCATCAACATCTTTATCGGCTCGGCCTCGGCCAAGTGGGCGGCCCTGGCGCCGATCCTGGTGCCGATGCTGATGCTGCTGGGCGTCAGCCCGGAAATGAGCACGGCGGCGTACCGGATGGGGGATTCCACCACCAACATCGTCACCCCGCTGATGGTCTATTTCCCGCTGATCCTCGGCTTCGCCCAGCGCTATCAGAAGGACTTCCGCATCGGCTCCCTGATGGCCGTCATGGTCCCCTACTCGCTCACCTTCCTGGCGGCCGGTCTGATCATGGTCCTGGGCTGGACGAGCTTCGACCTTCCCCTCGGTCCGGGGGCGACAGTCGACTACGTGCTGCCGACCCAGGTGCAGGTTCAGCCCTGAGGCCTTAGACCTGCGCTGACAGGCCGTCTGGAGCCGACGGCCTGTCAGCCCTTCATTTCCCTGCAATGGGCCCCGATATAGGGTGGGACAAGCCCCCTCCCTGCACGGACCCTCGATGAAGCAGTTCCTGACCACCATGGCTGGCGTGTTCGCCGGCCTGACCCTCTTTCTGGTGGGCGTTCCCTTTCTGCTGATTGTCATTGCGGCCGGCGCCACCCGCCCGGCGCCTGTGCCGGGGGAGGTGGTCCTGCAACTGGACCTGCGCAGCCCGCTTACCGATCAGGACGCGCAGAATCCCTTTGCAGCCTTCAGCGGCGGCTCGACCTCCGTCATGTCGGTGATTGAGGCCCTGCATCGGGCGGAGAGCGACCGGCGGGTCAAGGGCCTGCTGATCCGCCTGCCCGAGGTCGGCATGGAGCCTGGGGCTGCCGACGAAATCCGCCTGGCGCTGCGTCGCTTTGAGGCCGCAGGCAAGCCCGTCATCGCCCACAGCCAGGGGCTCTATCAGTCCGGCGTGGTGACTTCGACCTACATGGTCGGCGCGGCCGCCGGAGAGTTCTGGATGCAGCCGGGCTCGGCTCTGCAGGCCACCGGCCTGGCGGTGGAAGACATCTTCTTCAAGCGCTTCTTCGACGAGTACCGGATCGAACCGGATTTCGAACAGCGCAAGGAGTTCAAGAACGCCGTCAACGGCTACCTCCACAGCGACTACACCGCCGCCCACCGGACCGCTCAACTGTCGTGGATGAATTCCGTCTATGCCAGCGGCCTGAACCTGGCCGCCAGTGACCGGGAGATGGACCCCGCCGTCCTGCGCGCGCGCCTGGAGGCCGGCCCCTATTCCGCCGCCCAGGCCCTGGAGCTCAAGCTGATCGACAAGCTTGGTCATCTGCATGAGGCCAAGCAGACTCTCCTGACCGCGGCCGGCGACGACGCCAGGCTGCTGGACCTCTCGGCCTATGCCCGCAGCATTGGTTCTCTCGAACGCTCAGGGCCCACCATCGCCCTGATCGAGGCCGAGGGCCCGATCACGACGGGTCAGAACGGGCTCTCCAACCCGCTGGCGCCCAGCACCATGATCTTCTCCGACGATGTAGCCGAGGCCCTCTATGAGGCGGCCGAGGACGACGACATCAAGGCCATCGTCCTGCGGGTCAATTCTCCCGGCGGCTCAGACACCGCCTCGGAGCAGATTCTCGCCGCCGTCCGCGCCGCCAAGGCCGCCGACAAGCCTGTCGTGGTGAGCATGGGGACCTATGGCGCCTCAGGCGGCTACTGGATCGCCTCGGAAGCCTCCGCCATCGTCGCCCAGCCCACGACCCTGACCGGCTCGATCGGCGTCTATGGGGGCAAGCTGGCCCTCGGACCAGCTCTGGCGGAATTCGGCGTCGATATGCGCGAGCTCGGAGTCGGCGGGGACTTCGCCGGCGTCTACGGCACGGGCGGGAGCTTCACCCCGGCCCAGGCGGCGGCCTTCTCGTCCATGATGGACAATGTCTATCAGGAGTTCATCATCCGCGTCGCGCGAGGCCGAAATCTGACGCCGCAGCGGGTGGACGAGATCGCCCGGGGCCGGGTCTGGACCGGCGCCCAGGCCAAGTCCCTGGGGCTGGTGGACGAGGTTGGCGGCTTCTATCAGGCCGTGGACAAGGCCAAGGCCCTCGCCGGCCTCGAAGGCGAGGTCCGTCTTCGCCGCATGACCCCGCACGCCACGCCGCTTCAGGCCCTGGAGCGAGCCCTGGGCATGGGATCGGTCTCGGTGAAGACCCTGGCCGCCGCCGCCTGGGTTCTGGGCGATCCCCGCGCCCAAGGGATGCTGGACACCCTGGCCGCCGAGCGGCTGCGGGCCCAGCACAGCGCCGCCGTCCTGGCCCCGACCCCGGTCCGCTAGAGCCAGAGGGTCGGAAGGTTCGAAGGCGGCACGCAGGAACGCGATCGGGCGTTCGCCGGCCGCTGGCGTGTCTGCGCGTGTAGGTCGGAGCGCGTTGTCGGATCACGACCTGCCATAGCCAGTCCCGTGGGGCGGCAGTTGAGCATCCGCTGAGAGGCTGTGGCGCCAGATGTCACAACGCCTGGGAGCTCTCGCATCTGCGCCGTGGAGGCGCCTCGGCGAGACGCCTCCGGTTGGCCTTCGCCAAGGCGAGCCCGTTGACGTTCCAGGCGCCGCCTGCAGCCAGCGGCTGACGCGCCCCGCCCTCAAGCCTCCAGACAAAAAGAAAGGGCGGCGGACCGAAGTCCGCCGCCCCCTCTCCAGGTCTGACTGAGGTCTTTTAGAACCGCAGGTTCAGGCCGACCGCGAAGATGCGGCCGAGGGTGTCGTAGGCGCTGGGCAGGGTGTTGCCCGAGTTGGCCGACGTGGTGGCCGCTTCGTTGCCGAGGACCGGGGGATCCTTCTCGAGCAGGTTCTGCACGGAGAAGGTCACCTTGGCCACGTCGTTGAAGGCGTAGCTGGCGGCCAGATCGATGTAGTTGTAGGCCTCGATTTCGCGGAAGGCCGCGAAGGTGTTGGGCTGTTGAACCGGCTCGATCTCGACCTTGTTCAGGTGACGCCACAGGTAGGACACCTGCAGGTCGCCCATGGTCCAGGTGGTCCGCTGAACGAAGCGGAACTTGTGGGTCGGGTTGCCGCAGCTGGTGCCGTAGTAACCCAGGCAGTCGATTTCCGGCACGGTGGTGCTCGAGCGCGACTCGTTGGTCAGGTAGTAGTTACCGGTCCAGGAGAAGGCCAGGCTGCCCCAGCGCTCATTCAGGCCGACGGTGTCGAGGTCGAGGCCGAAGTTGACCGCAGCTTCGATACCTTCAGCACGAATGTAGTTCAGGTTGGTGGTGAAGCGCTGGACGCCCGAGCCCGGCGAGGCGATGTCGCCGTTCACACGGACGATACGGTCGCAGAACCGCTGGATGCCGGAGACATAGCAGCCGTCCAGGGTTTCCTGGGCGGAGAAGGCGCCGATGTAGTCCTTCACCTCGATGTCATAGTAGTCGAGCGAGATGACCGGGCTGCGCAGAGCGGTCAGGAAGGTAGGCGTCCAGACCAGGCCGACGGTGGTCGTATCCGCCAGTTCCGCCGACGGCAGGTTCTGGAGATCGGTGCCTTCGAAGGTGCTGATCTGGCCGGACACGATGTCCTGAACCGTACCGACCTGGGCGGCCGTCATACCGGTGGCGATACAACGGGCGCGGACTTCCGCCGAGATGGCGTTCGGGTTGCCGACCGAGCAGTAGTCATAGTCGGCGTTCCGCAGGGCGGTGATCACCGGCGCGGCGAGTTCGCCGACGTTCGGGGCGCGGGCGGCGCGCTGACGCATGACACGCAGCAGCAGGCCGTCGAAGGGCTCGTAGTTCACGCCCGCCTTCCAGGTGCTGTAGGTCCCGGAAGGATTGTAGTCGGAGTAGCGATAGCCGAGTTCCAGACCCAGGGACTGAGCCAGGGGCTGGTCCATGGCGATCGGAACGATCATTTCGCCGAAGATTTCGTGCGCGTCGAAGCCGCCCGCGATCGGCAGCTGGTTGCCGCCGGCGCCGCCGAGGCAGCTGACCGGAGCGAGCTTCCAGCACTCGTCGGGGGTGAAGCGACCGAACTCTTCGCGGTATTCCACGCCAAGCGAGGCCACGACGGGCTGGGTCGCCCAGGGGCTTTGCAGCGCGCCGAGTTCACCGTTCACAGACGCGTTGAACACGGTCTGCTCGTAGTTTTCCGAAATGATCGCCGTGGCGCTGGAATAGGCCGCCATGGCAGGCGTGATCGCCCCGAAGGCGCCGAAGGGATTGATCGGCACGCAGGCGGCGGTGTCGACGCGGCAGGTCGTCGTGGAGACGGCGTTCAGCGCGTTGCCGAAGTTGGTGGTGTTGGTGTAGCCGGCCGAGATGTTGGTCCGGTCAACCTCACCCTTCTGCAGGTAGATGTCCCAGTTCCAGTTTTCCATCAGCTGGCCACGCAGGCCGAGGGTGAACTGGAACATGTTGTTGTCGTACTGGGTCGAACGGGCGCCCAGCTCAACGGTGCGGCGGCGGATAACCAGGCTCAGGTCATCCGGGGTGTCGACCACGCCGTTGTTGTTCAGGTCACGCCAGCTGGTGGCCGGCAGGGTGCCGGCGGTGCGGGCGGTGTTGGCCGCATTGATCAGGGTCGTTTGAGCCTGGGCGGTCAGATAGGGGTTGGCCAGCGGCACGAAGAAGGAGTTGCCGAAGATGCCCGACGGGGCGACCTGCTGGGTCACGTTGGTCGACGAGTAGATGAAGCGGCCATAGGCCTCGACATTGTCGGCCAGCTCATAATAGCCGATCGCGGTGGCGCCGTAACGCTCCTGCGGGGTCTGATAGTAGTTGTAGGGGTTGAAGTTGAACACCGAGCAGTTCGGGCCCAGCGTACCGTCTTCACGGAACTGAAGCGCCGAGGTGCCGACGCCGGTGATCTGGGTGCGGGTCGGGATGGTGGTGGTCGAACCACCAGCCGCCACGGCGTTGGGGCCGCCGCAGCCGGCCGGCGACGGGGTCGGTTGCTGGCCGTTGAGGAAGTTCTGATAGTTGGCGCCGTTGGCGGTCACGATGCCGAGGTTGCCGAGCGGGCGGGCGCCGAGCAGGACGGCCTCACGCTTGGAGTAGTTCATGCTCATGGCGACGTTGCCGCGGCCATCGGCGATGTTGGAGCCGAAGGTCAGCGAGGTCGAGATCACTTCGCCGTCGCCTTCGCCGGTCACCGAGTACTTGGTGTCCAGTTCGACGCCTTCAAAATCCTTCTTCAGGATGAAGTTGATGGCGCCCGAGATGGCGTCCGAACCGTACACGGCCGAGGCGCCGCCGGTGATGACGTCAATGCGCTCGAGGAAGGCGGTGGGGATGACCGAGACGTCAACGCGACCGTCGGTGTTGTAGGGGGTGACCCGCTGACCATCGATCAGGATCAGGTTCCGCTGGGCGCCGAGGCCGCGCAGGTTGATGGTCGACACGCCGGCGGTGCCGTTGTTCACCGCGTCGCCGTCCGAGGGGACGGAGATGGGCAGGAAGCGGATGATCTTTTCCACTTCCGGCTGCTGCTGCAGACCGATTTCGGCCGCGCCGACCGTCAGGATCGGGCTGGCCGACTCAAGGCCGGGCACCTGAATGCGCGAACCGGTGACGACCAGTTCTTCGACTTCGGCGACCTGGGCGGCGGCCGGCGAAACGGCCATGGCGGCGAACGCCGCACCACAGATCATCGATGACGCCATCAGGCGCTGTCGCTTGGATTTGATGTTCAAGGTCAGATCCTCCAGCGGGCCGATCACACATCCGAGACGGACAGGCGCCGAGCCGCTCCCCACAAAAAAAGTGTCCCGCGGATCGAGACCGACCCGGGTTACGAGGGAGTTACGGGGGTTACGGAACGAGGGTCAACGGCCATTAACAAGCCGCAATGTTTTCGCGCCCTACCTGTCACATTCCAGACACAGACTGGTCACGGCTAAGGCGCTTGACGATCATTTCATGCCCCGATCCGCACTCTGAGCATCTTGGACGCATAGATATCGCGTCCGGTGGTGGTCGATTATGTTGTCGACCCATCCGGTCACTCTGGGGTTCACCAGGGCCTTTGTGTTCAAAAAATAGACCGGAACAATGGGCGCATCCTCCAGCATGATACGCTCGGCCTCGGCCAGGTAGCCCGCCCGGATCTCAGCGTCCGGCTCGTTGTCGGCCTTGCGCAGAAGCTCGTCATAGGTGGGATTGCTGTAGTCCCCATAATTCTGCGAGCCGGCCGAGGACTGGTTCAGATAGAGGAAGCTCATGGCGTCGTTGTAGTCGGCCACCCAGCCGGCGTCGGCGATCTGGAAGTCCCGCACCCGGTAGGCCGCGTAGGCGATCTGGACCTCGTTCTGCGCCAGGGCGAGATCGATTCCCACCTGTTTCAGGTCGGCCTGGATCGCGGGCATGAACAGGGTCGGGTCCGACGAATTTCGGTGCTTGATCTCAAGCTTCAGGGGATTGGACGGGCCATAGCCGGCCTGCGCCAGCAGACGCCGGGCCTCGTCCTGGCGCCGCTCTAGGGACCAGTCGACCCATTCCGGCTCCGGAGGCGAGACATAGTTGGCCACGCCAGGCGGCACGTAGTTGTAGGCCGGAACCTGGCCACCGCGCAGCAGCTTGTCGGTGATGAACTCCCGGTCGATGGCCATGCTGACGGCCCGGCGCACCCGGATGTCCTGCAGCGGCTCGACATTGGAATTGAACGCTAGATAGGCGACGCCGAGATAGGTGTGGGTCCGCACATAGTCCGGGATTTCCTGGCGCAGGAAGCCGATCCGGTTGGACTGGACCTCATAGCTGATGTCCAGCTCCCCGCGGCGCACCCGACGCTCGGAGCTCGCCGCATCGGTGGTGGGGTAATAGTAGACCTGATCCACGCAGACCTGATCGGCCTCGTAGAACAGCGGGTTCTTGGTCATCTTCACATAGTCCCCCAGCCGCCAGGTCTCGATGCGGTAGGGGCCGTTGGTGACGATGTTCTGCGGCTGGACCCAGGCGTCGCCCAGGCGCTCCACCAGATGCTTGGGCACCGGCGACATGGTCTGGTGCTTGGCCACTTCGGTCAGGTAGGGCGCCGGATGCACCAGACGGATTTCCAGGGTGCGGGGATCGATCGCCCTGACGCCCAGGGTCTCGGCCCCGGCCTTGCCTTCGTTCAGCGCCTGGGCGCCCTCGATGAAATAGAGCAGCGAGGAATATTCCGAGGCCGTCTCCGGCAGCAGGATGCGACGCAGGGAGAAGACGAAGTCCTCGGCGGTCACGGGCACGCCGTCGGACCAGACGGCCTCGCGCAGATAAAAGGTCCAGACCAGGCCATCGTCGCTGACCTCCCAGCGCTCGGCCATGCCGGGCGCCACGCCGCCGCTGGCGTCGTCCTGGGTCAGCCCGATGAAGGCGTCAGAGAGGATGCGGCTCTCCCAGGTGCCGGTGGCCTTATGGGGATCCAGGGTCGCCGGCTCGGAACCGTTGCCGATCAGCAGGCAGACCTCGCCCTCAGGACAGGGCGGGCGCACCGGCGCCTGAGGCGCGCAGGCCACCGCGGCGGTCAGGATCGCAGGGACGAGGATCGCCAGGGCGACCTTGGGCGAAGAGAAGAGATTGCGCCGACCGCGGCGGACCTCTTCAATGAGGCTTGGAAAGATCATGAGGCAACCGATGACAGGTTTTTGGCCCGGGGCAAGACTCAGCCTGGCGCTCGCCGGCGCCTGCGCGCTGGCGCCGCAAGGCGTCCAGGCGCAGTCCCCCACCGTGCCGGGACGGGCGGCGATTCTGCAGTCCCTGCTGGACTGCCGCGGGCTCAGCGACGATGCGGCGCGATTGGCCTGCTACGATCAGGCCGCCGGCGTCATGGACCAGGCCGAGGCCAAGGGCGACATCGTGGTGGTCGACCGCGAGCAGGCCCGCACCGTGCGCCGCCAGACCTTCGGCTTCACCATGCCCTCCATGGCGCTCTTCGAACGCGGCGTCGCGCCCGAGGAGATGGACAACATCACCGGCGTGGCCAAGCGGGCCTATCAGGCCGACGGCAAGTGGGTGATTGAGCTGGAAGACGGCGCGGTCTGGCAGCAGACCGACACCGAGGTGGTCGGCCGCCGCCCGCGGGCCGGAACCAAGGTGGAGATCCGCAAGGCCTCCCTGGGCAGCTACTTCATGAACCTGGACGGCCAGCGCGCCGTGCGGGCCAAGCGGGTGCAATAGCCACCCGCGCCGGCGGCGCCTATCGGTCCTTGGGATCGATGGCGTCGCGCAGGCCGTCGCCGATGAAGTTGAAGCTCATCAGGGTGACGACCATGGTCAGCGACGGGAAGACCAGCAGCCACCAGGCCAGCTCCATGTCCTGGGCGCCGTTGGCGATCAGGGTGCCCAGCGAGGCCATGGGCGGCTGAACGCCGAGGCCCAGGAACGACAGGAAGCTCTCGGCCAGGATCACCGCGGGGATGGTCAGGGTCACATAGACCACCACCGGACCCAGCAGGTTGGGGATGATGTGCTTGGCGATGATGCCGCCGTCGCCCAGGCCCGCGGCGCGGGCGGCCTCGACGAACTCCTTGTGCTTCAGCGACAGGGTCTGGCCGCGCACGATCCGCGACATGGTCAGCCACTCTACCGCCCCGATGGCCACGAAGATCAGGATGATGTTCGAGCCGAAGGTGACCATCAGCAGGATGACGAAGAAGATGAAGGGCAGCGAATAGAGCACGTCGACGACGCGCATCATGATCTCGTCGATCCGCCCGCCGAGATAGCCGGCCATCGCCCCCCAGGCGACGCCGATGATCAGCGAAACACTGGTGGCCACCAGACCGATGGCGAGCGAGACCCGAAGCCCCGTCAGGAGGCGCGCCAGCAGGTCGCGCCCGAGCGAGTCGGCGCCCAGCAGGTGGCCCTGGGTGAGCGGCGGGGCCCACACATGGTCCTTGTTGATCTGGTCATAGGCATAGGGCGTGAAGTACGGCCCGATGATCGCCGCCAGCACCAGCAGGCCCAGCACGATCATGCCGCCTACCGCCGCCTTGTTGCGCAGCAGCCGGCGGCGCGCATCGTCCCACAGGCTGCGCCCCCGGGCGGCCTTTTCCATGGTTTCTGCGCCGACCCGCGAACCGGGCGTCAGGATGGTTCCGGTCATGACAGGCGCACCCGCGGATCGAGAACCGCGTGCAGCAGGTCGGCGATCAGATTGAGGATCAGGATCAGGGCGGCGTAGAAGATCACCATGCCCATGACCACGGTGTAGTCGCGCTGCAGCGCGCTGATGACGAAGAACTTGCCCAGGCCCGGCAGGTTGAAGATCTTCTCCACCACCAGGGAGCCGGTGATCAGGCCCGCGGCGGCCGGCCCCAGATAGCTGACCAGGGGCAGGATGGCCGCGCGCAGGGCGTGGCGGCGCACGATCCGGTTTTCCGGCAGGCCCTTGGCCCGGGCGGTGCGGATATAGTTCGAGCGCAGCACCTCGACCATGCCGGCCCGGGTCAGGCGCGAGATGATCGCCACCTGCGGCAGGGTCAGCACCACGATGGGCAGGATCAGGTTGGTCAGCGCCCCGCCATTCCACCCGGCGCTGGGCAGCCATCCGAGCTTGGAGGCGATCACCAGCACCAGCACCGGGGCGGTGACGAAGGTGGGAATACAGACCCCCAATATGGCGATGGTCATGACCACATAGTCGGTGGTCTGGTTCTGTCTGAGCGCCGCCAGCACCCCGAGGCTGACGCCGATGACGGTGGCCAGGATGATGGAGGACAGGCCGAGCGTCAGGCTGACGCGATAGTTCTCCTGCAGGATCTGCAGGACGGTCTTATCCTTGTATTTCAGGGACGGCCCCAGGTCCCCCTGGACCACGCCGGCCAGATAGGCGCCGTACTGTTCGTGAAGCGGCCGGTCCATGCCGTACTTGGCCATGACATTGGCCTCGATCTCCGGCGACAGCTTGCGGTCCCCGTCAAATGGGCTGCCTGGGGCGGCGCGCATCATGAAGAAGGCCACCGTGATCACCAGGAACAGGGTGGGAATGGCGATGAGAAGGCGTCGGCCTATGAAACGCAGCATGAGGGGTGGCTTGGTCTTCCGCTGAAGGCCTGCGGCCTGGGGGCCGGGCGTTGCGAAACTTTCATCGCGCCCCGATGATGTCAAACAAAGCCGTAACCCTCGTCACATCCAAGGCCCCCATGACCCAGTTCCGACGCGTCACCGACCAGTTCTCCGTGAGCCCGCAGATCGCCGTGGACGACGTGGCGCAGGCCGCCGCCCAAGGGGTGGTCCTGATCATCAACAACCGCCCCGACGGGGAAGATCCGGCCCAGCCCCAGGGGGCGGAGATCGAGGCGGCGGCGCGGGCCGCGGGCCTGGACTACGTCGCTATTCCGGTGCGCGGCGGCCCTGACGCCGCCCAGGCCCAGGCTCAGCGGCAGGCCGTCGAGGCCGCCCAGGGGCCGGTGCTGGCCTATTGCCGGTCCGGCACGCGCTCCATCGTCACCTGGGCGATCGGTCAGGCCCAGTCGGGCGTCATGGATCGCCAGACCCTGATCGCCCTGGGCGCCGAGGCCGGCTATGACCTCTCCGGCGTGCTCGGTTGAGCCCCGCTGGCCTTTAGCGCAGCTCGGCGAGACTGACCCGGGCGGCCATCGCCGCCGGCTCGGCCTCGCAGCTGGCCAGCGCCAGGGTCAGCTGAGCCGCCATGAGACACAGCATGGCGAAGGCGGCCCGTTGGAGCCGTTTTGAGACAAAAATGGCGGCGTCTGCGATCATGTCTGACTTCCCTGCCCTATCACCGCCCCTGTTCCGCAACTTCGGCGCCGCCAGGATCGCCGCCCCCGGGAGCCCCTGCTGATGATTCCCTATGTCCGTGAGATCCAGTTCGAGTACGGGGTCTGCGATCAGGTCTCGCCGCTGATCCGCCGGGTGGTGGCCCGCAATCCAGGCCCCTTCACCTTCATGGGGACCGGCACCTACATCGTCGGCCGCGGCGAGGTGGCGGTGATCGATCCAGGGCCGGACCTGCCCGAGCATCTGGAGGCGATCCTGGCGGCCCTGGAGCCCGGCGAGCGCGTCACCCACATCCTGGTCACCCATCACCACAGCGACCACTCGCCCCTGGCCCGGCCGCTGAAGGCGAAGACCGGAGCGGCGATCTATGGGTGCGCGGTCGGGGCGGCGGCCGAGGAGTCCACCATCCGCACCGAGGCCGGGGCTGATTTCGACTTCGCCCCGGACGTCAGCCTGTGCGGCGGCGGACAGGTGCTGGAAGGGCCGGGCTGGACCCTGGAGGCGGTGGCCACGCCGGGCCACACCTCAAACCACATCTGCTTCGCCCTGAAGGAGGAGAACGCCCTGTTCTCCGGCGACCACATCATGGGCTGGTCGACGACCGTCATCACCCCGCCCGACGGGGACATGACCGACTATATGGAGAGCCTGGAACGGGTGAAGGCCCGGGACTTCGACGTGCTCTGGCCGACCCACGGGCCGCCGATCCGGGAGGTTACGCCCTTTATCGAGGCCTACGCCACCCACCGCCGCGCCCGGGAGGCCCAGGTGCTGGCCGCCGTGGGCGAGGGCTATGAGCGGATCGTCGACATGGTGCCCAAGCTCTATGCCGACGTGGATCCACGCCTGCATCCGGCGGCGGCGAGATCGGTTCTGGGTCACATGATCGACCTGGTCCGCCGGGGCAAGGTGGCCACCGACGGACCGGCGTCGATCGACAGTCGCTATCGTCTGGCGACCTAGGGTCTAGACGCCGAGCCCGCCGCTGGCGGCCAGCACCGCCAGGGTGACGACGCTGATCAGTATGGCGACGAAGGCCGGCAGCCAGTAGCGGCGGAAGCCGGCGACCGCAGCGACCACGATCGCCATGACGCCAGTGAAGGCGCTGGCCATGGCCACCTGCGGGAACCAGCCCAGAAGGCCGCGGGCGACATCGCCGCTGACCCAGCCATAGCTCCACCCATAGGTTCCGGCCGCCCACATGGCCGAAGGCGCCAGGGCGATTGCGATGGCCAGGGCCATGAACAGCCCAGCCAGAGGCGAGGACGAGCGCCGACGCCGCGGGGTCGCCGGGATGAAGATCGGCGAGTCGGCAGAGCTCTGCTCCGCCGGCGCAGCCTCGCCCTCGACCTCGGGCGTATAGGCCGGCCAGGGGGCCGCCGCGGTCGCTTCGGCCTCTACGGCCTCATCGGGAAAAGGGCCGAGGGCCTCCGCCACGGCCTCCCCCGCGGAGGTCGTCTCAGGCTCGTGGTTCTGGGAGCCCTCCCCGTCGATGACGGTCAGGCCCTCAGCCTCCGGGAGGGACTCTCCGGGCCCCGGCGCGGGCGCCCAGACCGAAGCATGCGGCTCGGCCTCAGCGGCGGGCGCCTCGGGTTCGGGCGCGTAGAGCTTGGGTGAAGCCGCCAGCAATGGGGCGGCCGGCGCCGGCTCAGCGGTGGGCAGGCGGTAGTCGGCCATCTGATCGCGGATCAGCTTCTTGTCGATCTTGCCTGTGGCGCCGAGGGGAATGTCGTCCACAAAGACCACGTCATCGGGCATCCACCACTTGGCGATCTTGCCCTCCAGGAAGTCGAGGAACTCCTGTTTGGTGGCGCTCTCGCCCTCCTTCAGCTTGACCAGCAGGAGGGGACGCTCGTCCCATTTGGGATGGGCGACGCCGATGACCGCAGCGAGCACGGCCTTGGGGTGGCCGGCGGCCAGATTTTCGATCTCGATGGAGCTGATCCACTCGCCGCCGGACTTGATCACGTCCTTGGCGCGGTCAGTGATCTGCATGTAGCCATGCTCGTCGATGGTGGCCACATCGCCAGTGTCGAAGAAGCCTTCACCGTCGAGGATCTGGCCGCCGTCAGCCTTGAAATACTCGCCGACCACGAAGGGCCCTTTGACCTTCAACCGCCCGAAGGTCGTGCCGTCATGGGGCAGGCGCTGCTCCTCGTCGTCCACCAGCTTCATCTCGATGCCCAGCGGCGGGCGGCCCTGCTTGAGCTTGAAGCGGAGCTGCTCCTCCTCGCTCATGGCGGCGATCTTATGGTTGGGCGTGGCCTGGGTGCCCAGCGGCGAGGTTTCGGTCATGCCCCAAGCGTGGGTGACATCGACGCCGTACTCGTCGCGGAAGCCGCGCACGATGGCCTCAGGCACGGCCGAACCGCCGATGACCACGCGCTTGAGGCTGGACAGCTTGCCATTGGTGTCGCGCAGGTGCTGCAGCAGCATCTGCCAGACCGTGGGCACGGCGGCCGAGAAGTTGACCTGCTCGCTCTCCAGCAGTTCGTGCACCGAGGCGCCATCCAGCTTCGGGCCGGGCATGACCAGCTTGGCGCCGACGGCCGGCGCCGAGAAGGCGATGCCCCAGGCGTTGGCGTGGAACATGGGGACGACAGGCAGGATGGAGTCCGCCGCCCCGACCCCCAGCACGTCCGAGCCCATGGTGGTCAGGGTGTGCAGGAAGTTGGAGCGGTGCGAATAGAGCACGCCCTTGGGATTGCCGGTCGTGCCGGAGGTGTAGCAGAGGCCCGCGGCGGTGTTCTCGTCGAAGCCGCCCCAGGCGCAGTCGGGCGAGGCGTCCGCCACCAGGGTCTCGAAGCACAGGGCCCCCTCGATGGGGCAGTCGGCCATGTGCGCCTCGTCGGTCATGACGATGATCTTCTCGACCGTCGGCAGCTTGTCCTTCAGCCCCGCCAGGATCGGCAGGAAGGTCAGGTCGGTGAAGATGACCCGGTCTTCAGCGTGGTTGATGATGTAGGCCAGCTGCTCGGGGAACAGGCGAGGATTGAGGGTGTGGCAGACCATGCCGACCCCCATGATGCCGTACCAGGCCTCCAGGTGCCGGGCGGTGTTCCAGGCGAGCGTCGCGATGCGGTCGCCTGGCTTCATACCCAGGCTCAGCAGGGCGTTGGACAGGCGCTTGGCGCGGCCATGGACCTCGGCATAGGTGGTGCGGACGATCGGACCTTCGACACTGCGGCTGACAATCTCGCGGTCCCCATGCCACTCCTTCGCATGGTCCAGGATCTTGTCGACCGTCAGCGGCCAGTCCTGCATCAAGCCCAGCATCAATTCGCTCCCTAGGTTATCGGCGTTCTTGCGGGCTAAGCTAGTTTTGCGACGCTCGTTACGCAACGAGAGTCGCCCGCCAGGGGCGCGAAGGGACGATCCTTGCGCGAAAGGGGTGACAGCCCCGCCGTCCTGGGTTAAATCTGCTCCATCATGTCTCCGAACACCGCCACCTATCTCTTTTGGTATTTTGGCTATCCGACGCCCCTGGCGACGGACGGAGTTCTGTTGACGTGACCCAGACGTAAGACGAACCCCACCGCCGCCGCCGATCCGGCGGCTTTTTTTATGGCCCGTCGGACCGCTTCGCCAAAGCGCCCATCCCAGAGAGCCATTCCATGACCGCCACCGACCCCATCACCACCGACGACCTGCGCATCGGCTCGATCAAGCCCCTGACGCCCCCGGCCGAGATCATGGCCGCCCAGCCCCGCACCGCCCGGGCCACCGCCGCAGTCACCGGCGCGCGCAAGGCCGCCCAGGACATCATCCATGGCCGCGACGACCGCCTGCTGGTGGTCATCGGCCCCTGCTCCATCCACGACCCTGATGCGGCCATGGAATACGCCCACCGGCTGGCGGCCGAGCGGACACGGTTCGCCGGCGAACTGGAAATCCTGATGCGGGTCTATTTCGAAAAGCCGCGCACCACGGTGGGATGGAAGGGACTGATCAACGATCCGGGCCTCGACGGCGGGTTCCAGATCGACCAGGGCCTGCGCATCGCCCGGGGCCTGCTGGCCGACATCAACGACATGGGCCTGCCGGCGGCGTGTGAGTTCCTGGATGTGACCACCCCGCAGTACATCGCCGACCTGGTGGCCTGGGGGGCTATCGGAGCGCGCACCACCGAAAGCCAAATCCACCGGGAGCTGGCCTCGGGCCTCTCATGCCCCGTGGGTTTCAAGAACGGCACCGACGGCAATGTGCAGATCGCCGTGGACGCGGTGCGCGCGGCCAGCCAGCCGCACCATTTCCTGGCCGTGACCAAGGAGGGTCGCTCGGCCATCGCCGCCACCACCGGCAATGGCGACTGCCACGTGGTCCTGCGCGGCGGATCAGCGCCCAATCATGACGCTGAAAGCGTGGCCGCCGCCTGCGCCCTGATCGAGAAGGCGGGTCTTGCGCCCCGGCTGATGGTCGACGCCAGCCATGCCAACAGCCTGAAGAAGCCGGAGAACCAGCCCGGCGTCGTTGCCGAACTCGCCGCCCGCCTGGGCGCCGGCGACCAGAAGGTCACGGGGGTCATGGTCGAAAGCCACCTGGTGGCCGGCCGTCAGGACCTGGTCCCGGGCGAGCCCCTGACCTATGGCCAGTCGATCACCGACGGCTGCATCGGCTGGGACGACTCGGTCGCCGTGTTGGAAAACCTGGCCGGCGCCGTCCAGGCCCGTCGCCAGGTCCTGGCCCGCGAGCCCGCCCAGGCCTGAGGTCTCAGGCCGGGGTCTGGAGATGGCTCCAGGCCTCGGCGGCCTCGTCGGCCGAGCCCGAGGCGTCGATCCGCGCCCACTGAACAGCGCCGACCTCCTGGTCGAGCTGTTTGCGCAGGGTCTCCACCGTGGCGTCGGACGCGTCCCCGTGCCGGGCGTCGATCCTTGCGGCCAGGATCTCCACCGGCGCCTCCAGCCACACCCCGTCGAAGGCGACGCCCTGACCGGTCGCCAGCGCCTCGGCCCTTCGGCGCAGGTCCGGTGAGATGAAGGTGGCGTCCAGCACCACGGCGCGGCCGGCCGCCAGGGCCTGGCCCGCCTCGCTGAACAGGGTGTCATAGACCTGCTCATAGAAGCCTGGCCCGTAAGCGCTGGCCGGCAGGCGACTGTCGGGGGCCACCCCCATCAGCCGTTTTCTGACCTCGTCGGTGCGCAGGACGATGGCGCCGGGCGCCGCCCCGATCCCGGGCGCCACCAGCCGGGCGAAGGTGGACTTGCCGGTTCCCGACATTCCCCCCACCGCCAGCAGCCTGGCCTTCGGCGGCGACAGATGAGCCAGGGCCGCGTCCAGATAGGCGCCGGCCGCCGCATCGTCACCGGTATGGGCCCAAACATGGGCGCGGACCGCAGCCCGGACCGCCATCATCAGCGGCAGGGTCGCCAGGCCATCCCACAGTTCGGGCCCGAAGTGGCGGGCGGCCTCGTCCAGATAGGCCGAGAGCACCCGCACCGCGGCGTCGCGCCGCCGACGGAAGTCCAGGTCCATCAGGAGGAAGGCGATGTCGTATTGAACATCCACGTCCGACAGGGTGTCGTTGAACTCGATGCAGTCGAACAGGATCGGCCGCCCATCCTCCAGCAGGATGTTCCCCAGGTGGAGATCCCCGTGGCAATGGCGGGCAAACCCCCCCAGGGCCCGGGCGTCGAGCAGCGCCTGATGCTGGAAGAAGGCTCGGTCGGTGGCGGCGATCACGGCCTCGACCCGCTCGGCCCCCAACCTGGGCGCCAGCTCGCGCAACAGCTGAGCGTTGGAGTCGATGGTGAACTTCAGCGCCCGCCCGCCGCCGCCTTCGGGGCGCAGGGGCGCCGCGGCATGGAAGCCGGCCACGGTGCGGCCCAGGCTGTCGGCCAGGGAGCCGTCGACGGCCCAGGGCTGGGCCGAGAGCACGGCGGTCTCGTCAAAGCGGCGCATCTCCAGCGCGAACTCCACCGGCTCGCCTTCGCCGTCGAACTCCAGGCCGCCATCGGCCATCCGGGTGATGGCGCGCACGGTGCGATAGATGTCGGGCGCCGCGGCCCGGTTGAATCGCAGCTCCCGGTCCAGCGCCCAGCGCCGCAGCTCCAGGGTGGAATAGTCGAGATAGCCCAGGTCCAGCCGCCGCTTGACCTTGAAGGCCCGCTCCGGCGTCAGGAACACCCGCGCACAGGCGGTGTCGATGCGCCGCTCGGCCTGAGCTTCGAGCCAGGCGGCGACCTCGGCCTCTTCCGCGTCGGTCAAGGGACGGCCGCCTTGAAACGAAAAGCGCTCATCAGGGATAGAGCCGCTCAGTGGTCCAGCCCTGGCCGCTGCGCCGGAACACCAGGCGCTCGTGCAGGCGGAAGGGGCGGTCACGCCAGAACTCCAGGACGCTCGGCGCCAGGCGGAAGCCGGACCAGTGTGGCGGCCGCTCCACTTTTCCGAGGCCAAAGCGCAGGCCAGCCTCGGCGATCCGCTTTTCCAGGGCCAGGCGGTCGGGCAGGACCCGGGACTGCTCCGAGGCCCAGGCGCCCAGCTGCGAGGCACGCGCGCGGGTGGCGAAGTAGGCGTCGGCCTCCTCATCGCTCACCGGGCTGATCTGGCCGCGGACGCGAACCTGCCGGCGCAGGGATTTCCAGTGAAACAGCAGGGCGGCGTGGGGGTTGGCGGCCAGCTGGCGGCCCTTGGCGCTCTCCAGGTTCGTGTAGAAGACGAAGCCGGCCGGATCGACATCCTTCAACAGCACCATGCGCACGTCCGGGACGCCATCGGCGTCGGCGGAGGCGAGCGCCATGGCGTTGGGGTCGTTCGGCTCCTTGCCGCCCGCCTCCTGCAGCCAGTGGCCGAACAGGGCGAAGGGGTCGGTCTCGCTCAGAAGCGGCGGCGGCTCGGCCTGGGTGACCTGGGACACATAGTCGTCCTCGGTGGGCGAAGCCGGGATCAGAGAGTCCGATGGCGGGGGTTCCGGGGGGCGCTTTGACATGACCTGCGCCCTATAGCGCGCGGGCGGCCAGTCGTCAGGGGTTTAACGCGCCGTTGACGGCCCAGGCGCTAGGACCTTCACCCTATGAGCGGGACAGATCAGGCCCTGACGACGCGCCGGGCGCGGGAGCTGCTGGGCGTCGCCGCCAGCGCCTCCCCCGGAGAGCTGCGCCGCGCCTTCCGCAACAAGGCCAAGAGCGTCCATCCGGACCGGGACGGCGGGGATGCGGAGTCATTCCGACGCCTGGTCGAAGCCTATGATCTGCTCCGCGGCGGCCAGCCCCACGGCGGCTTTCTCCACCAGCCTCCCAGCGTCCAGGCCAGCCGCCGGGCGCCGGAGGTTGGAGCCCTCAACCTGACCCCTCACCTGGCGCTGCAAGGCGGGCAGGCCGAGCACCAGTTGGCCGACGGCCGACGGCTGAGGATCACCGTGCCGGCCGGCCTGCGCAGCGGCGACCGGCTCCGCGCCGGCGGCGAGGTGCTGACCATCGCCGTCCGGGGGGACGGCCAGGTGATCGTTCGGGGCAACGACATTTGGATCACAGCGCTCCTGGATCGCGCCTTGCTGGACCAGGGCGGGCGAGCTTGCCTGGACACCCCCCTCGGCGCCAGGGAGGTCTGGATCACGCGAAAGGCCTCCGCCCGGGGCCTGATCCGGCTAGCTGGCGATGGCCTGCCGGCCCGAGGGCCTCATCGCCAGGGCGACATGTTCATCCGCCTGCAGCCGGCCAGCGAGACCGCATCCAGCGCAGCCCGCACCCTGCTTCGCCGCTTCGCCGCGGCCTGGGCGGCCTGACCCCGGGCGCCGTCACGACCAGGCGTTCTGGCGGCGAGACCATGCCGCCGACAGGGCGTCGAACGCCTCCGATCTCCCCATCCTGGACGTGGCGCCTGCGCGGAAATGCGCTAAGAGCGCGGCTATGTCGCACAACACATTTGGCCACCTGTTCCGCGTCACCACCTGGGGTGAAAGTCACGGCCCGGCGCTCGGCTGCGTCATTGACGGCTGCCCTCCCGGCCTGTCGTTGAGGCCCGAGGATGTGCAGGTGTGGCTCGACCAGCGCAGGCCAGGTCAGGGCAAGTTCGTCACCCAGCGCCAGGAGCCGGACGCGGTCCGCATCCTGTCGGGCGTCTTCGAGGACGAGCGAACGGGCGGTCCGGTCACCACCGGAACGCCAATCTCGATGATGATCGAGAACACCGACCAGCGCAGCCGCGACTATTCGGAAATCGCCCAGGCCTTCCGCCCAGGCCATGCCGACTACGCCTATTTCGCCAAGTACGGCGTGCGGGACTATCGCGGCGGCGGCCGGGCTTCGGCCCGGGAGACCGCCGCACGGGTGGCCGCCGGCGCCGTGGCGCGGAAGATCCTGGCCGGGATCACCGTCCGCGCCGCCGTCGTCCAGATCGGCCCCCATGCGATCGACCGCAGCCGCTTCGACTGGGACGAGACCCGCAACAATCCCTTCTGGTGCCCCGACTCTGAAACCGTCGCCGTCTGGGAGTCGCACCTGGAGACAATCCGCAAGAGCGGCTCGTCCACCGGCGCCGTGGTCGAGGTCGAGGCCACGGGCGTCCCGGCCGGCTGGGGCGCGCCCATCTATGGTAAGCTCGACGCCGAACTGGCCGGCGCCCTGATGTCGATCAACGCCGCCAAGGGCGTGGAGATCGGAGCCGGCTTCGCCTCGGCCGCCCTGACCGGCGAGGAAAACGCCGACGAGATGCGAATGGGGAACGACGGTGAGCCGGTCTTCCTGTCCAACAAGGCCGGCGGGGTCCTGGGGGGGATCTCTACGGGCCAGGCGGTGAGCGCCCGGGTGGCGTTCAAGCCGACCTCCTCCATCCTGACGCCCCGCCGCAGCCTCGATGAGGCTGGCCAGGAGATCGAGTTGCGCACCAAGGGACGGCACGATCCCTGTGTCGGCATCCGCGCCGTCCCCGTCGTCGAAGCCATGGTCGCTTGCGTTCTCGCCGACGCCTTTTTGCGTCACAGGGCCCAAGTCGGTGAGGCGCGCTTCAGCCCTGGGCGGGGCGATTAGAGGGGCGAATCTGCGGATTGCCGCCGGGGTCAAAGAGCGACGGTTTTCCGATTGACCATGCCGATGACTTGCCTGAAATGAGCCCCCTCGCGGCCCGGCGTTTGGTCGGCGCCGCGGGGTCTCACCGCGAAAGAGGGACACTTGCGATACGAATTGCTCAGGATCCTGCTCGTGGACGACAACCAGCACATGCGCGTGCTGTTGACCGAGATCCTGCGCGCCATCGGCGTCGTGCATATCCATGAAGGCGCTGACGGCGCCGAGGGCCTGCAGCAGCTGCGCAACCACGCCATCGACATCGTCATGACCGACCTGTCGATGCAGCCCCTCGACGGCATCGATTTCGTGCGTCTGCTGCGCAACTCCCCCGACAGCCCCAACCAGATGATCCCGGTGATCATGATCACCGGCCATTCCACCATGCGCCGGGTCGCCGAGGCGCGGGACGCCGGGGTCAACGAGTTCCTCGCCAAGCCACTCACCGCCCGCGGCGTGCTGGAGCGGCTGAACCGGATCGTCGAGCATCCGCGGCCCTATATCCGGACTCAGGACTATTTCGGACCTGACCGACGTCGGCGGGCCGACCCGGGCTTCAACGGCCCCTGGCGGCGCCAGGGGGACGCAGCGGTCTCCCTCTCCCACCAGCTGGACTGAAGCGACTCGCCACCTTTTGGTGATGTTTTGCGCGTCTTCTGGGGACTGACCCCGGGGGATTCACCATGACTGCGCCACAGCTTCTTCGCCTCAGCCTCATCGGCGTGCTGGCGCTCACCCAGGCCGGTTGTCTGGCGGCAGCCGTGGTCGGCACGACCGCTGGCGTGGCCATCGGCGTCACCGGCGCAGCGGTCGGCGCCACGGCGAAGGGCGTCGGCATGGCCGCCGGCGCCGTCATTCCCGGCGGCGACGATGATGATGACGATGACCGGCGGAACCGCCGCGACCGCTAGATGGTGAGCGCGCAGCTCTCCCCGATCGTGGGGCGCGACACCTTGATCCGCGAAAGGCCCGGAAACTGCCGCTTTAGCCGCTCGGCGAAATAGAGGCAGAGGTTTTCCAGGGTGGGGCTTTCCAGGCCGGGCTTCTCGTTGAGCAGGCCGTGATCGAGCTCCAACGCCACGGCGCGCAGGGCGCCGTCCAGCTCGGCCAGATCGGCGACCCAGCCCACGGGTGGCTGAGGCGCGCCGGCGACGGTGGCCTCCACCTGAAAGGAATGGCCGTGCAGCCGGGTGTAGGGGCTCTCCGCCGGTCCGTCAGGCAGATAGTGGGCCGCATCGAAGGTGGCGACCTTGGTGATCTCAAAACTATGCGATGTCATCGGCGCGCTCGGGCGGTCCGTCCAGCCGATCGGCCGTCAGGGAATGCCCAGATATTTGTGGGTTTGCACGCTTAAACGCCACTGAGGGTGCGCGAGGCAATAGGCGATCGACGCCTCGGTGTTAGCGAGGCGGTTGGGCCCGTCCATGGGCTGAAGATAGAAGCGCTCGAAATCCAGGCTGGCGAAGGTCTGTGGATCGACGCCGGCCTGCGGAAAGACCAGCTTCAGCTCCTGCCCCGAGGTCTGAGCCAGAGTCGCCTGGGCCTTGGGGCTGACACAGATCCAGTCGACGCCGGCCGGCGCGGCCAAGGTGCCGTTGGTCTCCACCGCGATGGTGAAGCCGCGGTCGTGCAGCGCGGCGATCAGCGGGGCGTCGAGCTGCAGCAGGGGCTCGCCGCCGGTGCAGACGACAAGACGATTGTCCGGCCCTCCGGTCCAGGCGGCGGAAACCGCGTCGGCCAGGGCCGCGGCGTCAGCAAACCGGCCACCGCCCGGGCCATCCATCCCTACGAAGTCGGTGTCGCAGAATGTGCAGACCGCTTTCGCGCGGTCGATCTCGCGGCCCGACCACAGATTGCAGCCGGCGAAACGGCAGAAGACCGCCGGGCGTCCAGCCTGCCCGCCCTCTCCCTGGAGAGTCAGGAAGATCTCCTTGACCGAATAGGTCACGCCGCAAGCTCCGGCCGGCCCTGCGCCACCCACGCGCGCCAGCCGCGGGCGCGCAGGTCGCAAGCCGGGCAGTCGCCGCAGCCGTGGCCCCAGTCGTGGCGCACGCCCCGCGCACCGCGATAACAGGTGTGGCTTTCCTCGCAGATCAGCGCCACCAGGGCCTCGCCGCCAAGCGATTTGGACAGCGCCCAGGTCTGGGCCTTGGTGAGGGACATCAACGGCGTCTGGATCTGGAAGTCCTGCGCCATGCCAAGGTTGAGGGCGTGTTCCAGGGCCTCGATGGTGTCGCGCCGGCAATCTGGATAGCCGGAAAAGTCAGTCTCGCACATGCCGCCCACCAGATGGCGCAGCCCGCGCCGGTCGGCCAGGGCCGCCCCATAGGTCAGGAAGACGAGGTTGCGACCTGGCACGAAGGTGGAAGGCAGTCCCTTGTCGGTGACCTCGAAGGCGCGCTCGGCCGTCATGGCGGTCTCAGCGATCGCCCCAAAGCCCGTGAGGTCGATGAGGTGGTCGGGGCCCAGCCGCGGCGCCCAATCTGGGAACTGGGTGGTTATGGCCTCGCGGACGACCTGGCGCGCGGTCATCTCCACAGCGTGGCGCTGACCATAGTCGAAGCCGACCGTCTCCACATGCTCATAGCGGGCCAGCGCCCAGGCCAGGCAGACCGAGGAGTCCTGCCCGCCGGAAAACAGCACAAGGGCGCGCTGATCGCGATTGGTGTCCGTCATGTCCTCCATATGCGCGCGCCGGCGGCGCAGGGGAAGCCTGCGGCGCGCGCCTCGGGTGCGATCCAGGGCGAGTGATCGATCTGCTTCAGCCGCGATTTTCGAATTATACGTATGCCATTGAGGTTAAGAGCGAACATCGGCGAATCGTTTGTCGGCAAGGGATCGCTCAGATAACAAAGGTCAGTTTTGTACAGCTTGTTTGAAAGCGCGGTATTTCAGCCACGTCCAGCGCAAACCTCGGCCATATTTGGCGCCTGAACGCAGATAAGTTTGACTGGTCCGCCGGTTGGAACGAGGTTCCCGGCCCTGATCGCCCCTCCCCGGGCGATCCTTGTCACACATTGAAAACAACGAGCGGCGCCAAAGCCGCTTGGGAGGACCTATGTCGTCTGTCTCGCACAACGGTCTGCGTCGCCTGCTGGCGGCCAGCGCCTCGGTCGCCGTCCTCGCCAGCGCCGGCGCCGCCGCCGCGCAGTCCGCGTCGCCCGCCGTCGAACCCTTCACCATCCAGGAACTGGTCATCACCGCTGAAAAGCGTGAGCAGGCCCTGCAGGACGTCCCCGTCGCCGTCTCGGCCTTCACCTCCGAACAGCGCGACACCCAGGGCATCACGAACATCCAGGACTTCGTGAACTTCACCCCGGGCATGAACTATTCCGGCGCCGACCGGGTGTCCCTGCGCGGCTCAGGCCGCAACACCTTCTATATCGGCAACGATCCGGGCGTGGCCGCCTATTCGGACGGCTTCTATTCGGCCAGCTCCTCGGAGCTGTTCAAGACGCCGCTGTTCATCGAGCGCACCGAAATCCTGCGTGGTCCCCAGGGCACCCTCTATGGCCGCAACGCCATGGGCGGGGCGATCAATCAGGTCTCCAAGCGCCCTGACTACGACTTCTCCGGCGAGATCCGGGCCGCTGTGGCCAATTACGACTATACCCGCGTCGAGGGCGTGGTCTCCCTGCCGGTGGCTGAGAACCTGCGCTTCAAGGTGGGCGGCAGCCAGGAATGGCAGCGCGAAGGCTTCATCGAGAACATCGGCAGCGCCAACGAGGGCGCCTCGATCAAGCGCACCTATTTCGAAGCCCAGATGGAAGCCGAGCTGGGCGAGGATGTGGACGTCTGGGTCCGCTACAACCGCTCCAACTGGGACGACAGCCTGGGCGTCGGCGACCGGCTGGCCAATCTGGTCAGCCCCTATGACACCACCCGCGCCTTCCAGCCCATCGGCGGCCTGGTGACAAACCTGCAGTTCGGCGAGACCGTGGCCAACCCCGGCGTTCGCGACCCCTATGTCCAGAACACGAATCGCGACGGCTACGGCGCCCTGCGCGGCAACCACGTCCTGACCGGCCAGGTGACCTGGGACCTGGGCTTCGCCGACCTGAAGTACATCGGCGGCTTCCAGCAGTACGACTATCAAACCGGCGGCGACTACGACAACACCAGCCGCACGGCGCCGATCACGGTGGCCGGCGTGCCGGGCATCTATGTGGACTACACCACCGACTTCTATGAGACGAAGAAGTACTATTCCAACGAGCTGAACCTGACCTCCAACTCGGACGGGCCGCTCAGCTGGATCCTCGGCCTCTACCAGTATGAAGAGGACTACAGCCAACGCATCCAGCTGGGGAATCCCCAGCAGGTCCAGATGGCCGCCCCCTGCTACTTCATCGGACCGCCGAACTTCTGCGCGCCGGCGCCGGCCAACCCGAACCGGAACTTCGTCGACGGCTACGCCGAGCTGAACTCCAAGGCCCTGGCGGCTTTCGGCCAGTTCACCTACCAGCTCAGCGACGCCTTCGCCCTGACCGCGGGCCTGCGCTACAGCCGCGACGAGAAGGACGGCTTCGAGAGCCAGCGCCTTGTGCTGTTCTCCCCCGCCGGCCCGTTTGGTCCGCAGCTCGGCGGCGCCTTCGCCTTCGACGTCTCCACCGACCTGCAGCCTGGCGTGCCGGGCGTGCAGAACAGCCGCAACCTCTCCAAGACCTGGGACGCGGTCACCGGCGTGGTCAACCTGGACTGGACCCCGGACGACGACAGCCTGTTCTACGCCAAGTACAGCCGCGGCTATAAGTCGGGCGGCTTCCTGCTCGGCACCCTGGCCCCCAACCCGGAAGGTGAGGCGGAATTCGTCAACGCCTACGAGCTGGGCATGAAGAAGACAATCGCCCGCCAGCTGATCGTCAATGGGTCGCTCTATTACAACGACTATTCCGACCTGCAGCTGAACCTGCAGCAGTTGAACGCCGCGGGCACCGCCTCGGCCAACAACTTCATTAATGTGGACGCCCGGGCCTATGGCCTGGAGCTGGAGACCATCTGGCAGCCCAGCCGCAACCTGCAGGTGTCGGTCAGCTACGGCTATCTGAACACCGAGATCACCGAGGGCTGCTGCTTCTACGATCCGGCCGATCCCAGCGCCCAGCTGCCCAGCGCCCGGCCCGCCGGGGGCACGGCGGTGCAGAACGGCGTCCTGCTGGTCTTCCAGGACCTGAAGGGGTCGCGCCTGTTCCAGTCGCCGGAGCACAAGGTGGCCCTGAACGGCAACTACACCTGGGACTTCGCCGCCGGTTCGCTGATCGCCTCGGCGACGGCCTTCTGGACCGACGAGACCACCTACCAGCCCTTCGACAACCCGGCCTTCGCCGTGCCGGCCTATTCGGTCGCCGACTTCCGCCTGATCTGGCGGGACCTCGACGAACGCTATGCGGTCATCGGCTATGTGAAGAACGCCTTTGAGGAAGAGGGCTTCACCTCCACCGGCACCACCAACCCCTCGGCCGTTTATGGCGCGCCCAATCCGGGCCTGATGGTGGGCGGTCAAGCCTATCTGCAGCAGACCGGCACGGCCATCACCCGCGGCCTGATCCAGCCCCGCACCTTCGGCCTGGAGCTTCAGTACCGCTTCTAAGACCGGCGGCGACGCAGGCACAATCAGAACGGGCGGCAGGGCGACCTGCCGCCCGTTCTTTCGTTTTGGCGCACCCGTAAAATGTCCGAGGTCAGGCTTAACGTCTCTGCAAAGGGTTTCCGCCATCCTGGGTGGAAGATTGCAATGGTGCCCCCGTCCATGTCCCCGTCCGAGTTCTTCTTCGACAAAGTCACAGAAGAAATCCGCATACAGGTGGAAGGCGTGCGCGCCCTGACCGAGCGCCTGGGCCGACAACACCTTTCGGCCGACGTCACCGCCTGTGTCGAGGGCATCGGCGAGGCGGCCAGCACCGTCTCGCGCCTGTTGATCACCGCACAAGATCTCAAGACCGCCGCCGCCGAGCAGCTGAGTCTCAGCCTGGCGCCCCGTCAGCTGCGCGAACTGATGGATGAGGTGCAGGAGCGCTGGCTGTCCCGCGCCAAGGAAAGCGGCGTCACCCTGCTGGTCGCCTATGAGGGCGATCCCGCCGCCGCGGCCGTGGTGGACGCCCATCGCCTGCATCAGATTTTCGACGGCTTCATCGGCCTGGCCATTTCGGGCGTGCGGCGCGGCGCAGTGGAAGCCTCGCTGGAGGTGACGCCGTCGCCGGCCGGGACCTTGCGTCTGGAGGGCCGGGTCCGCGGCGCTGGCGAAGTCATTGATGGCAGCCTGTCGGGCAGTATCGAAGAGGTCGCCGCGCGGTTTGGCCTGGAGACCGCCCTGGGCGCCGCCTTGGGCCAGAGAATTCTCCAGGCTCTGGATGGACAGGGCCACACCGAGTTGAACGCCGGCGGGGGCGAGACGGCGGTCTTCTCCCTGACAGCCCCCTGCGCACCGGATGTAGAGGATGCGCCTGTGGAGCCCGCCTCCGACCGGGCCGCGCACATCCTCATTGTCGACGACAACGCCACCAACCGCATGGTCGCCGAGACCCTGTGCGAGATGTTCGACTGCACCGCCGAAACCGCCGTCGATGGCGTCGAGGCCGTGGAGCTCGCCAGGTCGGGTCGCTTCGACCTGATCCTCATGGACATCAAGATGCCGCGGATGGATGGCGTGGCCGCCACCCGAGCCATCCGCGCCCTGGCTGGACCCGCGGGCAAGACCCCGATCATCGCCCTCACCGCCAATGCCGATCCAGAGGACGCGGCCGGCTACATCGCCGCGGGCATGATCGGCGTGGTGGAGAAGCCCATGAAGCCGGAAAATCTCCTGCGCGCCCTGCAACAGGCGCTCAGCCCCGGGGACGCCCAGGCCGCCTGACCCCGCCATTGCGCACAAGGCTGGCCACTCTGGGCCCGACAGGTGATGATCCCTCGCAGATCTTGGGGGCGTGATGGCCAGCTTCTACGAACGACGCATTCTTCCGGGGCTGCTGACCTGCGCCTGCGGGTCCCCGGCCATCATGCGACAGCGCGCCCGGATCGTGCCTCAGGCCCATGGCGACGTGCTGGAGCTTGGGGTCGGCGGTGGCCTCAACCTCGCCTTCTATGACCCCGCCAAGGTGACCCGCGTCACCGGGATCGATCCATCGCCGGAGTTGCGCGACATCGCCCTCGACGCGCCGCACGATCCGGCCCTCCAGGTCAGGGTCGTGTCGGGCGAGGCCGAAGCCCTGCCCTTTCCTGACCATAGCTTCGACAGCGTGGTCTGCACCTTTACCCTCTGCTCGGTGCGCGATCCTGGCCGGGCGCTCGCTGAGGTTTCCCGGGTGCTGAAGCCCGGAGGCCAGTTCTATTTCTGTGAACACGGCCTTTCGCCGGAGCCGGACGTCGCCCGCTGGCAGCGCCGGCTCGATCCGCTCTGGAGCCGGTTGGCCGGGGGCTGTCATCTGAACCGCCCTGTCAGCCAGACCCTCATCCAATCAGGCTATCGCCTTGGTTCGGTGGAGCGAGCCTACCTGCCAAAGACGCCGAGGATCGCCGGCTGGAATGAATGGGGCGCGGCCCAGCCAAGCTGAACCGCGCCCCAGTGATGATCTGGCGGAACGCCAGGACCTTACATGTCGGCAGGCGGCGTTTCGGCCTCAGCCTCGACGTCCATCTCGACCCCGGCCTCGGCATCGGGGGCGTCGACCTGGGGCGTTTCAGCCTGGGCCGACGCATCGGCGCTCGTTCCGGCGTCGGCTTGCATGGCCTGACCGATTCGCGCGCGCAGCGCCGCGTCGCCCTGGGCGGCTGCGGCGATCTGGTTGTACTCCTCGGCCGTCAGACCCGTCTGCGTGACCGCCGCCGTCATTTCGGTGGTCATCTGCTGTTGCAGGGCCGTGCGCGCAGTCGTGTCGGCAGCGCCGGCCACCCGGGGACCATAGGTCTCATTGAGCGTCTGAATGTCCGTCATGGCCTCGGCGAAGCGATCCACCTGCACATCTGTGAAGGTCGAGGCGCCCGCCTGGGGCTCAGCGCCGGTGGCCGGCGGCGGCGTCATAGCGCCATCCATGTCCTGGGCGAAGGCCGCAGGGGCGCCGATCAGAGCGAGCGAAGCCGCGGCGGCGAAAAACGTGGTCTTGAGGGTCATGTCAGAGGATCTCCTGTGTCTGCCCACCCCCTCACAAACCCGTGAGCACCGCCCCGGGTTTCCTGCCCCGGAGGATTTTATCACGGCGCCGTGATCAGGCGACGTCGGCCGACGGACGGGCCAGCCCCTTCGGCCCGTGAGCCGCTTCGGACATGACCTGCTCGATCTGGCAAAGCAGGCTCTCAAACTGGACCGGCTTGGCCGCCACGGCGTCGATCCCAGCGCCAGTATAGCGCCGGACTTCGTCGGCCATGACGCTGGCGGTGACCGCAATCACCGGCGTGCGACCCCGACACAGCCTGCGTTCCAGGGCGCGGATCTGGCGAACGGCTCCAAGGCCGTCGAGCCTGGGCATGTGGATGTCCATCAGGATGGCGTCCCACGACTCGGTTTCCCAAGCGTCCACCGCCTCGAGCCCGTCGGCGGCCAGACCGCATTGGGCGCCCTCCCCTTCCAGGAGGGTCTGCAACACCGCGCGGTTGGCCAGATTGTCGTCGGCGATCAGCAGTCTGCAGCCGGCCATTGCGCCAGCAGGCTCAGTCGGCACGGGCGCGCTGGGCATGGGTGGCGGCGTGACCGGGGCCAGACTGGTGGGCTTAATCACAGCCGGCAGCGGCAGGTCCAGGCTGAATCGCGTGCCCAGGCCAGGCTGGCTGGTGAAGGTGATCTGGCCGCCCATCATCTCGGCGAGATCGCGGCAAATGGCCAGGCCAAGCCCGGTTCCGCCGCTTCGGCGGGTGTTCGAAGAATCCGCCTGGACGAACTTTTCAAATATCCGGTGCTGCTGATCCGCCGGGATGCCCATGCCGGTGTCCTGCACCTCGCAGATCAGCCCCTGGTCATCCCCGCCGATCCGTACGATCACCGACCCGGCCTCGGTGAACTTCAGCGCATTGGAGATCAGATTGGAGAGGATCTGTCGCAGCCGCACCTCGTCGCCGAGCCGTTCGCCGGCGACCACCGGAGAGACGTCGAGACGGAAGGCCAGCCCCCGCGCAGCGGCCAGCTGCCCATAGAGCTTGCGCAGGGTGTAGGCGAAGTGGTCCAGGTCGAAGGGGGCCGGATGGAGGGACATTTCGCCGGCTTCGATGCGGGAGACGTCCAGGATCGCGTTTAGAATATCGAGGAGATCGACGGCCGACGTCCGGACGGTGTCCAGGCGCTGACGCTGCAAGGGGGTCAGGTCGCCGCGCTCCATCACCTGCACCATGCCCAGCACACCATTGAGCGGCGTGCGGATCTCGTGACTCATCGTGGCGAGGAACTCGCTCTTCGTGCGGTCCGCTGCACGGGCCACGACCGCCAATTGCTGGGCTTCCCGGGCTAGGTCCTGATTGCGGGCCAGTTCGTGCCGCAGGGCGCGATTAAGCTGGTCGGTGGCGAGCCGGCCGCGGAGCTCGCGCATGACGGCTCGGCGCATCATCGACGAAATGCCGACGACGGCGAACAGACTGGCCACAGCGGCATAGACATAGTCGGAGATCAAATTTCCAGGCGCGCCGCGGGCGAGCACGATCAGACCTACCATCGCCGCCGTTGCGCTGGCGTAGCCAAGCCTGCGGGTCGGCGCGGCGGTCGCAAAGATCAAGGCCAGCAGGATGAAGTAGATCAACTTCACAGGCTCGAGCTTGAAAGTCAGCTGGGTCGTGACATTGGCGAGCAGCAGACTGAACAGGATGGCGGCCGCAACTTCCATCCGCAGCAAGCCGATAGGCGCGCGAAGTCGGCGCCAGAGGAGAAACGCATAGCCCGAGGTCGCGCCCGCGAGGCCGACCAGCACAATCTTCGCCAAGCCCGTTTCGAAGAATGGATGCGACAGGCAGATGATCAAATAGTAGACGGCGGCAAGTCCAGCGCCGCCACGCAGGATAGGCTTGTGGGACTCAGCCAGAACCTCAGGCTCGACCTTGATGTCGTCGGCGTTGGGGATGCTGAGCGTGGACAAATGCAAGCCTTTGGCTTTCTGCTCTGGTCGCCCCACGCTGGCATATCAATGCCTACGATTTGATTTTCGATCACCTGAACAGCCCAGACTGCGGCAATTTGACAAGTGACGCGGTCGATGGACGCCACACGGATTTGGGGCGTAACCAACAACCTCGGAGGGACCGCCATGGCCGATGAACCCATTCTCGAACCCGAGCTGCCGATCATCGATCCGCACCATCACCTGTGGGACATGCGCCAGCGGTTCGGTCCGGACGCGCCGCCGCCGCGCCACGGCTTCGACGTCCTCCTCCGTCGTTCGCCGCACTACCTGCTGGACCAGTTGCTGGCCGACCTCGGCGCCGGCCACGATGTTCGGGCGACCGTCTTCGTCGAATGCGGGGTCATGTACCGGGCTGACGCGTCGGCCGCCCTGGCGCCGGTGGGCGAGACCGAGTTCGTCAATGGCGTGGCCGCCATGAGCGCCAGCGGCCTCTATGGCGAGGCCCGGGCCTGCGCCGGAATCGTCGGCCATGCCAACCTGACCCTGGGAGACGCCGTCGCGCCGGTGCTCGAGGCGCATTTGGCGGCTGGCGGCGGGCGCTTCCGGGGTATCCGCCAGAGCGCGCGCCACGATCCAGACCCGGCGGTGCTGGGTCCCTTGGGCGGCATGCCAGCCGGACTCTATCGCAGCCCAGCCTTCCGGGCCGGGTTCGCCCACCTGGCTGCCCTTGGCCTGTCCTTCGACGCCTGGCTGCTGGAGCCGCAGCTCCCGGACCTGATCGATCTGGCGAGCGCCTTTCCCGAGACGACCATCATCCTGGACCATCTGGGCACGCCGCTGGGGATCGGCGCCTATGCCGGCCAGCGCGTGGCGCGGTTCGAGGTGTGGCGTGACCACATCCAGGCCCTGGCCGAACGGCCCAATGTGGTCTGCAAGGTGGGCGGGCTGGCCATGCCGTTCCTCGGCTTTCCAAGCTTCATGGCCGAACCGCCGGCGACATCGGCGGTTCTGGCGCAGGAATGGCGACCCTATGTGGAGACCGCCATCGCGGCCTTCGGCGCCGGCCGCTGCATGTTCGAGAGCAACTTCCCGGTGGATGCGGGGACCTGCGACTACGCCACCCTCTGGAACGCGTTCAAGCGGCTGACCAGCGGCGCCTCGGCCGACGAGAAGGCCGCCCTGTTCCACGACACCGCGCGCCGCACCTACCGGCTGGAGATCTGAGCGGAGCGGCCGGCCCTGAGCTTGGCCGCCCCGTTCACCGGCATCAGGCCGCGACCAGGCCCTTGCCGAGGATCTCGGCCAGCCTGGCCTCCGCGCCTTCGATGGCCGCAGCCCGCGCCTCAGGGCCGAAGCCGATCTTCTCGGCGTGGACGAAGGTGACGTCCGTCAGGCCGATGAAGCCCAGCAAATGGCGCAGATAGGGCTCCTGGAAGTCGGCGATCTGGCCGGGACCTTCGCTATAGAGGCCGCCGCGGCTCTCGATGACGATCACCCGCTTGCCTTCCAGGAGGCCCTTGGGACCCGCCTCGGAATAGGAAAAGGTCTCACCGGCCCGGATGACGTGGTCGAGCCAGGCTCGAAGCGTGGTGGGCAGGCTGAAATTGTACATGGGCGCGCCGATGATGACGGTGTCGGCGGCGCGCAGCTCGGCGATCAGGGTGTCCGACAGGGCCCGGGCGGCGTGCTCGGCCGGGGTCGAAGCCACGCCGCGGACGCCGGCCAGGGTGTCGCGCACGAGGTGGGGGACCGGGTCATCGCCCAGCTCCCGGCGAACCACGGCGACGCCTGGGTCAGCGCGCTGGACCGTAGCCACGGCGGCGGCGACCAGCTGGCGGGAGACCGACTGTTCGCCGGCCGAGGAACTGTTGATTACGAGAAGGTTGGGCATGACGCTCTCCTGTCGTCGGGGGGTTCGATGTCCAGGAAGTGGCGTCTCGATGAACGCAACACTAGATAGGCTTCGTGGGAATGACCGTTCCGATATAGGCAACAATCATGCTCGATCTGGAAGACGTCCGCACCTTTGTCGAAGTGGCCGACTCCGGCGGCCTGACCCAGGCCGCCCGGCGCCTCAACCTGTCCAAGTCGATGATCAGTCGGCGCCTGTCACGGCTGGAGGACGAGCTGGGGGCCCAGCTGCTGGCGCGCACTACCCGCGGCGTCGCCCTGACCGAGGCCGGCGCCACCTTCCGCCGCCACGCCGAGACCCTGCTGGCCGACGCCGAGGCGGCCCGCGCCGCGGTCGCCCAGGGCGAGGAGGTCACCGGCCGTCTGCGGATCGCCGCCCCCTTAAGCTTTGGCGCCACCCATCTCAGCCCGGTCCTGGCGGAACTCGCCCAGCGCCACCCGCGGCTGGAAATCCAGGCCTCGTTCAGCGACCGCTTCGTCGATCTGGTGGGCGAGCGCTTCGACGCCGCCATCCGCATCGGGCGCCTGGCCGATTCCAGCCTGGTGGCCAGGAAGATTGCGCCGATCACCGCCGCTGTCGTGGCCAGCCCCGGCTATCTGGCCGCCCACGGGACGCCCCAGCGGCCCGAGGACCTGGCCGGCCACCAAGCCGTCAGTCAGCCCGACGAGGTCTGGCGCTTTGGAACAGGTCCGCGGGCTCTGACGATCCGGCCCAAGGCGCGCTTCCAGGCCGACAGCGGCCAGGCCCTGCTGACGGCGGTCACCGCCGGGCTCGGCGTGGCCATCCTGCCGACCTTTCTCTGCGGACCGGCCATCGGCGCAGGGGAGCTGAGCCTTCTCCTGCAGGACCACCCGATTCCGGAGGCCGGCCTCTATGTGGTGCGCCCGCCGCCGGCCGATCACGCCCCACGCAAGGTCCAGGCCCTGACCCAGCTGATGCTTGAGCGTTTCGGCGGCGAGCCGTCCTGGGACGCCTGCTACATGGCGCAAAAGGCGGCGGGGGCGCAGACAGCCTAAGGACGTGGCCTCAGGCCGGCAGCCGGGCTTCGTATTCCGACCGCAGCCGGACCCAGTTGTCCCAATGGGGCTTGGGCGTCTGGCCCGACAGCTGAGCGGCCAGCACATCGATGTGGGCGTGCCAGCCGGCGCTGACGTTCAGGAGGACGTCACGGTCCGGCACCCGACGATGGATGACGGTCAGCAGCACGTCCGCGCCCTGGATTTCCAGGCCAAACTCTACCTCGCTCTGGACGCCCCAGGTGATCACCAGCCGGCGCGGCGGCTCGATGGCCACCACCTGGCTCAACATCCGGTGTTCCTCAGAGAAGCCTTCGGGCCGCGGACCGGGCGGGTCGGTCAGTTCGTCATTGCGCCAGACCAGCTCGAAGGATCCGCCAGGCTGGGCGGGCATCTCGCCAGACGCCAGCCAGCGTCGCCGGAGTTCGGTCCGGGTCAGATAGTCCCAGACCCGCTCAATAGGGCCGGGCAGCAGGCGCTGGATCTTCAGGGTCGCGGGCTCGATCACCGTGCCATAGGCGTCGAGGGCGGCAAGGTCGCTCATGTGTCTTCTCCTGTGGGCTGGGATGCCGTTTTGGCGTCCTCCTGGCGCAGCAAGCCGTCGAGGACGTCGAGACGCTCGGTCCAGAAGCGCTGGTAGACGCCGAGCCATTGGTGGGCGCTGGCCAGCGGGCCAGGGTCGAGGCGACAGATATGTGTGCGGCCGCGCACCTCGCGGGCGATTAGGCCCGCACTCTCCAGGGTCTTGATGTGCTTGGAGGCGGCCGCCAGCGAGATGGCGAAGGGTTCGGCCAGTTGGCCGACCGTGCGCTCGCCCTGCGAGAGCTCGCGCAGCATCCGGCGGCGCGTGGCGTCGCCCAGGGCGTGAAAGACGGTGTCGAGCTCGGGCGCGGGTAATTCAACCATGAGGTTGAATGTACCGACGCCGATCCCGATCGTCAACCCATCGGTTGAATATTGGCCGGCGACCTCATGGCCGCCCGCCTTGTGGTCAGCGGAAGGCCAGACCCTCGAAGGCGCCGGAATTGCGCCAGCCGTCGATGTACTTGAAGAAGGCGCTGGCCCCCTGGGGGTAGCCGACGTTCAGCCGCGCAGCCGGACCTGGATCCTGCCCCTCATTGTTGTAGTAGCCCGGCGTGCAGTCCGGCGCCCCCAGCATGCGGCCCATGCCGGTGAGCAGCAGATTGACCCAGGCCTCCTGCGCCTCCGCCGTCACCTCCACCTCCTTGGCGCCCTGATCGAGGGCGTGGCGGATCGTCATGGCGATGGTGCGGCCGGACTCCGTCAGATTGTGCGGAATGTTGGAGATCAGGTTGGCGCCCTGGGTGGGCTGGACGAAGAAGGCGTTGGGGAAGTCGCGCACATGGATGCCGTGCAGGCTCTTCATGCCTTCTCCCCAGGCCTCTGACAGCTTCAGCCCGCCGCGGCCGGTCAGGTCGAACCCGGCCCGCTGTTCGAAGGGCGTGCCCACCTCGAAGCCCGAGGCGTAGATGATGCAGTCGACCTCATATTCGACGCCTGCGACCACGAAGCCCTTTTCGGTGATCGCCTCCACGCCCTTGCCGTCGGTGTCGACCAGATGGGTTCCGGGCGTATTGAAGGCCTGCAGATAGGCGTCGTGGAAGCAGGGGCGCTTGCAGAGCTGCCGGTACCAGGCCTTGAGCTTCTGGGCGGTCTCAGTGTCGGCGACGATGGAATCCACCCGAGCGCGGATCTCCTCCATCTTCTCGAAGTCGGAATCCTCGAAGGCCGCCAGCATCTTGAAGGGGCTGCGTTCCTCCGGCGGCAGTTCGTTGATCCGGCTGCGAATGCGGCGCGACAGATCCGTCCAGCCATCCATCACCAGATCGACCTCGGTGATGTTGCCGCCCTGGTTGGCGGTGAAGTTCTCCAGCCAGCGCTGCTGCCAGCCGGGTTCGGCCACCGACTTGAACCAGTCGGGATCGATGGGAGCATTGGCTCGCACGTCCACAGAGGACGGCGTGCGCTGGACCACATAGAGCGCCTGGCAGGCGCGGGCCAGGTGCGGCACGGCCTGTACCGAGGTGGCGCCGGTGCCGATGATCGCCACCCGCTTGTCGGCCAGCTTCTCCATCAGGGCGCCGGAGGGATCGCCGCCGGTATAGTCATAGTCCCACCGGCTGGTGTGGAAGGCGTGGCCCTTGAAGTCTTCGATGCCGGGAATGCCAGGCAGCTTGGGCACATGCAGCGGCCCGGTGCCCAGGCCGATGAAGCTGGCAGTAAAGGCGTCGCCGCGGTTGGTGCGGATCATCCAGCGGCTTTGCGCCTCGTCCCAGGAGAGGTCCTCCACCTCCGTATGGAACAGGGCGTTGTCATAGAGGCCGTACTGGCGGCCGATCCGCTGGCACTGCGCGAGGATTTCCGGGGCGTGAGCGTACTTCTCGCTCGGCATGTGCCCGGTCTCTTCCAGCAGCGGCATGTAGATCATCGAGGCCGTATCGCACTGGGCGCCGGGATAGCGGTTCCAGTACCAGGTGCCGCCGAAGTCGCCGGCCTTGTCGAGGATGCGGACATCGGTGATCCCGGCCTCCACCAGCCGCGCGCCGGTCACCAGGCCGGCGAACCCGCCGCCGATGAAGGCGAAGGTGACATGGTCGGTCTTCGGCTCGCGCTCGACCCGGGGCGTGTACGGGTCTTCCAGATAGTCGGAAAACCGGCCGGTCAGCCGGACATACTGGGCGTTGCCATCAGCCCGCAGGCGCTTGTCCCGTTCGGCCACGTACTTGGCGATCAGCGCCTGCTTATCGATCGTCCGACCCGCCGAACCCGACGATGTTTCAGAGCCCATGGTCGCATCCCCAAAATATTCTTATGCATCAGCAATATAGCGACGAGGCGGACGCCGCCGACCGCGCCGCCCGCCCCTTATGGCTTCGAATATAGGGTTTGCGCCGGGCGCGAGCCAAGCGTCTTCCAGGGACCTAGAACGCCACGTTGGCGCCCACCAGCAGCACCTGGGTCTTGGCGTCGGCGTCACTCCAACTGACGCCGGGTCCCAGATTACCGCCGCTCAGGAAGTTCAGCGGCACATAGCCCTCCACGAGGACCACCTCGGAGAACAGCTTCACGTGGCTGGCCGGGAAGGCCGCCAGGCCGAACACCAGCTGGTCCTGGCGCCGCCAGGGCGACCCCTTGGGTCCGGCCACATAGGTGGAGAATTCGGTGGAGAGGTGGACCTCCTGGCCGGCCAGCTCGGCGGCGTAGCGAGCCCCCACGCCCCAGCTCGACACCTTGCTGGCGGCGAACTGGTTCAGCGGCGGGGTCGGGTTGAAGGTGCCCGGCCATTCCTCCAGCGTCTTGGCGAACTCGGCGTTGGCGGTCCAGCGGTCGTAATTCAGCTGGCCATAGACGGCGTAGGCCGGGTTGTCGTCGACGCACGGATTGAAGTGCACCACCGGGAAGCCGTGGCAGTAGGCGCTGCCATGCACATAGGAGGCGCCGGCCATCAGGTCGCGCCCCTCGCCGCCCAGGTCGAAGGTGTAGTTGGCGTCGGCCACGAAGTTGTTCAGGCGCGAGGGCACATTGGTGCCCTCCACGCTGGTGGCCAGGGAGCGGAACTGCGAGCCCCCCTGCACGGCCTCAAGGGCGATGTTCAGGCCGTCCTTGGAGTAGCCGGCCAACGCCCCCCAGGCGAGGCCGCCGAAGGCGTGCCACACGGTCGAGGCGGTGAACGGGCTGACCGTATCCATCAGGCCGAACGGCGCCTCCATCTTGCCGATGGCCGCGTAGTAGGGGCTGGCCTCAAGGTCGCCGAACATCACATAGCCCTTGCGCAGCTGCATCTGGTTGCGGCCGACGGCGGTGATGGTCCCGGCGCCGAAGCTCTGCTCCGGATCATAGAGCAGCTCGGCATAGGCGGTGATCCACGGAGTCACATTGGCCGTGACGCTGAGCTGGGCCGAATGCAGCACGGCCTCGGACGCCGTCTCGCCGATCTGGTTGGCCGAGGTGGGATGGCGCATCAGATAGCCGAACTTGGAGTTCCGATTGGTCTCCTGATAGTTGGCCAGCGCCGTGATCGCCCCGCCGAGATAGACCCCGCCGTCGCGCAGGTCGCCCTGGCGCCGAGCGTCCAGCAGCATCAGCGGCTTGCGGCTCGTGTGCGTGGTGGGGTCCAGCATCCGGTAGCTGACGTCGCTGGCGCGGCTGACGAACAGGCCGGAGTTGAGCTCGACGGCGGCCAGGGCCCGGTCATTCTCCGGCGTCGGCGCCTCGACATTGCGGATGGGCGTCGCCGAAGGCTCGGTCTCTGCCGTCGAGATCGCCACGGGCGCTGGAGCGGCGCTGATGGGCGCTGCGCCCTTCAGGCTGTCCACCTCCTGGCGCAGCTGCCGGTTCTCCTGCTCAAGGCGCTCCAGCCGAGCCAGGACGTCTTCCAGGCTCTGGGCCTGCGCCGTGGCGGGCGCCAGGCAAAGGCCCAGCGCCACGGCCGAGGCCGCGGTCTTCCAATTGGTCACGATAAATCCCCCCCGGGCGCCCGAAAAGCGGGCAAATCATAACTTAGGGGTCCGGGAGTAGGCCGAGAGTCTGACCAAATTCTTAAGGCTTGGCTGGCGCCACAGCCCGAGGATCGGTAGCGCAGGTCGCCACGCCATCGCGAATGGTGATGATGGTCGGCTTGCCGACGCCAGGCCGATAGGTGGTCTCCTGGTCGCCCACCTTGACCCGCACAAAGTCAGGGCCGGTGAAGTGACAGGCCTGATAGACCCCGCCGCCGGGCAGGGCGGTCTTGTACAACTCCACACAGTTGGCATGGCCGAACCAGCGGCCGAGCGTCGCCCCGGCGTAGTCGAAGCTCTGCAGGTCAGGCCGGCTCGTAGAGACCGGCAGCGGGCCCTCCCACACCGGGCATTCCGGCCCCTGCGGCGTCCAGCGCTCGGCCGCGGCCATCCGCTGCTGACCCAGGGCGGCCAGCACTCCGCCAATCAGCACCACGGCCGCGACGCCCACAACCCCCAGCATGGCGAGCCCGCGCCCCTTCTTCACCGGGGCGTCATACACATTCCTCGCCATCGAAGGCCTCCCACTCGCAAGAGGCCGCAAGGGGCCTTCAGACGCAGGGAAATGCAAGAGGGGACGGTGTTGACGGGAATCTAGGCCAGACTGGCCGCTGGCGCGAATTGTGGCTGCGCCTGTCTCCGGAGGGAGCAAAGGACCACTGGCTGCAGATCAAGCGTCGCCATAGGTTGCTGAGCACGACGGTCGGCGGGGGCCCAGATGTTCGCTATTCAATGCTGTTTCTGCGCCACCGGCATCGACAAGCCCCGCAGCGAGGGCGTCGAGATTAGCCTCGTCGCCATGCGCAAGGACCCGCCCGGGCAGGCCCTCTACGCCCATATCGACTGCCTGGAGCGCTGCTTCGCCCCAACGCTGGCGCCTCAGACGCCCTTTGACGCGCTCGCATTCGCGCCGGATTAGTGCGCATTTGCGCCGGACGCTTGCCGCGCTCTGAAGCGAATAGATCGAAGACTCGGATTGACCCCGCTTTCGGCCGGGGAGCCGTGGTAGCTGGGGGCGGGCTCGAACCGCCGACCTGTGGGTTATGAATCCACCGCTCTAACCAGCTGAGCTACCCAGCCACGGGTTCGCGCCGCTGACGCGCGAGGCGCGGGTTATAGGGATTTCAGATCGCCGCATCAAGCGGCTTGGGCGCAGGCCAAAGCGAGGCTAGGTTCGCGCCCGCATGAGCGTGCTTCATCTTCTGGGAACGGCCGGCGAAGGCGGGGCGGAGACCTATTTCGTCGACCTGGCCCTGGCGCTCGCCGGCGAACGCGTGGCGCAGGCCGCGGCCCTGCGTGCGCACCCTGTTCGCGAGCGGGTGCTGAGCGACGCCGGCGTGGCGGTGGAAACCTTCGGTTTCGGCGGGCCTCTGGACCTGATGACCCGGCGACGGGTCAGCCGCTTCGCGCAGGATCAGAAGGTGAGCGTGGCGCTCGCCTGGATGAACCGGGCCGCGCGGCATACGCCGAAGGGCCCCTGGGCGCGGATCGGCCGCCTGGGGGGCTACTACAATCTGAAATACTATGCCGGCTTCGACTTCCTGGTGGCCAACACCGAGGACATCGCCGAGTGGGTGGTGGGTCAGGGCTGGCCGGCCGGCCAGGTCGCCTACATTCCCAACTTCGCCGAGGCGCCGGCTGAGGCCGCGCCGGTCGAACGCGCCAGTCTGGACACGCCGGCCGAGGCCCCCCTGCTGCTGGCCATGGGCCGGCTGCATGAGGCCAAGGCCCATGACGTCACCCTCAATACGCTGACTGAGCTGCCCGAGGCCTATCTGTGGATCGCCGGGACGGGTCCGGAGGAGGCGCGGCTGAAGGCCCTGGCCGTGGCCTTAGGGGTCGCGCCCCGGGTGCGGTTCCTGGGCTGGCGCAACGATCCCTCGGCGCTCTATCGGGCAGCCGATGTCTGCGTCTTTCCCTCCCGCTTCGAGCCTCTGGGCAATGTGGTGATCCAGGCCTGGGCGCACGGCCTGCCCGTGGCCGCGGCCGCCAGCCAGGGCCCCGGCGCCCTGATCCGTGAGGGCGAGGACGGCCTGCTGGTCCCGGTGGATGATGCCCAGGCCCTGGCGAAGGCGGTCCGTCGGCTGCTGGATGATCCCATGTTGCGCATCCGCCTGGCGCAGCATGGGCTCGCCCGCGTGGAGGCCGACTTCTCGCAAGGCTCAATCGTCGCCCAGTGGCGCGATCTTTTCGCCCGCTACGGGGCAGCCTGATGTGCGGCATCGCCGGGATTCTGGACGGTGAGGCCTCCGCCCGCCCCCTGATCGAAGCCATGACCCATCGGGGCCCCGACGGCGTCACGGTGGAAGAGACGGACGGACGATCGCTCGCCCATGCGCGGCTGTCGGTCATCGACCTTGAAGGGGGCTGGCAGCCCCTGCACGCGGCTGGCGGGGTCGTGGTCGGCAATGGGGAGATCTACAACTATCTGGAGCTGGCCGACGACTTCGGACTCCAGGACGCGCTCTCCACCGGCTCGGATTTCGAGCCCCTGCTTCACCTCTACGCCAGGGAGGGCCCGGCGGCCTTCCATCGCCTGCGGGGCATGTACGCCTTCTGCCTGGTGGGGCCGGACGGCCGCACCTGGCTGGTCCGCGACCCCTTCGGAATCAAGCCGCTCTATGTGATGGAGCTGGAGACAGGGCTCGCCTTCGCCTCGGAAGCCGGCGCCTTCGTCAAGGCTGGCCTCGCCCCGCCCGCCATCACCACTGAGGGCGCCCGGGAGATGCTGGCCTTCAGCTACACCCTGGGCGAAGAGACCGCGCTCCATGGTCCCCGCCGGGTGGCGCCGGGCGCGATCATCGAGGTGGTGGACGGCCGGCTGGTCCCCCATGAGATCCGTCCCGCCCTGCCCCCGCCCCGCACACGGCCGGCGGCCAGCGGCGAAGTCGCCCTGCTGAAGCGTCTGGATGTGGTGCTGGAAGACAGCGTGCGGGTCCATCAGAGGGCCGACGTGCCCTATGGCCTGTTTCTGTCCGGCGGGATCGATTCCGCGACCATCGCCACCCTCATGTCCCGGCTCAACAGCCGGCCGGTCACCGCGTTTACCTGCGGGTTTGATGCGCCCGGCGCCCGTGATGAGCGCGGGGAGGCCGAGCAGGTGGCCCGGGCGCTGAACCTCGACTGGCGGGAGACCACCTTCACCGAAGAGGACTTCTGGACGCTGCTGCCCCAGGTGGCGAACGCCCTGGATGATCCCACAGCCGACTACGCCATCCTGCCGACCTTCAAGCTGGCCAAGGCCGCCCGGGGGACCCTGACCGTGGTCCTCACCGGCGAGGGGGGTGATGAGCTGTTCGGCGGCTATGGCCGCTATCGCCGGGCCCTTCGACCCGCCTGGCTGGGCGGCCGCCCGGCCGAGCCCCGGGGCGTGCATCCCGAACTCCTGCAGCGCTGGCGCGATCAGGCCCGGGCGCCGGCTGGCCTCACCCGCCTGCAGCAGGCCCAGTACGCCGACATCGCCACCTGGCTGCCCAACGACCTGCTGACCAAGCTCGACCGTTGCCTGATGGCGCACGGCCTGGAGGGGCGGACCCCCTTCCTGGACCCCGTCGTCGCCGAGTTCGCCTTCGCCCTGCCCGACCGGTTCAAGGTGCGCGGCCGCCATGGCAAATGGCTGCTTCGGAAATGGCTGGAGGCCGCCTGTCCTGCGGCCTCCCCCTGGGCTCGCAAACAGGGCTTCACCGTGCCGGTGGAGGCCTGGATCGCGCCCCGCGCCCCGGCCATCGCCGAGCGGATCGGCCAGGTCATCCCCCTCGGCGTCGCCATCGGCGCGCAGGAGGCCCGGCACGTCTTCATGGACGAAAACGACTCCCGTCGCTGGCCCCTGCTCTTCCTTGCGGTCTGGTCGCTCATACATGTGGACGGCGCCACGCCCCAGGAGGCCCTGGAGGCGGTGGTGGGAACGAACTGAGGCGCTTGCGCCTTCAAAGCTCGACCATAGGGAGACCTGTCCATGCGAAACCTGCTTCTCACCACCGCGCTCGCCGTGGTCCTGGCCGCTTGTGGCGGAACCGACGGCGCAGCCCAGCCGGCGGCGCAATCCGCGCCCGGGGGTGAGCCGTGGGAGACGCGGCCGGCCAATGCGCCCTCCCAGACCCCGGCCTTCGCCGGCCAGACCCGGGCGCCGGAGGTCAGCGCCGATGTGGCCTACGAGGTGGTCACCGTCGCCGAAGGCCTCGACAAGCCCTGGGCCATCGCCTTCCTTCCGGACGGCCGCATGCTGGTGACCGAAAAGCCCGGGCGGCTGCGCATCGTCAACCAGGAGGGTCAGCTGTCAGACCCGGTCTCCGGCCTGCCGGAGGTGGACGCCCGCGACCAGGGCGGCCTGCTGGACGTGGTCCTCGACACCGACTACGCGCAGAACAAGCTGATCTACTGGAGCTATGCCGAACCCCGCGGGAACGGGACCAATTCCACCGCCGTGGCCCGCGGCCGGCTGGTGGAAGACGGCGCCAGCGCCCGGGTGACCGATGTGCAGGTCATCTTCCAGCAGAACCCGGCCATGGACTCCACCAAGCACTATGGCAATCGCCTGGTCTTCGACCGCGAGGGTCACCTGCTGATCGCGCTGGGCGAACGGTCGATCATGGCCGGCCGGGTGCAGGCCCAGGACATGAACTCGGCGCTGGGCAAGGTGGTGCGCATCAACCGCGACGGCTCCATCCCCGCCGACAATCCCTTCGTCGGCCAGGACGGCGTGCGGCCCGAAATCTTCGCCTCGGGCGTCCGCAACGTGCAGGCCGCGGCCCTGCACCCCAAGACTGGCCAGCTGTGGGAAATCGAACACGGCGCCCGGGGCGGCGATGAGCTGAACATCATCGAGGCCGGCAAGAACTATGGCTGGCCGACCATCACCTATGGCCTGGATTATTCCGGCCAGCCGATCGGCGAGGGCCTGACCGCCAAGGCGGGCCTGGAGCAGCCGGCCTACTACTGGGACCCGGTCATCGGCCCCTCGGGCATGATCTTCTACCAGGGCGACCTGTTCCCGGCCTGGAAGGACAGCCTGTTTGTCGGCGCCCTGCGCGACAAGCAGCTGGTCCGCCTGACCCTGGACGGCGACCGGGTCGTGGGCGAGGAGCGTCTGCTCACCGACGTCAACGCCCGCATCCGCGAGGTGGAGCAAGGACCCGACGGCGCCATCTACGTCGCCACCGACAGCGCCGAGGGCAAGATCCTGAAGCTGGTTCCCAAGACGAACTGAGGCCCTTTCCTCCGTCATGCTCGCCACAAGGCCGAGCATGACGGGGGATAGGGTCAGGCGTCCGCCAGCCCCAACCGTCCGGCCACCTCTTCCCCGATCGCCAGGGATGAGGTGAGCCCGGGGCTTTCGATGCCGAACAGGGCGACGAGGCCTTCCAGCCCGTGGGCCTCGGGACCGTCGACGCGGAAATCTGGATGCGGTTCGCCAGGGCCGTGCAGCTTGGGGCGGATGCCGGCATAGTCCGGCGTCAGCGCATCATCGGGCAGCGCTGGCCAGAACTTGCGGACATAGGCGTAGAAGCCCGCCGCAGCGTCCGGCTCGACGCTGTAGTCCAGTTCATCGACGAAGATCAGGTCCGGCCCGAACACCGCCTGCCCCCCAAGATCGCGGCGATAGTGGGTGCCGAGCGCGCCGGGGATCGGCGGCGGATAGATCAGCCGGGCGAAGGGCGCCTTGCCCTGCAGGCGGAAATAACGGCCCTTGCCATAGTGGCCTGTGGGAATCTCGGCCTGCGGATAGCCCTCGATCTCGCCGGCCGCGGCCTGGGCTGAGAGGCCCGGCGCGGTGATCAGCAGGCGCACGGTGAGCGTCGTGGGCTCGGCCCCGCCGGCTCGCACCTTCCAGCCGCCGCCGGCCAGGGGCTCAGCCCCTTCGAAGGGCGTGGAGACCACCACCGCGCCGCCAGCCGCCTCGATCTCACCCTGCAGGGCCAGCATGTAGCCGTGGCTGTCGAAGACTCCGCTCTGGGGCGAGATCAGCGCCGCGTCGCAGGACAGATTGGGCTCCAGCGCCAGGGCCTGGGCCTTGGTCAGCAGCTCCATGCCCTCGACATCGTTGGTCCGGGCCTGGGCGAGGATCGGTTCAAGGCGGGCGACCTCTTCAGGCCCATTGGCCACAACCAGCTTGCCGCAGCGGTCGAAGGCCACGTTCCGGGCCTCCAGGAACGGGTAGAGCATGCGCCGCCCCTGCACGCAGAGCCGGGCCTTCAGCGATCCCGTGGGATAGTAGAGGCCGCCGTGGATCACCTCGGAATTGCGCGAGGAGACCCCCTGGCCGATGGCCTGGTCGGCCTCCAGCACCACCGCAGTCAGGCCACGGCGGGACAGGGCGTAGCCGCAGGCCAGGCCCACGGCGCCGGCCCCCACCACTAGGGCGTCGAAATCAAAATCTGCCATGCCCTCTGGCTACCCCGAGGGGCCGCCCAGGGAAACGAATTTCGCCGGACCTCAGGCGTCGACGGCGGCGCCCGTCGTCTCCCACCGCGCCCACAGAGCCTCGCGCTTGGCCATGGCCGGCCCCAGGGAGGCCTGCTTGACGTGGCCAAAGCCTCGGATGTCCTGCGGGACCTGGGCGATTTCGACCGCCAGGGCCAGGCGCTCCGGCGTCAGCTCAAGGGCGATGCGCTCAAGGTCGGCCTCATAGTCAGCGATCAGACCGCGCTCCATCTGGCGTTCTTCGGAGTAGCCGAAGAGGTCGAGCGCGGTGCCGCGCAGACCCTTGAGCTTGGCCAAAACCGGGAAGCCATAGTCCAGCATCCAGCCGCCGAAGGCGATCTTGCGCGGATGGCCCTGGTCGTCCTTGGCGCCCAGGATCGGCGGCGCCAGCCAGACCTTGGCCTTGCCACCCTGGAAGCTCTGGCTGCGATAGGCGTCGAAGCGGCCGTCGGCGTAGAGGCGGGCCACCTCGTACTCGTCCTTGTACGCCATCAGCTTGTAGAGATTGATCGCCACGGCCCGGGTCAGGGTCTCCGACCCGAGAGGGGTTTCAAGGTAAGCGATGGCCTCCACACGCTCCTGATAGCGACGGGCGTAGGCAGGGTTCTGATAGGCCGCCAGCTCACGGGTGCGATGGGCGATCAGCTCCGCCAGGGGCAGGGTTTCAGGCGTGGCCACATCGGCCTCCCGCCGGCCGCGGCGCTCGGGATCATGGGCGGCCCGACGCCCCATCTCGAAGGCCTGCAGGTTCTGTTCGGCCGCCACCCCGTTCAGCCGGATGGCGCGATAAAGGGCCCGGCTGGAGATGGGGATCACGCCCTTCTGCCAGGCGAAGCCCAGCATGATCATGTTGGCGAAGATGGCGTCGCCCAGTTCGCTCTCGGCCATGTGGTGGGCCGGGGTCTCGTCATAGGACCGGGCGGCGGCGGCGATCCGCCTGGCCATGCCGCCGGAATCGAAGCGCACGTCCCGGTCGGTGACGAAGTCCGCGGTAGGCGACAGGTCGGCATTGCCGAACGCCACCGTCCGGTCCTTGGCGTAGAGCGCCAGAGCATCAGCGCCGGCCGCCACCATGACGTCGCAGGCGATCAGCACATGGGCGCTGGCCGCCGGCGTGCGACCGCCGACGATGCTCGCCTCGTCCTCGCCGATGCGGACATGGCTGAACACCGCCCCGCCCTTCTGGGCCAAGCCCGTCATGTCCACGACGGAGGCCGCCTTGCCGTCCACATGGGCGGCCATGGCCAGGATGGAGGCGGTGGTGGTTACGCCGGTGCCGCCGACCCCGGTGAAGACGATATTGCGCACGCCGGGCGAGGCCTCAAACGTCGGCAGGGGCGTGGAGTCCGCCGTCAGCGCCGGAAGTTGCGCGCCATGCGGGTTCTCCGCCCCCTCCAGGGTCACGAAGGAGGGGCAGAAGCCGTCCAGGCAGGAATAGTCCTGGTTGCAGGTGGACTGGTTGATCTTGCGCTTGCGGCCGAACTCGGTGTTCAGCGGCTCCACCGACACGCAGTTGGACGCCCGCGAGCAGTCGCCGCAGCCTTCGCAGACCAGGGGGTTGATGATCACCCGCTTCTCGGCCGCGGCCAGCTTGCCCCGCTTGCGCCGGCGGCGCTTCTCGGTGGCGCACACCTGATCATAGAGCAGGACGGTGACGCCGGAGGTGTCGCGCAGAGCCCGCTGCACGCCCATCAGCTCGGCCCGCGGCTTGACCTCGACGCCAGGGGCCAGGTCCTTGACCCCCTCGTATCGGCTGGGGTCGTCGGCGACGATGACCGTGCGAGCCACGCCTTCGGAGGCCAGCTGGCGGGTGATCTGGGCGGGCGTAAAGCCGCTCTCGGCCGCCTGGCCGCCGGTCATGGCCACCGCATCGTTGAACAGGAGCTTGTAGGTGACGTTGGCCCCGGCGGCGACCGCCGCCCGGATGGCCAGCGAACCGGAGTGGTTATAGGTCCCGTCCCCCAGATTGACGAAGACGTGCTTTTCCGTGGTGAAGGGCGCAGCCCCCACCCAGCTCAGGCCCTCGCCGCCCATATGGCTGTTTAAGTCGGTGTTGGGGTCGGAGAAGCTGGCCATGTAGTGGCAGCCGATGCCGGCCAGGGCCCGGGAGCCTTCCGGCAGCCGGGTCGAGGTGTTGTGCGGACAGCCTGAGCAGAAGAAGGGCTTGCGCTGCTGATCCGACGACAGGCTGACGGCGGCGACGCCGGCGGCCGAGACCCGGTTCAGATAGTCATAGACCCCGTCCATGTGCGGGCCCGGCGGCAGGCGGTCGGCGATGGCCAGCGCCACCTCGGCCACGGAAAGCGCGCCCAGGTCCGACAGCAGGGGATGGCCCTGTTCGTCGGTCTTGCCGATGATCCTGGGCCTCGCCTGAGCCGGCAGGTCATAGAGGGCGGCGCGGGCCTGGCCTTCGATCAGGGGCCGCTTGTGTTCGATGACCATCAGGGTTTCGAGACCGGCGGCAAACGCGCGCAGGCCCGTGGGCTCCAATGGCCAGGGCATGCCGATCTTGTAGATCGAGACGCCGAGATCAGCGGCCTGGGCGGGGCTGATTCCCATGGCGGCGAAAGCTTCGATCACATCCTTATAGGCCTGTCCCTGACAGGCGATGCCCAGGCGCGGCCGGGGCGAGGCCAGCGTCACCCGGTCGATCCGGTTGGCCCGCGCAAACGCCAGGGCCGCGGGGATCTTGTAGCTCCGCAGCCTGCGCTCCTTGTCCATCGGCTGGTCCTTCAGCCGGATGCCCAGGCCCCCGGCCGGCAGGTCGAACCGCGGCAGGACGAAGCGGTGGCGCTCCAGCGCCACGTCGATGGTCATGCCGGAGTCCATGGTGTCGGCGAGCGCGATCAGCCCGACCCAAAGCCCTGAGAAGCGCGACAGGGCATAGCCCATCAGGCCGTAATCCAGCACCTCCTGCACATCAGCCGGCGACAGCACCGGCATCTCAAAGTCCTGGAAGGCGAACTCCGACTGGGACGGCAGGGTGGAGGACTTGCAGTTGTGGTCATCGCCGGCCACCGCCACCACGCCGCCCTGGCCCCAGGTCCCGGCGAAGTTGGCGTGCTTGAAGGCGTCGCCGGTGCGGTCGACGCCCGGGGCCTTGCCGTACCACATGCCAAACACGCCATCATACCTGGCGCCGGGGAAGAGATTGGCCTGCTGGCTGCCCCAGACGGCGGTGGCGGCCAGGTCCTCGTTCAGACCTTCCTTGAACACCACCTGGGCGGCGTCCAGATGCTTGGAGGCCCGGTGGGCCTGCTGGTCGAGGCCGCCGAGCGGCGAGCCGCGATAGCCCGACAGAAAGCCCGCCGTATTCAGGCCCGCGGCTTCGTCCAGCCGTCGCTGGTCCATCAGGACCCGCAACAGGGCCTGGACCCCGGTGATGAAAACCCGACCCTCGTTGAGCAGAAACTTGTCGTCGAGCGTCACTTCCGTGTGCCGCATCGCAATATCTTTCCCTTTGGGGCTCCCTATAGGCTTGCAAGATCATATAAGAACGCCGCAATTGCTTACCTAAGGCGTGCCCCTGACATCCGGTTCCAGGGCACGAACCGGGCGCATATGCGGATTATTGGGGAGAAAAGCGTGTCCGAGACCCTTGATGCGGTTGATGCCAAGATCCTGGATCTGATTCAGCACGACGCCGGCCTGTCGGTGGCCGAGATCGCCGAGCGGGTCGGATTGTCCTCCAGCCCCTGCTGGCGCCGGATCAAGCGCCTGGAGGACGCCGGCGTCATCCAGCGCCGCGTAACCATCCTGGATCGCGAACGCCTGGGCCTGAACTTCGAGGTCTATTGCACCGTCAAGCTGTCCCTGCCGACCCGGGACAATCTCGACGCCTTCGAGCAGGCCATCACCAAGCTGCACGAGGTGGTCCAGTGCGCCACGGTCACCGGCTCGGCCGACTATGAGCTGCGCATCGTCACCCGCGACATGCACGCCTTCGACAACTTCCTCCGCGACCAGATCCTGTCGCTGGGCCTCGTCTCCAATATCGAAAGCCGCATCGTCATCCGCGCGGTGAAGAACACCACCGCCGCCCCGCTCGGCCTCATCAGCCCCTATGTGAGCAGCCAGGGGTAGTCAGAAGATCGCCGGCGCAGCCAAGCCGTGATCGACTAACGGCATACGACTGTTAAGCGGGTTGAGACTGATGCAGACATCTCTAGGGACCAGCTGGACCGGGATCCCATCGGCCGCAGATGATTTGTTCTACCCTTCCATCTCATTTGTAGGCGGGGAAGCTGGAGCGTCAATGATGCTCCTTCTGAGTGGTAGCATCTCACCGGGCAAGCGTGGTCACTCGGTGTTGATTCAATTCCAACTTGTAGAATTAGTGATGAGTTTTGAAGAGTTTTCTTATTTGGGCTCCGCACAAACCGACAATCGCCCCGAGAATGTTATAAATCTGATAAATAACAGCACCACCTTGGATGAAGCACGCGCCCGGACCGACAAGCAATACTTGAAACACATGCTTTTAACTGGGAATTCATGCTGCGAGATAGTTTGTCACCCAGATTTTGACGTGAAGGTATTTCCAGACCACTCAACAGCGCTCGATTTCATTGCCAAGGATTATTTAGATCAGGCATCAAGCTTTAGGTAGATATGGTAGCGGGGCGCCCTGAATGGCGCCTCGGATGCCCATCTGTTGCTATTGCGCGCAGCCCGTCATGTTCCAACGTGATGCTGAACCCCACCAAGAGAGCCAGCATAGTCACCCATGACCGCAGCCAGACGCATCGTCCTCTCCAGCGACCACGCCGCCATCCCCCTGCGCCAGGCCATCGCCGCCCATGTGGCCGCTAAGGGGTGGGAGGTGGTCGATATCGGACCGACTACGACAGAGAGCACCGACTATCCCAGGCACGGCGAGGCCGCCGCCCGCCGCGTCGCCTCGGGCGACTGCGCCCTGGGCATCGTGGTCTGCGGCACCGGCCAGGGGATCATGATGGCCGCCAACAAGGTGAAGGGCGTGCGCTGCGGCGTCTGCGCCGACACCTTCTCGGCCCGGATGATCCGGGCCCACAACGACGCCAACATGCTGGCCCTGGGCGCCCGGGTAGTGGGCGAAGGCCTGGCCTTGGAGATCGTCGACGCCTTCCTCACCGCCGAATTCGAAGGTGGCCGGCACGCCACGCGGGTGGCGATGATCAAGGCTCTGGAGGCCTGACCCCACAGCCGCCTCGACCCTGCCATTCCGCCGCGCACGCCCCTCCATTCCCCGCTAGACTTCGGCCGCAACCTGCCGCTTTGAGGACCTGCGATGTTGAGGGGAAGCTGTCTGTGTGGCCGCGTGGCCTATGAGGCCGAGGCGACGGTCGAGACCATCGCCCACTGTCATTGCGAGACCTGCCGCAAGGCCCATGGCGCGGCCTTTTCCAGCATCGCCGCGGTCCCGCGGGACCGCGTGCGCTGGGTGCGGGGCGAAGACCTGCTCCGCGCCTATGAGTCCTCGCCGGGCAAGGTGAGGCGGTTCTGCTCGGTTTGCGGGTCGCAGCTGATCGCTGAACGGGACGGCGGCCCCAATGTGATGCTCCGGCTCGGCTGCCTGGACTCCCCTGTGACGGTCGACCGCCAGTGGCACATCTGGCGCTCAGACGGCGCGAGTTGGTACGATCCCAGCGTGGCCCATCCCGAACTGGCCGAGGGCTTCCCGCCGGCCTGATGTGTCCAGAGAGCTGGCGGCCTAGCGAAGCTCGGCCAAGAAGGCCGCGTGGCTGGGGATAGTGTCGTCGGTGAGGCCGACGGCCAGGGACTCGGCCTCAATGATCAGGTCGGCCACCTCGTCGCTGAAGCCGGCGCCCAGGCGGCGCAGGGCCAGCGCCCGGGCTCGGACCAGCAGCAGGGCCGCCTGGGGATGCCGGGCCGAGAGCCGCTCGGCCCAGGCCGGCAGGTCATTGTGCGGGCCGCGCAGTTCAGCGCGCCGCTTCAGGACAAGCGCCGCGGCCTCCCGGTGGGCGGGCCAGTCCATCAGAAATGCCACGGCCCGCATCAGATCCCCGTGGGCGGCGGCGATCTCGAAGGCGCGGTCCAGCGCCACCACATCTTCAAAATCCGCGAGCTTGGCCAGCAGGGCGCGCAGGGTCTCGGGCGACAGGGTGCGTTCGAACAGGCGCCAGCGCGCCGCATCGGCGGCGGCGGCCTGCCCCTCGGCCTCCAGCACGGCGATCTCGGCGGCGTACCAGGCCTCGCCCTGCGGCTCGGGGCCGGCGGCCCTGCCCTTGGCCGGACGGGCCTGCGGGTGCGAGGCCCGCGCGGCCTCCAGGGCCTCCCGGGCTGGCCCCGCCCTGCCGGCTTCGGCCAGGCGCCTCGCGATGTCGGCGGCGGTGTCCGGCTTTTTTCGATCAGCGTCCGAGAGAGAGAGTATCCAGGCGTCCAGGTCGCCGGCCCGGTCGGCGAGCCGTCGCACCACCAGGGCCAGCCGCCCTGTGGGCTGGGACTTGCCCGCGGTCAGATCGACCAGCAGGCGACGGGCGAGTTCGGGGCTCAGGGCCCCGACGCCGCGGCCGATCCACACCGCCCATTCCGACAGTCGGGTGGCGAGCGCCTCGCCCAGGACCGGACCGGCGATCTCCGGCCCCAGCTGCGTGGCCAGGGCGGTCAGATCGCTGGAGGCGGCGTCGAAGATCAGAGCCAGCTCCCCCTTGGGGTCCTGCACCCGGCGGGTGAGCGCGGGATAGAGGTCGAACCAGGCGACCAGCCGGTCCAGGGCCAGGCTCTGATCCAGCGCCGCCAGCCGCTCGGCGATCATGACCTCCAGCGCTTTCAGCTCAGTCAGCAACTCGGGCCGCTTGCGCCAGGAGACCCGCGTCTTGCTGGCCTCCAGGGCGGCCAGGCGCTTGTCGAGTTCGAAGGCGAGGTCGGCTGCGCCCGCCTCGGCGGCGAGCTCCATCCGCAGGCGTCGCTTCAGGGCCGGGCTCGCCGTCTCCATCAGCAGGGCGGCCAGGCGCTCGGCGCCAAGGGCGGCCAGATTGGCCTCTGACAGGGCCTTTTTGGCGCTGGCCGGGCGACGGGCCATCAGACCGCGCTCCGCGCGGCTGGCCTGCGCCGCTCCGGGTCGCCGATCCGTTCATGTCTGCCCATGCCCCTAGAACACGCGAAAGCCCCGCCTTGGCAAGGCGGGCGACGCCGCACGCGCCGGGGCGCCCGTGTTGACCCACGCCGCCATTTGTCACACCACCACAGGCATGACCGAGCTTTCCCGCCTCACCGGCCCCAGCGCCGCCCCGGCCAGTGGCCGCGATCCGCAGTCCCTGGTGATCCTGCTGCACGGCTATGGCTCCAACGGCGCCGACCTGATGGGGCTGGTCCCCTACTGGCGCGACGCCCTGCCCGACACCGCCTTCATGGCGCCCAACGCCCCGGAGGCGTGCCCCGCAGCCCCTGGCGGCTATCAGTGGTGGGCGCTCACCGACCTGGCGCGAGAAAGCCGGGCGGCCGGCGTGCGTCAGGCAGCACCCCCGGTGAACGCCTTCATCGACATGCACCGGGCCGCCTATGACCTGCCCAACCGCAAGGTCGCCCTGGTGGGCTTCAGCCAGGGGACCATGATGGCCCTGCATGTGGCCCCCCGCCGTCCCGAGACCCTGGCCGGCGTCGTCGGCTATTCCGGCATGCTGGCCGATCCCGAGGCCCTGGCCTCAGAGGTGAAGACCAGGCCGCCCCTGCTGCTGATCCACGGGGACGCCGACCCCATGGTGCCCTTCGCCGCCATGGGCCAGGCGCAGGCCGACTTCCAGGCGCTGAACTTCGAGGTCGCCACCCACACCGCCCGTGGCCTCGGCCACAGCATCGACGAGACCGGCCTGAGGCTGGGCGGGGACTTCCTGGCCTGGGTGCTGCGGGGATCCGACTAAGGGCGGCCTCGCCGCCTCAGAGCTCGCGGCCCAGACGCTTTTCCACCTGCCGCTTCTCCCAGTCGCCGTTCAGGAACGGGAAGATGTCGAACACCGTGGCGGCGTGGGCGGCCACGCCCAGCCCCCAGCCGAGCGCTGGCCAGACGAACCACCAATAGCCCGGCTGACCGACTAGGTTGATCAGGCCGAGGATGGGGATGACCACGGCGTACTGGGCGAGGTGCACGTAGAACCCCTTCAGCTTTCGCACCTGGGCAAGCGCGAGGGCCTCATCGGCTCTGAGGGTCTCGGTATTGGGCGTGTCCATGTCTGGCTCCGTCAGGCGAGAGATGTCGATCTCGAAGACCGCCGCCAGGGCGTTCAGGGACTCAAGGCTGCCGGTCTGGCCGCGCTCCAGCCGCTGAACCGTGCGCACGCTGAGGCCGGACACCTCTGCGAGCTGCTCTTGCGACCAGCCCCGCTGCAACCTCAGTTTCTGGATCAGCACGCGCTCTTCCCCCTGTCGGCGATCGGCCTGACCCTGACGCCCAGCCTCATTCAGACGCCACGACAGCGCCCCGTCAACGACCCGACACCGCTGGCCAGCAGGGCGACAAGCGGCCGCCGGCTTACTATGTTTGGGCTGTCAAACTCACCGGAGCCGCCCATGATCGACCTCGTCATTGACCAGCGCCGCAAGGATCTTGGGGGTTTTGAGGTGGGCCGCGTGCTGCCTTACGCGCGGCGAAGAATGGTGGGCCCCTTCATCTTCTTCGACCATATGGGCCCGGCGAGGTTCGACCCCGGCTTTCCGGGCAATGTGGACGTCCGCCCCCATCCCCATATCGGGCTTTCGACCCTGTCCTATCTGTTCGACGGTCAGATGACCCATCGCGACAGCGTCGGCGCAGTGCAGGAAATCAAGCCCGGCGAGGTCAATTGGATGACGGCGGGCAAGGGCATCACCCATTCGGAGCGCTTCGAGCACCTGCGCGGTCATGGCGGCCAGATGGACGGCATCCAGGCCTGGCTCGCCTTGCCCGAAGCGCAGGAGGAGATCGACCCCAGCTTCGTCCATTTCGGGACCGGCGACCTGGTCACCCATGCGGAAGAGGACGGGCTGAAGGCGGTGTTGATCGCCGGCGAGGCCTTCGGCGCCAAGTCCAAGGTACCCGTGCATTCGCCGCTCTTCTACGTCCACTGGACCCTGCCGGCCGGCGCCCGCGGGCAGCTGCCGGCGGAGTATTCTGAGCGGGCGGCCTATGTGGCCCGGGGCGAGGTGGAGGTGGACGGCCACACCTATGGCGAGGGCAAGATGCTGGTCTTCGCCCCGGGTCAGCCGGTGCTGTTCACCGGCGTCACCGACGCCATCGTCATGTTGCTGGGCGGAGAGCCGGTGGGCGAACGGTTCATCGAGTGGAACTTCGTCTCGTCCTCCAAGGACCGGATCGAACAGGCCAAGGCCGACTGGCGGGCCGGGCGCATGAAGCTGCCCGACGCCGATGATGGCGAGTTCATCCCCCTGCCCGGCGATCCGCCGCCGGAAGCCAATCCCATGTCGTGATACGAAAAAGGCCCGGGGCGGAGACCCCGGGCCTTGGTCATTGTGAGCGCGCTGAAGATCAGGCGGCGCTGAGACGCCAGCCGCCGCCGGCCTCAGGGCAGGCCGTGTAGCGTTCGGTGGTGGCCTGACCCATGCGCGGCTGGATGGTCTGCTGCACCAGCTTGCAGTTGGCGTTGGCGTAGCCGCCGCCGCTAGCCACGGGCTGGACCACCCATTCGGCCACATAGCCGGTGACATAGCCGTTCTGCTCCACCAGCAACCAGCGGTCGCCCGCCACCCGGCCGACGATGTTGAAGGACTGACCGCCGCGCAGCTGGCCCACCACCGAGGAATTGGCCGTGGGCGCGGCCCGCAGGTTGACGGTGTTGCGGGTGGTGTACTGGGCGTTGGCCGGCTCGAAGGCCGTCCGCAGGGGCTGGGCCTGGCCGCTGAAACGCAGATTGGCCGCCGAGGTGGCCTGGCCGAAGGCCACGCCGCCGCCGTACCCGCCGCCATAGTTGGCGTTGATGATGTCCACCCGGCCGGTGGTCCCGGTGGTGGGGTCATTCCAGGTCTGGCTGCGATTGGTGTTCAGCGCCGTTTCGACGGCGTTGACCACCCGCTGCTGCTCGCTCACCTGCATACGGCAGCCGACCCAGGAGCCCGCGGCGGCGCCCAGGCCCGCGCCCAGCACGGCGCCCAGCGCCCGTTCATTCTTGCTGACCTGGCTGCCCAGCAGGGCGCCGGCCACGCCGCCGAGCAGGGCGCCGGTCTCCTGCCGCTGGCCGCTGGCCTCGCAGGCGAAGAAGTTTCCGAGCGGCGTGCCGGCCGCCTGGGCCGAGGCGAGGCTGGGGGCCGACGAGAGGGCGAGGGCCGCGACCAGGGAATAGGCGATAGGGCGCATGGGAATGTCTCTTCGGTTGCTTGAGCCACCCTAACGCATGCCGGCCCGGTTAGCTCCACAGTAGAGCTGTTCCCTTGACGTTAGATGCGATTCATTCGCATTATCGCACCCTGATCGGCGCAGGGAGAGACCCGATGATGCTGCGAATGACCGGCGAGGCCATGCTGGTCCGACTGATGCAGATGGACCGTTCGACGACGGGGGGAACGCCCCCGCCGCCGCGCACGGCGAGGCCGGCGCCCCTCAGCCTGCGAGGGCCTTGCGGGTCTGTTCCCAGTACTGGGCGCCGGTGATCACCGTCACCAGGGCGGCCAGCCAGAAAAGGGTGTGCGCCACCAGGCTCGCCGGTCCCAGAAGTTCCGGCGTATGCGGCAGACCAAACGCCCCCCAGCTGGCGACGAACAGCTCGGCCGCCAGGGCGGTCATCTGCAGGGCGGTCTTCCACTTGGCCAGCATGGTCACCGGCAGGACGATCCCTTTCCCGGCTCCCACTTCGCGCAGGGCGCTGACGGTGAACTCCCGGAACAGGATCAGGCCGGCCGGCAGCAGGACCAGCGGTTGGGGGCCCAGGGACATGAGCCCGAGCACCGCGCCGCAGACCAGCACCTTGTCGCCGATGGGGTCGAGGATCGAGCCCCAGACGGTGACCGCGTCGTACTTTCGCGCCAGCCAGCCGTCGAACCAGTCAGTCACCGCGGCGACAACGAAGGCGTAGAAGGCCCAACGCTGCAGGGTGAACTGCGCCTCAAGCGTCAGGCGCTCGCTGACCCAGGGCGTCGCGCCAGCCGCCGTGGCCAGGGCCACGAACATGAACAGCGCCAGCACCAGGCGCATGGAGGTCAGGATGTTGGGAAGGGCTTTCATCACACGCCTTGAATGGTCGATCAGGTCAGTTCGACGGCCTTGGTGGCCTTATTGAACACGCAGATCCGCTTGTCATCGCCTTCCCGCAGGACGGCGATCCCGTAGGAGGCCGAGCCGAACGGATGGACGATCACCTCCGGCGAGGTCATGCCCTGGGCCTTGGCCGCAGCGAGACATGTGTCGCGCACCTCGACCCGGAAGTCGGCCCAGGCGTCTGGCGAGCTGGCCAGCGCCGGGCCCGACAGGGCGACGACGGTTGCGGCGACGATCAGGCTGAGGCGAAGGGCCATACGCATCTCCAGAACAGGGGCTCACAGGGTTCGCCTGCGACCATAGCCGACCCGCGGGCGATGCGGCGCCTATTTGCGGAAGCGTTCGTAAATCCGCTGAGCCAGGGCCTGGCTGACCCCGTCCACCTTGGCCAGATCCTCCACCGACGCCCGCGACACGCCCTTGGCTGAGCCGAAGGCGTGCAGCAGAGCCCGCTTGCGACCAGGCCCCACCCCTTCGATCTCGTCCAGGGGGTTCTTCTTCATGTCGATGGCGCGGCGGACCCGATGGCTGCCGATGGCGAACCGGTGAGCCTCATCGCGCAGCCGCTGCAGGTAGTAGAGCACCGGCGACTTGGGCTCGAGCATGAAGGGGGTGCGCCCGGCCATGAAGAACCGCTCCAGGCCGGCGTCTCGGTCAGGCCCCTTGGCCACGCCCACCACGGCGATGTCGTCCACCCCGAGGTCGGCCATGATCTCCTGAGCCGCGGCTAGCTGACCTGCGCCGCCGTCGATCAGCACCAGGTCCGGGCGCGGGGCGGCCTCGCCGGCCTCCTCGTCCTTGACCATGCGGGCGAAGCGGCGGCGCAGCACCTCGCGCATCATGCCGTAGTCGTCGCCCGGGGTGAGCTCGGTCCCCTTGATGTTGAACTTGCGATACTGGTTTTTCAGGAAGCCCTCAGGCCCGGCGACGATCATGCCGCCGACCGCATTGGTCCCCATGATGTGGCTGTTGTCATAGACCTCGATCCGCTCCGGCGGGGCGTCCAGTCCGAAGGCCTCGCAGACCCCGACCAGCAGCTTGGACTGGGCTGAGCTTTCGGCCATCCGCCGGCCCAGGGCCTCGCGGGCGTTGGTCAGGGCGTGCTCCACCAGCTGGCGCTTCTCGCCGCGAATGGGCTGGAGAATCTCCACCTTGCGGCCGGCCTTCAGGGCGAAGGCCTCACACAGCAGGTCCCTGTCGGCGGGCTCCACATTGGTGAGGATCAGCTTGGGGATCGGCTTGTCCTCGTAGAACTGGCCGAGGAAGGCGGCCATGACATCGGCGGCCTCGTCGCTCTTGTCCACCCGGGGGAAGTATGCGCGGTTGCCCCAGTTCTGGCCGCCGCGGAAGAAGAAGACCTGGACGCAGGCCTGGCCGCCCTCGCCATGCAGGGCGATGATGTCGCCCTCCTCCAGGCTTTCGGGATTGATCTGCTGTTCCTGGGCGACGGACGCCAGCGCTCGGATGCGGTCGCGCAGGCGCGCGGCCCGCTCGAACTCCATCTCGTCCGACGCGGTCTGCATCTCGGCCGACAGCTTGGCCATGACCGCCCGGCTCTTGCCCCGCAGGAAGGCTTCGGCCTCGTCCACCAGGGCGCCGTAGTCCTCCAGCGAGACCAGCCCCGTGCAGGGGGCGGCGCAGCGCTTGATCTGGTGCAGCATGCAGGGCCGGGTGCGGCTGTCATAGACGCTGTCGGAGCAGGACCGCAGCAGGAAGGCCTTCTGCAGGGTGTTCAGCGTCCGGTTCACCGCCCAGGCGCTGGCGAACGGGCCGAAATAGTCCCCCTTGATCGAATGGGCGCCGCGATGCTTGCGCAGCTGCGGGGCGTCATGGTCCCGGCGGATGACGATTTCGGGAAAGCTCTTGTCGTCCCGCAGCAGGACGTTGAACCGGGGCTTCAGCTGCTTGATCAGGTTGATCTCGAGCAGCAGGGCGTCGGTCTCGGTGCGGGTGGTGACGAACTCCATCGACCGGGTCAGATCGACCATCAGGGCGATCCGCTGGGTGTGGAACCGGCCCTGGGCGTACTGGGTCACCCGCTTCTTCAGCGAGCGCGCCTTGCCCACATAGAGCACCTCGCCGTCGTCACCGATCATCCGGTAGACGCCCGGGGCGTCCGGGAGGCGTTTGACCTGATCCTTGATGAGGGCGGCGCCGATCAGCGGCGCGGCGTCGCGTTCAACCATGGCGACGATATAGGCGACTCCCGCCGCCAGACCCAGAGGCGCGGCGTTTGCACGCGGCGGGCAAGATTGATGTCTTAAGACCAGCCCGCTATGGCGTTGAGACGCCTGTGGATCGCTTCCCCGGTGAGAGCGTTACCGGAAAACCACGGGGGCTAGCTTTGCCGCAGATCGATTTCAGGGCGCTCTTCGAGACCTTGCCGAGTCCACACATGGTGCTGGACCGTGACCTTTGTTTCGTCGAGGCCAATCTCGCCTACCAGCGGGTGACAGAGCGGACGCGCGACCAGCTCATCGGCGGCAATATCTTCGATCTGTTTCCCAATCCTGGCGAAGGCGGCCGGCGGTTGCGGGCGTCCCTGGAACGGGTGCTCACCACCGGCGAGTCTGACACCCTGGCGCTCATTCCCTACGCCATTCCACTTCCCGTCTCCCGGGGCGGCGGCTTTGAGATGCGGTTCTGGTCAGCGGTCCACACGCCGCTTTTCAACTCCGAAGGCGAGGTCGCCTATGTCCTTCAGAACACGGTGGACGTCACCGAAATCCAGCGGCTGAAGGACATGGCCTTTGGCCCGCCGGGCCAGGCGGAGGCCCCGCTTGAGAGCGCCACCCAGCTCTACCAGCGGGCCCAGGAGCTGCAGGAGACCAATCTGATCCTGGTCGAGGAGACCAATCAGATCCGCAACCTGTTCATGCAGGCGCCCGGCTTCATGGCGGTGCTGATCGGGCCCGACCTTGTCTTCCGGCTGGTCAACAACGCCTATCAGAGCCTGATTGGCGGGCGCGCGGTGATCGGCCGGCCCTTGGCGGAGGCTCTGCCCGAATTGGAGGGCCAACACTTCCAGAACATTCTCCAGGAGGTGATGGTCACCGGCCAGCCCTATCTGGGCCGCGCCGCCAGCGTGATGCTGCAACGCCAGGCCGAAGGGCCGCCGGAAGAACGCTTCCTGGACTTCATCTACCAGCCGATCCTTGACGCCCGCGGCGCGCCATGGGGCGTGTTTGTCGAGGGCAGCGATGTCACCGACCGGGTGCGGGCCGAACAGCAGCAAAAGCTCCTGCTGGACGAACTGAACCACCGGGTGAAGAACACGCTGGCCACCGTCCAGGCCATCGCCGCCCAGACCCTGCGCACCACCGCCAGTCCGGCCGCCTTCCGCGAGGCCTTCGAAGCCCGCCTGATGGCCCTGTCGTCGACCCACGACCTGCTGACCCAGTCGGTGTGGCAGGGCGCGCCCCTGAAGGACGTCATCCTGATGGAGCTGCGCCCCCATGGGGCGGAGCGCTACCAGCTGGAGGGTCCCGAGGTCGCCCTGTCGCCGGCAGAGACCCTCACCCTGGGCTTGGTCTTCCACGAGCTGGTGACCAACGCCGCCAAGTATGGGGCGCTCTCAACCTCCGAAGGCTGCGTGCGGGTTCGCTGGGACGTCCGTGGAGATACAGGTCACCCGCGCCTTTACTTGACCTGGTCCGAAGACGGCGGCCCCCCGGTGTCCCCTCCGGTACGGCAGGGGTTCGGCTCACGTCTCATCGAACGCAGTCTGCAAGGCGATATCGACGGCAAGGCGAGCCTGGAATTCGCGCCGGGCGGCCTGAAATGCCATCTTCGTCTTCGCCTCAGCGCCCAGCGCGCCGGGGACGAGGCCGCCGCCTGACGCCTGGCAGCCTAGATCCGGTACCCTCCGGCCGAGAGCTTGGTGAAGACCGTCTTGGTGATCTTCACATACCCCTTGTCCGGATCCTTGAAATACAGGGGCTGCTTCATCTTGGCCGGATCGAAGCCCTGCTCGACAAGGTCGACCTTGCGCTGTTTGAATGTCCCCGTGGTCTCCATGGCCGGCAGCATCCGCAGGAAGAGCGGCTGGGCATAGGCCGGCAGCTCGCGCCCCACATGTTCGGCGAAGGCCGCCAGATCGAAGGTCTCGTCCGTGACCAGGGCGGCCATGCCGGCCCGGCCGTCGGCGCCGGGCACCTCCACCCCGTAGACATTGGCTTCGCGCACGCCGGGCGCCTCCTGCAGGCGTGAGGCCACCTCGTTGGTGGAGACGTTCTCGCCCTTCCAGCGGAAGGTGTCGCCGATCCGGTCGACGAAGTAGAAATAGCCCTCGGCGTCCTGCTGCATCAGGTCTCCGGTGCGGAACCAGGCATCCCCCCGCTCGAAAACGTCGCGCAGCACCTTCTTGTCGCTGGCGGCCTTGTCCACATAGCCGGTGAATTCGGCCCGGGCGTCGCCGCCGATGCGGCCGATACATTCGCCGATCTGGCCGGGTCCGCACTCGACGCAGAAACCATCGCCCCCCCGGATGGGGACCTCGTTCTCCACGTCAAACTGCACCAGCCGGAAATTGAAGCGCTTGCGCAGATAGCGCGGCACCCGCCCGATGGCGCCGACCTTCCCGTCGAAATTGAACATCGACACATTGCCTTCCGTGGAGCCGTAGAACTCCAGGATGTCGGGAATGCGGAAGCGGCTCTTGAGCACCGGCCACACGTCAGGACGCAGGCCGTTGCCGAAGGCCAGGCGCAGCTTGTGCCGGGTCTCGTCCTCGGATTGGGGATGGTTCACCAGATAGCGGCACAGCTCGCCGATATAGACGAACATGGTCGCACCCTCGGCCACGATGTCCGGCCAGAACTGAGTGGCGGAGAACTTCTTCTTCAGCACCACCGAGCCGCCGTTCAGCAGGGCCGCCCCCAGGGCGCAGAGGCCGCCGGTGGCATGATAGAGCGGCAGGGCCACATAGATTCGGTCGCTGTCTCGGGCGCCTGTGGAGCCGGCGAAGCCACGCATATAGAGCTGGGCCCGCACATGGGTGATGCGGGCAGCCTTGGGCAGGCCTGTGGTGCCGCTGGTATAGATGAACAGACAGGTGTCGCGGGCGGTCATGCCCTCGCGGACGCTGCGATCGGGGGGCAGCTGGCTGCAGCTTTTCAGCGCCTGGATCAGGTCGCGCTGTTCATTGCGCGCCTCGCCGAGCACCCACTGCTGGACATGGGCTTCCAGCCCATCCTTGACCTCTTCGAAGGCCGGGGAGGTCTCAGGATCGACGATGCAGTGGCTGGCGCCGGAAATGTTCAGGCAGTGGGCGAGCGCCGCGCCGGTCAGCTGATTGTTGATCAGGGCGGTGATGACGCCGACCTTGGACAGGCCATACCAGACGCAGAAATATTCCAGCCGGTTGGGCATGAACAGCGCCACCGTCTGGCCCCGCCGCAGGTTCAGTCCCTTGGCCCAATGGGCGTAGCGATTGGCGATCCCGTCGAGTTCGGCATAGGTGACCGTGCGACCTTCGAAGGTCATGGCCGGCCGGTCGCGCCACTGATCGACCGCCGCCTGCAGATCGTCGCAAATCAGGTTGGGCGAGTCGGGAGAGATCGACTTCACCCGTTTGAGCGTACGCCGCAGCTTGCGCAGAAACCGCAACTCACGTCCTAGCCGGGCTTTCCAACGCATAAGCACCCCCTGAATACGCCTACCTTGGCGGTCGGTTCCGTAAGGGGTCAAGCCGTGCCGGCGACCTTAGGGGATCGGAGGGCCCGATTAGCGGCGGTGTGGCCGCCCTGCACCGCAGCTCGGGTGCGGCCGGACGCCGCAGCCCAGACCCGCGTAAGGATTGCCTAACGCCGCCTGGGCGATGGTTCGTCCACCGCAGAAGGTGGGATTGCCAGCATGTTCAAGGCGTTGTTTTCGCAAGGCATGGCCGAATGGGCCACCGCCAGCCTGGTCTTCATTTCCGGCGCCATGGCAGGGCGACTGCTGGCCACCGGCATGAGCGAGACCCAGGCCCTGGGCGCCGTCCTCGCCATTCTAGGCTCGCTCACCGCCGCCGTGGCCGTTCGGGTCTGGCCGGTCGAGGATCCCGTGGAAGCCCGGGCCCGGAAACGGCAGGACTAGACCCGGGCGACCGCACCGCATATCTCATCTACCAGTGTTTTTTGGGACTCGGGAGAGCTTGTCTCTGAAGGCGATCGGGGGACTTGAGGACAGCGAGATGCGTCGCCTCAGCAACCGCAATCTGTTGGCGCCCGCTGTGGCGATCGCCGTGTCGGCCATGGCCGTCTTCATCCTCAGCCTCGTGCTGTGGAGCCGCAGCGTTGACGCGCAGACCCTCGCCCGGGAAGAAGAGCTGGTGCGCCAGGGGCTCGTCACCGCCATCGCCGAGGTGGAGGCCGCCCTGGTCACCGAGACCACCTGGGACGAGGTCGTCCTCTATCTCGACAACCGGCGCGATCTGGCCTGGGCCGATGTCAATCTCGACGATTTCTACGCCCTGGGTTTCAATTTCAGCGAGCTGACCGTCCTCGATCCTCAGGACCGGCCGATCTATCACCGCCGTGGCCGCGACCGCGCGCCGCTGGATGAGGCGACCACAGACATTTTTGACGGTCTGCTGGCCGATGTGAGGGCGGCCGAGGCGCAGCGTCCGCCCCTCGACGGCGCCGACACCCCCTGGGACACCATGCCGGCGCCCATCCAAGCCAGCGGCTTCGCCGTCCTCGACGGGCGCAATGTGCTGGCCACGGCCACCCTCATCCAGCCAGATGTAGGATCGGCCATGCCCCGCGAGGATCGCGGACTGGTCATGCTCACCCTGCTCCCGGTCCGTGAGGTCTCCATCGATCTGCTGGCTGAACGATATCAGTTGGCGGACATGCGCACCGGCCTCGGGGAGGCCCACGTCAGGCCGGGCGACGCTCAAGTGCGGATGGACGTGCTGGAGTCCGATGCGCCCCTGGTCCTGGCCTGGACCCCTCAGACGCCCGGCGCCGTCCTGCTACGCAGCTCCATCCTGCCGATCCTCGCCGTCCTGCTGACCTTTGGCGCGGTGGGAGCGGTGATGGTCGTACGGGCCCGCCACGCCTGGCGCCAGCAGATGGCGGCCCAGCGCACCCAGACCGAGTTCCTGGCCAATATGAGCCACGAGATCCGCACGCCCTTGAACGGCGTCTGCGCCGTGGCTGCGGCCCTGGAGGCCACGCCGCTGACGCCGGTCCAGCGCAACATGGTGGAGATTATCCGCTCCTCGGGCATCAGCCTGGAACGTCTGCTCTCGGACCTGCTGGACGTGGCGCGGATGGAAACCAGGTCTGTCCGGGTCAGCCGCGAGGCCTTCAACCTGGCCGAAGCCGCCCGGACCCTCGAGACTCTGTTGCGGCCGCGGGCCGAGGAGAAGGGGCTCGCCCTAATCCTCGATATCCCGCCGGAGGCTGAGACTCAGGTGCTGGGCGACCCCGTGCGCCTGAAGCAGGTGCTGGCCAACCTCATGACCAACGCCATCAAATTCACCCAGGCCGGCGATGTCCATGTCAGCCTCAGGCCCCTGGGCGAGGACCGGTGGCGCCTGCAGGTGGATGACACCGGAATGGGGTTTGATCCCGCCCGAAAGGCCGAGCTTTTCAAGCGTTTCGCCCAGGGCGACGCCAGCATCGGACGACAGTTCGGCGGCATGGGCCTGGGGCTGGCGATCAGCCGCGAACTGGTCGAACTGATGGGCGGGGTTCTGGACGCGGAGAACCGCCCAGCGGGCGGCGCGTCGTTCTGGGCCGACATCCCCCTTCCCGCGGCCGGCGCGGCGTCCGAACAAGACATGCCGCAACAGGCCGCCCCCAAGGCTCGCCCCCTGCGCATCCTGGTCGCCGACGACCATCCCGTGAACCGTCAGGTGGTCGAAGTCCTGCTGGCGGAGTTCGATGTGGAGCTTGTGCTGGCCGAGAACGGGCTGGAAGCCTGCCAGGCCTTCGAGACCTCGGCCTTCGACATCGTCCTGATGGACATGCAGATGCCAGTGATGGACGGCCTCACCGCCATCCGGAACATCCGCGCCAAGGAAGACGCCGCCCATCAGGGCCGCACGCCGATCATCATGCTGACGGCCAACACCCTGCCCGAGCACCAGGCGGCCAGCCTCGCGGCCGGGGCCGACCTGCACATGCCCAAGCCCATCGAGCCCGAACGCCTCATCGCGGTCCTGCAGAGCGTCGCCGACGGCCAGGGCGCCGCGGCCTGACCTTCAGAAGCTGGACGACAGGGAGATGAAGCCCCGCAGTCCCTTGGACGTGTGCGCATAGGGCGTCCGGGTCAGCGGCTTGGCCAGTTCGAAGCGCAGGCTGAGTCGATCCTTGAACACCAGCCGGACCCCGGCGCCGGCCGAGGCCAGGTCCATGGACTCCCAGCCGGGGGCGGCGTTGTAGTTCCAGACCTTCGCCCCGTCGATGAAGCCATAGGTCTGGAAAAAGGTCAGGGGCCGCAGCTGGGGATCCCAGCCCACCCTCAGCTCCGCCTGGCCGGAGACGCCGCGGTCGCCCATGATCTCGGCATAGTCATAGGCGCGGCCCACTGGCAGCCCGCCCGCGGCGAATTCCTCGGACGCCAGCAGCGGGTCTGGCGACCACTGGCCGGTCGCCGCCACATACAGGCCCGCCTTCGCGCCAAGGTCCCGGTAATGGGAGCCGTGGACATTGACCTTCCAGAAGCGGCCGCTGGCGTCCCAACGGGTGCGGCCGTCACGGTCTGGGCCGCCCAGACCGCCAAAACCCCGGCTGACCTGAGCATAGGCTGTGGAATAGGCGCCCGCCCCCCGGCGCTCCCCCTGCAATGCCAGGCGCGCCACGGCCAGTTCGTCGACCAGATCGGCGTTGGTCCAGTTCTGCTCCACCCGCCGGGCGTCAGCCTGAGCGGTGAACCAGAGGGAATGGTCCTGCCGGCGGGTCATCGGCAGGGTCAGCCTCAGGCTGGCCGACTGGCTTTCGTTGCCCAAGGCCGCGGCCAGGCCGTCGGAGTCGCCGTCGGCGCTCGAGGCGGCGAGGGTCCCGCGCAATTGCCCGCCGCCCGGCAGGGGCGCGCCATAGGAGATGTCCACCTGAGTGAAATTGGGCGCAGATCCCGGCGTGGTCAGGACGCCAAGGCCCAGCTGGTCGCCCGAGCGCAGGGCTGAATTGACCGCGCCCCTTGCATAGACCTGCCATGGCCCGGCCTGCTCGCCGCCGCGATTGTCCGCATAGACCTGACCCTCCAGCCGTTTGAGCTTGGTGCTCACCACCAGCCGGTGACGCGCCGGATCGTCGAAATCAGGTTCCAGCCGCGCGCTCACCTTTACGCCGGGCAGGTCGTTGGCCAGGGCCAGACGGCGATCAAGGTCCGCCAGCTTCAAGGGGCGGATGTCGACGAGGTCGCCCAGCAAGGCGCCGACGGCGGGCACGGCGTCCCCCTCGAAGGCCACCTCGCCCACATAGCCCTCATAGACGACGAGACGGGCGTGCCCATCGGGGTTCACCTGCCGGGGCGTGGCGGCCCGAGCGAGGAAATAGCCATCTCTGCGGTAGTGGTCGGTGAGGGCCTGGGCGACGCCGGCCAGATCGGAAATCCCGACCTCGGTGGCCAGGGCGTTGGCGTAAAGCGGTGCAAGATCACCCTGCGGGTAGGCGCTGACCCCGTCGATCGTCAGGCCATTGAGGACGAAGCGGTCATCGGCCAGGGCGTCCCGCGTCGTGGCCTCGACAGCTTCATCCTCGGCGCGAGCCAAGGCGCGATCGGCCGGTCCGCCCCCGAACCCTGCGGTCAGAATGGCTGCGACGGACGCCAAAGCGGACGTCGCAAGACGCAGAACCACACGCGCAGACACAACGGCCCTCAGGATTGCGAATAGGGTTAATCAGGGTGGCCCAAGAAGGTGAACAGCCTGCTAACGATATAAAATTGTTCAAAGATTAGGGCTCGGTTAGCCCTGAGCGTTTAGGCCTGAGGTTCGATCTATCGCCGCTGAAGCGCGGCCTAGCCTGAAGGCATAGAAGATGCATGGTCTGAAGCGAGCCTTCGCGGCTCTCGTAGGGACGGCGCTGTTTTTGAGCGCGGGGGCGGCCGCCGCCGCCGCCGACTGGCGGCTTGTTGAAGTCACCGGGCGCGTGCGGGTCGCCGCGCCTGGCGAAGACCCCAAGGCCGGCGCGCCCAACCTCACCATACCCCCCGGCGCAGACATCACCACGGCCGGTGGCGCCCGCGCGGTGCTGAGCAATGGCGAGAAGCGGATCGTGATCGGTCCCAACAGCCGCATGACCGTGGCCGCCGGTCAGCCGGCGGGCATGACCCGGATCATGCAGGATCTTGGCTCCATCGTCTTCCAGGTGAACAAGCAGGCCCAGCCCCACTTCCGCGTCGACACCCCGCTTCTGGCCGCTGTGGTCAAGGGCACCACCTTCACCGTCTCCGTCGGCGCCGTCAGCGACACTGTTCACGTGGCCGAGGGGCTCGTGGAGGTTCGCGCCAATGGCGGCGGCCCGCCCAACGACATTCCTTCCGGCGTCACCGGCCGCGTGATGCGTAACGCCCCCGATCAGGTGGGCGTCATCGCTCCGGCGACCGTGGCGACACCCGAGCCGACCGCCCAGCTGCTGCCCACCCTCGACTACAGCCAGGTGTCCGACGGCGTCGTGGCGGGTCCTGAGACCGCCCTGAACCGCAATCTGGCCGCCGCGCCGATGGGCGGCTCAGGGCCGGTGGGCCCCACGGGCGAGGCGACGAGCAGCGTCAATCAAGCCATGAACCTGGCGAGCGTCTCCGTCGCCGCCATGGCTCAGCCTGCAGCGCAGTCGGCTAACGCCAGCCCGCCGCCGGCCCCTGTCGGCGACAATGGAAATGGCCCGCCGGCAAATGTCCCGGCTGGTCCAGGCGCCAATAACGGCAATGGGAATGGCAACGGCCCGCCCGCTGATGTCCCGGCTGGTCCTGGCGCCAATAACGGCAATGGCAACGGCAACGGCCCCCCCGCTGA
>DEWY01000005.1 GCA_002363865.1 Caulobacteraceae bacterium UBA3198
AATCCTGTCCCCGCACCCAAATCCCCTCAAAGCCGCCGAACACTCAACCGTCCGGCGGCTTTTTGATGTCTAAACCTCCCTCAGGCTTCGTTTCGGCTGATCGTTAGGCCTAGCCGCTCGGCGGCCAGCAGCTTGTCCAAGGTCTTGTCGTGGGCGTCGACGCAGGCCCACCCCGCTTCCGGCTGGTCTGGCGGGCGTGTCGGCGAGCTGGGCGACCGTCAGCCAGGCAGGCCGTCGACCTGCGGAATGTCCTCAAGGTTCTGGTCCCAGTCCGCCCGGCTTCCCGTCGAGATGTGCGCCGTGGGTCGAGTGTCGATCGGGGTGTCGAGACTTCCGGCGGGAACCACCAAGAGGCCGCCATTCATCTGAAGCCCCGGCACTGCTGAACCGCAGGCCGCGCAGAAGCTCTTCTCATGCAAGGTCGACGGAACGCGGTATGTCCGGATCGCAGATTGGCCGGAGAGCCAGTTTAGCTGCGCGCCTTGCGAAAACAGGTTGGCGGCATAGGCGGAGCCGGTGTCCTTTCGGCAGCGGGCGCAGTGGCACAGAAAGAACTGTTCGAAATCGCCGAGGACCTCAAAGCGGACTTCGCCGCACAGGCAGGACCCCAGGTGTTTGCCGGTTGGGTTGCGCATACCCCACCTTAATCGACGCGGGCTCGCAATGTCAGCCGTGGGCGGGCTTGGCCGATGTTGGGCGCCCGAGACCAGACTTTCGGCCTCTCATAGGCGCCCCCCATTTCCCCTCGCGCCGACGGGCTGTCCACCTCACGCCCGCTGATCAGGGGCCCGCCAGGGCGGGAGCCCCGCCAGCAGCGCCGCGAGGGTCAGCTGGGCGAGTTCCGGCGGGGCGCCCCCGGCGCAGAGGTCTTCGAACAGCCGGTCTGGCCCCACCTCCGCCAGCCGCGCGCCCAGCCCGGCGTCTCCAGCGCCGTCGCGGCTATCGATGACGGGGCCCGTCTGGCCCTCGTTGAGGGCGATCTGCCGGTCACCCAGTCGGGCGGCCTCGGCCAGATCGTGGGTCACATAGAGGATCGGAATGGCGAGGTCGCTATTGAGGCGCTCCAGATAGGGGAGCACCTCGGCCTTTCGCGCCCGATCGAGACTGGCCAGGGGCTCGTCCATCAACAGCAGGCGCGGCTGGGACAGCAGGGCCCGGCCGATGGCTACGCGCTGGCGCTCGCCGCCGGACAGGCGCGCCACGCCCCGCTCCAGCAGGGGCTCCAGGCCCAACAGGCCGACCACCTGATCCAGATCGATCCGTTGCTCGTCCTTGGTCCGTCGGAAGCCGAACAGCAAATTGCGCCGCACAGACAGGTGGGCCAGCAGGCTAGCCTCCTGGAAGACATAGCCCACCGGACGCTGGTGGGCGGGGAGGAAGCGCGCCTCGTCCTGCCAGACCTCGCCCTCGACGACGAGGCGCCCGGGCAGACGCTCCAGGCCGGCGATGCAGCGCAGCAGGGTGGTCTTGCCACAGCCCGACGGCCCAAACAGCACCGTGACGCCAGCCGCCGGGGTGATGAAGTCGGCGTTCAGCGCGAACGGCCCGAGCCGGCCGCGGAAGCTCGCCTCGATCAGGCCGGTCGCGGATGTCTCCGGCGCAGCGCTCATGGGCGCAGCCGCCCGGTCCGCCGCTCGATCAACAGCAGGCTCAGCATGACGGCGAAGGCGAAGACGAGCAGGAGCGCCGCCAGCTGGTGAGCCTTGTTCCATTCCAGAGCCTCGACCAGCTGATAGATCTCGATGGACAGCACCTCGGTCTCGCCGGGGATCCCGCCGCCGATCATCAGCACCACCCCGAACTCGCCGATGGTGTGGGCGAAGGTCAGGATGGCGGCCACCAGGAAGCCGGGGCGGGCGAGCGGCAGGGCGACGCTGAAAAACGCGTCCATCGGCGAGGCGCGCAAGGTGGCGGCCACTTCGAAGGGGCGCTCGCCGATGGCCTGAAAGGCGTTGCGGATCGGCTGCACGGCGAAGGGCAGGGAGTAGATGATCGACCCGATGACCAGGCCCTCGAAGGTGAAGGCCAAGGTGCGGATGCCGATCGCTTGGAAGGGCGCCATCAGCGGGCTGTCGGGACCCAGCGCCAGCAGCAGATAGAAGCCCAGAACCGTGGGCGGCAGGACGATGGGCAGGGCGACCACCGCGCCGATGATCTCCTTCCACCAGGCCTGGCTGCGCGCCAGCCACCAGGCCAGGGGCGTGGCCAGGATCAGCAGCAGGATGGTGGTGACGCCGGCCAGTTTGACCGTCAGCCAGATGACCTCGCCCATGGATCAGGGCGCCTCATAGCCATAGCGGCGGATGATCGCCTTGGCTTCGGGCCCCTTGAGGAAGGCGACGAAGGCCCGAGCCGCGGGATTGCCCGCCCCGGACTTGAGCAACACCGCCTGTTGGGCGATCGGGCTGTGGTGGCTGGCCGGCACGATCCAGCGCGAGCCGCGATCGTGGCGAACCACCTGGGACAGGGCGACGAATCCGAGTTCGGCCGCGCCGGTGTCGGTGAACTGATAGGCCTGGGTGATCGAGGCTCCAGTGACGAACCTGGGCGATAGGCGCTCAAAGAGGCCAAGCCTGCGCAGGGTCTCCACCGCCGCCAGACCATAGGGCGCGGTCTTGGGGTCGGCGATGGCGAGCTTGTCGAATCCGCCCTGGGCGAGGACCGCGCCGCGGGCGTCTACGAGGCCAGGCGTCCGGCTCCAGAGCGCCAGCCGGCCGGTCGCATAGGTGAAGCGGGTCCCCGGGACAGACAGGCCTGCGGTCTCGGCCCGGATCGGCCGTTCGGCGTCGGCCGACAGGAAGACGTCGAAGGGCGCGCCGTTAGCGATCTGTGCGAAGAACTGGCCCGACGCGCCGAAGCTGAGAACCGCCCTGTGGCCCGTCGCGGCTTCGAATCGGGCGGCGATCTCCTGGGCCGGCTCGGTGAAGTTGGCGGCCACCGCGATACGGGTCCCGGCCGCAGGGGCGCAGCCCGGCGCCGCGAGCAGCGCAAGGCCGGTGATCAGTCCGCCGAGAAGGGCGCGGCGCGCGGTCATCGCTGTCCCCCTTCGGCCGGCGAGGCCGGCCCGTTTCGGTTATGTAGTCATCCTATATGACGGTTGGCGAGGCGCTTAGGCAATCTCCGCAGGCGTCGCGGGCGACGGCCGTTCCAAGGCCATGAGGATCCACATGACGACGAGGGCCGACAGCAGTCTCACGGCGGCGCTGACCTTCCAGCGGGGAAGCGCCCGGGCCAGTCTTGAACGGGTCGCCCTGCTGGCGGCGGTGGGGGAGTTGGGCTCCATCAGCGCGGCGGCCAAGCAGATGGGCCTCAGCTACAAGGGCGCCTGGGACGCCGTCCAGGCCATGAACAACCTGTTCGAGGCGCCCCTGGTGACCGCCGCGCCTGGCGGGCGAGCTGGCGGCGCCGCCAGCCTCACCCCGCGGGGCGAGGCGGTGGTGATGGCTTTTGGGCGGGTGAGGACCGAACTGGAGGCCACGCTGGCCAAGCTGGAGAGCCATCTGGGGGAGGGCGCCAGCCGGGATCTGTTCTGGAGTCTGGGCATGCGGACAAGCGCGCGAAACGCCCTGCGGGGGGTGATCAGCCAGATCACAGCCAGCGCCGTCAGCGCCGAGGTGGAGCTGAACCTCGGCGACGGGGTCGCCATCACCGCCATGGTCACGCGCCAGAGCGCTGAAGATCTTGGCCTGGAGGTAGGCACGCCGGCCATCGCCCTGATCAAGGCCAGCTTCGTCATGCTGGCGGTGGGCGAGGGGCTGCGCACCTCGGCGCGCAACCAGCTTCCCGGTGTTGTAACGGCGCGGGAGGATGGCGGCGTGAACAGTGAAATCACCCTCGATATCGGCGGCGGCAAGACCCTGATCGCCACGGTGACCCGCGACAGCGCCGAGGCCCTGGGCCTCGCCGTCGGGGTTCGGGCCATGGCTCTGATCAAGGCGCCGCACGTCATCCTGGCGGTGGAATAGGCACGCCCCGCGCCGAGTTCGTCTGGGTTGAGCGCCTGGCCAGGTCTGCGGTCCGGCCGTCGGCGGCGCGCTTGCGAGGGGGAGGTCCCTGTGATCTGAAAAGGCCATGGAACCGAGCGGCGTCAATCTACCCTCCATGAACCTCCGGCACATCGAGGTCTTCCACGCGGTTTACCGGGCCGGCTCGATCAGCGCCGCGGCCCGCGCCCTCTATGTCTCGCAGCCCTCGGTCAGCAAGGTCTTGAAGCATGCCGAGGGGCGGCTGGGCTTTCCCCTGTTCCGCCTGGTCAAGGGCCGCCTGACGCCGACCGACGAGGCCCACGCCCTGTTCCGGGATGTGGACGAGATCTACACCCGCATCGAGTCGCTGAAGGAGACCACCCGCAACCTGCTCAAGGGCGGCTCGGCCCATATCGGCCTGGCGGTGCTGCCCTCCCTGGGGCTCGGGGTGGCGCCCCGGGCGGTGGCCCAGTTCCGCCAGAAGCACCCGGGCGTCACCTTCACCCTGCAGACCCTGCATGACGAGGACGTCCTGCGCGCCCTCTATGAGCGCAAGGCCGATCTGGCGGTGGCCTATGACGCCCCGCGTCATCCGAGGCTCGCCCATACCCGCATCGGCACCGGCGAGCTCGTCCTGCTCTATCGCCGCGACTATCTCCCGGACGCCCCGCCCCGGCTGGGGATCGAGAGCTTCAGCGGCCATGAGCTGATCAGCCTGGCCGGCAGCGGTCCCGTCGGCGCCCTCTATGCCAGCGAAGTGGTGCGCGGCAGCCTGACCCGGCCGGAGGGCATCGTGGTCCAGACCTACTATGTCGCCGCCGCCCTGGTGCGACACGGGGCAGGCGTGGCCATCGTCGATGAGTTCACCGCCCGGGAGAACCAGGGACCGGACCTGGACTTTCGGCCGCTGATCCAGCCGGCCAATTTCGGCGTCTACTGCATCTATCTGGAAGACCGGCCACTTTCGAAGATGGCCCGGGCCTTTGTGAATACGCTGAAGGCCGACATCCAGGACCAGCAGCAGGCGCATAACCCGGGGCTATAACCGACCTCCCTCTTGCGAGCTTCGCGCGCGGCCCAGTTGCGCGATGATTAGGCCATAGCGTCGCCCCGGCCCGAAGTGAGAGATTATGATCCCGCCGCCCTACCTGCTCTATCTTGGCGACTCCCAGAATGAGCTGTCTGTCAAAACCTCCCGCGGGGTCGCCTATTGGCGGCCGGAATGGAGCCTGGGCGAGCACCGCCGGCCCGACTGCACCGTCACCCTGGGGCTGCCCCATCTGGACTTCGCCGAGGCCGCCGCCAAGGGCGCCAAGACCCTGATCGTCGGCGTCGCCAATGCCGGCGGCGTGCTGGGTCCCAAGATCGTCGCCGATGTGGTGGCCGCCCTCGAGGCTGGCCTGCACGTGGCGTCCGGCCTGCATGAGCGCCTGACCGAGCATCCAGAGATCGTCGCCGCCGCCGAGCGTCGGGGCCTGTCCCTGTTCGACGTGCGCGAACCCCCGAAGAAGATGGCCGTGGGCAATGGCCGCCCCCGGGCCGGCCACCGACTGCTCACCGTCGGCACCGACTGTTCGGTGGGCAAGATGTACACGACGCTGGCCGTTGAACGTGAAATGCGCGGCCGCGGCATGGCGGCCGACTTCCGGGCCACCGGCCAGACCGGCATCTTCATCGCCCAGTCGGGCGTGCCCATCGATGCGGTCATCGCCGACTTCATCTCCGGCGGGATCGAGCAGATCAGCCCGGCCCGCCACGATGGCGGCTGGGACCTGATCGAGGGGCAGGGCTCCCTGTTCCACCCCTCCTATGCTGGTGTATCGCTCGGCCTGCTGCACGGCGCACAGCCGGACGCCATCGTCCTGTGCCATGAGCCGGGCCGCCCGCACATGCGCGGCCTGCCGGGCCGGGACCTGCCCGACCTCGCGGCCTGTCTGGAAGCCAACCTCGCCTCGGCCGCCCTGACCAATCCTGGCGTGACTCCGGTGGGAATCGCCTTCAACACCTCAAACCTCGCCCCCGATGAGGCGCGCCGGCTCTGCGACGAGACCGCCGCGCGCTTCAACCTCCCTTGCCAGGACCCCGTCTCCATGGGCGTGGACCAGATCGTCGACAGGTTAGTTGAATGCTTCGCACCCTCTCAGCCCGCGCTGAACATTGGCCGCTGAGCACGCCGTTCCGGATTTCCCGCGGGGTCAAGACCGCCGCTGACGTGGTCGCCGTGACCCTGGTCGAGGACGGCCGCCAGGGCCGCGGGGAGGGGGTGCCCTACGCCCGCTACGGGGAAACGATCGACTCCGTCCTCGCCCAGGTGAACGACCTGGCCGACGATCTCGCCCGCGGGATGAGCCGCCGGGACCTGGCCGAACGGCTGGGTCCGGGCGCGGCCCGCAACGCCATAGACTGCGCCCTGTGGGATCTCGAAGCCCGCCTGGCCGGCCGTGCGGTCGCCGAAACCCTGGGTCAGCTCCCGCTCCATCCCCTGGTGAGTGCGCTGACCGTCAGCCTGGACACGCCCCAGGCCATGGGAGCGGCGGCCGCACGGATGACCGGCGCCACCCTGATCAAGGTCAAGGTCGACCAGAACGATCCGGCCGCCTGTCTGGCCGCGGTTCGGGCCGCCGCGCCGGACGCCGATCTGATCGTCGATCCCAATGAGAGCTGGACCCTCGATATCCTGGCCGACCTGCAGCCGACCCTGGCGCAGCTGAAGGTCGCCCTGATCGAGCAGCCCCTGCCGGCCGGCGAGGACGCCGCCTTGGCGGGCTTCACCAGCTGCGCGCCCATCTGCGCCGATGAGTCCTGCCACGTGGCCGCCGACCTTCCGGGTCTGAAGGACCGCTATCAGGTGGTGAACATCAAGCTCGACAAGAGCGGCGGTCTGACCGAGGCTCTGGATCTGTTGCAGCAGGCCCGGGCGATGGATTTCGGCGTCATGGTCGGCTGCATGGTCTCTTCCTCCATGTCGATCGCGCCGGCTTTCCACGTGGCCCGGCATGCGGACTTCGTCGATCTCGACGGGCCGACCTGGCTGGCCAACGACTATGCCGGCGGCGCGGTCCAGCGCGGCGCCCACCTGACGCCGCCGCAGGGCCTGTGGGGCGTGCCCGACGGCGCTGAGGCCTGACCGGCCACCGCTTCGGCGGACGAGGACGGCGCGACCCCGCACCTGGAGACCAAGCCGATGAGCGACCTCGCGTCTGATCCCGCCCCCGATGACGGGTCGCAAAAGACCGGCGGCCTGGGGGGCCTTGTCCGCCGCTACTGGCTGGACGTCACCCTGTGGAAGCGGATCCTGCTGGGCCTGATGCTGGGAACGGTGCTGGGCCTGGTCATCGGTGAGCAGGCCATGGGGATCAAATGGGTGGGCGACCTCTTCGTGCGGCTGATCCGCATGATCGTCACGCCACTGGTCTTCTTCTCCATCGTGTCCGGCATCGCCGGCATGGGAGATGTGAAGCGGCTCGGCTCCATCGGGGCCAAGACCCTGGTCATGTACCTCGCCCTCACCGCGGTGGCGGTGTCGGTGGGCCTGAGCCTCGGCGTCCTGTTCCAGCCAGGCGCCGGCATGGACTTTGTCGGCACCACGCCTCAGGTGCTCGGCGCTGCACCGACCCTGGGCGAATATCTGATGAGCATCGTGCCGCTCAACCCGTTCGCCGCCCTGAACGAGGGCAACATCCCGGCGATCATCTTCTTCGCCATCCTGATTGGCCTGGGCATCCTGATCATCGGCGAGCCCGCCGCCCCGGCGGCGCGGCTGTTCCAGATCGGCTCCGACATCATGCTGGTCCTGGTGCGGGTCATCATGGAGCTGGCGCCCTTCGGGGTCTTCGCCCTGGTGGCCTGGGTCATGGGGACGTCCGGGCCCAGCACCTTCGTGCATGTCTTTCTGCTGGCCGTCGCCCTGGTCCTGGGCTGCGCGATCCAGACCCTGATCGTCCATGGGGGCGTCATCCGCCTGATCGCCCGCCTGCCGGTGGTCCCCTTTTTCCGGGACATCGCCGACGCGGTGATCGTCGCCTTCTCCACCTCCTCCAGCGCCGCGGTCCTGCCGGTGGCCATGCGGGTGGCCGAAAAGAATCTGGGGGTCAGCCACACGGTGGCCTCGACCACGCTGCCGCTTGGCACGACGCTCAGCATGGACGGCACCGCCCTCTATGTGGCCCTGCTGGCGGTGTTCTCGGCTCAGGCCTTCGGCGTGGACATGACCGCGGCCCAGTATCTGATGGTCGGTCTGGTCTGCGTGGTGGTGGCGGTGGGCACGGCGCCGGTGCCGTCGGCCTCGCTCTTCATGCTGGCGGCCGTGCTGCAGGTGATCGGGCTGAGCGCCGAACAGACGGCCCTGGTGGTCGGCTTCATCCTGCCCTTCGACCGCATCCTCGACATGACCCGCACCGTGCCCAACGCCACCAGCGACCTGGTGGTGGCCGTCACCGTGGCCAGGTGGGAGGGCGAGCTGGACGAGGCCTCCTATCGCGCCAAGCCGGTGGAATAGAAGGTCTGGATCAGCGGGGCGCGCCCCAGACCCAGATCAGGTTCTCCTGCCGGGTCCAGCCGGTGCGGCCGTCGCCCAGCCGCACCTGGCGCCAGCCGAGATAGGTTTGCTCCACCCGCCCGACAGCGCCGCCGGCCAACTGGATCTCGGCGGCCTCAGCCGGGGTGTCGACTGGCAGGGGGCGCAAGGGGCCGGCGCCCCAGATGACCACAGCCCGGGAACTCCCCAGCGCGCCGTAGCCGGCCAGGGCTGTGGCGCTGACCATCATCCCGACCGCGGCGAGGGCGGCCAGGCCAAGACCGGCCCGGACCAGACGACGGCCGGCCCGGTAGCGCCCATAGAGACCCGCTCCGAGTCCCACGGTGGTCAGAGCGGCCAAGCCGATCAGCAGCCAGCGCCAGACCGCAGGCGAGGCTGAGGCGATGGCCCGGCCGCGCCAGTCCCGGGGACGGGGCACGCTGGCGCCGGGCGCCAGGCTGTAGCCGGCCTTGGCGCCGGTGGTCAGCCAGAGCTGGCGGGTCTGCGGGTCCGACGGGCTCTGAACAAAGGCGACGGCGGCGTGTCCGGCGGCTTCCTCCCAACGGTCCTGGGCGGCCAGGGCGATGGCCAGGTTGTGCCGCGCCCGCCAGTCCAGGGGCGCCTCGGCGACGCGCTCGGTCAGGGCCTTGGCGGTCATCTCCTGGGCGTGGGCGCCGCTGGTCAGCAGGAACAGGGCGAGGCTTACGAGGCCCGCAGCCGCCGGCAGCAGGTTGGGGCGGCGCAGCGCCGTGGCCGGTCGGAAGGGCGGGGGAGGCCCCAGGGCGGCATGAAGCTCGGCGGCCCGGGTGAGCCAGTCCTGCGGCAACACGCCGGCCCGACCATAGAGGAAGCGGTCGGCCTGCGCCCAGAGATCGCCCCATCGGGGATCCTCGAAGGCCTCCGGGGCGGGCGCGGCCAGGCCCAGGCGCAGGCGAAGCGCTGCGTCCCGCTGCCAGTCCCGCACCAGGGCGCGCGCCTCGGCGGCCTGGGGGTCTTGCGCCAGACGGGCCAGGGTCCGGGCCAGACGCCGGTGGGCGCCGCGGGCCCGCCGGTAGGGATCAGCCTCATAGGCCCGCCAGAAGGCCAATCCGAGCCACAGGGCCAGCAGGCCCAGGGGCGCCGTCAGCAGCGCGCCGACGAACAGCCGGTCGGACGGCGGGGCCAGCGCAGCCGCCTCGCCCTTCAACATGGGCGGCAGGGGCGCGTCCTCATCCGGAAGGTCGCCGGGCGGCGGCTCCGGCGGCAGCAGGTCGCCGTTGGGGTCAGGCAGGACCTCCAGGGTGATCGGCGGGGCCAGATGGCGGACATAACGGCCAGCGCCGGGGTCAAAGGCCACCACCTCGAAGGCGCCCAGGACGTAGCGGCCAGCCCGCAGCGGGACCAGGGTGACGGACTCGCTCAGGGAGCGCTCGAACAGGGTCCCGTCCGCGCCTTCGATCTGTTCCGGCTCGCCGATCAGCTGGAAGTCGCGGGAGACCTGCCGGGCGGGCAGGCCGGAGATGGCCGGCCAGTTGCCGGTTCCCGAGAGGGTCACGCGCCAGGTGAGGCTTTCGCCCACCCGGATTTCCTCGGCTTCCACGGCGGACTCCACCTCGAACTGACCGACCGCGCCCAAAAACGTCTCGGGCGCCGGGGGCAGGGGCCGGATGCGAAACAGGCCCGGCGCGCTCTCGATGGTCCGGGTTTCGGTGATCGCCCGCTGATACTCCTCCATGTCCACCACCCCGGTCTGCAGCCGCATGACCTGGCGGGCCGGCTGCACGGGCGTCAGGCCCGGCGCCAGGGCCATGGCCCGGGTCTTGAACTCGATCACCGCCCGGGTCGCGCCCGGGGCCGGCGGCGCGCGCAGGGCCGGCGCCCCCCAGGGCTCGGCGGCCAGGGGCGCGGACTCCCATGCGAGCTCACCCTCCAGATTGCCGAACGTGCTCCAGTCCACGGTCCAGGCCAGGGTGAGGTCGAAGACTTCCCCGGCCCACAGCGGCTTGTCCGGCGCCTCGAAGGCGCCGGTCACCGGCTGGGCCTGAGCCGGCAGGGCGAGGCTGGCGGCTAGGGCCAGTCCGGCCAGGGCCAACCTGAGGGGGCTCACCATGTCTGGGCTCCCTCTGGTCGCGGGGCGGCCTGGGCCGCCTGCCGCCGCAGGAAGAGTTCGCCAGGGGAATCGGCGGCGCGCAGCCGGCGCAGGGTGTCCAGCGGCTGGACCAGCGCCGGATTGCGCCATTCGGCGGGATCAAACTGGTCAGACTTTGAGCCGCCGACATTCTGCAGGCCCTGCTCGCCGGCGGTGGGCTCCTGCGGGTCTTCCTCGCCCGGTTCGCCGCCGCCGGGCCGCGCGTCCTCGCCTGCCACTGGTTGCTGGCCCGTCGCGTCCATGGGCTCATTGGCGGGGTCCGCAGGTCCTGGGTCTTCCATCGGAACCGGCGGCGGCGGGGTGAGCAGGCGCTTCAGCTTGGCCTCGGCTGCGGCCCAGTCCGCGTGGTCCGGGTCCAGGCTGCGCCCGGCGATCACAGCGGCGAGACCATCGCGCATCAGACCCTCCTCCAGTGGGTGGCCGTGCCCGCGGTGGATCTCCCCGTAGCGGATGGCGACCTCGCTGATCCGCAGATAGTCCTCAGCGCTGAGACGCCGGCGGGTGACCAGCTCCTCGGCCAGATTGCGCATCTGCAGCAGCGGGTCTTCCTCACCCTGCAGGTCCGCCTCGGTCAGCAGCGGCCCCTGGGCCAGGGACAGGCCGGCGGGGGCCAGGGTGAGCGTGAGGGCCGCCAGCACAAGGGCGCGGGCCAGGCCAGGCGCCCGCGGCGTCCGCAGGCGAGGATGGGCTGGAACCTCGCTCGCCGCGCTCCAGGTCAGCAGGAGGAGGGCGGCGGCGGCGAACCAGACGAACTGGTCGGCTAGCGCCCGGGCGCGGCCGGCTTCGGTCCCGGCGGCGTCGGGCGCTGTGGCGCTGGCGGCCCGCACGAGGGTGGAAAGGTCGGCCGCGCCAGCCAGATCGAGCGCTTGACCGCCCTCGGCGCCGCCGGCCGCCAGTTCGGTCAGCAGGCCCGGGTTCAGCCGGGACACCACGGCAGCGCCGTCGGGCCGACGCATGGGCGCGCCGCCCGGCCCCGGCGGTGTGGCGCCGGCCTCGGTGCCGAAGCCGACGGCGATCACGCGGACCCCTTGGCTGCGCAGGGGCGCGAGCCGCTCGCGCCAGGGGCCGGGCTCGGCCTCGCCATCGGTGAGGATCACCAGGACCCGGCCCTGGGGCGTGTCGCTGAAACTGCTGAGCGCAGTCTCCAGCAGGGCGTCGAGATTGCTGCCGGCGACCGGCATGTGTTCCGGCCCGATCTGCGGCAGATAGGTTCTAAGAATGGCTTGGTCTTCACTCACTGGGGCCAGGACGTGGGCGGAGCCGGCATAGCCGATCAGGCCGATCCGCCGATCGGGCAGGTCCTCGGCCAGCCTGGTCGCCAGGGCCCGGGCCCGGCTCAGCCTTGATGGCGAGACATCGGTCGCCAGCATGCTGCGGGAGAGATCCAGCGCGATGACGACTTCGCCTGGCGCCTGATCGTCAGGGGCGAGCGGCGCCTGGCCCCATTGCGGCCTCGCCAGGGCGGTCGCCAGCAGCAGGACCGCCAGCCAGAACCGCCAGGGCTGCGCCATGGGACGGGCGGCGCCGGGGTCGAAGCGCACCCGACCGCCCAGGACGGCGCCCCGCCGGATCTTGCCGCCGAGATCGGGCGCAGCGCCCTGACGCCTGCGGCCGAGCAGCCATTCCAGGCCGATCAGAACCGGAACCAGGGCGGCGAGCCACAACATCTGAGGCCAGAGAAAGCTCATGGGCGCGCCCGCCTCAGCCGCGCGGCGCCTGCGCCCCATACGGGGGCGGCGGCCAGCAGCAGCGCGAAGGCGCCGACCAGGGGCCAGACAAAGAGCTCGGTGGTCACCCTGCGCGTGCGGACCTGGAACTCGGTCTTCTGGGCCGCATCGATGGCGGCGAAGGCCTGGGCCAGGGCTGCGGTGTCGCCCGCCTGCACGAAGCGGCCGTCCGTCTCCTGCGCCATCCGTTGCAGGGTCTCGATGTCGAGGGCCGAGGGAAACTGCCGCGTGCCGACGCGGCGGCCCTGGTCATCGAAGATCGGGAAGGGGACCATGCCGTTGCGGCCGGCGCCGATGGCGTAGACCGGCACCCCCCGGTGGCGGGCGAGCGCCGTGGACTGGGGCGGGGTCAGACTGCCGCTGGTGTTGGCCCCGTCGGTCAGCAGGACCACGAACTGGCCGACGGCCTCGTCCGCGTCAGACCGCGGCCGCTCCAGCCCGGCCAGGGCGATGCCCAGTCCATCGCCGATGGCGGTGCCGTCCTCCAGCAGGCCGATCTGCAGGGTCGAGAGCTGCTCGGCGAGCCATCCATGGTCGGTGGTCAGAGGGGCCAGGGTGTAGGCCTGGGCGGCGAACAGGACGACGCCGATCCGGTCATTGGGCCGCTCGGTGACGAAGGCCTGCAGGGCCGGACGGATGGCCTCAAGCCGGTTGATGGGGCCATCGGGGCCCACATAGTCCTCCGCCAGCATGGAGCTGGAGAGGTCGATGGCCAGCATCAGGTCATAGCCGCGGGAGACAACGTCCTGCCGCGCGTCGACCCGCTGCGGTCGGGCCAGCGCCAGGATCAGCAGGGCCAGCACGCCATAGAGACAGAGCATCCGCCAGGGGCCGCCGGGCAGGGCGCGGGGCGGGCTCCAGGCCGCGGCATAGGGGGCGAGCCATACCGGCGCCCGGCCGCGCCATCGCCGCCAGGCCGCCAGGGCCGGGATCAGCAGCAGGAGGCCGAGCAGGCCAGGGGCTGCGAACTGAAACCCGCTCATGGGGCGCCGTGGGCGCCGCCCGCCCGCCGGGCGCGCAGGAAGCCGACCAGGGCCGCCAGGGGATCAGCGCCCGTATCGACCACCAGCCGGTCCAGGGGATTGGGCCACCAGGTCCGCCAGATCTCCTCGCGCGCCGCACGCCAGGCCGCGTGGGCCGCAAGGCTGGCCGGCGTCGTTTCCACCCAGGCCAGGCGACCGGCGGCAGGATCAAAGGCGGTGAAGCCGCCGCTGGCGGGCGGCGCGCGCTCCCAGGGGTCCTCGACCCGGACCCCGATCACCGGATGACGGCGGCGGAAGGCGGCCCATTCCGGGGGCGGGGGTTCATGGGGGATTTCGCCGAACCAGACCACCAGGGCGCCCTGGGGCACGGGGCCAGACAGCAGCGGCCAAGGGCTGAAAGGCTCAGCCTGCGCCGGGTCCGGGGCCTCGGCGGCGAACAGATCGGCCAGGGTCGACAGCAGGCGCGCCCGGCGGCGGGTGGGATTGTGGAGGCTCTGGCCGACAGGTGTCTGGTGCAGCAGTCCAGCCCGCTCGCGGTTGACCACCGCCAGCATCAGGACCAGGGCCGCCAGTTGCAGCAGCACCTCGCGCTTGCTGGTTGCGCCGGAGCCGAACTGCAGGGCCGGACCGTCGCTGACCACGGCGAAGACGGTGAGTTCACGCTCCTCGACGAAGACCTTGCGATAGAGGTCGCCCAGGCGGGCGGTGACGTTCCAGTCGATGTCGCGGATGTCGTCCCCATAGGCGTAGCGGACGACCTGGTCGAACTCCATGCCCCGGCCCCGGAACACCGAGCGATGCGCCCCGCCCAGCAGGGTCTGGACCGAGCGGCGGCGCAATTGCCACTCCAGCCGTCGCAGGGCGCTCTGGGCCCGCGGGTCGATCACCGGCGAGGGCGCGTTCATGGGCTGGGGTCAGCCCGGCACGGCGACGGCGGCCAGGGCCTGGGTGATGATGGCGTCGGCGGTCAGGCCCGACGCCTCGGCCTCATAGGTCAGGCCGATCCGGTGGCGCAGAACGTCGGGGGCCACCGCCTGCACCAGGTCCGGGGTCACCTGGTCGAGGCCCCGCAGGAAGGCGAGCGCCCGGCTGGCCTGATAGAGGGCCAAGGTCGCCCGGGGCGAGGCGCCGAAGGCCAGGGCGCGCAGGCCCCCCGTCGGCACGGCGGCCAGGTCACGGGTGTGACGCACCAGGGCCAGCAGATAGGCCTGGATCTCCGGGGCGACGAAAACCTCGTCCACCGCCTCGCGCAGGGCCAGCAGTTCCGGGCCGTTGGAGGCGGCCTCCACGGTCGGCGAGCGGACGGCCGAGCCCCAGCGGCGCAGCATCTCCAGCTCGTCCTCGCTGGAGGGATAGTCGAGCAGCAGCTTGAACAGGAAGCGGTCGGTCTGGGCCTCGGGCAGGGGATAGGTACCCTCGTGCTCCACAGGGTTCTGGGTGGCCAGGACGAGGAACGGATTGGGCAGGGGATGGCGGGTCCCGCCGATGGTCACCTGCCGCTCCTGCATGGCTTCCAGGAGCGCGCTCTGCACCTTGGCGGGCGAGCGGTTGATCTCATCGGCCAGGACGATATTGGCGAAGACCGGCCCCAGATGGGGGGTGAAACTGCCGTCATGGGGGGAATAGACCAGCGTTCCGACCACGTCGGAGGGTAAGAGGTCCGGGGTGAACTGGATGCGCTCGAAGTCCAGGCCCATGGCCTGACCCAGAGACTTCACCAGCAGGGTCTTGGCCAGGCCCGGCATGCCTTCAAGCAACACGTGACCACCTACCAGCAGGGCGATCTGCAACCGCTCGACAACCGCGGTCTGGCCCAGCACCGCCTTGCCGATCTCAGCCGACAGCCGCTGCGCCCAGGCGGGGCCGGGCTGTGTCGGCGACGCGGCGGGCTCGGGGAGACTCATCAGGACCATCCACGCGTTACAAATCTGACCGGCGCGCCCCATGCCAGGCGCGCCGGGTATCGAACAAGACTACTGGCCGCGCCGCAGCACCCGGCCATGACGGGCCTCGGTGACCTTACCCTCGGCCAGGGCCGTCTGGCCGTTGACGAAGATGTACTCCATCCCCTCGGAATAGGTGTGGGGGTCCTGATAGGTGGCCACGTCGCGGATGGTCTCGGGGTCGAAGACCAGGACGTCGGCATAGGCGCCCGGCGCGATCACGCCGCGGTCGGGAATGCTGAACACCTTGGCCGACAGACCGGTGGAGGCGTGAATGGCCTGGGCCATGCTGATCACGTCCCGCTCGATCACGTAGCGGCGGAACTTCCGCGGGAAGGCGCCATAGGCCCGGGGGTGCTCGCCCCCGACCCCGAAGGCCACCAGGGCGCCGTCCGACGAGGTCATGGTCCAGGGCTGCTGCATCAGCCGCTCCACGTCCTTTTCGTTCATGTTGAACGAGACGATGCTCGAGCCGCCCTTGATCAGCATGTCGATGGCTGTGTCGAGAGGGTCCTGCAGGTTGCGGCGGGCGATCTCGTCCAGGCGCATGCCGTTGAGGGACGGATCGGCCCGGTAGTTGCGGATCATGATGGCGTTGGCGCCGGCCCGGCGTTCCAGATTGGCCACCATTTCCTGGCGGATCAGGGCCCGCTGTTCGGGATTCTGCAGCCGTTCGGCGGTCGCTTCGGGGCCGCCTTCCTGCGCCCAGCCCGGCACCAGGGAGGCCTGCAGGGACGAGCCCGAGGCGGCGTAAGGGTACTGGTCGGCCCAGATGGAGAGGCCCTCGGCCCGGGCGGCGTTGATCATCTCGACGGCCTGCTCGGACTGACCCCAGACGCTGGGGCCGAGCATCTTCATATGGGTCACCACGCCGATGATGCCGGTCTGGCGGGAGACGTCGATTAGCTCCTCGATCGCCCCCAGGACGCCCACATCGTAGCTGGACTCATCTCGGATGTGACTGATGTGGAAGGCGTTCGGATAGGTGGCCGCCACCTTGGCCAGGGCCACGAGCTCGGGCGTCTCGGAATACTTGCCCGGAATATAGAAGGGGCCGCTGGAGAAGCCGAAGGCGCCCAGGTCCATGGCCTGTTTGACCAGGGTCTCCATCTGAGCCAGTTCGGCCGAAGTCGGCTTGCGGTTCTCCAGGCCCATGACGTCCTTGCGCACGCCGTTGTGGCCGATCATCGGCACGACATTGACGCCGGGCACATGGGTCTCGATGTCGGCGATCTGTGGGGCGAGATCGCCGGGGCCGCCGCCATCGGGATTGATCATCACCGTGGTGATCCCCTGATGCAGGATCGGCACGGCGGCGGCGAGCTCGGCGGTGCCGATGGCCGGCGCCGCGTGAGAATGGGGGTCGATGAAACCAGGCGAGACGTACTTGCCGGTGGCGTCCACCACCGTGGTCGCCGTCGCGGCGGCCGGGATGGCGCCGACCTCGACGATGCGCTCGCCCTTGATCGCCACGTCGGCGAGCTTGCCCTCAGCGCCCGTGCCGTCAAACACCGTGCCGCCGCGGATCAGGACGTCGTACTCCTGGGCCAGGGCCTGCACTGACGCCCCGGCCATCAGGCTGAGGGCGAGGCCGGCGGCCAGGACCCGACGGCGGAGTAAATGCGGCGGCCTGGCGGGGCGATGGCCTCGGGTCATGGGGGATCTCCGCGAGCTTTAGGTGTCGCCGCCGCCCAGGCCCTGCCGGGCGGCTGTCGCAGGACAGGGGCTGGAACTGCGGTCGGGGGGAGGGGGGCGAGCCCCAGGCGCCGGGGCGCCGGAGGCTCGCCGGAGAGACGGATCAGTATTCGAAGCGCACGCCCAGCCGGAACACGCGGCCGAGAATGTCATAGACGCCCTGGCTGGTGGACGGGTTGCCATAGGCGGTCCCGGCCGGTCCGTAGGCGACGATCTCAGGGTCGCGGTTGAACAGGTTGGAGATGCTGACGAAGGCCTCGGTCTTCTGCAGCAGCTTCAGGTCGTAGGTCATCGCCAGGTCGACATAGAAGGCGCCGTCGATCTTGTTGTTGTTGATCGTACGGTTGGCGATGGTCGAGGCCGGGCAACCGGTGGTGCACTCGATGAAGGCGTTGTCATAGGTGCTTTCGCTGACGCCGCGGCCGGTGAGCTGAACGGTCCAGGGATCGGCCGTATAGGTAGCCGTGGCCCGATAGATGAACTCCGGCAAGCTGATCGATCCGGCCGTGTCGGTCGGAACGTCGATGCCGTTGTCCTCGTAGTTCTCCAGGTAGTAGGTGCCCACCGCCCGCAGGGCCATGGCGCCGTCGCCGAGGTTGAAGCGGTAGGAGGCTTCCAGGTCGAGGCCGCGGGACTTCTGAACCGCGAAGTTGAACGGGCTGACGGAAACCCGGCTGATCTGGTTGCCCGACCGGACAATGGCCGCGCAGTAGGTCTGATTGCCCTGGAAGCAGCGGTCGACGATGGTGTTGGCGGCCACCGAGCCGATGGCGCCTTCGATCTCGATGTCGAAGTAGTCGATGGCGGCGGCGAAGCCCGGCAGGAAGCTCGGCTGGACCACCACGCCCACGCCCCAGGTGTCGGCCAGTTCCGGATCGAGGTTCAGATTGCCGGTGGTCAGCTCCAGGAACTGGGTGGACTGGTTGTTGTTGAACGGGTCCAGCAGGGTGTTGGTGCGGCTGGTGCCTGCGGCGAACAGCTCGTTCAGGTTCGGCGCCCGGATGTCCCGCGAGCGGGTGACGCGGAAGCGAAGGTCGGGGATCGGCGAATAAACCGCGCCCACCTTCCAGGTCGTGACATAGCCGGAGGTGCTGTAGTCGGTGCCACGGACCGCGGCGTTCACGTCAAAGCCGTCGGCCAGCGGGATGACCGCCTCCACATAGGCCTCGGTCACCGTGTAGGAGCCGAAGGTCGGGCGGTAGTTGCCCACGAACCAGCCCGACTGGAACTCGGTGGGCACGAAGCCCGAGACCTCTTCCTTCCGGTGCTCGATGCCTGCGGCCATGGAAACCGGGCCAGCCCAGGTGGAGAAGGGGTCGCCGGAAATGTTGGCGGCGGCCACCTGCTGGGTGAAGGCCTGCTCCCGCTGCGGATTGCCCAGGATGTAGTCCAGGGCCGCCTGAGAGTTGACGCCGATACCCATTCTGTTGAACGGCACGCAGCCATTGTTCGGATCGGTCAGGGTCGAGCGGCAGACGATCTGGCCGTTGGGGGCGAAGACCGCGTCCTGCGCCAGGGCCAGGCGGGCGTTGTTGGTGATGTCGCGGGCGATCTCGAGGGTCTCGGTCTCACCGCGCTGATAATAGGCGTCCCAGCGCCAATCGCGATTGAAGGCGGTGAAGTCGCCCTCGGCGCCGACCACATAGCGGGTCACGGTGCGCTCATTGTCGGTCTTGCGGATCGGCAGGTCGGCGTTGGTGGTGCCGAGCCGGAAGCTGGTGATGTTCAGGGCGGCCAGCTGCTGACGGATGTCGGCCGGCAGGAAGGCGTTATCCGAGCGGATGGTGACGTTGCCCTGGTTGAACTGGACGCCGGTCCAGCCGAGCGAGGCGTGGGTGTTGTACGAGACCTGGCCAAACACCTCGATATTGTCGGTGACGTCGTAGCTCACCCGGCCGAAGAAGCCCTTGCGGCGGTCGTCGGCGTTGAGGGATTGCTTGTCATTGACCTGATTGGCTCGCCAGTCGCCGCCGATCATCCAGGGATCGCGGGTCAGGCCATAGGCCTGCTGACCCACCACGCCGCCGACCCCGAAGGTGGTGCCGCGCAGGGGCGTGTCGACGATGATGCCGCCGGGCGTGGCGTTGGACAGGCCCGCCCCGCTGGTGAGGAAGCGCTCGGGTTGGCCGTTGCCGGGCGCGTAGTTCGGGTTGGTGATGATGTACCAGCCGTCGTTGTTCCAATCCCGCGGCACCCCGTAGATGCCTTCGCGATCGACGATCTCGCCATTGAGCAGCAGGTGGCCGCGGCCGCCGGCGAACTCGGTCCCGTAGGTCAGGTTGACCCGGTATTCGTCATCGTCGCCATAGGTGGTCTGGCCGGCCTCGATCGAGCCCTTGAACCCCTGGTAGTCAGTGTCGAGGATGAAGTTGACCACGCCGCTGACGGCGTCGGAGCCATAGGCCGCCGAGGCGCCGCCGGTGACGATCTGGACGCCGCTGATCAGGCCCTGAGGGAAGGTGTTGACGTCCACCGCCCCGGTGATGGTGGAGCCCACCGATCGCTGGCCGTTCAGCAGCACCAGGGTGCGGGTGGCGCCCAGGCCGCGAAGGTTGAGGGCGTTGACGCCCGCCGTGCCCGAGCTGATCGAGGCGTTGGAGGTCTGCGGCGTAGCGCTGCCGACGATGGAGGGGATGTCGTTGACGAAGTCGGCGACGTTGGAGGGGGCCGCGGCGAGGATCTCGGTTTCGCTGATCACGGTCAGCGGGGTCGGGGCCTGATAGCCGTCGCGGACGACGCGGGTGCCGGTGACGACCACTTCCTCGACGCTCGCCGGCGCCGTCTGGGCCTGGGCGGAGCTGGCGGCGGTCGCGCCAATAACCAGGGCGATCAGGGACGCCCCGCTGGCGAGGCCCAATTTCTGGGCAGATTTCCAGCCCTGAGTCTGCGCAGCGCGCATTTGAACATTTCTTGACATGACTAACCCCCTCGGAATTGACGATAAGCAGATTGTTCTTTTCGCCGCCCGGTTTATTGTGCATCCCCGGAATAGCGACGATCTGCGTCCGTATTCGATATGAGGTTGTCGGCCCCCCGCGCGGGTGTCAACGCCAGCTCCCCTTCGGAATATTGCGCCGCCCATAACCCTCAGCCATGGGTGGAGCGGCCTCGACGGGGGGCGCCGCTACGCCAGGCCTTGCGCCGCCTCGGTTTTGACACCTTCCATTTTCGACAGGTCCGAGCCGGCGGAACGGCTGAGCGCGGGCATTCGGACGCCCAGCCCCGGTCCTGAGTGGCTCCAAACGCCCTGCGGGCGCGGGGTTGGCCTAATGGGCGGCCGCCATGTCGTCAGGCTATTGATGGCGCAATATTCAGAAGGGCCGACTTGATTGACACTAGACTCGCGCCCCTGACAGGCTGCGAAGACTTCGGGGACAGACATTCGTCACCCCGCTGGATGTGCGAACAGATTCGTGCATGCCTTGTGTCAATATTGCCAGGACGCGTGGTCCCCGAGGCCGACGGGTCAGGACGAGGAGTCATGATGACGAACCAGACCCATTCCCTTCGACGCCGGCTGATGGCGGCGGGTCTCGCCATCGGGCTCCTCGCGGGGGCCGGACACGCCCAGGCGCAGGACTATGATGTGCTGATCCGCGGCGGCCTGCTGTTCGACGGCACGGGCGCGGAGGGCCGCGCCGCCGATGTGGCGATCAAGGGCGACCGCATCGTCGAGGTCGGCGAAACTCCGGCGACCGCCACCGCCGCCACCGTGGTCGACGCGACGGGCAAGTATGTCTCGCCGGGCTTCATCGACACCCATTCCCACGCCGCCCCGGGCATCGAGACGCCGGAACTGGCGCCGGCCATCTCGGTCCTCACCCAGGGGATCACCACGGCGATGATCAATCCGGACGGCGGCGGCCCGGCTGATCTGCGCCCGCAGGTGGCGGCGATTGAGGCCAACAAGCCCGGCGTCAACGTCATCCCGATGATCGGCCACAACGGTGTGCGGCGCGAGGTCATGGGCCTGGAGAACCGCAAGCCCACGGCCGCCGAGCTGGCGCGGATGCAGGGCCTGGTGCGCGAGGCCATGACCTTCGGCGCGCTGGGCATGTCCAGCGGCCCCTTCTATGTGCCGGGCAAGTACTCCGACACCGCCGAGATCGTCGCCCTGGCCAAGGTGGCCGCCGAGTTCCCGAACGCCTTCCACACCAGCCATATCCGCGACGAGTCCAGCTATGACATCGGCGTGCTGGCCTCGGTGGCCGAGCTGATCGAGGTCTCCCGCCAGACCGGCGTCACCGGCGTGGTCAGCCATATGAAGATGCTGGGCCCCACGGTCTGGGGCCAGTCTGACGACGCGATCAAGATGATCGAGGCGGCCCGGGCCGAGGGCCTGTCCATCTGGGCCGACCAGTACCCCTACGCCGCCTCCAGCACGGGCTTGTCGGCGGCCCTGATCCCCGGCTGGGCGCAGGAAGGCGGCCGCGAGGCTTTGGCCAAGCGCCTGCAGAACCCCGAACAGCGGGCCCTGATCCGCGAGGGTATGGTCGAGAACCTGGCCCGCCGGGCCGGCGCCAACGCCATCATGATCTCAAGCTACAGCGCCGATCCCTCCCTGGAGGGGATGCGCCTCGACGAGATCGCGCGGCGGGACCTGAAGGACCCGCTGGACACCGCCATCGACCTGCTGATCAAGGGCGGGGCCGGCATCGTCTCGTTCAACATGAATGAGGATGATCTGGAGCTGCTGATGAAGCAGCCCTGGATGATGACCTCATCGGACGGCGCCCTGGTGACCTTCGGCGAGGGCGCCGAGCATCCTCGAGCCTATGGCGCCTATCCCCGCAAGCTGCGGCGCTATGTGATGGATCGCCAGGCGATCAGCATGGCCCAGGCCATCCACTCGTCCAGCGGCCTGCCGGCGCAGGTGTTCGCCATTCCAGACCGGGGGCTGATCAAGCCCGGCTACTATGCCGACGTGCTGGTCTTCGATCCGGAGACTGTGCGTGACGTGGCCACCTATCCCAAGCCGCACGCCTATTCGGTCGGCATGGACTACGTCTTCGTCAACGGCAAGGCGGCCCTGGCCGAGGGTGAGGTCACCCCTGAGCGCCATGGCCGGGTCATCCTGCGCGGCCGCTAGCCGCGCCGGCCAGGGCTGGCGCAGTCACCCCCACAGGCGGCGCCAGCCTGAACCTCTTCGCCAGTCCTTCAGTCCAGGAGCCCGCTCATGCGCCGCGCGACCTTGAAAGCCCTGCTGCTCGCTTCCGCGCTCCTGGGCGCCGGCGCCGTCGAAGCCGCCGAGTTCAACCTGATCATCCTGGGCGGCCAGGTGGTGGATGGTACGGGCAAGCCTGCCTATCGCGCCGACGTGGCCATCAAGGGCGACCGGATCGTGAAGATCGCCCATGACGGGCTTGAGGCGAAGGACGGCGATGCGGTGCTGGACGCCCGCGGCGTGATCGTGGCGCCGGGCTTCATCGACAACCACGCCCACATCGCCGACAACATCCACGACTATCCGCTGGCCGAAAACTTCGTGCGCCAGGGCATCACCAGCATCATCGCCAGCCTGCACAGCGGGCCGCAGCCCTATCCGCTGAAGCCCTATATCGAAGCGCTCAAGATCGCCCCCAATGTCGGCTTCTTCGCTGGCCATAGTTTTGCGCGCACCAAGGTGCTGGGCATGGAGAACCGGGCGCCGAATCCGACCGAGCTGGCGGAGATGCAGAAGATCATCGCCGACACCATGGCTGACGGGGCTCTGGGGATGTCCACCGGCCTCGTCTATGTGCCGGCCAACTACGCCAAGCCCGACGAGGTGATCGCCATGGCCAAGGTCGCCGCCTGCTGGGGCGGGATCTATGTCTCGCACATGCGCGACGAAGGCGCCGGCGTACTGGACTCCGTGGCCGAGGTGATCGAGGTCGCCGACAAGGCCGGTCTGCCCGGCCAGATCAACCACCACAAGGCCATGGGCTCCACCCAGTGGGGCTGGAGCGTCAAGACCCTGGCCATGATCGACGCGGCCCGCGCCCGGGGTCTCGACATCACCCATGACCTCTATCCCTATGCCGCCTCCAGCTCATCCTCGGCGGTCATGTTCCCGGCCTGGGCCCTGGCCGGCGGCCCCGAAGGGTTCAAGGTCCGGATGGACGACCCGGAGATCCGGGCCCGGGTTGAGGCCGAGATGATGCGAATCCTGATGGTCCAGCGGGGCGGGGCGGATCTGACGCGCCTGCAGTTCCGCAGCCTGCCCGCCGATCCTGCCTACAACGGCCAGACCCTGGCCGACCTCGCCAGAGATCGCGGCCTGGCCGGCACGCCGAAGGAGGCGATCCAGCTGCTGATTGAGCTGCAGCTCAAGGGCGGGTTCACCGCCATCTATCACGTGATGGACGAGGCCGATGTTGTGCGCATCCTGCAGCACCCCCTGGCCATGATCGAGACGGATGGCGACCCGGTGGGCTTCGGCGATGGTTTCCCGCATCCCCGCACCTATGGCGCCTTCCCTCGGGTGCTCGCCCGCTATGTCCGCGAACAGAAGGTCCTGACGCTCGAGGATGCGGTGCGCCGCATGACCTCGCTCGCCGCCGACCAGGTTGGCCAGACCGAGCGCGGGCGGCTGGTCGAGGGGGCCTTCGCCGACATCACCGTCTTCGACGCTGACACCATCGCCGACAAGGCGACCTTCGAAGACCCGCACCAGTATGCGGTGGGCATCCGCCATGTGGTCATCAACGGCGCGCCCGTGATCCGCGCCGGCGCGCTGACGGGCGCCATGCCCGGGCGACCTTTGCTGGGACCCGCGCGGCCAGGCGCCGTGCGGCCAGATCCGACCACACCCGGCTGCCCAACGGATTGATCGCACCCCGCGCGGGCCTCAGTGTTGCTGCCGGGCGATCAGGTGGTCCAGGACGGCCAGACGGCAGGCCGAGGCCAGGCCCTGATCGCCGCGGGCCAGGTCGATCTCTGTGACCAGGGCGGCCAGGCTCAGGTTGCGATTTGCAGCCACGTCCGCCAACGCCGCCCAGAAGGCGGGCTCCAGCGCCACTGAGGTGGCGTGGCCGGCCAGCAGGATCGATTTCTTCTTCAGACGCGCCATAGGCCTTTCTTGCGCAGGGGAAATGCCGCGGCAAGGTTCGCGGGTCATTGATCGAAACTGACACTGGCGTCATCTTGGCCGCCTGCGACGGGAGACCCCTATGAGCCTCGCCAATGACAGCTTCGCGCCACGCACCGCCCGGGCGCCGACCCCGCAGCGTCTGCCCAGGCCGCGGCTGCAATGGGGGGCGGCCTTCAAAGCCCTCCGCAAGCTGCTGGCGGACAAGGAGGATACCGTCCAGGTCTTCGAGATCATGCGCGCCCTGAACGGCGGCGCCTCGGCCTGGGGCTATCAGCGGCTGCTGGAAACCCCGCAGGGCGGGCGCATCGCCTATGAGCGAGTCGAGCTTGAATCCCGGCTTATGGACGACGCCTGGCTCGACAGCCTGCCTGAGGGCTCGGTCGGCCACGCCTATCGCGACTTCATCCGCAGCGAACAGCTCTCGGCCGAGGGCCTGGCGCAGATCAGCCGCCAGGGCGCCAAGCCCATCGAGGTGATGCATCCCTATGCCTGGTTTGGCCGTCGCACCCGGGACGTGCACGACATCTGGCATGTGCTGAGCGGCTATCACCGCGACGGCCTGGGGGAGGGCTGTCTGGTGGCGTTTTCCTATGCCCAGACCCGCGGGCTCGGCTGGGCGCTGATCGCGGTGGGCGGCGCCTTGCGGGGCCGCAAGGCGAAGTACCCCTACGCCCGGGCGATCTGGCAGGGCTACCAGCGGGGCAAGGCGGCGGCGTGGTTGCTGGGGGAGGACTATGAGGCCCTGATGGCCGAACCCCTGGATGCGGCCCGGCGGCGGCTGAACATCACCCCGCCCACCATCTATGACGCCATTCCGCCCGAGGCGCGGGACGAGGCGCCTAAGACCTAGTCCTCGTCGCGGCGGGACTGGTCGAGCTTGCGGCGCTGGCGTTCGGCTTCCAGCTGCTCGGCCAGGGTCTGGCCCTTGGTGCGGCCATGGCTGGCTCGATTGACCTTGGCCTGATCGCTCGCGGCAGCCTTGGCGCGCGCCTTACGGACCTTGTTCAGATTGACGATCTCGCCCATGGGGACCCTTTCCATCGGTGGCGAAATTCTGCGCCTGTCGCTGACGTCGGGCAAGCGGCGCCAGGCCCTGTTCTCGACAGCTATCGGGGAATAGGGCACTCAGGATAGGCGAAACGAGGGGCCTGACTTGGCCAAGACGACACCTAGGGCGCCCTGGGCGCAGATTTGGGGCAAGGTTCCCGGCCTTCCGGTCCTGATCCTGGTGCTTGGCCTGGCGGCCACGGTCGCCGGCGGACTGGTGATCGAGCGCCTGGCCGAGGCCCGAGAACATCAGCGGTTCGACTCCCTGGTCGATCAGGCCAACGGCGCGATCGCTGACCGGCTGGCCACCTATGTGGCGGTGCTGCAGGCCAGCGCTGGCCTGTTCGCCGCCAGCGACCGGGTCGATCATGAAGAGTTCCAGAGCTTCGCCCAGCGGGTGGAGCTGACGAGGCGCTATCCGGGCATCCAGGGCATCGGGTTTTCGGCCCGCATCCCAGAGGGCCGCGCCGAGACGCTGCAGGCGGATATGCGCGCCGGTGGCCGTCCCGACTTCACCCTCCAGCCACCGCTGGCCGGCGGCGCCGACGAGCGCCATGCGATCCTGTTCCTGGAGCCCGAGGACGAACGCAATCGCGCCGCCCTGGGCTTTGACATGTATGCCGAGCCGGTGCGCCGGGAAGCCATGGCCCGGGCCCGCGACACCGGCCAGGCGGCCATGTCGGGCAAGGTCCGCCTGGTTCAGGAAATCGACGAGGCGGCTCAGGCTGGATTTCTCATCTATGAGCCAGTCTATGCTGGGGGACGCGTGCCGCAGACCCTGGAGGCCCGACGTCAGGCGCTGATCGGCTACGTCTATGCGCCGTTCCGCGCCGGGGATCTGCTGCAGGCGGTCTTCGCCGCCATTTCGCACCGTCCCTACAGATACGCCGTCTATCATGGCCCCATCCGGTCGGAGAACCTGCTGTTCCGCTCAGATCCGGGGGCGGGTTGGGTGGACGTCGGCCCTCTGGAGGTCCGTCAGGTCGAGGTCGCCGGCGGCAACTGGAACGTGGTCTACCGCGCCGGGCCCGACTATGTGGCCAGTACGGCGCGGCAGCTGGTCTGGGTCTTTGTCTTAGGCGGCTGCCTGGCGACGGTGCTGGTGGCCGCGGCGACCTGGCGTCAGGGCATGGCGCGGATGGCCGCTGAGCGGGAAGTGGCCGCCCGCAAGGCTATTGAGGCCCGCCAGAAGCTGCTGCTCGACGAGCTGAACCACCGGGTAAAGAACACGCTCGCCACCGTCCAATCCATCGCCGCCCAGAGCCTGCGCGAGGCCAGCGACGTGGAGAGCGTCCGGGGCAATTTCGAGAACCGGCTGATCGCCCTGTCCCAGGCTCATAATCTGCTCACCCGGGACGGCTGGCGCGGCGCCAATCTGGCCGAGCTGGCCCTGACCGAGTTGCGTCCCTATTGCGACCCGGGCGCGGAGCGGATCGATCTGCAGGGCCCCGCCGTCTGGCTGGCGCCCAACACCGCCGTCGCCCTGGGCATGGCGTTGCACGAGCTGACCACCAATGCGGTCAAGTACGGGGCGCTATCTGATCCCAAGGGGCGGATCCTGCTCGACTGGTCGCTGGCCGAGCAGGGGACCGGCGACGAACGCCTGACCCTGCGCTGGCGGGAGGTGGACGGACCGCCAGTCGTCCCGCCCAGCCGGCGGGGATTTGGCACGCGGCTGATCGTCGGCGGCCTTGCTCATCAGCTGGACGGGCGGGTGGATCTCGACTTCGCCCCCACGGGCGTCTGCTGCACGATCAGTTTCGACCTGCCGGCTCAACTTGGGGGCGAGATGCTCTCGGTCGGCGCGGCGACGTGAACCTGCAGGCGGGTTGAGCCGTTCCCTGGTCTCCAGATTCACAAAGGAGACCACCCATGATCCAAGCCTCTGAAATCAAGGAACACATGGAAGTCGTCGGCTCGGACGGCGGTCATGTCGGTCGGGTCGACCATGTCCTCGACACCGAGATCGAACTTGCCAAGTTCGACATGGGGGCTGGCCTAAAGCACCACATGATCCCGATGACCTGGGTCGACCGGATCGCCGACGACAAGGTCTGCCTCAACTTGACGAAGGACGCCGCCAAGTCGTCCTGGCGCGAAAAGGCCTAAGGGCCGGAAGATGACGGCCCCTCCATCGCTGGAGGGGCCGACGTCCTATTTCACCGACGCGCAGAAGCGCTGGATGCGGCCGCAGGCGTCCTCCAGCACCGCATTGCTGGTGGCGTAGGAAATGCGGAAGAAGGGCGACAGGCCAAACGCCTCGCCAAACACCACCGCAACGCCCTCGGCCTCCAGCAACTCGTTGGCGAAGTCCTTATCCGAGCCGATGACATTGCCGCTGGGGGCGGTCTTGCCGATCAGGCCTTCACAGGACGGATAGACATAGAAGGCGCCCTCCGGCGTCGGGCACTTCAGGCCAGAGGCCTGGTTCAGCATCGAAACCACCAGATCGCGACGGCCCTGGAACAGCTTGGCGTTGGGCTTGATGAAGTCCTGCGGCCCGCTCAGGGCCTCCACCGCCGCCCACTGCGAGATCGAGCAGGGGTTGGAGGTGGACTGGCTCATCACCTTGGCCATCAGCTTGATCAGCGGCTCAGGCCCGGCGGCGTAGCCGATCCGCCAGCCGGTCATGGCGTAGGCCTTGGAAACCCCGTTCATGGTGAGCGTGCGGTCATAGAGGCCGGGCTCCACCTGGGCGATGGTCACAAACTCCATGTCATCGAACAGCAGGTGCTCGTACATGTCGTCGGTGAGAATCCACACATCGGGGTGACGCATCAGCACGTCGGCCAGGGCCTTCAGCTCGGCCCGGGTATAGGCCGCGCCCGACGGGTTGGAGGGCGAGTTGAGGAAGACCCAGCGGGTCTTGGCTGTGATCGCCTTGTCCAGGTCCTCAGGGCGCAGCTTGAAGCCGCTCTCGGCGGTGGTGGGCGCGAACACCGGCGTGCCGCCGGCCAGCAGCACCATGTCGGGATAGCTGACCCAGTAGGGGGTCGGGATCACCACCTCGTCGCCGGGGTTCAGGGTCGCCATCATGGCGTTGAAGATCACCGGCTTACCGCCGGGCGAGACGTTCACCTGGCTGGTCTTGTAGGTCAGGCCGTTCTCGCGGGCGAACTTGGCGACGATGGCCTCCTTCAGCTCAGGCACCCCGTCGACGGTGGTGTACTTGGTCTTGCCGTCTTGAATGGCCTTGATGGCCGCGTCCTTGATGTTCTGCGGCGTGTCGAAGTCGGGCTCTCCCGCCCCGAGGCTAATGATGTCGCGGCCCTGGGCTTTCAGTTCACGCGCCTTCTGGTCGGTCGCCATGGTGGCGGACGGCTTGACGCGGGCGAGCGTGGACGATTGCAGCGACATGGGCGCAGACTCCCTTTGGAGCGGGTGGGGAAGGAGTGCGGGGTTTAACTTGAAGGCCCCTGCGCCGCAAACCCGCCCGGCGTCGGAACGTCAGTTAGGCTGGTCCGTTTGCACCGGAGCCACAGAAGGGGGCCCCATGATCCGACCTGTCCTGATGCTCGCCCTGACCGCATACATTGCCGCATGTGGAGCCGAAGAGCCCGCCGCGGCGCCGAAGCCTGTGGCTGCGCCCTCGAACGTGCCGCCCCAAGCCGCCGCGCCGGCCTATGTGGGCCGGTGGGCGGCGACGCCTGATCTCTGCGCCGACGGCGCCTGGGTATTCCAGCGCGACGGCCTGAGCACGGCGGGCGAGGTGACCTGCGGCTTCGAGGGCGTCGCAGCCCTGGACGACGGCTATGAGATCGCCGCCACCTGCACCGCCCAGGCGCCGCCCCAGGCTCACCGCCTCAATCTCAGCCTCAGCGCCGATGGACGGACCATGAGGGTGCGCGGCGGCCCCTTCGACGATCCGCCGCCGCTCAGCCGCTGCCCCTGATCGCCATGGCGGGCCAGGCGCCCCTGGCTTGACCCGCGCGGCCGGATCGGCGAGGCGTGCGCCATGCGCCGCCTGATCAGCTTCGTGACCAATATGGACGCGCGCGCCTGGCGGGGCGTGGCGGTCTCCTTCGTGCTGTTCGGCGGGGTGGGTCTCGTCTTCCTGTTCGGGGCCCAGGTGCTCGGCTTCAACGGCGAAGCCACCGTCGAGCACTGGCTGGGCATGGCCGCCCACAGTCCCTGGGCTCTGCCGAGCGCCGTGGCGGCCTTCGCCATCCTGGCCTTTGTCGGCGTGCCGCAGTTCGTGCTGATCGCCGCCGCCGTGGTCGCCTTCGGCGCCTGGACCGGATTCGCCTATAGCTGGATCGGCACCATGGTCTCGGCCCTGGTGGGCTTTTACCTCGGCCGGCTGGCTGGGGCGCGGACCCTGGACGCGTTCGCCGGCGAAGGGGTTCGCCAGTTCATGCGGCTGGTGGGGCGCAATGGCTTCTGGGCCAGCCTGATCGTGCGGCTGGTGCCCTCGGCCCCTTTTATCGTCGTCAACATGGCCGCCGGCGTCACGCCGATGCGCCTGACCCACTTCGCCGCCGGAACCGCGCTCGGCATTATCCCCAAGATCGGCGTGACGGCGTTTGCCGGCAACACCATCGCCCAGGCCATGCGCGGGGGAGGGGCGGGCCACATCGCCCTGCTCGGCGCGATCGCGGCAGGCTGGATATTAATGGGCTGGTTCGCCCGCAAGTGGCTCAAGTCCCGTGAGGCGGCCGCTGGCGACGGCGCGCCTTCGGCTTGAAATCACGCAAGGTTCTTGCCGTCAGCGGGGCAATGGCGGCCTTTTAGCGCAAGACCGTTGCGGTCCAGCCGGTTCTTGAGTAGAAAACACCCATGACCAACGGTTTCCACAGCCTGCTTCTTGGCCTTCCGCTGGGGCTTAGCCGCCCCTGGGCGCCCCTGTAGGCTTGCGCGAAACCTCGCGGAGCCGGGCGCTCAGGGGATGACCCCGCCGCCCGACCTTCCTAGAATGAGCTCCCGCGAAGAGATCCTGACATGACTTCCCAAGCTTCCAACGCCGCGTCTGAACGCGATCGCGTCATCATTTTCGACACCACCATGCGCGACGGCGAGCAGTCGCCCGGCGCCTCCATGTCCCTGGAGGAGAAGCTGGAGCTGGCCAAGATCCTCGAGGAGATGCGGGTCGACGTCATCGAGGCCGGCTTCCCCATCGCGTCGAACGGCGACTTCGAGGCCGTGCGCCAGATCTCCGAGATCGTCACCGAGAGCACGATCTGCGGCCTGGCGCGGGCCGCGGCCATCGACATCGAGCGCTGCGCCGAGGCGATCCGCCCGGCCAAGCGCGGCCGCATCCACACCTTCCTGTCCACCAGCCCCTCGCACCGGGACCACATTCTGAAGATGAGCCAGGAGGACATCCTGGAGGCCATCACCCGCTCGGTGACCCATGCGCGGAACCTGTGCGACGACGTGGAATGGTCGGCCCAGGACGCCACCCGCACCGAACAGGACTTCCTGCGCCGCTGCGTCGAGGCCGCCATCAAGGCTGGGGCCAAGACGGTGAACATTCCCGACACGGTGGGCTATTCCTACCCGTCGGAATACGAGGCCATCTTCCGTGACCTGGTGGAGAACGTCCCCGGCGTCGAGAACATCATCCTGTCCACCCACTGCCACAACGACCTGGGCCTGGCCGTGGCCAACAGCCTGGCCGGCGTGCAGGGCGGGGCGCGTCAGGTGGAGGTCGCGGTGAACGGCATCGGCGAGCGGGCCGGCAATGCGGCCCTGGAAGAAGTGGTCATGGCGCTGAAGGTGCGCGGCGATCGGCTGCCCTATTTCTCCGGCGCCGAGACCCAGCACATCACCCGGGCCAGCCGCTATGTCTCGGCCATCACCGGCTTCCCAGTGCAGTTCAACAAGGCCATCGTCGGCAAGAACGCCTTCGCCCATGAGAGCGGCATCCACCAGGACGGCATGCTGAAGGACCGGGGCACCTACGAGATCATGACGCCCGAAAGCGTCGGGCAGGGCGGCTCCAACCTGGTCATGGGCAAGCACTCCGGCCGCCACGCCTTCCGCGAAAAGCTGAAGGCGCTGGGCTATGAGCTGGGCCAGAACGCCCTGAACGAGGCCTTCCAGCGGTTCAAGGACCTGGCCGACAAGAAGAAGCACGTCTTCGACGACGACATCGTAGCCCTGGTGGACGACGCCCTGGCCTCCGGCGCCGACCGCATCCAGGTCAAGCAGCTGCGGGTGATCGCGGGCACCGAAGGCCCGCAGGAGGCCCACCTGACCGTGACGGTCGAGGGCGTCGAGCGCTCGGCCACGGCCACGGGCGACGGCCCCGTGGATGCGGTGTTCAACGCCATCCACGAGGTGGTGCCGCACACCGCCATCCTGCGCCTGTTCCAGGTGCATGCGGTCACTGAGGGCACCGACGCCCAGGCCCAGGTCTCGGTGCGGCTGGAGGAGGATGGCCGCATCGCCACGGGCCAGGCCGCCGACACCGACACCCTGACGGCCTCGGCCAAGGCCTATGTCAACGCGCTGAACAACCTCTTCGCGCGCAAGGAAAAGACCGCCCCCGACGCGATCGCCAGCGGGTTCTAGGGGGCTCGCCGGCATCCGCCGGCGCCCCTGATTTCCCATGCTCTGGATCGCCCTGACGATCGCGGCCGCGCCCCTGCAGGTGGCGCGCAACGCCCTGCAGCGCGGCCTCATGGCCGAGGCTGGCCCATGGGGCGCGACCCTTGTCCGCTTCCTGTTCGGCCTGCCGTTCGCCCTGGCGATCTTCGCCGTCGTCGCGGTGCTGACTCCTGCGGCAGACCCTACCGCGACGCCCAGGTTCTGGGTCACGGTCAGCGCCGGGGCCCTGGGCCAGGTGCTGGCCACCGCCGCCCTGCTGGGCGCCATGAAGCGGTCCGGCTTCGCTGTGGCCACCTTCATGCAGCAGGCCTCCCTGCCGCTGGCCGCCCTGATGGGGCTGGCGTTGTTCGGGGATGAGATGGGCCTGCAGGCCTGGGCCGGCGTCGTCCTGACCACGGCGGGTCTGGCGGCCCTGTCGTGGCCGGGGCGTGTCGCGTCCCGCGAAGCCCTGGTGGGCAGCGCGCTTGGCCTCGCTTCGGGCGCCGCCTTCGCCGTGGCGCTGAACGGCTATCGTCAGGCCGGTCTCGCCCTGGAGCCGGACTATCCGATCTACGCCGCCACGGCCGCGGTCTGCGTCGCCCAGACCCTGCAGACGCTGTGCCTGGGGGCCTGGCTGGCGATCGCTCGCCCGCAGGCCTTGCGGGCCGTGGCGCGGGCCTGGCGGCCTTCCCTGGGCGCCGGCTTCTTCGGAGCGGCGGCCTCGGCGTGCTGGTTCTCGGCCCTGGCTCTGGCCCCGGCCGGAATGGTGCGGGCCGTCGGCGTCATCGAAGCGCCGATCGCCGCGGCCGCCGGACGTCGTCTGTTCCAGGAGCAATTGAGCCTGCGCCAGATCCTGGCCGGCGCGGCCACGGCGCTTGGGGTGATTCTGACGGCCCTGGGCTAGACCGACGCGCCGGTGGCGCGGCGCGGAGGCGGAGAATCGCCCCTCGGCTCGCCTGGAGCCCCCCGCGTCACGAACCCGCGCTGATCGCCTGAGAGTTGAATTTCGGGGTCCCTGCGGGGTTGCGGAACGCCGGTCTCAGGGGCTTGGGTGAATAAGCCTTGAAATCAACAAAGGGGCGGGGCACACGAACCACAAGTCCTTCTCGCGACAGCCTGTTCCGCCCGTTCGCCCCCCGGCGCGCGACGGATCCGGATTTCGCCCGAGTCGCTCATTAAGCCCCCCAGTCATCAGGGCACTGCATGATCTCGTCCCTCTTCGGCGCTATCTCGAACGACATCGCCATCGACCTCGGCACCGCCAACACCCTCATCTACATGAAGGGTAAGGGCATCGTGCTGAACGAACCCTCCGTGGTGGCGCTGCGAAATATCGGCGGCCGAAAGGTCGTCCATGCGGTGGGCATTGAGGCCAAGCAGATGCTGGGCCGTACGCCCGGCCACATGGAGGCCATCCGCCCCATGCGCGACGGGGTCATCGCCGACTTCGAAGTCGCCGAAGAGATGATCAAGTACTTCATCCGCAAGGTTCACAACCGCAAGGGCTTCGTGAACCCCAAGGTCATCGTCTGCGTGCCGTCGGGCGCCACGGCGGTGGAGCGGCGCGCCATCAACGATTCCTGCCTGAACGCCGGCGGCCGCCGAGTCGGCCTGATCGACGAGCCCATGGCTGCGGCCATCGGCGCGGGCCTGCCGATCCATGAACCCACCGGCTCCATGGTGGTCGACATCGGCGGCGGCACCACCGAGGTGGCCGTGCTGTCCCTGTCTGGCATCGTCTATTCGCGCTCGGTCCGCGTCGGCGGCGACAAGATGGACGAGGCGATCATCTCCTACATGCGCCGCAACCATAACCTGCTGATCGGCGAGACCACGGCCGAGCGGATCAAGAAGGAAATCGGCACCGCCCGGGCCCCGGCCGACGGCGAGGGCCTGTCCATCGAGGTCAAGGGCCGCGACCTGATGCAGGGCGTGCCGCGCGAAGTGCGCATCAGCGAAAAGCAGGCCTCCGACGCCCTGTCCGAGCCTGTCGGCCAGATTGTCGACGCGGTGAAGATGGCGCTGGAAGCCACGCCGCCGGAACTGGCCTCCGACATCGCCGACAAGGGCATCATGCTCACCGGCGGCGGCGCCCTGCTGCGGGGCCTGGACGCCGAGATCCGCGACCACACCGGCCTGCCGGTGACGGTGGCCGACGATCCCCTGTCCTGCGTCGCCCTGGGTTGCGGTAAGGTCCTGGAACATCCCAAGTGGATGAAGGGCGTTCTGGAATCCACCCTGGCCTAGGACTTGCTTAATCAAAGACCGTAAGGCCACAGCCCAATTGCCTCTGGCGGGGAGACGATCTTAGGTGTCCTTCCGGGACAATCCTCTGGGTGAAATTCGGGTGCCGCTGGTCTGGACGGCGGGCGTGGCCCTGGTCGTGGCCGTCATCGTGGCCGTGACCCTGCTGCTGGGCGACCGCCGGGAGACCCTGCGCAACGAGGCCTATGGCGTGACCCGCGAGGTCAGCGACGCCGTGGCCGCCCCGGTGTCAGGCGTGGTCTCGGCGCCGGTCCATTGGCTGGGCGCTCTGTCCGATGGGATCAGCCAGTACTTCTTCGCCGTCTCCGAGAACCGCCGGCTCCGCGCCGAGGCGGCGGCGGCGGCCGAGCTGCGCCAGGAGGTTCTCGGTCTGCGGGACCTGAACGAGCGCTATCGCGACCTGCTGGGCCTGCAGACCGACCCGCCGATCCCCATGGTGTCGGCCAGGGTGGTCAGCGATTCCCGGGGGCCCTTCGCCAATACCCGCCTGGCCAACGCCGGGCGCGAGCGACAGGTGCGGGTGGGCAATCCGGTGATGACCGAGTACGGCCTGGTGGGCCGGGTGGTCGGCGTCACCCGCGGCGCCAGCCGTGTTCTGCTGCTGACCGACATCGCCTCGCGTACGCCCGTCATGGTCGACCGGACCAACGCCCGGGCCATCCTGGCCGGGGACGGGGGCCCCAATCCCAAGCTCGAATACCTCCGCGGCTACGAGCCGGTGAAGGCGGGCGACCGGATCGTGACCTCCGGCGACGGCGGGCTGATGCCCCGGGGGCTGCCCGTCGGGGTGGCCGTGAAGGGCGTCGACGGCGCCTGGCGCGTCGTGCTGAGCTCCGAGGCCGGGGCCATCGATTTCGTCCGCATCCTGCTGTTCGAGGATTTCGCCCAGCTAGTCGACCAGGACGAGCTGAACACTCGCAGCGAGCCGCCGGCCGACGGCGCCCTGCCGACCGTGGGCGTGACCTCGCCGCCGCCGCCGACTCCTGCGCCCACCCCTGCGCCCAGTCGCACGCCGGCCCCCGTGAACCGCCCGCCGCCCGCCAAGGCGCCTGTCGCCAAGGCGCCGACCCCCAAGGCGCCCGCCCCCAAGACGCCCGCGGCCAAGACCACCCCGACGCCGCGCCCGGCTCCGAACCAGCCCGCGGCGACGCCGGCCCCTGCGCCGCCGCCCGTCGAGGAGCCGGTCTTTTGAGCCTGACGGCCACGCGGCTTGATCCCTGGCGCTGGCTCGGCGCGCCGATGCTTCAGTGCATGGCCGCAACCATCCTGTTCAGCCTGCCGGTGCGGGTGTTCGGCTGGGGCCTGCCCGAGCCGATCTTCTGCATGGCGCCGGCCTTCGCCTGGGCCATCATCCGACCCTCCATGGTCGCGCCCTTCGGCGTGCTGATCATGGGCCTGTTCCTGGACATCTTCTGGGGCGCGCCCCTGGGCCTGTGGGCGCTATCCCTGCTGGTGGCCTATGGGGCGGTGCTGGGGACCCGGAACATGATGGTGGGCCAGAGCCGGCCGATGATGTGGATGTGGTTCGCCGCGGCCTGCGCGGTGGCGCAGATGGTGGGGTTCCTGATCACCCAGCTGGACGCCCGGGCGACCCCCAACCTGCTGGCCATGCTCTGGCAATTCCTCGCCACAATCCTGCTGTATCCATTTGCGCACCGGCTGATCGACAGATTCGATGACGCCGACGTGCGGTTTCGATAGGGGGCGAGCGCTGTGAGCGAGCCGTCCATCTTCTTTTCGGAGGTCAACGAACGGCAGGGGGCCTTCCACCGCCGCAGCTTCCTGCTGGGCGGTTTCGCCGGCGTTGGCCTGCTGGCCCTGGGCGGGCGTCTGGCGCACCTGCAGATCCTGGAAGCCCAGCGCTATCAGAAGCTCTCGGCCTCCAACCAGTTCAACTTCCGCCTGGTGCCGCCGCCGCGGGGCCTGATCGTCGACCGCAATGGCGCGATCCTGGCCACCAACCGTCCGAACTTCCGCCTGCTGGTGGTCAAGGACGGGGAGCATGAGCCGGGCCCGACCCTGAAGACCCTGGCCCACTTCGTGCCCCTGGACGAGGCCAGGCAGGCGCGCCTGCTGCGGGAGTTCGAGCGCACACCCAACCGCACGCCGGTGTCGGTCATGGAAGACATGACCTGGGAGCAGTTCTCGGCGATCAATGTCCGGGCGCCGGAAATGCCCAATGTGACGGCGGATATGGGGGAGGTGCGGGTCTATCCCCACGGGGGCGCCTTCGCCCATGTCATCGGCTATGTGGCCAAGGTGAACCGCGAGGACCTCACCGAGACCGGCCCCAATTCTGAGCCCATCCTGCTGCATCCGGGCTTCCGGATCGGCCGGCAAGGGGTCGAAAAGGCCTTCGACCTCGATCTGCGGGGCCGCACCGGCGCCAAGAAGGTCGAGGTGGACGCCCGCGGCCGGGAAATCCGCAATGACACCGACGGTGACATCCCCGCCGCCCCCGGCAAGACCGTCGAGCTGACCCTGGATGTGGACATCCAGAACCGCGCCCTGGAGGTGATGGGGGACGAGAGCGGCGCCATCGTGGTCATGGACTGCCGGTCCGGCGACCTGCTGTGCATGGTCTCGGCGCCCAGTTTCGACGCCAACCGCTTCGTGCGGGGCTTGTCCACCGCCGAGTACCGGGCCCTGGCCGACTATGAGCGCCGACCCCTGCTCGACAAGGCGATGAGCGGCACCTATCCGCCGGGCTCGACCTTCAAGATGACCACGGCGCTGGCCGCGCTGAGCGCCGGGATCAACCCCGAGGAGCGGATCAACTGCTCGGGCGGCTGGCGCTTTGGCGGCCGGACCTGGCGCTGCTGGCGCCATGGGGGCCATGGCCCCCAGAACATGCACGACGCCATCAAGAACTCGTGCGACATCTATTTCTATCAGGTTGCCCTGCGCATGGGCCCGGACCACATCGCCCGGGCGGCCAAGGCGCTGGGCTTTGGCCAGGCTTTCGACATCGGCATTCCCGGGCAGCGCACCGGCGTCGTGGGTTCGACGGAGTGGAAGCGGACCCAGGTCAAGCGCGACCCCACCTGGCACCCCGGGGACTCGGTCAGCTACGGGATCGGCCAGGGCTATATCACCGCCAACGGCTTGCAGCTGGCGGTGATGACCGCCCGCCTGGCCAATGGCCGCAAGCAGCTCAATCCGCGGCTGATCAAGTCGGTGGGCGGGGTCGAGATGCCGCCGGGCGACGAGGTGCCGAACCTGCCCTTTTCCCAGGAGCACCTGGACTATGTGCGCTCCGGCATGATCTCGGTAGCCAACGACCGCAGCGGCACGGCCTATCGCCAGAGCCAGCTTGGGCTTGGCGACGTCATGATGGCCGGCAAGACCGGCACGGCCCAGGTGCGCAGCTATGACGGGGTGGCCAACCGCGACAGCCGCAGCGTCCGCTGGGGCCTCAAGGACCACAATCTCTATGTCGCCTTCGCGCCCATCGATGAGCCGCGATACGCCATCTCGGTGATCATCCAGCATGGCGGCCTCGGCGGGGCGACCGCCGCGGCCCCCCGGGCCCGCGAGGTCATGCGGGTGGCCCTGCTGAAGGATCCTGAGATCCGCGCCCGCATCGTCCAGCCCATGCCGCTGCCGGACGTCACCGACTTGCCGCCGGTGGGCATTGCGCCCGACGGGGCGGTGATCGCCCCGCCGCCCATGACTTCGTCCCCCGTCCCCCCAGGGGAGCCCACATGACCATGAGCGCGCTGCGTCGGCCCGGCGAACGGGACCGGCTGGTGGTCAAGTTCACCCAGATCGACTGGACCTTCGCCGTGGCGCTCTGCCTTCTGGCCGGCACAGGCGCTCTGATGATGTTCTCCGTGGCCGGCAGCTCCTGGGAGCCGTGGGCCGGGCCACACCTGTTCCGCTTCGGGTTCTGCTTCGCCCTGATGATCGCGCTCGCCCTGTTTGACGTGCGCGTCTGGTTCGCGCTCGCCTATCCCATCTATGGGCTGGGTCTGCTGTTGCTGGTGGCCGTGGAGTTCTTCGGCGACACCCGGATGGGGGCGACCCGATGGCTGGATCTGGGTTTCATGAGCTTCCAGCCCTCTGAGGTGATGAAGGTGGGGATCGCGCTGGCCCTGGCGCGCTTCTATCACGGCGTTTCGGCCGAGAATGCGCGCCTGTCCTGGTGGCTGCTCATACCGGCGGCGATGATCGCTGCGCCGGTCCTGCTGGTCGCCCATCAGCCGGACCTGGGCACGGCCATGCTGATCGCCCTGACCGGAGCCGCCGTGGTGGTGCTGGCCGGTCTGTCCTGGCGGATCATCGGGGCGGCGGTGGTGGCCTTCGTCGTCGCCGTGCCGATCATGGTGATGTTCGTCCTGCACGACTATCAGCGGGCGCGGGTGATGACCTTCCTCGACCCCGAGAGCGATCCCTCAGGGTCGGGCTACCACATCCTGCAGTCCAAGATCGCGCTCGGCTCCGGCGGCTTCTTCGGCAAGGGCTATGGCCTCGGCTCGCAGAGCCAGCTCAACTTCCTGCCCGAGAAGCATACGGACTTCATCTTCGCCACCCTGGCCGAGGAGTTCGGCTTCCTGGGCTGCGCCCTGGTGCTGGCCCTGTTCGCCGCGGTGATCTTCATGGCCCTCCGCACCGCCTCCCTGGCCCACAGCCACTTCGGACGGCTGGCGGCGGCCGGGGTGACGGCGACCTTCACCCTCTATGTGCTGATCAATGGGGCGATGGTGATGGGCCTGGCGCCGGTGGTGGGCGTGCCCATGCCGCTGCTGTCCTATGGCGGCACGGTCATGCTGACGGTGATGATCGGCTGGGGGCTCGTCCAGTCGGTGCGGGTGCACCGCTATACCGAGGTCACCAGCGGCAAGGGCGCCTTCGTCTGAGCCCCTGCCGTTGAGGCGCCCTAGCCCGCCAGGGCCTGATCGGTCGCCCGGACCAGGGCGTCGACCACGCCGGGCTCGGTGGAGGCGTGACCGGCGTCCCAGACCACGTCCAGCCTGGCTTCCGGCCAGGCCTGGCTCAGCCGCCAGGCGGCGTCCATCGGGGTGACCACATCGAAGCGGCCCTGGACGATCCAGCCGGGAATGTCGCGGATCTTATCGATATTCTTCAGGATCCAGCCGTCTTCCGGGAAGAAGCCGCGATTGACGAAGTAGTGGCATTCGATCCGCGCAAAGGCGATGGCGAAGTCTACCTCATTGAACTTGGATGGCCGCGCCTCCGGCCCGCGGATGGAGATGGTGTCGCCCTCCCACTGGCTCCAGGCGGTGGCGGCCTCGGCCTGCACCCGGCGATCGGAATGGGTCAGGCGCCGGTGATAGGCGCCCATCAGATCGTGGCGTTCCTCCTCCGGAATCGGCGCCAGGAAATGGGCCCAGGCGTCGGGGAACAGCATGGAGGCCCCGTCCTGATAGAACCAGCGCAGCTCTTTCTCGGTGAGCAGGAAGACCCCGCGCAGGACCAGCCCCTCGACCCGGTCAGGATGGGTGATGGCGTAGGCGAGCGCCAGGGTCGACCCCCAGGAGCCGCCGAACACGGTCCACTTCTCGACCCCCAGCTTGACCCGAAGCCGCTCGATATCGGCGATCAGGGTCCAGGTGGTGTTGTGCTCCAGCCGGGCGTTGGGGTGAGAGCGCCCGCAGCCGCGCTGGTCGAACAGGGCCATCCGCCATTTCGAGGGATCGAAGAACCGCCGCATGGTCGGGTTGATCGCCCCGCCTGGACCGCCGTGCAGGATGAGGCAGGGCTTGCCGTCGGGGGCGCCGCACTCCTCGTAATAGACCTCGTGCTCGCTCTCGGTGGCGAGCCAGCCATGGGCGAAGGGTTCGTTCTCGGGGAACAGCCCACGACGCTGGGCAGGCGATGAGACGGCGGTGAAGGGGGAGGGACGATCCATCTGCGCATTTACGCCGGGAAACGCCGCCGCATCCAGTCGAGGATGTAGCGGTTCACGGCTTGCGGCTGCTCCTGCTGCGTCCAGTGCCCGGAGTCGGTCACCAGCACCTTCTCCAGGTCCGAAATATGGTCGCCCATCTTGTCGGCCATCGACGGCGGCAGGACCGCATCCTTCTCGGCCATGATCATCAGGCAGGGCAGGTCATCGATCCGGGTCGGCAGGTCCGCGCCCCGCTCCCAGTTGCGGGTGAAGTTCCGGTACCAGTTGATCGGGCCGGTGAAGCCGCTGTGCTCGAACAGGGCCACATAGACCGCCATCTCCTCGTCGCTCAGGAACTGGCTCTGATCGGCGGCGGGATCATAGGCCGCCAGGCCCGCGGCGAAGGCGAAGCTGGAGCCGCCCTTCTTGGTCTCGCCGGACTGGCGCAGGGCTGCGGGCTTGCGCAGGAAGAAGCGCATGGTCTTGTTCACGTCCGAGCCCAGGGCCTGATCGGCCTCGCCAGGGGTCTGGAACCAGACGATGTACATGTCCGGACCATAGACCTGCCGGAACAGCTCGATGGGCTCGGCCCGGTAGCGGGGCTGGTAGGGGGTATTGAGGCCGATGATCCCGGCGCAGCGCTCGCGGTGCATCAGGGGCATCTGCCAGACGACGAAGCCGCCCCAGTCGTGGCCGACGAATACCGCCTTCTCCAGGCCCAGATGGTCGAGCAGGGCGACCAGATCGGCGGTGAGGTGCTCCATATCGTACTCGGCCACGGCGTCCGGGTCGGAGGTCAGACCATAGCCGCGCTGGTCCGGGGCTATGACGTGATAGCCCGCTTCGGCCAGGACCGGAATCTGGTGGCGCCAGGAAAAGGCGGTCTCAGGGAAGCCGTGGCAGAGCACGATGGCCGGGCCGTCCTTGGGGCCAGCCTCGTAATAGGCCATCTCGATCCCGTTCACCTGGGCGGTCTGGACGGGCGGCATGGCGGCGGCGAGGGCAGGAGGCAAGGCAGGCGCCATGGGGGTGCTCCGGACAGGTCTGATCCCGGCATTTGGGCGGATATGGGCGAGGAGGCAAGCCTTGCGCCCTTCCCCTGGTGGGCGTGGCCGTTAGATAGGGGCATGGACAGAACCGCCGTCGCCGCCGCCCCCACGCCCTGGGGCCTCGTCATCCTCTTGGGCGCGCTTACGGCCTTTGCCCCCATGTCCATCGACATGTACCTGCCGAGCCTGCCGCAGATCGGCCAGAGCCTGGGGGCCAGCGCCGCCCAGACCCAGGCCACGGTGGCGGCCTTCTTCGCCGGTATGGCCATCGGGCAGTTCATCTACGGGCCGGCCTCGGACCGCTTCGGGCGCCGGGGGCCGATCCTGGCCGGGATCGCCGTCTACGGCCTCGCCACCATCGCCTGCGCTCTGGCGACCAGCCCCGACATGCTGATCGCCGCCCGTTTCGTCCAGGCGCTGGGCGGATGCGCTGGCGGGGTGGTGGCCCGCGCGATCGTCCGCGACCGCTTCGACCACACCGAGACGGCTCGGATGCTGTCCCTGCTGATGCTGATCATGGGGATCGCCCCCATTGTTGCGCCGCTGCTGGGCGGTCTGATCCTGGAGATCGCCGGGTGGCGGGCCATCTTCTGGGTGCTGCTGGCCTTTGGCCTGATCGTCGGCGCCTTCGCCCTGTTTCGCCTGGAGGAGAGCCGCTCGGAGTCCACCGCCGTTCAGGCCCGCGCCGAGAACCCGTTTTCCGCCTTCGCAGCCCTCCTGCGCCAGCGGCGGCTGGTGGGCTACGCCCTGGCCGGCGCGCTGAACGGGGCGACGCTCTTCACCTATATCGCCGCCTCGCCGGTCCTGTTAATCGAGGTCTATGGCATCTCGCCGGCCAATTTCGGCTGGGTGTTCGGCCTCAACGCGGCCGGCGTCATCGGCGCCAGCCAGGCCAATCGCTATCTGCTGAAATACGCCGGCCCCGACCAGGTGCTGGCGCGGGCCAGCCTGATCGCGGTGGGCTTCGGCGCCCTGCTCGCCCTGGCGGCGGTGACCGGTCTTGGCGAGCGCTGGACGGTCCTGCCGCTGCTGTTCCTGATCCTGGCCACCTATGGCTTCATCCAGGGCAACACCATGGCCGGCGCGCTCAGCGTCGACCCCAGCCGTTCGGGTTCGGTCTCGGCCCTGATGGGCGGGGCCTCCTTCGGGGTGGGCGCGGTGGCCGCCAGCCTGACGGGCCTGGCCTATGACGGCACCCCTGGCCCCATGGGTATCGCCATGGCCCTGGCCCTGGCGGGATCGGCGTTGGCCCTGCGGACCCTGGCCCTGCCGGGCCGCAGCTAGGCTGCGGGCTTCAGGCGGAAGGCGGCCACGGCCAGGACCAGCCAGCCGACGAGGAACATCAGGCCGCCGATCGGGGTGACGGAGCCGAGGATGCGCGGCGCGCCGAGCGCCATGGCGGTCAAGGTTCCACAGAAGATGACCCCACCGCCGAGGAAGAAGGGCGGCGCGATCCGGGCGAGCCAGCCGCCTTGGCGGGCGACGACGGCGGCGGCGAACACCGCCAAGCTGTGGACCATCAGATAGGTGGCGCCGGTGTCCATCCAGGCCTTGGCCTGGGGGTCTGGGATAGCGTGGGCCCCGAAGGCGCCGATGGCCACCGAGAGAAATCCCCCCAGGGCGGCCAGCCCCAGCCAGAAACGGTCGACACCCATGGCGTCCTCCTGCGTTATGACGGTCGCGCCTAAGGTAGGCTGTAAACGGTATGCCCGTGGGCGCGCGAGGCTGGAATCGTCTGCGCCACGGGTTTGAGTGAATCGTGCGTCGGACAAGGAGACAGGTCATGGGCATACGGACGTGGGGACTGGCCGTGACGACGCTGGCCATGAGCCTTGGCGGCGGCGCCTCGGCCGACACCGGCAGCTTCGGGGACTGGGCCGTGGTCTGCGACAATGTCCGCAACTGCACCGCCATGGGGTTTGGCGAACTGGGGGAGACCGGCAGCTCCGCCTTGATCAAGGTCAGCCGTGAGGCCGTCCCCGACGCAGAGCCTGTTATCAGCCTGATCACCGCCGGAACCCGCGCCGCCGCCCTGCGGCTGGTGGTGGACGGAACTGCGCCCCAAGGGCTGAGCACGGTCGCGGCCACCCCCATCCAGGATGATCCCGAGCGCCGGATGAGCCAGCTGACCTCGGTTCAGAGCCGGGCCCTGCTGTCGGTCCTGGCCAATGGACGAACCCTGTCCCTCATGGAGGGGCAGAACCCGGCCGCCGCCATCTCCCTGGCCGGATCGAGCGCGGCCCTGCGCTTCATGGATGATCGCCAGAAGCGGGCGGGCACGACGACCGCCCTGGTGGCCCGCGGCGCCCGGCCGTCTTCCACCGTCCCAGCGGCGCCCCAGCCGCCGGTGGTCACGCCGGCGCCGGCTGTGACGCAGACCCGGCTGCCCGCACGGCCCCCGCCGGCCCTGCAGGCGCAACTGCGCGAATGCGACGACGACATCCTCGACCTGGGGATCGACCCGGAGGTGGCGCGCCTGGGTGAGGGCAAGATCTTCTGGGGAATGGTCTGTTCGCGCGGCGCCTACAATGTCATCTACCGCCTGTTCCTCACCAATGAGGCGGGCGGCGACGTCCGGGCCCTGGAGCTCGATTATCCCGGCGGCGAGGCGACCTCCGAGCTGATGAACATCAGCTATGACCCCAAGACCCGGACCCTGATGAACTTCGACAAGGGCCGCGGCCTTGGCGATTGTGGCGCCCTGACGCAGTGGGTCTGGACCGGCCAGAGGTTCGACGTGGCCCATCAGACTTTCATGTCCGAGTGCCAAGGGGTGATGAGCGACTATTGGCCGGTCAGCTACCGGTCACGCTAGACTCAGATTAGAGCCTGAGAGGCGCCAACCGCCCCGCAGGCTTGACCCATGCCCTCGCTGCCCTTGCGTCTGGGCCTGTTCTATTCGGCCATCTTCGTGGGCACCGGCGCCAGCGCGCCCTACATCCCCATCTGGTTCGCCCGGCATGGCCTGTCAGGCGCGGAGATCGGCCTGATCCTGTCGGCGCCGATGATGGCCCGGATGATCACGGCGCCGGCCATCGGGGTTTGGGCCGACAGTTTCGCTCTGCGCCGCACGCCGTTGATCCTGATGGCCGCCCTGGCCACCGTGGCCTACATCCTGCTGGCTGCGCCGTTCGGGTTCTGGTGGTGGTTCGCCGTCTGGTTCGTCGCCGCCTCGGCCATCTCCACCGTCTCACCTCTGACCGACGTGATCGTGCTGGCCCGGGCCCGGCGGGACGGGTTCAACTATGGCTGGCCGCGCGGCATCGGCTCGGCGGCCTTCATCCTGGCCAATGTGGTGATGGGGGTGCTGCTGGTGCAGGGCCCTGCCGATCTGGTGCTGATCTGGATCGTCGTGGCCGCTCTTCTGACGGCTACCGGCGCCCGCTTCCTGCTGCCGGCTGATCCGGTGCGGGAGGAGGGGGGACGAGCGGCCCTGTCGGAAAGCCTGGCGGGCCTCGGCTCGCTGGTGCGGGACGGGGGCTTCATGCTTGCCGTGGTCTCGGTGGGCCTGATCCAGTCGGCGCACGCCTTCTATTACGGCTTCTCAGCCCTGGTCTGGAAGGCGCAAGGCATTCCAGAGAGTCTGACCGGCGTGCTCTGGGGCTTCGGGGTCGCCGTGGAGATCGGCTTCCTGTGGTTCATGGAGCCCTGGCGGCGCGCCATCGGGCCGCGGCGGCTGCTGGTGATCGGCGGGGCGGCGGCGGTGGTGCGATGGGGGACGCTGGCCCTATCGCCGCCGCTCTGGCTGCTGTTTCCCATCCAGGCCCTGCACGCCCTGAGCTTTGCGGCCACCTTCATGGCCTCTCTCCAGCTGGTGGAGCGCCTGTCGACCCCGGCCAACGCCTCATCGGCCCAGACCATGAACTCGGCCTTTTCCGGCGGTCTGCTGATCGGCCTGGCCACCATCGTCTCAGGCGGCCTCTATGACGCGGTGGGGGCCTATGGCTATTTCGCCATGGCCGGCATGTCGGCGCTCGGCCTGGCCGGGGCGCTCAGGCTGTATGGGGTTCGGCGACTGGACGGGTGAGTTCGATACAGAAGGCGCTCGCCGCCGCGATGACCGCCTGCTGGATCTGGGCCAGCTCGAAGGCGGCGGCCTCAGCGCACTCCCGGGCCTGGGGCACGTGCAGGAAGCCGACGCGGGGCGCGGCCTTGGCGTGCAGCAGCCGGTAGAGGGTGAAGTTGCACAGATAGTCCCCGGCGTCCTCGGACAGGGCGACGGGCAGGCCCTCGGCCTCCAGAGCCGAGGCCATGGCCTGGCAGGGCGCGGTGGCGGCGATCAGGTCCTCGCCCGTATCGGCCACGAGGGGCGAACCCCAGACCCGGCCGGCCTGGTCGGGGCGCTCGCGGCTGGCGCAATTGCGGCCCAGGGTTTCGACGCGAAAGGCCTGCGCCTCCACCGCTACGCCCACCACCAGCACGCCGTCGACTGGCCTGCTCTGCACCTGCCGCAGGATGGTCTCGGCAGACCCCTGCCACTGAACCGGTAGGGTCAGATAGTCGACCTGCGCGCCCTCCGGCGCCCAGGACTCCCGGGCCAGGGTGGCGATGACGGCGGCCGACGGATTGAGCGGGGCGGCCGGAAAGCTGCCGAAACCGGCGAGGAGTAGGCGAGGGGTCATGGGGCCAATATAGCCCACGCGGCCTTGAATGCCCCAGGGGCGCCCGACGAAACTGGCGAAAACAGCGGAGATGAAGACCATGCGCGCACTGCAAGCCGCCGACCCCTGGGGCGTGGACCATCTGACCATCATCCAGGCGCCCGAGCCCAGGCCCGGCCCCGGCGAGGTGCTGGTGCGGATGAAGGCGGTGTCCCTGAACTACCGCGATCTCCTGATGATCAACGGCATGTACAGCCGCGGCTCGGCCACCGGGGGCTCCGTGACCCCGTTCTCGGACGGCTGCGGGATGATCGAGGCGGTCGGCGAGGGGGTGACCCGGGTCAAGGTGGGCGACCGGGTGGCGACCCTGTTCTTCCAGGGCTGGCTGTCGGGGCCGCCGACCCTGGAAAAGGCCATGACAGCGCTGGGCTCGCCGATCCCCGGCGCGGGCCGCGAGCTGGCGGTGTTCAGCCAGGAGGGCGTGTCCAAGGTTCCGGACTTCCTCACCGACCAGCAGGTGGCGACCCTGCCGTGCGCGGCGCTCACCGCCTGGCGGGCCCTGTTCGAGGACGCCGATCTGTCGCCGGGCGACACCGTCGTGCTGCAGGGCACCGGCGGGGTGTCGATCTTCGGCCTGCAGTTCGCCAAGGCCGCGGGCCTGCGCGCCCTGATCACCTCGTCCTCCGACGAGAAGCTGGCCCGGGCGAAGGCGCTGGGCGCCGATCATCTGGTGAACTACCGCCAGACCCCGGAATGGTCCAAGCCCGTGCGCGAGGCGACCGGCGGGGTGGGCGCGGACTTCATCATGGAGGTGGGCGGCCAGGGCACCATCGACCAGAGCCTGAAAGCCATCCGCATCGGTGGCCACATCGCCATCATCGGCGTGGTCGCCCAGGGCGGCGCCGGGATCAATCCGGCCGTGCTGATCGGCAATGCGGCGAAGATGCAGGGCGTCTTCGTCGGCTCCCGCGACATGTTCGAGGCCATGTGCAAGGCCATCGAACTGCACCAGATCCAGCCGGTGGTGGACAAGGTCTTCCCCTGGACGGAGGCCAAGGCGGCGTTTGCCGCCATGGCCGGCGGCGAGCACTTCGGCAAGATCGTCCTGGAGTTCTAAGGCATGGGTGCGGCCGGCGCTGAGGCCGGCCGCTCGTCTCTTCAGAAGATCAACTTGCGCACGGTCAGGCGCAACGTGCGGCCGACGGGGTCGAGCAGGTCGGGCTGATAGGTGATGGGGATGGCGCCGTCGCTGGTGCGCACCTCCTGGCGGCTGTCGAAGATGTTGTCGATCGACAGGGTCGCCCGGGCGCCGCGCATCCAGGGATAGTCCCTCGCCCAACGCTGGCGGCCGGGATCGGCGAACAGCCGCAGATTGACCGTGGCGAAGTCAGAGAACTTCAGGTCATCCCCGGTCACGCCGCCATCGATCCGCGTGGCGCTCTGCCAGTTGGCCTCCATGGCCACGCCGAGGCCAGACTTGGAGTAGTTGGTCTGCAGCTGGATCTGGTGGCGGGGAGAGCCACCGCCGGAGCCGAGGGCCGCGCCGTCCAGCAGATCAAGCTTGGGCAGGCCAGGGGCGATCTGCACCTCATCACGCAGGGCCAGCGTGTGATAAAGCCCGACCTGGAAGACGCCGCTGCGAGGCCCGCCGCCGCCGAAGCCGCCAAAGCCGCCACCGCCGGGACCACCGGGGCCTCGCCCGGCCATGGGCGGGCCGCCGCCGGGGGCGGCTGAGGGGGGCGGACCCTCGCCAGGGGGCGGCCCGTCGGGCGGACCTTCGCCCGCTGGCCGGCCTTCTGTCGTCCTCTGCGCGCCGCCCTCGGCGGGCGCCTGCGCCTGGGTAGCGGGAGCCGCGGCTGGGCGGGCAGCTTCGAACCGACGGCGCATCTCGGCCCGCTCATCGGCCGTGGGTTCAGAGCCGATCTGGCGGGAATAGGTCAGGCCCCATCGCACCTCGTCCCGCGCCTGAAGCGCGAAGTTGACCGGCCGCGCATCGATGGCGGTCAGCGCCCCCGACGCGTCGCGGGTGAAGCGGTCGGGGAAGGCCGCCTCCACCTGGGTCGAGGCCGAGGGGAAGGCGACGATGGCGTCGTGGGTGCGGCTGGAGACATAGTTGGCCTGGACTCGCAGATTGACGTCGTCCAGGGGCTGCCAGGTGGCGCCGAGCTTGAAGACGTCCTTCTGGCCGGCGTCCAGGGTCGCCCGGCCCCCGGTGGTGCGGGCGACCTCGGCGGTCTCGCCGCGGGTCAGGTCGAAGACCCGAACCCCGGTGGTGACCGTCACGGGGTCCCCCAGCTGGTTCATGGTCGGCGCCTCGCCGCTGCGGCTGAAGGAGCCCAGCAGGCGCAGGTCTGAGGTCGGCCGCCAGTTCAGGCCATAGCCCCAGGTCTCCAGGGCGCCGAAGTCGGAGACGTGCTCGACGCCCAGGTTCAGATTGGCCGACAGCCGGCCGAGATGCTCGCCGAGCCCTTCGCCGTCCCGGGTCAGCGGAATGTCGAAATTGCCGCGCAGCTCGCCCACGGTCCGCGACAGATCGCTGGCCTGAAAGGCGCCCAGGCGGACTGCCTCGCTCTCCAGTTCGGTGGCCGAGGCCCGTGCGGTGAGCGCGGTGCTGATCTGGCCGGCGGGCAATTCCCCGAAGGACCGGTTCAGCACCAGGTCGGCCTGGGCTGAGGTGGTCACCGTGCGGGCGGTGTCGAGAAACGCCAGTCCGCCCGAGGCCCGCTCGGTGTCGGTCTCGACCTCGCCGCGCTCGATCTCGCCGGTGGTCGACCACTGCCAGCCGGCCAGGGCGCCATTGGCCGAGGCCGCCAGGCGGGCGGTCTGCCGCTCAGTGTTGCGCAGCTGAGCCTCAGGGCCGAAGGGCGACAGGCCCTGGCGGGATTCGCTCTCGCTGGCCTCGAACAGGCCGTTGACCGAGACGGAGACGCCATTCTCCAGCGGCTTGGCGTAGACGGCGTTCAGAGCCACATCGCTGGAGCTGGGCTGCAGCGAGCGGAAGGCGCCTTCGCCGCCGGTGATGCTCCGGTCGCTCTCCTCGATTCCGCCGGTCCAGTTGGCCTTGGCGTCGACCGTCAGGCGCCGGCCCTGCAGGATGTCCAGCCGGGCGCCGTGGACGCCCAGGGTCTCGCCGCCGCCGGCCTGGGTGGGCGTCTTGACTGACCCCTCGGCGAGGGTGACGCGGAACCGGGGCCGCAGCACCATGTTCACCACCTTCTGCTCGGCCGGATAGCCGTACTTCAGGGACAGCTCCTCGGGCAGGATCTCCACCCGGGCGATGGCCTCGGTGGGCAGGTCGCGAATCTCGGAGAAGCCCGAGATGCGGCCGCCATTGATCAGGATGACCGGCCGCCCGCCGCCCTGGCCGCTGCCGATCTGGGGCGAAAGCGCCTCCAGCAGCTCGGTGACGCTGGCCGCCCCATAGGCGCGGATTTCCTGGGGCGAGAGGGTGAGTTCCGGGGTGATATCGCCGATCACCGAGCCAGCCGGCCGCGCGCCGCTGACCACCAGTTCCTGCACCTCGACATCGCCGTAGTCGTAGTCGTCCACCTCCTGGGCGAGGGCGGCGGAGGACAGGCTGGCGAGGGCCGCGCCGGCCAGCAGGCTGGCGCGCAGACGGGCGGGGGGACGACGACGGGGAGGCAGACGCAAAGCACTTAAATCCTGATGCTGACCCGGGCGGCGGGGAGACCGCCCATGAAGCTGTCACGCACGACCCCGCCATATCCGTCGCGATCACGGCGCAAGCGAGGCGGTGGCTGGTCGTTGACGCCCGGTGCGGGCATGCCACCATCGCGTCATGAACCCTCATGACGGAGGCAGGGCGATGACCATGACCGGCGGATGCCAGTGCGGGGCCGTGCGGTTCCGGGTGGACGGTGAGCTGGGCGAGGCCTCCATCTGCCATTGCCGCATGTGTCAGAAAGCGATGGGCGGCCTGTTTGGCCCGTTCGTGGGCGCCCCGTTCGAGGCCCTGGTCTGGACCCGTGGCGAGCCCAAGCGCTTCCAGAGCTCAAACCAGGTCCGCCGCGGCTTCTGTAGCGACTGCGGCACGCCGCTGACCTTCGAATATGGCGACCGCCATGTCAGCCTGGCCGTCGGCGCCCTTGATCAACCGGCCGAGGCCCGGTTCACCGAGCAACTGGCCTCGCCCGCGCAGGTCGCTGAGTTCGGCGACCTTGCGAACCTGCCCGTCCACCCCGTGGAGGAGCCCAAGGCGGCGGTCTACCTGGCGGGCATCGTGTCCTACCAGCACCCCGACCACGACACGGAGGCGTGGGAGGTCAGGGGCTGAAGCCGCCGGATCAGGAGGCCGTGACGGTCGGACCCGCCAAGGCCGTCTCGCGCCAGCACCCTTGCGCCCAGTGTGAGACCTTGGTCAGCAGTTCGACCATGTTGATCGGCTTGGCGACGCAATCGTCCATTCCCGCCTCGACATAGGTCTGGATCTGGTCGGGCAGGGTGTTGGCGGTCAGGGCGATGATGGGGGTGGAGGCCGCAGCCCCCTCCAGCGCCCGGATCATCCGCGTCGCCGTGACCCCGTCCATCACCGGCATCTGAATGTCCATCAGGATGACGTCCCAATCCCCGGACTTCGCCGCCTCGACGCCCGCGCGGCCATCAACCGCCGTCTCGCAGATGAACCCCGTAGTGGCGAACATGGCCTGGACCAGGGTGCGGTTGCTCTCGTTGTCGTCCACATAGAGGGCGCGCAGCCTGGCCTCACCGTCAGGGGACGGTCGCTCATCGACGCCGCCTTCACGGACGTCGGCGAAGGCCGACGGGGGCGGCAAGGGTTGGGCTGGTTGTCCCAGGGGGGCGGCGATCATCTGATTGACCACCTCCAGCAGGCCGAGGCCGGCGGCGTGGATTCGCAGGGCCTGATCCGTCGCGGCCTCTGGCAGGGGGGCGTCCGCCAGCAGCCGGGAGAAGCCGATCACGGCGTTCAGGGGCGTGCGGAGCTCATGGGACATCTCGGTCAGGAACTGCTGCCGGGCCTCGGCCATGCTGGCCTTCTGTTCGGCCGCACTCCTGGCCATTTCAGCCTCCACCCGAGGCGTCACATCCTGTTCGTCCAGCAGAATGCAGGTGCGGCCTGTGACCGAGTCTGGCACGGGCCGGGCGCCCATGTGGTGCCGGCGCGGACCTGCGCGGGTGGTCACCGCGCGCAGCCCTGAAACCGCGCCCTCGGCGGCGGCGGCCAACATGGCCTGGCCCTCCGCCTGAGCAGCGAACCGGCCGGTGAAGTCGCCTTCCATCTCGCCATAGGCGCCGAAGGCGGCAGGATTGGAAAAGAGCCTGGTTCCGTCGATGTCGAACAGACTGATCAGGGTGGAGGCGTGGCGCAGGGCCTCGGCGGCGCGCCGTTCCTCCGCAGGCACGTCTTCAAGTGTGGCTTCAAACAGCAGCAGCGCCTGGCCGTCATCATCGACGAACCTCGATACGACCGCCTGGGCCGTGACCGGCTGGCCGTGCGGAAAGAACGCCCATCGCTCGCGCACCGTCTGGCCCTGGGCGGTCTGCTCCACAAGCCGTTGGATACGGGTCTTCATGGCCGGCGATTGGGCCGAGAAATCGCGGTCGGCCAGGGCCGATAGGCTCTCCGCCCCCCACAGGGAGAGGGCGGCCGGATTGGCGTAGGGCTTCTGTCCGGTCTGCGGATCATACAACCAGACAGGCCGCTGCAACCGGTCCCATCCCGCGCCGAACCGATGTGGAGCCATGTCTGGGGTGTCCGTTGATCAACAGTCAGTCTGACCCTGGTGCCGCCAGCCTAAATTTCTGGTGAAGCCGCCCTGTCGCGCGACGATGGCGCGCAGGTGGGAGGCGACCGGCGATGGCGCCGAACAGCTTGCCCGCTCATCGGGGCGCATCTATCTTACTTGCATCTTACTGAGGGTCGTTTGATGGCGAAGCCGCTGACCACCGTGCTGTCCACCAAGGGGCAGGTCATTTTGCCCAAGGCCCTGCGTGACCGCCGTAACTGGACGCCAGGGGTCTGCCTGCAGGTCGAGGAGACGGAGGATGGGCTGCTGCTCCGGCGCGCGCCGCTGTTCGAACCGACGACCCTGGACGACGCCTTCGCCGTCTTGAAACGACCTGGCGTAGCGGTCTCGCTCGAGGAGATGGATCAGGCCGTGCTTGCGGAGGCCGCCCGACGTGCTGGCGATTGACACCAATGTCGTCGTGCGCCTGCTCGTTGGCGACCATCCTGACCAGTCGGCCAGGGCGCGGGCGCTGATCGAACGCCACAAGGTCCTTGCGCCGACGACGGTGGTTCTCGAGAGCGAGTGGGTGCTGCGCGGCGCCTATGGCCTGGCAAAGGCCGATGTGCTGGCCGCCCTGCGGGCTTTCGCCGGCTTGCCGAATGTCACCCTCCAGGAGCCCGATCGGGTGGCCGCCGCGCTGAAATGGGCGGACGGCGGGATGGATTTCGCCGACGCCCTGCATCTGGCCGCCGCCGCCGACTGCGAAGCCTTCGTCACCTTCGATCAGAAGATGGCCAAGGCCAGCGAGGGGCTGGACACGCCGGCGGTCCGCGAGCCTTGAACGTGGCCTGAACCGAAAGAGGGCCGGGCACAGTTGGCCAAGCGGAAATCTGCGGGCTTCCAAAGGTTCGTGTTTTGTTCTTGACGGCGCCAGTTTCTTTGGCAGAATTTCGCTAGCGTGAGTTTTTGCGCCAGAGGCACCCGCGGCCAAGCTGCAGCTCACGTACCAGCAATGACAATTTAGGAAAAGGAGCAGGCATGGCGCGCCGCCCCATTGATCCCGCACGCCTGGGCGGGGAAGCCTTAACTCACTGGTATCGAAGAACTTCGTCTGAAATTGAGCAAGAACATGATGAAGTCGAAGCCCAAGACTGGCTAGACTATCAGTTCGAAACGCGGCGGCAGTCCGGAGCCACGCAGCAGACGGAGGGCCTGATCACTCCTGCTGTGGACAACGGCCTCTACATTGCAACCGGTACCGGCGGTTGGCGGCGCATTAGCAACGGGTTGGACTCCCAACACGGTGGCGGACCTTCCTTCCATCCCGCGGAACCACAGCAAGCCTATTTCTTACCAGTCGGCAATCCTGCGAACCCGCGCCTCATTAGGCAGTGGGAGAAGCGTGAGGGCCGCCCTTGGCCGCGAGATCCTTTGACTGGCAGGCGATACGACGTCGGCCACATCAAGGCGCTGGCTGATGGTGGTACCAACACGCTTGAGAACATTGAGCCCATACACCGGGACCTTCATGTGGCGCAGCACAAGGCGAATGGGGACTATTCCCGCTGGGCGAAGCGCGCCGCCATAGCCAGGGCGTTCGGGGGGCGTGTCGCGCGAGCCCTAAGTCCCCTCGCAATATTGCCAACCATCACCGGGGTGCTCTCCAACCGCATCCGCACGGACAACTGGGACAACTTTACGAGCGACATGGTGGGATGGCCCAGCGAGGAGGACATGCAGCGGCAGCTTGAGCGCGAACAAAAGGTGATCAATCCCCATTGGAAACCCGGCGATCCGATCGTAATCTGAGATCCTTCGTTTCCGCAGGTCTCGCCTCATGAACCCTCCCGTCGACACTTCAGGCTTTCAGCTCGAGGGCGTGCCTGATCCTGAGGAGGACGCGCAGCTTGCCGAGCTTGAGGCGGAGGCCCGCGACTATGTCCTGACGCGTCCCTGGTCGAAGCCCATCGGCGAGATGCTGCTGGCCTTTGGGGTGAGCCGCATCCTCGCCCTGTTCCTTGTTCGCTTCGAAGAGCCGATCCAATGGGGGGACGAGGAGGATGCCGAGCTTTGGGTGATCGTCGGCGACCTGCCGCCCGCCCATTTTGCGACTGACGACTCCCCCAACGCCGCCGAAGCGCTCGAAACCTATTGCGTCTTCATGGAGGATTGGGCTGATCGCGTCCTCGACGGAGACGACCTGGAAGGCGCTTATCCGGTCGCCGCCGCCCCGACAGAAGAGCACGCGCGGATGCTGAAGAGCAGGCTCGAATTCATCCGCGAGAACATCATCCCGATGATCGATGTCGGACGAGGCGGCGCTTCCGCCCATTGAGCCATCGCCTTGGCGAAACGAAAAAGGGCCGGGCGCCCTGCGGCGTCCGGCCCGTCTCGTGGTGTTGCTCAGTCTGACCCTAGTTGTTGGCCAGCCAGGCGACGATTTCCTCGGCCGCCTGTTCGGGCGAGAGGGTGGTGGTGTCGACGGTGATCTCGGCGTGTTCCGGCTCCTCGTAGGGGGAGTCGATGCCGGTGAAGTTCTTCAGCTCGCCGGCCCGGGCCTTGGCGTAGAGGCCCTTGACGTCGCGCTGTTCGGCCACCGCCAGCGGGGTGGCGACATAGACCTCGACGAACTCGCCGTCCTCCATCAGCTCGCGAGCCATGCGGCGCTCGGCCCGGAAGGGGGAGATGAAGGAGACCAGCACGATCAGGCCCGCATCGACCATCAGCTTGGAGACCTCGGCCACCCGGCGGATGTTCTCCACCCGGTCTTCCTCGGTGAAGCCCAGGTCCTTGTTCAGGCCGTGGCGGACATTGTCGCCGTCCAGCAGATAGGTGTGGCGGCCGTCGGCCTGCATGCGCTTTTCGACCAGGTTGGCGATGGTCGACTTGCCGGCGCCCGAGAGGCCGGTGAGCCAGACCACGCGGCCCTTCTGGCCCTTCTGCGCGGCGCGGGAGGCCTTGGAGACGTCCAGCGCCTGCCAGTGGATGTTCTGGCTGCGGCGCAGGGCGAAGTGCAGCATGCCGGCGCCCACGGTCCGGTTGGAGATCCGGTCCACCAGGATGAAGCCGCCCAGGGTGTGGTTGTCCTTGTAGGCGTCAAAGGCGATGGGGGCGTCGAGCGACAGGTTGCAGACGCCGATCTCGTTCAGCTCCAGCCGCTTGGCGGCCAGCTGTTCGAGGGTGTTCACATTCACCTTGTACTTGGGCTCGGTGATGCTGGCGCCGACGATGCGCGTGCCGATCTTCATCAGATAGGGGCGGCCGGGCAGCATGCCCTCGTCATCCATCCAGACGATGGTGGCCTCGAACTGGTCGGCCACTTCCGGCGGATGGCCGGCGATGGACAGGACGTCGCCGCGGCTGATGTCGATCTCGTCGGTCAGCGTGATGGTCACCGACTGGCCGGCCACCGCACGGGGCAGGTCTCCGGTCATGGTGACGATGCGCGCCACGGTGCTTTCGCGGCCAGACGGCAGCACCTTGACCTTGTCGCCGGGCGAGATGGTCCCGGTGGCGATCAGGCCGGAGAAGCCGCGGAAGTCCAGGTCGGGACGGTTCACCCACTGGACCGGCATGCGGAAGGGCTTCTCCCGCAGGTCGTCCTCGACATCGAGGGATTCCAGGTGCGGCAGCAGGGGCGGGCCCTTGTACCAGGGCGCCTTGTCGCTGGGCTCGGTGATGTTGTCGCCCTTCAGGGCCGACATGGGGATGGCGGTGAAGTCCTTGATCCCGATCTGGGCGGCGAAGTCGTGGTACTCGGCCAGGATGGAGTCGAACACCTCCTGGCTCCAGCCCACCAGGTCCATCTTGTTGATGGCCAGGACCACGTGGCGGATGCCCAGCAGCGAGACGAGATAGGAGTGCCGCCTCGTCTGGGTCAGCACGCCCTTGCGCGCATCGATCAGGATGATGGCCGCGTCCGCCGTCGAGGCGCCGGTGACCATGTTGCGGGTGTACTGCTCGTGGCCAGGGGTGTCGGCGACGATGAACTTGCGGGTGTCGGTGGAGAAGAAGCGGTAGGCGACATCAATGGTGATGCCCTGTTCCCGCTCCGCGGCCAGACCGTCCACCAGCAGGGCGAAGTCGATCTCGCCCCCTTGGGTGCCGACCTTCTTGGAGTCGGCCTCCAGCGCGGCCATCTGGTCTTCGAAGATCATCTTGGAGTCGTAGAGCAGGCGTCCGATCAGGGTCGACTTGCCGTCGTCCACCGACCCGCAGGTCAGGAAGCGCAGCAGGCTCTTGTGCTCGTGGGCCTTGAGATAGGCCTCAATGTCTTCGGCGATGAGTGCGGACTGGTGGGACATCAGAAATAGCCCTCTTGCTTCTTCTTCTCCATCGAGGCGGCCTGGTCGTGATCGATCACGCGGCCCTGGCGCTCGGACGTGGTGGTGAGAAGCATTTCCTGGATGATTTCGGGCAGGGTGGCCGCGGTGCTTTCCACCGCGCCGGTGAGCGGATAGCAGCCCAGCGTGCGGAAGCGGACCGACCGCATCGTCGGGGTCTCGCCGGGGCGCAGCGGCATGCGGTCGTCATCGACCATGATCAGGGCGCCGTCGCGCTCCACCACCGGCCGCTCGGCCGAGTAGTAGAGGGGCACGATGGGGATGTTCTCCAGGTGGATGTATTGCCAGATGTCCAGCTCGGTCCAGTTGGAGATCGGGAAGACCCGCATGCTTTCCCCCTGCGCCTTGCGGGCGTTGTAGAGGTTCCACAGTTCGGGACGCTGGTTCTTGGGATCCCAGCGGTGCTGGGCCGAGCGGAAGGAGAAGACCCGCTCCTTGGCGCGGGATTTTTCCTCGTCCCGCCGGGCGCCGCCGAAGGCCGCGTCGAAGCCATACTTGTCCAGGGCCTGCTTCAGCCCCTCGGTCTTCCACATGTCGGTGTGCAGGGCCGAGCCGTGGTCGAAGGGATTGATGCCCTTGGCCAGGGCTTCGGGGTTGCGGTGGACCAGCAGCTCGAAGCCCAGGGTGGCGGCCATCCGCTCGCGCATCTCGTACATGGCCCGGAACTTCCAGGTCGTGTCCACGTGCAGCAGGGGGAAGGGCGGCTTGGATGGGTAGAAGGCCTTGGCCGCCAAGTGAAGCATCACCGCGGAGTCCTTGCCGACCGAATAGAGCATGACCGGACGTTCGGCCTCGGCCACCACCTCGCGCATGATGTGGATGCTCTCGGCCTCCAGGCGCTGAAGGTGGGTCAGCGTATCGGCGTCGAGGCCGGGCGTAAGGCGCGACTTCGCGGCCTCGGCTTGGCGGGCGTCCATGACGTTTGAACCTTGCATGGTGGAATCTGGGCCTGAATGGTGCTGCGACGTACAAAGTAATTCCGCCCGCCGTTGGTGGTCGGCGCGCGCACTGGCCCTTTACCGGTCAGTTAAGGGACAGCGGCGCCCAAAGCAAGAACAGGCGCAACCTCCAGTTCAAGTTCCAGGCCAGTTCCGTGAGACGGGCAGGTCCCATAGCGCGCCCAACGCACAGTCCGATGACACAGGCGCCCGGACTGGGCGCAGACGCCGGAAGGTGGATGTCCGAAAACCGCGAGACAGGCGCCGCGACAGGGGCGATCCTGGCGCTCATGGATCTGGATGACGACGCCTGCTACCGCGCCCTGTCGATGCGGGACGCCCGCCTGGACGGGAAGATATTCGTCGGCGTGCGCACGACGGGGATCTACTGCCGGCCCATCTGCCCGGCCCGCACACCGCTTCGGCGCAATGTCACCTTTTACGCCTCGGCCGCCGCGGCCCAGGAGGCGGGCTTCCGCCCCTGTCTGCGCTGTCGGCCGGAAACCTCTCCGGACCTGGGCGCCTGGCGGGGCAGCTCCAACACCGTGGCCCGGGCGCTCGCGATGATCGAGGACGGCGCCCTGGACGCCGGCGACGTGGAGGGCCTGGCCGATCGGTTGGGCGTGGGGGGACGCCAGCTGCGCCGGCTGTTCAAGCAGCACCTGGGCGCCTCGCCGGTGGCCGTCGCCCAGACACGGCGGGTGCTGCTGGCCAAGCAGCTGATCTGCGACACGACCCTGCCCATGGCCGAGGTGGCGCTCGCCGCCGGCTTCGGCAGCGTGCGCCGGTTCAACGAGACCTTCCAGCAGCTCTATGCGCGAGCGCCGGCGGAGCTTCGGCGACGCCAGCGGCCGGAGGTCAGCGCCGAGGACGGCGGCGGGGTCGTCCTGCGGCTGGCCTACCGCGCGCCCTATGACTGGGCCGGCATGCTGGACTTCCTGGCCCTGCGAGCCGTCCCGGGCGTCGAGGCCGTGAGCGGGGGCCGCTACCGCCGGACCCTGAGTGTCGATGGGACCGCAGGCCTGGTCACGGTCGGGCCCGGCCCCGGTGAGACCCTGGAGGTTTGCGCCCAGTTTCCGCGCCTGCAGGTGCTGCCTCAGGTGATCGCCCGGGTGCGGCGGGTGTTTGATCTGGGCGCTGATCCGGCCCAGGTGAACGCCCACCTGAGCCTCGACCCGCACCTGGCGCCTCTTGTGGCTCAGCGGCCGGGACTGCGGGCGCCGGGCGCCTGGGACGGGTTCGAGCTGGCGGTGCGCGCCGTTCTTGGGCAGCAGATCACGGTGGCCGGCGCCCGGGCCCTGGCGGGTCGGCTGGCCGCCGAACATGGCGAGGTCCTGCCGGCGGCCCTGGCCGGGGAGGGGCTGAGCCTCTTGTTTCCGACCCCGCAGGCCCTGGCCCGGATCGATCCGGAGACCCTGCCCATGCCCCGCGCCCGGGGCCGCGCCCTGGTGGGGCTGGCGGCCGCGGCGGCGGCCGACCCGGACCTGTTCGCGCCGCGGGGCTCTCTCGAGGGCGCAGTGGCCCGACTGAAGGCCCTGCCAGGCATCGGGGAGTGGACGGCCCAGTACATCGCCCTGCGCCAGATGCGCGAGCCCGACGCCTTTCCCCACGGGGATATCGGCCTGATGCGCGCCATGGCCGGGCCCGACGGCCAGCGCCCGAGCGCGGCTGAACTGTTGGCGCGGGCTGAGGCCTGGCGACCCTGGCGGGCCTATGGCGCATTGCACCTGTGGGCCTCCGAAGGCCTCGCACCGACGGCCGAAACCCCGACCCTGCTGGAGGTCTCCCATGACCAAGACGCCGCCTGAGGCCCTGTCCATCGCGCCCTTGAGCACCCCGCTGGGGGAGGCCCAGATCGTATTCGACGACGCGGGGGTCCTGCGGGCCTTTGACTGGGCGAGCCATCGCGAGCGGATGGACCGGCTGCTGCGCCGCCATTACGGGCCGGTCACTCTGAGCGAGGCTGCGGCGCCTGGCGCGCTGTCGGACTCCTTCGCGGCCTATTTCGCAGGGGATGCGCGGGCCCTGGGGGCCATCCCCTGGGCGACCGGCGGAACCGCCTTTCAGAACAAAGTCTGGCAGGCCCTTTGCGAGATTCCGGCCGGGGTGACCTGGTCTTATGGTCAGCTGGCCGCGCATATCGGGTCGCCGAGGGCGGTGCGGGCGGTGGGCCTGGCCAATGGCGCCAATCCGGTGGGTCTGGTCGTCCCCTGTCATCGGGTGATCGGCGCCGACCGAAGCCTGACCGGCTATGGCGGAGGGCTGGAGCGCAAACGCTGGCTGCTGGCCCATGAGGGCGTCGATCTCGGCGCCGCAAGTGACCCCCTGAGCGCCCGCCTCCTTTGATTCTCGATCGGCTGCGGTCTAGGTTGCTGCCGAGGGACGACTGGGGAGTAGAGCTCGATGAAACGCGTTGTCTTGGCCGCCGTCATGGCGATCACCACCGCGGCGGCCGGCGCGGCCGTCGCGCAGAACTACGGCGGCGGCGGGCGCCAGCCTTCGGCCATCCTGTATGACCAACCCAATTTCCAGGGCCGCCAGACCACCATCTATGGCACCGCCACCAACCTGCCGCGGGACTGGAACGACAAGGCCATGAGCGCCCGGTTCCAGGGCCGTTGGCGCGTCTGCGAGGACTCCGACTATCGGGGTCGCTGCCAGGACGTGACTGGCGAGGTGGCCAATCTGAATTCCCTGGGCCTGGCCGAGCGGATCACCTCGCTGCAGGCCTATGCCGGCGGCGGCGCGGGCCCCGGCGGCGGATTCCGCCCGCCGTCTGGGGGCGCCTGGCGTCCGGGCGGCGGCAACTGGAGCGGGCCGAACCAATTCCGTCCCACAGAGGGCGTGCGCTCGGTCTTCTTCCCCTATCCGACCTATGACGGCTACGACATCGCCGCCGGCTCCAGCTCGGCCACCGCCTTCTGCCGCTCCCAGGGCCTGGGGTCCTCGGCCTATTACGACTCCAGCCAGCGGGCCCAGCAGGCGGTGGACGGGGAGGGGCGCTATACCGGCCCGACCAGCGTCCTGCGCGACGTGGTCTGCCGCCGCTACTAGGACGCGTTCATCGGATATGGCGCCACATGAACGAAGTTTCATGTGGCGCCATATTGCAGCGCTTCCCGCCCTGATCGATAAGTCAGCCGCAGACTCGTATCGGTGACGGGAGAGATCCGATGCAGACCATCACAGAAATCGTGGCGACCGTGGTGATTCACGCCTCGGCCATGGCCTATTCGCATCTCGGCGTGCTCGTGGAGCCGCAGCAGCCCGAACGCACGGCCCAGGCCGAGCGCAAGGTCACCCGCTCAGCGCCGCAGCAGGCGCCCTTGAAGTCCTGCGACGCGCCCCGCCCGGCGGCGCCTTGCCCGGACATCCCCCTGAGCCTCGGACGCGCCTGACCCAGGACCTGCGCTCGGGAAAATTCTCCGCCCCCGCGCAAATTGGCCGCATGGCGCTTTGCGCGCGGCCCGTTCAACGTTAATCCTTGCCATTCAGGGCGTGCGCCAGACGACGAAGCGTCGGTTCGCGGGGCGTGTCGGCCGCTAGTAACGGGCCGCAGATGAAGATCAAGAACCGGCGTCAGCCGCTGGATTTCCAAAGTCTCAATGAGGCTGAACCCGAAGCGCGTCCGCACGACGAGGCGCCTGAGGTGGGGCCAGACCACGACCTGGACCTGACCGACGCCCCGGTCGTCGAAACGCCGCCGCCATGGTCACAGGCGGCTGAGCCCGCCGTCGCGTCCGATGAAGACGATGCGCCGATCACCCTGGCCGATCCGGCCTCGGCCGGCGAACTGTCGCGATCAGGAACCCCGCCGGCCGCCACGGGCGGCTCGCGCCTGACGACCCAGGCCACCCCGCCGCCTGCGGCGGACGAGCCGCCCGCCTGGCCGATCTACGCCGGCGCCTTGGCCATTTCCGTCCTCTGCGCCTTTGCGCCCATGGCCTATGCCTGGGGCTATCGCGGGGATGTGGTGCCCTTCCAGAACGACGCCTTCGCGCTCGGGGTCTTCGCCCTCCTGGCCCTGGCGCCGGCCCTGCTGGTCTGGGTGGCGGCCTACGCCCTGCGGCAGGGACAGAAGCTGGCGGCCGAAACCCGCCGCACCCATCGGCTGGCTGATGAGCTGGTCTCTCCGGCCCTGGTGGCGGCCGGCCGCGCCGGCGACGTGGTCCAGCATGTGCGCGAGGAGATCATCCGCGCCGGGGAGGCGGCCCACGACGCCCGCGAAACCCTGTCGGCCCTGCGTGCGGCCCTGGCGTCCGAGACCGAGCAGCTGGTCAATGCGGCGGCGGCTTCGGCGCGGACAGCGGAGACCCTGACCCGCAGCCTGTCGCAGGAACGGGTGGAGATGACCGCCCTGGCCGGCGTGCTGGACGCCCAGTCCACCGCCGTGGTCGACGCCATCACCAGTCAGGCCAAGATGGTGGCCGAGGCCTCCGACCTGGCCGAGACCCAGCTTCGGGAAGCCGAGGCCTCCCTGGCCGCCCGGGCCGCCGATCTGGCCGCCGCCGCCGGCGAGACCAGCGACATCGCCCGCACGGTGGGCGAGGACCTGACCCGCCACATCGCCCGGCTGGAAAGCGCCGGGGCCGGGGTGGCCGATCAGGTGGGCGCCGCCGAGACGGGCCTGTCCGAACAGCGGGCCGCCCTGGTGGCCGTGGCCCACGGCATCCGCGCCGACCAGGAATCCTTCGCCGCCGAGGCCGAGACCCAGACCGCCAAGCTGGCGGAATACCTGTCCGAGGCCAGGCTGTCGGCCGTCGAGGTGGGCGACCGCGCCATCAAGGGCGCTCAGATGCTGCGCGAGCTGGTGGCCCAGGCCACAGAACAGTTTGCCGACATGGCCGACGCCGCCCAGGGCGAGCGGGACGCCTTCGCCGAGAGCCTCCGGCAGTCCTGGGGCCTTCTGGCCGACACGGCGTCGGGGGAGCGCGGTCAGCTGCAGGCTGAGACCCAGGCGGCCATCGAAGCCCTGTCCCAGGCCGCCGAACAGACCCGTGCGGCCGCCGCCCGCCATGCCGAAGCCGCCCGCCAGCAGGTGGACCAACTGTCCGAAGCCGCCTTCGCCGCCGGCCAGAAGGCCGACCAGGTCTTTGAAGGCCGCCTGGAGGAGGCGCGCTCGCTGATCGAACAATCGGCGGGCCTGGTGGAGGAAGCCGGCGCCCAGACCGCGCGCAAGCTGGAGGCCAGCGCCGCCTCGGCCCGCGCCACCCTGCACGAGCTGCAGGATCTGCTGGCCGATCTGGACGCGCGGGCCGCTGAGCTGCCGGCCACGGCCCGCCAGCAGGCCGACGATGTCCGCGCCGCGGTCGGCGAGAGCCTGGATGATCTGATGGCCCAGGCGCGCCGGACGGCCGAAGAGACCCAGGCCATCGACGCGGCCTTCCAGGAGCGGGTCAGCCGAAACTACGAAATGCTCAGCGAGGCCGTCCGGCTGATGGGCTCGGTGGCCACCACCGCGAGCAACGGCCTGGGTCCTGGCCTGGGATCAGGTTTTGGGGCGACACCACCCCGCGAGCGGCGTCCCGCGGCGCGGGAAGAGCGCGTCCGCCCGACCGCGACGCGGGCTGAACCGCCCCGCGGGGAGGCTGGCCGCCCGCCGGCGCTTGAGGACGAGCCGCCGCTGGAGCTGCGTCCCTCGACCCCCAGGCCCCCCCGGGAAGGGCGGCGCGGTTCCGCCGAGGAGGCCGGTCTGCGGCCGCGCCTGCGCCTGACGCCGACGGCCACGGACGAGGAGTTTTCCAGCCTGTTTGAATCCGCCGGCGGTCCGCCCCCGGCCGCCGAGGCCGCTGACGACAGCGGCGAGGGCCTGACCTGGAAGGACCTGCTGGCGGCCATTGACGAGCCGCCGCCGCGGCCGATGGATGAGCGCCGGGAAGCCCAGCTCCTGTCGGACATCGTTGAGCTGGGCATCGACCCGTCGGCCCTGCTGCCCCGCGGACGGATCGACGAGATCGGCGCCGTGGTCCAGACCGGCGACATGGAAGGCGCCCGCCAGGTGGTGCGCCGTCTTGCGCCGGCCGCCACGCGGCGCCTGACCCGGCGACTGTTCACCGACGACGCCCTGAAGGCCGAGGCCGGCGACTATCTGCGTCGCTACCGCGGCATGCTCGACGAGGCGGTGTCCCGGGACCAGGAAGGCTTCATGGTCGCCACCCTGCTGGCCTCGGACGCCGGCCGGGTCTTCCTTCTGTTGGATGCGGCGGCCGGCGACATGATGTGAGCGGGCTTGGGCCGGCTCAGGTCTTGGTCTGGCTTTCAGACCGGGCGCGAACCTGGGCCAGATAGGCCCGCGACAGGCTGACGAGCTCGTCCTCGAAGGCCTGGTCGTGGAAGAAGTCGACCCCTTCCAGCACCCCTGAGCGCATGGCCCCGTGCATGGCGCGGGTGAGGACGAAGGCCTGGATCGGTTCAAGGGGCCCGTGCGTCTGGTTCAGGGTCTGGATGAAGGCGTCGAACCGGCTGGCCAGGGCCTCGGCGGGCGTGGTCTGAAACCAGATCCCCATGGCGATGCGCCGGGCGCGGGCGCGGCCCTGGAACGCGCCGATGAAGGCCCGGACCAGGGCCCGGTCAGGCGCCAGGCCCGCGCCATTCTCCAGGAGCAGCCGCCGCATTTCCGCGCCGTGGAGGGCGCTCTCCCGTTCGGCCAGGGCGTGGGTCAGGGCGCGCTTGTTGGGGAAGTAGCGATAGACCGCGCCGATGCTCACCCCGGCGCGCTCGGCCACCGCATTGGTGGTGAAGCCCTCAAGCCCGTCGCGCTCCAGAAGCTGAGCTGCGGCCTCCAGAATGATGTCCACCGTCGCGGCGGCCCGCTTCTGGCGCGGAATTTTTCGTGCGTCGTCAGTCAGTTGCTGGTCCGCCGTGGCGCTGGAGGCGAAGGGCCCAAAGGCGAGTAGGGCGCGGGTCGGCTCCTGGCTAGCCTAGCGACGTTCCAGAAGAAAGGGCGTGCGATGACATGGGCGACTGAACGACTTGAGGCGATCCGCTCCGGCGCGGGGGCGCTGCCGCCGATCGTCGAACAGCTCCGCCTGGGGCGGCTGGACGCCTGGGGGGAGGGCTGGGTGCGCAAGACCTGGGCGCCCCATCCCAGCCTGGACACCGCCGATGGGTCGCTGTTTGGCGGCTACATCGCAGCCCTGGCCGACCAGGCCCTGGCCTTCGCCGCCATGACCGTCATTCCTGATGATCGGCTTTATCGGACCACCCAGTTGCAGGTGAGTTTTCTGAGGGTCGGACGCAACGCGCCTGTGGAGATCTCCGCCCAGGTGATCGCCGTCACCCGTCAGATGATCTCGGTGCGGGCGAGCTTCGTACAGTCGGGAGATCGCCTGATCGCGGAGGCCAGCGCCCAGCAGATCATTCTGCCCATGGGGGCGCCGGCTGAGGTCCCTCAGGCGGCGTCCTAGAGCACCACCGCCGAGCCGTTGACCGCGACCATCAGCATCTGACCATTGGGGCCGATGGCGTGGTAGTCGAGGTCGACGCCGAGCACGGCGTTCGCGCCCAGCGCCTTGGCCTCCTTGGCCAGGGCGGCCAGAGCGTCCTCCCGGGCGCGGGCCAGCACCCGCTCATAGCCCTTGGAGCGACCGCCGAAGAAGTCGCGGATCGCCGCCATCAGGTCCAGAACGACATTCGCCCCGAGGATCGCCTGAGCCGAAACCATGCCCAGATGCTGACGGACGGGGCGACCTTCCAGGAAGTCGGTGGTCACGATGAGGATGTCGGGTTCGCGGGCCATGGTTAATTTATAGGGTCAATTTGCGACGCTCGCGATGCGGAATCGCGCCGGGCGCGAGCATCGCGGGCCCGCCGACCCGACCTTGGGTGAAAAGTCAGCGAATGGCTTCAAGGTTAACCGCCCTTGGTCCACATTGCGCTGACCCTGCTGGAGGCTGCGCATGTTCTTCGCCCGATCACACATCGAGCTCCATAATATCCGCGCCAGCATCGAGCGGACCAAGCGGCTTTCGGACAATGTGATCAAGATCGGGCCCATCGGGGTGGGGCTTGATGGCCTTTTGACCTGGATTCCCTGGGCCGGCGGGCTCTACAGCGCCGGAGCGGGGCTCGTCCTGCTGAGCGACGGGTTCCGCGCCCGGTGCGCGCCTATGGTGCTGCTGGAGGCCACCATGGTGCTGCTGGCCGACCTGGCGATCGGCATCGCGCCAGTGCCCGGCGGACTCGGCAAGCTGGCGGACGTGCTGTTTTCAGGTCACAAATGGGCGGCCGACCTGATGATCAAGCACATGGAAGAGACCATCTATTTTGAAGGCTCCCGCAAGGATGTGGTCAATACGCCCGAGTACCGAGAAATCCTGTCGCGCATCAAGGACGGCAAGGAACGCCGCCGGGTCGTCTTCCTCGGCTGAGTTGGCGCGACAGCAGATCATCGGAGCCCACCCATGGCGGTGACCCAGGACAAGGCGCACCGCGCCTGGCGGTCGGCCGAGCGGATCAAGCGGCTGTCCGACCGGCTGGTCGGCGTCGGGCCGATCGGCCTGGGCCTCGACGGCATATTGGCCTGGGTGCCGGTGGCGGGCACCGTCTACAGCCTCGGCGCCGGGGGCCTGCTGCTGGTCGAGGGGATGCGCGGCGGCGCCACCCTGCTGACCCTCGGGCGCATGGCCGCCTATCTGGCGGTGGACTCGGCCAGCTCCACCGTGCCGGTGGCCGGTTGGGCGGTGGACACCCTGTTTCCCGGGCACCTGATGGCCGCCAAGGCCCTGCAGAAGGACATCGAGGCCCGCCATGGCCCCTCGACCCTGCCCGACAGCTGGGAGCGCAAGCGAAAGGCCCGGGCCGGGCGCCGGGACGTCAAGATCTGAAACCTGGTCTGATTGGCGGGTTTGCGCCAGATCAGCGACATTGATGGCCCGCCATGCGATCGTGGCGGCTCCTCCAATGTCAGACCCGCCATGACCGACGCCGCCAAGGCCTCGAACCTCTATCTGCCCAAGTTGGCCACCCAGTTACGGGAGGGCTATGGCCTGGCCGATCTGCGGGCCGACGCCGTGGCCGGACTGACCGTGGCCATCGTGGCCCTGCCGCTCTCCATGGCCATCGCCATCGCCTCTGGCGTAGGGCCAGAGCGGGGGCTCTACACCGCCATTGTCGGCGGCTTCCTGGTCTCGATGCTGGGGGGCAGCCGGTTCCAGATCGGCGGCCCGGCCGGCGCCTTCATCGTGCTGGTGGCCGGCACGGTTCACCTGCATGGGATCGAGGGGCTGATCCTGGCCACCTTCCTGTCGGGTCTCATGCTGGCGGCGGGCGGGGTCCTGCGACTGGGGAATTTGATCCGACTCATCCCAGCGCCGGTGACGGTGGGCTTCACCGCCGGGATCGCGGTGATCATCCTGGCGAGCCAGGTGCGCGACCTGCTGGGCCTGACCCTGGCGGGCGGGGAGCCGGCGCAGTTCGGACCCAAGGTGGCGGCGCTCGCCCAGGCCCTGCCCAGCGCCAACCCGCCGGCCGTGGCGGTGGCGGCGGTGGTGATCGCCCTGATCCTGGCGGTGCGCCGGTGGCGGCCGGCCTGGCCGGCCCTGCTGATCGCAGTCAGCCTGGCCTCGGCGGCGGCGGTGCTGTTCGCCCTGCCGGTAGAGACCATCGGTTCGAAGTTTGGCGGCATCCCGCGCACCCTGCCCATGCCGCACCTGCCCGACCTGGCCTGGACCAAGGTGCTGGCTGTCCTGCCGGCGGCGGCCGCCTTCACCCTGCTGGGCGCCATCGAGAGCCTGCTCTCGGCGGTGGTGGCCGACGGCATGACCGGGCGGCGGCATCGCTCGAACATGGAGCTGGTGGCCCAGGGGATCGCCAATTCCGGCGCGGCCCTGTTCGGCGGCATGCCGGTGACGGGCACCATCGCGCGGACCGCCACCAATGTCCGGGCCGGGGCGCATGGTCCGGTGTCAGGCATGCTGCATGCTCTCTACCTGCTGGCCTTCATGCTGATCGCCGCCCCGCTGGCGGCCTACATCCCCCTGGCCGCCCTGGCGGGCCTGCTTGCGGTGGTGGCCTGGAACATGGTCGAGAAGGCCGAGATCGCCCACCTGCTGCGAGAGAACCGGGGCGGGGCCGCGGTGATGGCGGTGACGCTCGCCCTGACGCTGGCCCACGACCTGATCGCCGGCATCGCGGCGGGCTGCGTCCTGGCCATGGGCATCGCAAGTCTGCGCCGGCGGCGCTGAACCCGATGGGGGCGAGTTAGAATAATTAGCCCTAAAATGGGATGTTATTCAGAATTATCCCGATATAGGGTGACCCGATGATCGGACTCGCCGAGCCCCTGCCTACGACCCTTCCCAAGGCCACCCATGCGGTGGTCATGGGCGACCTCGTCTCCAGCGAAGATACGGCCTCGATCGAGGCGCTGCATGGCAGGTTCAATTCGGCGGTCCAATGGGCCAATGCGACCCGTGGCCCCACGATCGTGTCGCCGCTCACAATCACCCTGGGGGACGAGTTCCAGGGGCTCTGCGCCACCCTGGAAGGGGGCCTGGGCGTGGTCCGTGACCTGCGGGCGAGACTGCTGACGAACGGCGTCGGCTGTCGCTTCGTGGTGGGCGCGGTGCGGCTGGAGACGCCGGTGAATCCGGCGCGGGCCTGGAACATGATGGGGCCGGGCCTCGCCGGCAGCCGCCAACGGCTGGCGGACAAGCGCGACGCCAACGCCTATCGTTTCGAACTGCGGGGCGAGCCGGAGCTTCAGGCCCTGATGGAAGCGGTGGGGGCCAGCCTGACGCAGATCGAGGACAGCTGGACGGAACGCCAGCGCGAAGTGGTGCTGGCCCTGCGGGCCGAACCCGCCGCCCCGCTGGCCGAGCGGCTGGGGATGTCGCCTCAGACCCTCTACAAGATCCGCCGCGCAGGACGCTTCGATCTCTATGAGCGCCAGTGGGCGGCGCTCGCGGCCATGGCCGCAAGGCTCGACCGGGCGCTGGGCCTCACATGAGCGCAGCTCTATTCCATAGCCTCGGCGCGTCGCTGCTCGCGCTCCTGCTGCTGACCTGGGGCGGCAACCTGGCGTGCCAGCTGCTCTTGAGGTGGAGCGGCCTGAGCGCAGCTCGGATCGCCGCTGGCGCGGACCCGCAGCCCGCGGAGACGACCCCGCCCGCGAAGGAGCCCCGGGTCGGCCGCGTAATCGGCGATCTTGAGCGGCTGACCATCGCCGCAGGCCTGTTGCTAGGAGCGTGGGAGGTCCTGGTGGCGGTGGTGGCGCTCAAGAGCGTGGCGCGCTTCAAGGACCTGGAAGAGAAGCTGAACGCCGAGTACTTCCTCGTCGGCTCGCTGCTCAGCGTGCTGTGGGCGGTGATCGTAACCTTCGCCTGGCGCGCCTATGAAGCCCGGTGGGGCCTGGACCTGGCCGGCCGCCTGCCGGGACTGTGACCGGTCAGCTGCGGACCGGGTCCAGCTGGGCGTAACCCAACTCCTCGTTGAGGCGGTCCAGCACCTCGATGGCGCATTCGGGGACCACCGTGCCCGGCGGGAAGATGGCCGCGACGCCCATGTCGGTGAGCGCGGCGAAGTCCTCCGGCGGGATGACGCCGCCCACCACCACCAGGATGTCGGGGCGGCCCAGGCGGGCGAGTTCGGCCTTCAGCTCTGGCACCAGGGTCAGGTGGCCGGCGGCCAGGGAGCTGGCGCCGACCACGTGCACCTTCTGCTCCACGGCGAGCGCTGCGGCCTCGGCCGGAGTCTGGAAGAGATCGCCGATCTCCACCTCGAAGCCCAGGTCGGCGAAGCCCGAGGCGATCACCTTCTGGCCGCGGTCGTGGCCATCCTGGCCCATCTTGGCGATCAGCACCCGGGGCTTGCGGCCGTCGGCGGCGGCGAAGGCGCCGACCATGGCCTTGGCCTTCTGGGCCGCAGGGGTCTCGCCGGCCTCGCGCAGATAGACGCCCTTGACCGCGTCGGCCTTGGCCTTGTGGCGGTCGAAGACCTTTTCCAGGGCAAAGCTGATCTCGCCCACCGTGGCCTTGGCGCGGGCGGCCTCGACCGACAGGGCCAGCAGGTTGCCGGTCCCGGCCGCGCCGGCGGTGAGCGCGTCCAGCGCCTTCTCCACGGCTGCGGGGTCGCGGTCGGCCTTCAGGCGGGCGAGCTTTTCCAGCTGGCGCTGTCGGACGGCGGAGTTGTCGACCTTGAGCACCGGGATCTCGTCCAGGTCAGCCGAGCGGTAGCGGTTTACGCCGACCACGCTCTGGCGGCCGGAATCGATGCGCGCCTGGGTGCGGGCGCTGGCCTCTTCGATGCGGCGCTTGGGCAGGCCGTCCTCGATGGCCTTGGCCATGCCGCCCAGGGCCTCGACCTCGGCGATGTGGGTGCGGGCGCGGGCGGCGAGGTCGGCGGTCAGGCGCTCGACGTAATAGGACCCGCCCCAGGGGTCGATGACCCGGGTCTGGCCGCTTTCGAGCTGAAGGAAGAGCTGGGTGTTGCGCGCGATGCGGGCGGAGAAATCCGTCGGCAGGGCCAGCGCCTCGTCCAGGGAGTTGGTGTGCAGGCTCTGGGTCTGGCCGCCGGTGGCGGCCATGGCCTCGACGCAGGTGCGGGCGACATTGTTGTAGACGTCCTGGGCCGCCAGGCTCCAGCCGCTGGTCTGGGTGTGGGCGCGCAGGGAGAGCGAGCGGGCGTCCTTGGGCGCGAACTCCGCCTGCATCAGCTCGGCCCACAGCAGGCGCCCGGCCCGCTGCTTGGCGATCTCCATGAAGGCGTTCATGCCCGCGTTCCAGAAGAAGGACAGGCGCGGGGCGAACTTGTCGACACTCATGCCCGCCGCCACGCCGGCGCGGACATATTCGATCCCGTCGGCCAGGGTGTAGGCCAGCTCCAGGTCCAGCGTCGCGCCGGCCTCCTGGATGTGGTAGCCGGAGATGGAGATCGAGTTGAACCTCGGCATCTCCGTCGAAGTATATGAAAAGATGTCGGAAATGATCCGCATCGAAGGCGCTGGCGGATAGATGTAGGTGTTCCTGACCAGGAACTCCTTGAGGATGTCGTTCTGAATGGTGCCCGACAGCTTGGCCGCCGGCACGCCCTGTTCCTCGGCCGCCACGATATAGAGCGCCAGGATCGGCAGGACCGCGCCGTTCATGGTCATGGACACGCTCATCTGGTCGAGCGGGATGCCGTCGAACAGGGTGCGCATGTCGAGGATGGAGTCGATGGCGACGCCCGCCATGCCCACATCGCCGGCCACCCGCGGATGGTCGGAATCATAGCCCCGGTGGGTGGCGAGATCGAAGGCGACCGACAGGCCCTTCTGACCGGCCGCCAGGTTGCGGCGATAGAAGGCGTTGGAATCCTCGGCCGTGGAGAAGCCCGCATACTGGCGGATGGTCCACGGATTGGTGGCGTACATGGTCGGGTAGGGGCCGCGCAGGAAGGGGGCGAGGCCGGGATAGCCGTCCAGGCCGCTCAGGCCCTCGATGTCGGCGGGGCCGTAGGTGGGGCTGACATCGATCCCCTCCGGTGTTGACCAGGGCGCTGCCGAGGGCGTCTGGCCGCTGACCAGGGGACGTTCGGCGTCAAAGGCCACTTCGGTGAAGTCGGGGAAGGCGCTCATTGGGCGGCCTCGATCTCGAAGGGTTCGGAAATGCGCAAAGGCGCAAGCGGCGGGCAGCGGCCGTCCGGCCCGGGCAACCGTGCGGAGGGGCCATCGACGGCTGCGCCCGCAGACGTGTCCACCTCGACGGGCTCATCCTTGGCCGGGGGGTAGGCGGTGACCCCGACAATGGCCGGCTCACCGGCCTCGGCGCGGGCCGTACAGGTGGTCTCCACCTCGGCGGCGATGTGGCCGGCGGTCAGGGCGGAGACGACGCCGCCCATCCCTTCGGTCACCTGGAAGGCTGACCAGGCCGCCCGGGCGATCTGGTCGGTGAGCGCCTCCACATAGCCTGAGCCGGCTGCGGGGTCGGCGACGCGCCCGATATGGGCCTCCTCCATCAGGACCAGCTGGGTGTTGCGGCTCTGGCGCCGCGCCAGCGGAGACGGCCGGCCAAGGGCGTCGGTGAAGGCGCCCAGGACGATGGCGTCGGCCCCGCCGACGGCGGCGCCGAAACCGGCCGAGGTCAGGCGCAGCATGTTGGTCCAGGGATCGCGACGGGTGAGCATCCGCTGGGAGGAGCGGGCCTCGATGCGGGCCGGAACATCCAGGCCGCAGGCGCTGGTCAGCCTGGCCCAGACCAAGCGGGCGGCGCGCAGCTTGCCGATGGTCAGGAAATAGTCCGCCTCGGCGGCGAGGCCGAGGGTGATGCGGGAGAAGGCCTGGTCCATGGCCATGCCCGCCCGGACCATGGCCTTGGCGTAGGCCAGCGCGCTGGCGGCGGCGAAGGCGATCTCGCAGGCGGCCCCGCCGCCGGCCTCGTGCACCACCGCGCCCGAGGCCAGGAAGAGCTGCGCCTGGGGATAGGTGACGGCGTGGCGGGCGGCTGCGCCGGCGCAGGCGAAGATGTGGGCCTCGATCGGGCCGGGGCTTTCGCCAGCCCGGGCGAACGCGCTCAACGGGTCCAGGTGGAACTGCAGCAGGGCGGCAGGCGAGGCCTTGGCCACGCCGCTCAGCCAGTCGGCGGCCTGGACGCCCAGAAGGCCCGCGTCCAGGGCGACGGGGGCGAGTTCGAGAATCACGCCCTCCAACACGCGAGCGAGATCCTCGGTCGCGCCGACCGCAACGCCGGCCTGGGCGGAGGGATCAATCGTGACGAGGACCGAGGCGGCGCCGCCCTCCAGGTCGGCGAGGATGTCGGCATTGGCCCGGGCGGGGTCGGGGTGTCGCGTCGCAGCCCGCAGGTCCCAGGCGCGATCAGGGTCGAACGGCCGGGTCGGTAACGCGCCGCCGCCGCCCGCCCCGTAGAGGGGGGCGATGGTCAGGCCATCGGCCGTCGCGGTGGTGAGGCTCTCCGGGGGCTTGTCGCCCAGGGTCTTGAGCACGAGGGCGCGCCAGTCGTCGGCGCTGGCCGGCGGAAATTCCACGGCGGGGGAAGCGATCTGGACCATCCCCCCTGTGATGAGCCGGGGGCGCGGGAAGCGTCAAGGGCGCCGCAACGGCGCCCCGGCCCAGTTTCTGGGGGCCAGTTTCCGGGAACGGCCGCGCTCAAGGTTTGTTGTCACAGGAGAACATGGACTGGGGAGACATATGGACAACATGCAATTCCAAAGCGCTGGCGACATGCTGGCCTTCTGGGGGCCGCGCATACTCGCGGCCCTGCTCATCGTCGTGGTGGCCCATTTCGTGGCCAAGGCCGTCCAGTGGGGGATGGCCAAGCTGATCGACCGTTTCCCCGGCGCGGCCAGCCATAATCGCGACCTGCAGCCCAAGGAGACCCTGGGCTACCAGCTGGGTCAGCTGGGCTACTGGCTGGTGCTGCTGATCGGCGTGATCGCCGCGCTCAGCGTGGTTCAGCTCAACGGCGTTGTCGGGCCTCTGAACACCCTGACCATGGGCGTACTGTCCTATGTCCCCAACCTGGTGGGCGCCGCCGTCATTTTCTTTGTCGGCCTGGTGGTCGCCACCCTGGCGCGACGGGTCGTGGAGGCCGCGCTCAGCGCCGCCCGGGTCGACCACTGGCTTGACCGGGCCGGCCTTGGCCGCCTGACCGGGGCGACCAATCTGGGCCGCACGGCCGGGCTGCTCGTCTTCGTCCTGATCATCATCCCGGTGACCATCGCGGCCCTGGAGCAGTTGGGCATCGCCGCCATCTCCGATCCGGCCGTCGCCGTGCTGGCCGTGGTGCTGGACGCCATTCCCCGGGTGCTGGCCGCGGCCATCGTCCTGGCGATCGCCTATGTGATCGGCCGATGGGTGGCGAGTCTGGTGGAGCAAATCCTGCCTTCCTTCGGCTTTGACCGCAGTCTGATGGGTCTGTGGTCGACGGGTTCGGCGTCCAGCGCGCCCTATGCGGCGGCTTCGCCTGTCCCGCCGGCCGATGCGCCGGTGGATCAACAAGCCGCCGCCGTCGCACCGGGCGCCCAGCCGTCTCCGGCCACTTCGCCGGCGGCGGCCACGGGCGGGCTGACGCCCTCCAAGGTGGTGGCGCGGATCGTCCTGGCGGCGATCATGCTGTTCTCGGCCATCGAGGCCGCCCGCCTGCTGTCCTTCCTGGTGATCGCAGACATGCTGGCCGAGGTGGTGCGCCTGGGCGCTCAGGTGCTGTTCGGCGGTGTGATCATCACCGTCGGCGTCCTTTTGGCCAACTTCCTGGCCCGGATGATCGACCGGTCCACGGGGGGCGCGGACGGCTTTGCCTCCACTATCGTGCGCTGGGCGACCATCGCGCTCGCCACCGCCATGGGCCTCCGCTTCATGGGCATCGCCGATGAAATCGTGATCCTGGCCTTTGGCCTGATCCTCGGCTCCGCGGCGGTGGCCGCGGCCATCGCCTTTGGCTTCGGCGGACGGGAGACCGCGCACCGACTGCTGGAACGCTGGACCCGCAAGGCTGAGCGGGAAGGCGGGCCGCCCCCGGCCTGAGCCACGAGGCGGCCGCTTCGGCGCTTTGAGCTGCAATGGAACCCTCTCCCGGCGACGGGGGAGGGTTCTAGCTTGTGAGGGGGCCTGATTATCGCTTACATCGTAAATCAGAACGTCGGCTGACATAAGGAAACGCCCATGGCCCTGCCGCCCATTCTCCGTGACCGCCTGCGCCTGCCGGCTATCGCCTCGCCCCTGTTCATCATCTCGAACCCGGAGCTGGTGATCGCCCAGTGCAAGGCCGGCATCGTCGGCTCCTTCCCGGCGCTGAACGCCCGGCCGGCGAGCCAACTGGATGAATGGCTGGCGCAGATCACCGAGGAGCTGGCCGACTGGGACGCCAAGAACCCCGACCTGCCGTCGGCGCCCTTCGCCGTGAACCAGATCGTGCACAGGACCAACGACCGGCTGGAGCACGATGTGGAGATGGCGGCCAAGTACAAGGTCCCGATCATCATCACCTCGCTCGGCGCGCGGGAGGATGTGAACCAGGCGGTGCACGCCTATGGCGGCATCGTCATGCACGACATCATCAATGACCGCTTCGCCCGCAAGGCGGTGGAGAAGGGCGCTGATGGCCTGATCCCCGTGGCGGCCGGGGCCGGCGGTCATGCCGGCGCCCTGTCGCCCTTCGCCCTGATCCAGGAGCTGCGGACCTGGTTCGACGGGCCGATCGCGCTGTCGGGCGCCATCGCCAATGGCGCGGCCATTCTGGGCGCCCAGGCCATGGGGGCTGACCTGGCCTATATCGGCTCGGCCTTCATCGCGACCAAGGAGGCCAATGCGGCCCAGGGCTACAAGGACATGATCGTCGAGAGCTCGGGCGAGGACATCGTCTATTCGAACCTGTTCACCGGGGTGCACGGCAACTATCTGCGGCCCTCGATCCTGGCGGCGGGCCTCGACCCCGACAACCTGCCTGAGGCTGATCCCTCGAAGATGAACTTCGGCTCGGGCGGCAACACCAAGGCCAAGGCCTGGAAGGACATCTGGGGCTGCGGCCAGGGCATTGGCGCGGTGGAGGAAATCCTCGGGGCCGGCGAACTGGTGGCCAAGCTGGCCGCGGAATACGAGGCGGCCAAAGCGTCGCTCGCGGAGAAGACCTCCTTCACCGCCGGCAAGGTGCTGATGGCCGCGGAGTAGGTCGGGTTAGGCCAGGAGCTCGGTGGGGACGCCGAGCGCCGGGCCGGCCTGTGCCAAGCGCACGTCTAGGGTCTGGACCATCGCGCCGGCATCGGACGCGACCGCCAGATGAAGGGCGTCGCCCGCGCGGAGACCGAGTTGGTGCTGGTCCACAAATCGCGCCGCGGTCTGGAACTGCGAGCTCGTCACCGGCAGCAGGATGAAGCTATCGGCGACGAGCTGGCGGAATAGAGCCAGGGAGGCTGCGCGCTGATCGAGGTCGATCTGGCCGGTCCGGAGCTTGATCGACAGGGCGGAGGAGACTTCGGTCACCGTCCAGTCGCTGATCAGCAGGTCACCGGCGCCCTGGGCTGCGAGCCAAGCCTGCGCCTGCGCCGTCGCGGCCTCATTGGAGAGCGCCGCGATGATCACCGAGGTGTCGACGTAGCGGCTCAATAGCGCTCGCCATCGCGCAGGGCGCGGATAAGGTCGGCGGCGTCCTGGGGGGCTGGGGGCAAGGACTTTGTCAGCGCCTGGAGCGCGGCGAGATCGATCGCCTTTCGCGGTTGGTCGGAGGCCGTCAGGCGGGCCACGCGCTTGCCGCGGCGGGTGATCTCAATGGACTCGCCCGCCTCTACCCGGTCCACGAGTTCGCTGAGATGGGCTTTTGCGTCGGCGAGGCTCACGGCGCTCATCGTCTGCTCCTGACTATCTAGATGGTCATATAGCAATGCGAGGCGGTCGCCGCCAGGGCGTTTCAGCTGCCCGTCGAGGTGTAGCGGCTGATGCCGGCGCGCCAGGCGAGGAAGGATAGGCTGAGGAAGACGAAGCCCATGGCGGGCGCTGTGGGCAGCCACCAGGCCGGCGCGCCCAGGGGATCTGGCTGATCGAGGATGGCCAGAACCGGGTAGTAGGCGACGCAGCCGAGCGGCACGACGAAGATCAGGAAGTTGCGGAACCAGGCGGCGTAGAGGCTCAAGGGGAACTGGGCGGCCTGGATGCCGCCATAGGTCAGGACGTTGAACACCTCCAGGCTCTCTGTGGTCCAGAAGGCGAAGCTGGCCTGCAGGACCAGGAGGCCAGTGAAGAGGGCCACCCCGCCAGTGATGGTCCAGGCGAGCAGCAGGACCTTGTCCGGGCTCCAGTCGACGCCGACCACGGCGGCGCCCACGAACAGCACCAGCAGGGCCTGGGCCAGCCGCCCGAACCGGCTGAGGCGGAACTCGTAGCCGATCAGTTGCAGGGCCGGGGAGCGGGGGCGCAGCAGGACGCGGTCGAAGGCGCCGGTCTTGACGAACTCGTTGCCGAAGACATCGAAGCCGCGGGTGAAGAAGTCGGTCAGGGCGAAGCTGGTGGAGACGACGCCGTAGAAGACGGCGATGTGGCCCAGGCTCCAGCCCTGGACCTGACCGAAGCGGTCGAACAGCGCCCAGGCGGCCAGCATGTCGATGATGGTGGTCAGGAAGGCGCCGATCCCCAGCATGATGGCCGAGCCGGGGTACTGCAGCTGGCTGCGCAGGGAGGCGCTGAAATAGCGGAGGAGGAGGGCTGCGCTATTCATCCCGTCAACCGCCCTGGACTTCGAGGCGGCGCATGACGCGGTCCATGGCCCAGCGGCCGAGAAGGATTAGCGCCACCGTCCAGAAGGCCTGCAGTCCGAGCCCCGCCAGGGCGCCGGTCCCGCTCAGCTGGCCGACATAGAGGCGCAGGGGAATGTCCATCATGCCAGCGAAGGGCTGGACCAGCAGGGCGGTGCGCGCCCAGTCCGGATACAGGGCCAGCGGCAGGAGATTGCCGGAGAAGACGATGATCAGGCTGTTGAACAGCACATTGACGCCGCGGTCGGTGAGGGTGGCGGCGACGATGATGTTGACGATCATCAGGAAGGCGGCCGACAGGGCCAGGGCGAGCGGCAGGGAGACGGCGAAGGCGGCGGCCGCGGCCAGGGTCGGCGGCGGCCTCCAGGCCCAGTCCGACAGGCCGATAAGCGGCAGGATGAGGCCCGCGCCCAGCAGCATCAGCGCCGCCCGGGGCAGGGCGCGCGAGGCCATCCAGGCGGCGCCGCGGACGTACCAGAGGCTGTAGGTGTCCACCGGCCGCAGACGGTCATAAGCCACCGAGCCTGTGCGCACCGACAGGGCCACCTCCGGATCAGCGCTCCAGGGGGTCAGAGCCAACAGCGCCTGGGCGAGCCAGGTGTAGGTGATGACCTGGGGCAGGGTCATGGGCGAGGCCGCCGCGGCGGTCGGCGTAGCGGCGAAGAAGGCCGCATAGATCATCACCTTGATCGCCCCCCACCAGCATTGGGTGGCGAAGCCGGCCACGGCCGCGGCGCGGTACTGCAGCATCAGCAGGAAGCGGCTGGAGAAGGCCGCGAGATAGGGGCGGGCGGCGTTCATGGGGCTCAGGCCTCGCCCGCGCCGTGCAGATCATAAAAGCGGGCGATGACCTCTTCGATGGCTGGTTCGCCCACATGGATGTCCACCACCTCATGGGCTGCGGCGAGGGCGGCGATCAGGGTGGGGGTCGGTGTCCGGGCCGGATCGAAGGCGAGCTCCAGGGTCTGGCCCTGGCGGCGGCGCACCGCGACGCCGGCCATGATGATCTCCGGCGCCTCATGAGCGAAGTCGACCACCAGCCGCCGCTCAGCCAGCACATTGGCCCGCAGAGTCTCGAAAGGGCTGTCGGCCAGGACCTGACCGTGACCGATGACGATGACCCGCTGGGCCAGGGCCTCGATGTCGTGCATGTCGTGGGTGGTCAGCAGGACGGTGACCCCGCGTTCCCGGTTCAGGCGGCGGACCACCTCGCGGACGGCGAGCTTGGACGGGGCGTCCAGGCCGATGGTCGGCTCGTCCAGGAACAGGATGTCGGGCTCGTGCAGCAGGGCCGCGGCGATCTCGGCGCGCATCCGCTGGCCCAGCGACAGCTGGCGCACCGGCTGGTCCAGCACCCGTTCCAGCCGCAGCAGGGCGACCAGCTCATCACGGTTGGCGCGGTAGCGGGCCGGCTCCACCCGATAGATGTCTGCCAGCAGGTCGAACCCCTCGGCCACCGGCAGGTCCCACCAGAGCTGGGTGCGCTGGCCGAAGACGACGCCGATCCTCGACACATGGGCGATGCGGTCGGTGAAGGGGGCGCGGCCGTTCACCATCACCACGCCGGCGTCCGGCTTCAGGATGCCCGACAGGATCTTGATGGTGGTGGACTTGCCCGCCCCATTGGCCCCGATGAAGCCCAGCAGTTCGCCCGCCTCCAGGGAAAAGGAGACGTTGCGCAGGGCCTCGACCGTGCGGTGGCGACGATGGACCAGACCCTTGACCGCGCCCAGCAGGCCGGGATCGCGCTCGGCGACGCGATAGGTCTTGGCCAGGTCCTCGACGAGGATCTGCGGCATGGGCGGGCGCCCGTGATGATATTTAGAAGGAGGCGGACCCTAGAGCGGGATCTGTGAAAGTGGAAACCGCTTTTTCGGCTCGGAAGGGGGACAATGCGCCCGACTTGGCGGCGCCGATCCCAAGACGTGATGGAACGAGCTCAGCTGTAACGGCGTTCTGCACGGGACGCGGGAGAAAGTCTTAACTTTCGCGCATCTGGAGCGGGGGCCGGACTCGTACCCTCTGCAAGACGCTGGGCGCATCGCTCAGCGCCAATCCGAGGGACTGTCCATGATCGAACCGAAATTCCGCATGCTCGCCGGCGCCTCCGCGCTCGTTCTGGCCCTGACCCTGTCGGCCTGCTCGCAAGCCGAGGACACCGCCGCGGCCCCGGACGCCGAACCGATGGCGGCCGCTGAGCCGGCCATGGCTGAGACCAACATTGTCGCCGGGGCCCAGGCCTCGCCCGACCACACCACCCTGGTGACCGCGGTCCAGGCCGCTGATCTGGTGGAGACCCTGTCGGGTCCCGGCCCGTTCACGGTGTTCGCTCCCACCAATGCGGCCTTTGAAAAGCTGCCGGCCGGCACGGTCGACACCCTGGTGGAGCCGGCCAACAAGGACCAGCTGACCAAGATCCTGACCTACCACGTGGTGTCGGGTGAGCTGATGGCCGCCGACATCATGGCCGCCATTGAAGCCGGCGGCGGCACGGCCACCCTGACCACGGTCCAGGGCGAAGAGCTGAAGGCCTCGGTGGTGAACGGCGGCGTCCAGCTGACCGACGCCCAGGGCGGCGCCGCCATGGTGACGGCCACCGACCTCGACCAGTCGAACGGCGTGATCCACGTGATCGACACCGTGATCATGCCCGCCGCCTAAGGCCGGCTGATCGACGAAACGGAGAGGGCCCCCGCGCGTGCGGGGGCCCTTTTTGCTGGGCGCTATTCCGCCGGCCGCGGCGCGGTCGGCGGGACCAGGGGTTCGGGCACGTCCACCGCGGCGGAGACTGCCGTCGCCTGGGGGGCGAGGCCGGCGGCCCGCCGGGCGGCCAGGGCGGCCTTGGTTTCTTCGTAGGACGCCCGGGTGATCTTGTAGCGGGCGTAGAAGAAGACGGCGATGAAGCCGGGGACGCCGGCCAGGATCCCGTCCCAGAGGGCCAGGTTCCAGATCACCTCGGCTGGCACCTCCCCCACCTTGGCCTTGGTGGGGAAGGCAATGAGGGTCAGGACGAAGCCGGCCAGGGCCGCGCCGATGGCCTGGTCGACCTTGGCGAACAGGGCGCGGGTGGAATAGAGCACGCCTTCCTGACGCAGGCCGAACTTCAACTCGTTCTCGTCGGCGATGTCGGCCAGCGCCGACATGATGCTGATCGACAGCACGCTGGCGGCCCCATAGCTCAGCACCGAGAAGGCGATGAGGATGGCCAGCAGGTTGGGCGTCTGCGGCGTCAGCGCGCCCGCGAAGCCCACCAGGATCGGGATCGACGGGGCCAGGGCGTAGACGATGGCCGAGACGATGATGGTCGCCTTCTTGTCGAACCGACCGTGCAGCATGGCGGCGAACAGGAAGGCCGAGAGGTATCCGGCGAAGGAGCCGATGACGAAGAAGCGGATCTGCTCCGACCCGAGGTGCCAATAGTAGGTGTTGGTATAGAGGTGCAGGCCGCCGCGCAGGCCGATCATCATGCTGAGGAAGAAGTAGGCGACCAGCAGCCAGACATAGTTGATGTTGTTGAACGCCTTGCCGATGTCCTTGAAGAACTCGAAGGGGCTGTATTTCGGCAGGTTCTCCGGCGGCTTGGGCAGGTGCGGGATCCGGTCGCGGGTGAACCAGGCCGAGGCCGCCAGCAGGGCGAGCGCAATGCCCCCCATGATCACCGAGAACGGCCCGTAGGGCTCCGGATTCAGCAGGCCACGGGGATACTCCGGCGTCGCCTGGAAGAAGTAGGACAGCGCAATCCAGGTGGTGGCCGCTGCGCCTGCCCAGGTGAAGAAGCTGTTGTAGGACATCACCTTGGAGCGCTCGGTGTAGTCGCGACTGAGCTCGCTGCCCAAGGCCAGGTGGGGCGTGTGGTAGAAGGTCATCGACTGGCGCAGCATGACCACGGTCACGGCGAACCAGGAGAACAGCGCCCAGGTCCCCAGGCCGTCGGGCGGATTGAACACCGCCCACAGGGAGAGGACGATGGGGATGGGGGCGAAGAACATGTAGATGTGGCGCCGGCCCCAGCGGGACTTGGTTCGGTCCGACAGGGAGCCCACCAGGGGGTCGGAAATGCCGTCCAGGAACAGGCTGGCCGAGATGGCCAGGCCCGCCAGATGGGCCTCCAGCCCCAGGACCTGATTGTAATAGAGCATGGCGTAGGAGCCGACGGAGAACAGCGCGATGGACTCCGCGCCGCTGCCGACCCCAAAGGCGAGCTTGGTCTTGAACGGCAGCCGCTCGCTGACGCCCGATGAATTCTGGGCCAATTTCAAATCCTCCCGGAGCGCTCTTAAAATGGTTCGGCGCATCGCGAGGGGCGAGCAAGCCCCAGCCGGGCTCGCGCGTCAACCGGGCAGGGACCATACCGGATCCTAGATGGTCAAGCTTGCAAGCCCGCTGGAGGCGGACTGAAACCATGCCCGAGACCGCGCCGCTGATCGTCACCGCCGCCCTGGACGAGGGCGGCTTCGACTGGTTCGACGACCTGCGGCGGGCCCACTTTCCGGCCCACCGCAATGTGGTTCCAGCCCACCTGACCCTGTTCCACGCCCTGCCGGGGGAACAGGAGGCGAGGGTGGCCGAGGTGGTGAAGGGCGCCTGCGCGACGCGGGCGCCGATGCGGCTGGAGGTGCGGGGCCCTTGGTTCATCGGCCGCGGGGTGGCCTATCGCATCGCCTCGCCGCAGCTGGAAGCCTTGCGCGACGAACTGGCCCAGGCCTTCGCGCCCTGGCTGACGCCCCAGGACCGCGCGCCCTTCCGCCCGCATATCACCATCCAGAACAAGGCCGATCCGGCCGAGGCGCGGAGCCTGTGCGAACGCCTGCAGCTGGAGTTCGAGCCCTTCGACATCACCGCCGAGGGCCTGCTGGTCTGGCGCTATCTGGGCGGGCCGTGGGCGCCGGTGGCGCGGGTGGGGTTTGGGGGCGCGCAGATCGGTTTCCCCGCGAGCGGGACCCATGCTTAGGATGCAGCGGATGGTCAAGTCGATTGCATACTATGCTGGGCAGGTGCTGCTGGTGATCGGCGCACTTGTGTGTGTCGGCCCGCTGGTTGGCGGATTTGCCTCCGCCGGTGACGTCGGCGCCGGATGGGGCGAACTGCTCTTAGGCGTCGGCGGCGTGTGTATTGTCGCAGGCGGCGCCACGATCTTGTTCGGCGCTCAGCGATAGAGCCGCTGGCCTAGCAGCAAGGATCACAAAGGGTTGTCGGGTGCGGTGCGATCGCTCCCTATGTCATTGACGTGGCAACTCACGGCAACGGTGCTCCGGGCGCGGTAACAGTTGAACTGCGCCGAACACCCAGCGCGTTCATCATCACGGTATTGTAGCGCTCAGCATAGGCCACCGCGATCTCCATCGCTTCGGCTTCGCTGTCGGACAAGACATCGCTCGCGCCCTGGACAACTATGATCCCGTAACGACTGGACGCCTCGTGGCCGGTCAACTCGGTACCTGGTATTTCGAGGCTGTATCCGGGCACGGCCACAAGGCGAAGGTCTCCCGCGCGCGCCGCTCCGCGAGCATCCTCTTCGGCGCTGAGGGGATCCATGCAGCCGAGCAAAAGCTCACCGGGTTGGTGATCGCAGGCTTTGGCTGCCCGATCACACGAGGGCAACAGGACCAAGGCGGCTGTCAGCGCCCCACTGGCAATGAGCGTGGGATGTTTCATTCTTCGGCCTTCATGGCGTTGGTGACGCATGGACCGTCTTTCTCGTGCTCCTGGCCGGGACCCAGAGCCATTTGATGTTGTCGAAGGACCACACACCGGTCGAACTGGTCCAGCGACGCTGAAACCTGCTTCAGGTCAATGGCCTAGAGTCGCCAGTACTCGCTCCATGTCTTTGTGCTCAGGACTGCTGATGCCGACGACCCAGCGGGCGTTGTGAGCATGCCACGGTAATCGCGCTTGGCGCAGCGCCGCTCGGAAGCGCTTGGGGTCAATGCCGTGGGCTCGTGCCATCTGAACGGCTGTAATGACGTTGATCATTTCCTGCCTCCCTGCGCCTGGATGCTCAACCCGCTGCGCGCAGTGGCTGGATGTGGTTGAGGGCTTCGCGGTTGGCGATCGCTTCTCGCGAGAGGTCATGCTGCGCCTGGAGGTTCATCCAGAATTCCGGGGACGTGCTGAACACCCTGGCCAGACGCAGGGCCGTGTCAGAGGTGACGGAGCGTTGCTCTCGAACCAGCTGCTCGATTCGGCTGCGGTCCTTGAGGCCCATGGCGCGGGCCAGACCGCCGGGCGACAGGTTTACTGCGGGAAGATAATCCTCCCGTAGGATTTCCCCTGGATGGGCCAGGGGGGAGGCGAAGGTCGTGTAGTCACGCGCAGCCATGAGTCCGTTCCATTCTTGGGCCTTGGGGCCGGTGGGGGCAGCGATCCGCCAGTTGCGTTGCGCCTCAGTGATAGTCTGTGAACTCAACATTCTCCGGGCCTGCCGGCCCCCATTCAAAGCAGATGCGGAACTGGCCATTCACACTGATGGACCACTGACCCTCACGGTCCTCGACCAGCTGATGGAGTCGGTTTCCCGGCGGGTCCCTCAGGTCAGTGACATCCGTGGCGGCGTCGAGCACCTGAAGTTTTCGCCGGGCGCGCTTGAGGAGATCGGCAGGAAAGCCCTTCGGGCTCTCGCCTAGAAAGACCGCCTCCGTCTGCCGATTTCGGAATGTCTGGATCATTCTCCCTGATGTTTGCAGCGACCTGAATGTAGCGTCAAGCGCTACGACAATCCAGCCCTATGTAGCGGGAGTCGCTACGTCGAGCTTCGCAGGCTGGGAGAGGCCCCTCGTCAGACCGATTGCCCCGCGCTCCAGCCTGAGGCCCAGGCCCATTGGAAGTTATAGCCGCCGAGCCAGCCGGTGACGTCGACCACTTCGCCGATGAAATAGAGGCCGGGGACCTTGCGGGATTCCAGGGTGCGGGACTCCAGTTCATTGGTGTCGACGCCGCCCAGGGTGACCTCTGCTGTGCGGTAGCCTTCGGAGCCCACGGGCTTGACCCGCCAGGCGTTCACCGCCTCGGCCAGCGGGCGCAGGACCTTGTCGGACTGGTCGGCCATGTTGCCCTTGGGGGCGTGGGTTTCAGCCAGATATTGCGCCAGCCGCTTGGGCAGGAGTTCGGCCAGGATGGTGGCCGGCGCGGCCTTGGCGCGGCTGGTGCGGGCGGCGCGCAGATGGGCGTAGACGTCCTGGCCCGGGGCCAGATCCACGGCGATCTCCTGGCCTTCGCGCCAGTAGGATGAGGCCTGCAGGATGGACGGGCCGCTGAGGCCGCGGTGCGTGAAGAGCAGGGCCTCGGCGAAGCGGGTCTTGCCGGCGGCCACCGTGGCGTCCACGGCGACGCCGGCCAGGGGGGCGGTGCGCTCTAGCAGGGAGACGTCGAAGGTCAGGGGGACGAGGGCTGGGCGGGTGTCGGTGACGGCCAAGCCAAACTGCCGGGCCACGTCATAGCCGAAGCCTGAGGCGCCCATCTTGGGGATCGACTTGCCGCCGGTGGCGATGACCAGGCGCGCGCAGGCGACCTCACCGGCAGAGGTCTGGAGGGTGAAGCCTGTGTCGTTGTGACTGATGGCCTGGATGGAGGTCGCAAGGCGCAGCTCGGCGTCGCCCTTGCCCATTTCGGCCAGCAGCAGGTCGATGATCTGGCGGGCCGAGCCGTCGCAGAACAGCTGGCCCAGGGTCTTTTCGTGGTGGGCGATCCCATAGCTGTCCACCAGGGCGATGAAGTCCTTGGGGCGGTAGCGGCGCAGGGCCGAGATGCAGAAGCGCGGATTCTCCGACAGGAAATTGTTGGGCGTGGTGTTGATATTGGTGAAGTTGCAGCGGCCGCCGCCGGAGATGCGGATCTTTTCGCCCGGCGCCTTGGCGTGGTCGATGACCAGCACCTTGCGGCCCCGCTGGGCGGCCTGGGCGGCGCACATCATGCCGGCGGCGCCGGCGCCGGCCACCACCACGTCGTATCTGAGGTTCATGGGGCTCCTTAACCGATTATGGGCGGCCTGGGGGAGGGGATGACCAGGGATCGGGGGCGGCTGGACTTTTGCCGCCCCAAGGCCTACCTAAGGGGTCTCGACATTTCGTCGCGCGACGCTCGACCTAAGTCCGTTTCAGCGCGGTTCGTTAGAAAGCCCGCCTCTCAAGCCTCCTCCATGCGCCGGTCCGCTGGCGCAGAGCGGGGCCTTTGGCGCGTCTGGACCGCTCTGCCGCCGCCTGGCGGGGACGTTAGACCGCCCATCCTTTTGAGGAGGGGCCCGGCCGGAGGGCCGGCTCGCCGGGCGTCGGCGGCCAGCAGGAGACGATACGTATGTCCAAAGAAGAGTTTATCGAGTTCGAAGGCGTGATCACCGAGCTGCTGCCCGAGGGCCGGTTCCGGGTTCAGCTGGACAATGAGCACACCATTCTCGCCTACACCGCCGGCCGCATGAAGCGGAACCGCATCCGCTCGCTGGTGGGCGACCGGGTCACTGTCGAAATGACCCCCTACGACCTGGAAAAGGGTCGGATCACCTATCGCCACAAGACCGAAGGCCCCCGCATGGGCGGCGGTCAGCAGCGGCCGCAGTTCCGCCGCCGCTAGGACGTTTAGGTCCCGCCCAGCCCAGAGCTGTGCAATAACGGGAAATTCATTGGGGCTGCGACGGCCTGTCGCTATTGATGGGTCCGCACCCATCTGACGTCATCGACTCGAGGGCCGATTTGACCCTGGCGTGGATCGCCTTATTGCCGTTCCTGGGCGCGCTCGCCCCGGCCCTCACCATCCGTCTTGGTCGCAACGCCTGCGCCCTGGCCACGGGGCTTGTGAGCGCGACGGCGCTTGGCCTGTTGCTGAGCCTGGCGCCCCAGGTCATGGCCGGCGAGGTGGTCACCGCGCGCCTGGACTGGTTCCCGGCCCTGGGCCTGAACCTCAACTTCTTCCTCGACGCGCTGGGCCTGATGTTCGCCGGGATGATCCTGGGCATCGGCCTGCTGGTCATCATCTACGCCCGCTTCTACCTAGCCAAGGCCGACCCCATGGGGCGGTTCTTCGCCTTCCTGCTGCTCTTCCAGGGGGCGATGGTGGGGATCGTCCTGTCGGACAACATCCTGCTGCTGCTGATCTTCTGGGAGCTGACCAGCCTCTCGTCCTTCCTGCTGATCGGCTATTGGCGCCACCTGCCCGAAGGCCGCCAGGGCGCCCGGATGGCGCTCACCGTCACCGGCCTCGGCGGGCTGTCGCTGATCGCGGGCCTGCTGATCCTGGGCCAGATCGCCGGCTCCTATGATCTGAGCGTGATCCTGCAGAGCGGGGAGGCGATCCAGGCCTCGCCCATGTACCTGCCGGCCCTGCTGCTGATCCTGGGGGGCTGCTTCACCAAGTCGGCTCAGTTCCCCTTCCACTTCTGGCTGCCCCACGCCATGGCCGCGCCGACGCCGGTCAGCGCCTATCTGCACTCGGCGACCATGGTGAAGGCCGGCGTCTTTCTGCTGGCGCGCCTGTGGCCGGCCCTGGCCGGGACCGAGGCCTGGTTCTATCTGGTGGGCGGGGTGGGCCTGTTCACCATGGTGTTCGCCGCCATGGTCGCCCTGTTCAAGGACGACCTGAAGGGGCTGCTGGCCTATTCGACCATCAGCCACCTGGGCATGCTGACCTTCCTGTTCGGCCTCGGCACGCCGGCCGCGGCGGTGGCGGGCGTCTTCCACATCATCAACCACGCGACCTTCAAAGCCGCCCTGTTCATGAACGCCGGCATTGTCGACCACGAGGCCGGCACCCGGGACCTGCGCAAGCTGGGGGGGCTGATCACCCTCATGCCCATCGCCGCGACCCTGGCGGTGCTGGCGGCCGCGGCCATGGCCGGGGTCCCGCCGATGAACGGCTTCATTTCCAAGGAGATGATGCTGGAGGAGGCCGTCGGGGCCCAGGCGTTCGGCCTGGCCTGGCTGATCCCTGCCGTGGTGATGATCGGCATCCTGTTCTCGGCGGCCTATTCGTTCCGCTATGTGGTCGGGGTCTATTTCGGGCCGAAGCGGGAGAGCTATCCCGCCAAGCCCCACGACGCGCCGTTCGGCATGTGGGCGCCGTCAGCCCTGCTGGTGATCCTGGCCGTGGCCATCGGCCTGGCGCCGGCCCTGGTGGCTGGCCCGCTGGTGAACGCCGTGGCGGCCGCGGTGACTGGCGGGACGGCGAGTGAAAAGCATCTGGCTCTGTGGCATGGCTTCAACCTGCCGCTCGCCATGAGCGTGGCGGCCCTGGTGGGCGGCGGCCTGCTGCTGGGCGCCCATCGCGGCGCCGAGCGGGTCTGGCTGGCCATGGGCCTGCCCGACGCCAAGGCCATGTTCGACAAGACCACCGAGGCCGCGGCCCGGAGCGCCCAGCGGTTCACCGAGGCGGTCCATAACGGGTCCCTGCAGCGCTACATGTTCATCATCCTGGCCGCCGCCGTCATCGTCGCCATGGCGGGCTTCGTCAGCGCCGACTACGTCGAGGGCGCGCGGCCGACCCTGCCGGCGCCGGGGGCCGCCGTGATCGCCTGGGCGCTGCTGGTGGGCGGGACCACGGCGGTGCTGCTGGGCCACCGGCACCGCTACCTGTCGCTGATCTTCATCAGCGTCATTGGTCTGATCGTCTCCCTGGCCTTCGTCTTCCTGTCCGCCCCGGACCTGGCCCTGACCCAGATCTCGGTGGAGGTGGTGACCATCCTGCTGCTGCTGCTGGCCCTGAACCTGATGCCCAAGACGACGCCGGTGGAAAGCAGCGGCGGTCGGCGTCTGCGCGACGGCCTGCTGGCGGGCCTGGGCGGCCTGGGCATGGCCGGCGCCACCTGGGCTCTGCTGCGCCGGGAGGGGCCGCCCTCCATCTCCGAGTTTCACTGGGCCAATTCCTATTCCGGCGGCGGCGGCACCAATGTGGTCAATGTGATCCTGGTGGACTTCCGGGGCTTCGACACCTTTGGCGAGATCATCGTCCTGGGGATCGCGGCCCTGACCATCTTCGCCCTGCTGGAGACGGCCGGCCGCGGGGCCTCGGGCCGGCGTCTGGCGGACTGGTCGCCGGATCAGAGCCGCTCGCCCGAGCACCATCCGATGATGCTGGTGGTGGCCACCCGGCTTCTGCTGCCGCTGGCCCTGGTGGTCGGTCTCTACATCTTCCTGCGGGGCCATAATGAGCCCGGCGGCGGCTTCATCGCCGGCCTGGTGGTCTCCATCGCCCTGCTGATGCAGTACATGGCCTCGGGCTATGTCTGGGCCAATCGCCGCCTGCCGGTGGACCATCACGGCCTGATCGGTTTTGGCGTGCTGGTGGCGGCGCTGACGGGCCTGGCGGCCATGGCCCTGGGCACGCCCTTCCTCAAGAGCGCCTATGAGTATGTGGCCATTCCGCTGATCGGCGATGTGGGCCTGTCCAGTGCGCTGGCCTTCGACATCGGCGTGGCCTGCACCGTGGTCGGCGCGGTGATGCTGGCCCTGCACCACCTTTCCAGCGTGGCGCGGCGGGCTGAGAAGTCGCCGGGGGGCGACGACCTGCCCATGGACATCGATCCCAGCCGCGGCGTGAGGCCGCCGGCGCCGGCTCCCGGCGGAGAGGGCGCATGAGCATCGAGTTCCTGGTGGCCACGGCGGTGGGCGTGCTGTCGGCGGCCGGCATATATCTGGTGCTGCGGGGCAGGACCTTTCCGGTGGTTCTGGGCCTGGCCTTCATGTCCTACGCCATCAATGTCTTCCTGTTCGCCTCGGGCCGGCTGGTGATCAACCAGCCGCCGATCTGGGGCAAGGACGTGGCGGCCTATACCGATCCGCTACCCCAGGCCCTGGTGCTGACGGCGATCGTCATCGCCTTCGGCATGACGGCCCTTGTCGTGGTTCTGGCCCTGCGCGCCTATCTTGAGACCGGCACCGATCAGGTCGACGGCCTGAGCGAGACGTCCGGTGTGGTCACCCTGCCGCCGGAAGAGACCTCGGCGCTGGGACGGGGCCCGGCCCCGTCTCGAGAGGTCGGCCCATGAGTCACTGGCTGATCGCCCCGGTCCTGCTGCCGGCGCTTCTGGCGCCGCTCATGCTGCTGTTCCTGCGCAAGCGGCTGATGGAATCCCGGGTGGTGTCCATCGCCAGCTGCCTCGGCCTGTTGGGGATGGCGGGCCTGTTGATGGCGCAGGCCAGCGACGGGACCATCCAGACCTATGCGCTCGGCGACTGGCGGGCGCCTTTCGGGATCATCCTGGCGCTGGACCGGTTGTCGGCCCTAATGCTGGTGATCACCGCGATCCTGGCCCTGGCGGTGATGATTTACGCGGTTGTCACCGGCCTCGACCGCAAAGGTTGGCACTTCCATCCGCTCTTTCAGTTCCAGCTGCTGGGCCTGAACGGGGCCTTCCTCACCGGGGACCTGTTCAACCTGTTCGTCTTCTTCGAGGTGCTGCTGATCGCCTCCTATGGCCTGATGCTGCACGGCGGCGGCGGGGCGCGGCTGAAGGCCGGCGTCCAGTACGTTGTGGTCAATCTGGTGGGCTCGACCCTGTTCCTGGTGGCCGTCGGCCTGCTCTATGGCGCCACCGGGACCCTAAACATGGCCCATATGGGCCAGCGGGTGGCCCAGGCGCCTGTGGGCGACCACGGGCTGATCCTGGCCGGCGGCCTGCTGATGATCGCCGTCTTCGCCCTTAAGGCTGCGGTGGTCCCGCTGCACTTCTGGCTGCCGCGGACCTACGCCTCGACCTCGGCGCCGGTGGCGGCGCTGTTCGCCATCATGACCAAGGTCGGCGCCTACTGCATCCTGCGCTTCACCACGGTGGTGTTCGGCGACGGCGCCGGAGCGCTGGCCTGGGCGCCGGCGCCCTACCTGCTGCCCGCGGCCCTGGCCACCATGCTGCTGGGCTTTATCGGCGTGCTGGGCGCGCGCAATCTCCGCCACCTGGCGGCGTTTTCGGTGATCGGCTCCATGGGGACCCTGGTGAGCGCCATCGCGGTGTTCACCCCAGCTTCGACGGCCGCCGCCCTCTATTATCTGCCGCACTCCACCTTTGCAGCGGCGGCGCTGTTTCTGGTGGTCGACCAGATCACCCGGCGCCGGGGGGACTTCGGCGACGCCCTGTCGCCCAGCCCGGTCTTCGCGGGCGCTGGACCGCTCTCGGGGCTGTTCTTCCTCACCGCCATCGCCGTGGTGGGCCTGCCGCCCCTGTCGGGTTTTCCCGGCAAGCTGCTGATCCTGGACGCGGTGCGCGACGCCCCGGGCGGCTGGTGGATCTGGGGCTTCATCCTGGGCGCCACGGTGATCAGTCTGCTGGCCTTCGCGCGGGCGGGCAGCGTCCTGTTCTGGAAGAGCGCTGCGACCCCTGGCGAGATCAAGGCCGCAGCGCCGTCGGCGCCGGTGGCCTCGGCCCTGGTGGCGGCGGGCCTGCTGGCGGTGCTGGGGGCCCTGACCTTGGCCGGCGGTCCGGTCAGCGCCTATCTCAACGCCACGGGTGAGCAGATCTATGAGCCCGGCGCCTATGGCGGCGCGGTCCTTGGGCCAGGGTGAGGGGCGCACGATGTTCAAGAAGCTGCTGCCCCATCCGGCCCTGACGGTCACCCTGATCATCGTCTGGATGCTGCTGGCCAATGAGCTGACCCCCGGCGGCCTGGTTCTGGGGGTGATCATCGGGGTGGTGATCCCGATCCTGACCAGCCCCTTCTGGCCCGCCCGGCCCAGGCTGCGGTTTGGGCCGCCGACCTGGTTCTATCTGCTGCTGGTTCTGTGGGACATCATCACGGCCAGCTTCCAGATCGCCGTCATCGTGCTGTTTCGCCGGTCCAGGGACCTGCGCTCGGCCTGGCTGGTGGTGCCGCTGGAGCTGCGGAGCCCCGAGGCGATCACCATGCTGGCGGGCACGATCAGCATGACGCCGGGCACGGTGTCCTGCGATGTGTCGGCCTGCGGCCGCGCCCTGCTGGTGCACGCCCTGGACACCCCCGACCCCGAGGCCGAGGTGGCGCGGATCAAACAGCGCTATGAGGCCCGGCTGATGAGGATCTTCAGATGATCGAGATCGCCGTCCTGTTCGCCATCTCCTGCGTGGGTCTGGCCATGGCGCTCAACCTCTGGCGTCTGGCCCGGGGCCCGACCACCGCTGACCGGATCCTGGCGCTGGACACCATGACCATCAACGCCATCGCCCTGATGGTGCTGATGCAGATCCAGCAGGGCTCTGCGGTTTATTTCGAGGCGGCCTTGCTGCTGGCCATGGTCGGGTTCGTCGGCACGGTGGCCTACTGCAAGTTCCTGCTGCGTGGCGATATCATCGAATAGGGATGGGGATGATGGACGCCGGACCCGTTGAGATTCTGATCTCCGCCATCCTCGTGATCGGCGGCTTCTTCGCCCTGGTGGGCTCCTGGGGGCTGGCGCGCATGCCCTCCCTGATGACCCGGCTGCATGGGCCGACCAAGGTCACGACCCTCGGCGTGGGGTCGTGCCTGATCGCCTCGATGATCTATTTCCCGGCCATGCAGGGGACGTACTCGGCCCATGAGCTGCTGATCACCCTGTTCCTGTTCCTGACCGCGCCGATCACCGCCAACATGATCGCCAAGGCGCACCTGCACCGGCAGGGCCGGGCCATCGATCCCAACCCCATGGACGATATCGCCGAGGGCCTGCCGCCGACGGGGGTGGGGACCGGGTGGGCCACCTTTGAGGGTCAGCACCGGGACCCGGCCGATCCGCCGCGCTGAGGCGCTTGCAGCGGGCGCGGAATCCGGGATGGATCGCCGCGATGAAAAACGAACCCTTCTTCCAGCGGCAGGATGGCCGCTTCCTTCCCACGCCCGCCTGCCGCGGACCGTGGAATCCGCAGTCCCTGCACGGCCGGGTGATCGTCGGCCTGCTGGGCCACGTCCTGGAGGCCGAGCACGGCGAGCCGGACTTCATCCCCGCCCGCCTGACGGTGGACATGTACCGCCTGCCGGACTTTTCACCCGTCGAGGTGACCACGACGGTGGTGCGGGCTGGCAAGCGGATCAAGGTGGTGGACGCAGAGTTCATCAGCGGCGGGGTCAGCATGGGCCGGGCGAGCTGCCAGTTCCTGCGCCGGACGGCCAATCCTGAGGGGACGGTGTGGACGCCGGGGAATTGGGACGTGCCGGCGCCCGCCGACATTCCGCCACCGGAAGACAAGCGCACGGGCATGGGTGGCATGTGGGCCATGCGGCGCATCACCGGCGATTTTGGCGAGGTCGGCGTCAAGCGGACCTGGATGAGCGAAGTGCGCGAGCTGGTCGAGAACGAGCCCCTGACCCCCTTCACCCGGGTGGCGGTGGCCGCCGACTTCGCCAGCCCCTTCGCCAACGCCGGCGACAAGGGTCTGGCCTATATCAACAGCGACGTCACGGTCTATCTGCACCGGTTGCCGGCCACGGAATGGGTCGGTTTCGAGGTGGTCAATCACGGCGCCAGCGACGGCGTCGCGGTCGGCGAGTGCTTCCTCTATGACGAGCAGGGGCCGATCGGCTCGGCCGCCTGCACGGCGCTGGCCCAGGTGATGAAACGCTAGGCCTCGCGGCTCAGGACACCTCCACCGCCCGGCGGCATTCGGCCGCGAAGGTCCCGGCGATGTCGGCCGGCGGGGGCATGTGCGGACCTAGCTGCTGGGCGCCATAGACCGCGCTGATGGCGTTGGCGCTCTGCAGTCGGTCGAGGAAGTCGGTGGAGACCGGCGCCTGGGCGACGACGCCGCCCTCGGCCGAGGAGGCCTCCAGGTCGGCGACGAAGACGAACAGCTGGTCATCCAGGCCGACAGTGAGTCGGTCCTCGCTGCTGATCGGCGTGAAGCCGGCCACCGTCAGGGTCATGGCCGCGGGGTTGCGTATGCAGCCGAGGCGCAGGACCTCGGCGCCGTCGGGATTGGACAGGGTCAGGACCGCGCCCTCGCCGCTGGCTGAGGCCGCCCAGGACAGGCCAGGGGCGATGGCGGCCTCGGGCGGTTGGGCCGGCTGCTCGGCTTCCGGCGGCGGTGCGGGGGGCGTCTCGGCCGGCGAGCAGGCGCCGAGCGCCAGGGCCGTGACCAGGGCGAGGCTGTGAAGCTTCATGGGGATCTCCTTCATCCGCCATTGGGGGCAGGGGGCGGGGCGCGTCAAGGCGAGCCTCCGGCTCAGCTTCGGCTGTTCATCTCGTCGCCGGCGTCCCGGGGCAGGCGCGCATAGAAGATCATCGACACGAAGGTCAGGGCGCCGATCACCAGGAAGGCCGGCGAGATGGTCTCCGCCGTCATTTCGCTCTGACCGGCCATCTGGGTGAAGACATGGATCAGGGTGGCGGCCAGGCCGATGCCCACCGACTGGATAAGCTGCTGAGCCATGGCCGACATGGTCGAGGCGCGGCTCATCCGGTCCTGCTCGATCTCGGCATAGGCCAGGCCGTTGAGGCTGGTGAACTGCAGGGAGCGGAAGAAGCCGCCAGCCAGCAGGACGAGCATGATCACCCAGTGCGGGGTGTCGATCTCGAAGAAGGCGTAGGCCAGGAAGAAGACCCCGGTGATGACCGCATTGACCATCAGCACCTGGCGGAAGCCGAAGCGGCGCAGGATGGGCGGGGCGGTGGTCTTCATGATCAGGGCGCCGGCGGCGCCGACAAAGGTCAGCAGACCGGCCTGCAGGGCGGTCATGCCGAACGCCACCTGCAACAGCATGGCCAGCATGAAGGGGGTGGCGCCCATGGCGATGCGCATGAAGGCGCCGCCGACCACCGAGGCCTCGAAGGTGCGCAGCCGAAACAGCGACAGGTCGAGGATGGCGTGCGGGGTGCGCTTGGCGTGCCAGGCATAGATCCACAGCATGGCGCCGCCGGTGGCGAACAGACCGACGACGGCCAGCGCCGGCAGGAAGTCGCGCCCCAGATTCTCGAACCCGAAGATCACGCAGGCGAGGCCCAGGCCGGTAAGCAGCATGCCCTTCCAGTCCAGCGCCTTGGCGTCCTGCAGCGCCACATTGGGCACGAAACGCAGGACCAGCAGCAGGCCGACCGCGGCGATGGGCAGGTTCATGAAGAAGATCCAGGGCCAGTCCCAGAAGGTGACGATGAAGCCGCCCACCGGCGGGCCGATCACCGGACCTAAGAGGGCGGGCATGGTCAGGACCGACATGGCGCCGACCAACTCGTTCTTGGGCGTGGTCCGTAGCAGGACCAAGCGTCCGACGGGCGCCATCATCGCGCCGGCGGCGCCCTGAAGAAGCCGCGCGCCGACCAGCTCCAGCAGGGTGTCGGCGAAGCCGCACAGGGCCGAGGAGATGGCGTAAAGCGCCATGGCCAGGACGAAGACGCGCTTGGCCCCGAACTTGTCGGCGGCCCAGCCGCTGATGGGCAGGAAGACCGCCGCGGCCAGCAGATACATGGTGATGGCCAGGTTCAGGCGCAGGGGATCCTCCCCCATGTCCCGGGCCATGGCCGGCAGGGCGTTGGACAGCACCGTGGCGTTCAGGGTCTGCATCATCAGGGCCGAGCCGATGACGGCGGGCACGATCCAGCCGCGGCTCAGGGCGGCGGCGCGCTCCTCAGCCGTTGCGACGACGGGTTTGGCTGGCGTTCCGGCCTCTGGCGTGTCCTCGGCGGAGATCTCGGTCATGGCTGGACCTCCACCAGGGCCAGCAGGGGGGCTGTGGCCGCCGCCAGGGCCTGGCGCTCGGCGGGGGAGAGGCTCCCGAGACGGGCGGCCAGCCAGTCGTTGCGGCGGCGCCGAGTCTCGGCGAGGGCGGCCATGCCGGCCGGCGTGATGGTCAGGCCGGAGCGGCGTCCGTCGGAGGCGTGGCTGAGGCGGCTGATCCAGCCGGCGGCTTCCAGGCGCTTGATGTGGGTGCTCATGGCCGGCCGCGACATCTGCTCGGCGTCGGCGAGGTCGGAGACGCCGACGCCGGGCTGACGCTTGATCTCCACCAGCAGCAGGACATCGAGGGCCGACAGGCCGGCCTTGGCGGCCTCCTGGCGCAGGCGCCGGCCGACCCGCAGCAGGGCCGGGCGCAGCAGCTCGGCGAGCTGGTCGGGGTCGTCGGGGAGGTCGGCGGGCATGGGCGCCATCTAGTTAAGTAAGCGAACTATCTATCTGGCTAGATAGACCCCTCAGGCGACAGGTCAAGGGGCGCGGCGGGACGCCGGCTCAGACGGCGGCGGGCGGCCGCAGTACGGGGGGGACGAAATCGGGCTCCAGCGCCTTACGGGGATGGGAGGCGGTGACGTGGCCCATGAAGGGCGGCCAGATCTCATAGCCCAGCAGGGCCTGAAGCCGGGGGCTCATGGCCCGCACCTGCTCCCTTGGCACGCTGAGAAAGTAGTTCTCCTGGGTCCGGCCCCAGGGCTGGCAGTACTGGTTGGTCAGGGCCAGACGCGGGGCGTCGGAGCGGTTGGCGCCGCCCCGGTGCAGCATGTGGCCCTGGAAGACGATGGCGGAGCCTGCCGGCATGACCGCGGGGACCAGGCGGCTGGCCGCGTCAGGATCGCGCCCGATGGCCTCGACCTCGGCGTCGCTCCACAGGTGGCTGCCGGGCAGCAGGTCTGTGGCGCCGTTCTGATCGGTGAAGGGGTCGATGGCGATGATGACGCTGAGGCTGGCGGCGGGCCTGGGTCTCGGCAGGCGATAGAAGCCATCGTCGAAATGCACGCCCTGCGCGGCCTCGCCCGGTTGGATGGCGATGGCCTGGCTGGCGGTGAGCAGGTAGCCGGGCAGCAGGAAGCGGTCGATGAGGGCGAGGATCTGCGGATGCTCGGTGAGGTCCTCGAAGACCTTGCCCCGGGCCACCAGGGTATAGACCCGCTCGGTGGCGTAGCCCTCGAAGGCGTTGCGGCCGAGGTGGCCGCCCAGGTGGGGAGTCAGCGCGGTTCGCACGGCCTCCAGCCCCTCGGCGTCGAGGAGGTCGGGCAGGACGGTATAGCCGTCGCGTTCGATGCGGGCGGCGTGGGCGTCTGGGTCGAACGGATTCACGGGCGGGCTCCCTGCGGCGCTTCTGGCGAGCGCCTGAGGCCAACATAGACGAGGCTCAGACCAGCAGGCTACGGGCCTCGCGCAGCGCTTTGAGGGCTGAGCGCGCCTCCCTGGACAGGGCGGCGAGGCGACGGGGGGCTGCGGCGCGGGCGTCGGCCGGGCTCCGGGAGGCGGCTTCGCGCAGGGCTTCGGCCTGATGGTCGAGGGCGCGGGCGGCGGCCTGCAGGTTGGCCAGGGCGCACTTCACGCGGCCCTCTGGGGAGGCGGCCCAGGCCTGCTCCGCCGCGAGGCGGGCTTCGGCGGCGTGGCGGATCTGATCTGGGCTGCGGCGGCGTGGAGGTTCAAGACCGAGGCCTGACCAGGCGACGCCCCAGGGACGGCGGGCCTGGCCCTGCGCCCAGACGGCATGGTCGGCGGCGTCGAGAGCGGCGCAGGCCGTGGCGAGGTCAGGCTCGGAGGCGCGGAGATCCATGGCGAAACTGTATAATAAATACAGATATGCGCAACCGGAAGTGCGTCCGGCTCAGAGCGCCGACTGGATGATCCGGCGGGCCTGGAAGGGCGGGATGATGGCCGTGATGTGGGCGGCCCAGCGCAGACGGGCGTCCTGGCGGGTGGGGCCAGCCACGCTCTCCAGATCGAACAGGCCCGAGCGGGAGCCACGCAGCAGGCGCTTGACCAGCACCTCGTCGGTGTCGACCTCGACCACCACCACATGGCCCAGCATGTCGGGCGTCGGCGGGGTGCGCTGGTCCTCGAAGTAGATCAGGGCGCCGTCGTCGGCCAGCCCGCGCATGGAATGGCCGACCACCCTCAGGGCGGCGGCCTTGTCCGTGCCGCCCGGGGGGATGGGGGCCAGATCGCCGGCGTCCTGGCCGGTGGCGAACAGAACCACCCCCTCAGGATTGGCGCCGACGCGGCCGAGGATGGGGACGTAGCCGGCGAGAGCCGAGGGGCGCACAGGGCCGGCGGCGTCATAGAGCCATTCGGCGCTGACCCCGAAGGCGGCCGCATAGTCCTTGGCCTTGCGATAGGAGAAGGGCGCATTGCCGTTCTCGTTGGAGGCGTAGGTGTTGCGGTTCCAGCCGAAGGCCTCGGCCGCGGCGGCGGCGGTCTCGTAGCCTGCGTCGAGGCGGGCCTGGCGGAGGCGGTCGGAACGGTCGTTCATGGGGACGGTCTAGCGCAACTTGGGATAACTGTACATAGGATACAGTTTCTGCTTGCCGAGTGTATGTAGGAAAAATACAGTCGGTCCATGGAACAGACACAGTCTCACCGGGCGTCCGCCCGAAGCCCCACGAGCCTGGGGGATTACGCCAACCTGCGCCGGGGCGGGGCCTCGCCGCCGCGCATCCGGGCCCTGCTGCGGCTGGGGGACGGGGATGTGGCGCGGCTGGAGCGGGCCTTTCGCGGCCAGGTGGCCCGCGGCGTCGGCGAAGCCCAGCCACGGTTCGCCCACCATGAGCGCCATGTGGCCGCCGTGCTGGCGGAGGGGGGCTTTCCGGCCCTGACGGAACGGCGGATCGGGCGCAATGGCGTCCACGTGGGTCTGCCGCTCACCTGGCCGGGGCTGCTGCCATGAGCGCGGCCATGGGAGAGGCGCCTCGGGATGCGGGCAGCGTTGTGGCTCAGGCGCTGGGCCATCGCACGCCGGGCGACCGGGCGCAGTTTCTGAAGGAATTGCTGGCCCATACGGCCGCGGGCCTAGTGATCCTGGAGGGCGAGCGGGCGGCCAGTGAGGCGGTCTACCGGCTGGCTGACGCGGTGGTGTCGCGGGGGCGGCCATGAGGGGGACGGTGTTTGACCCCGCCGCCCGGACGCGGGCGCGGCTGCGGGCTCTGGAGACCCGCAGCCGTGACCGGGCCGAGGCCGCGGCGGTGGCCGAGGGCGTAGCCGAGACCATGGGCCTGTCAGAAGCGCGCGGCGCGGTCTTCGAGCGGCCGCCTAGCCCTGGACGGCCCTATCGCCGGCAGACCGGGCTCGACTGGCTGGCGCGAAAGGGGCGGATCAGCCCGGCGCAGAAGTCGGCCGGGGAGCGCTATGGCGCCCTCTATCGCCGGACCGCGCGGGAAGGCGCCATCCGCTCGACCCTGGACGTGCGCCCCGGCGGCGGCGGCCCGGCCGGTCCGGGCGCGCGGGAAGAGGTGCTGCTGATGGCCGCCGAGGGCTCGGCCCAGGCGGCGGCAAGGCTGGCGGCGCTGCGGGCCAGGCTCTGGGATCAGGCCGACCTGATCAGCGCCTGCGACCTGGTCTGTGGCCAGGAGCTCACCCCGCGCGAAGCCGTGGCCAGCGAGCGGGAGGTGGGCCGGATCGAGGCGCTGGTGGTTGTGGCGCTGGATGTGTTGGCAGGGGGAGGCGGGTGAGAGGAGCCCTAGGGTGGAAGTACCAATCGGCTGAGGCGTCGACGGCTGATTCACTATCGGCCTTGCGGTGTTAGATGCCTTAAACCCCGAAAGCCCCGGGGCCCGAAAATGCGAAGATCTGGATATTTTCTAGATTTATCAGCTTGAGATCCGAAGGTGCTCGCCGTTATCCGCTGCTTGTGTGCTGCATGATGGCTTGTACACAGCTCTATAACCCTCACGGTTCGCTTCGGCCCGACCATCGGGCGCATGAAAAAGCCTCAACTCCTCACACGCCTCCAGGCGTTCCTACGTCATCCGCTCTTGGTTCGCATCGTGCCGTTCTTGGTGATGTGGTTGCTACACGGCTGTCCGTCATCGTGAAGAGCACCACCGGCGGCGATGAGTTCAAGGATCTCCGCGGTCGGGCGGACGTCTCCGAACGAGCGGTAGATGGTGTAGAGGGCGGCGTTGTGGGCGGCGTCGGTGACTGTGGCGGTGGCGTCGGCGGCGAAGATGACCCGGTAGCCGATTGTCGAGGCGTCACGGGCCGAGCTCTCGCAGCACACATTGGTCACCGTGCCGGTGATGATCACTGTCTCGATCCCGCGGGCCGCGAGGCGGTCATGCAGGTCGCAGCGCCCGGGGAAGAAGGCGCTGGCGGCGGATTTCTCGACGACGATCTCGCCCTCGATGAGGTTGAGCTCCGGACAGAGGCGGTCGCGCGGCGCGCCCTGGCCACCCGAGGCGCCGTAGGCCTTGGCGATGTGCTCCCCATAGAACTCGATGGCGCGCGGGGTGGGCGGCCCGGTGTCGGCTGGAAGGACCCAGGCGACCAGCCCGCCGGCCTCGCGTAAGGCTTCTGCCAGGCGGTTAATCGGCGCGATGGCGTCGCGGCAGTGGACATTGGCCTCGGCGAAAAAGGGCACCATGTCGATGACGACAAGGGCCGTGGTCTCTGGGTCGAGACGCTCATAGGCATGACGTCGTCCGCGGCGGGTCTCCTGGCGAAGGTACTCCCGCTCGGCGATCATCCAGTTGTGCGCCAACGCCTTGCCCCGCTAGACTGTTCATGAAATGTACCCGGCCTCTAGCAGATCGACCATGACAGATTATGCCTCGTACATGATCTGCACCGCCCCGCGCAGCGGGAGCACCCTGTTGTGTCGGCTGCTTGCGGAAACCGGTGTGGCGGGGCGGCCTGCCTCATATTTCCACGAACCTTCCCTGGCCGAATGGACGCGGCGGCTGGGGGTCGAGCCGGAGGCTGCGGCCTCGGAGCGCGAGGTCGTCGGGGCCTGCATCCAGGCGGCCCAGTCGCGGGGGTGCAGCGACAATGGGATCTTTGGGCTGCGCCTGCAGCGGCCGAGCTTCGCGTTCTTCTTTTCCCGCCTGGCCTTGGTTCATCCTGGCGCCTTGTCTGACAGGGACCGGTTTGAGGGCGTGTTCGGGCGCACCCTGTTCATCCACCTCTCCAGGACCGACAAGGTCGAGCAGGCGGTGTCCTGCCTGAAGGCCGAGCAGACCGGCCTGTGGCATGTGGCGGCCGACGGCTCGGACCTGGAACGGGTCGGGCCGCCGCGCGCGCCGGAATATGACGGCCAGAAGCTGCAAGCCTGGGTGGAGGCCATGACCGGCTATGACCGGGACTGGAATGCGTGGTTCGACGCTGAGGCGATCACGCCGGTCCGCATCGCCTATGATGAGCTTTCCGCCGATCCGAACGGAAGCGTGCGTCGCGTGCTGCGCGCGCTGGGACTCGATCCCTCGGCTGCCGACCGGGTCTCGCCCAGCATCCGGAAAATGGCGGACGACACCAACCGGGACTGGGCGGCGCGGTTTCGGACCGAGGCGGGCGTCATCTAGCTCGCCGGATCGTACATGAACTCTCGCAGTTCCTGGGCGCATCGACAGGCGACCGCGATCTTCCGGGCCCATTCAAGCGCATCTTCGCGCGTGGGCAACTCCAGGACGGTGAAGCCGCCCTTGATCTGGCTGCCGGGATAGATATCGGAGGACACGGTCCCGTCCCCGTCCCCGTCGACCAGGACCGGTTGGACCTGCTCATTGATCCCGCCGCCAAACACATAGACCCCGGCGAGCTTGGCCTGCTCGATCACCGCCCGAGCATCGGCCGCGACGATGGGATATTCGGCCTCCGTGAGGCTCATGGCTTCGCTGGGGAAGGAGATGAGATACTTGGTCATGCCCCGATGATGTACGACGGGCTCGGGCGCGTGAAGAGGCTCGCCCATAGAGGCAGATCCTTCGACGAGGAAGAGAACAATGACCAGAGAAGGCGGCTGCCGGTGTGGCCAGGTGCGGTTTCGGGTCTCTGAGGCGCCCAAGGTGACCATGGCCTGTCATTGCCGGGGGTGTCAGCAGATGACCGGCAGCGCGTTCTCGCTGAGCGCGCTTTTTGCGGCCGGCGACTTTGAGGTGACGGCTGGGGAGCCGGTGATTGGGGGGCTGCATGGGCCGACGCGGCACTTCTTCTGCCCCCACTGCATGAGCTGGATGTTCACGCGACCCGAGGGCGCCGACCTGTTCGTCAATGTGCGCGCGACGCTGTTCGATGATCCGTCGGGGCTGGAGCCGTTCATGGAGACCATGACGGCCGAAAAACTGCCCTGGGTGAGCACGCCGGCGGTGGAAGGGTTCGAGGGCTTCCCGCAGCCCGCAGACTTCGGGCGGCTGATGAGCGCCTATGCGGCGCGGCCGGCCAGCTGAGGCCGGGAGGCGGAGCGTAGGGTCGCCCCGCCTCTCGTTGTTTGCGATCTAGGCGTTCTGGATCGCCGTGGCGATCTGGTCGGTGGTGTGGCCGGTGAGGTCCTTGGCGATCTCGCCCACCAGGCGGGCCTCGGTCTCCTTGTGCCAACCCTTGCGGAGCTGACCGAGCGTCTTGGGCGCGGCGATGACAAGCAGGGCCTCGGCCTTGTGGGTGAGGACCATGTGGTTCAGCGCATCGGCCACGCCCATGGCGAAGCCGTCCTCGGCCTGGGTGTCGTCATCAGGATTGGCGCCGCCGGAATAGCGGCCCGGCGCGCCGGAGACCCGCTCGGGGATGTCGGGGGTCGCCTTGGCTTTCAGGTCGACGTCCTGGGCCCCGACGTTTTCGAAGAGGGCCAGCTTCTCGCCGTCGACGACGGCCACGAGGGCGCCTTTGGTCAGTTTCATCGGGAGGCTCCGTAAGTTGCGGGACAGCCTCAACGTGCCGCGCGCGGGGCGGTTGCGCCGGCAGGCTCCCCGCCGCCACGCCCGAAGGCGTCGCGGCGGGGATAATCCTCAGTGGGCGCCGGCCAGGCGCTTCTCCCGGGGGAGGTCGAAGCGGTCGGCGTTCATCACCTTGGTCCAGGCGTTGATGAAGTCGGTCACGAACTTCTTGCCGGCGTCGGCCGAGGCGTAGACCTCCGACAAAGCGCGCAGCTGGGAGTTGGAGCCGAACACCAGGTCGGTGCGGGTGGCGGTCCACTTCTGCTGGTCGGTCTTGCGGCAGGTCCCGATGAAGAGGTCATCGGCGCTGTCGTCCACCTGCTTCCACGCCGTGCCCATGTCGAGCAGGTTGACGAAGAAGTCGTTGGTCAGCTGGCCGGGGCGGTCGGTGAAGACCCCGTCCTTGGACCCGCCGTGGTTGGCCCCCAGGACCCGCAGCCCGCCGACCAGGACGGCCATTTCCGGGGCCGTCAGGGTGAGCAGCTGGGCCCGGTCGATGAGCAGCTCTTCGGTGGGGACGCTGAACTTGACCTGCAGATAGTTGCGGAAGCCGTCGGCCTTGGGCTCGAGCACCTCGAAGCTCTCGGCGTCGGTCTGCTCGGCCGAGGCGTCGGTGCGGCCCGGCGTGAAGGGGACCGTGACGTCATGACCGGCGGCCTTGGCGGCCTTTTCCACGGCGGCCACCCCGCCCAGGACGATCAGGTCGGCGAGCGAGATCTTCTTCCCGCCTGAGGCGCCGGCGTCGAAGGCGGCCTTGATCCCTTCCAGCACCTTGAGCACCCGGGCCAGCTGATCGGGCTGGTTGACCTCCCAGTCCTTCTGCGGCGCCAGACGGATGCGGGCGCCATTAGCGCCGCCCCGGTGGTCGGAGCCGCGATAGGTGGAGGCCGACGCCCAGGCGGTCTGGACGAGCTCGGCCACGGTCAGGCCGGAGTCGAGCAGCTTGCCCTTCAGCGCCGCGATGTCGGCCGCATCCACCAGGGGATGGTCCACCGGCGGGATCGGGTCCTGCCAGATCAGGTCCTCCTTGGGCACTTCAGGGCCGTAGTAGCGGGCCTTGGGGCCCATGTCCCGGTGGCAGAGCTTGAACCAGGCCCGGGCGAAGGCATCGGCGAACTGGTCGGGATTGGACCGGAAGCGCTCGGAGATCTCCCGGTACTTGGGGTCCATCTTCATGGCCATGTCGGCCGTGGTCATCATGGTCGGCAGGCGCTTGGAGGGATCGTGCGCGCCTGGCGCCATGTCTTCCGGCTTCTGGTTGACCGGCTGCCACTGCTGGGCCCCGGCCGGGCTGCGGACCAGCTCGTATTCGTAGTCCAGCAGCATGTGGAAGTAGTTCATGGTCCACTGGATGGGGGTGGGGGTCCAGGCCCCTTCCAGGCCGCTGGTGATGGTGTGATCGCCCATGCCGCTTTCGTGGCTGGAGGTCCAACCCAGGCCCTGCTGGGCGATGTCAGACCCTTCGGGCTCGGCCCCGACCTTGGAGGCGTCGCCGGCCCCATGGCACTTGCCGAAGGTGTGCCCGCCGGCGGTGAGCGCGACGGTCTCCTCGTCGTTCATGCCCATGCGGGCGAAGGTCTCGCGGATGTCGCGGCCCGACTGGATCGGGTCGGGGTTGCCGCCGGGACCTTCGGGATTGACGTAGATGAGACCCATCTGGATGGCGGCCAGGGGGTTCTCCAGCGCCATCTCCTTGTCCGGCTGGATGCGGGTTTCCGCGCCCTGGCCGACCCACTGTTCCTCCGAGCCCCAATAGATGTCCTTCTCAGGCTCCCAGACGTCCTTGCGACCGCCGCCGAAGCCGAAGACCGGGCCGCCCATGGACTCGATGGCCACATTGCCGGCCAGGATCATCAGGTCGGCCCAGGACAGGGCCTGGCCATACTTCTGCTTGATGGGCCACAGCAGGCGCCGGGCCTTGTCCAGATTGGCGTTGTCGGGCCAGGAGTTGAGGGGGGCGAAGCGCTGCGAGCCCGAGGAGGCGCCGCCGCGGCCATCGCCCGTGCGGTAGGTGCCGGCGCTGTGCCAGGCCATGCGGATGAAGAAGGGGCCGTAGTGGCCATAGTCGGCCGGCCACCAGGGCTGGCTGTCGGTCATCAGGGCGGTGAGGTCGCGCTTCAGCGCTGCGTAGTCCAGCCCCTGAAAGGCCTTGGGATAGTCGAAGTCCTCGCCCATCGGATCGCCGTGGGCGCCATGCTGATGCAGGATGTCGAGCGACAACTGGTTGGGCCACCAGTCGCGGTTGGTGCGGCCGAGCAGAGACCGCAGGGCGCCCGGCTGCTTGATCGGGCAGCCCAGGGGATCGCCAGTTCCAGAAGCGTCGTCCATCGTCGTCCTCCCTCAGATGTGAGTGTTTGGAGGACTGTAGGCAGAGGTTGCGAGCCCTGGATAATGGATAAAAGTGATCGCCTGGAACGGGAAACTCTATGATGGACCGTTGCGGGACGCGGCCATTGACAGAAACGCTCAGCCGTCACCACATGGACGCGAACGTTGGGAACCTTTCGTGACCGCCACCTACTTTGTGAAAGCCCACTGGGATGCCGAGGCGTCGGTCTGGGTGTCGCAGAGCGATATTCCAGGCTTGGTGATCGAGGCTGAGACCCTGGCCGAGTTCGAGGACCTGATGATGTCCCTCGCCCCGGAAATGCTGGCCGCCAATACCGGGCTTCACAACACCTCTGTCAGCATCCAGTTCGATGTGTCATCCCGGCGAGACCTCGCCGTCGCCTAGAATCGTTTGCCGATCCCGAGTTGCTTTAGAACCTCATTGGCGGTGTGCCGACTCTTGGAACGGGGCACCACGACCGTGCGGCCGTTGATGGGGCTGCGCCATTTCTCATGGCTGCCCTTACCGCCGGGACCTGCTCGCAGCCGTGGGTCAGCATGATCCTGAGGAGTTCGGCGTAGTAGGTCGGCACGTGAGCCCCTCCAGAACGGCTCGCAGTTTGGCGCCGAAACCCGACAGGACGAAACACGGCACTACGTTCCCATTTTGTTCTTGCGCCGCCGCGGGAATCTGGTAGGTTTTGGGTTCATCTGGGCCTGGGCGGCCGCTGGCGGCGGCAGGTGCTGACCTGGCGACCGGGCCAGGGCTACGGGCGGGGGCTACGCCTATGACGATCAGAGCTCTTGTGACGGCGGTGGCGGCTGGCGCGCTGGCGGCCTCAGCCCTGTCCCTCTATGTGGCCGGGCGGCGGGACGGCGGCCAGATCCGCGAGGCTGAGATCGCCGCCCTGACCCGCGAGCGCGATGTGGCCCGGCGGGAGGCCGAGGGGGAGCGAGCCTCAGCCTCCCGTGTGGCGGCGGCCCTGGCGCGCGGCGCCCAGGGCCAGGCGGTGGTGAGCGCCTTTATTCCCCAGGCCCTGAATACGGAGGATGGCCATGAGACCCTGGCTGCTGAGCGCGCTGCTCGGCTTCACGATGCTGACCGTCGGCTGTGCCAAGCCGCCCCCGACCTCATCGGCTGCGCCACGGCTGGCCCTGGCGGCTGAGGCGAAGACGCCGTGCGCCCTGCACATCCTGCCTGAGCAGCCGACGCTGGCGGATCTTGAGATCGGCTATGTGACCCGAGGCGCGCAGATTGTGGCCTGCGACGCGGCCCGGCGCCTGGCGGTTGAGACCTACGCGGCGCAGCAGGCTCTGACTTTGGCGGATCAGGCCGCCCGTTGAGCTGGCCTAGTGGAGGACGCCGCCCACCGGCCCGAGGGAGTCATAGGCCTCGATACAGGCGATGATGTCGTCCCAGGCGGCCAGGCCGTCCACATCGCCGAGGGCAGCGAACTCGGCGGCCCGCAACATGGCGATGACCTGCGCGTCAGGACCGTACTGGCGGATCAGGGCCAGTGCCGCATTGCGCGTATCGATAGGGAAGTTGTCCGGATTGTCGATCATCGGTCCTCCACGGTCCCTGAACATACGGGCGTTGCGGCGTGAAGGATGGAAATCTCGGCCCAAAAATGAGGTCGGCCCCAAACCCGTTCAGGGCTTGGGGCCGATGGTGCCGCCGTCGGGACTCGAACCCGAGACCTCAGCCTTACCAAGGATGCGCTCTACCACTGAGCTACGGCGGCGAAAGACGAGGCGCGGGCTATAGCCAACCATGCGGCCGCCGTGAAGCCCCCAATTCCGGATTTCTCAGGCTTGACCCCGCCGGGGTCCGGCCGCAACCAGGATCCATGACACCGCCAGACCGGCCCAAGACGCCCCCAGCCAACGACCGGGAGGCCAAGCTCGCCCAGGCCCTGCGGGCCAATCTGCGCCGCCGCAAGGCCGCGCCGCGCACGACCGAGCCACCGTCGCCGGGAGACGACAAGCGTTCGTGAGCGGCCTGCGCCTTTGCGACGACCCGCGCGCGAGCTAGAAGCGCTTCCTGGGATTTCCGCACCGCCGAAGGCGCGGCGCAAGAAGGGGCTGGGATTGGACCGAATCGCCATCGAGGGCGGCGCGCGTCTGGAGGGCGAGATCGCCATCAGCGGCGCCAAGAACTCGGCCATCAAGCTGATGGCCGCCAGCCTGCTGACGTCGGAGCCCTTGCGGCTGACCAATATGCCGCGGCTGGCCGACACCCGCTTCCTGGGCCAGCTGCTGGGCCGGCTGGGAACCGAGGTGCAGGAGCAGGATGGGCCCGACGGTCCGGAGACCCTGCTGCACACGCCGGAAATCATCAGCGCTATCGCGCCCTATGACCTGGTGCGGCAGATGCGCGCCTCGTTCAATGTGCTGGGTCCGCTGCTGGCGCGCTCGGGCCAGGCCAAGGTCTCCCTGCCGGGGGGCTGCACCATTGGCGCGCGGCCTGTGGACCTGCATCTGGAGGCCCTGCGCGCCCTGGGCGCCGAGATCGACCTGCACGAGGGCTATGTCTACGCCCAGGCGCCCCGGGGCCTGCGGGGGGCGGAGATCGTCTTCCCCTTCGTCTCGGTGGGCGCCACCGAACACGCCCTGTTGGCCGCCGTTCTGGCCGAAGGCGAGACGATCCTGCGCAACGCGGCCTGCGAGCCGGAGATCGTCGACCTGGCCGACTGCCTCAACAAGATGGGGGCGCGGATCGTCGGGGCTGGGCTGGACGTGATCCGCATCCAGGGGGTGAGCCGCCTGGGCGGGACCAGCCACGCGGTGATCCCCGACCGGATCGAGACCGGCACTTTCGCTTTGGCCGCGGCCATGGCCGGGGGGGAGGTGCGTCTGACCCACACGCGCAACGATTTCATCGGTCACCTGCTGGACAAGATGGAAGAGGCGGGCGTCGAGGTCATCCGCCACAATGACGGGGTGACTGTGAAACGGAACGGTCGGCGGCTGAGCGCTGTGGCGGTTGAGACCGACCCCTATCCGGGGTTCGCCACCGACCTGCAGGCGCAGTTCATGGCCCTGATGACCCTGGCTGATGGGGAGTCGGTAATCCGCGAAACCATTTTCGAGAACCGGTTCATGCATGCGCCGGAACTGGCGCGGCTGGGGGCCGATATCAGCATCCAGGGCGGCGAGGCGCGGGTGCGCGGGGTTGCGGCCCTGACCGGCGCCCAGGTCATGGCCACCGACCTGCGGGCCTCGGTGGGGCTGGTGATCGCCGGGCTCGCGGCCAAGGGCGAGACGGTGGTCGGCCGCGTCTACCACCTGGACCGGGGGTTTGAGCGGCTGGAGGCCAAGCTGTCGGCCTGTGGCGCCAGGATTCAGCGCCTGAAGGGCGAAGCCACCAGCGAAGAGGCGGCCATCGATGCCTGACAAAGCCAAGCTCCTTCGGCTGCGGGCCGAGGACGCCGAAGACCTGGCCGTCATGTCAGCGGCCCTGCAGGACGCTGTGGGCAAGATCGGCGACATCCGCTTCGAGGCGCAGTCGCGTCGACTGACCCTGACGCTCAATCGCTATCGCTGGGAGGCCGGCGGTCGCTCGCGGGTCCGCGCGGCCTTGCAGCTCGGGTCGGTGGAGGGGGTGGAGGCGCGGCGTCTGCGCCGCGACGCGCCCGACGCGGTGGTGGAGTTGCTGGCCCTGACCTTTGAGCCGGACTCCGAGCCCCCCGGCGGCGCCCTGATCCTGAGCTTCGCCGGCGGCGGTGACCTGAAGGTCAAGGTGGAGTGCGTGGACGCCGTGCTGGCCGATGTCTCTGACCCCTGGCCCACGCCCCGGACGCCGCGGCACGAGACCTGAGATCGGCGCAGAGGCGGACGCCGGCTGTGGCTCTGCGGCCATGGCGCTTGGCGCAGGCCGTCGCTACATAGCGGCATCATGCGCCGCTTACATTTTTCCGATCCCGATTTCGAAGCCCGTTTCGCTGCTCTGGTGAGCGAACGGCGTGACACGCCAGAGGATGTTGAGGCCAGCGTCCGCGACGTGCTCGCGGCCGTGCGGGCTGAAGGGCTGGCCGCCGTCCTGCGCTTCGGCGCCCAGTTCGACGGCGTCGAGCTGGACGAGGCTGGCCTGCGGGTCACGCCCGAGGAGATCGAAGCCGGGGCCGCGGCCTGCGCCCCGGAGGTGCGCGAAGCCATCGCCTTCGCCGCCGAGCGCATCCGCACCTATCACGAACGCCAGCGCCCCGCTGACGCCCGGTTCACGGATACCGCCGGCGTTGAGATGGGTTGGCGCTGGGGGCCCATTGAAGCTGTGGGGGTCTATGTGCCCGGCGGCCGGGCGGCCTATCCCTCCACCGTGCTGATGAACGCCGTTCCCGCCAAGGTGGCCGGCGTCGGACGCATCGCCATGGTCACGCCGCCCGGAAAGCTGCAGCCGGCGGTGCTGGCCGCGGCCCAGGCGGCTGGCGTCACGGAGATCTGGCGGGTGGGCGGGGCCCAGGCTGTGGCCGCCCTGGCCTTTGGCGCCGGTCCCATCGCGCCGGTGGACAAGATCGTCGGGCCTGGCAACGCCTTCGTCACCGCCGCCAAGCGCCGGGTCTATGGCGTGGTGGGCATCGACGCCCTGGCTGGGCCCTCCGAGATCGTGGTGGTGGCCGACGGTCTGAATCGCGCCGACTGGATCGCCGCCGACCTCCTGTCCCAGGCCGAACACGACCCGGCAGCCCAATCCATCCTGATCACCGATGACGAGGCCTTCGCCGCCCAGGTTGAGGCCCAAATCGAGGTCCAGATCGCCACCCTGGCGACGGGCGCGGTGGCGCAGGCCTCCTGGCGCGACCACGGGGCGGTGATCATCGCGCCGCTGGATCAAAGCCCGCGCCTGGTGGACGCGCTAGCGCCCGAGCATGTGGAGTTCGCCGTCGCCGATCCCGACGCCCTGGCCGATCAGGTGCGGCACGCCGGCGCCATGTTCCTGGGCCGGCACGCGCCGGAGGCGATCGGCGACTATGTGGCCGGCTCCAACCATGTGCTGCCCACCAGCCGGGCGGCCCGCTTCTCGTCAGGCCTGTCGATCTACGACTTCATCAAGCGGACCTCATTCGTGAAGTGCGACGCCGCGGCCTTCGAGGCCCTGGGCCCGGCGACGGTGGCGCTTGCGGAGGCCGAGGGCCTGCCAGCCCACGCCCGCTCGGCGGCCCTGCGGCTCGGCCAGGGCGCTCAGGAAAGCTGAACAAAGTCTGTCAATGGCGGCCGCGCGCGCGTTCAGGCGCGGCCTTCTAGGTTTGAACTCACAGGGCCACACCCGGCCCGGCGAATTCGAACCGATGGAGGCAAGCCATGCCGAAGACTACTGTTTCCAAGCTGACCAAGGGCGCGGCGACCACCGCCATGATGAGCGCGCTCTTCCTCGCCGCCGCGGCCCCGGCCGCCCAGGCGCAGAACTTCGGCGGCGTGCTCGGCTGCAACGCCAGCGGCGGCAAGCAGGAAGGCGGGGCCCTGATTGGCGCGCTGCTGGGGGCTGCGGCCGGGTCGAACCTGGCCAAGAATGACCGCGGTACGGGCACGGCCCTGGGCGCGGTGGTCGGCGCCGCGGCCGGCTCGGCCATCGGCTGCAAGCTGCAGCATGACGACCAGGACCGCCGGTATGGCCAGGGCCAGGGCTACGCCTATAATCAGCCGGCCACCTATACCCATGGCGGCTATCGCCTGGATCGCAATCTCACCCCGGCCCATTATGCTGGCGGCGGCGGGGTGATGATCGCCCGGTCCACTGTCAACCTGCGGTCGGCGCCCACCACCCGCGGCGCCCGGGTCGGACAGCTCCGCGCCGGCGAGCGGTTCGAGGCCCTGTCCTATGTCCGTGGCAGCGACTGGATCCTTGTAGGCCAGAACGGGGTCGGGGTCGGCTATGTCCACGGCGCCTATGTGCAGCCCGAGGGCTATCGTTACGCCGGCTATCGTCGCTAGACGCAGCCCATCCTCCCCTGACGACACACCTCAATGGCCCCCGTCGCACTGCGGCGGGGGCTTTTTCTCTTCTCGGCGGCTGCTCAGGCGCTAAGCGGGATGACGCCGGGGGGCGGATTGCACTAAAGCTGGCGCCCAAGACCTTCCCCAGGGCGTCATGACTGACGACGACCAGAAGAACCATCGGCTGCAGAGCGTTGAGATCGACCAGCAATCCCTGGGCGCGATTTCGCGCGACCAGGAGCAGGAGCGGCAGATCGCCATCTTCGATCTGCTGGAGTCGAACCACTTCGTTCCCGAGGGCGCCGAGCAGGGCCCCTATGATCTGCATATGGGCCTGATGGAGAACCGCCTGGTCCTGGATGTCACAGGTCCGGGCTATGAGAAGCGTCACATCCTCTCGCTGTCGCCCTTCCGGATGCTGATCAAAGACTATTTCATGATCTGCGAGAGCTATTATCAGGCGATCCGCAACGCCACCCCGGCCCAGATCGAGGCCTTGGACATGGGGCGGCGGGGGCTGCACAACGAGGGCTCCGAGCTGCTGCGGACCCGGCTGGCCGGCAAGATCGAGACCGATCTCGACACCGCGCGACGGCTGTTCACCCTCATCTGCGCCCTGCACTACAAGAGCTGAAGCCGCCATGGGGACGGGCTCTTCACCGCGCGCGCCAGGCGCCGTCCTGTTCGCCTGCAATTTCAACCGGGTTCGCTCGCCGATGGCCGAGGCCCTGGCCAAGCGTCTGCTGGGCGACCGGGTCTATGTGGATTCCTGCGGGTTGAAGGCTGAAGCCGAGGCCGAGGGCGCCGACCCCTTCGTCCGCGCAGTGATGGCCGAGCTGGGCTTTGACCTGGAACAGCACCAGCCCAAGACGTTCGACGAACTGAATGACGACTCCTTCGATCTGATCATTTCGCTCACCCCGGAGGCGCAGCATCGGGCCGTGGAGCTGACCCGGCATCGGGCCGCGGAGATCGAGTACTGGCCCACCCATGATCCAACCCTTGCCGACGGATCGCGGGAGAACCGCCTGGCGGCCTATCGCGAGGTCCGTGACGCCCTGGCCCGCAGACTGGTGGAACGGTTCGGTCCGGCCTGACGTGAGAGGTCTCTACCGGCTGATGCAACCTGAGTTATAATGCACCGCTGTCCGCTGGGCCGATTCCAGGCTGGCCGGCCGCATCAGGTGAGCGCCCCCATGGAGCCTGCATGGCCAAGGAAGAGCTGTTGGAGTTCCCCGGCGTGGTCAGCGAAGTGCTGCCGAACGCCATGTTTCGTGTGAAGCTCGAGAATGACCACGAGATCATCGCCCACACGGCGGGCAAGATGCGCAAGAATCGCATCCGCGTGGCCGTCGGCGACAAGGTCCTGATCGAGATGACGCCCTACGACCTGTCAAAGGGCCGCATCACCTTCCGCGTCCGCTAGCGGGTGACCATTCCCCCCTGTTCTGACAAGCCCCGGCTTGTCCTGGCCTCAGCCAGCCCACGGCGGCTCGATCTGCTGGCGCAGATCGGCCTGACCCCCGATGAGGTCTGCGCCGCCGACCTCGACGAGGCGCCGCTGAAGGGCGAGACGCCCCGCCGCTGCGCCCTGCGTCTGGCGGGGGCGAAGGCCGCCGGCGTCGCCCAGTCGCGGCCTGAGGCCTATGTCCTGGCGGCCGACACCATCGTCGCCGCAGGCCGGCGCATCCTGCCCAAGGCCGAGTCGCCTGAGGAGGTGCGGGCCTGCCTGAGCCTGCTGTCGGGGCGCAGCCACAGGGTCTACACCGCCGTTGTCCTGCGCGGGCCGGGCGGTCGCCAGGCCGAGCGGCTGGTGGAGACCCGGGTGACGTTCAAGCGCCTGGGTGAGGACGAACTGGCGGCCTATCTGGCCAGTAGCGAGGGGCTGGGCAAGGCGGGCGGCTATGGGATCCAGGGCCGGGCCGGGGGTTTTGTCCTCAATCTTCAGGGCTCCTACCCGGCCGTGGTCGGGTTGCCTCTCTATGAAACCCTTTGTCTGCTGCGGGGTCTGGGCTATCCCGCAGCATGAGCCGCCGCACATACTTTATCGACGAGGGCCTGGGCGAAGTCCGGGGCGGGATCCTGCTGGATGGCCGGCCCGAGCGCCTGTTGATCCAGAGGGCTGACGACAATCCCCGCCTGGCCTGGGGCGCGCGGCTGCGCGCCCGGGTCGCCCATGTGGAGCCGGCCCTGGCCATGGCCTTCCTGGACCTGGGGGAGGGGGCCGAGGCCAGCGTCTCGTTCAAGCCTGACGCCCGGCCCCGCCAGGGCGAGGCCCTGGAGGTGGAGATTCGCACCGAGCCGCGGCAGGGCAAGCTCGCCACCGCCCGGCTGATCGGCCCGGCCCAGGGCGCGCCGGCCCTGCTGACGCCCGCGCCCTCCCTGCTTGACCAGTTGCGGCACATGGCCGGGGAGGGGGAGCCGGTCACCGGCCGGATCGCCCGCCAGCTGGCCGACGAGGCGGAATCCGAGGCCCTTGAGATCCTTCATCCTCTGCCGGGCGGCGGGACCATCGCCATTGAGCCCACCCGAGCGTTGACCGCCATCGATGTCGATGTGGGCGAACGCAAGGGCCAGGAGGCCAAGCGGGTGACCCGTCAGGCCAACCTGGCCGCCCTGGCCGTCGCCGCGCGGGTTCTGCGCCTGAAGGGACTCGGCGGGCTGGTGGTGTTCGACATGGCCGGCCGAGGGCATGACGGGGCGGCGCTGATGGCCGCCGCTCGCGCCGCCTTTAATCCCGACAATCCCGGCGTCTCCATCGGCCCCATCAGCCGCTTTGGCACGATCGAGCTGACCGTGCCGCGCCGGGGGCGGCCGGTGACCGAAATCCTGCAGGAGCCGTCGGGGCGTCTGTCGGCCCAGACCCTCGCCCACCGTCTGGCGCGCCGGCTGGAGGCCGAGGGCGTCGCCGCGCCAGGGGGGCGTCTGAGCGCCGCCTGCGCTCCCGCCGTCGCCGAGGCGGCCAAGCCGGTGCTGGCCCTGCTGGCCGCCCGGATCGGCGCCCGGTTCGAGGTCAAGGGCGACCCGGCCTTGGCCTGGGACCGAATCGAGGTCCACGCTCGATGAGCAAGGCCGCCGCCAAGCCCAAGTGCCCGATCTGCCGCAAGCCGGTGACGCCGGACTACCGGCCCTTCTGCTCCAAGCGTTGCGCCGATGTGGATCTGCAGCGGTGGTTCACCGGCGCCTACGCCGTCCCGGCCGTGGAGCAGGAAGAGGTTTCCGACGGTGAGGACGAGGTCTGAACTTATCCTCGCTCGCCGCGCTGGACTTCCCTGGGCGGCTCTTTTATAGACGCGGCTCCCGCGCGGCGGGCCCAGTGCCTGGGTAGCTCAGTTGGTAGAGCAGCGGATTGAAAATCCGCGTGTCGGTGGTTCGAATCCGCCCCCAGGCACCATTTCCTCCCCAGTTCCGTCCACCCGCGCCGCAGAGCGGCTTTCCCTCTCTTGGCGCTGGCCGTCGACTTGGGGATCTCCTGGCCTCGCCGCCGCCGTAGAACCATCACCAGCAATGGAGAGGTCGCCCATAGCCTCAGGCTAAGGGCGGCGACCGGGTCGGCCCGGCGCGGCATTCATGTGACAGGGGCGCTGCGAACCGCCAGGGGCGGGCGGCCCCCAGCTTGACTTCGATCTGGCCGACGCTCATCTCGCCCCCAAGAGGCTGGCCCTGCGCAAAAGCTGAGCGCCGCGCCGCCGATTCTCGCCAGAATTCCGCCATCTTGGCCAACCGGCGTTCGACGCCGCATATTGCGTTGCAGCAATATCATTCACCGGTCCGGCGAGTTTCCTCAATTATTGCATAGAATTCATATTGTGCGTCGCAGCGATACCCCGATTTCTGATTATCTTATCGGCGGTTAGCCGCACGCCGCGGCACTTGACGCTCCGTTTGGGGGTTGCCAAACGTCCCTCGCCGCACGTCTAACTTTGCGGTGAGGGTCCGCAGTCCGCTCCTGGACTGCGGTCTCGCCTTGCCCAATCGCAACGTCCCGCTTCACACAATTGTGGAAGTTGGAGGTTACGGGTCGGGAGCAGCGATAGCGGTTTCGGCTTCGGGCGCAGCGAAAGCGGGTTCGGAGCCAGACTTATTCAACTAGGGTAGGAGACGCTCTCGCGCGACGACCCTCGGTCCAAACGTGCTAGACCATTAGGAACTGGCGACAGATGCTCGACAAAAAACGGAACACCCCCCTCATCGCTCTCATCGGCGCGGCTGCGTTGATGATGGGCGCCCCGGCGTTCGCGCAGGACGCCGCTCCAGCGGATCCGGCCGCCGCCGAGGCCCCGGCCGATCCGGCCGCCGAAGCTGCCCCCGCCGAGCCCGCGCCTGCGGCTCCCGCGGAAGAAGTGTCCACCGACGTGGGTGGCCACGGCGAACTGACCATCATGACCATGTTCCTGGACGCTCAGCCGGTCGGTAAGGCCGTTCTGATCGGTCTGGCCCTGGCGTCGATCTTCTCCTGGACCCTGCTGCTCACCAAGCTCTTCGAGTTCGGTGGCCTGGAGCGTCAAACCAACCGCTTCCTGGAAGCCTTCCGGGGCGCCAAGAACACCAGCGACATTGGCCGCATCGCCATGTCGGACGAGTTCGAAGGCAACCCGCTGGCCGACATGGCCGCGGCCGCCGTGCAAGAAGTTGAGGTTTCGCGTCAAGCGGGCCTGAACATCAGCGGCGAACATCGCGAAACCACCATCAGCCGCGCTGTCGCGGCCGTGGCCGGCGTCCAGGCCTCCCTGGCCAAGCGCCTGTCGGGCGGCATGCAGTTCCTGGCCTCGGTCGGCTCCAACGGTCCGTTCATCGGTCTGTTCGGCACCGTGTACGGGATCATGTACTCGTTCATCGGCATCGCGAACACCAACACGACCAACCTGGCCGTCGTGGCGCCCGGTATCGCCGAAGCCCTGCTGGCCACCGGCATGGGTCTCTTCGCCGCTATCCCGTCGGTTATCTTCTACAACTACTTCCAGACGCGCATCTCTGCTTACGGCGCGCGCTCGGAAGGGTTTGTCGCTGAACTTCTGAACGCGATCTCCCGGCAGCTCGACAAGGGGGCCTAAACCCAATGGCCGCTAAACTCTCAGGGTCTGGGGGTGGCAGGTACGAAACGGAGCAGAACAGCGAAATCAATGTGACGCCCTTCGTGGACGTCATGCTGGTTCTCCTGATCATCTTCATGGTGGCGGCGCCGCTGGCCAGTGTGACGGTCCAGGTAGCTCTTCCGCCAGCCGTCGCCGAGCCATCCGCAAACCCGCCCAAACCGGTCTACATTTCGATCCAGTCAAACGGGTCCATCTATGTCGGTGACTTCGCCACCGACCTGGCGGGCCTGGGCGACGACCTCCGGTCGAACATTGGGCAGCGGAACCCAGAACGTGAGCGGATCTTCATCCGCGCCGACAGAGACACCATGTACGGTGACTTCATGGGCGTGATGAACATGCTTCAGGACAATGGGTTCTACAGCGTGGCGCTCATCGGCGAAGAAGACAATTGAGGAGGGTGAGGCATGTCTGAAACCAGTGACACGACTCACATTCATCACAGTCCGTTCGATGCGCCGAAGCCGAAGCGCAATAATGGCGTTATCATCGCCGTTATTGTCTCGATCGTGGTCCACGTCGCGCTTGGTCTCTATCTCTACAAAACCAAGTTCGAGCCCACCTATCGGGAGTACTCAGAGGATGTGACGGACGTGGCGATCATCAAGCCCGCCCCGCCGCCGCCGCCTCCGCCGCCTCCGCCGCCGCCGTCCAACACGCCGCCGCCGCCGCCGCCGAAGCTTCAGCCTCGGCCGCCGGTGACCCCGCCGGCTGGCTTGGCCACGATCCCCCCGCTGCCGGTTCCCCCGGTGCCGGAACGGATCGAACAGCCCAAGCCGCCGGCTCCCCCGCCGCCGACGCCTCCGCGTCCGTCGGTGATCACCAATCCTGACTGGGCGCGTCTGCCCAGCGGTGAGGATGTGGCCCGCTACTATCCCGACCGCGCTCAGCGGATGGGTGCAGAGGGTCGGGTGGTTCTGAGCTGCTCGGTTACGGCCCGTGGCACGCTCGAAGGCTGCTCTGTGGTGGAAGAAAGCCCCGCGGACCAGGACTTCGGTTCAGCCGCTCTGCGGATGACCCGACTGTTCCGGATGCGTCCGCGCACCGCCGACGGTTCCCCTGTTGAAGGCGGCACCGTGCGGATCCCGATCTCCTTCCGTCTGCCCGGCTAAGGGACGACGTCAGGACCAGGGAAATCGGCCCCGGAGACCCCAGGTCTCCGGGGCCTTTTCTTTGGCTGAACCGCGGCGCCGATGGCCCTTGATCCGGCAAGCCGGCGCCACTAGAACCCTATCCCTCGCGATGCGCCGCCTTAGCTCAGTTGGTTAGAGCGCCAGATTGTGGCTCTGGAGGTCCTCGGTTCGAACCCGAGAGGTGGTACCATCGCGCAGGGCCAGGGCCGGCCCTTTCGTTCTCCCGTCATAATGTCTGGCCATAAGAGCGCCTGAGCCAAGCTCCCCTGCGTTCTGTTGAGGCCCCATGACTGTTCCGAACTCGCGCCGCGCCTTCAAGGCGCTCGGCGCCACCTGCGTCGCCGCCCTCTCGCTCGTCGCCACCGCGGCGTCCGCCACCCCTGAGGCGGCGCTGGAGGCGGCCCTGGCGCGTACGCCCAATTCTGCCCCGGCGCGCAATGTGATCCTGTTCATCGGCGACGGCATGGGCGTGTCGACGGTCACCGCCACGCGGATCCTGGCCGGGCAGAGGGCCGGCGTGGACGGCGCCTCCTATGATCTGGCCTTTGATCGGATGCCCTATGGTGGTCTGGTGCGGACCTATTCGGCCGACGCCCTGGTGACTGACTCGGCCAATGGCGCCTCGGCCATCACCACCGGCCATCGGACCATCAATGGCGGCATCGGCGTCGATGGCGACGCCCGCCGCGGGGTCTGCGATCCCAGCCGCAATGTCCCAACCCTCGCCCAGCGGGCCAAGCGCGAGCTGGGCAAGGCCGTGGGGGTGGTGTCCACCGCCGCCATCACCGACGCCTCGCCGGCGGCCTTCTACGCCCACGTCCCCGACCGCAACTGGCAGAGCGACGCCGATCTGCCGCCCGCCGCCCGCGAGGCCGGCTGCGTCGATATCGCCGCGCAGCTGGTCACGGCCGCCGAAGATCTGAGGCCCGACCTCGTTCTCGGCGGCGGGCTGAGCTTCTTTCGCCCTGCGACCGCAGGGGGACGCCGGCAGGACGGCCAGGACCTCACCGCCGCCTGGGCGGCCCGCCCCAGCAGCGTCTTTGTCTCCGACCGTGACGGCATGACCGCCGCCGTGGCCGCCGGCCAGGATGTGCTGGGTCTGTTCGCGGACATCCATATCCCCCATGAAATCAACCGTCCGACCACCGGGTCGCAGGTCCCCACCCTGGAGGAGATGACCCGCGCGGCCATCACCCGCCTGGCCGGCGAACCGCAGGGCTATGTCCTGCTCATCGAGGGCGCCCATATCGACAAGGCCCACCATGCCGGGCTCATCAACGCCTCCCTGACCGAGGGGATCGAGCTTTCCAAGGCCGTCGCCGCGGCGCAGGAGATGACGGACCCGGCCAACACCCTGATCATCGTCACCGCCGACCACAGCCACGGGCTGGTGCTGAACGGCGGCGGCCTCGGGGATGACGTGCTGGGCCTGATCAAGGGCCCCACGGGCGCCCCCCGCCTGGCCGCCGACGGCAAGCCCCTGCCGATCCTGACCTACGCCACGGGCCCCGGCGGCCCGCGGGACGGGGCGGGGCGACCCACCCTCGAGGGCGTCGATGTCACCGCCCCGGATCATGTGCGGCAGGCCGGCGTGCTGTCGCCCAGCGCCGCCCATGCCGGCGAGGACGTGCCGGCCTACGCCCAGGGGCCCGGCGCCCATCTGGTCACCGGATCGATGGATCAGCCCTATCTGTTCCAGGTGATGCGTCACGCCCTGCGCCTACCCGCCGAAGCGCCCTGAGGGCCCGCCGCTGTCAGTCCCGCCGTTGACGCGGCCGACGCACCCGCCTAAGGCGACGCCTGTGACAGGTTCCCCGCGAGGGGATCAAAAGGGAACTCAGGTGTAAGACCTGGGCTGCCCCCGCAACTGTAAGCGGCGAGCCCGCACGCCATACGCCACTGGGTCTTCGGACCTGGGAAGGCGGCGTGCAGATGGGGTGATGACCCGCGAGCCAGGAGACCTGCCTGTCGCGGTCGTCCTTCGTCCGGCCGGGGTGCGCCGAACGAACGGGTCTACCCGGGTGGCGACAACCGTCCAGGGCCGCGCGAGGGCGCGGGTCCCGGCGGGGTCGTGCGCGCGCGTAAGGCTCCCCGTGGTCCGCCTCCTCGACGGCTCGTTGTCGTCAATGTGAGGGGCAAGACCCGATGAAGACCATTCTGCTGTCCACCGCCGCCCTGCTGGGCGTCCTGTCGGCCACAACGGCGCAGGCCCAGCCGGCCGCCGCGCCCGACGTGGCCGGGGCTGAGGCCTCCAACGCCGTCCGCGGCGTCGTCGTCACCGCCAACCGCGCGCCGACCGCCTCGGCCGAGGTCGCCCAGGCGATCACCGTGCTCGATCGGGCGCAGATCGAGGCCAGCCAGGCCATCCTGCTGCCCGACCTGCTGAGTCGCACCGCCGGCGTCACCCTGTCGCGCAATGGCGGCCCGGGCGGCGTCACCGCCCTGCGCATCCGCGGCGCCGAGACCGACCAGACCCTGGTGGTCATCGACGGCGTGCGCCTGAACGACGTGGCCCAGCCGGGCGCCGGCTACAACTTCGCCAATCTGCTGACCGGCGACGTGGCCCGGGTCGAGGTCCTGCGCGGCGCCCAGTCCACCCTGTGGGGCAGCCAGGCCATCGGCGGGGTGGTCAATGTGGTCACCACCGTGCCGACCAAGCCCTTCCAGGCCAGCCTGGACGCCGAAGGCGGCGATCTCTCCACCGCCTATGTCCGCGGCGGGGTCGGCGGCGCTGGTGAGCGCCTCGTCTGGCGGCTGGGCGCGGGTTACTACACCACCGACGGCGTCTCGGCCGTGGCCGGGGGCGCGGAGGACGACGGCTTCCAGCATACCAGTCTCAACGGTCGCCTGGGGTTGCAGGTCACCGACGCCCTGTCCCTCGACCTGCGGGGGATCTACTCCTACGGCCGGGCCCAGGTGGACGGCTTCCCGGCGCCGGCCTACAGCTTCGCCGACACGGCTGAGTATGGGGTGACTGAAGAGCTGGCGGCCTATGCCGGCCTGAACCTCGCCCTGCTGGACGACCGGCTGCGCAACCGTCTGGCCTTTTCCCACACCCGCACAGACCGCCAGAGCCTCAACCCCGCCCAGGCGGTGACGGACGTGACCTTCGACGCCCTGTCGGAGGTGGATCGCTGGGAGTACCAGGGGACCTTCGCCCTGACAGACGCCTGGCAGGCGGTGTTCGGCCTGGAGCGGGAGGAGGCCAGCATGCAGACGGCTTCGCCCAGCGCCTTCAACCCGAACCCGCTGACCCAGTCCGCCAGCGCCGATCTCGACAGCGCCTATGTTCAGGTCCAGGGGCCGCTGATCGCCAGTCTGACCGTGACCGCCGGGGTCCGCCGCGACGAGCACGACACCTTCGGCGGCCAGACCCTGGGGCAGGGGGCGCTGGCCTGGTCCCTGAACGACGGGGCCACCGTCCTGCGGGCCAGCTTCGGTCAGGGCTTCAAGGCGCCGAGCCTCTATCAGCTCTACAGCGAGTACGGGAATCTGGGCCTCAACCCCGAGGAGGCCGACGCCTGGGACCTGGGCGTCGAGCAGGTGCTGGCCGACGGTCGAGCCGTGGTCTCGGCGACCTGGTTCCAGCGGGAGACCACCAACCAGATCGACTATGTCTCCTGCTTCAGCGCCCCCACCGATCCCCTGTGCCGCGTGGGCGGGGCGACCCGGTTTGGCTATTACAGCAACACCGCCCGCACCGAAGCCAAGGGGGTGGAGCTGACCGGTCAGGCCAAGGTCGGCCCCTTCGACCTGGCGGCCAACTATACCTGGACCGAGGCGACCAACGCGGCCGCCGGATCGCCGAACCATGGCAACCGGCTCGCGCGGCGGCCCGAGCACCAGGGCTACATGTCGGTGACCCATGTCTGGACGGCCGGCCCCACGGCGACGCTGGCCGTGCGCTATATCGGGGAGGCCTTCGACGATGCGGCCAACCGCAACCGCCTGGAGCCCCGGGCCCTGCTTGACCTGCGCGCCGCCTGGCCGGTGAGTGAGACCTTCGAGGTCTATGGCCGGGTGGAGAACCTGTTGGACGATCAGGATCCGTCCACCCGGGGCTATGGCGAGGTGGGCCGCTTTGGCGCGCTGGGCGTGCGGGCCCGCTTCTGATGACGGAGTCGGCGAGACCGGGCCTGGGCCAGCTCACCCGCCGCGCGGCGGTGGGGGGGCTGGCGCTCGGCCTCGCCGGCGCCGCGCCGGCCACTCGTCCCCGGCGGGTGGTGTCGTTGAACCCCTGCCTGGACGTGATCCTGTTCCATGTGGCTGAGCGCCGCCAGATCGCCGCCCTGACCCACTATGCCCGCGACCCTGAAGCCTCGACCCTGGCCGACCGGGCGCTGGACATTCCCATCACCTATGAGACCGCCGAGGAGGTGGTGGCCCTGCGCCCCGACCTAGTGCTGATGAGCCACCATTCGGCGGTGGCGACCCGCAATGCGCTGAGTCGGCTGGGCATTCCCCAGGCGATGTTCGATGTACCCCAGACTGTGGCCGCCAGCCTGGCCCAGATCCGCCAGGTCGCCCAGCAGCTGGGTCAGCCGGCGCGAGGTGAGGCGGTGGTCGCCAGGATCCAGGCGGCCCTGGCCGCCGCCGCCCCGCCGCCAGGGGCGCCGAAACTCAGCGCCATCGTCTACCAGCCCAACGGCTTCGCCGCCGGCGCCGGCACCCTGACCGACGAGATGCTCCGGCGGACCGGATTCGAGAACGTCGCGGCCCGCTACGGCCTCGGGCGCTGGGGCAATATCGGTCTGGAGCAGATCATCGCTGATCCGCCCCAGGTGCTGCTGGCCGGTCAGGCGGCGGCCGGCGCCCCCACCTGGGCCGACCGGGTGTTGAGCCATCCCGCCCTCGACCGCATCTCCGGGGTCATGCACAGGCAGGCCTTTCCGCAGCGGCTGCTCTATTGCGGCGGCCCGGTGCTGATCGAGACCGCCCAGGCCCTGGCCCGGGCGCGGCGCAACGTGCTGGGGACGGCATGAAGCGGGTCTCAACCCCTGTGGTCGTCGCCGGCCTCTGCTTCGCCCTGGTGCTGTTGGGCGCCGCCAGCCTGATGGTTGGCCGGGTCTGGGTTCCGCTGGAGGCCTGGAGCAGCGCGGACCCCCGCTGGGTGATCATCCTGGAGCTGCGCATTCCCCGCACCCTGCTGGCCATTGTGGTGGGAGGGGCGCTTGGCATGTCGGGCGCGGCGCTGCAGGGCTACACGCGAAATCCCCTGGCCGATCCAGGGGTTCTGGGGGTTTCCTCCATGGCCGCCCTAGGGGCGGTCATCTCCCTGTACTTTGGCTTCTATGCGCCGGTCCTGGGGGGCGCGCCGTGGCTGATGCCGCTCTGCGCCATGGCCGGCGCCCTGATCGGGGTGCTGGTGCTGATCGGACTGACGGGCCAGGCCTCAGGCACGGTGACCTTCGTCCTGGCCGGGGTGGTTCTGAACATTGTGGCCGGGGCCGGCGTCGCCCTGGCCTTGAACCTCGCCCCCAATCCCTGGGCGGTGAACGAAATCGTCAACTGGCTGATGGGCTCGCTGACCGACCGCAGTTTCGCCGACCTGCAGATGTCGGCCCCCTTCGTGGCCCTGGGGCTCGCCCTGCTGCTGCTCACCGGCCGCGCTCTTGACGCCCTGACCCTCGGGGAGACCGGCGCCCGGTCCCTGGGGATCAGCCTGTCGCGCATCCGGGTGCTGCTGGCCCTTGGCGTCGGCCTGGCGGCCGGCGCCAGCGTGGCGGTCACCGGGGTGATTGGCTTTGTCGGCCTGGTCACGCCCCATCTTCTGCGGCCCTTCCTGGGACCACGGCCAGCGGGCCTGCTCCTGCCCAGCGCGCTCGGCGGGGCGGTGATCGTACTGGCTGGCGACATTCTGGTGCGGCTCATTCCCTCGGCGGCCGAGGTCCGGCTCGGGGTGGCCATGGCCGCCCTGGGCGGGCCCTTCTTCCTCGGCCTGCTGCTGGTTCAGCGCCGGAGGCTGTCATGAGCGTGCTCGAGGCCCGCGGACTCCACCTCCAGGCTGGCGGCCGCACGGTGCTGAGCGAGGTCAGCGCGCGGTTCGAACCCGGCCAGGTGACAGCCATCCTGGGTGCCAACGGGGCGGGCAAGTCCACCCTGCTGGCCGCCCTGGCCGGCCTGTCGCCCCCGACCAGCGGTGAGGTTCTGCTGGATCAGGCGCCCTTGCTCGGTCTGCCGCCGCGGCGCCGCGCCCAGCGCCTGGGCTTCATCCCGCAGACCCCGGAGATCGCCTGGGGGCTGGAGGTGCGCACAGTCGTGGGCCTGGGGCGGCTGCCCTGGCTGGGCGCCCGGGGGCTGTCGGGCGAGGATGAAGTGGCGGTCGATCGCGCCCTGGCCGCCGCCCGGGTCGAGGACCTGGCCGAGCGCGACATCACCACCCTGTCCGGCGGCGAACGGGCCCGGGCCCTGATCGCCCGCGCCCTGGCTGGCGAGCCGGAGTGGCTGCTGGCCGACGAGCCCTATGCGGGGCTCGATCCGCGCCACGCCCTGGAGGCCGGCGACCTGTTCCGCCGTCTGGCGGGGGAGGGCGCCGGCGTCTTGCTGACGCTCCACGACCTGACCCTGGCCGCTCGTCTGGCCGACCGGGTTCTGGTGCTGGGCCACGGCCGGGTGCTGGCGGACGGTCCTCCGCGAAGCGCCATGACCGCCGACATCCTTGCCGTCGCCTATGGCGTCGATGCGCGCCTGCGTGAGACCGAACAGGGGCTGAGCGTCGACATACTCGGTCGCTGGGGTTAGGGCGCGAGGCTCTCGATATAGTCAGCCACCAGGGCCACGCCCTCGGCATGGACCAGGGTGCGGCCAAGCTCCGGCATCATGACGCCAGGGTCGTTGGAGCCCATGCGATAGACCATGATCGAACGCTCGGGATGGCCAGGCGCGATGGAGACGGCGAGCCCGCCGGAGCCCCGGCCGGCGGCCACGGGCGCCTTGCCGACTCCCAGATGGGCGGGGCGGGTCTCCTCCACCCCCAGGAACAGGCCGCTGGTGGAGGCCATGCCCGCCGGGTTGTGGCAGTGCGCGCAGTTGGCGTCGAGATAGGCCCGGGCGCGGGACTCCAGCGGCTCGGACAGGTCGTCCCACACCGCGGTCCTGCGCGCTGCGGCTGGGTCGGGTCCGCCGCTCAGGTGGCCCAGCCGGCGCCAGGCGGCCAGCTGGTTCTCAGTCCGGTGGCCATAGTCCAGGTCCCGGTTGAGATTGCGCGCCTTGGGCCCGATGGGAACCAGCTCGCCGTCCGCCGAGTGGCAGGTCTTGCACTGGTTCTGGTTGGGCACGAGATAGCTGATCGCCTGCGGTGCGCCCGCAGGATCGATGAAGGCCACGTCCAGCCGCGCCCCGGTGCGCTTGAGCACGGCCTCGGCCTGTTCGGCGTTCCAGACATAGGCCAGCGCCGTCCAGCCCTCGGCCTTGCGGATCAGCAGGCGGGTCTCGACATGCCGCTCGCCCACCTGGGGCGCACGCATATCCGGGGCGAAGGCGAAGGTCTTGACCAGCACCGTGCCCACGGGAAATTCCAGAGGCCCATCAGGGCGATAGGTCGCGCTCTGGCCATCTGGGGTGAAGATGAACCTGTGCTTGGCGGCATAGTCGCTGAACAGCGGGGTGTTCAGGTCATAGGGCGTGACCCCCGGGCTCGGGCTCCGCGCCGCCGCATCCTGGAACAGGCCGTAGTCGGACAGCCGCGGGGCTGGCGCCTCGGCCAGCACGACCTCCAGGCGCACAGGGGTAGGGGCCTCGGCGGCCCCGCTCAGCGCCAGGGCGGCCAGGCCAAGCAGGGCGCCGAGGCTTCGCCTCACGAGGTGAGCGCCGCCTGGGCTTCGGGCAGGACCACGGGGGCCGGCTCGCTGATCTCGCCGCGTTCGAGGGTGGCCGCGACAGAGGGATTGGCCTGGTCCATGGCGCCGGCCTTGGGCAGGTTGAGGTTCAGCACAGGTCCGTCGGTCAACCGCATGGCCTGGGGACCGCCCTCAGGCGCCACCCCGTCCCACAGCACGGGCGGCAGGGTTCCGCCGACGGCGGCGGCCAGTTGCGCGCCGCCAGGGAAGGCCGGCGCCCAGCCGTTGCGGCCGATCCTGTTGTCGCGCACCACCACCTCGCGGGGGATGGGGTTGTAGGTCGGATCGTCGAAGGCCTGGGTGTAGCCCACCAGCATGATCGCCGCGGTCTGGTTGCCGTCGATCTCGTTGTCGAACACGTGGACGTTGCGGTTGGCCATGATCATCACGCCGGCGCCCACCGGCACGCTGGCGACGATATTGCCCTCCGGCGCGAAGTTCGGCGTGTCGTTGTTGACGATCCTGTTGTCGAACACCCGGGTGGAGTGTCCCCCCATCACCGGCAGGTTGGGCAGGTCGAAAACCAGGATGCCGCCGGTATTGTGGGTGACCGTGTTGCCATAGACGTCGGCGTTGCTGGAGTTCTCGATCTCGATGCCGGCGACGTTGAATTCGGCCACGCTGTTGCGAACGATGATGTTGTTGGACTGGCCCACATAGATGCCGGCGTCCGAGGCCCCGCGCACCGTGACCCCGTCGATCAGCACATTGGACGAGCCCACCGGATAGACCCCATAGGCGCCGTTGGTGGCTTTCGGCCCGCCGGTCCATTCGACCCGCAGATTGATCATGCTGATCTGGTCGGCGTCCTTGGACTTGACCCCGTCGCCCTTGGAGTTCTCCACCGCCAGGTCGCGCACCGTCACCTTGTCGGAGGTGATCAGCAGCCCCTCGGCGCCCCCCTGCTGGCCGTCGAAGGACAACACCGTGGCGTCCGGGCCCGCGCCCTTGATGGTCACCTCGTCCACGTCCAGGGACAGCCCGTCGGTGAGTTCGTAGCGCCCAGCGGCCAGCTCGACCACGTCGCCGGGCTTGGCGTCCAGCAGGGCCAGCTGCAGGGCCTCCTGGGCGTCGGCGCCCGGGGCCACGGAGATGGTCTTGGCGTAGGCAGGCGCGGCGAGCGCAAAGGCGCACAGGGCGAGCGCGAAGCTTCGCATGGTCATCCTCCCAAAGGAGCCTGCTCTGGACGGCGGGCTTGGTCCCCAGCTTGGCGGCGGGCGGGCAGGGGCGCAACGGCAAAGAGAACAATGATCAGGAATCCGCCGACGCAACCCGACCGGCCGTGATCGGCGGCCCTTGGCCCGTGGTAACTGTGGCCCAAAGCAAACCGGGACAGGAGACGACAATGGATCTGCAGCTGAAGGGCAAGAAGGCCGTGGTCACCGGCGCGAGCCGTGGCATCGGCTGGTCGATCGCCGAGCTCCTGGCCGACGAGGGCTGCGACGTGGCCGTCTGCGCCCGGGGCCAGGACGGCGTCGACGCGGCGGTGAAGGCCCTGGAAGCCAAGGGCGTCAAAGCCTGGGGACGGGCGGTGGACATCGCCGACGGCCCGGCCATCACCGGCTTCGTCGAGGATGCGGCCAAGGAACTGGGCGGTCTCGACATCCTGATCTCCAACGCCAGCGCCCTGGTCAATGGCGGCTCGGAGGCCGACTGGCGCTCCATGTTCGAGATCGACATGCTGGGCGCGGTCCGCACCTATCAGGCGGCCAAGCCCCATCTGGAAAAGGCCGCCGGCGCTGGCGGCGACGCGGCCTTCATCATCACCTCGTCGGTGTCGGCGGCCGAAGCCAGCGGCCCCTCGGCCTATGGCGCCATGAAGGCCGCCCTGATCCACTACGCCAAGGGCGTGGCCAAGGAGGGCGCGGCCAAGGGGGTGCGTTGTAACGTCGTCTCGCCAGGTACGGTCTTCTTCGAGGGCGGCGTCTGGGGCAATGTGAAGGCCAATGCGCCGGGCTTCTTCGAGGCCATGATCAAGCGCAACCCCACCGGCCGTATGGCCACGCCCGAAGAGGTGGCCGCCGCCACCGTCTTCCTGGCCAGCCCACGGTCGGCCTTCACCACCGGCATCAACATGCTGGTGGACGGCGCCATCTCCAGCCGTGTGAACTTCTGATCGAAGGACCGACAGGGTGCGGCGGGACGCCGCACCCTCAAGCGCCGCCTTGAGGACAGGGGATTAATCTGACGACCTTAGGATGCCGGTCTGAAATCACAGAGAGGGCCTGCCCTTGGTCCAGTCTCCCGTTCCGCTAGAGGCGGTGCGCGCCACCGCCGAGCGGGTGGTCCGGCTGGCCCATGCGGTCTATGGCGGGGTCGGCGCCGACGTGGTCTGGCGGGAGGGCCGTCGGCACTCCCGCACCCGGCCATTCAAGGGCGACGCCAACAAGCGCTTCCCCAGCCGCCAAGTCATCAGTGCGGCCGAGTCCCTGTGGATCGCCGATTTCGACACCGACCCCAAGGCCCAGGCGCTGAATCTGGCCCCTGGAAGCCCTGACGTGAAAGCCTTCCTGGGCGTTCCGATCCTTAGCGACGGGAAGGTCCTGGGCGCTCTGATCGCCATCGACGTGAAGGCCCGGCCGCAGGTCGACAAGGTGCTGCGGCACTTTGAATCGCTCGCCTCCCTCCTGGGCGACGACTATGCCCGGGTGAAGATGGCCAATGAGCTGGAGGCGGCGCTGGAAGACTCCGCGCGCTCCGAGCGGCGGCTCCGCGCCGCCATGCGGATCGCCAGAATCCGGGTCTGGGAGCTGGACCACGCCCGGCGCGAAGCGTTCAGCGAACAGCAGAGCCGCGACCTGATCGACTATGATGCGGCCATGGAGAAACTGTGGGCGCCTGTGCATCCCGAGGATCTGCCCGACGCCGTCGCAGCCTGGGACCAGCATATGTCCGGCGGACCGCCGCTCCATATCGTCCACCGGCATGTTCGCCAGGACGGCGGCATGCACTGGGTGGAGAGCGTCGCCGAGGCGATCCGCGACGAGGCCGGCGAACTGATCGGCGCCGTGGGCGCGGTGCGCAATATCGACCAGGAAAAGCGCAACGAACTGGACCTGATCGAGGCCCGTCAGGCGGCGGAGGCGGCCAACGAGGCCAAGAGCCTTTTCCTCGCCACGGTGAGCCACGAGATCCGAACGCCGCTCAACGGCATCTACGGCATGGCCCAGGCCATGGCCCGCGATGGCCTGCCGGACGAACAGCGCCAGCGGCTTGAGGTCATCTGCCGCTCCAGCGAAAGCCTGCTCGCCATCGTCAATGACGTCCTCGACCTCTCCAAGATCAACGCCGGGAAGGTCGAACTGGAGTCGATCGACTTTGACCCCGTCGAACTGGCCCACGGGGTCAGGGCGACCTTCGCCGCCCTGGCCGCGGCCAAGGCCCTGGACCTGCGGGTGGAGGCGACCCCCTCGGCCAGGGGCGCTTTCCGCGGTGATCCGGGGCGGGTGCGTCAGGTCCTGTCGAACCTGGTCTCCAACGCCCTGAAGTTCACCACCGCCGGCGCGGTGGTCATCGGCCTCGACCACGGGCCCGAAGGGCTGCGCCTCAGCGTCACCGACACCGGAGTGGGGATCGCCGCTGAGCGACAACCCCATATCTTCGACTCCTTTGTCCAGGCCGACAGCTCCACCACGCGGCATTTCGGCGGCACGGGCCTGGGCCTGAGCATCAGTCGCGAGCTGGTGCGACTGATGGCGGGTGAGCTCTCGGTCACCAGCGAGCTCGGCGCCGGGTCCACCTTCCTGGTCACCTTGCCTCTCGCCAGGGGCTCCATGGCGGCCCTCACCGCGCCCGCGACGGCGTCCGGGAGCGAGCCGGCGCTGGAGTCCCTCGGCGACTCCCTGCGCGTCCTGGCGGCGGAGGATAACCAGGTCAATCAGCTGGTGCTCAGCACCCTGTTGGGCCAACTGGGCGTCGAACCCAGCTTCGTCGCGGACGGGGCCCAGGCCCTGGAGGCCTGGCGTCGCGAGCCCTGGGACCTGATCCTCATGGACGCCCAGATGCCGGTCATGGATGGCGTCGAGGCCACACGGCTGATCCGCGCCGAGGAGGCGGGGTCTGGCCGACTGCGCACCCCGATCATCGCCCTGACCGCCAATGCGTTGAGCCATCAGGTGGCTGAATATGTCGCCTGCGGCATGGACGAGGTGGTGGCCAAGCCGCTTGAGGTCAGTCGCCTGGTGGAGGCGATGAACACCGCCTTGGCCCCACGCCCCCTTGATCAGGGCGGCGCGCCCTAGAAGACTGGGGCGGGATCGGGTAGCCGGGACCCAAGGCCAGGAGCTCCGCCATGATCGAACAGACCCACGAGATTGCGACGCCGGACGGCCCGATGACCACCTTCGTGGTTCATCCGGAGCGCGATGGGCCCCATCCGGTGATCCTGTTCTTCATGGACGCCCCGGCCATCCGCGAGGAGTTGCGCGACATGGCCCGACGCCTGGCCACTGTCGGCTACTACGTGATGCTGCCCAACCTCTATCACCGGGCCGGGGTGATGGAGATCGGCGACCTGAATGACGAGGCCACCCGCACCCGCATGGTCGACCTGATGAACGGCCTGACCATCCCCATGGTCATGGCCGATAGCGACGCCCTGTTGGCCTTCGCCGACAAGGACCCGGCGGCAGGCGGCGGCCCGGCCGGGTGTCTGGGCTATTGCATGAGCGGGCAGTTCTCGATCAACGCCGCGGCCCGCCACCCTGAGCGCATCGCCGCGGCGGCCTCGCTATATGGCACCTATCTGGTCACCGACCGCGAGGACAGCCCCCATAAGGTCGCCCACCAGACCGAGGCCGAGCTCTATTTCGCCTGCGCTGAAACCGATCGCTGGGCGCCGCTGGAGACCGTCCGCGCCTTGGCGCAGGCGCTTGAGCCCCGCGATGCGCCCACCGAGGTCGAGCTCTATCCCGGCACGTCCCACGGCTTCGCCTTTCCGCAGCGGGCGGCCTATGACAAGGCGGCCGCCGAGCGCCATTGGGAGCGGCTGATCACGCTGTTTGGCCGCAACTTGGGTTAGGGGTCAGCGCCGGTTGACGGTCAAGGCTACGACCGCGGCGCCGGCGGCGACGATCAGCGCATCCTCCAGGAGGCCGCTTGGGGTCTGGCCCTTCTTCGTCATGGCGCGCTTGCGGCCCGCCAGGGTCAGATAGGCCAGCGGGACGGCGGTGGTCACCGCGACCGCAGCGCCGGACCGTTCGCGTCCCCGGGGCGCCAGGGCCGCGCCGGCGATGCCGGCGCTCATGACTCGAGCCAGCAGCCCCAGAAACACCGTCCGATCGGGGGCCGACTTCATCTTGTCGCCGAACAGTTCGCCCACCCCCATGGCCAGGGCGCCGAACTTGAACAGGGGATGATCCAGAAGGACAAGGGCCCCAGGGGTTCGACGTCCAGCGAGCCGGGCGGTCGCCAGCGTGGCCATGGGAGTCATGGACCGGGCGCTGGCGACGGCGCCGATCAGGGCGGAGGGGAGGAGGCCTGGCTGTTTCATCCCCGCTAAACTCAGGACCGGGCGCGGGGGTTCAGTGGCAATCGAAGGATCGCTGCGCCAGGCGAGGCGTTGGGGGAGGGGAACTCTTTCCCAGGAGACCGGCATGCCCGACCCCGAACTCATCCCTGATCCTGCCGGCGAACCGCAGTCGCCGCCCAGCGAACTGCCAGCCGGCGGGCGCCCAGGCCAGGACATTCCCGAACTGCCCGACCGGGGCGATCCCCTGGAGAACGATGTCGAGAAGGGCCCCGACGGGCTCGACATCGGGCCCCGCTAGGCGACTGGAGACGTTCTGATGGATGACGAGACTGACGCCACTCCCCAAACTGCCGGTTCAGACACCACAGAAGTCGAGGGGAAAAAGCCGGCGGACTCAGCCGACCAGGTTCGAGAACGCGTCCGAGCCCAGCGGCGGCATATCACCGGCCTGACCGGCAAAGACCCCCTGCGCGGCGGGATCGACGACTAAGGTAGGAGGGGGCGTTCGAGCCGTGCGATGAGGGGCTCCAGATCTGAGGCTCCCTTTGCGCCTCCCGTCGGGCGTCGTGCCGCTCAACGCCCGGTTGCTCGTCTTCGGTCCCGCGAGCTAAGGTCCGGGACTCGAGATCGGGGGATCCATCGCCATGCAACGCACAGCTGCCTTGCTCCTGGGGCTGGTGATCGCCGCCTGGACCGGTCAGACGTCTCTCGCGGCTGTGCCGCATCCACTCTGGTCAAGCGACGAGCTGCGGGCTGCCCGTAGCGTCGACGAAGAGTCGGCGCTGGTCTTCGATGTGCAGGCTGAGACCTCGAGCGGGGGGGAGACAACCTCCGCGAACTTCACCGTGACCCTGGCCCCGAGCTTTACCTTTCTCGACCGAGGACCTTCCAAAGAGCTGGAAGACCATTGGTTGTGCCGAAGCGCACGCTGGAACGCAGACGCGTTGACTCTTGAGCACGTGAACTGTCACGCACTCGTTGGCTTCCTGCGGATCGAGCTGGTGAACCGTCAGATGCTCGGGCGTGCGCTGTCGGCGGCTTCGGAAGATCTCGCAGGTGATCATACCTACCTGAGCGAGGCCGAACTGGGCGTTCAGGCCAATAGGCCCCAGCGTCTGAGGGTCGCGCGTAGCGGTGACGTCACGGAGGTGCGACTGGGTCGGCGGCGGGTCGCCGTTTTCGAGGGTTCGGCCACCGCAGTGACGCCCGATGAAGCGCGCCGCGTGAGGCGGTTCTTCGCCCGCAACGAAATCCTCCACCCTCAGGTGCGCGCAGCGCTTCCTACAGACGCCCTGCCGGCGCTGATAGGGTTTGAACGCAGCGGCATGAAGCTCGGCGACGACTACCGGGTGCTGCGAATTTCCAATGCCCGACGCGTGAGGACGGCCTATCCGCTTCCGGAGGCGCTGAGTTCTGACCTGGTCTCGGCCCTGGGGGGCTCTAGCCCCCGCGAGCAGGCGTTGGCGCGGTCCCAGGCGGCTCTCTCGGGCGCGGCGGTGAAGCCCGAGGCGACAGCCATCAAAGCTCGATTTGACGAGGCGGTTGAGGCCGGCCGAGCGCTTCACGGCCTGCTTCTTCTCATTGAACTTAGCCAGCTCTACCCCGAGATCAGCCTGCGCGGTGACCCGCAGATGGTGCGGTTGGGGGAACTCATGGATCAGTCTCTGGACGTCGCGGCGTTTGATTTAGCCAACAGCTTGGCCGGTGATCCTCGTGCCGAAGGCGATCGTGAGGCGGCGGCGCGCTTCCTGGTGTCCGACACCATGGCCTCGGCCCCGTTCAACACGTTTCGCTACGTGACCTATGCCAACCTCATACGGGGCGTCGGCGACACCTCCGGCTGGGACCCCGCGATCGCTCAGAGCATGCCGGCAAGTCTCACCGACGCCTACTGGCTCCACGTTGTCGCCTATCCCTGGGCGTCGGGCGCTTACAAGGATGTCGGAGACGCATACTTTGGAACGTATCAACCCGTGGAAGCGTGGGCGGCTTACGACCTGGGACGCGCCGTGGACCCTGGCTGGGCGAGCGGTCCAATGAAGGCGGTCGAGACGTTTGAGCGTCAGCTTCGGGCGCGGGAACCCGACTTCTTCTAGGGCTTGGCCATCATCTGAGCCTAGGAAGCCCGCACCCCCAGCCAGATCACGTGCCGGGCGCCGCGGCCGCCCTTGCGGGCCGCCACCTTCACCACCTCGGTCGCAAGACCGCTGCGCTTCATCCGCCGGGTGAAGCCCTCGTCGGGCGCCGAGGACCAGACGGCCAGCACGCCGCCGGGACGCAGGGCGGCCCGGGCGCGGGCGAGGCCCGGCAGGTCATAGAGGCTGTCATTGGCCCGGCGGGTCAGGCCCTCGGGGCCGTTGTCCACATCGAGCAGGATGGCGTCCCAGGCGGCCGGCGCCGCGGCGATCAGGGGCCCGACATCGCCGGCGTGGACGCTGACGCGGGGATCGTCCAGGCAGCCCTGAAAGACCTCGGCCAGCGGACCGCGGGCCCAGGCGACCACCTCAGGAACCAGCTCGGCCACCGTGACGCTCGCGTCGGATGGCAGCACCGCCAGCGCCGCGCGCAGGGTGAAGCCCATGCCGAGACCGCCGATCAGCACCCGCGGGGTCGGGCGCCCGGCCAGCCGGTCCCAGGCCAGAGTCGCCAGGGCCTCTTCCGATCCGCTGAGCCGGCTGTTCATCAGCTCGATGGAGCCGGCCATGATCGAGAATTCGACATCGCGGCGCATCAGGCGCAGCTCGCCGCCCCCGTCGGGCATCTGGGCGGTGTCGAGGCAGATCCAGGGCTTCATGGCCCTCGCATACCGCCTGCCGGCGGCTCCGCCAAAGTAAAAGCCCCGCCGCCTGGACGGGCGACGGGGCTTCGGAGCCTGTTGGAGGCGGGCGCTGACTAGAGGCGCGAGGGGATGATCACCTTCATGGATTCATAGCCCTTCACGAAGGTCGAGAAGACGCGCTTGGGCTCTTCCACCACCTTGATGTCGGGGAAGCGCTTCATGATCTCTTCCCAGATGATCTTCAGCTGCAGCTCGGCCAGGCGGTTGCCCACGCAGCGGTGGATGCCGAAGCCGAAGGAGATGTGCTGACGCGGACGCTCGCGGTCGATGATGTAGCTGTCGGGGTCATGGATGACCTCGTCGTCGCGGTTGCCCGAGACGTACCACATGACGACCTTGTCGCCCTTTTTGATGGTCTTGCCGCCCATTTCGAAGTCCTGGGTGGCGCGCCGACGCATGTGGGCCAGCGGGGTCTGCCAGCGGATGGTCTCCGAGACCATGGACGGGATCAGCTCGGGGTTGGCCCGCAGCTTGGCGTACTGGTCCGGGTTCTGGTTCAGCGCATAGAGGCTGCCGGTGATGGTGTTGCGGGTGGTGTCGTTGCCGCCGACGGTCAGCAGCACAATGTTCCCGAAATACTCCCGCGGCGTCATGTTCCGGGTCTCAGGCCCGTGGGCCAGCATGGAGATCAGGTCGCCGGCCGGCTCGGCGTTGACCCGCTGGTTCCACAGCTCGGTGAAGTAGCCATGGTACTCGATGAAGATCTGCATCTTCTCTTCGAGGGTGTCGATCAGGCCATGGCCGGGCACCGCGGTGACCACGTCGGACCAGTAGGTCAGCTTGCGGCGGTCTTCCTGCGGCATGTCGAACAGGGTGGCGAGCGTCATGGCCGTCAGTTCCATCGACACCTTGTCGACCCAGTCGAACTCCTCGCCGATCGGCAGGCTGTCGAGGATCTTGGCGGCGCGCTCGCGGATCAGGGGCTCGAGGATCGCCAGGTTCATCGGCGAGACGGCGGGGCTGACGGTCTTGCGCTGGACGTCGTGCTTGGGCGGGTCCATGGCGATGAACATCGGCAGGGGACCTTCTTCGCCGTCCTGGTCGGCGATGGTGATGCCCGGCTCGGAGGAGAAGACCTGGTGGTTGGTGTCCACCGCCATGATGTCGTTGTACTTGGTGATCGACCAGTAGGGCCCGTACTCGCTCTCGGCGGTGAAGTGGACCGGGTCTTCCTTGCGGAGGCGTTCGAAGATCGGCCACATGGCGTTGGCCTGGAACAGCTCGGGCTGAGCCGGATTGAGCTGATCGAGGGGGGTGGCGTAGGCCTTGGCCCGCGCGTCCTTCAGAATATCAACCGTACCGTCAGCCATGTGGAATCCTCCAGATTTTGACCCACGATAGGCTAAAGATGACGCCGGCGTCAACTTTTCCCGTTCGCCCACCACGTGATTCTTCGGCTTCGACTCAGGAGGCGGCCCTGCCGTTCCAATCCACCCCCATTTCCGATCCCGCCGATCCGCGGGTCGAGCCCTTTCTGCAGGTGCGGGAGCGGGATCTGGTCGGCCGTCGGGGGATGTTCATCGCAGAAGGCGAGGTGGTCTTGCGTCACCTCGTGACCTCGCCCCTATGTGAGCCCCTGGCCCTGCTGGCGGCGGCCGATCGGGTGGGGCGGCTGGCGGAGCTGATCGGCGACCAGGCGCTGGACGCCCCCGTCTATGTGGCCGAGCAGGCGGTGATGGACGCCATCGTCGGCTTTCCGATCCACCGGGGCCTGTTGGGCGTGGGGCGGCGGCGGGCCGCGCCTGAGCCAGAGGACCTGCTTACGACCCTGGGGCGAGAGGCCCTGGTGGCTGTGGTTCATGGGATCGGCAACCACGACAATATGGGGGGATTGTTTCGCAACGCCGCGGCCTTCGGCGTCGATGCGGTTCTGCTGGACGCCACCAGCTGCGACCCCCTCTATCGCAAGGCGATCCGGGTTTCGGTGGGCGCGGTGCTGATCACGCCCTTCGCCCGGCTAGCGTCTGAGGCCGACCTGCTGAGCCTGCTGATCGCCCAGGGGTTCGAGGCCGTCGCGCTTACTCCGTCAGGGACGCAGGATCTTGCGACCTACGCTCCTGCGGCGAAGACGGCCGTGTTGTTCGGGGCGGAAGGGCCTGGCCTTCCGTCTGAGCTTCTACGGGGCTGCAAGACGGTGCGCATCCCGATGGCCGGCGGTTTTGATTCGCTGAACGTCGCCACCACCAGCGGCATCGTCCTGCACCATCTCCGGAACGCCTAGAGGGCGGCGGCGGGAAGCAGGATCAGGCTCCACAGGGCGGCCGAGGCGCCCAGCACGAACATCACGCTGCGCCAGGCTGGCCATTGTCCCTGGGACGTGACTGTGCGGCGGTCATTGTGATCGTTCGAGATTGCTTGGGCCATGGTCCTTCGTCCGGGTCTGCTCGCTGCAATCAACGCGCAGCGCATTCGGGCGTTCCGGACACTGCTGGCCGGGACGCTGGACTCCGGCATCGTTGTCCGGCTCAATCGGCGTCACCGATAAAGTCATACCTGGGTTAAGAGCAGAATGGCCTGGTCCGACGCCGCCGCCCGGCGGCGCTATCATGTGGGAAATCTCCGCGCTCAACTGCTGGAGGAGGCCCGCGCCATCGTCGAGGCCGGCGGGGTCGCCGACCTCAACCTGCGCACCCTGGCCGCGCGCGCGGGCATCGCCGCCGGCTCGGTCTATCATCACTATTCCGGCAAGGCCGAGCTGATGGCTGAGCTGGCGACCGCAGGGTTCCAGGAACTGGAGCACCGCCTAAAGGCGGCCCAGGACTCGGCCCGCGAAGGCGTGCGGATCCGCACACTGGCCCGGGCCTATTTCGCCTATTCGAAGACCGACAGCGCCATGTTCGGTCTGATGTTCGATCCTGTCGTCTCGAGCCATCCAGGGGTCGAGCAGGCGCGCGAGCGGTGCTTTTCCGTCCTTCAGGCCGCGGTCGCCGTGGCGCTGCCTGCGCGTAAGGACGCCGCCGAGATCGACAAGATCGCCTGGGCGGTCTGGGCCTGCGGCCATGGGGCCGCCTCTCTCCGGGCCTCGGACGCCGAGCGCGCCGACGAGCTCATGGAGGATGTGATCCAGGGGCTGGAACTGCTGTTCGGGCGGCGCTGAGCCTCAGACCACCAGAAGTTCGTCGCGCATCATCTCCAGCGCGGTCTCCAGAGCAGCCTGACGCACCCGCGCGCGGCCAAGGGTTCCAAACCGCATCAGCCGGTGGCGCGGCGCTGGCCCCCCACGACGGGCCGTGGCGAAATGCACAAGCCCAGCCTCTTCCTCAGGGGATGGCCCGGGATCGGTGAAGCCCGTGATGGCGGCCACCACGTCGGCTTGCGAGCGCTCCAGGGCGCCCTGGGTAAGCGCGACGGCGGCGGCTTCCGACACGGCGCCGTCGATGTCGAGGATCGACTGCCGCACGCCCAGCAGTTCGTTCTTGGCGGCGTCCGTATAGACCACGAAGCCCCGCTCGAAGGCGTGACTGCAGCCAGGAATGTCCGTGAGCAGCGAGGCCAGCAGGCCCCCGGTGCAACTCTCGGCGGTCGCCAGTTTCAGGTCGCGGTCACAGGCGAGGCGCAGAACCTCGCGGGCCAGATCATCGATCGGCGTCGGGACGGTAAGGGCGAGGGCTTCGGCCATGGGATGAGGTCTTCAGGGATGGAATGCAGCAACACCGGCGAAAGGCGCCCGGTTCCGCTTGATTTTCTGTTCCGCGCTAGGTCGTTAGCCCCATGAGCCTGCCCTTGAGAGTCGCCGTGGCCGGCGCCGGCGTGTTCGGCCTGGCCAGCGCCCTGCGCCTTGCCCGGGCCGGGGCGGTGGTCACCCTGCACGACCCGGGTCTGGCGCGGCCTAACGCCTCGGCCGTGGCGGCCGGCATGCTGGCCCCGGTCAGCGAAGCCCTGACCGATCCCACCGCTGCGCCCCACCTCGACCTGTTGCTGGCCGCCCAGGACTATTGGCCGGGCTTCGCCGAAGCCTACGGTCTGCGGCTGGATCAGTCGGGGGCGATCCTGCTCGGCGACGCCGCGCGACTCGAGGCCCTTGGCGTTGCGGCGAAAGGTCTGGGTCTCGTCCTGCCCGATACAGCGCCCAAGCCATCGACCCTGGGCTTGGGCGAGCAGTCGGCGGGCCTGCTGGTCTCCGGCGACTGGCGGGTGGACGCCGGCGAGCTGACACGTCTGGTTCAGGCCGCCCAGGACCTGGGGGTTTTGCTTGAGACGGAACCGCCGCGGGCAGGAGGCCATGACCTGCTGGTGATCGCCACGGGCGCCTCACGGGACTTTCAGGACCAAGCCCCAGAGCTGGCCAGCCTGACGCCGATCAAGGGACACATCCTGCGCTACCCCACCCTGACCTATCAGGGACCGGTCCTGCGGGGCCCCGGCGCCTATGCCGCCCCGGGCCGGGCGGGCCTGCTGGTCGGGGCGACCATGGAGGTCGGCGAGGGGCGGGAAGATGTGGACCTGCAGGTCGCAGCTGGACTCGCAGCCCGGGCCGACGCCGTCTTCCCGGGACTTGCGGGCCAGGTCTGGAGCGCCGCCGCCGGGGTGCGCGCCGCGACTCCGGACGGAATGCCCATGGTCGGGCGCTCAGCGCGCCCCGGCGTCATTCTGGCCTGTGGGGCCCGGCGGAACGGCTGGCTGCTGGCGCCGCTGGTGGGGGAGGTCGTCGCCGCCTGTGCGCTGGGACATGAGCCGGGGCCGTGGGCTGCGCGGCTTGATCCCCGCCGCTTCGAGGCCTGAGGCCAGATCGGCGAACGTGGTTAGCGGGCCGTTAACCATGTCGGCGCCATTCAGGGACCATGTCCGTCCAGGGTCTCAGAGGTGTGGTCGAAACCGCCATCCAGCGCGCCTCAAGCGCGACAGGGGTGGATTTCACCTTCCTGATGGGCACGGCGCACCGGGAAAGCGGCTATAATCCCACCGCCAAGGCCAAGACCTCGTCGGCCGCCGGCCTCTTCCAGTTCGTCGAACAGACCTGGCTGGCGACGCTGAAGCAGCACGGTTCGAAGTACGGCTACGCCCGCTATGCCGACCTCATTCAGAAGGGGTCCGACGGCCGCTACCGCGTCTCTGGCGCCGAGGCGCGCAAGACGGTCATGGACCTGCGCTTCGACCCCCACGCCGCCTCCCTCATGGCCGGCGAACTGACCTCTGATCACGCCGCCTATCTGAAGGGGCGGGTCGGGCGCTCGCCCACCGCGGGCGAGCTCTACGCCGCCCACTTTCTCGGGCCACGCGGTTCGGCCAAACTCATCGAGGCCACCCGCTCCCAGCCTGGCGCCAGCGCCGCATCCCTGTTTCCTGAGGCCGCCCGGGCCAACCGGTCGATCTTCTACAAGGGCGGCCGGCCGGCCACCGTGGCCGAGGTCTACGCCAATCTGACCCGCACTGGCGGCGGGGGCGAGGCGATCGGACCCCGGGAGAGCGCCCCGGTCGATACCGGCTTCATCCAATACGCCTCGGCCCGCCGCGCCGAGGCCATGCGCGAGCAGGAGGCCCTGGTGGACTTCATCCTGCGCGGCTCCCAGCCGGCCGAAGGCGCCGGCATGGGCCAGCGGCTAGGCGGCTCGCTGTTCTCCACCGAAATGCTGCGGATGCTGTCCGAGGCCCGCGACGACAGCTAGTCGCCCGCCGCGCCCGCCGCCAGCATCGCCTCGATCGCGTCTGGCCCATAGCCCAGTTCCGCCAGCACCTCCCGGGTGTGCTGGCCAAGGCCCGGCGGCGGTGGCCGGCGGCTGAGATCGACCCCTGGGAACTGGGCCGGAGCGGCGGGCGAGTCGCCAAAGCCGCCTTGCCCGTTCTCCACCTGCACCAGGGCGCCCGAAGCGCGGACCTGCGGATCTGCGGCCACCTCGGCCGGCGTCTGCACCGGCGCCCAGACCAGATCGGCCACGTCCAGTCGGGCGGTGATCTCCTCCCAGGCCAGGGCGCCGAAGGCCTGGTCGAACTCGGCGGTCAGGGCGGCGGTGTTTTCCTTGCGCAGGCGGCCAGAGGCGAACCTCGGATCCTCCAGCAGGTCTGGCCGGCCGGCGGCCTTGGCCATGGCCGCCCAGTCCACCGAGCCGCCCCGGGGATTGGTGACGAACCAGCGGCCCTCGGCGCTCTGGAAGAAGTTGGCCAGGGGGTTCAGCGGCTCGCGCCGCGAGCGGTTGGACGACAGCCGGCCAAAGCGCAGCTGCACCGCCAGGTCCGAACCCACCGTATAGGTCCCCGTGGCCAGCAGGGAGGTCTGCACCATGCGCCCGACGCCGGTCTGTTCGCGCTCATAGAGGGCCGCCAGGATGGCCGAGGTGGTGGCCAGCGAGGTGATGTGGTCGCCAAAGCCCGTCCGCAGCAGGAAGGGATCTTCCCCCTTGGGCGTGGTCATCCGCGCCACCCCGGCGCGGGACCAGAAGGCGGTGACGTCGAAGCCCGGCTTGTGCGCGTCAGGGCCTTCCATGCCGTAGCCGGTGACCAGGGCGTAGATCAGTCGCGGATTGGCTGGACGCAGGCTGGCCTCAGCCAGGCCCGCGCGCTTGAGCGAGGCTGGCCGGACATTGGTGATGAAGACGTCGGCGCTCGCCGCCAGCTTCGCCACGGCCTCGCGTCCCTCGGGCTTGCCGATGTCCAGCACGATGGAGCGCTTGCCCCGGTTGTCCATCTCGAAGGTCGGGTTGGCGCCCAGGTCGCTCTTGGCGTCGGCGAAGACGTGCCGCATGTCGTCGCCGCCGGGCCGCTCGATCTTGATCACCTCGGCGCCCCAGTCCCCCAGGATGCCGGCGGCGCCCGGCGCGGCGATATAGGTGGCGAACTCCACCACCTTCAGACCCTTGAGTATCACGAGCGCTCCATCTTCCGCCTGTGGCCGCGCCTTGATCGGCGCAGCTCCCCGTTGAGGGCATACTGACCGGCGCCGGCGGAGGGGGAAAGACGTTCTGAGCGGTGACCCTGCGTCAGGCGATCTTGCGGGCGATGGTGCGACGGGAGGCGGCGGTGGCGTCGGCCACAGCCCGGGCCACGGCGGTGACGCTGACCGGCTTGCGCAGCACCGCATCGGCGCCGGCGCGGGTGCATTCCAGGGCCTCGCCCGCATCGCCGCCGATCACCGCGATGATCGGCAGGTCGCAGGCCGGGCCGTCGAGGGCGCGGATCGCTGCGGTGGCCTCAGGCCCGTCCAGACCCGGCATCCGGCCATCGATGAGGGCGAGGTCGAACTCGCAGACCCGCGCCAGGTCCACAGCCCGCCGGCCGTCCTGGGCGTGGACCACCTGATGGCCCAGCTGCTCCAGCACTGCGCGCATCATGGCGGCGTTCAGGCTGTCGTCCTCGGCCATCAGGATCCGCAGCTTGCGGCCCTCGGCCTGGGCGTCATCGGGCGTATCGGCCGCCAGGTCGGCCGGGGCGGCGGCGAGGGGGTCATAGGGCAGGAGGAGCCCAAAGCAGCTGCCCACGCCCGGCGCGCTGGTGGCGGTCAGTTCGCCGTTCATCAGCCGCGCCAGCTGCCGCGACAGGGAGAGGCCAAGGCCGGCGCCCGGCACGCCGGCGCTGGTCCGCTCCACCCGGTGGAAAGCCTCGAAGGCCTGAGACAGTTCGAGGTCCGACAGGCCAGGACCGGTGTCGGCGATCTCGATCAGCACACGGCCCTCTGGCGTCAGGCTGAGTCGCGCCTCCACACGGCCGCGGACAGTGAACTTGATGGCGTTGCCGATCAGGTTGGCGAGGATCTGCCGCACCCGGGCCGGATCGACCAGGGCCGCGCCGGACCCCTCGGCCAGTTCGGGGGCCACATAGACGCTGAGCTCCAGACCCTTGGCGCCCGCCTGGGGGCGGTTCAGCAGCATCAGGTCGCGCACCAGGGCCGGGGCGTCCAGGGGCCTGACGTCCACCGCCAGGCGGCCAGCCTCGGCGGTCTCGGAGTCCAGGGTGGTGTTAAGCACTGCGATCAGGTCGCTGACCGCGTCCAGAGCCGCCGACAGCTGCTCGCGCGAGGGGGCGGCGCGGCCGTTGCGGCCGGCGGCGGCGGCCAGGACGTGGGAGACGCCTGTCAGGCCGTTGCGGATCTCGTGGCTAAGGGTGGCGACGAGGTCGGACTTGGAGCGGGCCAGTCGGCTGGCCTCCTCGACCTTGCCGGCGCGTTCGGCGATCAGCACCTCACGCTCGGCGGCCATGGCGAACTGCCGGCGCAGGACCCGGTTCAGCATGAGCGCCAGGGCGAAGGCCAGCGCTACGCCGCCCCAGGCCAGGGTGGCGGCGTTCTGGCTATGGGGACTGGAGAACAGGGCGATCAGCGGGCCCGCGGCGGCGGCGGCGCCGACCACCAGCAGACTGGGCAGCCAGGGGGCGGTGAAGAAGATGCAGATCACCGCCGCAGCCGTGGCCATCAGCAGCAGGATTTCGCGCATCGGCCCGGCGCCGTCGGCGAAGGCGGCGACCTGGGCCACGCAGCCGGCCCAGACCAGGCCCGTGACAATGTGGACCCGGGCCCGCGCCCGCAGATCCTCGGCCGCCGGGGTGCGGAGCCAGTTGACGGCCGCGTAGGTGGCGCCGCAGGCCATGGCGAACAGGGCGAAGCTGGCTGTCATCCACGCGGCGTTGGCGGCGTAGGAGCCGGCCCAGACGAAGACCGGCATGCTCACCACGAAGGCCACCAACGCGTAAGGCAGCAGGGCCGCCTGGGCGTCCAGAGCCTGATGGGCCAGGGAAGCGCCACCGCGTGGGGCGAACCGAGCAGAATCGTTGGATGACACGGTCTGGTCCTTTGCGGCGACGCCCGCGAAGGTAGTGCGTCAGGGTTGGCGGCAGGTTACGCAACAGCGTTAATCCACAGACGGTTTTGAAACCGTCCGTTAAGCCTAACCGATCATTGTCGTGGGACGGGGCGGGAGTCCCGGCGGAGGGGGAAGGGCACATGACCACGACGCGGGCCGCGCTCACCGAGGACGACATCCGCACCCTGGTGAAGGGCGCGACGCCAGACGAGCGCGCCCTGGTGGCCCACAAGCTCTGCCGGCGCATCGACACCCTGCCGCTGACCCCAGAAGAGCAGGTCCTCGCCCAGGACATCCTGCGGGTCATGGCCGCCGACGCCGCCGAGCTGGTGCGCCGCGCCCTGGCTGTGACCCTGAAGAGCTCGCCGCTCATCCCCCACGATGTGGCCCTGAAACTGGCGCGCGATGTGGAAAGCGTCTGCCAGCCCATTCTCAGCTTCTCTCCGGTCTTCACTGATGAGGAGCTGGTCGAAATCGTCCGCCTGGGCGGGCCGGTCCGGCAGGTGGCCATCGCCAAGCGTCCCCGGCTGTCCCGTCGCCTGACCGACGTCATGGTCGAGACCGGCGTCGAGCGGGCGGTGGAGGTGACCTGCTCCAACGACAACGCCGACTTCGCCGAATCCACCCTGATGAACGTCCTGGCCCGCTTCGAGCGGTCCGAGCGGGTGCTGGCGGCGGTGGCCTATCGTCAGACCCTGCCGCTTTCGGTCACCGAGAAGCTGATCGATCTGGTGGGGGACCAGGTGCGTGACCACCTGCTGGCCCATCATCCGGTTTCGCCTGAGCTGGCCCTGCAGATCGCCACCGGCGCCAAGGAGCGCGCGACCCTTGACCTGGTCGACCAGGCTGGCCGCGCCGCCGACCTCAAGGCCTTTGTCGCCCACCTGCACCGCAATGAACGCCTGACGCCGTCCCTGCTATTGCGGGCGCTGGCCCACGGTCACATGGCCTTCTTCGAGTGGGGCCTGGCCGAGTTGGCCGGCGTGCCGCACCACCGCACCTGGCTGATGATCCACGACGCCGGTCCCCTGGGTCTGAAGGCCATCTATGAGCGCGCCGGCATGCCCGCGCGTCTGCTGCCGGCCTTCCGCGCCGGGGTGGACACCTTCCACGCCATGGAGTTCGAGGGCGGGGCGCGGGATCGCGACAAGTTCCAGAAGAAGATGCTCGAGCGCTTCCTGACCCAGCCGCACGTGGGGGCGCGTGACGACGCTGACTATCTCGTGGACCGCATGGATCGTATGGCCGATCGCACAGGCCCGGCCCTTCAGACGGCCTGATCCAAGCTTTTCCTTGGCGATCGGGCCCGTGGCCCTCAGATATCGCCCATGACACATGATCCTGCCGGCGGCCTGGTGCGTCCGGCCTCGACCCTGCTTCTGCTGCGCGACGACCCCGCCTTCGAGGTGCTGATGGTCGAACGCCACCATCAGATCGATTTCGCCTCTGGCGCCCTGGTCTTCCCGGGCGGCAAGTCCCATCCGGGCGACCATGACGAGGCCTGGCGCGACCATGCCCTGGGTTGGCGCGAACACGGGGGCGAGCAGGCCGGGCTGCGGATCGCCGCCATCCGTGAGCTGTTCGAGGAGGCTGGCCTCCTGCTCGCCCGCCGGGCCGATGGCGGGCCGCTGGAGGTCGAGCCTGCGCCCCTGGAGCTGCGGAAATCCGTCGACCGGGGTGAGACGCCATTTCTGGAGGTGGTGCGCGCCGCCGGCGCTCAGCTGGATCTGTCAGCGCTCAGCGTCTTCGCCCGCTGGATCACCCCGCCGGTGACGCCCAAGCGCTTCGACACCTGGTTCTATGTCGCCCACGCCCCGGAGGGGCAGCTGGCGGTGTGTGATGGGCGCGAGACGGTGGACGCCTGCTGGTATTCGCCGGGGGCGGCCCTGAGCGCTGCAAAGCGCGGCGCGCGCAAGCTGGTGTTTCCCACCCGGATGAATCTGCAGCGGCTGGCGCAGGCCGCCAGCGCCGCGGCGGCGATCGATCAGGCGCAGGCGCGCCCGCTGGTGACCGTGCAGCCGGAAATCCACGACGGTCCCGACGGCCGCCGCCTGGTCTTGCCGGAAAGCGCCGGGTATGGCTCGGTCAGCGAGCCGTTTATCCCGGGAATGTAAGGGGTTGGCGACTGGCGCTCAGACGAGACCGGAGGCCGCGACCCGGCGCTCGAGCTCCTCGACCAGGATCTTGCCCACCGGATGGTCGTCGGTCTTGATGCTGTCGCGGACAGCGGCCTTGATCCCGTCGATATGGGCGTCGATCAGGACCATCGGCGCTTCCATGCGCTTGTCCTTGTCGTCGATCAGCTTGCAGAGCGACCCGGCCATGCGGGTGATCAGCGGAAACTCGTAGGTGGCCCCCAGGCCCTTCAGGTCGTGGGCCCGCAGATACAGGGTTTCCATGGTGTCGGCCGTCGCGCCTTCGGTCTTCACCAGTTGGCGGGCGGCTTCCAGCTTGGTGACTTCGTCCTCCAGCCAGGCGGCGAAGTTTCCAGAGAGGCTTTTGAGCGCAGCTTCAGCCTTGGCGATCGCGCTGGCGTCGACAGCGCCGAAACGACCCCCGACCTTCAGGCGAAGCGTATTGGGGACCTGGATCACCTGACCCGTATTCTGCTGACTCACTGCCATCTCCTTTTGGGATGATTGCCAACGATTCTAGGCAGAAGAGCTTAACAACGAATGAGGCGACGTCGCGGTGGGTCTTGCTATGACTGTCGCAGCAATGGGCGGCGCCGATCAGGCGGAGAACTGCTCAGCCAGCACACGCTCTTCCAGGCTGCGACCGGCGTCGAACAGCATCACCAGGCTGATGTCGCGGTTCTCGGCCACGTGCACCTCCAGGACGTCGCGGACCTCGAAATTGTCGGCGACCGCGCTCACCGGCCGCTTATCGGCCTCCAGGATCTCGAAGCTGACCCTGGCGGCGTGGGACAAGAGCGCGCCGCGCCAGCGGCGCGGGCGGAAGGCGCTGATCGGGGTCAGGGCCATGACCTTGGCGTCCAGGGGGATAATCGGGCCGTGAGCTGACAGATTGTAGGCGGTGGACCCCGCCGGGGTGGCCACCAGGGCGCCGTCGCAGGACAGCTCGTTCAGCCGCACCTTGCCGTCCACCGAAATGCGCAGCTTTGCGGTCTGGCGGGTCTGGCGCAGCAGGGAGACCTCGTTGATCGCCAGGGCGCGGTGCTGGCGACGACGGGAGTCCACCGCCACCATGCTCAAGGGGTGAATGAGGGCGCGCTCTGCGGCGTTGATCCGGTCGAGCAGATCGTCGGGGCTGTACTCGTTCATCAGGAAGCCCACCGAGCCGCGGTTCATTCCATAGATCGGCTTGGGCGCCCCCATATTGCCGTGCAGGGTCTCCAGCATGAAGCCGTCGCCCCCCAGGGCGACGATGACCTGGGCCTGGTCCTGGGGCGACTGGCCATAGCGGGCGGTCAGGACCTTAAGGGCGTCCTGCGCCTCGGGCCGGTCGCTGGCGGCGAAGGCCACGCGAGTCATGAAGGGTTCGGCTCTGAACATGGCCCGCCAAAAGCGGGCAGGGACCTTGGCTTGTCAAACCCCGATCGTGGCGGGGCGCCCGGGTTTCAGCCGGCTTTCGGAGCCATGGTTCGGCGGAAGGCCATGGCTGCGAGGTCAGGGTCGAAGGGGCCGAACGCCGCCAGGGCGCGACGGGCGCCTTCGCTGCCGCCTCCAGGCTGGCCGCCATTGAGTTCGCGCACCAGCTCCAGGATGGTGGGAAAGGCGCTGCGGTCGATATTCACGGCCGCGCAGGCCAGGGCCAGATGCTCCGGCTGTTCGCCATCGAGGGCGCAACGCACCATTTCCGGCGGAAAATTTCCCAGGGTGGCCAGGGCGCCCACGAACAGGGACAGCTTACCCTCGCGAAGGGCGCGCAGCAGATAGCCTGGCCGCAGCTGTCCGGCCGCCACGAGCTTGGAGATCAGTCGGCGCTCCATCTCCTCGCGCTCGGCGTCCTGCTCCCAGACGATGGCGTCGGTGGTCGGATCGACGCCGGCCTGGCCCGAATGCGCTTCGCTGACGGCCTGGCCAAGGGCCGCCTCCAGCTTCTCGGGATCGAGGCGAAAACGAGTCGTGAGCGACTGGCGCAGGGCCTGACCGACCCAGACATAGAGTTGCAGCGCCAGATCGTCGGTGAGCTCGGGCCGCCGCACTAGGGGCGAGCGCAGCGCCGCCACCCGCCGCGCCGCCTTGACCAGCAGGGCCATGTCGTCGGGGGCCAGGGCGGTCTGGACGTTGCCGGCCAGGGCGGTCAGAACGGCAGGCTCGCCCTGCTGCAGAATCGCCGCCACAACCGGCGGGGTGAGTCTGGGGCGGCGGGCGACTTCGATCTGATGCTCGACCGTGGCCTCGATCAAAAGGCGGACCAGGTCCTGGTCGTCGAGCAGGGGGCTGGCGGCGATGATGGGACGGGCGATCTCGATGTCGTCAAGGGCGAGCACATTGATCAGGGCCGCGGGCGCCCAGTCCACATGGGCCAGGGTTTCGGCCAGTCGCCGACGGATATCCCGCTCGGCTTCGACCACCAGGCTCATGAAGATGGAGTTCAGGAGGTCCTGCACCGCCGGCGCGGTCATGATCTCGGCGCTCTCGGCGACTCCGCACAGGTCGACCACGGCCAGAAGCAGCCTCTCCCGGTCGCCTGGCGCTCGGCTTTTGGCCAGGCTGAGGATCTCTTCCGTCCGCGCGAGCACGCTCAAGGCGATCTCCAGGTTCGACGTTTGCTGGAGCGAATCTGCAGCTTGCTCATGAAAACATGCTTAAACCCCGGCCAACCAAATTGCTGCAGGTTCTGCCGAGATGGCGTCAGGAGGAGATCGTCGTGACCAGCCCGCTAATCCTGGCCCTGGACCAGGGCACCACCAGCACCCGCGCCATTCTCTTCGATCTGGCCGGCAAGGCGCTGGGCGAAGCAGCCGCGCCGCTGGCTCAGCACTATCCGGCGGATGGCTGGGTGGAGCATGACGCTGACGAGATCTATCAGGCCGCGCTTCATGTGATGACCGCCGCCGTGGAGAATGCCGGCCGCAGGATGGACGAGGTGGCGGCCATTGGCATCACCAACCAGCGTGAAACCGTCGTCCTGTGGGACAAGACCACCGGCGCACCCGTCCACAGGGCGGTGGTGTGGCAGGACCGGCGGACGGCCGAGATCTGCGAGGCCCTGCGGCGTCAGGGGGCGGAAGACCATGTCACCGATGTCACGGGCCTGCTGATCGACCCCTATTTCAGCGGCACGAAGCTCGCCTGGCTGCTGGACCATGTCCCCGGCGCCCGGGCCCGCGCCGAGGCCGGCGAGCTGTTGGCTGGCACCATCGACACCTGGCTGATCTGGAAACTCACCGGCGGGGCGGCCCACGTCACCGACGCCACCAACGCCTCGCGCACCCTTCTGTTCGACATCCGCGCCCAGGCCTGGTCCGACGCCATGCTGGATCTGTTCAAGGTTCCCCGCGCGATTCTGCCGGAAGTCCGCGACTGCGCGGGCCTGTTCGGCGAAACCCTGCCCGATCTCCTCGGGCGCTCGATCCCGATCTGCGGCGTCGCCGGCGACCAGCAGGCGGCCCTGATGGGGCAGGGCTGTATCGCGCCGGGCCAGATGAAGGCGACCTATGGCACCGGCTGCTTCCTGCTGGTGAACACCGGGACCAGCGCCCCGCGCTCCCGGGCCAGGCTGCTGACCACGGTGGCCGCGCGGATCGACGGCCAGACTACCTACGCCCTGGAAGGGGCGATCTTCATCGCCGGCGCGGCCATCGGCTGGCTTGTCGACGGCCTGGGGGTCGAGAGCCCCGCCGCCGCCGAGGCCCTGGCCCGCAAGGCCCGGCCAGGCAATGGCGTGGTTCTGGTTCCGGCCTTCACAGGCCTGGGCGCCCCCTGGTGGGACGCCGAGGCCCGCGGCGCCCTGACCGGCCTGACCCGGGACGCCGGCCTGGCCGAGATCGCTCTGGCGGCCTACGACGCCTGTGCCTACCAGACGGCTGATCTGATCGAGGCCATGCAGGCCGACGCCCCAGAAGCCTTCGGGGCCGGAACCGAGCTGCGCATTGATGGCGGCATGTCCCGCAGCCCCTGGTTCGCCCAGCGGCTGGCTGACCTGACCAACCAGAGCGTGGCCCGAGCCAGCTATGAGGAGACCACCGCCCTGGGAGCGGCCCTGTTCGCGGGGCTGGGGGCGGGTCTCTATCCGGACGTGGCCGCTGCGGCCGCCGCCCGGCCGCGCACCGAGCCCGCCGAACCCTCCCTGTCCGCGCCTGAGCGGGCCGCCGGCCAGGCCCGCTGGCGCGAGGCCGTCCGCCGCGTCCTCAGCCATGGGTGATCGCGCCGCCCTTGACGGTATGGGCCCGTGGGGGGAGTTTAGCGCCTAGAAACAAGAACCAAGGGAGGCCGCCATGGCCGACGGATCTGCTGGCGTGATGTCGCTGCAAGGCAAGGTGAGCACCGAGGAGTGGCAGGCTCGGGTGGAGCTGGCCGCGCTCTACCGGCTGGTGGCGCTGCACGGGTGGGACGACCTGATCTACACCCACATCTCGGCCCGTATTCCGGGGCCCGAGCACCACTTCCTGATCAATCCCTATGGGATGCTGTTCGAGGAGATCACCGCCTCGTCCCTGGTGAAGATCGATTTGCAGGGCAACATCCTCCAGGAGACGCCTTACTTCATCAATCCGGCGGGGTTCACCATCCACTCGGCCATCCATGAGGCCCGGGAGGACGCCAAGTTCGTGATGCATCTGCATTCCGACCAGGGCGTCGCCGTCGCCGCCCAGAAGGAGGGTCTGCTTCCCCTGTCGCAGCACGCCCTGATCGTCCTGCCCCGTCTGGCCTATCACGACTATGAGGGCATCGCCCTGAACCTGGACGAGCGCGAGCGTCTGGTGGCCGATATCGGCGACAAGACCCTGATGCTGTTGCGCAACCACGGCACGCTTTCGGTGGGCGACTCCGCCGCCGACTGCTGGATCGGCATGTTCTATCTGGAGCGGGCCTGTAAGCAGCAGGTCATGGCCCTGTCGGCCGGTCGGGAGAACGTGCTGTTCGCCCCGGAAGCCGCCCAGGCCGAGGTGCGCTCGCAGGTCGCCCGCGGCATCGGCGGCAAGCTTGCCTGGCCAGGCTGTCTGCGCCGGCTTGATCGAGAATCGCCCGGCTACGACGCTTGAGATTCGGAGGCCCGGGCGGGAGCTTCGCGCCGGAACCTCGACAGCTGAATTCATAGGCGCCGCGGTGCATCTTTTTCGTCCGCGCGCTCGAACACTATAACCAATGGCCATACGTTTCCGTCGCGAAACGTATGGCCATCGTTGTGTCATCAGACCAAGCCTATGGCTGAAGGCTGAGTCCCGTAGTCCCTGTCCCGCTTAACACACGCTCCGGTCCCGGAGCGACGGAGCCCCCATTGCTGAGACGTCACTTCTTCCTCGTCGGCGCGCTGGTGATTGTGGGGCTGATGGTGGTGGTCGGAGGCCTGCGGATGGGCTTCGGCGCCGCCGCTCCCCAAGGCGGGGGGCCTGGCGGACCCGGCGGTCCGGGGGGCGGCGTGCCCGTCGCGGCGACCCTGGTTCAGAGCCACATCTTCAATGACACCGTCGAACTGCTGGGCGTGGCCAAGGGGCGGCAGTCGGTCACCCTGACGGCGGCGGCTACCCAGCTGGTGGAACGGGTCCGGTTCACCGACGGCCAGTTCGTCTCCAAGGGTGAGGTCCTGGTCGAGCTGAAGGACGCCGAACAGAATGCCGGCGTCGAACAGGCACGGGCGCGCCTGTTGCAGGCGCAGCAGACCCTGGAGCGCTGGAACACCCTGGCCGAGCAGGGCTTCGCCTCCCAGGCCGCGGTGGAGCAGCATGAGGCGGCCTATCGGACGGCCAAGGCGGATCTGGCCGCCGCCGAGGCCCGTCGCGGGGACCGCCTGATCCGCGCCCCCTTCGCCGGCGTCGTCGGCCTGACCGACATCACCCCGGGCGCCCTGGTCAATCCGGGCTCCACCATCGTCACCCTCGATGATCTCTCCTCGATCCGCGTCGACTTCCAGGTGCCGGAACGCTACCTGGCCGGTTTGCGGACTGGCCAGACCATCGTCGCCACCAGCGACGTCTATCCCGACACCCAGATCCGCGGACAGATCGAGACGCTGGACACCCGGGTCGACGAGGCCACCCGCGCCATCACCGCCCGGGCCATCTTCCCCAATCCCGACCGGCTGCTGCGGCCAGGCATGATGATGCGCGTGGCCCTGTCACGAGGTCAGCGCGAGAGCCTGGCCGTGCCCGAGGCGTCCGTCTCGGTTCAGGGCTCTTCCTCCTTCGTCTTCCTGATCGCCGAGGGCGAGAAAGGTCCCCGGGCCGAACAGCGGCCTGTGGTCGCCGGCATGCGCCAGAACGGCTTTGTCGAGATCCGTGACGGCCTGGAGGCGGGGGACCGCATCGTGGCCAATGGCGTCAACAAGGTGACCGGCGGCCAGCCGGTCCGGATCGCCGAGACCCAAACCCCTTCTGACGTCGCTGGCGTGGATCCCGCGACGGAACGGCCAGGCGCATGACCCTTTCGGACCTCTCCGTCCGCCGCCCGGTCTTCGCCGCCGTCGCGGCGATCATCCTCTGCGTGGTTGGCCTCGCCTCCTTCACACAGATGACGGTGCGGGAATTGCCGGCTGTCGATCCGCCGGTCATTTCGATCAGCACCGACTATCGCGGCGCCTCCTCCGAGGTGATCGAGGAGCGGATCACCGAGGTCATCGAGCGCCAGGTCGCCGGCATCGAAGGGGTCGACCGGATGACCTCAGGGTCCCGGGACGGCTCCTCGCGCATCAACATCCAGTTCAAGCTCAGCCGCGACCTGGATGCCGCGGCCAACGACGTGCGGGACGCAGTCTCCCGCGTCTCGGCGGCCTTGCCGCTGCAGGCTGACCCGCCACAGATCCGCAAGGCCGACGCCGACGCCCAGCCGATCATCTTCCTGGGCCTGTCCTCCACCACCCTGAACCGCCTGCAGCTGACCGACTACGCCAACCGCTACCTTGTCGAACGGGTTTCGACGGTGCCGGGCGTGGCGCAGGTGGGCGTGGGCGGGGCGCAGAACTACGCCATGCGGATCTGGCTCGATCCCCAGGCCATGGCGGCCCGCGACATCACGGTCACCGACGTCGAAAGCGCGCTGAACGCCCAGAACCTGGAGCTGCCTGCCGGGTCTCTGGAAGCCGCGGCCAAGGACTTCACCATCCGGGTCGCCCGGGGCTATTCCACGGCCGAGGAATTCGCTGATCTGCCGGTGACCACGCCCGGCGACGGCGGCTACGTCACCCGGCTCGGCGACATCGCCCGTGTGTCGGAGGAGGCCGACGAGCGTCGGCGCATGTTCCGATCCAATGGCCGCGACCTGGTCGGCATCGCCGTGACCCGCCAGTCCCAGGCCAATGACCTGGAGATTTCCGACGGCATCCGCGCCCTGCTGCCCGAGCTGAACCGGGGCCTGCCCGAGGGCACCGAACTCAATGTCGCCGTCGACTTCACCCTCTTCACCCGGCACGCCCTGGAAGAGGTCTGGATCACCATGGGCATCTGCCTGGCGATCGTCGGGCTGGTGAACTTCATCTTCTTGGGCACCTGGCGGGCGGCCATCATCCCGACCGTCGTCGCGCCCATCTGCATTCTGTCGACCTTCATCGTCCTGGCGCCCCTGGGCTTCTCGCTGAACCTGCTGACCCTGCTGGCCCTGGTTCTGGCCATCGGCCTGGTGGTGGATGACGCCATCGTCGTGGTCGAGAACATTCAGAGGCGGATCGACGAGGGGGAGCCGGCGCCCGTGGCCGCCCAGCGCGGGACGCGTCAGGTCTTCTTCGCCGTGGTCGCCACCACCATCGTGCTGATGTCGGTGTTTGCGCCGCTGATGTTCCTGCCGGGCTATATCGGCCGGCTGTTCGTCGAACTCGCCGTCGCCGTCGCCGCGGCCGTCGCCTTCTCGTCCCTGCTGGCGCTCAGCCTGTCGCCCATGCTGGCGTCCAAGCTGCTGCGGCCCGCCAAGGGGCAGGGCTGGCTGGCCCGCACCGTCGATGGCGCGATGGACAGGCTGCGCAATTCCTACCACGCCTCGCTGGAGTTTCTGCTGGGCAAGCCCGCGGCCACCTGGGCGACCGGCGCTCTGGTGGTGGTCCTGGCGATCGCCGCCTTCGGGGTGTTCACCTATCTGCCCAGCGAACTGGTGCCCGAGGAGGACCGCGGCCGCGTCGATATCAGCATCAGTGGCCCCGAAGGCGCGGGCTACGACTATACCTATGATGCGGTGAAGCAGATCGAGGCCCGCCTCATGGAGATGTATGAGGCCGGCGAGGTGTCTCGCTATCTGGTCTCCATGCCCCGGTTCGGCGGTCAGCAGTACAATACCGGCAATGGCAATGTGACCGTCCCAGAAGGTGGGGTGGACTCCAATGAACTGGCCGCCCAGCTCAACAAGGAGCTGGCCGAGTTCACCGGCGTTCGGGCCATCGCCTTCGTGCGTCCGGCCTTGCGCGGCAGTGAAGGCAACAGCGTCGATCTGATCGCCATCGGCGCCGAATACGACCAGATCGCCGACTGGCTGCGCCCGATCCAGGCCGCCGCCGAGCAGAACCCTGGCCTCGCCCGGGTGCGCATGGACTACGAGCCCACCTCGCCGCGCCTGCTGGTGACCATAGATCGTGAGAAGGCCGCAGCCCTCGGCGTCACCACCCAGGCGGTGGGCCGCGCCATGGAGACCATGTTCGGCTCCCGGCGGGTGACCACCTATATCCGCGAGGGCCGCGAGTACGACGTCATCCTCCAGACCGGCCGCGAGGAACGGATGAGCCAGGAGGACCTCAACAACCTCTATGTGCGCTCGCAGTCCGGCGAAACCATTCCGCTGGCCTCGGTGGTCACCTCAGAGGTTCGCGGCGACACTCCGGACCGTGAACGCACCGATCGGTCCCGCTCCATCGACCTTAGCGCCCAGCTCAACCCCGGCTATACGATCGGCGACGCCATCAGCTTCTTCGAGGCTGAGGTGGCCAAGCAGCCTGGCGGAGTCGGGGTCATATGGGGCGGAGGCGCCCGGGACTATCTGGAGGCCGGCGGCGCTGTGGGTCTGGCCTTTGGCTTGGCCCTGCTGCTGGTCTTCCTGGTCCTGGCCGCTCAGTTCGAGAGCTGGATTCATCCGGGCGTGATCATGCTGACCGTGCCCGTGGCGGCGCTCGGGGGTCTGTTCGGCCTGCTGGTCGCCGGCTCGACCATCAACACCTACAGTCAGATCGGCCTGATCATCCTGGTGGGTATCGCGGCCAAGAACGGCATCCTGATCGTCGAGTTCGCCAATCAGCTGCGCGACGAGGGCCTGTCGATCCGGGAGGCGGTGATCGAGGCCTCCACCCTGCGCCTGCGGCCGATCATCATGACCTCGATCTCGGCGGCGGCCGGCGCCATTCCCCTGATCGTCTGGGGCGGGGCCGGGGGCGAATCGCGGCGCTCCATCGGGGTGGTGATCTTCTTTGGGGCGATCTTCGCCACGATGCTGACCCTGTTCATCGTGCCGGTCTTCTACAACCTGCTGGCGCGGTTCACGAAGTCGCCCGAGCACATGGCCCGCCGGATCGAGGCCTTCGAAGAAGCCGAGCAGGCCCGCGTCGCCAACGCCGCCGAATAGTCCTGGCAAAAGAATGGCCTTCCTCCGGGGGGAGGAAGGCCAAGTCGTCAGGATTGGGGGTGCTCCCAGGCCGGGGTCCAGGAGCGGTCATCGGGATCGACAGATGCAATGCAATCACGACCTCCCCAAGGTGGGGACCTGACGGGCGACCGTCAAGATTGTATAGGCCAAAAAACGCGCGCTTTGCGCGTATCAGAGTTCAGCTTCCGCCGCCGACGCGGGGTCTGCCGCCGGCGCTTCAGCCGCGCCAGGCTCGAAACCCGATTCCACCTTCAGATAGGCGATGAGGTCCAGGCGCTTCTTCGGGTCGGCGAGACCGGCGAAGGTCATGCGATTGCCCGGCAGATAGGTCCGGGGATTGGCCAGCCAGGCGTCGAGACGTTCGGCGTCCCAGGTGAAGCCCGCCGTCTGCAGGGCGTCGGAATAGCGATAACCCTCCACCGTTCCGGCGGTGCGGCCGAAGACGCCGTGAAGATTGGGCCCGGTCAGATTGGGCCCGCCCTCGACCACGGTGTGGCATGACCGGCAAAGGCCGAACTGCCGACGACCATTCTCCAGATCGCCGGTGTTGTAGGGGGCGGGCAGGGCGGCCAGCAGAGCCTGTTGCTCGGCCGCGCTGGGCGCCGCCGCCGGCGCCTTGGCTGAACCGTCCGGAGCTGAAGTCTCCACGCCGCCCTGGCCGCAGGCCGACAGTCCGATCAGGCATGTGGCCGCCAGGGCCAGATGGGTTGAATGAAGCATGTGGATCTGCGCGCCCCTTGCGAAATGTGGCCGCAAGCTAGCCCAGTCCCCGCGCCATGCAATGGCGCTTGCGCCCTGGCCGGCGACGAAAGGTGCAGGCGGCGGATCGGCGGGGCGCGGTCCCTGGCCATTCAGGCTAGCCCAGCTGGAGAGCGGCGGCGCCTCCGGCTTGGCCTCTCCAGTGCGGTCGACCCGACTGAAGGGGAAAAGGGCCAAGGTACGAGGTCTGTGGGGACGAGGTCATGTTAGGGTGGGCCATGATCTGGCTCCCCCTGTGCGCCGCCATCCTTGTGGTCGCCGCCGCCCCTCCTGGCGCCCTGGCCGCGCCGCTGACGGTGGCTCAGCGGGCGGCCATACTTGAGACTCTGCGTCAGGCGCCGGAGCCCCCTTCAGCGACACAAGGTCCCGTCGCGTCCGATGACCTGGAGGCCGAATTGCTGGCCCACGCCCGGCGCGAGGCTGGGCGTATCTCCGATCCGACGCAGATCAACCGGCTTTGGGCCCTGGTTCCGGCCAGGCGGGATATTGCGGCGGAATGGGCTGCGGCGCAGGCGCAGGGCGCCGCCGAAGCCTGGATTGCTGGGCTTTCGCCCCAGGATCCCCGCTACCAGCGCCTTGTGGCGGCGCGGCGGGACTATGCGGCCAGGGTCGCCGCCGGAGGCTGGCCTGGGACGCCGACCGGCGAGGTCCTGCGTCCGGGGGATGTAGGACCGCAGATCGAGGTCCTGAGGGCGCGGCTGGCGGCCGAGGGTTTCGCCACGCCGGCGCCCGATCCCGAGGCCGCCGTTCCGGGGCCGCCAGAGGCCAGGTCCCCAGCGGTCTATGACGCGCCCCTGGAGGCGGTCGTCCGCCGGTTTCAGAGCCTTCGGGGTCTGGAGGCCGACGGGGTGGTCGGGCCTGCGACCTATGCCGCCCTGAATGTCAGCGCCCAGGCCAGGCTCTCGCAGATCGACGCCAATCTGGAGCGGGGGCGATGGCTGCCCCGTCCGTTACCGGCCACCCGGATCGAGGCCGATGTTGGCGCAGCCCGGGCGACGTTGTTTGTCGACGGGGTCCCAACCTTGGACATGCGCATCATTGTCGGCGCCCCGTCCACGAAGACGCCCATGTTCGCCTCGCAGATCGAGACGGTGGTCTTCAATCCCCCTTGGAACGTGCCGGCCTCCATCGCCAACGGCGAGATCCTGCCCCGGGCGGCGCGGGACCCCGGCTATCTGGCGCGCAACAACTTCATTTTTCGAGATGGTCGACTGCAACAGCAGCCAGGACCCACCAATTCCCTGGGCCAGGTGAAGTTAGACATGCCAAGCCCCTTCGGCGTCTATCTGCACGACACGCCCGGCCGGGCCGCCTTCGAACGGCTTGCGCGCACCCTGAGCCACGGCTGCATGCGCCTGGAGAAACCTCGCGAACTGGCCGCCCTCCTGCTGGCCAGCCAGGGATGGACGCGAGAGGCCGTGGACGCCGCCATCCTCCAGGGCGAGACGCAGCGGGTCGATCTGGCTCGGCCGGTTCCGGTGTTCGTGGTCTACAACACCGCCCTGGTCGACGCAGACGGCCTCCACCTCCTGCCTGATCCCTATGGCTGGGACGCCCAGCTTATCGCCGCCCTGGAGCGCCAGACCCTTGCGCAGCTTGACCGCGACATGGCGCCGCCACAGAGCGAATGCGCCTCCGCCGCGGACTAGGGCCTGTTAAGCTCAACCGGTCAGGAGAAGTGCCATGTCTTTGAACCGACGCACCCTCATCGGCGCCGCGCTCGGCCTGCCGCTGGCGCCGCCGGCCCTGGCTGCGAGCCCGGCGGCCCGCAGCCTCTCGGTCCTCAATCTGCACACCGGCGAGCGCCTGGCCGCCACCTACTGGGAGGCCGGGACCTATGTGGAGGACGCCCTGGCCGGTCTGGCCAAGGTGCTGCGGGATCACCGCACCGGCGAGACCCACGCCATGGCGCCAGGGCTGCTCGATCTGGTGGCCCGACTGCAGACGGAATTCGAGATCGCCCAGCCGGTGCAGGTCATCTCTGGCTACCGATCGCCGCGCACCAATGAGGCGCTCCGTCAGTCCGGCGGCGGCGGAGTCGCCAAGCGCAGTCTTCACATGCACGGCCTGGCCATGGACATCCGCATGCCCGGCGTCGATCTCCCCAGATTGCGGGACGCCGCCTGGGGCCTGCAGGCAGGCGGCGTCGGCTATTATCCCGGCTCCGATTTTGTCCATGTGGATGTGGGCCGCGTCCGGCGCTGGGCCGGCTGAAATGCAATGCCGCGCGGTTGCCGCCCGGCGAGCTTCCGCGATATGCCCACTCCCGAAAACATATCCGGGAAAGGGACGCGCCGATGACCACCGAAGAACTCATGGCCCAGGACTTCGGGACCCTTTCGGCGCTCATCGCCGCGCAAGGCCGTGACCGTCCCGGCCATCCCGCCCTGGTGGATGGCGAGCGCACCCTCGACTATGCCGGGCTAAACAGCCTGATGGACCGGATCGCTGTGGCCCTGCAGCGGGACGGGGTCGGCCCGCACGAGGCCGCCGCCATCTGCGCCACCACCTCGCTGGAATATGCCGCGGTGTTCATGGGCGCCCTGCGCGCCGGCGCGGCCGCAGCCCCTCTGGCGCCGTCGTCCACCGCCGACAGCCTGGTGATGATGCTCAACGACTGCGGGGCCAAGGTCTTCTTCCTGGACGAGGGCGTCGCCGCCCTGCTGGAGCCGGTGGCCGATCAGATCACCGCAAAGCGCGTGGCCCTGGACGGCTCCTCGGCCGGGGTCCCCTTCCAGGACTGGCTGGCGGCGGAGGGCGCTGCGCCCCAGGCGGTCGAGGTCGGGCCCGACGACCCGTTCAACATCATCTATTCCTCGGGCACCACCGGCACGCCCAAGGGCATCGTCCAGCAGCACGCCATGCGCTGGGGCCAGGTGCGGCGGGGGATCTACTCGGTCGATGCGGTGACCATGATCTCGACCCCGCTCTATTCCAACACCACCCTGGTCAGCTTCCTGCCGACGCTCGGCAACGGCGGCACGGCCGTCCTGATGCCCAAGTTCGACGCCGAGAAGTTCCTCAAGCTGTCGGCCAAACACCGGGCGACCCACGCCATGCTGGTGCCCGTCCAGTACCGCCGGATCATGGAGCGGGCCGACTTCGACTCCTATGACCTCTCAAGCTTTGTCCTGAAATTCTCGACCTCCGCGCCGTTCTCGCCGGAGGTGAAGGCCGATGTGCTGAAGCGTTGGCCCGGCGGCCTGATCGAGTTCTACGGCATGACCGAGGGCGGCGGCTCCTGCATGCTGGTGGCCCACGAGCATCCGGACAAGCTGCACACGGTCGGCCAGCCGATGAACGGCCACGACATCCGGCTGATCGACGAGGACGGCAAGGAGGTCCCCCAGGGGCATGTGGGGGAGGTGGTCGGGCGCTCGGGCGCGATGATGGTTGGCTACCACAACCAGCCGGGCAAGACCCGCGACGCCGAGTGGTACAGCCCTGAGGGCCTGCGCTTCATTCGCACCGGGGATGTGGGCCGCTTCGACGAGGACGGCTTCCTGACGCTCATGGACCGTAAGAAGGACATGATCATCTCCGGCGGCTTCAATATCTATCCCAGCGACATGGAGCTGGAGCTGGCCAAGCATGAGGACGTGCTGGAATCGGCGGTGGTCGGCGTGCCGTCCGACCGCTGGGGGGAGACGCCGGTGGCCTATGTCACCCTGCGTCCGGGCAAGAGCGCCACGCCGGACGACATCAAGACCTGGCTCAACGCCCGGGTCGGCAAGACCCAGCGCCTGGCCGACGTGGTGCTGATCGACAATCTGCCCCGCAGCCACATCGGCAAGGTGCTCAAGAAGGACCTGCGCGACAGCTATAAGGGACCTGCGCTCACCGCCTGAGCGCAGGTCGCCTGATGGGGGCTAGTCCCGCGGCTTGCGGGGCTTGCCGGGCCCCTTGGGGCCCTTGGGTGCGGTGGGGTCCCAGGGCTTTTTCGGACCCTTGGGGCCGCCGAAGCCGGCGCCCGGAGGACCCGAGCGCGGGCCCCGCGGCGGCGGGCCGTCACCCCGGGGGCGATCCCGGGGCGGACCGCGGTCAGGGCGCGCATCGCCGCCTTCAGGACGCGGCCCGAAGTCGCGGCGGGGCGGACGGGCGTCGCCGCCTTCCGGACGGCCGCGGGGCGGACCGGGCCGGCGCGGCGGGGCGGCGCCGGGGGGCTCGCTGGCCTCCACCGGGATTTCCATGTTCGGACCGGCGGCCTTGACCGCCTCGCGGAACCGGCCCTCGGCCTCCTTGGAGATCTCGAACTTGGTCTCCCGGTCAAAGATGCGGATCTGACCGATGTCCTTCTTGGTCACGTGACCCAGGCGGCAGATCATCGGCAGGATCCACTTGGGATCGGCGTTCTTGCTGCGCCCGATGGGCATGCGGAACCAGACCCCGTCGCTGATCGCCTCGGGCCTCGGACCGCGCTCAGGGCGGGGCGGGCGTCCCTCGGGCGGCGAGCGGTCGCGGACGTCGTCGAACAGCTCTTCCGGCGCCGGCATCCGGGCCCGGTGCAGGCGCACCAGGGCCGCGGCCACCGACTCCGCGCCGCGCTCGGCGAGGAGCTTCTGGGCGAGCGTCAGGTCTTCCCCGGTCAGGGGCTCGTTCAGCATCGGGTCGGCCAGCAGGCGTTCCTGGTCGCGCAGGCGGATTTCTTCGCCAGACGGCGGCCCGACCCACTCGGCCTCGACGCCGGCCGAGGCCAGCAGCTGCTCGGCCTTGCGGCGGCGGGTATAGGGCACCACCAGCACCGAGACGCCCTTGCGTCCGGCCCGGCCGGTGCGGCCGCTGCGGTGCAGGAGGCCGGCCTTGTTCACCGGCAGCTCGGCATGGATGACCAGGCCAAGGTCCGGCAGATCGAGGCCGCGGGCGGCCACGTCGGTGGCCACGCAGGCCCGGGCGTGGCCGTCGCGCAGGGACTGCAGGGCGTCGGCCCGTTCCTTCTGGCTCAGCTCGCCCGACAGCTGGACGGCGGAGAAGCCACGCTCGCGCAGGGCGCCGTACAGGTGGCGCACGGCCTCGCGGGTGGCGCAGAAGATCAGGGCGCCGGGGGATTCGTAGTAGCGCAGCAGATTGACGACGGCCTTCTCGACCTCATTGGGCGCGACGCGGACGGCGCGATAGGCGATGTCCCCATGGGCTTCGTCCCGGCGGGTGGTGTCGATCCGCGTGGCGTCCCGCTGATAGCGGCGGGCGAGCGCCACGATGTCCTTGGCCAGGGTCGCCGAGAACAGCAGGGTCTGACGCTCCACCGGGGTGGAGTCCAGGATCTCCTCCAGGTCGTCCCGGAAGCCCAGGTCGAGCATCTCGTCGGCCTCGTCGAGGACGGCGACCTTCAGGGCCGACAGGTCGAGATTGCCGCGCTCCAGGTGGTCGCGCAGGCGGCCAGGGGTGCCGACGACGATGTGGCAGCCGGCGGCCAGGGCGCGTTGCTCGCGCCGGGCGTCCATGCCGCCGACACAGGTGACCACCCGGGCCTTGGCGTGGGCGTAGAGCCACTCCAGTTCGCGGCTGACCTGCAGGGCCAGTTCGCGGGTCGGTGCGATCACCAGGGCCAACGGCGCTGCGGCATATTCGAAGGTCTCGGCTTCACCCAGCAGGGTGCTGGCGGCGGCCAGCCCGAAGGCGACGGTCTTGCCTGAGCCGGTCTGGGCCGAGACCAGCAGGTCGCGGCCTTCAGGCGCGTCAAGGACGGCGGCCTGGACGGGGGTCGGGGTCGCATAGCCTTGCGCCTCGAGCGCCCGGCTAAGCGCCGGGTGCGTGGCGGGAAATGACATCGGAATCCTCTTTCCGGTGGTGAGCCAGCGCCGGTCGGCGCGGGCGTCCTCTGTCTTGATATCGCCTGGGGACGAAGAAATGGTGCCGGTTGCAGGACTCGAACCCGCGACCTTCGGTTTACAAAACCGCTGCTCTACCAGCTGAGCTAAACCGGCGAACCTAGCAATATCAAAGAGATCGCCGTGCGACCCCGCCCGAGCGCGTCCCCATTTGGATGGGCGACGGAACGAAAGACCAGACCACAAGACGTTTGTGCGGCGACCGATGCCACGTCGTCGCACCGGCGCCAAGGCCCATCGCCCATGGGAAGGCGCCGGCCGGTGCGGCCAATTGTACGCCCAAACGGGCCTGTCACCGGCCCGACCCTTGGCGAAAAGCAGGTTGCTTGTATAATCAGACGGACAAATCAGAAGAGCCGCAGCGGCTGGAGGAGACGACCATGGTCTATATTCTGGGCGGCTGGCAGAGCGATTTCGCGGCCAATTGGGCGCGCCAGGGCGCGGACCTGGCCGACGCCTTTTCCGAGACGGTCGGCGCGGGTCTGACGGCGGTGGACCTGGAGCCTCGGGACATCGAGACCGGCCATGTGGGCAATTTCGTCGGCGACCTGTTCGCCGGCCAGGGCTTGCTCGGCGGCTTCTTTGGCCTGGTGCATCCCGACTTCGACGGCCTGCCCACCTCCCGGCATGAGGCCGCTTGCGCCTCAGGCAGCGTCGCCATCCTGGCGGCCACCGCCGAGCTGGAGGCCGGCCGATATGACCTGGCCTGCGTCGTGGGTCTGGAGCAGATGCGCAATGTGTCCGGCCAGCAGGCGGCGCAGAACCTCGGGGCGGCGGCCTGGACCGGCCATGAATTCCAGGACGCCACCTTCCTCTGGCCCAGGGCCTTTTCCGACCTCGCCGATGAGTATGAGCGCCGCTACGGCCTCGATTCCGCGCACCTGATGCGGATCGCCCAGATCAATTTCGAGAACGCCAAGCGCAATCCCAACGCCCAGACGCGGCAGTGGGCGTTCGGCGAGGACAGCTTCACCCTGGATGACGAGGCCAATCCCGTTGTGGAGGGCCGCACACGCAAGCAGGACTGCGGTCAGGTCACCGACGGCGCCGCCGTGGTCTTCCTGGCGTCGGACCGCAAGGCCGCCGAATACGCCGCCCGCCGGGGGATCCCGCTGGAAAGCCTCGCCCAGATCAAGGGTTGGGGCCATCGCTCGGCGCCCATCTCCTATGACGCCAAGGTCCGCGCCAGTTCCGACCAGCCCTATGTCTTCCCCCAGGTCCGCCGGGCCATCGAGGACGCCCGCCGTCGGGCCGGGGTCACGGCGCTTGACCAGATCGACGTAGTGGAGACCCACGACTGCTTCACCATCACCGAATACATGGCCATCGATCATCTGGGCCTGACGGCGCCGGGCGAGGCCTGGAAGGCGGTGGAGTCTGGCATGATCGAGATCGGCGGCGCCCTTCCGGTCAATCCGTCCGGCGGGCTCATCGGCCTCGGCCATCCGGTGGGCGCCACGGGGGTCCGCATGGCGCTGGACGCCTGCAAGCAGGTCACCGGCCAGGCCGGCGACTATCAGGTCGACGGCGCTCGCACCTGTCAGACCCTCAACATCGGCGGCTCGACCACCACGACGGTCAGCCTGGTGGTGGGAACTGAGGCCGCCTGACCCTTGTAGGGCGAGCGGGCGTCGAATAGCTTGCATAGAAAGACTGACTAAGACCCCTCCAGGGAGGGGCGGGGGGAAACATGCTTGAAATCGTGACGGTCCTGGCGATCAACGCCGGGGTGGTGCTGGCGCTGTTCGTTCTGGCCTGGGCGGCCTGCTGGGCCATGCGCGACCCCACGCCGGTGGACAGCCTGTGGGCCCTAGGCATGGGCGTGGTGGCCGTGGCCACCTTCATCCAGACCGGCGGCGACACAGAGCGGCGCCTGGTCCTCACGGTGATCTGCGCCCTCTGGGCCGTGCGCCTGGGCGGCTATCTCCTGTGGCGCTGGCGCGACCACGGGCCGGACCGCCGCTACGTCCGCATGATGGAAAAGGCCAAGGCCGAGCGTGGCTGGAACTATGGTTATGCCTCCTTCCGCCTGGTCTTCCTGCTGCAGATGCCTCTGCTCTGGCTGGTGTGCCTGCCTGTGCAACTCGGCCAGATCGCCGACGAGCCGGCGGCCCTTGGCGTGGTCGGCTATGTGGGGGCGGGGCTGGCCATTTTCGGCATTCTCTTCGAAAGCCTGGGTGACTGGCAGCTCGTGCGCTTCCAGAAGTACCCCGAGAACGCCGGCAAGGTCCTGGACACCGGCCTTTGGCGCTATACCCGCCATCCCAACTATTTCGGCGACGCCTGCGTCTGGTGGGGCCTGTGGCTGGTGGCCGCGGAGACGACGCCTGGCTTGTTCGCGGTGATCGGGCCGATCTACCTCGTCTATACGCTCACCCGCTGGAGCGGCATGCCCACCGTTGAAGGTCGCATGCGTCGGCGCAAGCCGGCCTATGAGGACTATGCCCGCCGCACCTCGCCCTTCATCCCGTGGCCGCCCAAGCCAGCCCGGCCTCTGGAAGAGGCCTAAGGGGCGCGGTCAGGCTCGACCGACCGCGGGTTGACAAGGGGGCGGCGGCCTCCAAGGGTCCGGCCGCCTGCAACGCCGAGATCCCATGGCAGATTCAAGCTCTAGCCCGCCCGCGGACGCCCGCCGCACGACCCAGGTCGTGCAGGCCAATTCCGCCACCCGGGCCCTGAACATTCTCGGCGATCGCTGGACCCTGATGATCCTCTATCTGGCGTTCCAGAGGGTCCGGCGGTTCGAGGATTTCCAGGGCAGGATCGGCGTCGCCCGCAGCCTTCTCACCGACCGGCTGCGGCGGCTGACAGCGGCCGGCGTGCTGGAGAAGGTCCGCTATCAGGAGCGCCCGGTCCGCGAGGAGTACCGCCTCACGGAGCGAGGCCGGGATCTCTACAGCCTGGCCCTGATGATCATCGCCTGGGAAAAGCGCTGGTTCTTCGATCCGACCCATCCGGCCCATCAGGTCCGCCACACCTGCGGCAAGCCGTTCACCCCGCAATACCGATGCGGCTGCTGCGGCGAGGTGGTCACCGCGCGGGATGTCTATGTGATCGACGGGCCAGGCGCCGGCGTCGAGCCAAGCCAGCCGCCCCGGGCGCAGCGTCGCTCCATCGTTCCCGCTGAGGGTCTGAATGCGGGAAATCCCATGCTGGACCGCGCCTTCCAGGTGCTGGGCGACCGCTGGACCTCCCATGTGATCGCCTCGGCCTTCATGGGGCGGCGCCGGTTTGGCGACCTGCAGGCCGCCCTGGGGATCGCCCCCAACATCCTGTCGGACCGGCTCGCACGACTGGTCGACCTCGGGGTGCTGCGCAAGATTCTCTATCAGGACAAGCCGCAGCGCTGGGAGTACCGGCTGACCGACCAGGGCCGGGACCTCTATCCGCTGATCGCCGAGCTGAACCGGTGGGGTGACCGCTGGCTGGACGGCGGCGAGGGGCCGCCGCTGATCACCTATCACCGCCCCTGCGGGCCCCTGAAGGCCAAGATCACCTGCGATCAGTGCGGCGAGCCGGCCGGTCTCGACAGCGTCGCAGCCCTGGACGCCTAGGGCGCGGCGGATACGGTCTTGGCCCGCCTGGCCTGGGCGGCGAGCGGCGCCCCCGCGGCGGGATCGAGATACTCGTCCAGGCGGATGATGCGGCCGTCCTTGGCCTGGACCACGACGCAGGCGGGCATGGCGAAGGGCTGGCCGTCGGCCAGGACGCCCTCCAGCACATGCTGCTGCATGAAGCCGTCGGCCAGGATCTCCCGCCGCAGGATCCGGTAGCGCCGCTCGGGCAAGGCGTGGATCAGCCAGGCCAGGACCCGCAGGTTCTGGTCCACCGTCTGCTCGATCTCATCATTGTTGTGCCAGAGCTTGGCGTCCGGGGCGTAGACGCCGCGCACGGCCTCGACGTCGCCAGCCTCGAGCGCGCTGATGAACCGCTCGGCCAGGGCCAGGTGATCCTGTGGGCTCATGCCGCGGCCACACCGTGGCGCAGGAAGTCCCGGTCGGCCCAGACGCTGTGGGTGCCGCTGCAGATCTTGTGCGGCAGGGCGATCCGCACCACCGGCCCGGCCTCGATCTTCTGGGCGTCGATCAGCACGCACTCGGAGGTTCCAGCCGCCTCGTCGATGATGAAACTGACCAGATAGCCGTCATCCTCGGCCGTGGCGCCGATGCGCGGCACAAAGGGGGCCTCGCTGGCGAACTTGCCCTCGGGCAGGGTGAAGGACCAGGACTCGCCGGTCTCCAGGTCGTGCTTGACGAAGCCGTTGAACAGGAACCAGCCGGGCTTGGTGGTGGTGGAATAGGCGTAGCGATAGGGCTTGCCCGCATAGCGCTGGTTGAACATCCCGAACTCCAGGATGCGGTCGTCCAGGTGATGCTCGCGGGTCTCGCCGGTCTTCAGATTGAAGCGCCAGCGGTGCAGCTTGGGCTTGAAGCTGTGCTCGTCCAGATAGGCCATCATGTGGGCCAGGCCCCGAGGCGCGTCGGGCAGGGGCACCGGGCAGGGGTCTTCCTGGAAGTAGCCGTCCATGACGACCTCGTCGCCGTCCTCATAGGCGTTCAGCCAGTGCAGGACATAGGTCGGGGCGGCTTCGAACCAGCGGATGTCGGCCTCATTCCCGTACCGCGGAATGACGGCGAAGCGCGACGGCAGACCCTCGTGCATGCGCACCACATGGAGGTTCTGCGCCAGCAGGTCCTGATCCCAGAACACCGGGAAATCGTTGAGGATCGAATAGTTGGCCGAGAACGCCATGTCGTGCGGCAGACGCGGGCCGGGCAGGGGGACGGACGTGTAGTGGACCCGCCTGCCGTCCTTATCGACCACGCCATAGTGCATGTAGGGCGCCTGCTTGGAGTAGTTGAAGAACAGGAGCTCGCCGGTGGCCTCGTCCACCTTGGTGTGGGCCGAGACGCCGTCCAGGGGCGCCCAGCTGGCCACGCCGCCCTGTTCCAGGGTTTCGGGGTCGAGCCAGTAGGCCTCGCCGCACTGGTAGAAGGTCGAGACGATCTTTCCCCCGTGCACCACCACGTCGGTGCTGGAGGAGTCCTTGAGGCTCCCATGGGCGCCGAAGCCCGGCCGCACCGAGATGCCAGGCCCGTCGGCCAGACCGCCCCACAGGGACTGGCCGGCCTCCTGTTCGGCTTCGAAGCAGCGGGTGCGGACGAAGCGGTTGCGGTAGTCGGCCTTGCCGTCCTTGAAGCTGATCATGTGCAACATGCCGTCCCCGTCGAAGGGGTGATAGCGGCCGAGCGGCTGGTGGGCCTGGTTCTCGGTGTTGCGCACATAGACGCCGTCGATATCGGTCGGGATGACGCCCTCCAGGACCTGCAGATCCTCGGCGTTGACCTCTTCGTGCAGCGGCGTCCAGGCCCCGGTCAGATAGGGGTGGTTGGTGGGCTGCAACGAGGTCCGGACCGGCGGCAGACGCTCCAACTTCATGACCTGGGCTCCTGATTTTGGCGCTCCTCTACGGGAGCCAGCCGCAAACCTAGCAGGAAGGTCTTTTTACGCAAGTGACGTGGGCGCGCCTCCCAGGTTGAGGAGCCCATCTGAACTGCATCCGAATGAACTGGCTCAGGAACGAACATCGCTGATCATCAGATCCGGCGTGAGGAGAGGCGTTTGCCCCCGATATCGACGGGATCCGGGAGCTCAAGCGGCGCAAGCTGTCTGTCAGGGACCAGTTGTTCTTCACCGAGGCGGGACTTCACCCCGTCCGCGCCCGACCGCATCTGGCGCTAGACGTCGCCGCGACGCTTCTTGGTCTCCGGGGCGCCGCCCTTATCGCGATCGATCATCCGGGACACCGCCTCGATGGTCTCGGTAAGCGCCTGGCCGGCGTCGACAACCATGGGGTGTTCCTCCGGCGCGGGGAGCTCCAGGTCGGCGAACTGGCTGTCGAGGAGGGAGGCGGGCATGAAGTGGCCGCGGCGGTGTCGGAGGCGTTCGGCCAGCAGCTCGGGTTCGGCCCTGAGGAAGACGATCTGCAAATCGTCTGCGGCTCGCCGTAGCTCATCACGATAGGCGCGCTTCAGCGTCGAGCAGGCGACCACTGCGGGCTGATCCTCGGCCTGGCGCGCGGCGATCCAGGCGGCGATAGCCGCCAGCCAGGGGCGACGGTCCACGTCGTCCAGCGGCTCACCCCTGGCCATCTTGGCGTGATTGGCCGCGGGGTGCAGGTCGTCGGCGTCGAGAAACGCCCAGCCCAGGCGCTCGGCCAGAGCGCTGGCGACCGTCGTCTTCCCGGCCCCGGACACGCCCATCACCAACAGCATCGGCGTCCTGGTCATCAGGGCCTAACGCTGGACGCTTCGGCAGGGTCCGTCCAGTCCCGGAACCGTGCGCGGCCTGAGCCCTTACCTCCCCCATGCGACAGAACACACAGGATGCGCTCTCCGGTCGGGTCATCGCCATCACCGGCGCGTCGGCCGGCGTCGGCCGCGCCACGGCCCTCGCCGCGGCCCGGGCCGGGGCTTCTCTTCTTCTGATGGCGCGGAGCCAGACAGCGCTGGAGGCGGTGGCCGACGAGGTCCGAGGTTTCGGCGTCCGGGCCCATGTGGCGGCCCTGGACGTCGCCGACGCCGAGGCGGTGCGGCAGGCGGCGCATGCCGGCGAGCAGGCGCTCGGGGCCATCGACGTCTGGGTGAACAGCGCCATGGTCACGGTCTTCTCGCCCATCGCCAAGCTGGCGCCCGAGGAGATCGCCCAGGTGACCAGCGTCACCTATCTCGGCTCGGTCCACGGGGCGATGGCGGCGCTGGAGGTGATGCGCGGCCGCGACCGCGGAGTCATCGTCCAGGTCGGATCGGCGCTCGCCTATCGCGGTATTCCGCTGCAGGCGCCCTATTGCGCGGCCAAGCACGCCGTTCGCGGCTTCCTTTCGTCCCTCCGCGCCGAGCTCCTTCACGAGGGCAGCGGGATCAAGGTCAGCGAAGTGCACCTGCCCGCCGTGAACACGCCGCAGTTCGACTGGGCGCGGGCCCATGCCGCCAAACGGCCCAAGCCGGTCGGCGACATCTACGCGCCGGAGGTCGCCGCCGAGGCCATCCTGCGGGCGGCGAAGGACCCGCAGCGGGAGTACTGGCTCGGCGCCAGCACGGCCCAGACCATCATCGGTCAGTCGGTGGCGCCCCAACTCATGGATCGCCTGATGGCCGACATGGCGTGGGACGGCCAGTTCACCGACCAGGCCTTCCCACCTGACTATGAGGACAATCTGTTCGAGACGGTCGAGAAGCCGCATCGCACGGAGGGCCGCTTCAGCGGCGAGCAGAAGCATCAGGCGCCCCTCATCGCCGGGGGACCGGCCCGCGCCGGCGTGGTGGCCGCCGGGGCCCTGGCCTTCGCGGGCCTAGGCCTGCTGGTCGGCCGGTTCGTCGGGCGCTGACTCGCTGTCCCTCGGCTCTTCCGGTCGGGCCGCCGACTTCTGCCGCGCCAGATTGAAGGCGGTATCGATGATGGCGAAGTGCGAAAAGGCCTGCGGGAAGTTTCCCAGTTGCCGCCCGGCCTTGGGCTCGTACTCTTCGGCCAGCAGGCCGACGTCGTTGCAGAGTTTCAGGAGGCGCTCGAAGAGGGCTTGAGCCTCCGCCCGGCGGCCTTGCAGCAGCAGATTGTCCGCCAGCCAGAAGCTGCAGGCGAGAAAGACCCCTTCCTCGCCCGCCAGGCCGTCATCGGCCTGCTTGGGATCATAACGCAGGACCAGGCCACCACGGGTCAGGCGGTCCTGGATGGCCGCCACAGTCGAGACCATCCTGGGATCTTCGGCCGGGAGAAAGCCGACCAGCGGGATCAGCAGGACCGAGGCGTCCAGGGCGTCGTCGCCATAGGACTGGACGAAGGCGCCAACCTGTTCGTCATACCCCCTGGCGCAGACCTCGGCGTGAATCTCGTCTCGAAGCGCCCGCCAGCGCTCCACCGGCCCGGGCTGGCCAAACTCCTCCACGGCCCGGACGGCGCGGTCAAACGCCACCCAGGCCATGACCTTGGAGTGCACGAAGTGGCGCGGCTCGCCGCGGACCTCCCAGATGCCCTCGTCAGGCTCGCGCCAGACGCGCTCCAGCTGCTTCAGCAGCGCCGTCTCCAGCGCCCAGCTGTCCTCGCGGAGATCGAGCTTGAAGGTTCGCGCCTGGTGCATGGTGTCGAGGATCCAGCCGAAGGCGTCGATCTGGAACTGGCCGGCGGCGGCGTTGCCGATCCTTACGGGCGCGGAGCCTTCATAGCCGGGCAGCCAGCCGATCTCTCGCTCCTCGACCCGCCGCTCGCCAGCAAGGCCATAGACGGGCTGGATCTCGTCGGGCTCGCCCGCCACCGCCCGAAGCACCCACTCGCACCAGGCCTCGGCCTCCTTGCGGTAGCCGGCGTTCATCAGCGACAGCATGGAGAACGAGGCGTCACGCAGCCAGCAGAACCGATAATCCCAGTTGCGGGCCCCACCGATCTGCTCGGGCAGGGAGGTGGTAGGTGCGGCGATGATGCCGCCCGTCGGCGCATAGATCAGCGCCTTGATGGTGATCAGCGAGCGGTTGACGGCCTGGGGCCACGGCCCGTCGTAGCGGTTCTTCGCGCCCCATTTGCGCCAGTAGGACAGCGTTCGCGCCAGGGCCGCCTCTGGGTCGCAGGGCTCTGGCGTGTAGACATGCGACGGGTCGTAGCTCAGCACGAAGCTCAGGGTCTCTCCCGCCTCGACGCTGAAGGTCGTGGCGAGGTCGCCGTCGTCGATCTGGAGCGGGCATGGACTGCGGAGAATCACCGAATGCGGGCCGGCCACGGCGCGCAGCGCTCCGGACTCCCTCATCTGCAGCCAGGGTTTGACCGCCCCATAGTCGAACCGTGGTCGCAGCAGCAGGCGCAGCTGGCTTCGCCCGTTCAGCCCGACCACCTGTCGGACGAGCTTGGGATCGCCCTGACGCGGCTCCATGAAGTCGATGATCCGGAAGCTGGCCCCGTCACGACCTTCGAAGTCATGCTCAATGACGAGGCTCCCCTCGCGGTAGCGCCGGGATGTCGGTCGGGCGTCCTCGGAGTCGATGCGCCAGAAGCCGTGTCGCTCATCGCCCAGCAAGGCGGCGAAGCAGGCCTCGGAGTCGAAACGCGGCCAGGCGAGCCAGTCGACGGAGCCGTTTCGTCCCACCAGGGCGGCGCTCTCGCCATCCCCGATCAACGCATAGTCCTCAATCTGCAAGTCTTGTTCCCCTCCCGAGGCGCGCCCGGCGGCGCGCGCCGCGACCACGCGTGTTCGGTGGCTAACGACCGCACGAGGCCTTCGGTTCGGAGGAAACTCGGCCTTTACGTTGGGGCGCCTGGCGAAAGCGCCCTGGACGGCGCCCTGCGGGATCAGGTTCAGTAGCGGGGCTGCGGGCCTCGACGCCGCGTGGCGGGGAGGGACAATGGCGGACTGGTCCAACTGGTCGGGGAGCGTGCGCGCTGAGCCGGCCCAATTTGCGCAGCCCCGGACCGAGGCCGAGCTGCAGGCCCTGGTGCGCAACGCCAGCAAGGTGCGGGTGGTTGGCGCCGGCCATTCCTTCACGCCGCTCTGTGAGACCGATGGCCTGCTGCTGAACCTGTCTGAGCTGGAAGGCGAACTCATCATCGCCCCGGACCGCAAGACCGTGACTGCGCCGGCGGGCTGGAGCCTGAAGCGCCTGACCCGGGCCATGTGGGACGAGGGGCTGTCCCTGCCCAACCAGGGGGACGTCAATCCGCAGTCCCTGGCCGGGGCCATCGGCACCGGCACTCACGGCACCGGCCGCGAGCTCGGCAGTCTCTCGACCCTGGTCCAGGGGGTTCGCGCGGTCATGACCGACGGGAGCGTGGCCGAGACCAGCCGCGCTCAGGATCCGGACCTCTTCGAAGGCCAGCGCCTGTCGCTCGGCCTGTTTGGCGTGATCACCGCGGCCACCATCGACGTCCTGCCGGCCTACAAGCTGGAGGAGCGGGTCGAGAAGAAGCCCATGGCCTGGGTCTATGAGAACTTCGATGACCTGGCCCAACGCCACCGGCACGCTGAGTTTTTCGTCTTCCCCTATGCCGATGAGGCCATCGTCAAGACGCTGCATCCTGTCGAGGCCGAGGACACGCCGCGAGGCAAGCCCAGCAACGAGGAAGACATCTTCCGGTTCTGCTGCGACATGACCAAGGCCTTCCCCTTCCTGGCGGGACCGATCCAGCGGTTCATGACCGGCGCGTCCGGCGATGTGCACAAGGTGGGGCCGGCCTACCGCATCTTCCCGTCCACTCGGAACGTCCGGTTTGAGGAGATGGAGTACGAACTGCCCCGGGAGGCGGGCCTGCCGGCGCTCAAGGAGGTCATCGCCTGGATCCGCAAGGGTCGGCGGCCGGTGGCCTTCCCCTTCGAATTCCGCTGGGCGGCGGGCGATGACATCTGGGTCAGCCCGTTCAACAAGGGGCCGGGCGCCTCGATCTCCATGCACCAGTACGCCAAGATGCCCTGGCGGGAGGTGTTCGCCGCCGCCGAACCCATCTTCCGCAGCCATGGCGGCCGCCCCCATTGGGGCAAGCGGCATTTCCTAACGCGGGACGAGGTCGATGGCCTCTATCCCATGGCCGAGCGCTACCGCGAGGTACGCCGCCGCACCGACCCTGAGGGCAGGTTCCTCAATCCCCATCTCGCCGAACTGTTCAGCTGAGAAGAGTCCCCATGTCCGTCCTTTCCGACGACCGCCGCCTGCACGGCCATCTGATCGGCCAGCAGGGCTCGCGCCGCGCGCTCAATACGCCCGTCCTGGTGCTGGACCTCGACGTACTGGAGGCCAACATCGCCGCCATGGCGCAGCTGGCGGCCAAGGCCGGAGTCCGCCTGCGGCCCCACGCCAAGACGCACAAGAGCGTCGATATCGCGAGGCGCCAGGTGGCGGCCGGCGCCTTTGGCCTCTGCTGCGCCAAGCTCGGCGAGGCCGAGGCCCTGGCTGAGGGCGACATCGAAAACCTGCACATCACCTCGCCGGTGGTCTCGGCGCCGGCCATCGCCCGGCTGATCGCGCTGAACGCCCGCAGCCCTGGCCTGTCGGTGGTGGCCGATCATCCGGACAATGTGGCCGCCCTGGCCGCCGCAGCCTCGCCTGAGGCGCCGCTGAGTGTCTTTGTCGACATCGATCCGGGCATACGCCGCACCGGCGTGGCGTCGGACGACGCCGCTGTGGCGCTCGCCCGCCAGATCGCCGAGGCGCCGTCTCTCACCTTCGGCGGCGTCCAGAAGTACTGCGGCCGCGAGCAGCATATCGAGGACTACGGCGCCCGGCGCGAAGCCATCCTCGCCCAGTCCGAGGCCCTCAAGACCACCATCGCAGCCTTGACCGAGGCGGGCCTGGCCCCGCCCGTCGTCACCGGCGGCGGCACCGGCACCCACCGCATCGACCTGGAGCTCGGCGTCTTCAACGAGCTGCAGGTGGGCTCCTACGTCTTCATGGATGACCAGTATGTGGCCTGCCAGCTGGAGGCCGAGCCCGGCCAGCCCTATGGCCGCAGCCTGAGCGTCGAGGCCCGGGTGGTCAGCGCCAACCATGCCGCCCTGGTCACCGTCGATGCCGGCTTCAAGGCCTTCTCCACCGACGCCGATCCGCCCCAGGTCCTGGGCGGGGCCGGCGAGGGCGCACGCTTCGCCTTCATGGGCGATGAGCACGGGGCGGTGATCGCGCCGGGCTTGGGTGAGACGCTGAAGCCCGGCGATCTGGTGACCCTGGCCGTGCCCCACTGTGACCCCACGGTGAACCTCTATGAGAGTTATCACGTGGTCCGCGGCGACGCCCTGGTGGACATCTGGCCCGTCAGCGCCCGGGGCCGCAGCCGCTAGGCCCCAGACGCCATCAGGAGACGCGCCATGAGGTTCGAAGACTATCGCCGCCACGACATGACCGCCTTGGCCGACCTGGTCGCCCGGCGGGAGGTTTCGGCCGCCGAGCTGCTGGAGACGGCTCTGGCGCGGTCCGCTGCGGTCAATCCGCAGATCAACGCCATCACCCAGGACCTTTCCGACTTCGCCCGCGGCGAACTCACCCAAGCCAGCGAGGGGCCTTTCGCCGGCGTGCCCTTCCTGCTCAAGGACCTCGGCGCCCAGCTGGCCGGGACCATCACCACCGGTGGGTCGCGGGCCTTCAAGGACGCCCGCGCCGAGGCCGACAGCGCCATCGTGGCGGCCTATCGCCGGGCGGGGCTGATCATCTTCGGTAAGACCAATACGCCGGAGTTCGGCCTGGCGCCGGTCACCGAGCCCGCGCTGTTCGGCCCCAGCCGCAATCCATGGAACCTTGACCATACGCCGGGCGGCTCATCTGGCGGGGCTTCAGCGGCTGTGGCGGCCGGCATCGTGCCGGGCGCGCACGCCAGCGACGGCGGCGGCTCCATTCGCGTGCCTGCCTCGGCCTGTGGCCTGTTCGGCCTGAAGCCCTCCCGGGGCCGGGTCTCCTTCGCCCCGGCAGGAGAAGGGTGGGCCGGCGCCTCGATGCAGCATGCGCTCACCCGCTCGGTGCGCGACTGCGCCGCCCTGCTGGATGTCGTCTGCCAGCCCCAGGTGGGCGATCCCTACTTCCTGGCGCCGCCGGAACGACCCTTCGCCCAGGAGATCGGCCGCGATCCCGGCAAGCTGCGCATCGCCTTCACCACCGCCTCCCTCGCCAGCCCCGAACTGGATCCTCAGTGCGTCCGGGCCGTCCGCGACGCCGCCGCCCTCTGCGAAAGCCTCGGCCATGATGTGACGGAGGCGAGCCTGCCCGGCGATCTGGCCGCGCTCTCCCAGGCGGCCGGGGTGATCATCGCCGCCAGCGTGGCCGCCACCCTCGACGCCGAGGCCGAGCGCCGCGGCCGGCCGTTCGGCGAGGATGAGGTCGAGTTCACCACCTGGATGAGCTATCGCCGCGGCCGCGAGCTGTCGGCCCCGCAATATGTCCAGGCGGTCGCCGTCGTGCACGCCTTCGGCCGTGCGGTGGCCGGCCTGTTCGCCGACTACGACATCCTGCTGCTGTCCACCACTGGCCGGCCGCCGCCGCCGGTGGGCTGGCTGACCGAGGATCTCAGCCAATATGCCCGCCGCCTGTTCTCCTTCATGAGCAACACCCAGGCCTTCAACAACACCGGCCAGCCGGCCATGAGCGTGCCCCTGGCCTGGAGCGAAGAAGGCCTGCCCATTGGCCTCCAGTTCGTCGCCCCCATGGGCGAGGAGGCGAGGCTGTTCCGTTTGGCGGGCCAGTTGGAACAGGCCAAGCCCTGGTTCGATTGCATCGCGCCGCTCTGAGGAGGTCGACATGAGGATCCGCATCGCGGAGGCGTCAGACATGGAGGCCTGCGTCCAGCTGGCCGAGGCGCGGCGGGCGCTCTATGAGACCTTCGAGCCGCGCTTCTGGCGCCGGGCGGCTAACGCCGCCGAGATGAGCCGCATGTGGTTTGCGCACCTCTTCGCCAAGGAAGACGTTCTGGCGCTGGTGGCCGAGATCGACGGTGAGGTGAGGGGCTTCCTGATCGCCCAGCCAACGCCCTCGCCGCCGGTCTATGATCCTGGCGGCCGCACGGCGCTGATCGACGATTTCGTCGTGGCGCCGGACCAGTGGGAGACTGTCGGCGCCCAACTTCTGGGCGAGGCGCGCCAAAGGCTGCGGGCCGCCGATTTCGCCCAGATCGTCGTCGTGAGCGCCCGGCAGGATGAGGACAAGACACGGCTCCTGGAGTCGACGGACCTGTCGCTCGCCTCCACCTGGTGGACCGCGGTCGCCTGAGCCGCCGTTCGGCGGTGGAGCGCGCGGCGTGTGGGCGTTAAGGTCGCGCCCATGACTCGACCCCATATCCTCTATGGCCTGCCCCATTCGCTCTACACCGGTCCGGCGCGGGCCTATCTGCGCAAGTCTGGCGTCGCCTTTGTCGAGCGGTCCGCCCGCGAGCCGGAGTTCCGTCAGCAGGTGATGCCGGCCATCGGCCGCTCGATCATCCCGGTGCTGGTCACGCCTGAGGGCCAGATCGTCCAGGACAGCGTCGACATCATCGACCATGTCGAGGCGGCCGGCACGGCGCTGAGCGCCTATCCTGAGAGCCCGCGCCATCTGTTCCTGGCGCACCTCTTCCAGCTGTTCGGCTCCCAGGGGCTGCTGCGAGCGGCCATGCACTACCGGTGGAGCTATTACGGGGCTCAGGGCGCCTTCCTTGATCATGCGTTTGGCGTGTCGGGCGCCGAGGACGACCCAAGCCGCGGCGCCATGCGCAAGATGCAGAGCTATCTGCCGGGCCTGGGCGTGCGGCCCGACACCATCCCGCTGATCGAGCAGGGCTATCACGACCTGCTGGCGGCGTTGGAGGCTCACCTGTCGGTCCATCCCTATCTGCTGGGGGGCCGGCCCAGCATCGGGGATTACGGCCTGTTCGGGCCGCTATTTGCGCATCTGGGCCGTGACCCCGTGCCCGCCGACATCATGAAACGCCAGGCGCCAGCCACCTTCCGCTGGATCGAGCGCCTGCATGCGCCGGACCTGGACATCCCGGACATGCCGAACGCCGACGGCTGGCTGCCCGGCGACGCCACGCCGGAGACCCTGGAGGCGCTCGTGGTGGAGATGGGGGCGGAGATGGGCGCGGAGCTTGCCGCCAAGCTCGCCTGGCTGGAAGACCACTATCAGCGCCTGGCCCCGGTCGACGGTGATCCGGTCAGCGCCAAGCCGCACCAGCGGACGCTTGGCGTGACGCCCAGCCGGTATCGCGGGGTCCCCGACGAGGTCGGGGTGCAGCCCTATCTGCTCTACATGGTCCAGAGGACGGAAGCCGCCCTCGCGGCGCTTAAGGACGCCGACCGGGCCTGGGCTGACGCTCTGCTGGCCCGCTCAGGCCTGGGGTGTCTTGGGGAAGCCCGGCAGGCCCGGGTGGACCGCCGCAATCACATCGAGGTCTGGGCGCGACCCTAAGGTCTCAGCGCTCTAGCGGCCCATCCAGGGCTTGGACTTGGACGAGGACTGGTGGGCGGCGGCCTGTTCGCGCTGGAAGCGCCCGCCCCGGGGCGGTTTCGGCTTGGCGTCCAGGGCGGCCTTCTTCAGCCGCAGGGCGCGCTGAATCGGGGTCTCGCCTTCGGGGCCGTCATCGGCGGGGGAGTCGCTCATTTTTTCGGTCCGGCGTTGAGGTCTGGGCGGGCGGCGAGGAAGGCGGCCTTTTCGGCCGGCGTGAGCACCTTGCCGGGCTTCTGCCTGGAAACGCGCGGCTTGGGCGGGGCGTAGACGTCCATCGGGGGCGCCGGGGCCTTGAGGTCGGACAGTCTCTTGGGCGGCGGCTTCATGGGTCATCGCGCGGTGAAGGACCCCCGACTCCAGGGCCGCCCCACCTATGACACATCAGGGGGCGGACGTCCGCCTGCGCATGTTCAGGAGGTAGACGGCGATGACGCCTGTGGCCACCAGGCCGATCAACAGGGTGGAAATGGCGTTGATCTCCGGGCTGACCCCCAGCCGGACGGCGCTGTAGATGCGGATCGGCAGGGTGGTGGCGCCGGGGCCCGTGGTGAAGCTGGCGATGACCAGATCGTCCAGGGACAGGGTGAAGGCCAGCATCCAGGCTGCGGCTACCGCCGGCGCGATATTGGGCAGGGTGACCAGGGCGAACGCCTTCCAGGGCGGCGCGCCCAGGTCGCGGGCGGCTTCTTCGAGGGCTTCGTCGAAGGAGACGAGCCGGGCCTGCACCACCACGGTGGCGTAGCAGAGGGTGAGCGTGGTGTGGGCGATGATCACCGTCCAGAAGCCCCTGGCCACGCCGACGGACACAAACAACAGCAGCAAGGAAAGACCGAGGATCACCTCGGGCATGACCAGGGGCGCATAGGTCATGCTGGAGAACAGGGTGCGGCCCCGGAAACGGCCGGCTCGCACGAGGCCCAGTGCCGCCAACGTCCCGAGGATGGTGGCCAGCGTCGCCGAGACGAACGCCACCCGCAGGGTCACCCAGGCCGCCCCAAGCAGTTGCTCGTTCTGGAAGAGGCTCACATACCAGCGGGTAGAGAAGCCGCCCCAGACCGTGACCAGCCGGCTCTCGTTGAACGAATAGATCACTAGCAGGACGATGGGCAGGTAGAGGAAGGCCAGCCCGAACACGATGGCGGCGATGTTGAACGCGCTGGGCCCCCGCCGCATCAGCGCTGCTCCATCATCTTAGTCTGCTGACGCTGGAACAGCAGGATCGGGATGACCAGGGTGGCCAGCAGCACGATGGCCACGGCGCTGGCGGCGGGCCAGTCGCGGTTGGAGAAGAACTCCGTCCAGATGGTCTTGCCGAGCATCAGGGTGCCCGAGCCGCCCAGCAGGTCGGGGATCACGAACTCGCCGACCATGGGGATGAAGCAGAGCAGGGCGCCGGCCGCCACGCCGGGCAGGGACAGGGGAAAGGTCACCCGCCAGAAGCTCTGGAACGGCGTGCAGCCGAGATCTGCGGCGGCCTCCAGCAGGCCGGCCTCCTGCCGTTCCAGCACCGCATAGAGGGGCAGGACCATGAAGGGCAGATACGCGTAGACGAGGCCGATATAGACCGCCGTGTCGGTGTTCAGGATGTCCACCGGCGGCAGACCGATCTGGCCGAGCAGCATGTTCAGCAGGCCAGACGGCTTGAGGATGGCGATCCAGGCATAGACCCGGATCAGGAAGCTCGTCCAGAAGGGCAGGATCACCGCCATCAACAGGGCCTGGCGGACGCTGGGCCGGCACCTGGCCATGCCATAGGCCAGCGGATAGCCCACCAGCAGCAGGATCACCGTAGCCACCCCTGCGAACTTCAGGCTGGAGAGATAGGCCGCCAGATAGAGGCCGTCCTGGCCCATCCGGGCATAGGCCTCGAAGTCGAGCGCCCGGACGAAGGCGATGACGCCCGCCAGCCCCTGGCTCCAGTCCAGCCGCGGCGCATAGGGCGGGATGGCCAGGACCACGTCCGACAGGGACAGCTTGGCCACCAGCAGGAACGGCACGAGGAAGAAGACCGCCAGCCACAGGAAGGGCGCATAGGCCGCCCGCGCCTCCGAGCTCGGCTGTCCCCGGGGGCGTCCGAGGCCCTTCCAGGGGCGACGCGGGCGCGGGGCGCCCGTCACGCTCATCGGGTCAGCACCACGGCGGAATCCGGCGCAAAGGTCAGCCAGACCTTGTCGTCCCAGTCGACCGGGCGATCCACCACGCGGCTGGCGTTGGCCCGGGCCGCCCGGATGGTGCGCCCGCCGGGCAGCTCCACCAGATAGGTGGTCCAGTCCCCAAGATAGCCGATGTCGGCCACGCTCCCCTCCAGGCGGTTGGGCCCAGGCGGTGGGGGATCGAGGTGCACCCGCATCTTCTCCGGCCGCACCGCCAGCCAGGCGGTCGAACCGATCGCGATCGCATCGTCCTCGATGGCCTCAAGACCTTCGGGCGCTTCGGGGCTGACCAGGCGGATGATGTCGCCGTCATCCTCGGTGACCTTGGCCTCGAACAGGTTCACATCGCCGATGAAGTCAGCCACGTAGCGGGAATTGGGCGCCTCATAGACCTCGGCCGGCCGGCCGATCTGGGCCAGCTGGCCGGCCCGCATGACGGCGAGACGGTCGGCGGTGATCATCGCCTCTTCCTGATCGTGGGTGACGATCAGGAAGGTCATGCCCAGGCGCTGCTGCAGGGCCATCAGCTCGAACTGGGTCTCTTCCCGCAGCTTGCGGTCCAGGGCCCCGAGCGGCTCGTCCAGCAGCAGCATGCGCGGCTTGGGCGCGATGGCCCGGGCCAGAGCCACCCGCTGCTTCTGGCCCCCAGACAGCTGGTCAGGCTTGCGGTGGGCCAGGCCCTCCAGCCGCACCAGGGCCAGCATCTCATCCACCCGGGCGGCCACCTCGGCCTTGGGCTTCTTCTGCTGGCGCAGGCCAAAGGCGATGTTCTGGGCCACCGTCAGGTGGGGAAACAGGGCGTAGGACTGGAACATCATGTTCACCGGCCGCAGGTGCGGCGGCCGACCGGCCAGGTCCTCGCCGCCGAGCGTGATGCGGCCCAGGTCCGGCGTTTCGAAGCCGGCGAGCATCCGCATCAGGGTCGACTTACCGCAGCCCGACGGGCCCAGCAGGGCGAAGAATTCCCCCTCATAGATGTCCAGCGACACCGCATCGACGGCGGTCTCGCCACCGAAGCGCTTGGTCACCTGGTCGAAGCGGACCAGCGGTTTGGCCGAGGGATCCGCCCACGGGGCGAAGCTCGAGCGCACCGCGCCGATGTTCAAACGCGGCTTGGCGTTCACGAGCGGTCGAGCTCCGAGGTCGCGCTACGACGGGTCACTGGCCCGTCTGCACCCGGGTCCATTGCCGGTTCACCTCGCGGACCAGGTCCTGGCCTTTGGCGGTGGTGACGAACAGACGCTCCATCACCTCGTCGCTGGGATAGATGCGCGGATCATCCCGGACTTCCGGATCGACCAGGGCCGTGGCCGGCTCATTGGCGTTGGCGTAGGCGGTGTAGTTGGACGCCGTCGCGATCACGTCGGGACGCAGCATGAAGTCCAGGAAGGCGTAGGCCGCGTCCGGGTTGGGGGCGTCCACCGGAATGGCGAAGACGTCGAACCAGACCTGGCTGCCTTCGCTGGGGATCACATAGTCCACCTCCACGCCGGCCCCGGCCTCTTCGGCCCGGTCGGCGGCCTGGAAGATGTCGCCGGAATAGCCGATGGCCACGCAGATATCGCCATTCGCCAGGCCGTTGATGTATTCCGAGGAGTGGAACTTGCGCACATGGGGGCGCACGGCCATCAGCATCTCGGTGGCGGCCTCATAGTCGGCCACAGTGGTCGAGTTGGGATCCTTGCCCAGATAGTTCAGCGCCACGGCGTACATGTCTTCCGAGGCGTCGAGGAAGTAGACCCCGCAGTCGGCCAGCTTGGCGATGTTCTCCGGCCCGAACAGGACCTTCCAGGAATCGATGGTCACGCCGGGCAGGCGTTCGGCCACCTTCTGCGGATTGAAGCCGATGCCGATGGTGCCCCACATGTAGGGAACGGTGTAGCGACCGCCCGGATCGAAGGGCTCCATATAGGCCATGATCTTGGGCGACAGATTGCCGATATTGGTCAGCTTGGACTTGTCGAGCTCAGCGATGGCGCCGGCCTCGATATAGCGCGGGATGTTGTGGTTGGACGGGGTCACCACGTCATAGCCGGTGCCGCCCTGGAGCATCTTGGTCTCCAGCACCTCATTGGAATCAAAGGTGTCGTAGACGACCTTGAGGCCGGTATCGCTGGTGAAGGCCTCCAGGAGCTGAGGATCGATATAGTCCGACCAGTTGTAGATCCGCACCGTGTCATTGGCGCTCTGGCCCTGACCGCAGGCGCTCAGGCCCAGCAAGGCCGCCGCGCCAGCCGCCGCCAGTCCCGTCTTCTTCACCCAAGTCCGCATCATGCTCTCCCTTAGCAGCCCAGCTTCTGCTTATCAGGCTGATGGCGCGAGGGTTAAGTCCCCATTCGACGCCAGACCCGCAGGAACCGCAGCTTTGCAGCCTGACGTGGCGCCGCCGCCCTGCGATGGCCTTCGCCGTCCCGGCGCCATATAAGCCCGCCCTCATCGACCTTAAGCACCAAGAGCGCGCAGACCCATGTCCCGCATCCTCATCACCTCGGCCTTGCCCTACATCAACGGGATCAAGCACCTGGGGACGCTTGCGGGTTCCATGTTGCCGGCCGACGTCTATGCGCGGTTCCAGCGGTCCCGGGGCCGGGAGACCCTCTATATCTGCGCCACCGACGAACACGGCACGCCCACCGAGCTGGCGGCGGCCGAGGCGGGGGTTGATCCCGCCGCCTTCTGCGCCGCCCAGCATGAGGTTCAGGCCGAGCTTGGGGCGAAGTTCGGCCTCTCCTGGGATCATTTCGGCCGTTCGTCCTCGCAGCAGAACCACCGGCTGACCCAGCGCTTCGCCCAGACCCTGTGGGAGGCCGGCTTCATCGAGGAGAAGGTCACCCAGCAGGTCTATTCCAACGCCGACAAGCGTTTCCTGCCGGACCGCTATGTGATCGGCACCTGTCCCCACTGCGCCTATCCGGCCGCCCGCGGGGACCAGTGCGAGAACTGCACCCGGGTGCTCGATCCCGCCGACCTGATCGCGCCCCGCTCGGCGGTTTCCGGGTCTGAGGACATCGAGATCCGGCCGTCGAAGCACCTGTTCCTTCGTCAGAGCCTGTTTTCCGACAAGCTGCGGACCTGGATCGACGGCAAGAAGGGCGACTGGCCGCTGCTGGTCACATCCATTGCGCTGAAATGGCTGGATGAAGGGCTGCAGGACCGGGGCATCACCCGCGATCTGGAATGGGGCGTGCCGGTCAACGCCGCCGAATGGGGCCCCAATCCCGATGGCGCCACGCCGGACGTCGAAGGTCTGGCGGGCAAGGTCTTCTATGTCTGGTTCGACGCCCCCATCGAGTACATCGGCGCCACCTGGGAGTGGGCGGACGCCAAGGCCGCCGCCGAGGGCAGGGGCCAGGCCGACGAGGCGGAGTGGGAGCGCTGGTGGCGCGAGCCGCTCGCCGCAGACGTCACCTATGTGGAGTTCATGGGCAAGGACAACGTGCCCTTCCACACCGTCGGCTTCCCCTGCACCCTGATCGGGGCCAACGAGCAGCGCGGCCCCGACGGCGCCTGGGGGGCGGTCAATAATGCGCCCTGGAAGCTGGTGGACCGGCTGAAGGGCTTCAACTGGCTGGACTATTACGGCGGCAAGTTCTCCACCTCGCAGAAGCGCGGCGTCTTCATGGACCAGGCCCTGGAGCTGCTGCCTGCCGACTACTGGCGCTGGTGGGTGGTCGCCAATGCGCCGGAGGGTTCAGACGCCACCTTCACCTGGGAGCAGTTCCAGACCCAGGTGAATGCGGACCTGGCCGATGTGCTGGGCAATTTCGTCAACCGCATCCTGAAGTTCACCGAAACCCGCTTCGAGGGCGTCGTGCCCGACGGTGGCGCGCCCGGCGAGCTGGAGATCAAGCTGGCCTCCGACGTGTCGGCCAAGCTCGCCGAGCTGACCGAGCTCATGGAAGCCATGGAGATGCGCAAGTCGGCCCAGGCGCTGCGTCAGCTCTGGGTGCTGGGCAACCAGTACCTGACCGAGGCTGCGCCCTGGACCGCCATCAAGACCGACCGGGACCGGGCCGCCGTCGCGGTCCGTACAGGCCTCAATCTGGTGGCTCTGTTCGCCAAGGTGTCCGAGCCCTTCATCCCGTTCGCCGCCGAGAAGATCGCCGGCGGGGTGGGCGAGGCCTTCCCGGGGCGCTGGCCGCAAGGGGAGGGCGCGACCCTGCTGAACGCGTTGCAGCCGGGGACCAAGGTCGCGGCCCCTGACGTGCTGTTCCGCAAGATCGAGGACGTCCAAGTCGAGGAATGGCGCGAGCGGTTCGGCGGCGAGGTCGAGCCGGCTTAAGGCTGCTCAGCCAGCCAGTCGATCGCGCCGTTGGCCGCGGCGCGGCCGGTGGCGAAGCTCGCCTGCAGCAGATAGCCGCCGGTGGGCGCCTCCCAGTCCAGCATCTCGCCGGCGGCGAACACTCCTGGCCGCGCCTTGAGCATCAGCCGCTCGTCCAGGCCCTCGAACTTCAGGCCGCCGGCGCTGGAAATGGCCCGCTCCAGCCCCGCCACGCTGCTCAGCGGGACGGGGACAGCCTTGATCGCTTCGGCCAGGCCCACCGGGCTGCGAGGCAGGTTTGCGCCGAAGGCCTCCCGCAGGAGGCCGATCTCCACGGCTGAGAGCTTCAGCATCTTGCGCAGGCGGTTGGACAGGCTGTCGCCGGGCCGGCCGCCGATGAGGCGGGAGGCCAAGTCACCCCGGCGCATGTCTGGCCGCAGGTCGATCAGGAGTTGGGCCGTCCCGCCGCCTTCCATCGCGCGGCGGATATCGCCGGACAGGGCATAGATCCCGCCACCCTCCAAGCCATAGGCGGCCACCATGGCCTCGCCGCGGATCGTATGTTCGCCAAAGGTGAGCGCCACGGCCTTGAGCGGCGCGCCGGCGAAGCGCTGGGCGAAGGCCGGGCTCCAGTCGGTCAAAACCCCCATATTGGTCGGGGCGAAGGGCGCAACCGGTGCGCCGATGTCCGCCAGGGCGCCAGCCCAGGCCCCGTTGGCGCCAAGCCTTGGCCAGCTTGCGCCGCCCATCGCCAGCACCGTGGCGGAGGGCCGGACCGCCACCTCGCCCGCCGGGGTTTCGAATGTCAGTGCGCCGTCTGCCCCCCAGCCGGTCCAGTGGTGGCGTAGGTGGAAACTGACACCTCCGGTGTCCAGGCGGCCGAGCCAGGCCCGCAGCAGGGGGGAGGCCTTCAGCGCCCGGGGAAAGACCCGGCCGCTGGAGCCCACGAAGGTCTCCTGGCCCAGACCCTCGGCCCAGGCGCGCAGAGCCGCCGGGTCGAAGGCCTCGATCACGCCGCCAAGCGGGCCTGCGGCCTCGCCATAGCGGCCCGTGAACTCGGCCATGGGCTCGGAGTGGGTGAGGTTGAGGCCGCCGCGGCCGGCCATCAGGAACCGCCGCCCGAGACTCGGCATGCGCTCATAGACGGAGACCGACAGCCCGGCCCCTGCCAGGATTTCGGCGGCCATCAGCCCGGCCGGTCCGCCGCCGATGACGGCGACGTCCGGCGTCTTGGGGTCGTCCATGTCTAGAACCAGTTCAAGTCTGCGCGGATCCCGCCCACCTCGACGCCCCTGAGGCGCGCCCGGCCGTCCTGGCCGATGGAGACGATGGCGAAGGCCGGCGGGGCGGCGGCGTCCCCCTGGCGGCGCAGGGCGGCTTCCAGGGCTTCGGCCTTCGTCTGGTCGGCGTAGAAGCGATCGACGCCAATGTCGAGGGTGATGAAGGTTTCCTGCGGGCGCTCTTCGACCGGCGGACCATCCTCAGTCGGCTCCCGCGGGGGGGCGAGAAAGGCCTGGCGACAATCGGCCTGGCCGCGGACCACCACGGGCCCATGCCGCAGGGCGGCGTCCCGCGTGGCGCCGCCGCCGGAGACCTGGTGGGTGTTATCCGCCGTCGGGGAAAGGGCGACCCAGCTGTCGTTATGACCATAATGGGCTTCGAGATCCGGCGGGCATGGGGCGCCGTCCTCCAGGCGTTCCACCAGCTGCAGGGCCGCATAGTGGCCACTGAGCAGGCTGCGGGGGTCGACCGCCTCCATGGCCAGCCGCACCTCCTGGCCTCCGGCCCGGGCGCGGTCTTCCCGCACCAGCAGGCCGATCAGGGCCACTATCAGAAGGAGGGCCACTGCGCCGATCCGCAGGGCGAGCGCGCGGGGGCTCGACATCCGGGTCATGCCTTGATCCTTCCACGGCGAAGCAGGCCGCCGGCGACCAGGGCCAGGACGGCGCAGCCGGCGAAGACGCCTGCGGCGGTCATGAGCCCGAGGCCGAGATCCATCAGGATGGCGCTGATCGCGGCGATGGCCGAGAGCACGCCCGCAGCGGTCACGCCGCCGGCGCGGTCATGCAGGCCAAGGGCGATCATCCCGCCGGAGAGGATCAGCCAGGCCAGGCGATGGACGAGTCCATAGACCTCGCTGGAAAGACCGGCCGCGGCGAAGGCCGCCAGGGCGCCCACCGCCATCCAGGCGAAGATGATCCCGGCGGCGCGCCGCTCCTGCTCATTGGCCCAGCGGGCGGCGGCGCCAGCCAGGGCGAAGGCTGCGGCCAGGGCCAGATAGCCCTCCGGCCGCACGTCGGGGGCGGCGAACAGCCAGCCCAGCACCAGGGCTGGCCCCGCCAGATGGGCGAGGCTGCGGCTGCGCCAGGCCAGGGCCAGAAGCGCGCCAGCCGGGGCGGCGATGGCCAGCCAACGCAGTTGCAGACCGAAGAGACCCTCGGGTCCGGCGAAGTCGCCGAGCGCAATGAGAGCGACGGCGGCGATGGCCGCCGCGTTGGATCGACCGGCCAGGGCCAGCAGGGCGGCGGCAAGACCTGCGCCGCGCAGGGCCGCCTGAGGATCGCCGGCCAGGTCGAAGATCTGTCCGGTCAGGCCGATGGCGCCGGCATAGACCAGGGCCGCGACGCCAAGCAGGACGTCACGGACCAGGGGGCGGCCGCGCAGGGCCGCCCAGGCCGCGCCGCCGCAGGTGGCGGCGAAGACGGTGAGGATCAGGACGAATCTGGCCAGGCGGGGAATGGCGTCCCAGTTGGCCGCCACGAAGGCGATGGCCGCCAGGCCCGCCAGAACCGCGCCCATCACCGCCAGGGCGACGCCGGCGTCGATGCGGCGGGCCTCGGCCACGCTGTCGAGAATGGGCTGGCGGGACTCAGGCGCCACCAGGCCCTGGGCGATCCAGCGATCGAGGTCCTCGCTCAGCCGCGCCTTATAGGCCGCCATCCTTGCGCTCCCTCCGTGGGGGATCAGGCCGGGACACAAACGCCCCGGCCCTTGACCCAGTCTAGTGCAGTCGGTGCTCGGCCGCCTCGTCCGGCGAAATGTCCAGGAAGCCTGGCATGACGGCGTTGTAGGAGTCCGTCCGGTCGAGCTTCACGACGGCGTTGCGATGGCCTTCCCAGACCATGGACAGGGCCACATAGAGCACCACGGCCAGACCGATATAGCCGATCCACCGGTAGCGGTGCAGCAGGCTGGCGATGTAGGTGGCGGCCACCCCCATCAGGGCGATGGACAGGATCAGGCCGAAGACCAGGATGCCCGGATGCTCGCGGGCCGCGCCGGCCACAGCCAGCACATTGTCCAGAGACATGGAGAGGTCGGCGATCAGGATCTGGACGAAGGCGGCGCGGAAGCTCTTGACCGGACGGGCCGAGGGTTCGGTGGTCGGGTCGCCGTCCAGCACCGCCTCAGCATCGGCCTCGTCATGGACGGCCTGCTCCCGCAGCTCCTTCCACATCTTCCAGCAGACCCACATCAGCAGCAGGCCGCCGGCGAACAGCAGGCCGATGATGCCGAGCAGCTGTGTGGTGATCAGCGCAAAGCCGATCCGCATGATCACGGCCGCGATCAGGCCATAGAGAATGGCCTTCTTGCGCTGATCAGCGGGCAGGGCGCCTGCGGCCAGGCCCACGGCGACGGCATTGTCGCCGGCCAGGACCAGGTCGATGAGGAGCACCTGAAAGAGGGCGGTAAGGGCGGGGCCGTGTTCGGCGAGCAATGACTCAAACATGTTCGCCTCAATGCGACAGGCTTAAGGCCTCCGCAACGCCTATTCTGTCGGTCTGGTTATCGCAATGCTGGGACGCCGTTCAGGCGGGTTCGTGCTCGGGTTCTGCCGAGTGGGCTTCACCGTGCTCTTCCTCGTCCTTCTTATCCTGATGATGGGCGAAGGCCGTGGCCGCCGCGGCGCCGGCCGCGGCTGCGGCTAGGGGGGCGGCCAGACCGGGGCCCTTGTCGTCCTGCAGCTCATCGGCATGGGCTGAGGCGCTTGAGCCATAGCCGAAGGTCTGGAAGCGGCGGCGGCGCTGGGCCTCCCGACGCTTGGCCGCGGCGTTGCGCGAAATGGCCGCCAGGATCAGCACCCCGGCCAGGACCGCCAGGGCGAGCAGAACGGTCCGCATGGAAACACCCTGGGAGTCGACCGCCTCGCCAGCATCCTCGGCCGCGGTGGTGGCGACATCCGCCGCTTCGCTGGCCAGTTCACCGGCTTCCTCGACGGCTTGTTCGGCGCCCTCGGCCGCGTTTTCGGAGTCCTTGCGATCCCAGAACTTGAAGCGTTCCAGGAAGCTGAAGAAGCCGCCGCCCTTGGAGGTTTCGGCGTCGGGGGCTGCGGCCGCAGCGCTCGCGCCGGGCGCAGGGGCTGGCGCCTTGGCGGCCGGGGCCTTGGCGGCCGGCGCGGCGGCCTGGGGCGCATTGACCGCCGGAGCCTTTGCAATCGGGGCGGGCTTGGCCGGCGCGGCGGGGGCCGCGGCGACCGGGGCGGGCGCACGAACCGGCGATGGCGCGATCCGGGCGTCGGGGCTGTAGGCCCGCTGAGCCGGCGCCGCGGCGGCGCGGACCGGACGCTCGCCATAGACCCGGCGACGTTCCTCGGCGGTCATGTCCTCAGGATTGGCGATGGGCCGCATGGTGGTGACCAGTACGCCGTCAGCCCGGCGGAAGCTGACCACGCCCGGGTGGCGCGAGGCCGCCGGCGGCAGGGTCTGGCCTTCATAGACCTCCCCAGGCGGGCCGCCCATCAGGCCAGAGCCGTCATTGGCCGAGCCGGGCGCTGCGCCCATCAGGGGCGGCGGGGGCGGGGCCTCCGAGTAATAGTCGCCGCCCTGGGCGGTGGGAGCTGACGGGGCGCTGCAGCCGGCGGCGGCCAGCAGACAGGCGGTGGCCGCCAGGCCCAGGGTCTGCTTGCCCCAGATCTGATGGCTTGAGATCTGCTTGAAGGTCCTGATCGCCATGGGACGTCCCCCGTACCCGTGTTGATGCCTGCGCCCGCGGCGCCGTCGATAGGTTAATCAAGAAATCACGACGTGGCCGTGAAATCAAAGCCGTGAATCGGCTGAAGGGAACCTACTTCCCCTCAGGGGCGAGGCCGGGAGGCCTCATAAAGGGCGATGGCGCCCGCCGCCGAGACGTTCAGACTCTCAAAACCGCCGGGCATCGGGATCTTGGCCAGGACGTCGCAGTGCTCGGACACCAGCCGGCGAAGACCTGATCCTTCAGACCCCATCACCAGGACCGTCGCCGATCCGTCCAGGGCTGAGTCCAGCGTCGCCTCGGCCTCGCCGTCGAGACCCACCGCCCGCCAGCCCATATCGGCCAACTGGTCCAGCGCCCGGGAGAGATTGACCACCCGCGCCACCGGGATCTTGTCCACCGCGCCGACGGCGGCCTTCGCCAGGGCGCCGGTGAGCTGAGGGGCGTTGCGGTCCTGCAGGATGACGCCCGTGCAGCCAAAGGCGGCGGCCGAGCGGAGCAGGGCGCCGACATTCTGCGGATCGGTGACCTGATCCAGCATCAGCAGCACCGCGCCCTTTTCAGGGGCGAAGGACTCCAGATCGACCTCCGGCAGCTCGCCGGGGCGCAGAGCCACGCCCTGGTGGACGGCGCCGGGCAGCAGGTTCGCCAGCCGCTGCGAATCAACCGTCTCGATGGCGAGCTTCGGGAAGCGCTTCGACAGCTCGGCGGCCCGTTCGGCGGTGGCGAGGATTCGCTCAGGGGGCTCCCGATCGGGGTTCTCCAGAGCCGCCAGCACGGCGTGCCAGCCCCAGAACCAGCTGGCGGAGGGGGCTTCAGCCCTTGTGGCAGAAGGGGTTTCTCGCCCACTTCGACGCTTGTTTCGGGGCGCGTTGCGTTCCCGGATCGACGACACTATAAGACGCGCTCCATTTTGAGGCCGGGACAGGTCTCCGCCCGTTCCGGCGTTGTTGGCGATGCTTCTAGCAGAGGCGGCAACCCGGGGCGGAGGTAATTTGTTCAGGGCTCAGGACGGTTCCGAGCGCGCGGGGGAATGTCCCGAGTGGCAAAGGGGGCGGACTGTAAATCCGCTGGCGTACGCCTTCGTAGGTTCGAGTCCTACTTCCCCCACCACGCCTCGGTCCTAAAAGGAGTATTGCGGCGTCCCCGCAGCCTTCGGCGCGGGTATAGCACAATGGTAGTGCAGCAGCCTTCCAAGCTGAGGATGCGGGTTCGATTCCCGCTACCCGCTCCAATATATCGACCCTCACCCTTACGCCCCCGGGCGCATCGCCGGCAGGACCCTGATGGCCAAAGAGAAGTTTGAACG
>DEWY01000002.1 GCA_002363865.1 Caulobacteraceae bacterium UBA3198
GAATTTCCGGCGCCACCTCAGTAGCCCTTGGTCTCCAGGATGAGGTTCAAGGCGTCTTCCCGACCATCGTCCAGCTGGACGATGAAGTCGGGGACATACTTCCGCGGCACGGCGCCATCGCGGTACGGGACATCAAAGGACATCCCCTGGTTCTTCACATAGGCCCGGACGCGGGGGTGTCGCTCCAACACGCGGGCCAGTTCCGCCTCCCAGTCGCTGTCGAGCACCACATGACTGACGTGACTACGGTCCGGCGCGGTCGTGTAGACGTCCTTTGAGGTGTTGAAGGCGACGAAGCGAGTTGAGCCGGTCGGGTTGTAGGCGTCGACGATCGCCTTGACATTCTTCTCCCCCTGGACGCCCCGCTGGCAGGCGAAGAAGATCAACTCGGCCGCCCGATCGGCCAACTCGGTGTAGAGGATCGCGCCTGTCGGGACGCCTTTGGTCACCAGGTGGCCTTCGGTGATCCAGCGTCGGCAAATTTTCTGTAGATCGCCAAACAGGTGCATCGGCGGGTCTTCACCCGGGTCGCGGAACCGGGTGAAGAGCAACCGCTTGGCCAGGTGGTAGGAGATGCTGCTCGGCCGCATGTCCTCCAGGATCTGGGGCGAGAGTTCGACGCCCTCGCCGACGATGCCTTCGTTCTGGACTCTTGAGGGGCCGACATTGCCGGGGTTCAGTTCGAAGCGACTATCAGGCGTGAAGACCGCGGTAATCCGCTCATCGGGCAGGTCGTAGCGATAGCCCTCGACCCGGGGGAAGGTGATCTCCAGCTCCGCCCGTTCGCGTAGCGCCTGGACCCGCGTGGTCTTGGCCGGCGGCTTGACGGGGGCGACCACCGGCTCGGCGGCGAAGTTGAACGGGATGCCGAGAATGTCGGCGTATTCGACGTCAAACAGCCCGTCCTTGTTCAGCTCGTAGGACTGCCGGCGCAGGCCACGACCAACGACCTGTTCGCAGAGAAGCTGGGTTCCGAAAGCCCGCACGCCCATGATGTGGGTGACCGTGTTGGCGTCCCAACCTTCGGTCAGCATGGACACTGAGACGACGCAGCGGATCTGTTCGCCCAGGCGTCCTTTGCGACCAACCGTGTTCATGGCTTCGCGCAGCAGGTCGGAGTCGCTGAGGTTGTCGGCCCTCTGGACGTCGCCGGATTTCTCGATCAGCTCGCGTTTGAACTGCTCGATTTCGGCGCCCATCATTCCTCGAAACGAGGAGTCGAGCGCCTCGCCGCTTTCCAAGGCCTCGCTGTCGACCAGCAGAGTGTTGAAGCGGGTCAGCCGGTTGCCGTGCTCGTCATAGTTCCGGAAGAGATCGAGGTGGCCAGCGTGGCGGAACCGCATCTCACCGTCCTCGTCCTCACGCTCGAACCCGGCAATCCACTCGTAGACGAGCTTGGAGGTGGCGGTGTTGTTGCAGACGACGATGAAGACGGGGGGCACGTCGATGCCCGCGCGCCGCCATTCCTCGTCGGTCTTCTCGTAGTGGCTATAGAGGGCGTAAAGCGCAGTCTGCAGCTCAGCGGGGAATGTCGCGGCCAGGGGGTCGAGGTCACCCGATTTGCCCGCGCCCTTCTTCGGCATTCGCTTGCCGATGTGCTCCCACAGCTCGCGATAGATCGGCGCCTCGCCGGTGACGGAGTTGTCCGAGACCGGAATGCGAGGGAGCTTCACGATCCCGCACTCGATGGCGTCCATCAGCGAGAAGTCGGAGACCGTCCACGGGAAGAGCGTGCCTTCCCGATAGCCTGAACCACGGAGGAAGAACGGGGTGGCCGAGAGGTCGAAGACCGTGCGGACGCCGATCTTGCGCTTCAATGCCTCCAGACCGGAGATCCAAAGCCGCGCCGCCTCGGCGTTGCGCTTGGCCTCTTCCTTCTCTTCAGCTGCGATGGGCGTCTCGGCGTCTTCCTGCCGCTCGCGGTAGCAGTGGTGAGCCTCGTCATTGATGGCGATGACGTTCTTGAAACCCAGCAACTCCCCACAGGCGCGCTTCAGCATCGCGCCTTCAGTCTCGATGGTCTGGATGGGTCCGTCGCGGCCCTCGAGCAGACCGCGCCCGGTCTTGGAGAGGGACATGGTCTCGCGGCGCTTGAAGGCGTGATAGTTCGTGAGAACGACCTTCGCCCTGCCCATGTCGGCGACCATGTCGGCCGGCACCAGTTCGCGGGTGGCGTAGTAGTTCTCAGGGTGCGACGGGAGCAGGACGCCGAGGCGGTCGCGAATGGTGATGCCAGGGGTGACGATCAGGAAGGCGCGGCTGAACTTGCTGGCGTCGCCCGAGCGGACCGCATTCAGCGTCTGCCAGGCGATGAGCATGGCCATGACGGTCGTCTTGCCGGCGCCTGTAGCCAGCTTCAGCGCCATGCGGATCAGCTCTGGGTTGGCGGCGAGATTGGCCGCCCGTATGTGCTCCCAGTATCGGCCGTATTGCCTCTGCTTCGGAGCCACCTCGGTCAGCCAGATGGCCGTCTCGACAGCTTCCACCTGACAGAAGAAGGGCCGCACCGTCGCGAAGTCGTGCTTCCGCCAGTAGGTCAGCAGCCTCTGGGTCACAGGGGTCACGCCCCAGTCGGCAGGGTTTTTCAGCTGCCGCCAGCTGGCGACATGGCTGCGGATCTCATTGATGATGGTCAGCGTGTAGGCGAGATCAGCCTCGTCCTGCTCGCCGAACAGATCGGCCTCCCGAGCCCGGCGTCCCCGGTTTCGCGCAGCCGGAACCGGGGAGATCAGCTCCGATTTCCGCCGACCATTCTGAGGCGGAAGGTTTGTGGGCTGTCCATTGGAGTCGAGGGCGTGATGCCGCGTCGGCTCCTCATAGGGCGAGTTCAGGATCGGGTGTTCAAAGAACGCTTTTGACAAGGCCGGCCCCCCGAGCCGCCACGCGCGACTCCCGGTGCGGCCACGCTACCCTCATCGCGACGCAGCCGACAACCGTCACAACCGGGGCGTGCCCCTCCCGGCGGACCGACCAATAGCACTCAGTATGCCAAAATTTTCCCGGGATAAATGTGAGATGGTCATGTCTAAGCTACTGTTTGGACCGGGTTAAAAGGGTGTACCCCTTCTCTCCGAACCCCGCCTTAAATCCCGGCCTGCCCGTATTTTTGAATTGGTCCTGAAATCAGGGCCTTGGATCAAACGATACGGGATAACCAACCTTGCTGACTGTCAAAGACGTGCTGCGCGGGATCAATCGCTACTGGGCGCCGAAGGCCGATGAGGGCCGCTCATCGCTGGAGATCCTGGCCTGGCATGCCGCGGCGGAGCTGGCCTCTTTCGTCGAGCTGACCATGGAGCCGGCCGACATGCACATCATCGCGCCCAAGACGTACCAGGTGCTGTGGGGCTTGGAGGCCTACTTCGCCGACATCGGGCAGCTTCCGCCGCAGGAGATGGCGCTGGTCAAGCTGATGATGGAGCGCGTCAACGCCGGGCTCACGCCACGCGGCGACGAGACCAAGTAGGTCGATAAGGTGGCTGGCGGTCTGCCGACCAGATGATGGTGGACCGCCAGCGCATCTTGCCGCGGCGCAGTGCGAGCGGCGAGGATCGCGGCCACTCTCCGCTCAAGCCCCCCACCGCTTTGAGTGAGCCTAGCCTCTTCGGGGCAGAGTGACGGGTCCGGCAGGGCCATCGCCGCCACAGACTCTGAAGGCCGCCAGGACGGCCGCAAGCATCAGGGCGCTGCTCATGCCCCACCCAACCCCGAAACCCCCATCCTGAGGGATCCTGGAGTCATGCAGAGGGATGCGGGCGCGGCCCACTCGGGTTGGTCTCGTGACCTGGCCCCATCGAGGCCCAGATGCGTCGAAGCGCCGGAAGCTATGGGCCGGTGAAGGCGCCAATGGTCGGCGGGGAGACCGACGCCGCTTCGAGGCCCGGGCGAGCGCCAGGATCAGCCATCATCCACGAAATGCAACGAGCCGGGCAACCAAACGCCAGAGGACTCTGGGGAGTCGCTAGAGCCCAAAGAGCGCCCCTCCGCTACCCACACACCAGAAGCCCTCGAAACGCCGCTCCTGAGCCATTCTGGAGTCAGCACGGGCCAGTCAGATCTCGACAGGCGGAGATCGGGACGCCAGATGCCGAACTGGGCTTCTGAGGCGATCGATTTCGCCGCAGCCCTGGATGAGAAGCGCCGGCTCTGTGCCGGGGGTGGTTACCGCTCGGGCTGGGCGCATCTGCGGCCAAGAGTGGGTTAAGGCTGGGGCTCGGCGGAGCGCCCTTCGGAGAGTTTCATACAATTATATCTCTTATCTTTTGTTGTCATGAAATCTCAAAATTATAGTAGATAAAGAAAAAGGTAAGATAATAAAAGAGACAGTGATTTATTGTATGAAACCTCCCCACGGGAGGACCGCTCAAGCTGGGCGTATCTGCGGCCGGTGTTGGACTAAGGCCGGGGCTCGACGGAAAGCCTTCCAGATAGTTTCATACAATTATTTACCTATATCTTTATTATCCAATTTTTCAAAAAGTATAGTATATAATAGAAAAAATAAGAAGATAAAAGATAAGGTGATTTGTTGTATGAAACCCCCTCACACGAGGGAGCTATGAGACCGAAGACACCACTATCAGCCCGAATTGCCCGGCACACGGGCGTTTCAAAGGCCGATATACAGTATACGTTCGAAAATCTCACTCCCGGACAAGGCCCCTGCTGGCCCTGGGGTGGGATGGTCCAAGGCATCACGCCAATGATCGCGGTCGACAACAGGCCCAAGCCAGTGAGGCGGGTTCTGATAGCCCACATCCACGGCGAGCTGCCAGCCGATGTCCGCGTTCGGGCAGCCTGCCCGAACCCGCTTTGCGTCAGCCCAAACCACACCTTGGTCAAGGCTCGCTTCGCCGATGAAGCGACCTTCCTCACGCCTCCGCCGCTGGAGGAGTGCGACCAGGATGACATCAACGACGTCATCGACGCGGTCTACAGCCGTGACCAGCCTTGGGACGCAGCCGCCCTAGCGGAGGAGTTCGACTACCCGCTGGCACTAGTTGAGGAAGCCATCCGCAAGATCGTGGAGGAAGGGCTCTAGCGAGTCCCATCCTCACTCAGGCCCCTGGTTCGAAGGAGTCACGGGCATGACAGAAGCATTTATCAGATGCCATCTGCAATCGGCGGCGCTCAGGGGCTGTGAGCAGCGAACCACAGTCAAACCCGGAAAGTCCCCTGTACTTTCCAGGTTGCTTCTAGACAGCGAGTCCCGCTCGGACTAATTAGTCATCGCGCCGATGCTTTCGGCCCTATGAACCTATCACCCTCTCAATTCTCAAAATTTTCGTTGGCCGCGTTCTGTTCGGCCGTGTGAGTTGACGAGGTTTTTCATGCACATCGCAAAGGCAGAGCGCGGCTCTGCATATGCTCCGCAGCGTTCGAGCGGGAGCGTGAAGAGTTGAGCGCCCCTCCCCACCCCTCCCCCCGCATTGCTGCGCGACCGTTCCCCACTGACTGGCCAGATGACGCGCCTATGCATCTGGACGAGTTCGTCGCCGTGTTCGGCATCGAACTGCCCGTGAGCGTGCCGCTCCTCCGCGGCGAGATCAGAAAGGGCAAGCTCCCGGCCAAAAAGGTGGCCGGAAAACTCTTCATCACCCCAAGCCAAGTCAGGGAACTGTTCCAACCTTGCCGCCCCGATCCAAAGGCCCCCGCCTCTACCTCCGGCGCGATCGCGTCGATCGCCGCAGCGGCCGGCCGCTCCCCGACGTCTACGTCATCCGCGATGGATCGGTTCAGCGCAGCACGGGATGCGGCGCTGATCGCCTGCCAGAAGCTGAGCGGCGGCTCGGAGAGTACATCGCGCGGAAGCAAGCAACGGCAGCACTAACACCCGCCGCACCACAGGATCCTACCACGCTGCCGGTGGCCACGGTTCTGGCATTGTATGCCCAGGAACGCGCGCCGCAGCTGGCAGGCAAGCCGGAGAGTATCGCCGGCTTTATCCGAGCCCTGCTCGGGTTCTGGGGCGACAAGACCGTCGCCGAAGTCAAGCGAACCACTTGTAAGGCCTACGTCGCGTGGCGGACCGCACAGCCCCGCGGCGGTGCGTCAAGCCGAGGCGGTTTGATCTCAGAGCAAACCGCGCGACGCGAGCTTGAGGTCCTCCAGGGCGCACTCAGCTATTGGGACGGCGAGCATCAACTGGCTCGAAAGCCCCGCATATGGCTACCGGAGAAGCCTGAGAGCCCGCGCAGTGCGCTGACAAGATCGGAGGCTGCCGCCCTGCTCCTGGCAGCCCGCGGGTGGCGCAAAACCGAAGATGGCCGCTGGGTGCGGCTGTACCATTCCACAAGGGCGAACCGAGCCCACGTGGCGCGGTTCATCCTGCTCGCCCTCTACACGGGTTCTCGGTCGGGCGTGATCCTGGATCTCTCTTGGGAAAAGTCGGCGGTCAGCGCATGGGTCGATCTCGAGCGCGGGATCCTCTACCGGCGCGGTACGGCCGAGCGAGATCACCACAACAAGCGCCGACCACCGGCGAGACTACCAGGTCGCTTGCTGGGCCACCTCCGCCGATGGAGAAAGATGGATCTGCGGCGAGAGGCGGTTCTGCGTGAGGCCGACCCGACCGCGCGGCTTATCAAGGTGATCCACCACGGCGGCCAGGCGATCGATAAAATCAACCGTGGCTTCAACGCGTGTCGTCGTGATGCGGCGCTGGCAGATGACGTGACGCCACATTGGCTACGCCACACAGCGGCCACCTGGTTGATGGAGCGGGGGGTCGATCTCTGGCTTGCCGCCAACTACCTCGGGATGAGCGTCACGACGCTCGAAAAGCACTACGGCCACCACCGGCTGGACTTCCAGGCGACAGCCAGCGGTCGGATCGCATCGGCTGTATGATGTGCTTGCCAGATGCTGGCCAGAAACGCGCCGAAAGGGCCTGTTTCTGGCCAGTTCCAGCGACAACAAACGATGTGAAATTTCATTTTCTTCAACGACTTACGGGAAAGACCGACTCGTTCACACCGAGGGGGTCACAGGTTCAATCCCTGTCGCATCCACCATCTCTTCCGCCGCTGAAGCGAAGCGCCTCTGGCGATCTACCCCTCAGGCTATTCGGCGTGGAGCGCGTCGATGATCTGCGGCAGCGACGCGGCGGCCCGGACCGCGGCCACCATCTCATCGAGAAGGTCCTGTTCCTCCCGTGGGGGTCCAGCTTCGCCAGCGATGGCTTCATCATCACGCCAGTCGTCGGGATTGGCCAGAATTGACGCGGCCACGCGGTCCTTGACCTGCTCCAACGTCATCGGCCCGATCGATTCGATCTGCTGATCGACCAGGTGAGTGCTTTGTTGCACGAGGAAGCGCAGCACGCGCCCCCAGAAGGATCCGACAACGCCGAGGTCAGTCACCCCGACGACCTTCCAGCCTTGCAGGTCGGGTCCGACCACCACCATGCCCAACCGCTGCCCGTGCTTCAGCTCCCATGCCGTGCAGGTGGAAAAATCCTCTGAGTCGACAAAGTGCGTCAGCTTTTCAAGGTCTTCCTCGGCATAGCGACCGACATCACGGTGGAACGCCAGGGCGGGAAAGGTCGGGCTCATCGGCGCTGCTCCGACTGAGCCTTGGCCGCCCCGGCAGGATGACCGACAGCCGCGCCCGTGCCCACCTTGGACCAGGTCGGTGTGCCGTGGACGTACCGTTCGACCGCATTGAACTTCGGCTTGCCCTTATAGGAACCCGTCAGTCGTCCATGCATCTCAGCGCCCGCGGGTCCCTCCGGCATGGGCTTGATGTTCCACGGCTGGTTCTTGATCCATTCGGGCACGTTTTTGCCCCATCCGTTTTGCGGAATGGCCCAGTGGTGTCCATGCTGACCCTTGTTCAGATAGCCCTGCTTGCCCATCCAGGGGCGGACCTTTTCCTTCCACGCATACGGCCCCTTGGTGGAGGTCGACGCCTTCGTAGCGGCCCTCCCGACTACATAGACGCCGCCTTTCGCAACACCCTTTGCGATCGAGCCGGCGAGAAACAGATCAGAGGCGGCGAGAGCTCCGTTTAGAGCCGCGCCCGCATAGTCCCCCTCCTGAAAATCTGCCACGGATTCACGCCCAGAACCCCAGACAGGAATAAGGGACTCCGCAAACCCAGGATGGCCGACCGAATTCACCGGCTGTCCGGCTTCGGCGCGCTCTCGCCTTGCCCGTTCTAGCCGGATCATTTCATCGTATTGCGCGCCCTCGGGGTCCGGAACGGAACGCGGCCCACCTCTCGGCATCTGCGTCATTGGGCATCCTTCGCCATGATGTGATTGGAGCGCCCACCAGCGGCCAAGCCGAGGCGCCGAGAATAAAGTGTGCCGCAGAAGCCCCCAAATGTCCAGAACAAAACATGAACATTACGAGAGCTTCGTGCTGACCACAGGGCCTCAGCGTCACCGCCCAGCTCTGGCTGATCGACTCGGGGCCAGGCCCTGCCGAGCTGGCGCGCGCCTAGGCCGACCCCCAACCGGCCCGGCTCGGCCGCCAGCCTACTGCGGCGTCAGATCCTGTTCAGGCTTTTGCGGCCGGGTCAGGTCGAACGCCACCCGAAACAGGCGCCCGGGTCGGGCCAGTTCGTAGGTGAAGGTCTCTGGCGACCGCTCCAGGGACCAGACATTGGTGTTGGACACCGTCCGGTCAGTCCGCGTGAACAGCGCAATGGACTCTGCGTCCGCCGGGAAGCTCTGCCGGCCAGCGGCTCCGGGCTCCAGGCTGTCTCCGCCATATTGCGAGAGTTCGTCCTCGGTCCCGTCGTCATGGCGATGATCGTGCTTCAGACGCAGCCGATCCTCGCCGATCCGGGTGATGACCCAGGTGCGCGAGCGATCCTCCCCGACATAGAAGGGGATGCGGATTTCCGTGTCGCTGCAGCTGGCCACCGACATGACCAGTTCAGCCTCGCGGAAGGCCGCGTCGGTCTCGTTTCCAGCGACCACCTGGCCGGAAAAGCTTTGGCCGCACAGCCGGCTCATGGCCTCGAAGAAGGCCGCCGCGGGACTTTGCGCCAGGGCGGCGGGCGCGGCGCTGAGCCAGAGGGCGGCCGCCAGGGCCAGCACGGTCTTCATCTTCGGCGTCTCCAGGTTCAGCGCATCGCGCTGTGGCGAACCCTAGAGCCGCCGATGGGCGCCGTCCAACCCGCTGGATGGAAGCGGCGGCCCGCAGCGGGTCTTCGCCGCCCCGCCCTTGGGTTAGGCTCGCCCCAGTCCCCCAGTCGATTCGGATCGCCCCCATGAGCAAGCCCCCCGAGCTGAACTACCGGCCCCTGAGCGACGGGCGCTACGAGATCTGGCTGCATGCGGTGGTGACCCAGGACGCGCTGCTCGGCCTGCACGGGGTGCTGGCCCAGTATGGGGCCGAAGGGCCGCCCGAACCTGCGGAGCCCGATGAGCCCGACGCCGCCGACGGGAGCGGGTCCGACGACGGCGGCGGCCGCACCCACTGAGGTCCCTCAGCGTGCGGGCGGCGTCTTCAGGGACCGCAACATGAGTTCGTGGACATAGGCGGCGACATCCGACAGGGCGGCGTCCAGGGCGTCGCGCACCGCGGGCAGACATCCCTCCCCATGGGTTTCAGCGGCCTCACAGGCCTGCGCCAGGGCGCCCGCGCCGATCCCCCTGGCCGTCCCCTTGATGGTGTGGACCGCGTCCGGCCACCCCTCCTGGCCCGGCGCCAGCAGCGGGGCCCAAAGGGCGGCCTGCTGACGGAACAGCTCCAGCACCTCCTGGACCACGTCCAGGTCGCCGGCGGCGTAGGATTCCAGATAGCCGAAGTCCACCGCCCCGGTCAGATCGCGCCGCGCCATAATTCTCTTCGCCCCTCGCTTGCCAAGCCGAGAAATCCGGCTATGTTCCGCGCCCTCGCCGGGACCCCCGCCAAAGGGGTCCGACGCGATGGGTGCATAGCTCAGTTGGTAGAGCAGCTGACTCTTAATCAGCGGGTCGTAGGTTCGAATCCTACTGCACCCACCAAGTTTTCCCCTGAAAACCCTTGGTGGCCGCCCCCCGGGCGATGAGAGACCGCGTCGGAGCAATGCTCATCTGGCCCCTGGTCGCCTTCGGCCTAAGCGCCGTCAACCTCGCCACCTTCCTCGTCTTCGCCTTCGACAAGCGCCAGGCCAGGACCGGCGGGCGGCGGATCCCTGAACGCACCTTACTGATCATGGCCGCGATCGGCGGATCCCCAGGCGCCCTGGCCGCCCAGCAGATCCTGCGTCACAAGACCCGCAAACAGCCCTTCGGGGCCCGGCTGGCCAGCATCGTCGCGGTACAGGCTGTGGGTCTGGCGCTGATCCTGTCCAGGCTGCAGGCTTGAACCTCAGGGGTCTCAGAGCCGGCGACCGGCCTCTTCGCCCGGCGCCTGCAACGCTTCCGCCCGCCGGCCGTTGGCCGCTGGGTGGGCGCCAGGACTGTCGGCGACTGACCCGCGGGGCTATGCTCGCCTCTCCCGCGCCCGTTCGAACCTAAGGATGATCTGACATGTCTGTGCCCGCGTTGCGCCTCGCCCTCTTCGCCACCTGTCTGGTGGCGGCTCCCGCCATGGTCCAGGCCCAGTCGGCGACGCCGCAGACCACCGCCGCGCCGGCGGCCGCCTTCGAACTGGCCCCCCTGCCCTATGGCTATGACGGCCTGGAGCCGGTGATCGACGCCCAGACCATGCAGATCCACCATGGCCGTCACCATCAGGGCTATGTGAACAATCTCAACGCCGCCGTGGCGCAGACCCCCGCCCTGTCCGGCAAGTCCCTGGAAGAGATCCTGGCGGAGGTCTCCAAGCACCCGGCCAGCGTCCGCAACAACGCCGGCGGCCACTACAACCACACCCTGTTCTGGAAGCTGATGGCACCGAGCGATCAGGTGGGCGAGCCGTCCGACGCGCTGAAGGCCCAGATCGACAAGGACTTCGGCTCCATGGCGGACTTCAAAAAGGCCTTCGAGACCGCCGGCGCGCAGCGCTTTGGCTCAGGCTGGGCCTGGCTGGTCTGGGACGGCGAGAAGCTGGCCGTGGCCTCCACCCCCAACCAGGACAATCCGCTGATGGACGACGCCGCGGTCAAGGGCGCGCCGGTCATCGCCAACGATGTCTGGGAGCACGCCTATTATCTGAAGCACCAGAACAACCGTGGCGGCTATCTCAACGCCTGGTGGGGCGTGCTCAACTGGAACGAGGCCAACCGCCTGTTCGACGCCGCCCGACAGTAGGGCGAGGGCTCAACAGGCCTGAGCGCCGCTTGCGGCGTTCAGGCCTGGCCGCGCCTGTCCGTCAGCAAGATCAAGGGTTCGGGGAGGCGTCCTGCTCGACCGCAGGCGGCGCCTCGGGCGGATCGTTGAGCGGCGGCAGATGCTCGGCCACCAGATCCTCACGCTCAGCGGTGCGGACCGCCCGCCGGACATTCAGCCGCAACAGCAGCTCAGCCGCCGGCCAACGCTGGCGCACCTCATCCAGCCGACCGGCGAGGTCGGCGGCCATGACATTCTCAGTCTCGCCGGCATAGAGCAGCCGCGTCTCGGCCCCAGGGCCGGTTTCGGCGATGATGTAGTTCGCCCCCGCGGTCGGCGGGATGCGGTCATCCTCGATGGCGGTGTAACGGTAGTTGGCGCCGGACTTTCCGGCGAAATCGAGTTGGCGGGCCAACACAACGCTCCCAGCCTTGAATACGCTTTTCCAGAGTTGTCGACCGCCATGCGCCGTCGACGCCCCTCTCTACACGGTCAATTCGGGCGAAAGCGAGACGCCATCCGCGGCCAAGCTCAGGAATTTCCGCTGCTTGGCCTATCCGGGAACAACCGGCGCCATAAGACGTTCCGAGACGGCCCCCGGCTCTGCTAGGATTTCCACGAGGCGGCGTCATTCGAATCCGCCACGAGTTTGGAGCCGCACCATTTCCCAGGTTTCCCTCAATGGCGACCAGCCCGCAGCTTTCGAGCTTGTCGGCGACGGGGATGCGCGGACCGTACGCCTGACCGGGGACTGGACGCTCAATGCGCTCAACCGCGAGGGCCGTCGCCTGAGCGCCGCCCTGCGGGGCGCGCCCGCCGCCCGTTACGATCTCACCCAGGTGGGCAAGCTCGACACCGCCGGCGCCTTCGCGCTCATCCGCGCCGCCGGCGGCGAACTCGACCCGGCCAAGGTCGAGGCGCGGCCCGAAAGTCAGCGCCTGATCGAACTGGTGGCCGAGGCCGCCGCCAAACGCGAAGCCCCCAAACGCGAACCCCGCGGCTGGCACGAAATGACCGTCCGCATTGGCAAGGGCGTAGTGAGTACCGGCTATGACGCCTTCGACACGCTGGTGTTCGCCGGCCATCTGTTGATCGTGCTGGCCAAGAGCCTGGTCAATCCCCTGCGCATCCGCTGGGCGTCGGTCTTCTCCCTGGCGGAGCGGGCGGGACTGGACGCCATTCCCATCGTGGCGGTGACCTCCTTCTTTATCGGCGCTGTCGTCGGCCTGCTGGGCGCCAATATGCTGCGGGAGTTCGGCGCCCAGGTCTTCGCAGTGGAGCTGATCGGCGTGGCGGTGCTGCGGGAATTCAACATCCTGATCACCGCCATCCTGCTGGCCGGCCGTTCGGCCTCATCCTTCGCCGCCGAGATCGGCTCGATGAAGATGAACCAGGAGGTGGACGCCATGAAGGTGATGGGCGTCGATCCCTTCGAGGCCCTGGTCTTTCCCCGCTTCATGGCCCTGCTGGTGACCATCCCCCTGCTAACCTTCGTTGCGACGCTCGCCGGGCTCTGCGGCGGCCTGGCGGTCACCTGGAGCGTGCTCGACATCGGGCCGAGCTTCTTCTTCCAGCGGATCCTGGAATATGTCGGCCCAACCCATTTCTGGGTCGGCCTGTCCAAGGCCCCGATCATGGCCATCGTCATCGCCGGCATCGGCTGCCGGCAGGGCATGGAGGTCGGCGGCGACGTGGAGTCCCTGGGCCGTCGCGTGACCGCTGCGGTGGTGCACGCCATCTTCGCCATCATCATGATCGATGCGGCCTTCGCCCTGCTCTATATGGAGCTGGACATTTGACCGACGTCACGCCCCTCACCAAATCCCCGAAGGCCAGTGAGCCCGATGATTTCGTGATCGAGGTCGAAGGTCTGCGCTCGCAGTTCGGCGACCATGTGGTGCATGAGGATCTGGACCTGAATGTCCGTCGCGGCGAGGTCGTCGCCGTGGTCGGCGGCTCGGGCTCGGGCAAGTCTGTCCTGCTCAACTCCATCATCGGCCTGAAGGTCCCGGAGGGCGGCACGGTGAAGGTCTTCGGGCAGGATGTGAGCCGCAGCCGCACCGCCGGGGGACTTGAACGCCGCTGGGGCGTTCTCTTCCAGCACGGGGCGCTGTTCTCGAACCTGACCGTGCGCGAGAACATCGAGGCGCCCATGCGCGAGCACACCAAGCTTTCGGTCAGGGAGATGGAAGAACTGGCGGACCTGAAGATCGCCCTTGTGGGCCTGCGGCCTGACGCCGGCGCGCTGAAGCCCTCCGAGCTCTCGGGCGGCATGCGCAAACGCGCCGCGCTGGCCCGAGCCCTGGCCCTTGATCCGGATCTTCTGTTCCTCGACGAGCCCACCGCCGGGCTCGACCCCATCGGCGCCGGCGCCTTTGACGAACTGATCCGCGATCTGTCGGACAGCCTCCACCTGACGGTGTTTATGATCACTCACGACCTCGATAGCCTCTATACAATCACCGACCGCGTGGCGGTGATCGCCGACCGCAAGGTGGTGGCCGAGGCGCCGGTCGCCGACCTGGAATCCTCGGATCATCCCTGGATTCAAGAGTACTTCCTGGGCCCCCGGGGCCGCGCCGCCGCCAAAGCCACCGCCCAGGGGAGCCGGGCCTAACCCATGGAAAAGAACGCCAACTATGCCCTGGTGGGGCTTTCGACCCTCATCCTCTTCGTCGGGCTGGTCATCTTCAGCATCTGGCTGGCGCGGGTCGCGTTTGCCCGGGACTACGACGTCTATGACATTCTGTTCCAAGGCCCCGTGCGCGGCCTGACCCAGGGCGGCGAAGTGCATTTCAACGGCATCAAGGTCGGTGAGGTCACCGACATCTCCCTTGATCGCACCAATCCCAGCCGGGTGATCTCCCGGGTGCGGGTCAACTCCGACGTGCCGATCCGCGTGGACTCCTACGCCACCCTGGAGCCGCAGGGGATCACCGGCCTCAACTATGTCCAGATCACCGCCGGCACCTCGACCCGCCCGCTGCTGAAGGAGGTCGCCCCCGAAGGCAAGGTGCCAGTCATCCAGAGCCAGCGCAGCACCCTGGCCGACCTGCTGGAAGGCGGCGGGACCGTGCTGTCGCGCACCGTCGAGGCGCTCGACCGCGTCAACCGCGTCCTGTCCGACGAGAACATCCTGACCCTTGGGGCCGCCATCTCCGACGCCCAGGCCGTCACGGCGGAACTGCGCGAGCGGCGCGCCATCATCGCCGACGCCCAGGTCGCCCTGCAGAACATCGGCGAAGCCGCCGAAGAGGCCCGGGCCCTGGCCGCTTCGACCCGGGACATCGTCGACACCGACGGCAAGGCGGCCATGGCCAGTCTGAGTGACGCGGCCGCCGAGACTGAAGCCGCCGCGGCGGACCTGCGCCGCATGCTCGCCTCTCTGGAGGGTCCCACGGCCGACTTCGCCACCTATGGCCTGCCCCAGATCACCCGGGCGGCCGAAAGCCTGCAGGAAACCGCCGAATCCCTGTCTCGCCTCACCAACGAGGTCAGCGCCGACCCCCGCGGCGTGGTCGGCAAGGCCCCGGCCAAGGAAATCGAGGTGAAGCCATGATCGCCGCCTTTCGTCTCATCAGCCTCACGGCCGCGGCCTTGGCCCTGTCGGCCTGCGTCTCCCTGCTGCCCGACGCAGAGCCCTCGCAGCTCTACCGTCTGGACGCCCAGATCGAATCCTCGGCCACGGCGACCACCGCCGCGCCGACCTTCGGCCTGGTCCTGCCCAGCACCGGATTCGCCCGGGCGGCCAGCGGGGATCGGATCCTGACCATCACTGGCAACGAGGTGGCCTATGTCGCCGGAGCCCGTTGGGTGGCCCCGGCCAGCGATCTGTTCCAGGAAGCGGTGGAACGCGCCTTTGACGCCAATGCGGGCCCGGCCCGTCTGGTGACGCGCGGCGAGATGCGCAACGCCGAGAGCGTCCTGCGCCTCGATATGCGGCGCTTCGAAGTGGTCTATGACCGCGGCCAGGACGCCGCCCCGCTGGTCGTCGTGCGGCTGCGCGCCACCCTGGTGGACCGCGCCGACCGGACGCTGATCAGTGAGCAGGTGTTCGAAGCTCAGGTGCGCGCCCGCGACAATCGGGTCAGCGCCATCGTCGCAGCCTTCGACGAGGGGACGGGCCAGGTCCTGACCCAGCTGGTCGACTGGTCCAACCGCACGGGCGCGCCCCGGGACTGATCACCCGGGCGGCGGCCCAGCCGCTTAGAGCCTATCCCAGACCATGCTGGCGCTTGGCGGCGGTGACGGTGTTCTGCAGCAGGCAGGCCACGGTCATCAGGCCGACTCCGCCCGGCACCGGGGTGATGGCGCCGGCCACCTCGCGGGCCTCCTTGAAGGCCACGTCGCCCACCAGCTTGGTCTTGCCCGCCGCGGCCTTTTCCGGATTGTCGAAGGGCACCCGGTTGATGCCCACATCGATCACGGTGGCGCCGGGTTTGATCCAGTCGCCCCGGATCATCTGCGGCCGGCCGACCGCGGCTACCAGGATGTCGGCCTGACGGCAGACGGCGGGCAGGTCGCGGGTGCGAGAATGGGCGATGGTCACGGTGCAGTCGGCCTGCAGCAGGAGCTGGGCCACCGGCCGGCCCACCAGGACCGAGCGCCCGACCACCACGGCGGTCTTGCCTGAGAGATCGCCCAGGGTCTCCCGCAGCATGATCATGCAGCCGAGCGGCGTGCAGGGGGTCAGGGCCGGCTCGCCGCTGGCCAGACGCCCGGCATTGACCACATGCAGGCCGTCCACATCCTTGTCCGGATGGATGGCCGCCAGGGCCGCCCGGGTGTCCAGGTGGTCCGGCAGGGGCAACTGCAGAAGGATGCCGTGGACCCGCGCGTCCTCGTTGAGGCCGGCGATCAGCAGCAGTAACTCGTCCAGCTGCGCGTCGCCCGGCAGCCGGTGGGTCACCGAGTGCATGCCCACGGCCAGGGACTGCTCGCCCTTGGACTTCACATAGACCTGACTGGCCGGGTCATCGCCGACCACGATCACCGCCAGGCCCGGCTGCAGAGCGTGCTCCTGGCGCAGGCGGGCGACCTCCTCGGCCACGCCGGCGCGGACGCGTTCGGCATAGAGCTTGCCGTCGATGATCTGAGCCTGGGACATGACGACTCCTGGGGGATGTGGATGTGCGCCTGCCACTAAAGCGTGAGCGCCCTTCGCGCAACGCGCGCGGCTCAGCCTCGCCTGAGCCAGCAGGCCAGGGCCCAGGCGTGGCTGTCGCGGCTGAGCATCCGCAGGGCCGTCTCGGGCGGACGCCAGAATAGGGTGTGATCGGCCTCGATCTTCCGCTCCCGCCGCTCGGTCAGGATCTCCGCGGTAAAGAAGACGCCGCGGGTGTTGAAGCTCTTGGTCGCCCCATTGATGAAATAGTGGTCGGCCCGGGTCAGCACGCTCAGGGGACGGACCTCGAGGCCGGTCTCCTCCAGAAACTCCCGCGCCATGGCCGCCTCGGCGCTCTCGCCGGGATCAATGCCGCCACCGGGAAGGTCAATGCGCGTGGGCCCGTCCGCAGGCTCGACCCGGACCAGGGCCACCTGCCCGTCACGGACGCCCACCCCGAAGGCCACGGGCCGATCGGGATAGGGACGGCCGGGCTCCGGCGCGCCGAACTGGGGGACGGCGGCCATCAGTCGACCGAGAATAGGGCGTCGAACGGATCGACCCGGCCAGCCTCCACATCGGCGACCTTCACGGGACGCCAGCCCACCTGAGAGTCGGCGCTGTCGCGCCAGGCTTCGACGATCAGGTCGCGCAGCTCCGAGGCCCCGGCGCTGGTCCGTGTCAGCACGAACTCGGCGCCGCGGGGATCGGCAGGGGCGAAAGCGCCAGCCTTCTCCAGGGCGTAGAAGGGCTCCACCTGGGAAAAGCCCTCAAGGATGTACTCGACCGTGCGCGCTTCGATGGGGCAGTCGCAGACCTGAAGCGGCGCCATGGCGGACTTCAGCTCCGCCAGCCCCAGATTGGCGCGGGTGAACTCCCCCTCGAACAGGCCGTGGACCTTGGCCTTCGTGTAGCCCCTGGGGTTGGGATAGCCCGCACTCCAGCCGTTATAGTGGACGGTAGTGTGCAGTGGCTGGGCCCCGTCGGCCACATAGTGGGAGAGCGAGCCGATCGTCGTCTTCAGCAGGGACTCTCGCAGGGCCCGGTCCGCGGCGTACCAGGCGCGACGGCCTGGATCGGTTTCACGGGCCTCGGCGGCGACCAGAACGCGCCAATAGGCGAAGTCGAGGGTCAGCTGCTGATACTGATCAATGATGGAATACTGCAGATAGCCAGCCTTCCAGCTGTCCGTCCCGGCGGCCTGAAGCTGCGCCTCGTAGGCTGCGCGGGTGGGCGCCAGGGGCGTTGCAAACCGCGGCCCGCCCAGGACCAGGCCGGAGTCGTCGATGTCCACGAAGTGGGCGGAATCCCGATTGCTGTCGTGGATCTTCCCCGCCCCTTTGGAGCGGTCAGGCTCGCGGCTCAGTTCGCCGATCTGGCTGATGGCGGTAGGATCGCGCAGGAAGGCGGGCACCTCGTCCGGCAGTGCCTCCATGGCCGCCACACCGATGACCCGGTGGCCGTGACCGCCCCAGGCCAGGGCATGACTGGGCGCCACGAGCGACAGGGTCGCCAGGACCAGGGGAAGCGCAGCGGTCCGCATTGAGAAAGGCTCCTAGTCTTTGATCGGCAGGGCCGCTTCAACCCGCGCGATCCAGGCCTGCACCTCCGGATAGCGCGCCAGGTCGAAGCCGCCCTCGCCAGCCAACCGGGTATAGGCGACCAGGGCGACGTCGGCGAGACTGAGCTGATCGCCTGCGAGGAATTGAGCGCCGTTCAGGCCGTCTTCCAGACGCTGCAGGGCCGACGCCCCCTTCGCCACCAACTTGGGATCCAGTTCGGCGACCGGCCGCCCCTGATAGACCACATGGAACCGGGCCACGGCGACATAGGGCTCGTGGCTGTACTGCTCCCAGAACATCCACTCCAGCATCCGGGCCCGGGCGTAGGAATCGGTTGGGATGAGATCGGAGCCCTCGGCCAGATGCAGGATGATGGCGTTGGACTGGGCCAGCGGCCGGCCGTCGGGCAAAACCACCACCGGGACTTGGCCGGCCGGGTTGATCGCGCGAAACTGTGGCGTCTGGGTTTCGCCCTTCAGCAGGTCGATCTCGATCCACTCATAGTCCAGACCCAGCCGATCGGCCGTCCACTTCACCTTCAGGCAGTTGCCCGAGATAGAGTCCCCATAGATCTTCAGGCGCATGTGAATCTCCCGACCGACACATCGCTTCTGATAGCTGAGCCTTTCCAGGCGCCAAGCCAGATAGACTCATGGCGCCCCAAGAAGACCTCAATTGAACGGCTTGCGGGGCGCGCCCGGGACCGCTACCCACGCCCCTACCAGTTTCACGACGCAGGATGACGCCGCCATGCGACGCCGCCTCGCCGCCCTGGCGGCCCTACCTCTCCTGGCCCTGGCTTCCAGCACCCAGGCCGCGACGAGCGATCCGATCGGCGATCTGATCGTCGGCGCCCTGACCGGCGGCCTGCCGGGCACGCCGGCCTTCAAGATGCGCGCGACCCTCTATCATGCGGGCGCGGCCGGCGTCGGCGCCCTGGACTCCCTGGGCTGCAAGGTGGTGGCCATGCGCACCGCCGCCATCGACAAGACCCTGATCCCCCGCCGCACGGTGCTGTTTATCCAGGAAACTGTCGGCCTGCCCATGCCCGACGGCGGCGTCCACGACGGCTACTGGTACGCCTCGGACGTGGGCGGGGCGATCAAGGGCGAGAAGATCGATCTCTATACCGGCCATGGACGCGCCTCCATGAAGCCGATGATGCCCCTGAACCTGTCCGAGCTGACAGTGACCAAGGTCGGGGAATTCAAGGGCTGCCCGCCGGCGAAATAGCACCGCCCGACGCCGCCGACACTCTCCTCCGACGACCGCACCCGGCCCGTTTCCGAGGAGAAGACGCATGCCTACACCTGGGCTCCACGCACATCTGTTCGTGATCACCGGCGGACCTGGCGCGGGCAAGACCACCCTGATCGACGCTCTGAGCGCCCGGGGTGAGCGCTGCTTCGGCGAGGCCGGTCGCGCGATCATCCGCGAGCAGCGTGCCATCGGTGGGACAGCCCTGCCCTGGGCGGACCGCGACGCCTACTGGCGCGCCATGTTCGAGAAAGATCTGGCGGCCCATCACGCCGCGGCCATAGGGCCCCAGCGCGCCTTTTTTGATCGTGGTCTGCCGGACCTGTTGGGCTATGCGGCCCTGGAAGGTCTGCGACCTCCGCTGGCCGACCTGCGGGAGGTCGCGCGCGCCAGATACGCCCCCTTGGTCTTCGTCGCTCCGCCGTGGCGAGAAATCTACGCCCGCGACACCGAACGCCTGCAGGACTGGGATGAGGCTGTTCGCACCCACGACGCCGTGACCCGGGCCTATGCCGACCAGGGCTATCAGTTGAAAGATTTGCCGCTGGCCAACGTCGCCCGCCGTGTCGAGTTCGTCCTCGACGCCGTCGCCTGATCAGGTCTCGACGAACGCCTTTTCAAGGACGAAATCACCGGGCTTGGCGATGGAGCCTTCCTCGAAGCCACGCTCGACCAGCATGGCCTTCAGGTCAGCCAGGACGGCAGGGCCGCCGCAGAGCATCAGACGGTCCACAGCCGGATCCAGCGGCGGCACGCCCAGATCCTCAAACAGCTTGCCCGAGGCGATCAGGTCGGTGATCCGGCCCTGAGTCTTGAAGGGCTCGCGGGTCACGGTGGGGTAGTAGCGCAGCTTGTCGCCGATCACCTCGGACAGGATCTCGTCCTGGGCCAGCTCGGTCTCGAACAGCTCGCGGTAGTTCAGGTCGGCCACATTGCGCACCGTGTGGGTGACGATGGCTTCGTCGAACCGCTCATAGACTTCCGGGTCCCGGGCCAGGGACAGCCAGGGCGCGAGGCCGGTGCCGGTGCCCAGCATGTAGAGCCGCTTGCCGGGCTTCAGACCGTCCAGCACCAGGGTGCCGGTGGGCTTGCGGCCGATCAGCACCTGGTCGCCAACCTGGATTTTCTGCAGGCGCGAGGTCAGCGGGCCGTCGGGCACCTTGATGGAATAGAATTCCAGCTCCTCATGCCAGGCTGGGCTCGCGATGGAATAGGCGCGCAGCAGCGGCTTGCCGTCCACCTCAAGGCCCACCATCACGAACTGCCCGCTGGAGAACCGCAGGGACGGATCACGCGTCGTGCGGAACGAGAACAGGCTGTCGGTCCAATGCTGGACCCAGGTCACGGTCTCCAGGTGGAAGGCGCCGGCCTTCTTGGGGGCCGGAGCGGCCACGGTCACGTCAGTCATCACTTCGTCTTTTCTATTCAGGCGCAGGTCACGTGTGGGCGCAGGTCAGATGTCGCCGCCGACATTGCCCGAGCCGCCGCCGATCACCGAAACGCCAGGCGCGCGGGCGACATGTATGCCGCATTCGCTCTTTTGCGAACCCTGCCAGCGCCCAGCCCGGACGTCCTGCCCGTCCTCCACCGGTGAGGTGCAGGGCCAGCAGCCGATGGAGGGAAAGCCCTGCGCCACCAGGGGATGGGGCGGCAGGTCGTGGGCCACCACATAGGCGTCGAGCTCTTCCTTGCCCCAATTGGCCAGGGGATTGAACTTCACGTGCGGGTCGGCCTCCTCGACCACCCGAAGGGACAGGCGATCACCCCCATGGAAGCGCTTGCGCCCGGTGATCCAGGCATCGAAGTCCGCAAGCGCGCGGTCCAGGGGCAGGACCTTGCGGATATGGCAGCAGCCGTCCACATCGGTCTGCCAGAGCTTGGCCTCCGGGTCCGACACCGCCAGGTCCTGATAGTGTGGACGCAGGTCGCGCACGTCGGTCAGACCCAGCCGCTTGGCCAGGCCGCGCCGGTAATCCAGGGTCTGGCCAAACAGCATGCCGGTGTCGAGAAACAGGACCGGAATATTGGGGTTCACCTGGGCCGCCAGATGCAGCAGCACCGCCGACTCCGCGCCAAAGGATGAGACCATGGCGAGCTTGTCGCCATACTCGCGATGGGCCGCCGCGATGATCTCGGTCGGTTCGGCATGACGCAGCTCGCCGTCCAGCCGGTCGGCGACGGAAAGGTGGTCGGTCTGGTCATAGGCCATGGTCACCCTCCCTCGCGCTCCACATAGGCGGGCGTGCGCAGATCAGCCGCCCGCTGATAGACGTGGCGATGGCGATGGACAGCGTGCGCCCAATCCTGCGGGCTTGCGCCATCCGCCGGGGCGAAGGCGTCGAAGCCGCAGCGGACCATGAAACCGGCCTGCTCGCGCAGCACCTCGCCGACCGCGCGGACCTCGCCGGCATAGGCGAACCGCTGCCGCAGAAGCCGGGCGGCGGTATAGGCCCGCCCGTCCCGGTACTTGGGAAAGGCCAGCGCCACCACCGCGATCCGCGGCAGGTCATAGGCCAGGGCCTCGACCTCTTCGGCGGGCTCCAGGCGCACGCCCACGGCGCGCCCCTCGGCCAGCAGGCGGTCGCCTTCGGCCTGGAAGCGGGCGAAGGAGATGATCACGTCGCCTGGCGGCAGGCCTTCGTCATCGGCCACCGCGGTGAAGGGATCATCGCCCAGGATAAACTGGTCGTCGTCCTGTCGCCTAATGAGCGTCGGCATAGACGGCCTCCTTGAAGGGTTCGACGCCGGTGCGGCGATAGGTGTCGAGGAAGCGTTCGCCCTCATGGCGTTCGCGCAGATAGACCTCGACCAGGGTGTCGATGGCGGCGGCCACCTTGTCGTAAGGCAGGGCCGGGCCGAGCATCTTGCCCACCGCGGCGTCCTCGGCGCCCGAGCCGCCCAGGGTGAGCTGGTAGAACTCCTCGCCCTTCTTATCGACGCCCAGGATGCCGATGTGGCCCACATGATGGTGGCCGCAGGCGTTGATGCAGCCGCTGATCTTGATCTTCAGCTCGCCGATGGCCTCGGCGCGATCGGGATCAGCGAAGGTCTGGGCGATCTGCTGGGCCACCGGGATCGCCCGGGCGTTGGCCAGAGCGCAATAATCCAGCCCTGGGCAGGCGATGATGTCGGAGATCAGGTTCACATTGGCGCTGGCCAGGCCTGTGGCCTGCAGCTGGGCGAACACCTCGGGCACATCGTCCAGCCGCACATGGGGCAGGACGAGGTTCTGCTCGTGGGTCACCCGGATGTCGTCCTGGCCATACCGCTCGGCCAGGTCGGCGATCACGTCCATCTGATCGGAGGTGGCGTCGCCGGGGGTGTCGCCGATGGTCTTCAGCGAAACCTCGACGATCGTATAGCCGGGCTTCTTGTGCGGCCGCAGATTGTTGCGCGCAAACCGAGCCAGGGCCGGATCGGCGGCCTTGGCCGTTTCGAAGACCTCGGACGTCGCCGGCAGGGCCTCAAAGACGGTGGTGGCGAAGGCCCCGCGGATCCGGGCGAGCTCGGTGTCGGGCAGGTCGCCCTCCGGCCCGATCTTGGCCCACTCCTCGGCCACCTGCCGGGCGAACTCTTCCGCGCCCAGGGCGGCGACCAGGATCTTGATCCGCGCCTTGTAGATGTTGTCCCGGCGGCCGTGGCGGTTATAGACCCGCAGAATGGCCTCCAGGTACGAGAACAGCCGGTTGGCCGGCAGGAACTCGGCGATGGTCGGGCCCACATAGGGCGTGCGCCCCAGGCCCCCGCCGACGATGACTTCGAAGCCCAGCTGGCCGTCGCGGCCGCGGCGGATCATCAGCCCGATGTCGTGCACCTTGGCCGCCGTGCGGTCGTTGGGCGCAGCCGTGATGGCGATCTTGAACTTGCGCGGCAGGAACGAGAATTCCGGGTGCAGGCTCGACCACTGGCGGATGGCCTCGGACCAGACGCGGGGATCGTCCAGCTCCTCGGCGGTGGCGCCGGCATAGGGGTCGGAGGTCACATTGCGGATGCAGTTGCCGCTGGTCTGGATGGCGTGCATGTCCACCTCGGCCAGCTGGTCGAGGATGTCGGGCGCATCCCGCAGCTTGATCCAATGGAACTGCAGGTTCTGACGGGTCGTGAAGTGGCCATAGCCCCGGTCATAGGTGCGGCCGATATGGGCCAGGCGGCGCATCTGGCGGGCGTTCAGCGACCCATAGGGAATGGCGATCCGCAGCATGTAGGCGTGCAGCTGCAGATAGAGGCCGTTCATCAGCCGCAGGGTCTTGAACTGATCTTCGCTGAGCTCGCCCGACAGGCGGCGGGCCACCTGCTCGCGGAACTCCCGGGCCCGGTCAGCGACGAATTCCTGGTCGACAGCGTCGTACTGGTACATTCGGCGCTCCTTACTTACGCTTGATCAGGTTGACGCGACCGCTGGAGCGGGCTGCGCCGTCGGCGTGCAGCAGGGCTTCGATCACCTCGCCGCCCTCGGCCTGCTTGCCATGGCTCGGATGGTTGGTGGGCCCCAGCGCACGGATCCGCTCGCGATAGCTCAGCGGGGCCCAGAGGCCGTCGGACTCCATCAGGTCGATCAGATACGGGTCGATCACCACGGTGGGCTGCGACTTGGCCTGCCCTTCGGCGGCCTCGGCGGCGCCGGGATCGTCAAACAGGTCGGCGTCGCCGAACCGCTCGACCCACTTTCCGGCCTTCCAGAAGACGACATCGCCATCGATCAGGCGGTTGGCGGTCAGGGCCTTCATCTCACTTGCCTCCCAGCTCGACGGCGCGAGCCTCAATCCGCGTCGCTTGGCCACCCTCGCCAGCCTGGGCCAGGGCCATGGCCTCGCCAACGATCAGCAGGGCCGGCCCCTTCAGGGTGGCGGCGACCTCCGCCAGCCCCCCGAGCGTGGTGACCATGCGCCGTTCGTCGCTGCGGCTGGCGTTCTCGACAATAAGCGCCGGGGTGGCCGGGTTGCGGCCGGCCTGTGTCAGCCTGCGGGCGATTCCGGACGCGGTTGAGACGCCCATATAGATGACCACCGTCTGGTTGGGACGGGCCAGGCTCTCCCAGTCCAGATCGGGCTCGCCGTCCTTGGCCGCATGACCGGTGACGAAGGTGACCGCCTGGGCCATTCCGCGGTGGGTCAGGGGCGCGCCGGCGCCGGCGCCGGCCGCCAGGGCCGCCGTCACGCCAGGAACGATGATGCACTCGACGCCGGCCTCGCGGCAGGCTTCCAGCTCCTCGCCGCCCCGGCCGAAGATGAAGGGGTCGCCGCCTTTCAGGCGCACGACCCGCAAGCCCTGCAGGGCGAAGGCCACCAGCATGCGGTTGATCTCGTCCTGCGGGTAGGCGTGACGCGACTTGCGCTTGGCCACGCTGATCCGCTGGGCGCCAGCCGGCGCCAGATCGAGAATTTCGTCGGAGACGAGGCCGTCGTGGACCACGACCTGCGCCCCCTGCAGCGCCTTGAGAGCCTTCACGGTCAGCAGTTCGGGATCGCCGGGGCCCGCGCCCACCAGCCAGACCATCCCAGCCGCACGGGCGCTCGCCCCGTCCAGAAGGACGAGACCGCCGGGTCGCCGGATGGATCGGTCGCTGGTCGACATGGTTTTAGCTTCTCTATCACGCTTGAGCCCGAAGGCCGACGGGGCGGGATTGCGCCCGCCCCGTCGAATATCCGGCGACGAAAGGGCCATGACGCCGCCGGATGCTTGCAAACTGGGGAAAACCACCCCACTTCGCAACCCAAGGAGTTCTGCCTGGGGGTTCAGGAAAACTTATGGAACGACAGGCCGAGCGCAGCGGGGACCGACGTCGTCTGCCGCCCCTCAACGCCCTGCGCGCCTTCGAGGCCGCCGCCCGCCATCTGAATTTCAGTCGCGCCGCCGAGGAGCTTTCGGTGACGCCAGGCGCGGTCAGCCAGCAGATTCAGAACCTTGAGGACTATGTGGGCGCCGCCCTCTTCAAGCGCACGCCCAAGGGCCTCTTGCTCACCGACGCCGCCCAGACCGCCCTGCCCGCCCTGCGCGAGGCCTTCGACCGGCTGGCCGAGGCCGCCTCGCTGCTGACCGCGGCGGTGGACGGGCGTCGGCTCAGCATCACCGCAGCCCCCTCCTTCGCCGCCAAATGGCTGGTGCCCCGGCTCGGCAAGTTCGAGGAGGCCCACCCGCAGGTCGATGTCTGGCTCTCGGCCGGCATGGAGCTGGTGGACCTCAGCGCTGGCGAGGTCGATCTCGCCATCCGCTACGGCTCGGGCCGCTATCCGGGGCTTGAGGTCACTCCCCTGATGAGCGAGACGGTGCTCGCCGTGGCCAGTCCCGAGCTGATGGCGCGGACGCCGCTCAATGAACCCGCCGACCTGGTCAACCACATCCTGCTGCACGACGGCTCGGCCGAACTGGACGCCTCCTGCCCGGACTGGGCCATGTGGCTGGCGGCCCGGGGGCTGAAAACCGTAGACGGCTCGCGGGGACCACGGTTCAACCAGTCCAGCCTGGTGATCGAGGCCGCCGCCAACGGCCGTGGCGTGGCGCTGGCCAAACGCACCCTGGCCCAGGCCGATCTGGAAGCCGGACGGCTGGTGGCGCCCTTACAGATCGCCACGGCGGTGGACTTCGCCTATTACCTCGTCCATCCCAAGGCCAAGGGCCGGCTGCCGCAGGTCAAGGCGTTCACCGCCTGGATCACGGCCGAGGCCCAGGCCCACGAGGCCGCCCTGCGGGCGATCGACAATGGAGCCGGCATCTAGAGAGGCGCCGGCGCAAACGCGACCAGAGTGCTGAATGCTGATTGAGATCGACGACCACAAGGCGCCTGCCGACTGCGCCACCATGACCGAGGTCCGCCAAGGGGTCGACGCCCTGGACCGGGCCCTGGTCAAGCTGCTGGCCGAACGGCAGGGCTTCATGGACGCCGCCGCGCGCATCAAACCCCACAGGGGTGTGGTGCGCGACGAGGCGCGGATCGAAGACGTGGTCGCCAAAGTCAAGGCAGCCGCCCGTGAGGCCGGCCTGTCCGAAGCCATCGCCGAGCCGGTCTGGCGCACGCTGATCGACCGCTGCATCGCCTATGAGTTCGGATCCTGGGACCAGAACCGGACGACCGAAGGCGATCCGCTTCCCTGATCTCACGCCAGCGGCGTCAGGCCGCCGCGGACTCGCCTGACGCGGCTGGGCCCACCCAGCGGCTGAGGCAGGCGTGCAGGTTTTCGATCTTCACCGGCTTGCCGACGCTGTCGACCATGCCGGCCTCGCGCATTCGCGCGATCTGCTCAGGCAGCACGTCGGCGCTCATGGCGATGATCGGCGCCTGGCTCATCGGACCGTCCATGGCGCGGATGGCCCGGGTGGCCGCCAAGCCGTCCACCACAGGCATGTGCAGATCCATCAGGATGGCGTCATAGCGTCCCGTCTTGGCCGCCTCGATCGCCTCGCGGCCGTCGCAGGCCACATCGACCGTACAGCCCAGAATCTGCAGCATCAGAACCCCGAGCTCGCGGTTCATCGGGTGGTCATCGACCAGCAGGATGTGGGCCGACAGGGCCTCCCCACGGTCCTCCTCCTCGACGGACGGGGCCGACACCCTGGCGCGCTCCAGGGTCAACTCCAGCCAGAAGTTGGAGCCGGCGCCTGGCGCAGAGTCCACGCCGACCTGGCCGCCCATGGCCTCGATGAGCCCCTTGCAGATCGCAAGACCCAGACCCGATCCGCCATGGGTGCGGCTGACTGAGGAGTCCACCTGGCTGAACCGCCGGAACAGAGTGGCGGCCGCCTCCTTGCTGATCCCCACGCCTGTGTCGACCACCGAGATTCGCACCCGGTCACGGTCCCCCTCATCGGTCAGGGCCAGGGTCAGGGTGATCTGGCCGGCGTCGGTGAACTTCACCGCATTGTTCAGATAGTTGAGCAGCACCTGGCAGAGCCGGTGGTCATCGCAGACGTGGCCCCCGGCCAGGTCGCCCTCGACATCCATGGTCAGGCCCAGGCCCTTGCTCTCGGCCGCCTCGGCGACGATGGCCAGGGCGTCGCGGCACACGACGGTCAGATCGACAGGCTTGGGATCGAGCTCAATCCGCCCGGCCTCCACCTTGGAGAAGTCGAGGATATCGTTGACCACGGTCAGCAGCGCATTGCCCGACCGGCGGATCAGGTCGATCTGACGGCGGCTGTCGGGCCGCATCTCCTTGTCCAATTCCAGGACCTGGGCGAAGCCGATGATCGAGTTCAGCGGCGTGCGGATCTCGTGGCTCATGGTGGCCAGGAAGTCGGTCTTGGCCACCGAGGCGGCCTCGGCTCGCGCCCGGGCCCGCTGGTGACTGACCGAGCGGTGCAGGATCAGGTCTCGCAGCCGCTGCTGATGGATCGCCATCAGGGCGGTGACGATGCCGGTGCCGAACACCAGGCCGAGATAGACCTGGAAGAGCGTCACCTGCTGAGAGAGCGTCCGGGTTTCGGCCAGAACCGGGGTACGCCCCCAAAGGAATCCGATGGTGAGCAGGACCACGCAGGCGACCGCCATGGAGACGGTGACGGCCTGTGGCCCCGTGCGCAGCCCAAGGATGGTGACGACGGGGAACATGGCCAGCAGGGCGATTGGCGCGGCCGGGGTTATGATCAGCGCGACGAGCACCGCCACAGCCAGATAGCCGGCCGTGATCTCCCATGATCGCTCGGACACCAGACGGGTCCGTCGCCCCTGGCTGAGCAGGAGGATGGCCGGGAGCACCATCGACATGCCCAGGAACTTCGCCCCCAGACGATTGGCCAGCATGGCTACGGGGAACTCGCCCTCGATGACCCAGGCGCCCAGCCCGAGCAGAAGGGCTGCGCCCACAAGCACGGGCGCCAGGGCCAGGAAGATCAGGGCCGCGAACCGTCCTGGCGTGGTCAGTCGGACCGCGTTCAGCCGGCGGGCCAGATAGACCACCGCCACGGCCTCGATCACATTCACCAGACTGTAGCCCACCGCCCCGTACAGGGGATGGCCGAAGGCCAGAATGACCGCGCCCTGGAGGACAAAACCCATGGCCAGCAACACTGGCGCCCAGCGGGCCGGCAGCAGCAACAGAGCGGCGATGACAAAGGCGTTGGCAGTCCAGATGGTGCCGACGCCGGTGGTCTCCCGCAGCATATTGGTCAGCCAGAGATTGGCCACGTAGCCGCCGTAAAGCATGACGGCGAGCAGAAGCTGTCGGCTTTGACGGGAAATGGGCGTACTCCGGAACATTGGCTGTGGGCCGATACCGGAGCCAAGCTTAGCCCCCCGCGCCTCAACCAAAGCTTAAGCCTGTTTGGCCGCTAGCGGTCGGCCAGACGGCCGCTCAGCGCGCCGATCTCCTGTCTGAGAGCGGCCAGTTCGTTTCGCAGGGCGGCGAGGTCGGCGGCGTCCTCGGCGTGGGCCCGCTGTCGTTCGGCGCTGGCCTCACGCAGGTCGGCCTCGATCTGCTGGCGCTCAGCCTTGGCCTCCTCCTCGTGCTCGCTCTGCATGGCGTTGACCACGATGCCGATGAACAGGTTCAGCATGGTGAAGGTGGTGCAGAGGATGAAGGGGACGAAGAAGGCCCAGGCATAGGGATAGACCTCCATCACCGGCCGCACGATGCCCATGGACCAGCTCTCCAGGGTCATGACCTGGAACAGGGAATAGGCCGAGGCCGGGATCGAACCGAACCACTCTGGGAAGTCAGCGGCGAACAGCTTGGTGGCCATCACCGAGGCCACATAGAAGATCAACGTCATCAGAAGGATGATGGAGCCCATGCCCGGCAGGGCGCTGATCAGGGCGCCCACCACCCGGCGCAGGGACGGCACCAGAGTGATCATCCGCAGCACCCGCAGGATGCGCAGGGCCCGCAGCACCGAGAAGGCGCCGGCCGCCGGCACCAGGGCGATGCCAACGATGGCGAAGTCGAACAGGCTCCAGGGATCCTTAAAGAAGGCCAGACGGTGGACGGCGATCCGCGCGACGATCTCGGCGACGAACACGGCGAGGATGACCCGGTCCAGCATCAGCAGGGCGGCGCCGAAATTGGCCATCGCCCAGGCGCTGGTCTCCAGCCCCAACGTGATCGCGTTGAGGACGATCAGAGCGGTGATGATCTTCTCTGTGCGCGGCGAGGTGATCAGCGCCTTGAGCTGGTCCAAGGGGGCGGCTCCATGGGGTCGAGGTTGCGTTGCGCCATCTGCCGCAATCCGCCGCAAAGCGCCAGCAGCCACACGTCTCGACAAGCTCACCTCGCGTCATCGAACCGTCGCCCGATCCCCATCAATCTTTCGCCGAAATGTCGTCGCCGTGTACCGCTCGCTTCCTAGACCCACGGGAAAATCTGGATGGGCAAAAGCCCATTTGGCCGATCTTGGGGGCTGACCGACATGTTCATCACCACTTCGCGGGGCCGACGCGCCCTTCTCCTGGGTTGCAGCGCCGCCGTGAGCTGCGCCATGGCCCAATCCGCCGCCGCCCAGAGCGCCAACGAGGTCTCTGAACTGGTGGTGGTCGGCTACCGGGCCCAGAACGCCCAGGCGGTGGCCGAAAAGCGTGAGGATGACCGCGTCGCCGAATATCTCTCGGCCGACGACATCGGCGCCCAGCCCGACTACAACATCGCCGACGCCCTGCGTCGCCTGCCGGGCGTTCAGACCCAGTTCGACGAGGACGAGGGCCGCTACGTCTCCATCCGCGGCCTGAACCCCAGCTACACCCTGGGCGCCCTGGACGGCGCGACGCTCGCCACCGCCGAGCGGCGGAACCGGCAGCTCAACATGGAGGCCATCCCCTCGGGCGCCGTGCGCCAGGTGGTGGTGGCCAAGTCGCGCACGCCGGACATGGACGGCAACGCCATCGGCGGCACGCTGAACCTCATCACCCGTTCGGCCTTCGACGTGTCAGACATGTACGCCGCCGGCACGGTGATGATCGGCATGTCCGACTCCCAGGCCGTTCCCGGCGAAGGCTTCAACCGAGACACCGATGACGGCGTGAACTACCGGGTGGACGCGACGGTCTCGAAGCGCTTCGGGTCTGACGGCCAGTTCGGCGTGCTGTTCGGGGTCAACTTCATGGAGCGCAACCGCGACCAGGAACGTCTGCTGCCGCAGTCGGTCCCGGCGGGGATCAGCGCCACGCCCACGCCGGCCTCGACGCTGGGGACCACGGACCTGCTCTGGTCGAACTATCCCAACACGATCACCCGCTATGGCGGCATCCTGAAGCTTGAATACGAGCCGGTGGACAGCTTCCGAAGCGCGCTGACCCTGGCCCACTACAAGCAGGACGACAACGAGCTGCGCCACAGCCAGCGGCTGCGCAACCAGACCGGAAACAACGCCAGCTTCGTGCGCTTCAACGACTTCCCCCTGGAGAAGCCGCTGACCGTCATCCAGTGGAAGAACAACTGGGACATCAGCGACCGGCAGCATCTGGAAGCCCGCGCCTCCTATTCGGAAGCGACCTTCCTGGAGCCCTCCAACCAGCTGCAGTTCAACCTGACCGGCGCCGCCCTAGACTTCGACCTTTCGCTGAACGGCGACGTTCCTGTGGCCACAAGCATCGACCCGCGGGCGTTCAATCCGGCGAACTACGTGCTGGCCAACAACACCTTCTCCCCCTACCAGGACGACAGCGACGAATATGTCGAGGAAATCGCCCTCGACTACGGCTTCAACACAAAGCCGGGCGATATGGGTTGGGGTCTCGGGGTCGGCGCCAAGTGGCGCGAGATCACCCGCGACAATGACCGCACCACCTGGAGCTGGGTCTTCAACGGCGCGCCGCTGACCCTTGACCAGTTCGACGTTCAGCACAGCTACACGCCGATCTACGCCAACTTCAATCAGCTGTTCATCGACTTCGACGCCTTCAACACCTTCTTCCAGCAGAACCAGGCCAGCTTCACGGGTGGGCGTAACGAGGCGGTGACCTCAGACTGGGTGTTCACGGAGGAGGTGTCAGCGGCCTACGCCCTGCTGCGCCATGCTGGTGAGCGTCACACAGTGATCCTCGGCGGGCGCTTCGAGGACACCGAGACCCTGGTGGAACGCGCTCGCACCGAGGGCGCCAATGTCACCCGCGTCGCCCGGAAGGGCGGTTATGACGACTTCCTGCCCTCCATCACGGTCAGCTATGACCTCACCGACCGGTTGAAGCTGCGGGCCGCCGCCTTCCAGGCCGTGGGTCGGCCCAATCCCAGCCAGCTGGCCTCGGGCGAGACGGTCAATCAGACCACCGGCGCGATCAGCCGCGGCAATCCCGACCTGCAGGCCCGCAAGGGCGACAGCTACGAGGCTTCGCTGGAATACTACCTGCCCGGCAATGAGGGCCTGTTTGTTGTGGGTGTGTTCCGCAAGGAGATCGAAAACGAGATCATTACCCGCCTGACCCCCGGCGCCGGCCCCAACGGCGAGGATGTGACCCAGCCGATCAACGTCACCACCGCCGAGGTCACCGGCCTGGAGCTGAACGCGGTGCTGAACACCCTGCCCCTGCCCGGCCTGCTGTCGAACTTCGGCGTTTCGGCCAACGCCACCTTCCTGGACGGCAGCTTCGACACCGGCGGAACCCGCGGCTCGGTGGACCTGCTGCAGGGCCAGTCGGACTTCCTGTTCAACATGGCGGTCTTCTACGAACAGGGGCCGTTCCGCGCCCGGGCGAGCTACGCCCACATCGGTGAGGCGACCACCTCGGTCAGCGCCACCGACGCCACCGGGCGATCCGACCGCATCGACGAGGCCACCAACACCGTCGACGTCCAGGCGCGCTATACCTTGAACAATGGGGTCGAGCTGATCGCCGAGGTGCGCAACGTGACGGACCAGGACAAGGTCAACCTGACGGGGAGCGGCGTCTATCGGGACGTCTCCTTCTATGGCCGCCAATTCTGGGTCGGCGCCTCGGCCAAGTTCTGATGGATCACCCCCCCAGATGATCCGGAGATCGACGCTCGTCGGCCTGTTGTGTCTCGCGGTCGGCCTCTCGGCCTGCGGGACGACGCGGGCGCCGCAGACCGCCCTCGCCGCCCCGCGCGGCGAGGCGCTCTTTCCCGGCGGTCACTACTGGCGCGAAGTCACCACCGAGCCCGCCCGCATGCGGGTTCACGTGCTGGAGCTGGATCTGCGCCGGGTGCGGCTGGAGCTCACCGCGGGCGACACCTCAAAGGGACGTGAGCACGTCGCCCAGACCCCATCGGACTATGTGCGCCGCAACGACCTGGCCGCTGCGGTCAACGCCAGCTATTTCACCCCCTTCAAGGGCGGGTCGAAGGGGGGCGACGACTACTACCCCCATGCCGGCGACGGGGCCGACGTCTCGGGCGCGGCCATCGCCTTCGGCCGCCAGGTCTCGCCAGTGGAGCCCGGCGAGGATGAGCGGGTCAACGCCATCCTCTGCATCAAGGCTGATCAGGTCGAGATCATCGATGGCCAGGACTGCGGCCGCCCCGTGGATCACGCCGTGTCGGCCGGGCCGCGGCTGCTGGCCGCCGGCCAGGCCCGCAGCTTCGAGGCCTTCGGGCGCGCCTATGGGGAGAACCGCCACCCCCGCACCGCCATCGGCCTGGACGCCGATGCGCCCCGGGCCTGGCTGGTGGTGGTCGATGGCCGCCAGCCGGGACTGAGCGAGGGCGCCTCCCTCAATGACCTGATCGCGATCTTCCGTGAGCTTGGGGCGGAGGACGCCATGAACCTCGATGGGGGCGGCTCGACCACCCTGGTGGTGCGCCGCGGCGGACACCCGGTGGTCATGAACTCGCCCATTCATACCGGGGTCCCGGGGCGCGAACGGCCCTCAGCCAACCACATCGGCGTCAGGGTGACGTCAGAACCCCGTCCCTGAGGAAGGAAGACGCCGATGCGCCCCCCCTTTGCGAGCCTTGGCCTGATCGCCGCGATCCTGGCGTTCCCCGTCGCCGCCGCGGCCCAGTCCGCCGGGCGCCCGCCCGCCTATGCGCCGCCCCCGGTGACCGCCCTGCAGGCCGAAATGCTGCGGGAGTACGCCGCGCCGGAAGCGCGCCAGGGCGTGGCGGTGGACGTCGACCATCTCTACGCCGTGGTCAACACCACCATCGCCAAGTACGACAGGGCGAGCGGCCAGCGCCTGACGGCCTGGTCAGGGCCCCGCGACGGCCTGATCCGGCACCTCAACTCCTGCTTTGCCGAGGCCGGCAAGCTGTGGTGCGCCAATTCCAACTTCCCCCAGGTCCCGATGGCCAGTTCGGTGGAGGTGTTCAACACCGCCGACATGACCCATGCGGTATCCCACAGCCTGGGGATTCTGGACGAGGGCTCCCTGACCTTCTTCGAGCGGTTCGGCGATGGGTGGATCGCCGGCTACGCCCACTATGACGAGACCGGCGGGCTCTCCTACAAGGACGCCGTCTTCGCCGGGATCGTGGTCTATGACAGCGCCTGGCGGCGGAGGGGGGGTTACGCCCTGCCCCAGAGCGTGCTGGAACGCATGGCCCCCCATGCGGCGTCGGGCGGCGTGCTGGGCCCAGATGGCCTGCTCTATCTGTTCGGCCATGATCGGCCGGAGCTCTATGTGGTCGCCCGACCGGTGATGGGCCCGACCCTGATCCATGTGGCGACCATCGCAGTGGACGCGCCTGGTCAGGCCATCGCCTGGGACCACAGCAGCGACGAGCGGATCCTCTTCGCCATCCATCGGCCAAAGGGGACCATCCGCAGCTTCCGTCTGCCGGAGGTGTCCCTCGACCACAGCCCCGACGCCCGGCCCTTCGCCCTCGACTGACCTGGCTGACCCTACGGCGCGGTTTCGCTGGCTGGCCGCCTCCTCTATGTCCGTCACATGGACGAAGGAGGCGCGCCAATGCGGGACGATGATCTGCAGCCCATTCTGGATTCCGTGCGCCGCCTCTGCGCCGGCTTTCCCGGCGCATACTGGCGCGAACGGGATCGGGAGCGGACCTATCCCAGCGAGTTCGTCCAGGCCCTGACCGAAGCCGGCCTGCTGGGCGTGCTGATCCCCGAGACCTATGGCGGCAGCGGCCTTGGCCTGTCGGCGGCTGCGGCGATACTGGAAGAAATCCACGCCAGCGGCTGCAATGCGGCCGCCGTCCACGCCCAGATGTACACCATGGGCACGGTCCTGCGGCATGGCAGCGAGGCGCAGAAGTCTCAGTGGCTGCCCAAGATCGCCACGGGCGAGGTGCGGCTGCAGGCCTTTGGCGTCACCGAGCCCGGCGCCGGCACCGACACCACCGCCATCACCACCCAGGCGGTGCGCAAGGGCGACGCCTATGTGATCAACGGCCAGAAGGTCTGGATCAGCCGGGCCGAGCACTCTGACCTGATGGTGCTGCTGGCGCGCACCACGCCTCGGGAAAAGACCGCCAAAAAGACCGAAGGCCTGTCGGTCTTCCTGCTGGACATGCGCGAGGCCGTCGGCCGCGGCCTGACGATCAAGCCGATCCGCACCATGTTCAACCATGCGACCACCGAGCTCTTCTTCGATGATCTGGAGATCCCGGCCTCCTGCCTGATCGGCGAGGAGGGCAAGGGCTTCCGCTACATCCTCGACGGCATGAACGCCGAGCGCATCCTGATCGCCGCCGAATGCATCGGCGACGGGCGCTGGTTCGTGGAGAAGGCGCGCGACTACGCCACCAGCCGCGTGGTCTTTGGTCGCCCTATCGGCCAGAACCAGGGGGTCCAGTTCCCCATCGCCCGGGCCTACGCCCAGGTGCGGGCGGCCAAGCTGATGACCTATGAGGCCGCGGCCCGCTATGAGGCCGGCGATCCGGCCGGCGAAGAGGCAAACATGGCCAAGCTGCTGGCCTCGGAGGCCTCCTGGGCGGCGGCCGACATTTGCATCCAGACCCACGGCGGCTTCGGCTTCGCCGAGGAGTACGACGTGGAGCGCAAGTTCCGCGAGACCCGCCTCTATCAGGTAGCCCCGATTTCCACGAACCTGATCCTGGCCTATCTGGCCGAGCACGTCCTGGGCCTGCCGCGCTCGTACTAAAGCGCCGCCCTAGTCCGTAAAGACCACGGTCTTGGCGCCGTTCAGCAGCACCCGGTCCTCCAGGTGCCAGCGCACCGCCCGGGCCAGCACCCGGCGCTCGATGTCGCGGCCCTTTCGGATCAGGGCGGCGGGCGTGTCGCGATGGCTGATCCGCTCCACGTCCTGCTCGATGATCGGGCCTTCATCGAGGTCAGCGGTCACATAGTGGGCGGTGGCCCCGATTACCTTCACCCCGCGGGCATGGGCCTGGTGATAGGGCCGTGCGCCCTTGAAGCCCGGCAGGAAGGAGTGGTGGATGTTGATGCAGCAGCCTTCCAGCTTGGCGGCCAGACCGTCGGACAGGATCTGCATGTAGCGGGCTAGGACCACCAGCTCAGCCCCGGTGGACTGCACCAGAGCCCACACGGCGGCCTCCTGCTCCAGCTTGGTGTCGCGGTTCACCGGCAGGTGGTGGAAGGGCAGACCGCTGAGGTCGATGCTGGAATAGGTCTCGGCGGGGTGGTTCGACACCACCGCGCAAATGTCCATCGGCAGTTCGCCCCGACGCCAGCGCCACACGAGATCCGACAGACAGTGATCGGCCTGGGAGGCCAGGATCATCACCTTCCGGCGCACCTTGGGGTCGCGCAGGGTCCAGTTCATGCCGAACTCGGCGCCGATGGGAGCAAAGGCCTCGCGCAGGGCCTCGGCCGAGGCCTCTCCGGCCTCGAACACAACGCGCATGAAGAAGCGGCCGGTCTCGACATCGCCGAACTGCTGGGCGTCGATGATGTTGCCGCCGCGGTCGAACAGGAAGCTCGCCACCCGGCTGACGATGCCGGGCCGGTCGGCGCAGGATAGGGTCAGGATCATGAGGCGGCTGACTAGCCTGCGCGGGCGATCAGCACCACCACCAAGACCGCGATCGCCACCCCCAACGCCAGCCGCCACAGGGGTGCGGGACGCAATTCGCCCTCAAGGCCAGGGGTCGCGTCCCGGCCGGTCACCATCGGCGTTACAAGATTGCGGCGCTTGAACACCGCATAGGCGGCGATGGCCACCAGATGAAGCGCGACGGCGGCCTGTAGCAGCCGGAAGTTGAGCTCATGCAGGTCGGCAGCCTTCCGGCCGGTCTCAAAGTCTACGAAACGCGCCAGCGGCCCGGACTCCAGGCCATCCACATCGACAGCGAACAGGCCAAGCCCGAGCTGCGAGATCAGCAACAGCACGAGAAGCAGGACGCTGAGCGCCCCAAGAGGGTTATGCCCGAAGCTGGCGGGAGCCCCGCGCCAGCCGCGGACATAGGCCAGCACCGCCCCCGGGCCCTTCACGAACTGTGAGAAGCGCGCCGTCGACCCGCCGGCCACGCCCCAGTAGAGCCGGAACACCACAAGGCCCAGGATACCGTAGCCGGCGTAGCGATGAATGTTCATCTGCTCGCCGCCCGTCAGCCAGGCGACCACGACCAAGACCGCCAGGGCCCAATGGACAAGACGGGTGGGAAGATCCCAGACCCGCACCCGGTGGGCTTCAGCCGACACGGTTACTGCTCGACGCGATAGTTGTCGTGGCAACCGCCACAGCTGGCGCCGACCACCCGCACATGTTCGCGCAAGCCGGCGACGTCGCCGGCCATGGCCAGCTCCTGCAGCCGGGTGGTGGCGTCGGCCAGGCGGGCTTGCGCCGCCGCAAACCCTTCAGGGTCGGTCCATACCGTGGCCAGGGCGTCGGTCTTCACACCGTCCTGCGGGCCGGTGCCGGCGGGAAACCAGGTGGGGATCTGGCCGGCCAGGGCGTTCATCCGCTCCGCCGCCGGAACGATCGCCGTCAGGTCCGGCGCGTCCGTCTTCAGCTGGTCATTGATGATCTTGAATGAGGCGCCCAGGGCTTTGTAGCCCTCCTGCCGCTCAGTCACCGCCGCGGGAACCGGCGCGTCGCTGGCCGCGGCCTCTTCGCCCGCCTGCTGGCCGCAGCCGGCGACGAGCAGCGCAACGGCGCCGGCCATCAAGGTCATCCGGGCGCCGCCCCATTGGCTGGCGGAGAAAAGTTGCATCATTGGGCTCGTTCCTCGATCCGGGCGCGCGGCGCCCCTGAGTCTCAAGCCTAGTATGGCACAGGTTGGGCGCCAGCACTTCCTTGGACGTCACCCCCAGATGTCGGCGGGCGCCTCACAGTCGCGCAGGGAACCTTCACCAGACGCGCCGCATTGCTTGGCCAGACAGAAGGAGATGTCCAGGTGAAGCCGTTTAACAAGATTGCGCCCCTCAGTGTCGCCGCCCTCGCGGCGCTGGCCCTGACCCTGGGGGCCTGCGGCCGGTCCGATGAGACTCAGGCTGGCGATCGCCTGGATGGCGCAGCCGCCCCCACCTATCCCGGCGAAGGCGCAGAGGGTCTGGTGGAGATTGAGAAAGCCCCGATCAATGAGGCGCCGGAGCAGACCGTGAGCACGGGGCAGAACCAGACGCCCGCCTATGGTGAGCCGGCCGGCGCGCCGTCGGAAGTCCACAGCGGCCCGGTTACGCCCGCCGCGGAGAGCGGGTCCCGCGTCCGTTAGGCAGACCCCCTGGCCCGCAGCCCCCTGGCCGACCAGCAGCGTGGTCAGGCCAGGGACAGCTTGGATTGATCTGAGCGCTAGGCGGTGGCGAAAAAGCCGTGTTCGCCGCTGACGCGCACCAGGCAGGGCTGGCCCTTGTCTTGCGCCGCCCGCGCGCGTTTGTTGGCCGCGGCCTTGGCTTCTTCCTTATCGATGCTGTGGTCGGAGAAGTCGCCGTCCTGCTCGACGGCCCAATAGCCGTCATGGCGGGCCACCGTGAAAACGATCCGATCCCGAATTTCGCGCATGGCAAGCTCCCGTAGGGTCCGACCACGACCTCCACAGGGCGATAAACGCAATGAGGGCCGGCGGCCAGAACATGTTGTGAAGAATTAGTATATAGGAATTTCCGCTGTAAGTCCGAGCCTTAGGGAAAATAATCTTGCTGTCTGGGCCAATTTCGTGCGATGTTGGGGTATCGAATATCGTTTTGGCTCGCCTAAAATCCACCGCTGCGCACTTTGTACGACGTCTGGACTTCTCGACCCTCTCCGAAATTTTGATCGCGCGACCGCTATTGGGCGCGTGAATATTTAGACCCGGAAAGGGATCAACATGAGCACCGGAACCGTGAAGTGGTTTAACGGCCAAAAGGGCTTCGGCTTCATTCAGCCTGACGACGGCGGCGCGGACGTTTTCGTCCACATTTCAGCCGTGGAGCGCGCCGGCATGGCCTCGCTGCACGAAGGCCAGAAGATCGGCTTTGAAATGCAGCGCGACGCCCGCAACGGCAAGATGTCTGCAGCCAATCTGCAAGCGGCCTAAACCGCTTCAGACGGCCAGAACTCAAGAAGGGTCGGCGTTCGCGCCGGCCCTTTTTCATGTCTGCGGCGGGGTCGTCGGTCAGATCCGGAGCGCTCTGGGGTTTCAACCGTTTCCCCCTTCCGCCGCAATGGAGATCCGCCATGTCCGTCCAATGGGTTATCGAAGTTCGCCTGGGCACACGCCCGGACGCCACCCCGATCCGTAAGGCGGTCGTCGAGGCTGATGACGAGGCTCAGGCCCTGAGCCTGGTGCTCGCCCAGGCGCAGGAAGACGTGGCCAGGGCCCGCTCAACCCTGGGCGATGACGGCCAGGAAGAGGTATTCTCGGCCGCCGAGGCCGCTGGGCGTTCCGACCATCATGCGGGCGAGGAGAGCGGAGGCTGAGTGGCGGAACCTCGTCCGACAGTAGGGGTTCTCCCCCCATGACCCATCCGCTTCAGTCCAAGGACGACCAATGGCGTGAGCGCCCCAACAGCGCTGAGCCGGTGTTCGACCCCGGCGCCGCCCCAGCCTCAGCCGATGCCGAAGCCGGCGGCGCCCATGCCGCGCGGCCTGATCCTGGCGCCGCCCGGTCACCGATGCCGACGCGACCCGATCCCCAGGCGCCCGGCCTCGTCCTACCGCCCGTGGTCTGGGCGATCGCCGGGACCTTGGTGCTGGCCGCCCTGGTGATCATGGCCATCTTCACCTTCTGATCGCGCTCGCAGGAGCCCGCCCATGACCGCGACGGACCCGAAAGGCCCCGTGGCCGAACTAAAGCCTGTGGTCCTGATCACCGGTGCGGCCGGCAATCTGGGCGAAGCGCTGGCCGCAGGCCTGTCTGATCGCTATCGCGTCATCGGCCTCGACCTTGAGGCCGCGCCTCGGGACTATCCCCTGATCGGCGCAGACCTCACCGACGAAGAGTCCGTCGCCACAGCGCTTAGGCAAATCCGCGACGACCATGGTGACCGGCTGGCCAGCGTGATCCATCTGGCCGCCTACTTTGACTTCTCCGGCGAAGACCATCCGCTCTACACCGCGCTCAATGTCGAGGGGACCGCGCGGCTGCTCAAGGGCCTTCAGAGCTTCGAGGTCGAGCAGTTCATCTATGCCAGCACCATGCTGGTGCACGCCCCTGTGCGGCCGGGCGAATGCCTGGATGAGCGCCAGCCTCTGGACCCCCGGTGGGTCTACCCCCAATCCAAGGCCGCCGCCGAGGCTGCGGTGGCCCAATGCGCCGGCAGGATCCCTTACCTGCTGCTGCGTCTGGCCGGGGTCTATGACGACAGGGCGGCTGTCCCCACCCTGTCGCAGCAGATCGCCCGGATCTATGGCCGCGACTTTGAGAGCCACCTCTATTCCGGCGACACCAAGGTCGGGCAGTCCATGTTGCACAAGGCCGACATGGTGGACGCCTTCGTCCGCGCCGTGGACCGCCGCAACGGGCTTCCCGCAGACACCGCCATCCTGATCGGCGAGGCCGAGGCGGTCTCCTACCAGGACCTGCAGAATGAGATCGGCCAGCTGATCCATGGCGAGGACTGGGCGACCTTCGAGGCGCCCAAGCCGGTGGCGGCCCTCGGCGCCTGGGCGCAGGAAAAGCTGGAACCCATCATCCCCGACGCCCTGGATCAGGGGGAGAAGCCGTTCATCCGGCCCTTCATGGTCCGGATGGCCGATGATCACTACGCCCTCGACATCAGTCGGGCGGCTGAACTCCTCGGCTGGCGACCCCGCCACCATCTGCGCGACGAGTTGCCGGCCCTGGTGGCGGCGCTGAAGGACGATCCCGAGGGATGGCATGAGGCCAATGGGGTCCCTGTGCCGGCCTGGATGAACGACGTCCAGAACGCCCAGCTAGATCCGGAGGACGCCCGGCAGCGCCATCAGCAGACCTATGCCGAGGCCCACGCCAGGCAGCGCTGGGCCCAGATGACGGTGATGGCCCTGGGCGCGTGGCTCGTGGCCACGTCGCCGGTCATGGGCGTCGAGGACGGGCGTCTGATCGCCAGCCAGACCCTGTCTGGCCTGGCCCTGGTGGTGCTTGGCGGGCTCTCGCTCAGCGCCCGCCTCTGGCTGGCCCGTTGGGCGGCCGCGGCGGTCGGCCTGTGGGTGATCTTCGCGCCGATGCTGCTCTGGTCGCCCTCTTCGGCGGCCTTCCTGAATGGCATGCTGGTCGGCAGTCTGGCCATGGGCCTCGCCGTCGGCCTGCGGCCTGACCCAGGCGTGACCGCTGCAGCCGAGCTGACAGGTCCCCTGACGCCCCCGGGCTGGCGCTACAATCCGTCTGACTGGACCCAGCGCCTGCCGATCATCGGCCTGGCCCTGATTGGCCTGTTCGTTTCGCTCAGCCTGTCAGCCTATCAGCTCGGCCACATCGACGCGGTGTGGGAGCCCTTCTTCCCCGGCGGTCCTGATCCCCGCAACGGGACCGAGGAGATCATCACGTCCGAGGTTTCGGAGGCCTGGCCGGTGCCCGACGCCGCCGTCGGCGCCCTGGTCTACGCCCTGGAGATCGTCACAGGCTTTATCGGCTCCCGCCGGCGCTGGCGGACCATGCCCTGGTTGGTGATCGCCTTTGGCCTGATGATCGTGCCCCTGGGCGTGGTCTCCATCGGCTTCATCATCATCCAGCCCATCGTCATCGGCACGTGGTGCACCCTGTGCCTCATCGGGGCCGCGGCCATGCTGGTCCAGGTGCCCTACGCCATGGACGAATTGCTCGCGAGCCTGCAGTTCCTGATCCGGCGCAAGCGGGCCGGTCATCCGATCCTGCGGACCCTGCTGGTGGGCGACACCGATGACGGCCCCGCTGAGGTCGCCACGGACGAGTTCTCGCGTCCCGCCCCCGCCATCCTGCGCGACATGGCCACTGGCGGGGTGAACCTGCCGTGGAATCTGGGCCTGGCCGCCCTGGTGGGGATCTGGCTGATGTTCACCCGGCTGACGCTGGGGGCCGAAGGCGGCGCAGCCGACGCCGACCACCTCATCGGCGCCCTGGTTCTCACCGTGGTCTCCATCGCCGCCGCCGAGGTGACCCGCACCGCCCGGCTGGCTCTGCCCTTACTGGGCGCGGCGCAAGCGGTCTGCGCGATCACCTTTGAGAGTTCGGCGCTCCATACCGCGGCCGGCGTGGTCGCCGGCCTCGCCCTGATCGCCCTGGCCTTCCGACGCGGTCCGGTGCGGGCGCGATATGGCGACTGGAGCCGTCGTATCCTCTAAAGCGCCGCCCGCTGGGCGCGCGCGTCGCCTGGTGCGGCGGCTACGGGCTCGAGGGATTCGATATAGGCCACGATGTCCTGCATCTCGGCGGCGGTCATGTAGATGGGCGGCATCTCCCCGTGCCCTTCCCGAGCGATCTGCGCCAGGGACCGTTCGAGGCCGATGGACGTGTGGCGCATGCGCACGCTGGCGAAGGGCGGCGCCACCGCATTGGCGCTGTGACCGGACCCGTTCACGGCATGACAGCCCGCACAGGACCGGGTGACGAATTGCATCCCCCGCTCCGCCGCCGGGCTCATGGGCTGCGGCGCAACCGCCTGCGGGGTGGCGCAGGAGGCAAGCGCCCCGGCAAGGCTCAGAACAATCAGGGCGTCGCGCATGGCCGATCTCCGACGGGGTGGTCAGCGCATCCTAGACGAGCAGCTCGCCCTGACCGCCTCCGTAATCCTACCTAGGCGCCAAACCGGAATTTGCCGGCCAGGCCCGCAGGTGAATCCTCGATCCCGTCAGAGAGGAGCAACATCATGACGGGTCACGACCTTTATCTGGGCCTGGTGCTCGCCACCTTCGGCGCCTTCGCCCTCACCCTGTTCGCGGTCAGCAACTGGTCGAACAGCGGCAAGCGCTAGCTCGCGCCCTAACCGCCTCGGGTGCTCCAGGCGACCCACGCCGCCACCGCCACCAGCCCCAGCGCAAAGGCGCCTTGCACCCGGGGCGCACGGTCAGCCTGACCGACCCAGCCATAGGCGCGCGCGCCAAGGGCCACGATGGTCACATGGATCGCCACAGAGACCATCAGGTGGAGGGCGCCGAGCGCCAGGAAGACCTGCAGCGGGCGATCAGTCTGCGCCGGCGCGAAGCTCGGCAGCACCGCCACATAGAAGATCAGCGCCTTGGGATTGAGGACATTGGTCAGAAAGCCTCGGCGCACATCGCGCCAGTCGCCCATCGCCAGATCCTCGACATCTGACGACGCGCCAGAGCCCCGCCAGGTGTCCCAGGCCAGCCAGAGCAGATAGGCGACCCCGCCCCAGCGAAGTCCCTGGTAGAGTACGGGCTGAGCGACCGCCAACTGGGACAGGCCCGCCGCGGCGGCCACCATGTGGGCGGCGAGTCCAAGCGTCACCCCCAGGACGGTCAGCAGACCCGCCCACCAGCCGCGCCGGGCGCTGACCAGGGCGAGGTAGCCCATGTTCGGCCCAGGGGTCAGCTCGATCAGCACCGCGGCGAGCAGGAAGGACGCCCATCGGAATTCGTCCACTGATGCGTGTCTCCCCAGTCTTCAGGGCGCCCCGCGCCGCGCAAGGCCGCCTGCGGCCGTCTCACCCATAGCCGGTAAGCTTGCCAAGCGCCGCAGCCCCTTCTACCGCATGTCTCCATGCACTGGCTGACTTGGCAAAGCGTCGCAGCTCGAAGGTCCCCCTGGGCCGGCTATCTGTGGGCCGCCGGGGCCACCGCCCTGTCGGCCGCCCTCTATGTCGCCATCCTTCCGCTGGTAGGCGAGCGTACCGTCTATCTGATCTTCCTGCCCGCGGTTGTAGTCGGCGGGCTCATGGGCGGCGCCGGTCCAGGCCTGCTGGCGACCTTTGCGGGCATGGCCTGCGTCTGGGCCCTCGGAGGCCAAGCCACCTTCGCCGGGGCGGCCAACCAGGTCGACAGCCTGTTGTTCATCATCAGCGGCCTCGCCATCGCAGCGGCCGGCCACCACCTCCAGCAACGCACCGAGGAAGGCTCGCAGGCGATCCTGCACCTGGCCGAGAGCGAGGCCCGCCTCCGCTCGATCCTGGAGACGGTGCCCGACGCCATGATCGTCATCGACGATCATGGGATTATGCGGTCCTTCAGCGTCGCGGCCGAGCGGTTGTTCGGCCTGCGGGCCGACGAAGCGGTGGGCCGCAATGTCTCGGTGCTGATGCCAAACCCCTACCGAGAACAGCACGACGCCTATCTGCAACGCTACATGCAGACGGGCGAGCGGCGGATCATCGGCATCGGCCGCGTGGTGGTCGGCGCGCGCAAGGACGGCTCGACCTTCCCCATGGAGCTGGCCGTAGGCGAGATGGAGACCGCGGGAAATCGCTTCTTCACCGGCTTCGTCCGCGACCTGACCGAACGCCAGAGCACCGAACGCCGGGTTCAGGATCTGCAATCTGAACTGGTGCACGTCTCACGGCTGACCGCCCTGGGAGAGATGGCCTCGGCCCTGGCGCATGAGCTGAACCAGCCCCTGTCGGCCATCGCCAACTATATGAAGGGCTCCGAACGTCTGCTGGATGCGCCGACCCTCGATCGCGACAAGATCAAGGGCGCCCTGTCGAGCGCCACCGAACAAGCCCTGCGGGCGGGTCATATCATCCGGCGCCTGCGGGACTTCGTCTCCAAGGGCGAATCGGACCGGCGGATCGAAAACCTGCCCCAGCTCCTGGAGGAGGCCGGCGCCCTGGCCATGATCGGGGCCAAGGAGCGCGGCGTTCGCCTGGAGTTCCGGCTCGACCATCAGCTCAGCCTCGTCCTCGCCGACAAGGTTCAGGTTCAGCAGGTCCTGCTGAACCTGATGCGCAACGCCATCGACGCGATGGAGACCTCCCCGCGACGGGAGCTGACCGTCGCGACGCGGCCCGCGGCCGAGGACATGGTGGAGGTGGTGGTCTCCGATACCGGGCCGGGCATCGCTCCGGAGATGATGGATCAGCTGTTCCAGCCTTTCGTGACCACCAAACCGCAAGGTATGGGTGTCGGGCTGTCGATCTCGCGAACGATCGTGGAGGCCCATGGGGGGCGGATCTGGGCGGAGCCCAATCCCGACGGCGGTACGATTTTCCGCTTCACCCTGCGGGCCGTGCGGCGTGAGGAATTGGAGTCCGATGACTGAGTCTGTGGTTCACGTAATCGACGACGACGAGGCGATGCGGGACTCCCTCGCCTTTCTCCTGGACTCCGCCGGCCTGACCGCCTGCACCTACGACTCGGCCCAGCTCTTCCTGGACGCCCTGGAGACCGCGCCGCCTGGCGTCATCGTCACCGACATCCGCATGCCTGGCCTGACCGGGCTCGACCTGGTTCGACGGCTGAAGGCGCGGAGCTGCGCCTATCCCGTGATCATGATCACCGGCCATGGCGACGTGCCCCTGGCGGTGGAGGCCATGAAGGCCGGGGTCGTCGACTTCCTGGAAAAACCGTTCGAAGAAGAGAACCTGCTGGCGGCCATCCGGTCGGCCCAGTGTCCCGCCGCCGAGGTCAACGCCGATCCAGAGCGCGAGCGGGTCAAGACGGTGCTGGAGAGCCTGTCGCCCCGTGAGCACGAGGTGCTCGACGGCGTTGTCGAGGGTAAGCTCAACAAGGTGATTGCGCACGAGCTGGGCATCAGCCCCAGGACCGTAGAGGTCTACCGGGCCAATGTGATGTCCAAGACCGGCGCCCGGGGTCTGTCGGAGCTGATCCGCATGGTCCTGCTGGTCCGATCCTAGTCGGGGGTGGAGCCCCCCGGCCTTTGCGGTGGATCAAGGACGCGGCTTGTCCTGGCCCTAGGGTGGACGTTCCACACCGCTGATCTCCCGGCCCATGCTTCCTGATTCGCTCACCTTGATCCGCCCGGCGCCCATGGTCGTCCTGCTGGACGACGACGCGGCCCTGCGCCGGGCCCTCACCTTCTTCCTGGAGATTGAGGGCTACCGGGTGCGCGCCTGCGCCACGGGCGAGGAACTGGTGACCCAGGCGCTGCCTGACGCCGAGGCCTGCCTTGTCCTCGACTACCGCCTCGCGGGCATGTCCGGGCTCGACGTATTGCAGACCCTCAGGGACCGGGGTGTCAGCCTGCCGGCCATCCTCATCACCAGCAATCCGCCGCCGGGCGTCCGCGCCCACGCCGCGCGCCTGCAGGCCCAGCTGGTGGAGAAACCCCTGCTAGGGGATCTTCTGCTCGGCCACATCCACCGGATCCTGCCGCTCTGAGACGCCGCCTGACCGGGTCAGGCTCTAGGCGGCCGCCGCGCCCAGGCGACGCATTCGGGCGATCCAGCGCAGACGCCGCGCGGGGCTGGGCGACTCAGCGGGCCCCAGAGCCATCTCCCGCACCGGCCGCACGCCGGAAATCCACAGCAGCCCGCGGCTGACGCACTTCAGGCCATGAGCGAAGAAGACGAGCCGGAAGATGAAGCCCGGCATGCCCATGGTCACCACCACCCGGGCTGAGCGCCCGCCCAGCAGCCCCTTCACGCCCTTGGCCTCGCCCGGGGCCGCCAGGGCCAGCCCATAGCGAAACACCTGCTCGAGGAAGGCCTTGAACACCGCCGGCGGGGCCCCCAGCCACAGGGGATAGATCATCACCAGATGGTCAGCCTCGCGCACGGCGGCCTGGATGTCCTCAACCTCCGGCGTCACGGGGCCCAAGAAGTCGGCCTGGGAGGTGATCGGCGGCAGGGACAGGCCGCCGACCTCGATGCGCCTGACCTGGTGGCCGGCCGCTTGCGCGCCCTCCCCATAGGCGGTGGCCAGGGCCGAGCAGAGCCGGTCGGGATGGGGGTCCGGGTGGCCGTTGATCAGCAGGATCTTGCGGTGGGCGGTTCGGGTGTTCGTCATGGTCGCGCTCCTGGCGGGCCAGACTGCGGCAGCAGGTCGCCCCCTCGCCTTGACCAGGGTCAAGGACGCCCCCGCGATCGGGCGCCAGATAGAGGCTGGCCCCGCAAATCCGGGAAACTACTTAGGTAGCAGACCCGAATGTCGGGCGAAGGCGGCGCGGGCCAGGATGCGGTCATCGGCTCAAGGACCCCCGCCATGACCCTCGCCTACGCCCCCGACGCTCCCCTCGCCACCCCGGCCATCGCCCAGGTGATGGAACGCCTCGGTCTGCGGATGACCTTCGCCAAGGACGAGGAGATCTTCTGCCAGGATGAAGAGGCGGACCTGCTCTATATCGTCGTCTCCGGCGCCGTGCGAACCACCCGGCTGCTGAGCGACGGCCGCCGGCAGGTGGGCAGCTTCTACTATCCCGGCGATCTGGTGGGTCTGGAGACCGGCGACCTGCACCGCTTCTCCGCTGAAGCCCTGTGCGACAGCACCCTGCTGGTGGTCAAACGCTCGGCGGTGAAGACCTTCGCCGGCGACGAGGACCTGGACCGCGCGCTGTGGCAGGCCACCCGTCGCGAGCTGGAACGCACCCAGGAGCACCTACTGGTGCTGGGCCGCAAGACCGCCTGCGAAAAGGTCGCCTCCTTCCTGATGGACCTCGCCCAGCGCGACCGGTCCGAGCAGATCGCCCTGCCCATGGGCCGCCAGGACATGGCCGACTATCTCGGCCTCACCATCGAGACCGTGTCGCGGATGCTGACCCAGCTCCAGGGTGCCTCGGTCGTCGAATTCGACGGCTGCCGTCGCTTCCGCGTCACGCGCTGGGATGCGCTGGAACGCCTCGCCGAATAGGCCAAAAGCCGCACCTGTTCCCCACCGACCTGAGTCACAGCGCCCTGCGGAACTTCGCCGAGTATGCCCCGATGACCGTGCTCTACAATCCCCACGCCCCCGCCGACGCGCAGCTGATCGCCAAGTACGATGGCCGCGCCCCCCGCTACACCAGCTATCCCACGGCGGTGCAGTTCACTCCGGAGGTGAACGAGGCGACCTACCGCGCCTGGCTGGCCGCCCTGCCGGTGACCACACCGGTCTCGGTCTATCTGCACATCCCCTTCTGCGCCCGGCTCTGCTGGTACTGCGGCTGCAACACTCGGGCGGTGAACCGCCATGAGCCGGTCAGCGAATATGTGACCCTGCTCATGCGCGAGCTCTCCACCCTGGAGCAGGCCCTGCCGGGCAAGATGTCGGTGGGCGACATCCATCTGGGCGGCGGCACCCCCAACATGCTCAGCGTCGAGGAGCTGGCCACCATCTTTGGCGGCCTGCGGCATGTCTTCCACGTGGCCCCGGACGCCGAGATCGCCGCCGAGCTGGACCCGGCGGTCCTGTCGCGGGACTGGATCCGCGCGGCGGCCTATCACGGCCTGTCGCGGGCCAGCCTCGGAGTGCAGAACCTGGCGCCGGAGGTCCAGAGCGCGGTGAACCGCCAGGAGAAGTTCGAGGACATCGCCGAGTGCGTGGCGACCTTGCGCGAGGCCGGCGTCGCCTCGGTCAACCTCGACCTGATGTACGGCCTGCCCCACCAGACGACCCGCAACACGCTTTCTACCCTGGACGCGGTGCTGACCCTGCGCCCTGAGCGGCTGGCCCTGTTCGGCTACGCCCATGTGCCCTGGATGAAGGCCCACCAGCAGCTGATCGACGAGGCCGCCCTGCCAGGCCCCGCCGAGCGGCTGGAGCAGAGCCAGGCCGCCGCCGAGCGGCTGAAGGCCGAGGGCTACGTGCAGATCGGCCTCGACCACTTCGCCCTGCCCGGGGACACCCTGGCAAAAGCCGCCGCCGAGGGGACCCTGCATCGCAATTTCCAGGGCTACACTACTGATGCGGCCGGCACCCTGCTCGGCCTCGGCGCCTCGGCCATTGGCACGACGCCCGGCGGCTATGTGCAGAACATCACCGCCGAGCTGGGCTGGCGCCATGCGGTCGCCGACGGCAAGCTGCCCATCGCGCGCGGCGTGGCGGTCACCGACGAAGACCGCTTCCGCGCCGACATCATCGAGCGGCTGATGTGCGACTTCGCCGTGGATCTCGTCGCCGCCTGCGAGCGGCATGGGCGCAAGCTCGCCGATCTGCACGACGCCATCGCCCGGCTGCACGACTTCCAGCAGGACGGCCTGGCGACCTGGGACGGTCAGATGCTGAGCATCACCCCCCGCGGCCGGATGCTGGTGCGCTCGATCTGCGCCCTGTTCGACGCCTATCTGGCGCCGGACGCCCAGCGGCACGCCAAGGCGATCTGACGCCACCACGCCCGCTGACATTTCAGACCAAATGTCCTAGGTCGGTAGCCCTGGGTCATTGGCGGGGAGTCGTCCCATGAGCGTGTGCGTCCTGGGCGGCGTCAATCTGGACCATGTGGCGCAGGCGGCCGTTCTGCCCCGTCCCGGCGAGACCGTCGCCAGCCGAAGTCTCGCCCAGTTTCCCGGCGGCAAGGGCGCCAACCAGGCCGTGGCCGCCGCCCGCCTGGGCGCGCAGGTGCGCTTGCTGGGCGCCGTCGGCCAGGATGGCGCCGGCGACGTCATGTTGGACTTTCTGGCCCACGCAGGCGTGGATATCGGCGGCGTTCGCCGCGAGCCATCGGCGCCCACTGGTCAGGCCTTCATCACCGTCGATGACGCCGCGCGAAACATGATTGTGGTCGCCGCCGGGGCCAACGCCCTCTATGGCGCGGACGCGGCGAGCGCCGCTGACCTCGGCAGGGCCGGCGTGATCCTCACCCAGTTCGAGGCCACTCTGGCGGCCATCGAGACCATCTTCACCCGACCAGAAGCCGCAGGCGCCCTGAAGATCCTCAACACCGCCCCGGCCCTTTTAGACGGCGCGCCGCTGCTTGCCCTGGCCGACATGCTGATCCTCAACGAGACCGAGCTGGCGAGCTTTGCGGGCCTGGACGCCGAGCCGGCCGACCCTGAAGCCGCCATCGCCGCAGCGCGGTCGCTTGCCCGGTACGGTCAGACGGTGCTGGCCACCCTGGGCGCTGCAGGCGCCGTTGCGGTGCGGGGAGACGAGGTGTTTCGGGTGGCGGGCCTGCGCCAGCAGGCGGTGGACACCACCGGGGCCGGCGACTGCTTCTGCGGCGCGCTGGCCGCGGGCCTGGACCGGGGCCGCGCTCTGCCAGCCGCCATGGCCTTCGCCAACGCCGCGGCCGCCCTGTCGGTCACCCGGGCTGGGGCCGCGGCCTCCATGCCCACCGCCGCCGAGGTCGAGGTGCTGCTGGCGACGACCTGATCATCCCTAGTCCGCAGCGGCCTCACCGATGGCGGCGCGGCGGTACTCCCGGGGGGACTTGCCATAGGCGCTGCGGAAGGCCCGGCTGAAATGAGCCGAGCCGTTGAAGCCCCAGCGGAAGCAGATTTCCGAGATCGAGAGCTGGGCGCAGGCCGGGCTGGCGAGATCGGCGCGGCAGCGCTCCAGCCTGCGGCCGCGCACATAGCCGGTGAAGCTCTGCCCCTGGCCGGCGAACAGCTTCTGCAGATAACGCGGCGAGACCCCGTCCTCATCGGCCACCCGGCGCAGGGTGAGCTCCGGCTCGGCCAGCAGCACCTCGATGGTCTGGCGGACCCGGTGCATCTGGACGGCGCGGGCGCCTTCCGCCCCACCCCGCGCGGCCGCCCCGCCATCCTGGGCCAGACAGGCGACCAGGAATTCGGTGAGCGCCAGTTCGACGGGACGAAGCTGATCGGAGGTCAGCTCATCCAGAGATTCAGCAGTCGCTCGCAACAGGCCTGAAAAGACGTGATTAATCCCCTGCCCTGCCGCCAGATGTCCGAGGCGCAGGGCCGAGGGCGCCAGCAGCCGGTGGTCCAGGGCCACCCGCGGCGCGGTGATGAACAGCAGGCGGAACCGGGTCTCCAATCTTAGCCCTGCGGCGTGCCCCGTCGGGCCATAGACGATGTCACCGGCCGCCATGGGAATCTCGCGGACCCCGTCTAGCAGCGTCGCCTCCCCCTCCAGCAGGACAGCCATCCAGATGGCGGCGGGCTGGTGGGGATTGCGGCCGGAAATCTCCTGCGGCGTCGAGGCCACCACCGAAAACTCCACCCCCATGGGCGAGGTCAGGCTGGAGACCTGGGCATGGAAGGCGCCTTCTGCTGGCAGGTCGCCCACGGGCAGGCGCAGCCGCTCCATGGCCTCGCGCCAGGCGTCCCGGCGCTCCGGCTTCAGATAGGCGTCGGTGGTGAACTGCCAGGCCTTCAAGGTCGGCGCCTAGGTCGGGTCACGCACGCTGCCCTTGGCCGGGAAGATGCCGCGGGGAATGCGCACATGGATGCCCTGGGTGCCGTCGACCACCTGGGTGATGGAGAAGTCGGCGGCCACGCTCATCAGGGAATAGGCGTCGTTGCGCGACAGGCCCTGCTGCTCGGTGAGCAGGCCCAGCATGTCGAGGGAGGCGTTCTTCATGGCGCGGTTAAGATCCGGATCGAAGCCATGGACAATCCACCAGTTCGGCGTCTCCAGGAGCGGCGACGGAAAGGTGAAATCCTTGCGCAGGACGATCTGCATCAGGACGTTCAGCGAGGCCTCGATGGCCGTGCCGCTGATCTCTCCGTCGCCCTGGCTGACATGGGGATCGCCAATGGAGAACAGGGCGCCATCCACCTGCACGGGGTAGTACATGGTCGCGCCTGCGCCGATGCGCCAGTTGTCGATATTGCCACCGTGCAGACCTGGCGGAATGGTGCTGACCCGGCCATTCACATTGGGCGCGACGCCGGCCGTACCCAGGTGCGGCCGCACGGGCACCCTAACGCCGGGCAACGCGCCCTGGCGGTCGCAGACCGGACAGTTGGTGATGGTTCCGGGCGTCAGATACTTGCCGGGAAAGTCGTAGGCATAGAGCGCGCTGGCGGTCTGGGCGTTGGCGTCCAGCTCATAGATGGTCACCCGCTCCTTCTGGTCGAACTCGTCATAGAGGTGACCCCAGTTGGCGGCGAGGTTGGAGCCGTAATTGCAGCGCGGGACCATGCGCAGATAGCGCACCTCCAGCATGTCGCCAGGCTCGGCGCCTTCCACATGGATGGGCCCCGTCATGATGTGGACGCCGGGATTGCGGTCAGCCTCGGGAATCTCGCGGAAGATGGCGGTGACCGCCTCGTCCATCATCAGTTCGGGATCATCGCCCGCATGGTGGGTGATGGCCTCGGCCTGCACCAGGTCGCCGCTCTTGATCCTCAGGGCCGGGCCCCGTGCGGGATCGAAATAGCCCCAATGCACGGTCTTGGACGTGGCGTTCAGGGTGTGCAGGGCGCCCGGCAGGGTGTCGGCCCGGGTCTCGGTCGGCTCGCAGATAAAGGCCATGGGACGTCCTTGGAATGTCGTGGGATCAGGCGGCCTGGGCGGCCGGGCGGCTGTCGAGCATCACCGTGGTCATGCTGAGCGAGCCGTGCTCGATGTGGTCGGGGCCGAAGACGGCGCGGTCGCAGGGCATCCGGGCGCCCAGTGCATAGAGCAGCGGCCAGTAGTGGTCGGGCGTCGGCACCGAACGGCTGGCCGCCTCGCCGAACGCCTCATAGGCCACCGCCACTTGCGGCTCGTCCTGAGCGATGGCGGCCTTGATGTGGTCGTTGAAGGCTGCGGCCCAGTCGAAGGCCGGGCGGTGGCGGGCGCCCCAGTCCATGGCCGGCAGGTTGTGGACAATGTTGCCGGTGGCGACGATCAGCACGCCTTCGTCGCGCAGGGGGGCGAGCTTGCGGCCCATCTCATAGTGCCAGGCCGGTGGCTTGCTGGCGTCCATCGACAGCTGCACCACCGGCACGTCGGCCTTGGGATAGGCCTTGCACAGCACCGACCAGGTCCCGTGATCCAGGCCCCAGCCCTCGTCCTGCGCCACGGGCAAGGGCGCCAGCAGCTCGGCCACGCGCCGCGCCAGGGCCGGATCGCCGGGCGCGGGGTACTGGACGTTGAACAGGGCCTGGGGGAAGGACGCGCCGAAGTCGTGGATGGTCCGCGGCTGGGCCATGGCGGTGACGCCCACCCCGCGGGTCAGCCAGTGGGCGGAGACGCACAGGATGGCCCTGGGCTTGCCGATCGACTCCCCAATCGCCCCCCAGGCCGCGGTGGTGTCGTTGGTCTCGATGGCGATCATCGGGCTGCCGTGGCCGAAGAAGACCACCGGCAGGCGTTCGGCCGGCCCGCTCATGCCGGGACCTCGGCGCGGGGCCGGGCGTCGGCGCTCATCGCCTTCCAGGTCTGCTGATAGCGCGGCGTCAGCCAGCGGTTGAAGGCGATCTGGGCGCCCTCCTGCCAGGAATAGCGGCCCCGGATGGCGAAGCGTGAGCGCAGGCCCGCCTGCACCAGGCCGTCCACATGCAGGTCCTGGGCGATGATGGCGCTGGCCGCGGCCATGTTCATGGCCAGCTTGTGCTCAAACGCCGGGTCCTGCATGGCGCCGGGCGCAAACAGGAGGCCGGTGTCCATCTCATGGGTTTCAGGCCCGTCGGCCCGGACGATCAGATAGATCACCATGTCGCTGGTCACCACCAGGGACAGGGTCGGCGGGATGTTGGCGAAGGTCATCCGGCTGCGGTCCACCTCGGTCAGCTTGGGGAAGACCGGCAGCAGGGCCTTTTGCGTCACGTTGAAGCTGGCGTCGGGATGCAGGGTGCCGTTGAACCGCAGATAGCCGGCCGCGCCTTCGGCGGCTTCGGGAAAGACCGACTGGGCGCTGGGGACGAAGTCGTGCAGCGGCCCCTGGTGCAGACGGCTGGCGTGGTAGCCGTCATTGTTGTTCTCGAACATCACCTTCCAGTTCCAGGGGAGCTTGGCGGCGGGGTCGGGCCGGGGTCCCTCGGCATGGGAGAGGTCGTAGCCGGCCAGGGCGGCCTCGATCTCGGTCAGGCGCGGCGCCAGCGGGGCGGCGTCCAGGTCGAAATTCACGAAGACGAAGCCCAGCCACACCTCGACCTTGAACCTCGGCAGGGCGACCTTCTTCTTGTCGAAGCCGCAGGTCTGCTCCATGGCCGGCGCATTCACCAGCTTGCCGTCCAGGCCATAGGTCCAGTGATGGTAGGGGCAGACGAAGCCGCGGGTGTTGCCGTGGCCCTCGGCCACCAGCATGGCCCGGTGTTGGCAGACCGAACTCATGGCCACCAGCTCGTTCTTGCGCGTGCGGGCCACCACGATGGGCTCGCCGATGATCGAGGTGGTGAAATAGTCCCCGGGCGTCATCACCCAGGACTCGCGGCCCACGCAGAGCCATTCGTGGTTGAACACCGCCTCCTTCTCGAACTCATAGAAGCCGGCGTCGACGTAGCAGGCCGGCGGCAGGGTCTCGGCGGTCTCAAACCCCTCCATGGAGGTGGACAGCCCGTCGAAGAAGGCGTCGTTCAGGAGGTGCGCGCGCATGCTTTTAGACCCTCGGCTTCCGGTTCGGTCGAGGCCTTGACGGTAGGCGCCACGGTGGGGGCGGTCTTGCACCAGCGCGCACGAGAACTTGGCCGGCCAGCGGTCAAAGCGCCTGATCGCCTCCTTTGCAGGCGGCGGTGATCAGGGGCTGATCAGCCGCCCAACCGCCGGCTCGGGCGCTGGCAAGCAAATGTGCGCGGATGGACAAGACCGCCGCGCCCCTGCCCGGCTAAGGTCGTTGCCACACAGCCGGAGCCAGCGCCGATGACCACCGCCGTCCAACTCAAGACCCGCGAGCTGAAGCCCGGCTTCGGCGCCGAGATCCTCGATGTGGACCTCGCCCAGGCCGACGCCGACACCCTGGCCGGGGTGGTCGACACCTTCCACCGGCACGGCGCCATCCTGCTGCGCGGCCAGGACATGACGCCCGCCCAGCTGGTGGAGTTCGTGGCCCTGTTCGGCGAGCCCGAGGACCACACCCAGAAGCAGTTCACCCTGCCCGGCCACCCGAAGGTGTTCGTGCTCTCCAACCGCGAGGTGGATGGCAAACCGATCGGCGCGCACAATGACGGCGTCGGCTGGCACACCGACTATTCCTACAAGGCCCAGCCGGTCATGTGCACCATGCTCTATGCCGTGGAGGTCCCGGCCGAGGGCTCCGACACCCTGCTGGCCGACGGCTGCGCCGCCTGGAACGCCCTGTCGCCCGAGCGCCAGAAGGAGCTGGACGGCCTACGCCTGCACCACTCCTATCAGCACTTCATGGCCACCCGGGAGTTCGGCCGCCAGGAGCTGTCGGATGAGCTCAAGCGCGACAATCCCGACGTGGAGCACCCCCTGATCCGCACCCACCCGGCCGATGGCCGCAAGGCGCTGTGGCCGTCCACCGGCACGGTGACCGAGGTGGTGGGGATGGAGAACCCCAAGGGTCTGGAGCTGGTGGACGAGCTGGTGGCGTTCATGACCAGCGAGCCCTTCGTCTTCCGCCACAAGTGGCAGGTGGGCGACATCCTCATGTGGGACAACCGCTGCACCCTGCACACCGGCACCCTCTACGACGACACCAAGTATTTCCGGACCATGCATCGCCTGTGGGCCAAGGGCGACGCCCCCTACTGACATGACACGCACCTGGTTCATCACCGGCGTCAGCGGCGGCCTCGGCCGCGCGCTCGCCCTCGCCGCGCTGGACGCCGGCGACATCGTGGCCGGCACGGTCCGCAAGGCCGCCGACCGCGACGCCTTATCCGCCTTGGGGCCGAACGCCCACGGCTTTGTCGCCGATGTCACCGATGAGGCCGCCGTCGCCGCCGCGGTGGCCGGCGCCGAGGCGCTGTCCGGCGGGATCGACATCCTGGTCAACAATGCCGGCTACGGCCTCACCGGCGCGGTGGAGGAGACCAGCCTGGATGAGGCCCGCGCCCAGTTCGAGGCCAATGTCTTCGGCCCCCTGGCCGTGCTGCGCGCCGCCCTGCCCGGGATGCGCGCCCGGCGCTGCGGCCACGTGATCAACATCACCTCGGTCAGCGGCCTGGCCGCCTGGTCGGGGACGGGGATCTACTGCGCCAGCAAGTTCGCCCTGGAAGGCCTGGGCGAGGCCCTGGCCCAGGAGGTGGCGCCGCTGGGGATCAAGGTCACCAATGTGGCGCCCGGCGGCCTGCGCACCGACTATGCCGGCCGCTCGCTGACCCGCGCGAGCGAGGTGATCGCCGACTATGCCGACACCGCCCACATGGCGCCCAAGCTGCTGGCGCAATACGCCGGCCAGGAAAGCGGCGACCCGGCGAGGGCCGCGGCCGCCATCCTCAAGATCGCGGGCGCCGACGACGCGCCCCTGCACCTGCTGCTGGGCGAAGACGCCCTGCACTACGCCATGCGCAAGATGGGCCAGATGACCACCGAGATCGGCGACTGGGCCGGCCTCTCCACCAGCATCGGCTTCCCCAAGACCTGACGGGCATCCCCTTGACCGTCAGCCCCTCCCCGCCGCGGCCGCCGCTGGCTGCGGCGGGGGGTTCGAGGGGGAGAGGCGGCATGAGATGGTCAGCTATAAGCGGGTCCAGTTGGCCTGTTCGCTGCGAACGAGCTCAGCACTGAGCCCAGTCCAGTCGAGAGCACGCGCAACTCGGCCACCCAGGGCTTCGACAATCTCGGGGAGCTTCTCGCCTAAATCTATCACGGGCCACGACCCGGATGTTACCACGGCGTCAGCCGTAGATTGTCGGGTGTGGAATGGCAGGCCGGTTTGGGTAGCCAGCTTTCGCCCACGCAGCCCCTTCCACTCACATCGAAACTCGACACGCAACGGGGTCGAGAACTTCGCGCTGAACGCTTCCGCGTGACGCACCAACTCCCCCAGCGTCCTAGTCAGAATTTTGGGGTCAAGAGTCGTCTTTGGCACTCGGCCGAAATCCGCCGTGTCTTCCCAGTACTCCCTAATGACCGTGGCAAATCCGGTTGTGGTAACCCGCCAAAAGTCCAGTCCCAACGAGCGATCAGGAAGGACTAAATCAGTCTGCAGAAAATCGTCTTCCCCAAACGAGGGGTCGTTCTCCCAGCTCGGCGACATCGACTCAGAATTGAAGACATAGAATAGGCTCCAGCCAGAGCGGACATACTGATCGACCTCCGAAGCAACAATACTAAGCAAATGCTCAAATTTATCGAACGGCAATCGTTCTAAATCTTCGGTCAGTATCCGATAGCTAAGCTGAATACGACACGTTTTGACTGGAGCACGTAGGTTTTGGTCGTTGGCGCGCTGCGCGTAAGCTTTGTCTGCAGCTTCTGCCCACAGCCGCAACAGATCTTCTTGTGCCTGCTTAGGCTGCGGAACGCGCTCAGATAGAGCGGCAGCGATTGCTGCTAAGATCGCGCTCCGGTCATGCAAAGCACAACGATGGATCACGTCGCGCCAATCGGCGGCCGTTTGAATGGGACTGCTCTCCGGTCCAGGCTTGCGGAGATAGTGGACGCCGGCGTGTATGCCCACGATCTTTCCATTGACCTCAGGACCATTACGTTTGGCACATATCGGAGTGAGGCCGTGGGTCGGCACTTGAATAATGGGATGTTCGATGCCGAGCTTTGACTTCGTCCGCATCACGTCACAGTGCACAGGCGGCTCGAGGTATTTTTTAACAATTGCAGCTACCGCATCATGGTCTAGCGCGAAGCTTGCGGGCGGAGGACCGCTACTGGTCCCGTCGTCGTTTATTCCGAATACGATCGAGCCGCCGCCAAAATTAGAGATTGCCGAAATATGGCGGGCGAGGTCCGCAGGGACCTTCTTGTCTGTTAGGTCGAGCCAGCTTTTATACTCGACATTTAGCCGCTCAACTGGATCGTCTACGAGTTCAGCAAGTTCATCAGCCATCGGCTGAGGTTGCCGTCACAGAGCACCGAAGACAACCCGCAAACGACAATCGGCGCGCGCCCTCCCCCTCAAAACGGCTTATCCCCCGCCACCGTGACCCGGAACCCTGACCGCACATCCGGGAAATAGTCCCAGATGGCCTGGTGCCAGGTGCAGCGGTTGTCCCAGAAGGCCACCGAGTTGGGGCGCCAGCGGAAGCGGACCTGGTAGTTGGGGTTCATGCAGTGGACGTAGAGGAAGTTCAGGATCGCCGCGCTCTCCTCGTCGGCCAGGCCCTCGATATGGGTGGTGTAGGACGGGTTGACGAAGATCAGCTTCTTCCCCGTCACCGGATGGGTGCGGACCACCGGATGGACCGAGCGGTTGTATTTCCGGTCCAGGTCCGGGAAGAGCTTCTGATAGACCGGGTTGGCGTCGTGAACGGCGCGCAGCCCCTCCAGATAGACCTTCATCCGCTCCGACAGGCTGTCATAGGCCGCGTACATCGAGGCGAAGACGGTGTCGCCACCGCTCTCGGGCACGACCGGCATGTAGAGGATCGAGCCCAGCGGCGGCTCGGGATCACACGTCAGGTCGGAGTGCCAGTTCTCGCCGGCCACGAACTTGGAGTCCGCATCGGCGTGGATGGCGACGATCTCCGGATGGCCCTCGATGCCGGGGATGGCGGAGTGGATGGCCAGTTCGCCGAACAATCGGCCGACCGCCTTGTGGGCGTCGTGGTCCATCTCCTGATCGCGGAAGAACAGCACCTGATGACTGGCCAGGGCCTCGCGCAGCTCGGCGGTCTGTCGGTTGCTGAGCGGCTTGCCGAGATCGAGCCCGAACACCTCAGCGCCGATCCGGCGGGTCATCGGCTTCACGTCCAGAACTTCGTATCCCATGGTCTTTGACCTTTAGTCCTCTGGGCCCAGGAACCGGCCCTGGCTGTAGATGAGGGGATCGCCGGGGGTCGCCTGGATGTTCAGGCCCCGGCCGATCAGGATGTCGTGGTCGCCGGCCGCGTGCAGGGAGTGCAGCCGACAGTCGATGCTGGCCAGGGCGCCGGTGATCTGCGGATCGCCCAGGACGCCCGGGGTGATCGCCACGCCCGCGAACCGGTCGGTGGCGCCGGGGCCGGCGAACAGGCGGGCCAGCCCCCCCTGACCGGCGGCCAGGATGTTGATGCAGAAGTGACCCGACCGTTTCACCGCCGCCCGGGTGCGGCTCTTGTGGTCCAGGCAGACCAGCAGCAGGGGCGGATCCAGCGAGACCGAGGAAAACGCGCTGACCGTGGTGCCCACGGGCTGGCCGTCCTCCCCTTGCGTCGTGACGATGACCACGCCGCTGGCGAAGGCGCCCATGGCCGCGCGCCAGGCGGGCGCGTCAAAGGGCGCGCTGATCGCAAGGTCGCCGAAGCTTGTCGCCTGTCCCATCAGGACTTCCCGAACGGGTTGTCGCCATAGACCGGCGCAGGGCCTGACCGCGCCTCCGCAGTCTCGGCCCGACCGCAGATGGCCAGGGCCGTCAGGGCATAGACCAGCGCGCTGTCGGTCAGGTCCTTCGGGCTCGGCCGCCAGCGCTTGAAGCCGGTGGTGATGGCCGGAATCCGCTGCATGTTGAACACGTTGTGGTCGCGCCACATGCTGGAATAGACCGGGGCTGCCCGCTGCACCGGATGGCCCAGGGACAGACGGGTGGCGGCGTCGACGGCGCCCACCAGGGGGGCGACCTCGCCCGCATCGGCCTCGAAGCCGTGGCGGACCACGACCGGCTCGATATCCACCTCGCCGAGCCCTGCGGCCCGCACCATGCGCTCAAGCGAATGCTGCAGATCAGCGATGCGCTGGCGGGGGTTCAGGCCCACCTCCAGATAGAGGTTTACGAGCTCCGTCCCAGCCCCGAAGGCGTAGGGAACGCCCCCGCGCACCGAAGCGATCTGCGCCTTGGGCAGGGCTACGCCGCCGGCGCTCTCATAGGCGCTGTCGGCCTCGTACTGGCGGCTCCACTGATGGATCGCGTCGGTCAGCGCGCCCAGCCGGTAGATCGGATTGGGATGGTCGCCGGACTTCTCCGGCTGGGTCAGCAGCGGGGTGAACACGCCCTCCCCCCACAGCCTGATCCGGAACACCGCATAGCCGCAGCCAACCCAGGTGAGGCCGAAGTCACAGCCCTCGGCGGCGATGGCGTAGTCGGGCGCCACGCCCCCGTGGTGGAATAGGTAATGGGCGCCGATGTCCTTGCCCATATAGGCCACGCCCTTGTGCTCCTCGATGGGCTCAGGCCCGATCTCGCCGGGGCAGGCGGTCAGATAGAGCTTGCCGGCCAGGTCGTAGCCCGCGGTCTTCAGGGCCTTGGCCGCGATCAGGAAGCAGCTCATCGGCCCCCGGTCGTTGGCGATGGGATAGCCATAGAGGACCCCGTCCTGGAGCCAGCACTTCTCCCACTCCGGATTGTCCAGGGTCTCGGGCCGGTACTTGTAGGCGTCGAGGTCGGGGTTCCAGGTGGGCGCCTCGGTGTCCAGGTGCGCGGTGAACAGCAGGTTCTTGCCCTCGCCGGCCCCGCCATAGGTCCCGATGATGTTGTTGCGCTCCGGCGTCGCGCCGACCCGGCGGGGATTGAAGCCCTCGCGCTTCATCCAGTCGTGGACGAACTCGCCGGCGGCGAACTCGTGGCCGGCGGGGCTTGGAATATTGCCCAGCTCCAGGGCCAGCTCGACGATCTCGGTCTCGCTGATCGCCGCGGCGATGGCGGCGCGGTCGGCGTCGGTGACGGCGAACGGCGCCTGGGCGCCGGGCAGTTGAAATCCATCGGCCATTACGCGGCCTCCTCCCAGGCGGTGATCACCTGGTCGGTCTCGACCAGGATCGCGCAGTTCAGTTCCAGCGCCTTCAGCGAAGCCTCATGCACGTCCGCCTCATAGGCGGCGCAGGCGTCAGAGGCGACGAAGACATGATAGTCCAGGTGGAAGGCGTCGCGGACCGTGCAGTCCACGCAGCATTCGGTGGTCAGGCCGGCCACCACCAGGGTGTCGACGCCCAGGCCTTTCAGCACCGCATCGAGCGGCGCATCGTGGAAGCCGGAATAGCGAGCCTTCTCCACCACCCGTTCGCCCGGCAAGGGCTTGGGGCCATACCAGTCCGAGCCCGCCTCACCCGCCCGGCAGAGGCCGGAATCTGAGTCCGGGTCGCCGCCCCGGCGGCGCATCCGTTCGCGCCACGAGATGGAGTCGGTCTCCGGCCGGGTGAAGAGCCCGACAAAGACCACCGGCGTCCCGACCTTGCGTGCCGCCGCCGCCAGGGCCTCGGCCTTTTCCAAAGCCGGCGGCACGGTGGACAGGTCCACGCCCCACTGGCCCAGGCGACCTTCGGGGGCGGCGAAGTCGACCTGCATGTCGATGATCACCAAGGCGGTGCGGGCGGGCGTAATCCAGGCCGCCAGCCCGTCTGTGACCGCTTCAGGCGCAGCTAGAGCGCTCATGCGAAGGCCGAACGCAGGCCCGGCAGGATCTCGGCGCCGAACATCTGCAGGCCTTCCACATAGTTGGGGAAGATCAGCATCAGCCCGTCCAGCTGGGCGAACTCCACGAACTCCTGAACCTGTTCGGCGCAGGTGGCCGGCGAGCCCACGGCGGTGTGGGTCATGAAGGCGCCCTGCTGCTTGGCCACCACGTCCAGCTTGTCGGCCGGCACGCCCCAGCTGCGCAGCATCTCCAGGATGGCGCCCATGTCGACGCCGGTCTTGTAGTGCTCGACCATGGCCTCGGCCTTCGCGTCGGTCTCCCCGTGCACGATGGTGCACATGGCGTAGGTCTTGATCGACTTGCCGAGGTCGGAGGCGACCTTCTTGGCCCGCAGGCTGTTGTCGCGGCGCTCCTCGGCCGTGCGGCCGCCGATGAAGCAGATGTCGGCCTCGCGCACCGAGAACTGGAAACCCCGGTCGGACTGGCCAGCACAGATCAGCTGCGGCCGCGGCCGCGACAGGGGCTGGGGCGAGGACTGGCAGTCACGCATGGTGAAGAAGCGCCCCTCATGGTCGACGCTCTCCTCCTTCCAGAGGCGCTTGACCACGGCGGTCCATTCCTCGGTGAGCGCGTAGCGGGCGTCGTGGTCGAGGCTGTCGTCCCACATGCCCATCTGGTCGAACTCGGCCCGGTAGGCGCCGGCCACGATATTCAGGCCCGCCCGCCCGCCGCTGATGTGATCGAGGGTGGAGATCATCTTGGCCGTCACCGCCGGGTTCTGCAGCAGCGGATGGACGGTGGCCCAGATCTTCACATTCTTGGTGGCCTCGGCGATGCCGGCCATCATGGTCACCGACTCCAGCGAAGAGCCCCAGTGATTGGTGGTCCCGCCAAAGCCCCGCCACTTGCCCATGGACATGACGAAGTCCATGCCGACCTCGTCGGCGGCGATCGCCGCGGCCCGGTTCTGGGCCCACAGATCGTTGAGCGGCGGCGAGGTCTCCGAGATGATCCAGCCGCCGTTGGCGACCGGCAGGAAGACGCCGAATTCCTTGTTGGGGGAAGGCTTCTGGAACATGGGGGTACGCCTCAGACGGGATCGTTGACAAGGCCGGCAGGGGGCGCGGCCGGGGCGCTCGCCTCGGTCTTCCACTGCGGCGGGCGCATGAAGAGCGAGGCGACGAACACCACGGCGGCGACGACGCCGAAGAGCTGGAAGGTGGGGGAGAAGCTGCCCAGCGCGTCACGCAGGGAGCCGCCGATCAGCGGGCCGAGCGCCGAGAGCGCGCCCACCAGGCAGACCGTGGAGAAGATCTCCAGGTTATTCTTCCGCCCATAATAGTTGAGCAGCAGGATGGTCACGGCCAGCGACGTGAGGCCAAAGCCAATCCCCGTGCCCACCGCATAGATGATCATCAGCGGATAGGTGTCGGCGACGCTGAGCGACAGCGAACCGGCCCCCAGGACGCCGACGGCGAACATCAGCAGCCACTTGGGATCGATGCGGTCGCCGATGAACCCGCCGCCCAGGCGGGCCACCGTGGCCATCAGCCCCTCCAGGCTCAGCATGCCCGCGGCGATGCCGGCGAGGACGCCTCGCTCCGTCAGATGGGCTACCGACAGGCTGGAGACCGTCACCCCGCTGAGCAGATGGACGAAATAGGCCGAGACCAGGATGTAGAACTGCGGTGTGGCCATGGCCTGTTTCAGGGTCCAGTCGTGGACCGTGCGATAGACCGCCAGCGGGGCCGGGCTCGGGGCCGCAGCGGCGGCTTCGGCCTCGGCCTTGACCGCGCTGTCGATGTGCTCCGAGGACTCCTTCAGCCAGGCGCTGGACGGGATCAGCAGCGAGCAGATGACGCCAATGGCGAGCGCCGCCACCGCCTGCAGGGCCCAGAAGGGCCGCCAGGCGCCGCCGGTGGCCTCCATGACGCCCAGCGCCATCCACGGCCCGGCCACGCTGCCCAGGCCCCCGAGGGTGAAGTAGAGGCCAAAGGCCATGGCCCGCTTCTGGAAGACGGCGGCCAGGACGTGGGTGCCCGGGATCAGGGCCATCAGCTGATAGGCCACCCCGCAGAGTGCGGTGCCCAGGAAGTAGATCCAGACACTGGGGGTCAGGTAGAGGCAGATGAAGCCCGCCGCCATGACCGCCGTGCCCAGCAGCAGGGCCGCACGCACCCCGAACCTGCGGATGATCATCGGCGGGAACCAGGCCGAGCCGCCGCAGCAGGCGCCCAGCAGGGTGAAGCCGAGCCCGGCCTGCGCCCAGCTCCACTGCTGGTCGGCGACCATGGCCGGCAGCACCACCCCCAGCGACGAGAAGGTCGCCGCCGAGATCAGGAACAGCAGCAGGCTGAAGACGCCGAGAAGCACCCAGGGACGCCATTGGCTCAGGGGCATGTCATGCCTCCACACAGGACTAAGGTCCCGCCGCCTCCGGTCGGAGGCGGCGGGCGCCAGATCAGAACGAGCGCTTCAGGGTCACCCGCCACTCGCGGCCCTTGCCAGGCAGGGCCGCCAGGTTGGCGTAGGAGTCCGCCGCCGGGGTGAAGAAGAGCTCGTCGAACACGTTATCGACGTTGAGCGAGGCGTGGAACGGGCCCCGCGCATAGAAGAGCGACAGGTTGGCCGTGGTGTATTCCGGATAGGTGATCGGATTTTCCACCGTCTGGGACGTCTCGCTGACCCCGGTCGCCCCGACGACGCCGCCCACCTGGCCCCAGTCATACTCGTCGCTGGTGTAGCTGCCATAGAGGCTGAGCACGGTGCGCGGGATCAGGGTGTAGGCGTAGTCGCCGCCCCGGCCCGGCAGGCTGGAGAACTCCCAGACCACATAGGTGCCGCCAAAGGCGTTCAGCGGATCCACCCCGGTCACGTAGTAGGGGATGTAGGAGAAGCTGGCGTCCGGCCCCTTGACCGTGGTGCGCTGGGTGTTGCCCGCGAAGGTGAAGGACAGATTGTCGGTGGCGAGATAGCGCACCTCCACCTCCACCCCCTTGGCCCGGGTGCCCCGCACGGTGGGGTTGGGCCCGCCGGTCAGCTGGGTGCGGTTCTGCCGATAGCCGGCCACCGACCCCACCAGGGAGCCCGACAGGAGCTGGAACTTCACCCCGGCCTCGGCCAGGTCGGAGTCCGACAGCCAGGCGTCCGACTGGATCAGGGACGGCGCGATGTCGCCGGCCTGGCTCATCTCCAGGGCCGCGGTCTCGGCATAGGTGATGTAGGGCATCAGGCCGAAGTCGAACTGATAGGTCAGGGAGGCCGAATAGGTCCCCTTGCCCTGGCTGTCCTCGAACTTGCCGGGTGGCTGGTAGCTGACGAGGCCGGTGTCCTCGGCCTCCACCTCATAGTGGTCGTAGCGACCGCCCAGGATCAGGTTCAGACGTTCGCCGATGAAGATGTCGGAGGTGACGAAGACGCCGGCCTGGCTCCAGGTGGAGCTGTTGTCGTTCTCCCACTGCAGGCCGTAGGCCTCGGGCGAGAAGGGATCATCGATGATGTCCGTGGGCGTGGCGCCAAAGGCGATGTCCCGCCGGTCCAGCGCGATCAGGCCAGAATTGAAGCTCTCCATCCGCCGTCCGTCGAAGGCCCGGTAGGAGGCGCCGATGAAGGAGGTCGAGGTGACCATGCCCACGTCATAGTCGAAGTCATAGGTGACCCGGGCCTCGCCCACCTGGGAGTCGAACATGGCCGGATAGCCGTAGGAGACGAACCGCTTGTTCTTCAGCTCATCGTAGAAGAGCTGGAACTTCAGCGCCGAGCCGTTGTCGAAGTCACGGATCAGGTCGAAATAGCCCGTCCGGGTCCAGGAGTTCGAGAAGTCGGCGTCGCTGATATAGACGGTCCGCGGATCGAGCTTGGTGGTTCCGATCCCCACATCCAGGGTGTGGTTGGCGTCGCTCTGCGGGAAGCCGTAATAGGCCAGGTAGAGGGCCGAGGCGTAGGGATAGAAGCCGACCTCGTTGGGGGTCAGCTTGCCGTCGCCATTGACGTCGCTCAGGCTGGTGTCGCGGCCGGTGATATAGGTCTGATTGTCGATCAGGTCCTGGGTCAGGCGGTTCCAACCCGGCGTCTGCACATCCCCGTCGGAGTGGAAGGCCATGCCGCCGAACGCGGTGCGCCAGCCGCCGCCCAGCTCCAGGTCCACCGAGGCCTGCAGCATCTCCCGGCGCGGCGAAATCCCGCGATAGAAGCTGTCGGAATTCTCCGCCTGGCCATAGAGGTTCAAGCCCCCCTCCAGGCCCGCGAAGTTCAGGGGAATGCTGATCTGGCCCGAGGCTTCCTTGCGGTTGTACGAGCCCACCGTGAAGTCCGCCTGACCGGAGATCTCCGAGATATAGGCGCCCTCGGTGCGGCCGGACTTCGGCACGAAGTTGAGCATGCCGCCCACCTTGCCGGCCCCATAGATGGGCGTCGGCGGACCGCGCACGATCTCGATCTGCGCCGCATTGGCGATGGGGGTGGAATAGGTGCCGCGGTTCTCGATCCGCTTGAAGCCGCGGAAATAGTTCTCCGCCAGGGTGCCGCGGATATTGAGGGCCCCGGCCACGCCGTAGAAGCTGGCCGTATAGGTGCCCGGCGAAATGGCCGTCAGGTCGTCGATGGTCTCGATGCCGTAACGCTCCAGCGTCACGTCGCTGGCGAAGCTCGCCGAGCGGGGCGTTTCGATCAGCGCCTTGTCCAGACCAAAGACGCTGTCGCTGGGGTCCTTCTCCAGCAGGCCAGTCCGGTCCTGCGCCGTGACCACGACCTCGTCGACCATATCAACCTGCGCCCAGGCCAGGCCTGGACTTGCAATCAGCGCGGACAGGGAGGCGCCCGCGACCAACATGAGTCTCTTTGACATATCGCCCTCTTCAGGAGGGGCGCGGACCCTCCGCCGGGTGGCGGTTATCCCCGCGTCCGCGCGCCTCTTGAAGGAGAAAGTCTCGCGACCGCGGCCTCAGGTCAAAAATGTCTCGTGAAATTTCAGTTGGAATGTCAGAGGCGCCCGTCCAGCGTTCAGATTTTCCGCCCTGGCGCCCACCTGCGGATCAGCGCCAGGTCGCTGCTCAACCTGCAGGCGCTGCTGGCGCCTCCGGGCTCGCGGATGGCGCGTCCTCCTCCCCCCGGCCGGTCAGGGATCGCTTGACGGTCTGGGGCATGGTGCCGAGCACCAGGATCATCCCGGCCCGCGCGCCCTCGGCGTCCCGGGCCGCGATCCGTTGGGCCACGGCCCGGTGCAGGCAGATGTCGGCCAGCCGCTCTTCCTCCGTGGTCGTGCCCATGGAATAGACCCAGAACCGGGCGGCCTTGTGCTGCAGGGGGATGAGAATCCGGGCCAGGGCGGCGTTGCGGCTGGCCCGGGCGATCAGGGCGTGGAACCGCTGGTCCATGGCGATCAGGGCCCGGCGGTCCTGCTCCCGATCGGCGCGCTCGGCGTCATCGAAGGTGGAGACGATCTGAGCGATCTCATCGGCCGTCGCGTTCTTTGCGGCCATGGCCGCACAGTGCGGCTCGATCAGAGCCCGGGCCTCATAGCCCTCCCGCAGGTCCACCAGATCCAGGGGCGACACCGTCGTGCCGGCCCGGGAGCGGCGAACCACCATGCCCTCCAGTGCCAGCCGACCAAGCGCGTCGCGGATGCCGGCCAGCCCGGTGCTGTAGCGGCGGGTCAGGGTCTGTTCGTCGAGCCGTGCGCCAGGCGGCAGCTCGCCGAGGATGATGTCGAGCAGGATCTGTTCATAGGCGCGGGCCTTCTGGAGCTCCGGCGACCACTCGCCGGAATCGGCGATGATGCTCACCGGTCCGTGGTTCCTGGCCGCATCCTCGGGGTTCACGCTCAAGCTCCGCACCACGCTCGTTCCTTCCTCCGACGCCGGGCTCTCATGGCCGATCACCCTCTGGTCTAGTCTGAAATGTCAGACCGGGCCAGCGGTCGGTCAGAGCACCTGGCAGGCCTCGTTGAAGTCGAGGCGCGGATTACGAGGGTAGACGCCCTCGGGTCGTCCCTGGCCTAAGGCCACCAGGAAGTTGGATCGCCAGCTGGTCCCGGCGAAGAAGGCCTCGTCCAGGGCTGCATTGTCGAAGCCGGACATGGGGCCGCAGTCCAGACCCAGGCTGCGGGCGGCCATGATCAGATAGGCGCCCTGCAGGCTGGAATTGCGCAGGGCCGTCTCGAACCGAACCGTCGGGTCGCCAAACCAGTGGCGCGCACTCGGGTCGTGGGGGAAGAGCCTGGGCAGCTGCTCGGCGAAGTCCAGATCATAGGCCACGATCACGCAGACCGGGGCGGCCATGGTCTTTTCCCGATTGGCCCGGGAGAGATGCGGCGCGAGCCGTTCCTTGGCCTCCGGCGAGCGGACGAAGACGAACCGCCCCGGCCCGCAATTGGCCGAGGTCGGCCCCCACTTCAGCAGATCATAGAGCCGCTCCAGAACCGCGTCGTCGATGGGAGTGTCGGACCAGGCGTTGTGGCTGCGGGCCTGGCGGAACAGCTGGTCGAGAATCGGGTCGGCGAGGTCCTGCACGGGGTCTCCTTGGCGATGGTGGCGGGTGTCGGAACCAGAGTGTCCGGATGGAGGCTCCTCTGACCAGTCCAGTTGCACATTTCCAGTAAAATTTCAGAAAGACGCCCAACCTCTAGGCGGGACGCGCTCAGACAAGGTCTCGTGCGCTACGGGACAAGAACTCGGGCGCCGCCCTCCCTAGGGTCCGCCCGGGCCGTCCGCCGGCCCAAAGCATGAGAGGAGTTTTGCGTGGGCTATCCCAACACCCTGATCTTTGTCGATCTGGCCGCCGATGATCCGGCCGCCGCCGGCGCCTTCTATGCCGAGGTGTTCGGCTGGCGCAACGACGCCCGGCCCGAGGGCCTCTATCACCGGATGGTGCCTGGCGGCCAGTTCCGCAATCCCGACGGTTCCGACAGCGAGATCGGCAACCTGCACCTGGGCATCTTCAAGACCGCCAACGCCCGCCCCCATCCCGAGACCGCCGGCGTCGAGCCCCGCAGCGCCAGCGTCGAGGGCCGCAAGCCCCGGATCTGGATTCTGATCAGCGACGACGACACCCCAGAGCGCATCCTGGGCGAAGCCGAGAAGCGCGGCGCGACCATCCTTTGGCGCAACCACTACTGGTCGGAATTCAACGGCTTCAACCACGCCTTCCGCGACCCCTGGGGCAATGAGATCGTGCTGTGGGGCAAGGCGGGATCAGACCCGGTCATCCCGGCCGACTACACCCGCGAATAGACGCCACCCGCGGGCGGGGTCAGTCGCCGCGTCCGCGGGTCAGGAACTTGAACCCGCCCGTCAGGAAGAAGCCCACGAGGCAGACCAGGAACAGACCCCAGGCGATGATCCGCACCGCCTCGATCAAGAGCCCCAGGATCGCCGCGGCGATCATCACGAGTAGAAAGATCCCGGCCCATTTGAGCATTGTCGTCTCCAAGCTTGAGCTTGAGAACGCGATGGGCCGTTGGGCGTTCCCGGTCGAGGCGCCGCAGGGGCGAGATCTTCAGTGCAGGGTTGCGCCGGCCGGGCGGCCGCAGGGCGTCAGATGCCCGCTCCCCAGCCGCGCCGGCAGCGCCAGCCCTTCATGGGCGAGGACCATGTTCAGGGCGCGGGCGAAGATGGCCACCGGCTCCGGCTGGCTCACAAGAGGCGCCAGCAGGGCTCGAGCGGTCCGCATGTCGACCCGGGCCACGCCACAGGCCACGATCAGCCTCTGCTCATCTTCCCCATAGCCGGCGCAGGCCCCGCAGGCGATCTGCAGCGGTCGACGCGTCTGTCGCTCCAGGGCCTCCATGAGGGCGACGAAGATGGCCCCGGCCCGGTCGCTCACCTGCTGGCCCATCAGCCGGCGGACGCAGGGCTGCGGCGCCTCGCCCGACAGCCGAAGGCCCGCCCAGAGCCGCAGGGCGGCCAGGATCACCTGCTCGCCGTGAGAGAGAGCGGCCGGCTCCGGCGAGGTGGTCATGCGGGGATGAGCCGCGGCGTCATCGGCCATGATCGAACACCTTTATTGCGACTAGTTCTTATTAGCGGTAACCCGTGTCACGCCTCCCGTCAAACCCCAACTGGGCGCCGTTTCGCGACTGACGCGTTCCTGCGGTAAGCTGCGCCCATATTGAGGGAAGACCGACCATGATGATGATCGCTGATCGGGCGCCGCGCGCCCTACGCACCCTGGCGCTCCTGCTTGCGCTGAGCGCCCCGGCCGGCCTGGCCGCCTGCTCCTACAGCGAGGAACTGGGGCGCCAGCAGGTGCTGCTGGTCGATCCTGGCGCCCTGTCGCAGCAAGGCGCGCAGGCCTGGGCCCAGATGAAGCAGACCTCGAAGGTGTCCAATGACGCCGCGGCCAACGCCCGGCTTCGCCGCATCGGCGGCCAGATCGTCGCGGCCACCACCCTGCGCAATCAGGCCTGGGAATACGCGGTGTTCGAGGACAAGTCGGTCAACGCCTTCGTCCTGCCCGGCGGCAAGGTCGGCGTGACCACCGGCATGATGAACTTTGTCGCCAATGACGACGAGCTGGCCGCGGTCCTGGGCCATGAGGTGGCCCACGTCATGGCCAACCATGCGGCCGAGCGCTACTCCCAGTCGGCCCTGGCCCAGGTGGGCGCAAGCCTGGTGGGCGCGGCGACCCAGAACGCCGACAGCGGCCTGGCTCAGACGCTGGGGCGCTATGCGGGCCCGGCCCTGCAGGTGGCCGTGCTCAACCCCTATTCCCGCCAGCACGAGCTGGAGGCTGACCGCATCGGCCTCGACCTGATGGTGCGGGCCGGCTTCAGCGCCCGGCGCGGGGTGGAGCTGTGGCGGCGTATGGCCGCGCGAGGCGGCTCATCGGTCCCGGCCATTCTCTCCACCCACCCCTCGGACGCCGCGCGCGTCCAGCAGCTGGACGCCTACATCGCCGCGCGCGGCTATTCCTGAGGTGGCAGAGCGCGTTCCGATAAGTGGGACCCGGTTATCGGACAAAACGCGCTCAAGGCTTGGAATCTAGAGCCTGCTTCAGCGATCAGACGGGTCGGTCTGATCGCTTCAGGCTCTAGAACTCGGCTGAACCGCCGTCGCAGGGCACCACGGCGCCCGTCGTGTAGGCCGAGGCCCGGCTGCTGAGGAAGATGGCCACGCCGGCGATGTCCTCGGGCTGTCCGATCCGGCCGCGGGGATTGCTCTTGGCGATGGCGTCGCCGGCCTGGGCCAGCGTCGCGGCCATCATCTTCGACGGGAAGGGCCCCGGCGCAATCGCGTTGACTAGGATGTGCTCGGGCGCGAGGCGCTTGGCCAGGTGGCGGGTCAGCATGATGCAGCCGGCCTTGGATGTGGAATAGGCGTAGGTCTCCAGCGTCGGCGGCTCGATGCCGTTCACCGAGGCGATATTGATCACCCGACCCGGGTTCTCGGCGGTGGCGCCCGCCCGCAGCAGGGGCAGCAGCTTCTGGGTCAGGAAGAAGATCGACTTGACGTTCAGGTCGACGGTCTTGTCCCAGCCGTCTTCCGGATACTCGTCGATGGGTGCGCCCCAGGTGGCGCCGGCGTTGTTCACCAGCACGTCCAGGCGGCTCTCGCGTTCCTTGACGGCGTTCGCCAGGCCCTCGATGCCGGCCATGCCGCCCAGGTCGAAGGGCAGCGAGATGCAGGTCCCGTATTCCGACAGCTCATCGGCCACCCGGTCGCAGACCTCGGCTTTGCGCGAGGAGATGTAGACCTTGGCGCCGTTCTCCACATAGCCGCGGGCGATCATCTCGCCGATGCCGCGGCTGCCGCCGGTCACGAGGACGACCTTGCCCTCGACGCTGAACAGGTTCTTCAAAACACGCTCCTGAGAAGTAATGGATAGAAAATCGGGTCAGCCGATCCGGCTGGACATGCCGCCGTCCACCGGCAGCAGGACGCCCGTAATGAAGGCAGCCTCGTCACTGGCCAGGAACAGGGCGGCATAGGCCGTGTCCCAGGCCGTGCCCATCTTGGCCCGCAGGGGCACCCGGGCGCCTCTGGCCTGGCGGACGGCTTCCTCATCCTGGCCGGTGGCCTGGGCGATGCCCGCCACCGCCATCGGCGTGTCCATCAGGCCCGGCAGGATGGCGTTGCAGCGCACCCCGTATTTGGCGTTGGACTGGGCGATGCTGGTGGTCAGCCGGTTCATGGCCGCCTTGGAAACCTCGTAGGCCACCTGGGTCCCCCCGGCGATCGAGGCCAGGGACGAGATATTGACGATGGCGCCGCCGCCCTGCTCCCGCATCACCGGGATGGCCGCCTTGCTGGTCAGCCAGGCGCCCTTCAGATTGACGCTCAGGATACGGTCGAAGGCGTCCTCCTCGACCTTGTGAGCCGGGCCGTCGCCGCCGCCGATCCCGACATTGTTCACCAGGATGTCGATGCGCCCCAGGACCTCGGTCGCCTTGGCGATCACGGCGGCCGCCCCGTCAGCCTTGGCGATATTGGCCGCGAAGGCCTCGGCCTGCCCGCCCTCGGCGGCGATCAGGTCCACCGTCTCCTGGGCCCGCTCGGCCACCCGGTCGACACAGAGGACCTTGGCGCCTTCGCGGGCGAACAGGATGGCCATGGCGCGGCCATTGCCGATGGTCTGACCCGGGGTCTGGCCAGCCCCGCAGACGACGGCGGTCTTGCCCTCAAGCCGGGCCATCAGAAGCCCTTCAGGTCAGGATCGAGGGTCTGGCCCTCGTCCAGCTGGACCCCGAAGCTGTTCAGCATCATCGAGACCTGGGTGTACTGACCAGCCGAGAACACCACGTCCATCTTCTGCTTGTCGCTGAAATGGGCGTCCAGCGCCTTCCAGGTGGCGTCGGTGATGAACTGGTCGTGGTGCAGCTCGTCGGCCGCCCGGATCAGGGCCGCATCAGCCGCGCTCCAGCCCGGCGCGTCCGGGCCGGCCTTGATGCGGGCGACCTCCTCATCGGTCAGGCCCGCCTGCTTGCCGATGGGCACATGCTGGGTCCACTCATAGCCCGAGCGGCACAGATAGCCGATGCGCAGGATGACGATCTCCCGCTCCCGGGCCGGCAGGCCGTTGCGGCGCGACAGGATGTAGTTGCCCCAGCCCATGAAGCCCTTCATCGCCTTGGGCTCGCGCACCAGGGTGCGGAAGATGTTGATCACCCGGCCGCGCTCGGCCATGGGCGCCAGCAGCTCGCGCTGGTCGGCGTCCATATCCTTGTCGGCCAGCGGCTCGATCCGGGGTTTGGCCAGGCGCATGGGTGGTCCTCCGCTGTTATGTCCGGCGCCCCGAACATACGCGCGGCCAGCCCGGCCTCTAGGGTCGGGTCTGGTCGGCGACCGGCAGGGCCCGCCTCTTTTTCAGCCCCTGTCATGGGCCGGACCCGGCGGCGGCGTCAATCTCAAGCCGCCGCGGAGAGGCCGTTAGGCGCGGGAGACCGGCGCGGCCGCGGGCTCGCCAGCAGGATCGGCGGACGCGGCGGCGGCTTGGGTTCTAGCCGGCGCCTTGTGGCTGATGGCCAGGCCGATGAGGGTCGGGATCAGGATGCCCGGCAGGCCTTCATAGACCTGGTCGTGCCAGCCCTGCATCCGCCAGGCGAAGGCGATGGCCACCCCGCCCAGCATCAGGGCGATGGCCGTGGGCTGGTTGAGACGACGTCCCAGGGCCTGGACGATCATCAGCGGTCCGAAGGCGCAGGCCAGGGTCGACCAGGCCAGGATCACCAGGCTGAAGACGCTGCGCGACCCGCTCAGGGCGAACATCAGGGCCATGAGCGTGACGGCTGCGGTGACCATCTTCATCACCCAGGCCTTCTGGATCCGACCGCCGGCCAGGTCGCTGGTGATCGCCGCCGAGCAGGCCAGGACGAGCGAGTCCGCCGTCGACATGGTGGCCGCGAAGATGCCGGCCAGGATCACGCCGACCAGGGCGGCCGGCAGCAGCTCGACGGCCATGGTCGGCAGGGCGAGCTCGGGGTCCAGGGCGCCCAGGTCTGGCAGATAGAGCCGGGACATCAGGCCGACGCCCGTGGCCAGCAGGTAGAACAGGGTGAAATAGCCATAGTACCAGCCCCGGGCCGCGGCCATGTCGCTGGGCTCTTTGAGGGCCATGAAGCGGACCATGACGTGGGGCTGGCCGATGACGCTGAGGCCGGCGAACATCCAGCCGAGGACGAACAGCGCCATCCCCAGAAGGCCGGGGAACAGCAGGTCGTCGGGGAAGAGGTTGAGATAGCCGGGGATGGCGGCCATCTCCAGATAGGTCGCGTCGATCCCGCCCCGCCCGGCCACCGCCACGAACAGCAGGAGGCTCATGGCGAAGACCATGACGATGGACTGGGCCGCATCGGTCCAGATCGAGGCCCGGATGCCGCCAAAGGCGCTGTAGGCGAGGATGAGCACCGCCGAGATGATGGCGCCGGTCTGCGGGCTCCAGCCCAGAACCCCCTGCAGGGCCTTACCGCCGGCGGCGATCTGGGCCGCCGCATAGGCGCCCAGGAAGATGACGGCGATCACCGCGGCGATCTTGCGCCACAGGCCGAAGTCCTGCCCCGACCACTTCGCCACGACCGCGCCGAAGGACACCTGCCCGGAGCTCTCCGTCACCTCGCGCAGACGGCGGTGGATGAACAGGGAGGCCAGGAAGTCGCCGAGGATCCAGCCGACCATCAGCCAGATGGCCGCCAGCCCCGTGGCGTAGGTGAAGCCGATCACCCCGATGAACATGTAGCCGGAGTTATTGGTCGCCACCGCCGACAGCCCGGCCATGGCCGGCCGCACGCTGCTGCTGGCCAGGTAGTAGTCGCTCTTGGAGGCCTTGGCCTTGCTCACCGAGGCCAGGCCGATGGCCACGAAGCCGGCCAGACAGAGCAGAAATACGATCATGGTCATGGCGCGGGCCTCGGGTCGAAAAGGGTCAGATCAAAAATGTGAAAGGCCCGCGGCGCTGGCGCCGCGGGCGTAAAATGGTCTTCAGGCGGCGCTGCGAAGAGGTCGGGCGAGCGCCCCGTCCTCCTCCACCAGCCGTCGGTGCAGGGCGGTGACGGCCGCGCCGTAACTCTCTTCGGACACGACGAACTGAATATCGACCCGGCGGGACAACTGCTGCAGGCCGAGCACCTCGACCCCGCCTTCGCCCAGCGCCAGCGTCGCCCGACTGGTCAGTCCGGGCACGTTCAAATCGCTGCCAATAACCGCAACAATGGCCACTTTTCGGGTCGAAATGGCCGCATTTGGGAACATCTCTTCGAGGTCCGAGATGACCCGTTTCACCTGCTTGGGATTGGCGTCCAGGTGGTGGGTGATGGTGTTGGCGTTGGACGCCTTGGAGACGATCCGCACGTCGTGGCGCGACAGAACCTCAAGGATTCCCGCGTCATAGCCCTTCACCCCCACCATGTCCTGCTCCAGCAGCTCCAGGGTGGTGACCCCCTTCATGCCGGCGATGATCTCCACCCGCGGGGTTTCGGAGACGAACTCCCCGCAGATCGACGTGCCCTGGTCCTCGGGCTCGAAAGTATTCTTTACGATCAAGGGGATACCGGCGTGGCGCAGGCCCCGGGCGGCCCGGGGGTGGATGGCTTCCATGCCCAGATTGGCCAGCTGGTCGGCCACGTCGTAATTGGTCCGGCCGATCTTCCGCACCGCCTCGGCGCCCACCAGGTTGGGGTCGGCGCTGGAGAGGTGGAACTCCTTGTGGATGATGGCTTCAGAGGCGCCGGTCAGGACGGCGATGCGGCTGAACACCACCTCGCTGTAGCCCCGGCCAAACTCCTTCATCAGGCCTTCGCGGCGCTGGGCGAAGCCGGTGGCGATGGGCAGTTCACGGGCGACATCCACCTCGGCGAAGGCGTCCTGGATCCGTTCGTCCAGGGTGAGCGGCCGCTTGTCGTGCCAGGCGGTGAGGTCCACGAAGCGGGCGTTCACACCGCGCCGGCGCAGCTCCAGGGTCAGGTTGTGGGCGCTGTGGGCCTCGCCGAGGGAGGCCAGCATCTCGCGGGCCGCGCCCAGCTGGGTGTCCAGCCGGAAGTGGCCATGGGCGCACAGACGCTGCAGGTCGCTGAGCGCCGAGCGGGCGTCCTCGATCCGCGCCAGGATAAAGGCGTCGGCGGTCTGCCGATCCTCGCCGTCGCCGAACCGGTCAGCGTTGATCTTCAGCATCTCGGCCTGCAGACGGGCCATGGCGTCGAGCCAGGCCGAAGCCTCCAGGGCCGAGGCCCCGGCGAACAGGGCGTAGACGCCGGGCCTCCCGGTCTTCTTGTGTTCCAGGAGCTGGTTGGTGATGCCCGCATAGGCCGACACCACGAAGATGCGGCCATAGAGGTCGTCCCCCTTGCGGTCGCCCACCAGGATATTGGCCATCACCGCATCGGTGTTGGAGATCGAGGTGCCGCCGATTTTCTCGACTGTATGTCCGCTCATCAGGCCGCCCTCACCTGTTGGGCCAGGCTTCCGGAGACGGGAACCAGCCGTTGCGTATGCTCCCGCGCGCCGATGAATTCCGGACGCGGGCGTTCGGCCCCGAAGGGCTTTTCAAGGCGGTTGGCCCAGGCGTTGTAAACCATGAAGGCGTTGGCCCGCGGGTACGGCGTGATGTTGCCGTTGGACCCGTGCATCGTGTTGCAGTCGAAGATCACCACCGAGCCGGCGGGGCCCGTCGGCGCGACGATGCCGTGCTGCTCGGCCAGCTTGGCCAGGCTGTCACGGTCGGGCACCCCGTACTCCTGCTTGCGCAGGGACTCCTTGTAGTGGTCCTCCGGCGTCTCGCCGACGCAGGTGACGAAGGTCTTGTGCGAGCCGGGCATCAGCATCAGCGGCCCGTTGAACTCGAAATTATCGACGAGCTGGACCGACATGGAGATGGCGCGCATGCGCGGCATGCCGTCCTCGGTGTGCCAGGTCTCGAAGTCGGAGTGCCAGTAGAACTCCTTGCCGTCGAAGCCGGGCTTGTAGTTCAGCCGGGTCTGATGGAGGTAGACCTCATCGCCCAGGATGTGGTTGGCGATCGCCACCAGGCGCTCGTCGGCGGCCAGCCGCCCGAGCAGGGCGCTCTGCTGGTGAACCGCGAAGATCGAGCGCAGGGCGCCCGAGGACGGTTCGGCGACGATGGTCTGCGGATCCAGGGTGGCGGGAATGCCGCGCAGGCGGTTCATTTCAGCCTGTAGCGTGGCGATTTCGTCGGCTTCGAAGACGTTTTCCAGAACCAAGAAGCCGTCGCGCTCGAAGGCGTCGTGCTGCGCCTGGCTGAGCGGCGATTCCGAGTGCCAGTCGCTGTGGATCACGGGGTCCTTGCGCGCCAGCCACTGCGGCTGGTCGGCGACCCGCGAGGGGTAGAGATCGGTCATGAAAGGCTCCTTCCGCCTCGGGGCTCCTGACCGGCCCCCTCGGGGGGCGGGTCGGAGGCTCCATCAAGTCAAAGGGTGGGGGTCAAGGGCGGCGTCACGCCGCCCGGGCCCGCCTCAGACGGTCTCGGCTTCCAGCGGGTAGGCGCCGGTCTCGTCATGAACTTCCAGCCCGTTGAGGGGCGGGTTGAACACGCACGCCATCTTCATCTCGGACTTGGCCCGCAGGATGTGCTTGTCGTGCTTGTCCAGGGCGTACATGACGCCGGGCTTGATCTGATGGACCTCACCGGTGGCGATGTCCTCGATCGAGCCCTCGCCGGAGACGCAGTAAACCGACTCCAGGTGGTTCTGATAATGCATGGGCAGCTCAGAACCGGCGTAGATGGTGGTCATGTGGAAGGAGAAACCCATCTGGTCCTCCTTCAGCAGCAGCCGGGTGCTCTCCCAGCCCTTGGTGACCACCCGGCGGCGGGTCTGCTCGGCTTCGTGCAGGTCGCGTACGATCATTACTGATACTCCTTAGGCCGCCGAGCCGAGCGCCTGGCGCTCAGCAACCTCGGCGACACAGTCGGCAAGAATGTCGAGGCCGGCGTCGAGGTCGGCCTCAGTGATATTGAGCGGGGCCAGGACCTTGAGGATCTGGTCGTGGGCGCCGCTGGTCTCGATGATCAGGCCGCGCTTGAAGGCCTCATCGACGACGGGGTCGGAAATCTTGGACGACCCCACGTCCAGGCCGCACATCATGCCGCGGCCCTTGACGCCCTTGACCACGCTGCGGTTGGCGAGCGCGATCTCGCGAAGGCGCTTGCGCAGGCGCTCGCCCTTCTTCTGGACCTCGGCGGCGAAGCTGTCGTCGGACCAGAAGGTGTCGATGGCCGCCTTGGCGGTGACGAAGGCGTGGCAGTTGCCGCGGAAGGTGCCGTTGTGCTCGCCCGGCGACCACTGGTCCAATTCCGGCTTCACCAGCACCAGGGCCATGGGCAGACCCATGCCCGACAGGGACTTGGCCATGGTGATGATGTCCGGCTTCACCCCCATGTTTTCGAAGCTGAAGAAGGTGCCCGTGCGGCCGCAGCCGGCCTGGATGTCGTCGACGATGAACAGGGCGCCGTGCTTGTGGGCGATCTTCTCGATCTTGCGCATCCACTCGGCCGAAGCGACGTTCAGGCCGCCCTCGCCCTGGACCGGTTCGACGATGATCGCAGCCGGATCATCGACGCCGCCTGAGGGATCGCTCAGCATCTGGTCGAGCTGGGCGGCGGTGTCGACGTCGTCGCCGAAATAGCCGCAATAGGGCATCCGGGTCACCCCATTCAGGGGGGTGTGCGCGCCGCCCCGGTGGTGGCTGTTGCCCGTGGCCGACAGGGCGCCCAGGGTCACCCCGTGGAAGCCGTTGGTGAAGGAGATGATGTTGGTGCGGCCGGTCACCTTGCGGGCCAGCTTCATGGCCGCCTCGACGGCGTTGGCGCCGGTGGGGCCGGTGAACTGGGCGCGATAGGTCATGCCGCGGGGCTTGAGGATCTTGCCCTCAAGGGCCTCGAGGAACTCGGCCTTGGCCCGGGAGTGCATGTCCAGGCTGTGAACCACACCATTACGGTCGATGTAGTCCATCAGCGCCTGCTTCATGGCCGGGTGGTTATGGCCATAGTTCAGCACCGAGCAGCCGGTCAGAAAGTCGATATAGCCCTTGCCCTCGCTGTCGTACTGCCAGGAGCCCTCGGCCCGGTCGAAGATGGCCGGGAAGCTGCGCGAATAGGAGCGCACCTGGGATTCCATGCGTTCGAAGGTGGCGAAGGGGCGCGTGGTCTGCGCCGGGGTCTCTGCGTCATACATATTGAATTCCCTTCCTTGGGGTCGGGTCGGTGAATTGAGTGTCGGCCGCCAGGCCGCCGGTTTCAGTCGAAAGGCCGCTGGGCGGCTCGAAGGGGCCGATGACCACCAGGTGTTCGGTCTCGTGGCCCTCGGGGAAGTGCGCGCCCTTCAGGAACCAGGGCGCATCGCTTAGCGGACCCGAGAGCCGTCTCGCCACGCCCTTGAACAGGCCCCAGGAGGCGCCGTTGTCCGGGGTGATGGTGGTCTTGATCTTCGTCACGCCTGTGCAGGCGGGGCGCTGCAGCAGGTGGTCGATCATCTGGCCCGCCAGGCCGAGGCCTCGGGCGCTCTCGCCCACCGCCACCTGCCAGACGAAGAGGACGTCGGGCTCCTGCGGCGGCCGGTAGGCGGAGATCCACCCCACCAGCTCGTCGCCCCGCTTCACCGTCACGCAGGTGTCGGCGAAGTGGGTGCATTGCAGGAGGTTGCAATAGGCCGAGTTCTGGTCGAGCGGCGGACAGGCGGCGATCAGGCGGTGAACCGCCAAACCGTCATCTGCCGTGGGTGGAGAGAACTCCAGCCCGCCCCCCGAGCGCTCTCCGACGCCCGGCGCACCGGACGACGTTTGATTGCTCTGCATTTCCATGGCCGTTATTTCGTTCGTGGAACTAAATATGTCAACCCCAGCTGCCCAGCGTTTGCGCAGGCATTCGCGATCGGATGTGGGAATTCGCGAGGATTTCAGGCAGTTCCATGAGAATTGGCGAATCTCGTTAATTTGAGCTTCAAATTGTCCGTGACATCGCGTGTCCGGACGCTTGCCTCTCCCCTCCTTCTGCGAGATCAGGGGTCTGCGATGACTCGGGAAGCCTGGAGGAGATGAATGGAGAGCCGCGTCAGCGACGCCCTGGTGGCGATCCGCCGGATCGTGCGGGCCGCCGAATTCGCCTCGCGGGATCTGGCCCGGACCACGGGCCTGACGCCCTCTCAGCTGATCGTCCTGCAGATCGTCGCCCGGGAGGGTGAGCCCGGCGCCGGCGCCATCGCCGGGGCCGCTCGGCTGAGCCAGGCCACCGTCACCGCCCTGCTCGACAAGCTGGAGGCCCGCGGCCTGGTGATCCGCAACCGCGGCAGTCAGGACCGGCGGCGCGTCTCAGTGGAGCTCACGGAGGAAGGCCGCCGCGCGCTGGCCGACATGCCCGACGTGCTGCAGGACCGATTCGCCGCCCGCTTCGAAAACCTGGCCGACTGGGAACAGGCCTCGATCATCGCCGGCCTGGAGCGTGTCGCCGCCCTCTTGAACGCCGAAGGCATCGACGCCTCGCCGGTGCTGGACGTCGGGGCGTTGGATTAGGGAGCGGAGTCACCGATCCCGGTCCCCGTCATTCTCGGCCTTGTGCCGAGACTCCCTCTCGCCGCCCGCGCCCGCCCTCGACAGGGATGCTCGCCACAAGGGCGAGCATGACGAGGTGTTGGGCCCGGGGCTAGGATACCAATTCTGTGTTTGGGGAAGCGGGTGGCTAGGGGACATACCGCCCGTCGATGACGGGTTCCCGTTTGCGCTCGTAGAACTTCTTCTTCTCTGGAAGACCATAGAAGAGCGTTCCATGAATCCCCCCCACCGTCTTTTTGTCGACGCGGCGTTCCCAGATCCGGTTCATGATCTCTGTGGCGGCGTCAGGCTTGGCTCGCCGAAAGAAGTCTTCAGAAAACTCTATGTCCTGCCCTTTGCGGGGAAAAATCGCCGAAAACTCCGCCTCCGTTGCAGCGAAGATCGAGTAACTGGCGTTGATCGCGTCATCGATCACCTGGATGTTTTTCGTCGGTGCCGACTCAGGCGGAACCTCGGCCCGGGCGATCGCCTCCAGCACCTCGTCGGGAAGATCGGCCGACTGGAACACCTGGCGGTCGCGCCGCTTCAGCCGCTCGTATTCCGCGGCCGACACCATCACCAGTCGGTCGCGGCCATGCTTGGTGATGGTCACGGGCTCAGCCAGCGCCCGGTCAGCGAGCGTGCTGTAGTTTCTGATGAAGTCGGCGGTTGAGACGCGCATGGCCGGCCTCCGATGATGCGATTTATACATATAATTCGGAAATTGCCTGAGCGCTAGTTGATGGCTGCCCCGAGCGCCAGCGGCCACGCCCCCACAATCTCACCCCCGTCATTCTCGGCCCTGTGCCGAGAATCCCTGGCGACGCTTGCGCCCGCCCTCGACAGGGATGCTCGCCACAGGGGCGAGCATGACGAGGTGGGGGTGGTTTGGCCCCTGGAAACCAACCCTCGGCGCGGCTGCAACGGGTGGAAAGTGGGCCAGCTACTGCCGGCGACTTCTCGCGGCGCGGTGTGCTGAATAGGCGACCCACATTGTGGTCGCTCCGATGACGAACATCACACCGATCCCTGCAACGAGCTGCGCCAGAGCGAAAGCGATCCCCGCAATTGCGAGCGCAACGGCGACATAAACCCACATCGGGAACATCGGCGATCCTCCAGAATACGCTCCAGCGACGCTACGCCTCGAAGTTACCGGTAGCAACGTCTGGTCATCAGCCGCTGTTTAGCCCGGCAGCCCCCTATCAACCCCGCAGCTTCTCTGCATGAAACGCCACGTGGTCGGCGATGAAGCTGGCCATGAAGAAGTAGGAGTGGTCGTAGCCGGCCTGGCGACGAAGGGTCAGTTTCTGGCCGGCGGCGGCGCAGGCGGCCTCCAGCAGGTCGGGCTTGAGCTGGTCGGCGAGGAAATTGTCGCCGAGGCCCTGGTCCACGAGGATGTCGTCAAACCGGTCCTGGGCGGCGCCGGCCTCGATCAACAAGGCCGCGTCGTGGTCCGCCCAGGCGGCGCGGTCCTCGCCCAGATAGGCGGTGAAGGCCCTCTCCCCCCAGGGGCAGCGGGTGGGCGAGCAGATGGGCGCGAAGGCCGAGACCGAGCGGAAGATGTCCGGGTGGCGCAGGGCCAGGGTGAGCGCGCCGTGGCCGCCCATGGAGTGGCCTGAGACGCCAACCTTCGCCCGCGCGATGGGGAATTGCGCCACCACCGTCTCCAGCAGTTCGCCGGTGACATAGGTCTCCATCTGGAAGTGCGGCGTCCAGGGCGCCTGCGTGGCGTCCACATAGAAGCCCGCCCCCTGCCCCAGATCGTAGGCGGGATCATTGGCCACGCCCTCGCCGCGGGGGCTGGTGTCGGGCGCCAGGATGGCCAGTCCGTGGGCGGCGGCCGGACCATAGGCGCCGGCCTTGGTGGTGAAGTTGTCCTCGGTGCAGGTGAGCCCTGAGAGCCAGACGAGCATGGGGAACGGCCCCTCCCCCTCCGGCAGGAAGAGGGAAAACCGCATGGGCGTGGCGGTGACCGCGCTCTGGTGGCGGAGATAGCGCAGGGTCCCGCCATGGACGCGATGCTGCTGGAGAACCTCGATGCTCATCGGCCGCCCTTAAAAGACCACGACGCTGCGGATGCTCTCGCCCGCATGCATCAGGTCGAAGGCCTTGTTGATGTCTTCCAGCGGCATGGTGTGGGTGATCATCGGGTCGATCTCGATCTTGCCGTTCATGTACCAGTCGACAATGGTCGGCACGTCGGTGCGCCCACGGGCGCCGCCAAAGGCCGTGCCCTTCCAGACCCGCCCGGTGACCAGCTGGAACGGCCGGGTGGCGATCTCCTTGCCGGCCTCGGCCACGCCGATGATGATGCTCTCGCCCCAGCCGCGATGGCAGGCCTCGAGCGCCTGGCGCATGACCTGCACATTGCCGGTGCAGTCGAAGGTGTAGTCGGCGCCGCCGCCGGTCATCTCCACCAGGTGAGCGACCACGTCGCCGGAGATCTCCTTGGGATTGACGAAGTGGGTCATGCCGAACCGGCGGCCCCATTCCTCCCGGTCGGGATTGATGTCGACGCCGATGATCATAGAGGCGCCGACCATGCGCAGGCCCTGCAGGACGTTCAGCCCGATGCCGCCGAGGCCGAAGACGACGGCGTTGGCGCCGGGCTCAACCTTCGCGGTGTTGGTCACCGCGCCGACGCCGGTGGTCACGCCGCAGCCGATGTAGCAGGCCTTGTCGAAGGGGGCGTCGGAGCGGATCTTGGCCAGGGCGATCTCCGGCAGGACCGTGAAGTTCGAGAAGGTGGAGCAGCCCATATAGTGGTGGACCATCTGGCCCTTATAGGAGAACCGGCTGGTCCCGTCGGGCATGACGCCCTTGCCCTGGGTGCCGCGGATCGCGGTGCAAAGGTTGGTCTTGCGCGACAGGCAGCTTTTGCACTGGCGGCATTCGGGCGTGTAGAGCGGGATCACGTGGTCGCCGGGCTTCAGGCTGGTGACGCCGGCGCCCACCTCGACCACCACGCCCGCGCCCTCATGCCCCAGGATGGAGGGAAACACCCCTTCGGAATCCAGGCCGTCCAGGGTGTAGGCGTCGGTGTGGCAGATGCCCGTGGCCTTGATTTCCACCAGGACTTCGCCCGCCTTGGGCCCCTCCAGATCCAGTTCGACAATCTCCAGCGGCTTCTTGGCTTCGAAGGCGACGGCGGCGCGGGTCTTCATGGCGGGGCTCCTTAGGCTGACCCGCCTTCGGTGGCGCCTCACGGGCGACAGATCAAGCCGGTTAGGGAAGACATGGACCGCGCCGCGGGCCTAGACTTGCCGCCGAGCGGACGGAGAGGGATGCGGTGATGCGGCGTCAGACGACGCAACCGACCATGCGGGGCTTGATGGCGGGACTTCTCCTGCTGATCGCCGCCGTTTGGATCACCTGCGCCCCGGCCGTCCGCGCGCAGGAGGGCCCCGCGCCTCTGGTCCTGGTCCTCGAGCTGGACGGGGCCGTCGGGCCGGGAACCGCCGAATATCTCAGCCAGGGCCTGGAGACCGCCCGCGAGCGATCGGCCGAGCTGGTGGTCATCACCATGGACACGCCCGGCGGCCTGGACTCCTCCACGCGCGACATCATCGCCGACATCCTGGCCTCGCCCGTTCCGGTCGCGGTCTTCGTCGCCCCGGCCGGGTCGCGGGCCGCCAGCGCCGGGACCTACATCCTCTATGGCAGTCATCTGGCGGCCATGACGCCCGGCGCGCATCTGGGGGCGGCGACGCCGGTGCAGATGGGCGGAAGCAACCCCTTGAGCCCGGCCGAGCCCGAAGGCGAAGCGGGCGAGGCCGCCCAGGCCCAGGGCGGCGACGCCATGACCGCCAAGATCACCAATGACGCGGTCGCCTATATCCGGTCCCTGGCCGGCCTGCAGGGCCGCAACGCCGAGTGGGCCGCGCTGGCGGTGCGCGAGGCCGCCACCCTGACGGCGCGGGAGGCCTATGATCAGGCGGTGATCGAGATCCTGGCCCGGGACCTGGACGACCTGCTGGCCCAGGCCGACGGTCGGACGGTGCAGCTGGACGGCGATCCCCATGTGCTGCGCACCGCCGGCGCTACGGTGGAGCAGCTGTCGCCGGACTGGCGCGCCCGGGCCCTGGCCGTGATCACCAATCCCAACATCGCCTACATCCTGCTGATGATCGGGGTCTACGGCCTGATCTTCGAGTTCATGTCCCCTGGCGCCGTTGGTCCTGGGGCGGTGGGTGCGGTCTGCCTGGTGGTGGGGCTGTTCGCCCTCAACATGCTGCCGGTGGATTATGCGGGCGCGGCCCTCATGTTGCTGGGGATCGGCCTGCTGGTGGCCGAGGCGGTGATGCCGGGCCTCGGCGTCTTCGGCGTCGCAGGCGCCATCAGCCTGGCCATCGGTTCCATGCTGCTGATCCGCGACATGCCGGGCTACCGTCTCTCACCCTATGTGGTGGCCGCCACCGTCGGCCTGAGCCTTGCCTTCTTCCTGATCGCCCTGCGCTCGGCCCTGAAGGCTGCGCGGCGTCAGGTGGTCACCGGTGCGCAATCGCTGAGCCACGCCACAGGCGAGGTGCGTCGCTGGGCCGGCGCGGAAGGCCTCATCCACACCCAGGGCGAGGACTGGCAGGCCCGCTCGCCGGCCCCTCTGGTCGCAGGCCAGAAGGTCCGCGTCACCGGCCGCGACGGCCTGACCCTGATCGTCGAACCTGTACTCGACACCGAACCACCGGCCGCCTGAGGCCAAAGGAAGGAAAGCCCATGTTCGATATCGCCAGTTACGGCGCACTCCTGATCCTCATCATCGTCGTCCTGCTGCAGGCGGTGAAGGTGATGCGGGAATACGAGCGCGCGGTGGTCTTCACCCTCGGCCGCTTCACCGGCGTGAAGGGGCCGGGCCTCATCCTGCTGATCCCCGTCATCCAGCAGATGGTGCGGGTCGATCTGCGGACCATCGTGCTGGATGTGCCCAGCCAGGATCTGATCAGCCGCGACAACGTCTCGGTGAAGGTCTCGGCGGTGATCTACTTCCGGGTCATCGACGCCGACCGGGCGGTGATCCAGGTGGAAAACTACATGGACGCCACCAGCCAGCTGGCCCAGACCACCCTCCGCTCGGTGCTCGGCAAGCACGACCTGGACGACATGCTGGCCGAACGGGACAAGCTCAACCAGGACATCCGCTCGATCCTCGACAGCCAGACCGAGGAATGGGGCATCAAGGTCGCCAATGTGGAGATCAAGCACGTCGATATCGACGAGAGCATGATCCGCGCCATCGCCCGCCAGGCCGAGGCCGAACGGAACCGCCGCGCCCGGGTCATCAATGCCGAGGGCGAAAAGCAGGCCGCTCACGCCGTGCTGGAGGCCGCTCAGACCCTGGCCACCATCCCCGAGGCCATGCAGCTGCGTTACCTCAACACGCTGTCGGATATCGGGGCGGACAAGAACACCACCATCGTCTTCCCCATGCCCATGGAGATCGGCACGGCGCTCGCCAACATGGCCAAGCCCAAGGCCTGAACCGCCGTCTAGGCGGAGGCGACGATCCCGGCGTCGTGCAGGCGGGCGATTTCACCTGCGTCCAGGCCAAGCCGTTCGGCCAGCACCTCTTCGGTGTGCTGGCCGAGCCGCGCGGCAGGCTGGGCCGGCGCCCGGACATCCTGAGGCAGGGTCGCCGCATAGCCCGGGACCGGATAGGTCTGCCCGCTCACCTGGGTGAGGTCTGAGAAGATCGGGTTGTTCTTGAAGAGCCGCGGATCCTCCAGAGCCTGGGCCAGGGTCTGGTAGGGGCCCCAGCAGACGCCGAGCTCATCGAACCGCCGCAGGAGGTCTGCGCTGTCGGCGCGGGCGAAGCCAGCCTCGAAGATCGGCATCAGGGCGTCGGCATGGGCGAAGCGCAGACCCTCGTCCTTGCGGAAGTCGACGCCGCGGGCGGTCTCCACGGCGGCCACCGCCTCGCCCACCCCCAGCACCTCGATCAGGCCGGTCCACTGGCGGGGCGTGATGGCCACCACCATCAGCCGCTGGCCGTCGCGGGTGACGAAGTCGCGGCCGAAGGCGCCGAAGAGATTGTTGCCCTGGCGGGGGCGCTCGCCTTCGCCGGCCAGGATCTCGGCCGTCATGCCCATGTTGGCCAGGGCCGAGGCCGCCACATCGGAGAGGGGAATGCGGATCTCCCGCCCCTGGCCGGTGCGCATCCGCGCCAGCAGGGCGGCGACCATGTTGAAGGCGCCATAGGCGCCGGTCAGCAGATCCCAGGCCGGCAGGACGTGGTTCACCGGCCGGGGATCATCGGGATGGCCGGTCATCAGCGGCACACCGACGGCGCTATTGATCGTATAATCGACGCCCGGACCGCCATCGGCCCAGCCCATGACGCGGACGCAGATCACGTCCTCCCGGATGGCCCTGAGCTTGTCGTAGGACAGGAAGCCCTCGACCGGGAAGTTGGTGACGAACAGGCCGGCGTCCTCGCCGGGCGCGGCGGCCAGGCGCTGAGCCAGTTCGCGGCCCTCGGGGCGGGACAGGTCCAGGGCGACGGACTTCTTGCCCTTGTTCAGCCCCTCCCAATAGAGGCTCGATCCATTGGGGGCGAGCGGCCAGCGGCGAAAGTCGGGACCGCCGCCGATATTGTCGAACCGGATCACATCGGCGCCCAGCTGGGCAAGGTAGAGGCCGCAGGTGGGGCCGGCGATGAAGGCCGAGCCCTCGACCACGGTGAGGCCCTTCAACAGGTCGTACATGGGCGTGTTCCTCCCGTGGATGCGCGCCGTGAAGCGTCCGGCCTTAGCATGGCGCCCGGTTGACGCTGGGGACGCCCTGGCCCTGGCAGGCTGGGGAGTGTCATATCCTGCCTGCCGACTCGCAATCGCCCATCCGGAGGATGCTTGGTCCAGTTCCGCTCGCTCCTGTTCACCCCGGCCAACCGCCCTGACCGCTTTGTGCGGGCCCTGGAGAGCGGCGCCGACGCCGTATGCCTGGACCTGGAGGACGCCGTAGCGCCAGCCGACAAGGCCAGCGCCCGGGCCGGCGCCCTGGAGTTCCTGGCCCAGCGCCCGGCGGGCGGGGTTCAGGTGGGTCTGCGGCTCAATGGCCGCTCCACCCCCTGGTTCGCCGACGACCTGCGGGCCGCGGCTCCGGCGGAGGCGGACTTCTTCATGATCCCCAAGGCCTCCAGCGCCCACGAGTTCGGTATGCTGCAGCGGGCGCTGGGGGACGCGCGCCCCTTCTGGCCCCTGGTGGAGACGCCCGAGGGGTTGATGCGCTGCTGGGACATCGCCGAGGCGCCAGGCGTGGGCGGGATCCTGTTCGGGGCCTTCGACTACAGCGCCGAGGTCGGCTGCGATATGAGCTGGGAGCCCCTGCTCTTCGCCCGCAGCCAGATCGCCGCGGCCTGCGCGCGGGCCGGCGTCCAGGCCCTGGACGCGCCGCCGGGCCTGGTGGGCGAGCCCGAGGTGCTGAGCGCCGAGACCGACCGGGCCAGGCGCCTGGGCTTCACCGGCCGGGCCTGCATCCATCCCGACCAGGTGGGCCCGGTGAACGCCGTCTACACACCGAGCGCCGAAGACGTGGCCAAGGCCCAGGCGGTGGTAGAGGCCTTTGAGGCCGCCGCCGGCGGCCCGGCCCTGGTGGATGGCAAGCTGATCGAACTGCCGGTGGCCCGCGCCGCGCGGCGTATCCTGGAGCGGGCGAGAGGACGGGACTGATGAAGACCATCAAGGAGATCGCGCCGGGGCGCTACCGGGAGACCTTCGGCCGCTACTATGACGACTTCGTGGTCGGCGATGTCTATGAGCACCGCCCGGGCAAGACGGTGACTGAGGCCGACAATCACCTCTTCACCCTGCTGACCCTCAACACCCACCCGCTGCACTTCGACGCCGAGTACGGCAAGCAGACGGAGTTCGGCCGCAACCTCGTGGTCTCGACCTATACGCTCGCCCTGCTGATCGGCATGAGCGTCAGTGACTGCTCGCAGAAGGCCATCGCCAATCTGGGCATGGACGAGGTCAAGTTCCCCGCCCCGGTCTTCGCCGGCGACACCCTCTATGCCGAGAGCGAGGTGCTGGCCAAGCGCGAGAGCAAGTCGAGGCCCGGCCAGGGCATCGTCACCATCCGCACCCTGGGCAAGAACCAGGACGGGGTGATCATCGCCACCTTCCGCCGGGACATGCTGATCCCCGCCCGCGGCCAGGCGGTAGAGGACAAGCCGGGTAGCAACTACTAGAAGCTCCACCAAAACAAGACAGGTCGGGGAGAGCGGGACGATGACCACGCCCAAGGAAGCCACAGACGCCACCCTGCGGGCCCATGCCGCCCTGCGCGACCAGTTGCCGGCCGATGACGGTCAGGACTGGGCCGACGCCCGTCGCGGCTATATGGGCTCCATCCCCGACGCGAAGATCGAGAACGCCACCGGCGGCGTGGTCTGGAATATGGGCGCCTTCGCCTTCGAAGAGCCTGAGGAGGCGCCGCCTACCGTCAATCCCAGCCTGTGGCGTCAGGCCCGATTGAACGCCCTGCACGGCCTCTTCGAGGTGACGCCCGGCGTCTATCAGGTGCGCGGCTTTGACCTGTCGAACATCACCTTCATCGAAGGCGAGAAGGGCTATCTGGTCATCGACCCGCTGATCTCGGCCGAGCCTGCGGCCGCCGCTCTGGCTTTGATGCGCCAGCACCGGGGCGACAAGCCGGTGACCGGCGTCATCTACACCCACAGCCACGTGGACCATTATGGCGGGGTGCGCGGGGTGATCTCCGACCCCGATATCGCCGCGGGCATGCGGATCATCGCGCCAGAGGGCTTCCTGGAGGAGGCGGTCAGCGAGAATGTCCTGGCCGGCAACGCCATGGGCCGGCGGGCCACCTACATGTATGGCGCGCTTCTGCCGCGCAACGCCCAGGGGCATGTGGATTCTGGCCTCGGCAAGACCACCTCCATGGGTTCGGTCAGCCTGATCCCGCCCACCGAGAGCATCAGCAAGACCGGCACGAAGCTGACCATCGACGGGATCGAGATCGAGTTCCAGGTGACGCCGGACACCGAGGCGCCGGCGGAGATGAACTTCTTCTTCCCGCAGTTCGGCGCGCTGTGCATGGCGGAGAACTGCTCCTGCCACCTGCACAACATTTATACGCCCCGGGGCGCCCAGGTACGCGACGCCAAGCGCTGGGCCTTCTATATCGACGAGGCCGCCGACCTGTTCGGCGATCGCACCGAGGTGCTGTTCGCCAGCCACCACTGGCCGCGCTGGGGCCAGGACCGGGCGCGCAAGTTCCTGAGGAAGCAGCGCGACCTCTACAAGTTCATCCATGACCAGACCCTGCGGATGGCCAATCACGGGATGACGCCGCTGGAGATCGGCGAGGCGCTCAAGCTGCCGCCCAGCCTGGAGGCCGAGTGGTACACCCGGGGCTATTACGGGACGCTCAACCACAACGCCAAGGCGGTCTATCAGCGCTATCTGGGCTGGTTCGACGGCAATCCGGCCAACCTGCATCCCCATCCGCCGGTGGAGGCGGGCAAGCGCTACATCGATCTGGCTGGCGGGCCTGAGCCCCTGCTGGCCAAGGCCCGCGAGGCCTTCGCCGCCGGGGACTATCGCTGGACCGCGCAGCTGGTGAACCACCTGGTCTTCGCCCAGCCCGACAACGCCGAGGCCCGCGAGCTTCAGGCCGACGCCCTGGAACAGATGGGCTATCAGGCCGAGTCCGGCCCCTGGCGGGCCTTCTATCTGACCGGCGCCCAGGAGCTGCGGCATGTGCGGCCGCCCTCGCCCACCCCGCGCCAGGGGGCGGCGGGGCAGATCCGCAACCTGCCGGCCGAACAGCTGCTGGATTCCCTGTCGGTGCGGCTGAACGGCGAGCGCGCCGGATCGCTGGAGCTCGCCCTCGACCTCACCTTCACCGACACCGGCGAGCGATTTGGCCTGAGCGTCGAGAACGCCGTCCTGCACCACGCCCGAGACCGGGTCGCCCCGGGCGCGACCCCCGTGCGCCTGAGCCGCGCCACCCTGGTGGCCCTGGTCCTGGGGGAGATCGACCTGGCCGCGGCCCTGGCCAAGGGCGATGTGGAGACCCCGCGCCCCGACGACCTCGCCGCCCTGCTGGCGGCCCTCGACCGCTTCGACTTCTGGTTCGAAATCGTCCTGCCCTAGGGCCGGCTCCGACGTCTGATTTGGCCGCCTCATGGGCGCGCTTGCCGCCTACGAAGCCGTCGCGCGCCTCAAACAGCGCGGCGGATCGTCGCGCGCGGCGGACGGGCTCTTGCCGGCCCGCCGCAGAAAAGACGGCGATATCTAGCTGATAAAATAGAATTATTTTAAATTCGCCGGCGTTCGACGCACGCCCCTCCCATGGTGACGCTTAAGCCCTGCGCAAGGTTTCAGGTCTAGCTCGCAATCGCGGACCGACGTTGTCCGAACAGAGAGAATTCTGACACCATGACGCTGAAGACCTCGCGCGCCCTGGGCGCCTCCCTGATCGTGCTGGCCAGCGCTGTCGCCGCCAGCCCTGCCGCCGCGCAGTCTGCGCCCTGGACCCTGCATGACGCCGTCGGCGCCCCGGACAATCTGAAGCTCTCGGGCTCGATCCGGGCGCGGTATGAGAGCCTGGACGGGCAGTATCGCCCCGCCCGCGGCGACGGCTCCGACCAGGGGCTCGTCCTGCGCTCGACCCTCTTCGCCGAGCTGAACCTTCAGCCCGTCCGCATCGGTGGCGAGCTTATCGATGCGCGGGTCTATCTGAATGACAGCGGCTCCCCCACCGGCACGGGGGACGTCAACGCCCTGGAGCTGGTGCAGGCCTATGTGGCCGCCGACGTGAACGACCTGTTCGTCGAGGGCGCCAAGGGTTCGGCCACGCTCGGCCGCTTCACCATGGACCTGGGTTCGCGCCGTCTGGTGGGCCGCTCGGCCTATGGCAATGCGACCAACGCCTTCGCCGGCGTCCGCGCCGACTGGAGCGCTAGCGCCGTCGGGTCGGCGACGCTGTTCTATACTTACCCCCTGCAGAAACGCCCGTCGGACCGCGCCAGCATCCTCGACAACGAGATCGAGACCGATCGGCAGAATGACGACCTGGTGTTCTTTGGCGGCATGTACACCACGCCCAAGTTCGCCGACGGCGGAAAGCTGGAAGTGTTCGCCCTGCGACTGGAGGAGGAAGACTCCCCCCGGGTCGCCACCCGTAACCGCCGCCTGACCACCATTGGCGGCCGCCTCATCCGCAATCCGGCCGCGGGGAAGTGGGACTACGAGATCGAGGGCGGCTGGCAGACCGGCGAGACCCGCGGCTCCACCAGCGCCGCCGACCGCCGCGACCTGGACGTGGACGCCCAGTATCTGCACCTGGAGGTCGGCAAGACCTTCGAGGCCGCCTGGTCGCCCCGGGTGTCCCTGGAATACGACTTCGCCAGCGGCGACAAGAGCACCGACGGCGAGCAGAACCGCTTTGACGGCCTGTTCGGTCCTCGCCGCCCGGACTTTGGCCCGCCCGGCGGCTACGGCCCCCTTGGCCGGTCCAACCTCAGTTCGCCCGGCGTCCGCGTCGAGGTGACCCCGAACAAGCGCTGGGACGCCATGGCCTTCTATCGCGCCCTCTATCTGGACGAGGCGACCGACTCCTTCGCCAGCACCGGCGTCCGTGACGCCACCGGCCGGTCCGGCGACTTCGCCGGCCATCAGATTGAGGCCCGCGCCCGCTACTGGATCGTGCCCAAGGCCACCCGCCTGGAATTCGGCGTCGCCAAGCTGATCAATGGCGAGTTCCTGGACGACGCCCCGAACGCCACCGGCGCCGAGACCCTGTTCGGCTACGTGGAAGTCACTCAGAGCTTCTAAAGGCCTCCTCCCCCGGATGTCCCTGAACGGGCAGGGTTGGGCGGTTCTGCGGAATCGCTCGACCCTGCCCTCTTTTCTTGGGGACCGCCCATGCGCATCGTGCTTTTCAAGGGTCAGTCGCAGTACGGCTCGTTGCGACTGCATGCAGACCAACTCGCCGCGGCGCTGCGGGACCTGGGTCATGAAACGCGCACTGTCGATCTGGCCGCCGACGATCCCTTTGCCGCCATCAACGCCGTCCTGGCCGATCCCCCTGAGGCTTTTTTCGGATTCAGCGGCATAGGGGGCGATCTGCAGGTCGACGGACGTTCGATCTACGACATCCTGGGCGTGGTCTATGCGTCGCTCTATGTGGACCATCCCCTCCATCACCTGGCGCGCCTGTCGATCCCGATCCAGCGCAAGGTGGCCCTGTTCCTGGACCGTAGCCACGTCCAGTTCATGAGCGCCTGGAGTCAGGGACGGACCTTCCGCCAGATCGGCTTCCTGCCCTGCGGCGCCAACCAACTGGGCGAGCCCCCTGACACCTCCGATGCGGCCTTCGCCGCGCGCGACATTCCCCTGCTGTTCACCGGCACCTATCGGGGGCCGCCCTCGGCGCCCTGGGCTGACTGGCCCCAGAGCCCCGCCCGTGACCTGGTTCAGGATATGGCCGCGCAGATGTGCGCCGACGGGCGACTGGCGATCCTGGACGCCCTCAAGCAAACCCTGGCCCGCCAGGGGGGTGCCCTCAACAGCGAGCTGCTCGATCAGGTCGCGCCGCTGATGCAGAGCGTCCAGGCCTATGCCGAGGCCTATCATCGAGACCGGTTGCTGAACCTGCTCGGCGCCGCCGGCGTCCCCATCCGGGTCTATGGCGTCGGCTGGGACCCAATGGCTGCGCGCTATCCCAGCTATGACTATGGCGGGGTCGGCAGCTTTGAGGAGACGCTCTCCCTGCTGCGGCGGTCCAGGCTCGTCCTGAACACCAACAACGGCTTCGTGGCCGGCGGCCATGAGCGGGTCTTCACCGCCATGAGCGCCGGGGCGGCGGTTCTCTCAGACCAGAGCCGCTACTATGCCGAGGCCTTCAAGGACGGCCGGGAGATCGCCACCTTCGCCTGGGACGCCCTTGAGGCCGTTCCCCAGCAGATCGCGACCCTGCTGTCCGATGAGGCCGGCCTGGCCGCCCTGGCCCGGGCGGGGGCGAAGAAGGCCTTGGCCGAGCATCAGTGGCGCGATCGCGCCGCCCGCCTGGTCAAGACCATCAAGCTGGCCCGCTGACCCGCCGCCGACCGGCCAAGCCTCAGGGGGCGTCGCCGGTCAGAAGGCCCTCATATTCCGCCGGCGTGCCACAGAAGATGACCTGCGCGCGGGGGATCTCCCGATAGCCGATCTGGGCGCCGGCCTGGATCAGGTGGTTGTAGAGCGGCGCCACATAGAGCTCGGCGGCCTGGGGGGCGGCCCGCTCGGCCTCCAGGGCGCGGCGGAAGTCGCCGGCCCTGGCGAAGTGGTAGAGACCTGTGCAGCAGAGGTCGGAGATCGGGCGTTTCTCTGCGGTTTCCAGGGCCAGGGGCTCCGGTCCCGGGGCTGGGCGAACATAGGACCAGTTTGCGCCCTCGCCGCGAAACACCTCCAGCCAGCCGTCCATCGCCTCCAGCGGCGGCCCCGGGAAGATGAATCCTGGCCGGAAGGTGTCGATATTGAAGATGGTGAGCGGAGTCGTCGCCGGTGTCGACAGGTGGTCCAGGCCAAGGGCCACGGTTTCGGCCTGCCCGGCCGTGGGCTGGGTCAGGCTGACCAGGGCGTAGTCACGCACCCCCAGGGCCGCGCACTGGTCGCGGACGAAGTCCGCGGCGGCCGTCCCCTCCGGCAGGATGAACAGGAAGCGCTCCTGTTCGAAGACGTCGCGGAAACTGTCCACCGCATGGGCGAAGACGCTGCGCCCGGCCACGTCGAGCATGTACTTGGGCTGTCGATAGCCGGCGTCGAAGAACCGCTGCGAGCGGCCGGCCATGGGGATGACGATCATGCCCCCTCCAGGCCTCGCCAGAGGCGCAGGGCGTTGGCGACGAAGGCCTGCTGGCGGTCCGGACGCTCGGCGTGCAAGGGCGGCATGGACAGGAAGAGACTGATCATGGTCGCCAAGACCGACGCGTCCAGTCCGCCGAGCCCGGCGATGCGCAGGTCACCCAAGGCCTGCTGCAGCCAGCCCTGGGCGGCGATGTCCTCGAAATCGATTTGATAGTCGTCGCCTGATGCGCGCACCACCGAACGGCCGGCGATGATCTGGTCGTAACGCCCCTCGACGGAGTGGGCGAGCTTGGCCAGGTCATAGCGGGTGTCGCCAAAGATCGTCGGGCGGTCGCCCACAAGGCCGCGGGGGTCCAGCGCCTTGATCCGGCGAACCCTGGAGTCATAGAGGATGTTGGAGAAGCAGAAGTCCCCGTGCATCAGGCAGTCGCCCCGGCCGCTGTCCAGGCCGTAGGCGGGGGTCAGACGCTCGGCGATCTGCACCAGGGACGGACAGGGCGCGCCGCCATAGCGCAAGGGTCGGTCGATCGGAAAGCCGCCGTCACGGGCGAACTGCTCCAGCCGCGCCAGGGTCTTGTCGGAGGTCAGGGCCGCCAGGGCGGCGTCCCCCGAGCCCCCGCCCCCATGGGCGGCGCAGGCGTTCAGAAAGGTCTCGCAGGCCTCCATGATCCGCAGCCAGGGCGGACGCCCGGCGGCGCCGAAGACAAACAACTCCGCCAGCGAGGGGAGGAACTCATATTCGGTCTCGTAGAAGACCTGGTCGCCCTCGGCGCCAAAGCTCAGCAGCCGCGCGCAGTGGATCTGAACGCTCGGCGGCGTCTCCTGCAGCCAGTGGGCCTCCGCCCAGATCTTGCTCTGATCGGCGCTGGACTTGCGCGCGGTGCGCCCGTCGATCGCCACCGTGTTGAAGGCCCGCGCGGTGGTCGCCGCCAGCTTGGACCGGAAGAAGGTCTGCAGGTGGCCGAAGTCGAGCCAGACGCCCGTGGGGACGGCGGTGACCGGACGCTCCGCCAGATAGTGGTTGAGCCCGCCGATGAAGTCCCCGCGGCGCCGGGTGAGCGCCCTCAGCAGGTCGAGGCCTGAGGAAAAGGCGAAGTATCCCGCCGCGATCGGCCGGCCGGCCTCCCCCTCGTCGCCCGCGGCGGTGGTGTGCAGGGCGCGGATGCGGCCCTCCGCGTCAGTCTCCATTTCGGCCCAGGCGTATTCGTTGGTCCGCTCGCCGCCCACGAAGACGTCGACCGCCTCCAGCGGAGCGTCCAGGATCAGGGTGTCGCCGTGCAGGATGTGAACCGCCACGTCGCCTGCGCCGATGGTGTTGAGGGCGTAGACCACCGCCTCCCCCAGGCTGAGGCCTTCGGGGATGGGCAGGACCGAGATGCCCAGCCCCGCCAGCTTGCCCCGATCATAGTCCGACAGCGCAAACGACTCCGGCAGGACAAGGTGCAGCGGCCCGGCCTCCGCCAAGGCTTCGGCCTGCAGTTCATACAGCCGACGGACGCCAACGGGCAGAAGGGCCGGCGGCAGAGGGCCGAATTCGGCGGCAAGTTCCTGACCCACCGGCGCGCCGGACATGATCAGGCGCACCGCCGTCACGCGCCGGCTCCCGTTTCGCCCTCGCGCGCCAGCAGGGCGCGGATTTCGTCATAGGTCAGGGTCGCGAACTCGCTGGGCCGGACAGCCTTGTCGTCCACATAGAAGCCGTCGGTCCCGCACCACGGCTTGCCCACGTGGATCTCGTCATAGGGGATGTCGTGCCGGGCCAGCCAGTCGAGGATGATGGGCAGGGTCAGGGCGTTGATCTTCCCCAGTTGGCCGCCATGGGTGCGCATGTTGCGCGCGGTGCAGATGATGATTTCGAAGCCCATGGCCCGGTAGGCGCGAAGCTGCTCGACCACCGCCCCATTGGGGCGGCGTTCGTCATAGGCGACGCCGGGGTCGTCGTGGGTCAGGGTGCCGTCGAGATCGAAGACGAGCCGCCTCATGGTCGCGGGCTCCCGCAAGTGATCTAAGCGGACCCTATGGCGATTCTGCCGTGGCGCGGCGGCGGTCGGCCCCCCATGTCCGCACAAGCTTAATCTTTGGAGACGCTCCCGTGGCCTTGACCCTCTATGACGCCTCGATCCCGGTCTATGTGCAGATGCTGCGCAACCTCGCCGCCCTGCTCGACAAGGCTGAGGCCCACGCCAAGGCGAGCGGCCAACCGCTGTCGGACCTGCTCGAGGCCCGGCTGGCTCCGGACATGCACACGCTGATCGGCCAGATTCAGCTGGCCACCGACGCGGCCAAGGGCGGCGCCGCCCGTCTGGCCGGCGTCGCCCCGCCGGTCATGCCCGACACCGAGACCACCTATGACGACCTGAAGTCGCGCGTCGCCAAGACCCTGGCCTTCGTCGAATCCATCACTCCCGATCAGGTGAGCGACGATCTGGAGCGAACCATCGAGCTGCCCCTGCCCCGCGGCGCCATGACCTTCACGGCCAAGGATTTCGTCCTGACCTTCTCCCTGCCCAACTTCCTGTTCCACGTGTCGATGGCCTACGCCCTGCTGCGCCACAAGGGCGCGCCGATCGGCAAGATGGACTATTTGGCCGGCGGACGGGCGGCAGCCTGAACCCGAGGGGCCGGGGGGGACGGCTAAAGGTCGCCCCACATCCGCAGCAGGTTGTGATAGGCGCCGGTCAGGGCGACCAGTTCCGGCGCCCCGGCCCCCACCTTGCCGGCCAGTTGCTGGATGGCGATGTCCATCTGGAACAGCAGGCTGCGCTGGGCGTCATCGCGGATCATGCTCTGGATCCAGAAGAAGCTGGAAACCCGGGCGCCCCGGGTCACGGCGCGCACCTGATGCAGGCTTGAGGCGGGATAGAGGATCATGTCGCCGGCCGGCAGCTTCACCTCATGGACGCCATAGGTGTCCTCCACCAGCAGCTCTCCCCCGTCATAGTCCTCGGGCTCGGTGAGGAAGAGGGTGGCTGAGAGGTCGCTGCGGATGCGCACCCGTCCATCGCCGCTCTGTCGCACGGCGTTGTCGATGTGAAGGCCGAAGGTCTGGCCGCCGCCATAGCGGTTGAACAGGGGCGGAAAGACCGTCTGCGGCAGGGCCGCGGTGACGAACAGGGGATTGCGCGACAGGGCGTCGAGGATGCGCTCGCCGGCCTGTCGCGCCTCGGTCGAGGCCTCGGGCAGCTGCTCATTGCGCTTGGCCAGGGCCGACTGGGCGCCGGAGGTGACATTGCCGTCGACCCAGGCGCCGGCGTCGATGAGGCGGCGGAGGTCGGCGACCTGCGCCTTGGTCAGCACCTCTGGGATATGCAGCATCATGGGAAGAGTCCTTTGACGGCGGCCTGGAGCAGAAACGGCCCCGCGAGCGAACCCGCGGGGCCTGGACCTGAACGCGCGTCCCGCGTGGGGTCAGAACTTGGCGTTCAGGGTCAGCAGGGCCTGGCGGGCCGGGCCATAGTCGGCGTGGTGAACCCCATTGGTCCGGGCGATGTAATCCTCGTCCGTGACGTTCTGGACGTTCAGCTGCAGGTTCAGACGGTCGTTGATCCGGTAGCTGGCGAAGGCGTCGAAGCGCCAGTAGTCCGGCGCATAGACGCCGTTGGAGCCCCCGCCGGCGCCGCCCTGATTGCCGCCGAAGCTGTCGGAGACGTAGTAGGCGCCGCCCCCCAGGCTGAGCGCCGGGGTCAGCTGGTAGGTCGAGAACAGGCTGAAGCTGTGCTCGGGCGTATTCGCCAGGGGATCGCCGACATTGACGTTGTTGTAGGCGCCCTTGACCAGCTCGCTGTCCATATAGGTGTAGCCGCCGAACACCGACCAGGCCGGGGTGACCTGACCTGAGACCGCAAGCTCCAGGCCGCGGACCTCGGTCTCGCCAGCCTGGGCGTAAACGCCGGGCTCGATCTGGATCTGGGCGTTCTCACGGGTCACTTGGAAGATGGCCGCCGAGGTGGTCAGACGTTCGCCGAAGAAGGCCCACTTGACGCCAACCTCGGCGGACGTGGTCTCTTCCGGGTCGAGCACGTCATTGCCGAGATTGCCCGATCCCGTCGAAGGCGCGCTGTTCTGGTCGCCGCCGGAAATGGTCGGCGGGGTCGATGCCGTGCCGTACGAGATGTAGATGCTGCCATTGACCGTCGGCTTGTAGACCAGGCCCGCCTGATAGTTGGTGAAGCTCCAGTCGGCGTCGCCGTAGGTCGTCTCGCCTGTCCTTGAGATGCTGCTGCCCTCGACGGCGTACTCGTCGTGGCGGACTCCCAGGTTCAGCTTCCAGCGCTCGCCGAAGGAAAGCGTATCGAAGAGGTACACTCCAACCGTGCGGGTGCGGTTGTCGGCCGCCGGACCGCGGACGATCGTACCTTCCCACGGGTCGGAGGGGTTGGGCGCGTAGACCAGCGTGCAGTCGCCCGCGCCAGCCCCGGTAAAGCCCGCTGGGCAAGGCGATCCGGCGATCGTCGTGACCGCATAGGAGGCGTTCTCGTTCTTCTCGCGCGAGAGCTCCAGACCCACGTCATAGCTGTGCTCGACGGCGCCAGTGGTGAAGCGGCCGTAGATGTCGGCCACCGCCGCCACGGTGGTGGCGGGGTTGTAGCGGGACTTGAGGCCGCGCTTCATCCACCACTGACCGTTCACGAACTGGGCCGAACCGCCGTCGCCGGGGTTGGTGACCACGTAGTCGTTGACCGTCTTGGCGTACCGGAAGACGCCCCGGAAGGTCATGGCGTCATTGATGTCGTGCTCGCCCACCAGGGTGGCGATGTCGGCGGTGGTCTTCTGGTAGTCCCGGGCGGTCAGGCCGTAGAAGGCGTCCCGTGGCACGTCGAGAATGCCGGTTTCGGTCGGGGTGACGCCCGGCAGCTTGCGCGAAAGCGGGACCCCGTAGTCGGGCATGTCGTTGCGGGTCAGGTGCTGATAGCTCAGCGTCAGTCGGCTGTCGGTCCCCAGGCCCAGGGCGGCGGCCACCGCCGCACCCCAGGTGTCGAAGTCCACCGCGTCGCGCTTGGGCACGTCGCCCTGGGCGCCCATCAGGTTGACCCGCACCGCGCCGGTCTCGCCCAGCACATAGTTGGTGTCCACAGTGGCGCGGACATAGGAGTCGGTCCCGACCCGCAGGCTGGCGCTGCTCTCTTCGACGAGCTTGGGCTGCTTGGTGGTCAGGTTGATGCTGCCGCCGCCGGAGCCCCGGCCGTTGTAGGCGGAGTCCGGCCCCTTCACGACTTCCACCTGCTCGAGGTTGAAGATGTCGCGGACCTGGCCGCCGCTGTCGCGGACGCCGTCGACAAAGACGTTGTTGCCCGAGGACTGGCCACGGATGAACGGACGGTCGGCCAGCGGCTGCCCCCCTTCCCCGGCCCCGAAGGTGATGCCCGGCGAGGTGCGCAGAATATCCTGCAGCGAGGTGGCCGCGGTCTGTTCGATCACCACCTGCGGGATGACGGTGACGCTGCGGGGCGTGTCGAGCAGGTCGGCGGTGAATTTCGGCGAGACCGGCTCGGCCGCCAGATGGCCCTCCACCTGGACGCCGGCCACCTCATGGGGCGCGTCCTCGGCGTGGGCCTGCGGCGCAAGGGCCAGTCCAGCCAGACCAGCGACGGCGGCCGGCGTCCAGGCGCGTCGGGCATAGGCGCGAACGCCCGCGATTGGCTTCGTCATGTACGGGAACCCCCAAGACTCAAATAAGATTGCGAAGCGTTCTTATTTGCAGCCCGAGGAATCGGCAATGCGAATCTTTCGCATTTGCGCCGTAATGTTGAGAACCGCGTTCTCTTCCCGCAGAGGCCGGCGGCGACCCGAAGCCGCCGCCGGCTCTCGCTGGTCTAGCGGGGCAGCTTGCTCGCGCCCATCAGATAGGCGTCCACCGCCTGGGCGGCCTGGCGCCCCTCGCGGATGGCCCAGACCACCAGGGACTGGCCCCGGCGCATGTCTCCGCAGGCGAAGATGCGCGGTTCGGAGGTGCGGTAGTCGTCCACAGTGGCCTTCACATTGCCCCGGGGGTCGAGATCGACCTTGGCCTGGTCGACGAAGCCCTCATGGCGGGGGCTGACAAAGCCCATGGCCAGCAGGACAAGGTCAGCCTTGAGCTGGAAAGTGCTGCCCTCGATCTCCTGCATGACCATGCGGCCATCGTCGCCCTTCACCCACTCCAGGCGAGCGCATTCCAGGGCCTCGATCTTGCCGTCCTTGCCAATGGCCCGCTTGGTGGCGACGGCGAAGTCGCGCTCGCAGCCCTCTTCATGGCTGGACGAGGTACGCAGCTTCAGCGGCCAGTCGGGCCAGGTCATCAGCTTGTTCTCGCGGGCCGGCGGCTGGGGCATGATCTCCAGCTGGGTGACCGAGGCCGCCCCATGGCGGTTCGAGGTGCCGATGCAGTCCGAGCCGGTGTCCCCGCCGCCGATCACCACCACATGCTTGCCCTTGGCCGACAGGGTGCCTGTCGGGGCGGCGACCTCTTCGGCGTCGCCCGCCACGCGGCGGTTCTGCTGGGTCAGGAAGTCCATGGCGAAATGGATGCCCTCCAGATCGCGGTTCTCGATCTCCAGGTCACGGGGCTTCTCAGCGCCGCCGGCCATGACCAGCACGTCGTAATCATCCAGCAGGCGCTGGACCGAGACGTTCACGCCGACCTCGAAATTGGTGCGGAAGATGACGCCTTCGGCCTCCATCTGGCGCACCCGACGGTCGATCAGGTGCTTCTCCATCTTGAAGTCCGGAATGCCGTAGCGCATCAGGCCGCCGATCCGGTCGCTCTTCTCGAACACCGTCGGGGCATGGCCCGCGCGAGCCAGCTGCTGGGCGCAGGCCAGGCCCGCCGGACCGGAGCCGACGACAGCGATCCGCTTACCCGTGCCGCGCGGCGACGGCTGCGGCGTGATCCAGCCTTCTTCCCACCCCTTGTCGACGATCTGGCATTCGATCGTCTTGATGGTCACCGGGGTGTCGACGATGTTCAGGGTGCAGGCGGCCTCGCAGGGCGCGGGGCAGACCCGACCGGTGAACTCCGGGAAGTTGTTGGTCGACTGCAGGTTCTCCAGCGCCGCCAACCACTGCTCGCGATAGACGAGGTTGTTGAAGTCCGGGATCTGGTTGTTCACCGGACAGCCGTTGTGACAGTACGGAATCCCGCAGTCCATGCAGCGGGCCGCCTGCTTGGTCAGCTCCGGCTGGGCCAGGGGTTTGACGAACTCGTTCCAGGTCTTCAGGCGCTGTTCGGGCTTTTCGTAGCCACGGTCCTGACGTTCGATCTCAAGGAAGCCGGTGGGCTTTCCCATGACGGTGCTCCGATCTTCAGTCTTATTCGGCGGCGACGGCGGCGGCGGCCTTGCGTTCCTGGGCCAGGTCCAGCAGGGCGCGACGATAGTCCGTCGGCATCACCTTGCGGAAATTGGCCAGCTCGGCGTCCCAGTTTTCCAGGATCATCCGGGCCCGGGCGCTGCCGGTATAGAGCTGGTGCCGCTCAATGAGGATGCGCAGGCGCTCGGCGTCGAAGGCCAGCACATCGCCCATGCCGTTATCATCGACCGAGACCGACTTCTGCCGCGGACGCAGGGCGTCTTCGGCCGGATCGCCGACGGTCGCCGGCGCGATGGTCTCGATCTCCACCATGGCCTTGTTGCACAGGGGCTCGAACCGGTTGGTGGGGTCATAGACATAGGCCACGCCCCCGGACATGCCGGCGGCGAAATTGCGGCCGGTGTCGCCGAGAACCACCACCACGCCGCCGGTCATGTATTCGCAGCCGTGGTCGCCCACGCCTTCGACCACGGTCACGGCGCCGGAGTTGCGGACGGCGAAACGCTCGCCGGCCACGCCCTCGAAATAGGCCTCACCGGCGATGGCGCCGTAGAGGACGGTATTGCCGATGATGATGTTCTGGGTCGGCTCACGCTTGGAGTTCGGCGGCTGGCGCACGATCACGCGACCGCCGGACAGGCCCTTGCCCACATAGTCGTTGGAGTCGCCGATCAGCTCCAGGGTCACACCCCGGGCCGCGAACGCCCCGAAGCTCTGACCACCGGTCCCCCGGAAGGTGAAGGAGATGGTGTCGTCGGGCAGGCCGGCATGACCGTAGGCCAGCGCCACCTCGCCCGAGAGCATCGCGCCCACCGTACGGTTGATGTTGCGGATTTCGAACTCCGCCCGGACAGCCTCGCCCTTTTCGATCGCCGGACGGGCGGCCGCCAGGAGCTTGTGGTCCAGGGCCATGGCCAGGCCATGATCCTGCTGCTCGGTGTTCCAGAGCCCCTTGGGATGCTCCATCGGCGCCTGGTAGAGCAGCCGCGAGAGATCGACCCCGCGGGCCTTCCAGTGATCCACCGCCGGCGCGGCGTCGAGCAGGTCCACGCGGCCGACCATCTCATTGAGAGTGCGGACGCCCAGAAGGGCCATGATCTCGCGCAGCTCTTCGGCCACGAAGAAGAAGTAGTTGATCACATGCTCGGGCTGGCCGTTGAAGCGGGCCCGCAGGACGGGGTCCTGGGTGGCGACCCCCACCGGGCAGGTGTTCAGGTGGCACTTGCGCATCATGATGCAGCCCGCCGCGATGAGCGGCGCGGTGGCGAAACCGAACTCCTCGGCGCCCAGCAGGGCCCCGATGGCCACGTCCCGGCCGGTCCGCAGGCCGCCGTCCACCTGCACGGCGATACGCGAGCGCAGGCCGTTCAGCAGCAGGGTCTGCTGGGTCTCGGCCAGGCCAATTTCCCAGGGCGAACCCGCATGGGTCAGGGAGGTGAGCGGCGAGGCGCCGGTGCCGCCCTCGAAGCCTGAAATGGTCACATGGTCGGCGCGCGCCTTGGAGACGCCGGCGGCCACGGTGCCGACGCCGACCTCGGAGACCAGCTTCACGGAGATGCGGGCCTTCGGGTTGACGTTCTTCAGGTCGTGGATCAGCTGGGCCAGATCCTCGATCGAATAGATGTCGTGGTGCGGCGGCGGGCTGATCAGGCCGACCCCCGGGGTCGAATGGCGCACCTTGGCGATGGCCTTGTCGACCTTGTGGCCGGGCAGCTGGCCACCCTCCCCGGGCTTGGCGCCCTGGGCCATCTTGATCTGGATGTCGTCGGCGTTGACCAGATACTCCGCCGTGACGCCGAAGCGGCCGGACGCCACCTGCTTGATCTTGGAGCGCATGGAGTCGCCGTTGGGCAGGGGCTTGAAGCGATCAGGCTCCTCGCCGCCCTCTCCGGTGTTGGACCGGGCGCCCATGCGGTTCATGGCCATGGCGAGCGTAGTGTGCGCCTCGCGGCTGATGGAGCCGAAGCTCATCGCGCCGGTGGAGAAGCGCTTGACGATCTCGCTGGCGGGCTCGACCTCATCGATCGGGATCGCCTTGTCCGCCAGCTTGAAGCGCATCAGCCCGCGGATGGTCAGCAGCCGCTCGCTCTGTTCGTTGATGCTGGCGGCGAAGGCCTTGTACTCGTCGGGCAGGTTGCCGCGCACGGCGTGCTGCAGACGGGCCACCGAATCCGGCGTCCAGGCATGGGTCTCGCCGCGCAGGCGGTAGGCGTAGGCGCCGCCCACGTCGAGCATGTGCCGGTAGATCGGGTTGTCGCCGAAGGCGTCCCGGTGACGACGAACCGCTTCCTCGGCGATCTCGCCCAGGCCGACGCCCTCGATGGTCGAGGCGGTGCCGGTGAAGTACTTCTCGATCAATTCGGAGTTGAGGCCGACCGCGTCGAAGATCTGAGCGCCGCAATAGGACTGGTAGGTCGAGATGCCCATCTTGGACATGACCTTCAAGATGCCCTTGCCCACCGCCTTGATGTAGTTCTTGCGGGCGTCCTTGGCCGAGATGTCGAGCTTGTTCTGAACGCGCAGCTGCTCGATCGTCTCGAAGGCCAGATAGGGGTTCACCGCCTCGGCGCCATAGCCGGCCAGGACGCAGAAGTGATGCACCTCGCGGGCTTCGCCGGTCTCGATGACGAGGCCGGTCTGCATGCGCAGCCCCTGACGGATCAGGTGGTGGTGGACCGCCGCGGTGGCGAGCGCCGCCGGGATCGGAATGCGGTCGGCGCTGACGGCCCGGTCCGACAGGATCAGGATGTTCATGCCGGCCAGAACCGCGTCGGTGGCCTCGCGGCAGAGCCCTTCCAGGGCCCGCTCCAGCCCGCCGGCGCCCTCGTCGGCCGCCCAGGTGGCGTCCAGGGTGGCGGTGCGGAAGGCGCCGTCCAGCAGCTCGTTGATCGAGCGGATCTTGGCCAGGGCCTCGTTGGTGAGGATCGGCTGAGCGACTTCCAGGCGCTTGTGCGACCCGGCCTGACGGCCGAGCAGGTTCGGCCGCGGCCCGATCATCGAGACCAGGCTCATCACCAGCTCCTCGCGGATCGGATCGATCGGCGGGTTAGTAACCTGGGCGAAGTTCTGCTTGAAGTACTCGTAGATCAGCTTCGGGCGCTGCGAGAGCACCGCGATGGGCGTATCGGCGCCCATGGAGCCGATGGGGTCGTCGCCCATACGCGCCATGGGCTCCAGGAAGAACTGCTGGTCTTCCTGGGTGTAGCCAAAGGCCTGCTGACGATCGAGCAGGACGGCGGGATCGTCGGCCACGGAGGACTCGGCGTCTTCGGCCTCGTCCAGGTCTTCCAGCTTGAACTGGGTGTCAGCCAGCCAGTCCTCATAGGGCTTGGCGCTGGCCAGCGAGGCCTTGATCTCCTCGTCCTCGATGATGCGCCCCTCCTCCATGTCGATGAGGAGCATCTTGCCCGGCTGCAGACGCCACTTGCGGACGATGCGCTCGTCCTCGACGGGCAGCACGCCGACTTCCGAGGCCATGATCACATGGTCCTGGTCGGTGATGACGAAGCGGGCCGGACGCAGGCCGTTGCGGTCCAGGGTGGCGCCGATCTGGCGGCCGTCGGTGAAGGCCACGGCGGCGGGGCCGTCCCATGGCTCCATCAGGGCCGCATGGTACTCGTAGAAAGCCTTGCGCTTGGAATCCATCAGCGGATTGCCGGCCCAGGCTTCCGGGATCAGCATCATCACCGCATGCGCCAGCGAATAGCCGCCGGCCAGCAGCAGCTCGAGCGCATTGTCCAGGCAGGCGGTGTCGGACTGGCCGTGCGGGATCAGCGGCCACATCTTGTCGAGGTCGGCGCCGAGCAGGTCGGACTCCATCCCGCGACGACGGGCGTTCATCCAGTTCACATTGCCGCGGACGGTGTTGATCTCACCGTTGTGGGCCATGAAGCGGTACGGGTGGGCCAACCGCCAGGACGGGAAGGTGTTGGTGGAGAACCGCTGGTGCACGAGCGCCAGGGCTGATTCCGCCAGGGGATTGGCGAGGTCTTCGTAGAAGGTCCCCACCTGTCCGGCGAGCAGCAGGCCCTTATAGACCACGGTCCGGGTCGACAGGGACGGCAGGTAAAGGTCCTTCAGCCCCGGCAGGCCCTTCTTCTCGGCCAGCTGGGCGATGGGGTTCTGGATCTGCTTGCGCACGGCCAGCAGCTTCCGCTCGTGGGCGTCCTGATCCTTGATGGTCGGACCGCGGCCGATGAAGGCCTGGCGGATCACCGGCATGGCGTCGAGCACGGCCTGGCCGATGCCGTCCAGGTTCACCGGCACGTCGCGCCAGCCGAGGACCGGCTGCTTTTCGACCTTCATGAAGTGTTCGAACTGGGCCACGGCGACCTCGCGCGCGGCGTCATCATGCGGCAGGAAGCACATGGCCACGGCGTATTCGCCCGGCGGCGGCAGATCGACGCCGTTGTCCTTGGCCCAGGCCCGGTACAGCCCGTCAGGGATCTGAATCAGAATCCCGGCGCCGTCGCCGACCAGGGGGTCAGCGCCCACCGCGCCGCGGTGATCCAGATTGACCAGAATCTGCAGACCCGCCTGCACGACTTCATGCGATTTGCGGCCTTTAATATTGGCTACAAACCCTACGCCGCACGCATCATGCTCGTTACGCGGATCATACAATCCTTGCCGCTCTGGCGCCCCCATACGGACTCCCTTCCACTTGCTACGGGCGCACGTCGACGCGGCCCCGAGGGGCCGTTTTGGACGCGCGTTGGAACCGCGCATTTACCCGGCAAGAACAGCCCTTGTCGATGGGGCAGACGCTCCGGAATTGAAATGATCTTCCAAGTTGCGGCTTCCAGAGCCTCTCAATCGCCCCTAAACGGGGTTTTGCGCCACTGGGGGCCGCCAGATCACATTTGAGCGATGGCGCGCCAGGTCGCCGGGGCGGCGCGGATTGCAGGGCTTCATCGGGCGTCAGGGCGGGGCGTCTTGCAATTCCTTTGCGGATGCGATTGGAGACCGGCTCGTTCCTGCGCTATTTTCCCGCCACCGAACTTGAGGAGTGCCTGATGACCGACCAGATCGAACGGCCCTGGGCCCTGATGCGCCATCACGCCGGTTGGGCCGACGTCTTCCATATCGAAAAGGAAGCCGGGGACTCCGTGACGGGTTTCTATCCCGACCGGGAAACCGTGGGACCGCCGGTGAGCTATTCCGTACGCGCGGTGCTCGCCCGCTTCCCGACCATGGAAGCCGCCCGGGCCGCCCGCGAGGGCGCGGTGTCCGAATGGCGCAAGCATGACGCCGGTGTCCAGGAGGCCGAGGAAAAGCTGCGCGCCGCCGAAAAGGCCCGCGAGGACGCCTGGCTGGGTTGCCTGCGGGAAGCGGCTGACCGGTCGGTCGGCTAACGCCAACGCCTCACGCCTTACCGAGCCCCGTCGCCCCCTGGGCGGCGGGGTTTTTCGTGGTTGGCCTCTGCTGTCGGCGGTTCAGTCCTCTTCGCGATAGGCGGTATGGCAGGTCTTGCAGGCGGCCCCGACCTGGGCGGCCTGTTTGCGCACGGGCGCCAGATCGCCTTCCCGCGCCAGAACGGTCAGGCGAGACGTCTGCGTCCGGAGGTTGGCGGCCGCGTCGGCGAAGCCGGCCGCATCGCTCCAGACCGCCGCCCGCGCGCCGGTCTTGGCCCCGGATTCAGGCCCGCTGCCCCGCGGGAACCAGGTCGGAATTTGGCTGGCGTGGGTCTCCAGCCGCGCCGCGGCGGCGGCGATCTCCTTCAGGTCCGGTTTGCCCGCCCGCAGTTCGTCGTTAACCGCCTTGAAGGCCGCGCCGATCTGCTTGAACCCAGCCTGGCGGGCGGCGACGGCCCGTTCGGCGGCGCCTTCCGACGCCCCTGCCGGGCCGCCGGACATCAGCACCATCGTGGTCAGGACGAATGCGGCGCCGAGCGCAATGGGTTTGATCTTCATGAAGCGGTTCCGACTGTGAGTTGGGCGCGAGTGTTGCGGCCTGTCCTGGCGGGCGTCAATTGGCCGGCGCTCCGGCCTTGCGGGCGTCGGCGATCAGAGCGCCGCAGGCCGCATCCTCAGCCAGGCCAGGATCAATGAACGGCAAGAGGGCGGCCAGCGGCGCGGCGACGACGCTGAGTGCTGCGGCCAGCCCCCCCTGGGCGATGGCGCCGGCCGCCTCTACGCCGACTTCCGGCGCCAGCATGGGCCCGCGGACAGTGACCGGCGCCATCAGCCGGATCAGGCGCGCCTCCTTGGGTTCGCCGTCCAGGCGGAAATCGATCCGCTCGCGGCCGAGATCGATCTCGCCCTCCCCGCGCCCAAGCACCGGTTCTGTGTCAAAGACAATGTGGTCGGCCCGCAGCACGCCCCCGGAGCCCTTGAAGTGCGCCACCGCGCAGCGGACGGGGGAGCGGGACTGGTCATCGGTCAGCAGAAGGCCAAGACCCCGGGTGACATTGATGCCGATGAGTTCGGCGAAGGCCTCGCGGATCTCCCCCTGCGGCACCACCAGGAGCGCCTCGCCCTCCGCGTTGGCGAAGGCGCGATGCACCGAGGCGCCGGCCCCGCGCAGCTTGACCCGGCCGACGAGATCGCCCGACAGCGGCGCAACCCCGCCCTCCCCAGCCGGAAGCAGCTGCTCCAGACGGGCCCGGGTCAGGCGCATGTCCAGATCGGTGATTGGCGTTTCAGGCCTGGCGTCCAGGGAGATCCGCCCTGCGAATGCGCCCTGGGGCAGGGAAAAGACCACCTCCTGGGCGTCGAGAAAGCCCTCCTCCAGGGTCAGGCGCACCTTCGCTCCGCGCAAGGGAAGGTTCGGCGCCTCAATGGCGTCGGCGCGATAGGTCAGCTCGGCGTCCATCGACCTGATCCGGCGGACATCCAGTGTGGTGTCGGGAAACAGCCGCCGCTCGGCCCGCAGCCGCCGGGCCATGGCTTCCTGAGGCGCAGAGGCCGTTTCGCCCGTTCCGGTCGACGGCGCGCCGCCGAACAGGGTCGCGAGGTCATCCAGATCGAGACGGCGCGAGCGCAGGTCGGCTGAAAGGAAGGGGCGGTCCCCGGTCACGTCAACCCGCAGGCTGCCCGACAGGTCGCTGTCGCCCAGCCGACCGCCCAGATCATCCAGGCGATAGATCTGACCCTCACGCAACAGCCGACCTGAGAGCCGATAGGGTGGCGTGTTGGGCAGGGCCAGTCCCGTCAGGCCATAGAGCCGCGCCAGGTCCGGCCCCTCGGCCGTCAGGTCCAGGCCGAACCGGCCAAGGTCGAACGGCTCAGGCAGGGCGCCCTTGGCGGTGACGCGGGTGGCGCCGGCGCGGATGTCGGCGTCGAAGGGATAGGGCTCGTCAGGATTCACATTGATCAGCGGGCCGCCGTTGACCCGCAGGCGGAACGCCTCGTCGTTCAGCTCACCGTCCCCGGTCAAGGCGAAACCCGAGTCGCCGCCGCGCACCTCGCGGGCGTCGACCCGGCCGGAAAACCGCAGGCCGCGCTGCGCATCGACCACTGAAAGCTCGCCGCCCTCGATGATGAAGCGGCGGATGGCCGGCAGGTCGACGGGCTCGGAGGTCTCGCCAGGCTTGGAGAAGTCCCAAGTGGCGCGTCCTTCAGCGTCGCGACGCAGCCGCGCCACCGGACGGGTAAGCTCCAGGCGCGACAGGATGGTCCGGCCTCGAAACAGGGGCAGCAGCTCCATCTGAACGGTCAGCCGCTCAATCTCGAGGGTCTTGCCCTCGCCGGCCCATTCGGGGTCGGCGATGCTCAGTCCATTGATGCTGGCCGAGGGCCGCAGCGACCAGGGCCTGGCCTCCAGATCGCCAGCCAGCATCACCTCACGCCCGAGCCGCGCCGAGGCCAGGGCGCCTATGGGCCCCCGAAGCAGGTTCCAGTCAAACAGCAGCAGGAAGAGCCCCAGGACGAGGAGGACCGCGCCCAGAACGCCACCGCTCCACAGGGCGCCTCGGCGCAGCGACGCCCTAGCGTCTGGGGTGACGCCCCGGGCTTGCGTCTCAGCCGCCCGGCGGCGCAGGGCGGCGAGGCAGCGCGAAAGTCCGGGGGGAAGCTGCGGCACGGAGGGACTCCAACTGAGGGTCCCTACAACGCGTCAGACGGCGACTTGTCCCCCGTCAGTGCGAAACGCCCCGCGCTGCAACCGCTGCGCGCAGGGTGATCAGGATGATGCGGATGTCGAAGACGAGGCTGCGCCGGGTCGCATATTCGGCGTCAAGGCGGACCTTGTCGGGGATGGGCAGGTCGTCGCGGCCATTGATCTGGGCCCATCCGGTCACCCCTGGCCGCAGACGGTGGACGCCGGCCTCGGTGCGCAGGGCGACCAGATCATCCTGGTTGAACAGGGCCGGCCTGGGGCCCACGAGGCTCATCTGGCCGACCAGCACGCTCCAGAGCTGAGGAAACTCGTCCAGGCTGGTCCGCCGGAGCATGCGGCCGAGCGGCGTGATCCACTGCTGCGGGTCGTCCAGCAGGTGCGTCGCAACATCGGGCGTATCGATCCGCATGCTGCGGAACTTGGGCATCAGGAAGAGGGTGTTGTCGCGGCCCACCCGCCGAGACCAGTGGATCGCCGGGCCCGGCGAATCCAGCCGCACGGCTATGGCGATGATCAGCAGCACCGGCCAGAGCACGGCGAGGCCCGCGAGCGCGGCGAGGATGTCAAAGGATCGCTTGAGCACGCCCGCCCCTCAGCCGGCCGGCCAGACCTGGGCCTTGCCGCCCGGCGCCTCGGCGACCACCGCGGCGCAGATCGCCTGCAGCACCGCCTGCGCCCCTTCGGGCGGATTGATCAGGGCCAGGGCGCAGCCGTTCATCTTCATGGGGTCCTCCAGGGGCCGCATCCGCGCCTCCGCGATCAGGATGGGCGCAGGCTCGCAGGCGTCCTCCAGGTCGCGGACGAAGACGTCCAGGGTATGCAGATCCTTCAACGGCAGCCAGATCAGCAGGGTCGCGACCGGGTCGCGGCCCAGCACCTCCGCAGCCAGGTCGCAGCTGCGCGCATAGTCGTCGGCCCGCTCGAAGGGCGGATCGACCAGCACCAAGTGAACGGCGTCGCTCGCCAGGCGGCCGACTGCGCCGGCGAAGCCGTCGGCGCCGTGGGTCGCCACACCCTTGCGGCCCGCCATCAGGGCTGAGAGCCTTGCATGCTCGTCCGGCTGCATCTCGAAGACGTCATAGCGGTCGCCCGGCCGTAGAGCCCGCGCCACCAGCCAGGGCGAGCCCGGATAAAGCCAGGTCTCACCGCCGGAATTCGCCTCGCCCACCGCCTGGACCAGGGGTCCCATCTCGGCCGAGGGCTCCGCCCGGGCCATCAGGCGCATGACGCCGGCCTCGGCCTCGCCGGACCGGCTGGCCTCAGGCCCGCGCAGGTCATAGAGGCCCGAGCCTCCGTGGGTGTCGATCACCTGCAGGGGCCGGCGGCCCCGCTGCATCTGTGCGAGCAGCCACAGGAGGGCCGCATGCTTGACCAGATCGGCGAAGTTTCCGGCGTGGAAGGCGTGGCGATAGTTCAAGGCGCACCGGCGAAGAGAAAAAGGAACCGGCGCGGTTCCTACCACGTTGCTCGCCGCGCCGGGCGCCCGGCCTGTGAGGAATCCGCCGCATGCCGCGCGACATCGCCGAGCTCAAATCCGAAACCCGCGCCGCTGGCCTGACCTATGTGAACCCGGACGATCCCGGCATCTCGAGGCGCCCTGGCAAGGGCGGCTTTTCCTATGTGGACGCCAGGGGCGCGACGTTGACGGATGAGACCACCCTGGCCCGCATACAGGCCCTGGTGATTCCGCCGGCCTGGACCGAGGTGTGGATCTGCGCCAAGCCTCGCGGCCATATCCAGGCCACCGGCCGCGACCAGAGGGGCCGGCGGCAGTACCGCTATCACGACCGCTGGCGTGAAACCCGCGACCTGGCCAAGTTCGAGCGGGTGGCCGCCTTCGGCCGCGCCCTGCCGCGCCTGCGCAAGCAGGTGGAGGCCGATCTCGCCCGGCGCGGCCTGCCCCGGGAAAAGGTGCTGGCCGCTGTCATCCGGCTGCTGGAGGTGACGCTGATCCGGGTGGGCAATGACGAATATGCCCGCACCAACAAGAGTTTCGGCCTCACCACCCTGCGTGACCGGCATGCGAAGATCAGCACCCGGGGCGTCACCTTCGCCTTCCGCGGCAAGTCCGGCAAACACCACGAGACGGCCTTTCAGGACCGCCGGCTGGCCCGCGTGGTCAAGTCCTGCCAGGACCTGCCCGGCCAGCGGCTGTTCCAGTACCTGGACGCGGAGGGCGAACGCCATGCCGTCGAATCTGCCGATGTGAACGCCTATCTGCGCGCGGCCATGCGGGAAGAGGTCAGCGCCAAGGACTTCCGCACCTGGGCGGCCACCGTGTCAGCCGCCCGCGCCCTGGTGGAGCATGGCGGCTGCGGGACCCAGACCGAGACCAGGCGCAACCTGAACACCTGCATCAAGGCCGTAGCCGGCCTTTTGGGCAACACCCCGACCGTCTGCCGCCGGGCCTACATTCACCCCCTGGTGCTGGCGGCCTATGAGGGGGGCGAACTGCCGCTCAAGGCCGCCGCCACGCCCAGGGCTTTCGAGCTCTCGGTCATCCGCTTTCTGGAGCGGGCAGCCCAGGTGAGTCCTAGGGACGGCGCGCCAAAGGATCGTGATCGCGGCAAGAACCCGTGACAAGTCGTCGCTGCGTCCGGCAGGATGGGTCAAAAGCCGGCCGCCGGATCTGGGAGCGGCCTTTAGGGAGACTCTCATGTCGCTGACGCTCTATTCGGGGGACCTGAGCCCCTATTCCGCCCGCGTGCGGATGCAGATCTACGCCAAGGGCATCACCGACATCGAGATCGCCCGGCCGGCCACTTTTGGCACGCCGCAGTTCCGCAAGGACTATCCCATCGGCCGCATCCCGGTGCTGGAGGGGGACGGCGAGCCGATGGCGGAGTCCGAGGTCATCGCCGAGTATCTTGAGGAACGCTATCCCGAGCCCTCTATGCTGGGGGCGACCCCGCGGGAGACGGCGCAGATCCGGACCCTGGCCCGCATCGGCGACATCTACATCATGAACAACATGTTCATGCTCTCGCCCCAGTCGCGGGCCGACACCCGCAATCAGGGGATCGTCGATCTGCTGGGCGGTCAGGTGGTGCGCAACATCAAGGCCCTGGACAAGCTGATCGGCGAGGACGGCTTCGCCTGTTCAGGCCGCCTCACCCTGGCCGACTGCGCCATCGTGCCGGGGCTCTTCCTGGTGGAGAACGTCCTGCCGTCGGTGGGCATGGACAATCCCGTCCCCTCCACGCCGAAGGTCGCCGCCTATTGGGCCGCCATCCAGCAACAGGCGGCCGCCGCCAAGGTGCTGGAAGAGCTCCATCGCGGCCTGGAGGAACGGCGGGAACTGATCCGCAGCGGCGTCTTCCAGAAGATGATGGCCAAGGCCGCCGCCGACATGGCCGCGGCGGAAAACGGGGCGGCCTAGCGCCAGGCGGTCTTCTGTCGGCTCAGCGGCGCAGAGTTACTGTCCCAGGACCGCTGACGGATCGACGCCCTGGGCCTTCAGGCCCTCGACCAGATTTGTGATGGTCCGCGTCATGTCAGGCGCTCGCGCGGCGTCAAGCAGGGCGTCGAGCGCCCCGCGATCCTGAAGCTGTCCCGCGGCGATCACCGCCACGGGACGGCGCAGGGCGCTCATGTCCTTGGTCGGATCCGCGTCGAGCAGGATGAGGTCGGCCCGCACCCCCGGTCGAACCAGACCGCCGCTGTCGTCGGCCTCAAGCGTCAGCGCCGCATTGGCCGTGGCTGCGCCCAGGGCCTCTGCCGGCGTCAGACCGGCGGCGACCATCAGGTCCAGCTCATCGATCAGGGAGACGCCCGGCGCATTGGCGAAGATGCCGGAGTCGCTGCCGGCGACCAGGCGGACGCCGGCCTGATGCAGCGCGAGCGTGGCGGCCTGATAGAAGGCGAAGTCCGCGCGGGCCGCCTCCACGTCTTCAGCCGCCCAGCGGGCGTAGTTCGGCGCCTCCTGGGTGACGACCAGCGGGTTGAGCAGCTGCATGTCGGGGCCGTTAACGAACTCACCCTTCGTCTCGGCGACCCGCAGCAAATTGTAGAAGGCCACCAGGGTCGGATCGACCACAGACTTTGACGCCGCCAGCCGCGCGGCCAGTGCGCGCATGGCGTCCAGGTCTCGGCGGTTCCTCAGTCCGTGCCAGGCGATGGTCTCCACGTGCTCGAAGGTGACGAAGCCATCGTCCAGCAATTCCTCGAACGTGATGTCGAAGGGGGCCTGGGCGGGAACGCCGGGACCGCGCCGGCCCTCGGGCGAATGGCCCATGATCTCCATGCCCAGTTCCCGGGCCTCATCGCCGATCGCCTCATAGGCCTCCCGCGAGAGGTTGGAATAGACCTTCACCGTGCGGAAGCCGGCCGCATGGTGGCGACGCACGGCCGCGCGCGCCTCGTCCGCAGTCTCCACCCGTTCGTGGATGATCTGAAAATTCGCGCCGGTGCTGTTGAGGATGGGGCCTGATGTGACGAGCCGCGGGCCTACCACCGCCCCGGACTCGATCTCCTGGGCGAGGCGCAGGTGAAAAGGCATGCCTGAGAGATTGCGGACCTGGGTCACGCCGTGGGCCAGATAGGCGCCGAGCTCCGCCTGATCCCAAACGTGGACATGCATGTCCGTGAGGCCGCGCATCAGATAGAGGCCGCGACCATCGATCCGGGTGTGGAGGGACGGGTCTGCGTCCGCCGCCGCCTCGATGATGCGGCCACCATCGATCCAGATCGCCTCGCCGGTGCGACGCGTCACGCTGGTCCCGTCGAATTCCAGAATCTCCGCGCCTGATACAACTATGGGCTGGGCCTGGACCTGTCCCGTCAGGGCTCCGCCCAGCATGAGAGCGGCGAACGCGAAGACGACAAAGTAGATGCGCGGCATGGTCACAGACTTACGAAGACAAGACTCAACGCCCGTGGCGTGACGGGCTTTTGAGCCTATCAACCGCGTTCACGAAAGACTAGCGACCAGGACCATCGTTCGTTCAATTCACGCCGGGGGACCCCGACATCTTCGCCAGAAGCGTGACGATTTCACCCACCTTGGGCGCTGGCGTTGACACACTGGTTCGTGATGCGAATTATCCGGCGCCTCGACGGGCTGCCGGTCTGTCATCACCCGAAAAGGACACCAGCCATGCGCAAGACGCTCCCCCTCCTCGCCGCCTCCGCCATGATCGCCGCCCTTGGCGCGACCGCCGCTCAGGCCCAGGAGACCGCGCCGGCTCAGGCGCCGCAGGAACAGGCCGCCCCGCAGGGGTCGGCTGAGATCACCGACGAGATGATCAACAGCTTCACCCTGGCGATGAACCAGGTGACCAGCCTGAACGAGAAATTCAGCGCCCAGATCCAGGCGGCGCCCGACGATGCGGCACGTACCGAGCTTCAGCGGCAGGCGGCCACTGAAATGGGTCGGGCCGTGCAGCAGGCGGGCATCACCCCGCAACAATACAACATGATCGCTCAGGCCGCTCAGAACGACGAGGCGCTCCGGCTGCGGATCGGCCAGGCGATGCAAGCCAATGGCGTCGCGGCGGGCGCCAACTAGAGCGCGTTCCGATAAGTCGGAACTGGTTGTCGGCTCTAAACGCGCTCAAGTCTTTGAGTGCAGAGCCTGACTCAGCGATCAGACGGTTCCGTCTGATCGCTTCAGGTTCGTAGAACCTCGCAGCTTGAGGCCACGGGTGTGATCGCGGAGCCGCTTGGCTTCGGTGATCACACCCGCCAGGCCTTAGCGCCGCAGGCTGTAGCCGAGCCGAACCATGCGGGGGGCGGCCAGGGTCACGAGACCGTCGCCAGCCACCTGGGCCTCGATCTCAGCGTCGAGCAGATTGTCCGCGGCCAGGTAGACCTCCGCATCGCCCCCCAGCCGCCAGGCGGCGCGCAGGTCCAGTGTCGTGGCCGCCGCCAGGCTGCGGCTATTGAGGTCATCTTCGAAACGCTGCCCGTCGTGTCGGACCTGACCTGACAAGCGCAGGCGCTCGGTCAGCGCCCAGTCGAGACCGAGGGTGGCGGCGATTTCCGGGGTCTGGGCCGGGCGCAGGCCATCGAGTTGGGGCGCCACCGACCCGCCGTCCACCTCGGCCCGGGTCGCCACCGCATCGAAGCGCACGGTCCAGGCGCCGAAGTCGCGATCGGCCGACAGTTCCAGGCCCCAGGCCTCGATGGCGCCGGCATTCTGGCGCTGGCGCAGCACCCCGCCGGCCGGCACGAACCCGGCGATGGGGAAGGCGCCTGGTCCCTGGCCGATGGTCACATTGGTGATCGGGTGTTCCAGGCGGTTGAAGAAGACCCCAGCCGACCAGGCGAACACCCCCTGCCCGCCGACAGCCGCCTCGACCCCATAGAGCTGTTCGGGTTCGAGGGCCGGATTGGCCTCGGTGATGTCATTGCCGACCCGGAAGGGCCGGTGCAGCTCGTTCAGGGTCGGCGGCCGGAAGCCGGAATAGGCCGCCCCGCGCAGGTAGATCGCCTCGCTCAGCTCATAGCGGGCGCCCAGACGGCCGGTGGGCGTCGTGCCGCTGCGGTCGGGGGCGCGGGAGTCCAGCAGGACCGCGCCGCCGTTCAGGTCGCGCTCGATCCGCCGAGCCTCGCTGGCCTCCCAGCCGTCCACCCGCAGGCCGCCGGTGAGCAGCAGGCGCTCGCCCACCCGGGTGGCCTCGCCATAGACGCCGCCCACCTGGGTGCGGCCGCCAGCCACGCGGCCGCGGGTGAACCCGGCGCCCAGATTGCGGAAATGCTCCCGGGTCTCGCCGTCGGTGACCCGAAGGTCGGCGCCCACCTCCCAGGTCCAGGGGCCGTTCACCGCCCGCCAGGCGGCGTTCATGCCATAGCCGAGCGCCGGAGTGGCCAGTTGCTCGGCGGCAGGGCGGCCGGCCGAGCGATCATCCTCAATGGCGGCGAAGCGGTTCTTCAGGTCGCTGGTGCGCAGCCAGGCCTGCAGCCGCCAGCCGCCGGCGTCGCGCGCCGAGGGCTGGGCCAGCGACAGGGTGGCCGCGCCCCCACTCGCCTGAGATCCGACCCCTTGGACGCCGCCGCCGCGGCGCTCCTCAAAGGCCGCCAGCCGGAACGCGGCGTTGACGCCGGCCACCTGCCCCTGCAGCCGGGCCGCCGCCGAGACCTGGTTCAGTCCGGCCGCCTCATCCACAGCGCCACGGCCGGCTCCGCGGACCGGCACATAGCCCTCCTGGGTGAGGCCTGAGACCACCACCATCAGGTGGTCCGCCCCGAAGGCCGCCGCGCCGCGATAGGTCCCGTACTCGCCGGCCGACACGTCCAGGGCCGAAAGCCCCGGCTGCGGCTCGCGCTCCTGCAAGGCGACGACGCCGGTCAGGGCGCCTGCGCCATAGGGGCCTGCGCCCGCCCCCTTGATGATGTCGGCGCCGGCCAGCCCCTCGGGCGGCAGAGCCGACCAGATCACCCAGCCGCCGAACGGGTCGTTCTGGGGCGCCCCATCCAGGGTCACCAGGGTTCGCCCGGCGCCGGAAGGGGCGATGGCCCGCAGCGACAGCCCCTGGATCGTCGGATTGGCGACCTCGCTGCCGGTCCGCCGGAAGAGGGAAACCCCAGGCTCTGCGCGCAGGGCTTCGTCCAGGCGCGGACTGCGGGCCAGGTCGTCGGGGCCCACCCGCACAATGGAGAAGGCGAGGTCCGCCGGACTCGGCGCCAGGCGCGGCGCGGTCACCTGGACCTCGGAAACCATCGGGGGCGGCATGTCGGGCATCGGGGTCTCGTCAGGTTGGACGACCGGTCAAAACAAGGTGACCGGCCGGGGGCTTTATCATTTCGTTACGGGCTACCGCCCAATCCTAGGCTATTGAAGTCGTTCTGTTCTCAACGCGTGAGCGCTCATGGCCGCCCCCGACGCCAGCAGTATTGTCGCCAGCCTGCTCACCGCCACACGCTGGTGGGGCGGCTCGACCATCACCTACAGCATCCCGCGGGAAGGTTCGACCTGGCCCGGCTATGGCGCGGGCGAAGAGCCGAGCGTGGCTGGATATGGCGTCCTGAACAGCGCCCAGAGCCTGCAGTTCACCGCGGCCGTGCAGACCTGGGACCGACTGATCGCCAGCCAGTTCGTCCAGACCGATGACCTGACCTCTCCAGGTCAGATCCGGGTGGCCTTCACCAATGTGGACGCCGTGGATGACGACGACGATGGCGAGACCTCCTGGGGCTTCGCCTATTATCCGGCAAGCTATGGCGGCGCCGGCCAGCCCTATATGGGCGACATCTGGATCAGCCACGAAGAGGCCGGATCCAGCTTTAGCGTCGGGGGCTTTGACTTCGGCGCCACCATCCATGAGCTCGGCCACGCCCTTGGCCTGAAGCATCCGTTCGAGGATGGGACCACCCTTCCGACCGCCTATGACTCCAAGCGCTACACGGTGATGTCCTACACCGAGCCGGTGGACAGCCTGTACTGGCAGGCGGTCGCCACCTCGACGGGCGTCCAGATCAACCCCACGCGGGTGGCGCCCGAGACGCCCATGGTGTTCGACATCATGGCGATTCAGGCCCGTTATGGCGCCGATCCGGCCACGGGCGCAGGAAGCACCACCTACAGCTGGGACCAGAACCGGCCCTTTCTCCAGGCCATCTATGACGCCGGCGGCGTCGACACCTTCGACCTGTCGAACCACACCCGGGGGTCGGTGATCGACCTGGCGCCGGGGGCCTATTCGTCCATCGCCCAGTTCTCGGCCCAGGCGCAGATCGCCGAGATGCTGGTTCGCTTTCCCTGGGCCCAGGACTTCTTCAACGAGCACATCCTGAAGCCCGAGACCTACACCTGGACCGACAATCTGGGGATCGCCTACAACACGGTGATCGAGAACGTCATCGCCGGGTCCGGCGCCGACACCATCCTGGGCAACAGCGCCGATAACGTGATCCGGGGCGGCGATGGCCGCAGCTATCTGCGGGGCATGGACGGCGCCGACCAGATTTCGGGCGGACGGGACTTCGACGACCTGCACGGCAATGCCGGAAACGACACCCTGTGGGGGGCGGGCGGCGACGACTGGGTGGTCGGCGGCAAGGACAATGACCTGCTGCAGGGCGAGGCCGGCGCTGACATCGTCTATGGCAATCTGGGGAATGACACCGGCCATGGCGGCGACGGAAATGACCTGATCCGCGGCGGCCAGGGGAACGACCAGCTGTTCGGCGGCCCTGGAAACGACTGGATGTCCGGCGACAAGGGTAATGACACCCTGTCGGGCGGCGCGGGCGCGGACGTCTTCAACACCTTCGGGGACGCCGGGATTGACCGGGTGCTGGACTTCAACAGCGCCGAGGGCGACCGGGTGCGCTTTGATCCCGGCACGACCTGGACCCTCGGCTTTTCGGGCGCCGATACGGTGATCAGCATGGTCGGCGGCGCCCAGATGATCCTGGTGGGGGTCGGTTCGTCCACATTGGGAGACTGGATGCTGGCCTGAGGGCCTTAAGCGGCGGCCCGCATGTGCTACATATGTTCCGATGTCCGCCCCTGATTCAGTCTCCGCCGTCCCCGCCCCGAAGATCAGCGACCTCGCCCGCGCCGATGGGCGCGGTCACGCGCCCCACTATCTGCACGGCCTGAACCCCGAGCAGCGGGAAGCCGTGGAGACGGTGGAGGGTCCCGTGCTGGTCCTGGCCGGGGCCGGCACCGGCAAGACCCGTGTGCTGACCACGCGGCTGGCCCACATCCTGACCACCGGGCGCGCCAAGCCCTGGGAGCTGCTGGCCGTCACCTTCACCAACAAGGCCGCCCGCGAGATGCGCGAGCGGATCGCCGCCATCATCGGGCCTGAGGCCGAGGGCCTGCGATGGCTGGGCACCTTCCACTCGGTGGCCGCCCAGATCCTGCGCCGCCACGCCGAGCTGGTGGGCCTGAAGTCCAGCTACACCATCCTCGACACCGACGATCAGGAACGGCTGCTCAAGCAGTTGCTGGAAGCTGAGAACATCGATTCCAAGCGCTGGACCGCCAAGGCCCTCGCCGGCCTGATCGACCATTGGAAGAACCGCGGCTGGACGCCCGACCGCCTGCCCCCGGCCGAGGGCGCGGCCTTCGCCAACAACCGCGGCCAGGCGCTCTACCGGCTCTATCAGGAGCGGCTGCGGGTGTTGAACGCCTGCGACTTCGGCGATCTGCTGCTGCACAATATCACCATCTTCACCTCGCAGCCGGACGTGCTGGCCGAGTATCACGACCGCTTCAAATTCATCCTGGTGGACGAGTATCAGGACACCAATGTCGCCCAGTATCTGTGGCTGCGCCTGCTGGCCCAGAAGCGGCAGAACGTCTGCTGCGTCGGCGATGACGACCAGTCGATCTATGGCTGGCGCGGCGCCGAGGTGGACAACATCCTGCGCTTCGAGCGGGACTTTCCGGGCGCCAAGGTCATCCGGCTGGAGCGGAACTATCGCTCCACCAGCCACATCCTGGGGGCGGCCTCAGGGCTGATCGCCACCAACAAGTCGCGCCTGGGCAAGACCCTGTGGACCGAAGCCGACGGCGGCGAAAAGGTGGTCGTCCGCGGGGTCTGGGACGGCGAGGCCGAGAGCCGGCTGATCGCCGACGAGATTGAACGCGCCCGCAAGGGGACCACCGAACGCGATCCCCGCCCCTACAAGCACATGGCCATCCTGGTGCGCGCCTCCTTCCAGATGCGCGCCTTTGAAGAACGCTTCGTCCTGCTGCAGATTCCCTACACGGTGGTCGGCGGCCCGCGCTTCTTCGAGCGGGCCGAGATCCGCGATGCGCACGCCTATCTGCGACTGATCCAGTCGGAAGACGACGACCTGGCCTTCGAGCGGATCGTCAATGTGCCCAAGCGCGGGATCGGCGAAACTACCGTCCAGAAACTGCTGCAGATCGCCCGGCTGAACGGGGTTTCGGCCGCGACGGCGGCGCGGCAGATCGTGCTGACTGACGAACTGGCGGCGCGGACCCGCACCTCGCTCGCCAACTTCCTGCGCGACCTGGACCGCTGGCGGACGCAGGGCGAGACCCTGCACCACAGCCGACTGACCGAGATGGTGCTGGAGGAGAGCGGCTATACCGACGCGCTTCGCCTGGACAAGACGCCGACCGCCCAGACTCGGCTGGAGAACCTCAAGGAACTGGTCCAGTCCATGGGGAACTTCGAGACGCTCGGCGCCTATCTGGAGCACGTCTCCCTGGTCATGGACCTCGACCGCGGGGCCGGCGAGGACGCCGTGCAGATCATGACCCTGCACTCGGCCAAGGGTCTGGAGTTCCCCCTGGTCTTCCTGCCGGGCTGGGAGGAAGGGGTCTTCCCCTCGCAGCGCTCCATGGACGAGAGCGGCGAGAAGGGCCTCGAGGAGGAGCGGCGGCTGGCCTATGTGGGCATCACCCGGGCCCGCGAGCAGGCCCACGTCTCCTTCGCCGCCAACCGCCAGGTCTATGGCCGCTGGACCAGCCAGCTGCCCTCGCGCTTCGTCGATGAACTGCCCATCGCCCACGTGGAGGCCGCCTCGGACACCGGCTATTACGGCGGAGGACCCGGCATGCAGCAACATGGCAGCCGCTGGGACGAGAGCCCCAGCTTCGGCTCCGGCTATTCCTCGCCAGGCTGGCGGCGCGCCCAGGACCGCGGCTATCACGGCAGCCATCCAGGCCGACAGCAGACGATCGAGGGCGAAGGCCGGCTGGTGGCCGTATCCGACCCGTCAGCCTCCAGCAGCGCGTTCGCGCGCGGCGACCGGGTGTTCCACCAGAAGTTCGGCTACGGCCAGGTCCGGACCATCGAGGGCAACAAGCTGACCGTCGCCTTCGACAAGGCCGGCGACAAGAAGGTGATCGACTCCTTCGTGGAGAAGGCGCCGGCCGCCTGAGGCTCTAGCGCCAGGGCTCGCCCTTGCGCCGGGCCAGGAAGCCCGCCAGGACGGCCACGCCGCCGGCCAGCAGGGCCGCAGCGCCTCCCACGACCGCTGTGGGCAGGACCCGCTTCATAGAAGACCCGCTCTTGGCGTCAGGAGTGACCTCTGTCTCGACCTCAGCGGCGGGCGCAACGGGGCTGGTCGACGCTCCGGCGTCGCGGCCGAACACCACCGTCTGCCCTGCGCGGTCCAGATCGACCACCCGCCAGCCCGGTTCGGTCCAGGCGCTGTGGTGAGGCTTCTCTCCGCCGCGCCACCAGGCGTTCTGGTCCCGGGCGGCCTTGGGCAGGGGAAAGCCCAGCACCTCCTCCAGCTCGGCGAAGCTCGCGCTCCAGCGGTCGGCACTATGCCGCGACAGACGCTCGGACAGGGGTTTGTACTTGCTCATCAGACTCCTCCTTCCTGTGGAGCCTAACACGTGAAGGCCGCCGAGGGTGCGAAGGCGCTGGGCCGCAGCTTGCAAGCTTGACCGCTGAACTCCCCTCCAGGCGCGCGCCTGGACCAGATCGGGACAGGCAGAGCATGGACGCGCGGTCCGACCGGCTCACGGCGGTAAGTCTGATGGAGGGCCTGATCACCCTGGGCCTCATCCTGATGATGTCCAACGCCCTGATCGGCCCGGTGCTCGACCCTGACCAGACTGGCGGCGACTCCAATGCGATCCTGCGGCTGATGTGGCTGCCGGTCTATGCGGCGGCCGGGGCGCTGGCGCTCCTGCGGGCGCCGCACATGGCGCGCATGTGGCTGCCCGCCCTTCTCCTTGGAGCCCTGGTCCTGTGGGCCGCCCTGTCGGTGACCTGGTCCATCGACCCCGGCGTGTCCCAGCGCCGGGCCATCGCGGTGGCGGCCACCACCTTGTTCGGGCTCTATCTGGCGGCGCGATATGACGGTCGGAGCCTGGCGGAGTTGCTGGCCGCCAGCTTCCTGATCCTGGCGCTCGGCAGCTATGCGGTATCCCTGGCCCTGCCCAGCCTTGGCGTGCATGCGGATGTCAACGCCGGCGCCTGGCGAGGCCTCTGGTACGAGAAGAACCAGATGGGCGCGACCATGGTCTATGGCGCCCTGACCTGCGCGGCCGCCGCCGCCCTGTCGCCAGGCCGTCGTCTCCTGTGGCTCGCGACCCTGGCCCTTTGCGTCGGGCTGATCGTGATGACCCAGTCAAAAACCTCCCTGCTGGCCCTGGCCCTGGGATTGGGGCTGGGGGGCGGACTGAGCCTGATGAACCGCGGGCCCGCAGCGGCGGTGGCCTTGATCTGGCTTGGCGTGACCCTCAGCGCGGCGCTGGCCGGGCTCTATATTCTGGCGCCAGAGGTGCTGTTCGACGCCATGGGCAAGGATTCCTCCCTTACAGGGCGCACCGACATCTGGAACGCAGTCATGCGGGCCGCAGAAGCCCGCCCCGTAGAAGGCTACGGGTTCGCCGCCTTCTGGACCGACGAGTCCACGCCGGCGAAATGGATCCGACATCAGCTCGGCTGGACGGTGCCCACCGCCCACAGCGGCTGGATGGACCTGATGGTGCAGCTGGGCGCGGTCGGCGTCGGCCTGTTCGCCCTGGTGTTGGGCGCCGCCTTCCTCGCCGCCTTGGCGCGTCTCGGCCGCGCGGGCGACGGGGGCTGGGCGGTGATGCTGCTCGCGGTCTTCACCCTTCAGATCCTGTCGGAGAGCTTTATCCTCGCCCATAACGGCCTGCCCTGGGTGCTGGCGGTGACCGCCATGGCCAGGCTGCTCGGGCCGCTGCCGGCTCGCGCCGATGGTCCCGCACGCATGCCGCGCAGTTTCGCCCGCCCCGTGGTCACGGCCGCGCCGTCCTATGAACCCGAGCCCATCGGCTGGGCCGAAGAACCGAGGCCGGTGTTTGGTCGCCGGGGCCTGGCGCCAGCCTGAACGCCAGGACATGAAACCGTCTGGCCGCTGATGCGCTTAAGCGACGCAAGGAGGCCCAGATGAAGGCGATTTTTCACGGCATCACCCTGGCGGCGGCCAGCGGCTTGTTGCTCGGCGCGGCGTTCAAACCCGACATCACCTATGGCGAAACCGTCCTCGGTCCCCAGATCCAGCACGCCGCCGCGTCACCCGCCCCGGCCGCACCGGTCGAAGTGGCGGCCCTGACCGGTCCCTGAACCGTCACCCCTCGCCATTCGGCCTCTGCGCCTCTAGAGGAGGCGCATGACGCACGATGCTGTTCAGATCATCGCCCGGGGACCGCGAAAGGTCGCCGAGTCCGCCGCCGAGGCCATCGACGCCCATCCGGGCCTGGAGGCCGTCACCTACTCCATCCTGGAGGAGGACGAGGACCGCGACGTCTGGCGTATCGACGCCTTCCCCACCGAACAGGCCGAGGCTGACACCCTGCGTCAGGTGCTTGAGGATCACGGTGGGCTGACCGTCGCCACCGAGGTGCTGGCCGACGCCGACTGGCTGGCCATGGCCCTGTCGGGCCTGCCGCCAGTGCGGGCCGGACGCTTCTTCATCTTCGGCGCCCACGACCGAGGCCTCGCGCCGCCCAACGCGGTCAACCTGCGGATTGAGGCCGGGGCGGCGTTTGGCACCGGACACCATGGCACCACGGTGGGCTGCCTGCTGGCCTATGACGCCCTGCTCAAGCGCGGCCGGTTCAACCGCGTGCTGGACGTGGGCGCGGGCACCGGCGTCCTCGCCATCGCCGCAGCCAAGACCGGCTCGCCGGTGGCGGTCGGCACCGACATCGACCGCCCGTCGGTGCGGATCGCGCGGGAGAACGCGATCCTCAACCAGGCCCGCGCCCGGTTCGTCCATGCCTCGGGTCTGGGCCACCGGTTGGTCAGAGCCCACGCCCCCTATGATCTGGTCTTTGCCAACATTCTCGCCGCGCCCCTGGTCATGCTGTCCCAGGACATCAAGGGCGCCCTACGCCCCGGCGGCGTGGCCATCCTCTCAGGCTTGCTGCGGTCTCAGGCTCGCCGGGTGCTGGCGGCCTATCGCTCCCGCGGGTTTGTCCTGGTCACCCGCCTGAACCGCGACGCCTGGTCGACCCTGGTGCTGAAGCGAAGCTGACCTGGCGGAACCGGCCCGATCAACCGGCGTTCTCTTCCGCACCCAGATACGGCCAAGCCGATCTGATCCGAGGAGAGAAGCAAATGACCTACGATCCTAATACCGAACGTCGCGATCCGCCCCCGGTGCAGCGGGAAGTCGTCCACAAGAGCGGCGGGTCCGCCGGCTGGTGGGTGGCCGGGATTGTCGCCATCGTCGCCCTGGTGGGGATGTTCTTCATCTTCGGCGGCGCGGGAACCGATGAGGTCGATCTGGAGATGGCTCGCGACACCGGCCGGGCCGAAGCCATGGTCGAGAACGCCGCCGCCAGCGCTCAGAACGCCGCGGCCGAGGCCGCCGAAAGCTCGCGGGCCGCCGCCGACAGCGTGGCTGACAGCGCCGCGGCCGCCGCCGACCGCACGGCTGAGGCTACCGAAGAGGCCGCCGACCGGACCGGCATGTAAGGCCGTCCAACCTGTCGAATATGAGGGGCGGTCCGCATGGGCCGCCCCTTTTTCGTGGCAGGAACATAGTCCGCCCGAGCGAATAGCGGCATCCCCGCGGGCCACCAGGACGTACCATCGGTTGACGGCCTGATGGCCCCGAATGTGGAGACCCTGCTATGACCCCGCCTGATCTGAGGACTTTGAGCCGTCGCGGGCTTCTGGCCGGCGGACTTGGCGCGCTGGCCGCGCCCGGGGCGTTCGCCGCTGCGCCGGCCAATGGACGCCTCGCCTTCGCCGTATATCGGGGCAAGGACAAGGTGGGCGAGCACGTCATGCGGTTCGCCAGCGCCGGCGGGGGCTTAAGCGTCAGCACCGAGGTGGAGATGCGGGTGAAACTGGGACCCGTGCCCGTCTTCCGCTACGCCCATACCGCGACCGAGCGGTGGCGGGGGGACAGCTTCTCCAGCCTGACCACCCGCACCGAGACCAATGGCAAGGTCGAGCAGGTCCAGGCCGAGGCCTCGGCCGGCGGCGTGGCGATCGAGGGCCCCAGCGGCCGCCTGACCGCTCCGGCCGCCGCCGCCCCCCTCACCCACTGGAACACGGCAGCCTTTGAGCGTCCCCTGTTCAACCCCCAGCTCGGCAAGCTGATGCGGATCCGCGCGAGCCGCGCCGGGCGGGAAAGCGTTCAGCTGGCCGGCGGCCAGTCCATCCCCGCCACCCGCTGGACCCTGCGCGGCGAGGCCGAGATCGACAACTGGTACGACACCGCCGGCGCCTGGGCGGGCCTGCGGGGCAAGCTCGAGGACGGCTCCACCATGATCTATCGGCGGCTGTAAGTCTCAGATCGCCAAGCTGGCGCTTGCATGATCCCCATGGCGCTCGGGCGCGGCCGGGCTTATTTCTAGGTCATGCGCCAGACCTTTGATGAGACCACCGAGCGCGCCTTTGGCGCCCGCCACCTGCCTTTGATCCGCCAGGCCATGGCCGAGCAGAAGCTGGACGGCTTCCTTGTCCCCCACGAGGACGAGCACCAGAACGAATATCTGCCGGAAGCCAACGACCGGCTGGCCTGGGCCACGGGCTTCACCGGCTCGGCCGGGGCCGCGGTGATCCTGAAGGACAAGGCCGCGGTCTTCGTCGATGGCCGCTACACCCTGCAGGTCCGCGACCAGGTGGATGAGAGCCTGTTCGAGATCCGCGATCTGGTGGAGGGCGGCGTGCCGGCCTATCTGGAGACCGCCGCGGCCAAGGGCCAGGCCATTGGCTATGATCCCCGCCTGCACAGCCCCGATGGCCTGGCGCGGGTGCGCGCGGCGGTGGAAAAGGCCGGCGCCGAGCTGAAGCCGGTCGCCCTCAACCCCCTGGACGCCGCCTGGGGCGCCAAGCGACCAGCCCAGCCGCAGGCGCCGGTGGTTCCCCATCCGCTCGACTATGCGGGCGAAGAGTCCGCCGAAAAGCGCGCCCGGGTCGGTCAGGCCCTGGCCGCCAAGGACGCCCAGGCCGCCGTCATCACCGCGCCGGCCTCCATCGCCTGGCTGTTCAACATCCGGGGCGGCGACGTGATCCGCAGCCCCCTGCCCCTGGCCCAGGCCATCCTGGACGCCAGCGGCCGGGCGCGGCTGTTCCTGGATCCCGCCAAGGTCAGCGCTGACCTGCCGGCCTGGCTTGGCAATGAGGTGAGCCTGGAGACGCCGGATGACCTGCCCGCCGCCCTGGCGGACCTGAAGGGCCAGAAGGTGCTGGTGGATCCGGGCCAGTCCTCGGCCTGGTACTTCGATACCCTGGAGGCCGCCGGCGCCCAGACGATCCGCGCCGACGACCCCTGCGCCCTGCCGCGGGCCTGCAAGAACGCCATCGAAATCGAAGGCGCGCGCAAGGCCCATGTGCGCGACGGCGGCGCGCTCGCCCGCTTTCTCCACTGGCTGGCCACCGAGGCCCAGACCAGCCTGCCCGACGAAAAGACCGTGGTTCAGACCCTGGAAGGCTTCCGCGAGGCCACAGGCGCGCTGAAGGATCTGTCCTTCGACACCATCGCCGGGGCCGCCTCAAACGGCGCCATCGTGCATTACCGCCCGACCGAACGGCTGAACAAGCGCACCGAGGCCGGCTCCCTGCTGCTGGTGGATTCCGGCGGCCAGTATCTGGACGGCACCACCGATGTGACCCGCACCGTGGCGATCGGCGAGCCCAGCCGGGAGATGGCCGAGCGCTTCACCCTGGTGCTGAAGGGCCATCTGGCCCTGGCCCATATCCGTTTCCCGGCCGGAACGAGCGGCTCAGCCCTCGACGTTCTGGCCCGGGCGCCGCTCTGGTTGGCCGGCCTCGACTACGACCACGGCACCGGCCACGGGGTGGGCAGTTATCTCGGCGTGCATGAAGGCCCGCAGCGGATCTCCAAGGCGCCCAACAATGTCGCCCTGCAGCCGGGCATGATCGTCTCCAACGAGCCGGGCTACTATAAGACCGGCGCCTATGGCATCCGCATCGAGAACCTGCAGTTCGTCACCGGCGCCGCAGATGTTGAGGGCGGCGAGCGGCCCATGCTGGGCTTCGAGACCCTGACGCTTGCGCCCATCGACCGCCGGCTGATCGTGGTCGAGATGCTGACACCGCAGGAGCGCGCCCAGATGGACGCCTATCACGCCCGGGTGCTGCGCGAGATCGCCCCCCTGGTGGACGCCGACGTCGCCGCCTGGCTGGAAGAGGTCTGCGCGCCGCTTTAGGGCGCTTTCCTATTCCGTCATGGTCGGACTTGATCCGACCATCCATGAACACGGTCCGTCATCCTGTGCGCATGGACCCTCGGATCAAGTCCGAGGGTGACGGTGAGGCGGGTGGCTCGCCCCCTACCCCTGGCCCACCAGCGTCAGCCAGTCGTCCTCGCTGATGACCTCAATGCCGAGGTCGGTGGCGGTCTTGAGTTTGGAGCCGGCGCCGGGGCCGGCGACCACCAGGTGGGTCTTCTTCGACACCGAGCCGGAGACCTTGGCGCCCAGGGCCTCGGCCTGAGCCTTGGCCTCGTCGCGGGTCATCTTCTCCAGGGCGCCCGTGAATACGATGGTCTTGCCGGCCACCGCAGTGTCGGTCTTGGGCCGCTCGGCCGGCTGAACCTGCAGTTCGGCCAGCAGGTGATCGACCATGGCGCGGTTGTGATCCTCGCCGAAGAAGCCGGCGATCATGCTGGCGGCCACCGGCCCTACGCCATCGACGGCGGCGAGTTCGGCGAAGTCCTCCCCCGGAGCCTGAGCTGAGGCGGCCTGGGCGGCGGCCTCAAACGCGGCCCAGTCGCCAAAGCGGCGCTCCAGCGCCTCTCTCGCGGTCTTGTTCAGCTTGGGGACGCTCGCCTTCAGCCGCGCGTCGAAACTGGCGTCGTCCGGCAACAGCACCGCATGAGGCGCCTTGGCCCAGGCGAGGATGGCGTCCAGCGCCGTGGGCCCGACCCCGTCCAGCTGAGAAAAGACGTCATGCGCCCCGCCGGCCCGCTGAGCGGCGGCCATGTTGGCGGCGGTCAGGAAGGCCTCAACGGTCTCGAAATGGCGGGCCAGGGCCAGCGAGGTGGTCTCGCCGATGTGGCGGATGCCAAGACCATAGATGAAGCGATCCAGGGGGATGGGCCGCTTGGCGTCGATCCCGGCCTTCAGATTGGCGACGCTGGTCTCGCCATAGCCCTCGGTCTCGCGCAGCTCGCCCAACTTGGCCTCGTCCCTGGCCAGGCGGAAGATGTCGGCGGGCTCCTTGACCCAGCCCTTGTCGAAGAAGGCCTGGAGCTGCTTTTCGCCGAGGCCCTCAATGTCGAAGGCCCGGCGGGAGACGAAGTGCTTGAGGTGCTCGATGCGCTGGAACGGACAGGCCAGCTCGCCGGTGCAGCGGCGCACCACCGTCTCGGCGCCTGAGGCCGTGGTCTCCCGCGCCAGCGGGGTCTTCAGCGGACAGGGGCAGTGGTCTGGAAAGACGTAGGGCTCGGCCCCCTCTGGCCGGGCTTCCAGCACCGGCGCCACCACCTGCGGGATCACGTCGCCGGCCCGCTGGACGATGACCGTGTCGCCAATGCGGACGTCCTTGCGGGCGATCTCGTCGGCATTGTGCAGAGTGGCGTTCTCCACCACCACGCCGCCCACCGTCACCGGCGCCAGCCGCGCCACGGGGGTGACGGCGCCGGTGCGGCCGACCTGCAGGTCGATGGCGTTCAGGATGGTGCGGGCCTGTTCGGCCGGGAACTTGCGGGCGATGGCCCAGCGGGGCGAGCGGGAGACGAAGCCCAGGCGCTGCTGCCAGTCCAGGCGGTCGACCTTGTAGACCACGCCATCAATGTCGAAGCCCAGGCGGGGGCGCAGCCCCTCCATCTCGCGATAGGCGCCCAGCAGGCCGTCGGTCCCCTCCACCCGGCGCGACTGCGGGTTGGTCTGGAAGCCCCAGGCCTTCAGCGCCTCCAGGGCCTCCCATTGGGTCTGGGCGAAGGGACTGCTCACCAGGCCCCAGGCATAGGCGAAGAAGCGCAGGGGCCGCTGGGCGCTGATCTTGGGGTCGATCTGGCGCAGGGAACCGGCCGCGGCGTTGCGGGGATTGGCGTAGGTCTTCTGACCGGCCGCCTCGGCCGCGGCGTTCAGCGCCTTGAAGCCCTCATGTTCCAGATAGACTTCGCCGCGGATCTCAATGACCTCGGGCCAGCCGGAACCGGAAAGGCGTTCGGGGATGTCGGCGAGGGTGCGTAGATTGGCGGTGACGTCCTCCCCCACCTTGCCATCGCCACGGGTGGCGCCGCGCACCAGGCGGCCCTTCTCGTAGCGGATCGAGGCCGACAGGCCGTCGATCTTGGGCTCGGCCGTATAGGCGATGACCGTGTCGTCCAGGCGCAGGAAACGGCGCACCCGGGCCTCAAACTCGACGGCCTCTTCATCGGAGAAGGCGTTGTCGAGGCTGAGCATGGGCACGCCATGCTCGACGGGCGAGAACTGAGCCGAGGCCGCGGCGCCCACCTTCAGGCTGGGGGAGTTCTCGCGAACGAGATCAGGAAACACCGCCTCGATCTCGGCATTGCGCCGCTTGAGCGCGTCATATTCGGCGTCGGAGACCTTGGGCGCATCGTCCTGATAATAGGCGATGTCGTGGGCCGCCATGGTGTCGGCGAGCCAGATCAGCTCTTCGGCGGCCTCGGCCTCGGTGAGGTCAGCGGCCGGCTTGGCGCTCGGAAAATCAGGCATCCATCAGGGCTCGCGCGGCGGCGCGGGCCGCATCGGTGATCTGGGCGCCGGCCAGCATGCGGGCGATCTCTTCTTCGCGGTCGGACAGGGACAGGACCTCAACGGCGGTGCGCACCGTCTCGGCGTCGCCGGCCTTGGAGATCCGCCAGTGGGCGTCGGCCCGGGCCGCCACCTGCGGGCTGTGGGTCACCACCAGGACCTGGGCGGCGGAGGCCAGTCGACGCAGGCGCAGGCCCACCGCATCAGCCACGGCGCCGCCAACCCCCTGGTCCACCTCATCGAAGATCATCAGCGGCTGGGCGCCCTCGGCGCGACCGGCAAGGGCCGCCTTGAGCGCCAGGGCCAGGCGGGCGAGTTCGCCGCCCGAGGCGATCTGGCCCAGCTCGCCGAAGGGCGCGCCGGGATTTGTGGAAATCTCAAAGGCCACGCGGTCCTGGCCATGAGGGCCGGACTTATCAGGGGCCAAGGTTTCGACCGTGGTGCGGAACCGGGCCTTGTCGAGCTTCAGCGGACCAAGCTCGGACATCACAGCCTGGGCCAATCGCTCGCCCGCCGCCCTGCGTTGGGCGCTGAGATCCTCGGCGGCGGCCAGATAGGTGGCCCGGGCCTCGGCCAGGGCCGCTTCAGCCGCCTTCAGATCCTCGCCGGAGGTCTCCGCGGCCCGCAGGCGCTCGGCGAAGCGGACCCGCAGGATGGGCAGCTCCTCGACGCTGACATTGAGTTTGCGGGCCATGCCGCGCAGTTCGAACAGCCGCTCCTCGGTCTTTTCCAGGCGGTCGGGGTCGAAGTCGAAGGCCTCGGCGGCGCCGTCGATGGCGGCCTCGGCCTCCTGAGCCTCCACCAGGGCGCGGTCGATGGCGCTGGTGGCGGCCGCCAGCCGCGTCACCGTGGGGCCGGTCTCGGCGGCGCCGGCGTGGACGGCGCGCTCCCGGGCGCGGTCCAGGGCGCGCACCGCCTGGGCCATGCGCGGCGCCAGGCCGTCGAACGCCTCACGGGCCGAGGCGATATCGGACAGCGCCTTCTCCGCGGCGCCCAGCATGGCGCGGCTTTCGGCGAGGTCGGCCTCCTCCCCTTCCCGGGGCTCGAGGCGATCAAGCTCGGAGAGCCGCAGGCTGAGCTCCTCCATCTCGGCGGCCGCCTGATCGGCGGCGGCGGCCAGCTCATCGCGGCGAGCCAGGGCGCCGCGCCAGGCCTTCCAGGCCTCGCCGACCCGGGCCAGGGGCGCGCCCAGCTGGCCGAAGGCGTCTAGCAGGGGGCGATGGGTGCGGGTGTCCAGCAGGCCTACGGTCTCGTGCTGGCCGTGGACCTCCATCAGCAGGGCGCCCAGTTCGCGCAACACGCCGACGCTGGTGGCCTGGTCGTTGACGAAGGCGCGGCTGCGCCCGTCCGCGCTGACCGTTCGGCGCAGGACGAGGTCTTCGCTGGGGTCGTAGGACAGGCCCTTCTCGTCCAGCAGGGCCCAGGCTGGATGGTCGGGGGCTGGGGCGAACAGGGCTGTTGCCTGGGCCAGGGCCGCGCCCTGGCGCACAAGGGCGGCCTCGGCCCGCGCGCCGGTGGCCAAGCCCAGAGCGTCGAGGATGATCGACTTGCCCGCTCCCGTCTCCCCGGTCAGGGCGGTGAGCCCCGGCCCGATGGGCAGGTCGAGCGCCTCGATCAGCACCACGTCGCGGATCCACAGTCCGATCAGCATGGGGTGCAAGATTGCCTGGAATCACCTCGGGCGGAAGCCCGCCCGTTCGCCTTAGGTTCTATTCGCTCGCCGGGGGACGCAGGGTAGCGTCCTTGTCGCGCTCCAGCTCGTCGGAGTCACGACCGCCCACGAAGGGCAGACGGGAGAAGAAGCCGCCGCCGGAGCGGCCTTCCGGCGCATTGGCCGGCCGCAGGCCGCGGCTGTTGAGCAAGTCATAGGCGTCGCGGTACCAGACGCTGCCCCGATAGTTGAAGCCGAGGACAGCGCCGTTGCGCTTGGCCTCTTCGGTCAGGCCCAGGGTCAGATAGGCCTCCACCAGGCGGTAGAGCGCTTCGGGCGTGTGGCTGGTGGTTTCGTAGCGTTCCACCACCGTGTTGAACCGGCCGATGGCGGCCAGCACGTCGCCGTCGCGGAGATAGTAGCGGCCGACGGTCATTTCCTTACCGGCCAGCTGATCGCGGACCATGTCGATCTTCAGCCGCGCATCCTTGGCGTACTCGCTGTCGGGATAGCGCTGAACGACTTCCTGCAGAGCGTTGAGGGCCTGGCCCGTGGCGGCCTGGTCACGGCCGACATCAACGATCTGTTCGAAGTAGCAGATGGCCTTGAGATAGTAGGCGTAGACCGCCGCCGGGTTGCCCGGGGCCTGGGTCAGGAAGCGGTCGGCGCTGGCGATCGCCTCGGCATAGTCGTTGGCCTGATACTGCGCATAGGCGGTCATCAAGATCGAACGCCGGGCCCAGACCGAATAGGGATGCTGCCGCTCGACCTCAGCGAAATAGTCGACAGCCTGAGTCCACAGGCCGCGATCCAGGCGGTTGGCGCCGGTGTTGTAGAGCAGCTCAACTGGCCGCTCCTCATAGGCCAGCCGCGGACGCTCCTCGCGTCCGGCGCAGGCCGTCAGGGCCAGGGCGGCGACCAGAGTCGCCAGGGCGGGACCCCGAAGGGAATTGTGAAGCAGAGACACCTTCACCTCAAAAGGACCAACGCGCGCCCCCGCGCCGCGAGCCCTCGCTTCTACACCACGCGGGCGCCGGCGCAAACGGAAGCTCAGACCGCCAGAGCCAGCTCAGGCGCAAAGGTGCGGATCCGCCAGGCGTCCGGCTGGGCGACCAGGGCCCGGACCAGCTGGTTATTGATCCCATGGCCGGCCAGACGGCCCTCAAAGCGGCCCAGGATCGGCGCGCCCAGCACATAGAGGTCGCCGATGGCGTCCAGGGCCTTATGGCGCACGAATTCGTCAGGGCGGCGCAGGCCCTCGGGATTGAGGATGCGGTCGCCCTCGATCACCACAGCGTTCTCCAGGGAGCCGCCCCGGGCCAGACCCATGGCGCGCAGGGCCTCGACCTCGTGGGCGAAGCCGAAGGTCCGGCAGTTGGCCAGTTCGGTGCGGAAGGCGTCCTCGGTCATCACCAGATCCACCGCCTGACGGCCGATCACGGGCGAATCAAAGACGATCTCAAAGGCCACCTCGAACTGGCCGCTGGGCAGGAGACGGGCGCTCTTGTCGCCATCGATCACCTCGATGGGGGCCAGGATTTCGATATAGCGGCGCGGGGCGTCCTGCTGGCGCAGGCCGGCCTGGTCGAGGATCTGCACGAAGGGCTCGGACGAGCCGTCCATGATCGGCATCTCCGGCCCGTCCAGCTCGACGATGGCGTTGTCGACGCCAAGGGTGGCGAAGGCGGCCATCAGATGCTCGATGGTCGAAACGGTGACGCCGGCGGCGTTGCCGATCACGGTGCCCAGCTGGGTCTTGCAGACCGCCTCAGCCGCCGCCGGGATCCGGTTGTCCCGGTCGGTGATATCGGTGCGAACGAAGATGACGCCCGTGTCGGTCGGCGCCGGCCGGACCGCGACACGCACATGGGCGCCGGTGTGCACGCCGACGCCGGCGAAGATGGCGGGGCCCAGCACGGTGTGCTGCAGAACAGATGAGGCGGGCGCGTTGGCTGCGGGCACGAACAGAACCTTGGTTGACCGAACTTCAGAGACGCCGGCGCGAAAACGACCGCGATTGGCCCCAGGAGACGGTTAAAACCTGTGCTGCGGCGCCGCAACACAAGTCCTGTTTCCGAATGTTTCGCCTTAGGCGGGCCGCAGATTTTCGTTAAATTACAGCGCTTTACCTCCTCCCGCCGCGAGGAGCCAACCCTAACGACGACGGCCGACCCACGAGGGGCCGGCCTTCTGAGGTCACTGTGCGGCGTTGATCGCGCCGCCTGATCTGACTAGTTGGCGAGGCGCCGCAGGAAGGAGGGGATCTCCAGATCCTCTCCGCCATCCCGCTCGGGCTCAGCCGATTCCGCCGGTTGCGCACCGCCGCGGCTGGGCGCCGAGGCGCGGGTCGGCGCTGGCGCGGGCGCCGGCGCAGACGGGGCGTCATAACGCGGGCGACCGCCGAACAGGCTCAGAAAGCCGCCGCGCTGGCGGCGATCGTCGGTGAAGGCGCCTTCGCCGAACAGCGGCTCATCCTCGTCATCGGCGACCATAGGATCAACGATCCGCGTCACCGGACGCTCGGCTGCGGGCTGCGGAGCTGGCGCCGGTTCGGGGCGAGCATAGAGGTCTGGTTGCGGCGCCGGGGCCTCATAGGCCGCCGCCGACTGGGGCTCAGGCGCCCGGGCCTGAGGCGGCGGCGCATAGGCCTGAGGCGCCGGCTCCGGCGCGCGGGGCGCAGGCTCGGGCGCATAGGCGGCCGGGGCCGGACGCTCCGCATAGGCCGGTTGCGGCGGGGCGGCCTGGCGGACCGGCTCAGACTGACGGGCCGGATTGTGCAGAGGCTGATGGGCGGGCTGAGCCGGCGCCTGCGGGCGACGAACCTCGGCCTTGGGCTCAATGGCGGCGATCGAAGCGCCATCCATGCCGGTGGCGACCACCGAAACGCGGATCATGCCGTCCAGAGACGGGTCGAAGGCCGCGCCGAAGATGATGTTGGCCTCGGCGTCCACCTGTTCGGAGATGGCGTTGGCCGCTTCGTCGACTTCCAGCAGGGTCATGTCGAGACCGCCGGTGACATTGACCAGGACCGCCTTGGCGCCCTTGAGCGACACTTCATCCAGCAGCGGGTTCTGGATGGCGTTCTGGGCGGCCATCAGGGCGCGGTCGTCGCCGGAGGCTTCGCCGGTGCCCATCATCGCCTTGCCCATCTCGGTCATCACCGTGCGGACGTCGGCGAAGTCGAGATTGATCAGGCCCGGCAGGACCATCAGGTCGGTGATCGAACGGACGCCCGAATGCAGCACCTGGTCGGCCATGCCGAAGGCTTCGGAGAAGGTGGTGCGCTCGTTGGCGACCCGGAACAGGTTCTGATTCGGAATGACGATCAGGGTGTCGACATAGCGCTGCAGCTCGGCGATGCCGGAGTCCGCCAGACGCATGCGGTGGCGGCCCTCGAAGTGGAAGGGCTTGGTCACCACGCCGACGGTCAGGATGCCCCGCTCGCGGGCGCACTTGGCGATGATCGGAGCCGCCCCAGTGCCGGTGCCGCCGCCCATGCCGGCGGTGATGAAGATCATGTGCGCGCCGTCGAGGTGCTCGCCGATCTCAGGGATCGACTCCTCGGCCGCGCTCATGCCGACCTCGGGGTGAGCGCCGGCGCCCAGGCCCTGCGTCACCGTCGCGCCAAGCTGGATGCGCCGGTCGGTCTTCGAGAACGCCAGCTGCTGGGCGTCGGTGTTGGCGACCACGAACTCCACGCCTTCGAGGTGCGCCTCGATCATGTTGTTCACAGCGTTTCCGCCCGCGCCGCCCACGCCGAACACCACAATACGCGGCTTCAGCTCGGTCTCGCGCGGCGCCGTCAGTGCAATAGCCATAGGACCCACCGTCCTCCGCAAATCTGTTGAAGCGCACGCGACCCGCCCGCGGCACGCTCCGATTGGGATGCGGTTAACTTAACGACCATCATCCTTAATCGAACGTAAACCGCTTACATTGAGTCGGAGGTCCGTCGACCCCAAGACAGATGCATTTTTTTGTTGCGCCATAAGGCTTAACGGCGGTTTTGCGGCGAAGTTGCGGCTTCCGTCCGATTGGAACTGCGGCGGCATGGCGCAGGTCCCGGCGAAAGAACACCGGGACCTGGTTAACCTTGACCTATGGTCGGCTAGACTTGACGCTAAAGGTTTTCTCGCAGCCAGGCGGCCGCCTTGGTCACCGGGTTGGCCCCGGGATCGAGGCTTTCCCGGCGAATTCGCGCCCCGGACATAGACTTGGCCGACACCGCTTCGCGGGGGCCGAAGGCCGCGCGATGCAGAACGCCGGCCGCGGCGCAGAAGGCCGGACCCGAGGCCGCGTCGGCCAGGTGGGGCACCCGCCGAGGACGCCCCAGGCGAACCGGACGGTCAAACACGCGCACCGCCACTTCCCGCACGCCAGCCAACTGGCTGGCGCCGCCGGTCAGGACCAGACTTGCGCCCGCCTCCACAGGGGCGCCTGAGGCTTTCAGGCGGTCGCGCAGGAGTTCCAGGGTTTCCTCAACCCGGGGGGCGATAATGCCCTTGAGCAGGGAGCGCGGGGCGATCACGGGGCCTGCGCCGGCGTCGTCGCCCCGCGGCGGGGCCTCGATCATCTCGCGGTCTTCATTGGCCGAAGCGATGGCCGACCCATGCAGAGTCTTGATGCGTTCAGCGCCGGCCATGGAGGTCGACAGGCCCCGGGCGATGTCAGCGGTCACATGCTGGCCGCCCACCGGAAGGGTTTCGACGTGGACGAGGCTGCCGGCCGTGAACACGGCGGCCGAGGTGGATCCGCCGCCCATATCGATGCACACCGCGCCCAGGTCCATCTCGTCCTCCTCCAGGGCCGCCAGGGCCGAGGCGAAGGGCGCGGCGACCACGCCTTCGAACTGCAGATGCGCCCGCTCGACACAGGCGCCCAGGGTCTGGAAGGCGGTCTCGCTGACCGAGACCACCAGCAGCTCAACCGCCAGACTGCGGCCGAACATGGCGCGGGGGTCTCGCACGCCGCTCTGACCATCCACCCGCCAGGCGATGGGCAGGATGTGGACGGGGCGGCGCTCGGGCAGCTTCACCGGCGCGAGGGCCGACTGGATGGCGCGGACCAGATCATGGTCGGAGATCGGCCGGGCGCCGAGGCTTACGCGGCCTGAAATCCGGTGGCTGGCCAGCTGGCCGCCCGCCATGGCCACGGTGACCCCCTGAACATTGACGCCGGCCACATTCTCGGCCCGTTCCACGGCCTGGGCGATGGCGTCTGACGCCTCATCCAGATTGACGATGGCCCCGCCGCGGATGCCGCGGGACTGCACATAGCCGACGCCGGCGGCCGTGAGGGTTCGATCCCCCCGGCGCACGCCGTCGGGCTTCATGATGAAGCAGGACACCTTGGAGGCGCCCAGGTCCACCGCAGCCACCAGGGGCTGGCGGCCCAGGGCGGCCTTGAGGCTGTCGCGGCTGCTGTTGCGATCGACCGTTTTGGTCCCGAACGGCACGGTTCTTCCTTCCACCACCTAGGCGCCGTCAGCGACCAGGCCGCTGGAGCGGACCTGGTCACGCGGCCGCACCGCCACCATCGTCGGATCGCGCAGGTCGATCCGTGCAAATCCCAGCTCGAGAATGCGTGAGCGCTGGTCGAGCTGTTCCAGCTGAATCAGGGCCGCTTCTTCGTCGACCGCAGGAAGTTGAACCAAAGACCCGTCCTTCAGGCGCAGGTCCCAGCGCCGGTCATCCACCCGCACCAGGGCCTCGACCCGGCTCATCAGCCGCGGGCGCGCGGCGATACGCGGCAGGATGGCCGCGGCGTGCTGATCGGCCCCCTGGCCGACCACCAGGGGCAGGTTGGCCGCGCGCAGGGGATTGGCCTCAGGGATGACGCGCCCATCGGCGTCGATCACCCGGCTGGCGCCGTTGTGCTGCCAAACGGCCAGCTGCCGACGCTCGGAAATGGCGATGATCAGCGTGTCGGGGAGCAGGCGAACGATCTGCGCCTCCTCCACCCAACCCACCGATTCGACGCGGGCGCGCAGCGCTTCCAGATCCAGGCCCAGCACGGGCTGGTCCTTGTAGACGCCGGCGGCGCTCAGAATATCGGCGGTGGCCGCCGGCGAGGCGCCCTGAACGTGGACGGCGTTGAGACGGAAGCCCAGCGAGGCAAACTGCTGGCCGACGGCGCCCTGAACGCCCTGCCCCAGCCGCTCGGCCCGGTCACCGGTGGCCAGGGCGACCACGGCCATGACGGCGAGCACGCCGCCGGCGGCGATCAGGGCGTGGGTTGGAGACAGGCCAAGTCGCCCCGCCGCGCCCAGCTTGCCCGGCGTATAGCCCGCCTGGGCCTTGGAGGAACCGCGGGACTTTCGAGGACTGGCGGGCGCTTTGGCCCGGGGCTTCGCCTTAGACTGCGCTCCCCCCCGCAATGCCGCGGGCATAGGCGTCCTCCGTAATCCAAAGCACCAGTTGGTCGAAATCCACCCCGAGCTTGGCCGCCTGCTCGGGGACGAGCGAGGTCGGCGTCATGCCGGGCTGGGTATTGACCTCCAAGAGGACCAGAATGTCGTTAATGTCGTCATAACGAAGATCCGAGCGGGTCACCCCACGACAACCCAGGGCTGCGTGGGCCCGCTCGCTTAGCTCCATAGCCTTTTCAAAGACATGGGCCGGAATATCGGCCGGAATGACGTGGTCTGAGCCGCCCTCGCCATACTTGGCCTCGTAATCATAGAAACCCGTCCTGGGGACGATATCGGTCACGGTCATGGCCTTGCCGGCCATAACGCCGCAGGCGAGCTCCTTTCCGCGGATATAGGGCTCGATCATCACCTCCTCGCCGAAGGTCCAGCTGGGGGCGACCAGCTCCTGCGGCGGCCGATTCGCCCCCTCGAAGACCAGGAAGACCCCCACCGACGAACCCTGACTGTTGGGCTTGACCACATAGGGCGGGGCCATGACGTGATCGGCGGCGGCCTCGAAGCGGTTGAACAGCCCGCCGCCCGGCACGGTGACCCCGGCGTCGGCCAGGACGGCCTTGGCCTTGGCCTTGTCCATGGCCAGAGCAGAGGCGAGAACGCCGGAATGGGTGTAGGGCAGACCCAGCGTCTCCAGCACGCCCTGGACGCAGCCGTCCTCGCCCCATTCCCCGTGCAGGGCGTTGAAACAGACGTCAGGCTTCAGCGCGGTGAGGCGCTGGGCGAGGTCACGGCCGGCGTCGACCCGGCTGACCCGGGCGCCCAGCCGCTCCAGGGCGACGGCGCAGGCCGCCCCCGAAACCAGGCTGACATCCCGCTCGGGCGATAGGCCCCCCAGGAGGACGGCGACGTGTTTACCGGCGATGGAAAAGGCCATGGGGCTCTCTGGCTGCGACGGGATGCAAGCCTCCCCCTTCGTCGGCCCGCCCCCTCGCGTCAAGCGCCCTCGCCCATTCAGACGATGGGCGCGCTCGCGGTCAGCGCCGAGTCCTGGGCGACCTCCGGCTCACGCTCGCCCCGCGACAGGAGCCAGTACATGACCGGGGTGGCGACCCGCGAGAGCACGGTGGAGGTGACCAGACCGCCGATGATGGCGATGGCCAGGGGCGAGTAGAGGCCCGAGTTCTCCAGGGCGAGCGGCGTCAGGCCGGCGATGGCGGTGACCGAGGTGAGCAGCACCGGCAGGAAGCGCACCTCACCGGCCCGCTCGATGGCCGGCCGCAGGGCCATGCCCGTCCGCCGCAGTTGCTCGGTGAAGTCCACCAGCAGGATCGAGTTCTTAATCTCGATGCCGATCAGGGCGATCATGCCGATGGTGGCGGTGAACGACATGGAATTGCCGGTCAGCCAAAGGGCGGCTACGGCGCCGAACAGGCCCAGCGGAATGATGCCGGCCACCACAAGGGCCGTCTTGAACTTGCCGAACTCCAGGACCAGCACCGCCAGGATGCCGAATACCGCGATGAGCACGGCGGCGCCCAGGCCCGCAAAGCTGTCGGACTGGGCCTCGGCCTGGCCGCCCAGTTGCAGGCTGTAGCCGGGCGGCAGGGCGAGCTCGGCCTCCAACCGCTCGACCGCTTCAGCCGTCACAGCCGAGGTCAGGACGCCCGTGCCCACATAGGCGGTGATGGTCACGGTGCGCTGCCGGTCCACCCGGTCGATCCGGGCGGGGCTGGAGGTCAAGACCGGGGTGGAGACCGCCCCCATGGGCACGGTCTGGCCGCTGATGGTCGGCAGGTAGATGTCCTGCAGGGCGGCGATCTCGTTGCGAGCGTCCATGGGCAGGCGGACATTGACGGCGTAGTCGTCGCCATCGGGGTCGCGGAACCGGGCGACGGCTTCCCCGGACAGGGCCAGGCGGGTGATGCGGCGGCCGGCGCCGGCCGGCACCCCAAGGGCTGCGGCCTTACCCTCGTCCAGGCCAAGGTCGAGGTCCGTGCGATCCAGCCGCATGGGATTGGAGACGTCGCGGGCGCCGGGAGTGGCCTTTAGGACCGCCTCAGCCTGGGCCGCCAGGGCCTTGAGAACATTGAGGTCCTGGCCCTGCAGGCGCACGGCGATGGGCGCCTCGATGGGCGGGCCGTTCTCGAAGACGATGACCCGGATGCGAGCGCCGGGATAGCGATCGAAATCGGCGCGCAATTCATCCAGCAGCGCGGGGCTTTCCGCCGGGTTCCAGGCCTCGAGCGAGGCGTAAACTTCCGCATAGTTCGGCTGCGGCTCGGCCTGGTTCACATTGTAGAAGATCTGCGGATTGCCACGGCCGAGATTGGCCGCCTGCCAGACGATGGCCTCTTCCTGGGCGAGCCGTCCCTCCACATAGCGCAGGGCCTCGCCGGTCTTGGCCAGAGAGGTCCCCTGCTGGGTCTCGATCCGCACCAGGAACTGCGGCGTCTCGGCCGGCGGGAACAGGGAGGAGCCAATGGCCCCCAGCATCGGAATGGTGGTGGCGCAGATGCCCAGGATGATCGCAAGGGCCAGCCATGGCCGCGCCAGGGCCCGGTGCAGGACCGGGCTGTAGATGCGGTGAATGCCCCCGTTGATGGCCCGCAGCAGGGCGTTGCCCTCCGGGTCCTCGTGCCGCGACAGGATGCGGCTGGCCAGGAAGGGAATGATGGTCAGGGACACAAGGAGCGAGGCCGCCACCGTGGTCAGCACCGCCACCGGCAGGGAGCGGATGTAGGCGCCTGAGCCCTCGGGCAGGAACATCAGCGGCAGGAAGGCCAGCATCAGGGTCGCCGTACAGCCCAGCACCGCCAGCGAGATCTGGCGCGTGCCGTTGACGGCCGCCGTCACCCGATCCTCCCCGGCCCGAAGGCGTCTTGCGATGTTCTCGGTGACGACGATGGAGTCGTCCACCAGAAGGCCGAGGCTGAGGACGAAGCCGGCGATGGCCAGCTGGTTCAGGGTGAAGCCCAGCCCCTGCATCACCGAAAGGCCGATCAGCAGGGACAGTGGAATGGACATCATCACCACCACGCCGGCCCGGAAGCCCAGGGGCAGCAGGGTGATGAGCACCAGGGTCAGCGCCAGGCCGAAATCGCGGAACAGGCGGTTGAGGCGGTGTTTCACATTGTCCGACTGCTGGAAACCGCGCTCCAGCTTCACCCCCGACGGCAGGGTCTTTTCGAACTCGTCCAGGGCGGCGTTCACCGCCGTGGTCAGCCGGGCGACGTCGGCGCCGTCCTTCTGCTTGACCGTGACATAGATCGCCCGGGCGCCGTTGAACCGCGCCAGGTGGGTGGGCTCAGTCTCCGCCCAGGCCACATCGGCCACGTCCTGAACCCGGACCACCCGCCCCTCCACCGAACGTACGGGGGTGAGGCCGATGGTCTCCAGGTCGCGGAAGGCGCCGCCGGCCTTGAGGTTGAACCGCCGCTCGCCGGCATGGACGGCGCCCAACGGGGCCTCGGCGCCGGCCGCGGCCAGGGCGTCGGCGACCGCGGTGGCCGGCAGTTGCAAGGCCGCCAGTCGCGGCAGGTCGAGGGAGACCCGCACCTCAGACGGCGGCGCGCCCCAGTACTCGGCCTGGCGCACCCCAGGCGCCCGGGCCAGCCGCTCGCGCAGGCGGTCGGCCACCTTTTCCAGGCGGCGCATGGGCAGGTGCTCGCTGACCAGGGCGACCTGGATGACCGCCACCTCTGTGGTCCGCGCCCGGCGGACCTCCAGCAGGGCCAGACCGTCCGGCAGACGGGGGCGCAGGGCGTTCACCTCGCGGACCACCTCGTCATACTTGCGGTCGGTGTCCACATCCCAGTTGAACAGCACTTGGATGACCGCAGCGCCGTCCTGACTGGTGGAGCGGATCTCGTCCACATCGTCGAGGCCGTCGAGAACGTCCTCCAGCGGATCGGCGATCAGCTGCTCCATCTCGGTGGGTTCGGCGCCGGGCAGGACGGCGCGGACGATCATGATCGGGATGGGAAAGTGCGGGTCTTCCGACCGCGGCGTGCTAAAAAAGGCGTTCAGCCCCAGCATGGTCAGCAGCGCAAAGGCCACCAGGGTGAACTGCCAGCGGCGGACCGCGAAACCTGCGGGATCAAAGCTCATGGGGCGGCGCTCTCAGGCGCGTCTGCCTTGGGCGCCGCGGTACGGGCCTTGGCGACCAGGGCCGTGGGGTCGATCACCTGCACCTTGTCCCCGTCGCCGACGAAGCCGCCGCCGGCGGTGATCACCCGCGCGTCAGGCGCGAGGCCCGCCACCAGGGCGTCGTCGCCGTCGAAGCCGCCAAAGCTGACTGACGTGCGCCGGGCCACATCGCCGTCCAGGCGCAGGACGAAGGCACGGCCGTTCTGCGCCTCCTGGATGGCTTCGGCGGGAATGCGGGAATAGCCGTCGGCGGTGGCGGGCGGCGCGGCGGTGATCTGGGCCTGGCCCACCTGCCCGCTGCGCAGGCCAGGGGCGGCGGCGATCTCGATCTCCACATCCACCGTGCCGGCGCCGGCCGCGCTGGCCCCGCCGATCAGGATGACCCGGCCCGGCAGGGTCTGGTCGGCGACCTCCACCTGGGCTGAGGCGCCTTGCGCGATCCGTGTCGCCTGACGGTCGGGGACCGGGACCCGCAGGACGAAGGGGGAGCCGGCGTCGGCGATGGTCACCACCGTCTGTCCCGGCTGCACCACCTGCCCGGCGGCGACCGCCCTGGCCAGGACCACGCCTGCGCTCGGCGCCGACAGGGTCGCCCACCGACGGTCGAAGGCGGCCGCGGCATAGGCGGCTTCGGCGGCCTCCAGGGCGGTCCTGCGGTCATCGATCCGCTGGCGGCTGACAAAGCCCTTGTCGAACAGGGCCTGATCCCGCTCCAGGTCGCGACGGGCGCGGTCCAGGGCGGCCTTGGCCTGCTGGCGGCCGGCCTCGACGGCGGTGGGGTCGAGCTGGGCGATCACCTGGCCGGCGCGGACCACGTCGCCCTCGTCCACGGTCAGGCTGGTGATGACGCCGGGCACGCGGAAGGCCAGCTGCGCCTCCCGCTGGCGGGCGAGCGCCCCGGTGGCGGTGATCAGGGTCTCGGCGCTGGCGGCCCGGACGGCCGCGGCCTCCACGGCCGGTGGCGGCGCCTGCGCGGCCGGCGCCTCCGCCCCACCCCCGCAGGCCGCCAGAACCCAGGCGAAACCTGCGATAGCCGTAAGCTTGACGATGTGCCTAAGCTGCCCGTCGCGACCTTGCATGACGCCACCCCGTTCCCTGGCTGAACGGCGATCTAAACAGCGTTAGCTTACGTTGTAAACAGGAAGGGTGCTTGGCGGAGAGTGGGGTGGAAGGGTCGCGTTTTGGTTGTTCCGCGGGGGCTGAGCGACTGAAGGCGGCGGGAACTTGTGGTGGCGATTGCCGTCGCCCGGTGGGAGCCCCCCAAATGCCGCGCTAGAGCGCTTGACCAAAGCGGCACCCTATGTAGAATATCAACCATGGTCACTAAGCCACGCCCCACCCACGCGAAGCTGCAGGTTCTTGACGTCCTTTTGCGGTCTGGCGCAGGTGGGGCGTTTGGAGCAGCGATCTCTCGTGACACTGGACTGAAGTCCGGCACGCTTTACCCGCTCCTACTTCGACTGGAGGACGATGGCTGGGTTTCCAGTGAGTGGGAAATCGCCGAGCCAGAAGATCTCGGCAGACCAAGGCGCCGCTACTACAGAATTACAGCGCTTGGACAGGAGCAAGCCGCCTCTGCTGCGCGCTCACTGCGGACTATCGGGGGGCTCGCATGGGGTTGAGTGACTGGCTGTCGATTGGCCTGAGCCTCCTGGCTGCTATGTTTCTGGTGGAGCTCACAGCCTGGGCGCCACGGATCAGCGACCGCCTCTTGACCTTAGCCACACGGCTGTTGCCAGAACACCATCGCGCGCGGACCGCAGAGGAATGGCGCAGGCTTCTTGAGGACGTGCCCGGGCCACTCTCAAGGATCGCGGTTGCTGGCGAACTGTTATTTCGCGCGGCGCAACATCCAGGCTCCGCCCTGCAAGTTTGTTTAGTATCAGCGACAGATCGCGTAAATGCGTTTTGCACCCTTATATTTATCGCTCCGCTTATATTGATAATTTTGATTTTGACGTCTCTAGCAGGCGCTCGTGATATACTTGTATCCGTCGAGACCCGAGGTCGGTTTGGAAAGACATTCGACCGCCAATATATTGCCATCGCATCCCCGGACGATTTACGAGCTTCACGGGGATATTTTTGGTTTCTATGCAAGATCGGATTCCACGAACTTCCGATTTTGTCAAATATAGTTCGGGGCGAAATGTCGATTCTTGGCCCATTGCCACTTGATGCGAGTCAGAAATATGAATGCTCAGATGAGAGTATTCGCCCGGGCATTGTGAGCCCGTCGGATTTATTTGGGATTCGCTCCCGGAATCCGTCTGAACAGAGATGCCATGATGTTGCAATCATGAAGAACATCACTTTGGATACGTACATACTTGCTATGATTATGATTATTCCTGCCTTTTTTACTACTAATCGGTGCGACTAGAGCAAGAATACCGGGAGCGCCAAGCGGGCGCCGCGCAACGGTCGGGCATCGGTGTAGTTTACTTGGATCTAGACCAAGCACCGCAGCTCAAAGTCTTCCCACGACCTGAGCCCTCAGCCCACCCGCCCGATCCGCTTGATTTCCCAGTCCAGGGACACGCCCAGCTTGTTCTCCACATCGGCGCGGACCGCTTCGCCGAGACCTTCAAGGTCGGCCGCCGTGGCCTCGCCGGTGTTGATCATGAAGTTGGAATGCAGGGGGGAGAACATGGCGCCGCCGTGGGGTTTGCCGCGCCAGCCGGCCTCGTCCACCAGCTTCCAGGCCGAGTGGCCGGGCGGGTTCTTGAAGGTGGAGCCGCCGGTCTTTTCGCGGATCGGCTGGGTGGTTTCGCGCCTGGCGGTGATCTCGTCGATGCGGGCGGTGATGGCGGCCGGGTCGTCGGCCTGGCCCTGATAGACCGCCTCGATCCAGATGATATCGGCCGGCGCCTGGCTGTGGCGATAGGTGTAGCCGAAGTCGGCCAGGGCGAAGTCGCGCCGGGCGCCGGTGCGGTCGATCCCCCAGGCGGAGACGAGGACGTCCTTGGTCTCGGCGCCATAGCAGCCGGCGTTCATGGTCAGGGCGCCGCCGATGGAGCCGGGAATGCCGGCATAGAATTCCAGGCCCGCTACGCCGGCCTTGGCCGCCGCGCGGGCGACCATGGCGTCGAGCGCCGCGGCCCCGGCGGTGACCTTCAGGCCCTCAACCGCGATCTGGCCAAAGGCCTTGCCGGCCAGGCGCACCACAACGCCCTCAATCCCGCCGTCGCGGACGATGACGTTGGAACCGACCCCCAGGACGGTGACCGGCACCGCTGGGTCGAGGTCACGCAGCAAGCTCGCCAGATCGTCGCTGTCGGCCGGCAGGAACAGCACATCGGCGCGGCCGCCCACCCTGAACCAGGTGAAGGGCGAAAGCGGTTCGTCCCGCAGGATATTGCCCCGGGCGGCCGGCAGGCGGTCGCGCCAGGTCATGTCGCCTTCGCGCGCAGGGCGTCCAGCTGCTCCGGCAGGGCGTAGGCCCAGCTGGTGATGTCGCCGGCCCCCAGGCATACCACCAGGTCGCCCTTTTGAGTTTCCTGCAACACCAGGCGGGCCAGGTCCTCAGGCCCCGGCAGAGGCAGGGCGCGGCGATGGCCATAGCGGCGCAGGCCATCCACCAGGGCTTCCCGGCTGGCGCCCTCCATAGGGGCCTCGCCCGCGGCATAGATGTCGGCGACGATCACCACGTCGGCGTCGCTGAAACAGGCGCAGAAGTCCTCGAACAGGTCCTTCAGCCGCGAATAGCGGTGCGGCTGGACGACAGCCACGACGCGGCCGTTGGTCACCGCGCGGGCGGCCTTGAGCACCGAGCTGATTTCCACGGGATGGTGGCCATAGTCGTCGATCACCCGCACGCCGCCCGAGGATCCCGTGGTGGTGAAGCGGCGCTTGACCCCGCCAAAGCCGGTCAGGCCCGCGGCGATGGCCTCCGGGCTGACCGAAAGCTCGCGGGCGACGGCGACGGCGGCCAGTGCATTGAGCACATTGTGCATGCCGGCCATCGGCATGTGCAGGTTCTCCATCCGCACCGGCTCCCCCTGCAGGGGGCGGATCACCACGTCGAAGCGGGCGCCGTCGGGGCCCATGGAGATCTTCTCGGCCCGGACCTCGGCCTGGGGATTGACCCCATAGGTCACCAGCCGGCGGTTCTCCACGCGCGAGGTGAGCGCCAGGACCTCGGGATGGTCGGTGCAGACCGCGGCGAAGCCGTAGAAGGGGATGTTTTCGATGAAGTCCTGGAAGGCCTTCTTCACCGCCTCGAAGTCGCCGTAGTGATCGAGGTGCTCGGGGTCGATATTGGTCACCACGGCGACCGTCGACTTCAGCTTCAGGAAGGTGCCGTCGCTCTCATCGGCCTCGACGACGATCCAGTCCCCCTCGCCCACCTTGGCGTTGGTGCCATAGGCGTTGATGATCCCGCCATTGACCACGGTGGGATCCAGGCCGCCGGCGTCCAGCAGGGCGGCGATCATCGAAGTGGTGGTGGTCTTGCCATGCGTGCCGCCCACGGCCACGGAGAACTGCAGGCGCATCAGCTCGGCCAGCATCTCCGCCCGGCGAACCAGCGGCAGGCGCCGCTCGCGGGCGGCCTGCATCTCCGGATTGTCCTGTTTGACGGCGGTGGAATAGACAACCGCCGAGGCGCCTTCGACCTGGGCGGCCTCGTGGCCGATGAAGATCTTGGCCCCCAGCTTTTCCAGGCGCTCGGTGTTGGCGCTGGCCTTGGAGTCCGAGCCCTGCACCGTATAGCCGATACGCAGCATGATCTCGGCGATGCCGCTCATGCCGATGCCGCCGATGCCGATGAAGTGGACGGGACCAAGCTCGAAGGGGACGGGACGGCGACGGCGGTTCATGGGGCGGCGGGGCCTATGGCTGGAGGACGGCGGGCCTAGCGGCCCTGGGCGGCGGTCTGTTCGACGAGATCGGCCAGGCGCTCGGCGGCGTCGGGCCGGGCGATGGAGCGGGCGCCGGCCGACATGCGGGCCAGGCGCTCAGGATTGGTCAGGAGCTTTTCCAGGGCGTTCGACATCGTCTCGACCGTCAGCTGGTTCTCCCGGGCTATCACGGCGCCGCCGGCCTCGACCATCACCTGGGCGTTCTGGCCCTGATCGTCGTCCAGGGCGACAGCCAGCGGGACCAGGATGGAGGGCCGGCCGGCGATGGCGAACTCGCAGACCGTGCCGGCGCCGGAGCGACCGACCACCAGATGGGCCTGGCGCAAGCGGGTGGCCATGTCGCGGAAGAAGGGGGCGATCTCGGCCTCGACCATGGCGTCGGCATAGATGCGCCGGGCGATGTCCATGGATTCCTTGCGGGTCTGCTGCTGCACCCGCAGGCGCACCCGCAGGGCCTCCGGGAGGGCGAGGATGGCCTCAGGCATCAGCTCCGACAGGAGCCGCGCCCCCTGACTGCCGCCGGTGATCAACAGGCGCAGGGTGCCGCCGTCTTCCGGCGGCAGATAGGGCTTGTTGGCGAGCTCGCGGATTTCCTGGCGCACCGGATTTCCGACGATCACCGCCTTGGCGGCGGCCTTGGGCGGGGCCTTCTGCAGGCTCGGAAAGGCGCAAGCCACGGCGGTGACGTGGCTGGCCAGTCGGCGATTGGCCCGGCCCATGACCGCGTTCTGTTCGTGGATCACGGTGGGCCGGCCCTGGGTGATCCCAGCCAGCAGGCCCGGCACCGACGGATAGCCGCCAAAACCCACGACGACGGCGGGGTCGAGACGCTTGAAGGCCGCGCGGGCCTGCATCACCCCCTGGAAGATGGCGAGGCCGGCCTTGGCCATGCCGATGGGGTCGCCGGACTTGAAGGTGCTGGCCGACAGGCCGATGCGCTCCTCGGCGGGGAAGCTCTCGGCGAAGGCCGCCACCCGCTCGTCAGAGGCCAGGGCCACGCGCCAGCCACGGGCGATCAGCGTCTCAGCGAGCGCCTGGGCGGGAAAGAGATGGCCTCCGGTTCCCCCGGCGGCGACCACGGCGAGCTTGCGCATAGGGGCCCGTTTAGGCGAAGGCGCCGGCCTTGGCGAGCCCTTCGGACGGGGCATAGGCGCCCGGCCGGCGACGGGTCAGGGCCAAGGCCAGGCCAAGGGTGAGGCCGGACGCGATCAGGGACGACCCGCCATAGGAGATGAACGGCAAGGTCATGCCCTTGGTGGGGATCATGTTGAGGTTCACCGCGATGTTGATGATCGCCTGCTGGCCGACGATCACGAACAGGCCGGCGGCGGCCACCTGTTCGAAGGTGTTGCTGAGCTTCATGGCCCGGTGCAGGCCGCGGGTGACGATCAGGGCGAAGAGACCGATCACGATCAGGCTGAAGACCAGGCCGTATTCCTCGGCGGCGACCGAATAGACGAAGTCGGTGTGCAGGTCGGGCACGTGGCGCTTCATGACGCCTTCGCCGGGGCCTCGGCCGAACAGGCCGCCCGCTGCGATGGCCTCGGCCGCCCGGTCCACCTGGTGGGTGTCGGCAGTCTCAGGATTGAGGAAGCGGTTCACCCGGTCGGCCACGTGGGAGAAGACGAAGTAGATGGCCACCAGGCCGGCGACGGCTACAGCCCCCAAGCGCATGACCCACGACAGCGGCACGCCAGCCATCCAGAAGGCCGCGCCAAAGGCCACGGTGATGAGCACGGTCTGGCCCACATCGGGCTGGATCAACAGCAGGGCGACAGAGACGGCGTAGAGAGCGAAGGCGATGGTGACGCCGGGCACGCCCTCCCCCTTCTGGCCTTCGGAGAACATCCAGGCCACCAGGATGATCAGGGCCGGCTTCATGAATTCCGACGGCTGCAGGGTGAAGCCCGCAAACTCCACCCAGCGGGTGGCGCCCTTGGCGCTGTGGCCCATGAACGGCAGGGCGATCATCAGAGCGATGGCGCCGACGAAGATGAAGAAGGACAGCCGCCGCACCATCCGCACCTCCAGCATCGAGGCCGCCACCAGCACGCTGGCGCCGACGACGGCGAAGACGCACTGGCGCAGGGCGAAATGGAAGGGGTCGCCCACATTCATCCGCGCCGCCGCCGCCGGGCTGGCGGCGAACGACAACAGAATCCCCAAGCCGATCAGGACGGCTGCGGCGCCCAGCAGCCAACGGTCGATGGTCCACCACCAGACCCCGAGCGTCGAGCGGTCGCTGCGGGCGAAGGCGTGGGCCTGGCTGGGCTTGATCAGGGGGTCGGCGCTCATGCCCGCGCGCCCCGCGGGACGGGCGCATCCAGGGCCAGCACCGCGGCGCGGAAGGCCTCGCCCCGGGCTTCAAAATCAGTGAACTGGTCGAAGGAGGCGCAGGCCGGCGACAGCAGGACGACGGCGTCCTGCCCGGTGGCGGCGGCGTCGGCATGGGCCAGTTGCACCGCGCGTTCCAGGGTTCCGCATTCGACCGCGGCGGCCTTGCCAGCCAGGACGTCGGCGAAGACCGGAGCGGCGTCGCCGATGAGATAGGCCTTCTCGATGCGCGGGAAGAGGTCGCTGAGACCTTCGATTCCCCCTTCCTTGGCCTGACCGCCGACGATCCAGAAGAACTTGGGATAGCTGCCCATGGCCTGGCGGGCGGCGTCGGCGTTGGTGGCCTTGGAGTCATTGACGAAGCGGACCCGGCCCAGCTGGCCGACCGTCTCCATCCGGTGGGCGAGACCCGGGAAGCTCATCAGGCCTTCGGCGGCCTCCTCGGGAGTCAGGCCCAGACCCCGGGCGGCGCTATAGGCCGCCGCGGCGTTCTGCCAGTTGTGGCGGCCCGGCAGGGAGCGGGCGCGCAGCAGGTCGGCGATCTCCACGGCCCGCTCGCCGGTGGCGTCGTAGAGCAGGCCCTGCAGCACATAGACCCCGCGGCCGATGGCCTTGGACGAGGAGATCGGCACGATAGTCCGGCGGTTGGCGGCCACCACCTCGGTGCAGATGCGCTGACCGTAGGGATCGTCGACGCCAATGACGGCGGTGTCGCCCTTGCCCTGGTTCAGCAGCACCCGGCGCTTGGCGGCCACATAGCCGTCCATGCCGCCATGCCGGTCCAGATGGTCGGGGCTGATGTTGAGCAGGATGGAGACGTCGGGCTTCAGGCTCGAGGTCAGGTCGAGCTGATAGGAGGACAGCTCCAGCACATAAACCGCGCCGCCGTGCATGTCCTCAAGGCCCAGGACGCCGAAGCCGAAATTGCCGCCGATGCGGGTGTCGCGGCCGGCGCTGGCGCAGATGTGGGCGATCAGGGCCGTGGTGGTGGACTTGCCGTTGGTGCCGGTGATGGCGACCACCTTGGGTCGCTTGTGCTCCGGCGCGGCGTTGACCGCCCGGGCGAAGAGCTCGATGTCCCCCAGCACCTCCACCCCGGCGGCCTTGGCCCGCTCCACGGTCCAGTGGGGCGTCGGATGGGTGAGCGGCACGCCCGGCGACAACAGGAGCGCCGAGAAGCTCCACCAGTCGGCCGAGGACAGGTCGGTCAGTTCGAAGCCCTCGGCGATGGCCGCCTCGCGGGCTGCAGGGCGCTCGTCCCACAGGGCCACGGTTGCGCCGCCGGCCTGCAGGGCGCGCGCAGCGGCCAGCCCTGTGCGGGCCAGGCCGAATACCGCCACTGTCTTGCCTTCGAAACCGCGGACCGGGATCATGGTGTGAGCGCCAGCCTCCCTATCGCAATTTCAGGGTCGCGAGACCCAGGAGGGCGAGCATCACCGCCACGATCCAGAACCGGATCACCACGGTGGACTCCGACCAGCCGAGCTTCTCGAAATGGTGGTGGATTGGCGCCATGCGGAAGACGCGGCGGCCGGTCAGCTTGAAGGAGGCCACCTGGATCATCACCGAGAGGGTCTCGAGCACGAACAGGCCGCCGACGATGGCCAGGACGATCTCGTGCTTGGTGGCCACGGCGACCGCGCCCAGGGCGCCGCCCAGCGCCAGGGAGCCGGTGTCGCCCATGAAGATCTTGGCCGGCGGGGCGTTGTACCAGAGGAAGCCCAGGCCGGCGCCGATGATGGCCCCGCAGAAGACCGCCACCTCGCCCACGCCTGGAACGAAATGCAGCTGCAGGTAGTTGGCGAACAGGTAGTTGCCGACCAGGTAGGCGATCAGGCCGAAGGCCGCTGCGGCGATCATCACCGGCACGGTGGCCAGGCCATCCAGGCCGTCGGTGAAGTTCACCGCATTGGCCGCGCCGACGATCACCAGGGCGCCGAACAGCAGATAGAGCCAGCCGAGATCCAGCAGGAAGTGCTTGAAGATCGGGAAGGCCAGAGAGGTGTTGAGGTCCGGCGATTCCGCGGTGCGCGCGCCGTAAAGGATCAGGACGGCCACCGCCGCCAGGGCGACGGCGAGCTCCAGGACCAGCCGCACCCGGCTGGAGACCCCCGCGGTGGTCTGCTTGGTGACCTTGGCGTAGTCATCGGTAAAGCCGAGCACGCCGTAGCTGGCGGTGACGAACAGCACCACCCAGACATAGATGTTGGACAGGTCCGCCCAGAGCAGGGTGCCGACGATCAGGCCTGCAAGGATCATCACCCCGCCCATGGTCGGCGTGCCGGCCTTTTCGACGATGTGGCGTTCAATGCCGTCGGCGCGGATCGGCTGGCCCTTGCCCTGCTTGGCCTGCATCCAGCGGATGAATCGCGACCCCATCAGGATCACCACCAGTTGGGCGGTGAACAGGGCCATGCCCGTCCGGAAAGTCAGATATTTCAGCAGGTTGAGGAAAGGGACATGTCCCTCCGCCGCCATCTGCGTGTAGAGCCAATAGAACATCAGCCCTGCCCCCCTTGCGCACGACCGAGCTCTCCCAGGGCGGCCGCGACCACCCCGGCCCGAGAGCCGTTCGAACCTTTCACCATCACCACGTCGCCAGGCTCTACGGCCTGGGCGACCTGCGGCCCAATCTGAGCTGCGCTATCGGCGTAGCCGCCCCGACGAGTCGAAGGAAGGGCGTCCCAGAGGGATTTCATCAGCGGCCCGGCGCAGAAGACGAGATCCACCTTGGCCGCCTCAAGGGGCTCCGCCAGGGCGCGGTGGAAGGCTTCGGCCTCGCCGCCCAGCTCCAGCATGTCGGTGAGCGCGACGATCCGTCGCCCCGTGGTCTTGCGGGCGCCCAGGCTGGAAATCGCCGCAGCCATGGAGATCGGATTGGCGTTGTAGCTTTCGTCGATGAGGGTAAAGGCGCCGCCGGCCAGGGGCACCTCACGCTCCGCGCCGCGGCCGGCCAGGGGCTCGAAGGCGCCGAGCGCCATCAGACTGTCCTCCAGGGTCACGTCCAGGGCCTGAAGCATCAGCAGCACGGCCATGCTGTTCAACCCCCAGTGGAACCCGGTCTGCAGGATCGGGAAGTCCAGGGTCGCGCCATGAAGCTGGGCGCGGACCACGGCCTGACCCGGGCCCGGATTGAAGCCGAGCAGACGGGCGTCCGCCCCCTCCCCGGTTCCGAAGGTGACCACCTTGGCCCCTGCGGTGCGCGCAGCCTGGGACAGGGTGTCGAACCAGACATTGTCGGCGTTGAGGATCGCCAGACCCCCTGGCTCCAGGCCGTCGAAAATCTCCGCCTTGGCCCGGGCCACCCCGATTTCGCCATCGGGGAAGTTCTCCACATGCACGGGACCGACCGTGGTGATCAGCGCCGCGTGAGGCCGGACCATGTGTGAGAGGGGGGTGATCTCATCGGCGTGGTTCATGCCGATCTCGAAGACCGCGCGGTCGGTGTCCCGGGGCATCCGGGCCAGGGTGAGTGGCACGCCGATATGGTTGTTGTAGGACTTCACCGAGGAGTGGGCCCTGCCGGCCAGGGCGAGGCCTGCGCGCACCGCCTGGGTGACGCTGGTCTTGCCGACGGAGCCGGTGACCGCTCCGCGTCGAGCCTGGGGCGCCCGAAGGCGCGCGGCCACGCCGAGCGCTTCCAGCGCCTTGAACGTGTCGGGGACCAGGATGGCGGGGCCGTCCTGGGGCTGCGAGAATAGGGCCCCGGCGGCGCCCTGCCCCATGGCCTGGGGAATAAACTCATGACCATCGCGGGCGCCGGCCAGGGCGATGAACAGGTCGCCAGCCTCCACCGAGCGGCTGTCAATGGACAGCCCGCTCACGGCGAAGTCCCCGCCGATGACCTCGCCGCCCACGGCCTGGGCGATCTCGCTTGCGGTCCAGAGCGGCTCAGACATGGACGCCCTCCAGGGCCTGGGCGGTCACCGCCACGTCGTCGAAATAGTGGGTGACCCCGGCGATGGTCTGGAACTGCTCATGACCCTTGCCGGCGACCACCAGCACGTCGCCGTCCCGCATCAGGGCGACAGCCGCGGCGATGGCTTCGCGGCGATCACCGATGTCCTGGGCCTCTGGCGCGCCTTGCCGGACCTGGGCGCGGATGGCCGCGGGGTCCTCGCTACGGGGATTGTCGTCGGTGACGATGGCGATGTCGGCCAAGGCTGCTGCGGCCTCGCCCATCAGGGCGCGCTTGGTGGGATCCCGGTCGCCGCCGGCCCCGAACACCACGATCAGCCGGCCGCGGGTATGGGGCCGCAGGGCCGAAAGCGCGGTCTTCAGGCCGTCGGGGGTGTGGGCGTAGTCCACATAGGCTTCGCCGCCGCGGGGGCCAGAGCCGACCCGCTGCATCCGGCCCGGCGCGCCCTGCAGGCGCTCCAGGGCCGCCAGAACGGTCTCGATGCTCTCGCCGGCGGCCAGGCAGAGGCCCGCCGCGGCCAGGGCGTTGGCGGCCTGAAAGGCGCCGGCCAGGGGCAGGCGAAGGTCGAAGGTGCGGCCGTCGTGGGACAGGCTCATCCGCTGGCCGTCAGGCAGCAGCTCGCGGCGGTTCAGACGCAGGCTCTGGCCGGCTTCGCCCACAGAGAGGATCGCATGGCCCGCCTGGACGGCGGCCGCGGCGAAGGGCCCGAAGGCCTCGGAGTCGGCGTTGAGGACGGCAGTCCCGCCCCGGGGCAGCAGGGTCTCGAACAGCCGCAGCTTGGCCGCCCGGTAGCTGTCCATGTCCCCGTGATAGTCCAGGTGATCCTGGGTGAGGTTCAGGAAGCCTGCGGCCTTGAGGGTCACGCCGTCCAGCCGGCGCTGGTCGATGCCGTGGGACGAGGCCTCCAGGGCCAGGTGGGTGACGCCCATGCCGGCCAGCTGCGACAGAAGCTGGGCCACGTCCCCGGCGTCCGGCGTGGTCAGGCCGGGCGGCGTCAACTGCACATCCAGGTCCGGCCCCGAGGCCAGGACGCCGAGCGTCCCCATGCTGGCGGCGCGGCGCCCGGCGCTGGCGAAGATCTGGCGGCAGAAGGTGGCGACAGAGGTCTTGCCGTTGGTACCCGTGACCGCCACGCACACCGGCGGCTGCGCGCCCCAGAAGCCGGTGGCGGCCAGGGCGTAGGCCCGGCGGGGATCGGCGACCTGCAGGACCGGAACCTCCAGCCCGTCAATGGCCGATCCGGAGAGGATGGCGGCTGCGCCGGCCTGGACGGCCTGGGCGGCGAAGGCCGCGCCGTCGGCCTGGGAGCCTGGCAGGGCGGCGAACAGGAAGCCGGGCTGGACCTTGCGGCTGTCAGCGGTGACGCCGGTGATCTCGGGATCCTGGTCCAGGTTGCGGGCCAGCAGGGCGGACAGACGGGGCATTAGCGGGCCTCCCCAAGGATGGCCGGCGCCGACGGCGCAGACGCCAGGCGCGGCTGGTTCGCCAAGGGACCGATGTGGCGCGAGACTCCGAGGAAGGGCGCGATTCGGGTGATGACCTGGCCCGTGGCCGGGGCGGCCACCCAGCCCCCCGTGGAGTAACCGAAGGTCTCCGGCGTGCCATGGGGCTCATCAAGCAGGATCAGCACGAAATAGCGGTCGTTTTCCAGGGGGCCATCGGACGGGAAGACGGCGGCGAAGGAGGAGACCTGGCGCTTGCCGTTGTAGCGGCGGATCTCGGGATCGTACTTCTCGCCGGTGCCGGTCTTGCCGCCGACGCTGAGCCCCGGGGCGTCTGCCTTGCCGCCGCTGCCGCCGGTGACATTGGCGCGCATGATCTGCAGCATCTGGGCAGAGGTGGTCTCCGACAGCACCCGCTTGGCTTCAGGCCGATAGCCCGGAGCCTGCTTGCGGATGGTCAGGGGCACCAGCTTGCCCCCGTTCAGGAGCGGCAGCATGGCGCGAGTCAGCGCCAGAGGAGAGACATTCATGCCATGGCCAAAGGAGGTGGAGGCGACAGCGTCCTCATTCCACACCTTGGGCGTCAGGGGCGAGGCCGATTCCTTCAATTCCACATCCGCCGCCGTGGTCAGCCCAAGGGCGGTGAAATAGCGGCTGAGACGTTCTGGCCCGACGCCGACGGCCAGCTTGGCGGTGCCGATATTGGAGGAATGCTGGAACACCTCCACCAGGTTCAGCACCTTCCGAGAGGCGTGGTAGTCGTGGATGGTGCGATAGCCCAGCTTGTAGGGCTCACGGGCGTCGAAGGTCGAGGCCATGGTGGCCACGCCGGTATCGAGGCCGATGGCGACGGTGAAGGCCTTGAAGGTCGAGCCCATTTCGAAGACCGACGAGGCCGCCCGGTTCAGCCGCTCATTGGCGCTGGCCGTGCTGGCGACGTTCGGATCGAAATCCGGATAGCTGGCCAGACCCAGAATCTCGCCGGTGTGCACATGGGCGACGACGCCTACCGCGCCCTTGGGCCCATAGGCCTGGACGGCCTTGCGCAGTTCATCTTCCAGGGCGCCCTGGATCCGCAGGTCAATGGACAGGGCCATTTCGCCCGAGCCGCGCGCCAGGCTGCGGATGTCGTCATTCAAGGCCAGCTCGGCGCCAGCCAGGCCTTCGCCGCCGGTGTCGGCGAAACCGATCAGGTGAGAGGCGGTGTGGTTGAGCGGATAGACCCGCTTCTGCTCCGGTTCGAAGGTGACGCCGGGCAGTCCAAGCTGATGGATGGCCGCCTTCTGGATGGGAGTCATGCCGCCCACCAGGAAGGTGCGGCGATCAGAGGTCAGGGCGCGGTCCAGGCGCTCGGCTGCCACATCCGGCAGGGCGCGGGCCAGGGCCTGGCGAGTCGCGTCGCGATCCCAGACCTCGGCCGGATCGACATAGAGCCCGTAGTGCAGCAGGTCGGCGGCCAGCAGGCGGCCCTCCCGGTCGACGATGTCGGCCCGCGCCTGAGGCGGCATCCACCCTGGGCCGCCGCCGCCGCCGGACCCTGAGAAGAGCGCCGCCTGGGTGGCGCCCATGGCCAGGGCGCCGAAGCCAAGACCAAAGAACAGCATCACCAGGAAGATACGGATGCGGGCGTCGTCCTCCACACGGCCCGCGGCGCGGGCGCGTTCGAAGGCGTGCTCCAGCCGCCAGAGGGCCGCGCCCAGCCAGCGAAGGCCGAAGGGGAACCTGCGGGTGACCACGCCGGCGAGGCTCATGGGGCGGCCTCCGGCTGGGGCGCGGCGGCCAGGGCCGGCTTGGGCGGCGCCAGGGCGGCCAGGGAGTCGGCGGTGGTTTCGCGGGTCACGTCCACCGGGCCCATTTCCAGATAGGTGCTCGACAGATGCTCGATCCGCGAGGGCTGTTCGAGATGAGCGACCTCGGCCTCCAGCAGGCGGATCTGCGCGCGCTCAGAAGCGATCTGGCGCTCCACCGAAGCGATCTCGGCCCGCTCGCGGCTGGCGATGGTCTTGGCCAGATAGACGCTCATGATCAGCAGGACCAGCAGGCCGAGGGCGATGACGTCGACGAGCCGGAACCCGCGGATGCGGCGATCGATCACGCTCATGCCGCAGCCCTCCAGACCGGCGCCTCGGTGCGCACGGCGGCCCGCAGCTTGGCCGAGCGCGCCCGGGGATTGGCGTCCAGCTCCACCTGGCCAGAGGTGCGGGCGCCGTTGAAGCTCAGGGCGAAGCTGGGGGCGCGGGCGTCCTCGACGGGCGGCAGGTGACGCGAGCCGGCGGGCGTGCGGCCCGCGCGCTCCGCCAGGAAAGCCTTCACGATCCGGTCTTCCAGGGAATGGAAGGTGACCACCGCCAGCCGACCGCCCGGCTTGAGAACCCGCTCGGCGGCGACAAGGCCGGCCTCAAGTTCGGCCAGCTCGTCATTGACGGCGATTCGTAGCGCCTGGAAGGACCGGGTGGCCGGGTGGGACTTGGCGCCGCGACGGCCGCCCAGGACGCCTTCGATGAAGTCGGCAAGCTCGGCGGTGCGGGTGAACGGCTGCTGGACCCGGCGGCGCGCAATGGCGCCGGCAATGCGGCGGGACTTCTTTTCCTCGCCATAGACGAAGAGGATGCGGGCCAGATCCTCGGGCTCGGCGGTGTTGACCAGATCGGCGGCGGTCTCGCCCTGGTCGCCCATCCGCATGTCCAGGGGACCGTCGCGCAGGAAGGAGAAGCCGCGATCGGCCTCGTCCAGCTGCATGGAGGAGACGCCGAGGTCGAGGGCCACGCCGTCGGCTGCGCCCTCCCCCAGGACCTCGTCCATCTCGGAAAAGCGTGCGCAGACCAAGGTGAAGCGCTCGGCCGGCAAGTCGGCGGCGAAACGGGCGGCGGTGGGATCGCGGTCAAACGCGGTGACCTTGGCGCCGGCCGCCAGGAAGGCGCGGGCGTAGCCGCCGGCGCCAAAGGTGCCGTCGACCACCACATCACCCGGCGAGATGGCCAGGGCCTCGACGACTTCGTTCAGAAGGACAGGCAGATGGGGCGCGGTCACGAGCCGGACCCCAAACGGGCGGCGCGCTGGTCGGCGCGCATCTTGGCCAGACCCTCGCGGGCCAGTTCGCGCTGGGCGGCGCGGTGGGCCTGGAAGGCTTCGCGCTCCCAGATCTGGAAACGGTCACCCAGGCCGACGATGACCACCCAGTCGGTCAGGCCAAACAGGTCACACAGGGTTTCGGGCAGGGTCACCCGGCCGGCGGTGTCGAAGGACAGGCGCGCCATGCCGCCGAGCACTGAGACCTCCAGCGCCGAACGCAGGGGGTCGCCGAACTCCAGCTCCTCGATCAGGCCGTTGTAGCGGTCGAACAGGGCCTTGCCGCCGCCCTCGATGCAGTCGGCCTCGATGGAGGGGAAACAGACGACGCCGTCGAAGGGCCCCGACACGAGGGCGCGGAACTCCTGCGGCACCACGAGGCGCCGCTTTGCGTCCAGCTGCTTCTCGAAGGTCGAGACAAACATTCGCGCCCGACGCCCTCATTTGCGACCCCCACAGGTCGCCGCCCCAACCATCCCGCCGGATCGCCAACGGAGTCCGCCAGCCCCCAGCGAACAAGAAATGGGTTAACATGGGATGGATTGGGTCGCAATGACTCTGAAGCCGGGAATCCCCAGAATACAAAGATGTCGCATGAGGTTTATGGTTAACGCACGTAAACACTCCACAGAACATACATGGAACATGTTAAGTATAGTGGGGATTGAACGCTGCGCGGGCGGCGAAGTGAACGGGAAGCGGCGGATCAGACGGCCTATAAGCCGGGTTCTGTGCCACCCGGGCCAGGGCGGACCCTGACGCCGGATGCGGCGACCATTCCTCTGGACCGGCCCTTGCGGGACGGTTCTCGCGACCAACCCGGACGCCTCAGGCCAACGACGGCCCTACCGGCTTGCGCCGGCGCGGAATCCCTATTCGGTCTTGCTCCTGGCGGGGCTTGCCGTGCCGTCGACGTCGCCGCCAACGCGGTGCGCTCTTACCGCACCCTTTCACCCTTACCTCCCAGATGGGAGGCGGTTTGCTTTCTGTGGCGCTATCCCTGGGGTCGCCCCCGGCGGGCGTTACCCGCCGCCATGTCGTCGTGGAGCCCGGACTTTCCTCGACCGCCGAAGCGGCCGCGGCCGCCCAGCCGTCTGATCCGCGCAGATCAGTGGGCGCAGGGCCGCCCGCGGTCAAGGGTGTCAGTCAGTGGGACTGCGTCCCATCGCCTGGGCGATCGGGTGGCCGCCAAGGGCCCACGTTACCCGGGTCCGCTCGTCCGCCGGCTTGTTCTGGGACAGCTTGAAGGTCCCCTCCAGACGATGGGGCCGCAGACGAAAGCCCTGGATGCCGGCCAGCATGGCCTCAAACCGTCCCGGCGACATCTTGTGGCGGGTCCAGGGCGGCTTGGGGGCGAGCCTGGCTTCAGCCTGGGCCGAGAGGTCATCGAGGATCCGGACCAGATCCGCCTCGCCCAGCGGCGTCACCTCGCCCTCCGCCTCGACGGTGAGATAGTTCCAGGTGGGGACCTGGTCGGGGCGCTCATACCAGTCGGGGCTCACATAGGCGTCCGGCCCCTGGGAGACGGCCAGGGCGGCGGCTCCTTGCGCAAAGATGGGCGACAGGACGTTGTTGCGCGACAGATGGAAGTCGAGGGCCACGGCTTCCCCCTCCTGTCGCAGCACGACCGGTGCGTGGGCGACCCTCAGGCTCGCCTCGCCCGCGGCGAAAAACCCCATGAAGGGATAGGTTGTCAGATGGGTGATCAGCGCCTCGGCGTCCGTCACCCGGAAGGGCGCGGCGGGATGCATCAGGCCTGGGCCCGCAGGAGCGCGATCAGCCGGGCCCGGGTCTCACCGTCAGCGATCCCGTCCACCTGATGGGGTCGCCAGTGCCGCTGGAAGGCGGTGACCACCGTGGTGGTGGCCGCGTCGAACTGACCGGACGGCGGGCACTCATAGCCCAGCCGCGTCAGGCCGGCCTGGAAGGCGAACACCCCCGCCCCCTCGGCGCCTTCGGCCAGGGGCGCGCCGGGCGCGGGGTCGGGCTCGACCCACAGGCCGTGACCGGCCTGCGCCAGGGTCTTCCATGGGAAGAGCTCGCCCGGATCGATCTTGCGGTTCGGCGCCACGTCGGAGTGACCGATGATATCGCCGTCGGCGATCATCCAGCGGGTGCGGATGTCGTCGGCCAGAGCGATGACCGCGGCGATCTGAGCGTCCGGAAAGGGTCGATAGCCGAACTCGTGGCCCGGATTGACGATCTCGATGCCGATGGAGCGGCCATTGATGTCGCGCTCGCCCTTCCAGAACGAGACGCCGGCGTGCCACGCGCGGCGCTCCTCAGCCACCAGGGTGAAGATGCGGCCGTCCTCCTCCACCACATAGTGAGAGCTGACCTTGGCCTCAGGATCGCGCAGGCGGGCGATAGCCGCCTCCCCGCTCTCCATGCCGGTATAGTGCAGCAGCAGGATGTCCGGGGGACCGGCCCGTTCGTTGAAGTTGGGCGAAGGCGCGGGAATGATGTCCATGGCCCTATTCGGCGCGATTTCGCCAGGCGAGCAAGAGGGGGGCGACCTGATTGGGCCGCAGGGCGATGATCAGCACCCCGGCCAGGGCCACCGCCGTGCCGATGGCCATGCGCGGCCCGAAGGGGTCGCTCATGATCGCCACGCCGAGCGCGATGGTGGCCAGCGGCGTCATCAGGGTGAGCGGTGAGATCAGATTGGCCTCATAGCGCTGGATCAGCCCGTAATAGGCCGTATGCGCGGCCACCGAGACCACCACGGCGGAAAACACCACCGCCGCCAGGAACGGCCAGCCTGCGGCCAGGCCCGCCTGGACCTGCCCCGGCTCCAGGACGATGGAAAGGGCCGCCAGGGGCCAGACCGAGGCGAAGCCCACCCAGGCCTGGAACTGCAACGGCCGCACGCCGCCCATCTGCTTCATCATCACCGCGCCGAGTGAGCCCAGGAAGGCCGCGGCGACCACGAACAGCAGGCCGGTGGAGACCACGAAGCCGCCCGGATCCCACATGACCAGAAGCGCGCCCGACAGGGTCAGGGTGATGCCGATGCCCCGGCGCCAGCGCACCTGTTCGCCCAGCATGACCATGGACAGCACGGTGGTGATGGGCACGCCCAGCTGGATCACCACGGCGGCGGCCGAGGCGGTCGCCGTCTGCAGGCCGATGAACAGCAGGGCGAAGTTGCCGCCGCCCATCAGCAGGGCCACCACCAGCAACCGCCACCTGGGTCGCGGCATGGGCAGCAGCCAGGGCAAGGTGATCAGAGACACCAGGGCGAAGCGCACGGCGGCGTAGAACAGCGGCGGCACGGCGAGGTCGGCCACCACGTACTTCGAGATGATGTTGTTGCTCGCCCAGATCAGACAGACGAGGACGATCAGGGCGAAGTCGCGAAGAGCCATGCCGTGGCTTAAGCGCGCTTCGCGGGCGCAAGGCAAGGCGAATGCGCGCCGCCCGGGAGCGAACCGGGCGGCGCGGCGATCTTCAACCTCAGGCCGCCTTGCCGAAGGACAGGGCCTCATAACGGGCCAGGTGATGGTCGGTGGAACCGAAGACCCCCTCGATCATGGTGGCGCGCTTGAAGTAGTGGCCGATGGCCATTTCGTCGGTAATGGCCATGCCGCCATGCAGCTGGACGGCGTTCTGGCCGACGAAGCGGCAGGCCTTGCCGATCTGCACCTTGGCCGCCGAGATCGCCTGGGCGCGCGCGTGAGCCTCGTCCGACAGGCGGATCGTCGCCATGTAGGTCATGGAGATAGACTGTTCGAGCTGGATGAACATGTCCACCATCCGGTGCTGCAACACCTGGAAGGACGAGATCGGAACCCCGAACTGCTTGCGGGTGCGGGTGTATTCCACCGTGCCTTCCTGCAGGCGGCGAAGCACGCCACAGGCCTCGGCGCAGGTGGCGGCGATGGCCTCATCCATGACCTTTTCCACCAGCGGCAGGCCATGGCCCTCAGCGCCGATCAGGGCCTCGACGCCCACCGAGACGTTTTCGAAGGTGACCTCCGAAGCGCGCTGGCCGTCCACCGTGGGATAGTCCCGGGTGGTGACGCCCTTGGCGTTCTTATCCACCAGGAAGACCGAGACGCCTTGCGCGTCCCGCTGGCCGCCGCCGGTGCGGGCGGTGACGATCAGGTGGGTGGCCCAGGGAGCGCCCACGACCACGGCTTTCTGGCCGTTGATTACATAGCCTGTCCCGTCCTTGACGGCGGTGGTCTTGAGGTCCTGCCAGGTGTAGCGGGCCTGGGGCTCGGCATAGGCGAAGGCGAAGATGGCCTCGCCGCCGATGATCTTCTCGATCAGGTCTGGCGCGGCGGCATGGCCAGAGTGCTTCAGGAAGCCGCCGCCGATCACCACCGTGCCCATATAGGGCTCGACGACGAGGGCTTTGCCGAATTCCTCCATCACGACCATGTTCTCGACCGGGCCGCCGCCCAGGCCGCCCAGTTCTTCGGAGAAGGGCGCACCGAGAATGCCGAGCTCCTCGGCGAAGGCCTTCCAGACCTCGGGCCGCCAGCCCGCATCGCTGCGGATCGCCGCACGGCGGGCGTCGAAGGCGTAGTTGTCAGCCAGATAGCTCGCGACCGTGTCGCGCAGCATCGACTGTTCGTCGGTGAAGCTGAAGTCCATCCAATGATCTCCTGATCAGAGCCCCTCCCCCTTGCGGGGAGGGGTTGGGGCGCTGCGGCCGTTTGGGGAACCGCCCTCGTCCTTCGAGGCCCCTGCGGGGCGCCTCAGGATGAGGGCGTAATGGCCCGCCTGTTTCACCTCATCCTGAGGTGCGAGCGGAGCGAGCATCGTAGGATCTGCGCCGGCTATGGCTCAGAGACCCAGCACCATCTTGGCGATGATGTTCCGCTGGATCTCGTTGGAGCCGCCATAGATCGAGGTCTTGCGGCCGTTGAAGTAGTCGCCGGCCACGCCGTCGGCGTAGCTGGGGCCGATATTGGCGTTGTGGCCCAGGTCCCGCAGGAAGGGCGCGCCATAGTGGCCGGCGGCCTCCAGGGCGAGTTCCTGCAGGCGCTGTTGGATCTCGGTGCCCTTGATCTTGAGGATCGAGGATTCCGGACCCGGACCCTTGCCGCTGGACTCGCCGGCCAGCGTGCGCAGTTCGGTGAACTCCAGGGCGGTCAGGTCGATCTCAAGCTCGGCGACCTTGCGCTTGAAGAAGGTGTCCGACAGCAGCGGACCGCCCAGATCGCTCATCTCGGTTGTGGCCATCTCGCGCAGCCGCTCCAGGCCGCGCTTGGAGCGCGCGACGCCGGCGATGCCCGACCGCTCGTGGGCCAGCAGGGCCTTGGCGCAGGTCCAGCCCTGGTTCTCGTGGAAGATGCGGTTCTCGACCGGCACCTTCACATTGTCGAGGAAGACGTCGTTGACCTCATGGCCGCCTTCCAGGGTGATGATCGGGCGAACCTCGATGCCGGGGGTCTTCATGTCGATCAGCAGGAAGCTGATGCCGGCCTGCGGCTTGGAGTCGGGATCGGTGCGAACCAGGAAGAAGCCCCAGTCGGCGAACTGGCCCAGCGTGGTCCAGGTCTTCTGGCCGTTGACGATGTAGTATTCCTTGCCGTCGTCGCCGGTGACGCGCTCGGCCTTGGTCTTGAGCGAGGCCAGGTCGGAGCCCGCGCCGGGCTCGGAATAGCCCTGGCACCACCAGACTTCGCCATTGTAGATGCCCGGCAGGAAGCGCTTCTTCTGCTCTTCGGTGCCGAAGGTGTAGACCACCGGAGCCAGCATGCTGACGCCGAAGGGCAGGACCGCCAGGGTGTCGGCGCGGGCCTGTTCCTCAGACCAGATGTACTTCTGCGTGGGAGTCCAGCCGGTGCCGCCATGCTCCAAGGGCCAGGACGGAGCGACCCATCCCTTCTTCGCCAGCACCTTGTGCCAGGCCAGGTAGTCTTCCTTGCTCAGCGGTTCGCCGCTGTCCTGCTTGGCGCGCAGGTCCTTGGGATAGTTCTCGGCGATGAAGGTCCGCACTTCCTCGCGGAAGGCGACGTCCTCGGGGGAGAAATCAAGATTCATGGGGCGCTCCCTGGCTGCTCCTGGGTCGGCGAGACTGTCGCCGACGCTCGGAGCGGGACAATAGGCGCACCCGCGACGGGAGAAAAGATGACGCTAACGTCAACGTAATAAGTGACGCCCCTCAGCCGCCGGCCCGCTCTTGCCTGAGGACGTTCGGACGCGCAGAACACCGGGCCCATGCCCCGCATCCTCACCTATAATGTCCATCGCTGCGTCGGAACTGACCGTCGGCTGGATGTGGCCCGCGTGGCGGACGTGATCGCCGCCCTGGAGCCGGACATCGTGGCGCTGCAGGAGCTGGATGTGGGCCGCATGCGCACCAACGGCGTCGATCAGGCGCACGAGATCGCCCGGCGCCTGGAGATGGCCTTCCACTTCCACCCGGCCATGAAGGTGGAGGAGGAACTCTATGGCGACGCCATCCTGACCCGCCACCCCGAGCGCAAGATCAGGTCGGCCGCCCTGCCCGGCCACGACCGGGTGTCGCAGCTGGAGCCCCGGGGCGCCTTATGGGTTTCAGTGGAGCTGGATGGCCGGCAGTTGCAGGTCTTCAACACCCATCTGGGGCTGGTGCCGCGGGAGCAGCAGAATCAGGCCGCCGCCCTGGCCGGCCCGGGGTGGCTCGGCCACCCCGATCGCCAGGGCCCGACCATTCTGCTGGGCGACTTCAATGTCACCTCGGCCTCCCAGGTTTATCGGACCCTGAGTGACCAGTTGCGTCCGGCCCGAAGGCACACGGCGAAGAAGTCGCCCTCGGCGACCTTCCCCTCGGTCTTTCCGGTCCTGCGGATCGACCATGTGTTCGTCAGCGAGGAGGTGCGGGTGCTGGACGTCTTCGCCCCCTATGACCCGATGACCCGGGTCGCCTCCGATCACCTGCCGCTGGTGATGGATTTCGAACTGGCCTGAAGGGCGCGCTCCCGCCCCTCGTTTATGGCGTGGCTGAGACGGCGGGAAGCCTGGTAGAGGCGCTCGCGACGACGAAAGATGCGCCAGGAATCCGCCACGTCGGCGGGATCGCCGATGTGGAAGGTGGCGATCATATTGCCGAGCGTGGTCATTTCCCGCGGCCCCAACGGGCGCAGCCGCCGGTCATGGTTGAGGGCGGAGATCGCGGCGCCCAGGCCGCCTCGCTCCTGCCGGGCCTTGGCCACGGCATCGCCGGTGCAGCCCATATAGTGGCCCACAAGACGGTCGCGCAGGGCGCTGATGGCCCGCCGGTCATCGTCGTTCTGCGCCTCCACCGCCAGTTCGCACTCGGTGTCGAAGCCGCCTGAACGGTTGTTGAGATTGGCCGAGCCCACCCGGGCCAGGCGGTCGTCGATGATGGTGACCTTGGAATGGACGATCACCTCCTGCCCGGACCGCGTGACCGGCCAGTAGGTGTGGAGGCGGCCAAACACGTCGGCCGCCCGCAGGCGCCAAAGCATGTTGTTGCGCGCCCGGTCCATGGTGAGCTGGTCGAACCAGCTTGGACTATAGCCTGTCGAGACCAGCACCACCTCCGGGCCGTCCGGCTCGGCCAGGCGGGCGGCCAGGGCCTCGGCGTAGATCGGCGAGGTGAAGTACTGGTTTTCCAGATAGATGATGTCCTTGGCCTCGAAGATCGAGGTCAGGGTCAGGCGACGAATCTCCTCGACCATCTCATCGCGTTTCCAGGATGGCTCGGTCCGGGCGATCGCCACCTGCACGTCGTGCATATGGGCCGGAACCCGGGTCGGCCACGGATCGATGGATGACGACGTAGACTTGGGCACCACCTCATCGGCCGAGCGGCGCCAGCGGGCGCGGAACAGGTCGCCGAGCGCGCTGGCGGCGGCCCCGTCGACCATCATCATCACCTCATGCCGGGGCGGGTGGTAATCCTGATCTGGCATGATCCGCCGCTCATCGTCATCCAGGTGTCCGGCCGTGTCCCAGCGATCCACCGAAATGTCGCCCCCGCCGCAGATGGCGACCGCGTCGTCGACCACCAGGACCTTCTGGTGGTGGCAGGCGCCCAGGGGCACGGACTCGTCCAGCCGCAGCTGGACCGTGGTGCCGCGGAACCAGCGGCGGCCCCGGTGCGGGAAGAAGTTCTGGCTGGCGCTGATCGGCAGGGCCGATTTCCAGATCAAAAGGCGGATGTCCAGCTCGGGCCGTCGCCGCGACAGCTCCACCAGGATGCGGCCGATCTCGTCGGGGTCGTCGGGACCATCGAACCCATCCGGCGCCAGCCTGGTCCGCGGATCGAACCCCCAGCCCAGAAGATAGATGGACTTCTGCGCCTTGGGCAGAATCTCAGCCAGGGCGTTGAAATAGGCCTCGGTGTCGACGAGGAACGCGGCCCGGCTCGCGTGTTCACGCCGCCAGCAGGTATCGCCTGGAGTCAGGATGCTCATCGCCTCAGGGTCATGCACGGCCAAGCTCGCCACGGCAAGAAGGCGCTCTGTCGAGACCCGGTTCCGCGACCAGGGACAAAAAAGAGGGGCGCGCCCAGGGGAAGGCGCGCCCGCAAGTTTGGCGACAGCTGAGAGATGGATCAGTCGGCGGACGGGGCGGCGGCGCGGGCGGCCTTCACGCTCTCCTCACCGCCAAGCCAGACCTGGCAGGCGCTGGCCACCTCGTTGCGGACCTCGGCCTGGACGGCCTCGTCGGAGGACCGGGCCTGGCGGGCGGCGCGGGCGCGCTCGGTCTTGGCCCGCTCCTGGATATGGGGCGTCCGCCCATAGCGCTGGTCGCGCAGCAGGGCGTCGATGGCGGTCGTGTCGGCCTTGATCAGGGACGAACCGGCCAGGGCGTCACAGCGAACGGCCTGCAGATACTCAATATCCTTCATCTCCACGGCGTTGGCGGAGCCAGCAGCGGCGATGGCGGCGACGGCGGAAATAATGGCGACGAACTTCATGGCGTTTCTCCCTCGAAATCGATGAACACAAACTGATACATTGCCCGTCTAAACTCAAATGAACCTTTGGAAATGTATCAGATTGAATATTAAATCCCCGTAAGGTGCGTTCATTACACGTTTTTCATGAACAACGTTCGCTGACGCCTGCGCCCCGCCCCTGGACTGGCGGGCCGAGGTGTTCGGCTCTAACTTGCCGGGCATGACTGGAAAGCCTCCGCCGCCTATCAAGACACCCTGCATCAAGGTCTGCGTGATCGACGGGACCAGCGGTCTCTGCCTGGGCTGCTATCGCACCCTGAATGAGGTAGCGGGCTGGGCGCGGCTGTCGGCCGAGACACGGGAAAGCCTGATGGCCGAGCTGCCCGGACGGCGCAGCCAGATCGCCCCGGAAAAGCTCGCCATGTTCTGAGCCGCCCCTCACCGTTGTGAGGTCAGTACCGATTCACCGGATGCAAACCCGCAGGCCGTACTGTGGCCTCACAACAAGGCCGAAAACGGCCGATTGCCTTTGGTGAGGCGGGTGTCGACATGTTCAAGTTTGCTCTGATGACCCTAGTGGCCGCCGTCTCAGCCGTCGGCGCGGCTCAGACGGTGGTGGCCCTTGATCCCGCCCGCGGGGCCTCGGCCCTGGTGGCCACTCTGCGAGACGGCCCTGCGCCCGCCGCCTCGGGCCAGGCGACGGCGATCAGCAAGGCCAGCGACGGCCACTATTGGGCCGAAGGCGACGTCAACGGCGCCCGGGTGCGCTTCCTGGTGGACACCGGCGCCACCGCCGTCGCGCTGACCCTGGAGGACGCCCAGCGGCTGGGCTTCCAACCCGATCAACTGGACTACAAGCAGAGGGTGATGACCGCTTCGGGCGAGGCCCGCGCCGCGGTGGTGCGGCTGGCGGCAGTCTCAGTGGCCGGCGCCCGGGTCGACAATGTCGACGCCCTGGTGATCGAGAAGGGCCTGGAAAGCTCCCTGCTGGGCATGAGCTATCTGGGCCGCCTCACCCGGTTCGAGGCCACCCGCACCTCCCTGATCCTGCGCCCCTGATGGCCGACCTCGTCCTGCGCCCCATGGCGCCGCAGGACCTGGCCGCCGTCCTGGCCCTGCAGGCGCAGGGCTATCCCGCAGCCCTGCACGATTCCGCAGACGCCTTTCTCAGCCGCATGGCGCTGGCGGCCGACCTGAACCTGACGGCCTGGCGCGGGGGTGAGCTGGCGGGTTATCTGGTCAGCCATCCCTGGGCGGCCGGATCGCCGCCGCCGGTTGACGCCCTGCTGGATCCCGCCACCCCGGCCGAGTGCTGGTACGTGCATGACCTGTCGGTCGCGCAGGCCGCCCGTCGCCTGGGCCTCGGAAAGACTCTGCTCGCCGCCGGGCGTGAGGCGGCGATGGCGCGGGGACTGACGCGCTCAGAGCTCATTGCGGTGGAGGGCGCGGCCCCCTTCTGGCGACGTCAGGGCTGGGCCGCGCCCGCCACCATCGCCCCAGACCTCGCGTTGAAAGTGGCCGGCTATGGCCCCGCCGCGGTCTTCATGACCCGCGAAGACCTGGCGTCCCTCTAGGCGGCGTCCCGGGCCTCGCGGGCCTGGGTCACGGCGGCCAGGGCGGCGTCCACCACCTCGAGCCCGGCCCCGGGCTTCACCCCCTCCACCGTCAGGATCCGCCGCCAGGCCCGGGCGCCAGGCCGGCCGTGGAACAGACCCAGCATGTGCCGGCTCATGGCCGCCAGCGGAACGCCTTCAGCCAGGCGCGCGGCGAGATAGGGGCGGTAGAGCTCCACCGCCATGGCCGAGTCGATCACCTCGCCCTCGCCAAACACCGCAGCGTCCACAGCGCCCAGGATATCTGGCGTATGATAGGCCGCCCGGCCGAGCATGACCCCGTCCGTCTGTTCGAGATGGGCGGCGACGGCGGACAGATCAGGCACGCCGCCATTGAGCACGATGGTCAGGTCGGGCCGCTCGCGCTTGAGCCGATAGACCAGGTTGTAGTCGAGCGGCGGCACATCCCGGTTCTCCTTGGGCGACAGTCCCTTCAGCCAGGCCTTGCGGGCATGGACCACGAAGCTGCGCACGCCCGCCTGGGCGCAGAGATCCACCAGGGTAAACAGGCTCTCTTCCGGGTCCTGGTCGTCGACGCCTATGCGGCACTTGACGGTGGCCGGCACGTCCACCGCCGCGGCGATGGCGGCCATGCACTCGGCCACCAGGGCCGGCTCGCGCATCAGGCAGGCGCCGAACCGGCCGCTCTGCACCCGGTCGGAGGGACAGCCCACATTGAGATTGATCTCGTCATAGCCAAGGTCAGCCCCGATCCTGGCCGCCGCCGCCAGGTCGGCCGGATCAGACCCGCCCAGCTGCAGGGCCACGGGGTGCTCGCCCGCATCATAGCCCAGCAGCCGCTCGCGATCCCCGTGCAGCACGGCGCCGGTGGTCACCATCTCGGTATAGAGCAGCGCCTGCCTCGACAGCACCCGATGCAGGCTCCGGCAATGCCGGTCCGTCCAGTCCATCATCGGCGCGACGGACAGGCGGTGGGGTTGGAAGGGATGTGCGAGGGTCAAGGGCTCTGACAGTTATGCGGTGTTTGAGCGCCCTATACACCGGACAGCCCAACCTTTCGACCACTGACCCCGACGGCCCTCACGCCTCCCGGTGATCGCGCCGCACCTACCGCCCCGCCTTCGCCCGCAGCGCCTGCAGTCCCACCGGCGCCAGCAGGCCTGCGCCGGCCAGGGCCAGGATCGGGGCGGCGTAGCAGGCGGCGCAGTGAACCAGCGGCCCTTCGCCGCAGATGGCGCCGTAGAGGGCGGCGGTGGAGCGGGCGTGCAGCCAGGCGTATTCGGCGCTGAGCGCCGCAGCCACCCAGGCCGAAACGCCCGCAATGATCCGGGATTCCCGATCGTGCAGGAAAGACACGCGCATGGACTGAACTCCTCTTTGGCCCTTGATCGCCAAGCCCGCGCCCGGGGGCCTTGAGATGGATCAAAGCCCCAAGGGTTCCGGCGCGTCAGAGGTGGCCGGTCTTTCGCACTGAGTCGCTGGGGAACATGAATCATTCAATCACCGAGCCGGATCGAGCGCCCCTCGACGCCGTCCTGCTCTACGTCTTTACGGGGCTGCTCGCCCTGGGGGCGATATTCGCGACCGCGTTCTCAGATGATCGCCTCTTCCGGTTTCACGGCTATCTGCTGATCGGCGCCTTCACGCTGGCCTTTGCGCTGCTCACTGTGGCGCTCAGCTCAGACCGCCTGCGCAGTCCGCAGGGGCGCTATGCCGACGGGGTCATCCGCGCGGGCGTCATCGCGACCATGTTCTGGGCCGTCGTCGGCCTGCTGGTGGGGGTGGTGATCGCCGCCCAGCTCTCCTGGCCCAACCTCCTCTATTTCCCCGAGCACGGCTGGCTGAACTTCGGCCGCCTGCGTCCCCTGCACACCTCGGGCGTGATCTTCGCCTTTGGCGGCAACGCCCTGATCGCCACCTCCTTCTATGTGGTGCAACGGACCAGCAAGGCGCGGCTGGCCGGCGGCGTCTGGCCCTGGTTCGTCTTCTGGGGCTACCAGCTGTTCATCGTGTTGGCGGCCACCGGCTACCTGGCGGGCATCACCCAGAGCCGCGAATACGCCGAGCCGGAATGGTATGTGGACCTGTGGCTGACCGTGGTGTGGGTCGCCTATCTGCTGGTCTTCCTCGGCACGCTGTGGAAGCGCAAGGAACCCCACATCTATGTGGCCAACTGGTTCTATCTGGCCTTCATCGTCACCATCGCCCTGCTGCATGTGATCAACAACCTGGCCATGCCGGTCGGGGCCCTGCATCACCGCAGCTATTCCCTGTTCGCCGGCGTCCAGGACGCCCTGACCCAGTGGTGGTACGGCCATAACGCCGTCGGCTTCTTCCTGACCGCCGGCTTCCTGGGGATGATGTACTACTTCGTACCCAAGCGGGCCGAGCGGCCGGTCTATTCCTACCGCCTGTCCATCGTCCACTTCTGGTCGCTGATCTTCATCTACATCTGGGCTGGTCCCCACCACCTGCACTACACGGCCCTGCCGCAGTGGGCGCAGACGCTGGGCATGACCTTCTCGATCATGCTGTGGATGCCGTCCTGGGGCGGGATGATCAACGGCCTGATGACGCTGTCAGGCGCCTGGGACAAGCTGCGCACCGATCCGGTCATCCGGATGATGGTGGTGGCCATCGCCTTCTACGGCATGTCGACCTTCGAAGGTCCGCTGATGTCGATCCGGGCGGTCAACTCCCTGTCCCACTACACTGACTGGACCATCGGCCACGTGCACTCGGGCGCGCTGGGTTGGGTCGGCTTCATCAGCTTCGGGGCCATGTACTGCATGGTGCCGTGGTTGTGGAAGAAGGACCGGCTGTATTCGAACCAGCTTGTCGAGTGGCACTTCTGGATCGCGACCACCGGCATCCTTCTCTACATCTGCGCCATGTGGGTGTCGGGCATCATGGAAGGCCTGATGTGGCGCGAATACACGTCGCAGGGCTTCCTCGCCAACGCTTTCGTTGAGACCGTGGCGGCCAAGCACGTCGAGAACGTCATCCGCATGCTGGGCGGCCTCATGTACCTCTCGGGCGCCCTCATCATGTCCTACAACCTGTGGCGTACGGTCCGCCTGCCGAGCCCCGTCTCGGCGGCCGCGACCCCCGCCCCTGCGCTGATCCCGGCCGAGTAAGGGGGCTCCCATGAAGAATATCTGGAAAAAGCACGGCGTTCTGGAACGCCGCTCCATCCTGCTCACCGTGGCCATCCTGCTGGTGGTCTCGGTGGGGGGCCTGGTGGAGATTGCGCCCCTCTTCTACCTGGAGAGCACGATCGAGAAGGTGAAAGGGGTCCGCCCCTACACCCCCCTCGAGCTGGCGGGCCGCGACATCTACATCCGCGAGGGCTGCTACAACTGCCACTCGCAGATGATCCGCCCCCTCCGCGACGAGGTGGAGCGCTACGGCCACTACAGCCTGGCGGCCGAGAGCATGTACGACCACCCCTTCCAGTGGGGCTCCAAGCGGACGGGTCCGGACCTGGCCCGGGTCGGCGGCAAGTACTCCGACGACTGGCACCGGGATCACCTGATCGATCCCCGCTCGGTGGTGCCGGAGTCGGTGATGCCGCCCTACGCCTTCCTGTCCGGGCGCGAGCTCGAACTGAAGGATGTCCAGGCCAAGCTGGCGGCCATGACCAAGGTCGGCGTGCCCTACACCCAGGACATGATCGACAACGCCAAGGCCGACCTGATGACCCAGGCCGACCCCTTCTCCCCGGCCCGCGACCTCAAGGGCCGCTATGGTGATGCGGTGCTGCAGCGGGACTTCGACGGCGATCCGGCGCGCCTGACCGAGATGGACGCCCTGATCGCCTACATGCAGATGCTCGGCACCCTCGTCGACTTCTCCACCTATCAGGCTGAAGCCCCGGAGAACCTGCGATGAGCGGTCTGACCTACGAAACCGTGGCGATGTTCGCCCAGCAGGGCGGCACCCTCTACTTCGCCGCCATCTTCGCCGCGGGCGTGGCCTACGCCCTGTGGCCCCGCAATGGCGAGGCCTTCCGCCGCGCCGCGATGCTGCCCCTCGAAAAGGATGAGGACGACAATGTCCAAGCGTGAGACCGACGAGGTCACTGGCGTCGAGACCACGGGCCACGAATGGGATGGGATCCGCGAACTCGACAATCCCCTGCCCCGCTGGTGGCTGTGGGTGTTCTGGGCCAGCGTGGCCGTCGCCATCGTCTATTGGGTGCTGATGCCGGCCTGGCCGGGGATCAACGGCTACACCAAGGGCATGATGGGCCACTCCGACCGGGCCCAGGTCGCCCAGCAGCTGGAAACCCTGCGGCAGGTGCGCGGCGAAGGCGCCGCACGCCTGACCAACGCCACCCTGCAGGAGATCGAGGCCGACCCCGACCTGCAGCAATACGCCCTGGCCGTCGGCCAGTCGGTGTTTGGCGACAACTGCGCCACCTGCCACGGGGTCGGCGGCGCCGGAGCCAAGGGCTATCCCAACCTGCTGGACGATATCTGGCTGTGGGACGGCACGCTCGACGGCATCCACCACACCCTGCAGGTGGGGGTCCGCTCGGGCGCCGAGGGAGCGCGCTTCTCGCAGATGCCCGCCTTCGGACGGGACCAACTGCTGACCTCGCCTCAGATCAATGACCTGACCGAACTGGTCATGGTCCTGTCGCGCCGGGAGGGTGACCGGGAGGCGGCCGACCGCGCCCGGCCGATCTTCGCCGAGCAATGCGCTTCCTGCCATGGCCCCGCGGGTCTGGGCGATCACGCCCAGGGCGCCCCGAACCTGACGGATGCCGAATGGCTCTACGGATCCTCGCGAGAGGAGATCCGGACCCAGATCTGGTCTGGCCGCAATGGCGTCATGCCCGCCTGGGCCGGTCGCTTCGACGACGAGACGCTGAAGGCCCTGGCCGTCTACGTCCACGCCAACGCCGGCGGACGATAGGAGCCCTCCATGACCGTCGTCATCGATCGCACCAAGCCGCCGGAAGGCGACCCGGCCCCCAAGGGGCCGCGGTCCGCCGCCGCGCGGGCGCGCGGCAAAGGTGACGCCGGCGGCGGGCTCTACAAGCCCCGGACTCCGATCTATCCCAAGCTGGTCCAGGGTCGCTGGCGGAACATCAAGTGGATCCTGCTGGTCCTGACCCTGGCGGTCTACTACGTCACCCCCTGGATCCGCTGGGATCGCCCCGGCGACCTGCCGGACCAGGCGGTGCTGGTCGACTTCGCCGGGCGGCGGTTCTACTTCTTCTTCATCCAGCTCTGGCCGCAGGAGGTGTATTTCATCACCGGCCTGCTGGTGATCGCCGCCCTGGCGCTCTTCCTGACCTCGGCCCTGTTTGGCCGCCTGTGGTGCGGCTACGCCTGCCCGCAGACCGTCTGGACCGACCTCTACATCTATATCGAGCGGATGTTCGAGGGCGACCGCAACGCCCGCATGAAGCTCGACGCCTCGCCCATGTCGATCAACAAGGCCTGGCGCAAGGGCGGCAAGCACGCCACCTGGCTGGCCGTGGCCTTCGGCACCGGCGGGGCGTGGATCTTCTACTTCCACGACGCGCCGAGCCTGTTGCGGGATTTCTGGATCGGCCAGGCGCCGATGACCGCCTATGTCTCCTGCGCCATCCTGACCTTCACCACCTACGCCCTGGCCGGGACCATGCGCGAACAGGTCTGCACCTACATGTGCCCCTGGCCGCGCATCCAGGGCGCCATGCTCGACCAGCACTCCCTGCAGGTCACCTACCGCTTCGACCGCGGCGAACCCCGCGGGCCGCACAAGAAGGGCGCCTCGTGGGACGGCCGGGGGGACTGCATCGACTGCAACGCCTGCGTGGTGGTCTGCCCCATGGGCATCGACATCCGGGACGGCTCGCAGCTGGAGTGCATCAACTGCGGCCTGTGCGTCGACGCCTGCAATGAGATCATGGTCAAGGTCGACCGGCCCAAGGGGCTGATCGCCTATGACACCGACGCGGCCGTGGCGGCCCGAGCCTGCGGCGAGACGCCGGTCTACAAGCTCGTCCGCCCGCGCACGCTCTACTATGCGGGCGCCCTGGCCCTGGTGGGCGGGCTCACCGTCTGGGGCCTGGCCACCCGCAGCCCCATGGACGTCCATGTCCTGCGTGACCGCAACCCGACCTTCGTGCGCATGCAGGATGGCGACATCCGCAACAGCTACACTCTGAAGATCGCCAACCGCACGTTTGAGCCGGTCACCGCCCAGGTGGCGTTCAGCGGCGTGGCTGGCGCGCAGATCAAGACCCCGGGCGCCGACATCACCGAGGGGCCCGTCGCCCTCACCGTCGAGCCGAACCAGGTGCGGGCGGTGCGCGTGTTCGTCACCGCCGCGCCTGCGGCCCTGCCCCAGGCGAACATGCCGGCCACCTTCACCGTCCAGGCCGCCGGCGCGACCCAGGCGGTCACCACCACCTTCCTCTCCGGAGCGGCGAACGCGCGATGAGCCTCATGGAAAACACAGACGGGTTTCGCATTCGCGGCTGGCACGTGCTGGTCGCCATGGTCCTCTTCTTCGGCGTCATCACCGCGGTCAACGCCGTGTTCATCAGCGCCGCCCTGCGCACCTATCCAGGCGAGGTCTCCGTGACCCCCTATGAGGATGGCCTGGCCTACAACGCCAAGCTGGCCCGCCAGGCGGCCCAGGCCAAGCTGGGCTGGCGGGCGGCCGCCGGCGCCGAGCCGCAGGCTGTGGCCGTGCGCATCATCGACGCCGAGGGCGCCCCGGTGCGCGGCCTATCCTTCAGCGGCAAGCTGCAACGGCCCGCCACCGGCGCCGGCGCCCTGACCCCGCGTTTCGCCGAGACCGAGCCTGGCCTCTATGTGGCGCGGCTCGGCGGGGTGACCGGCGTCTGGGATCTCACCTTCCAGGCCCAGGACGCCAAGGGCCAGCTGTTCGAAGCCGAGCGTCGACTGACATGGCCCTGACCTACGACCTGGCGCGCGCGCCGGACCTTTCGGCCTTCCTACGCAAGGACAAGGATGGGTCCGCCCATCTGGAGCTGCTGGTCAAGGGCGCCCGGTGCGCCGCCTGCATGTCCAAGATCGAGTCCGCGGTGGCAAGCCTGCCCGACGTGTCCATGGCCCGGCTGAACCTCACCGAGGGCCGGCTGGCCGTGCGTTTCGCCTCGCCCCGTGGGGACACCGCCCGGGTGGTCGCGACCCTGGACAAGCTGGGCTATCCCGCCACGCCATTCGATCCGGCCAAGGCCGCCGAGGCCCACGACCAGGAGAGCCGCCGGCTGATCCTCGCCCTTGCCGTGGCCGGCTTCGGCGCCGGCAACGCCATGATGTTCTCCGTGCCTGTATGGGCGGGTCTGTTTGGCCAGGAACTGGGCCCGGCCACCCGCAGCATCATGCTGTGGCTCTCGGCCATCGTCGCCACGCCCTGCGCCATCTATGCCGGCCTCCCCTTCTTCGAGTCCGCATGGCGGTCGCTGAAGGCAGGCAAGGCCAATATGGACGTGCCGATCTCGGTCGGCGTCATCCTGACCCTGTTCATCAGCTTCGTTGAGACCTTCCTCAATGGCCGCGACGCCTATTTCGACGCCGCGGTCTCCCTGCTCTTCCTGCTGCTCATCGGCCGCTGGCTCGACCATCGCCTTAGGGCCCGCGCCCGCAGCGCCGCGGCCGACCTCCTGGCGCTCCAGGCGCCGGCCGCCACCGTGCTGGGGCAGGATGGCCTTGAGCGGATCAAGCCGCTCAGCGACGTCGCCGTCGGCGAGCGGATCCTGGTCCGTCCCGGCGAGCGCATTCCCGTCGACGGCTTCATCGAGGACGGGGTGTCTGAGCTCGACAACGCCCTGCTGACCGGCGAGACGGCGCCGGTGGACGTGCGTCCCGGCGACACCTGCCGCGCTGGCGCGGTGAACCTCACGGGCCAGCTGCGCATCCTGGCCATCGCCCGGTCCGAGGATTCCGCAGTGGCGGCCATCGCCCGCCTGGTGGAGGCCGGGGCCCAGACCAAGTCCCTCTATGTCCGCCTCGCCGACAAGGCCGCCTCGGTCTATGTGCCGGTGATCCATTCGGTGGCCGCCCTGACCTTTTTTGGCGGCCTGGCCTTTGGCCTCGGGCCCCGCGAAGCCCTGCTGCGCGCCGTGGCCCTGCTCATCATCACCTGCCCCTGCGCGCTCGGCCTGGCGGTGCCGGCCGTCCAGATCACCGCCTCGGCCCGGCTATTCCGCAAGGGCGTGCTGGTGAAGTCCGGCGCCGCCCTGGAGCGCCTGGCCGAGGTGGACCATGTGGTGTTCGACAAGACCGGCGTCCTGACCGAAGGCCGGCCGCGGTTGATCGAGGCGCCCGCCGAGGCCCTCGCCCTGGCCGCCCCCCTGGCGCGGGCTTCGGCCCATCCCCTGGCCCGTGCCCTGGCGGCTGAGGCTGGCCCAGGGCCGCGGGCGACCGATGTGGTCGAGACTCCAGGCCAAGGCGTCGAAGGCCTGATCGCGGGCCGGCGCGCGCGCCTGGGCCGGGCGAGCTTCGTCGGCCTTGAGGGCGTTCGCGGCGGGGAGACCGAGCTCTGGTTCGCCTATGAGGGCGAGACCCGGATACCTTTCCGCTTTTCCGACCAGCTGCGCCCCGACGCCGCCCAAACCATCGCGGCGCTACAGGCCCTGGGCCTGAGCGTGGAGATCCTGTCCGGCGACCTGGAAGGTCCCGTGGCCCGGGCCGCCCAGACGCTCCACATCGATCACTGGCGGTCGGGACAGACCCCGCAGGACAAGGCCGCCGTTATCGACGCCCTGACCGCCCAGGGCCGCAAGGTGCTAATGGTCGGCGACGGCCTCAACGACACCGCGGCCCTGGCCAAGGCCCATGCGGCCATGGCGCCGGGCGCAGCCCTCGACGCCAGCCAGAACGCGGCAGATCTCGTGTTCTCGGGCGAGGGGCTTGAGGCTGTGGCTGACTCCATCGGTGTGGCCCGCGCGGCCCGCAGTCGGGCCCTGGAGAATTTCGGCTTCTCAGCCGTCTACAATCTCGGCGCCATCCCGCTGGCCATGTTCGGCTTCGTCAATCCGCTGATCGCGGCCTTGGCGATGTCGGGATCTTCCCTGGTGGTGACTCTCAACGCCTTGCGCATGCATGGAGCAGGTAGACGCTGATGGGCATCATCCTCATCCTCGCCCCGATTTCGATGGCCCTGGGACTGGCGGGCCTGGGGGCCTTTTGGTGGACTCTGCGCAGCGGTCAGTACGACGACCCCGCCGGCGACGCCGCCCGCATCCTGATGGACGATTCCGACAACCGGATCGGCTGATCACCAGCGCAGGAAACGGGCGCCCAGGGCGGCGCCCATGACGGCCGTCGCCAGCACGCCCAGGCCATACCAGACCACCAGGAAACTGACGGCCGACTCCGCGCAGTGCAGCCCATAGGCCGTGGCTGACAGCCCACCGGCCAGCAGCCCGACGGCGGCGCCCGCTGCGCCCGGACGCAAGGGGGCGAGCCGGCGCGCGGCCGCCAGGGCAGGCCCCAGGACCAGCAGGCCCAGACCCAGGATCACCAGCGGACAGCTGACCGCCGAATGCCCCATCAGTTGCGCGGCCCGCGCGCTGGGGGGCGTCATGGCGAGCTCAACAGCCATCGCCGCCCCCCCGCCCCCGATGAGCAGGATGAGCGCCAGGAGGGGTCGCCTGGCGCTGACCCCCGGCTGACCCAGGCGTCGCGTCAGCCAGAGCCCGGCGGCGGCCAGGGTCAGCGTGAAACCGGCCTTGCCCATGAACGAGGCCAGTCCTGGCCCCTCGCTCAGATCTGGCCGTGGCCCCATGGCGACGACCGTCAGCACGGCGGCGACCAGGGCGCCGGCCCCGCTCCACAGGACGAGGCGTCCGGCGAGCCGGCCTGGCCCCGGAAAGCCGGGCTCCAGGGCCAGGGCGGCGATCAGGTCGTCAGTCTTCATCGGCGGCCACGCTGGCGGACAGGGACTTCATGGAGCGATGCAGGGCGACCTTGGCCGCACCCTCGCTATAGCCATGGAGGGGCGCGGCCTCAGCGATGGTCATGCCGCGCAGGCGCACATCCTCCAGCAGACCCCTTTGTCGCGCCGGCAGTCTGGACAACAGCCGCTGCAGGTCGACCCGGGTCGCGCCGACCTCGGTGTCGGCCTGATCCAGGAGGACGCCGGCCTCCTCCAGGGGGACATGACGCCGGACGCCGCGGCGTCGGAAGTGGTCGATCAGCTTGTAGCGCGCGATCCCATAGACCCAGGGGGCGAAGGGCAGGGCCGGATCATAGGTGGCGCGCTTGGTATGGATCGCGATCAGGGTTTCCTGCACCAGGTCCTCCGCGTCCGATGGGTCGGGCGAGCGCCGGATGAAATAGGCCCGCAGTCGCGGGGCCAGCAGGGAGAGCAACTGCCCATAGGCCGCGCCATCCCCCCGGAGGCTCCGCGCAATGAGGCTCTGGATCTGCAGATCGATGTCTTCCACGCCATTCGACCCCAGGTTCGCATTCCCGCCCCCCAGGGTTACACAAACCCCTGGACCTGGACGACGCCCGATCGGTTCAGGCCCGTGCAGACTTTCGCCGACCCTTGGATTGCGACCTGGACCCCGGCGGGATCAAGGGTCAAGGTTCGCCATCCATCCGCAAGCTGGAGCCGCCCATGCGTCCCGTCCTCGCCCTCGCCTTCGGCGCCGTCCTGCTCGCAGGTTGCACAGCCGGCTCAGAGGAGCCCTTTGTCGGGTTCGGCTCCGACCCCACCATCCCGGCGCCTGAAGATGACCTCCTGCCCCGGGTCAATCCGGCCAAGGCGGTGGGCTGGCCGCAGGGCGCCGCGCCTGTTGCCCCAGCCGGTTTCGTGGTCACCCGCTTCGCCGGCGATCTCAGCCATCCCCGATGGCTGCTGGTTCTGCCCAATGGCGACGTGCTGGTGTCAGAGGCCAGCTCCGAGCCCAAGCGCCCCGAAGGGCTGATGGACCGCATCGCCCAGCGGATTCAGGCCTATGCCGGCGCCCTGAAGCCCAGCCCCAACCGTATCATGCTGTTGCGGGACGCCGACGGCGACGGACTTGCCGAGATCCGGGAGGTGTTCGCCTCGGGCTTGAACCGGCCCCAGGGCATGGCCCTGGTGGGCGACACCCTCTACATCGCCAATACCGACGCCCTGGTGGCCACCTCCTATCGCGACGGCCAGATGCGGATGGAGGGGATTCCGGAGAAGGTCGTCGACCTGCCCGCCGGCCCGATCAATCACCACTGGGTGAAGAACGTCATCGCCTCTCCCGACGGACAGCGGCTGTTCGTCACCTCCGGCTCCAATTCGAACATCGCCGAGAACGGCCTGGCCGCCGAAGAGAACCGCGCCGCGATCCTGGAGGTTGATCCGGCCGCCAAGACCCTGCGCCTCTATGCGTCAGGCCTGCGCAATCCGAACGGCATGGCCTACGAGCCGGTGACCGGCGCCCTTTGGACCGCGGTGAACGAACGCGACATGCTGGGCGACGATCTGGTCCCCGACTACATGACGCGGGTGCAGGACGGCGGCTTCTACGGCTGGCCCTACTCGTATTTCGGCGACACGGTGGACACGCGGGTCGAACCCCAGCGCCCGGACCTGGTGGCCGAGTCGATCCGGCCAGACTATGCGCTTGGCCCGCATACCGCGTCCCTCGGCCTGACCTTCTACACCGCCCAGGCCTTCCCCGAGCGATACAAGGGCGGCGTCTTCGTGGGGCAGCACGGCTCCTGGAACCGCGAGCCCCTCAGTGGCTACCGAGTGGTCTATATCCCGTTTGTCGGCGGCCTGCCCCAGGGAGAGCCCGAAGCCTTCCTGACCGGCTTCCTCAACGACCGGGACCAGGCCATGGGGCGACCGGTGGACGTCGCCGTCGACGCTCGCGGCGCCCTGCTGGTCACCGATGACGCCGGCGGCGCTGTTTGGCGGGTGGCGCCCGCAGGTCAGGCCGCGGAGCGGTAGCGCCCGGCGCCGCCAGCGGTCTCGATCACGAAGCGACCCACCAACCCGTTCAGCTGGTCGGTTTCCTTGCGCAACGAATGAGCGGCGGCGGTGGCCTCCTCCACCATGGCGGCGTTCTGCTGGGTCACGTGGTCCATCTGATTGACGGCGGCGTTGACCTCGCCAAGCGCCCGGGCCTGCTCCTCGGCGGAGCCGGCGATTTCGGCGACGCTGCGGTCGATCTCCACCACCCGTTCAACGATGCGGCGCAGGGCGTCGCCCGTCTCGCCCACCAGGTTGACGCCCGACTCCACCTGCGCCGCGCTCTGAGTGATCAGGTTGCGGATCTGTTTGGCCGCCTCTGACGATCTCTGAGCCAGGGCTCGGACCTCCGAGGCGACCACCGCGAAGCCGCGGCCCGCCTCACCCGCCCGGGCGGCCTCGACACCGGCGTTCAGGGCCAAAAGGTTGGTCTGGAAAGCGATCTCGTCGATCACGCCAATGATCTGACCAATCTCCTTGGACGAGACGTCGATCTCGCCCATGGCGGCCACGGCGCGGTCGACGACCTCGCCTGAGTGAACGGCTTCGCCCTTCGCGGCGCCGACCATGCCGGAGGCCTCCCGGGCGCCGCTGGCGGCCTTTCGGACGCTCTCGGTCAACTGATGCAGGGCTGCGGCGGTCTCTTCCAGACTGGCCGCCTGCTGCTCTGTGCGTCGGGACAGGTCGTCTGAGGCCATGCCGATCTCGTCGGCGCCGGAGCGGATGCCGCCCGAAGACTCCGACACAAGCCGCATGGCGTCATAGAGCTTGGTGACCGCGGCGTTGAAGTCGTCCTTCATGCCGGAAAACTGAGGGGCCAGGGGGGCGTCGAGCCGGCTCGTCAGGTCGCCCTCGGCCAGTTTGCGCAGCGCCGAGGTCAGGGCGCCCATCGCGGCGGCCTGCTGCTCCTCGGCCTGCAGCCTTGCGGCCTCGGCCTTCACCCGCTCCGCCTCCAGCGCCTCCAGATAGATGGAGATCGCCAGGTCCATGTCGAGCAGGGTGGCCTTGACGAGGACGGCGACGGTTTCCGAGGCGTCCGCCGCCTTGGTCCGTCGCGTCAGGGTTGGCCAGTGCTTGGCCACTGCGGCGTGGATCAGCTGTTCCAGAACCAGAGCGTAGCCGCCGATGTACCACTGGGGCTCCAAGCCAAGACGGGCATGGGTCTCGCCAATGGTCCGTACGCCCTTGGCGTACTCCTCACCGAACTGACCCTCGGTGATAATGCGCCAGTGGTCGGCCTGACGGCTCTGGGCGCCGGCCATGTGGCCGTCATTCTTGAAGAACCTCTGGACCGAAGGCGTCTTCCGGATCTCTCCGTAGAAGACGTCGAGGGCCGGGCCGATGGCTTGGGCGACAAACCCCCGCAATCCCCGGAGCCGCTCGACGGCGGCGGGGTCAAGGCCAATGAAATCAAGCCGCTCTTGCACTTGTGATGACTGAGCCATTGGGGTTCCGACCGCCATTTTTCTTCTCCAGCCGCCTGATCACAGGGCCGATGAGCAAGCCAGTTGATGGGCGAACGCGGCTAATGACCTCTTAATGTGGCCCGAGGGCTGAGGCTTGTTTGGAAGTGGCGGATTGCCGCAGGGTTTTACGCGACAGCCAGCCCATGGGGATCGGCGCGATCACCTTGAGACAGAGAGCTTCGCCTGCGCCGGCGCCGGCGCCGGCCTCAGACGATCTCCCTTCTGACTAACCGAACGTCTTGCGCAGTCGAACAAAGACCGCGCGTCCATACTCCAGGTCCCGGACATCCACATAGGCGAGCCGGCCCTCGGACCGCGGCCCCACATAGACCTCGCGAATTCGCTGCACGTTGCGCTCGCCGAGATTCTGCAATTCCAGCCGCAGGATGATGTCGCGCCGTGGCTTGTACTCAGCAAAGACGACGACCCAGGTCCCGACCTTTCGGGTCTCGACCTCGCTCAGCCGGAAATGGCGCTCACGATAGCCGCCCAGGACATCCACGCCCCAGTTGGTCCGCAAGGTCGGCAGATCCTGGGTGAAGTGCGCCTCCCATTCGACGGGACGCAGGCCAGAGATTTCCCGCCCCTGCCCGGTGAGGGGATCATTGACCTCGGAGTCCCGCCAGCTCGCTTGTCCCTTCAACTGGCCGCCGCGGACGCCGACGCGATCAAGGGGCAGTGTCAGGTTGAGGATCGCCTCGCGCCGACTTCCATCGCCGAGATTGCCCGGGGCGTCGGCCACGGCGACCCCGCCGACAAAGACCGGCGCCCGATCAATGACGTCAGCCAGGTCGGAAGCCCGCCATGTGGCCACCAGGACCGCGCCGCTCTCAAACCGCTGCTCGAAGGCCGCCTCGCTGACCCAGGCCTGCTGCGGGCGCAGGTCCGGATTGCCGGCCAGAACCGCGCCGGTGCTCACCGCCGAGGACGAGGCGACAAAGTCGTCGAAGTTGAGCTGGCCGACCTCCCGCTCCAGCCGCAGCCGGACCTGGCGCCCGCCCCCCGCCGACCAGGCCAGCGACAGGCGCGGCTTGGTGAAGGCCAGGGACTTCTCCAGGTTAACATCGCCGCTTGAGGCGATGGAGGATGTCTCGTGACGCAGCCCAGCTTCCAGGGTCAGCCCAGGCCGACCCCGCCAGGTGAGCGTGCCGAACGCCTCGCTCCGGGTCTCTTCCACCTCCACCTGGGCGGCTGGCAGGGCGACGGCGCGGCCATTGAGGGTGAAGGCCGTCTGGCTCTCCAGGCGATTGAGCGCCCCTTCTCCGCCGAGTTCAAGGTTCAGGGCCGGGCTGAGGGTTCGCCGGAGGGTCAGGCGGCCTACGGTCTCGGTGACCGCCTTGTCGAGATCGAAGTCCCGGCGCAGCCCGGGCGCCTCGAAGTCGGCCCGGGTCTCCACGTCGTTCCACTGCTGGAAGGCCACGGCTTCCAGGGTGGTTCGCGGGCCAAGGCCGCGGCTGTAGCGTCCCCCCAGCTCCTGCTGCAGACGCACATTGGTGAAGTACTCATACTCCCGGCCGCCGCCGGTCAGACGATCGGTGATCTCGCCGCTGGCGGGTGTTCGCATATAGGCGCCGTTCACGCGCAGGCGTCCCCCGCCCAGGGGCGTCTCCATCGCCCCGGTGGTCCAGGCCCGCAAACCCCCGGCGTCAGCGTCGACGGTCGAGTCGATCACCACCTCGCCATTGGGCCCGAACCGCAGCCGTCTCCCATCGCCCAGGGTGTCGTCAGGCCCCTTGCCAAAGACCAGGGACGTCTCGAACCGGCGGCCGGCCCACTCGAACTGGCTCTCTGCCCGCAGGCTGGTGAGCACGCGGCCGTCATTGATGAAATGGGCGGAGGTCATGACCGCGCCCTGGGCGCCCCCGATTCGGGCGCGCACCACATTGGCGATCACCGAACGGCCCTGCATGTCGATGCCCGGCGCGCCGCCCCGGATCAGCTCGATCCGCGCCACCGATGAGGCCGGTATGCGCTTGAGCAGCTCATCAAGCGCGTCGTTCTTGGACACCGGCGGTTGGCCGTCGATCAGAACATTGCCGCCCGACCCGGCCAGACCGCGCACGGTCGCCCCCTTGTCGAAGGCGAAGCCTGGCAGGCGCAACACCATGTCGTAGGCGGTGTCCGGCGAAGCCTCCGCGAAGGCGCTTGGGGGATAGGCGATCACCCCACGGGCGGCGGCAGGTTGAGCGCTAGCGTCAGGCTGCGGCGCGGGTTCGGCCTGCGCCACGGCCAGGCTGGCCGCACCAGCGGCCAGAATAATCAGGTTCACGACGCCCCTCCCCCGGAACTGTCTTTTCGTTTTTTGACAGCTTGGAGGGAAACGGACGGCGCGACCAGAGGGGCTAAGGGCTGGACGCCTGAAGCGCGCCTGAACTGTCTGTCGGTCTAGGTCTCGATTTCGAAGTAGGCTCGCTCGCCGCCCTCGGTGTGGGCGACCATCAGAATGCGGAGATCAGAGCCCTCGGCCAGCTTGAGGGTCAGGCGGCCATGGCGAAAGGCGTCGCGCATGAGGTCGGGCGCGCCGATCAGTTCGCCCTTTCCGACCTTCATCTTCTCGTCGCTCTGAATCTCGTATCCCACCTTCTCGATCACGCCGGCGTACATCAGCACACCATCATCAGCACTGGTTCGGGAAAGCTTCATGGGGACTCCGGGCCTTGCGGCGCCCCAGCCGGATCTGACGGGGACGGCTGTTAGCCAGACTTAACGCCCGGCCAGGCTCACGGTTCCGCTTGATCTGCGCCTCAGGTGCGGCCCGTCACTGGGATCAGGGCGCCGGTCAGCGCCCTGGCGGCCGGCGAGGCCAGGAACAGGATCACCTCGGCCAGGTCAGCTGGCGCGACCCAGGCGGAGAAGTCCGCCTCAGGCATGTCCGCGCGATTGGCCGGAGTGTCGATGATCGACGGCAGGACGGCGTTGACCGTGACGCCGTCGGCTTTCAGCTCCTCGGCCAGGCTCTCGGTCAGCCGGTGCACGCCTGCCTTGGCGGCCGCATAGGCGCCCATTCCCGCCGCGGCCTTCACCGCGCCTGCTGCGCCAATATTAACGATACGCCCCGCCGGGCTGGCCCTCAGCAGTCTCAGCGCCGCGCGGCTGGCGTTGGCGGCGGTCTTTACATTGGTGGCGTAGAGCAGATCCCAGACGGCGGGGTCGCCCTCGTCCAGGGTCTGCCAGCGAAATCCGCCGGCGATGTTGATCAGAACATCGAGGCGGCCAAATCGGCTCTCCACCCCGGCGAGAGCGGCCTCAGCGGCCGCCGGATCGGCCAGATCGACGCCGGTGAGCACCAGGGCGTCGACGCCGCAGGCCTCCACCAGGCCCTCCGGGGGAACCAGGCTGTGATCGATCAGCGCCAGTCGGGCGCCCTGGAGGGCGGCGGCCGTGGCGACCACCTCCCCCAGGACGCCGAAGGCGCCGGTGACGGCTATGATGCGCGGGCTCATGGGCCCGAGTTTATCAGAGCCGCTCGATGATTGTCACATTGGCCATGCCGCCGCCTTCGCACATGGTCTGCAGGCCATAGCGCTTGTTCCGCGCCTTCAGGCCATGGACCAGTGTGGTCATCAGCTTGGTGCCCGACGCGCCCAGCGGATGGCCCAGCGCAATGGCGCCGCCATTGACGTTCATGTTTTCCGGATTGGCGCCGGTCGCCTTAAGCCAGGCCACGGGCACCGAGGCGAAGGCCTCATTGACCTCGAAGAGATCGATGTCGTCGATCTTCATGCCGGCCTTTTCCAGGGCCCGCTGGGTGGCGGGCAGCGGGGCTTCCAGCATGATCACCGGGTCATGGCCCATCACCGACAGGTGGTGGATGCGGGCCAGCGGCGTCAGGCCGAATTCCTTCAGGGCCTTTTCCGAGACGATCATCACGCCCGAGGCGCCGTCGCAGATCTGGCTGGAGGTGGCCGCGGTGATGGCCCCGCCCTCGGCCAGCAGCTTCACGCCGCGGATGCCGTCGAGGCTGGCGTCAAAGCGGATGCCCTCATCGATGGTGTGGTCGCTCTCGGCGCCGTTCTCGTCCTTGATCTTCAGAGCGACGATCTCGTCCTTGAAGGCCCCGGCCTGGGTGGCGGCGATGGCGCGCTGGTGGCTGTTATAGGCGTACTCGTCCAGCTGGTCCTTCGAGAGGCCGTACTTCTTGGCCATCATCTCAGCGCCCATGAACTGGGAGAATTGGATGTTGGGGTAACGCTCCTCCATCCGCGGGCTCTTGTACTGGCCCATGCCAGCCTTGGCGGCCAGCGCGGCCGACGAGCCCATGGGCACGCGGGTCATGCTCTCGACGCCGGCGGCGATGACGATGTCCTGGGTTCCGCTCATGACGGCTTGAGCGGCGAACTGCAGGGCCTGTTGCGAGGAGCCACACTGGCGGTCGATGGAGGTGCCCGGCACACTTTCCGGCAGCTTGGAAGCCATGACGGCGTTGCGCGCCACATTGATGGCCTGCTCGCCCACCTGCATGACGCAGCCCATGACCACGTCTTCGACCCGGGCCGGGTCCACGCCCGTGCGGTCGACCAGTTCGTTGAGCACCACGGCGCCCAGATCCACCGGATGCCAGTCTTTCAGCTTGCCGCCCTTGCGGCCGCCGGCCGTGCGGGTGGCCGCGACGATATAGGCTTCGCCCATTGTTCCGCTCCCTTGCCTGGACCCCAGGCCGGGCCAGATGGGGTCATCTGCGCCGGACGAAGGATCGATCTTCTAAAGCTTGCCGCGCGCCCTGTGGCGCGTCCAAAACAAGTCTATTCGGGCGCCGCGAGGTAAGCCAACTGGGCGTTTTGGGGCGATTTTCGCTCAGATCGGCAGGACGGCGCCGGGCTGGGCTGGGTCCAGGCGGAAGGTGGCCGGCAGGATCCGCTCATGCGCCTTCTGCAGCTTCAGGGCCTTGGCGCCTCGGGCCAGGGCGAGCTTGCCCAGATTGGCCGGGCTGACCCCGTCGCTCAGGCGCGGCCGCAGACCAGCCCGCCGGCGCATCACCCCGTTGGCGTAGATCACATTGGCGCGCAGCAGGGCCTGAGGGGTCATGAACTCCATGGAGAGCGAGACATTGAGCATCGGTCCGTTCTCGATCCGATGGGGCGCGTTTTGGGCCCAGGTGACCATGCGGCCCGGGGTCAGCTCCACCGCCTCGGCGCCGGCGTCCCAAGCGGGATCAAAGGCGAACTGCTCGGCGCTTTCCCGTAGGACGATCTTCTCCAGGGCCTCCTCGCCCACATAGGGCGCCTTGGGCGGATAGACCCAGACCCGCTTGGTCCCGCGGATCTGCCACAGGGACACCAGCGGAACGTCCAGGTGATAGAAGACCTGCGCATTGGCCGAGGAGATCAGCACGCCAAGGTCGCGCTTGAAGGTGCGCAGACTTGGCGCCATGGCCTCCTTCTCGGCGAAGACCTCATCGGCCAGATCGGCATAGGGCTTCAGATAGAGATTGGCCTCGCGCAGGTTCAGCCAGATCCGGCCGGCCTTGGCCGACTCCAGAAGCTGCGCCCCGGTCAGGCCATCGCCAGAGCCCTTGCGCCAGGTGGTCCAGGCCCGCGGGTCCTCGCCCATGGTGAAGACGCCGAGCTTGGACCGGGGGTAGGCCTCGAGCGCCTCGGCCAGGCCCTCGTCGGTGAACATCGGACGGTGGTGCAGATCGTGGGCGAAGTTCAGGGTCTGCTTGCCGAAGGCTGCGGCCTTCTCGTCGGTCCAGTCTTGGATGATCATGGGAGTCTCACCGGGTCAGACCGCGCTGCGGCCGTAGAATTCGATCTTGAAGGGGCCCCACCACAGGGTCTTGCCCAGACCGCGCGCGGCGCGGTCCAGGGTGAAGGCGAAGTCGGGCGCGCCGATCAACCACTTCACGGCGGCCAGCAGTCCGAAGACCCCGGCCTGAACCAGCCCCTGCGCCATCCAGAAGACGAGGCCAGGGTAGTTGGGCGGCGTGGCCGCGGCGCAGGCGGCCGAGGGGCCCTGGCCGTAGGCGAAGGCGCGGCGGATGGTGTAATCCAGGCTCAGCCGGCTGGGGACGGGATCCTCCCAGACGAAGGCGTCCGCCGACCAGGCGAACCGCGCGCCCTCAGCCTTCATCTGGCCAAACAGCAGGTCGTCCTCGCCGCCGATATGGTTGCGTAGCGCCGAGAACGGCGCATGGGGATCGGGCAGAGCCGCCCGGCGCAGCAGGCTGTTGCCACAACCGTAATAGTCCTCAATCACCCCTGTGGAGGCCGGCCCCAGTCGGGAGAAGAAGGTCTCAAGATAGGTCCTGTGGCGGGTGATCTCCGGGGGCGCACGCCCCCGCACGGGACCAAAGACCACGTCGGCGTCGAGGCTCGTGCGGGTCGACAGCAGCCCCGCCAGCCAGTTGGGCGGCGCTTCCTCGTCATCGTCCAGGAAGGCGATCAGCTCCCCCTTCGCCTGGGCCAGTGCTGCATTGCGGGCGTTGGCGACGCCGGCTTTCGGCTCATGAACATAGACCACCGGAAAGGGCGCCTCGGCCGCCAGGGACTCCACGGTCGCCTGGGCCGAAGGAACCTGATCGTTATCGACCACCACCAGTTCCAGGCGCGCCGGGTCCACGCCCTGTTGCGCGAAGACGCTGCGCGCCGCCACGCTCAGGCCCGAGAGGCGGCGTTGGGTGGGGATGACCAGGCTGACCGTTTCCAACATCTCAGACTCACCCCTCGATCTCCACGCCGGTGCGGCGCGCCTTGGACGCCACGGCGTTCGCCAGGCCGCGCACGCGGCCGCCCAGGGTGAGTTCTACGTCCGAGATGGTTTCGAAACGGCGCCGGACCCGGAGCGCGATAGGACCGCAACCCGCCCCGGCCAGGCGCCAGGCGCCCTCCCCCAGGCGGGAACGCCAGCCTGCGGCGCCGGCGGCCAGGGCCGTGCCGTCGCCGATCTGGCGATGAGTCAGCGCATAGGGCGCCTTGTAGTGGTCGTGTCCGGGACCGAGGTCATAGGTTCGCAGGCCAAGGTCGGGCATGGCGGCGATGACCTGCAGCAGGAAGAGCTGACCCACTGAATAGGCGCCTAGCTCAGGGTCGGTCGCGGCGATCCAGGGATGGTACACGTCCCCCAGGCGCACGCCGAAATGGCCCGCCACCACCCGACCCTCGACCCGTAGGGTGATCATCAGGCCGCGGAAGTCGCCCTCGGTGTTCGCAAACAGGGTGTCCATCAGCTGCCGCGTCCAGGCCGGCGCCAAGAAATCGTGCGCGCCCGTGCGCTGGAGCTGTTCGCGCTTCCAGGCGATCAGCTGGTCAAAGGCGGCGCGGTCCTGGTCTGGGGCGCTGAGGGTCAGCTCGCCCAGCTCGCGGGCGATCTTGCTCTGCAGGCGCCGGTAGTTCTTGAAGCGCTTGGGGCTCTGGGCCCGAAGGGCCTCCAGATAGACGTCCGCGCCCTGGTCAAGTTCGATGACATAGGCCGTCCGGTCCGCCCGGACCGCGCCGTCGAACAGGCTTTGCGGATCGATCAGACCGGTGAACCGAAAGGCGCCCAGGCCCGCCTGGGCCAGGGCCTCGCCCGCCGCCATGGACTCACGACTGACCAAGGCGTGATAGTCCGACAGGGGCGCGCCGATGGGCCGCGCCAGGCCGCCTGTCTTCAAATGGTGCGGCAGAAATCCGACAGCCTCGCCGTCCTGACGCCAGATCGCCACCCGCGCGTCCGGCCGCACGGCCCCGACGGCCCGGGCGAAATCGGGGCCCAGCAGGGGCGAAGCGAAGGCCGGGTCGGCGGCGGCGATGGCCCGCCAGGTCGCGATATCATCGCTGGAAAGATCGGCCGGGTGCAGAGTCTGTGTGGCTGACATCATCGAGATCCGTTTCAGCCGTCCCGAAGAGGGATCAGCTGTCGGATCCGCTGCAAGCCTCAGGCCGACCCGGTTATGGAAAACGCTTTATGAACAATGGCTTGCAACCAGGAGGCGTCTGCGTCGTCAAAGGCCGACTTCTGGTCTGAATCCACGTCCAGGACGGCGATGAGGCGCTCCTGAGAGTCGAAGACCGGCACGACGATCTCGCTGGCCGAGCGGGCGTCGCAGGCGATGTGTCCCGGAAAGGCGTGGACATCCTCGACCACCTGAACCTTGCCTGTCTCGGCCACGGTTCCGCAGACGCCGCGGCCAAAGGCGATGCGCAGGCAGCCCAGGGTCCCCTGATAGGGGCCAACCACCAATTCCCGGGGCTTGTCCGGGTCGACCACATAGAAGCCGATCCAGAAGAAATGCTCGAAACTGGCCGCCAGCATGGAAGCCACCGTCGCCATGCGGGCGGTGAGATTAGGCTCGCCATCGAGGACAGCGGCGATCTCCTCGGCAAGGGCGGCGTAACGCTCAGCCTTTTCGGCGGGCAGGATCAGATCATTGAATGCTTCAGCCATGCCCCCTCCTAGCCGAAGCCGGCTGCGGGGGCGAGATCAGGCCGCGAGGATCTGCCGGGCGGCGCGCTTGCGGCGGATCAGGGCCTCAAGTCCGCGCACCAGCTTGGCGGCGCCGACGGCGTCGTGATCGTCGCCTTCCAGGATCTGTCCGAGGACCGAGAGATGGGCTTCGACCACATCGGACTCGCAATGCTCCATGCCGCCCACCTCGCCCGCATAGGCCAGCAGGTCGTCAGTGGCCCGTTCCAGCATCTTGTCGCGCACCTGACGGGCCCGGAAACGCGTATGCTGCATGACGCGGTAGGTCATCTGCAGGGTGGCGCGGTCGACCCCGCCCCGGGCGGCGATCAGCCGGCGCATCGCCTCAAGCTCGACGCTGATGGTCTCACGGGCCGCCTGGCGCTCCACCACATCGACCACCTCGTCGGGGTCGCTGGTCCGGCGCAGGGGACCGGCATAGCTGATTTCCGACTTCCGCCGCCGGTCAGGACCCAGATAGTTGGCGCTGACGATAAAGCTGCGGGGCTGGGTCAGCACCGCCTGCAGCCGCGACAGCAAGGCCGCCGGCGTGAAGGGCTTCATGACGAATTCATTGACCCCGGCCTCGCGGGCGGTCTCGACCTCGGCGGCGGTGCGATGGCCGGTGACCATGATCACCGGAATGGCCGGATTGGGAACCGTATGGTCGCGCGCCACCGCGGCCTGCCGGATCGACCTCGTCAGCTCAAGCCCATCCATCAGGGGCATGCGCCAGTCCGTGAAGAGGACGTCCGGCTCCTGACGCGCCAGGGCCTGGCGGGCGTTGAGGCCGTCGCTGGCGGCGTAGACGCCGCCCACGCCCGCGGCGCGCAACACGTCAACGATCAGCCGGACGGTGTTGGCGTGATCATCCACAACCAACACCTTCAAGCCTGACAGATCGTCAGCCTTAAGGTTGGCGCTCGGTAAGTGCCGCCGACTGTTCATCCGCCCCCCGTCCTGGCGAAGATGCCCGCCAGGACTTGAGATGCGGTTTATGGTCAAGGTTAACGGGCGGCGCCGTCACCCCGTCGGGTGGGTCTTCTCTCGGAAGTTGTCCTCGGTCCGCTCGTAGCGATCGGGGTGACGATATTCCTCCCGCGTCGCCTGCTCGGTCACCGCATCATTTCGGCGGTCCCGGCGATAATAGCGGAACAGGCCATAGGCGATGGCCAGCCCCAGCAGGGCGGCGCCGACGGGATAGAGAAGCTCCCAACTCAGATTCATCATGGCGATCTCCTTTCAAGACCAACGGTCCCGATCGGAGGGGGTTCCCCTTCGCCTACCAGTCCACCGCCGTGCGCAGGGTGAGCAGTGTCTCATCGACGGGGTTGGCGCGCAGCCGCTCGATCCGGGCCTGGATCAGGTTGGCCGACAGCCGCAGCCTCGTGATCGGCAACCAGTTCACCACAAGGCCATAGGTCGTCATCTCGCCGCCATCTACCGTCTCATCCGCGAGATCGAGGTGGGTGACCCGCAGGCCGGTCTCCAGCGCGCCCAGGCCGCCCTGTCCCAGGGGGCGGGCGGGCCGGATGCGGCCGAACACGCCGCTTTCGATGTCATAGGGGCGCGCCTCGCCGGTCCAGCGCCAGGCCGCCTGGGCCGACCAGCCGCTGAAGTCAGGACCGGAGATCGCCCCGGCATAGTCGACCCCGCCGCCCTCAGCCTGCACCGTAAGGGGCCCAGAGCCGTAGCCGAACTCGAACCCGACAAAGGTCCCCTCCTCGGCGATGAAGGCGCCGGTGTCGAGAAGTCGCGGAGCCCGGCCGGTTTCGGGGCGCACCCGCAGCCAGACGCCAGGGCCCCTGGCGGGGAGCTCGGTATGGTAGGCTGACACGCCGAGGTGGAGCGCCGGGTCGCCACTCAGGAGGTCGACATAGCCGCGCGCCGCCACCAGCCACGCCTCCTCCCGCTCGGTGTCGAGGTCGCTGTCCTCGGTCTCCCCAAACAGGCCGCCGCTGACGCCCCACCGCTCGCCCCAGGCGCGGGCCGCCACGCCCACCCGCCGGCCCGGCGCAAAGGTGGAGGCGTAGGCTGAGCGCTCAAGGAAGACGGTCTCGTTGCTTGAGGTCAGTTCGTCCAGGGTGATCGGCGGCTTGAAGTAGCCGACGGACAGCGCCACCGTCTCGGCCGCCTCAAAGGTCAGCATGACATCCTGGAGGGACACCTCGCCGCCGCCGAAGTCGGCCTCGGCCACATAGGACAGCTGCTCGCTCAGGTCGCCCTTGGCGCCCAGCCGGAACCGTCGCACCTCAGTGCCCGTGCTCTGCGAGCCCTCGTCATTATTGTGGACCAGGGCGTCAAACTGGGCGCGCCCGCGCAGGGTCGGTGGGGCGAGACCGGACGGCTTTGACGCCGCGGCCGGCGTCGTCTGCGCCGCCCCGCCGGCGAGGTGGATGGGCGCCCCGGCGGGGCGCGGCGCGGGCTCTGGCGAGCCGCTGACGCTGGGCGCGGCTGCGTCGCTGCGGGCTTCCAGCCGCGCGAGCCGGGCCTCCAGATCGCGGATTTTCGCCGCCTGGGCCTCTATCAGGGCTGCGACCTCAGGTGACAGAGTCTCCTGCGCGGCCGCCTCGGCGGCGATGAGGCTGATGGCCGCGGCCATCAAGGCGGCCTGGGTGCGTCTATAAGGGACCATTACTCCCTATACTGACGGCTGTGCGCCGGCGCCATACCCGCGCCGCCATCGGCGCCCTGCGACCGAAAAGCTTTTGCGACGCCCTCGCTTCACTGCTAATGCGACTGCGTTTCAAAAACACTGGCTCCCAGGGTCTCCGAATGTCGCGCACCAAGTCCATCCTGCTTTCCGCTTCGGCCATGGCGCTGAGCCTGGCCCTAGCCCCCGGCGCCCAGGCCCAGGACGGCGAGGTGGAAGTTCAGGAACTGATCATCACCGGTTCACAGGTGCGGTTGCCGGCCGCCTACGCCGGCGGTCAGGTCGCCCGCGGGGGCCGCGTCGGCCTGTTCGGCGCCCTTGATGTCATGGACAGCCCGTTTTCCTCGACCAACTACACCGAGGAGCTGGTGCGGGCCCAACAGGCGGTGAGCATCGGCGATGTGCTGAAGAACGAGCCCATGGTCCGGGTCGCCAAGGGCTTCGGAAACTTCCAGGAGCTCTATGTCGTCCGCGGCTTCCCCGTCTATTCCGACGACATGACCTATAACGGCGTCTACGGCGTCCTGCCCCGGCAGTTCGTCGCCGCCGAGCTGGTGGAGCGCGTTGAGGTGTTCCGCGGCGCCAACTCCTTCCTGAACGGCGCAGCGCCGGGCGGCAGCGGCGTCGGCGGCGCCTTCAACGTCGTGCCCAAGCGGGCGGACGAAGCCCTGACGCGGGCGACCCTCGGCTACGAAACCGGCGGCCAGATCTACGGCGCCTTCGACGCCGCCCGCCGCTTCGGCGCCGAACAGGACTTCGGAGCGCGCCTGAACCTCGTGCGTCGCGACGGGGAGACCTCGATCTCCGACCAGGAGCGCGAGCTGTCGGTCGCCGCCCTTGGCCTCGACTATGATGACGGTCGGCTGCGCTTCTCCGCCGACCTCGGCTACCAGGACCACCGCATCGAGGCCCCGCGCCCCAGCGTGACGCCGACCAGCGAAATCCCCGCCGTGCCCGACGCCGACGTGAACTTCGCCCAGCCCTGGACCTATACCGACGAGGAGCAGTTGTTCGGCGTGGTCCGCGGCGAGTTCGACTTTTCGACCAACCTGACCGGCTGGGCCGCCCTGGGCGGCCGTGAGGGCAAGGAAGCCAATGTCCTGGCCAATCCAAGAGCCCTGACGGGCGGCGTCACCAGCGCCTACCGCTTCGACAATACCCGCGAGGACGAGATCATCTCCGCCGATGCGGGCCTGCGGGCGGCGTTCGCCACCGGCGGCTTCGACCACCTGCTGGTGGCTTCGGTCTCGGCCATCCAGTCGAAATCTCGCAACGCCTACGCCTTCTCCAGCTTCGCGGGCTTCGCGGGCGACCTCTACAATCCGGTGGCCGTGCCGCCGCCCGCCCCGACCTTCTTCACCGGCGGCGACCTGAACAATCCCGGCGTCACCGAGGAGGTGGACAACCGCTCCTTCGCGCTGGCCGACATGATCACCTTCTGGGACGGCCGGATGATCGCCACCCTCGGCGCCCGTTTCCAGGAAATCGAGACCACCTCGTTCAATTATGATACCGGCGTCCAGGTGTCTCAGTACGCCGATGACGCCGTCACCCCGGCCTTTGGCCTGGTCTACAAGGCCACGGAAGCCGTCTCGGTCTACGCCAACTACGCTGAAGCCCTGACCCCGGGCCAGATCGCGCCCGGCACGGTGGGCGCCATCCCAATCCTGAACGCCGGCGAGATCACCGCCCCCTTCCGCAGCAAGCAGTACGAGGCGGGCGTCAAGTTCGACCAGGGGACCTTCGGCGGGACGGTCAGCGTCTTCTCCATCACCCAGCCCAGCGCCATCGTGGTCGCCAATCGCTTCGTCGTCGACGGCGAACAGACGCATCGCGGGGTCGAGCTCAGCCTCTATGGCGAGCCGACGCCTGGCCTGCGCGTGCTGGGCGGGGCGACGGTGCTGAACGCCGAGCGCGAGCGCACCCAGGGCGGAACCTTCGATGGCAAGACCGCCATCGGCGTGCCTGAGCACCAGGCCAACCTGAACGTCGAATACGATCTGCCCGCCCTGCCCGGCCTCACCCTCGATGGCCGCATCGTCTATACCGGCGAGCAGTTCACCAACGAGGCCAACACCCTGGAGCTGGATGCCTGGACCCGCCTGGACCTGGGGGTGCGCTACGCCTTCGAGACCCAGGGCAGGCCGCTCACCCTGCGGGCCCGGGTGGAGAACGTCACCGACGAGGCCGACTGGCTCTCGGCCGGCGGTTATCCTGGCGCCAACTATCTGGTCCTGGGGACCCCGCGGACCTTCATCGTTTCGGCCTCGGTGGACTTCTGATCACCGGTTGCGGGCCGGGGGCGAGGGCATTGGTCCGTTGCGTCCCGGCCCAGAACCGCCTAGTTGAAAGCAATTCGCAAACGCAGCCCGCCTAAACCCCGCATGACCCGCAACACCGTCCGCGCCTGGTCCGTGGTCCACAAGTGGACCAGCCTCGTCTCGACGGCCTTCATGCTGATGCTGTGCCTCACCGGCCTGCCGCTGATCTTCCACCACGAGATCGATGAGGCCCTGGGAACCCACGGGACCTACGAGGCGCCGCCCCTGGGGACGCCGACCCTCAGCCTCGACCGCATGATGGCCGTCGCCCTGGCTGAACGGCCTGGCGAGGTCCCGCTCTATCTGAGCTTCGATGAAGACCGGCCGGTGATCAACGTCACCACCGGGCCGCGACCCGACGCCGATGATGCGGCCATGCACTTCGCCTCCTTCGACTGGACGAGCGCGCAGGCCCTGCCGCCCCATCCGCAGGGCGGGGTCATGGACTTCATCCTGACCCTGCACATCGAGATGTTCATGGGCCTGCCCGGCATGCTGTTCCTGGGCTTCATGGGGCTTGTCGTCTTCGCCGCCATCGTCTCGGGCGTGGTGCTCTACGCCCCCTTCATGCGGAAGCTGGACTTCGGGTTCGTGCGGGTCACCCGCTCAACCCGGGTCAAGTGGCTCGACTACCACAACCTGCTGGGCGTGGTGACCGTGGCCTGGCTGAGCGTCGTGACCCTGACCGGGACCATCAACACCCTGTCGCTGCCGATCATCCAGTACTGGCAGGCCGACCAGCTGGCCCAGATGACCGCCCCCTATCGCAACCTGCCGCCGGCCCGCGCCGAGGCCTCGATCCAGCAGGCGGTGGACACCGCGCTGGCCGCGGCCCCGAACATGCGCGTGCAGTTCGTCGCCTTCCCCGGCGTGGCCTATTCCACGCAGCACCACTACGCCGTCTTCATGCAGGGCGACACGCCGCTCACCAAGCACCTGCTGACCCCGGCCCTGATCGACGCCCGCACTGGGGATCTCACCGCCATCCGCCCCATGCCCTGGTACGCCCAGGCCCTGCTGCTGTCGGGGCCGCTGCACTTTGGCGACTATGGCGGCCTGCCGTTGAAGATCCTCTGGGCCCTGCTCGACATCGCCGCCATCGTCGTGCTGGGCAGCGGCCTCTATCTGTGGCTCAGCCGGCGCCGCGCGCCCGCCAGCGATCCCGTGGTCGCCCAGCTGGGCGACCGGCCAGCCCTCGCGCCGGCGGAATGAGCATGAGCCGCAAGCCCGGCCGCGCCAATCTGTGGCGGACCTTCGCCGCCCCCCTGCTGATCCTGGGTGCGAGCCTGGTCGGGCTGGTCGCCGCCCTGGTGGCCAATGGCCCCGGGGACTGGATCTCTTGGTTTTCGCTCAGCGCGCCGCTGGTCGCTGTCGTCTGGGCCCGCCTGCGCCGCGCGCGTTAGGCCTTGGTCGGAAAGACCCGCGCCAGATCAGGATCGATATGCACCGTCACCGTCTGACCGGCTTCCGGGGCGGCCCCTGCGATGTGCGCATGGGCTCGCTGGCCGTCCGCCGTCAGCTGGACTTCATGATAGCCGCCGCCAAATCGCACCTGCGCCACATGGGCCGCCGCCCCCGCCCCCTCGGCGAGGCGCAAGCCCTCCGGCCGCACCATGACGACGGCCGCTCCATCAGCGGTGCCGGCCGCCGGGACGGTTCCGAACGGCGTGTGGGCCAGGCCCGCGCGCACCTGGACGGGGATCAGATTGACCTCGCCCAGCATCCGGGCGGCGTCCGGCGAGACGGGATCGAGATAGCAGGCCCGCGGGGCGCCGGCCTGGATGATGCGGCCGCCATGCATCAGCACCAGATCGTCGGCCATCAACAGGGCCTCGCGGGCGTCATGGGTGACCACCAGGACCGTGGCGCCGGCCGCCCGCAGGGCCTCGGTGAGCGAGAGGCGCACCTCGCCCTTCAGATGGGCGTCAAGACCGGAGAACGGCTCGTCCAGCAACAGGATCTGCGGCGCTCGCGCCAGCGCCCGGGCCAGCGCCACCCGCTGCTGCTCGCCCCCGGACAGGGCGTGAGGCCAGGCCCCGCCTCGGGTTCCCAGTTGGACGGCCTCCAGCATGGCCTGGGCGCGGGCGCGGCGCTGGCCGGCCGGGAGGCCGCGCAGGCCAAAGGCGACGTTCTGGAGGGCCGTCATATGTGGGAACAGCGCATAGTCCTGGAAGACCAGACCAATGCCGCGGTCCTCCGGCGCCACGGCCGCGCCGGCCCGGGACAGGGCTCGCCCGTCAGCCGTGATCTCCCCGCTGTCTGGGACCTCCAGGCCTGCGATCAGCCGCAGAAGCGTGCTCTTGCCGCACCCCGACGGGCCCAGCAGGCAGGTGATCTTGCCCCGGCGCAGGGTCAGGTCCGCAGCGATCACCGCGGACCGCGTCCCATAGGCCTTGGATACACCCTGGACGGTGAGGGCGACGGGGTCGCTCATGCGGAATCTCCAGGGCGGGAGGCGGCGATCTTGCGGGTCAGCCAGATCACCGCCGGCAGGGCGATCAGGACGATCAGCAGGGCTGGCCAGCCGGCCTGGGCCAGGCGCTCGTCCCGGGCGTAGTTGTCGGCGATGACCGCCAGGGTGTCGAAGTTGAAGGGCCGCAGGATCAGCGTCGCCGGCAGCTCCTTGAGGATGTCGATGAACACCACCAGGCCTGCGGTCAAAAGGGCGCCTCGGGCGATGGGCAGCTGGACGCTCCAGGCCGCTCCGGCGGGGCTGCGCCCCAGGCTTCGGGCGGCCTGGACCATGGAGGGCGTGACCCGGGAGAGGCCGGCGTCAATGGGCTCCAGGGCCGCGGCCATCAGCCGGGCGGCATAGGCGTAGATCAGCATGATGAGGCCCGCCCCGAATCCTTGCGCGGCGCCGGGCGCCAGGCGCCAGACCAGGGCGGCCGGGACCAGCAGGCCAATGGCCATGACCGCGCCCGGCGTCGCATAGCCCAGGCTGGCCAGCCTCGCCAGGTGCGGGACCCTGGCCGCCCCCAGCGCCAGGGCGGTGGCCAGGGCCACAGTGACGACCGCACCGGCCGTGGCCAGGGTCAGCGAATGGGCGCCCGCCTCGATCAGACGGGGCCAGTCTGGGCTGACCGGCAGGAAGGCGATCACCAGCCAGGCGGCCGGCAGCAGCAGGCCAAGGGTGATCAGGGCCATGCAGAACACCCCAGCCGCCACCCCGGCGGGTCGAGACAGGGTCGTCACCGGCAAGGGGCGCCAGCGGGCGTTGGCGCTCTCATAGCCCCGTCCTCCCCGTCCCCAGCGTTCGATCCACAGCAGCAGGGCCGCGGCGCCCAGCAGCGGCAGGGCGAACTGCGCCGCCGAGGTCAGTGAGCCGAACACGAACCAGGCCCGCACCACGCCGGTGGTGAGCGTCTGGACGCTGAGGAACTGGACGGCGCCGTAGTCGGCCAGGGTCTCCATCACCGCGAGCGCCACGCCCGCCGCCAGGGCCGGACGGGCCAGCGGCATCGCCACCCGCAGGAAGGCCTGGGCCGGCGTGCAGCCCAGGGCGCGAGCGGCCTCCAGGGCATGCGCCGACTGGTTCACGAAGGCCGCGCGCATGGCGAGATAGACGTAAGGGTAGAAGGCGCAGGTCAGGACGAAGGCCGCCCCGGGAATGGTGCGCATCTCGAACGGCAGGTCGAAGCCCAGGGCTGCGCGCATCCACATCCGCAGGTCGCCGGCCACGTCGAAGAGGTCGGCATAGGCATAGGCCACCGCAAAGGCCGGCGCGGCCAGCGGCAGGGCGAGCGCCCAGGCGAAGATGTCCCGGCCAGGAAACCGATGCATCACCACCAGCCAGGCGGCCAGGGAGCCCAGGGCGCCGGTGGCCAGAGCCACCAGCAGAGCCAGGATCCCGGACGTCGCGGCGTAGCGGGCGATGTCCCTCGCCGGAATGGCCGCGGTCTCTCCGGTCAGCGCCGCGGCGACCACGCCGGCCAGGGGCAGGATGGCGACCACCGCCGCCAACCCCGCCAGCAGGCTGAGCAGTCCCGGCCGCCCCAGGCTGCGCCGGCTCAAGACTGGCGCAGTTATCGCCAGCCCGCCGCGGTCATCAGGGCCTGGGCCTCAGCCTGACGCGGCCCATAGGTCGCCACCGGCATCGGGTGGGCGGCGAAGTCGGCATAGGCGGCGGTGGGCTCCGGCGCGGCCACGCCGGGGCTGGCGGGATATTCGCCATTTTCCTGCGAGACCAGGGTCTGGGCTTCCGCAGAGGCCAGGAACTCCAGCAGCCGGATGGCCGCCTCGCGATGGGGGGCGTTGGCCGCCACGCCGGCGCCGGAGACGTTCACATGCGCTCCCTGCCCGTCCAGGGACGGGAAGGCCAGCTTGACCTTCTCAGTGACCGCCCGGTCGCCGGCGTCGTCACCTGCGGCCATGCGGATGTAATAATAGCTGTTGGTCAGCGCGATCTGACAGACCCCGGCGTCCACGGCGCGGATCTGGTCGCGGTCGCCGCCTTCCGGCTGGCGGGCCAGGTTGGCCACGATCCCGCGGGCCCACTCAGCGGTCTTCTCCGGCCCCCAGGCCTCGATCAGGGCGCCGACCAGGGACAGGTTGTAGATATTGTCCGAAGACCGGACGCAGAGCTGGCCACGGAACCGGGGGCTGGCGATGTCCTCATAGGAGGCGATCTCCGCGGGCTGCACCTTTGCCGCGTCATAGGCCACGACGCGAGCCCGGCGCTGGAAGCCGAACCAGCGCCCCTCCGGCTCACGGAGGTTCTCCGGAATGGCGGCGTTCAGCGCCTCGGACTGGACCGGCGACAGCAGGCCGGCCTCCTGCGCGCGCCAAAGCGCGCCCGCGTCGGCGGCCACGAAGACGTCCGCCGGGCTGGCCGCGCCCTCGCTCTGCATCCGCGCGATCAGTTGCGGCGCGGAACCTTCGATGGTGTTGACCTTGATGCCCGTGGCCTCGGTGAACTGCTCATAGAGCTTCTGGTCCACATCGTAGTGGCGGGCGCTGTAGACGTTCACCTCACCGGCCGCGGCGGCGTCCTCAGCAGCAGGCTCGCTGGCCGGGCTGCAGGCGGCAAGCGACAGGATGGCGGCGAGGCCGGCGAAGACGGTCAGGCGTGGGGTCACGGACATGGCTCCTCTGATCGGTCCCAGACTTAGAGACATTGAGAACCCGTCGCAATGATCCGCGGCGTCCGGCTCTCGTGCGGCGGCGGATTTTCCCTTAGTGGTCCGGCGAGCTCCGGAGCGCCCAGATGATCTCTGACGAACCACGACAGGCGCCGCCGGAACCGGTCCCCTTCTCTGAGGCCCTGCGGGTCTGGGCCCGGATCGCCGCCCTCTCCTTCGGCGGCCCCGCCGGACAGATCGCGGTGATGCACAGGATCCTGGTGGAGGAGAAGCGCTGGCTGGGCGAGCGTCGATTCCTGCATGCGCTGAACTATTGCATGCTGCTGCCAGGCCCCGAGGCCCAGCAGCTGACCATCTATATCGGCTGGCTGATGCACCGCACCCTGGGCGGACTGACCGCCGGTCTCCTGTTCATCCGGCCGGGCTTCCTGGCGATCATGGGCCTCAGCATCCTCTATCTGACCTTGGGGGGTGTCGGGCCGGTGGCGGCGATCTTCTTCGGGCTGAAGGCGGCCGTCCTGGTGATCGTCGTCCAGGCGATGCTGAGGATCGGCGGCCGCGCCCTGCGCAACCGCACGCTGGCGGCGGTGGCGGCCGCAGCCTTCATCGCCATCGCCGTGTTCGGCGCGCCCTTCCCGCTGATCATATTCGCCGCCGGCCTGATCGGCTTCTTCGGGGCCCGGGCCGGACTCCCCGCCTTTTCGATCAGCGCCGGACATGGCGGCGCGACAGGGGCGGGCTTAGCCGACAGCGAGACCGTACTGGGCGACACCAGTCCCAAGCACACCCAGCCCAACCTCGCCTGGGCGCTGCGGGTCGCCGGGGTGATCCTGGTGCTCTGGCTGACGCCGGTCCTGACCCTCGGCCTGACCCTGGGATGGGACAACACCTTCACCCAGATCGCCGTCTTCTTCAGCAAGATGGCCGTGGTCACCTTTGGCGGCGCCTATGCGGTCCTGGCCTATGTGGCGCAGGAGGCGGTGCAGACCTATGGCTGGCTGCGCCCGGGGGAGATGCTGGACGGGCTGGCCCTGGCCGAAACAACCCCTGGCCCCCTGATCATGGTCACCCAGTTCGTGGGATTCCTGGGCGCGGCGCGCGGCGCCACGGGGCTGGATCCGCTGTGGGCCGGCGTCCTGGGCGGGGTGCTGACCACCTGGGTCACCTTCACCCCCTGCTTCCTCTGGATCTTCCTGGGCGCGCCGTTCGTCGAAGCCCTGCGAGGCGCCCGCGCCCTCAACGCCGCCCTGGGAGCCATCACGGCGGCGGTGGTCGGGGTGATCCTGAACCTCGCCCTCTGGTTCGCCCTGCACGTCCTGTTCGCCGACATCAGAGAGATCGGCGGGGCCGGGCTTGCGCTGCAGGTTCCGGTCCTTGGCTCCCTGAATCTGGCCAGCCTGCTTCTGACGGCGGCCGCGGCGGTGGCGGCCTTCGGCTTCAGGGTGGGCGTTCTGCCGCTGCTGCTGGGGTGCTCCGCCGCCGGACTGGCCCTCTACGGCGGGGGACTTCTGTCCTGAGCCGATCAGTGCAATTGCACCAAAAGCGGCCGGACTGCTAAGACAGGCCCATCATGAAAAACGCCGATCACCCCTCCAGTCTCAGCGCCGGCCTGCGTTGCCGCTGCCCCAATTGCGGTCAGGGCAAGCTGTTCAAGGGCTACCTGACCCTGGCCGAAGGCTGCGACCAGTGCGGCCTGGACTACAGCTTCGCCGACCCGGCCGACGGCCCGGCCTTCTTCGTGATGACCGGGGTGGGGATCGTGGTCACCACGCTCTGGGCCATCTGGGCGGTGATGGCCCAACCGCCGATCTGGGCGCAGATGGCCGTGGCCTTCCCGGCCATGATCGGCGGGTGCCTGGGCAGCCTGCGGCCGGTGAAGGCCTGGCTGGTGGCTGAGCAGTTCGTGCACAAGGCCGGCGACGCCGAATTCGACAGCGTCGGCAAGCACGGCGAGGGCGGTTTCACCTGGGATCGCCGCAAGGCCTCCGAGGGCTAAATCCCCGCGCGCCATTAACCTGCTGTTTGGCAAAACGCGCCACGGCTCTCCCCATGGGGAGAGATGATTTGACCTTGGAAGACCGGTTCAAGTCGGCGGTGCGCCGCGCCTATGGCGCTGCCGGCGTGCGGCTCCAGGAGCATCACGCCGACTCCCTGGCCAGCGTTTACGCCAACTGGGCCCAGGGCGCCGACGAGGGCGTGGTGGCCCGCGTCGAACGCGCCCTGGCGGCGTCGCTTGGGGTCCGCGCCTAAGTTGACGCGCCGCGCTCAGCGATCGCCGCGGTCGTCCTGCCCCGGCTTGACCTTGGTCTTGGCGTCCTGCCGCTGATCGGCGGCCAGGGACCGGCCTACATCGACAACAGTCCGAACCGCCCTTCGTCGTCGCGGCGCACATAGCGCTTGTCGCCGGGGGTGGGCTCGATGAGTTCTCGCTTGCTGGTCATGGTAGGTCTCCTTCCTGCCAGACGAATCCTCAAGGCGCCGACGAAGTTCCCACCCGTCCCGGCGTCGCCAGGATTTCCACCTCGCCGGCATAGCCCATGGCCCGGACCGCGGCGATCTCCGCCTCAACCTCGGGCACCGGCAGGGCCGTCTGGCGGCTGAACATGTAGATCTTCGCAAAGCCCGGCTCGGCGGAGACGAACCACTGGCCATCCGGCGCATGGGCGATGACCCGGTAGGTGCGGCTGGGGCGGAACGGTCCGAAGCGGTAGCGGACGGCAAGCTCGGCGTTCTGGCCTGGATCCTGGATTTCGCCCACGCCGGAGATGGTCCGCTCGCGGCCGTCGGGGCCGCCCTGGCGGCAGGCGTCAGTGACGGCGATCTCTCCTCGCTCAGTCCGGCCATAGGTCGTTGTTGCGAATTCGCAGCCGCGGGTCAGGCTGGTGGGGGTTCTGGCCTGCTCGTACCAGACGCCGGAATAGAAGCCCTCGACGGAAAGCGGCCCGGCGGTCGGCGGATCAGCCGCCTGGCTGGGTCCCGCCAGGGCGAGGACAGACAGACCGGCCAGGGCGGCGGCGGATATCGACAGCTTCGACACGGCAAGGCTCCTTGAGATCGCGGGCGCCCTGAAGGTACGGCGCGGCGCCCGCTGCGGCTTCACGCCCCCCGTGCGTCCCGTGCCGCGACCCGCTAAAGGATGGGCGATGCTGCGGATCTCCGAACTCAAGCTGCCCCTGGACCACGACGCCGGCGCCCTGCCCGCAGCCATCGCCGCGCGGCTGGGGGTGACCGAGGGCGACATCACCACCTGGTCGGTGTGGAAGCGGGCCCATGACGCCCGGCGCAAGTCGGCGATTCTCAAGGTCTATATTGTCGACGTCGAGGTCCGGGATGAAGAGGCGGTGCGCGCCCGCATTGCTGATGACCCGCACATTCGCCCGACCCCGGATACCAGCTACCGCCATGTGGCCAAGGCGCCGCCGGCTGGGCGCCTGCGCCCCGTGGTCATCGGCGCTGGCCCTTGCGGGCTGTTCGCCGGCCTGATCCTGGCCGAGATGGGCTTCCGGCCCATCATCCTCGACCGCGGCAAGGTGGTGCGGGAGCGGACCAAGGACACCTGGGGCCTCTGGCGGCGCAGCGAGCTGAATCCGGAGTCCAACGTCCAGTACGGCGAGGGCGGAGCTGGCACGTTCTCCGACGGCAAGCTCTACAGCCAGATCAAGGATCCGCGCTTCCTGGGCCGCAAGGTGCTGACCGAGTTCGTCGCCGCCGGCGCGCCGCCTGAGATCCTCACCGAGGCCCACCCCCATATCGGCACCTTCCGCCTGGTGACCATGGTGGAGTCCCTGCGCGCCAAGATCGAGGCCCTGGGTGGGGAGTACCGGTTCCAGCACCGGGTGACCGATTTCGAATTCGACCGCGGGTCAGACGGCGGAAGGCGGATGCGCGGGGTCCACCTGCACACCGGCGAGTTCCTGGAGGCCGACCAAGTGATCCTGGCCATCGGCCACTCCTCGCGAGACACCTTTCAGGCGCTTTACGACCAGGGCGTCCACGTCGAGGCCAAGCCCTTCTCCATCGGCTTCCGGATCGAGCACCCCCAATCCTGGATCGACCAGGCCATGTTCGGCCCCTGCGCCGGCCATCCTCACCTGGGGGCGGCAGCCTATTCCCTCTCCCACCCCTGCGCCAACGGCCGGACGGTCTATTCCTTCTGCATGTGTCCGGGGGGAACGGTGGTGGCGGCGGCCTCGGAACCCGGCCGGCTGGTCACCAACGGCATGAGCCAGTATTCGCGCAATGAGCGGAACGCCAACGCAGGCTTCGTGGTCGGGATCACCCCGGCCGACTATCCCAGCGACCATCCCCTGGCGGGCGTCGAGCTTCAGCGCGACCTGGAGGCCCGGGCCTTCGTCGCCGGCGGCCGGGACTATTTCGCGCCCGGCCAGCGGCTCGCCGACTTCATGGCCGGCCAGGCGTCGACCGACCTGGGACCGGTGATCCCCAGCTATCGTCCCGGCGTTCGCCCCACCGATCTCGCGCCGCTGATGCCCGACTATGTGATCGAGGCCATGCGCGAGGCCCTGCCGGTCTTCGGCCGCAAGATCCCCCGCTATGACGACCCTGACGCTCTGCTGACCGGGGTCGAGACCCGCACCTCTTCGCCCGTGCGGATTACTCGCGGCGCGGACTTCCAGAGCCTGAACGTGCGCGGCCTCTACCCGGCCGGCGAAGGGGCCGGCTATGCCGGCGGCATCTTCTCGGCCGCCGTCGATGGCATCAAGGTGGCCGAGGCCATCGCCCGCGCCATGGCCAGCGACACCGCGGCGGCCTGAACCGGTTGGACGCTCAGCCCCCTCCCCTCACCCACCCCTCGACGATCCTCGACGACCGGTGATGCCGTGGCTCCACGGCGGCCGGTTCGAGGCCGGCGCGGCCCGGGAGTATTGGTCCAAGCGGGCGGCGGCGCGGGCGGCCTGAGGGGAACCAACACCCATGGCCGCAACTTGGTCTTCGAAACGGAGGACCAAGCATGTCGATCATAGACAAGGTGCTGGGGGCGGTGACGCCGCCCGAGAGCGAGGAGATCCGCGCAGAGGCGACCGCCAAGGCGCGAAGCGTGGCCGAGCCCGGCGACTGGCTGAGCGCGGCGCTGGATCATCACGACCAGATCCGCGCAGGCTTCGACGCCTGCCGCCAAGCCCAGGATGGCCTGTCCCGGATCGAGGCGATGCGGCGGCTCTCACGGGTGCTGGTCGGCCACTCCCTGGCTGAGGAGGTCGTCCTCTACCCGGCCCTGGCCAAGGCCCATGAGAAGTCGCACGCGACCCTGGCCTATACCGAACAGACCACCGCCAAGATGCAAATGGCCGAGCTGGAACGCATCCCGCCGGAAGGCGAGGCCTGGGCTGACAAGCTCGAGCATATCCGCGGCGCGGTGCTGCACCACATCTTCGAGGAAGAGGGCTTCTGGTTCCTGGAGATCAAGGACAAGTACGAGGATCAGGCCTTCCTCGATCGACGCTTCGTCGAAGAGTACGAGCGCTACGCGGGAGAGCGGTCAGCCGACGACGCCAAGGTCCCCGGAGAGACCCGCACCTTCGACCGGGCGGATGACGCGCCGGCCTCGGCGATCTGAGCGCACGCGGCGCCTGGCGCGAGCGCGGCGCCGCGACGGCTATTTGCGCAATCTGGATGAAAGCGGCCGAATGCGGCTGCGCTGTCGGAACGAAGGGGTCCACGACTGGTTGTGGTCGGACACCAGCCCTGAGGGAAGATGAACCCCGCCGCCCGTTCGCGCCTTGCCGCACCACGTCTCTACTACGTCCATCCTATCGCCCTGAGCGTCCCCGACGGCGCCGCGCGACTGGCCGAGCGGGCGTCTGATCTGGGCTTTGACCACCTGTTGGTCGGACCGCTGTTTCAGCACCGGGGCGACATTTTCCGCCCTGTGGACCACGACGCATCCAGCCTCGACGGCGCGCCTGTCGAGGCGGTGCTGCGCGACCTGGCCCAGGCCTGCGGCGCCCACGGGCTAAGACTGCTGATGGACCTGGACCTCAGCCGGTTTGACGCCGAGCACCCCCTGGCGGCCGCGCACCCCGACGCCTTCACTCTTCGCCGGGAGGCGGCGGCAGACCGGCCGATCGACCCCCGCACCCCGTCACCCCCGCAGGGGATGGCCATCGCGCGCCTGCGCGACGCCCCCTCCTGGGAGCACATTTTGGAAGGCATTCTTCCTCGTGCCGCCAAGTGGATCGAGGCGGGGCTGCAGGGCTTTCGGCTGCTGCGGCCCGATCAGGCCGAACCCCGGCAATGGACCGCCCTCATCGAGCGTCTGCGTCTGACGCAGCCGGATCTGACCTTCATCGCCGACACGCCTGGGCTGAGCCGCGAGGCCGCCCTCGCGCTCGCCCCCTGCGGCTTTGACGGGCTGATTTCGTCGGCCGCGTGGTGGGATGGCCGCGCGCCCTGGATTGCCGAAGAACACGAGGATCTTCGTCCCGTCGCGCCCCTCCTGGCTCAGCCGGAGGCGCCCTTCGGCCCGCGTCTGGCGACACGTCTAGCGCCGGGCGCCGACATTGGCGCGGCCTATGTCCGGGCCCTGCGGCTGGCGGCCTCCACCGGCTCTGGCCTGCTGTTGCCCATGGGCTTCGAAGCCGCCGACCGCGCGCCCCTGGGCGAAGGGGGCGGCTTGCCAGGCGAAAACGCCGATCTGACCACCGAGGTGCGGGCTGCCAACCGTCTGGTGGCCGAACTGGCCCCCTTCGACGGGACCATGCGGCTGCTGACCGGCCCGTCCTCACCGGCCACGGCGCTCCTCCGGGCCAGCGGCTGCGATCTTCGAACCGCCGAGGCGGTGATCCTGGTGCTCATCAATCCGTCCCTCGACACGGCGGCCGCTCTAGACCCGTCGACCTTCCTGCCTGCCGCCAGCGCCTTTGGCCCGTTCGAGGCCATGGACGGCCGCGATGACCCGTTTGAAACCCTGGCCCCCGGAGAAGTGCGCCTCCTGGGCGCCCGCCGCAGCCCAGTGATCTCCAGCGCCAGCCGCGCCGGACGCCAGGGCGCCAAGGCCGCCGCCAAGGCGCCCCGGCTGGTGATTGAGGAGATTTCGCCGCAGGTGGCTGGCGGCCCGTTCGCGGTCAAACGCATCGTCGGCGAGACCGTCGAGGTCGGCGCCGCCGTCTATGCGGACGGCCATGAGCAGCTGGCCGTGGAACTGCGCTGGCGGGCGGTCGATACCGACGCCTGGTCATCCATGCGGATGACCTCCGAAGGCAATGATCTCTGGAGCGGCCGTTTCCCGCTGGAGCGGATGGGACGTCACCAGTTTGCGATCCAGGCCTGGGTTGATCGCTACGGCTCCTTCCACCGCGACCTGGGCAAGAAGATCGAGGCCGGGGTCGCCCAGGCTGTGGATCTGGAGGAGGGCCGCCGGCTGATCGCCGAGGCCGCCGGCGCGGATCAGACCGGAGAGCTGGGCACGCTGGCGGAGGAGATTGCGCATCTCTCCGCCGACGAGGCGGGTCAGCGGCTTCTCGCCCCAGACACCGTTCGGCTGATGGACCAGGCGCAGTCGCGCGCCTTCGTCTGCGCGAGCGAAGCGCAATGCCTCGACGCCGAACGGCGGGAAGCCCAGTTCGCCAGCTGGTACGAACTCTTCCCCCGGTCGCAAACTGACGATGCGAGCCGCCACGGCACCTTCGACGACGTCATCGACCGCCTGCCGGCCATTCGGGCCATGGGCTTTGACGTACTCTACTTCCCGCCGATCCACCCGATCGGCCAACGCCACCGCAAGGGCAAGAACAACAGCCTGACCGCCGGGTCGGATGATCCAGGCAGCCCCTACGCCATCGGCTCGGCCGAGGGCGGCCATGACGCCATCCACCCCGAGCTCGGGACCTTCGAAGACTTCCGCCGCCTGATCGCCGCCGCGCATGAGCATGGCCTGGAGATCGCGCTCGACTTCGCCATCCAATGCTCGCCGGACCATCCCTGGATCAAGGACCATCCCGGCTGGTTCGACTGGCGTCCCGACGGGACCATCAAATACGCCGAGAACCCGCCCAAGAAGTACCAGGACATCGTCAATGTGGACTTCTACCGGCCTGAGGCGATCCCGGACCTGTGGATCGCGTTGCGTGATGTGGTGCTGCTGTGGGTGCGCGAGGGCGTGCGAACCTTCCGCGTCGACAACCCTCACACCAAGCCGTTCGCCTTCTGGGAATGGATGATCCGTGAGGTCCGCGCCGCCCACCCCGACGTGATCTTCCTGTCGGAGGCCTTCACCCGCCCGCGGGTCATGTACCGCCTGGCCAAGATCGGCTTCTCGCAGTCTTACAGCTACTTCACCTGGCGCCACACCAAGGCGGAGTTCACCGACTATCTGACCGAGCTGACCACGACGGAGCCGAAGGACTTCTTCCGCCCGAACTTCTTCGTGAACACGCCCGACATCAACCCGTACTTCCTGCAGACCTCGGGCCGCGCCGGATTCCTGATCCGCGCCGTCCTGGCCTCGACCCTGTCTGGCCTGTGGGGGGTCTATTCGGGCTTTGAGCTCCTGGAATCCGAGCCCGTGCCGGGCAAGGAGGAGTACAAGGACTCCGAGAAGTACGAGATCCGCCCCCGAGACTGGGACGCCGCGCAAGGCATCATTCCGCAGATCAGCCAGCTCAATCGTCTGCGCAAGAGCCACCCGGCCCTGCAGACGCATCTGAACGTCCAGTTCCTGCCGGCCAACAACGACAACATCCTGTTCTACGCCAAGCTGAGCCCGGACGGGGGCGACCTGATCCTGGTGGCGGTGAACCTCGATCCCCACGGGGCGCACGAGGCCGATGTGGAGGCGCCGTTCTGGCGGCTGGGCCTTGCCGATGACGCCAGCGCCCACGTGGACGACCTGCTCACCGGCAAGAGCTTCACCTGGCAGGGGAAATGGCGACGCCTCGCGCTCAACCCCGACCGCCCCTACCTCATTTTCCGTATGGAGGCCCCGCGATGAGCGTCGCCTATCTCGCCGACGATCACGCGGCCGACACCGCCCAGACCGCCAATCCTCAGTGGTACAAGGATGCGGTCATCTACCAGCTGCACGTGAAGTCGTTCTTCGACTCCAACGATGACGGCGTGGGGGACTTCAAGGGCCTCTCGGCCAAGCTGGACTACATCGCCAGCCTGGGCGTCAACGCCATCTGGCTGCTGCCCTTCTATCCCTCGCCCCGGCGGGACGATGGCTATGACATCGCCGACTATCGGGGCGTTCACCCGGAGTATGGCGACTTCGACGATGTGAAGCGCTTTATCGACGAGGCCCACAGCCGCGGCATGCGGGTGATCACCGAGCTGGTCATCAACCACACGTCGGACCAGCATCCCTGGTTCCAGGCCGCCCGGCGCGCCCCGCCCGGTTCGCCGGAGCGGGACTTCTATGTCTGGTCGGACAATGACACGGCCTATGACGGCACCCGGATCATCTTCCTGGACACCGAGACGTCCAACTGGAGCTGGGATCCGGTGGCCGGCGCCTATTACTGGCACCGGTTTTATTCCCACCAGCCGGACCTCAACTTCGACAATCCCAAGGTCCTGGAGGAGATCCTCTCGGTCATGCGCTACTGGCTGGAGGCCGGGGTCGACGGCCTGCGGCTCGACGCCATCCCCTATCTGATTGAGCGGGAGGGCACCAATAACGAGAACCTACCCGAGACCCACGACGTCCTGAAGGCCATCCGCGCTCACCTGGACGAGAACTTCCAGGACCGCATGCTGCTGGCCGAGGCCAACCAGTGGCCGGAGGACACCCAGCAGTATTTCGGCGACGGCGACGAATGCCACATGGCGTTCCACTTCCCGCTGATGCCGCGGATGTACATGGCCATCGCCCAGGAAGACCGCTTCCCGATCACTGACATCATGCGCCAGACCCCGGACATTCCGGAGGCCTGCCAGTGGGCGATCTTCCTGCGCAACCATGACGAGCTGACCCTCGAAATGGTCACCAACAAGGAGCGGGACTACCTCTGGAGCGTCTACGCCTCGGAAAGCCGGGCGCGGATCAATCTCGGCATCCGCCGCCGGCTGGCGCCGCTGATGGAGCGCGACCGTCGCCGGGTCGAGCTGATGAACTGCCTGCTGCTGACCATGCCCGGCACGCCGGTGATCTATTACGGCGATGAGCTGGGCATGGGCGACAATATCTATCTCGGCGACCGGGACGGGGTGCGCACCCCCATGCAGTGGTCGCCCGACCGCAATGGCGGCTTCTCCCGGGCCGACCCGGCCAGCCTGGTCCTGCCCGCGATCATGGATCCGCTCTATGGCTTCCAGGCGATCAATGTGGAGGCCCAGAGCAAGGACAGCCATTCCCTGCTGAACTGGCTGCGCCGTATGCTGGCGGTCCGCCAGCGCCACAGCGCCTTTGGCCGAGGTACGCTTCGCTTCCTGCGGCCGCAGAACCGCAAGGTGATGGCCTATCTGCGGGAGCATGAGGGCGACACCATCCTGTGCGTCGCCAATCTGGCCCGCACCGCCCAGGCCGTTGAGCTGGACCTCTCGGAGTTCGCCGGCTGGGCGCCCATGGAGATGTCGGGCAGCACGCCCTTCCCGCCCATTGGACAGCTCACCTATCTTCTGACCCTGCCGCCCTACGGCTTCCACTGGTTCCAGCTCTGCGAAAAGACCGATGGTCCCAGCTGGAGCACGGCGCCGAGCGGCGTGCAGGCCGAGCAGCACACCTTCGTGCTCCGTGGCGATGTGGCCACCGTGGTTGAACCGCCCCACCGGATGGTGCTGGAATCCGAGGTGCTGCCAAACTGGATGAGCGGCCGACGCTGGTTCCAGGGCAAGGACGCCGAGCTTCTGGCCACACGCGTCAACGGTTACTCGCCCCTGCCAGGCGCCGCGAACCAGATCCTGGCTGAGCTGGAGGTCGAGACCTCGACAGAGACGGCCGCCTATCTCGTGCCCCTGGGCGTGGCCTGGGAAGACGATGTGGGGGACCCCTACGCCCACAATTTCGCCATGGCGCGGGTCCGCCGGGGCGCGAGGGTCGGCGACCTGACCGACGGGTTCCTGACGACGGAGTTCGTCCGCTCGGTCATGGCCGGCCTGCGGACCAACGCCAGGGTCGCCTCGCCCTTCGGCGACATCGCGTTCACCTCGGCGGCGTTCGAGGCCGGAGACGACGCCGAGATCGAGTGGTCGTCGGCTGAGCAGAGCAACAGCTCGGTGATCATCGGCCGGGAGGTCGTCCTCAAACTGCTCCGCAAGGTCGTTCCTGGCGTTCATCCCGAGGCCGAAATGACCCGGGTCCTGAGCGACCGCGGCTATCCCCATGTGCCGGCCTTCGTCGGCGAGGTGCGCCGCATCGACGCCGACGGGACGCCGCACACCCTGATGGTGGCCCAGGCCTTCATCTACAGTCAGGGCGACGGCTGGGCCTGGACTCAGGACTATCTCACCCGGGTGATCGACGATCTGGTGCTCGCTGGCGATCCGAACGCCACGCCGGACTTCGCCTCCTACATGGCGTTCGCCCGCGTGCTTGGCCGCAGTCTCGCCGAGATGCATGCGGTCCTCGCCCAGCCTACCGACGACGCGGCCTTCGCCCCCGAGACGATGGACAAGGACGCCGTCGAGGCTCTGCGCGCCGGCGTCGCCCGGCAGGTGGAAGACGCCCTCGCCGTTCTGGAGCGAGGCGGCGACTGGACCGAGCAGGACAATCTGGGGGCGCTCGCCGAGCGGCTCGTCCAACGTCGGGACGATCTCCTGGCCCTGGTGAGCCGCCTGTCCGGCGCGGCCACAGGCCAGGTTCGCACCCGCATCCATGGCGACCTGCACCTCGGCCAGGTCCTGGTCACCGGCGGCGGCGTGACCTTCATCGATTTCGAAGGGGAGCCGGCCAAGCCGCTGGAGGCCCGGCGGGCCAAGGCGAGCCCCCTGCGGGACGTCGCCGGCATGCTGCGGTCCTTCGACTACGCCGCAGCCCTGGGCGCAGTAGCGGCCGCCGGGGTCGCCCAAGGAGTCCAGGACCGGGCCGTCGACGTGGTCAGCCAGTTCGAGGTCATGGCCAGCGAGACCTTCCTTGAGGGCTACCAGGCCGTGGCCGGGGAACAACCCCGCGCTCTTCTCGACCTCTTCCTGCTGGAGAAGGCCGCCTACGAGGTCAGCTACGAGGCGGCCAACCGGCCGGGCTGGCTGGGTACGCCCCTTCGCGGCCTCGCCGCCACCATCGATCGGTTGCTGGAGGACGCCCCATGAGCCGAGAGGATCTGCCCCTGACCCACGCCCTCACCTCCGCCCTGATGGAGGGACGGCTCACCGATCCCTTCGTCTTTCTGGGGCCCCACCAGAGCGACGGAGGCACGGTCGTCCGCACCTTCCAGCCCGGCGCGGCCTCGGTCTCGACGTTGCAGGAAGGCTCGGCCCCCTCGCCGCTGGAAGAGGTGGCGCCGGGTCTGTTCGCCGGCCGTCTGGCGGCCGAGGGCCCCTATCGGCTGAGCATCGATTGGGGTGGCGCGACCCAGGAAACCGAGGATCCCTACGCCTTCGGTCCGATGCTGGGGGAGTTGGATCTCCACCTCTTCATGGAGGGCGCCCACTGGGAGCTGGGCCAGCGCATGGGGGCCCAGCCGCAGACCTTCGAAGGCGTCGAGGGCGTCGGTTTCTCCGTCTGGGCCCCTAACGCCCGGCGGGTGTCCGTGGTCGGCGACTTCAACAGCTGGGACGGTCGTCGTCATCCCATGCGGCTGCGACACCCGGCCGGCGTCTGGGAGCTGTTTGTCCCGCGCCTGAGCGCCGGCGAGCGCTACAAGTACGAACTGGTCGGCGCCCAGGGCGATCTCCTGCCGCTCAAGGCTGATCCCCTGGCTCGGCAGACGGAGCTCCCGCCGGGCCAGGCCTCCATTGTCGCGCCCAGGCCAGCCTTCGCCTGGACGGATTCCGACTGGATGGCCGATCGACCGCGACGTCAGAAGTCCGATGCGCCCATTTCAATCTACGAGGCGCACGCCGCCTCCTGGCTGCGCCCCGACGACAGCCAGACGCCGAACCTGGACTGGGACGGCCTGGCCGAACGGCTCGCCCCCTATGTCGCCGATATGGGCTTCACCCATGTGGAGCTGCTGCCGATCATGGAGCATCCGTTCGGCGGCTCCTGGGGTTATCAACCCTTGTCGCAGTTCGCCCCCAGCGCACGTTATGGGTCGCCCGAAGGCCTGGCGCGGTTCGTTGACGCCTGTCACCGCCTGGGAGTCGGGGTGATCCTGGACTGGGTGCCGGCTCACTTCCCGACTGACACCTATGGCTTGGCGGATTTCGACGGCACGCAGCTCTATGAGCATGCCGACCCCCGCGAAGGCTTCCACCAGGACTGGAACACCCTGATCTTCAACCTGGGCCGACGGGAGGTGCAGGGCTTCCTGATCGCCAGCGCCCTCTATTGGCTGGAGACCTTCCACATCGATGGCCTGCGGGTCGATGCGGTGGCCTCCATGCTCTACCGCGACTACAGCCGCCAGCCTGGCCAGTGGGTGCCCAATGTCCACGGCGGGCGCGAGAACCTGGAATCCATCGCCTTCCTGCGCAGGCTCAACGAAACCGTGGCCAGCCGTTGTCCTGGCGCTGTGACCATCGCCGAGGAATCCACCGCCTGGCCGGGGGTTTCGAGTCCCGTGGCCCAGGGCGGCTTGGGCTTCAACTTCAAGTGGAACATGGGGTGGATGCACGACACCCTGAGCTACATGGAGCGCGACCCGGTCTATCGGAGCTGGCACCAGAACGAACTGACCTTCGGCCTGCTCTACGCCTTCACCGAACGTTTCGTCCTGCCGATCTCCCACGACGAAGTGGTGCACGGCAAAGGCTCCCTGTTGGGCAAGATGCCTGGGGATCGGTGGCGGCAGTTCGCCAATTTGCGGGCCTATTTCGCCTTCATGTGGGTCCATCCGGGCAAGAAGCTGCTGTTCATGGGCTGTGAGCTGGCCCAGCCCAGCGAATGGAACCACGACAGCGCCATCCCCTGGGACCTTCTGCAGCAGCCCGACCACGCCGGCATGCAGATGCTGGTGCGAGACCTGAACGCCATCTACGGCCGCGAGCCCGCCCTGCACCAGAGCGACGCCGACCCCGAGGGTTTCGCCTGGATCTGCACCGACGCGGAGGCGGGGGTCTTCGCCTTCCGCCGGCAGGCGAGCGGTGAGGCCCATCCGCTCATTTTCGCGGTCAACATGACGCCGGAGCCCCGGCGGGACTATCGCCTTGGCGCGCCAAGCCCAGGTCGGTGGCGCGAAGTGCTGAATACCGACGCCAGTCGCTATGGCGGCGGGAACATCGGCAATGGCGGCGAGGTTCATAGCGAGCCTGGGAGCGCCCACGGCTTCGCCGACTCCCTGAACCTCACCCTCCCCCCCCTCGGCGCCGTCCTGCTGCGCCATCAAGGAACCGCCGCTTGATCCTGCTTCCGGACCGTCTTGAGGGCGGACTGCCCTATCCCCTCGGCGCCACCTTCGACGGCCTGGGGATAAATTTCGCCGTCTATTCCGCCCACGCCGAGAAGATCGAGCTGTGCGTATTCGAGGAGACGGGCCGGCGAGAGATCGCCCGCCTTCCGATGCCCGAATGGACCGACGAGGTCTGGCACGGCTATCTGCCCGGGGCAAAGCCCGGGCTTCTGTATGGCTACCGGGCGCATGGACCCTACGCCCCCCACGAGGGCCACAGGTTCAATCCCAACAAGCTGCTGATCGACCCCTACGCCCGCAGCCTGTCAGGGGAACTGCGGTGGACCGACGCCCTGTTCGGCTATCGGGTCAACGCCGCGCGCGCCGACCTGACCTTTGATCGTCGCGACAGCGCCCCGGCCATGCCCAAATCCATGGTCACCGCCGACCCCTTCGACTGGAGCGGCGACCAGCGCCCCAATACCCCCTGGTCCGACACCGTCATCTACGAATGCCATGTTCGGGGCCTGACCATGCTGATGGAGGAGGTGCGCCCTCCGGTCCGCGGCACCTTCGCCGCCCTGACCCATCCCAAGGTCATCGACCACCTGAAGCGCCTGGGCGTGACCGCCGTCGAGCTGCTGCCGATCCACGCCTTCGTCCAGGACCGCTTCCTGCAGGAAAAGGGTCTCGCCAACTATTGGGGCTATAGCAGCCTCAACTATTTCACGCCTGAACGCAGCTATCTCTCCGGCGGCGACCAGAACGAGCTGCGCATGGCTGTGCGCAAGCTGCATGCGGCAGGCCTGGAGGTGATCCTGGATGTGGTGTTCAACCACACCGCCGAGGGCAGCGAGCGCGGCCCCACCCTGTCATTCCGGGGGCTCGACAACGCCAGCTATTATACCCTCGTGGACGGGGATCGGCGGTTCTGCGTCAACGACACCGGCACCGGCAATACGGTGAACATGTCCAAGGCCAGGGTCGTCCAGATGGTGGCCGACTCCCTGCGCTATTGGACGAAGTCCTACGGGATCGACGGCTTCCGCTTCGACCTCGGCGTCACTCTGGGGCGGGAAAAGCACGGCTTTGACCCCGGCGCCGGCTTTTTCGATGTCCTGCGGCAGGACCCCACGCTCCAGGGGATCAAGCTGATCTCCGAGCCCTGGGATATCGGACCGGGCGGCTACCAGCTGGGCCACCACCCGCCCGGCTTCGCCGAATGGAACGACCGGTTCCGCGATGATGTGCGCGGCTATTGGCGCGACGACGAAGGCCGCCGCCCGGACCTGGCCGCAAGGCTGTCAGGGTCCGGGGATATTTTCGACCGCCGGGCCCGAAGGCCCTGGGCGTCGGTCAACTTCCTGGCCTCCCACGACGGCTTCACCCTGGCCGATCTCGTCACCTATGAGAACCGCCACAACGAGGCCAATGGCGAGGACAACCGCGACGGCCACGGCGAAAATCTGTCGCGCAACTGGGGGACCGAGGGGCCGACGGCCGATGTGGACATCCAGCGCACCCGCGGACGGGTGATGCGGGCCATGTTGACGACCCTGTTCGCCTCGTCGGGCACGCCGATGCTGCTCGGCGGCGACGAATTTGGCCGCACCCAGAGGGGCAACAACAACGCCTATTGCCAGGACAACGAGATTTCCTGGTTCGACTGGCGTCAGCTTGAGTCGCCGGAGGGCCAGGCCCAGATCGATTTCGTGTCCCGGCTGATCGCGCTCCGCAAGACCTACGGCGCCCTGCGACCCAACCAGTTCCTCCATGGCCAGAACGAGTACGCCCCCGGCGTGCTCGACGTGGACTGGTTCGACGAACACGGCCGCGGTCTATCGGCCGACGACTGGCAAACCCCCCACGCCTCGGCCCTGGCTATGCGCCGGGCCGCGCCCCGGGATGACGGCCGGGTGGATCTGATCACCCTGCTGACCAACGCCAGCGACGAGGCCATCACCTTCCACCTGCCCGAGCCCATGGGGGCGCCGACGCTCCTACTGGACAGCGCTCACCCAGGGGTGGGCGAACATGCCTTGACCGGCACCCAGGTCGAGGTCGGGGCCCATAGCGCGGTGCTGCTTCACTCGGTGGTCGAGGGCGCAGGCGGCGCGGGCCGCTGGGTGCATGAACTGCCCTTCGGCGCCACCGTCCTGGCCGACGACCGCACCCGCTTCCGGCTATGGGCGCCGGCCCGCGAGGCGGTGATCCTGGAGGTCGAGGGTCTGCCAGGCCAGCCTATGACTCCCACTGAGGACGGCTGGTTCGAGGCCGAGGCGCCCTGTGGCGCAGGTTCGCTCTACAAGTACCGCGTCAGCGACGACGTCTGCGTGCCTGATCCAGCCTCCCGCCGCCAGAATGGCGATGTGCACGACGCCAGCCTGGTGGTCGACCCTGCTGCCTATCGCTGGCGGACGGCCGACTGGATGGGACGGCCCTGGGAAGAGGCCGTGATCTACGAACTTCATCCTGGTCTGATGGACGGCTTCGCCGGGGTCGCCGAACAATTGGCGGACCTCAAGGACCTGGGCTTCACGGCCATCGAGCTGATGCCGATCGCCGATTTCCCCGGCCAGCGGAACTGGGGCTATGACGGCGTCCTGCCCTTCGCCCCCGATGCGGCCTATGGCTCGCCCGACGAACTCAAGGCGATGATCGACCGCGCCCATGAGCTGGGGATGATGGTCTTCCTCGACGTGGTCTACAACCATTTCGGCCCGGACGGGAACGCGCTGGGCGCCTACGCCCCGCAGGTCTTCCGCGACGACATCCAGACCCCCTGGGGGGCGGCCATCGATTTCCGGCGGCCAGAGGTGCGACGCTTCTTCATCGAGAACGCCATCTACTGGATCAACGAATATCGCTTCGATGGCCTGCGTTTCGATGCGGTCCACGCCATCAGCGAACGCGACTGGATTGACGAGATGGGCGAGGCGGTCAGGGCCGCCGCCGGCCGCGACCGGCACATTCACCTGATCCTCGAGAACGACGACAATGTTCCCGAACACCTCAGCGGCGCCTTTGACGCCCAGTGGAACGACGACGCCCACCACGTTCTGCACGTAATGCTGACCGGCGAGACCGAGGGCTATTACGCCGCCTATGCCGAGGCGCCGGCCAAGGCCATGGCCCGCAGCCTCGCCGAAGGCTTCGTCTATCAGGGCGAGCCCTTCCCCCTCCGGGACGGCGCCCCCCGGGGCGGCCCCAGCGCCAGCCTGCCCCCAACGGCCTTCGTGAACTTCATCCAGAACCATGACCAGATCGGCAACCGGGCCCTGGGCGAACGGCTGACGGTCTTGGCTGACCCCAAGGCCTTGAAGGCCGCTACGGCCCTCCTGCTCCTGGCGCCCCAGATTCCCATGGTCTTCATGGGCGACGGGGTCGGCAGCCGCGCGCCCTTCCTCTATTTCACCGACCATAATGACGACTTGGCCGAGGCGGTCCGCGAGGGCCGACGCGCCGAGTTCGCCCACTTCCCGGCCTTCGCCGATGCCGAAGCCCGGGCGCAAATTCCAGACCCCAATGACCCTGAGACCTACGAGGCCTCGCACCCGGAGCCGGGGCCGGACGCCGCCGACTGGCGCCACCTCTACAGGGACCTGCTCCAGATCCGCGCCCGGGATCTGATCCCCCGGCTGAAGGGCGCCCACAGCCTTGGGGCCAGCGCCATCGGCCCGGCCGCGGTCAAGGCCAGCTGGCGTCTCGGGGATGGATCCCGCTGGACCCTGGCGCTCAATCTCGGCTCGGAGCCCGCAGAGCTGGCTGACGCCCCCCAGCGGGTGGCGGCCGCCACGGTGGGCGAGGGTCTGGATGACGATGGCGCCCTCGCCCCTGCCAGCCTCATCGCCTGGCTGGAGCCGCGGCGGTGAACGAGCCGGAGCTTGAGGCCTTCGCGACCGAGGCCGGGGTCCTTATCGAGTGGGAAGACGTCCACGGGGCGCCGCGGCGCACGCCGCCGGACACCCTGCGCGCCGTGCTGGCGGCCCTCGGCCTGCCCGCCGCGACGGCCGATGAGTTGCTCGACAGCCGTGAAAAGCTCCGCGCGCCGCCGCCGCCCGACTTCATCACCGTCGAGGTGGGAAGCCCCTTCCAGCCGCTGGGCGGCCCGTGCGGCTCGACCGCAAGCCTGAGGCTGGAGGATGGCGGGCGTCTCGACCTCTCCCTGGACCCCGCCACCGGGTTCACCCGCGAGGGCGTGGAGACGCCGGGCTATCATCGGCTTGAGGTGGGGGACCAGACCATCACCGTGGCGGTGGCGCCGCCGCGCGCCTTTGGTCTGGAAGACCTGGCCCCGGGCCGGCGCCTCTGGGGCCTAGCCGTGCAGCTCTACGGTCTGCGCGGGGGCGAGCCCCGGCCCTTCGGCGATTTCGGCCATCTGGCGTCCTTCGCCAGCGCCCTTGGCGAGCACGGGGGCGCGGCCCTGGCCATCAGCCCGGTCCACGCCCTGTTCGCCGCCGACCCCGACCGGTTCAGCCCCTACGCCCCCTCCAGCCGCCTGTTCCTCAACGGCCTCTATGCCGATCCGGCCGCCGTACTGGGCCCCGAACTCGGCGACCTGGGCCCGCAGACGGGCGGGGATGAGCTGATCGACTGGGCGCAGGCCATTCCGGCGCGAATGGCGGCCCTGCGCCAAGTCTACGCCCGCTTCAAGACCGCCGCGTCAGAGAACTTGCGGGCCGATCTGCGTCAGTTCGAAGCCGAGGGCGGTGATGACCTGCAGGGCCATGCCCGGTTCGAGGCGATCCACGGGGTCTTCTTCGCCCGGGACGGCGCCCGCGGTTGGCCTGACTGGCCAGAGGAGATTCACGACGCCGAAAGCCCCGCCGTGGCCGCCTTCGCCGCCCAGCACGCCGACGAGTTGGCCTTCCACGTCTTCGTCCAGTGGCTCGCCGACCGAAGCCTGGCCCATGCCCAGCAGGCGGCCCGGAGCGCCGGCATGCCGGTGGGCCTGATCACCGATGTGGCGGTCGGCATGGATCCCGGCGGCAGCCACGCCTGGTCGCGGCCGCAGGACCTTTTGGGCGGGCTCAACATCGGCGCCCCGCCGGACGCCTTTCAGGCCAGGGGTCAGGACTGGGGGGTCACCACCTTCTCTCCCCGAGCCCTGGCGACCAGCGGCTATGAAGGCTTCCTGGCCACCCTGCGTTCGGCCATGCGCCACGCCGGCGGGGTGAGGATCGACCATATCCTGGGCCTGCGCCGGCTCTGGGTCGTGCCCCACGGCGCGGGACCGACGGAAGGCGCCTATCTCACCTATCCCATGCAGGACCTGATGCGGCTGATCGCCCTGGAGTCCCACCGCCATAAGGTCCTCGTGGTGGGCGAGGACCTCGGCACGGTGCCAGCCGGCCTGCGTGAGGCCCTGGACGCGGGCGGGGTGCGCGGCATGCAGGTCCTGCTGTTCGAACAGGACAAGGCGGGCGCGTTCAAGGCGCCGGACCAGTGGTCACCGCGGGCCTGCGCCATGACCACCACCCACGACCTGCCCCCCATCGCCGGCTGGTGGCGCGGGACCGACATCGACTGGCGCCTTCGGATGCAGCCTGACCTGGCGGCCGATGAGGCGGCGACGCTGCGATCCGAGCGCGACACTCAAAGGGCGGCGCTATGGGCGGCCTTCTCCGACGCAGGCTGCGCCGAGGGCGATGCGCCACCGGCCGCCACGACAGGCCCAGTCGTCGACGCCGCGGTCGGATTTCTGGCCGGGACCCGCGCCGAACTTGCCATCCTGCCCATCGAGGACCTGCTGGGCCTGGAGGCGCAGCCCAACCTGCCCGGCACCACCACCGAACACCCCAATTGGCGCAGACGCCTGGCAGGGCCAGCCGAGGCGCTGTTCGACGCGCCCGGCCAGGCCGGCCGGATCGCCAGCCTGAACAAATCGCGGCCCCTATGACCCCCACGGCGACCTACCGGCTGCAGTTCCATGCCGGCTTCACCTTCGCCGACGGGGCCGCGCTCGCGGGCTATCTGCGCGACCTCGGCGTCAGCCATGTCTACGCCTCGCCCATCGCCGTGGCCCGGGCCGGGTCCACCCATGGCTATGACGTGGTCGATCCCACCGCCATCAACCCGGCGCTCGGCGGCGAAGATGGCTTCCGCCAGATGGCGGCGGCGCTGAAGGCCGAGGGCCTGGGGATCATTCTCGACATAGTGCCGAACCATCTCGCCGTCGGCGGGTCAGACAACGCCTGGTGGCTGGACGTGCTGGAGAAGGGCGAGGCCAGCGCATTCGCCAAGCTGTTCGACATTGACTGGCGGCCCCGCGACCCTGCCCTGCAGGGCAGGGTCCTGGCCCCCTTCCTCGGCGCGCCCTATGGCGAGGCCCTGGCGGGCGGCGACATCCAGCTCGAAGCTGGCCCTGATGGATCGCTGTGGGCCACAGCCTACGGGCACCACCGGTTTCCGATCCGCGCGGCCGATCGGGCCGAGGTCTTCAAGCTCGGCCTTGAGGCCTACGACCCCGCCAAGGAACCGGGCCGCGGGCGCCTTCACGAGTTGCTGGAACGCCAAGCCTATCGCCTGGCCTGGTGGCAGAGCGCGGGCGACGAGATCAACTGGCGGCGCTTCTTCGACATCACCGAACTGGCCGGCGTCCGCGTGGAAGACCCGGAGGTCTTCGACCGCATCCACGCCCTGCCGCTTCGGCTCTATGCCGAGGGGCTGATCGATGGCCTGCGCATCGATCACATCGACGGCCTGGCCGATCCGGCCGGATACCTCACCCGCCTGCGGGGCGAACTGGCGAAGCTGGAAGCCGCCAGACCCGCAGGCTCGACGCCCGGCCCAGCCTATCTGGTGGTGGAGAAGATCCTGGCCGAGGGCGAAGCCCTGAGCCGCGATTGGGCCTGCGACGGGACCACCGGCTATGAGTTCATGGACGGCGTCTCGGCCCTGCTCCATGAGCCGGATGGCGCCGCCCCCCTCGCCGCGCTCTGGGTTGAGATCAGCCGGCGCGAGGGCGACTATGCCGACGAAGAACATGCCGCCCGGCTGGAGATCCTCACCCACGGCTTCGCCGGTCAGGTCGACGCCGTCGCCGGCGCCTTCCACGATCTGGCCCGCGATGATCTTAAGACCCGCGACCTGACGCAGCGCGCCCTGCGCCGCGCCATCACCCAGCTGCTCACGGGCTTTCCCGCCTACAGGCTCTATGGCGAGGGCGAGGCGCTTTCCCGGGGCGAGGCCGACATCCTGGCGCAGGCCATGGCCAGGGCGCAGTCGGCCATCGCGCCCGCCGACCGACCGGCGCTCGACCAGATCGAGGTCTGGCTGACGGGCGGTGGGCCTGGCGCGCCCGACGCCCGGCGCCGGGCGCTGCAGCGGTTCCATCAGCTCAGCGCGCCGGTGGCGGCCAAGTCGGCGGAAGACACCGCCTTCTACCGCTATCTGCGCCTGATCTCGCGCAACGAGGTGGGCTCGTATCCCGGCCGCCTGGCCATCGACGCGGACGAATTCCACGCCGCCAATCTCGCCCGAACCAAGGATTGGCCCGGCAGTATGCTCACCACCGCCACCCACGACCACAAACGCGGCGAAGACGTGCGCGCCCGGCTGGCCGTGCTCAGCGAACGCCCGGAGGCCTGGGCGACCTGGGTGCGCCCCTGGCTCGCGGGCGCGCCGCCGCAGGTCGATCCGGCCGACGCCTATCAGCTGCACCAGACCCTGGCGGGCGCCCTGCCGCTTGACCTGGACACGGACGATGCGGCGCGGCTGAAGGTGTTTGGCGAGCGGGTGGCCGGCTGGTTCACCAAGGCTCTTCGGGAGGGCAAGCTGCGATCCTCCTGGGCGGTCCCGGACGCCGATTATGAGCGCGCCTGCCTCGCCTATCTCGACCGCTGCCTGCGCGATCGCGCCTATCGCGCAGCCCTTTCAGATCTGGTGGAAGAGATCGCCCCGGCCGGAGCCATCAAGGGGCTCGCCCAGGCCCTCCTGCGCTGTACCAGCCCTGGCGTGCCCGACACCTATCAGGGGACCGAGCTCTGGGACTTCAGCCTGGTGGATCCCGACAATCGCCGCCCGGTGGACTTCGCCCTGCGCCAGCAGATGCTGGGCCAGACCTCGCCTGAAAACCCCCTGGCCGACTGGCGCGCCGGGGCGGTGAAGCAGTGGGTCTTGAGCCGCACGCTCGATCTCCGCAAGGCCAGGCCCGATGTCTTCGCCTATGGGAGCTATGCGCCGCTGCGGGTGGAGGGGCGTCGGAAAGACGCGGTCATCGCCTTCGCCCGCCGGACGGCTGCCGACACGGTGATCGCCGCGGCGGTGATCGGCTCGCCCGCCGAACTCACGGGAGGCCTTCCGCTGCCCGACCAGGCCTGGTGGGACGACACGGTCGTGATGATCGACGCGCGCCAGGTCGAGACGCTCCATGACCATCTGAGCAGACAGGCCCACCCTACGGGCGCCGTCCTCGCCGCCAAGCTGTTCGCCCGCCTGCCGGTCGCCCTGCTGGCCGTCGATCCGGGCGGCTAGAAGGGATCGCGCCCTCCTCGGCGCTGTCGGCCGCCTCGCCTCACCAGACCCAGCGGAGGCCGAGGGAGGCCTGACGGCCGACCGATCCGAGTTGCAGGAGGCGGTCCCTGGAGCCTTCGTAGGCGAGTTCGCGCGTGTCGGTGAGGTTGGTGACGGCGACGACCAGCTCGGCCTGGCCTGGCAGTTGATAGACCGCCTGGGCGTCCAGATAACCCGCCGCGCCGACGGTGAAGTCCGAGACGCCGCCGCCCTGCATGTCGGCCTCGGAGCGGAAGGGCGAACGCCAGGACCAGGACAGGTTCACGCTGAAGGGGCCGCGCTCCAGATAGGGGCTGAGCGACCAGGCCCAGTCCGAGACGCCGGTCAGCCGGCCGCCGCCGTCCAGCCGCGAGTGGGTCCAGGTGGCGCTGGCCCAGAGGCCCAGGCCATAGGCCAGGCGCTGATGCAGACCGAATTCCACGCCATCGATTGTGGCGCGCCCGACATTGTGCGGTCGGCTCATCAGGACCTCGGCCTCGACCAGGGGGCCGGCGTGGGTTTCGAAGGTCAGCACCTCCGGCGCAGCCACCGTCTCGATGAAGTCGTCGATGGTCTTGTGGAAATAGGCGATGGACAGGCTGGTGCGCCGGCCGGTGACCTCATAGGAGACGTCGACATTGGTCGAGACATAGGGCGTCAGGGCCGGGTTGCCCCCAACCCCGCTGAAGATCAGGCCGTCTTCCGGGTCGGTGACCGCCGCCTCGCCATCCTCGTAGATCGCCGACACGAGGACGCTCGCCGGCACGGTGGCGGCCCGCAGATCGGCCAGGGACGGCCGGGTGATCGAGCGTGACGCCGCCACCCGCAGGATTGAGGTCTCATTCAGATCGACGGCCAGGTTCAGGCTCGGCAGGACCGCCCGATGGTCGCCGTCGAAGGTCACCGATCGAACCTGGGCCGCATCGCCCACCCGCTCCAGGCGCGCGCCTTCCACATGGGTGCGGGTCTCGATGGCGCGCACCCCGAAATTGCCGGAGAGGCGGCGCGCCACCACCTGGCCTTCGAAATCCAGACGCAGATAGGCCGCCGCCACCTGCTCGCCGACCTCGTAGGAGTTCTGCTGGTCGGTGCCGGTCGGCGCCACGTCTCCGGGCTGGAAGACGATGTCGGCGGCTGGATCCGCAATACGAAAGGCCGGGCGCAGGCGCCCGAAGTCGGCTGTGGCCCAGGGGGTCGGGCGGACGGCGAGGAGGTCGCTGAAGACATCAGACGGCGTGGCGCCGGTGAAAAATCCGGCCACACCGGCGTCGGCCGTCAAGGGAATGGCGCGCCGATCGCGGCGATCATAGTCCCGGCTCCGGTCGCTGACCTGGACGCCCCATCGAAGCGCCGTGACGCCGACGCCCGCCCTATGGGAGTCGAGACGGCGCTCGGCGTCGAACATTGCTGTCACATCTGCGTCGCGGGACTCCACGGCGCGGATGCTCAACTGGCCCAAGGTCAGGCTGGCGGGGTTGAGGAGGTCGAAGTCGGTGGTCAGGCTGGCGGCCCGCCGGGACCGGGCCGCATCGCCCAGGTCGAAGCTGTAGGCGACCCCCTCGGGCGACCCTGTGGAGAAGCGCTCCAGCGGCGTGTCCAGCACTGAATAGGCCTGAGAGGCGCTGAGCCGCGGGGTCAGCCGCCAATCACCCAGGACGACGTCGGCCCCGACCGAGACCAGTATGTTCAGATGCGACTGGTCGGAGAACTCGGTGTTGTTGTCGATCTGACCGTCTGTAACGCTGGCGGCGGTGACCACACCGTTTTTCGCACGCACTGTCGCGCCCGGCTTGGCCATGGCCGCGCCCAGACCGAACACCAGCCGGTCCTCGCGAATGGCGTTGTCGAAGGTCGAGACCAGGGCGTCGAAATCGAGCTGCACATCGGCCGATGGTCGCCAGTCGGCGCCTATGAACAGGCTGCGTCGTCGACGCGCCTCCGATTCCACCGTGGTGCGGACGTCGTTCGGGGTGACCAGCCGCTCGCCGTCGATGACCGTCTGGCCATAGCGCATGATCTGGAAACGGTCATAGCGAACAGTCCGCGTTTCCTCCGATAGCCCGGCGATCAGGCCCAAGCTCCCATCGGCCGATACCAGTCGCCCAGCCATGGAGAGGTCGGCCCCGAGCTTGTCCGACCGCGGGCTCGCCTCCGCGCCCAGGCGAAGGGACAGGAAGGGATCGCCATCGAGGCCGCCAGCCGTCTCGATGTCGATATTGGAGCCGATGCCGCCATCGATCAGGTCCGGCGACGAGGACTTGGTCAGGCGGGCGCCGGAAAGCAGATCGACCGAAAGGGCCCGGAAGCGGAACTGGCGCCCGCTCTGGGTGGAGTTGCGGATGTTCTCGTTGAAGGCCACCGGCGCGCCGTTCAGGGTCACCGACTGGAACAGGGGGCCAAGCCCCCGGACGCTGACGAACTGCCCCTCGCCCACCTCGCGCTCGATGGCCACGCCGGGCACACGCTGCAGGGCTTCGGCCAGGTTGGCGGCGGGCAGGTCCCCGATCCGGTCTGAGGTCACCATGTCGGAGATGCTGTCGGCCTCCCGTTTCCGGCTGAGCCCTTTGTCAATCTGCTCGGAGAGGCGGCCAATGACCTCGACCCCCCGCACCTCCACCGCCTCAGGCGGCGTCGGCTCCGCCGCCGGCGCTGCGACCCAGATCCGCACGCCTCTTGACCCCACAAAGCGGTAGCGCAGGTCCGTGCCGTCCAGCATCTGCGCGAGCGCGGCCCGCCAGCTCATCTGTCCGCGCACGGCCCGGGTGCGGATGCTGCGCCCCTCGCCTGGGGTGAAGGCCAGCTCGCAGCCGGCGGCCAGACACAGCTGCAGCAGCGCCGATGAAGCGTCCTGGGCGGGGATGTCCAGATGGATCTGGCGACTGGACTGGGCTTGGGCCGGCTGAACCAAGGCGAAGGCCAGGACCACAGCGCAGAGCAAACCTCGGCGCCCGCTTGGGCCCAAGGTTGCGGTGAACAGGGTCAGGCAGGTGAGCCGGGGACGGACCATGCGTAGCGGCCCTAACGCACGGGCGTGACAGCTCTGCGATGGCCGCTATTCGGCCCGGATCATGACCCGGCCGTCGGCGGCCTGTTCGGTGCGAATAGGCAAAAGCGCAGCCATACGGTCAGCCAGGGCGCCCTCCCCCTCCAGGGGCAGGACCGCGGTGATCCGCATATGGCCCAGGGCCGGGTCGGCGAGGACCAGGGGCGCCTCGGAGTAGCGGGCCGCGGCCGTGATCACCTCGGATAGGGGCGCGTTGCGGAAAACCAGGCGACGCTGGCGCCAGGCGGTCGCCGTCTCCAGGTCGGCGCGGGTCTTGTCGATCTGTGGCGCGCCGGACCGGAAGCGCGCCTGTTGGCCGGCCGTGACCCCCAGCGCGCCCTCCAGCGCATCGGCCCGGGCCGCATCGCGACGCCCGATCGCCACCCGGCCCTGAAGGACCGAGATCTGGGCGCTGTCGCCGGTGATGGCCGTGACGAATCGCGTGCCGGTGACGATCACCCGCCGGTCGGCCACCGCCACCTGGAAGGGGTGACCCGAGTCGTGCTGCACCTCGAAATAGGCCGAGCCCCGCTCCAGGGTCAGGCGGCGCACATCCTTGGCGAAGGCGACACGGATGGCGGAGTCGGCGTCCAGGGTCACCTGCGAGCCGTCCTCCAGGGTCAGGTCGACGATCTGGCCTGGCGCGCTTTCGAACAGCTGGCTCTCAGGTGTGGTTCGCAGCATGGGCAGCAGGGCGATTGCCGCCACCACCGCGGCCACGGCGGCCAGGCCGCCGCCAAAGACCAGACCCCTCGGCGCGCCCGACCGCCGCGCCGCGCCGCGCCGCAGGCGGGCGAGATCGCCTTCGAAGGCATGGCGCAGGCCCGCCAATTCAGCGTTGGCGGTCTTCAGCGTCTCATACTGCCGCAGGTGATCGGGATCGGCCTCGAGCCAGGCCTCGAAGGCCGACTGGTCGCGCGGGCTCAGGTCTGGCCGTCCCATGCGGGCGAGCCAGGCCTCGGCCGTGGCGGGCCGGGCGGCGAACAGGGCGGCGAGGCGGTCGAGCATCAGCGCGGCGAATTCCTCTTCAGTGGGCGGCCAGCCTCACGGCGGGCGCTACAAGGGACAACGATCCAAGAACCCGACACCTCAATCACCCCGGGACGTCTTCAATTGCCGGAGAGCCTCGGCGATGTGTTTTTCGATCATGCTGACAGAGATTCCCAGCCGCCCGGCGATCTGTCGGTAGGTCAGGCCTTCGAACCGGTGCAACAGGAAGGCGTCGCGGGTCTTGGGCGGCAGGGCGCGGATGGCCGCGGCGGCGGCGGCCAGGTTCTGACGGTCGATCAGCTGCTGGTCGGCCCGCGGCGCGGGGCTGGCCAGGGCATGGGGGCCGGAGTCGAGGTCATAGACATCCTCCAGCGCGTTGCGCCGTGCCTCCCGGCCGGCGGCCTTCCAGCGGTCCAGCTGAATATGCTTCGCGATGACGAACAGCAGCGGCCGGGCGTCGGCGGCGGTCACATCGTGGCCGCTGCGATGAAAGCGGGCGAAGGCCTCCTGCGCCACGTCCTCGGCCTCCTCGCCGCCCCGGTCCTTGCGGCGGAGATAGGCGACCAGATCGGCGCGCAATCTGTTGAGGTCGAACTCAGCCCCCATGGGCGCCCTGCCTTTCGGCCATACAGGCGCAAAGACGCCCCCTCCATAGGAGGGGGCGCAGCGCCCGGCGGCGCGCGAGGGGATGGCGCGCTCCGCCGGGGGTCTCGATAGATCGCGCGATCAAGGCGTCGCTCACCACTCCATGCGCAGGCCCAGGCTGAACCGACGCCCGGAAAGCTCGTACATGGTCGGGAAGGAGGGATGAATGGTGTAGCCCTTGGTTTCCTCGTCGGTGATGTTGATCCCTTCCAGGCTGAGCTGGATGCGGTCGTTCACATCATAGCTGACGGAGATGTCGGTCTGGCCGTAGGCGTCGCGCCAGATGGGATACATCTCATAGCCGATGCCTTCGACGTACTTGTCCTTGTAGTTGTAGGATGCCCGGGCCTGGAAGCGGTCGTTCTCGTAATAGAGGGTGACGTTGTAGGTCTTGTCGGCCAGGCCCACCGGCGGCGTCGGGATGCCCAGGTCGGATTCACCGGTCAGCGAGCTGTCCAGCAGGGTGTAGTTGGCGTTCACGCCGAAGCCTTCCAGCGGCGCATAGAGGAGGCTCAGCGGCACCATGGCCACCAGCTCCACGCCGCTGACCTCATAGGAGCCCTCGGCGTTGACCGGCTGATAGACGTCGAAGTCGTAGACTCCGTCGATCGTACCATTGGCGTTGTACTTGGTGACGTTGGGGACGGTCCCGGTCAGCTCGCTGCGGACCACGCCCTCGATCTCCTTCCAGAAGTAGGAGATCGACAGCAGACCGCCGTCGGCCAGGTACTTCTCCAGGCCCACTTCCCACTGCTTGGCGTAGGTGGGGGCGAGGTTCGGGTTGCCGTCGGTGAAGCGGAACGAATTGAAGCTGGCGGTGCGCTTGTAGGCCAAATCGCTGAGGGCCGGACGGATCAGCGTCTCCGAGGCCGCGCCCCGCAGGATGATGCTGTCGGTGAGTTCGGCGTTGATGTTCAGGCTCGGCAGGATCTTGTCGTAGCCGCCCTCACTGGACACCGGATCAGGGGTGTAGCCCGTCGTGCCGTTGGGGTTCTGAATCTGGTGGAAGCCCGCGGACGTCACCTTGGTGTCCACATAGCGGGCCCCGCCATTCACGAAGACCGGCACGCGGGCGATCTCGAAGTCGAAATCGGCCATGGCGTAGAGGCTGAGCGTCTCTTCCGCCACTTCGTAGAACTGGCCGTCATTGAAGGGGGTGAAGAAGCCGGCATAGCGGAAGGTGTTGCGGGCGTATTCGTTCGAGACTTGGCTCCAGGTCAGATCCCGGGCGCTATAGTCGCCCCCCGGGACCAGATCGCCGATCGCTGTCAACGGGCTGTCGGCCAGGGTCCGGGTGTTCACATAGGAGGAGTCTCCCGGGCCCGGGCCCTGGATGTTCAGCGACCCATACTGCCGCGTCTTGGACTTGTCGGTGTAGCGGGCGCCGACCTGGATGCTTGAAAGCGCCGGAAAGGCCGACAGGTCGAAATACCGCGTGAAGTCGGCCTGGGCGGCGTACTTGTCGTCGGTGATGGCCTCGAGATTGGTCTCATAGGCCTCGAACAGATAACGCGTCGGCGAATTGTACATATCGATCGTCGCCGGATTGGCGCTGGGGACCGTCTCGCCGCCATTGGCCGTCCAGCGCGTCCGCGACGGCGCATAGGCCACGTGCTTCAGATTGGCGTTGTCCAGCGTCTTTTCCGCGCCCGAAAAGCCGGCCAGGGCGTTGAATTCCCAGTTGTCCCCCCGCCAGTTCAGCTCGGCGCCGAACTGGGCGTAGTCGGTCTTGTTGATGCGCTCCTTGCTGAGGAACTCATGCTGGGTGGCGGTGTAGGAGACGTCGCGCAGAACCACCATGCCGTAGTCGGCCAGGGTGGTCTTGTCGTAGGCGTGGATGGTCTCGAAGGTGCTGCGGCTCGATGCCGAATAGGCCGCGGCGTCATATTCGTCCTCGGTGGCGTCGTAGCCGCCGACCATGCCGTCAAAGGCTAGGCTGAAATTGGCTGAGGGCCGATACTGCAGTGACAGGGTCGCGCCCCATTGGTCCTGCTCGTTCACATAGACCCGGTCGCCGACCTTGTCCTGGAAGATGATCCGGCCGGTTTCATCGCGGTTCCGACGGTCTTGCACCACAACGTCGGCGTCCCGCGCCAGCACGCTCTGGGCCTGGGTTCCACGGGTCCCGGAGGCCTCCAGAAAGCGGAAGGCCGGGCGGAAATTGATGCCGGAATTGGAGTCTGTGCGGTTGGTCCGCTTGGCCGTGGAGACCGAGATCAGGGCGCCGAAGTCGCCCCAGGTGTTGCTGGCCAGGAAGGACAGCTTGGGGTCGATCTCTTCGGAGATGGAGTTGTAGGCGCCCTCCACCGAGCCCACCAGACGGAGCCCGTCATAGTCGAACGGCCGGGCGGTGCTGATATTGATCGAGCCGGCGATGCCACCTTCCTCGTCGGCCGCGGTCGGCGACTTCTGGACGGTGACCTGCTGGATGATCTCCGAAGCGAAGATGTCGAACTCGACGTCGCGCCCGCCGCTGCCCGAGGCGGTGGCCAGGTCGTTGATCGTCACGAAGGTGAACTCGCTGGGCAGGCCGCGGACCATGACGCGGGTTCCCAGCCCCTTGTTCCGCTCGATCGTCACACCGGGCATGCGCTGCAGCGCTTCGGCCAGGTTCTGCTCGGGGAAGTTGGCGACGTCCGTGGCGACGATGGAGTCGGAGAAGCCGACATTCTCACGCTTCAGCTCCACCGCCTGCTGCAGGCTGCGCTGATAGCTGCCGGTGACGATCAATTCGTCGACCTCGGTGGCGCCGTCCTGGGCCTGGGCGCCGGTGGCGGCGAGGAGGCCGATGGCGGCGCAGCTGGTCATCAGCCCGGCGAGGCGGCGCGCGCGGCCTCGCCCAGGGTTCTGGTTCATTCCGTTCACTGAAATTCTCCGCGTGTCGAGGTTGCGACGGCGGGGAACCGGACATGCACGCCCGGCCCTTGCCCCCCGCCCCCTCAACGACGGGCGCGCACAACCCCTCAGCGTGTGACAGTCGATTTCACTCAAACTTCACCGACCCGTCACGTTCGAGCGCGTCGATGCGCGCCCAGCACGACCAGCCCTCAGCGCAGCCTCCCACCGCGGCTCCATAGGCGTCAGGGCGGAATGTTCCTGTGCGCATCGCCCTACTGCGGCTCGGATGTCTCGCCGACCATGTTGATCTCGCCCATGCCAAACCGAGACGTCAGGTCGTCGATCGACCGATTGCGAGCCAGGGCGCCGCACAGTACAAGTCTCGCGTGTCCAAGCTCCGCCATCATCTGGCCCGCCTTGTTGGCGTGATGCTCGTGATGTTCGCCATCGCCACCCCGGCCCTGGCGGTGGACGCTCACTCGGTCTCGCACTGGGTTTCGCCGGTGAGTGTCGGCGACCATCACCACCATGATGAAGAGACCGGCGCCGTGATCGCGTCGCATGGCCAACATGACGAGGCGCCGGACGAAGACCGCGCCAGCCACGACCATGGCCCCGTCACCAGCCTCGCCTGCGTGGCGCCGGCTCTGATGGTGGACCACGACCTGGCCGATTTCGGCTTGCAGTCGGCCGTTCGCGCCGAGACGGATCGCACGCCGCGCGGCCTGTCGCCACCCCCAGACGGCCGCCCGCCCCGCCTCGTTTGAATCGCCTTTGGCCGGCGCGCGCCTGCGTGTCGGCTTCATGTCGTTCAAGCGGAGCCTCCTCATGCCCTCCTTGCGCCTTCGCCCGCTCCATTATGGGTCAAGCGTCCTCGCCTTCCTGCTTCTCGCGGCGCAGCCAAGCGCCCAGGCGCAGCCGGCCGAGGTTCGCATCGACGAGGCCGAAGCAATCGCCCGCGCCCTGGGCGATTCAGACTTTCAGACCAGCGGCGCGGCGGCTCGCGCGGCCGCCAGCGCCCGCGCCGAGACGATCGGCCTGCTGGACAACCCTTCTGTCTCGGTCACCCGCAGCCGGTTAAGCGGCGTCCTCGATGAGGAGGAGGAGTGGCAGGCGCAGATCGTCCAGCCCATCGACATCTCGGGACGACGCAACGCCTTGAGAGCTGCGGCCGAGGCCGAGTCCTTTGCTGTGATCGCCGAAACCGGTCGGGAACTGGAGCAACGCAGGGCGGCCGCCCGTCGAGCCTATGCGCAATGCGCCACCGCCGGGGAGATCGCCAGGGTCCATACGACCTTCGTCAACGAGCTTCAGAGCGCCCTGCGTATCGTCGGCGAACGGGTCGAGGCCGGGGACACCGCGGCCTATGACCTGCGGCGCGTGCGGGTCGAACTGAGCGCCGCCGAGGCGCAGGCCGGGCTCGCCGCAGGCGAGCAGACGGCGACCTGCATCACCCTGGCAGAGATCACCGGGCTGGAGGGCGTCAGGAGCGCCGGCCCCTTGAGGCCTCCGATCCTCTCATCGCCGGCCGACGGCGCCCGACGACAGGATCTTGAGGCGACGGAGCGGCGGCTTGAGGCGGCCCGTTCCACAGCCAGGGCCGCGGCCCGCGCACGCCTCCCGGAGCTAGAGGTGGGTATTGGCTACCGGCGCGTCGAAACCCCCTTTGGATCCTCTGATGGCCCGGCCGTCACCATCGGCGCGACCGTTCCCCTCTTCAATTCGGGTGGGGCCGCCAGCCGGGAGGCTCAAGCCCTGGCGCGCCTGGCCGCGGCCGACGCGGCTCTGGCGCGCCGCGCCGTGGCTGCAGAAACCGCCACCGCCCGGGCCCGCGCCGTCGCCGCGACTGAAGCGGCGAGCGCCGCTGCGCGCACGGCCGCAGACGCCGGGCGTCTCAGCGAAATCGCCGAGGTCGCCTATGCGGCCGGTGAAATCGGGGTGGCCGAACTGATCGACGCCTACCGCGCCGCCCATGATGCAAAGACTTCAACCCTCGAGCTGACGGAGCGCGCCGTCCTGGCCGCCATCGAACTCGATCTCGCCCAAGGAGGACCTACCCCATGATCATTCGCACCACGCTTCCCGCGATCCTGCTGACGGGATTGCTCGCCGCCTGCTCGCCAGCCGGCGAGACGGCGACCGAAGCGCCCTCTGACGCCGCTGAGGCGGCCCCGGCGGCGGCTGAGACCGCCGCGCCGGTCCATGAGGACGACGATGTCGCCGAGCCGGTCGAGAGCGCCGAAGAGCACGGCCACGAACATGACGGCGAAGACGCCGACCACCCGCACTGAAGGACAGACCAATCATGAAGGCGATGCTTCCCGCCGCACTGGCGGCGCTCATCCTGCTCTCCGCCTGTTCTGACCGCGGCGCGCCCGCGGCCGAAGGGCACGCGGCGGGAGGCGTCACCGTCACCGACTATGCGGAGACGACGGAACTCTTTGTCGAATACCGCCCCCTGGTGCTGGACCGGCGACGCCGGTTCGATGCGCACCTGAGCCGCCTGTCCGATTATCGGGCCGTGAGCGATGGCGAGCTGTTCGCCGAACTCACCTGGCCAGACGGCAAGGTCGACCAGGGCTCGGCCAAGGTGTCCGACACCCCGGGCATCTTCCGCCCCCTGCTCACTGCGACACGGTCCGGAGAGGCGCGCCTTCGCCTGCGCCATGTGGGGCCAGGTGGCGAAAGCGTTCACGACCTCGGAATGGTGACGGTGCACGCCACCAGCGAGGCTGGCGCCGCGGCTGCGCCCGAGCATGTGGAGAACCCCGACCATATCGCCTTCCCGAAGGAGGCGCAGTGGCGTGTCCCCTTCGCCACCCGCCCCGTCGTCGAGGGGCTGCTCGCCCAGACCGTGCCGGTGACGATCGACGTCAGGCTCGCGCCTGACGCAGAGGCTGTGGTGACCGCGCCTGTGTCCGGTGTCATCCGCACAGGCGCGACGGTCCCCATGGTCGGCGCCGCCGTGCGGAGCGGCCAGCAGCTCGCCAGCATCAGCGCCCGGCTGGGCGAGGGCCAGGATGTCGCGGCCCTGGACTTAGGCATCGCTGAAGCCCGCATCACCCTTGAGGCCGCCCGACGCGAGGCGGCGCGCATGCAGCAGCTTGTTGCGGCAGAAGCTGCGCCGTCTCGGCGGCTGGATGAAGCGCGGACCGCAGAGCAGCTGGCCTCGGCCCAGCTGGCCGCCGCCCAGAACCGCCGCAGCGCCCTGGCTGGCGGCGGCCCCGCCGTACCGCTCACCTCACCCATCTCCGGGCGTATCCTGGCCTCCGCCCTCGTGCGCGGCGCGCCGGTCGCGGCCGGTGACGAGTTGATGCGGATCGGTGATCCGACACGCCTGTGGCTTGTGGCCCAGGTTCCTGAGGCCCAGGCCGTCGGCCTTGGCCCCGCCTTCGGCCTGGACGTCATCGTCAACGGCGATCGCCTGGATCTGGGCGACCTGCGGCGGGTGAGCGACGCCAGCATGATCGACCCAAGGACGCGCACCGCCGAGGTGGTCTTCGCCTATGACGGCGATCAGCTTCGCCCCGGCCAGCGGGTTCAGGGGCGGTTGGCCAGGGGCCAGGGGGCCTCCGCCCTCAGCGTGCCTGCGGAGGCCATCATCAACGAGGGCGGCCAGGATGTCGTTTATGTCCAGGTCTCCGGCGAGGCCTTTGAACGCCGGATGGTGACCCGCGGCCGCGCCAGCGGGGATCGCATCGCCGTCACCGGTGATCTCCGCCCCGGCGAACGGGTGGTCACCCAGGGCGCCGCCACCGTCCGCGCCGCCGCCGCCACGCCCGACGCCTTTGGCCATGGCCATGCACACTAAGGACTCACCTCGATGATCGAGCGCCTTGTCGCCTGGGCCCTGGCCAACCGTCTGACGATCTACGCCCTCTCCATGCTGCTGACGATCGGCGGCATCGGGGTGGCCAGTCGCATGCCCGTCGATGTTCTGCCGGATCTGACCGCGCCTTCGGTTCAGGTGGTGGTGGACGCCGGCGGCTACACCCCCACCGAAGTGGAGCAGCTGGTCACCATTCCGCTGGAGACCACCTTGAACGGCGCCCCAGGCTTGCGGCGCATTCGTTCGAACTCCACCACGGGTCTGGCCGTGGTCACCCTGGAGTTCGGCTGGACGACAGATGCGGCCGAGGCCAGGCGCGCGGTCTCCGAACGCCTGGGCGCCGCAGCCGGCGCCCTGCCCGACGACCTGCCGCCGCCGGTGATGGCGCCGGCCTCCTCGGTGATGGGCGAGATCATGTTCGTCGCCCTGCGCTCAGACACCCATTCGCCGATGGAGCTGAAGAGCGTCGCGGACTGGACGGTCCGCCGCCGCCTGCTGGCCGTTCCGGGCGTCGCCGAGGTGATGACCATCGGCGGCGACGAGCGGCAGGTCCAGTTGCTGGTGGATCCCGGGCGGATGAGCGCACGTGGCGTCGGAATGAATGACGTCATCTCCGCGATGGAACAGGCCAGCGCCACCCGCTCGGCCGGCGTCGTGGTGGAGAATGGCCAGGAACTGCTGGTGGAGGGGGTCGGCCGCGCTGAGACGCCTGAGGCCTTCGGAGAGGTCATTGTCGGGGAGCAAGGCGGCGTTCCCGTGCTGGCCCGCGACATTGGCGACCTCAGGGTCGGTGAAGGCCTGAAGCGCGGCACAGGGTCGTTCAACGCCCAGCCGGCGGTGATCTTCGCCATTCAAAAACAGCCCAACGCCAATACCCTGGATCTGACCGAGCAGCTCGACCTGGTGTTCGCCGACGTACAGCGCACCCTGCCCCCCGGCATGACCCTGGAGACGCAGGTCTTCCGTCAGGCCGACTTCATCGACCGGGCCATCGACAATGTGGTGCGCGCCCTGATCGAGGGCCTGGTCCTGGTCTCGATCATCGTCCTGGTCTTCCTGGCCTCCTGGCGCGCGACCCTGGTCACCCTGGCGGCCATCCCGGTCTCCGTGGTCAGCGCACTGATCGCCGTCAGCCTGGTGGGCGGCACCATCAACACCATGACGCTCGGGGGCATCGCCATCGCCCTGGGAGTTCTGGTGGATGACGCCATCATCGTGGTCGAGAACATTGTCCGGCGCCTCAGGCTGGCCGAGGCCAGCCCCGAGGCCGAGCGTCCTCCGGTCGTCCAGGTCGTCGCCTCCGCCACCGCCGAGGTGCAGGGCTCCATCGTGTTTGCGACCCTCATCATCCTGCTGGTCTTCCTGCCCCTGTTCGGGTTGACGGGGATCGAGGGCCGGCTGCTCCAACCCCTGGCCCTGGCCTATGGCGTGGCGCTTCTGGCCAGCTTGGCCGTAGCGCTCACGCTCACCCCTGTGCTTGGGCGTGATGTGCTCACCCGGGGTGACCGGGCGCTGGGCCGGGAGCCGCGTTGGGTGGTCGGTCTGAAGGCGCGCTATGTCCGGCTGCTGAGCGGCCTGTTGCCAAGATGGCGGGCCTTGAGCGCGCTGTCCCTCGCCCTGGTTCTGGCCGCCGGCGTGGGCCTCTTCGTCTCCGGCCGCGCCTTCCTGCCGGAGTTCAACGAGGGCAGCCTGACCGTCAACGTGACCACCTTGCCCGGAACCTCTCTGGAAGCCTCTGACCGGGCCGCGGCTCAGGTGGAGGCGGTCATGCTGGCCCAGCCCGAAATCGCCACCACCGCGCGACGGACCGGCCGCGCGCCCGGCGACCCGCACGCCCAGGAAGTCTTCGCCTCGGAGATCGAAGCCGCCCTGCGCCCCGGCGGTCGAGCGCGGGAGGAGCTGCTTGACGCCCTGCGCGCCGAGGTGGGGCAGATCCCCGGCGTCCAGGCGATCTATGGCCAGCCGATCTCCCACCGGATCGACCATCTGTTGTCTGGGGCCCGCGCCAACATCGCCATCAAGGTCTTCGCCGCAGACAGCCAGACCCTGGCCCGCCTTGCGCGGGACGTACAATCGCGGGTGGAGGCGGTCCCCGGCGCCGTTGACGTCCAGACCGACACCCAGAGCCAGGTCCCCTATCTGAGGCTGCGTTTCCGCCGCGCCGATCTGGCCCTGGCGGGGCTCTCGGTCGAAGAGGCCACCGAGGCGGTAAGCGCGGCTGTCGGCGGCGTGGTGGTCGGCGCACTCATTGAACGGCCGGTTTTGACCGACGTGGTGGTCCGCTACGATCCCGTTCAGTTCCAAGCCGGCGCGGACCTGGAGTCCATGCTGCTCTCCACCCACGATGGTCGGCTGATCAGCCTCGCCGCCGTGGCCGACGTGGTCCGCGACCAGGGCCCGAACGCCATCTCCCGCGAAAGCGTCGAACGGGTCCAGCTGGTGCTGGCCAATGTCTCGGGTCGCGATCTCGGCGCAGTGGTCGATGACATTCGGACCGCCCTTGATCCCATGGACCTCCCCGAAGGGGCGCGGATCGAGCTGGGCGGCCAGTTCGAAAGCGCCGCATCGGCCACCCGCACCCTGCTTGGCCTCGGCGCGGTGGTGCTGATCGGCATGTTCCTGCTGTTGCGACAGGCCTTCGCCTCGACCCGCGATGCGGCCATCGTCATGCTGAACCTGCCGCTGGCCTTGGTGGGCGGCGTGGTCGGCCTGTGGCTGATGGGGGGCGTGCTGTCGGTGGCGACCATCATCGGCTTCATCACCCTGTTCGGCATCGCCACCCGGAACGGGGTCATGCTGATCAGCCATGTGAAGCACCTGCGCGAGGTCGAAGGCGTCGCAGACCTCGAAACCGCCGTGCGCCGCGCCGCCGAAGAGCGACTCGTGCCGATCCTGATGACCGCCATCTCGGCGGGCCTGGCCCTCGTGCCCCTGGCCCTGGCCATGGGGCGACCCGGGAGCGAGATCCAGGCGCCGATGGCCATCGTCATTCTCTGCGGACTGGCGACCTCGACGGCCCTGAACATGTTGGTCCTGCCCGCGGTCTATCTGCGCGCGGCGCAGGGGCGAGCGCCGGCTTCGGCGTCAACGAGGGAACACCATGCTTGAGGTTCTGGCTGATCGCACCTACCGCCATCTCTTCGCCGCCCAGGTGATCGCCCTGCTGGGCACCGGGCTTGCGACCGTGGCGCTGGGGCTCCTGGCCTACGATCTGGCCGGCGCGAATGCGGGCGCGGTGCTGGGCGGCGCCCTGGCCATCAAGATGATCGCCTATATCGGCGTCGGCCCAGTGGTGAACGCCTTCATCGACCAGATCCCCCGCCGGACCCTGCTGGTGGCCATGGACGTGGTCCGGGCGATCGTGGCGCTCAGCCTGCCGTTCGTCGATCAGGTCTGGCAGGTCTATGTGCTGATCTTCCTGCTGCAGTCGGCCTCGGCGGCCTTCACACCGACCTTCCAGGCCGCGATCCCCGACGTTCTGCCCGATGAGCAGAAGTACACCCGGGCGCTCTCCCTCTCGCGCCTGGCCTATGACCTGGAGAGCCTGGTCAGCCCGATGCTGGCGGCCGCCCTGCTGACCCTGATCTCGTTTCACTGGCTGTTCGCCGGAACGGTGGTGGGCTTCCTCGCCTCAGCGGCCCTGGTCTTGTCGGTGACCATCCCCCAGCCGCCCAGGAAGCCGCGGACAGGCGGCGTCTATGCCCGGACCACGCTCGGCTCCCGAATATACCTCAAGACCCCCCGTCTGCGGGGCCTGCTGGCCTTCAACCTGACCGCTGCGGCGGCCGGCGCCATGGTCATCGTCAATACCGTGGTGCTGGTCCGCACCGGCCTGGGCCGCTCCAACGACGACGTCGCCCTGGCCCTGGCGGCGTTCGGCGGCGGGTCAATGGTCGCAGCCTTCGCCCTGCCCCGTCTGCTCGACCGGCTGTCGGACCGCCCGGTGATGCTGGGGGGCTCGGCCCTCCTGGTGGGCGGGCTTGGCGTCGCAGCCCTGCTGATGATCGGCGGCGCAGGCCTGTCCTGGCCGGTCCTGTTGTGTCTCTGGGCGATGCTGGGGCTGGGCTATTCAGCGGTCCTGACGCCGGGCGGACGCCTGCTGCGGCGCTCAGCGGCCCCAGAGGATCGCAGCGCCGTCTTCGCCGCCCAGTTCGCCCTCTCCCATGCCGGCTGGCTCATCACCTATTCGGTGGCAGGCGCCGTCGGCGCAGCGCTCGGCATGGGCTGGACCTTCGCCATCCTGGGCGTGATCGCCGCGGGCGGAGTGGCGGCGGCGCTCGCCCTGTGGCCCGCCGAGGATCCGGATGACGTCGCCCGTCCCCAGGCAGGCGCCAAGACTGGGGCGGCGTCATAGCTGCCAACGGGCAAGGCGCTCGCTGCCGCGAGTCTCTGAACCTCAGCCCCGGTCGAAACGCCTTCCATCAGGCCGCGCCCGCGAGAGGCGCTGCTTCAGGAAGGCGTGACCAAACCTCGGAGCCGGCGAGCGCTTCACCCACCATGATCAAGGCGGGCCCCGATTTCAGGTCCACACTGGGGGCCGCGGCCAGCGTGGCGAGAGTCATGCTCTGAAGCTGCGCCCCAGGGCCGCTGGCGTCCGTGACGACCGCCACGGGGGTGTCGGGCAAGCGGCCCGCTGCAATCAGACACCGTGCGATTTCTGGCGCAGCGCGGCCCCCCATATAGATGGCCAGGGTCGCCTCGGGATCGGCGGCGGCCGCCCAGTCCAGGGAGAGTTTTCCGTCCTGCGTGGTGGCGGTGGTCATCACGACACGGCGGGCCACGCCGCGATGGGTCAGGGGCAGGGCGAACTGGGCGGCCGCCGCGCAGGCTGCGGTGACGCCGGGCACGATCTCCACCGCCAGGCCCTGCTGGCGCAGCGCCTGGGCCTCCTCCCCCACCCGGCCGAAGATCGAGGGATCGCCGCCCTTCAGCCGCACGACCCTCAGGCCCCGCTGAGCCAGCCGGATCATCAGGCGGTTGATGGTTTCCTGCCGCATGGAGGGCCGGCCTGCCCGCTTGCCGGTCTGGATCTTCAGGCAGGCCTGCGGCGCCAGGGCCAGGATCTCGTCGCCGACCAGGGCGTCATAGAGCAGGGCCTGGGCGCCCTCGATGGCGCGTGCTGCGCGCAGGGTCAGCAGGTCGGCGGCGCCGGGGCCTGCGCCCACGAGCTGGACGGGAAAGAGGGGTTTGGCTTCAGGCGGCATGACGGGTCTCCGAGGCGGGCAGCATTCGGGTGATTTCGGGACGACAGGACCCGCACTGAGTTCCAGCCCCGGTGGCTGCGCCGACCGCATCCAGGCTGGCAGCCCCCTGGGCGATGGCTGCCTCGATCCGCGGCCGGCGGACGCTGCGGCAGGCGCAGACCAGGGGGCCGGTCTCGACTGGCGCTCCCGGGGCGAAGCCGATCAGCAGGCCCGCGCGATCAGTCTCGCTCAGCTGATCCTTGGCGAACAGGGCCGACAGCCAGTCCCGGGGCGGCAGACGGCCGGTCTCCACGGTCATGAACAGCACGCTGGCCAGCCGGTCGTCCTGGACGAAGGCTTCACGCAGCCGCCCGCCCTGGGCATCCTCCAGCAGCAGCGCCTGGCCCTTCAGGCCCCGACTCAACGCTTTGCGCAGAGCGTCACGCTGATCGGCGTCCCCGCGGCCAGCGAACTCATGCAGCTGGCAGCCGTCCTGGGTCGCCCGGCGCCAGACCAGGTCGAGCCCCTCTGGCGGCGCAACGGCGGCCCTGGATAGGAAGAAGCCTCTCCAGGTCTCGCGATAGGCCTGGATACGGGCCGGCGTATGTTTGAACTCCGGCTGGCCGGAGATGGGATCCACAGGGCCCGAGACCAGCGGATTGGCCATCCCCTGGGGTGCGTAGGCCGCGCTCCAGTGCATGGGCATGAAGATGCAGCCAGGCCGTTGAGCGTCTGTGATCCTCGCCAGGGCGACGGCTTCGCCGTGGGCGGTGCGCACCCGGGTCAGCATGCCGTCGGCGATCCCCTGTTCCAGGGCGTCGGCGGGGTGGACGTCCACATAGGGCTCCGGCGCGTGGCGGCTGAGCGAGGCGGAGAGCCCGGTGCGGGTCAGGGTATGCCAGTGATCGCGGACCCGGCCGGTGTTCAGGGCCAGGGGAAAGGCGCCGTCGGTGGCCTCGGCCGGTCCCAGGGCCAGCGTCGGGACCATCCGGGCTCGGCCATCGGCTGTGGGAAACCGGCCATCGGTGAACAGCCGCGCCGTGCCGCCGGCTGGCGTCACCGGCCACTGGACGGGGGCCAGGGCGTCGTAGGCCTCGGGCGTGAGGCCGACGAGCGGACCCAGATCCAGGGTCCGGCCGCTGTTTTCATAGGCGGTCATCCGCGCCCATTCCCGGAACACCTGGGCGTTGGATCGCCAGTTGAACGCCTCCCCATGGCCCATGGCCGCGGCCACTTCTGCGATGATCTTCCAGTCGGGGCGCGCTTGGCCGGGCGGCGCCATCACCGCCCGCTGGCGGGAGATGCGGCGTTCGGAATTGGTCACCGTGCCGTCCTTCTCGCCCCAGGCCAGGGCGGGCAGCTTCACATGGGCGAAGGCGGCGGTGTCAGTGTACGCCATGCAGTCGGAGACCACCACGAAGGGACAACCGGCCAGGGCTTTGCGCACGGCGTGCGCCCTGGGCATGCTGACGGCCGGGTTGGTGGCCATGACCCACAGGGCCTTGATGCGCCCATCGCCGACCGCCTCGAACATCTCGACGGCCTTGAGGCCGGGCTTGCGGGCCAGGTTTGGCGCGCTCCAGAACCGTTCGACCCGGGCGCAGTCGACCTCGGTGAAGTCCATGTGGGCGGCCAGCGTATTGGCCAGGCCGCCGGTCTCCCGGCCCCCCATGGCGTTGGGTTGGCCGGTGATCGAGAAGGGGCAGGCGCCGGGCTTGCCGATCCGCCCCGTGGCCAGGTGGACATTGAGGATGGCCAGGCCCTTGGCCACCCCTTGGGCCGACTGGTTGGCCCCCATGGAAAACAGGCTCACCGTCCGCGGCGTGGCGGCGAAGAGGTCGTAGAAGGCGCGGAGGTCGGCCAGGGTCAGGCCGCAGTCGGCGGCGACGGCGGCGGGCGACTGGTCATCGCGGGCGAGGCTTTCGACCACCGCGCCATAACCGCTCACATGGGTGGCCACATAGGCCTGGTCCACGGCGCCACAGTCCATCAGGTGGGCGAGCAGCCCGTTCCAGAGCCGCACGTCGCTCTGGGGCGCGAGGGGCAGGTGCAGGTCGGCCATCTCGGCGGTGTCGGTGCGGCGGGGGTCGATGACCACGTGCCGCTGGCCGCGATCCCGGGCCGCCTCCATCCGCCGGAACAGCACCGGATGAGTCCAGGCGGCGTTGTGGCCGGAGAAGACTACGAGGTCGGCGAGGTCCAGATCCTCATAGCAGCCGGGCACCAGATCGGCGCCGAAGGCGGCCTTGTGCGCGGCCACAGCCGAGGCCATGCAAAGTCTTGAATTGGTGTCGATATTGGCCGCGCCGATGAAGCCCTTCATGAGCTTGTTGGCGACGTAATAGTCCTCGGTCAGAAGCTGGCCCGAGACGTAGAAGGCCACCGAGTCCGGACCGTGCCGGGCGATGGTTTCGGAGAACCGACGCGCCACCAGGCGGGTCGCCTCGGCCCAGGAGGTCTCCCGCCCGCCGATCTCCGGCGCCAGCAGCCGTCCCTCCAGGCCGACCGTGTCAGCCAAGGCCGTGCCCTTGGAACAGAGGCGGCCGAGATTGGCCGGATGATCGGCATCGCCCTGGACCGTCAGGGCGCGGCCCTCGGCCCGGGCCGTGATCCCGCAGCCGACGCCGCAATAGGGACAGGTGGTGCGGGTCTCGACCACGGGCGCCTCAGGCCCGGACCAGGCCGATGAACAACCGACCCTCGCGCACCTCCAGCGGCACCACGGGCGCGCAACCCTTGCCGGCGTCGGCGCCCAGGGACTCGCCTGTGGCCAGGTCGATCACCCGGCCATGCAGCGGGCAGGTCACCGAGGCGCCGTGGACGATGCCCTGGCTGAGCGGTCCGCCCTTGTGCGGGCAGGCGTCCATCAGGGCGAAGACCTGACCGTCGCCGGTGCGGAAGATGGCGATCTCCCCTTGCGGCCCCTTCAGGCGACGGGCGCCGCGGCGGGGGATGTCGGTGTCGGCGCCGACATCGACCCAGGCGATTTGGGGATCCTTGACCAGGGCGTTCATGCGCGTTCGAACTCCAGGCGACGGCTGAGAGGATTGAACTCATCGGCATGGCGACCGGCGACCCGTTCCGCCCAGGGATCGGTGCGAGAGAAGCGCTGCGAATAGGCGAAGCGGTCGTAGAGGGCCTTGCGCGCCTCCGGGTCCTCGACCTGGGCGCGGATCGTCTCCAGGCCGACCCTGGCCATCCATTTGTAGATGCGCTCCAGATACCAGCCCTCCTCGCGATAGAGTTGGGTGATGGCGCAGATGGCCCAGACGGCCTCGTCCTCGCTGGCGACCTTGGTCAGCAGCTGGGTCCCCTGAATGTGCAGCCCGGCCGCGCCGCCGATGTGGATCTCGAAGCCGGAGTCCACACACACCACACCGATGTCCTTGCAGGTGGCTTCGGCGCAGTTGCGCGGGCAGCCCGACACCGCCAGCTTCACCTTGGCCGGGGCCCACGACCCCCACATGAACTTCTCCAGCCGCACGCCGAGGCCGGTGGAATCCTGGGTCCCGAACCGGCACCAGTCGGTGCCGACGCAGGTCTTCACCGTCCGAAGGCCTTTGGCGTAGGCGTGGCCCGAGACCATGCCGGCCGCGTTCAGATCAGCCCAGACCGCCGGCAGGTCGTCCTTCTTGACGCCCAGCAGGTCGATCCGCTGGCCACCGGTGACCTTGACTGCCGGGATGGCGAACTTGTCGGCCACATCGGCGATGGCCCGCAGTTCCTGGGGCGAGGTCATGCCGCCCCACATCCGCGGCACCACTGAATAGGTGCCATCCTTCTGGATGTTGGCGTGGACCCGCTCGTTGACGAAGCGCGACTGCTTGTCGTCCTGGTAGTCGCCGGGCCAGGCGCAGATCAGATAGTAGTTGAGCGCCGGCCGGCAGCTGGCGCAGCCCTCGGGCGTCGTCCATTCCAGGGCCTGCATGACCGCCGGGATCGACTTCAGACCCTCGGAAACGATGCGCTTGCGCACCACCTCATGGCCGTGATGGGTGCAGCCACAGACGGGCTTGGGTCCGGTCTGGACCTGGAAGGCGTCGCCCAGGGTCACCGCCAGCAGCTTCTCCACCAGCGGCGTACACGACCCGCAGGAGGCCGAGGCCTTGGTGTGGGCGCGGACGTCCTCGAGCGTGGTCAGGCCGAGGTCGGCAATGGCGGTGGTGATGGCGCCCTTGCACACGCCGTTGCAGCCGCAGATCTCCTGAGAGTCCGCCATGGCCGCAACGGCGCTCTTAGGGTCCACGCCGCGGAGCGCCTCCGTCACCGCCTGGCCGAAGATGAGGGTTTCGCGAAGCTCGCTGACATCGGCCTGTGACTTCATCAGGTCGAAGTACCAGCCGCCGTCGATCACATCGCCGAACAGGACCGCGCCGGCCACCCGCCCCTGCTCCAGCACCACGCGTTTGTAGACCCCGCGCCCGGCGTCACGGAACACCACGTCCTCACAGCCCTCGCCGCCGGAGAAACGTCCCGCGGAGAAGACATCGACGCCTGAGACCTTCAGCCGGGTCTGCAAGACCGAGCCGCCATAGGCGCAATCGTCCACGCCCGTCAGTACGTCGGCGAGCGTGCGGCACATCTCCCAGATCGGCGCCACTAGGCCATAGGCGATCCCCCGATGCTCGGCGCACTCGCCGATGGCGAAGACGGCCGGATCGGAGGTGCGCATCTGGTCGTCCACCACCACGCCGCGCCCGACGTTGAGGCCGCAGTTCGCCGCCAGGGCCGTGTTCGGGCGGATGCCCACAGCCATGACCAGCAGGCTGCAGGGAATGATCCGGCCGTCCTTGAGCTGCAGGCCGCTGACCTTGCCGTCCTCGCCCAGGATCGCTTCGGACTGGGCGCCCAGCACGGTCTCCACGCCACGATCGGTGAGGGCGCTGCGCAGAAGGAATCCCGCCGACTCGTCGAGCTGGCGCTCCATCAGCACGTCCATCAGGTGGATGACCGTGGCCCGCATCCCACGCCGGGCCAGGCCATAGGCGGCCTCCAGACCCAGCAGCCCGCCGCCGATCACGACGGCCTCGCCGCCCGCGTCGGCGGCGGCCACCATGGTCTCCACATCGTCCAGGTCACGGAAGGTGACGACTCCGGCCAGGCCCGCGCCGGGCAGCGGCAGGCGCACGGGGTCGGAGCCGGTGGCCAGGATCAGCCGGTCATAGGCCGCCTGCGTCCCATCGCCCGCCCGGACCACCCTGGCCTCGCGGTCGATCTCGGCGACGGCGCAGCCAGTGTGCAGGGTGATGGCGTGGTCCCGGTACCAGGCCTCGTCATTGAGGACGATGTCGGCGAAGGCTTTTTCGCCGGCCAGGACGGGCGAGAGCATGATGCGGTCGTAGTTCACCCGGGGCTCGGTCCCGAAGATGGTGATCTCGTAGCGGTTGGGGTCGCGCTTGAGCACTTCCTCCACCGCGCGGCAGCCGGCCATGCCGTTGCCGATGACGACAAGACGTTCCTTGGTCATGGGGGTCTCCTGTCGACCTAAAGACGGATCGGGACGGATGAGGGGCCGGCCAGCTCATGCCAGGTCCGGCGCCACTGGCCCTTGACCAGATTGAGGGCCAGGCAGGCCATCAGCGCCATGACCGCGAAGCCGAACAGACCGGCCTGATAGGAGCCCGTGGTCTGCTTGGCCCAACCAAGGCTGGCGGCCAGATAGAAGCCGCCCACCCCACCGGTCATGCCGACCAGGCCGGTGACCACGCCGATCTCGTTGCGGAAGCGCTGCGGGGCGAGCTGGAAGACCGCGCCATTGCCGGCGCCCAAGGCCATCATGGCGAACATGATCACGCCCAGGGCCACATAGGGGTTGGCCATATGGAAGCTGGCGACAGCGAGACCGACGGCGGCCATGAGATAGACCACGGTCAGGGTCCGCACCCCGCCGTAGCGGTCGGCCAGGCCGCCGCCCACGGGCCGGGCGAAGGAGCCGGCGAAGACACAGGCGGCTGTGAAGAAGCCAGCGATCACCGGGCTCAGGCCATACTCGCTGTTGAAGTAGATGGTGAGCGACGAGGACAGGCCGACGAAGCCGCCGAAGGTGACGCTGTAGAGCAGCATGAGCCACCAGGCGTCCGGCGTCTTCAGCACCGCCATGTATTCGGTCAGGGACTTGGGCGGCGGCTGTTCAGGGGCGTCCTTGGCGAAGACCACATAGACGACGAAGGCGATGGCCAGGGGGATGGTGGCCAGACCAAGGACGTTCATCCAGCCGAACTGCTGGGCCAGGAAAGGCGCAAACAGGGCCGCCAGAGCGGTGCCGGAATTGCCCGCGCCGGCGATGCCCAAGGCCAGGCCCTGATGCTCCGGGGGATACCAGCGCGAGGCCAGCGGCAGGGCCACGGCGAACGAGGCGCCGGCCACGCCCAGCAGGACGCCGACCATCAGGATCTGGCTGTAATTGTGCAGTCCCACGAACCAGGCGAGGCCGAGGCCCGCCATGACGATGAGCTGGCCGATGATCCCGGTCTTCTTCGGGCCGATATGGTCCACCAGCACGCCGGCCACCACCCGCAGCAGCGCCCCGGCGAGAACCGGAACGGCGACCATGAAGCCCTTCTGCGCCGCATCAAGGCCGAAACTCTCGGCGATGGCCACGCCCAAGGGACCCAGCAGCACCCAGACCATGAAGCTGAGGTCGAAGTACAGGAAGGCCGAGAACAGAGTCGGGGCGTGCCCCGCCTTAAGGAAGGATCGGCTGATCATGGGAAGACCCGTTCAAGAGGACATGAGTGGCGGCGTCGCCGTGCGGAGGCGGCTCGTCATCGAGCCTGTTCCGAAGAAGCCGCGAACGCCGTTGTCCTGGGCCTGACCTCATGAGGCGCGAGCCGGCCGGTCCCGTCACGCCCAGGATGCAGGCGTCAGCTCAGATGGCCCGCATCGCGTGAAAATGTGGCGCCTGCGAACGAGTGCTGTCGAAGTCTTGGGCGATCAGCGGTCTTGAGCGGCCAGATAGAGGTCCGGACGCCAGCACCGCTCGGCGACCTTGTCGACGGCGACCTCGCCGACCTGCCCCCACCGGACCATCTGCTCCAGCAGCCAGCCCGCCTGCTCGCGGCGGGGCGGATTGACGGCGGCCCCGGCGAAGGCGATCTCGGCCAGGCCTGAGGCGATCGCCTCAGGCGCCGTGTCGAGGAATTCCGGCCGGGCCAGGAGGCCCACCAGCTCTTGCTGATTGTGCGGATCGGCGGCCCAGTCGCCGGCCGCCGCCAGGGCGCGGATCAGGGACAACAGGATGGCCGGATTGGCCGCCGCCCAGAATTCCGTGACCCCCAGCACCTTGTCCGGCGCCTCGGGCCAGACCTCGGTCGCGCGCACCACGGTCTGGCCGACGCCGGCGGCCTCGGCCACCGCATTCCACGGCGCGCCGGCGCAGAAGCCCTCGATCACGCCTTCGCCCAGCAGGGCGGCCGTGCGCGGCGGGGGAACCACCGTCAGGCGAACATCGACGTCGGGGTTCAGGCCCAGGCCCACCAGCCAATGGCGCAGCAGGTAGTTGTGGATCGAGAACGGATAGACCGCCGCCAGGGTCAGAGGACTGGCCCCCTCCTCCTGCCTGCGTCGAACAAGGTGGGTCAGGCGCGCGCCGGCGCCGCCATCCCCGGTCAGGCGTGTGGACAGGGTCACCGCCGCCCCGCCCCGGTTCAGGGCGATGGGGGCGATCATCGCCTTGGGTTCGCTGCCGATCCCCAGGCTGGCGGCCAGGACCATCGGCGCCAGCATGTGGGCGCCGTCCAGGGCGCCGGCGGCCACCTTGTCGCGGATGGTGGCCCACGAACCCTCGCGGTTGAGGCTGACCGACAGGCCCTCGGCGGCGAAGTAACCCTTCTCCTGCGCCACGATCAGGGGGGCGGCGTCGACGAGGGGAATGAACCCCAGCTGCAACGGGCCAGATGGGCTCACGTGGGATCTCCGCCCTTGAGTACGCCGGCGAAGGCCAGCAGGTCGGCGGCCACGGCCCCCAGCGGTCGTCCGGTATCCATGGAAAGCTTGCGCAACAGCCGGTAGGCCGCCTCCTCGTCCAGGTCGCGCTCCTTCATCAGCAGGGCCTTGGCCCGCTCGATGCTCTTGCGCGACGCGAGATCGGCCTTGGCCTTGGCCAGGTCCGCCCGCAGCTGATGCATCAGCTGAAAGCGGCTCATGGCCACCTCCAGCACCGGGCGCACCCGGGCCGCGGAGAGACCGTCGACCACATAGGCGGCCACGCCGGCACGCACCGCCTCCTCCGCCAGCCCCGGCTCGGACCGGTCTACGAACATCACCACGGGGCGCGGATTCACCGCGCTGGCTTCGCGCAAGCTCTCCAAGGTGTCGCGGTCCGGGCTTTCAGAGGCGACCACCACGACATCAGGCTGGAAGGCGGCGGCGTCCCTCTCATGGAACACAGCTGCGATCTGCACCTGCAGGGGATCGATCCCAGCAAGCCCCTCGGCTACCAGGGCGGCGCGAGCCGGGTCCGGATCGATGATGAGCACCCGCATGCAGCCTGCCTAGGCGAGCCCACGATCCAGCCAACCCGCAAAGCGCCCCCTGGCGATGGCGCGCCTCGCAAGCGCTCATAAAACGGGCGGGCGGAGCCTGGGTTTTGGGCGCCGGGAGTTCTGCGGGATGCTCACTAGCCATAACGACACCGACAGGCGCCCGTCGGTAAGGTACTCGGCCCCTGTCTCGGCCGATCACGGCGACGTCAAATTGAATCGGGCGGGAAGAGCGCGCACCAGCCCTGGGGACGACGACAGCCCCCGTCGCGCAATCGCAGGAACGCCAATGACACTCTGTGTGGTGCTGGCAGGTGGCGCAGGTCGCCGCATGGGAGGCGACAAGCCCCAGCAGCTCTATCAGGCCCGCTCGCTCGGCGAACACGCCCTGTCGTTGGCGGCCAACTTCGCCGTTCACGTGGCCCTGTCTGTCAGAGAGCGGCGGCAGGCTGACGGGCTGCCGCCTGTGCAGCTCCTGTTTGACCCGCCGGACATCGAAGGCCCACTGGCCGGAGTGGCCAGCGGCCTGGCCTACGGCGAACAGATCGGGACCGCCCAGGTTCTGACCATCCCCTGCGATGCGCCCCACTTGCCAGATGATCTGTACGCCAAGCTCGAGGAGGCGCTTTCACAGGACCCGGTGGCGCTCGCCGCTTCGGCAGGAGACGGCCGCCAGGGCCATCCCACCTGCACCTTGTGGCGTACTGAGGCCCTTGGCCCCCTGTGGAGCTATGCCAGGTCTGGCCGCAGGTCGCTCCGCGGCCTGCTTGCCGAGCTCAACAGCCGTCAAGTCGTATGGGAGGATCCGTTTGGCCAGGTCTTCCTGAACCTGAACACGCCGAAAGACCTGGCGCCTTAAAACTCCGCCGATTCAGCCCCCGCCCATGTAGCAGTATGTGGCGACCGCTTGGGGCGCTTCCCGGACCTTGGAAGGTCCGCCGCCGGGCTGCAGCGCAATCGCCCGCCAAGCTGATCATGACCGGGAACGCATGACTTTCGGCCAACTTCGAAAGTGTTTGCCCGTAGGACGATTGGCTATCTGGATATCTCGTCGCTCCAGTCCGCCTGCAGAAACTTCGACAAAGCCAAGTTCTTCGGAGTTGAGCCGATGGCCTTTATCCGCAAGCCTTGAACAATAAGCGGTCGTCAGGCCGCCTGCCCGGCATCTGATGCGTGATCGCTCGCCACCGGGGCGTCAATCAACTGGCGCACATGTCGGAGGAGGTCGAAAGGATCGAAGGGCTTGGTGATGACGCCCACGGCGCCGGTTTGCATTAGGCTGACTTGTTGGTGTTCAAGCGCCAAGCCGGTGATGTAGATGATCGGCGGCGGACAATTGCTGGTCGCGTTTATCTGGTCGATGAGATCTGCGGCGCAAATGCCCGGCATTACCGCGTCAAGCAGAATGACATCATATTTTTCGTCACGAATGAGGTCAACGGCCTCATTTGCATCAGATGTCACTCGAACAACAGATTCCAAATCTGTCCCGAAACTCATAGACACCAATTCGAGAAGTATTCTATCGTCATCGATATATAAAGCTCGCATAGGCCTAAACCCTTGGCTTCAGATATAATGAACCGATATCAGGCGATATCTCTCTACGGATATAGGTGATTTTACCTAATTCATTACCCATAGAGGGCGTCAAATTGTCGCAAGTTCGGCTGGCGGCAATCACCTCTTTAGCTGGCGCTACGCCATTGTCGCCAAGCAGAATTCAGACCTTGAGACCTTGATCGCGCCGACCTAGCCGACCTGCCGCACAGGTCGCTCCTGACGCTAGAGGCGCAATGACGCAGTGACCGCTGACGGTCTTGGCGTTAAGCTTAAACACAGAGAGCATTTCGAATGCCCAGAGGCCTAGCGCGAGGCTGAAGTTGCCCAAGACGATCTTTGCCATCGACGATGATCCGCTGATGCTTGAGATCCTGGCTCAGGTTCTTTCGCCCCCAGCCTATAATCTGATTGGGGTCCTCAGCGGTCAAGGCGGATTGGACAGCGTCTTTCGGACGCCGCCAGATCTCGTATTGCTCGATCTGGGGCTTCCGGACCTGCCCGGCATGTCGGTGCTCAAGGCCCTCAAGGGCCGGTCCGGTTGGTCGAAGGTTCCAATCGTGATGCTGACGGCCGACGATGCAATCGAACCCATAGTTAGGGCCCGCGAACTGGGCGCGCGTGGCTATCTTTGCAAGCCCATCTCAGCCGTCGGATTTGCCGGGGTTGTCGCGGATTTGCTGGCAAGCCCCGATGTCGTTTGGCTTGACGACTTGACGCGACTGAGAGGTGCGAGAGCATCGGATCGCGTCGGGTCGCCCCACCCTCCCGGCGGCTAATACCCGCAGGCTGGCATTAACCCCAAGGGCGCGGTCGTATGCAAAGCGTTGCGCTCAAATAGGGGGAGGTCATGGCTTTGGATGAGACAGCGCGCCTGGAAGCTCTGAGGGCGTTGAGCGTTATGGACACGGCGCCCGAAGCGCGGTTCGACCGCATCACCACGCTTGCCAGTGATCTGTTCGATGCGCCGATCGCCCTGGTTTCCCTAGTCGACGATCATCGACAATGGTTCAAGTCGCGCGTCGGCCTGGAAGCCTGCTCAACCGACCGCTCGCTGGCCTTCTGCGCCCATGCGCTTGAGATGGGACCTGACGCGGTGATGGTGGTCGAAGACGCGACGTTGGACCGGCGTTTTGCGACCAATGTGTTGGTGACTCAAGCGCCTGACATCCGGTTCTATATGGGCGCCACGCTCACGACCGCCGACGGCTTCAACCTCGGAACGCTCTGCGTTATCGACACCAAACCCCGTCCAACGCCGTCCCAACGCGAGCAGCATCGTCTGCACCAACTCGCGCAGGTCGTCGTCGACGAACTGATGCTGGGACAGGCGGCGCGGGAAGTAGAGGAAAAACAGACTCTTCTGCACATGGCCGAAACCATGTCCGGCGTGGGCCACTGGCGCCTCGATTTAGTGAGCGGCAAAGTTCTCTGGTCTGACGCCGTGTACGCCATTCATGGTGTTCTCAGAGAAGAGTTCGACCCCAATCTCGGCGAGGCGCTGGAATTCTACGCTCCCGGCGATCGTGAAGCCGTCGAGCGTCACATCGCCGAGGCCACTGAGAGTCGGACCGGGTTTAACTTTCAACTGCGTTTGCGGCGTCCCGACGGCGAAATCCGACATGTGATCTCAAAAGCCGTCTGCGAGCTTGGAGCGCTCGGCGAACCCGTCGCCCTCTTCGGTCTCTTTCAGGACGTCACTGAGCATCAAACGCGCCTCGATCGCTCGCGTAGGAGCGAGGCCCGCTATCGTCTGCTCGCCGATAACGCTGGCGATGTGATCACCCTCTACAACGCGGAAGGGGGCGGGCTCTATTCCTCGCCGGCCCTAGAAAGGCTCCTTGGCTACACCGCCGCCGAAGCCAAAGGGATGAGCGCCGCCGACTTCCTTCACCCAGACGATAAGCAAGCCGTTAGCGCTGCTTTTTCAGCCCTGGCGCACGGGCAAGCCGACGCGACGGTTCAGCATCGCTCGCGACACAAGCTGGGCCATTATGTTTGGGTTGAGACCAACCTGCGATCCATTCAAGGTGAGACGTCCCATCAAGCTGAGACGTCGCACGAGGCGTCGGTTCTTGGTGTGTCTCGCGACATTACAGAGCGCAAGTCTCTTGAAGCCGAGGGGCTCGTCGCCCGCGATCAGGAACGCGCTCAAGCGCAAAGGGCGCTGTTAGCCGAAGATATCGCTGGAGTTGGTTACTGGCGGATCGATCTCACAACCAACGAACTCTTCCTGTCGCCCAAGATGCACGCAATTTACGGCACAGGGGGCGATCACGCGCTTAATATGCGTGATCTTCTCGCCCAGATCCATCCCGACGATCAGGCCGAGGAACAGGCGCGTATCGCTCGTAGGCTCAAGACTGGCCAACCGGAGTTCGACGCCGTCTTCAGAATTATCCGCCGAGACGGCGCCCTGCGTCACCTGCGCGGCAGCTCGATCTTTGAGATGGATGCGGACGGGGAGCGTAGGGCCGTCCTGGGGACCGTGATCGACATCACGGATATCGTCGCGGCGCGTCAAGCATTGGCGGACAGTGAGGCGCGTTACCGGCATTTGGCCGAACAAGCCACGGACATGATCGCCCGCTTAAGTTTTGCGGGGCGCTTCGAGTATGTCACGCCCTCATCCAAACACATCCTGGGTTATGAGCCCGAGGTCTTGGTCGGTCAGAGCCCTCTGGATCTCATCCATCCAGACGACCAGGCTTCGGTTGCAGCAGCATACCGGGCGATGTTGGATCAAGATGCTAACCCGCACCCACCCCAGGTTCGATATCGCGGGCTCCATGCCGATGGCAGATGGATCTGGTTGGAAGGCCGCCCACGCGTGGTCTTCGATCCGCAATCGGGCGAGCCGATAGGCTATCAAGACGAGGTTCGAGACATTTCCGTTTCAGTGGCCGCCGAAGAGGCGACCGAGCAGGCGCGCGCGGCGGCTGAGGCATCGGCCAACGCGAAGACAGACTTCCTCGCCAATATGAGCCACGAGTTGCGAACGCCCCTGACCTCGGTTCTGGGCTTTAGCCGCCTGATCAAAGAGCAGCCCGAACTTTCGACCAACACGCGCCGTTTCGTGGATCGGGTGCTGAATGCGGGCGCCGCGCTGCTGGCGACGGTCAACGATATTCTCGATTTTTCAAAGCTGGAGGCCGGGCAAATCGAGGTCAAGCGGCAGCCGGCCAGTCCCCTGGCTGTCCTGAGCCAAACTGTAGAGCTTTTCGGCGTGCAGGCCGAGGAGAAGGGCCTGGCGATGCGATTGGAGATTGCCGAGGGTTTCCCCGAAACCGTGATGCTGGATGCGGATCGACTACGGCAAGTGCTGCTCAATCTTGTCGGAAATGCTGTGAAGTTCACCGAGGCCGGTGAAGTGCGGGTCCAGGCAAGCTATCACGACGACGCCCTCTACATCGCCGTCATCGACACGGGGGCAGGAATTGCGCCAGAGTTGCAGGCTAGGCTCTTCCAACGTTTTTCGCAGGTCGACGCCTCGGCGACGCGTTCGCATGGCGGCACCGGCCTGGGCTTGGCGATCTGCAAGGGTCTTGTCGCCGCGATGGGCGGCGAGATCGGCCTGATTAGCGATGTTGGCCGCGGCGCCCGTTTTCACTTCTCAATCCCCGCGCCGAAAGCCGCGATGATCGTCCTGCCTCAAGACGCCGAAATCGGTAGGGCGCTTCCGGTCGGCTGCAGAGTGCTGGTCGCCGACGACAACACCGCCAACCTTGACCTGGTCGGGGCGGTACTCCGAGGGCTGGGCGTCGAAGTCACGACGGCAGGTGACGGCCAATCAGCCGTGGAGATAGCCGCAGGCGCCCCCTTTGATGCGATCCTGTTGGATCTGCGAATGCTCGGGCTGGATGGTCCTGCGACGGCGAGCGTGATCCGCCGTGGCGGCGGAGCCAATGCGGAAGTTCCCATTCTGGCCTTCTCCGCCGACGTCACCAGCCCCTTGGATACGGCTCTATTCGATGGCCTGATCGCCAAGCCCATCGACGCGGGGGCGCTCTTGATCGCACTATCGGCCGCGTTTGAATCGGAGGGCGCACTTGGGTCCGCTTGATCGCAACGGGCCCCGGATCTTCGTGGCCGATGATGATCGCGCGATCCTTGACCTGATTACCACGCGGCTCGATCTGGCCGGTTATCACACGATGCAGGCGCGGGACGGTTGGGAAGCGCTCGATGGCATCTATGCGTCACGGCCGACGGCTGTCGTGCTGGATATCGGCATGCCGCGACTCGATGGTCTTGGCGTGCTGCGCCACCTGCGCAAAACGCCGAGTTTTGCGAGCTTGCCTGTTATGATGGTCACGGCGCGCAATACGCCGATGGAGGTGCGCAGCGCCATGGAATTGGGCGCCAGAGATTTCCTGGCCAAGCCCTTTGAGGATGCGCAGCTTCTGTCGCGCGTCGCGCGCATGTTGAGGCGGCGTTCGCCTCGGCAAAAGGATGCGGTCTTTCTGCCGTGCTAACCTCAGGCGTCGGAAGGTCGCGAATCCAATCCGCTCAGGGTCGCCATCCGCACCAGATGACCCAGCCTGGCCGCGCCCATCTTCAACATGAGCGCCCGGCGGTGGGCTTCCACAGTGCGCACGCTGATGCCCAGGCCATCAGAAATCTGGCGTCCGGTGCGCCCTTGGCCGATTTCCACAAGGATTTCCAGCTCTCTGGCTGTCAGGGTCTGAAGTCGCTGCCGGACCCCGTCTCGCTCGGCGGCCGCCGCCAGATCCTCCGGCGGTGTCTGGTCGAGCGCGCGAACGGCCTCGACCAGACGAGCGAGGTCGTCAGTTTTTTCGAAGAAGTCGCGCGCGCCAGCCTTCATGGCGCTGACGGCCAGCGCCACGTCGGCATGAGCTGTAACAACGACCACCGTGATCTTCGGAGCCTGCGCCCGAAGGGCCTCTGTCAAGGCCACGCCGTCCATGGGCGACATGCGCACGTCGGTGACGACGCACCCGACCGCATCGGCCGGCAGGCGCGCCAAAAGCTCACGCGCCGCGCCAAAGGATTCCACGGAAAACTCCGTTGGCGGGAAATGGGCGGCGATAGCGTCGCGCATCAGCGCGTCGTCATCGACAATATAGACTTGCCGCCGGCCTTCCGGGTTCGTCATCGGCGTACTCTATCAGGGGCTTCGGGCGCCGGACCGCGCCACGACACATCTCTCCGTTGGGGGCTGCGGCCTGCGGAACGTGCCGATACACCCAGCTATTGGATAAGCCTATCGGTACAATTACCTAGCAACAACCGGCAATTGTGCCAGGCAAGCTATCGTCGTTCAAGTGGGGCTTCTGGATACCGCCTACGAGAACAGTCCATGCCCACAATCCTCACTTTAGACGATGACATACTATTCTGTGAATTCATTCACGATGTGTTGGTTCAGGACGGTCACTCAGTCGTCACCGCCTATAATGGCGAAGAGGGTCTGGGCAGACTCACGCGCCAGACCTTTGATCTGGTGCTGACCGACATCGACATGCCCATTATGGATGGCCTTGAATTTTTACGGCGAGTTAGATCCATGCCTTGCGGGCTTGAGCTACCCTTCATCTTGCTGACAGGCCGACGCCGCGAACAGGTCATGGCCGCGGGGAATGCCATTGAAGGGGTGCCATTCCTGCAAAAGCCCGTAGCGCCCGAAACAATCTCCAAGACGGTCTACGAAACGCTCGACGATTTTGCGCGAGCGCGCGAAGGCCTTGACGGCCATAGACGTGGAATACTCCAGTGAACGTTCTCTATGTCGATGATGAAGGCGACCTGCGCGAGCTCGCGCAGTTTTCGCTGGAGCTGGACCCCGAGATGCGGGTGACGACCGCAGCTTCAGGCGCCGCAGCCTTGGAGCACCTCCGCAAAACCGCCGTCGATGTCGTACTGCTGGACGTGATGATGCCGAAAATGGACGGTCCGGCCGTGCTCGCGGCACTGCGCGCGGAAATTGGGGCCAGTCCGCCAGTCATCTTCGTGACCGCCCGGGCATTACCCGACGAGCGTCGGCGATTGCTCGACCTGGGCGCGCTTGACGTCATTACCAAGCCGTTCGATCCGATGGTGTTAGCCAAGGACGTTCGCGCGGCGCTTGCGGGTCGCCATGGGCAATGATCCGCTTGCGCCCCTGCGGGCTCGTTTTACGCAAAGGTGCGTGGACGATGTCGCCACGCTCCGCTCACTTCTGAATCAGGACCCAGTCGTTCGCCGTGAGCCGCTGCGCATGCTGGCCCACCGCCTCTCCGGCATAGCCGGCAGCTTTGGACACACCTCGCTGAGCACCTTGGCTGGCGATATTGACTATGATCTCACCCAGGATCAGCTGGTGACCGACGAAAAGCTTTCCGAACTGGTCACCGCGCTGGAGCTTATCATCCGCGAGGTCAGGGGGTCTGGCCCGACTGGCTCGTGACCCCGAACTGGTGTTTCGCGGCGAAACGATGTTCGCCCCTCGAGTGCGAAATCTGAGTTCAGCGCCAATGCGGTGCTAGTCATGGACGTCAGGCTCGCGGCCTACGTCTTTGACCACAAAGACCTGTTTGACAGACCGCGCTGGGCGGCAGGATCATCAATCGGACGCTTCCTGCTGCTGCTCGCCCAGCATGATCAGGCCATCAGCGAGAACCGTTCCGCCGGATGGCGGCTGTCCATCGACCCAGACCTCGACAAATGCCCCAGAGCCCCGCCAATCTGGCTAGCCGGCTGATCTGGCATCGCCGCAGGTCAGGCGCTGGTGGGCCCGGCAGGACTCGAACCACCTTAGAATTTCTCATCCAATATAAGGCCTTACGAACATCTGATCTCGGCCCTACCCGCGCGCCTACCAGCAGTTCTCGGACGGCTAGGAAATATCCGAATAGGAGCGCCATCAGTCTCGTGGCCGCGACACGACGCCTTGCGGCTCGACTGGCTCGTTTAGCAACACGGTCAAGGCTTCGGTGCGCAGGCCCCTCAGGATGCTGTCGGGGTGCCGGTAGGTCGCACTGTTGGCGCCATGCTCCATGCATTCTACTTCGGCGACCCAGCATCGCCCCCCTGTGGCGCTGGAGATGAGCGCGTCCGCCGCACGCCACACAAACTGCGCCAGCAACTCACAACTGGTCCCCGGAACGACCTGGACACGTGCAAGACCGAGCTGCGGAAGCCGTAACAGTTCATGCAGGGCTGGATCATCCTCAGCGACCAGCAGGGCGTGATCGAACGCCTCGTGCAACCACGCCCGTATCTGACCAAAGCCGCCGGTCCCAAAGTCCACCACCCATCCCCGGCGATCGAGCTGTTCGGCGGCGAAGGTGAACCGAAAGCCCAGAGAGTAGCCGTGGATCAGGGCGCAGTGACTTTCCGCCGACCACTGCCGGAGCGCGCAGGAAAGGCCGCGCTCGGCGCCATAGGTCTTCGTGGCTATCCAGGTCATGAATGGGCCGAAAAACGGCCCCGCCAGCTGACGTCGGCCTGGCCTTTCTCACGATTGGCTGGGGGACATCGGCGCCGGCGCGCGCAATCGCCGTTCTCGGATAGCAAGGGTGACAGCAGCTCAGTGACCCGTCCGGCGCCCCAGTCTTGCTTGGCAGCAGGCCGCCAAGCTAGGCCGATGCTCATCGCCGACAGCAGCCCGGCGAGCCGCGCGTCCAGGCCAGCGTCCCGGAGCAAGTGGCCATGCCAGCACAAAATTCGCGCATCGACCTCCTGCACGAAGCGTGGCGCCTCCGCCCGGAGAGGCTCCAGGCACTGAACGAGGCGACGATTGTCGTTGATCAGCCCGTAGAGTTGCTCAAGGTTGGCTGTGGCGGCTGTGTTGGACGGAGCCCCTCCCATTGGGAAGACAACGGCGACGAAGGGGCGCAGGACGGAGACCGCAATGTGCGCCTTGTCACGGAAATAGACGTAGAAGCCCGCCCGCGAGAGGCCGGCCGCGGTCGCGATGTCGGCCGCCCCAACCTGATCATAACCAAATTGTTCGAACTGCCGCGCCGCAGCGATACGCAGGGCGATTTTTCGACGACGTCCCTTGCGTCGCACCCCTGACCGCAAGAGCCTCGCCGCGAGAAGGTCGGAAAACCGCAGGTCGCCGCGGTCTGGAAGGGAAAGGGTGGCGGACACGCTAAACTCCTTCAATCTGAACCCTCGCATCGCGATCATCCCGGCGCCGCCTTCACAACCGCCGCCGGCAGGCGTCTCCGATCCCAAAGACAAAGGCGGCCCCGCGGCGGCGCCGGGGGCCAAGTGGGAAGTGTGGAGAGCCAATCGGCGCGACGACTCCTTTCGACTGGGGACAGCACCCAAAGCGCCAATCCAGGAGAGCCTATCCCGTCGATCGCGATGTCGAATTGCTTGTTTTCAATCGAGACCTTGATCGGTGCGCCAACACGCCGTGACGGGGACCAAGGGCCGGTCTGGCCCGGCCGATCGGCGCCGTGGGAGTTTTTGGCTCTCGGTTTGAACCACGTTAAGGCGGCCCGTCGCGCGTTGGGGCATCAAGCTGGCCAGGAGGCTGGCATGAACCTGCAAGAAGCTAGGGAGATCCTGGGCGCTCCGCGACGTCATGAGGTCAAACGCCTCGCGGCGCAGTTGGCGGCCCTGCAGAGGCAGACTGCGCTCGAAAAGCGCCGCCTCGCGGCCGCCCGCCTCATCTTGCGCCACAAATAGCCCGTCAGGTTCCGAGGTGACGCCGAGCATGCCCTGCGCCTCCCTCTTCGAGCTTCATGTGAACGGCGCCAGTGGCGGGCGTGAGGTCGTCCACCTCTATTGCCCAGACGCCGAGATCATCACCCGCCTGCGACGCCTGGCGACCGCGCGAGGGGCGACCACCATCGATGTCCAGCGCGACGGCGTCCTGCTGTTCACCCTGGCGCAATCCCCGCAGCTCGGTGACGACGTGGGTTCGCGCCCCGCTTGATACCCGCCTACACGGCGCGGGAATGCCGTAGGGCGTCCGGCTGAAGATAGGCGTCGAAGCATGCACTGATCGATCGCACCAGGGGGCGGCCGGCTGGCAGCACCTCGATTCGTCGTCCTTCGATGCTGATGAATCGATCCTCGAGAAAGGGCCGCAACCGGGCCATAGCTTCGTCCAGATCAGGGATGCTCCCGTTGCGGTGGCGGCCGCCCACCGCCTCCAGATCGACGGCGAAATCACACATCAGCCGCTCGATGATTTCAGCTCGAAAGCGGTCGTCATCAGTTGCGGTCACCCCACGGGCGATGGGCGCCTCGCCACGGTCTATGGCTTGACGCCAGGACAGTTCCTGGGCGTGATTTTGGATATAGCCCTCCGGAAGGGCGCCAATGGCCGAGGCGCCAAAACCGATCAGCGTCTTTGCAGCATCGGTCGTGTAGCCCTGGAAGTTCCGTCGCAAACGATTGTCGGCCTTGGCGCGAGCCAGGTCGTCATGGGGTAAGGCGAAGTGATCCAGGCCAATGGACACATAGCCCTCCCCGACCAACTTTTCCTCCGCCGTCAGCGCCTGTTCGAGACGTTCCGCCGGACCGGGCAGCGCCGACTCCGCGATCAGCTTCTGATGGGACTTCATCCACGGGACATGAGCATAGCCAAACAAGGCTAGCCGTTCGGGCCGAAACTTCAGGACTGCGTCTATCGTATCAAGCACGCTTTGGGTCGTCTGGTGGGGCAGGCCATACATCAGGTCGAGGTTCAGGGACCGAACCCTGATCGCCCGCAGGGCGGCCACACACTCTTCGATCTGCTCAAAAGTCTCGGTGCGGTTGACCGCCGCCTGAACCTTTGGATCGAGGGTCTGCACCCCGAGACTCGCCCGGTTCATTCCCAAGGCTCCAGCGGCATCGACCCAGGACCTGGTCAGGCTGGCAGGGTCCAGTTCGGCGGCGATCTCCATGTCGTCCACGAATGCGAATTCGCGGCCCAAGGCGCGAAAGATCGCCTGAAGCTCGTCGACTGTAAGCGTGTTGGGCGTGCCTCCCCCGAGGTGGATCGCGCTTGCAGACCGCCGGCCGTCGAGCTTTCGAGCGACCAGCGCCACCTCTCTGAGGAGGTAGCGGACGTATTCGCCGATCGGCTCCGGCCGATTGACGACCCGCGTATTGCAGCCGCAATACCAGCAGAGCCGGGTGCAGAAAGGCACATGGACGTACAGGCTGACAGCCCCGTCCTGCGGAAGGCCGGTCAACCAATCACAATATTCGACCGGACCGATGTCCGTAGAAAACTGCACGGCGGTGGGATAGCTCGTATATCTCGGAGCACGCCCATCGTGTTTTAGCACCCTGTCAATATCAAATCTAAGGGGTGCGACCTTCGCCAGCGCCATGATAGCCTTCTGTGACCGCCACATTCCCCAGTTGGGCTAGGTTTAGACGAACTTGGGGAAGAGAATATTGTTCTCGATGTGCATGTGCTCGCGCAGATCTTCATCCAGCTTCCGGCACATCTCATAGAGCGCCCGCCAGGTGGTGCATGCGCCCTGGGGCGGTGTGAAATCGGTTGTGAGCCGGGCCAGTTCGTCCAACTGCTCGACGACATCAACGTGCTCAGCCAGCATTCGCGCGATTGGGAGCCGGATCATGGGGGCGCCGCCCTGCCGCATCATCGGAAACAGCGCAGCCTCTTCCTTATGTTGATGGCCCTGCAGCTCATCAGAGATCAGCGCCAAGTGATCAGCCAGACCATGCGGACAGTCAGCCTTGGCCCGGTGGACCGCCTCGACGCGACGCGCCAGGCGAAGGGCCTCGGGCAACTCCGCCATGTGAACGTCGTGGTACCGGGTGATGATGTGGGAGATCAGGCTCTCGGGATCCGTGGGCAGATCTCCGTGATCGGCCGTAAGGTCATCCAGCTCGGCCTGTAGCTCGGACACTGGGAGACCCCGCTGAAGGGCGGCCTGCGAAAGCGAAGCGCCGCCATTGCCGCAGAAGTCGATCTTGTGCCGCCGGAAGACAGCTGTCGCGCCTGGGCGCTCGACAGCGATGTCGCGGATGGTGGCGTCTTGAGAAATCATGAAAACCTCCGTTGGGTTCTCTATAAAGCGACGGGTCGCCACACCCATTGGCACGCGCCTGCGCCCGCCTTGATCTTCGTCACCTGGCCGCCAGAAGCTCGCCTTGGCGCAGTTCGGCCGAAAGGGCTGCACGCACCGCCTGGAAATGCTGGAAGGGAAACTTGATCGGCACGCCCTCAAGCGCAGCGGCCAGCATTTCCAGATGGGCGTCCCAGCCGGCCAGGGCGCGGGCCGGGTCGTCGGCCTCAGGGGTTGTCACCGACAGAAGGAGCCGTGTCTCCGCAGGGCCGACAGCCCGAAGACGCCAGCGCAAGGGCCGTTCTGGCTCGCCGGGTCCGCTCCAGGAATAGTCCAGAGCCTGCAATGGGATGGCTTGCGTCACCCGACTGTCGATGGCCGATCCGCTTTGGCCAAAGTCCAGGCGTGCAAAACCGTCGAGCCTTGACTCAACCCGCCCCTCCGCAAGCCAAAGTGGAAGAAGCTCAGGGGCAGTGAGATGCGCCCAAACCTTGTCGGCCGAATGAGGGAAATCCCGAGTCAGGACCCCCTCGACTCGACCATCAGCGCGCCTGTGCGCGCGTGCGCCCACCGGAAGCGTCATCTGTTCTCCGTTCTGCTCACCTATCGGGGCAATGAAGCCTGGATCAGCGCGAGGCCAGGACGCGGACTTGCAGCGGAGCAGCATCAGCAAGGTATTGGGCCCGCAGCTTTGCATAGGTGCGCAGGGTCCGCGCCGTCGCCTTGTCGCGGCACCACTGCCGGTCCAGGGGCTCCAACTCGCCGTTGGTCAGCGCCGCGTCGCACACGATCCCGGCGGCTTCGCGAACGTCCAGGCGGACGGCCTGAGGAGTGCGGCCCACATAGGGAATGGTCATCGTTGTCGGGGCCCGGCCGATCACGGCGAGGTCGGCGACCGACTCAGCCCGGGCGGCGGTCGCGCTCAGTCCGACGGACACCAGGGCAAGCGTAGCCGAGACCGCCGCAGCGGCAGTGTTAAGAAACTCGAGTCGAACATTCAGACGCATGACAGTCCTCCTTAGAATTTCCGCATCTGTACTACGGGCTTGCTAAGGTGACATTGCCGCGGCTCAAACGTCCGATTGATATTCGTCTAGACGTCAAATGACATTGGGCGATCCAGAATCCGATGTCGCAGGCTAACTTGTGACGCAGGCCGATTTGACGCCGCCCCAGCATCAGGGCTCGTCGCCTCGGTCTGAAGCAGCGCGCTCGTCGCGAGCAATTGCCTGATTGGTAGGAAGGCGCTCTCCAAGGATCCGCAATGCCAGATGTCATGTCGAAGGCGCCCGAGACGACAAGCGCCAACACTACGATCCTTTTCTTTGGCGCCGTCGGCGACCGATTGGGGCGTAGCCACCGGGTTCATGTTCCGCCTGGCGGCATATCGCTCAATGAGCTGAAGGCTTTGATCGCCACGCAGCTTCCTGAGGGCGCCGCCGCCCTCGCCGCGTCTGGAGTCCGGGCGGCCGTCAGTCAGGTGCTCGTCATCGACGACGGCTACATTCATCCAGGCGCCGAAGTCGCCTTTTTCTCCGCGTTTTCTGGAGGTTGACCCTATGAAGCATGGCCTTGATGAGAGCTTGCCCTTCTATCCCCTTCGCATCGCGGTCCTGACCATCTCCGACACCCGCAACGAGAGCACCGACACGTCCGGCGCCCTGCTTGCCGACCGGCTGTCGGAGGCCGGCCACGAGCTGACCGGTCGCGCCATCGTGCCCGATGAGGTTGAGGCCATTGGCCGTCAGGTCCGCAGCTGGGCTGATGACCCTGAGGTGGATGTCATCTTGACCACCGGCGGCACGGGTTTCTCGCCTCGGGACGTGACGCCCGAGGCGGTTCGTCCGCTGTTACGCCGCGAGATGGACGGCTTCTCCGTCGTGTTTCACCAGGCGAGCTATGGAACGGTCGGCGTTTCAACTCTGCAGTCGCGAGCCCTTGCGGGACAGATCGGCGAGACCTTCATCTTCTGCGTGCCGGGCTCCACCGGCGCCTGCCGCGACGCCTGGGACCTGGTGCTCGCCCAGGAGTTCGACAGCCGATTCCGCCCCTGCTCCCTGGTCGGCCAGATCCCACGCTACCGCGGCGTCTGCGCGTGATCAGCTTTGACGAGGCCTGCCTCCGACTAGCCAATCTGGCCGAGCCGCTGCCCCCTGAGATGGTGAGTCTCGAAGAGGCCGATGGCCGCGTGCTAGCGCAGGACATCATGGCCGCCTGCGACAGCCCGGCCCATGCAGTTTCGGCCATGGACGGCTATGCGATCCGCGACTCCGAATTGAAGGCGGGACGGACGAGTTGGCCAGTAGGCCGCGAAGTTTACGCCGGCGACGGGCCTCCCGGGGAACTGCCGGCGGGCGTCTGCGCACGCATCTTTACGGGGGCCCCCTTGCCTGCCGGTTTCGACCGGGTCGTGCCCCAGGAACTGGTGCGAGCGACGGCTGAAGGCGTGAGCCTGGATCCACATCTGCTCTCCAGCTCTCATATCCGGCAGGCGGGGTCTGACTTTCGGGCTCATCAGGTTCTGTTGAGGCGGGGCCGCACAATGGATCCTGGCGCCCTCCTGCTCGCGGCGGCGGCCGACCGACCGCATGTCTTGGTGAGCTGTCGTCCGCGGATATCCATCATCTCGTCCGGAGATGAGCTCGTGGCGCCCGGGACGGCGCTGGATCGTCCCGGGCGCGTCCCTGACAGCGTGTCCTTCGGAGTGGCCAGCCTGGCCCGCCAGTGGGGTGCGGGCGTCGTGCGACGCCGTCGTGCGCAAGATGATCTGGTCACACTGCGCCGCGCGGTGTCCGAGGAACAGGCGAACGCCGATCTCATCGTGATGACCGGAGGGGCATCGGTTGGCGAAAGGGACTATGCCAGAGCCGCTTTCGAGCAGCTTGAACTCATCGTCGACAAGGTGGCCATGAAACCAGGAAAGCCGGTCTGGGTCGGCCGGTCAAAGAACCGGCTGGTGGTCGGTCTTCCAGGCAATCCCACCGCCGCCATGGTGACGGCGCGCCTCTTCCTTGCCCCGCTGCTCGCCGCGCTTGGCGGCCGCTCGCCATCTGAGGCCTGGGCCTGGCGCGATGCGCCGGCGGGCCGACCTTTCGCGCCGACGGGTGATCGGGAAGTGTTTGTTAGAGCCCGCATGAACGGGGATAGCGTGCATCCCTGCGACAATCAGGATTCCAGCGCCCAGGCGGTCATGGGAGAGTGGACACTGCTGGCGCGTCGCGCCCCAGCCTCGCCCGGTTTGGCGAGTGGAGCCATGGTCGGGGTCCTGCCGCTTTAGGGTTCAGTTGCGTCCCAGCAGGACGGCGGCCGATGGGGTGGCCAGCACCCACGCCATCGCATGGAGCCACCGCACGGGACGGCTCGGCGTGGGCGCGGACGAAAGAGCCGGCAGAGCCGGAGTCTGCACGTCGTCATCCAAACGTGGCGGGCGGCGGGCGAACTCCCGCTCAACAATCTGCATCTCGGAAAGCATGGCTACGATCTCCTGAGTGAGAGATCATCATGCGGCCAGGTGACAAGGGGCGCATTGAAGCCGCCGGCTCAGAGGCTTGATGTCCGTCACCCGACCGACCGCGGGATTTGGACGCCCTGCGACACCGCATTGGCTCTGTCGCACGCCGCAGCGAATCGAACAGCCTCACAGGCCCACCCAGGAGGCAGGCTGATGGCGTTCGACAACCCACTCGCTCAGGAAATCTGGTCCAGCAAGTATCGTTTCGCACCCGCCTCGGGCGCCGAGGCCGATGATTCCATTGAGGCCACGTGGCGGCGTGTCGCTGTCGCCCTCGCCGAGGGCGAGGCGCCCGATATACGCGCGGCGGCGGCCGAGCGGTTCCGGTGGGCCATGGAGGACTACAAGTTCATTCCCGCAGGCCGAATCCTGGCCGGGGCGGGCTCAGGGCGCGCGGTGACGCTCTTTAACTGCTTCGTCATGGGCAAGATTCCCGACAGCCTTGAAGCCATCTTCGGCCAGGTGCGCGAGGCGGCGATCACCATGCAGCAGGGCGGCGGCGTCGGCATGGACTTCTCCTCGATCCGCCCGTCCGGATCCCCCGTCCGAGGCGTGGCCGCTGACGCCTCGGGGCCGCTCAGCTTCATGGATGTCTGGGACTCAATGTGTCGCACCATCATGTCCGCCGGGCAGCGCCGTGGGGCGATGATGGGATGTCTGCGCATCGACCATCCGGATATCGAGGCCTTTATCGACGCCAAAAGGGACCCACTTCGGCTTCGTAACTTCAATCTCTCTGTCCTGGTGACAGACGCCTTCATGGCCGCCCTGGACGCGGATGCCGATTGGCCGTTGATCTACCAGGGAGAGGTCGTCCGGACCGTCGCCGCCAAGGACATCTGGCGGCGTCTGATGCAAGCAACGTATGACGCGGCCGAACCAGGGGTCATCTTCATCGATCGGGTAAACGCCCAGAACAATCTGAGCTATTGCGAAACCATCCTGGCCAGCAACCCTTGCGGCGAGCAGATGCTCCCGCCCTATGGCGCCTGCCTGCTGGGCTCGATCAATCTCGCCCGTCTCATCGAGTCGCCCTTCAGCGCCGGAGCGCGGTTGGACCTGTCTCAGCTGAGCGAGCTGACCTACACGGCGGTTCGGATGCTCGACAATGTCATCGACATTTCGCGCTTCCCCCTCGAGGCCCAGGAGACCGAAGCCAAGGCCAAGCGCCGAATCGGGCTCGGGGTCACTGGTCTGGCTGATGCGCTCGTGTTTTGCGGGGCCGCGTACGGTTCGGACGAGGCCGTCGCCCTGACCCGTGAATGGCTGAGCCACATCAAGCGCGAAGCCTATCGCGCCTCAGCCGATCTGGCGGCCGAAAAGGGCGCCTTCCCACTCTATGATCCCGCCATCCTGGATCGCCCGAACCTTCGGGACCTGGATGAGGAGACGCGCGCGCGCATCGCCCGCCATGGCCTGCGCAATGGATGCCTGACCTCGATCGCCCCCACCGGCACCACATCGCTGTTGGCCGGCAACGTCTCCTCCGGCATCGAGCCCGTGTTCGCCTTTGCCTACACGCGCAAGGTGCGCCAGCCGGACGGCGGCACGCGCGAGGAGGCGGTCGAGGACTATGCTCTGGCGCTCTGGAACCGTCTGCACGGCGATGCAGAACCTCCGGCCGACATCTTTGTCACAGCTCAGACTCTGACCCCTGCTGACCATCTGCGGATGCAGGCCGCGGCGCAGGCGCAGATCGACTCGTCGATCTCCAAGACGGTCAACTGCCCCGAAACTATCGACTTCGACGCCTTTGGGGATGTCTATCTGGAGGGCTACCGGCTCGGCTGCAAAGGCCTGACCACCTACCGGCCCAACGCAGTGACAGGCTCGGTGCTATCGGTGACGCCTCCTGCGGATGCGGCTGTAAGTAGCGCCCCCGCAGTCGCCGCCAGTGACCTCCCCGCCCGCCCACGCGCCCTGGAGGGAGCCACCTACAAGCTCAATTGGCCGGAGAGCGCTCACGCGGTCTATGTGACGATCAATGATGTCGTCGATTCAGCCGGCCGGCGTCCCTTCGAGATTTTCATCAACTCGAAGAACATGGAGCACTACGCCTGGACCCTGGGTCTGACACGGATGATATCGGCCGTGTTCCGCCGGGGCGGCGAAATCGCCTTTGTCGTGGAAGAACTGAAGGCGGTGTTCGATCCCCGTGGCGGAGCGTGGATGGAGGGCCGCTATGTGCCTTCACTGCTCGCCGCCATTGGCGCCGTCATTGAACAGCATCTGGCGTTGCGGCACGGCCTCGGCGATGTCGCCGTCGCCCCTGTGGCCGAGGCCGCGTCTATCGAGCCGTCGCAATCGCCTGCTGGGCAAGCCTGCGCCTGTCCCAGGTGCGGAGGTTTTGAACTGGTCAAGCGCGAGGGCTGCGAGACCTGCGTCGACTGCGGCTATTCGAAGTGCGGATGAGGCGTTCCCCGCTTGATGGGGGTCAAGGCGTCTTGCGCAGATGCGGCGCATTCTCACTCCATGAGCACCGCATCGCGCCGCCGCGCCTATACCGGCCCAATTCTCTTCAGCTACGGCTTTAGGCCCTTCTTCCTGGGGGGCGCCATCTGGGCGGCGATCACCGCCCCGCTCTGGGTCTGGAGCTATCTGGTTGGGGACGGCTGGCTAAGTCGGGAATGGCACATCCATGAGATGCTGTTCGGGGCCCTGGCGGCGATCGTCGCCGGCTTCCTCACCACCGCGGTTCCGAACTGGACCGGCCGCATGCCGGTCATTGGCGCGCCCCTCGCCGGCCTGTTTGGCCTGTGGGTGGCAGGTCGGCTCGTGATGCTCGCCCCAGGTCTGTCGCCGATGGTCAGTGGAACCATCGATAGCGCGTTCCTGATCGTCTTCGCCGTCGTGATCTGGCGCGAGGTTCTGGCGGGCCGCAACTGGCGCAACGTCCCGGTCTGCCTGTTGATCAGCCTGTTGGCCTTGGGCAACCTCGTGTTTCATCTGCGCCCGGACTTCTGGGACACCGATATCGCATGGCGGGTGGGAATCGCGGCGATCGCGCTGCTCATCGCGCTGATCGGCGGACGCATCGTTCCGAGCTTCACCAACAACTGGCTGAAGGCTCAGGGTCAGGCGCCCTCAGCGCGCCCGGAGTCGCGGTTCGATCACCTGGTCCTGCTGGCGACTGCGGGAGCGCTCGCGGCCTGGCTGGTCTCGCCTGCGAGCTTGATCTCTGGAAGCGCAATGGCGGCGGCCGGCGCGCTCAACCTGATGCGTCTGGCCCGCTGGAGCGGATGGCGGACCCTGAAGGAGCCGCTCGTCTGGATTTTGCATGTCGGCTACGGCTGGCTTGCCCTGGCTCTCGGTCTGCTTGGTCTCGGCGTGTTCGTGCCTGGCGTGCCCCCAACCCTCGGCGTCCACGCGCTCACGGTCGGCGCGGTGGGCGTGATGACCCTTGCAGTGATGACGCGCGCCAGCCGGGGACATACCGGGCGCGCGCTCGCCGCTGACCGCAGCGTGCAGTTGATTTACCTGCTGATCAATTTGGCGGCGCTCTTGCGCGTCAGCGCGGCGGCAGGATCGCTCAATCCGGCCCTGCTCATCGCCTCGGTCATCGCCTGGTCGCTGGCCTTCGGACTGTTCGCCTTCACCCACGTCCCGATGCTGGCCCGTCCGCGCCCGATGGTCGCGCGTCAGGCTTGATGGGAGTCAATCGAAAGACAGCTCGCCTGCGCTAAGGCTGTCTCTGTCGGCGGCGCTTTTCGTCCGCCGCAATGCTCCGAGCGCGTCGCCCTAAAGCCTCTTGGCCAAGGGCGCCCCGCCGAGCCGCTCAGGGCGGCAAGGGTGAGGTTGGAAACGGCCTCGTCTCCCGTGCTTGGAAAGGGGCTCACGTGGAAACCTTCGCCGACGGCTTTGGCCGTCGATTCCGATACCTGCGCATTTCGCTCACCGAGGTGTGCAACTTCCGTTGCGTCTATTGCCTGCCAAACGGCTATCAGAAGGTGGCAGGCCCCGCCTTGATGACGCCGCTCGAAATCGAGCGTCTTGGCCGGGTCTTCAGCCAACGCGGGGTCGCCAAGTTCCGGCTGACGGGCGGCGAGCCGACCGTGCGTCGCGACCTGGGGGAGATCATAGGCCGCCTTGCCGCCCTTCAGGGCGTCAACAAGGTCGCCATGACCACCAATGGGTGGAATCTCGCCCGGCACATCGATGAATGGGCGGCCGCAGGCCTGACAAACCTCAATGTCAGCGTCGACAGCCTCGAGCCCGACCTCTTCCATCGCATTACGGGACACAACCGGCTGAATTCGGTGCTGGCGGGTGTGGACCGCGCCCTGGATCTCGCCCTGCCCAGCGTGAAACTCAATGCTGTCCTGCAGCGCGACGCCGTCGGCGGGGGCTTTGACCGCTTCGCGGACTATGTCCGGAGCCGCCCGGTCGCCGTGCGATTCATCGAATTGATGCGCACCGGCGACAACGCCGCCTTCTTCGAGGACCAACATGTGCCCGGCGGCGACTTACAAGCCTGGCTGACCGCCCGCGGCTGGACCCCCCGCCCCCGAGGCGCGGACGACGGACCGGCGATCGAATACAGCCACCCCGACCATTTGGGACGCCTGGGGCTCATCGCGCCCTATTCTCCTGGGTTCTGCGACAGCTGCAACCGCCTGAGGATCACCGCATCCGGCAAGCTTAGGCTCTGCCTCTTTGGTGACGATGGCGTAGACCTGCGTCACCTGCTCGATCGGGACGACGCCGAACCCCTCGAGGCGCTGATCGAATCGGCCCTGAGCATCAAGCCCCGCGGCCATCGCCTGGCCGAAGGGCGCTCCGGCGACACCCGAAATCTCTCCCAGCTAGGCGGGTGACCGCCCGCCCGCCCGCCGTCGCGACTTGATAGCCGTCAAGCGATCATGGCTTATCCATCAAATATCATCTTGAGCATATTCTTGCCTCAGCATGTATTGCTGTGACATTGTGACTGAATTGCTGTTGCGCACCGCAGCAATTGATCCGGATCAATCAGACTTGACCATAGATCGTCCTATCCCTGCCTCACCGAGATTTGGCTCGGTCACGGCAAGGGGGACGATCGGTGAGCGCACCGACAGGCCATCAACAGGGCGCCCAGACAGCATTGTGGATGAGCACGTTCTCGTTCACGGCCTGCTTCGCCGTCTGGACCATTTTTTCGATCATCGGGGTGCAGATCCGGACGGACCTCGGTCTGTCTGGCGCGCAGTTTGGGCTGTTGATTGGGACGCCCATCCTGACTGGGTCGTTGATCCGCCTGATCCTGGGCATCTGGGCTGAACAGTACGGCGGCCGCATCGTCAATCTGGCCGTCATGCTTGCCGCAGCAGCGGCCACCTTCCTCCTATCCTATGCCGAGACCTACCTGCAGTTCCTGATCGCGGCCCTTGGAGTCGGCATCGCTGGGGGCGCCTTCTCCGTCGGCGTGACCTATGTGGCCAAGTTCTTCCCCAAGGAACGCCAGGGCACCGCCCTGGGCATCTTCGGCGCCGGCAACGTTGGCTCAGCCGTCACCAAGTTCGCCGCTCCGTTTGTTATGGTCGCCCTGGGGTGGGAAGCCGTGGCGCAAATCTGGGCGCTCGCCCTGGCGGGGATCGCCATCCTGAACTTCCTGGTCACCCGCGATGACCCAGAGCTTATTGCGCGTCGGGCCTCGGGCGAGAAGCCCGCCCGCGCTGGAGCGCAGCTCACCCCCCTCCGCAAGCTGCAGGTCTGGCGCTTCGCCCTCTATTACTTCTTTGTCTTCGGCGCGTTCGTGGCCCTGGCCCTGTGGCTGCCGAGCTATCTGGTTGGCGTCTACGGCTTGGACATCAAGGCCGCCGGCATGCTGGCCGCAGCCTACTCGATCCCAGGCTCACTCTTTCGGGTGTTTGGCGGCTGGCTCTCGGACAAGATCGGCGCCCGGCGCGTGATGTACATCACCTTCAGCCTCAGCGTGATCTGCACCTTCCTGCTCTCCTACCCGGCGACGCAGTATGTCGTCGACGGTATCAACGGACCCATCAGGTTTAGCCTGTCGACAGGTCTTCTCCCCTTCGTCGTCCTGATCTTCGTCCTCGGCTTCGCCATGAGCCTGGGCAAGGCTGCCGTCTACAAGCACATCCCCGTCTACTATCCCGGCCACGTCGGGGCCGTCGGCGGCCTGGTAGGCATGGTCGGCGGCCTGGGCGGCTTCATCCTGCCCATCGTCTTCGGCGCGCTGAATGATCTCACCGGCATATGGACCAGCTGTTTCATGCTGCTCTTCATCCTGGTGGCGACCGCGCTGACCTGGATGCACTTCGCCATCCGTCGAATGGAACAGAGGTCCGCCCCGCAACTGCGCGACCTGCCTGCCCTGCCTGAAATGGCCGGCATGATCCCCAATCCCACCTCTGCGCCTGGCGCCGTTGCGCCGACCGCGCGCTGATACTCGAAAGGGCCAGAAGCCATGTCTTCGGCAAAACCCGCCCGCCACGTCCTCACAGACTGGCGCCCTGAGGAACCCGAGTTCTGGAAGGCCACCGGCCGGTCGATCGCCAGCCGCAACCTCTGGATCAGCGTTCCGAACCTGCTTCTGGCCTTCGCCATCTGGATGGTGTGGTCGATGGTGGTGGCCAAGCTGAAGCTCATCGGCTTCGCCTTCACCACCGACCAGCTCTTCTGGCTGACGGCTCTGCCCGCGCTCTCCGGCGCCACCCTGCGGATCTTCTACAGCTTCCTCGTGCCGATCCTTGGCGGACGGCTCTGGACTACGATTTCCACCCTTTCGCTGCTGGTCCCGGCGGTCGGCATTGGCTTGGCCGTTCAGCAACCGGAGACCCCTTACTGGGTATTCGTCGGACTGGCTTTGGCGTGTGGACTTGGAGGCGGCAACTTCGCCTCGTCCATGTCCAATATCTCGTTCTTCTATCCGAAGGCTGAGAAGGGCAATGCGCTGGCCCTCAATGCGGGCTTCGGCAATCTCGGCGTCAGCGTCATGCAATTCCTGGTGCCTGTCGTGATCGCAGCCGGCGCCTTCGCCCCCGTGGTCGGCGCGCCGCAGGTCGCCCTGGACGGCGAAGTCCGGAGCCAACTGTGGCTCCAAAACGCAGGCTTCGTCTGGATCCCGTTCATCATCGCCGCCGCGGTCGCCGCCTGGGTCGGGATGAACGACATCGCCTCCGCCAAGGCCTCCTTCTCCAGTCAGGCCGTGGTCTTCAAGCGCAAGCACAACTGGATCATGTGCTACCTCTATCTGGGGACCTTCGGCTCCTTCATCGGATTCTCAGCGGCGTTTCCGCTGCTCATGAGCACCCTGTTCCCCGAGGTGAACAGCCTTCAATACGCCTTCCTTGGCCCCCTGGTCGGCGCCGCGGCGCGCGCGCTGACGGGCTGGGTCTCAGACAAATTTGGCGGCGAGCACGTCACCCACTGGGTCTTCCTGGCCATGGCTGCGGGCGTGGGTGCGGTGCTCTACAGCATTGGCGCCTGGGGCGCGGAGCCTTCGTTCACGCTCTTCTTCGCCAGCTTCATCTGGCTGTTCGCCTGGACCGGCATCGGCAATGCATCAACCTTCCAGATGATCCCCGCGATCATGCGGAGCGACATGCCGCGGCTGATGCCTAAAGCCGATGCAGCGGCCCGCCTCAAGGCCTCCGACATGGAGTCGGCGGCCATCGTCGGCTTCTCGTCGGCCATCGGCGCCTACGGCGGCTTTGTGATCCCCAAGCTCTTCGGAGAGTCGCTCAAGGCGACCGGCGGGCCTGAGACCGCCCTCCTGATCTTCCTGGCCTTCTATCTCAGCTGCGTCGCGGTGAACTGGGTCTTCTACGGCCGCAAGACCTCCATGCTGCACGGCCCCCAACAACCTTCAATTCTCGGAGCCGCCCAATGAGCCATACGCTCGACCGCCTGGCGTTCTTCACGCGCAAGACCGAACTCTTCTCCGACGGTCACGGGGTGCTCAACGACGACGACCGCAGCTGGGAACAGGCTTACCGGGACCGCTGGCAGCACGACAAGGTCGTGCGCTCCACCCACGGGGTGAACTGCACCGGCTCGTGTTCCTGGAAGATCTACGTGAAAGGCGGGATCGTCACCTGGGAAACCCAGCAGACCGATTACCCCCGCACCCGTCCGGAGCTGCCGAACCATGAGCCGCGCGGCTGCGCCCGCGGCGCGAGCTACAGCTGGTACCTCTATTCCGCGAACCGGGTGAAGTATCCGCTGATCCGCTCGCGCCTTTTGAAACTGTGGCGCAAGGCCCGCGCGACACTCAGCCCGGTGGCGGCCTGGGCCTCGATCCAGAACGACCCGTCCCAGCGCGCCTCCTATGTGACCATGCGCGGCGCCGGCGGCTTTATCCGCGCCACCTGGGATGAGGTGACTGAAATCATCGCGGCCGCCAATGCGCACACCATCAAGGCTTGGGGGCCTGATCGGATTTTCGGCTTCTCGCCGATCCCGGCCATGTCGATGGTCTCCTACGCAGCCGGCGCGCGCTACCTGCAGCTGATCGGCGGCGTCTGCGGGTCGTTCTACGATTGGTACTGCGACCTGCCCCCGGCCTCGCCCCAGACCTGGGGCGAGCAGACTGACGTCGCCGAGAGCGCGGACTGGTTCAATTCCAGCTTCATCATGCTGTGGGGATCCAACGTTCCGCAGACGCGGACGCCTGACGCCCACTTCTACACCGAGGCCCGCTATCGTGGGGCCAAGTCGGTGGTGATCTGCCCTGATTATTCAGAGGCCTCGAAGTTCTCCGATCTGTGGCTGGCCGTAAAACAGGGCACCGACGCGGCGCTCGGCCTGGCGTTCGGCCACGTGATCCTCAAGGAGTTTCACGTCGACCGGCAGGTGCCCTACTTCCGTGAGTACCTGCGCAAGTATTCCGACCTGCCGATGCTGGTCCGGCTGGCGCCGCAGGACGGGGCGTATGTGCCCGAGCGCCTGCTGCGGGCTGCTGAGTTCGACCAGGCCCTAGGCGAGACCAACAACCCCGAGTGGAAGACCGTCGCGCTCGACGAGGCGACGGGCGAAGTGATCGTGCCCAACGGCTCGATCGGCTTCCGCTGGGGCGAGGACGGCAAGTGGAACCTTGAGGAGAAGGACGGCCTTGGCCGCGAGACCTCGCTCCGCCTCGGCCTGAAAGGTGTCCACGACGAGGTCGCCGCCGTGCGCTTCCCGTATTTCGGCGGCGCGGCCACCAACGGCTTCGCTATGACGGACCACCCGGACGTTCTAGTCCGCAACGTGCCGGTCAAGCGCATGAAACTGCCGGAGGGCGAGACCCTGGTGGCCTGCGTCTATGACCTGTTCCTCGCCAATTACGGCGTCGACCAGGGCTTCGGTGGCGATCATATGCCGGCCGACTACGACGACGTGCAGCCCTATTCGCCGGCGTGGGCCGAGGCCATCACTTCGGTGCCGAAGGATCAGATCGTCGCCGTCGCCCGCGGCTTCGCCGGCAACGCTGAAAAGACCGACGGCAAGTCGATGGTGATCATCGGCGCGGCGATGAACCACTGGTTCCACATGGACATGAACTACCGCGCTGTCATCAATATGCTGGTGATGTGCGGGTGCGTCGGCCAGACCGGCGGCGGTTGGGCGCACTATGTCGGCCAGGAGAAGCTGCGGCCGCAGACTGGCTGGGCGCCTCTGGCCTTCGCCACAGACTGGGTCAAGCCGCCGCGGCAGCAGAACTCGACCTCATTCTTCTACGCCCACTCTGACCAGTGGCGCTACGAGACCGTCGAAATGAGCGAGATCCTCTCGCCCACCGCCCCTGAAGGCGTCTGGGACGGGTCGATGATCGACTTCAACGCCAAGGCCGAACGGATGGGCTGGCTGCCCTCGGCGCCGGCGCTGAAAACAAACCCGCTTGAGGTCGCCAACGCCGCGGCCGCGGCTGGCCAGGACGCAAAGGCCTACGCGCTCGCCCAGCTGAAGAGCGGCGATCTTGAGATGTCCTGCATGGACCCAGACGACCCGGCCAACTGGCCGCGCAACATGTTCATCTGGCGCTCCAACCTGCTGGGCTCATCCGGCAAGGGTCACGAGTACTTCCTGAAGCACCTGTTGGGCGCAAGCCACGGAGTGCAGGGCAAGGACCTCGGCGAAGACGGCCGGCGCAAGCCCAACGATGTGAAGTGGCACGAAGCGGCGCCGGAGGGAAAACTCGACCTCCTGGTCACCCTGGATTTCCGGATGTCGACCACGGCCGTTTACTCCGACATCGTGCTGCCGACAGCCACCTGGTACGAGAAGAACGACCTCAACACCTCCGACATGCACCCGTTCATCCACCCGCTGTCGGCGGCTGTGGACCCGGCGTGGGAGTCGAAGTCGGACTGGGAAATCTTCAAGGCGATCGCCAAGCAGTTTTCCGCGGTCGCCCCGGAAGTCCTGGGCGTCGAGCAGGACGTCGTTCTCACGCCCATCCAACACGACAGCGCCGCCGAACTGGCCCAACCGTTCGACGTCCGCGATTGGTCCAAGGGTGAGTGCGAAGCGATCCCGGGCAAAACCATGCCCCAGATCACAGTCGTTGAACGGGACTACCCGAACACGTTCAAGCGCTTCACCGCATTGGGACCTTTACTCAAGGCGAGCGGCAATGGCGGCAAGGGCATCGGCTGGAAGACCGAACACGAGGTCGATCTACTTGCCGAGCTAAACGGCAAGGTCCTCCAAGAGGGCCAGACCCAGGGCATGCCGAAGATCGAGACGGACATCGACGCGTGCGAAACCATCCTGATGCTGGCGCCCGAGACCAACGGCGAGGTGGCGGTCAAGGCCTGGGCGGCGCTTGAAAAGCAGACGGGCCGCGAGCACACCCATCTGGCCCTGCCCAAGGAAGACGAGAAGATCCGTTTCCGCGATCTCTTGGCCCAGCCGCGCAAGATCATCACCTCGCCGACCTGGTCCGGCATTGAGAGCGAAAAGGTCTGCTACACCGCCGGCTGGACCAACGTCCACGAGCTGATCCCTTGGCGGACCCTCACCGGGCGCCAGCAGCTCTACCAGGACCATGAGTGGATGCGGGCGTTCGGCGAGGCGCTCTGCGTTTACCGTCCGCCGATCGACCTGAAGACCACCTACGTCCAAGGCGCAAAGCCCAACGGCGAGACTGAGATCGTCCTGAACTTCATCACCCCCCACCAGAAGTGGGGCATCCACTCGACCTACTCCGACAACCTGATGATGCTCACCTTGAACCGCGGGGGCCCAGTCATCTGGATTTCCGAGGTCGACGCCAAGAAGGCGGGTCTGATCGACAATGACTGGGTGGAGGCTTTCAACGCCAACGGGGCTCTGACGGCGCGCGTCGTAGTGTCCCAGCGCATCCGTGAAGGCACGACCTTCATGTATCACGCCCAGGAAAAGATCGTGAATACGCCGGGGTCGCAGATCACCGGCAAGCGTGGCGGCATTCACAACTCGGTCACCCGCACGGTCCTGAAGCCGACGCACATGATCGGCGGCTACGCCCAACTCGCCTACGGCTTCAACTACTACGGGACCGTCGGTGCGAACCGCGACGAATTTGTCGTGCTTCGCAAGATGACCAAGGTCGACTGGCTCGAAGAAACCCTCAACACCAAGGATTTCGCCCAATGAAAGTCCGCGCCCAGATCGGCATGGTGCTGAATCTCGATAAATGCATCGGGTGTCACACCTGCTCAGTGACCTGCAAGAACGTGTGGACCAATCGCGAGGGCGTAGAATACGCTTGGTTCAACAACGTGGAGACTAAACCTGGCGTCGGCTTCCCCCGGGACTGGGAGAACCAAAAGCGCTGGAACGGTGGATGGACTCGGAAGGCCAACGGCAAGATTGAGCCCAAGATGGGCGCAAAGTGGCGAATTCTGGCGAAGATCTTCGCCAATCCCGACCTGCCGGAGATCGACGACTACTACGAACCCTTCGACTTCGACTACGGCCATCTGCAGACGGCGCCGGAGATGAAGGCGTTTCCGACCGCGCGGCCACGCTCGAAGATCACAGGCCAGCGGATGGAGAAGATCGAGCGGGGCCCGAACTGGGAGGAAATCCTAGGGGGGGAGTTCGCCACGCGTTCGGCCGACTACAACTTCGACAGCGTGGAGAAGGAGATCTACGGCCAGTTCGAGAACACCTTCATGATGTATCTGCCGAGGCTGTGCGAGCACTGCCTCAACCCCACCTGCGTGGCGGCCTGCCCTTCAGGCGCGATCTACAAGCGTGAGGAGGACGGCATCGTCCTAATCGACCAGGACAAGTGCCGAGGCTGGCGCATGTGCGTCTCCGCCTGCCCCTACAAAAAGATCTATTACAACTGGGAATCCGGGAAATCCGAGAAGTGCACCTTCTGTTTCCCGCGCATCGAGGTCGGTCAGCCGACGGTGTGCTCGGAGACCTGCGTCGGGCGCATCCGCTACCTCGGCGTCCTGCTCTATGACGCCGACCAGATCGAGGCCGCGGCCAGCACGCCTGATGACCAGGACCTGTACCAAGCCCAACTCGACATATTCCTAGACCCCTCCGATCCAAAGGTGATCGCGCAGGCGCGCGCCGACGGCGTACCGGAAGCTTGGCTCGACGCCGCTCGGCAGAGCCCCGTCTACAAGATGGCCATCGACTGGAAGATCGCCTTCCCGCTCCACCCCGAATACCGAACCCTGCCGATGGTCTGGTACGTACCGCCGCTCTCGCCGATCCAGAACGCAGCGGCTGCAGGCGCCATCGAGATGGATGGCGAAATGCCTGACGTCCACTCGCTGCGGATTCCGGTGAAGTACCTCGCGAACCTGTTGACCGCCGGCCGCGAGGCGCCGATCGAGCTGGCCCTGAGGCGCATGCTGGCCATGCGCGGGTACATGCGCGCCAAGACCATCGAGGGCGTCATCGACCACCAACTGGCGGGAAGCGTCGAACTCTCCGCCGCCCAGATCGACGAGATGTACCGCTACCTGGCGATCGCCAATTACGAGGACCGCTTCGTCATCCCGTCCGCCCACCGCGAGGTGGCGGAGGACGCCTACGATATGCGCGGCTCCTGCGGCTTCTCGTTCGGCAACGGGTGCTCCGGCGGACGCACGGAACTCGGCCTTTTTGGACCCAACAAGCGCAGCCGCGCCAAAACTCCGATGGAGGCCTGACCCATGGCCCGCACGTATCAGGCGCTTGCGCACCTGCTCACCTATCCGACCCCTGATCTGCAGCGGCTCGCCCCCGCGGCCCTGGCGCTCATTGAGGCCGAGGCCATGGTTCCGAAGACGATCCGTAAGGCCCTGGGACGCCTCGTTGATCAGATCTCTAGCGGCGACATCTATGACCTGCAGGAAGGGTATACCGAGCTCTTCGATCGCACCCGGTCGCTATCGCTCAACCTCTATGAGCACGTTCATGGCGAAAGCCGCGACCGCGGCGAGGCCATGGTCGCCCTGGCCGAACTCTATCGCGCCCACGACCTGCACCTATCGGCCAACGAACTGCCCGATTTCCTGCCCGTGTTCCTTGAGTTCCTCTCCACCCTGCCCGACCCCCAGGCCGCCTCGCTGCTGGGGGAGGCGACGCACGTCCTGGACGCCATGGGCGAGCGCTTGAAGTCGCGGGGCAGCGCCTATCGCGCCATCTTCGGCGCGCTCGGTAAGCTCGCCTCGCAGGCCGCCGACCCGGGCGCACTGGCCGCACTCTTGAGCGAGCCCGACGAGGATCCCAACGACCTGGAGGCCATCGATAAGGCCTGGGCGGAGACCGCCGTCACCTTCGGCCCCTCCGACGTGGGCTGCCCGAAGGCCACCGCTCTCGTCGATGCGATGATGGCCGAGCCTGGCCGTCAGCCGCGCCGTACCGCCGCTAACGCCTGAGGACCGCCATGCAACTCCTAAATCAATTTCTGTTCGGGGTTTTTCCCTACATTGCGCTGGCCGTCCTTGTGCTGGGTTCGGTCCTCCGCTTTGATCGTGAACAATATACTTGGCGCACTGGCTCGTCCCAGCTCCTACGCCGCAAGCAGCTGGTCTTGGGATCCGTACTCTTCCACGTCGGAATACTGGCCATCTTTGGCGGCCACTTCATAGGCCTGCTCACTCCGATCTGGGTGTTCGACGCCCTGGGCGTGTCGCACGGCGCCAAGCAGATTCTGGCCATTGTCGCCGGCGGCTTCGCCGGGACCCTCTGCCTCGTCGGCGGCCTGTTGCTACTGCATCGTCGGCTGTTTGACCCACGGATCCGGGCTACCTCCAGCTTCGGCGACACCGCCATCCTCGTCCTGCTGCTGGCCCAATTGATCCTGGGCTTGGCGACCATTCCCCTGTCCGCTGGACACCTGGACGGCCATGAGATGGTCAAGTTCATGAGCTGGGCGCAGGGGGTTTTCACCTTCCGGCCGGGCGTGGCGGCCTACGTCGCCGACGTGCATCCGATCTTCAAGGCCCACCTGGTGCTGGGGATGACCATCCTGCTGGTCTTTCCGTTCACCCGCCTTGTCCACATGCTTTCGGCCCCGATCTGGTACCTGAATCGGCGCGGCTGGCAGTTGGTGCGCACCAAGCGCGCACTGCCCCTGCGTCGGGTCGCCGCCGCGCCTGTCTATCCGACTGTGCCGGTATCGCCTGCGGCGCGCAGCGCACCAATCCAAGCCGTCCGCCCCGAAGCCCTCAAGGCCGCCGAGTGACGCCATGACCAGCACCCTCGTTGTCGAAGGCGTCGAAATCCCGGAGTTCCTCATCGCCGAGGAGGCCCAGCATCATCCGAGCGCAAGTCCGATGGAAGCCCGCATCGCCGCGGGAAAGGCGCTGGCGGTCAGGGCCCTGCTTCTCCACAGGGCCGATGAACTTGGTCTGGAAGCTCAGCCGCTGCTGGACGACAATGGCCGTGAAGAGACATGCGAGGAGGCGCTTATCCGCGCCACACTTGACGCAGAAGTCGAGATCGAAGTCCCAAGCGAAGCCGAATGCCGACGCGTCTACGACGCACAGCGTCAGCGCTTCTCGACGCCCGTGCTAGTCGAAGCCGCGCATATTCTCATTGAGCCGAAGTCCGATGACGCGGAGGGATGGGAGTCTGCTCGGCAAACGGTGGAGGCCACGCTCGATCAACTCGCGATCAGGCCGGACCGGTTTGGTGAACTTGCAAAGACGTCTTCCGACTGTCCCTCTGGAGCGGTGGGTGGCTCGCTCGGCCAACTCGGTCCAGGCGACCTCGTGGTTGAGGTCGAGCGCGCGCTCGCGGGCCTCAAACCTGGGGAAATTCTGCCGACGCCAGTCCGCTCGCGCTTCGGCTGGCACGTTCTCAAGCTTGAGCGCCGGATCGAAGGCAGAGCGCTCCCGTTCGAGTATGTTGAGGACAAGATTAGGCTACATCTCGAGAGCCGAGCCTGGACGGCGGCGGCGGCACGCTATGTCGCCCAGCTCGCCGACCGCGCCCGAGCCGAAGGCGTAGCCTTTAGCCTGACGCAGGATGGGCGGTTCTCCCAAGGTGCCCCGTCCCTCGGCGCATTGCTTTCGGACGGCGCCTCCGCCGACCGGCTTGAAGCCTGGATGGATGCGACGGACATGGACTTGGCCAGCCGGGTCAAGGCCGCAGCGGCGAGCGAGAATCTTCAGGTCGCCGTCTTCGTGCGCCGAGCGGTCCGACACTTCGTCGATCACGCCAATGATGAATCTTGGACCCAGCTCATTTCCGCCACCCAAGGGGCCGCAGATCCGGCGCTTGCGGCGATGGCTTCGCTGCTGAAGGCGCGGCTCACCCCCAAGCCTGAGCGCAAGCACACCTACACCCTTATCAAACGGAGATAAGCTATGCGGTTGGCCCCTGTCCTGCTCAGTCTGATGACCCTGGCCGCTCCGGGGTTCGCGCGCGCTGCCGATCCCCCCACGATCATCTTGGAAAGCCGCCTTCGGCATGAGGCGGTTGATCAAAGCGGCCTGCCCAATACCGCTTCGGCGCTGACCCTACGCACGCGGCTTGGCTTCGAGACCGCCCCCTGGAAGGGCGTTCAACTCCTCATCGAGGGCGAGAACGTGGTGGCCCTTGGCGAGGAGTACAACTCCACCACCAATGGGAAGACCATCTACCCTATCGTTCCGGATCCAGAGACAACCGAGCTCAATCGGCTGCAGCTGACATGGAAGGGCGACAAGACCGCCGCCGTCGTCGGTCGCCAGCGGATCATCCTGGGGTCGGCCCGATTCGTGGGCAATGTCGGCTTTCGACAGAACGAGCAGACCTTCGACGCCGCCCGGCTCGACTTCAAGCCGAGGCCCGATCTGGCGCTGACCTACGCCTATGTGGATCGCGTTCAGCGCGTCTTCGGCGATGATCATCCGCAGGGCGCCTGGCGCTCAGACAGTCATCTTGCCCAGGCCGATTGGAAGCCGGCCTGGGGCCATCTGACCGTCCATGGGGAATGGCTCGACTTCGCCAACGCGCCCGCCCAGTCCAGCGTCACCTTAGGTGCAAGTCTCCGGATGGAACGCCCCCTGTCAGACACCGGGCTGAAAGGCAGCCTCGAGGTCGCCTATGCACGGCAGGCCGACCACGGGGGCAACCCTGCCGACTTCGGCCTGGACTATGCCTCGCTCAGTCTTGGCCTCCGCCAACAGGACAGCTGGGGAAGCGTCATGCTCGAGCGCCTTGATGGGGACGGCGGCCGCGGCTTTGCAACACCCCTGGCCACACTCCATGCCTTTCAGGGGTGGGCCGACGTCTTCCTGATCACGCCGCCGGAAGGCGTCCAGGATCTCAACGCCAAGGTCGGCGCCACCTGGCGCCCGGAAGGCCTGCCGCCCGTCCGTTTAGCGGCGGCCATCCACCGGTTCACCGTTCCCGGTGGCGGGGATGACTACGGTACGGAGCTTGATCTCCTGGCGGCAGCGCCTCTCACACCTCGCCTTTCGTTCGAAACCAAGCTGGCTTGGTTTGACGGCGATCGCCCCACCTACGGCGATCGCACCAAGGTGTGGATCAGCCTCGACTATCGCTATTGAGCATCATTGGAGGGCCGGTCATGCCCAGCGCCCCGCCTGCGGACATTGAAGACATCCCCCGAGAGTTGCTGCACGAGCCCCTCGACTGGTTCTTCGCCGAGCATTATCGCCACAGGCAGCTCTGTCGGATGATCGAGGAGGTGGCTGCCAGCCATGTCTTCCACGCCAACCCCATCAGCCAGATCGTCGACTTCATCCGCTACGATCTCGCGCTGCATGTGATTGACGAAGAGGAAGACCTCTTCCCGTTGCTGAGACGCCGGGCTCTGCCTGAAGACGAAATCGAGAATGTCCTGGGGCGGCTGTCCGCAGAGCACCGCGCTGATGTCACCCAGTCGCAGGTCGTCCGGGAACGCCTGGAGTCCGCGCTGAAATCTCAGCGGGCGCCGGGCCTCGATCCAGAGGCGAAATCAGTGCTCCTCGCCTTCGCCCGACACGAGCTGCGCCATTTGGCCTTGGAGAACGCCGTGGTTCTGCCGATCGCTCGCCTGAGACTGACGGCGGCCGACCTAACGGCGTTGAGCCGCCGCTTGGCCGCAAGGCGGGGCCTCGTCCTCGAGGCCCAGCCATGATCTCGGAGCTGTTCGACAACAACATCCACTGGGCGGCGACCCGTACTCGGGTCGATCCGGAGTACTTCCGGCGCTTGGCGAGCCAGCAGGCCCCTTCCTATCTCTGGATTGGCTGCTCAGACAGCCGGGTGCCCGCCAACGAGATCGTCGGCCTCGACCCCGGGGAGCTGTTCGTGCACCGGAACGTGGCCAATCTCGCGCCACCGCAGGACGCGAATTTCCTTTCGGTGCTCCAGTTCGCCGTCGAAGTCCTGAAGGTGCGCCATGTGATTGTCTGTGGCCACTATGGCTGTGGCGGCGTCCGAGCCGCCCTCTCCGACGAGCGCCACGGCCTGATCGACCACTGGCTGACCCCGGTCAGAAGCCTCTCGTGGCGCTGCGAGCACGAACTCTCCTTGATCACTGATCCCGAGGCCCGGGTGAACGATCTCTGCGAGCGCAACGTAATCGAACAGGTGCGCCAGATCACCGCCAATCCCTTCGTGAGGGACGCCTGGCGCAAGAAGCAGCCTCTCGAGGTTCACGGCTGGATCTACTCTATCCAGGATGGATTGCTGCGTGATCTGGAAGTGTCCGTCGGGCGAGTAGAGCGAGCGCGAGCCCTGTGGGAGACGAAGACCAACAATTCCCGTGGCGCGGTCGCAGGGAAACATCGATGAGACTCTGCGTGGTGCTGGCCGGTGGGTCTGGTCGTCGCATGGGGGGCGATAAGCCCCAGCGCCTCTATCAGGCCCGCGCCCTAGGCGAACACGCATTGTCCTTGGCCGCTAGCTTCGCCAGTCACGTGGCCTTGTCAGTTCGCGAGCGGCGGCAGGCCAATGGACTCCCGCCGGTTCAGCTGCTGTTTGACTCACCGGACATCGAAGGCCCCCTGGCCGGGGTGGCCAGCGGCTTGGCCCACGGCGCGCGGATCGGGACCGCCCACGTTTTGACGATCCCATGCGATACGCCCCATCTCCCCGATGACCTTTACACAAGGCTGGAGATGGCGCTTGTGCGGGACCCCGGGGCCCTCGCCGCCTCGGCAGGAGACAGCCGCCAGGGCCACCCCACCTGCACCCTGTGGCGTGTTGAGGCCCTTGAGCCCCTGTTGCGCTATGCCCGTTCAGGCCGCAGGTCGCTCCGGGGCCTGCTTGCTGAACTCAACTGCCGTCAGGTCGTTTGGGAGGATCCGCGCGGCCAGGCCTTCCTCAACCTGAACACGCCAGGCGACCTGGCTGGCAATGTTGGCCAATTGGCCGCACCCCAGCCAGGCCACCCCTGACATAGATCAAGGATGGAACATGCCAGGGCGTCATGGTCTTGCCCCGTGGAGGAACATGGATGCCGATCAAAGAGGTCGATCTCGAACGCGTCAGGGAGCTGCCGTTTCTGAAAACGGCCAGTGACGATACGTTCCGTCGCCTGATCCAGGGGGCCTTCCTTCAACGCTTTCCGGCGGGGACAACCCTGCTCACCGAAGGCGATAGCGTTGATTTTCTTTACATTGTTCTCGACGGGACGGTCGAACTCTCCGGCACTTGGAATGACAAAGAGACCATCCTCGCCCTGCTGGGTCCCCTATCGACCTTTATTCTCGCCGCCGTCGTCTTGGACACGAGCGCCCTGATGAGCGCCACGACTCGTGACCGATCCGACATCCTGATGATTTCGGGTGAGACCCTTCGCCGGGTGATGCAAGAGGACGCCGCCTTCGGGTTCGGCGTCTCCCAGGAGCTTGCCGGCTGCTACCGTGGCCTGGTTCGATCCATGAAGAGCCAGAAGCTCCGTGGTGGGATCGAACGGTTGGCCAACTATCTGATCACCCAACGCGTACGCCAGGGCGATGTTGAGACCATCACCCTGCCGCACGAGAAGCGCGTCCTGGCGTCATTGCTGGGCATGACCCCCGAGAACCTGTCCCGCGCTTTCGCAAGCCTCGCCGACTATGGGGTGGTGGTGAACGGTCCGCTCGTGACGATCGGCAGGCCCGTTGTCCTAAAACGCCTGGCGAAGCCTGATGCGCTGATCGACAATCATGCACCGGAAGAGATGCGTGGCCGGGGTAAGGCCCAGCTCGAAGCTTGGCCAAACCAACCTGAGCGAATGACCGTTTGAAGTCTCCAGGCTGATCAAAGACGGGGGGGGCGTTGATAGACGGCATTCGTCGTCATTTCACCTCACCGTAGACCTGCTCCGGGCGCCTGTTCTCGCCCGGAAAGGCCGATGATGCACCCCTTAGAAGAGCGCCTGGACGCGCGCGTTCTGATCGACCTGGCGCTAGTTCTCCGCCCGCCTGTGGAGATGCTGCTGAACCTCGCGGTCAAGCGAGCCTGGCGGCGCTCAGCCAATGCCTTCGGGCGCTTGGGACCCTATCAGGGGCGCCCCTATCTGATTGATCCAGAGGACCTGCCGGTCGCCTTCGCCCTGACCCTCACCAAGCATGGCGGGACAGTGAAGCTCGTTCGCAGAACACCGCGACCTCTGGGTTATGTCGCTGTAATCGCCGGCGAATTCGTTGACCTTCTAGCCCTCTTCGACGGCTCAGCCGATGCCGACTCCACCTTCTTCGCCGGAGAATTGACGGTGACCGGCGACACCGGGGCGGTGCTGGCCCTCCACAACGCCCTGGAGGCGGCCGATCTTCGCCTCGCCGATCTCTTGGTCCCGGCGCCTCTGGCTCCAGGTCTTGATCCTATCTTGCATCGAATCGTCGACTGGCGCCGCGCGGCCAGACGCAATGGAGGAAAGCCCCATGGGGTCCATTGAGCTCGTCTGTCCAGCGGGGTCGCCGGCCATGCTGGAGGCGGCCGTCGAGGCCGGCGCCGACAGCGTCTATTGCGGCCTGCGCGACGAGACCAATGCGCGAAACTTTCCCGGTCTCAACTTCGATGCCACGGAACTGGCGCGCGCTGTGGACTTCGCCCATCGCAGGGGCTCGAAGGTGCTGGTGGCCATCAACACCTTCGCCCGGGCTGGCGGAGAGGACCGCTGGCGGGACTCAGCGAAGACCGCGATCGCGACGGGCGCCGATGCGATCATCGCCGCCGACCTCGCTGTCCTGGCCCATGTCCGTGAGCTCAGTCCGACCATGCGCTTGCACCTGTCGGTGCAGGCGGCGGCCAACACACCCGAAGCCATCCGGTTCTATGTGGAGACATTTGGCGTCCGGCGGGTCGTCGTACCCCGGGTCATGTCCGCCCCCGAGATCGCCGAACTGATCAAGGAGTCGTCGGCCGAGATCGAGGCCTTCGTCTTTGGCGGGCTTTGCGTGATGACCGAAGGCCGGTGCGCCCTCTCATCCTATGTCAGCGGCCAGTCGCCCAACCTCTCTGGCGTATGTTCGCCGCCCGAGGCGGTCAGCTTCGAGCGCACGGCAGAAGGCATGGTGTCGCGCCTGTCTGGCCTGGCGTTAGACAAGACTCCAACTGGCGCCACCGCCGGCTATCCGACCCTCTGCAAGGGGCGTTTTGCCGCCGATGGCGAGGCTGCCTATCTGTTCGAGGAACCCACCAGTCTCAACGCCATGGGCCTGCTCGCCCGTCTGGGCGAGGCCGGGGTCACGGCGGTCAAGATCGAAGGGCGCCAGCGCGGCAAGGCCTATGTCGCCCGGGTCACCCGCGCCTTCCGCAAGGCCATTGACGCCCTCGATCGCGGCGAAAGCACCGCGCCCTACGAGCACATGCTGACCGACCTGGCCGAAGGCGGGCGCGAGACCCAGGGCGCCTACAACAAGCGGTGGCGGTGAAATGAGCCTCGAGATCACCCTGGGCCCCCTGCTGTTCAACTGGGCGCCGGAGGATATCGCCGGCTTCTACGAGCGGATGTCCCGCGAACCCCTGGTCAGGCGGGTCTATCTTGGTGAGGTCGTGTGCGGAAAGCGCGAACCGCTGGCCGCCGCAACCCTGCTGGCGGCGGCAGACGTCTTGCGCGACGCCGGCAAGGAGGTGGTCTGGTCCACCCTTGGCCTGATCGCCACCCCCAGGGACCGACGCCTGCTTCAGGGTATCACGCAGCAGGATGAGCCCTCCCTGCTAGAACTCAACGATATCGCCGCCTTGAGCCTGCTGCCTGCGGGCCGCAGCTTCGTCGCGGGGCCGCTGCTCAACATCTACAACGGCTCGGCCGCCCGGTTCCTGGTCGACCGCGGCTGTGAACGCCTGTGCCCCAATATCGAGCTATCCCTGGCCGCCATCGGAGAGATCCACCGCGCCTGCCCCGATCTCCAGGTTGAGCTGTTCGGCTTTGGCCGCCTGCCCCTCGCGCTCTCAGCGCGCTGCCATCACGCCCGACAGGCGGGTCTCTCCAAGGATACCTGCCGCTTTGTCTGCGATCGCGACCCTGACGGTCAGGCGGTGGCGACGATTGAGGGCGAACCTTTCCTGAGCATCAACGGCATTCAGACCCTCTCTCACGGCGTCCACACCCTCTCGGCGTCCCCTGACGACTTGCAGGCCGCTGGCGTCGGCGCCGTGCGGCTGTCGCCCCATCTGTGCAACATGTCCGCCGTAATCGCGGCCTATGGACGTTATTTCGAGACCGGGGACCGCGGGCGGCTGCTGGCGCAGCTCCGCTCCTGTGATCTTCCAGGTCCCCTGGTCGATGGCTATCTGGAGGGCGCGGCGGGCATGCGTCTTGCCGCCGCCCTGTGACGTCACAGGTCTATGGGGCCATCATCCTTGGTGGCGGTCTGGCTGGCGCGGCCCTGGCCGCGGCCTTGTCCCCCAGGGTCAGCCTCCTGATCCTTGAGCACGAGACGCATCTCGGCCACCACGCCAGCGGTCGCTCCACCTGCATGTTCATTCCGTCCTATGGCGGGCCGATCATCGCCGCCCTGGCCGAGGCCAGCCGGCCCTATTTCGAGGCGCCCCCAGGCGGGGCGGCGTCCCTGCTGAGGCCCCGCGACGTCCTGCACATCTCCCGCCGGCCAAACCCCGCGCCCAGCGCCAAGGCGCTGCCCGTCAGCCCCGCGGCGATTCACACCTTGAGCCCCATGCTCAAGACCCAGGGCCTCAGATCAGCTTGGCTGGAGACGGGAACCGGAGAACTGGACGCCGTCGGGTTGCACCAGAGCCTGATCGCCACCGCGATGCGCCACGGCGCCGGGCTCAGACTGGGCGTCCAGGCGCAGATGCTTGGGCATGATGGAAAGATCTGGCGCCTGCGGCTCGAAGACGAAGAGCATTGCTGTTCAGCCCTGATCAACGCTACAGGCGCCTGGGCCGACGAAACCGCAGCCGCGCTTGGTCTCCCGGCCCTGGGGCTCACCGCCTATCGCCGCACGGTCGTCCTGGTGGACCCGCCCGAGCCCCGCCCTCAGGTGCTGGCCGGTCCAATCATCAAGGACCTAGAGGACCGCTTCTATTTTCGGCCATTTGGCCAGGACCTGCTGGTCTGCCCCTGTGACGAGACCCCATCGCCCCCGACTGACGCGCAGCCCGAAACGGGTGACGTCGCCCTGGCGGTGGCCCGGCTGAAACAGGCCACGGGCTACGAACCGCAACAGATCAAGCACCGCTGGGCCGGACTTCGCAGCTTTGCCCCCGACCGCTTGCCGGTGATCGGCTGGGACTTGAGAGCACCGGACCTCTTCTGGTTCGCCGGACTTGGTGGATATGGGGTCCAAACCGCGCCTGCAGCGGGCCGCCTCGCTGCTGATCTCTTCCTCGGGACGGAGACGCCAGCCACCCGTGGGATCGGCGGCCACAACCCTCAACAATTTTCGCCCATGCGCCTAGCCGAGAGAATACTCCGGGCCACCAACGTATAAGGGTCCGCGCGGACGGGGCGCACAAACAAGCGTAGGACAGCACCCAATGACAGATTCGCATTTCGACCAGTTGCTCAAGGTCGCCGCCAGTCAGCCGGACCTCCAACAGCTGCTGTTTGTGTTCACAGCCGCTGAGCTGCCAGCCGACGCGACCAAAGCCCAGCGTGAACGCTTCTTGGCGGGCGTCGGCGGCACGCTTGCGCCACTGATGTGCGTCGACAAGGCGCCGTCCGAGCTCACTGGCTTTTCCGACCTGGCTGCGCAGGCCCAGCTGGCCGGCCCACCGTGGCAAATCGTCTTCGCCGCCGCCCTTGGGGGGCAAGACGGGAAGCCGCCAACCCAGGCGCAAATTGAGATGGCGCTACAGGGCATGGTCGACGCGATCCACGTCGGCGGCGTTGGTCGATACGCAGCGTTCGACGTCAATGGCGACCCGATCGAGATTGGCTAGAGGTAGCTCAGCAGAAATGATCCTTGGCGCAGAGATGGATCTGATCGGCGAGCTGATGGCCCCAAGGAACTAAGAGCGCTCTTTCAAGCGGCAGATACCGCGTCCAGGCAACGGGCGTAGAGCATTCACGCCAGCGCAGTTTGAGCGCACCAACCTCACATGGGCAGAAGCAATCTGTTCTTCCCAAGGTCCTGCAATTGCCGGGCAGACAATGTGTTCAGGAAATCGGATGACATCGCCCCGCTTCCTCTCCATATTTCACGCGTCATGCGGCATCTGCTAGCGACCCTGGCCCTCATCGGCCTTCTGCTTAGCCCAGCCGCGGCGTCGGCCGCGGCGATGCGTTGCGTGCATGAGCATGCCGAGATGGGCGCCACCATGCACGCCAGCGAAGCGGCGGTTGATATGACCGGCGCTGCTCACGACTGCTGCGACGAGGACATGCAGTCGTCGGCCCGTGATGGCGAGGCCTGCGCTCAGGACTGCATCGTAATGAATGGGGTCAGCGTCGCCCTTTCGAACGCACCAGGATTTTGGATATTGCGTTCAGCCCGCGCCACTATGGGTCTGGGGGCGGAGGATGACATCCATCCCTTTGCGCCACCTGGCCTGAAGCGACCGCCTAAGAAGATCTCCTAAACCGCCCCGACAGTTCCTGCGGCCCTGCACACCTGCGCGCCGTCGCCCAGCGACGCCGCATCAGATGGGGCAGCCGACAAGGCGTCGTTTTTCCCACACCTCACCAGCTCAGCAGACCCGTGGGTCTGCCGAAACACGGTCGGCGTCAGTCCCGTAGCCGAGTGTTCGGCCGCGAGGCTCGGCGCGCCGCCAAGCGAGATCAAATGCGAATGTGGATTCCCCTGGCCGCCGCCCTGCTCGCAAGCACCGTTCAGGCTGAGCCCCTCACCTACGCCGCCGCCCTGCGACTCGCCGAGAGCGCCGCGCCCACCCTGCAGGCGAGCGCCCTCCGGATCGATGCTGCGCAAGCCACAGAGCAGGCGGCGGGACGGTTGCCCGACCCAAAGCTCTCCCTTGGGATGGAGAACGTCCCGGTCTCAGGCCCCTACGCGGGGCGCTGGGACGCCGCCGAAATGACCATGGCCCGGGTCGGCCTGATGCAAGAGGTCCCAAACGCCGGACGCCGCAGAGCCGCCACCGCAACCGCCCAAGCCGAGACCCAGATGGCGATTGCTGACACAGACCTGCAGCGCCGCCGGGTGCGAGTCGCCACGGCGCTTGCCTGGATCGACCTCGCCTATGCTGAGCGTCGGCTCGCGGTGCTCGACCAGCTCGTTGACGGTTTGAAGCCCCTCTGGGAGGGCCTGTCAGCAGGCGTCGAGTCAGGGTCGGCTCGGCCGGCGGCGGGTCTTGAACCGACCCGGCTCAGGGCGGAGTTCGACAACCGACGCAGCGCGCTGGTCGCCGAAGTCACCCAGGCTCGCGCCAGCCTCACCCGCTGGACAGGCGCCGTGAACCCGATGGCGGCCGGAGAACCGCCATACGCGGAGATCGAGCCCGCCGACCTTCGGGCCAGGATTGCCGACCATCCGGCGCTGCAACTTCTTGCTGCGGCGACGCAGCGCGCCAAAGCCGACGTCGCAGGGGCCCGCGCGGCCCGCCGCCCAGACTGGGGTGTTGAGGTCATGTACGGTCGTCGTGACCCGATGTTTGGCGACATGGTCTCTGCCGCGGTCACCGTCAGCCTGCCGCTGTTCGCTAGCCAGCGGCAAGATCCCGTGATCGCAGCGCGAACCGCCCAGGCCAGCCGCGCCCGACTGCTCGAGGCGGACATGCGACGTGAACTCGACGCATCCCTTGAGGCCGATCTGGCCACCTACGCGGCCAATCATGACCAGTGGCTGCGCGCAAAGGATGTGCTGGTCCCCATCGCCGAGCAAATGGCGCAGCTGGAGATCGCCAGCTATTCCGCCGGCCGAGCCGACTATTCCAACCTTGTCGAGGCGTTCACCGACCTCGCCGACACCAAGCTTGCCGCGTTGGACCGTGAGGCGCTGGTCGCCCGTGACGGCGCCCGCATTGTGCTCACCTACGGGAGCGACAACCCATGACCCCTCCGACATCCAACCGGGCGAGGCTCGCCCTGGGCGCCGCCGCAGCAGCCCTTCTCCTCGGTCTGGGCTTCAGCGCAGGCCACCTCCTGAAGGGCGAAGGCGTCGTGCCTGGAATGGGCCAGGGTGCTTCTGAGGAGCGCGAAGTTCTCTATTGGTACGACCCGATGGCGCCGAGCCACCGGTTCGACAAGCCGGGCAAGTCCCCGTTCATGGACATGCAGCTGGTGCCCAAGTACGCCGACGAGGAGGCCGGGGGGGGCGGAGTGCAGATCGACCCTGCCGTCACCCAGAATCTCGGGGTGCGGCTGGCGACCGTCGAGATGGGATCCCTGCCAAGCGGCCTGACCGCTACGGGTACGATCGAGTTCAACGACCGCGACGTGGCCATCGTCCAGGCGAAGGCCGGTGGCTTCGTCCAGCGGGTTTACGGCCGAGCGCCGGCCGATGTGGTGGCTGCGGGCGCCCCCCTGGCCGACCTGCTCATCCCGGAATGGGCGGGCGCCCAGGGCGAATTCCTGGCCGTTCTTCGCACGGGCGATCCAGCCTTGATCGGCGCGGCGCGAAATCGCCTCCGACTGCTCGGCATGCCCCCTGAACTGATCACCGCGGTGGAACGAAGCGGCGTGGTGCGCGACGTATTAACAGTGACCACCCCCAGCGCCGGCGTGATCAAGGCCCTGGGTGTGCGCGCTGGCATGACCGTCACAGCCGGGCAAACCCTCGCTGAAGTGAACGGCCTCGCCCGGATCTGGCTGAGCGCCGCGGTGCCAGAAGCCCAGTCTGCTCAGGTCCGTGTGGGCCAAACCGTGAGGACCAGCTTCGCGGCCTATCCGGGCGAAACCTTCAGCGGTCAGGTCACCGCGGTTCTGCCTCAGGCCGAGACGGCCAGCCGAACCCTGACGGCACGCATTGAGTTGGCCAACCCAGACGGACGTCTGCGGCCCGGCATGTTCGCTGCGGTCGAGTTCGCCGGTCAGTCCCGATCGGCCCTGCTGGTCCCCTCAGAAGCGGTCATCCGGACCGGCAAGCGCGCCCTCGTCATGCTCGCCAAGGACGGCGGCCGCTTTGTGCCTGCGGAAGTCCAGATCGGCCGTGAGGCCGGGGGAAAGACCGAGATCCTGGCTGGACTCGCCGCCGGCGAGCAGGTCGTGGCGTCGGGCCAGTTCCTGCTGGAGTCGGAAGCCAGTCTGACGGGCGTTCAGGCCCGGCCGGTCACCGGCGCGGCACAGGCCGACGCGGCGCCGACTCTGTACCGCTCACATGGACGGATCGAGGAGATCTCGCCCACCTCGGTCACCCTGTCCCATGAGCCCATCCCCGCGTTGCAGTGGCCCGCCATGACCATGGCCTTCAAGCTCGCCTCGCCGCGGCTGGCGTCCCAGGCGGAGATCGGCGACCGCGTGAGCTTTACGTTTGAACAAACGCCGGCCGGTCCGGTCGTCCGCGATCTGGCCAAGGCGGGCGCACAATGATCGGGGTCATCATTCGCGCCTCGGTCCGGGGTCGCTTCTTCATCCTCCTGGCTGCGCTCGCCCTGACGGTGGCCGGCGTCTGGGCCGCGCGGACCACGCCGGTGGACGCCCTGCCCGACCTGTCAGACGTTCAGGTGGTGATCCGGACCACCTATCCTGGCCAGGCCCCGCAGATCGTCGAGAACCAGGTCACCTATCCCTTGACCACCACCATGCTGTCGGTGCCGGGAGCCCGCACCGTCCGCGGCTATTCTTTCTTTGGGGACAGCTTCGTCTACGTCCTCTTCGAAGACGGCACAGACCTTTACTGGGCCCGCTCGCGGGTGTTGGAATACCTCAATCAGGTGCAGACCCGGCTTCCCGAAGGCGCGGAGTCTTCTCTGGGGCCGGACGCCACCGGCGTCGGCTGGATCTTTGAATATGCCCTGGTGGACCGGAGCGGCCGTAACGACCTCGCCCAGCTTCGGAGTCTGCAGGACTGGTTCCTCAGATATGAACTCACGACCGTGCCCGGGGTATCGGAGGTCGCGAGCATTGGCGGCATGGTGCGGCAATATCAGGTCGTGCTCGATCCCGTTAAACTGGCCAGCTTTGGCGTCACCCACCAGGAGGTGGTCGCGGCGATCCAAGGCGCCAATCAGGAGGCGGGCGGCTCAATTCTGGAGCTGGGCGAGGCGGAATACATGGTCCGCGCCGACGGCTATCTCAGTGACCTGGACGACTTCCGCGCCATCCCGCTGCGCACCGCGGCCGGGGGCGTTCCCATCCGCCTCGGCGATGTGGCTTTCGTCCAGATCGGGCCGGAGATGCGCCGCGGCGTCGCCGAACTCAACGGCCAGGGAGAAGTGGCCGGAGGGGTCGTCATTCTGAGGTCCGGCGAAAACGCCCGGGCGACCATCGCGGCCGTGAAAGACAAGCTGGAGAGCTTGAAGCGTAGCCTGCCCCCAGGGGTGGAAGTGGTCACCACCTATGATCGATCACAGCTCATCGACCGCGCCGTGGCGAACCTCAGTCAGAAGCTGATTGAAGAGTTCGTCGTCGTCGCCATCGTCTGCCTGCTGTTCCTCTGGCACGCCAGATCGGCTCTGGTGGCGATCATCACCCTGCCCTTGGGGGTCCTCTTCGCCTTCCTCCTGATGAGGGTGCAGGGGGTCAACGCCAACATCATGTCTCTGGGCGGCATCGCCATCGCCGTGGGGGCCATGATCGATGCGGCGATTGTGATGATCGAGAACGCCCACAAACACCTTGAAGCCTGGGCCAAGAAACATCCCGACCGTCGCATCGATGAAACCACCCGCTGGCGGCTGATCACTGAGGCGGCGGTTGAGGTCGGGCCCGCCCTGTTCCTCAGCCTGGTGATCATCACCCTGTCGTTCGCGCCGGTGTTTGCGCTGCAGGCTCAGGAGGGCGGCCTCTTCTCGCCCCTGGCTTTCACCAAGAGCTACGCCATGGCCGGGGCGGCGATCCTGTCGATCACGCTCGTACCTGTGCTGATGGGCTATCTCATCCGTGGGCGCATCCCCGCTGAGGACGCCAACCCGATCAATCGCGGGCTGACGCGAGCCTATCGGCCAGCCATCGACTGGGTGTTGCGCAAGCCCAGGACAGTCCTGCTGCTGGCGCTCGTGGTGTTTGCGACCACGGCCTGGCCGTTGAGCCGGTTGGGAGGGGAGTTCATCCCGCCGATGGACGAGGGGGACCTGCTCTACATGCCCTCAGCCCTGCCCGGGATCTCCGCAGCCAAGGCGGCCGAGCTGCTGCAGCAGACTGACCGCCTCATCAAGACCATCCCAGAGGTGGAGACCGTCTTTGGTAAGGCCGGACGGGCGGAGACCGCCACCGACCCGGCGCCTCTGGAGATGTTTGAGACCACGATCCAGTTCAAGCCTCGAAGTGAATGGCGGCCCGGCATGACCCCGGAGAAGCTGGTCGAGGAGCTGGACCGCGTCGTCCAGGTTCCCGGCCTGGCAAATGTCTGGGTCCCCCCCATCCGCAACCGTATCGACATGCTAGCCACGGGCGTGAAGAGCCCGATCGGCGTGAAGGTCGCGGGCGCAGACCTGGCCCAGATCGACAAGGTCGCCGCCGAGGTCGAGGTGATCGCCAAGGGCGTTCCTGGCGTGAGCTCGGCCCTGGCCGAACGCCTGACGGGCGGACGCTATATCCAGGTGGACATCGATCGGGCGCTGGCTGGCCGCTACGGGCTGAACATCACCGATGTGCAGGCCATCGTTTCCGGCGCGGTCGGCGGCGAGACCATTGGTGAGACGGTGGAAGGGACAGCCCGCTATCCGATCAGTGTGCGCTACCCGCGGGAGCTTCGCGACAGCCTCGAAGGCCTGCGGGCCCTGCCGATTTTCACGCCGTCGGGGCAGCAGATCACCCTAGGCACGGTGGCGCAGATCGAAATCACCGACGGCCCGCCCATGCTGAAAACCGAGGACGCTCGCCTGTCGACCTGGGTCTATGTGGATGTACGCGACCGCGACCTGAGTTCCGTTGTTGGCGATCTGCAGAAGGCGATCGCAAACGATGTGGAGCTGCCGCCGGGCGTGTCGATCGCCTATTCAGGCCAGTTCGAATATCTGGAGCGGGCGACCGACCGCCTGAAGCTTGTCGTGCCTGCGACGCTCGCCATCATCTTCGTCCTGCTCTACCTCACTTTCGGGCGTTTCGATGAGGCCGCATTGATCATGGCGACCCTGCCATTCGCGCTGACTGGCGGCTTCTGGATGCTCTACCTGCTGGGCTACAACCAGTCGGTGGCGACCGGCGTCGGCTTCATCGCCTTGGCCGGGGTGGCCGCCGAGTTCGGTGTCGTCATGCTGATCTATCTGAAGCACGCCCTGGCCGAACGTGGCCCCAACCCCACCCGGGCCGAAGTGGACGCCGCAGTCCGCGATGGAGCGCTCCAGCGGGTCAGGCCGAAAGCCATGACGGTGGCTGTGATCCTTGCAGGGCTCACGCCGATCCTGATCGGCCACGGGGCGGGTTCAGAGGTTATGAGCCGGATCGCGGCGCCCATGATTGGCGGCATGCTTAGCGCCCCGCTTCTCTCAATGCTGGTCATACCCGCCGGCTTCCTGCTGCTCCGACGCCGGCAGTCCGATCGACATCAACAGCCTTCAACCCAAGGAGATTCCCCATGAAGCGCGTTCTGACTATGGCGGCCGCCTTCGGCCTCGCCATGACCCTGGCGGCCTGCGGCGGCCAGACCGATACTGAGACGGCCGAGGTCGCGCCGGCGCCAGCCCACAACATGGACGAGATGGACATGGCGTCAGCCCATGGCATGGCGATCCAAAGCACCGGCACCGTGACGGCTGTCGATCAGGCCGCCGGCACCGTGACCATCGACCATGCGCCCATCCCGGAGGCCAACTGGCCCGCCATGGTCATGGGCTTCAAGGCGAGCCCCGGCGTGACCGAGGGCCTCGCGGCTGGCGACAAGGTGAGCTTTGATCTGAAGCTGGAGAACGGCGGCGGCGAAGTCACCGCGATCAGGAAGCAATAGCTCGGCCCTGGAAGGCGGGCGCCTGATGGGCGCTCGCCGTACGCACCGGCTCTGGTTCTCTCGGTGACCATTCCCCAGCCGCCCCGGAAGCCGCTGACAGACGGCGTCGACGCCCGGGCGACCCTTGGCTCTCGAATCTGCCTGAAGACGCCCCGCCTGCGCGCGCCGCTGGGCTTCAACCTGACTGCGGCGGCGGGTCGATGGCCGCGGCCTTCCTGCTGCCGCATCTGCTGGACCGACGTCTGAAATTGGGCCGAGCTTGGGCGCAACCAAAATCATGGATCACTCAAGCAGAGGGATCTTGAGAGCCTAGGACATAAAGCGTTTGTAAACTATGGAGCAAACGACTATTTCAACAGGATCTCAACGCTGAATTATTTGCTCGACCCTAGGGATAAACCACGACCAACTCGCCAAGTTGGCCTGTCCGCCCAGGTTATACTATTCAATACCTCCGCTGGTGGGCCCGGCAGGACTCGAAGTGTCGGTTAATTATACCGCTAAATTAATGTGTTATGATCACTTGATCTCGGCCCTACCCGCGCGCCTACCAGCAATCCCCTGACGGCTAGATTTTAGCCGTCCTGGCCTGCGTTGGTTGATCAAGGGGACCTAGCGCGGGCGCTGGTCAACTCAGCACAAGTCATGCCCGAGTATGCTACAACCCACATAAATGCATCTTATGTTGATTTTCGCATAAACTAGGAGTATGCCAGAAAACACATAAACTCTGCATATGCCGCTTACGGCATAATCGGAAAGCCGCCATGCCCCTCACGATCGCTCGTTCGTCCGGCCAGGTTGGTCGCCTGATCCAACGGTTCCGCCTGGAGCAGGGCTTGACCCAGACGCAGCTCGCCCAACTGGCCGGCCAACGTCAGGAAATGATCTCAAAGATCGAAACTGGCCAAGGCGGCGTGAAGCTCTCCACTCTGTTCGACGTGCTGGCCGCCTTAGGGCTTGAAATGACCCTTGAGCCGCGCAGCCAGAGCTCGACGGCCGACATCGAGGACATCTTCTGATGCCCCGTCGTCGCGCCCACGCCCCCCTGAAGGTGCTGATCAACAACCGTCTCTGCGGTCGATTGGAAAAACAGGCCAACGGCGCGATCAGTTTCCAGTACGACCCCGGTTGGTTGGCCTGGGCGCCGGCCTTTCCGGTCTCCCTCTCCCTGCCTCTGCAGAACGCCCCGTGGCGCGGTGAGGCCGTCGTCGCCGTGTTCGACAACCTCCTGCCAGACAACCCCTATGTTCGCCGACAAGTCGCCGAGCGCACGGGCGCAGGGGGCGCTGACGCCTACAGCCTGCTCGCTCAGATCGGACGCGATTGCGTGGGTGCGATGCAGTTCCTTCCCGAAGGGGACGGGGCGGACGCGTTACAGCCCGTCGAGGGCGCACCGATCAGCGACGAGGAGATCGAGGCGCTGCTGGCCAACCTTGCCCGGGCGCCCCTTGGCATAGACCCTGAGCAGGATTTCCGGATATCGGTCGCCGGCGCCCAGGAGAAGACAGCGCTTCTTCGTCACCAAGGCCATTGGATGCGGCCGATCGGAACGACGCCGACCACGCATATTCTCAAGCCTCAGCTCGGAGAGATTCCGACCTCGTCAGGGGTGATCGATCTCAGCGACAGCGTCGAGAACGAGCACTATTGCCTGACCCTGCTGGAGAGTTTCGGTCTACCCGTCGCACGGACCGAGATCGCCACCTTTGGCGCGCGACGTGTGCTGGTGGTGGAACGCTTTGATCGCCGCCCTCGGGGGGGCGACCACATCCTGCGTCTGCCGCAGGAAGACTTCTGCCAGGCGCTGTCGGTCCCATCCAGCCGCAAGTACCAACGCGACGGGGGCCCAAGTGTTGTCGACATCCTGACCAAGCTTCAGGAGAGCGACGATCCCCTGGCCGCCCAGGCCAAGGTGTTCAAGAGCCAGATCATCTTCTGGCTCATGGGCGCCACCGATGGGCATGCAAAGAACTTCAGCATCTTCCTGCGTCCAGGCGGTCGCTTCGAGCTCACCCCGTTCTACGATGTCCTCAGCGCCCAACCGGCGTTCGACGCCAAGCGCATCCCGCACAGGGGCTTCACCCTGGCCATGTCGCTGGGCGCAAACCCCCACTACAAGATCCTGGATATTCACGGCCGACACTTCGTCGAAACCGCCAAAGCCGCAGGCCTGGGACCGGCTGTCATCCGGCAGGCCCTGGAGGACGTGCTGACGGCCGCGCCGGACGCAGCGGCCCAGGCGCTACAGAAAATGCCACCTGGTTTTCCTGAGCCGCTCCATGACTCCATCGCCGCAGCGATTCAGGCCCGCCTGCCCCGCCTGGAGTCCGCATGGGAGGCGATCTAGCCCCGGCTCGCCGTCATGAACCAACTTCGGCGAAACCGCCAAACCGTGCGGAAACCTAGCGCACGAGGCATTGCGCCCTCGAGGCAGAGTCGATTTGTCCAACCCCGGACTGCTCCGCTTCCGATGGGCGTCCCCGCGCGCCGATTGAAGTGCTCGCCCCCCCTCCGTTCTCAGATGGCGAAGCTAACCGAACAAGAACGCCTGTGGTCTGCCCAGGGAGACTGGCAGTCGGCGCTTCTTCCCTAGCCCCGCAGAGAGCCGCCAGAGACAGACTTCGTGAACCATGGCGTCTGCCTGGGAAGCGGGATAGCCCGCGCGTCGGAGTTCATCTCGCGCCCGGGACACATCGAAGTCCTCCTCTCTGCTGCGCTTGACGATCACCGCGAAGGCGTAGGCTTCCGACGGCGAAAGCCCGCTGGCCGCAAGCCGATTGGCGGACGCCTCGACATCGGCGAGATCGTTGGGGCCGGGATACGGGGTTCTTGAGGTCATCAAATTCTGCCTGGACTGAGTGAGTTGGGAGTGGGGGATTTCGTTCGTCAGATCGTTCTGCGCGCCCGGCATGGGGCGAGTTGCTGCGCTTGCCTCACAGCCATCCCGGGGCCGCACCGCTCGCGCTCCGATTATCGGGTTGGACTAAGCTAGCCGCAGGGATGGCTGGCCATCCGGGGAAACAGCGCCTCAGGCCACTGACCGGGTGAGATCACTTGTTGCCGGCGCCCCTCCTTCACGCCCAGCCGCCAGGGCCCGATCCTCAGGATGTTGAGGCGGCGAAGCCCAGGCTCGGTGGGTTCAGGCGGCCGGGGCCGATGACCGTAGTAAATCCAGAGCTTCTGGGCTTCCTCGCCGACCCTGCCCAACTTGAGGAGCGACTCGTGACGCCAGCGGCTGTCGATCTCGAAGATGATCGGCGGCTGATCACCGGGCCGCGTCCATGCGACGTCAAAGCGCCCGGTCTGCACGAACCTGCGGTAGCCGGTGGCCACCTCAATGGCTGAACCATAGCCGAGACGGCTGCCGAGCTCAGCCAGACGGCGCTGCAACGTATTGTGTCGCTGGAGCTTCGAAATGCCGTCCGGCAGCGGCTTGGTCAGTTCCTCGTCGATCAGCTGAACGAGGTCGTCGTCAACGCGCCAGCCGGCCTCATAGGCAGGCCAGAAGCAGGGAGGAGATGCGCCCATGGGGATGGACCTTTCTTGAGAGCTAACGTCGCTCTCCCCTCCCCTTCCTCTCTTCTTTCACTCCAACACCCAGCACCCACACTCAAGCGTCCAAGGTTCCGCACCAATTCAGCCCCCCGGCACATGGCGCGGCATGGGACGGCCGCTTGGGGCTCGTTGCTGAACTTGGTGACGTCCGCTTTGAGAGCCTAAGTGTAGGTTGCGGCCTCCCGCAGCTCTATGCGAATGCGGTACCCGGCTCCTAGGAGTGTGCTACCACCAGGGTGTACGTGCTGGGGATCGCCAGGTGGTCGAGTCCGGGTGCTCGTCTAGCGCTGTGAGGCGGATGCCGGCCGCGAGAAGCGCGCTGACCACCTCGGCCAGCGCCCAGAATAGTCAGGCGCATCCCCAAGACCGGTGGAGACAACAACAAAACACCTTGTGCGGGTGATTAGATGATAAATTTTGATGGAAATGATGCAAAAAACACCATCCAAAGTTACGCGAGCGTTGTCGCAATAGTTTCCTTTATACTTTACGCGATAGCTGAATTTACGCGGCCCTCTTGGAGGAAGCCGCCTTTTTACGTATTCTCTATTGCTGCTTGTACTCTACTATTTGTCGCCACTGGAGTTATGTTGCCTTACGTCAAGGGGGGCGAGATAACGCCATCTGCTGAGGCTATTTATATAGCATCACGATCTATTGTACTCGTGTTGGCGCTGATTGGGGCCCAAGCTGCATTAAAACATATTCGTCCAAGAGGTTGAACGCGCTGCTTCGTGCGAGAGGGATTTGTTACACGTAGGACAGCGCCAGGCACGTCCAACCTATGCTGCAGAGGGTGGCATCCCGAACTCACTCCCAGCCATCCGCGGAACACGTGAGGTTGTTCAGTCTGACCGCCCATCGGACGCTGCTCCCCCCTATGGGTTGTGCGGCCCCTGACCCGGGGGTGAGTTCTGGGCCGGCTTACGCACGGAGCCGCCTCTTATGGGGTTCTGGCCTGTGGGCATTGAGGCAACGCACGGCCCCCCTGGCGCGGTGGATCGCCGTCAGTCTGCGAGCTACGCTGCGCCATGGCCTCAGCATCATTGCCCTGGTTTCCCATACGAACGGCCCGCTTGTTGCTGCGCGAGTTTCAGGCGGGCGACCTCGACGACATTCACGCCTATGCGTCGGACCAGGACACCGTCCGCTACATGGAATGGGGGCCTAATACGCCTAAGGTCAGCAGCGAGAGACTTCTTCTTACCCTTGCTGAGCAGGAGCAGTGGCCACGCCGAGACGTCAATCTCGCCGCCCAACTGCTAGAGAATGGACGGGTTATTGGATCGGTCAGGCTGGGGCTAGACGGGCAAGGCGGCGCCGACCTCGGTTACGTCCTCGGAAGTTCGTGGTGGGGCGTCGGTTATGGCTACGAGGCGGCGTCAGCCGTTCTAGCAGTCGCATTTGAGACGCTGGAGCTGCGCCGGGTCTGGGCGACCTGCGATGCGCGCAATGCCGCCTCCGTCAGACTTCTAGAGAAACTGGGGATGCGCCAGGAGGGAACGATGCTCCAAGACCGCAAGGTTAGGGATGGTTGGCGCGACACTGGCCTGTTTGCCCTGCTGAACGAAGAGTGGCAGGCCTGATCTTCCCCCGAATTAGTGGA
>DEWY01000010.1 GCA_002363865.1 Caulobacteraceae bacterium UBA3198
AACGGCAACGGCCCCCCCGCTGATGTCCCGGCTGGTCCGGCCGCCAACAACGGCAATGGGAATGGCAACGGCCCGCCCGCTGATGTCCCGGCTGGTCCGGCCGCCAACAACGGCAATGGGAATGGCGGAGGTCAGGGCCGTCAGCCCTAGCCGCCATGGCTGGTTCCCCGACACCCTCGGCCTTCTCTGTCGCCCGTTGCCTGGCGACCGTCGTCATGATCGCCGCCCTCGTGGCCGCGGTCACGGCGAGCGGGGCGTTGCGGCCCGTAGAGGACGCCTTGGCGTCCCAGCGGTTCGGCCTGATCCAGCGGCCGGCGAGCCAGGATCTGGTCCTGGTGGAGATCGACGCCGCCAGCCTTGAGAGAGCCGATGTCTGGCCCTGGGACCGCGACCGCTATGCGCGCGCCCTGAGAAACCTTCATGCAGCCGGCGCCCGTCTCGTCGGCTTCGACGTGGACTTCAGCGCCCACTCAACCGCCGAGATGGATCAGGCCTTCGCCGCGGCTATCGCTGAGGCGCCTGGCGCAGTCATCCTGCCCACCTTCGTGCAACCGGCCCAGCGCAGCGCCCGAGACGCGCCGATGGTCGAAAACGCCCCGCTGGCGCTGTTTTCCGCCGAGTCCCTGCTGGCCAGCGTCAATGTGGTGGCCGACAACGACGGTCAGGTCCGCCGCTACCTGCGCGGCTTCGCTGCCGACGACGCCTATCGTCCAACCATGGCCGCCCTGATGGCGGGGGAGGCCTATGGGCGCACCTCGCCCTTCCATATCGACTATGGGATCCAGCCCTCCAGCATCCCGACCCTCAGCTTTCAGGACGTCTACGCTAACGATTTTGACCCGGCGCTGGTCCGTGGCCGACGGGTCCTGATCGGCGCGACAGCCCTGGAGCTGGGGGACAACCTCGCGACCCCTCGACACGGCATCCTGCCCGGCGTTTTCGTTCACGCCCTGGCCTATGAGAGCCTGACCCAGGGGCGGGCGCTGTCGGGTCCGCACCCACTTTTCACTCTGGCCTTGATCCTTGGGGTCGCCGTGGCCCTGCGGCCCACCCGGCAGGCGGTCACTCTCAACAGGCTGGCCCTCCAGCATCTTCTCATTCTCGGCCTGATCCTTGGCCTGCCCATCGTTGTTCAGGCGGCCGCGCCGGTCTTCCTGCCGGTCGCCCCCCTCCTTCTGACACAGGCGCTCTGCGTCATCGTGGCCTTCCGTCTTGAGCTGAAGCGACGGGGCGAGGAGGTGGTGCGCGCCCGGGAAGCAGGCCTGCTCCACCTGGCCATGCATGAGTCGGAAACCGAGCTGCCCAATCGCCGGGCGCTCCTGGCCGAGATTGGCCGGGTCCGTCATGGCGAGCCTGGGGCGATCGCCGTCCTGGCGATCGGCGTCGACCGATATGCCCAGATGCGGGCGGCCATCGGCTACGGCATGGCCAATGATGTAGTCCGCGCCGTCGCCGCCCGCCTGCTCCGAACCTGTCACGGCAGCCGACTGGGCTATCTGTCCACCGGGGTTCTTGGCCTTGTGGTACGCCGGGGGGATGTGGCCGCTCTGGAAGCGGAGTTGGAACGCCTGGAGACCCTGGGGCCTGGCTATAAGGTGGATGGCGCTCTGGTGGACGCCTTCCTGCGGATCGGGGTGGCCTATGACTGGAATCCCGCCGACACCGACGAGCGCCTGCTTGAACAGGCCACCGTCGCCCTGGACGAAGCCCGCCGGAGAGATCAGCGGCGGCTGATGTTCCAGCCTGCGGCCTTCCAGGACCCCACCCTCAACCTCTCCCTGATGAGCGACCTGCGCAAAGGGCTGAAGGAGGGACAGCTCGCCCTGCACTACCAGCCCAAGCGGGCGGCCGATGGTGCGATCGTCGGGGTGGAGGGCCTGATACGCTGGACCCATCCCAGCCGTGGGGCGATCCGGCCCGACGTCTTCATCCTGGCGGCCGAGGAGACCGGCGCCATTCGGGAGCTGACGGAATGGACTCTGGTCCAGGCCCTGGCCGACAGTGCGGCCATGCGGCGCGCCGGGCGCGAGCTGACCGTGTCGGTCAATGTCTCTGGCCGGGTTCTGACCGATCTGGCCTTCCGTGACTTTGTGTTGTCCGTCACCCGTGGGCGGGCCCACGAACTCTGTCTTGAGGTCACCGAAACCGCCGTCATCGAGAACCCGCAGGCGGCGGTGGAGGCCGTCCGCGCCTTCCGTCAGGCGGGCCTGGCCATCTCGATCGACGACTACGGCGTGGGCCTGTCTTCCCTGTCCTATCTAAAGATCCTGGAGGCCGACGAGCTTAAGCTCGATCGCAGCATCGCCACGGCGGTGGAGGCCGAGCGTGACCGGCTGATCCTGCGCTCGACAATCGAGCTGGCCCACAGCCTTGGCATGAAGGTCGTCGCCGAGGGCGTGGAAGACGAAGCGGTCGAAGCGGTGCTGCTGAGCCTCGGCTGCGACCTCATCCAGGGCTACCTCATCTCGCCCGCCCTGCCCCCGGCCGATCTGGACCGGTTTCTCGCGTCATCGGCGCCACGGCCGCGCCTGGCCGCAGCCGGCTGATCTCGAGCTCGACGAAACATCCCCCGTGCGACGTTTTGCGACGTGTTTTCAACGTGCTTAACGTGTGTACTAGGTCGTCGCGATCCCCGCATCGGGGACTGGATCGGCAGTCGAGGATCACCGCCCGTATCAGCGGCCCTCTCGCACATTCGCCTCAGCAGGCGCCCCCCTAGATCACAACCTCTCAAACTTCGCCTCGCGCGGACTCGCCTCGAGCCAAATGTTCTGCTTTTGTTCGGCCTTGGAGGTGAGCATGGCGACGCGATCACAGGGGTTTGAAGAATTGGCCTCCCGGGCTTTTATTTCAGATCCGAAATGTTTAGAATGGCCCATCTGGGCCTATTGCGAGGTGCGGTCCTGTGGCGGCGTGGCCCCCATAGACCTGACCCGCTGGCTCCGCACAGGAGGCGGGATCAGCAACCTGGCGGCGCTGGAAACGCGTATGAGATGCATTTGCGGCGCTCGGCGGGCGCGTTTGTCGACTAGCCGACCCGACGCGACATCCCGTCGCGTCACAATCTACCCATTTTCGTAGAACGTCATTCTTGCAACTCACGGGTTACCGACGCTAGGCGAGTGGCGGGAAGCGCCTACAACTTCTCACACTTGAAATAATATTCGCGTCGGCGCTTCCCTAGGGACAACCCGCTTGAACAAGGAGACGGATTTGACGGAGTCCACGACCAAGAGCCCCGATCCCATGGACATCGCCCTGGGGGCGGCTGTGCGCATTCGCCGCCGGACCATCGGCATGTCGCAGGAGGCCCTGGCGGAACAGTGCGGCGTGAGCTTCCAGCAGATTCAGAAGTACGAGAACGGCGCCAACCGCATCTCCTTCTCCCGCCTGGTTCAGATCGCCCGCGCCCTGCGTTGCCGGGTCACCGACCTGCTGGACGTGCTGGACACCCCCGACGAGGAACCCAGCGTCGATCTGGACCTGCTGTCGCGGATGCGAACGCCTGGCGCCCTGGAACTGCTCACGGTTTATGAGCAGCTGCCGCAGGACGCCCGCACGGCCCTGGTGAGTTTCCTGCGCATCCTGGCCCCTGGGGCCGCGACCCCGGCGCCCACCGCCAGCGGCGCCCGCAAGCGCGAGCCCGCCTGACGCGACCGGCGGCCACGAAAAAGGGCGCGACGTAACCGCCGCGCCCTTTTCCGCCTGATCGGACAGGGTGTCGATCAGAGGGTCTTCAGATCCACCGCGGCGGTCTTGCCGCGCTCTTCGCGCAGCTGATAGCTGACCTTGTCGCCTTCATTGAGGGCGCGCATGCCGGCCTGTTCGACGGCCGAAATATGGACGAACACGTCCTTGCCGCCGTCATCCGGCTGGATGAAGCCGTAACCCTTGGTGGTGTTGAACCACTTGACCGTACCTGAGGCCATAATCTGTCGTCTCCCGACTAGCTGACGAAACGTGACGCCGCGGGAAACCGGGCGCCCGTCAACAATCTCAGTCCTCGGGAAACGTAGCTTAGCTCGGCCCAAATCTCGGATTGTCGCCCAACAAATTTCGACGACGGTCCCGCGCCGGTCAATCCGAAAAGGCCCTCTATTCGGCGCCGAGAACGTGATCCACCAGCGCCTTGGCGTCCTCGCCGCCCCAGTCGGCCCCGCCCGAAAGCCGGGCGCGCTCAATCCCATCAGCCCCATAGATCACCGTGGTCGGCATGCCCGGCGCTGGCGGAACCAGGTCAAAGGCGAGCTTCATATTGGGGTCGCTGTAGAAGGCCAGGGGGGCGTGCTGGCCGATGAAGGCCCGAGCCTTGTCCACATCGGCCGGGCGGTCGATGCTGACGGCCAGCACCCGCACGGGCTTGCCCTGATAATGGTCGGCCAGGGCCGCCAGGGTCGGCATTTCGGCGACGCAGGGGGGACACCAGGTCGCCCACAGGTTCAGCACCACCACCTCGCCGCGGTAGTCGCCCAGCCGCACGGGCTGGCCCTCGGGATCATAGATGGTGGTCACCGGCGCCGGACGCGGATCCTTGGGCGTCTGGAGGGCGGCCATCTCGCCCTTGGCGAAGGCCCGCATCCCTCGGCTCGCATCGGGATTGGTGGAAGCCTGGCCGATGATGTAGACCACCGCCGCGACGCCGAGGGCGGCGACGCCCCAAAGGACCTTGCCAAACAGGCGGGGTCTGGGTTTCGCCGCTGACTGATCGCTCATATGTCCGACAAAGCCTCCGAAACACCGCAACACGACGCTCATATGGCGAAGGCCGAGCCCTCCGGCCAGGGTCAGGCCATGTGGGGCGGACGATTTTCCGCCAAGCCCGCCGACCTGATGCAGGCCATCAACGTCTCCATCGGCTTCGACAAGCGACTGGCGCCGCAGGATCTGGCCGGCTCACGGGCCCATGCGGCGATGCTGAAGGCCCAAGGCGTGATCTCGGCAGAAGACGAGGCGGCCATCCAGGGCGGTCTGTCGCGCATCGAGGCCGAGATCGCCGAGGGGACCTTCCCCTTCCGCGGCGAGTACGAAGACATCCACATGAATGTGGAGGCCCGCCTGCGGGAGCTGATCGGGCCAGCGGCCGGGCGGCTTCATACGGCGCGCTCACGCAACGATCAGGTGGCGCTGGACTTCCGCATGTGGGTCCGCGAGGCCTGCCATCGCACCGCCGGGCAGCTCCAGGCCCTGCAGCAGGCCCTGGTGGCCCAGGCCGAAACCCATGCCGACACCCTGATGCCGGGCTTCACCCACCTGCAGCCGGCCCAGCCGGTGACCTTCGGCCATCACCTGATGGCCTATGTGGAGATGTTCGGCCGTGACGCCTCGCGCTTCACCGACGCCGCGGCCCGCATGAACGAATGCCCCCTGGGCGCCGCGGCCCTAGCCGGCTCGCCCTTCCCCATCGACCGTCACGCCACCGCTAAGGCGCTCGGCTTCGACCGTCCGACGGCCAATTCGCTGGACAGCGTCTCATCCCGCGACTTCGCGCTGGAGGCCCTGGCGGCCGGCGCCATCTGCGCCACCCACCTGTCGCGCCTGGCCGAGGAGATCGTCATCTGGATGACGCCGCAGTTCGGCTTCATCGCCCTGTCGGACGCCTTCACCACCGGCTCGTCCATCATGCCGCAGAAGAAGAACCCCGACGCGGCCGAGCTGGTCCGGGCCAAGGCCGGCCGCATGCTGGCGGCCTTCACCCAGCTGACCGTGGTGATGAAGGGCCTGCCGCTGGCCTATTCCAAGGACATGCAAGAGGACAAGGTCCCCACCTTCGAGGCTTTCGACGTGCTGGACCTGTCCCTGGGCGCCATGACCGGCATGGTCGCCGACCTGACCCCCAACGCCGCGCGCATGGCCGCGGCCGCCGGCGCCGGCTTCTCCACCGCCACTGATCTGGCCGACTGGCTGGTGCGGACCCTCGACATGCCCTTCCGCGACGCCCACCACATCACCGGCGCAGCGGTGAAGCGGGCCGAGCAGCTGGGCTGCGATCTGGCCGATCTGCCCCTGGACGAGATGAAGGCCCTGGACCCGCGCATCGGCTCCGGCGTTTATGAGGTTCTGACACCGGCCGCATCCGTGGCCAGCCGCAAGAGCTATGGCGGCGCCGCCCCTGACCAGGTTCGAGCCCAGGTCGCCCGCTGGAAGGACTTCCTGAAATGACGCTCCGCGCCCCGCTTTTCCTGGCCCTGGCCAGCACGCTCGCCCTGGCCGCCTGCGGCAAGGCCGGCGCCCTGGACCGCCCGCCCCCCCTGTGGGGCGATCCGGCCACCGGCGAGGTGGTCGCCCCGCGTCCGTCGGCCAGCAAGCCCGTGAACACAGTCGATCCCCGCACCCGGGCCACCAATCCGGCGCCGTCCCGCACCCTGCCTATCGACGGGACCTCGTCGAACCCCAGCGCCTCCGGTCCGCAGGGCGCCCTGCCTGACCCCTACGCCAATCCCCGATGAACCACTTTGAGCTTCGGGACGGCGAACTCCATTGTGAGGACGTCCCCCTGGCGACCATCGCCGAGGCGGTGGGCACGCCGGTCTATGTCTATTCCACCGCCACCTTCGAGCGGCATTACACCGTCCTGCGCGAGGCCCTGGAGGCCGAGGGCGTGCGCGATCCGCTGATCGCGTTCGCCGTGAAAGCCAACTCCAACCTCGCCGTACTCACGACCCTGGCGAAGCTCGGCGCCGGGGCGGACACGGTCTCCGAGGGCGAGATCCGCCGGGCCCTGGCCGCCGGCGTACCGCCCGAGCGCATCGTCTTCTCCGGCGTCGGCAAGACCCGCGGCGAGATCGCCTTCGCCCTGGAAGCCGGGGTCTGCGAGGTCAATGTCGAGTCCGAGCCGGAAATGCTGGCCATCGCCCAGGTGGCGCAGAGCCTGGGCAAGCGCGCCACCATCGCCTTCCGGGTCAATCCCGACGTGGCGGCCGGCGGCCACGCCAAGATCGCCACCGGCAAGTCGGAGAACAAGTTCGGCGTCTCCTTCGCCGAGGCCGAGCGGCTCTACGCCCAGGCTTCCAACAACGCCTGGCTGAAGCCCGTCGGCGTGGCCTGCCACATCGGCAGCCAGATCACCGATCTCGCCCCCATGGCCGAGGCCTTCGACAAGATGGCCGGCCTGGTCCGTCGCCTGAAGGGCGAGGGTCTGCATGTGGAGCGTCTTGACCTGGGCGGCGGCCTTGGGGTGCCCTATTTCAACCAGCCCGAACCGCCCTCGCCGGCCGACTACGCCAAGGTGGTGGCCAAGGCGACACGCGGCCTGTACGTCACTCTGGCCTTCGAGCCCGGCCGGGTGATCGCAGCCAACGCCGGGGTGCTGCTGGCGTCGGTGGTGCACGTCCATGAGCGGCCGGAGGGCCGGCGCTTCCTGGTCCTGGACGCGGCCATGAACGACCTGCTGCGGCCGGCCATGTACGACGCCTATCACGACATCCGGGCCGTCCGCCCCCACGAGGGTGAGGCCAGGCCCTATGATGTGGTCGGCCCCGTCTGCGAGACCGGCGACACCTTCACCCGCGACCGCGCCCTGCCGGACTTTGAGCCGGGCGATCTGGTGGCCTTCATGAGCGCCGGCGCCTATGGCGCCTCCATGGCCAGCGAGTACAACAGCCGCCCCCTGGTCCCCGAGGTGATGGTCAAGGGCGCCGACTTCGCCGTCGTCCGCCCGCGGCCGACCTATGACGAGATGCTGGCCCGGGAGACGCCCGCCCCCTGGCTGTAAGACAGCTGGCACGACCCGGATATGCGAGGGATAATGCGAGTCGTTCGCATTATTCTTGACCGTCACGCCCGGGATTGATTAGACGCCCCCTGACGAACCTTGGGGGATCACATGCTGAAACACGCTCTCGTCTGCGCCGCCTCGGCCGCGCCCATCCTGCTCGCCTGGCCGGCCAGCACCCTGGCTCAAACGGCGCCTGAGGGCCCGAGCGAGGTCGATGAGCTTGTCGTCGTGGGGGCCCTGACCGATGTGGCGGTCACCCGTTCGGAGCTGGAGTCCACCCAGGCCAACGATCTGCAGGACATCTTTCGGCGCACGCCATCGGTGACCGTCGGCGGCTCGGTCGGCCTGGCGCAGAAGATCTATGTCCGCGGACTCGAGGACTCCCTGCTCAACGTCACCGTGGACGGCGCGCCCCAGGGCGGCACCCTGTTCCATCATATCGGCCGGGTTTCCATCGAGCCGGAGCTCCTTGAGACCGTTGAGCTGCAGACTGGAGCCGGCGAAGCGACGGCGGGCTTCGGCGCCATTGGCGGCGCCATCCGCTTCCGCACCCGTGATCCCGTCAGCCTGCTGGAGGGCGATCGACGGTTCGGCGCGATCGCCAAGGCCGGCTGGTTCGCCAATGACGGCCAGAAGTACAGCCTGACCGGCTACGGTCGGCTGATGGGGGACGTCGGTGTGATGGCCTCCTTCGTCCATGTGGACCGGGACGCCATGGAGGACGGCGACGGGGTCCTGATGCGCGGCACGGCCGGCGAGCAGACCCTGGGCTTCCTGAAGGTCGGCGGAGATATCGGGGACGGACATCGATTCGCCGTCAGCTACGAGCAGCGCGAGGAGAAGGGCGCATTTGGGCAACGGCCCAACTGGCCCGTGCGCGCCAACGACCGCCTATTCCCTGCTGAGGCCGAGCGGCGCACGGCCGTGGTCAATTACGGCTTTGAGTCCGGTCAGGGGTGGGACCTGGAAGCCACCGGCTATGTCACCCGCACAGACTTCACCCAGGACCGCTTTGATCGCTGGGGCCTCTATGGCGCCGAGATCGAGTCCCAGGGTTTCGACCTGCGCGGCAGGCTCGAACGGGGCGCCCACCGCCTGACCGCTGGCGTCGAACATCGGCGGGACTCCGTCATGAGCCAGTACCTCGGCGACATCGCCCAGTGGGGGCCGTGGACGTGGGATCCGACCATCAGCCGGTTCGAGGAAGAGGGCCGGCTGAACGCGGTCTACGCCCAGAACCTCTGGCGCCCGACAGAGGCCCTGAGGGTCAGTTTCGGCGCCCGCTATGACGATTATGAGCTGGAGCAGCTCACCTATGGCGGGCGCGCCGACAGCGACGGCGTCAGTTTCAACGCCGGCCTGGACTACGAGCTGCGCAACGGACTGACGCTGAATATCGGCTATGCCGAGGCCTTCCGGGGCAAGGAGATCGGCGACGCCTTCACCCTGGAAAGCCGCCCGGGCCGCCGCTCCCTGGCGCCGGACCTCAAGGCCGAGACCGTGGGCAATTTCGAGGTCGGCCTGGCTTGGGTCCAGGATGGTTGGACGGCCTCGGCCGTCTATTACGATATGAAGATCAAGGATGTGATCCTCGATCAGCTCGGATCAGGGCCCGCGCCGCAGTCGTCCACCTATTATGAGAATGTCGGGGACTACCAGTCCGACGGCGTCGAGCTTCGGCTCGGCTACGATGCGGGCCCCTGGGGGTTGGACGCCTTCTACAACAGCTACGACGCCCGCCTGAACGGTCGCCAGATTGAGGGCTATGAGCAGATCGCCCTCGGCAATTCGATGGGTGACAATTTCAACGTGACCGGGCGGTTCGACCCGAACCCCCGCCTGGGCTTCCAGGCCAGCCTGACCCACTACAGCGACCTCAATGACATCGAGGTGCTCTATCGCGAGGTGGAGCTGGGCTATATCGGCCAGACCCAGTTCGTGGATAAGCCCGGCTATACGGTGCTGGACCTGTTCGCCCGCTGGACGCCCTTCGAAGACCGCAACATCGAGCTGCTCGCGGCGGTCTACAACGTCTTCAACGAGACCTACCGCGCCCACGCCAGCGTGGCCGACTACAGCGCCATCCCCGGCTATGAGATCGTCCGTGGCCTGAACGAGCCCGGTCGCAACGTGAGGCTGACCGCCTCTTACCGCTTCTGATGAAGGTCGGCCGGCGCGCCCTGCGGATGTGGCATCGGTGGTTCGGCCTCGCCGCCGGACTGTGGCTGCTGCTGCTGGCGATCACCGGCTCGGCCATCACCTACTATGAGGAGCTGGACCATGCCCTCAACGGCGACCTGCGCCGGATCGCCGAGGCGCAGTCGCCCGTCCCTGCGCCGGTCGCCACCGCCCTGGCCAGGGCTGAGGGCCTTCTTCCCGGCTTCCAGGCCCGGCATATCGACCTGCCCGACCAGGCCGATGAAACCATCTGGCTCATCGGATCGGCGATGGTCGACGGCGATCGGACAGGGGTCCAGGTCTTTGCCCATCCGCAATCTGGAGAAGTGGTCGGCTGGCGGCGGAGCGGGGTCTTGTCCTTGGACCGCCGGCATTTGCCCGATCTGCTCTATGGCCTGCACGTCGATTTGCTGGTGGCGCCCTGGGTCACCGCGGTCTTTGGCTTCATCAGCCTGCTCTGGATGGTCGACCATGCCCTGGCCGCGGCCCTGGCCGTACCCAAGCTCGCCCTGTGGCGCGAGGCCTTCTGGGTCAATGGCCGCCCGGGCAGCCTGCGCCGGCTGTTCGACTGGCATCGCGCCCCGGGACTATGGGCCTGGCCGGTGACCTTCGTTCTGGCGCTGACGGGCGTCACCCTGGCTTGGCCCGAACTGAGCCGCCAGGCCCTGCGCCCCATCGCCGCGGTGTCAGACCGACTGGAATACAGCCTGCCAGACAGGACCATCGAGGCGCGGCTGACTATCGATCAAGCCATGTCGAAGGTCGCGCCGCTCGAACAGATCGACAGCCTGCGCCCCCTCCCTGATAAGGGGGTTTACGCCATCCGCACACATGACCACCGCGATCTGGATTACCAGGGCCGCCTCTGGACCTATGTGGACGTGGAGACCGGCGAGGTCGTCGGCCAACGCCATGATGTGGGAGAGGGACCAGGGGACGCCTTCTTCGCCTGGCAGTATCCGCTTCACTCCGGCCAGGCCTTCGGCGAGGTCGGACGCGCATTGGTGTTCATCAGCGGCCTGGTCACAGCGGCCCTGTCGGTCACCGGCCTAATGCTCTGGCTCAGGCGGGGGCGCCCCATGGTGCGATAGGCTGTGACGCCTCAGTCCATGGCCCCGACATAGGGCAGGCCGCGCAGGCGGCCGGCGGCGTCCATGCCGTAGCCGACCAGGAAGCGCGGCGGGGCGGTCCAGGCGACGAAGTCCGGCTCAATGGCCCGGGGCGTCGGCCAGGGCTTGGTGGCGAAGACGCAGGTCAGCACCTCCGAGGCGCCGGAGTCCCGCACCAGGCGGGCGGCCTCGCTCAGCGACAGACCGGTGTCGATCACATCATCGACGATCAGGGCGCGGCGGCCCTCCAAGGGGCGCTGCAGGTCGGCGCGCACTTCGCAGCGGCCAAGGCTCGCCCGGGCGTCGCCATAGGAGGCCAGCCACAGGGCGTCAAAGCGGACGTGGCGTCCGGCCCGCGCCAGGGCCCGGGTCAGGTCGGCGCAGAACCACAGGCCGCCGGTGAGCAGGCAGATGACCACCGTGTCGTCGTCGATCCTGGGCGCGATCGTCTTCGCCAGCGCCTCCACCCGGGCGGCGACCTCAGCCTCGACCAGCAGGATCTCGGCCACAGGTTCAGTCATGGTGCTCCGCCTCATGCTCCGCCTCGGGGGCGTGCGCCGGCTCGGTCAGGGGGACAGCGTCCCGCGCCGGCGGATGGGCCGCTTCGGGCGGGCTGGCCTCGGCCGCGCCGCGCAGATCGAGCAGTTCAGCCGGCGCCTCCGGCGGCTCGGCGGCGGCGCGGAGCTCGGCGAAGGTGATTTCCAGGTCTGCGGCCGCCCCTGGCGGATCGATCAGGGAGATGGCGAAATGCCGGGTCTCGCCCGGCGGGATCACCGGATCGGCCGGACGGGCGATCTTGGTGGCGACGGCGACGCCGCCCTTGTCCAGAAGCCGGATCTGCAGCGGCGGGGCGGTGATGGTGCGATCTTCGATATTGCGGATCATGCCCGAGACCGACAGGGCCGCATGCCCGTCGTGCAGGGCGGGCTCAAACTCCACGCCCTCGATGGCCAGACCGACGCTGTTGACCGGCAGGCCGACACTGGCGAAGGCGCCGGCCGCGCTGGGCCACAGGCGCACCACATCGACCCGGAACACCACGGCGACCACGATCATCAGGGCGAGCGCCGCCGACATGCCGGCCCACACCACGCCGGTGGCGGCGGCCTCCCGCAGGCGTCGGGAATCATCGGCCTTGGCGCGAAATGCGCGGGGCAGGGCCTCGCCGGCCCGGCCCGTAGGCTCGGCCTCAGGCGCCGGCGCAACCTCAAGCGTGGGTTGATCGCTCGCGACAGGGGGGCTATCGGCGGGGGCGGGCGCAGGGCTTGCGACCGGCTCAGGCGCCGCCGCAGGCGCTTCGCGGCGGGCCGTCCACCGGTTTCCACAGCTCGCGCACTTCACGACGCGCCCTTGTTCAGGGATCTTCGCGTCGTCCACGAAATAGCTGGTGGAGCAGTCTGGACAGGTCAGTATCATGGCCGCTGTATCGGACCCTCCAGCCCACCGTATCGAGGTCGCCGATTCCGGTCTCCATGTCCAGAAACCCGAACGCCGCAGAAACGGCCGACGCCTGGGACGCCGTCGTGCGCTTCGACGACGTCTCTATGCGTTACGGACGCGAGCCTGAGACGCTCAGGGACCTCTCCTTCTCCTTGCCGCAAGGGTCTTTCCATTTCGTCACCGGCCCGTCGGGGGCGGGCAAGACCTCCCTCTTGAAACTGATCTATCTGGCCGCCCAGCCGTCCAAGGGACTCTTGCACCTGTTCGGTCAGGATGTGGCCCAGACTCCGGCCGAGGTGCGTCCCTTCCTGCGCCGCCGCATCGGCGTGGTCTTCCAGGAGTTCCGCCTGCTCGATCATCTGAGCGCCTTTGACAATGCGGCCGTGCCGCTGCGGATCGCCGGTCGCAAGCCCGACTCCTATCGCCAGGACGTGGCCGAGCTCCTCGCCTGGGTTGGCCTCAAGGACCGGATGCACGCCCTGCCCCCCACCCTGGCTGGCGGCGAGAAACAGCGGCTGGCCATCGCTCGCGCCGTGGTGGGGCGTCCCGACATCCTGCTCGCCGACGAGCCCACCGGCAATGTGGACCACGAGATGGGTCTGCGCATCCTGCGCCTGTTCCTGGAGCTGAACCGCCTGGGCACCACCGTGCTGATCGCCACCCACGACCAGGATCTGGTGGCCCGTTCAGGCATGCCTGTCCTGCACCTGGAAGAGGGCCGGCTGACGCATATGGGGCCAGTCTCCCCCGGGGTGCGGCCATGAGCCGGCGCCGGGCCAGCGGGCCCTTCGACCTCGATCGGTGGCGGCCGGCCCCCTTTCTGCCCGAGCGAGACACCCGCGACAGCGCCCTGGTCTTCGTGGTCGCCGTCCTCTGCTTCCTGGCCTGCCTGACCGCGCTGGGCGTCATCGCCTCGGATCGGGCGGCCCGGGGCTGGTCTCACCAGCTCAGCGGGGAAATGACGGTGATCGTCCGGCCCAAGGCCAACGAGACGCCGGACTCCGCGGCCGCCCGCGCCGCCGAGACCCTGGCCGGGGTCCCTGGCGTCGCCGAGGCCCGCGCCCTGGAGCGGGAAAAGGCCGAGGCTCTGATCGCACCCTGGCTGGGTGAGGCCGCCGATCTCGCCGACCTGCCGGTGCCGCGCCTGGTAGCCGTGGTGCTCGATCGGGAGGCCCCGGCTTCGGCTCAGAGTCTGGAGCGGGCCCTGCTGGCCCGGGGCCTGGACGCGGTGGTGGACGACCACACCACCTGGCTGGCCGATATCCAGAGGGGCGCAGCCATCGCCCGCTGGGTGGGGCTCGGCGTCTTCCTGCTGATTTCGGCGGCGGCGGCGGCGGTGGTCGCCTTCGCCACCCGGGCGGGGCTGGCCGCCCGTCGCGAGGTGGTCGAGCTTCTGCACCTGACGGGGGCCGAGGATGCCTTCATCGCCCGCCTGTTCCAGGTCCGTTTCGCCCAGATGGCCGCCGGCGCCGGTCTGGCGGGCGCCGCCTGCGCCGCAGCCCTGGGGGCGGCCCTTCGCCTGGGCGGCGGCGGCCAGGGGCTGACGCCCGTGCTTCCGGTGGCTTGGAGCGATCTGCTGGCTGTTCTACCTTGTCCATTAGCTGCGGCCCTGGTGGCGGCGGTGGCGGCGCGGATGACGGCCGCGAGTCTCATTCGCGAGCTGTCCTGAGAGCCCCATGAAAACGCTCGCCCTCATCCTCGTGGCCGCCCTGATCTGGGCCGCCGGCCTGCTGGCTTTCGCCATTCGGGTCGAGCAGTCCACGCCGGCCGCAGAGCCCGAGGTCGCCGACGGCATCGTCGCCCTCACGGGCGCCGGATCGAACGAACGAATCGCCGCGGGCATGCGCCTGCTGGAGGCTGGCAAGGGCGACCGGATGCTGGTTTCCGGCGTCAACCGCGAGGCCAGCCGCGAGGACATCCGCGATGTCAGCCGGGCGGTTCAGCTGCTCTATGATTGCTGCGTCGATCTGGGGTTCGAGGCCGCCGACACCTTCGGCAACGCCCAGGAGACCGCCGGCTGGGTGCGGGCCAGGCGCTATGACAGCCTGATCATCGTCACCGCCGACTATCATATGCCCCGGGCCATGCTGGAGCTGGGCTCAGCCCTACCCGGCATCGAGCTGCAGGCCTATCCGGTGGCCACCCCCAGCCTGGACGCTCAGGGTTGGTGGCGTACGGCCGGCGGCGCGCGGCTGATGGTGATGGAGTATTCCAAATACCTGGCCATTCTCGGCCGCGAACTGGTCCTGCGCCTGGGCCCCAAGGACGAGGCGCCGCCGGAGCCTGCGCGTCAGGGCGGTTGATCTTTCGCCGGCCAACGGCGAACCAAGGACCCACGATAATGCAAGAAAGAGGCTCGCCGTGACGGCCCTGCGCTCCCTGCTCTTTGTGGCGCTCTTCTATCTGTGGTCCGCCACCGTGGCGATCCTGATCACCCCGCTGCTGCTGGCGCCCCGCACCTGGGTCCTGCGGGCGCTGGATTTCTGGAGCCGCGGCGTCATCGCCCTCCTGCGCATCTGCGACATCCGCGTCGAGGTCCGGGGACTTGAGCACCTGCCCAAGGGCAAGGCCCTGGTGGCGCCCAAGCACCAGTGCATGTTCGACGTCTTCGCCCAGTTCGCTTGGCTGCCGGACTCCTGCTTCGTCCTGAAGAAGGAGCTGATGTGGATTCCCTTCTTCGGCTGGTACGCCCAGAAGGCGCGCATGATCGTGGTTGACCGCGAAGCCCAGGCCGCGGCGCTGAAGAAGCTGGTCCGCGACACCGAAGACCGCCTGCAGGAAGACCGCCAGCTGGTGATCTTTCCTGAAGGCACACGGGGCGAGCCCGGGGTGCGGGGCAACTACAAGCCCGGCATCGCGGCTCTCTACCGGGAGCTGAACCTGCCGGTGCATCCGGTGGCCACCAATTCCGGCGTCCACTGGCCCAAGCACGGCTTCCTGCGCAAACCCGGGCTGATCGTTTTCGAGTACCTCGAGCCCATCCCGCCGGGACTCAAGCGCGCGGAGTTCATGCGCACCCTGGAGGAGCGGATCGAAACGGCCTCGATGCGCCTGCTGGAGCTTTAGGCCGCTGCGGAGGTCCGCGCAGCAGCCATGGGTTCGCCCCGCTGGCCAGATCCGGAATCGATGCGGAACTGCGCCATCAGCTCGTCAAGGCTTGTAGCCTCGCGGGCGAGGCTATGACTGGCCGCTGTGGTCTCTTCCACCATGGCGGCATTTTGCTGGGTCGCGCGATCCATCTGGTTGACGGCGACATTGACCTGATTGAGGCCCGTCGCCTGCTCCTCGGCCCCCGAAGCGATCTCCGCCACCAGCACATCGATCTGAGCGACGCGGTCGGAGATGTCGCGAAGCGCCTCGCCTGTGCGCCCCACCAGCTCTACGCCACCCTCAACCTGCGCCGTCGACGCGCTGATCAGAGACTTGATCTCCTTGGCCGCGTCGGCCGAGCGCTGGGCCAGAGCCCGGACCTCGGAGGCGACCACGGCGAAGCCGCGGCCGGCGTCCCCGGCCCGGGCGGCCTCGACCCCGGCGTTGAGGGCCAGCAGGTTGGTCTGGAAGGCGATCTCGTCGATGACGCCGATGATCTGGTTGATCTGGCGGGCCGAGGCCTCAATCGCCGTCATGGCGTCGACCGCCTGGAGGACCACGGCGCCATTGGTGCGGGCGCTCTGATTGGCGGCGCCGACGGCCCGACGCGCATCCTGGGCGCCCTTCGCCGTGCGGGCGACGGTGGCGGTGATCTGGTCGAGGGCCGCGGCCGTCTCTTCCAGGCCGGCCGCCTGCTGTTCCGTGCGCCGTGACAGATCATCCGCCGCCACCGAGATTTCGTGGCTCGCCGACTGGATGGCGCCGGCATTGCCGACCACCGACCGCATGGCTTCTGAGAGTTTGCCGAGGGCCATATTGAAGTCCTGCCGCAGGCCCTCATAGGCCGCCGGCAAGACCTGAGTGATCCGCCAGGAGAGATCTCCCTCCGCAACCTTGCTCAAGGCGACGCCGAAGGACTCAGTGACGATCTGCTGCTCTTCGGCGACGGCGCGGGCGGCGGCGGCCAGACGATCGGCTTCGGCCCTCTCCTTGGCCTCTGCGGCGGCCGCGTCAGCGGCGATCTTGGCGATGGCGTTGGCCTTGAAGACGGCCATCGCCTTGGCCATCTGGCCGATTTCGTCGCGACGCCCCTCGCCTGGCACCTCGATCAGATTGTCACCCCCTGCCAGCCGACCCATCGCGGAGGTCATTCTGTCCAACGGTGTGGTGACCTGCCGTATGACCACGTAGCCGGCAAACACCAGCAGACCTGCGCCAGCCAAGGCGGTGACGCTCATCACCAGGATAGCCAGTTGGGACGCACGCTCGGCGGCGACCCCAGCCTCCACCGCGACGCGGATCTGCAGATCCACCAATTGGCTGATCTGCGCGGTCAGGGGATCGATGGCGCCGTAGAGCTGCCCCGTGACGAACAGGTCCAGGCCCGCCGTGTCGCCTGCTTCCAGAATCTCATGGAGCCGCGCCACAGCGGCGTTGGCGGCGGGAAGCAGGGCGTCCACCTGCGCATTCAGACGGCTCTCATCCTCCGTCATCTGCGTCGCGCGATAGGCTTCAAGATGCGCGGCGATGCCCGTCTCGGCCTCGGCGAGGGCCGTGAGCGCCTGGGCATAGGTCAACTCACCGCTCCGGGCCTTGTGTGCGGTGTCGACGATGTTCACCGCATAGAGGTCGCTAATGACCTTGAGCTGCTGGAGCGGCTTCACCCGATCTTCAATGATCGCGCTCGTCCGGTGGACGGCGGCCGTATTGGAGATAAAGCCGCTGATGGACAGCGCGGCCATGCCAAGCCCAAGCGCGATGAGTATGTAGATCAAACGCTGACGGATCGATAAGTTCACGCTTAGGGACACCGAACGCCTCCTAGGCAAGATTCAGGTGACATGGCCGTTAGGGCGAACCGCGTTAAGCTTGCGTAAAACCTCCAGACTGGGGACGCATTGTCGCAATCGGGTCAATCATCATCAGAAGACGCTCCATGTCTTGATCAGTGATGCGCAGGTCCCGAAGGTGATCTACGAGATCTCTCAGGTAGTCGATGTTCGGGCCCGACAGGCCCACCGCCCCAGCAATCAGCTCCGCCTGACGTTCCAGGGTGAGGGCGCCGGCCCACTGGGGGTGGCTGAGGTCGGACAGGAAGACCAGGCTCTCCACCCGACGCCCATCGGCCAGCCGCACCGGCCGCCAGGCCTCCACATAGGTCTCGGTGGGCTGCTCGCGCTCCATCAGATAGGCGTAGACCTCGGGCCAGTCGGCCTCGGCCACCCGATAGGCCGCGCCCTTGCATGCGCCCCCGGGCGCGAGCCCCAGCACCAGACCCGGCCGCTCATAGGTGCCCCGGTGATGGACCGAATAGATGCAGAAGGCCCGGCGACGGCCGTGTAGGATGGCGCTCGAGCGCTCGACAAAGTTGAAGCCCGGCCGCCACATAAGCGACCCATAGCCGAACACCCACCGCCCTTCGCCGTCCGCCATTCCTGATCTGCCCATAGAAAGCCTGCAAAGCCGTCCATGTCTGTGCCTGATCCCGCCCCCGCCCGCAAACCCCGCCGACTGGGCCTGATCCTGCCCTTTGTCCTGTTATTCCTGGCGATGATCGTCTGGAGCGGATTCTGGTTCTGGACCCGCATTCAGGTCGGCGATCGAATGGACGCGACCGCCGAGACCCTGCGCAGCGCCGGGTATGAGGTGAGCTGGGGGACGCGCAGCATCGGCGGCTATCCCTTCCGCCTCAACGTCACCCTCACCGACGCGGTCATCCGTGAGCCCTCCGGCTGGGCGCTGGCCACCCAGCGGCTGGAGTCCGAGGCCTATATGCATGCGCTCGGCCGCTGGATCTTCGCCGCACCGGACGGCCTGACCTTCACCCGGCCGCGCTCGGGATCGGTGCAGGTGACCGGCCAGATGATCCGCGCCAGCCTGGGGAACGCCGAGGCCAAACCGCCGCGCTTCGACTTCGAAGGCCGGGAGCTGACCTTCACCCCGACGCCTGGCGCCCAGCCCTTCGCCCTGTCGCAGGCCAAGAAGGTCGCCTTCCACCTGCGGCCCGGGCCTGAGGACCACGGCGCCCTGTTCCTGGAGGTCGAGGATGGTCAGGCGCAGATGTCGGGCCTGTTCGCCCGCATCGCCCAGGATGGCGACATCGACCTGAAGTGGGACGCCCTGCTGACCAAGATGAGCGCCTTTGACGGCCCTGACTGGCCCAACGCCGTACGTAACTGGAGCCAGGCCGGCGGCATGGCCCAGGTTCGCGAGGCCGGCCTGACCGCCGGCGAGGCGGTGATCGGCGTCAATCGCGGCCAGCTGTTCGTCGGCCCGGACGGCCGCCTGCGGGGCACGCTCGATGTCACCCTGCGCGAGGCGCCCGACGCCCTTGAGGCCCTGGGGGCCGGCGGCGTCCTGCCCCCTGAGACCGCCGATACGGCCGCCGCCGTCGCCGCTGCCCGCCAGGGCGCCGACAATGTCGCCCAGGCCGCCATCACCTTCCAGGCCGGCCAGACGACCCTTGGCCCCGTGGCCATCGGGCCGGCGCCGCGGGTCTATTGAGGCCGATGGTTTCGGCTGCAACTTTCTTGCGCGAAGGCGGCCTATTGCGCCCCTTCGCGCAATGACTTAGGTCGCGGCTTTCGTTTCGGGAATAGAAATGGCCGACGCCCAGCAAGCCGCGCCCGCTTCCTCGGCAGGGGAGCCCCTGCCCCTGGAGGCCGTGCGCGCGCGGATCGACGAGATCGACGCGGGCCTGCTGGCCCTGCTGGACGAACGCACGGCGCTGGGGAAACAGGTGGCCGCCGCCAAGGCCGCCGCCGGCCAGGCCGACCGGTTCGGCCTGCGCCCCGGGCGGGAGACCGAGATTCTTCGCCGTCTGCTGGCCATGCCGCGCACCGGCGCCAGCGACGCCCTGGTGATCCGCATCTGGCGCGAGCTGATGGGCCAGAGCCTGGCCCTGCAGGGTCCGTTCAACCTGACCGTCTGGGGCGGACCGGCGCCTGCCCGGGCCGTCGAGCTGGCCCGCCTGCGGTTCGGCGCCGCGCCGTCCTTGCGCACCGTCGCCAAGGCTGAAGAGACCCTGGCGGCCGCCAAGCTCAAAGGCGGGGTGGGCGTGGCCATGCTGACCGGCGACGGCCCCTGGTGGGGCCGTCTGCTGGCCGAGCCGAAGCTAAAGGTCTTCGCCGTCCTGCCCTGCCTCAACGCCTGGGGGCCGCCCTCGGCGCTCGCCTTCGCTGAGGTGGAGGTCGAGCCCACCGGCGCCGATGTCACCCTGTGGGTCACAGATGCGCCGGGCCCGGCCGCCAAGGTGGCCGAGACGTTGAGCCGTGATGGCGTCGCCGCCGAACTGCTGAGCGAGGCCGGCGGGCTGAAGCTGTTCACTCTGGCGGGCTATTATCAGGCCGACGATGAGCGCCTGGCCCGGGCGCCCGGGCGCTTAAGCGGCGTCATCGGGGCTGCGCCGGAACCGTTCGACGTGTAAGAGCCAGGGCCTGATACGTCCGAACCCAGGCCCTCCCATGTCCCAGTCCCCCGATCGCGCCGCCGCCGACCGTCCGGTTCCCAAGCCGGGCATCCTCGACATCTCGGCCTATGTCCCCGGCAAGGCCAAGGTGGACGGGATCGAGCATCCGCTGAAGCTGTCGGCCAATGAGAACATCCTGGGCTGCAGTCCCCGGGCCAAGGCGGCCTATGGGGCGGCCATCGACCAGTTGCACATCTATCCCGACAGCCGCGCCACCCCCCTGCGTCAGGCCATCGCCGCGGAGTTCCGCCTGGAGCCCGAGCAGCTGATCTTCGGCTGCGGCTCGGACGAGATCTTCCACATGCTCTGCCAGGTCTATCTGGAGCCCGGCGACAATATCGTTCAGGGAGAATTCGCCTTCGGCGCCTACGCCATCGGCGCCCGCGCCTGCCAGGCCGAAGTGCTCAGCGCGCCCGAGCCCGACTACCGGGTCGATGTGGACGAGCTCCTGAAGCTGGTGAACGACCGCACCCGGCTGGTCTTCATCGCCAACCCCGGCAACCCCACCGGCACCTATGTCGGCGGCGAGGAGATCCGTCGCCTGCACGCGGCCCTGCCCAAGAGCGTGGTCCTGGTGCTGGACGGCGCCTATGCCGAGTTCGTCGATGACCCGGCCTTCGAGGACGGGACAGACCTGGCGCGCACCAGCGACAATGTCATCGTCACCCGCACCTTCTCCAAGCTGCACGGCCTGGCGACCCTGCGGGTAGGCTGGGCCTATGGGCCAGCCGACATGATCGGCGCCCTGGATCGCATCCGCCAGCCGTTCAACACCTCCATTCCGGGCCAGCTGGCCGCGGTGGAGGCCCTGGCCGACAAGGACTTCCAGAAGGCCTCCCTGGACCTGCTGGCCCAGTGGCGGCCCTGGCTCGCCCAGCAGCTCGGTGGGCTTGGCCTCTCGCCGGTGCCCAGCGCCACCAACTTCGTCCTGGTGGGCTTCCCGACGACCGGCCCCAAGAGCGCCCAGGCGGCCGAGGCCTATCTGGCCAGCCGCGGCCTGATCGTGCGGGGCGTCGGCGGCTATGGCCTGCCCCACCACCTGCGCATGACCATCGGGCTTGAGGCGCACAACCGCGCCGTGGTCGAGGCCCTGGCCGACTTCATGCAGGCCGGTTGATGGCGGACCCTGTCTTCGCCCGCCTGGCCATCATCGGCTGCGGCCTCATCGGCTCGTCCCTGGCCCGGGGCGCGCGGGCGTCCGGCGCGGCGGCCGAGATCGTCATCCATGACGCCAGCCCCTTTGCGCGGGCCCGCATCGCCGAGCTGGGCCTCGCCGACCAGGTGACGCTCAGCGCCGAAGAGGCCGTGACCGGCGCCGATCTGATCATCTTCGCCACCCCGGTGCGCGCCATCGGCGAGGCCGCCGCCGCCTGCGCCCACGCCATCTCGCCCGGCGCCATCGTCAGCGATGTGGGCTCGGTGAAGGCCGCGGTCAGCGAGGCGCTTTCCGCAGCGCTGCCCGACAGCGTCCACATCGTGCCCGGCCACCCCATCGCCGGCACCGAGCAGTCGGGCCCCGACGCCGGCTTCGCGGAGCTGTTCCACCAGCGCTGGGTGATCCTCACCCCTCAGGCCCGGGAGGACGACGCCTATCTTGAGGCGGTCCAGCGCCTGGCCGACTTCTGGACCGCGCTCGGCGCCCAGGTCGAGCGGATGGACGACAAGCACCACGACCTGGTGCTGGCCGTCACCAGCCACCTGCCCCACCTGATCGCCTACAACATCGTCGGCACCGCCGCCGACATGGAGGAGGTCACTCGGGCCGAGGTGATGAAGTATTCCGCCGGGGGCTTCCGCGACTTCACCCGTATCGCGGCGTCCGACCCGACCATGTGGCGCGACATCTTCCTGACCAACAAGGACGCGGTGCTGGAGGTCCTGGGCCGCTTCACCGAGGACCTGCAGGCCCTGTCGCGGGCCATCCGCTGGGGTGAGGGCGACAAGCTCTACGACCTGTTCAGCCGCACCCGCGAAATCCGCCGCGGGGTGATCGAGGCCGGCCAGGAAAGCGCCGAGCCGGACTTCGGCCGAAAGCGGGGCGGCTGATGCCCGGCATGGCCTGGCTGGCCATCGCCATCGTCGCCGAGGTGATCGCCACCACGGCGCTGAAGGCCTCGGACGGCTTCCGCCACACCGCGCCCTCGGTGATCACCGCCATCGGTTACGGGATCGCCTTCTGGTGCATGTCCCAGGCCATGCGCACCGTGCCCGTGGGGATCGTCTACGCCCTGTGGTCGGGCGTCGGCATCGTCCTGATCACCGCCATAGCCTGGGTCCTCTACCGCCAAGTTCTGGACACCCCCGGCCTCATCGGCATCGGTCTGATCCTGGCCGGCGTGATCGTGATCCAGGTGTTTTCGAAGACGACGGCTTAGCCCTCCTCCCCCTCCCCGCGTCATGCTCGGGCTTGTCCGGAGCATCCCTGTCGGGGGCGGGCGCCAGCGTCGAGAGGGATCCTGGGCACAAGGCCCAGGATGACGTGGAGGAGGTAGCTAGGGGCATGGACCTAGTCGAGGCCGGCGCTAACCTGAGCTCGGGGTCGCAAGCGCGAAGGCCCCTAGGAGGACGCTAGATGCAGAGCTTTCAGGAGATGGACGACCGGGCGTGGGCGATCCGCCAGCGCTACGCCGCCCTGGAGGCGGCGCGGTACGGACGTCCCTGGACGCCTGAGGAGGTGGCGCTGGGTTTCGTCGGCGATGTCGGCGACCTGATGAAACTGGTTCAGGCCGCAGAGGGCGTTCGCGCCATCCCCGACGCCAAGGCCAGGCTCGCCCATGAGCTGGCCGACTGCCTCTGGAGCGTCATGGTGCTCGCTCGCCTCTACGAGGTGGATGTCGCCGCCGCGTTCACCAGGACGATGGACGAGCTTGAACAGCGCCTCACAGACTAGCTTCAAACCCTCCGCCCCAACGTCTCGTCACCCTCGGGCTTGACCCGAGGGCCCATGAACACCTTGGCCAGTCGGTGTTCATGGATGGTCGGGTCAAGCCCGACCATGACGGACGGGAGGTCAGCGAAGGGGCCTTCAGCCAGCATGGTCAGCCTTCAGGCGGGGCCACCCCAGGCTCATCCGTCTTCAGAAACTCCGCCGTGGCCTCGATGGCCTCGACCAGGCCCATGCGCTGGATCTCCACGCCCGGCGGCAGGCTGGAGAACAGACGCGTGGGCGCGGCCGCATCCAGCATGACGAAGACGCCCTTGTCGTCGGCCCGGCGGATCAGGCGGCCAAAGGCCTGGGCGATGCGGCCCCGGGCGATGGAGTCGTCATAGCCCTTGCCGCCGAAGCGGACCCGGCGGGCCTTGTGCAGGATGTCGGGACGCGGCCAGGGCACCCGGTCGAAGACCAGCAGGCGGAGCGACCGCCCCGGGACATCGACCCCATCGCGAACGGCGTCGGTGCCCAGCAGGCAGGCGTCCTCCTCGGCCCGGAAAATATCCACCAGGGCGCCGACCTCGAGCGCGTCCACATGCTGGGCGTAGAGGGCCAGGCCCTTGTCGGCCAGGGGGGCGGCGATGCGCTCATGCACCGCGCGCAGGCGGCGGATGGCGGTGAACAGGCCAAGGCCGCCGCCGCCGGCCGCCAGGAACAGCTCGCGCATGGCCGCGGCCACCTGGCGGGGATCATCCTTGCCCACATCGGTGACCACGAAGGCCCGGGCGTTGGCGGCGTAGTCGAAGGGCGAGGCGAGCTTCAGGGTCTTGGGGCGGTCGGGCAGGCGCGCGGCGCCGGTGCGCATTTCGGCGAGCGCAAAGGGATCATCCAGGCCCGGATCGGCCAGGGTGGCGCTGGTCACCAGCACCCCGTGGGCGGGCGCGATGACGGCGTTGGTCAGGGGTTCGGTGGGATCGACCCAGTGTCTGCGGCAGGCGGCGTCCACCACCCGGCCATAGAGGAAGGTGGCGTCGAACCAGTCGACGAAGTCCGGATCATCCTCGGCGTCCTCGTCGATGGCCCGCAGCATGGAGCGCCAGGCCGGGAGGGTCATCCGCGCCCGTCGATCCAGCCCCCGCAGGGCCCCTTCGATCCGCGCCCGCTCGCTGGGGCCCAGCGTCGCGGCCTCGGCGTCGAGCAAGTCCTCCAGGTGACGGGCCAGCGCCAGCAGGGGCGCTTCGATGCGGGCCAGCGCCGCAGCCGCCTCCCGGGCGGTGTCGCGCACCAGGTCCAGAGCCGGACGGGCCGCGCACTCCATGCCCACCTCCGACGGGGCGGCCCGGGCGCGCAGCTGCTCCAGCACAGCCACCAGAAAGGACTCGATGGCGCCGATGGGGTTCACCTCGCCGGTGGCGGGCGCGATGCGGCCGGACCAGCCTTCACCCGGCAGGGCGGCGGCAGCGTGCAGGGCGGCCAGCAGGGCGCGCTTGGCCTCGTCGGCGTCGCCCAGCACGTCCATCAGCCGGGCCTCCAGCCCCCGTCCGCGGCGGCCGCGGCCCTCAGGTCCCCGCAGCCAGCGGCGTAGCTCGGCGGCCTCGGCGCCGGAGATGGCGGCGGAAAAGGCGCTGTCGGCGGCCTCGAACAGGTGGTGGCCCTCGTCGAACACCAGGCGCTTCAGATGCGCGGTCTCGCTATCGGCCTTGGATCCCCGCGCTGCGCGCGCGCCGTCGAAGGCCGCCTGGGTCAGGACCAGCGCATGGTTGGCGATCACCAGGTCGGCGCGCCGCGAGCCGCGGATGGCCTTTTCCACAAAGCACGTCCGGTAGTGCGGACAGCCGGCGTGAACGCACTCGCCGCGGCGATCCACCAGGTTGGCCGCCGAGGCCTGCATCGGCGTGGGCAGGCCAAACAGGGTCGGCAGCCAGGCCGGGAAATCGCCGCCGGTCATGTCCCCGTCTCGGCTGGCCCGAGCCCAGCGGGCCGCCAGGGTCAGGCCCACCAGATCGCCATTGCCCAGCTGGGCGGCGTTGACCGCGTCCTGCAGGTTCAGGAGGCAGAGATAGTTCTCCCGCCCTTTTCGGACCACGGCCTTGCGGGCGCGGGTCTTTTCGTCGGGATAGATGGCGTGACTCTCGCGCTCGATCTGCCGCTGCAGGGCGCGGGTATAGGTCGAGACCCAGACCGCCGGCCCATTGGCCTCGGCCCACAGGGAGGCCGGCGCCAGATAGCCCATGGTCTTGCCGATGCCGGTGCCGGCCTCGGCCAGCATCATCCGCGGCTCGCCCTCCTTGTCCCTCGGCTGGAACGCGTAGGCGGCCTCGGACGCGAACTCCGCCTGGGACGGACGGGCCTCATCCAGGCCCGCGCGGTGCAGCAGCTCCGACAGGCGCTGGGCCGCCTCAGGGCCTGCGATGGGGCGCGAACCCGCCTCGCCGGGCGGCGCCTGATCCTCCCATTCGGCAATGCGGCTCCAGACGTCGAGGCCTGAGCCGCGAAAGGCGTTGCCCACCGGGGCTGAGCGCAGGGCGCTGATCACCGCCGCCCCCCAGGCCCAGCCGCCCCGGGCCAGGGTCTCGGCCTGGGCCAGCGCCTCTTCCCGATTGGGCTGCGGCGTGCGCGCCAGTTCCTCCAGGAGCAGCAGGCAGGCCTGGCGCAGGGCGCGGGCCTGGGCCGGCGCGCCCTTGGGCTCGGGCAGGCCGAGCGTCTGGGCCAGTCCCGCGGCCGAGGGCGCGCAGAATTTGGCCGGCCGGACGAAGGCGAACAGCTCCAGGGCGTCGAAGGTCCGCGGGCTCCGCTGCGGCGGATGCAGGGCCAGCCGCCGAGCGGTCATGGCCGCATGGGCCACCAGGACCGGGCCGCGCTCGAACAGGTCGCGAGCGTCAGGCGCGCGCAGAGATTCGGCCCGCTCGGCGTCGGCCGCGCCGGCGCGGGGTCCCGGCAGGACCACCAGGGCAGGCGCCAGATCAAGGGCGGGAGAAAGCGCGTTCACGGCTGCGACTCCTAGCCGGATTTGCCGTGAAACGGAACGGGAACATGCTATGAGACGGACCGATGGCCGAAGACGCCGCCCTCCCCGCAGACCTGTTGCCGGCCGCCTTCGCCGACTGGTTCGCCACGCGCGGCTGGGCGCCCCGGGCCCATCAGCTGGAGATGGTGGCTCGCGCCAGGGCCGGCCGTGACGCCCTGCTGATCGCGCCCACCGGCGGCGGCAAGACCCTGGCCGGTTTCCTGCCCAGCCTGATCGAGCTTGCGCAGCGGCCGCCGGCCAACACGCCGCGGGGCATTCACACCCTCTATATCTCGCCGCTGAAGGCCCTGGCCGTGGATGTGGAGCGCAACCTGGCCACGCCGATCCGCGAGATGGGCCTCTCCATCGTGGCGGAATCCCGCACCGGCGACACCGGCGCGGCGCGCCGCCAGCGCCAGCGGGTCAAGCCGCCGGACATCCTGCTGACCACACCGGAACAACTGGCCCTGTTCTGCGCCTGGGAAGGGGCGCGGGCCTATTTCGAGGACCTCTCCTGCATCATCCTCGATGAGATCCACACCCTGCATTCGACCAAGCGGGGCGACCTGCTGGCGCTCGACATCGCCCGCCTGCAGACCTTCAGCCCCAGCCTGCGGCGGGTGGGCCTGTCGGCGACGGTGGACGATCCCGACGTCATCCGCCGGTGGATGGGCTTTCACCCCGGCGGGGGCGACAGCGCGCCGCCGGCGGTCGATCTGGTGCTGGGGCCGGCCGGCACGCCGCCCATCGTCGAGGTGCTGCTGTCCGAAGGCCGGGTGCCATGGGCGGGCCACACCGCCCAGCACGCCATGGCCGAGGTCTATGAGGTCATCAAGAAGGCCCGTACGGCGCTGGTTTTCGTCAACACCCGTTTCCAGGCCGAGTTCGCCTTCCAGGAGCTCTGGCGGCTGAACGAGGACGCCCTGCCCATCGCCCTGCACCACGGCTCGCTCGCCGCCGAGCAGCGCCGCAAAGTGGAGGCGGCCATGGCCCGGGGGGAGCTGCGAGCGGTGGTCTGCACCTCCACCCTCGACCTCGGGATCGACTGGGGAGATGTGGACCTGGTCATCCAGCTCGCCTCCCCCAAGGGCGCCTCGCGCATGGTGCAGCGGATCGGCCGGGCCAATCACCGGATGGACGAGGCCAGCCGCGCCCTGTTCGTGCCGGCCAACCGCTTCGAGATGCTGGAGTGCCAGGCCGCCCGGGAGGCCATCGCCGAGAACCGCTTCGATGGCGATCCGCCGCGGGTCGGCGCATTGGACATCCTGGCCCAGCACGTCATGGGCTGCGCCTGCTCCGAGCCCTTCGACGCGCTGGCCCTCTTCGACGAGATCCGCACCTCAGGTCCCTATCGGGGGCTGGCCTGGGAGGACTTCGAGCAGGTGGTCGATTTCGTCTCCACCGGCGGCTACGCGCTTAGGGCCTATGACCGGTTCCGCCGGATCGTGAAGGGCCAGGACGGCCTTTGGCGGGCGCGCAACGCCGACACCATCCTGCGCCATCGCCTGAACGTCGGCGCCATCCTTTCGCCCGCCGTGCTCAGTGTCCGGATCGCTGGCCGTGGGGGCCGCGCCGGCCGCAAGGTGGGCGAGGTGGAGGAAGGCTATCTGGAGGCCCTGGAGCCTGGCGACACCTTCATCTTCGCCGGCCAGATCTGGCGGCTGGTGGGGGTCACGGCGCTGGACGTGCTGGTCACGCCGGCGCCGGCCAGCGATCCCAAGCTGCCCTCCTGGGGCGGCTCGAAATTCGCCCTCTCCACCTTCCTCGCCAAGCGGGTCCGCGAGCTGATGTTCGACCAAAGCCACTGGTCGGTGCTGCCCGGCGACGTGCGCGAATGGCTGAAGCTGCAGCGGGACCGCTCGCTGATCCCCGCCGAGGACGAGATGCTGGTGGAGACCTTTCCCCGGGGCAAACGCCACTTCATGGTCTGCTACCCCTTCGAGGGCAGGCTCGCCCACACCACGCTGGCCATGCTGATGACAAGGCGTCTGGAGCGGATGGGCGCAGCCCCCTTAGGCTTCGTCTGCAACGACTATGCGCTGGCGGTCTGGTCGCTCAATCCCATGGACGGGGTCGATCTGGACGCCCTGTTCGCCCAGGACATGCTGGGGGACGATCTCGAGGACTGGCTGGCCGAGAGCTACATGATGAAGCGGTCCTTCAAGGGCTGCGCCATCCTGGCCGGCCTGATCGAGCGGCGGTTCCCCGGCGCGGAGAAGTCCGGGCGGCAGGTCACCTTCTCGGCCGACCTCGTCTACGATGTCCTGCGCCGGCACGAGCCCGATCACCTGTTGTTGCGCTGCGCCCGCGACGATGCGGCCACCGGCCTTATCGACGTGGCCCGGGTTGGCCATATGCTGGCCCGTATCCAGGGCAAGATTCGCCATGCCGTCCTCGACCACCTCTCGCCCTTTTCGGTCCCCATGCTGTTGGAGATCGGCAAGGAGCGGGTGCCCGGCGCAGCCGGCGAGATGATCCTGGCCGAAGCCGCCGAAGACCTGATCGCCGAAGCCAGCTCATGACCGCCCTCGCCCGCACGCCCGCCCCTGCCCCTTACGCCTTCGCCCAGAGCCCGTGCGGCGGGCTGGAGATGGAGATCATGGGCGCGGCCCTGCGCATGCGGGCGTCTGGCGCCCTGTTCGATCTTGCGCACCAAGCTTTGATCGTCGCCGACCTGCACTTTGAGAAGGGCTCGGCCTACGGCATGCGCGGCCAGTTCCTGCCGCCCTATGACACCCGCGACACCCTCGATCGCCTGGAGGCCGAGGTGGCGGCCCTTGAGCCGCGGGTGGTGATCTTCCTGGGCGACAGTTTCCACGACGGCCGGGCCGAGGATCGCCTGTCGCCGGACGACGCTGAAAGGCTGGTGGCGCTGGCGCAGGGCCGCACCCTGATCTGGCTAGTGGGAAACCACGACGCCGACGGCCCCCGCCGCCTGCCCGGTCAGGTGGTCGACACCATGACCCTGGGACCGCTCATCCTGCGTCACGAGCCTGAGCCCGGCGAACAGCCCGGCGAGCTGTCGGGCCACCTGCATCCCTGCGCCCGGGTGAGTTCCGGCCGCGGCACGGTGCGCCGACGCTGCTTCGCCACGGACGGAACGCGGATGATCCTGCCCGCTTTCGGGGCCTATGCCGGCGGCTTGAATCTGAAGGATGCGGCCTTCGCCGGCCTGTTTGGCCGCCCGCCCCTGGCCGGCGCCCTGGGGCGCGACCGGGTGCATGCGGTGGGCTGGCGTTCGCTGACGAGCGACTGATCAGGCCTAGCGCCGGCGGAAGACCACCGAGGCCAGCCAGCCCGAGGTCAGCGCGATGATCACCGAGACGATGCCGTAGAGCCAGGGCCGCTCATTGGCGAACAGGAAGAGCCAGCGCTCCAGGCCCGCCTTCTCCACCGTGATGGTTCGAGCCCGGCGGGAGACCGCCTCCCCGTCCTGGAACAGGATGATCTCGGTCTGGTACTCGCCGATGGGCGCCGAGGTGGGCAGGTCGATCTCCGCGCGGAACAGACCCCGGTCCACAAACCGCACGCCATCATGGTCGGTGGCGTAGAGGTTGGCCTTTTCCTTCAGGCGGATGACCGCCCGGCGCCATTCGAGATAGTCGCCGCCCAGGCGGCTGACCACCACGTCGCGCACCCCGTAGCGGGTCTCGATCCGCTCCTCCTCCGGCGCGTTCATCGGCAGGTGGTCGATGCCGGCGCCGAGCCTGCGCAGGGTGGAGAAGCTGGCGATCTCGGTGAGCGGACGCGAGGAGGCGGCCATGTAGAAGCCCGGCGCGCCCTCGAACACCACAGGCCTGGAATTGACCCACAGGCCCGCCACCCGGACCTTGCGCGCGATGCGGATCGGCTGGTCAGGACCGCGGACGATGACCACCACGTCAGACGGCCGCGTCTCCGGATCAAACACCGCCCCATAGAGCACGATCTGCGCCCCGGAAAAGGCCGAGGTCACCCGCACATTGGCGTCGGTCAGGGCCGCCGACACGCTGGGGCCGGGCTCAGGCGCGACAATGGCGGGCGGCGGCAGGGCGGGTGTGACCATTACTTGCCGCTCCCCACCAGGATGAAGGGATCTTCGGGCGTGATGAACAGCACCAGCCCCATCTGCAGCCCCATGATCAGCACGATCAGGCCCAGCAAGGCGCGCAGCTCCTCGGCCCGGAACCGCGACGAGGCCCGGGCCCCGAACTGGGCGCCCAGCACCCCGCCGAGTAGCAGCAGGGTGGCCAGGACGATGTCCACCGACTGGTTGCGTCCAGCCTGCAGGATGCTGGCCAGCGAGGTGGTGATGATGATCTGGAACAGGCTGGTGCCCACCACCACGCCGGCGGGCATGCGCAGGATATAGACCATGGCCGGGACTAGGATGAAGCCGCCGCCGACCCCCATGATGGCCGACAGAATACCGACGAAAATGCCCAGAATTATGGGCGGAATGACGCTGATATAGAGCCTGGAGCGCGGAAATCGGACCTTCAACGGCAGGCCATAGAGCCAGACCGGCCGTCGGTCCCGGCGCTTGGGCGGGGCCTGGCCCCGGCGCTGGCGCAGCACCGAGCCCACCGACTCCACCAGCATCAGCCCCCCGATGAGGCCCAGGAAGATCAGATAGGACAGCGAGACCACCAGGTCGGCCTGACCCAGAAGGCGCAGCCAGCGGAACACCTCCACGCCCACCAGCGCGCCCACCGCGCCGCCGGCCGCCAGCACCCCGCCCATGCGGAAATCCACCTGCCGCTTGCGACTGTAGGAGATGACGCTGGAGGCCGAGGAGGCGGCCACGTGATTAGCTTCGCTGGCCACCGCGACCACGGGGGGAATGCCCATCCACAGGAGGATCGGGGTCATCAGGAAACCGCCGCCGATCCCGAACAGGCCGGAGATGAACCCTACCACCGCCCCGAGCAGCACGAGCACCCCGGCGTTCACCGAGACCTCTGCTATGGGCAGGTAGATGTCCACGCCTTCAGCGCCTCACAGAATCTGGGGACGCCGGATGGCGTCCATGCGGTCGGCCCGCCCCTGGCCGATCAACGCGTGAAGACGGAGAGCTTGGAAACCGTCGTCTGGTCGAGCGCGCCGGTGGCGGCCAGTCCTTGATCGCGCTGATAGGCGGCGACCGCAAGGCGCAGGGCCGGTGAGGCCGTCCCATCGGTAGGGCCCTGATAATAGCCCAGGCGCGAAAGCGCCCTTTGGGCCGTCTGCAAGGCTTCCGGGGAGGCGCCCACGGCGGCCGCCGTCGCCGCAGGGGCCGGGGCGGCCTCGGTCGGACGGAAGGCGCTGGCGGCGCGCTCGGCCACGGCCTGGGCGGCAGGCGTCAGGGAATCCTTGATACGTTCGGCGCTGGCGGCGGCGTCCTTGTCGCCAGCCTTGCCGGCGATCATGAACCACTTATAGGCCTCGGCCGCGTTCTGGCTGACCCCGAAGCCTTCTTCGTAAAGACGGCCCAGATTGTACTGGCTGTCCACTAGACCCAGGTCAGCGGCCTTGCGGAACCACTGGGCCGCCGTGGTGGAGTTCTTCGGTCCGCCGACGCCTTCGAAATAATAGAGGGCCAGATTGTGCATTGCCTTGCGGTCGCCGCCCTGGGCCGCGCGCTCGGTCCAGCGGCGAGCCTCGGTCATGTCCTTGGCCACGCCCGCGCCGCCGTTTTCATACAGCTTGGCGAGATAGAACTGAGCCGGGGCATAGCCGAGATTGGCGACCCGCCGAACCTCGTCGACGCCGCCCGTGGCGCCCTCCTCCACCTGGCGGACCGCCTCGGCATAGAGGGCCGGGAAGTCTTCGCGCATCTGGCCGGTGGGGCCGGCGTCTTCATCCTCGAGCGCCGGTTGCGGCGACAGGGCGACAGCGGCCCGCGGCCCCACGCCGTCGCTCTCAAGACCCGCAAGATCCTCAGGCGCCGCGCGGCCGGCCGAAACCGCCTGGGCCACCCGCGAGGGCAGGTCGCCCGACGGATCGCCGCCCATCAGGACCATGCCGCCGGCGGCCATGCCCAGGAAGGCGGCGCCCCCGGAGATCAGCAGGGCGGTCTGGAGGGTGGAGCTGGCGCGCTTCTTTGGCCGGACCGAGAAGCTGCTGAACAGCGAGCCGCCGCCCTCCTTGGGCTCGCCGGCGCCCTTGGCCTTGGCCTTGCCCTTACGCCCCTTGGTCTCGGCCGCCGGGGCCGCGCGGGCCGCGGCGCGGGCCTGGGCGATGACTTCGCGGGTGGAGAGGGCCTGCGGAGTGGTGGCGCGGCTCGCCGCCGGCGCAGGGGTGACGAATTCCGACTCGTCGTCGAACCCGAAGTCGTCCTCATAGTCTGGACGCACCTGCGGCGCCGGGGCGACCTGCTCAGCCACCGTGCGGGTCGCAGGGGCGGGCCGCGCCTCGGGCTCAGGCTCGGCGAAGGGGTCCGGCTCAGCCGGCGCAGGCCGGCGTGCCTGGGCGGCGGGGGGCGGCGGCGCGAACCCGTCGGCGGCTTCGAAATCCTCAGGCGCCAAGGGCGGCCGCTCGGCCTCAATGGAGAAGGCCTGGGGCGAAGGGAAGCTGTCGTCGGCGGCGAAGGCCTGCCGTGCGAGGGGTGCGGGCCTCGGTTCGGCCGCGCCAAACCCGGCGAATTCTTCAAGGCCGAAGGGCGATTCCTCAGGGCTCGGCGCAGGTTGCGGCGACGGAGCCGAAGCTGCTGGAGTCGGCTCAACGTCCCGCGGGGTCTCAGCCAGGCGGCGGTCGATCCGTTCGCGGGCCTCCTCCAGCAGACGCGCGGTGCGCTCCTCGCTCAGCCGGATGCGCTCGGAGAGCTCTTCGGCGGCGCGGTCCTGGCGGCTGCTGATACGCTCGGTGACCCGCGCCACCTGGTCGCCGACATCGTCGATGGCCTGAGCCGAACGGCGCTCGGCGGTGGCGATCTTCTCGCCGAGGCGCTCAGTGATCTTGGCGATCTCGCCGCCCAGGCGCTCCAGCGCCTCGGCATGCAGCGTGTCGGAGCGGCCCAGCCGGGTCTCCATGGCCGTGGCGATGCGTGCCACCTCGCCCCCCACCGTCTGGATGGCCTGGGCGCTGTGATGCTCCGCCGTCTGCACCCGGCGGTTCAGATTCTCGGCCATGCTGAGCACCTCGCGCCCCATGGCCTCGATCGCCTGGGCCGAACGCTGCTCGGCGGCGCGGACATGGTTGGTCATCTCACCCAGCCGACGCTCCATGCGGTCGAACCGGCCATCCGCCGCAGCGTGCAGCTTCTGGGTCATCTCGACCCGGGCGGCTTCGACCCGCTCGGTGAGCCGGGCGGCCATGTCCTCCAGGCGGCGGTCGATGCCCGGCGCCTCGCCGGACTCCACCGACTGCATGCGCCCGTCCAGGTGGGCGAAGGAGGCGCGCAGGCTTTCCAGCGCCTCGGCGGTGCGGGTCTCGGCTTCGCTCAGCCGCTGGGACACCCGTCCGACGACTTCCTCGATCAGGCCCGGCGACTCAGATCCGCCTTGGGCCTCCACGCGGTCGACCCGGGCCTCGATGGCGCCTAGGGCCTCGCGGGTGCGGGTTTCGCCGTCATAGAGATGGTTGGCGACCTTGGCGACGGCGCCCTCCAGGGCGCGCAGGGCCTCGGCCGAGCGGGGGCCGGCGGCTTCAGCCTCCATGCGGCGCAGGCGCTCGGCGATCCGCGCCTGTTCACTGGACACGCCCTCCACGGCGCCTTCGAACCGGGAGGCCACGGCGATATGTTCGCGTTCGGCCGCCTCGATCCGCGCCAGGGCGGCGCGCACCGAGTGCTCGACCCCGGACACGGCAAGGCCCGTCCGGCTCTCAGAGACCTCCAGGCGCTCGCTCAGCCGGTCCAGCGCCAGGGCGATGCGGCCCATCTCGTCGGCCGGATGCTCGGCGGCCTCGACCCGCGGCGGCGCGTCGTCGGTGCGGCGGGCGCTCTCGAAATAGAGGGGGGTCGGACGGCGTGCGATATCAGCCTCGGAGACGGCGTCTTCCGGGCCTTCATCGTCCAGGATCATTCGATTGAGCCACTCGCCCAAGGTCATCCCCGAGCGTCGGGCGAGGTCCTTAGCGACCTCCCGAGCCTTCGGGTCAATGCCCTTGACGCTCCATGGCGTCGCCGCCGTCATTCGAATCGATCTCCTACCCCGCGATTCGACGCTAGCCACCGAACCTTGGGGTGTAAACGCAAGGTTAACGCTAGATATAGCGTTTGCCGCGATGAGCTGTGGATGACCTGCGGCCTTCAGAAACCCTTAACCTGCAACAGGGGGCGAGGGGGTTAACGGAAGGTTAAGGCCACCGTTTGCGCCCGGCCCGCCGCTGCGCTACGGCGTCGCACATGGAGCTCACCCTCACCCTGGCCCTTGGCGCCGGCCTGCTGGCCCTGACCGTATTTTGCGGCTGGATGGGCGCACGTCCGCCGGACTTCAAGCGAGGTCCGAGGCTGGTGCCCTACAGGTTCATCATGCTGATGGGCGCCGCAGGCCTGATCGTGGTGCTGGTCCACCTGGTCAATCTGATGGGGGTCTCGACCGGCCCCACCCGCTTCTAGGCCTCAGCCCCCTCGCCCGATCCGGCCTCAGGACGAGGATCGGCCTTGCGCGGCCGCTTGGCCAGGGCGGCCATGCCGCCAGACGACAACAGCCCCACATCGGCCAGCAGCAGCGGGATGGCCCACTTGTGCGGCGCGGCCAGGTAGCGGGGCTGCCACAGGGGGTCGTACTTGTCCTTGTAGCGACGCACGCCCTGGAAGTTGTAGATTTCCTCGCCGCGCTCATAGAGCAGCCGTCCGACGCGCGACATGATCGGGGCGAAGGGGCGATCCTCCAGGCCCGCCAGGGGCGCCATGCCGAATTCGAAAGCCTGATAGCCCTGAGCCTTGCCCCAGGCGATCAGCTCCACGAACAGATAGTCCATGATGTTCTTCGGCGCGGCGTCGGAGTAGCGCATCAGATCCATGGAGAAGGCCGTCCGGCCGCTGGTGGTCCAGAGGGTGGCGAAGGCCACGCTCTTCCCGTCCTGGCGCACCAGGGCGATGGGAAATTCCGACACATAGGCCGGGGTGAAGGCGCCCATGGTGAAGCGCTTCTCGCCGCCGGCGTGGTGGTCCAGCCACTCGTCAGAGATCTGCTGCAACTCGTCGAGCACGGCGGGAACGTCAGCCGGACTGAGCACCTCGAAGGTGGCGCCCTCCTCGCCGGCCTTGCGCCAGGCGCGGCGCAGATTGCCCCGCTTGCGCCCTTCCACCGAGAAGGTCTCCAGGGGGACCACGGCGGATTCGCCGATCTTCTGCAGGGAGAAGCCGAGCTCCACGGCCTCGGGCAGATCATCGGCGCCCAGGGCGTAGACGCCCGGTCGCGCGGCGTGAGCGTCGGCCATCTCCCGGAAACGCCACAACAGCTCGAGCCGCTCGTCGCGGCGGCCGACGGGCGCGCCGAGGGCGATCCAGGAGCGGCCGCGGACCCCGAACATCAGGAAGGACTCCCCGCTCTGGGAGAACAGGAACCGCTTGTCCCCCAGAAGGGCGAGGTTGGAGGCGGGCTCGGCGGCCTGGGCCGAGGCGAGGATGGCCCGGACCTGCTGGAAGTCCTGGTCGTGCGGGGTGACCACCCGCGGGGTGGCGGCCGAGGCGAACAACCGCCAGATGCCAAAGGCCAGTAGGCCGAGCGCCGCGCCGACCCAGGCGCGGATGGCCCGGGCCGCGTCGTCCTCGACCATGACGCTGATCCAGCTGCGATGCCCATAGTCCGCGTTCTGGAAGGACCAGAGCCCCAGGAGTCCGGCCCCCAGCACCAGGGCGGCGGCCGACACCAGCCAGCCGGGCGTGATCTCCATCCGCGACAGGCGGGCTTGCCGGGTGAAGGCGTCGCGGAACGGCGCAAGCAGCACCAACAGCGCCGCCAGCCAGGCCGTCTCCTCCCAGATGATGCCCTTGAGCAGGGTCAGCGGCACGCAGAGCGCCAGGACCACCATGGTGGCGATCCAGGCCGCATCCAGCCGGGCGCGCAGGCCAAAGGCCAGGAAGATCAGAACCAGGCCCAACACGCTGGACAGGAAGTGGGACAGCTCGATCAGGATGACCGGCGCCCGCTCGGCCAGCAGCAGGAAGCGGTTGGGGACGGACGGCGTCGCCGCCGAGACCACCAGCATGACCCCGGCGGCCAGGGTGAGGATGGCGCCGGTCAGCGGGGCCGCGGCCAGGCCAGCGGGCCGCAGTTCGCGCATAAGCCTCATGAAGCGGAGCGTCCTGATGAAGAGTCAGGCCGTATATAGACCGGATTCGTTGAGGACGGCGCCGGTGAGGCTTCAAACACGTGTTCGCAAGGCGGCTTGCCCTGCGTCCGCTCAGCGCTAATGTGGCGCGCAAAATCCGGTTCCATCATTGGGAGATAGCTATGGCCGACTTCGGCAGCGCAGACCTCGACACCTTCCGGGCCGACGTCCGCACCTGGCTGGAGGCCAACTATCCGGCCGAGTTGCGCGATCCCGGCGCCAAGGTCGATCCCGAAGCCATGTGGGGCGGCCAGGCCTTCCTCGACTCCGACGATCTGCAGATCGCCTGGATGCGCAAGATGGGCGAGAAGGGCTGGACGGCGCCGACCTGGCCGGCTCAGTACGGCGGCGGCGGGCTCTCACCGGCTCAGGCCCGTATCCTGGATCAGGAACTGACCGCTGGCCGCTATCGCACGCCGCTGGCCTCGTTCGGGGTCTGGATGCTGGGCCCGGTGCTGCTGGAATACGCCAACGAAGAGCAGAAGCAAGCGCACCTGCCGAAGATCATCAAGGGCGAGGTCCGCTGGTGCCAGGGCTATTCCGAACCGGGGGCCGGCTCCGACCTCGCCTCGCTGCAGACCCGCTGCGAGGACAAGGGCGACCACTGGCTGATCAACGGCCAGAAGATCTGGACCTCCTATGCCGACAAGGCCGACTGGTGCTTCTGCCTGGTGCGCACCGACACCAGCAAGAAGCATGAGGGCGTGTCCTTCGTGCTCATCGACATGCGCACGCCGGGCGTCGAGACGCGGCCGATCCAGCTGATCTCCGGCGAGAGCCCGTTCTGCGAAACCTTCTTCACCGACGTGAAGATTCCGAAGGAGAATCTGGTCGGCAAGGTCAATGGCGGTTGGGAGATCGCCAAGCGCCTGCTGCAGTATGAGCGCCAGAACATTTCCGGCGGCTTCGGCGGCGGCGGCGGGGCCGGCGGCACGGCCGGCGACCTGGCGGAGGTGGCCAAGAGCTATTTCGGCCTCGACGCCAGCGGCGCCCTGGCCGACACCGATCTGCGCAGCCGGATCACCCAGAACAAGATGAACATGCAGTGCCTGGGCCTGACCATCAGCCGCACGGCGGCCGAGGCCAAGGCCAGCAACGGCCCCAGCGCCGCAGTCTCCATCATCAAATACGCCGCCGCCAGCTTCGCCCAGGACCGGTCGGAGCTGATGATCGAGGCCATGGGCCACCAGGGCCTGGGCTGGGAGGGCGAGGCCTATAGGCCCGGCGAGCTTCTGGCGACCCGGGGCTGGCTGCGCTCGAAGGGCAACTCGATCGAGGGCGGCACCAGCGAAGTGAACCTGAACGTCATCTCCAAGCGCGTTCTGGGGCTGCCCGACCCGAAATAGCGGTCGCGCAGCGCCGTCGGTCGCATTTTCGACCGGCGGACGCCCTGGACTAGATTTTTTGCAAAGGCGGATTTCCATGGCTGATTTTGGCGGCGATCTCGAAACCTTCCGCGGCGAGGCCAAGGCCTGGCTGAACGCGAACTTCCCCGCGGCCCTCAAGGGCGACACCGCCGCCCAGACCGCCGCGGCGGCCGGCGGCAAGGAAAGCCCCGAGGCCCGTCAGTGGCGCGAGGCCATGGGCGCCAAGGGCTGGGGCGTGCCCACCTGGCCGGCGGAGTACGGCGGCGGCGGGCTGTCGCGCCAGGAGGCCCGGGTGCTGGCCGAGGAGATGGCCGCCATCGGCGCCCGCAACCCCATCGGCGGCATGGGCGTCATGATGTTCGGCCCCACCCTCATCGAATACGGGTCCGAGGAGCTGAAGCGCCAACATCTGCCGGGCATCATCACCGGCTCGGTCCGCTGGTGCCAGGGCTATTCTGAGCCGGGCTCGGGCTCCGACCTCGCCTCTCTGCAGACCCGGGCCGAGGACAAGGGCGACCATTACCTGGTCAACGGCCAGAAGATCTGGACCTCCGGCGCCAACCTCGCCGACTGGTGCTTCTGCCTGGTGCGCACAGACACCTCGAAGAAGCACGAGGGCATCTCCTTCCTGCTGATCGACATGAAGAGCCCGGGCGTCGAGGTGCGGCCTATCCTGCTGATCAATGGCGGCTCGCCGTTCTGCGAAACCTTCTTCACTGACGTGAAGGTCCCCAAGGACCAGCTGTTTGGCCCCCTGAACGGCGGCTGGACAGTGGCCAAGCGGCTGTTGCAGTTCGAGCGCGACAACATCTCGGCGGGCCTGGGCGGCGGCAATATCGGCGCGCCGGCCGCGGTGATGAGCGTCGAAGATGCGGCCAAGAAGTATGTCGGCCTCGATGAGACCGGCCGGATCGCCGACCAGGACCTGCGCCGGCGGATCATCGAGCATCGGATGGAGGCCCGGGCCTTCCAGCTCACCGTCCGCCGCGCCGCCGATGAGGCGAAGTCCAACGCGGGGCCGAGCGCGGCGACCTCGATCATGAAGTACGCCGGGGCCAAGATCGCCCAGGATCGCAATGAACTGATGATCGAGGCCTTCGGCCATCAGGGTCTGGGCTGGGCGGGCGAGGCCTATGACGAAAGCGAACTGAATCTGGTTCGCGCCTGGCTCCGGTCCAAGGGCAATTCCATCGAGGGCGGAACCTCGGAAATCAATCTGAACGTGGTCTCCAAGCGGGTGCTCGGCCTGCCGGACCCGAAGTAAGCGCACGACTCCCCGAGCCACGAACTTCATGCTATAATGAACCATAACATAATGAATTTAAGGGAGAATATTCATGGCTGACTTTGGCGGCGCCGATCTGGACGGGTTCCGGGCCCAGGCGCGTGAATGGCTCGAGGCCAATTTCCCCAAGTCGCTGGCCCATGATACCGAAGCCCAGACCCGGGCCATGGCCGGCGGCGTCGAGCTGACCGGCGACATGGCGCTCTGGCGCGACCGGATGGGGGAAAAGGGCTGGGGCGTCCCCACCTGGCCGGCCCAGTATGGCGGCGGCGGCCTCTCGCCCCAGGAAGCCCGGGCCCTGAACCAGGAAATGGCCGCCATCGGCGCCTGGAACCCGATCGGCGGCATGGGCGTGGGCATGTTCGGCCCGACCCTGCTGGAATACGGCACCGAGGATCAGAAGAAGAAGTACATCCCCGACATCGCCACGGCCAAGGTGCGCTGGTGCCAGGGCTTCTCCGAGCCGGGCGCCGGCTCCGACCTCGCCGCCCTGCAGACCAAGGCCGAAGACAAGGGCGACCACTGGCTGGTCAACGGCCAGAAGATCTGGACCTCCGGCGGCCAGTGGGCGGACATGATCTTCTGCCTGGTGCGCACCGACCAGACCAAGAAGCATGAAGGCATCTCCTTCGTGGTCTTCTCCATGCATCAGCCCGGGGTCGAGGTTCGTCCGATCCGCCTGATCGCCGGCTCCTCGCCCTTCTGCGAAACCTTCTTCACCGATGTGAAGGTGCCCAAGGAAAACCTGATTGGCCCGCTGAACGGCGGCTGGACGGTGGCCAAGCGCCTGCTGCAGCATGAACGCAGCGGCATGGGCGGCCGGGCCGGCGAAGGCGGCAAGCGTGAGGCGCTGGGCGTCATCGCCAAGAAGTATGTGGGTGAGGACGAGCAGGGCCGGCTGGCCGATCTCGACCTGCGCACCCGCATCGTCATGAACGACATGGACCTCAAGGCCCTGCAGCAGACCGTCAAGCGCGCGGCTCTGGAGGCCAAGGGGAATTCCGGTCCCTCGGCCACCACCTCGATCATGAAGAACGCCAATATGAAGGTGGCGCAGGACCGGGCCGAGCTGACCCTGGAGTTCATGGGTCATCAGGGTCTGGGCTGGGAAGGCGCGGACTTCACCGAGGAAGAGCTGGCCGCGGTCCGCGGCTGGCTGGCTGGCAAGGCAGGCTCGATTTACGGCGGGTCCAATGAGGTGCAGAACAACATCATTTCCAAGCGCATCCTCGGCCTGCCGGACGCTGCGCCGTCGAAATGATTACAACGACTGATTTTCAAGGAGAAATTTAATGGCTGATTTTGGCGGCTCTGATCTGGACGCCTTCCGCACGGAAGCGCGCGACTGGATCGAAGCCAACTTCCCCAAGTCCCTGAAGGGCAAGGGGAGCATGATGATGCGCGAAGAGCGCACCGAGCCCACGCCGGACATGACCGCATGGCGCCAGGCCATGGGCGAAAAGGGCTGGGGCGTTCCCACCTGGCCGGCCCAGTACGGCGGCGGCGGCCTGACCCCGGCCCACGGCCGGATCATCCAGCAGGAGCTGGGCCGCGTGGGGGCCTACAACCCCATCGGCGGCATGGGCGTCATGATGTTCGGCCCCACCCTGCTGGAATACGGCACCGAGGCCCAGAAGCAGCAGCACATCCCGCCGATCGTGAAGGGCGAACTGCAATGGTGCCAGGGCTTCTCCGAGCCGGGCGCCGGTTCTGACCTGGCCTCGCTGCAGACCCGCGCCGAGGACAAGGGCGACCATTACATCGTCAACGGCCAGAAGATCTGGACCTCGGGCGCCCAGTGGGCCCAGTGGTGCTTCTGCCTGGTGCGCACCGACACCACCAAGAAACATGAAGGCATTTCCTTCGTGCTGTTCCCGATGGACGTCCCCGGGGTGGAAGTCCGCCCGATCCCGCTGATCGCCGGCAACTCCCCCTTCTGCGAGACCTTCCTGACCGACGTCCGCGTCGAAAAGGACCAGGTGGTCGGCCCGGTCAACGGCGGCTGGACGGTGGCCAAGCGTCTCCTGCAGCATGAGCGTTCGGGCCTGTCGGGCGCCGGCGGCGGCGGCGGCGGCGGTCGTTCGCTGGTCAAGCTGGCCAAGGACTATGTGGGCGCCGACGAGTCGGGTCGCCTGTCGGACTCCGACCTGCGCACCCGCGTGATCATGAACGAGATCGACGGTCGCGCCTTCCAGCTGACCGCCATGCGCGCCATGGCCGAATCCAAGGCCAATTCCGGGCCTTCGGCGGCCACCTCGATCATGAAGAACGCCGGCACCCGCTGGATGCAGGATCGGGCTGAACTGACCATCGAACTCATGGGCCACCAGGGCCTGGGCTGGGAAGGCGACGACTTCACCGCTGAAGAGCTGGGCGCCGTGCGCTCCTGGCTGGGCGGTAAGGCGACGACCATCTATGGCGGTTCGCAGGAGGTGCAGAACAACATCATCTCCAAGCGCATCCTCGGCCTGCCCGACCCGAAATAAGCACTCATTCGAATTTTATAGGGATTACAACAAGATGGCCGTTCTCAACGAAGAACAGACGATGCTTCGCGACGCTGCGAAGAGCTGGGTGCAGGAAAAGTCCCCCGTCACCGCCTTCCGCAAGATGCGCGATAGCGGGGTCGAGCTGGGCTACGACGCCAACGCCTGGAACGAAATGGCCGAGATGGGCTGGGCCGGGGTGATCATCCCGGAGGAATACGGCGGCTCGGACTTCGGCTACCTCTCCATGGGCCTGATCCTGGAAGAAATGGGCCGGACGCTCACGGCGTCTCCGCTGCTGGCCTCTGGCCTGGCCGCGGCCTCGGCCCTGGTGCTGGGCGGCTCCGACGCCCAGAAGTCGGAATGGCTGCCGAAGATCGCCGGCGGTGAAGTCGTCGGCGCCCTGGCGATCGACGAAGGCGCTCATCACGCCCCGGAAAAGGTGGCCCTGAAGGCTGAAAAGTCCGGTTCGGGCTACAAGCTCTCGGGCTCCAAGTCCTTCGTGCTGGAAGGCATGGCCGCTGGCCTGCTGATCGTCTCGGCCCGCACCTCGGGCAAGCCGGGCGACACCGACGGGATCACCCTGTTCCTGGTCGCCGGCGACGCCAAGGGCGTGAGCCGCAAGCGTCTGCATCTGGCCGACAGCCGCGGCGCCGCCAACATCACCTTCGACGGCGTCGAAGTGGGCGCTGACGCGGTGCTGGGCGAAGTCGACAAGGGCTACGCCCTGCTGGAGAAGACCCTCGACCGCGCCCGCGCCGGCCTCTGCGCCGAAATGCTCGGCTCGGCCGTCCAGGCCTTCGAAGTGACCCTGGACTACCTCAAGGTCCGGGTGCAGTTCGGCCAGGTCATCGGCTCCTTCCAGGCCCTGCAGCACCGCGCGGCCAAGATGTTCACCGATCTTGAGCTGGCCCGTTCGGCCGTCGAAGCCGCTCTGCAGGCCATCGACGCCGACACCCCGGACGTTCCGGAACTGGTCAGCCTGGCCAAGGCCAAGATGGGCGACGTCTTCCACCTCGTGTCCAACGAGATGGTTCAGATGCATGGCGGCATCGGCATGACCGACGCTCACGATGCGGGCTTCTACATGAAGCGCGCCCGTGCGGCCGAGGCGGCCTTTGGCAACCAGGCCTATCATCGCGACCGCTACGCCCGCATCCAGGGCTACTAAGACGCCTGTCCCGACCTCGGTCGGGATTGACGACGACAAGGACCCCCGGCCGCAAGGCCGGGGGTTTTCCTTTGACTCAAGGCTGGGCGGCGTCGGCCTGCAGTCGGTCGATATGCTGGCGGATGTGCGCAGCCTCCGCCGGTGTCCGGGCGAGCGAGATGGCCCGGTCAAAGGCCTCCCGGGCCTCCGCCGATCGGCCCAACTCCAGCAGCATGGCGCCGCGAACCCCGTGGAAGTGGAAATAGGCTGCGAGGCGTTCAGCCAAGGGCTCAATTAGCGCCAGGGCGGCCTCAGCCCCCTCGGTCTTGGACACCGCAACAGCCTGGTTCAATGTCACTACCGGCGAGGGCATGTGATGCTCCAGAGCCCGATAGAGGCCGGCGATCTGCGGCCAGTCGGTGTCCGCAGGTCGCGGCGCCCGGGCGTGCAGGGCGGCGATGGCCGCCTGAATCTGGTAGGCGCCGGGTTGGCGATGGCGCACGGCCTTGTCGATCAGGGCCAGTCCCTCGGCGATCATCGGGCCGTTCCAGCGGGTGCGGTCCTGATCCTCCATCAGGATGATGGCGCCCTCGGCGTCATAGCGGGCCTGGACGCGGGCGTGCTGCAACAGCATCAGGGCGGTCAGTCCCATAACCTCGGGCTCTGCGGGAAACAGCCGCAGCAGCAGGCGGCCCAGGCGGATGGCCTCGTCGCAGAGGCCGCTGCGCAGGGGCGCCTCGCCGCCGCTGGCGGAATAGCCCTCGTTGAACAGCAGGTAGACCATGGCCATCACCGCGGCCAGGCGCTCGGACCGCTCGACGGCGCCCGGCGTCTCGAAGGGCGTTCCGGCCCTGGCGACCCTGGCCTTGGCCCGGGTGATGCGCTGCTCCATGGCGCTCTCGCCGACCAGAAAGGCCCTGGCGATTTCGGCCACGCTCAACCCGCAGACGATCCGCAGGGCCATCGCGATCTGTTGGGTGGCCGGCAGGTCGGGATGGCAGCAGATGAACAGCAGCCGCAGGACGTCGTCGCGATAGTTGGCCCCGTCCAGCCGCTCAGCCAGGTCGGCTTCGGCGTCCTCTAGGTCAGAGATCAGCACCTCCTGGGGCAGGGGCGCTTCACGGGCCTTGCGCCGGACCGAATCCAGCGCCGCATTGCGTCCGACAAAGATCAGCCAGGCGGTGGGGTCCCGGGGCGGCCCCTTGTCAGGCCAGTTGCGCAGGGCCCGAAGGCTCGCCTCCTGAAAGGCCTCCTCGGCGATGTCGAGGTCGCGGAAGTAACGCAACAGGGCGGCCATGGCCTGGGGCCGCGCGGCGGCGAGCGCCCCGTCGATCCAGGCCAGGTCGCTCATTGTCCGGCGTCGGCCGGCAGGGTGCTGGGATGGAAGACCCCGATGGGGCGCAGTTCATAGGCGCCGCCGGGATTGGCCCGCCCAAGCTCCTTCGCCACCTCGAGCGCCTGGTCGAGATCATCACAGTCGACGATGTAGAATCCCAGCAGCTGCTCCTTGGTCTCGGCGAAGGGGCCGTCCAGCACCAGGGGCGGATCGCTGTCCTTGCGCAAGGTGGTGGCCGCCGAGGTGGGCAGCAGGCGCGCCACCGGACCCAGTCGGCCCTGGGCGGCGAGCTTCTGGTGCACCACGTCCAGCTTCTCCATCACCGCGTCGTCCTGGGCTTTTGACCAGCCGCCGACGATGGCCTCGGCGTGATAGCAAAGGATAGCGTAGAGCATGGGCGATCTTCCTGTTGATCCAAGGACGGGCGACTATGCCTCTGCCCGACAGGCCGTTGGCGGAGATTTCGGGATTTCCATAGCTTGGGCGCCCGCCTGTCTCGCCAAGCCTCAGGATATTCGCTATCGCAGCCCCACCAAATGCGGGGGGCGGCTTGGACCAGAATTCTCTCATCAGCGTCATCATCCTCGGGGTTATCGAGGGTCTGACCGAGTTTCTGCCCGTCTCCTCCACCGGCCACCTGATCCTGGCGGCGGAGCTGCTGGGGTTCAAAGGCCCTGCCGAGACCACCTTCAAGATCGTCGTGCAACTCGGGGCGATCCTGGCGGTGCTGGTCGTCTACGCCCAGCGCTTCATCGGGGTCGGCCTCGGCGCCCTGCAGGCAAGGCCCGCTGACATCGCCTTTGTCCGCAACCTCGCCCTGGCGGTGCTGCCGGCCATGGTCATCGGGGTGTTCGCCTATGACGCCATCAAGCTCATGCTGGAAAACCCCACCATCGTGGCGGTGATGCTGATTGTCGGCGGCGTGGCGATCCTGATCATAGAGCGCATCGCTCCGCCGCCCGTGATCCATGGGATCGAGGAGCTGTCCTGGAAGAACGCCCTGCTGATCGGCCTCTTTCAGTGCGTGGCGATGATCCCCGGGGTTTCCCGGTCAGGGGCCACGATCATGGGCTCTCTCATGCTGGGGGTGGAGCGCAAGACCGCGGCGGAATTCACCTTTTTCCTGGCCGCGCCGACCATGGTGGCGGCCACGGCCTATGACCTGCTGAAGTCCTGGAACCAGCTGAACTTCGAGGACTTCGCCGGCATCGCCATTGGCTTTGCGGTCGCCTTCCTGACCGCCCTGCTGGTGGTTAAGAGCCTCATCGCCGTGGTGGGCCGTTACGGCTTTGCACCCTTCGCCTGGTACCGCATCGCCCTGGGCTCGGCGGCCCTGGCCTTTCTCTACCTGATGTGAAGCCCAGCCCCTGGAACCTCGGCCAGGACGCCGGGTTCCGTCCAGGGGGCCATAGGAGGCTTGCACATGACCACTGACATGAACGACCCGGCCGCTGTGGAGCGCCGGCTCTGGGATGAAATCGAAAAGGACCAGATTGGCATGCTGGGCGTGGTCGGCGGCGGCGCCCACCACCTTCAGCCGATGACGGCCTTTGTCGAGCCCGCCGCCAAGCGACTGTGGTTCTTCACGCGCAACGACACCGATCTGGTCGAGGAGATCGGCGCGGGTCACAAGGCGATGTTCGTCTTTCAGCAGCGGGATCTGCGCGCCTGCGTCGGCGGCCGGCTGACCGTCACCCAGGACCGCGACCGGATGGATCGCTATTGGAACGCCGTGGTGGCGGCCTGGTATCCGAAGGGCAAGGATGACCCGCACCTGACCCTGCTTCGCCTGGACTGCGACGACGCCCAGGTCTGGATTTCGCAGGCCGGACCCATGCGGTTCGCCTGGGAGATCGCCAAGGCCAACGCCACCGGTCATGCGCCTGATCTCGGCGGTCGGGCCGAGGTCCGGTTCAATTGACACCGCAACGAAAAACCCCCGGCTATTTTCAGGCCGGGGGTTAATCAGCGCTACGCCCAGCTCGCGCTAGCGTTCGACGCCGGGGATCGGCCGGACCACCGGATCGCCGCTGCGACCGCTCGTCCGATCGGCGTCGCCATAGGGCTCGGCCCGATCCTGGCCCGCAAAGGAGCGATCCTCGGCGAAGCGGCGGCGCTCCACCTGGATTTCGTCAACCGAATAGGGCTGGGCTTCGGGATCGAACCGCGTCCAGCCGGCGTCCCGATAGGCCGGGCCGCGCATCTGGGCGCTGACGCCGCGCTGCTGATCCAGGATCTGCTCCAGGCGGCCCGCGTCGTCGCCCTCGACCTTGACGCTCACCAGCGTCCCGCCGCGGCGGACGCCCTCGGCATAGACGTGGGCCTCCTCATCAGAGTGCCCGGCCTCTTTCAGGGCGCCAAGCAGGCCGCCCGTGGCCCCGCCGGCGGCGGCGCCCACAGCGGCGCCCACGGCGGTGGAGGCCAGCCATCCGGCCGCCACGACGGGGCCGAGGCCCGGTATGGCCAGCATGCCCAGGCCGGCCAGCAAGCCGCCGGCGCCGCCGATCAGGCCCCCGGTGGCTGCGCCCTTGCCGGCGCCGTCGGCCACGTCGTTTTCACCGTCGCCATTGCGGTCGCCCAGGGGGCCGCCGCCGGTCTTGGCCTCGTCGTGGTGGTGGCCCGCATGCCAGTTGTCGGCGTTGTTCGACACCAGACTGATGCGGTTGTGATCGACGCCGGCCCGCTCCAGATCGTCGAGGGCGCGGAGGGCTTCGGTATGGCTGTCAAACAGCCGGGTCACGGTCTTGGTCATGGGGAAGCTTCCTTGAACAGGGTTCAGTTGGCGGCCGGGGTCACGGCGCCGCGATAATCGACAGAGACCTGGGCCGGGGCGCCGTCGCGCTGGGCGGTTCCGGTCCAGACGCCCTGCTCGTTCTGGGTCAGCGGACCGACATCGCTGTAGCCGGCGGACTCGATGGCGCCTCGGGCCTGATCCTCAGTGAAGGAGTTGGCGCCTGGGGTCAGGGCGCCGTCGCCCATGTTGGGATCGGTGTCGATGGCCGCGTTGCGCGGCGTCTCGGACGCCGAGACCACGGGCCCTTCAGTGTTGTCCATGTCGGTGGTGTCGTCCTGACCTCCGCAAGCGGCCAGCAGGGCGGCGGCGGCGGTCAGACTGAGGATGGATTTCATCATTTTGGCGGGCTCCTTGATGTGGTCAGGAAGCCCCCAGCCGGGTTCATGGTTCCCGGCGATCCTCGCCTCTTCTGTTCGTCCTCTGGTTGAGGCCGAACGTTAGAGTGGGAAGTCCAGCTGCGCCGTAAGTCCGCCCATGGCGGCCGGCGACAGGGTCAGGTCCCCCCGGACCTGGGTCGTCAGGCTCCGCGCCAGCCAGAGACCAAACCGTTCCCGCGGCTGCTGCGGATCAGCCGGGAGCCCCGGACCGCAGTCGGTGACGCTGAGGCGCCCGCGAGACCCCGTCTGAACAAGCTCGATCGTGATCCGCCGCGCCGCCTCCCCCTGAAGGCCATGGGTCAGGGCGTTGGCCATCAGCTCATTGAGGATCAGGGCCAGGGTCGAGGCCGCTTGATCGCGGATCATGATCGGGTCCAGCCGGACAACAACGTCGACGGCGAGACCGGCCTGCCGACGGCGCCAGACCGGCGCCATCTCTTCAATATAGCCTGCGAAGTCGATCCCCTCGGGGGCCCGCCTGCGTTCCAGAGAGCCCACGGCACCGATGGCCTCGGCCATCCAGATCATCTGACGACGGACTTCGGCGTCCGGCGCCTTCTGCCCCCGCATCCGCGCCAGAGTGGCCAGAAGCTGCAGGGTGTTGGCCGTTCGGTGTCGAACCTCGGAGGCCTGTTCCGCGGCGGGTCCGTCCGCATTGTCTGACATGTGCTCTCGCCCCCTCATGCCGGTCTGTGAACATGGCCGGGCCAGAGGCGTTTGTCACATGCGATGCGAGTCGTCCCGCCCTGGGCGACGACGCCGAGCGGTCGGCGTCCCTCTGGCGGCGGACATCGTAGAGTTTAGGGCAGGACAGGGAGGACACGGCATGGCGGATCGACAACTGGGACGGAGGCTGGCGGTGGTCGGCGCTGTGGCCTTCGCCATTCTCGTACCTGCCGTTCAGGCTCTGACAGACTGGGGACAGAGCGCGGCCGAGTTCTCGGCCGACGGGAACAGCACCCTGCGGGCCGCTGGCTACGCCTTCTCGATCTGGAGCGTCATCTATGCGGGACTGGTGGTCTACGCGATCTACCAGATCCTGCCGCGCCGGGCCGAGCCCGCCCTGTTGGCGGCGGTCGGCTGGCCGTCTGTGGTCGCAGCCTTCGGATGTGGGCTGTGGATCATCGCCTCGGCCGCCGATCTGGACTGGGCCTCTGTGGCGATCATCCTGACCTCGGCCGGCGCGATGGTTTTCGGCCTCGCCCGGGCGCAGGCAGCTGGCCTGGGCCAGACAGGCTGGCCGCGAAGGAGCGTGCTGTGGCCCCTGGGCCTGCTGGCCGGCTGGCTGACGGCCGCCGCGGCCCTCAACATTCTCACTGTGCTGACCGCCAAGGGACTCATTGGCCCAGACAGCGCCCAGACCGCCGCCCTTGCCGGCGTGGTCGGCGTGACGGCGGCCGCCCTGATCGGCGCCATGATCGTCCGGGTCGGCGCCTATGGCCTGGCGGTGGGCTGGGGTCTGGCGGCCGTCGCCGTCGCCGAGGCGGGACCCAAGCCGCTGGTCGCTCTGACGGCCCTGGCCGCGGCGGCTGTGGTGCTTGGCGTGTCCCTCGTCCTGGCCCTTCGCCACCCCCGGTCTTATCGCGCATAGAAAAGGCGGCCTGGAGCATCGCCCCAGGCCGCCTGATCTGTCGTCCGACAGGACGAACCGTCGGGTTTAGCCGAACTGGTTCATGGTGTTGTGGACGCCGCCAGCCTTCAGCGCGGCTTCGCCGGCGAAGTACTCCTTGTGATCGTCACCGATGTCCGAACCGGACATGTTCTGGTGCTTCACGCAGGCGATGCCCTGGCGGATTTCCTCACGCTGCACCTGCTTGACGTAGCCGAGCATGGCTTCGTCGCCGAAGTAACGCTTGGCCAGGTTGTCCGTGGACAGGGCGGCCGTGTGATAGGTCGGCAGGGTGATCAGGTGGTGGAAGATGCCGGCCCGCTTGGCGCCATCGGCCTGGAAGGTGCGGATCTTCTCGTCGGCTTCGATCGCCAGCTCGGAGGCGTCGTAGTCGATGCTCATCAGCTTGTCGCGGTCATAGGCCGAGACGTCCTTACCGGCCGCCTTGTAGGCGTCATAGACCTGCTGGCGGAAGTTCAGGGTCCAGTTGAACGACGGGCTGTTGTTATAGACCAGCTTGGCGTTCGGGATGACTTCGCGGACGCGGTCCATCATCGAGGCGATCTGCTCGACGTGCGGCTTCTCGGTTTCGATCCAGAGGAGATCGGCGCCGTTCTGCAGCGAGGTGATGGAGTCCAGGACGCAGCGGTCGGCGCCGGTGCCTTCGCGGAACTGGAACAGGTTGGACGGCAGGCGCTTGGGACGCAGCAGCTTGCCGTTGCGGCTGATGATGACGTCGCCGTTGCCGACCTGCGAGGCGTCGACCTCGTCGCAGTCCAGGAAGCTGTTGTACTGGTCGCCCAGGTCGCCCGGTTCATGGCTGACGGCGATCTGCTTGGTCAGGCCAGCGCCCAGGGAGTCGGTGCGGGTGACGATGATGCCATCGTCCACGCCCAGCTCGAGGAAGGCGTAGCGGCAGGCGCGGATCTTCTGAATGAAGTCCTCGTGCGGCACGGTGACCTTGCCGTCCTGGTGACCGCACTGCTTTTCGTCGGAGACCTGGTTTTCGATCTGCAGGGCGCAGGCGCCGGCTTCGATCATCTTCTTGGCCAGCAGATAGGTCGCCTCGGCGTTGCCGAAGCCCGCATCGATGTCGGCGATGATCGGAACCACGTGGGTCTGATAGTTGTCGACGGCGTCCAGAAGGGTCTTTTCCTTGGCCTTGTCGCCGGCGGCGCGGGCGGCGTCGATGTCGCGGAACATCATGCCGAGTTCGCGGGCGTCAGCCTGGCGCAGGAAGGTGTAGAGCTCTTCGATCAGGGCCGGGACCGAGGTCTTCTCGTGCATCGACTGGTCGGGCAGCGGGCCGAAGTCCGAGCGCAGGGCCGCGACCATCCAGCCCGACAGATAGAGGTAGCGACGGTCGGTGTTGCCGAAGTGCTTCTTGATGGAGATCATCTTCTGCTGGCCGATGAAGCCGTGCCAGCAGCCAAGCGACTGGGTGTACTTGGACGAGTCGGCGTCATAGGCCTCCATGTCCTTGCGCATGATCGCTGCGGTGTAGCGGGCGATGTCCAGGCCGGTCTGGAACCGGTTCTGCAGGCGCATGCGGGCCACGGATTCCGGGTTGATCCCGTCCCAGGTCCCGTTCTTGCTCTGGATGAGCTCACCCATCTTGGTGATGTGATCTTGGTAGGCCATTACGCTTCTCCTCGAAATCCGCCGGGGATTTGATGGCGCTCCTACAGGGGATGACCGCCGGGGCGGAACCCCCTGTGAAGTTGGGATGTCAAACTTTACAGAATTTGCTTGTAAGGTTGTAAGGAGCGCCACTCGGCTCTAGATAGGCGTCATGTCCAGCGAACGCCGCCTCTATGTGGGCGCCAATCTCCGACGGATGCGCCGGGACCTCGGCCTGACCCAGGCCGACATGGCGTCTGACCTGGAGGTGTCTGCCTCCTATATCGCGCTTCTGGAACGCAACCACCGCCCGCTCAGCGCCGAGATGCTGCTGCGCCTGGCCCAGACCTATCGCATCGATGTGGCCGCCCTGGCCGGCAACGCCGATTCCGATGACGCAGCCCGGCTGCAGGCGGTGCTGAAAGACCCGATGTTCGCCGACATCGACCTGCCGTCCTTCGAAACCGGCGATGCGGCCACCAATTTTCCGGGCGTCACCGAGGCCCTGCTGCGGCTCTACACCGCCTATCAGGAGGAACAGCTGGCCCTGGCTGACCGCACCGCCGAGGCGCACGCCACTGGCGGGGCCGTCGAGGCGCCCGATCCTGTGGCGGAGTCCCGACGGTTCCTGGCCGCGCGGCGCAACAACTTCCCCACCCTGGACGACGCCGCCGAGCGTCTGGCCCAGGATGTGGCCAGCCATGAGGGCCTGGCCGGCTATCTCAAGGCCCGCCACGGGCTGCGGGTGCGCCGCCTGCCGGCCAATGTGATGGTCGGCTCGGTCCGCAGGCTCGACCAGCACCGCAAGGAGATCCTTCTGGACGACTCCCTGGACACCGCCAGCCAGACCTTTCAGCTGGCCCTGCAGCTGGCCTATCTGGAGATGCGCCCCGAGGTCGCCGCCGTGCTGTCGGAGGGCGGCTTCACCACCGAGAGCGGCGAGCGCCTGACGAGACGGGCGCTCGCCAGCTATGCCGCCGCAGCTATCCTTATGCCCTATACCGCCTTCGCCCGGGCGGTGGAGGCCAGGCGCTATGACGTCGAGGCCCTGGCCCGACAGTTCGCCGCCAGCTTCGAGCAGACCGCCCACCGGATGACCACCCTGCAGAAGCCCGGCCAGGAGCGGGTCCCCTTCTTCTTCATCCGGGTGGATGAGGCGGGCAATGTCTCCAAGCGGCTGGACGGGGCGGGGTTTCCCTTCGCCCGCCATGGGGGCGGCTGTCCCCTGTGGTCCGTGCACCACGCCTTTCGCACCCCCCGGCAGATCGTCACCCAGTGGCTTGAGTTGCCCGACGGCCAGCGCTTCTTCTCCATCGCCCGCACGGTCAGCGCCGGCGGCGGGGCCTATGGCGCCCAGCGGGTGGAGCGGGCCATCGCCCTGGGATGCGCGGCCGAACACGCTGACCGGCTGATATATACCCAAGGCCGCCCAGGCCCGGAGTCGGCCACCCCCATCGGCGTCACCTGCCGGCTCTGCCACCGGACCGACTGCACCGCCCGCTCGGCGCCGCCCATCGGTCGACAGATCCTGGTGGACGATATCCGGCGGACCAGCGCGCCCTTTGGATTCTCCGACAACTGAGGCTGAAGGGCGGACCTTCCCCGACGTCGGCTTTGGCGCGCAAAAAATCCCGCCGACCTGCAGCGGCCCGCGCAAGCTTCATCCCGCGCCCTGGCCGCTCATCCTGGGCGCAGGGGCCGCTGCAGGGCTGAACTTGTTCGCATTTGGGGCTTCAAAGCGCGGCGCTTCCGTGCAGTAAAGCGGCCGAGACGGAACGCCTCGCCCCCTGAGGCGTCTCCCAGAACGCCTTATCGAGAGCCCGGTTACGCGCATGGACATCAGCAACACCCTTTCGGTCGACGATCTTCTGCACGCCTTTGTCGAAGGCGAGCTGCTGCCGGGCACGGGCGTAGAGCCGAAGGCCTTCTGGGCGGCGCTGGAAAACATCCTGGCCGACTTCACCCCGCGCAACGCCGAGTTGCTCAAGCGCCGGGACGAGCTGCAGACCACGATCGACGCCTGGTGGCGCGAGCGCCGCGGCAAGGATGTGAGCATCTCCGACCAGACCGCCTTCCTGCGCGAGATCGGCTATCTCCTGCCCGCCCCGCCGGCCTTCAAGATCGACACCCAGAACGTCGATCCCGAGATCGCCAAGCTGGCCGGGCCGCAGCTCGTGGTGCCGGTGTCCAACGCCCGCTACGCCCTGAACGCCGCCAACGCCCGCTGGGGCAGCCTCTATGACGCCCTCTACGGCACCGACGCCCTGGAGCCGCCGACCGGCGGCAAGGGCTATGATCCCGAGCGCGGCGGCAAGGTCATCGCCTATGCCCGCCAGCTGCTGGACCAGGTGGCCCCGCTGTCAGCTGGCTCCCACGCCGACGCGGTCAGCTACGTCGTCAAGGGTCAGGACCTGGTGGTCGGCCTGAAGGACGGGACCGAGGCCAGCCTCGCGACCGAGGGCCAGCTGGCCGGCTGGCGCGGGTCAAAGGACGCCCCCGACGGCGTGCTGCTGCGCCATAACGGCCTGCATCTGGAGATCCTGATCGACCGGTCGAGCAACATCGGCAAGGACGATCCGGCTGGCGTCTCCGACGTGCTGGTGGAAGCCGCCCTGACCGCCATCCAGGACTGCGAGGATTCCGTCGCCGCCGTGGACGCCGAGGACAAGACAGGCGTCTATCGCAACTGGCTGGGCCTGATGCGCGGCGACCTGGAGGCGAGCTTCCCCAAGGGCGGCCGCACCGAGACCCGCCGGCTCGAGGCCGACCGCGTCTATACCGCCCCGGACGGTTCGGAGCTGACCCTGCGCGGCCGTAGCCTGCTGCTGGTGCGCAATGTCGGCCACCACATGACCACCGACATGGTGCGCTTCGGCGGCCAGGACGCCTATGAGACCGCCGTCGACGCCCTGATCACCGTGGCGGCCGCCCTGCACGACCTGAAGGGCCAGAAGGCCAACAGCCCGGCCGGCTCCATCTATGTGGTGAAGCCCAAGATGCATGGCCCCGACGAGGTGGCGCTGGCCGTGCGCCTGTTCGACCTGGTCGAGGACGCCCTGGGCATCCCCCGCAACACTGTGAAGATCGGCGTCATGGACGAAGAGCGCCGCACCAGCGCCAACCTGAAGGCCTGCATCTATGCCGCCCGCGAGCGGATCGTGTTCATCAACACCGGCTTCCTCGACCGCACCGGCGACGAGATCCATACCGCCATGGAAGCCGGCCCCATGGTCCGCAAGGACGCCATGAAGACCGAGCCGTGGCTGCCGGCCTATGAGAAACGCAATGTCGAGATCGGCCTGGCCACCGGCTTCATCGGCCGCGCCCAGATCGGCAAGGGCATGTGGGCCGCGCCCGACATGATGAAGGACATGCTGGCCGCCAAGATCGGCCACCCCAAGGCCGGCGCCAACACCGCCTGGGTCCCCTCGCCCACCGCCGCCGTCCTGCACGCCCTGCACTATCACCAGGTGGACGTGGCCGCCCTGCAGGCCTCGATGGACGCCACCGAGCCCACGGGCCTCGAAGATCTGCTGACCGTGCCGCTGGCCAAGTCCAACTGGAATGCCGCCGACGTGGCCCAGGAGCTGGACAACAACGTCCAGGGCATCCTCGGCTATGTGGTCCGCTGGATCGACCAGGGGGTGGGCTGCTCCAAGGTGCCGGACATTCACGATGTCGGGCTGATGGAGGACCGGGCGACCCTGCGGATCTCCAGTCAGCACATCGCCAACTGGCTGCACCACGGGGTCTGCACCGAGGCCCAGGTGCGCGAGACCTTCGCCCGCATGGCCAAGGTGGTGGACGGCCAGAACGCCGGCGACGCTCTCTATCAGCCTATGAGCCCCGATCTCGACGCCAGCGTCGCCTATCAGGCGGCCCTGGAGCTGGTGTTCGAAGGCCGCGCCCAGCCCAACGGCTATACGGAGCACGTCCTCACCCGCCGTCGCCGGCAGCGGAAGGCGCAGATCGCCGGCTGACCCACAGTTGCAGTAGCCCCATATGCAGCCGCAGGTCCCGCGACTGGCGGCCGCAGGAGGGTTAGGGCGCTCTTAAGTGCGACATAAGATTGTTCCGTGAGGGAATGGAATGATCATGTCGCCTCGGGACATCGAAGACATCGCCGCCGTTCTGCGTGAACGGCGCCGCACCAGCGGGGCCCGCATCATCGCGGCCTTTGTCATTGCGGTGATGTTCGGGGCCTTTGTCGGCTGGGGCCTCATCGCCGCCTGGCTCACAGCGGTCGTCCTGCTGCAGCTCTATGAGCGGTACGCCTTTCCCATCGCCCAGCCCCTGACGCCGAAATCTGTCCGGCTTCTTTTGTGGACCACGGCCCTGAACGGTGCGGCCTTCGCCTCCATCGCCCTGGTCGGTCCCCTGGTGGACGGGCCCTGGGGCGCCACGGGCGGCGCATGGATGCTGGCGGGCGCCACCTGCTACGTGGTTCTGGCCAATATCGCCTCCCGGGCCATGTTCTGGGCCGCACTGGCGCCGTTCGCCGCCTTGATGGTCCTGCTGCTGATCGAGGCGCGATGGGTGGGCGCCCCGTGGAGCAGCGTCTTCTCCATGGCCGCCGCGGGCCTGATGGTCTTAGGGGTCGCCGGCGCCCTCTGGCGCGCTGGCGCCCTAGCCCGAGCGCGGGAGACCGCAGCCCGTGACGAGAGTGAACGCCGGCGCCTGGAAGCCGAGAGCGCCGTGGCGGCGAAATCCGCCTTCATCGCCGTGGTCAGCCACGAACTGCGCACGCCGATCAGCGCCATCCTGGCCGGCGCAGACGACCTTCGCCGCAGCGCCCACGGGCCTGAGGCGGCCAAGGCTGAACTGATCGCCGAGGCCGGCGCGATGATGCGCACCCTGCTCAATGACCTGCTGGACCAGGCCAAGCTGCAGGCTGGCCGCATGAGCGTGGAGACCATCCCCTTCGACCTGCGCCACCTCCTGGCCCAGCAGCTGATCTTCTGGCGCGCCGAGGCGCGTCGTAAAGGGCTGCGCCTGAAGCTGGAAGGCGGGCGGTCATCCCCCCACTGGGTGTCGGGCGACCCCACCCGGCTACGCCAGATCCTCAACAACCTGCTGTCGAACGCCATCAAGTTCACCGAGGCCGGCGCCGTCACCCTTCGCATCGGCGCTGACAAGGACGGTCGCGTCGTCCTGTCGGTGCAGGACACCGGCCGTGGGCTCGACGCCGAGGACCTGGAACGCCTGTTCACACCCTTTGAGCAGGCGAGCACGGGGGTGGCGCGAACCCATGGGGGCACCGGGCTTGGCCTGGCCATCAGCCGTGATCTGGCCCGCCTGATGGACGGCGACCTCACCGCAGAGTCCCCCCAGGACAAGGCGCACGCTTCACCCTTGTCCTGCCGCTGCCGCTCACCGAGCCGCCGGTCGCCACCGAACACACCGCCATTCAACCGGATCTCCCGCCCGTCGCTGTGCTGGTGGTGGATGATCATGAAATCAATCGGCGGGCGGTTAGCCTGATGCTGCGCGACCTTGACGTCAGTCTGACAGAGGCGTCCTCCGGCTTTGAAGCCCTGAGCCTGTTGGAGCGCCAGCCCTTCGACCTGGTGCTGATGGACTGCCACATGCCCGGCATGGACGGGATGTCGGTCACCCGTGAACTGCGCCGGCGCATGGGGCCCAATCGGCAGACCCCTGTCATCGCTGTCACCGGGGCCGGCGAGCCCACCCACATCGCCGCCTGCCACGAGGCTGGCATGACCGACCATGTCCTGAAACCGATCGACGCCGCCAAGCTGATCGAGGCCATGGGCCGGGCGCTGATGCCGTCTGAGGACTCCGCAACACAGCCGCCCGCTGACGCCTATTCCGCCGGGGCTGTAACCCCGTAGCCTCCCGCCTCGAAGGCTGTCAGACAGCCGCTGAAGCTTGGAGACGCCCCACATGACCGTCATGGGACTGGACAACGCCCGCACCTATTACGGCGAGGTGCTGACAAGCTCCCTCGACCTGCGCACCGACGCCTGCGCCACGGCCGAGGCGCCGCCCCTGGCCATCCGCCAGGCCCTGGCCCAGGTCCATGACGAGGTCCGTGACCGCTACTATGGCTGCGGCCTGGTGGCGCCCCAGGCCCTGGACGGCGCGCGAATCCTCGACCTGGGCTGCGGCTCTGGCCAGGATGTCTATGTGCTGGCGCAGCTGACCGGACCGGACGGCCACGTGGTCGGGGTGGATGCGACGCCGCAGCAGCTGGAGGTCGCCCGGCGGCACGAGGCCTGGCATGCGGAGAAATTCGGCTACCCCTCCAGCAACGTCACCTTCCTGGACGGCGACATCGCCCGGCTTGAAGACCTCGACCTGGAGCCCGGCAGCTTTGACGTCATCGTCTCCAACTGCGTGATCAATCTGGTGGAGGACAAGGCGGCCGTCTTCGCCGCGGCCTGGCGGCTGCTGAAACCGGGCGGCGAGCTCTACTTTTCCGACGTCTATGCCGACCGCCGCGTTCCCGACGCCCTGCGCCGTGATCCCGTGCTGCACGGGGAATGCCTGGCCGGCGCGCTCTATTGGGGCGACTTCGCGAGCCTCGCCAAGGCTGCTGGCTTCGGCGATCCGCGCCTGGTGTCAGACCGGCCGCTGGGCCTCAATGATCTGCGGGTCAAGGAGATGGTCGCCCCCATCGCCTTCTTCTCGGCCACCTACCGTCTGTTCAAGCTCGAAGACCTGGAGCCCGCCTGCGAGGACTATGGCCAGGCGGTCCGCTATCTCGGGACAATCCCGGGCTGGTCGGAGGTCTTCACCCTCGACAAGCACCACGCCATCGAGACGGGCCGGATGTTCCCGGTCTGCGGCAACACCTGGCGGATGCTGGCCGAGAGCCGGCTGGCGCCCCACTTCGCCTTCATGGGCGACCGCAGCCGGCATTTTGGCGTGTTCAAGGGCTGCGGCCTGGACCTGCCTTTCAGCCCCCCCGCCGAGGCGGGCGCGGCGGGGGGCTGCTGCTAGGCTCTCTTGCCGCTCAGGGCTGGAAGTCGCGGACGAAGCGTTCCAGCAGGCGCACGCTGTAGCCCGCAGACCCCGCCGGTTTGGTGTCATTGGCCGCCCCATAGGCGACGCTGGCGATGTCCAGGTGAGCCCAGGGGGTGTCGCGGCTGATGAACTCGCCGATGAAATGGGCGCCGGTTCCAGCGCCCGCGCCCTCGCCGCCGCCGTTCTTCAGATCGGCGATGGTGGAGCTGATGTCGGCGCCATAGCTGGGGTGCAGGGGCAGGCGCCACAGGGGCTCGCCCACCGTCTCGCCGGCGGCGGTGAGCTGATCGGCCAGGGCGTCATGACGGCTGAACAGTCCGGCGTACTCATCCCCAAGGGCGCCGCGCACCGCGCCTGTCAGGGTGGCGACGTCGACCACCGCGGCCGGCTGCAGATTGGCGTCGATCCAGGACAGGGCGTCGGCCAGGACCAGCCGGCCTTCGGCGTCAGTGGAGACGATCTCGATGGTCTTGCCGTTCATGGCGGTCAGCACGTCAGCCGGGCGGATGGCGCGGCCGTCGGGCATGTTCTCGGCCAGGGCGGCGACGGCCACCACATTGACCGGCGCTGCGGACTTGGCCAACGCCATGAAGGCGCCCGTCACGCTGGCGGCGCCGGACATGTCCATCTTCATATTGCCCATATTGGTGCTGGGCTTGATGGAGATGCCGCCGGTGTCGAAGGTGATCCCCTTGCCGGCCAGGACCACCGGGGCGGCGGGCGCGCCGGCGCCGCGATAGCGCAGAATCAGCATGCGCGGCGGCCGCGCCGAACCCTGGCCGACCCCTAGGATGGCGCCCATGCCCAGGCGCTCCATGGCCGGGACATCCAGCACCTCGATGGTGACGCCGGGCACGCCGGCCAGGGCCGCGCGGGCCCGCTCGACGAAGGTCTCGGGATAGAGCTTGTTGGCCGGCTCGTTGGAGACATCCCGGGCCCAGGCCATGGCCGTGACAAGCGCTTCGCCGCGGGGCCGGAACAGGGCTTCAGCGGCCGAGGCCTGCTCGGTGACCACGATGACGGGGCCGCCGGCAGACCGCTCGCGGGCCTTGGCCTGATGGAAGTCGGAACGATACTCGCCAAGACCAAGACCGATGGCCAGTTCGGCGGCGGCCTCTGCCGGCAGGCCGCCCGCCGGGACGATGAGACCGCCGGCTTCGTCGCGCAGGGCGCGACCGGCGACGGCGCCCGCCGATTGCCAGGCCTTAGGCTCAGGCGTCTCGCCAAGACCGACCAACAGGATCGCATCCCAGGCGCCGAGCCCCCGAAGCGTTAGGGTCTCGCCGGCCTCATAGTCGAAGCTGGCCGAAGTCAGGGCCCGCCGCACGGCATCCCGTTCGCCCGTGCTCAGACCAGCCGCCCGGCCAGCCAGATCGGCCTCCGCCGCCAGGGGCAGCACCAGAACGCCGCCGGCCGTCGGCGCCTCGGCGACGAAGGTCACCGGACGTTGGCTCGCCGGAACCGCGGCCGCCGGCGCGCGGGCGGCCTGAGAGGCGCTACGGCTCTGGGCCTCGGCGGCGACCGGCAGGCACAGGGCCAAGGCGAGCGCGCCTGGCGCGGCGACGGCGAACAGGGAACGGCGGATCATGCGGCAGGCTCCAGATCTCATGGAATGTCGCAGCGCCGGCGAGTCGGCGACGGTCGCGACAGCTTGGCCGCTAATGAAGAGGCTCTGCGCGCCGGCGGCAAGCCCTCCGCCCTCGGTCGCGCCCTTCGCCCTAATGGGAGGCGAAGATCGGGATGGGGCTGGCGGCGACCATGGCGCGGCTGACCCCGCCGAGGAGCAGCTCCTGGAGGCGCGGGCGACCATAGAGGCCCATGACCAGCAGGTCGGCCCCCAACTCGGCGACCTGACGTTCGATCACCTCGGCGGCGGATTCGTCCTGGCTGGGGTCGCCGATCAGCTCAGCCTTGACGCCATGCTTCGCGAGCAGCGCCTGGAGAAGGCCGTCGCGATCACCCTCGCCTTCGGGGGAAACGGTGAGCACATGGACCGTCTCGGCCTTTTCCAGGATCGGCCAGGCGTCCTGAAGGGCGCGGGCGGCCTCGCGCCCGCCGTTCCAGGCCACCAGCACCCGGCGCCCCACGGGCGGGGCGTAGTCGTCTTCCGGGGTGATCAGCACCGGTCCGCCGCTAGCCAGGGTGACCTGGGCGGCGCTCAGGCCATGCTCGCTGAGACAGGCCTTGGCCTGGCGGGGGAAGATGGTCAGGTCGCTGGCCCGGGCGAGCGCCAGGAAGGACTGGGGCGAGTCTCCGCCCACCATGCGCCAGTCGTGGGAGACGCCGCTTCCGGCGCAGGCGGCCTCGAACTGGGCGCCCGCTTCGCCAGCCAGCTTGGCGACGGCGGACTCATGACCGCTCAGCACCTGCTGGACCACATCGGCCGGCAGGGCCGAAAGGCTCTCGGCGGCCATGTATTGACGAACATACTCGCTGGTCAGGAAGACGCCGGTCAGGTGCGCCCCGTGCCGCTGGGCGAAATCCGCCGCCGCCTGGGCCCGCAGCCCGGACGCCGCACCCTCGTCGAGCTGCACAATGATTTGACGAAACGACATCAGCAATCTCCTTGAGGTTGTTTTGATCCTGCCTGGGCCTGCGCCCAGAGGCCAGGGTCATGGGGCCTGAGACGGTTCATTCTATTCGCTCAACACGCCCGCAAGTCTGGCCAGCAGAGCTTCGCGGTCCGCATCGCTCGGGGCCTCGGCCAGGGCGGCGTTCAGCGCCATGTTCAGGGCGACCCGGGCGTTGTGCCAGTCGGCCTTCACCGCCGCGCCCGGGGCCAGTCGCGGCGACCTCGGGACGGACAGCGCCTCCGCCCCCTCGACGGACGCGCCCGAGACCCTATAGGCGGCGTCCAGATCGGGGATGCGGATCGCGGCCTGATCGAAGCCCGCGCCCACCAGACGGTCCTGCAGACCCTCCAGGGCTGCAGGCTCGCCGTGGCAGAGGAAGACGGCGCCGGCCACCGGCGCGCGGGCCTGGGCCCAGGCCACGAGGCCGCCAGCGTCGGCATGGCCTGAATAGACGTCGAGCGCCCGGACGCGGGCGCGGACCTGCACTTCGTCGCCCTGGATGCTGACCCGGCTCGCCCCCTCCTGCAGGATGCGGCCCAGGGTCCCGACCGCCTGGTAGCCCGACAGGAGCACGGTGGCCTCACGGCGCCAGAGCAGGCGTTTGAGGTGCTTGCGGACCCGGCCGGCGTCGCACATGCCACTGCCCGCCAGGATGATGTGCCAGCCGCGCAGGCGCTCGATCCGGTCGCTCTCGGCGGGCTTGCGCAGAAAGTTGAGCCGCCCTCCGGCCCGCAGACGGTCAAAGGGGTTCACCCCCGTGGTGCGGTTATAGCCCCGCTGCTGGAAGACCTCGGTGGCTTCGATGGCCAGGGGGGAGTCCAGGAAGATGTCGGCTTCGGGAACCTCACCGGCCTCCATGAGGGCGACCAGGTCGGCGATGATCTCCTGGGCCCGCTCCACGGCGAAGGTCGGGATCAGCACCGGTCCGCCCGCCGCATGGGCGTCCCGAAGTTCCTGGGCGAGCGCCGCGCGGCGCTCCGGCGGCGCCAGGTTCAGGCGGTCGCGGTTCCCATAGGTGGATTCCAGGATCAGATGATCCACCCCTGCAGGACCTTCCGGATCGGCGGCATAGTCCCGGCCGCCCTGGCCGATGTCCCCGGAGAAGAGGAACGAGGTTTCCCCCGCCTCGGTCTCGACCCGCAGTTCGATGGAGGCCGCGCCCAGGATATGACCCGCCTCCCAATAGATGGCGCGGACGCCGGGCGCGATTTCGACCGGAACGCCCAGCTTGACCTTGGAAAACTGGCGGATCGTTCGCTCGCCGTCCCGGGCGGTATAGATCGGCCCCACCTGCGGCAGACCCCGACGAAGGTTGCGCCGGTTGAGATGGCGGACCTCGGTCTCCTGAATCCCGCCGGCGTCCCGCAGCATCACCCCGCAGAGATCGCGCGTCGCGGCCGTGGCGTGGATGGGTCCGGTGAAGCCCGCCTTCACCAGCTTGGGCAGCAGGCCGGCATGGTCGAGATGGGCATGAGTCAGCAGGACCGCGTCCACCGCCCGGGGATCGAAGGGAAAGTCGCCATAGTTCAGGGCCTTGAGGGTCTTGGGCCCCTGGAACATGCCGCAGTCGATCAGCAGCCGCGCCCTTGGCGTCTCGACCTCCACACACGACCCGGTCACGCATCCGGCTGCGCCATGGAAGGTCAGGGTGATGGGCATGGGGACGCCTTTGAAACCGGAACAAGCCAGCCGCGACCATCGACTACCTGCGCGTCAAACCCTGTGATTCAGATCAAGCGCTGGAATGAACGACGGTCGGTCCCACCTGCGGTCATTCTGGTCTAGGAGAGGGATCGACAGACAGGGAGCCATCCGTGAGCCGCAAGCCCATCGAGATCTTCATCGACGCCGACGCCTGTCCGGTGAAGGAAGAGGTCTACAAGGTCGCCCAGCGCTACGGCCTGAAGACCTGGGTGGTGTCCAACGCCTTCATGATGATCCCGGCCTCGCCCATGGTGGAGCGGGTGATCGTCGATGCGGGTCCAGACGTGGCCGACGACTGGATCGCCGAGCATGTGGCGTTGGGCGATGTGGCGATCACCAACGACATCCCCCTGGCCGAGCGGGTGCTGCAGGCGGGCGCCCACGCCATAGCGCCCAACGGCAAGCCTTTCACCGAGGATTCCATCGGCTCGGCCATCGCCCAGCGGGCGCTGATGGAACAGCTGCGCTCCACTGGCGACATTTACGGCGGTCCCAAGCCCTTCGACCGCAACGACCGCTCGCGCTTCCTGCAGGCCCTGGACGAGGTGATCCAGAAGGAGCGCCGCCGCCGCGGTTAGTCCTGGGCCTCGGTGTTCAGAACCGACTTCAGGAACTGGACCTCGGTGGCGCGCACGGCCTCCTGGTTGGACTTCTTGTGGACGCCATGGCCCTCGTCCTTGGCCAGGATGTACCAGACCTCGGTGCCTTGGCTGCGCAGCCGCTCGACCATCTGTTCGGATTCCGAAGCCGGCACCCGGGGGTCGTTGGCGCCCTGGTAGATCATCATCGGCTTCTTCATGCGGTCAGACATGTTGATCGGCGCGATCTTCTCGAACACCGCCCGCATGGCGGGATCGCGCTCATCGCCATATTCGGCGCGGCGAAGATCCCGGCGATAGCCCTCGGTGTTTTCCAGGAAGGTGATGAAGTCGGAGATGCCGTAGAGATCGATGACCCCCACCAGACGGTCGTTGTAGTGGGCGGCCACGGCCAGCGCCATATAGCCCCCATAGGACTGACCGACCACGGCCACGCGGCTGGCGTCGAGGTCGGGCTGTTGGGCCACCCAGTTGAGCAGGGCGCCGATGTCCTTGACCGAGTCTTCGCGCTTTTCGGCGTTGTCCAGCGAGAGGTAGGTCTTTCCGTAGCCGGACGAACCCCGGACATTGGGGATGATGACCGCCGCCCCCAGCTCCTTCACCCAGGATTGGCGCCGCGCGCTGAAGCTCGGCAGCTCCTGGCCCTCGGGCCCACCGTGGATCTGGATCACCACCGGCAGTTTTCCGCTCGCGCCCTGCGGCCGGTAGATGAAGGCCGGGATCGAGCGGTCATCGAAGGTCGCGTAGCGGAAGAGGCTCGGCTCCACGAGGCCGCCCGCATCGAGGCCGCCCAGCTCGCTATTGGTCCAGCGGGTCAGCTTGCGGTCCGAAATGTCGTAGCTCCAGACATCGCCTGAAGAGTTGTAGGTCGAAAGGCTCACCCCCAGCTGATCGCCGTCCGGCGAGAACTTCAGCGCCGTCAGCACGCCCTGGGGCAGGTCGGGCCCGGCCAGGACGCGGCCGCTGGCCACGTCGCGCATGACCACTTTCGAATAGCCCTCCTCATTGACCACATAGGCGATCGTGCGCCCATCGGGGCTCAGGTCGAAGTCTTCGGCCGGCCATTTTGCGCCCGCGTCCAGGTCCCGCATGGCGCCGGTCGAGAGGTCGAAAACCACCGGCCGGGTCACTTCCGAGCCGTCGTCGGACAGGGTGACCACCGAGGAGCCCCCCGACCCGAAGGCGGCGCCGGCGTAATGCACCTTACGGTCCTTGGGCCCCAGCCGCGTCAGACCGCCAGTGGCCATGTCCAGGACGAAGAGCTCCACATCGGCGACGGAGTTGTAGCGGGTCAGCAGCATCCGCTGGCCATCGGCCGACAGCTCCAGGGGCGACATGGCCCCCTCCCCTTCCAGGGCCACGCGGCGGCCGTCCGGATTGGCGGCCTCAGCAATCATGATGTCGTAATTGGGATCGCCCGGCGTCACCTGGCTCCAGGCCACCTGACGGCCGTCCTTGGAGAAGACGAAGTCGCTGTTACGGGTGCCAGGCGCGGTGAGCCGCACCTCCTGGCCATTCAGATCCCGCAGGAAGCCCTGATAGTATTCCGAGCCGCCCTCGTCCCGCCGGTAGGCGAAGCGTGAGGCGCCCGGCTGCACCTTGGCCGCGGTGATCGGCTCGTCGAAGAAGGTGAGCTGCGTGCGCGCCGCCCCGGGCGCCGCCAACCGGTGGATCTGGGTCGTCTCGCCGAACCGGGTGGAGATCAGCATGGAGCCGTCGGCCAGCCAGTCCTTCAACTCGGCCGATCGCACCTCGTAATAGGGGGAAATGGCCGCCTGCAAAGCCTCTGGCGCGGCCGGCACGCCCTCATAGACCAGCTGGCCGATCTCTCGACGCTCGACCTGGGCCATGGCCCCGCTGGCCACCAGCAGGGCGAAGCCTGCTCCGAGGAACACTGTACGCGAAATCATGGGCGGCCCCTGAACGATTGAAGGGGGCGAGCCTTTCCCCTCGCGCGCCCGCCGTCAATGGCGGGGGCGGAAGTTCACCTCTTGGGGCGCAACGCGCTCCACAGCAGGGCCAAGCCCCCGAGGATCAGAACCTGACCCACGGCGGCGATCAGGGCCGTCGCCCCCAGGCCCAGCTGGAACAGCGCTCTTTCGAGCTCCGGCGTCCGCCCATGGGCCACGGCCAGCATGGCGCTGACCAGGGCCAGGCCGATCAGCGCTGAGACCATCCCCCACCCCGCCCGCCGCAAGGCGTGGCGGCTGTGGCGCTCTTCATCCGGGTGTTCGTGAGCCATGGCCGAGGTCCCTCCGCCGGGCCAGGTTCGCCGCGATAGACCGTGGCCGCCTTGATCGGCGTCAAACCGCCCAACCCCGTCAGGCCAGGGAGCCTTTGCGCCGCCAAGGTGTTGCTCCGCCATGCATTACTCCGGAAGCCACCCCCATGGACGCTGACGCCCTGTTCACCGGCGGGGACCCGATCCTCCGCATCCTCGTGGTGGGGACGGCGGCCTATGTCGCCCTGGTGATCGTGCTGCGGGCCTCGGGCAAACGGACCCTGTCCAAGCTCAACGCCTTTGACCTGGTGGTGACAGTGGCCATCGGCTCGACCTTTTCCAGCATCCTGACCTCCAAGGACCTGGCCCTGGCCGAGGGGGTGGCGGCGCTCGCCCTGCTGGTCGGGCTGCAATACGCCGTCACCTTCCTGTCGGTGCGGTTCAAGGGGATCGACAAGCTGGTCAAATCCGAGCCGAGCCTGCTGCTGAAAGACGGCGCGCCCCTGCCCGGCGCCCTGCGTCAGCAGCGGGTGACGCAAGAGGAACTGCTGGCGGCTATCCGCACGTCAGGCGGCGCCGAGCTTTCGGACGCCGCCTTCGTCGTGCTGGAGTCGGACGGCAGTCTCAGCGCCGTCCTCAGGGGCTGAACGGACTCAGCCCTTGGTCGGCACGTAGACCTCGCCGCCGCCGGCGCGGAACTTCTCGCTCATCTGCGCCATGCCCTGATCGGCCACCGCATTCTGGCCGCGGGCGGCCTCGCGGATGTCCTGGCTGATCTTCATCGAGCAGAACTTGGGGCCGCACATGGAGCAGAAGTGCGCCGTCTTGTGCGCCTCCTTGGGCATGGTCTCGTCGTGATAGAGCCGCGCGGTCTCCGGATCGAGGCCCAGGTTGAACTGGTCCTCCCAGCGGAATTCGAACCTGGCGCGGGACAGGGCGTCGTCCCAGGCCCGGGCCGAGGGGTGGCCCTTGGCGAGGTCGGCGGCGTGGGCGGCGATCTTGTAGGTGATCACCCCGTCCTTCACGTCCTTGCGGTCGGGCAGGCCCAGATGCTCCTTGGGCGTCACGTAGCAGAGCATGGCGGTGCCGAACCAGCCGATCATGGCCGCGCCGATCGCGCTGGTGATGTGGTCATAGCCTGGCGCCACATCGGTCGTCAGCGGGCCGAGCGTATAGAAGGGGGCCTCGCCGCAGACGGCCAGCTGCTTGTCCATATTGGCCTTGATCTTGTGCATGGGCACATGGCCCGGCCCTTCGATCATGGTCTGGACGCCATATTTCCAGGCCACCTGCGTCAGTTCGCCCAGGGTCTCCAGCTCGGCGAACTGGGCGGCGTCATTGGCGTCGGCGATGGAGCCGGGCCGCAGGCCGTCGCCCAGGCTGAAGCTGATGTCATAGGCCCGCATGATCTCGCAGATGTCTTCGAAGTGCTCGTAGAGGAAGCTCTCCTGGTGGTGGGCCAGGCACCACTTGGCCATGATCGAGCCGCCGCGGGAGACGATGCCGGTCACCCGGTTGGCGGTGAGCGGCACATAGGGCAGGCGCACGCCCGCATGGATGGTGAAGTAGTCCACCCCTTGCTCGGCCTGTTCGATCAGGGTGTCGCGGAACACCTCCCAGTTCAGATCCTCGGCGACGCCGTTCACCTTTTCCAGGGCCTGGTAGATGGGCACGGTGCCGATGGGCACGGGGCTGTTGCGGATGATCCAGTCGCGGATGTTGTGGATGTTGCGGCCGGTGGACAGGTCCATGACCGTGTCGGCGCCCCAGCGGATGGCCCAGACCATCTTGTCCACCTCGTCGGCCACGGTGGAGAGCACCGCGGAATTGCCGATATTGGCGTTGATCTTGACCAGGAAGTTGCGGCCGATGGCCATCGGCTCCAGCTCGGTGTGGTTGATATTGGCCGGGATGATCGCCCGGCCGCGGGCCACCTCGTCGCGGACAAACTCGGGCGTCACCAGGTCCGGGATGGAGGCGCCGAAATCCTCGCCGTCGCGGATGAAGGCCTCGCCTTCCTTGCGGCGCAGGTTCTCGCGGATGGCCACATATTCCATCTCCGGCGTGACGATCCCGCGCCGGGCATAATCCATCTGGGTGACGCTGACGCCGGGCCGGGCGCGGTAGATGCGGCGGGGCTGACTGAACTCCGGCGCCAGATGGGCGCCGCGGGCGAAGCCATTGTCCTCGGGCTTCACATTCCGCGGCTCGGCGACGATCTCCACGTCCCCGCGGGACACGACCCACGGCTCGCGGGTGCGGGGCAGGCCCTTGTCGATGTCGATGCTGGCGGTGGGATCGGTGTAGGGCCCGGACGGATCATAGAGGGTCACCGGCGGCTCACCGGCGCTCTCATGCACCGCCACCTCGCGGAACGGCACCCGGATGTCCGGCCAAAGCCGGCCCGCCTCATAGACCTTCTTCGAGCCGGGACGCTCCCCGGTCGGGATGGCGTCGGCGTCGAGGCTGGGGGTCAGAGGCTTGTTCATCGGGTGTCCCTGAAGACGAAGAGTTGAAAGAGGAGGGCCTAGCCGGCCGCGCGGCGATAGCCGACCAGGGTCAGCCAGACCCCGACGCCCACGGCGGCGAGGCCAGCGGCCACCACGAGCGGCGTCCTGGCCATTACATTGTCGGCGAGGTCGAAGATGATGCTGGGGGCGAACAGCAGGAAGACGCCCCGCAGGGTGAGCAGCCAGATGGTCAGGCTGAGCGCGATCTCGGCCGGCGTGCGCCAGCGCTGATGGATCGCCATCAGAGCCAGTCCCGCCAGGACCAGCAGCATGCCGGTGACAAACGTCAGGGCCGCATCGGCCTGGAATCCTTCGATCAGGGCCAGGAGGTCGTCACGGCGCAGCACCGCGGCCGCGCCGGCCACGGTCAGGAACGGCCCGAGAATGCGGGCGGTCAGTCGTGTCGAATCCAGTACCCGCGCCATGGCGCACTCCCTTCCCTTCGCCGGCATGACCCGGATCAGGTTCTACGGGTCGCGGGCTCACCCGCCTCTCAGCCGCTCGTGCGCGGCCCCCCGAGGACTGGGCGGACTCTAACCTCCCCCGTTCACGCCGCCAAGAGCCGTACGCGGCCCAGCTTCAGCCCCAATGGCGCCATCTGATGCCAGGCGACCCGGAACATGGGGCCCGGTCGCCACGTTGTCGGCCGAAGGAGGAAACAAGAATGCTCAACTACGCCACCGTCGCCGCCGCCCTGGGCGCGCTCACCCTGGCCGGATGCGCCGCCGCGCCCCAGGCTAGCGCGCCCACGTCCCAGGCCATGGCCGCCAACGCCACAGAGCCGGGCCGCGCCTGCTTCCGGGTTGGCGGCATTCGCGGACAGAAGATCGTCGACCGCAATACGGTCCTGTTCCGCACCAGCGTCGGCCCCCAGGACGTGTTCCGCGTCACCATGCGCAACGGCTGCCTGAACACCGCTACCTCCGATCCCCTGGTGCTGATCCCGTCCGGCGGCTCCGACACCGTGTGCGACCGCATGGATCTCGATGTGCGGGTGGCCTCGCCCATCGGTTCGACTCCGTGCCTCGTGCAGGAGGTGCGCAAGCTCAACTCCGCCCAGATCGCGGCCCTTGGCCCCGGCGAGCGGCCCTGATCAGTCTGCGTCTCCAACCTTGACGCCCGCGGCGTCCAGCGCCTGACGCAGGGGGGCCAGGCCCGGGCCATATCTACGCCAGCGTCCGATGGAGCTGGCGTAGATCGGGCTGCGCACCTGCACCGAGCTCGCCGTGGCGACCGGCGCCGCGTTTTCATGGAAGGCCAGACAGCGCGGATCGAAGTCCAACCCGCAGAACGCCAGCAGGCGACGGGTCTCGCCCTCCTGATCGGCCACCAGATCTTCATAGGCCAGCTCGGTGAAACGCTCAGCGGGCAGGACCGCGCGCCAGTGCGCGATCAGCCGGTCGAAGCCCGCGTAGTAGGCCGCCGTGTGGGCCAGGTCATAGGCGTAGTCGTAATAGGAGAAGCCGGTGGCGAACAACTGCCGGAAGTTGGACAGGCAGGCGTCCATGGGATGACGCCGCAGGCAAATGATCCGCGCGTCCGGCAGGGCCCGGTGGATCAGGCCGGCATAGACAAAATTCAAGGGCATCTTGTCGACGAAGCGTCCCTCGCCCGCCACCAGGGGCCCGACGCTCTGCAGATAGGCTTGGCCCGCCCGGCGCAGATCGATCTCTCCGGCCGCTTCCAGGGTCGTCTCATCCAGCACGAAGGCGCCGGGCGATCCGGTCATCCGCTTGAGGATCAGGCCGAAATTGGTCAGCTCCCCGGCTGAGGTCACCTCGGGATGGCTTGAGAGAATCCGGTCAACCAGGGTGGTGCCCGTCCGGGGCAGGCCGACCACGAAGATCGGCCGCTCCGAGGCTGCCCCCCGCCCGGCGCTCGCTGGCGCGGGATAGGTGGCCCGGGCGGCGGCGAACAGCTCGGCGTCTGCCCTAGGGTCGTAGCCCACCTGACGCCCCTTGGCCGCCTTGGCGCGGATCAGCCAGTCAAGGGCGGTCTCGTAACTCCCCAGATCCTCGTGGGTCTTGGCCAGGGCGTGGCCCAGATGCAGGCGCGCCTCCGCCGATCTGTCGGCGGCGGCGAACTGGGCCTCAAGCTCGGCCAGGAAATTCGCCTCTGGGGTCTGGCGGCGCAGCTGAACCCGCGAGGACCAGGCGCGGTAGAGGGCGGGATCTATATCAAGCGCCTGGGCGTAGGCCGCCTCGGCGCCAGCGAAATCTCCGGAAAACTGCCGTGAGGCGGCGAGGTTGTAGGCGAAACTGGCCTGTCCCGGCTCCCGGGCGAAGGCGGCTTCGAAGAAGCCGATCGCCCGCCCGTGCAGACCTGCCCGGCTGTAGACCACCCCCAGGGTGTCGAGGGTCAGCGCGTCGGCGGGGCCCCGGGCCTCGGCGGCCTGGGCGTGGGCCAGGGCCTCGTCCCGGCGGTTCAGCGCGATCAGGCAGCGAGCTAGCTGGGCCGGCGCTCGAGGGTCGTTGAGGTCGAGCGCCGCCGCCCGGCCAAACAGTTCGGCGGCCTTGCCCGGGTTGTCATGATCGGCCGCCAGGACGCCAAGCAGGAACCACGCCCCGGCGGCCTGAGAATCGGCGGCCAGCACCTCCATGCACAGGGCATGAGCCGGCTCATAGGCCTTGTCGGCCATCAATCGGCCGGCCTCGGCAAGGCGCTCGTCGACGGCGCTCGGAGGCTTTGGGATCATCGGGCGCCGTCAAACCAGTGCATACGCGCACATATTTTCGTCATACTGAATATTTGCGTTCTGCGACGCAACAAGCGCCTTGAGGCCCGGTCCAGGCGGTCCGCAGCCTGCCTCTCAGCAAAGTCGAGGGGAAGAACCATCATGCGTCTCAACCTGTCTCCGCGGGCCGCCCTGCTGACATCGATCAGTGCGCTCGCCGTCTCCACCGCCGTCCCGACCCTGGCCTCAGCCCAGGCCGTCGAGGTCCAGGAACTGATCATCACCGCCACCCGCCGGGACTCCACCGTGCAGGACGCCCCCATCAACATCGCCGCCGTGGGCGCCGTCGAGATGGAGAAGCAGGGTCTGACGGATCTGTCCGACGTGGCCAAGTGGGTCCCGGGCATTCACATCGTCGACCAGGGTTCCCGCGGGGACAACCGGATCGTCGTGCGCGGCCTCAACGCTGACCCGCTGGGGTCAGCCGAAGGGGTCAGCGGCGGCGGCGGCACGGTGGCCACCTATGTGGGGGAGGTTCCCCTCTATGTGGACCTGAAGACCAATGACCTGGAGCGTGTTGAAATCCTGCTGGGACCGCAGGGCACGCTCTACGGCGCCGGCACCCTGGGGGGCGCGATCCGCTACATCCCCAACAAGCCGGACTTCACCGCCCCCATGATGGAGGTCCGCGCTGACGCCTATCAGTACAGTGAGGCGAGCAGCCTGTCCCGGGACCTGGGCGTCACCTTCAACGCCCCGCTCAGCGACACCTTCGCCCTGCGGGCCTCGTTCGACCAGCTGCACGACAGCGGCTTCATCGACTACAACTTCCTGGTCCGTCAGCCGGGGATCTCTGATCCCGATCCGGACTTCAGCGACCCGGCGGCCGTCACCCAGAACCTGATCAACAAGAAGGACGCCAACTACGAGTCGGTCACCTCCGGTCGTCTGGCAGCCCGTTGGGCGCCGACCGACTGGCTGGACGGGACCCTGACCTACCATTTCCAGGAGAAGGACGTGGGCGCCCGCCAGGTGAGCCACCGCCGCAGCACCCTGGCCACCGGCGACTATGTGTCGGCCTCACGGGTGACCGAGCCCAACCGGCGGTGGAACGAGTTGCTCGCCCTGGAGCTCACGGCCGATCTCGGCTTCGCCCAGCTGACCTCCTCCACCGGCAAGTCGCGCTACACCGAGCTCGGGCAGAGGGATCAGACCGACCTGCTGATCAGCCTGGAATACAGCTACGAGGCCTTCCCGACCTTCACCGCCTACACCCTGGAAGAGGCCGGTCAGCAGGTGCTGAGCCAGGAGCTTCGGCTGGTCTCCGACCACGAGGGGCCATTCAGCTGGATCCTGGGGGGCTTCTACTACGAGCTGGACTCCAACAGCTCGAGCAAGGAGTTCACCCCCGGCTACGCTGAATGGCTCGGCGGCGAGCGGCCCGACGCCCTGGAATACTACAATGTCGGCCTGACCGATCTGAAGGAGCAGGCCGTCTATGGGGAGGTGGCTTATGACATCACCCCGGCCTGGCAGGTGACCCTCGGGGCGCGGCTCTATTCCTACGAGCTGGAGACCTTCCAGGCGGTCGATTTCCCCCTGCTCAACAGCGTCTTCTTCGGCGCGGCGCCCGACGCCATCAACCTGGCCTTCGAACCCGGGGGCCAGGAGGACGAGGGCTGGCTGTTCAAGTTCAACTCCTCCTACCAGTTCACCGACGACATCCTGGGCTATCTGACGGTCAGCGAAGGCTACCGAATCGGCAATTCCAACGGCGTGGGCCCCTGCCCTGTGCCCCTGCCGGCCAACCAGCTGAGCTGCGCCCTGCCCAATGAGCTGGCCTATCAGCCGGACAAGACCCTGAACTATGAGGTGGGCCTGAAGACCCAGCTGTTCGACGACCGCCTGACCCTGAACGGTTCGGCCTACTTCATCGAGTGGAGCGACCCGCAAGTCTCCTCGGCTACCGAGAACGGCCTGATCCCGATCACCAAGAACGGCTCGGCGGCGGAGTCCAAGGGGGTCGAGGTGAACTTCATCGGCCGGCTGGCGCAGGCCTGGACCGTGCGGGGCAGCTATTCCTACAACACCTCGGAGCTGACCGAGGTGACGCCGAACCTGGTGCCGCGGTTCAATCCGCCCGGCTTCCAGGGAACCATCACCTATGAGGACGGCATGCCGGGCGACCGTCTGCCGGGATCGCCGGAGCACCAGGGCAGTCTGTTCGTCGACTATGAACGCACCCTCGCCAACGGCCTGGACGTCGGCTTCAACTATGGGGTGACCGCCCTGTCGGACGTGCTGACCCGCACCGGCGGACGGGCCGAAAGCCTGACCCTGGAGGGATATCAGGTGCACAACGCCGCGGTGTCCCTGGGTTCGGGCGATTGGACCGCGACCCTCTATGTGAAGAACCTGTTCAACGAGTTCGCCGAGACCGGCGCCCGGGCCACCAGCCAGTACAATCAGCCGGTCTTCGACGGGAATGGCGACCGGGTCTATGTGCGCAGCTACTACACCTATGTTCTGCCGCCCCGGGCGATCGGGGTTCGCTTCACCCGCAAGTTCGGCGGCTGATTGCGCCCTGACGCTGGTCGCGTTGACGCTGGGTCGTTCTTGACGACGGCCCGGCGTCGGCGTCCCCTCCCGGCAGAAGCTCCGCCAGGGAGCGATAGGGGGACGACGCAATGACCATCGAACTTGTCATGCTGGCCTGGACGCTGGTCCTGGCCTTCATCCAGATCCTGCTCTTCGACATGGCGCGCACCGCCCAGTATGGGCTGAAGTGGAACACCGGCGCCCGCGACGAAGAGATGCCGCCGCTTAACCCCCGCGCCCAACGGCTGCAGCGGGCCCAGGCCAATCTGTTCGAGACCCTGCCCATCTTCATCGGCGTGGTGCTGATCGCCCATGTCACCGGCCGGGGAACCGAGCTGAGCGCCATCGGCGCGCAGGTCTATTTCTGGGCGCGGGTGGCCTATGTGCCGCTCTACGCCTTCGGGGTGCGCGGCCTGCGGTCCCTGGCCTGGCTGGTCAGCATCGCGGGCCTTGGCCTGGTGGCGGCGCCGATCCTGGTTCCCTGAGGGTACGGGACGCAGACGAGGGGCGAGGCGCGTGTTAGGGCAGGCTCGAGTTCATCGAGGAGCTGATTTATGCACCTGGCCCGCTTTCCCCGCGTCCGCTTCGCCCACCTGCCCACGCCGCTTGAGGCCGCCCCCCGCCTGGGGGAGGCCCTGGGCGGGCTGAACCTGTTCATCAAGCGCGACGACGCCACGGGCCTGGCTGGCGGCGGCAACAAGACCCGCAAGCTGGAGTTCCTGGCTGGCAAGGCGGTCGCTCAGGGCGCCGACACCCTGGTGACCCAGGGCGCGATCCAGTCCAACCACGTGCGCCAGACGGCGGCGGCGGCGGCCCGACTGGGCATGGCCTGCGAGATCATCCTGGAGGCCCGCACCGGGTCCGGCGCGGTCGACTACAACCGTTCGGGCAATGTGCTGCTCGACCACCTGCTGGGCGCAAATATCGAGACCGTGCCCGGCGGCAGCGACATGACCGCGGCCCTGGAGCGCGTCGCCCAGGCGGTGCGCGATCGTGGGGGCCGGCCCTATGTGATTCCCGGCGGAGGTTCCAATGCGGTCGGCGCCCTGGGCTATGCAGACTGCGCCCGGGAACTCGTGGTCCAGGCCGACGCCATGGGGCTGAAGATCGATCGCATCGTCACCGCCACCGGCAGCGCCGGCACCCACGCCGGCCTTGTGGCCGGTCTGGCGGTGATCGGCGCCGACATCCCCGTTCTCGGCATCGGGGTTCGCGCGCCGCAGGCCCTGCAGGAAGCCAATGTGTTCAAGCTCGCCCTTGAAACCTGCGCCCTGCTTGGCCAGGAGGGCCGGGTGTCCCGCGACCGCGTGGCGGCCAATTGCGACTATGTGGGCGCCGGCTACGGGCTCATCGACGAGGCGGTGATCGACGCCCTGAAGCTGGCGGCGCGCACCGAGGCCCTCATCCTCGACCCGGTCTATAGCGGCAAGGCCATGAAGGGGTTGATCGACCTCTGCGCCCAGGGCGCCTTCAAGGACGAGACGGTGGTCTTCCTGCATACCGGCGGCGCTCAAGGACTGTTCGGCTATCAGGGCGAGCTGGAAGGCCGCCTCGGATGAGCCTCATCCTTGGCGTTCTCGGCGGCATGGGGCCGGCGGCCACCCTGGATTTCCTGGGCCGGCTGCAGGCCTATACGCCGGCCGCGAAGGACCAGGACCATATCCGCGTCCTGATGGACCTTAACCCTCAGGTTCCGGACCGGAATACGCCCGGGGCCGGCGCGGGCCCGGTGCTGGCCGAGATGGCCGGCGGACTGGCCGGCGGCGGAGCCGAGGTTCTGGCCATGCCCTGCAACACCGCCCACGCCCATGCGGACCTGATCATCCGGGCCAGCGGCCTGCCGTTGATCGACATGATCGGCGGCGCGGCCAAGGCTGCGGCCGACACCGGCGCCCGGCGGGTCGGGGTCCTGGGCACCAAGGGCGCGCTGCGGCTCTATCGGGAATACCTCGCCGCCCGCGGCCTGGGCCTGGTCAGCCTTGAGGCGACACGGCAGGAAGCCTTCATGGCCCTGCTCTATCGCATCAAGGCCGGCGACCTGTCGGCCGAGGCCCGTACGGAAATGGCCAGCTTGGCCCACGATCTGGTCGCCGACGGCGCCGAGACCCTGATCGCCGGATGCACCGAGGCCCCCCTCGTTCTGGCCCCCCGCGATATCCAAGTTCCCCTGATCGACGCCGGCGACCTGCTGGCCCGACGCTGCGTGGCCGTCTGCCTGGAGCACGAGCCCCCGCCGCAGGTCTGAGCCCTTCCTAGAGTCGTGCGGCGTTGAACGTGTCGCAGGCGTTCGGATCGCCGGTCTCCGCGCCCCGTCGGAACCAGGCCATCCGCTGGGCGCTCGACCCGTGGGTGAAGGCGTCGGGGACCACCCGTCCCTGGCTTTGTCTTTGCAGCGTGTCGTCGCCGATGGCCGAGGCCGCCGCCAGCCCCTCGGCGATGTCGTCGGGACCTAGCGCCACCGCGCCGCCGGAGGCGGCTTCGGCCCGGGCGGCCCAGACGCCTGCATAGCAGTCGGCCTGCAACTCCAGCCGCACGGCGCCGCTCTCGGCGCCCTGGGACCCGAGGCGCCGGGCCTGGTCCATCTGGCCGGTCAGGCTCTGGACGTGGTGGGCGATCTCATGGGCGATGACATAGGCCCGCGCCGCCTCGCCTCCGGCGCCGAACTTGTTTTCCAGATCATCCCAGAAGGACAGGTCCAGATAGACGCTGCGGTCGGCCGGGCAATAGAAGGGCCCCATGGCCGCCTGACCCGTCCCGCAGCGCGTGCCGGTGGCCTGTTCGTAGAGGACCATGGCGGCCGGCGGCTCATAGGTCTGGCCCGATTGCTCGAAGAGCTCGGCCCACACCTCGGCGGTGGAGGTTTCGATGACGTCGACGAACTGGCCGGCCTCGTCGTCCGGCGCGCCGCGCACGCTGGCGCTCTGGGCGGCCGGCGCGCCCGCGCCGTCGACCACGCTGAGCGTTGTGGTGGGATCGATGCCGAAGACGAAATAGCCGATCAGGGCCAGCACCACGCCGCCGACCCCAAGACCGCCGGCCACGGGCCCTAGCCCGCGCCGGTCATCGATGTTCCCAGATCGCCGTCCGCCCCGCCAACGCATGCGTTCTCATCCCAGAAAATCCGGCCCATCAGTCGCGCCGGACCGACCATGCCCTGCCTGCGGCGCTGAGACTACCGTCCGTCGCGGGCCAGGATCGCCCGCACCCGGGCGCGGGACGCCGCCAGCCGTTCGTCAGGAATACGGACCTCTTCGGGCTCGCCGACCGGCGAGGACCAGGGGGGCGCCGGGACGATGATCGGCGCCTCCCTCTGACGACGCAGGTCCTGCAGGACGCGTTCCGTCTCCACCTGATATGACAGGGCGTTCAGCTCGTTCTGCTGCGTGACGCTGCGATAGCGATCCATCTGCTGCTGCGCCTCCAGCACCCCCAGCTGGTGCTGGGTGTAGGCGTCCTGGGCCGCAACCGGTCCGGCGACGGCTGCGAGAACCAGGCCCGCAAGGGCGCAGCCGGACAGGGGCGTGCGGGAGGATGGGGTGCGCATGGAAGGGCTCCTTCGCCCCACCAACGCGCCAGCAGCCCCGGTGGCTCCCACCGTTGCTATTGCGGGACAGTGCGTGTGGTGACCGAGAACCGCGCCAGCTGCTCGGCCGGCGCTGGCCAGTCAGGCGCCAGCTCCTGGGCCTTCTGATAGTCGAAATAGGCTGAGCGAGCGTCTTCCAGGCCCTCATGGGCCAGGGCGCGATTGTAATAGGCCTTGGCCGGCTCCTCGACGCCCAGCTCCAGGCCCCGGTCGATGGCCGGCAGGCTCTCGGCATAGCGCTTCTGCCCGATCAGAGCCGCGCCGCGATTGACGTGGCCCTCCCCCAGGTCCGGCTTCATCATGATCGCCTGTTCGAAGTCGGCGATGGCGCGGGGATACTCGGCGCGGCGCATGCGCAGGACGCCGCGGTTCACATAGGTGCCCGCCCGGTCCCGGGCGTTGAGGAATTCGGTCTCAAGCGCGAGATCGCAGAACTCTTCGAACCGCTCGTCGGACTGACCCCCGACAGCGGCCTTGGAGCAGGCCTCGGCCATGCCGCCGCCGATCACGGTCACCGCGCCGTGGGCCGATCCGGCGGCGGCGAAGGCGGCGCTGATGGCGGCCAGCGCCGCCAGGGTGGAAAGTCGACGACCCATGGTCGGACCTCCTGAGGTTGATCTCGCCGACCCGGCGTCGACGATAAGGCCAGAGTCTTCCCGTATCGACGTTCCGTCAATGTGACAGACCACGTCAGCCCTGCCATTTTGCATTGAAAATCAACTCTGAGAGGTCTCAGACCGCAGGCTCGCGGCGCCGCCTCGTCTCCCGATAGAGGATATAGAGCCCACTCGCCGCCACCACGCCGGCGCCGACCAGGGTGAGCGCCCGGGGCAGCTCGTCCCAGACCAGGAAGGCGAACAGGCTGGCCCAGACCAGCTGGGTGTAGTCGAAGGGGGCGACCACGGCGACGGGGGCGACACGGATCGCCTCGGTCAGCAGCAACTGCCCGACGCCCCCCAGCAGACCCATCACCACCAGCAGGGCCAGGGTGCCAGGATCTGGCATGACCCAGCCGAAGGGCAGGCTGGCCAGCCCCGCCAGGGCGCCGGCCACCGTGAAGTAGAAGACGATCCGGGCGCCGGGCTCGGTCATGCTGATCTGGCGGATGGTGATCATGGCGAGCGCCGAGCCCACCGCCCCGACCAGGGCGAAGATCACCCCGACATTCGCCAGATTGGCCGGGTCGGGGCGGATCATGATCAGCACCCCCACAAAGCCGACCGCGACCGCCGCCCATCGGTGCGGGCCGACCGACTCCTTGAGCAAGGGGACCGACAGGGCGGTCATGAACAGGGGCGCCGAGAAGGACAGGGCCGTGGCCTCGGTCAATGGCAGGTGCGAGACCGCCAGAAACCCGCCGGTCATGCCGGTGAGCCCGACCATGGCCCGGATGGCGTGGGCGCCGGGACGGCTGGTGCGCAACACCCCAAAGCCGCTGGTGCGCCAGATGTAGATGGCGATGGGGATGAAGGCGAAGGCGTTGCGGAAGAACAGGGTCTCGAAGATCGGCACCCCGCGCTCCGAGGCGACCTTCACCAGGCCGAACAACCCCGCCAGGCAGGCCATGGCGCAGACCCGCAGGATGATCCCCAGGCCGATCCGCGCGGCGGGCCGCTCGAGGGGCGCAGGGATAGGCAGGGGGGCGTCGCTCGGCATGGCTGGCCATCGCCCGGGGAAGGCCCAAGGTCAATCGCTCCGCAGCACGGCGTCGCGATTTGTCGGCCAAGGGGTCGGATTGCGGCGCCAGGGGCGGCGGCGATCAGTCCACCAGGTGGCCGCCGCCCTCCCTGTCCCTGGCGCGCCGCCGGCCAATGCGCTCATATTGCCCCCGGTCAAGGCTGCGCCGATGGCCGCACGACCGGGGGGTGAGCATGCAAATTCAGGACACGGCGACGGCCGGGCAGGCGAAACGCCGGGTGGCGGGGCTGGCGCTCGGCCTGGGGGCCTTCCTCGCGATTCTGGCGGCGCCCGAGTTCGGCTCCGGTCCTGCAGTGAAGCCCGTGGCGGCGGTCACCGTGCTCATGGCGATTCTCTGGATGACCGAGGCCGCCCCCCTGGTGGTCACCGCCCTGATCCCGCTGGCGCTGTTTCCGGCCCTGGGAGTCAGCGATATCCGCACCGCCGCAGCGCCCTATGCCGATCCGGTGATCTTCCTGTTCCTGGGCGGCTTCGTCCTGGGCGCGGCCATGGAGCGCAGCGGCCTGCACAAACGGGTGGGCCTGGGCTGCGCGGCCGCCGCCGGCGCGACGCCGCGACGTCTGGTGGCCGGCATGCTGGGGGCGACCGCCCTGGTCTCCATGTGGGTCAGCAACTCCGCCGCCGCCGTCCTGATGATGCCGGTGGCCATGGCCGTTCTGGCCCTGTCCGAGGACCACGGGGGGCGGGAGGATCCGGTCTCCTATCGCAACCTCGGCGTCGCCCTGCTGCTGGCGGTGGCCTATGGCGCCAGCATCGGCGGCATCGCCACCCTGATCGGCACCCCGCCCAACGCCCTGCTGGCGGGCTACATGGCCCAGGAGCACGGGATCGAGATCGGCTTTGGCCAGTGGATGATGGTCGGCGTGCCGGTCGCCCTGGTCCTGCTGACCGCCGCCTGGGGCACGCTGGTCCTGCTCAATCCGGTCAGGCTGGTCTTGCCGGAGGCCGGCGTCCTGTTCCGCGAAGAGAAGGCCAGGCTCGGCGCCATGAGCCGGGCTGAAATCCGCGTCTGCATCATCTTCGCCCTGGCCGCCTTCGCCTGGATCTTCCGGCCCCTGCTGACCCCCTACGCCCCCTGGCTCAGCGACACCGGCGTGGCCATCGCCGCGGCCGTGGCGCTCGCCTTCACGCCGTCGGGCCAGGCGCCTGGCGACCGTCTGGTCACCGAGGCCGAGCTCAAGCGCCTGCCCTGGGGGGTTTTGACCCTGTTCGGCGGGGGCCTGAGCCTGGCCGCCGCCATCTCCACCAGCGGCCTCGCCGCCTGGCTGGGCGAACTGCTGAGCATTCTCGGCGGCTGGCCGGTGGCCGCTCTGGTGGTGATGGTCACCCTGGCGATGATCTTCCTGACCGAGCTGACCAGCAACACCGCCTCGGCCGCCACCTTCCTGCCCATCGGCGGGGCCCTGGCGCTCGCCATCGGCGCCGACCCACTGCTGTTCGCCATTCCCCTGGCGCTGGCGGCGTCCTGCGCCTTCATGCTGCCGGTGGCCACGCCCCCCAACGCCATCGTCTATGGGGGCGGCCTGATCTCCATCGCCCAGATGAGTCGGGCCGGTCTGTGGCTGAACCTGATCGGCGTGGTCGCGATCTCGCTGATCGCCCTTGCGGCCGTGCCGCTGATCTTCGGGGCGCGCTAGCCGCCCAGATGATGGTGCCCCCGGTCGGACTCGAACCGACACACCTTGCGGTACCGCATTTTGAGTGCGGCGCGTCTACCAATTCCACCACAGGGGCCACGGACGTTGGTTACACCGGGTCACTGACCTCGCGCAATCCGCGCTCAAGACATGCCGCGCGGAGTCTCAACTGCGCCGATAGGGGCAAGTCCCCTAGCCGGCAGGTCGAGACTCAGGCCGGCCTTCAATCTGCGCCATAGGCCGCACGCGTGTCCGGTGAGACGTCCGCCGTGATTATGGCCGCGCCCATGTCGGTGAGATTTGTGAAGAAGCGTTCGAAACCCCGGCCATTGAAGGGTTCATTCGAACGGGCCCGCTGACTGAGGCTGAGCAGCAGGAAGCGTGTGAGCGCCTCCGCACGATCGGCCAGGATCGCCTCCGGGAGGTCGAGGGACCTCCGGAGCTGTTCTCGCATGCGCTCAAGGCTCCGCAGTTGCTGACGATTCCGCGCGAGTTGGAGGGCCGTCGCCCAGGCGACCTCGCCGAAGGCACTGAGGAACGCCCGGAAGCCGGAATCGTCGTGGCAGAGCTCCACGACCGGCTCGAGGAGGCAGGCGACAAGGGCGCGCACGTTCGGCGCCGGCGCCCTTGCCAGGAGTGCGTCGAGCCGCGCGTTCCGCACCGTCTCGATGGCGGCGACGCGTCGTGCGACGAGCGCGTCGACGAGCCCCTCTCGATCGCCGAAGTGATACTGGATCGCTGACTCGTTACGCTGGCCGGCGGCGGCGACGATCTCTCGCAATGAGGTCCCGCGCAGCCCCTTCTCCGCGAACAGGCGCTCGGCGGCGTCGAGGAGGCGATCACGGGTCCCGCTCACGCTGCGGCCTGCGGCCTCCACTGGCGCAGGCCGCGCGAACGCAGTCGGGTCGAGAACTCTAAGGCCGCCTCGTCGTCTGATACGCGTCATGCGCTGAAGCCTGTCACCATGGCGCCGGCCGACGGCGCCTGCCTCGGAGTCTCATCCCAGGATTGGATCAGGACAGGTCCACGGGCTCGGGCAGGATGCCGCCGAGCATCTTTCTGCAGACACCGAGATTCGCGGCGAACGCCGGATGCGCCTGCATGGCCTGTATGGCCTTCACGAGGGTCGGCCAGCGGACGGCGTCCGGGAGCCCCGCGACGAGGGCCAGCTGCGTGAGCTGGGACCCCACGGCGATGTCTGCGAGCGAGAAACGCCCGCCCACCAGGTATTCGCCGCCGTCGAGGCTCGCCTCAAGGTAGTCGAAGAGCGGCGGAAGCGTCTCGTTCCAGGTCTTGCGGGCCTTCTCCAGGTCGGATTCCTTGCCGGCGAAGCGCGGGAAGATGATCGGACGGAACAGGCCCATGCCGAGCGGCATGGCGATGTTGGTGTCGGCGTACTCTTCGAACCAGGTGACGCGACCGGCGTCGAAAGCGCCTTGGCCATAAAGGCCCGCGTCGAGCTTGCGCTCAAGATAGAGGCAGATCGCCGAGGAGTCGGCGATCGTTCCCAGGACGCCCTCGGCGCTGATGCTGCGGTCGCGCAGGACCGGGATGCGCCGCGCCGGACTGATCTCCTTGAACCAGTCGGGCATGTCCATGACGTTGACGGCCTCGAAATCATAGGCCGTGCCGGTGTGGCGAAGGACCGCCTCCACCTTCCTGACGAAGGGCGAGAGGGGCGATCCGTAGATCACGATGTCATTCATACTGGAGTCCTGGGTTACGGGCTGCCCCTGGCCTGCTCATTGGCCGGCTGAGATGGCGATTGAGGTGCTCCCGGGGGCTACTGCCGGGCCATTTCCATGCGAGCCTGAGCTGCATCTTCCGCGCTCGCGCGGCTGCCGAGTTGGATATCAATCTGGTGGAGGGCGCCGCTGAAGGGGTATGCGCCAGGTAGCGGTCGGACACCGGCAGTCCGTGGTCCTCGCCGACGCTCGCGCCGACAGAGCTCATCATCGTCATCATCAGCGGCAAATCGACCTGACCGCAGGCTTCGCCGTCGATGGCGAGCGTGAGCACGCCTGTGGGGCCTTTGACCCGGCGAAGATGCACCGACAGGACCGCCTGGCCTGCCGGAACCTCACGCTGGGACTCGATGATGGTGTGCTCCCCGAAGGCATTGTAGTCCACGACCAGACGCCGACCCTGCACAAAGATGCTCATGCCGGAGTTCGCATTGCCCGTGGCGTAGAGTACGCCCTCGTCGTCAGCGGCCCGCGTGACCGACGCCGCCAGGTCCCAGGCCATGCCGCCGGGACTCGGCGCCGCAGCGACCGGCAGCGGGGACATCGGCGGTCTGTAGCGGTAGCGGCGGTCCCTGCGGTGAACGGAGCGGTCGTTCTGCTGCTGCCGGAACAACTCGAAGGTGCGATCGTCCAGCGGCAGCACGCCGTGACGCTCCGCCTCCTGCCACCACAGGGCCACGAGTTGGGCAAGGCGCTCGGGCTCCGCCTCGGCGAGGTCGTCACATTCCGACGCGTCGGCTTCGAGGTCATAAAGCTCCCAGCGATCATCCTCGAAGGGCGCGCCTTTCTGGTGACGCGCAACGGCTTTCCACCAGCGCCCGTCGAGCTCGGCGACCAGCGCCCGCGAACCCGCCATCTCGAAGTACTGCAGGCGGTTGGACGCTGGCGCATCGGGGGCATCGAGCACGTGCGCAAACGAGTGGCCGGTCACCGGCAGTTGCGGCCGGCCCTGGAAAACGTCCGGGGGGGTCACGCCGAGGAGTTCGTAGAGGGTCGGGACGATGTCGGCCACGTTGACGAACTGCCGCCGCAGCGTGCCGTGGTGCTCGGCGTCGATCCCGGCAGGCCAATGTACGATCATCGGGACGTGGACGCCGCCCTCGTGGGTGTTCTGCTTGTACCATTTGAACGGTGAGTTGCCGCACTGCGCCCAGCCCCAGGGATAGTTGGTGTGGCTGCGCGGGCCGCCGATTTCATCCAGGCGTTTCACCGCCTCATCAGGCGACTCCAGGATCCCGTTGAAGAACTTCATTTCGTGCAGCACACCGAGCGGCCCGCCTTCCTGGGAGGCGCCGTTGTCGGTGAGCACCAGGAGGATCGTGTTCTCCAGTTCACCCATGCCGCGCAGGCCTTCGACGAGGCGGCCAATCTGCGCATCGGTGTGATTGAGGAAGGCCGCGAAGGCCTCCTGCAGGCGGCAAGCCAGGGCCTTCTCATTCTCCGAGAGCTCTTCCCAGGGCTTCACGCCGGGATTGCGCGGCGCGAGCTGCGTTCCGGGCGGGATCACGCCGAGTTCGAGTTGGCGTTCGTACCAGCGCTGTCGGATGACATCCCAGCCCTCGTCGTAGCGGCCACGGTACTTGTCGAGCCAGGCCTGCGGCGCCTGGTGCGGCGCGTGCGTGGCGCCGAAGGGCAGATAGGCGAAGAAAGGCCGGTCCGGACGCACACAGCGGGCGTCGTTGATCATCTTGAGGAGCTGATCGACCAGGTCCTCGCTGAGGTGATAGCCCTCTTCGGCCGTCGCCGGCGCGGCGACATGGTGGTTGTCGATCACGAGTTCCGGGGAGAACTGATCGGTCTCGCCCTCAAGGAAACCGTAGAAGCGGTCGAAGCCACGACCGAGGGGCCACTGATCGAACGGGCCTGCGGCCGAGTTCTCCTGGGTGGGTGCGAGATGCCACTTGCCGGCGCAGAAGGTCACGTAGCCCTCGGCCTTCAGCACCTCAGCGACCGTCGCCGCGTGGTTGGAGATGTGGCCGAGCTGGTGCGGGAAGCCGGTCCGGAAGTTCGAGACATTGCGCATACCGACGGCGTGCTGGGCGCGGCCCGTGAGCAGGGACGCCCGCGTCGGCGAGCACAGCGGCGTGACGTGGAAGTTGGTGAACTGCAGACCGTTCGCGGCGAGGGCGTCGACATTCGGCGTTTCGATGTCCGAACCGTAGCATCCGAACTGAGCGAAACCCGTGTCGTCGAGCAACACGACGACGACGTTGGGCGTCGTTTCGCCGGGGTGTGGGCGCTCCTGGAAGTGGGGTTCGGACTCCGCAAGCGTACGGCCGATCTTTCCCTCAAATCCCGGCGCCGCGGTCGGATTGGTCATGCGCATTCCCCCTATGGGTCGGTCTAGAACCGATCTTTCGGCATTATGCGTGCCAGCTTAATGAGCGCCATTAGGCCGGGCAACGAGATTCGTTCGCCGAAAGACGGCGGCTTGGATATTCCAGCTGGCCGCGCCGCGCGGCCTGCTCGGAGCCCCTGGGGCGAAAAAATCGGCCCAAGCGCGTCGAAACAGAGCCGCGTCAACCAGCGGGTCGCGGCCGCAATCGAAAAGCCGGGGGCTTGCGCCAGGGCGCCCTGAGTCGTAACTGATAATCGTTCTCACCGACGTGGGCTCGCAATTGAGCGAAGCGCCGTCGCCCGCCCTTCCCACCGGGACCCCGCCATGGACGACTCCTATCCCCATCCAACACCAGCCCCCGCCCAGGCGCTTGCGCCCGGCGAGGTGCGGCTGAGCCAGGCGCGGCTGGGGGATCGCGGGATCATCGGCGCGGTCGGCGCCCCGAACGCTGGAGGCCGGGGTGGGCTGGACGCCCAGGAGTTGGAGCGCCGCCTGCTGGAGCTTGGCTTTGTAGAAGGCGCCGCCCTTGAGGTGATCCATGAGGGCGCGATCGGCCACGATCCTATCGCCGTGCGCCTGGACGACATGCGGGTGGCCCTGCGCCGCAAGGACGCCGTCGACATTGTCCTTCGCCTCACCCCGGAGGCGGCCCAGTGAGCACCGCGACCGCCCGCATCGCCCTGGTCGGCAATCCCAATTCCGGCAAGACCGCCCTGTTCAACGCCCTGACCGGCAGCCACCAGAAGGTGGCCAACTATGCCGGCGTGACGGTGGAGAAGAAGGAAGGGATCATCACCACCGCCAGCGGCCGCACCGTCTCGGTGCTGGACCTGCCCGGCACCTATTCCCTGCGCGCCCGCAGCCCGGACGAGGCGGTGACCCGGGACGCGATTCTCGGTCAGCTGAAGGGGGAGACCCCGCCTGACGTCGTGGTCTGCGTGGCAGACGCCACCAATCTGCGCCTGGTGCTGCGCCTGATCCTCGAGCTGCGGCAGGTGGGACGGCCGATGGTGCTGGCGCTCAACATGTTCGACATCGCCCAGCGCCAGGGCCTGCGCATCGACCTCGACGGCCTGGCCCGTGACATCGGCGCCCCGATTGTCACCACTGTGGCCACCCGCAGGCGCGGCATCGAGGACCTGGTCGCCCAGATCGAAGCCAAGGTCGAGGCTCTGGGCGGCGCCGGCGCGCTGGAGGCCGCCAACACCTGGCATGAGCCAACGCCCGCGGAAATCCGCCAGGCCCATGCCGAGGCCCAGCGGATCATGAAGGCCCATGTGCGGCCGGCCGAACGCCCCGACACCCTGACCGGCAAGATCGACGGGGTGCTGCTGCATCCGGTGGCGGGCCTCGCCATTCTGCTGTCTCTGCTGTTTGTCATGTTCCAGGCGGTGTTCGCCTGGGCCGGACCGCTGATGGACGGCATCGAGGGGGGCATCGGCGCTCTCGGCGGCCTGGTGGCCACCGTCCTGCCCGACGGGCTTTTGCAGAGCCTGATCGTCGATGGCCTGATCGCCGGCGTCGGCAGCGTGCTGGTCTTCCTGCCGCAGATCCTGATCCTGTTCCTGTTCATCATCCTCTTGGAAGACTTCGGCTACATGGCCCGGGCCGCCTTCCTGATGGACAAGATCATGGGCGGGGCGGGCCTGCACGGCCGGGCCTTCATCCCGCTGCTGTCGTCCTTCGCCTGCGCCATTCCCGGCGTCATGGCCACCCGGGTGATCGATTCCAAGCGCGACCGGCTGACCACCATCATGGTCGCGCCGCTGATGACCTGCTCGGCGCGGATTCCGGTCTACACCCTGATCATCGCGGCCTTCATCCCCGACCAGACCGTCTGGGGCTTCGCCAACCTGCAGGGGCTGGTCATGTTCGGCCTCTATGTCTCCGGCATCACCAGCGCCCTGGCCATCTCCTTCATCGCCCGGCGGCTGTTCTGGCGCGGTCAGGTCGAGCCCTTCCTGATGGAGCTGCCCACCTACAAGATGCCCGACGCCAAGAGCGTCCTGCGCAATCTCTGGCAGCGGGCGGCGATCTTCATGAACCGGGCGGGCCGCATCATCCTGCCACTGATGGTGCTGATCTGGGTGCTGTCGACCTTCCCCTATCCGCCGGAAGGCGCCACCGGCCCGGCCATCGACTACAGCTTCGCCGGCCAGCTCGGCCACCTGATCCACCCCCTGTTCGCCCCCATCGGCTTCAACTGGCAGATGACCGTGGCCCTGATCCCGGGCATGGCGGCCCGGGAGGTCGCCGTCGGCGCCCTGGGCACCGTCTATGCGGTGGCCAACGCCGAGGAACAGGTGGGCACCCTGGCCGGCGCCCTGTCGGCCGACTGGTCCCTGGCCATGGGGCTGGCCTTCCTGACCTGGTACGTGTTCGCCCCGCAATGCGCCCCGACCCTGGCGGTGGTGAAGCGCGAGACCAACAGCTGGCTGTGGCCCAGCGTAATGTTCGCCTACATGATCACCCTGGCCTATCTGGCGGCCATGGGCGTCTATCACGGCGCCGTGGCGCTGGGCTGGGGCTAACCCGCCTCGCCCCGTTCGCCGGCCAGGACGCCGGCGGCGGCCTGCAGTCGCATCAAGAGCCGCTTGAGCAGGGCCACCTCGCTGGGGTCGAGGCCTGAGATCAGGGCCGCCTCATAGGCCAGCGCCAGGGGCGCGATCTCCGCATGCAGACGCACACCCTCCAGGCTGAGCGCCACCACGTGGGAGCGGCCATCCTGGTCGTTCTGCGAGCGCTCCAGTAGATGGCGCTTGGCCAACCCTTGAGCGGCGCGGCTCACGGTCACCTTGTCCATGCCGGTGCGGCTGACCAGGGCGCTCTGGTTCATCGGCCCGTCCTCGGCCAGGACGCAGATCAGCCGCCACTGGGGGATGCTGAGGCCGAAGCGGTCCTCATAGGCCCGGGCGATCAGCCGGCTGACCGCATTGGAGGCCACCGACAGGCGATAGGGCAGATAGGCGTCCAGCTGGAGGCCGGCGGTGGTGTCTGCCGGCTCGGGCCGGGACGGAGCGGTCATGGGGCCTGGACCTCCTGCTCGATGGCGCCGAATATCGAGTGGCGGCGCCCGTCGCGCATTTCAATCCGCACCCGGTCGCCCGCTTTCAGGAATGGCGTTCTGGGCGCCCCGTGGGCCAGGGTTTCGACGGTCCGCACCTCGGCGAGGCAGGAATAGCCGACCCCGCCCTCGACCACCGATTTTCCTGGACCGCCGTCCGGACCGCGATTCGACACCGTGCCCGAGCCGATGATCGTGCCGGCGGCCAGCGCCCGGGTCTTGGCCGCGTGCGCGATCAGGGTCCCGAAATCGAAGGTCATGTCGACGCCGGCGTCGGCGCACCCCAGGACCGCGCCATTCAGCTCAACCTCGACGGCCCCGTGCAGACGCCCCTCCCGCCAGGCTTCGCCGAGAACATCTGGCGTCACGGCCACAGGAGAGAAGGCTGAAGCCGGCTTGGATTGGAAGAAGCCGAAGCTCTTGGCCAGCTCGGCGGGGATCAGGTTGCGCAGGGAGACGTCGTTGACCAGCAGCACCAGCCGCACGTGGTTCAGCGCCTCGGCCGGGCTTACCCCTTGCGGGACATCGCCGGTGATCACCGCCACCTCGGCCTCCAGGTCGCAGCCCCAGGCCTCATCGGCCAGCGGGATGGGATCGCGGGGCGCCAGGAAGCCGTCGGAGCCCCCCTGGTACATCAGTGGATCAGTCCAGAAGCTCTGCGGCATCTCCGCCCCGCGGGCGCGGCGCACCAGCTCCACATGGTTCACATAGGCCGAGCCGTCGGCCCACTGATAGGCCCGCGGCAGGGGGCTGGCCGCCTCGTGCTCGTGGAAGCGCTCCTTGGGCACCCCGCCATGCTCGAGGCTCTCGGCGAGCGCCCGCAGCATGGGTTCGCACCGCTCCCAGTCGTCCAGCGCCGCCTGCAGGGTGGGCGCCACCGTGCCGGCATCAGTGAACCAGGCCAGGTCGTTGGAGACCACCACCAGCCGGCCGTCACGGCCGGACTTCAGCGAGGCGAGCTTCATCTTGGGTCTCCGCTTTAGGGCGTCAGGATTGATTTTGGGTCAGGGTCTGGACCAGGCGTACCCCGGCCTCGAAGGCCCGGGCTTCATAGACATGGACTTCCACGCGGATGTCGCCGCCCGGCGCGTCCTCCCACATGTAGTTCCGTTCGAAACAGACCGGGCGGCCCTGGGGGCTGAAGCCTTCGAAGGTGTCGCCCCAGGGGGTGCAGGGCGACAGCGCCCGCCAGCCGAGGTCGCAGGCCTGAACCAGCTCTTCCCGGGCCGCAGCCTCCAGATCGTCATGGACGGCGGCGTTCATCGGGCCTTCCAGCTGTCGACATAGGCGGTGTTCTCCACCGCGCCGGCGGCCTCGCCCACCTCCAGCGGATCACGGGTGTCGATCATCACCGCATATTCGTCTGTGGCGGGCTTGGGCTGGGACAGCATGTTCTTCAACGCCTTAGGGTGCGGCCCGTGGGTGAAGCCCGACGGGTGGAAGGTCATCATGCCCGCATCGATGCCGTCGCGGCTGAAGAAGTCGCCGGCGTGGTAGAAGAGCACCTCGTCATAGTCGTCATTGTTGTGGAAGAACGGCACCTTGAGCGCGCCGGGATCGGTCTCGAAGGGCCGCGGCGCGAACGTGCAGACCACGAACCGGTCGGCCAGGAATGTCGTGTGGGCGCTCGGCGGCAGGTGGTAGCGGTGACTTGCCACCGGTCGGATATGGCGCACATTCAGGCGCACCGGCGCCAGCTCCCCATGCCAGCCCACCGCGTCCAGGGGGTTGTAGGGATAGGTCACCGTGGAGACCTGACCGCGCTTCTTGATGGCGACGCTGGTCTCGTCATCCTGGGCCTGGTGGTCGCGGAAGGCCTCGTCCATCACCGGGGTGTCCAGCAGGGCTGGGTCGAAGATGGCGTGGGGTCCAAGCAGACCCTTTTCGGGCAGGGTGAAGTGGCTGTTGGTCGCCTGGATGGTCAGGATGGCGCAGGGCTCAGTTGGCGCCAGGCGCCACATGGTCCCCCGGGGCAGATAGAGATAGTCGCCGGCGTCAAAGGCGATGCGGCCATAGTCACAGAAGAGGTCGCCCGCGCCCTGGTGGACGAACAGCAGTTGGTCGCCATCGGCGTTGCGCGCCAGGCCTGGCATGGCCTGATCGAGCTTCCAGAAGCGGATCTCGGTGGCGCCATTGTGCAGCACCACCGGGGCTTCCCACGGCGAGGCCTGGGGTTCGTTGAGGCGCGACAAGTCGAAGGCCCGCGGCCGCAGGGGGCCCTCGAAACGCGTCCAGCCCGTGGGGGGCCTTGGATGGTGCAGGAAGGCCGCAGGACCGAAGAACCCCTCCTTGGAGATTTCGCGCTCAAAGGTGCCGGCCGGCATGTCGGCGTGGGCCTGGCGCGAATGCGTCCCTTGCGCCCCGCGCACGGGGATCCAGTTGCGGGTCGCCATCAGGGTTCGTCCTTATAGATCCCCACGGTCAGGGGTTCGCCGGCCGCGAGGCGGGCGCGGTACATGCCCGAGGTGTTGTAGCTCCAGGCCATCTGGCCATCAGGCGCCACAGCGATGACGCCGCCGTCGCCGCCCAGGGCGGTGAGCTTGTTCTGCACCACCTCATCGGCCGCGGCCTGCAGGGAGAGGCCCTTGTGCTCCACCAGGGCGCAGATCTCCCGGGCCACGGTCAGGCGGATGAAATACTCGCCGGTCCCGGTGGCCGAGACCGCACAGGAGGCGTCCGAGGCGTAGTTGCCCGCGCCAATGATCGGGCTGTCGCCCACCCGGCCCCAGCGCTTGCCCGTGGTGCCGCCGGTCGAGGTGCCCGCCGCCACATGGCCGGCCTGATCCAGCGCCACGACGCCGACGGTGCCGTACTTGCCCTCGTCATGGGCCAGGGCGGCGGCCTCGTCGGCCACCACCGGACCCGTAGGCCGGGGCGGGACCGGCAGCTTCTGTTCGGCCAGGAACTTCTCCAGGGAGCGCCAGCGGCGCTCGGTGAAGAAGTAGCTCGGCTCGGCCTGCTCCAGGCCCGTCTCCTTCGAGAAGGTGTCCGCGCCCGATCCCATCAGCATGACATGCGGCGACGTCTCCATCACCGCCCGGGCGAGCGAGATGGGATGGCGGGTGCGGGTGACGCCGGCCACGGCGCCGGCCTTCAGGGTCGCCCCATCCATGATCGAGGCGTCCAGCTCATTGCGGCCCTCGGCGGTGAACACCGCCCCGCGGGCGGAATTGAACAGGGGATCGTCCTCCAGCAGATGGATGGCCGCCTCGATGGCGTCCAGCGCCGAGCCGCCCTTTTCCAGCACCTCGCCGCCGGCCTTAGTCACCTTGGTCATGGCGGCGCGATAGGCCGCCTCCTGTTGCGGGGTCAGGTCGGCGCGCTCGATGACGCCGGCCCCCCCATGCACCACAATCGCCCACTTCGGCTGCGCCATCGCACTTCCCGTCACCAAACTCGCCAGCACCACCGCCAGAGCGATCACCCGCATATCTAGTCCTTCTTCGGCAGCACGCCCCGGCGGATCTGGTCGAGTTCGATGGACTCAAACAGCGCCTTGAAGTTGCCCTCGCCGAACCCTTCGTTGCCCTTGCGCTGGATCATCTCGAAGAAGATCGGACCGACCATGTTCTCCGTGAAGATCTGCAGCAGCAGACCTTGGCCCTGCGTCGGAGCCCCGTCCACCAGGATACGGTCGGCCCGCAGTCGCTGCAGGTTCTCGCCATGGTCGGGGACCCGGGCGTCGAGCTGGTCGTAATAGGTCTCCGGCGTGTCCTGGAAGCGGACGCCCCGCTCGCGCATGGTCTCGACGGCGGCGTAGATGTCGTCAGTCCCCAGCGCCAGGTGCTGGATGCCCTCGCCCTTGTAGTCCTTGAGGAACTCTTCGATCTGGGAATGATCGTCGCGGCTCTCGTTCAGCGGGATGCGGATCTTGCCGCAGGGGCTGGTCATGGCCTTGGACAACAGGCCCGTCTGGGCGCCCTCGATGTCGAAATAGCGGATCTCGCGGAAATTGAAGATCCGCTCATAGAAGTCCGCCCATTTGGCCATGTTTCCGCGAAACACGTTGTGGGTCAGGTGGTCGAGATAGGTCAGGCCGACACCACGCTCGGCCTCGCCGGGGATGGGAACGAAGTCCACATCATAGATCTCCTGGGCCCCGTAGCGGTCCACCAGATAGAGGTTTGAGCCGCCAATCCCCTCGATCGCCGGGATGTTGAGCTCCATCGGTCCCACCGGTCCCTGCACCGCGGTGGCGCCGCGCTCCACCGCCAGGGCGAGCGCCTTGGCCGCATCCCGCACCCGGAAGGCCATGGCGTTGGCCGAGGGCCCATGGGCGGCGCGGAAGTCGGCCGGCTGGCCCGACGGCTCCATATTGAGCAGGAAGTTGATGTCGCCCTGGCGATAGCGGACCACATGCTTCGACCGGTGCCGCGAGACCGCGGTGAACCCCATCAGCTCGAAGAGGCCGCCCAAGCGCTCGGGCTCAGGCGAGGTGAACTCCACGAACTCGAACCCGTCGGTGCCCAGGGGGTTCTCGAACAGGTCGTTGGTGGCGGCGGCGGTCGCAAGGGCGGTCATGGTGGTCTCCCGTCGGCGAGATAGTATCAGATGCAACTATCTACCAAAGTCGCGGTGTCGCACAAGCCGGCGACGGCCGAAACACTGGCCCGCAGAGCCCAGGTCCGAACGTCCTGTAGCGCCGCTGACGAAAGTACGGTTCAATCGCCGTCCATGATCCGAGCCCTCGATCCGATCCTCGACCGCTGGCGCCTGACGGCTCTGCTCGCCTCGGCGGGCATGCTGGCCATCGCCCACGGCTTCCAGACCTTTGGCGAGCTGGCGCCCTGCACGCTCTGCCTGCGGCAGCGGGAGGTCTATTGGATGGCCGTCGGCGTCGCCCTGGCCGGCATGATCCTGACACGGCTGCAGGGTGGGGCGCGTTTCCGCCCGGCCTTCAATCTGGTCCTCGGCCTCATCTTCCTGGTGGGGACGGCGGTGGCCGTCTATCACGCCGGCGCGGAGTGGAAGTGGTGGCCGGGGCCGAGCGCCTGCGCCTCCTCCGGCGGGGCGGTCAGCCTTGACGCCATGAGCGGCCTGCTGGCGGGTCAGACCATCACCGCACCGGCCTGCGACACCGCGCCCTGGGTCCTTGCGGGCCTCTCCATGGCGGGGTGGAACGCGGTCATCTCCCTGATCCTCGCGGCCCTGAGCCTGGCCGCCGCAGCCCATGAGAGAGGCAAGCGATGAGCGACAAACCCATCCCTGCCCGCCCGGGCGCCGGAACGGTGCAGGCGAGGCTCGCGGAGATTCTGCGGGTCGATCACGCGGGCGAACTCGGGGCGGTCCACATCTATCAGGGCCAGCGCGCCGTGCTCGGCGCGGCCAAGGGCAAGGAACGTCTCGCCGCCCAACTCGAGGAGATGGAAGGACATGAGGCCGTCCATCTGGCCCGCTTCGACGCCCTTCTGAACCAGCATGGCGTGCGGCCGACCGTGATGACGCCCCTGTGGCGGCTGGCCGGCTTCGCCTTGGGCGCCGGCACCGCCCTGATGGGCGAGAAGGCCGCCCATGCCTGCACCGAGGCCGTCGAGTCGGTCATCGAGAAACACTATGCGGGTCAGGTGGCTGAGCTCGCCGACCGCGATCCGGAGCTGGCCGAGGAGCTGGCCAAATTCCGCGACGAGGAACTGGCCCACCGCGACCTCGCCGTCGAGGAGGGCGCCCGCGAGGCCCCGGGCTATGGCCTGCTGTCGGCGGTGATCCAGGCTGGCTGCCGCACGGCGATCAAGATCAGCGAAAAGGTCTGAGGCCGCCCCTCGCCTGATCGGCCTCTTAGAAATCCTGTGATTGACCCGGTTGGCGGCGGGCGTACTGATCAGTGATCAGGCGGCGCCAGACCGCCAGCGGGGGAGTTCAGCCATGGGGACGATCGGATACGCCCGGCGCGTGCGACAGCTGGTGGGGCGTCGCGGGTGAATATCCAGATCTTCGTCCTGGCCCTGTCGACCTTCGCCTTCGGGTCGGGCGCCTTCATTTTCGCCGGGCTGCTGGAGCCCATGGCCGACGAACTCGGGGTCTCCGTCGGCGCGGCCGGCCAGCTGCAGACCGTCTATGTCCTGACCTCGGCCCTGGCGGGGCCGCCGCTGGCCTTCTTGGTGGGCCGGTTTGAGCGCAAGCGGGTCCTCACCGTGGCCCTCAGCGTCGCCGTGATTCTCAACCTCGCCTGCCTGATGACCCCCGGCTACGGGACTCTGATGGTGCTTCGGGCAGTCCTCGGCGCCATCGGCGCCATGGCCGGTCCTGCGGCCTCTGCGGCGGCCAGCGCCCTGGTCCCGCCCGAGCGGCGGGGCTCGGCCCTGGCCATCGTCATGGGGGGCATGACGGTCGCCTTTCTGATGGGCATCCCCCTGGGCAGCGTGGTCGGCGCGGCCTTTGGCTGGCGGGCCACCTTCCTGCTCTCGGCGGGCCTGAGCGCCTTCGCCCTGGCGGCCATCCTGATCTTCGTCCCGCGGGTCACCCCGCCGGCGCCCGGTGTCGGCCAGGGCCTGAGGGGAGCCGGCGTCCTGCCGCTCTTCCTCTCCACCTTCCTGGCCTTCGGGGCCAATATGACCATCACCACCTATATCGCGCCGATCCTGCGCCTGCAGGTGGAGGTCACAGGCGCGGGCGTGGCGGCCTTCCAGATGCTGGTGGGGGTCGGCAGCTTCCTGGGTCTGGCGCTGGGCGGCCGGGCCGCCGATCGGGGCGCCGGCGGTCTCAGCGTCACCCTGGGCTTCCTCGGCCTGGCGGCGGCGGCGGCCCTGCACGGCCTGGAGCTCGCTCGGACGGGTGAGCCAGGCGCCCTGGCCTATGGAATCGTCGGCCTCGCGGTGTTGACCGGATCCACCTCCCTGTTCTCGGTCATGCCGGTGATCCAGACCCGGCTGATCGCCAAAGCCCCGGCCTCCGCGCCCCTGGCCCTGGCCTTCAACGGCTCGTCAGCCGCCCTGGGTCAGGCCTTTGGCGGCGCCCTGGGCGGGATCCTGCTGACCCGGGGCGGGGCGCTCTCGGTCACCTTCGCCGCTGGACTCGTAGCCGTGGCCGCAGCCGCCTTCTGGCAGGTCGCCCACAGGCGCACGGCGCCCGTCTAAGGCCTGATCCTGCCCGCGTGCGGAACGTGCAGGCCTCGCTCATGAGGCGAGCGGTCATGCGCAATTTTGCGAATACCTCTAGAAGCGGCTCAATTGCGGGAGCCGGATTTCATGACTATTCGACCTTTGATACTCTTGGTCGACGACGACGTAACACTGTTACAGATTATTTCCGGACATCTACACCTGGAAGGATTTGAAACAGTTCTCGCACAGACGGCCGCTCAGGCGATTGAGTCCCTGCAGGCACTAACTCTTGATCTCGTGATTGTTGACCTCTTCATGCCCGACCGGGACGGGATGGAGACCATCGGCGAAATTCGCGCCCGGTGGCCGCAGCTGCCCATCGTCGCCATGTCGGGCGGTTGGCGCACCATCAGCCCAGACACGATTCTGGAGACGGCCAAGGCCCTGGGCGCCCAGGAGGCCCTGGCTAAGCCCTTCGATCGTCAGACCCTTGTAGCGGCCATCCGCAGGCTGCTCCCGCAGGGCTGAACCTGCTCATCCCAGGCGCCAGCGATGGAGATGCTCGAGGACGTCGGCCACGATCTGGTCGTGGGTGAAGCCTGTAACGTCCCGCGGACGGGCGACATCGTCTGAACGGGCCGAAAGCCGCCACTCCATGGCCCGCCGCCGCTCCGGCGCATCCAGCGCGGTCATGGCCGGACGGGGGCGGTCGCGGGCGGCCAGACGGTAATGGAACGGTCGGCCTCCGCCGGTCGTCGCCGTCAGGGAGACGCCGTCCTCCTGCCGTGAGACCTCTGTCGTCAGGCCTTCGCCCTCCAGGCCTTCGCGGACGCTTTCCAGCGCCGGAACGGCCACCCGGTCCAGGTGACGCTGGATATCGCGCCGGCTGGCCGGCGCCAGGAGCCGCTTCAACTGTTCGGCCAGGGGCGGTCCCTCGGTCTCGACCACGCGGCCGGCGATGTCGGCGTTCATCTGTCGGGTCAGGCCGACGGCGAGCGCAATCATGATGACGGTGAACGGCAGGGCGGCGACCAGGGTGGCCGCCTGCAGGGCGCCCAGCCCCCCGGCCAGCAGCAGCAGGCCCGCCACCAGGCCCAGTAACAGGCACCAGTAGACCCGCTGCCAGCGTGGCGTGTCGTCGGCCCCGCCGGAGGCCAGGGTGTCGATCACCAGGGATCCGGAATCCGCCGAGGTGATGAAGAAGACCGCCACCAACACGACGGCGACGGTCGAGGTGATGGCCGTCCCGGGCAGTTCGGCCAAGAAGCGGAACAGCGCCGTGGACAGGTCCGCGCTCACCGCCGCTGAAATCGCGCCGCTGGCCGAGCCCATGTCCAGGAAGATGGCGGTGTTGCCGAACACGGTCATCCACAGGAAGGTGAACCCGGCCGGCACCAGCAGCACATTGAGGATGAACTGCCGCACCGTCCGTCCCCGCGAGATCCGGGCGATGAACATGCCCACAAAGGGCGACCAGGCGATCCACCAGGCCCAGTAGAACAGGGTCCAGTCGGCCATCCAGCCCCGCGGCTCGTAGGCGTAGAGGGTGAAGGTGCGGATGAAGAAGTGGTCGAGATAGAGGCCGAAGTTCTGCACCAGGGCCTTGAGCAGAAAGCCCGTCGGCCCCACCACCAGCACAAACAGCATCAGCAGGACCGCCAGGGTCAGGTTCAGCTCTGACAGGCGCCGGACCCCCTTATCCAACCCGGTCAGCACCGATGCGGTCGCCGCGGCCATGACCAGGGCGATCAGGGCGCACTGCATCAGGGCGGTGTTGGGCAGGCCGACCAGATAGTTTAGGCCGCTGTTGATCTGCGAGACCCCGAACCCCAGCGAAGTGGCGATGCCGAACACCGTCCCGCAGACGGCGAAGATGTCCACCGCATCGCCGATCGGGCCGTTGGTCCGCTTGCCCAGCAGGGGCGAGAGGCCCGAGCGCAGGGTCAGCGGCAGCCCCTTGCGATGGGCGAAGAAGCCCAGGCTTAAACCCACCAGCGCATAGATGGCCCAGGCATGCACCCCATAGTGGGTGAAGGTGATGACCATCGCCTCGCGGGCGGCCCCGAAGGTCCCCGGCTCCGCCTCGGGCGGACTGACATAGTGCTGGATCGGCTCGGCGACCCCGAAATACATCAGGCCGATGCCCATGCCCGCCGCAAACAGCATGGCCAGCCAGGAGGCATAGGGAAAATCCGGCTCGCAGTCGTCCGGTCCGAGCTTCAGGCTTCCCGTCGGCCCAAGGGCAAGGAACAGCACAAGACCGAGGAAACCGGCGACGGCGCCGACATAGAACCAGCCAAAGGTGTCGATGACCCAGCCCTGGGCCGACTGGAAGGCCCAGTCCGACTGGTCGGGCGCAATCACCGCCACTGCCAGCAGGGCGCCGACAATGAGGCTCGCGCCCCAGAAGACGCGCGGATTCATCTGGGTTCGTAGAATGGCCCGGTCTCCCCTGACGCCTGCACGGCGCGGGCGCGGGCGACAACGGCCACAGCGCCACCATGGCCAACGCCTGACCACGGCAGAGGTTCAGTTATAGGTTTCGGGCTACTCGGTGTTGCGATCGCAACTCACGAGGTCGGGCGAGAACGGCGCACCCGTCCTCGCCCACGCCTTGGTTGGTCAGGCGATCGTCCGTTTAGTCCTGCGGCTCAAGCTTAACGACCAGCGGATTCGGATCGAGATCAAGCATGGCGCCGGTGGCCACATCGACGCCGGCGCCGATCACGCCGCCCACCAGGACATTGCCCGCCATGCCCGCGCCGCCGGCGCCGGAAACCCGGGTCGTCACCTGGCCGGTCCAGGTCTTGTAGCCGTCCTTGCTGATGGTCACGCCGAACTCCGATTTGCGCGGCATCTTGAAGGTGCAGGGCGTGGCGTCGCAGGCGAACTGGTTGCTGGTCTTGACGCTAGCCCCCGAGGGCTCGGTCTCGACCGTCAGGTGGTGTTGGTCCCGCGCGTGACGGTCGCGCACGCGCTCAGCGCCAGCATAGATCTGGCGATCACAATAGTCCGAAGCATTGAATCCCCCCATGAGCCCAAACACTGGGCCCCCGGAAATAAGAGGAGGCGCAGGCCGAACACAAGCAGAAGCTGCACCACAGCCGGGCTCGCTGACAAACCGCAACCGCGGGACGCGCCCTCAGGCCTCCAGCTCGATGTCCCAATAGAGGTAGTCGAGCCAGCTCTGGTGGAGGTAGTTGGGCGGGAAGCGGCGGCCGCGCTCCTGCAGCTCGTGGGCCTGGGGACGGCGCGGCGCCATCAGCGGCCGCATGCCGGCCTCGTGCGGGGTGCGCCCGCCCTTGGCGAGATTGCAGGGCGCGCAGGCGGTGACGATGTTTTCCCAGCTGGTGCGCCCGCCCCTCGACCTCGGCACCACATGGTCAAAGGTCAGGTCCTCGCCCGAGCGGCAGTACTGGCAGGCGAAGCCGTCGCGGAGGAACAGGTTGAAGCGGGTGAAGGCTGGCGGGCGGTCCTGCGTCACATAGCTCTTCAGCGCGACGACGCTGGGCAGACGCATGGAGAAGGAGGGAGAGCGGATCATGTGGTCATAGGTCGAGACCACGTCGACCCGATCCAGGAACACCGCCTTGATCACCTCCTGCCAGGGCCACACCGACAGGGGGTAGTAGCTGAGCGGCCGATAGTCGGCGTTGAGCACGAGGGCGGGCCAGCCCGACGGGGGATGCTGGATCACCTGCATCGCCGGAGCGCCCACATCGGGGGCGTCAAACGCCCTATGTCGAATGCACTGAGACTGAAGACGCAGATCCTCCCTCTCGTGTGCCCCTGGGAGACCCGGGGACCTCTTCACCATAGTCGCGATTCTGTGACGGCTCCATGGCGTCGTGCGGCGGGATGGAGCCACAAAAAAAGAGGGGACCCGATGGGCCCCCTCAAGGCGACAGACTGGGAGAAAAGGATCGCCCTCAGGCGAAGGCGCCGAGCAGCGCGCCCACCAGGGCGAGGCTGAGCACCACGAACAGGGCCGGGGTGATGCGATCGAAGACGCGTTCGGCGGCCGACAGGGTAGCGAGAGACATGACACACACCTTGTGAGTTGAAGCCCCCGGGGAGGAGGGCGGGTTTCTTATTTGAACACCGCTAAGATAGCGCGCATCTGAGCGGCGTCAAGATGATCTTTACGGCGATCAGATAGAGAATTACACTGGAGGTAATGAGAGAATCTGAAGCCCCCGAGTCGCGCCCCTATCACCACGGCGATCTGCGCCGCGCCCTGGTGGAGGCCGCCTGCCGCCTGCTGGAGAAGGAAGGCGCCCAGGCCCTGTCCCTACGCGCCGTGGCGCGGGAGGCCGGCGTCAGTCCGGCCGCGCCCTATCACCACTTCAAGGACAAGAGCGAACTGCTCGACGCCGTCGCCCACGAGGGCTGGGAAAAGCTCGATCTGGCTTTCCAGGCCGCCCGCGACGCCCACACCTCCCCGCCCGATCGGGTGCGGGAGCTGGGGGTGGCCTATGTCTGCTTCGCCAGCCAGCACCCCGACCTCTACCGGGTCATGTACGACTGTTCCCGGGACAAGGCCGACATGCCCGCCCATGTGCTGGAGAACGAGGAAAGCGCCTATCGCCGGGTTCGGGAGGTGCTGGTGTCGGCCGGCGCCGATCCCAGCGACGAGATCGGACTGGAGCTGGCCGCCATCGCCTGCTGGTGCGCCGCCCATGGTCTGGCCGAGATGACCAGCTTCAAGCAGTTCGAGCCCCTGAAAGAGGCCCTGGGCGGCGAGGAAGCCTTCCTGCGCGGGGTGCTCGCCCATGTGGGGGTGTTCGCCAAGGGCCTGTAGAGCTACAGCCCTTGAGGTGAGCGCCGCCTTCGTCACCCGTTTCGCCCCTTCGCCCACCGGCCTGCTGCACCGGGGGCATGCCTATTCGGCGCTGCTGGCCTATGCGGCGGCGCAGGCGGCCGGCGAAACCTTCCTGCTGCGCATCGAGGACATCGACGCCACCCGCGCGCGGCCCGAGTTCGAGGCGGCCATCTTCGAAGACCTGGCCTGGCTGGGGATCACCTGGCGTGAGCCTGTGCGGCGTCAGTCCGAACACCTGGACGACTATGAGGCCGCGCTCGCGCGGCTTGCGGCCGAGGGTCTCGTCTATCGCTGTTTCCGCACGCGCAAGGAGGTGGCCCAGGCCATGGCCAGCGCGCCGCACGGCGCCATGGACACCTTCCGCAGCGCCCCGCTTCCCGCCGAAGAGGAGGCCGAACGCCTGGCCCGGGGCGAACGCTTCGCCTGGCGCCTCTCGCTGAAGGCGGCCCAGGCCCGGCTGGACGGATTCGAACACCTCACCTTTCAGGAAGAGGGCGCAGGCCCGAACGGCGAAACAGGCCTGATCCAGGCTCGTCCCGAACTCGGCGGCGACGTCGTGCTGGCCCGCAAGGATGTGGGCGTGGCCTACCACCTGGCCGTGGTGGTCGACGACGCTTTGCAAGGCGTCACCCACGTCATCCGCGGCTGCGACCTCTTCGAGGCCGCCCACGTCCAGCGCCTGCTGCAGGCCCTGCTAGGTCTGCCGACGCCGGTCTATCGCCATCACCGGCTGCTGGCGGGGCCGGACGGGAAGCGCTACGCCAAGCGCGACCGGGCCGAGACCCTGCAGGCGCTACGCGCCGCGGGCGTAACGCCCGAGCAGTTGCGCCAGGAGATGGGCCTGTGACGACCCCGCAAGCCCCGCAGACCAGCGATGGCCGCGCCCTGGCGGTGCTGATCTTCGGCGCCGTCGTCATTGGCTTCGTGCCGATCCTGGTGCGACTGTCCGACACCGGCTCGGCCGCCGCCGGCTTCTGGCGTCTGGCCTTCGCCCTGCCGCTGCTGGTCCTGATGACTCGGCGGGCCGGCGCAGGCCTCGGACGGGCGCCTTCGCGGCTGACCATGGTGGCCGGGGTGATGTTCGCCCTGGACCTGGGCTTCTGGCACTACGGGATCGCGCTCACCTCGGTGGCCAACGCCACGGTGCTGACCAATCTGACGCCGGTGGTGGTGACGGCGGTCGCCTGGATCTTCCTGCGACAGACGCCTCGCAAGCTCTTCCTGCTGGCCGTGACCCTGGCCCTGGCCGGCGCCTTCACCATGGCTGCGGCCCGCAGCGGGGCTGTGGGGCCCGCGCCCGGCCTCGGCAACGCCGCCGCCGCCCTGACGGCGCTCTGGTACGCCTTCTACTTCCTGGCGGTGAGCGCGGCGCGCCGGACCGAGGCGGCGCTTCGCATCATGTTCTGGTCGAGCCTGACCGGCGCGCCCCTCCTGCTGGGCGCGGCCCTTTTGCTGGGGGAGAGCGTGATTCCCGCCAGCCTCGGCGGCTGGGCGGCCTGCGCCGGGCTGGGGGTGCTGCATGTGGCTGGGCAGGGCGCCATCGCCTGGGCGCTTGGCCGTCTTCCGCCGGCCACGGCGTCTGTGGTGGTGCTGATCCAGCCCGTGGTGGCGGCCGCCGCTGGCTGGCTGCTGTTCGCCGAGGCGCTCGGGCCCGTCCAGGCGCTCGGCGGCGCCGTCACCCTGGCCGGGGTGGCGCTGGCCCAATGGAGCGCGAGGCCCCCGCGGGTTCCGGCGGCCAGCGCGCCCAGATCCCTCTAAACTTCGCTCAGGCCATAGGCCTGGCGGGCGGTTTCCAGCGCGGCGAGCTTGGCCTCGAAGGCGCTCCAGTCGTCGGCCTGATCGATGCGCGCCCAGATCGCCTCGATCTCCTCATAGATCAGCTCCTGGGGTTCGGGGGCCGCGAAGTAGGCATGGTCGAGCGCGTCGGCGCGCAGCGGCTCAAACCGCGCAAGCTGCGCCCGGAAGTCCTCAAAGGCATCTTCTCGGTAGATTTCCCCCCGGACACCGGCCAGGGCGCGGGCCTCGTCGCCGCCGAACCAGTCGAAGAAGAAGGGCTCCCAGCGCAGGGGTTCGCCGCCGGCCGCCAGCGCCTGGAAGGCTGCCTGAGCGAGGCTGGAATCGGCCCCGGTCCCCAGACTGCGAACCCCCAGCCTGCGGCGCATGGCGGCCGCCAGCTCCATGCGGTACGCGCCGGCAAATCCGTTCAGCGCCTCGACCAGCGGTTCGGGCGCGCTGACCAGGGAGAAGCAGCCCCCCAGCTGGCGCAGGTTCCAGAACACCGCCTCGGCCTGCCGGCCAAAGCTGTAGAGCCCGCTGTGGTCGAAATAGGCGGCCACAAAATTGGGATCGTTGCGCGGCAGGAAGCGGTAGGGGCCGTAGTCGAAGCTCTCGCCGGTGATGTTCATATTGTCGGTGTTGAGCACTCCGTGGACGAAGCCCGCCGCCATCCAGGACGCCGCCAGCCGCGCCATCCGTCCGCTCACCGCCCCCAGCAGGGCGGCCGGGCGATCCACCGCGCCTTCAAGCTCGGGATAGTAGTGGGTGATCACATGGTCGATGAGGGCGGCGATCCGCTCAGGGCTCTCTTCGAAGGCGTGGCGCTGGAAGGTCCCGAAGCGGATGTGGCTGTGCGAGAGCCTTGTCAGGGCCGCCCCGCGGGTGGGGCTTGGCTCGTCATTACGCTCCAGGGCCTCGGCGGTCTCGACCAGGGAGAAGGACCGCGAGGTCGGTACGCCCTGGGCTTCCAGCATGGCCGTGGCGAGCACCTCGCGCACCCCGCCCTTCAGCGTCAGCCGGCCATCGCCGAACCGCGACCAGGGGGTCTGGCCCGACCCCTTGGTGCCGAGGTCCAGCAGCCGACCCGTTCCGGCCTCCCGCAACTGGGCGAACAGGAAGCCGCGACCGTCCCCGATCTCGGGATTGTAGGTGCGGAACTGGTGGCCGTGATAGCGCATGGCCACCGGCGGATCGATATTGGCCGGCAGCGGCGAGTACCGACCGAAATGGGCGATCCACTCGCTGTCGCTGAGCTCGCCCAGCCCTACGGTCGCCGCGGCCCGGTCATTGCGATAGCGCAGGATCGTCTCGGGAAAGTCAGCCGGGGCGACGGGATCGAAGAAGCTCTCCCCCAGGGTCACGAACTGCGGATCGGGCTGATAGGCGGGCGAGATCGGCATGTTCGGCGGCTCCCTTGCGGCTAGTTGGTCAGATAAGGGCTCCGGCCCAGTCCTGCCCGTTGCGGGGCGCAGGAACCACGCGAACCCCTGGCAGGAAGCGCGCCACATCGCCGATCGTTTCGGTGAAATCCGGCGCCTCGGGGCTGGCGTCCTGGCTGATAACGACAGCAGCCAGATCGAGACCCTCGCCCTGAACCACCCTGGCCGCGGTCAGGGTGTGGCTGATGGCGCCGAGATAGGAGCCGCCGACGAGGATGACGGGCAGGCCCAGGGCCGCCATCAGGTCGAGATTGGTGGCGTCCTCGCTGAGCGGCGACATGACCCCGCCGGCGCCTTCGATCAGCATCAGGTCCGGCGAGCTTGCCGAGAGCGCAGTCTGGCACAGGTCCACCAGGGTCTTCAGCCGCAGGTCCCGCCCCTCCAGCCGGGCGGCCATGGGCGGCGATAGGGCCGCAGTGAACCGCAGCGGCGACATGGCCTCAAGATTGGCGGGCGTCAGGGGACGCCCCAGGGCGGCCAGCAGCCGGCCAGGATCGCTCTCAGCCCAGTCGGCAGGATCGATCCCGCTCACCGCCGGCTTGAAGGCTTCGACACTCAGGCCCTGGGCGCGGGCCGCGGCGATCAGGGCGCAGGCGGCGTAGGTCTTGCCCACATCGGTGTGGGCCCCGGCGATGAACAGGGCGCGCATTCAGGCGGTCTCCATCAGGGCGCCGACGGCCTCGGCGAGGCGGTCGATGTCGGCGTCGTCGTGGGCGGCGGTGAAGGCCAGCCGCAGGCGGGCGGTCCCGGCCGGCACGGTGGGCGGGCGGATGGCCACGGCCAGGAAGCCCTGCGCCTCCAGGGCCTGCATGGCCGCCAGTGTGCGGGCCGCGTCCCCCAGCACCACTGGCACGATGGGGCTCTGGGCGTCCGGCAGGCCAAGCGCTGTGGTGAACCGCCGGGACTTGGCCAGGGGGCGGGCGGTGAGGTCTGCGTCCCCGGCGATGATCTCCAGGGCCGCCAGAGCGGCGCCGGCGCTGGCGGGCGGCAGGCCGGTGGAATAGACGAAGGTCCGCGCCCGGGTGCGCAGCAGATCGATGACCGGGCCGCTGGCGCAGACATAGGCGCCATAGCCGCCGACGGCCTTGGAAAAGGTGCCCATGGCCAGGTCGATCTTCGCACCTGGAAACAGGGCGGCCGTTCCCCGGCCTTTGCCCACCACGCCCAGGCCGTGCGCGTCGTCCACCAGGAGCCAGGCCTCATGGCCCTGCGCCAGCTCGCTGATGACGTCCAGCGGCGCGAGGTCGCCGTCCATGGAGAAGACGCCATCGGTGGCGATCAGGGCATGGCGCAGGCTGGCCCGCTCACTGCCGATCTTGGCCGCGAGATCAGCGACATCGTTATGGGCGAAGGGAATGACCCTGGCGCCTGACAGCTGCGCCCCGGCCCAGATGCAGGCATGGGCCAGCTCGTCGACGAAGACGCCGTCGCCGGAGCCGACCATTGTCGGGATCAGACCGGCATTGGCCAAGTAGCCCGAGCCGAAGACACAGGCGGCTTCCGTCCCCTTGAAGGCGGCCAGCCGCGCCTCGAGCGCCCCCAGCAGCGGATGATCGCCGGTCACCAGCCGCGAGGCCCCGGCCCCGGCGCCATAGGCGCGGGCGGCCGCCGACGCCGCCTCGATCACCGCCGGATGGTGCGACAGGTTCAGATAGTCGTTGCAGGAGAAGGACAGCAGCCGGCGCCCGTCCCGCTCCACCCACAGCCCGTCGATCCGGTGGGTGGGCGTCAGCCGGCGGCGCAAGTGGGCGGCGTCCAGGTCGGCGAGCTTGGCGGCGGCGAAGGCGGAAAGGCTGTCGGTCACGGGGCGCGGTATGCACGAGGCCGCGCCCGCGTTAAAGCCGCCATGCTTGGCGAAGGAGGCTTCCATGACCGACTGGCTCGACCGCGGCGCCCCCCATGTGTGGCGGCCCTATTGTCAGATGAAGACCGCGCCTACGCCCCTGCCGGTCGCCCGGACGGACGGCGCCCGCATCATTCTGGAGGACGGCCGGGAGCTGGTGGACGGAATCGCCAGCTGGTGGACCGCCTGCCACGGCTACAATCACCCCCACATCGCCAAGGCGGTTTCCGACCAGCTGGCCCGCGCGCCGCATGTGATGTTCGGGGGTCTGGCCCATGCGCCAGCCTATGACCTGGCCCGCCGCCTGGCCGCCCTGCTGCCCGGCGATCTCGACCACGTCTTCTTTGCCGAAAGCGGCTCGGTCTCGGTGGAAATCGCCATGAAGATGGCGATTCAGTTCTGGATCAACCGTGGCGTGTCCGGCCGCTCGAAGTTCGTCAGCTTCCTGGGCGGCTATCACGGCGACACCCTGGCCACCATGACCATCTGCGATCCGGAAGAGGGCATGCACAGCCTGTTTTCCGGGGTCATGCCCAGCCAGCATGTTGTCGCCCTGCCCCGGGACCGCGACAGTGAGGCCGCCCTCGACGCCCTGCTGGCGGAGAAGGGATATGAGATCGCCGCCCTGATCGTCGAGCCCCGCATCCAGGGGGCCGGCGGCATGCTGATCCACGACGACGAGGTGCTGCGCCGCCTGCGGGTCCTGGCCGACCGGCATGAGGTCCTGCTGATCTTCGACGAGATCTTCACCGGCTTTGGCCGCACAGGCGACCTGTTCGCCTGCCAGGGCGCGGGCGTGACGCCCGATATCATCACGCTGTCCAAGGCGCTGACCGGCGGCACCCTGCCCCTCTCGGCCGCCGTGGCCAGCCGGCGGATCTTCCAGGCCTTCTGGTCTGACGATGCCGGCGCGGCCTTAATGCACGGGCCGACCTATATGGCCAATCCGCTGGCCTGCGCCGCGGCCGGCGCCTCGCTCGACCTGTTCGAAGCCGGCGACTGGAAGGCAGATGTGGCACGGATCGAGCTGGCCTTGCGCCGAGGCCTGGAGCCCTGCCGGGGGGCGGCCGGCGTGGTCGATGTCCGCACCCTGGGCGCCATCGGAGTGGTGGAGTTCGAGGCGGCGGTGGACTCAGGCGGCCTCTGCCAGCAGTTCGCCGAGCTCGGCTGCTGGATCCGGCCCATGGGCAAGGTGGTCTATCTCACCCCGCCCTTCGTCACCACCGACGCCGAGCTGGCGCAACTTACAGGCGTGATCCGAAAGGTTCTGGGCGCGGCAGACTCTCAGGGCTAGGCTGGCGGCCATGAACTCACAGGCCATCCTCGACAGTCTCGAACTGGTCGCCGACCGCTGCGAGGACCCGGCGCCGCAGGTCTATGAGCGCCTGTTCGCCCGCTATCCTGAAACCGAGGCCCTGTTCGTCGGCGACAAGCGCGGCGCGGCCCGGGGCCAGATGCTGCGGCAGGCCACAGAGACCCTGCTGGACTATCTGGGTCCCAATATCTACGCCGCCAACTTCCTGAAGGCCGAGCTGCGCAATCACGACGACATCGGCGTGCCGGGCGAGATTTTTCCGCGCTTCTACCAGGCCATGGCCGAGGCCTTCGCCGACATCCTGGGTGAAGACTGGACACCGGACATGCAGGGCGCCTGGAACGACCTCACCGCCCAGGTCGAGCAGATCGTCCAGGGCGAACCCCAGACGATCTAAACTCCCCTCTCAGGCCAGCGCCGCCTTCAGCGAGGCCGCCGTCGCCTTGACCGCCTCGCCCACCGCCGGCGAGACGTCGGCCATGATGTAGAAGTCGTGGATCAGGCTGGGATACTCCACATGCTCCACCACCACGCCAGCCGCCCGCAGGCGCTCGGCGTGGTCGCGCCCTTCGTCCTTCAGGGGGTCGAAGCCTGCTGTGACCACCAGGGCCGGCGGCAGGCCTGCGCAATCGACCTTGCCCAGCATGGCCCGGTGCGCCTGGGGATGGCCCATGGCCGCCAGGCACTTATCGAACCAGGCGATGGCCTGTTTGGTCAGCAGGGGACCGTCCAGCGCCTTGCGCGACGCGGTCTCCTCATCGGGCCAGATGCCGGGATAGAGGAGCAGCTGGAAGGCGATCCTTCGCTTGGGGTCGGCTTTCAGGTCGCTCGCCACCGAGGCGGCCAGGTTGCCGCCGGCGGAGTCGCCGCCCACGGCGATCCGCGCCGGATCGAAGCCGATCTCGGCGGCATGGTCGAAGGCCCAACGAGTGGCGGCGAGCGCGTCGTCGTGGCTGGCCGGGAAAGGATTCTCGGGCGCCAAGCGATAGTCCACCGACAGCACCCGGACACCAGCCAGGGCTGCGAGACGCCGGCAGTGGCCGTCATGGCTCTCCAGATCGCCGATCACGAAGCCGCCGCCATGGAAATAGACCAGGCCGCCAGTGGTGGCGGCTGCGCCGGCTGGCGTGTAGAGCCGCGCCGGGATCTCGCCAGCCGCGCCGGCCACCTTCAGGTCGCGGGTCTCGACGTCCTTGGGCGGATTCTGGTCGGTCGCCTGGCGCTGCATGCGATAGCCCGCCCGGACCATGTCCGGCGGCAGGGCGTCCAGGGGCGGCGGGGTCTGGCCCTCGGCGGCCTTGGCCTGGGCCTCCAGCAGGGCCTGGAAATGGGGGTCCATCATCGGAGTCTTCCTCACTAGCGGTGTCGCGCTCTTGCCGGCGCGGTCATGAAAACGGCCCCCGGCGGATCGCCGGGGGCCGTGGGTCTCGTGGAGCTGACAGCCCCTATTCGGCCGCCTGCTTGGGCGCGTAGCCCATGACCGCCTTGACCTCCAGGAACTCGTGGAAGGCGAAGTCGCCCCACTCGCGCCCGTTGCCGCTCATCTTGAAGCCGCCGAAGGGGGCGGTCATGTCCGAGGCGCCGTTGATCGACACCTGGCCGGCGCGCAGCTTGGAGGCCACTTCCCGGGCCTTGGCCAGGTCCGCGCCGTTCACATAGGCCGCCAGGCCGTACTCGGTGTCGTTGCCGATGGCGATGGCCTGATCGAGGTCCTCATAGCCGAGGATCGACAGGACCGGACCGAAGATCTCCTCGCGGGAGATGGTCATGTCCGGGGTCACATTGGCGAACACCGTGGGCTGAACGTAGTAGCCCTTGTCCAGGCCTTCGGGACGGCCCGTGCCGCCGGCCACCAGGGTGGCGCCCTCGTCGATGCCCTTCTGGATCAGATCCTGGATCTTGTCCCACTGGGTCTTGGAGACCACAGGGCCAAGCATGGCGTTGCCGGTGGGATCGCCCACCGTCACCTGGGCGGCGGCTTCCTTGGCCGCGGCGATCGCCTCGTCCATCCGCTTGGTGGGGACCAGCATCCGGGTCGGCGCATTGCAGGACTGGCCGGAATTGGTCATGATCTGGCGCACGCCGCCGGCCACGCTCTTGGTGAAGACCTCGTCGTCCAGGACGATGTTCGGGCTCTTGCCGCCCAGTTCCTGGTGGACGCGCTTGACGGTCGGGGCGGCGTTCTTGGCCACCTCGATGCCGGCCCGGGTGGAGCCGGTGAAAGAGACCATGTCCACTTCCGGATGGGTCGAGAGCGGCACGCCGACGCCGAGGCCATCGCCATGGACCAGGTTGAACACGCCGGCCGGCACGCCGGCCTCATGCATGATTTCGGCGAAGATCTGGCCGGTGAAGGGGGCCACTTCCGACGGCTTCAGCACCATGGTGCAGCCGGTGGCCAGCGCCGGGGCGACCTTGCACATGATCTGGTTCAGCGGCCAGTTCCACGGCGTGATGAAGCTGCAGACCCCGATCGGCTCCTTGACGATCATGGTCGAGCCGCGGTCTTCCTCGAACTTGAAGTCCTTCAGAATGCCGATAGCCGTCGCCAGGTGGCCCATGCCCGACGGCACCTGGGCGCGTTGGGCGAGCGAGGCGGGCGCGCCCATTTCCTCGGTGACGGCGGTGGCGAGATCGCCGAAGCGCTTCTGGTACTCGGCCAGGACCCGCTGCATGACGTCCAGGCGCTCTTCGCGGCTGGTCTGGGACCAGGTGGCGAAGGCCTTGCGGGCGGCCTTCACGGCCTTGTCCACATCAGCTTCGCCGCCAAGGGCGATCTTGCCGACCACTTCCTCGTTGGCCGGATTGATGACGTCGAGGGTCTTGAGCGACACCGGCTCGACCCACTGACCGTCGATATAGAACTTCAGATATTCGCGCATGCCGTCCTCCTGGACCCTAGATTTCTTGGCGCCGGCTCCGCGGCCCGCGCAGTTTCAAACAGGCATTTTAGTTATCGACGTTCACCAAGGGAACATCAATCCGGGCGGCGCGGGTCACGCGCCGCGCCTCGCCCCCAAGGTGGCGCGCCTTAGGCCAGGCCGCAACCGGTCCCGCGCCGATTTGCGCAGGCCCGACTCCCCCGCCTCGCCTTGCGGGCCGGCCCGGGCCTCGCTAAAGCCGGAGGCGTTGTGTTTCCTGGAGAGCTCCATGACCGCCATCCTGACCATTCTGGCGTTCGTCGTCGTGATCGTTGCGATCAACATCTATGAGTTCGGGCGTCTGGACTGAGCCGCGCAAGCGGAGCCGGCGGTCTTGACCGACCCTCGCGGCGCGGCCCTGGTCACCGGGGCGGCGCGGCGCATCGGCCGGGTCCTGGCGCTCAGCTGCGCCGAGGCCGGCTATGACGTGGCCCTGCACTGTCGGGTCATAGATGACGACGCCGAGTCAGTCGCCGCCGAGATCCGCGCCCTGGGCCGTCGGGCGGCCCTGTTCACCCGCGACCTGCGCAAGGAATCAGAGACCGCGCCCCTGGTCGGCGAGGCCGAGGCCGAGCTCGGCCCGGTGAACCTGCTGGTGAACAGCGCCTCGGTGTTCGAGGACGACGCCTTCGCCTCCATGAACCGCCACTCCTGGGACCTGCACATGGAGACCAATCTCCGCGGTCCCCTGGTCCTGGCCCAGGCCTTCGCCCGTCGGATCACCGGCCAACGGCAGGGCCTGATCGTCAATATCCTCGACCAGCGTGTGCTGCGCACCCAGCCGGCCTTCTTCTCCTATTCCCTCAGCAAGGCCGCCCTATGGGAGGCCACCCGGATGATGGCCCTGGCGCTGGCGCCCCGGGTGCGGGTCAATGGCATCGGGCCTGGCCCCGTCCTGCCCTCCATCCACCAGACGCCCGACGATTTCGCCCAGGAAGCCGCCAGCACCCCCCTGGCGCGGGCGGTCGATCCCAGGGAGATCGCCCAGGCCCTGCGCTACCTCATTGACGCTCCGTCGGTGACGGGCCAGATGATCGCCATCGATTCCGGCCAGCACCTGGCCTGACCCCCGTGAGCCCGGAGGGCGTTCCCATGGCCCTGTCCCCCGTCGCCGAAGACCAGGTATCGCCCGACACCGGCGGTTGCCGCGTGGTCGCCAGCAAGATCTTCGTCTCCACCCTGAGAGTGGACGCCTATGTGGGGATCTACGCCCACGAGCGCGGCCGCAGCCAACCCCTGGTCATTGATGTGGAACTCGACGCCGCTGTGGCCGGAGCCGAGCATCTGTCCGAAACCGTGAATTACGAGCTGGTGGCCGAGGCCGCCCGGTCTCTGGCCGCGTCGGGACATATCGGCCTGGTGGAGACCTTCGCCGAAATGCTCGCCCGCGCCTGCCTGGCCGATCCCCGCGTAACCCGCGCCCGGGTCCGGGTGGACAAGCCCCAGGCCCTCGCCCCCCACGCCGCCAGCGCCGGCGTCGAGGTCGTTCTCGTCAGGACCTGACCATGGCCACGGTCCACCGCGCGCGGATCTCGCCCCTCCTGCGGCCCACCGAGTGGACCCTCACTGATGGCGAGCTGATCGAGCGACGCGGCGCCCGGGAGCGGCGCTATCCCTTGAGCGAGCTGAAGCGGCTCTCGGTCACCGACGGGCTGGCGCGGGCCGACTTCGCCCGGGGTCGGGTGCGCATTCCCGCCCGCAGCTTCGGCCGCGGCGGACGCCTGGAGGACCACGGCGAGAGCTTCGTCCGACTGGCCGAGGCCCTGGCCGCCGACAGCGCGGCCCATGCCCCTCAACTGCGCCTAGGCCAACCCCCGCGGAAGGCGGCCGATATGGTGGTGTGGACCATCGTCCTGTGCGGCGCCGGGGTTCTGGCGGTGATGGCCGCGGCCGCCATGATCGGCGCGTGGGCCCTGGGGCTGGCGCTTTCGGCGCGGCTGCTCTTCGTCCTGATCCTGGCCGCCGCCGCCCTGCCCTGGATCGGAAGGGGGGAAATAACGCCGAATTAAGGTGCTCCCCGGCCCCCGGCGCCTCAAGATCATGGCCAACGAATTCAAGGATCCCGCCATGACTGACTCCATGCCCGACACCGCGCCGCAGGCCGCCACCAGCGAAGACCGCACCATGCCTGCGGTGGTCTACGGCCTCTATCTGCTGGGCCTGGCCAACGTGATCACCATCTTCATCGGCCTGATCATCGCCTACGCCAATCGCGGCGGCGCCGGGCCGGTGATGGCCAGCCACTACACCTTCCTGATCCGCACCTTCTGGCTGTCCATCGGCTGGTTCGTGATCGGCGGCCTGCTGCTGCTTTTCGGCATTCCGCTGTCCCTGGTCCTGATCGGCATTCCGGCGGTCATGCTCGGGGTCTTCATCATGGGCGCGGTCTGGATCTGGTTCGCTGTCCGCTGCGTCCTCGGGGTGATCTATCTGGCCCGCGGGGAAGCCTATCCGCGCCCGATGAACTGGCTGATTTAAAGGCGCCCTGCCTAATTCGGGGGCGGCGGCGCCATGGCCCCGTCCCCTGAGGGTTGCATGCCCTTGAGGGGAGCGGCCCCAGGCCACCTAGCTTAACCATCGAGATAGGCGACGGGGTGCTGGGTATGTTGGGGCGGATTGTGGGACTGCTTCTGGGGTTGGGACTAGGCGGTCTCGCCTATGTCATCCTCTATCCTGGCGGACTGCAGGGGCAGGTCCCCGTCATCGACCTCGGGGCCTTCGAAAGCGTCCGGCTCGGGGTGGCCCTGGCGGCCGGCCTGCTGGGCGCGGCCCTGGTGATCGCCGCCCTGGTGCGCGGCCCCACCCGCCGGAAAGGGCGGGACGGCCTGCCGGTCATCGCGGACTTCAAGTTCGCCGACGAACTTCAGGACGCAAAGGAGGCGGCGCTCCCGGAAGAGCCCCGTCCCTTTCCAGGCCTGACATCGCTCCAGGCCCTTGAGGCCGCTTCGGTTCCCGAGCCGACGCCGTTCCCGGCCGACACCGCCGACGACGAGACTCCGCCGCCGGCCGTCAGCGCACCAGTTTCATCTGAGCCCGAGCTGGCGCCTGTCGCAGCAAAAGCCGAGGCCCTTCCGGCGCCCCTCGCCGCCGTCGCGGCGGCCGAGCCGGAAGTCCCTCCCCCGGCCCTACAGGACCCTGCGCCGGTCGAGGCTATCGATCCTCCCGCCACGCTGGAGGCTGAGGCTGAATCCCCGCCGACGGCGGCGGGGGACTTCGACGGGGCCCGCGCCGAACTTCGCGCCCAGGCCCGCGCCGAGGCCTGGGGCCCGGCGGCCCTGGCCCTGCAGCAGGTCACCGCCCTGGCCGTCACCGACCGGCAGCAGATGCTGGCCGCCCAGGACGCTGGCGATTTCGCCAGGGCCCAGGGTCGAAGCGACGACGCCATCGAGGCCTATGATCAGGCCCTGGCCTATGCCCGACAGGCCCAGGCGCCCGAGCTGATCGCCGACGCCCTGCTGAATGTCGGGGACATGGCCTATGAGGAGCACCGGCTCGACTTCGCCGTGGACGCCTATGCTGAGGCCGTGGCCCTGCGCCGCCAGATCGCCCGGGAGGTCGGCGGCCCCGAGGCCCGCCGCGCCCTGTCCATCGCCCTGGAGCGCCTGGCCGACGCCCGGGAGGACCGCGGCCACAGGACCCGGGCGCTCGACCTCTACCGCGAGAGCGAGGCGATCGCCGCCGAACTGGCCCAGGCCGACGCCGCCCGCTATGGCGGCGACCTCGCCACGACCCGCCAGCGTCTGGAAGAACTCGAGGCGCGCATCCTCGCCTGAACGAAAACGCCCCCTCCGCCAGGGGCGAAGGGGGCGAGACGTTCGAGCTTGGCCCGCGACCAGATCAGGCGGGCTGCAGTTGCCGGCGGACCATCTTGGCGTAGTCGTCCATCAGGCCGAGCGAGATGCTGCCCGGGGTGAAGTTGTACTCGCCGATCTGCGAGACCGGGGTCACCTCGGCGGCGGTGCCGACCACGAAGCACTCGGTGAAGTCCGCCAGCTCCTCGGGCTTGATGTGGCGCTCGACCACCTCAATACCCTTGGCCTTGGCCAGCGCGATCACCGACTGGCGGGTGATGCCATTCAGGAAGCAGTCGGGGGTGGGCGTATGCAGCACCCCGTCCGTCACGAAGAACACATTCGACCCGGTGCTCTCGGCCACATAGCCGCGGTAGTCGAGCATCATGGCGTCGGTGTAGCCGTCCTTCTCCGCGGCATGCTTGGAGATGGTGCAGATCATGTAGAGGCCCGTGGCCTTGGCGTGGACCGGTTCGGTCTCCGGCGAAGGCCGCTTGTACTTGGCCCAGCACATGCGGATGCCCTTGGCCTTCTCCTCCGGCGAGAAGTAGCTGGGCCACTCCCAAACCGCGATGGCCACATGGATCCTGGTGTCCTGGGCCGAAACCCCGATCATCTCCGAACCGCGCCAGGCGATGGGCCGGACATAGGCGTCGGTCAGGCCGTTCTTGGCGCAGGTGTCCTTGCAGGCCTGATCGATCTCGGCCACCGTGAAGGGGATTTCGAAGTCGAGGATCTCCGCCGACTTGAACAGGCGCTCAGTATGTTCGGTAAGCTTGTAGATCTCACCGCCATACATCCGCTCGCCTTCGAACACCGCCGAGGCGTAGTGGAGGCCGTGCGTCAATACGTGCACCTTCGCCTCGCGCCAGGCCACGAACTGGCCGTCCAGCCAGATCCATCCGTCGCGATCGTCAAAGGGAACGAGAGCCATCGGCGTAAAGCCTCCTTTCAATGCGCTCCCCTTACAGCGCCGCAAGCCGCCCTCGTCAAACGAAATGGCCGCGCCGACGCATGGTCGCCGGGACCGGAGCAGCCTATCGTGTCAGCCTGCGCCACGGGGAGCCGCCAGACGCATGAGCCTTGCTGAAGCCTCAGGGCCGCTTGCCCGCCACCTGCTGGTGGTGGACGACGACGACCGCATCCGCGAACTGCTGAAGGCCTTCCTCAGCCGCGAGGGGTTCCGCGTCACGACGGCCTCGGGGGGCGCGGCCGCCCGCCGCCTGCTGGACAGCCTGGATTTCGACCTGGCGGTCTTTGACGTGATGATGCCGGGCGAGGACGGCGTCTCGCTGACCCGTTGGCTGCGCAGCCAGACCGGCGGGACGGGCCGCACGCCGGTCCTGATGCTGACCGCCAGGAGCGAGGCCGAACACCGGATCGAGGGCCTGCAGGTCGGCGCCGACGACTATCTGGGCAAGCCGTTCGAGCCGCAGGAACTGCTGTTGCGGATCGAGGCGATCCTGCGTCGCACCAGCCAGCGGGCGCCGGCCGCCGGGCGGTTTTCCCTCGGGGATTGCGTCTTCGATCTGGCCCGGGGCGAACTGTCCCGCGACGGCGCGCCGGTGCGCCTGACCGAGGGCGAGGCCGTGCTGCTGCGGCGGCTGGCGCTGTCTGCGCACGAGCCGGTCGATCGGCTGGAGCTGGCCCGGGAGACGGTGGACCCGTCCGGCCGGGCCGTGGACGTGCAGGTCACCCGGTTGCGCCGAAAGATCGAGGCCGATCCCAAGGCCCCGCGCTATCTGCAGACGGTGCGGGGAGTCGGCTACATGCTGGCGCCTGACTGATGCGGGTCCGGCTGCCCCCGCGCTATCTGGGCCGGCTGATCAAGCGCCGCCTGCCGACCAGCCTGTTTGGCCGCTCCCTGCTGATCATCGTCCTGCCCGTGGCCCTGATGCAGGTGGCGGTGACCTGGATCTTCTTCGACGCCCACTGGGATACGGTGACCAGCCGGCTGTCGGATGGCCTGGCCGGCGAGGTAGCCTGGGCCGTGGCAGGCTATCAGGACGACAAGAGCCCCGAAGCCTTCGCTGTCCTCGCCGCCCGGGCCGAGGAGTCGCTCAGCCTGTCCATCGCCCTGCAGGAAGGCCGCGAGCTGCCTCTGAACCGGCGCTACTCCTTCTTCGCCCCGGTCGACCGGTCGCTGAAACGCGCCCTCTCAGAGCGGCTGGACGCGCCCTTCTGGTTCGACACCACCCGCTACCCCGCCTATGTGGATATCCGCGTTCAGGTGGATGAAGGGGTGCTGCGCATCCTCGCCCCCCGGGACCGGGCCTTCGCCACGCAGGGGCATATCTTCATCCTCTGGATGACCATCGCCACCCTGCTGCTGACGGCTGTGGCCATCCTGTTCATCCGCAACCAGACCCGCGCCATCGAGCGCCTCGCCAACGCCGCCGACGCCTTTGGCCGCGGCGAGGATGATCAGGGCTTCAAGCCGCACGGGGCCCGCGAGGTCCGTCAGGCGGCGCATGCCTTCCTGGCGATGAAGTCACGCATCCAGCGGCATATCGAGCAGCGCACGGCCCTGCTGGCCTCGGTCAGCCACGACCTGCGCACGCCGCTCACCCGCCTGAAGCTGGAACTGGCTCTGGCGCCGCCCTCCTCGCGCACCGGCGACATGAAGCGCGACCTGGCCGAGATGGAGCACATGATCGACGAATACCTCGCCTTCGCCCGCGGCGAGGGCGGCGAGAGCGTCGAGGACACCCTGTTGCGGCCCCTGCTGGAGGAGGTCGGCGAAGGCGCCGTGCGCGCCGGCGCCCAGGTGCGGGTCGAGGCGCCCGACGGCCTGACGGCCCGGGTGCGGCCCAGCGCCCTGCGCCGGGCGGTCTCCAACCTGGTGATGAACGCCGCCGTCCACGGAGAGACGATCGAGGTGGTCGCCCGTCGCCTGCCGTCCGGCGGGATCGAGATCGCGGTCGACGACGACGGCCCGGGCATTCCAGCGACCCAGTACGAGGACGCCTTCAAGGCCTTCAACCGCCTGGACGAGGCGCGCAATCAGAACATCAAGGGGGTTGGCCTGGGCCTAGCCATCGCCAGGGACGTGGCGCGGGGCCATGGGGGCGAAGTGCTGCTGGACCGCTCGCCTCTGGGCGGTCTGCGGGCGGTGATCCGTCTGCCGGCCTGAACCCCCGAGGCGTCGGCCCCGGGGGTCCTTGAAGGCCCGATCAGGCCGCGCGGCGGGCGGCGATGTGGTTGTCGATCACCGCCTCAAGCACGGTCAGCGGCACTGCGCCGGATAGCAGCCCGGCATCGTGGAAGGCGCGCAGGTCGAAGCGGTCGCCCAGGGCGGCGCGGGCCTTCTCCCGCAGGCGCAGCCAGACCAGCTTGCCCACCATGTAGCTGCAGGCCTGACCCGGCCAGACCGCATAGCGCTCGATCTCCGTGGTGGAGGACGAGATGGGCGAACCGTCGATGGAGGACATGGTCTCGATGGCCTGTTCCCGGCTCCAGCGCTTGGCGTGCATGCCGGTGTCGACCACCAGGCGGGCGGCGCGGAACAGGGCGGCCTGCAGATAGCCGAGCTCGCCCAGCGGGTTGTCCTCATAGACCCCCATCTCCTTGGCCAGCTCCTCGGAATAGAGGGCCCAGCCCTCGCCATAGGCCGACAGGAAGGTGGCCCGTCGGATCATCGGCAGGTCGGCTTCCTGTTGCAGGGCCAGCTGCATGTGATGGCCCGGGACCGCCTCATGATAGGCCAGGGTCGGCAGAGTCCAGGTGGGGTTCTCGGCGGAATCCCGCAGATTAATCCAGAAAATGCCCGGACGTGAGCCGTCCAGGGTCGGCTGGTTGTAGTAGCCGCCCGGCGCGCCGGCCTCGATGAACTTGGGCACCCGGCGGACTTCGACCGGCGCCTTGGGCAGGGTCCCGAAATACTCGGGCAGGCGCTTGTACATGGCCTCGGTCATGGCGTTGAGGGACTCGATAAGCTCCTCCTTGCCGGCGTCGGTGTCGGGGAAGTGGTACTTGGGCTCCTTGAACAGGGCCGCGATCCGCTCGCCCACCGACCCTTGAGTGTAGCCTTCGGCCTTCAGGATCACATCGGCCCGGGCCGAGAGCTGACGGGCCTGTTCCAGGCCCATCTGATGGACCTCCTCGGCGGTAAGCGAGGTGGTGGTCGAGCCGCGCAGGGCATGTTCGTAATAGGCTTCGCCGTCGGGCAGGCGCCAGACGCCGGCGTCGTGGACGGCCCGGGGGGCGAGTTCACCCATCAGAGCGATCTGCCGCTCCAGGGCCGGCAGGACCTTGTCTACATAGATGGCCGAGGCCTGGCCGGCATAGTCGCCGGCGATGCCCTTGGCGGTGGCGCGTTCAGCCACCGAAGTGACCAGCGGCGAGGCGGCCGGGTCGGTCTTCAGGCCGTTCATCTGGGTCAGGGCGCGCTCGATCACGAAGTCCGGCGGAATGACGCCCAGGTCCACGTCACGGCGCACCCGCTCGATTTCCTGGTCCATCACCGTGGCGAAGGCCTCGAGCCGCGAGAGATAGGCGTCGGCGTCTTCTTTGGTCTCGATGACGTGCTGCGAGCCCAGGAAGTCGGGCACGTACTGGTAGGCCCCATTGAGCTGAGAGACCACGTAGGGCTGCCCGGCGCCCTCCTCCCCATAGACGAACTGGCGGTTGGCCGCGTGGTCGGTCTCCAGGGAGAACTTCACCGCATCATAGTTGATCGCGTCCATGCCCGTGAGCTCGCCCCTGGGCAGGGCCAGGAGCCGCGCCAGCTGGTCGGCGGTCTTGGCGCGCTCGGCGCTCAGGGCGGAGATGGAGGCCGGGCTCAGCTGATGCTTGGCGGCGGCGCGGGGGCCGGAGTCCAGGCCAAGCCGGGTCACCAGCTCCGGTGAGTCATCCAGGGCCGACTGGTAGAAGGACTCCAGCAGGACATCGAGGCGGTCGCCCGCCGAACCGGCCGCCTGGGCGAAGGCGCCGGAAGCGCGACCTGCGCCGCCGGCCAGGGCCAGGGCGCCGGCGGCGGTGAAGAGCATCTGACGACGGGTCTGCAAGGCGGACTCCTCTTTCGGAACTGTTACCTGTGTTACCGGCCACGCTAGAGCGCGTTCCGCAAAAGTGGAATCCGGTTTTGCGGCGGAACGCGCGCAGACCCTGGAATCCAGCACCCCACCCCACGATCGGGCGTTCTCGCCGGATCGTGGGGTGGGGCTTGCGCGCGGCCGGTCAGGAAAGCCCGAAAAAGGCGCCGCCTCGCCGGCAAAGACGCCTCCGGCTGAGCGGCCGCCCGGTCAGTCGTGGTCGGCGCCAGCCTTCTTGTCGCCCCGGGCCAGCTTGAAGACCACGCCCGACAACAGGGCCAGAGCCACCAGGTTGGGCAGGGCCATGCTGGCGTTGGCGATGTCCCCCATGCGCCAGACGAAGGTGATCTCCTGGAAGGAGCCAATGAAGATCATCACCACCCAGACCAGACGGAAGGGGATGGCCATCTTCTGCCCGAACAGGTGGGTGGTGGCCCGCTCGCCGTAGTAGCTCCAGGTGATCAGGGTCGTGAAGACGAACAGGATCAGCGCCAGAGACGCGATCAACGCGCCGATGGAAAAGCCGAAGACCTGCAGCGGGAAGGCCGCAGCATAGGCCGCCTCGGTCATGGCGAAGCCGTTCAGGTCCGACGACCAGGCGTGCTCCTGCATCACCGTCACGCCGTCTGCCCCGGTGGCCGGGAAGGCGCCCTGCACGGTCAGCAGAACGAGGCCCGTGGCGGTGCAGATGATGATGGTGTCGATGAAGGTGCCCATCATGGCGAAGCGGCCCTGGCGGGCCGGATCATCGGTCTGGGCCACGGCGTGGGCGATGGCGGTGGACCCCTGGCCAGCCTCGTTGGAGAACAGGCCGCGGGCCACCCCGGCGCGGATGGCGACGATCATGCCGGCGCCCACGAAGCCGCCGGCGGCGGCGTGGCCGGTGAAGGCGCTCTCAAAGATGGTGGCGAAGGCGCCGGGCAGGTCCTCGAAGTTCATGATCAGGGCGACAATGGCCATGGTGATATAGGCCAGCGCCATGGTCGGGACGATCTTCTCGGCGATGGCGCCGATCGACTTGATGCCGCCGATGATCACCGCAAAGACGGCCGCGGCGACGATGAGGCCGGCCACCCATTCCGGCATCCCGGTGAGGCCGTTGATCGAGTCGGCCACCGAATTGGCCTGGATCATGTTGCCGGTGGTCACTGACGAGAACAGGGTGCCGACGCAGAAGAGGACGGCCAGCCAGCCCCACTTCTTGCCAAGGCCTCGGCGGATATAGGTCATCGGACCACCGCGATATTCGCCGTCGGGGCCCTGCTCGCGAAAGCGTATGGCCAGGGAGCCCTCGGCGAAGGCGAGCGCCATGCCGATCAGCGCGGTGATCCACATCCAGAAGAGGGCGCCTGGGCCGCCAAGCGTGATGGCGGTGGCCACGCCGGCCAGATTGCCGGTGCCGACCTGACCGGAGAGCGCGGTGGAGAGGGCGGCGAAGGGGGAGATTTCGCCCTTCTTGCCGTCGCCCTCGGCGTCGGCGGTCTTCTCGCTCTTGAACAGGCCGACAAAGGCCGGGCCCAGATTGAGGATGGGATAGAACCGCAGCCCGATCATCATCCACAGGCCCACCCCGAGCAGGGCGATGACCATGGGCGGGAAGGGAAGCACCGAAACCCCGTTCCAGGTGCCCCCCCAGATGAAGTCGCTGACGTTCGTCACCTGGTCATAGAAGGCCTGAACGGCGCTGGTCTCTTCCGGCATGAATGTCCCCCTCGACAGGCGCCCGACGCGCGAAGCCGCGAACCTAGACCCGGCTGTGCGGATTTGACCAGAGGCGACGCATCGGCGAGCCTTTCACCACCCACCCGGCGAAACACCTGTGCGCAATGCAAGCGTTCAGCGCATCATGGGGCCTGAGTCACAGCCACAAGCCTGCAAAGAGAGCCCCTGGATGACCGTTCGAGACCGTCTCGCCCCCGCCCTTGCGGGTCTGTCTGCGGCCTGGCTTCTGGCCTTCAGCGGCGCGGCGGCCGCCCAGGACACCCCGGTTGAGACCATCGCCGGCTCCCCCGCCTTTACGGCGGCCAAGGCCCAGATGGCCCGGGACTTCGACCAGACCGTGGCCGACATCATCACGCTTACCGAAATCCCGGCCCCGCCGTTCCAGGAGGCCGAGCGGGGCAAGGCCTATCTGGCCATGCTGCAGGCTCACGGCCTCACCGAGACCATCACCGACGACGAAGGCAACGTCATGGGCCTGCGGCGGGGCTCGGGCGCGCCAGGGGGGCCGCTCATCGTGGTCTCCGCCCATCTGGACACCGTCTTTCCCGCCGACACCGATGTGACGGTCCGTCGGGAAGGCACGCGGCTGATGGCCCCCGGGGTCGGGGATGACACCCGGTCGCTCGCCGTGCTGCTGGCCTATATCCGGGCCATGGACGCCGCGAAGATCGTTACGGAGAAGGACATCCTGTTCGTCGGCACGGTGGGCGAAGAGGGCCAGGGCGACCTGCGCGGGGTGCGCCACCTGTTCACCAAGGGCGCCTACAAGGACCGGGTCGAGGCCTTCTTCTCGTTTGACGGCTCCGATCCCTCGCGGGTGGTGACCGGGGCGGTGGGCTCCAAGCGCTACCGCACCTTCTTCCGCGGCCCCGGCGGGCACTCCTACGGCGCCTTCGGCATCGTCAATCCCATGGCCGCCATGGCCCGGGCGACAGCGGCCCTCTACGAGATCGAGGTCGCTCAGACCCCGCGCACCACCTATTCGGCCAGCGTCACCGGCGGCGGCGTCTCGGTGAATTCCATCCCGGCCGAGGTCTATACCGAATACGATATGCGCTCGGAGAGCCCCGAAGAACTGGCCAGGCTGGAGGCCCAGCTTCTTGCGATCTTCAATGAGGCGGCCGCGGCGGAGAACGCCGCCCGCTCGGTGGCTGAGGGCGAAATCACCGTCGAGCCCCTGGTTATCGGCGATCGCCCGGCCGGCGGCACCAACGCCGACAGCCTGCTGGTGCGCAGCGTGATGGCCGCCAACCGGCTGCAGGGCTTCGAACCCAAGCTGTCGGCTTCCTCCACCGATTCCAACATTCCCATGAGCCTGGGCGTCCCGGCGATCACCATGGGCGCCGGCGGAACCGGCGGCCGGGCGCACGCCCTGGACGAGTGGATCGACGTCGAGCCTGTGGAAAGCCTGCGCGGCATGGCGGTGGGGCTGCTGTCCATCCTGGCGGTGGCCGGCGTCGACTGAGGCGCCAGGGCCGCAGCGGCGATATTCTGCGCGCCTGGGGCGCCCGCGCCCTGGGCGCCCTGCCTCGCGGGGCGTACAAGTGGTTCACAGAGATGACCATCGCGCCCGTCCAGTTCGAAAAGCCGCCTCGCCACTATCCGACGCCCTCGGCCAAGTGCGCGGACCTCTGTGTCCATGTCATCGGCCTGACGGCGGCTCTGATCGGCGGCGCGGTCCTGATCGGCCTTTCGGTCTGGCGGGGCTCGCCCCTGCTGACCACGGCGGTGGGGATCTATTCGGCGGGCCTGCTGCTGATGCTGGCCTGTTCGACAGCCTATAATTTTGCGCCGGCCCGGCATCGGCCCCTGCTCCGGCGCCTGGACCATGCGGGCATCTTCATCATGATAGCCGGCTCCTACACCCCCTTCACCGTAGCGGGGCTGAGCGGGGCCTGGGCCGTGGCCATGACCGCGGCCATCTGGGGCGTGGCCGCGCTTGGTGTGGCGGGCAAGCTGTTCCTCAGCGGCCTGGACCGCAAGCTCTGGGTGATCATCTATCTGGCCCTGGGCTGGGCGGTGGTCGTGGCGCTTCAGCCCCTGATGGCGGCCCTGCCGCCTTCGGCCATGCTGCTCCTGGCCATCGGCGGGGCGGTCTACAGCATCGGGGTCATCTTCTACATGATGCGCCGCCTGCCCTTCCGCCGCGCCATCTGGCATGGCCATGTGATTGGCGGGGCCGGCGTCCACTACGCCGCGGTCCTGGTGGGCGTGGTTCTGGGCCAGCACGCCGCCATCTGAAGCCTGGCGCAGATCGCGCCGTGGGCCCCAGGCCACAAGGCCAGCTATTTCGACCTGAATGGCCCGTTCAGGGGATGCATTTTGCCCCGGGCGCGTCCATCTGAACGCCACAGCCTAAACCTCCAGCCCGCGGGTCCGACAGTGGTCGACGACGTCCACCGATTCTCCGACATTCTCGCCGGTCTCGCCGCGCGCCCTCACCCCAAGGTGACGGTGGCCGACGTGCTCGACGCCTTCGGAGACCGGGCGTTCGGCGCCCTGCTGGCGGTGTTCGCCGCCCCCCTGGCGCTGCCCATGCCCCCTGGGGTTTCGGCGATCCTGGGCGCGCCGCTGATCTTCATCGCCTTCCAGTTGATGATTGGCCGGCCGACCCTCTGGCTGCCCAACGCCCTGATGAAACGCTCGATGCAGCGGGCGGAGTTTCAGACCATGGCCGTGCGGCTGGCCCCGCACCTGCAGCGGCTGGAGCGCCATCTGCGCCCGCGGTGGGGCTTTCTCTATGGCCGGGTCGCCGACCGGCTGATCGGCGCGGTCTGCCTGATGCTGGCGGTGATCGTCTTCCTGCCCATCCCGTTCGGCAACATGCTGCCTTCCTTCGCCATCGCCGCCTTCGGGTTTGGCCTCCTGGAGCGTGACGGGGTGGCAGGCCTGGTGGGCGCGGTGGCCGCGGCCCTGAGCGTCATCATTCTGGCCCTGATCTGGAATGCCTTGATCCTGGCGGCGGTGACCTTTGTCGGCGCCCTGGGCGACTCCTTCGAAAGCCTGCTCAGCCTGTTCTAGTCGGGCCCTTAGCCGCCCAGAACGCGGGACCGCTCGGCCGCGGCCGCCACGGCGCGTTCCAGCAGCGGGGCCAGGCCGTCCGGGCCCATCAGCACCTCGAGCGCCGCCTGGGTGGTACCCCCGGGCGAGGTGACCTGTCGCCGCAGCTCGGCGGGCTCGGCCCCGCTCTCGGCCAGGAGGGCGGCGGCGCCCGAGATGGTCGCCCGGGCGAGTGTGCGGGCGGCCTCGGGCGAGAGGCCCGCGGCGGCGCCCGCACCTTCAAGGGCCTCAACAAAGGCGTAGAGATAGGCCGGCGCCGACCCCGACGTCGCCGTGGCCGCATGCATGAGGGACTCGTCCTCCAGCTCCACCACCGCCCCGACCGCGCCGAACAGGCGCCGGGCGATGTCGGCTGCATGGCTGTCGGCGGCATAGAGGCTGGCCGTCCCCTGGCCGATGGCCGCGGCCGTGGTCGGCATGATCCGCGCCACCGACCGCCCCCCGAAGGCGGCGGAGATGTCGTCGGCCGCCACGCCGGCGGCGATGGAGATGATGACCGCGTCGGGCGCCAGGGCCTCGCTGACCTGGGCGGCGGCCTCCCGCCAGAGCTGAGGCTTCACGGCCAGCAGGACGATCCCGGCCCGGCGCATGGCCGCGGCGTCAGGATCATGCAGGGCCCCCGCGGCGATGGCCGCCTGGGCCTCGTCCCCAGGCTGGGGATCGCGGATCATCAGGTCCTGCGGTTTCATGAGGCCGGCCAGCCGCCAACCGGAGATCAGCGCCCCGCCCATGCGACCGGCGCCCAGCATCAGCAATGGCCCCATCTTTTCCTCCTTCGCCCCGCGTCAGGGCGCGGTTCTATCGGAGGGCGGGGGCCCGCGCGAGGCCCTCAGGCCTCGCCGACCGTCTCGAACATGCAGGCGGCCATGGCCTCGGCCGGCGTTTTGGCGCCCCGGACCATGAAGTCGAAGGCCGGGAAGAAGCGATCGGCGCCCTCGACGGCGATATCGATCATGGCCGCGGCCTGGGACAGGCTGGGACGCTCGGCGCTGGTCAGGGCCATGGCGTGGCGGAAGACGATCTCGCCGTCGTCCCAAAGCTCGAAGTGGCCGAGCCATAGGCGCTGATTGACCAGGCCCACCAGCTCGTGCGCCGGATGCCGCGCGGCCGGCGCCACCGTGTGGCCGAGGGCCAGGCACAGTTGCAGGCAGTCCGCCTCCGGCCGCCAGGCGAACCAGAGCTCATAGTCCTTCCACTCCCCGGCCAGGGTGAAGGCCAGGTCGCCGTCTTCGGTGCGGTCGAACTCCAGGTTCTCGGCCGTAAGCACGTGTTCGACGACGTCCAGGGGATCGAGGCCGAGGACGACGTCTTCGTCAGGCTGGGGCATATCCATGGAACCCACGGTCCTTTCGCTGCGGCGGATTGGGCGCGTGGCCCAAACGACTCACCGGCAGTCGTGAAACTAATCTGCTTCGCAGGGACCCTGTCACCGGCTTCTTCCGGTGCGCGAGCCCCTTTCGCGTATTCGTGATCGCGGGGATCAGTCCGCGGCGGCCTGGCCGCGCATCGCCTGGATGTCCGCTCTCAGAGCGGCGACCTCCGCCTTGAGCGCCTCGAATTCCTCGCGCCGGATGAGGTCCAGTTCGGCCGCGGCCCGGTCGGCCTGGGCCCTGAAGGCGGACCTCGCCTCCTCGCTGGCGGCCTGGGCCATTCCCATGGCCGCGGTGGTCAGCTTGGCGATTTCGTCGAGGAAGGGATTCTGGGTCTGCATAGCGGGCTCAAGAAGCGCGGGATTTTCCGCCGCGCTCCTGCAATATGGGGCGCCAGGGGATGAATGCGAAGGCCTTGTCCGCTAAACAGACGCGAATTGGCTGGAGAACGCGCCGGTGCCCTTCCCTGATTTCGACCCCATCCTGATCCAGATCGGGCCCTTCGCCATTCGCTGGTACGCCCTGGCCTATGTGGCCGGCATCCTGATCGGCTGGCGCTATGTGGTGACCCTGGTGCGCAATCCGCATCTGGCCCCGGCCCGCGGCCCCGCAGCCACCCCGGCCCAGATCGACGACCTGATCCTGTGGGTGACCCTCGGCATCATCCTGGGCGGCCGGCTGGGCTACATCCTCTTCTATACGCCCGCGACCCTCTGGACCGATCCGTTGCAGGTCTTTCAGGTGTGGCAGGGAGGCATGAGCTTCCACGGCGGCGCGCTCGGCGTCGCCATCGCGGTCGCCGCCTTCGCCCGCTCCAATGGCATCGACCTCCTGCGCCTGGGGGATCTGGTCGCCGCCTGCGTGCCCATCGGCCTGTTCTTCGGGCGGATCGCCAACTTCATCAACGGCGAGCTGTGGGGCCGCCCCACCGATCTGCCCTGGGGCGTCATCTTCCCCGGCGCTGGCCCCTATCCCCGTCATCCCAGCCAGCTCTACGAGGCCCTGCTGGAAGGGATCGTCCTGTTCATCATCCTGCGCATCGCCACCCACCGGGCCCATTGGCTGGAGCGCCGCGGCGCGGTCGCCGGGCTGTTCCTGATCGGCTACGCCATCTTCCGCACCCTGGTCGAACAGGTGCGCGAGCCCGACGCCTATCTGCCGGACTTCCCGCTGGGCCTGACCATGGGGATGATGCTGAGCCTGCCCATGCTGCTGGGCGGCGCATTCCTCATCTGGCGCGGCCTGCGTGAACCGGTTCCCGCCGTCGCCGCGACGCCAGAGCCCCAGCCGGCCGAGCCCCCGGTCTCGGCCGAAGACCCCTTCCGCATCCGTCCCGCTCCGGGCTCTGATGGCCCTGCGTGATCGGCTGACGGCCCAGATCGCCGCCACAGGACCGCTCAGCCTCGCCGAGTACATGACCATCTGCCTGCACGATCCGCAGGCCGGCTACTACGCCACCCGCCCCGGTCTTGGCGCCGGCGGGGACTTCATCACCGCCCCCCTGGTCAGCCAGATGTTCGGGGAGCTGATCGGTCTGTGGGCCGCGGCCTGCTGGCGGGCGCTCGGCACCCCGCCCCGCGTCCGTCTGGTGGAGATGGGCCCGGGGGACGGGACCTTGATGGCCGACCTGCTGCGGGCCGGCGCCGCCGTTCCGGGCTTCATCGAGGCCGCTGACCTCTGGCTGGTGGAGGTGTCCCCGCCCCTGAAAGCCCTGCAGGCTGAGCGGCTGGCCAAGGCCGCGCCCCAGTGGGCCGACAGCCTCGACTCCGTGCCCGAGGGCGCGCCGATAATCCTGGTGGCCAATGAGCTGCTGGACTGTATGCCCACCCGGCAGTTCGTCCGCACCCCGCGGGGTTGGGCCGAGCGGATGGTGGGCCTGGACGAGGCTGGCGACCTGACCTTTGGCCTCTCTGCTCCGCTGCCCGCCGACGGCCGTCCGGGCGAGGTAGGCGCGGTGTTCGAGACCTCCCCGGCCCAGGCCGCCCTGGGGTCGCAGATCGGCGCGCGGCTGGCCGCCGAAGGGGGCGCGGCCCTGCTGATCGACTATGGCCCTGCAGCCGGCGAGGAGGGGGGCGACACCTTTCAGGCCCTGAAGGGTCATCAAAAGGTCGATCCCCTGGCCTGTCCTGGGGAGGCTGACCTGACCTTTCACGCTGATTTCGCCGCGGTGGCGCAAGCCGCCCGGGCCGAAGGGGCCCAGGCCCAGCCGCTGCTGACCCAGGCGGAATTCCTGGGCCGGCTCGGGATCGAGGCCCGGGCCTCGGCCCTGGCCCGGAGCCGGCCAGATCTGGCCGATACCCTCGGCCGGCAGTTCGACCGCCTGACCGCCCATGACCAGATGGGGGTCCTGTTCAAGGTCCTGGCCCTGCACGGGCCAGGCTTCATTCCTCCGGCCTTCGAGGCGGACTGACCATGACTGACACCCAGACGACCCTGCCGGCGATCACCTCGCCCCTGCTGACCAAGGCGGGCCTGCGCCACGCCTTCTTCACCCGCCAGGGGGGCGTCTCGGCGGGTCTCTACGCCTCGCTCAATGTCGGGCCCGGCTCCGCCGATTCGCCAGAAGACGTGGCTGAGAACCGCCGCCGGGCCGCGGCCCACTTCGGCCTGCCCCATGAAGCCCTCAACACCTGTCACCAGGTCCATTCCGCACGGGCCGAGATCGCCGAGCGGCCCTGGGGCGCGGCGCGACCCGAGGCCGACGGGGTGGTGACGACGACCCCTGGCCTGATCTGCGGCGCCCTGGCCGCCGACTGCGCGCCCATCCTGCTGGCCGACCCGGAGGGCCGCGTGGTCGCCGCCGCCCATGCCGGGTGGAAGGGGGCCCTGTCGGGGATCGTGGCCGACACGGTGGCGCAGATGGAGCGCCTGGGCGCGCGGCGCGAGCGCATCCTCGCCGTGGTGGGTCCCTGCATCGGCCCGGCCTCCTACGAGGTGGGCCTGGAGTTCCTCGACCGATTTGTGGAAGTGGACGCCGCCAACGGCCGGTTCTTCAGCGCGGGCGCCTCGCCCGACAAGCGACAGTTCGACCTGCCGGCCTTCGTCCTGGCGCAACTGGCCGCCGCCGGCGTGGAGCAGCGGGAGTGGATCGGCCGCGACACCTGCGCCGAGCCCGACCATTTCTTCTCCAATCGCCGGGCCTTTCAGCGGGGCGAAGCCGACTATGGGCGGCTGCTCTCGGCCATCGTTCTGTAGAGCGCGTTCCGATAAGTGGGGACCGGTTATCGGATCGAAACGCGCTCAAGCCTTTGAGTGTAGAGCCTGATTCAACGCTCAGACGGTTCCGTCTGATCGCATCAGGCTCTAGCGAGGGTTGCCGCAGGTCGGCCCCCTGCATTAAAGCCCGCCTGACGATGCGGAACGACCCCGGGGAATCTCATGAAGCTGCTGGCGGGCAATTCTAACCAGGCTCTCGCCCAGGCCGTCTCCGACCATCTCGACGTCCCCTTGACGCGGGCGCAGGTCAAGCGGTTCGCCGACAACGAGGTCTGGGTGACCATCGACGAGAACGTCCGCGGCGAGGACGTCTTCGTGATCCAGTCCACCAGCTACCCCACCAACGACAATCTGATGGAGCTGTTGATCTGCATCGACGCGCTGAAGCGCGCCTCGGCCCGGCGGATCACAGCGGTGATGCCCTATTTCGGCTACGCCCGGCAGGATCGGAAGACCGGCGGCCGCACGCCCATCTCGGCCAAGCTGGTCTCCAATCTGATCACCCGCGCCGGGGCCGACCGGGTCCTGACCATGGACCTGCATTCGGGCCAGATTCAGGGCTTCTTCGACATCCCCACCGACAATCTGCTGTCGGCGCCCCTGCTGGCCAACGACATCAAGGCCCACTACCCCAAGCCCGACGAACTGATGATCGTCTCGCCGGACGTGGGCGGGGTGGTCCGCGCCCTGTCGGTGGCCAGCCGTCTCAACGCCGAACTGGCCATTGTCGACAAGCGGCGCTCCGGCCCGGGTAAGAGCGAGGTGGCCAACATCATCGGCGACGTCCAGGGCCGGCGCTGCGTGCTGTTCGACGACATCATCGATGGGGGCGGCACCCTGTGCAACGCCGCCCAGGCCCTGGTGGACGGCGGCGCCTCTGAGGTCTCGGCCTATGTCACCCACGGGGTGCTGTCGGGCGCCGCCATCGAGCGGGTCGACGCCTCGGTGCTGAAGGAGCTGGTGATGACCGACTCCATCGCCGCCCCGGAACGGGCCGCCTCGGCGCCGAAGATCCGCTATGTGAGCTGCGCAGCCCTGATCGGCGAGGCGGTGCGCCGCATCGCCAATGAGGAATCGGTCTCCAAGCTCTTCGATTAAGTCCAGGCGGCCGCACTCAGGCCTTGTCGAGCCGGTCGCCGATCAGCTTCCGCCAGAGGCTGGGACTGGTCAGCGGTTCATTGGCCGCCAGGGGGCCGTCAGGGTCGAGGGGCTCGGCCTCGCCCGCCAGGGCTTCCAGGGGTCCGACCTCTTCAGGCGTGTAGGGCCGCAGGGTTCGGCCCTGTCCCCGCAGTTCCTCGATCGCCCTGATCAGCGAGCCGCACCGCGCCTGCGTCTGCGCCACCACCTGCGGCGCGACGTCCAGATGCTCGCCCAGCAGATCGAGGCGGATCTCGGCCATGGTCTGGCGCTGATGTTCCTGTCCGGCCGCCCGGGCGTCGATCACCACATCGCATTCGCTGTCGAGGCCCAGGGAGCGGTTGTTCATATTGGCCGATCCGACGCGCAGCATGGCGTCGTCGATCACCGCGATCTTGGCGTGAACATAGATCTCCTCGCCGTCGTCGGTGCAGGGGCAATAAAGTCTCAGACGCTCGCCCCCCGGCCCCTCCTGGAGTCGCGCAAGCAGACGCGCGCGGGCTGAGTCCATCGCCTCGCTCTGGATCCAGCCTTCGGCCGAGCGAGGATGGACGACCACGAACTCCGGGCCGTCAGGCTCAGCCAGTCGATCCGCCATCGCCTTGGCGATGGCCGGGGAGGCGAAATACTGGCTCTCGAAATAGCCGAACCGTCGGCACGCGCCGATCATCTCCAGATGCAGAGCCTCGACTTCCCGGACCTCTTCGTGGTCCCCGTTGGCGCCGCGGGTGCGGGCGAAGGCGACCTCGACATCCTCAAAACTCGCCTCCAGCCCTGCGGGCCAGATATCCCGGCGAACCTCGCCCACGGGCTCCAGGCGTTTGCCCGTGGCCGCCAGCCATCTGTCCCGGGCCAGATCGCCGAGGGCGGCGGCCGCATCGCCCTCCAAGGCCATGGTCGCATCGTGCCAGGGCTTGAACGGCGCGCCCCCGCCCGGCGGGTGGCGCTGGGGAGCCTTGTTGTCATGGCGCCGGGTGTCCCAGCGCCCCAGGGTCATGTCGATGCCGCCGCAGAAGGCCAGCTGATCATCAATGACGAGAATCTTCTCGTGATGGCTGCCCGTGGGGGGATGGGCGCCATCGAGCCGGAACCGGACCCGGCCGGAGCCCAGCCACCGGACGAGCCGGAAGAGGGTGGTTCCCCGGACAAAGGCCTTCAGGGCCCCGATGTCCCACCTCAGAATGTGGATGCGCAGGTCGGGCCGATTTTGCGCCAGCCAGGAGATAAAGGGCCCCAACTGCTCCGGGGCGCCGTCATCGGCCTTGCAATCCAGGGTCACGCGGGTGTCGAAGTCCCACCCGAGCATGAAGATGTCCGACTTGGCCGACATCATCGCCCGGCGCGCCGTGGCGAAATAGGTCTCAGCGTCAATAATCACCTGCGCCCGAGACGCGGTGGCGCGACGCCAGGCAGGAAGTGGTGCGGCTTTGGCGGTTGGAGGCCCCATGCCCGGCTCTAATGTGTAGCTAGGTTGAGAGTTGCACGGGCCATCGCTCCGTTCCTCGCGCCCTGGGCGAAGCCCGTGGTATAGCTTGGTAAACAGTAGTTTACCGAGTGTGGGCCATGATCTCGCCCGACCGAACGTGCTATGTTCGGCGGCGTTTCGTATAGGGAAGATCCACCCATGAGCTCGGCTTTCAGCTTCCGCGGCGCGCTCACCGCGTTCGCTCTGATCAGCGCCGCCGCCCTGACGGGCTGCGCGGACCCAAAGCCCGAGCCCGTGGCGCCCCCGCCGCCGCCCGTGGCTCTGGCCCCCTCGCTCATCGAGCAGGCCAGCGCCTACCGCTATTACATGTCCCGCTCCTCGGCCATTTCGCCGGCCTTTGATGACGGGGCAGAGATCGCCGACTCGCTGAAAACCGGCGCGGCCTATGAGCCCGTCCAGCTCCTGAAGGGCGCTGTGGCCTACGGCGCTGTCGCCGCCCTGCAGGATCCCGAATTCGTCGCTGCGGTGCGCAGCTATTCCACCAACCCTGAGACGCGGACCAAGATGTTCGCCGATCTGGTGGCCGACCCGACCTACGCGGCCAGCCTGCCGGGCGCCAGCAAGGCGGCCGGTCTGGTCGTCGCGGCCTATGGCGCCGAAGGCCAGCGGCTGTTCGAGACCGGGTCTGCGGTCAAGCAAGCGGCCTATGACGTCCAGAAGGCCAAATGGTCCAAGGCCGAGGTCGAGAACCGCGCCCTGCGCCTGTCCCAGGCCAAGGCGCTCTCGGCCACCCCGATCGTGGGCGAGATCGAAGAAACCGCCCGCCTGCAGCAGGCGGCCATCGGCGCCGGCGTGCTGGACCTGACCGCTGCGCCTGTGGAGCCGCCCTATAGCCGCATGGTGCTGCGCAGCCTGGCGGTGGCGGCCCTCGCCGTCCTGGGCGAAGCCGGCGAGAACCGGGCCGACCTGCTCACCGCCGTGATGGTGGAGCCGACCTCGGCCTCCTGCCTCAACATGGCCAAGCTGAACCTCTATCAGTGCCTGGCCGTCTCCAAGCCGCACTATGAGGACGTCTTCTGCCTGGGTCAGCACGCCCTGATGGACACCGGACAGTGCCTGATGAAGGGCGCTGGACTGGCTGATCCGGCCAAGGCGACCCCGATGCAGGTGGCTGAAACCGGGGCCTCGGCGGAAACAGCGGCGGTCAGCGCGGTTAAAACGCGCTGAAGTCTCAGGGCGCCGTTGCCAGAGGGTCAACTTCTGTGTAATGACGCCGACCTTCCGATCCCCCCCGGGATCGCGACCCACGCCGCGCGGGTTCGCGCGGCGGTTTCGTTTTGAGGCAGGGCGATGGCCGATATCGTATTGAACGTGGAAGTGCGTGAGCAGACCGGCACCGGCGCTACGCGCAGTGTGCGCCGCAGCGGCAAGGTCCCCGGCGTGCTCTATGGCGGCTCCAAGGACCCGGTGGCGATCGCCGTGCCGGCCAATGAGTTCCGCAAGGCGCTCTATACGGGCAAGCTGCTGGGCCACCTGGTGACCCTGAAGTATGGCGAAGAGACCCAGCCGGTCATCGCCAAGGCCATCGACATGCATCCGGTGACCGATGAGCCGTGGCACTTCGACCTCTATCGGGTCGATGAGCACCAGCAGATCAAGATCTCGGTGCCGGTGCACTTCACCAATCATGAGGCCTCGCCCGGCATCAAGCGTGGCGGCACCCTGAACGTGGTCCGCCACGATGTGGAGCTGTCCTGCCCCGCCGACGCCATCCCCGAGGAGCTGGTCTTCGACCTGGCCGGCCTCGACATCGGCGACACCATCCGTATCTCCAGCTTCACCCTGCCCAAGGGCGTCGAGCCGACCGTGGACCGTGACTTCGTCATCGCCACCGTCGCCGGCACCTCGGCCCAGGCCGCGGCCGACGCCGCCGCCGAGGGTGACGAAGCCGCGTCCGACGAGGCCTAAGGCCTCCGGTTCGGACGACCGCCCGAGCCGGAGGGTCGCATGCTGATCCTTGCAGGCCTGGGCAATCCAGGGCCCCGCTACGCCGGCAACCGGCACAATGTGGGGTCCATGGCCGTCGACCAGATTGCGCGCCGCTGGAGCTTCGGCCCCGAGCGGTCGCGCTTTCAGTCGCTGGTCCGGGAGGGAACCATCGAGGCGCCCTCCGGCCCCGTGCGGGCCATGACGCTCAAGCCTCAGACCTATTACAACGACAGCGGCAACGCCGTCGGCGAGGCCCTGAAATTCTACAAGCTGACGCCGGCGGACCTGGTCGTGTTTCACGATGAGATCGACCTGGCGCCCGGCCGCTTCCGTATGAAGGCGGGCGGCGGCGCGGCGGGCAATAACGGCATCCGTTCGATCACAGGCCAGATCGGCCCGGACTTCCGCCGCGCCCGGTTGGGCGTGGGCCACCCCGGCCACAAGGAGCTGGTCCAGGGACACGTCTTGTCGGACTTCCACAAGGTCGAGCACCCCTGGCTGAACGACCTGCTGCATGCCTGCGCTGACGCCGCCGCCCTGCTGGCGGCGGGCGAGGACGAAAAGTACCAGGCCGAGGTGATGCGCCTGGCGCCGGCCGACAAGGCCGACACCCGCCAGCAGCGCCAGGGGCGGCCAGACCTTTAGGCCGTACGGCAGACGACAATCCCAGCCGGCTCGGCTAAGACGGCGCCGGCTCCAATCCTCCGAGGACTCCATGGCTCTCAAAGTCGCCATCGTCGGCCTGCCCAATGTCGGCAAGTCCACCCTGTTCAACGCGCTGACCCAGACCGCGGCGGCCCAGGCGGCCAACTATCCGTTCTGCACCATCGAGCCGAACGTGGGCGACGTGGCGGTGCCCGAGCCTCGCCTGGAGGCCCTCGCCAAGGTGGCCGGCTCCAAGGAGATCATTCCGGCCCGCATCAATTTCGTCGATGTGGCGGGCCTGGTGCGCGGCGCATCCAAGGGCGAGGGCCTGGGCAACCAGTTCCTGGCCAATATCCGTGACTGCGACGCCGTGGCCTTTGTGGCCCGCTGCTTCGTCAATGACGACATCACCCATGTGGAAGGCCGCATCGATCCCCTGGCCGATCTGGAGATCATCGAGACCGAGCTGATGCTGGCCGATCTGGAGAGCCTGGAGAAGCGGGTCGCCAACCTCGATAAGCGCGCCAAGACCGGCGACAAGGACAGCGCCAACACCCTGCGCCTGGTCAAGCTGGCCCTGGAAGAGCTCAACGCCGGCCGCCCGGCCCGCACAGCCAAGATCTCGGAGGACGACGAAAAGGCCTGGCGGATGCTGCAGCTGCTGACCGCCAAGCCGACCCTCTATGTCTGCAATGTGGACGAGGGCGCGGCCGGGACCGGCAACGAGATGTCGGCCGCCGTGGCCGAGCGGGCCAAACGCGACGACGCCGAGAGCGTGGTCATCTCCGCCCAGATCGAAAGCGAGATCGCCATGCTGGACGCCGCCGAACGGGCGGAATTTCTGGAGACTCTCGGCCTGGAAGAACCCGGCCTGAACCGGATGATCCGCGAGGCCTTCAAGCTGCTGGGCCTGCAGAGCTATTTCACCTGCGGCCCCAAGGAGACGCGGGCCTGGACCATCCCTGTGGGCGCCACCGCCCCCCAGGCCGCCGGCGTGATCCACACCGATTTCGAAAAGGGCTTCATCCGGGCCGAAACCATCGCCTTCCCCGACTACATCAAGTTCAACGGCGAGGCCGGGGCCCGAGACGCCGGCAAGCTGCGCCAGGAAGGCAAGGAGTACGTCGTCCAGGACGGCGACGTGATGAACTTCCGGTTCAACGTCTAGGCGTCGTCCTGGGGCGTGACAGGCGCCCGGTCCTGCCCCTAGGCTGAACGCCAAGGGAGAACACCAATGGGCGACACCATCACGCTGAAGAGCGCCGCGGACGGCTATGAGCTGTCAGCCTATCACGAGGCGCCGTTCACCCCCCGCAAGGGCGGGGTCATCGTGCTGCAGGAGATCTTCGGCATCGACAAATACGTCCGCGCCGATGTCGAGCGTTGGGCCAAGGCCGGCTATGAAGCCGTCGCCCCATCCCTGTTCGACCGGCGCGAGCGGGGCTTCACCGCCGGTCATGACGCCGACGGCATGGCCGCCGGCATCGCCCACGCCCGGGCCACCCCCCTGGAGCAGGCCCTGGCCGACATCGCCGCGGCCCGGGACTTCCTGGCACCCCGCGGCAAGGTCTGTGTGGTCGGCTATTGCTATGGCGGCTCGCTGGCCTGGCTGAGCGCGGCCAAGGTCGAGGGGATCGCGGCGGCCTCCAGCTATTATGGCAGCATGGTCAAGGCCAATGCCGAGCTGCCGCTGGCCTGCCCCATCATCGTCCACCTCGGTCACACCGATCCGGGCATCAAGGCCGACGAGGTCGAGGCCGCCGTGAAGGCCGCCCATCCGGAGGTTCCGGTCTATGTCTATGAGGGCGCCGGTCACGGGTTCAATAATGAGAGCCCCGAGCGCTATCACGAGGAGGCCGCCGACCTCGCCCGCCTGCGCACCCGCGAACTGTTCGAAAGCGTATGAGCCGGGCCGGCGAGACCATCCGCCTGGAGAGCCGCGCCGACGGCTTCGCCTTTGACGCCTACCATGTGAAGCCGGGAGACGCCCGGCGGGGCGGGCTGGTGCTGATCCAGGAGATCTTCGGCGTCACCGACCACATCCGCGAGGTGGCCGACGACTTCGCCGAGGATGGTTACGAAGTGATCGCGCCGGCCTTCTTCGACCGCCAGCAGCGGGGCTTCGAGGCGAGCTACGATCCCGACGACATGGCGCGCGCCGCAGCCCTTTCCCAGGCCGCCCTTTGGGATCAGGTCACAGGTGACGCCCAGGCGGCCATAGACGCCCTTCAGGGCCCGGTCTTCGCGGCTGGCTTCTGCTGGGGCGGGGCGGCGAGTTGGGCCGTGGCGGCCCGCTGTGAGGGCGTGGCGGCCGCCTCCTGCTTCTATGGCCGCCGGATCAGCGAGCTGCTGGACGAGCCGCCCCGCTGTCCGACCATCCTGCATTTCGGCAAGATCGACGCCTCCATCCCCCTGGAGCGGGTCGAGGAGATCCGGGACCGTTATCCCGACATGCCGGTACACATGTACGACGCCGGCCACGGCTTCGCCTCGGACCGACGCAAGGACTACCAGCCTGACGCCGCCCACCTGGCCCGCCTGCGAACCTTGCAGCTCTTCGCCCGGAGCGGCGGCGGCCGCGGCGAGGGCGCCTGAGGACGGCTCAGTGGCCGGAAAAGTCGACCAGGGTCGACACTGGCACCCCGGCGGCGGCCAGCTTCGCCGCCCCGCCCAGCTCGGGCAGATCGACGACGAAGGCGGCGGCCACGATCTCGGCGCCGCCCTGGCGAAGCAGGTCGACGGCGGCCAGCGCCGTGCCGCCGGTGGCGATCAGGTCATCCACCAGCATGATGCGCTCGCCGGCCACGAAGGCGTCCAGGTGGACCTCCAGGGCGTCGGACCCGTACTCCAGGGCATATTCCACCGAGCGGGTCTTGTGCGGCAGCTTGCCCTTCTTGCGTAGCGGGACGAAGCCGGCGGACAGCTGGTGGGCCACCGCGCCGCCCAGGATGAAGCCCCGGGCCTCGATGCCGGCCACCTTGTCGATCTTCAGGCCCGCAAAGGGCTGGACCAGTTCGTCAACAGCCTGACGAAAGGCTCGCGCATCGGCCAGCAGGGTGGTGATGTCGCGAAACTGGATGCCCGGCTTGGGATAGTCCGGAATGGTGCGAATGGCGGCGCGCAGGTCCATGACCCCTCCCCTGTCTGACGGGCCTCTGTTATGGCCGAAGGGGTGCGGCCCTGGCTATGGCCGCGACGGGGTCCGAGAATGATTGCGCGCGCCGCCCTACTGGCCTGCGGCTTGGCCGCCTTCAGCGACGAGGCGATGGGCGCCGAGATCGCCTGCTGGCTGGACCGCGGGGTGCTGGTGGCGCCGGCCGCGGCCGCCGGCGTCAGCGGTGACTTCATCATCGACACCGGCGCTGATCATAGTTCGATCCACAACACCCGGGCCCAGGCCCTGGGGGCCGACGGGGAGACCCTGGTCGGCGAGGTGCGGCTCGCCGGCGCCCGTCTGGCGGACAGGGATCTGGCCGTCGAGGATCTGGACGCCCGGACCTGGGCTTTTCCGACCCCCATCGCCGGGGTGATCGGGGCCGACATCCTTCAGGGCTTCGTGGTGGAGCTCGACACAGCCCCCTGTCGCCTCACCCTGGCCTCCGCCGGCGCCCTGCCCCGCACCAAAGGGCCGGCCTTGCCCATGGTCTGGCGCGGCGCCGTTCCCACAGTGGCGGGGGCGATCAGCGACGGCCCCAGGGCGCGGACCGTGACGCTGATCCCCGCCACCGGCCTGGACGCCCCCGCCCGCCTATCCCCCGCCGTCGCCACGGTTCCGGGGGGCGAGACCAAGTCCCTGTCCGGCTATGAGTCCGGCCGGGCCGAGCTTCGGGCCCTGTCCCTGGGGGGCGCGCTGTTTGAGCGCCTGAGGGCGGGGCTGAGTGACGGAGAGCTGGCTGCAGATGGGACAGTTGGCCTGGAGGTTCTCGGCCGTTGGCGGCTTCGGTTCGACTTCCCGGCCGGCCGGCTCCATCTGATCAGCGAGTAAGAAAAAACCCGCCAGGTCGCCCCGGCGGGTTCTTCGGTCAGGTCAGGCGACGCGCCCTAGTGAGCGACGTTGCGCCAGATGCGGCGGTAGCTCGCATAGAGCAGGCCCGCAAAGATCACCAGATAGATCATCGCGCCGAAGCCGAAGGCCTTGCGCTCTTCCATCTTGGGCTCAGCCGCCCAGTAGAGAAACGCGGCCACGTCCTTGGCCTGCTGGTCGATGGTCGACGGCGTGCCGTCGTCGAAGGTCACCTTGTCGGGCGCCAGCTGCGGCGGCATGGCGATGAAGCCGCCTTCCGGCGCGTGGCCCTCACCCGTCCAGAACGGGGTCGTGTCCCCGGCCATGTAGGGGTTGTAGTACTGGCCCGGCGACACCGTCAGACCGGCCGGCGGCTCACGATAGCCCGACAGCAGGGAGTAGATGTAGTCGGCCCCGTGGTGGCGAGCCTTGGCCATCACCGACAGGTCCGGCGGCAGGGCGCCGCCATTGCCGGCCCGCGCCGCCGCCTCATTGGGATAGGGGCTCGGGAAGGCGTCGGCCGAGGTGCCGGGGCGCTGGATGACGTCCCCGGTCTCGGAGTCGATGTCGTTGATCTGATACTCCGCCGCGATGGTCTTCACGTACGGATTGTCGTTCGGGTTCTGGTAGTCCGGATCGTAGAAGGGCCCGCCCTTCTGGCCGAGGTTCCGGAACGAGACCAGCTCCATGCTGTGGCAGGCCGCGCAGACCTCCCGATAGACCTTGTAGCCGCGCTGCAGCTGGGCCTGGTCGAACTTGCCGAACGGACCCTTGAAGCTGAAGTCGACATGGTGGGGGGTCGCAGCGCCCCCGGCGGCGAGCGCCGGGCCGCCCACGAGGGCCAGGCCAAGCGCGGCCAGAGCGATACCTTTACGCAGCATCTGGGCTCAACCCTTCTTTTCAGGCGCAGCGACCGCGCCGGCCGGCATGCCCGCCGGATGGGACAGGACAGGCGTGGAGATGGATTCCGGCTGGGCTGTCGGCGTCTCGGTCAGACCAAGAAGCGGCAGGATCACCAGGAAGTAGCCAAAGTAGTAGAGGGTGGCCAGGCGCGAGAGCCAGACCATGCTGTTCAGGTCCGCGTCGATCAGGATGAAGGTCGACAGTCCCGGGATGACGTGATTGTCGGGCAGCTGGCCGCCGCAATAGCCAAGCACCAGGCAGGCCACCACGAAGATCATGAAGTAGAGCTTGCCGGTGGGGCGATAGCGCATGGACCGCACCTTGGAGGTGTCGAGCCAGGGCAGGACGAACAGCACCGCGATGGCGCCGAACATCAGGATCACGCCGCCCAGCTTGTCCGGCACCGCCCGCAGGATCGCGTAGAAGGGCAGGAAATACCATTCGGGCACGATATGGGCCGGCGTCACCAGCGGGTTGGCGGGAATGTAGTTGTCCGCATGGCCCAGCGCGTTCGGATTGTAGAACAGGAAGGTGGCGAACAAGATCAGGAACAGCACGATCGCGAAGCCGTCCTTCACCGTGTAGTACGGATGGAAGGGCACGGTATCGGCCTTGGACTGGACGTTGACGCCGGTCGGGTTGTTGTTGCCCGGCACGTGCAGCGCCCAGATGTGCAGCCCCACCACGCCGGCGATCATGAACGGCAGCAGGAAGTGCAGCGAGAAGAAGCGGTTCAGGGTGGCGTTATCCACCGCAAACCCGCCCCACAGCCAGGTGGTGATGGCCTCGCCCACGATCGGCAGGGCGCCGAACAGGTTGGTGATCACGACCGCGCCGTGGAAGCTCATCTGACCCCAGGGCAGGACGTAGCCCATGAAGGCCGTCGCCATCATCAGCAGGTAGATGATGCAGCCCAGGATCCACAGCACCTCGCGGGGCGCCTTGTAGGACCCGTAATAGAGGCCGCGGAACATGTGGATGTAGACCGCGATGAAGAACATCGAGGCCCCGTTGGCGTGCATGTAGCGCACCAGCCAGCCGTAGTTCACATCGCGCATGATGCGCTCGACCGAGGCGAAGGCGTGGTCGACGTGGGGCACATAGTGCATGGCCAGCACGACGCCGGTGACGATCTGGATGCCCAGGCACACCGCGAGGATGCCGCCGAAGGTCCACCAGTAGTTCAGGTTCTTCGGGGTCGGATAGTCGACGATGCTGTCCCAGCCCAGCCGGACGATCGGCAGGCGGGTGTCGAGCCAGCGCTCAATCCCGGTCTTGGGTTCGTAAGTGGAATGTCCGCTCATCGCTGTCAGCCCACCTTGACCGTCGTGTCGGAAAGGAATTCGTAGGTCGGCACCGCCAGGTTCAGCGGGGCAGGCCCGCGGCGGATACGTCCCGACGTGTCGTAGTGCGAGCCGTGGCACGGGCAGAACCAGCCGCCATAGTCGCCGCCAGCGAAGGTCGGCACGCAGCCCAGATGGGTGCAGGCGCCGATCAGGATCATCCACTCGGCCTTGCCGGGCTTGTGACGCTCCTCGTCGGTCTGCGGGTCGGGCAGGTTGGCGCCGTCATCGGCCACCGCCGCGGCGATCTCCGCCTCGGTGCGCTTGCGGATGAACAGGGGCTTGCCGCGCCACTTGATCGTGACCTGCTGGCCCAGCGCGACCTTGGACAGATCGAACTCGACCGAGGCCAGGGCGAGGGTGTCGGCCGAGGGGTTCATCTGATCGATGAACGGCCAAGCCAGCGCGCCCACGGCGCCCACGGCCGCCGCGCCTGCGGCGATGTGAATGAAATCGCGCCGGTTCGGGTCTTCGCCCGCGGCATGCGGATCGGGATTTTCGCCCACGACGGTGTCAGCCACCTTTAAGCTACCCTTCGGTTTGAGGCCGCGGCTCCACAAGGAACCGCCGCCCGTTCGGACGCTCACGAGAAATGCCGCGACGCCCCGTCAGTCGGCCTGGTCAGATGTTCTGAGTCAGGCCTGCTATGGAACCCATACAGGGCCACGGGAAATGTCGCACTAGCCATGCCGCCAATGTGCAGCGACAAGCCTAGCGATTCGTCCCACGCCCCAGCTAATTCCGTCGGTGGATCGCTTAGAATGCGTTTGGCCCTTTTTCAACCGGACATTCCGCAAAACGTAGGCGCGGCTCTTCGTCTCGCCGCCTGCCTCGATGTCGACCTCGAGGTGATCGAGCCCTGTGGATTCCCGCTATCCGATAAGGCGGTGAAGCGCGCAGCTCTGGATTATGGCCGCCTCGCCCGCTGGACCCGGCGTGAGAGCTTCGACGCCTTCATGGCCGCGCCGGAGCGCCAGGAGGGCCGGCTGGTGCTGTTCACCACCCGCGGAGCCCAGCCCCTGCACAGCTTCGTCTTTCAGCGGGACGACACCCTGCTGTTTGGCCGCGAGAGCTCCGGCGTCCCCGAGGAGGTTCATGCGGCGGCTCAGGCGCGGTTGCTGATTCCCCTCGCACCGGAGGCCCGCTCCCTCAACCTCACCGTTTCGGCGGCCATCGGTCTTTCGGAAGCGTTGCGCCAGATCGACGGATTCCCTAAGCCCCTGGTCCCATGACAGACGCCGCCCCCCTCGATGACCGCAACCGCCGGGCCCGGGCCTGGTTCGACTCCCTCCGCGACCAGATCGTCGCCGCCTTCGAGGCCCTGGAGGACGAGGCGCCCGCCGACCTCTATCCGGGGGAGCCTGGGCGCTTCGAGCTCACCCCCTGGGACCGGCCGGCCGGCGGCGGCGGGGTGATGGGCTTCATGCGTGGCGGCCGCTTCTTCGAGAAATGCGGCGTTCACATCAGCCTGGTGCATGGGGTGTTCACCGCGGAGATGGCGGCCACCATGCCCGGGGCCGACAAGGACCCCCGCTTCACAGCGACCGGCATCAGCCTGATCGCCCACATGCGCAACCCACATGTGCCTGCCGTGCACATGAACACCCGCTTCCTGGCCACGAGCCAGAGCTGGTTCGGCGGCGGCGCCGACCTGACGCCGACCCAGGACTATCAGCGAACCCAGGAAAACCCCGACGCCATGGCGTTTCACGCCGCCATGAAGAGCGCCTGCGACGCTCACGACCCTGCCTGGTACGCGCCCTACAAGGCCCGCTGCGACGAGTACTTCTTCCTGCCCCACCGCAACGAGCCCCGCGGCATCGGCGGCATTTTCTACGACCACCACAATTCCGGGGACTGGGAACGGGACTTCGCCTTCACCCAGGACGTGGGCAAGGCCTTCGCCCAGGTCTATCCGGCGATCGCCCGGGGCCGCATGGCCACCCCATGGACCGAGGCTGACCGTCAGGAGCAGCTGGTGCGCCGCGGACGCTATGTGGAGTTCAACCTGCTCTATGACCGCGGCACCATGTTTGGTCTGAAGACCGGCGGGAACATCACCTCGATCCTGTCCTCCATGCCGCCCATGGTCAGCTGGCCCTGAGGCGGAGAGGCCGCGGATTTGCCTTAGGCGGCTTGGCTGTGCGAGGGTCCGGCGATGCGAGCCCTGTTGAGTACTGTTCTGGGCGGCCTCCTTCTGGCGGGCTGTGGCCAGGAGACATCCGCCCCCCCCGCGCCCGCCCCATCGACCGTTGCGGAACGTCCCCAGGGACCCGCCGTCGTCGGCCCGATCCTGGTCACCTTCAGCGAGAACGGCGCCGGCGAGATCAACGGCGAGACGCCGCTGACGACGCGCAGCATCGCCGCCGTCTTCCCTGACGCCTCAGTCGAAACGGCCCTCCATGAGGAGGCCGGCGTTGAGATCATCACGGTGCGCCGACCCGACGGCCTGGTCCTCGACCTGCATCCCGGCGTTGACCCGGAACGGGTGGGCGAGATCATCGGACGGGCCGGACCGGTGACCGGACCCCTGGGTGAGAAGCTCGGCGCCGATTGGGCAACGATGGGCTTTGAGCCGGCCGACTGCCGCCGCGGTCAGGACGATATGTCGCACACTCTGATCTGCTATCGCCCCGGCGAACCCCTGCTGGGCTATGTCTTCGATTTGTCTGCGTTCGAAGGCCCAGATGACCAGATTCCCGAGCCGGACGTCCTGGAAGCGATCGCGCGGCTGAGCGCCTTCGTATGGACCGCCGCGCCGAACTGACGACCGGGCCTCAGGTCAGTTCGTCGAGCATGGCGACAAAGACGCCCGGCGACAGGGGCTCTGGATTGGCCGCCTGGGTCTCCACGCTCGCCACCATGAGGGCGGCGGCGGCGCTGGCCGCGACGATCATCAGCCGGAAGGGCGTCATGACTGGGGGCTCCCTGTTAAGCGGGTCGGCACAGATCTAACCTCCGCGGTGCGGAAGTGTTGCAAGAAACGCCGCGATCCATGCGCCCAGGGCGGCACGGTCGTCGGGCGCCGCATAACTGGCCACCGCCTGATCGGCCTGCCCATCTCCATAGCGACTGCCTCGCCGCGCCTCGATCAGGGCCTTGGCGTAGGCCGGGTCGAACTCCGGATGCAGCTGAATGGAGATCGCCGGCTGGTCGTCATAGGCCAGCATGCCGAACGGGGTGAAGTCGTTGGCTCCCACCACCCGGGCGCCCGGCGGCGGGGTGACCACCTGATCCTGGTGCGACGCCGGCGCGGCCAGGGTCTTTCGATCGCCAAGGCCCGGGAGCGGTTCGAGAACCTCGTAGGCGTGCAGACCCACGCCCCAGCCCTTGGGCGACTTGATCACCTGGCCGCCGAAGGCCTGGGCCATCGCCTGATGGCCGAAACAGACCCCGACCAGACCCGCCCGGCCCTTGGCCGCCTGCAAAAATCCGATCAGCTGGCCGATCCACGGCTCGGCGTCATAGACGCCGGCGGAGGAGCCGGTGACCAGATAGGCGTCGCAGGCCTCGGGGCTGGCCGGCGTCTGCCCAGCCGCCACATCGAAGACCGCATAGTCATGGGCGTCCTCGCCCAGCAGGCGCTGAAACATGTCGGGATAGCCGCCGAACTGCGCCTCCAGCGGCGCAGGCGGCGCGCCGGTCTTCAGGATGCCGAGCTTCATCGGGCTCTAATAGGCCAGGCCCTGGGCCACGGCCTTGAGCTTCTCGATGGCCGAGAACTTGTCCTCAAGGAAGTCGTGGTCGATCCACCAGTCCTCGACCTCCCGAAGCACCTGGCCGACCATGGGGCCCTTGGGCACGCCGGCGTGGACCACCTCCTCGCCGCTCAAGGGGAAGGGCGGCGGCGTCCAGCTGTCGCACAGCGCCAGCAATCCCCGCCACTGGGCGGCGGTCGCCGTACGGTTGGACTTGGCCCAGGCCAGCTTGATCCGGTCATGGAAGGTGGGCGCCGAAAGCGCATAGACCGCCCGACGGGACTCTCGGGGGCTCATCCAGCTGGTGATGCGCGGTCCCTGTCCCTTGGCCGCCGTCAGCCGGTCGCGCTCGGCGTTTGACAGGCGCAGACGTTCGGCGGCCTGGGCCACCCCGATCTGGTCGGCCGGCAGCAGACAGGCGAGACGCAGGATCGGATCGCACTCGAAGAGCATCTCGCTCTCGATCTCCACCAGGGCCTCGAAATCATGAAGATCGCCCACCGGCGGCAGGATCACGTCGAGGATGCCCGCGGCCGCCATCTGACGGACGCTGGCCCGCGGATCATCGGCGGCCAGCAGCTTCAGCAGTTCCTTGGAGATCCGCTCCCCGGGCCGGTCGGCCAGGGTGTCGCGCAGGGCCTCGCAGGCGGCCAGGGCCTCGGGATCGGCGTCGCCGCGGCCATACCAGGCCTGGAAGCGGAAGAAGCGCAGGATGCGCAGATAGTCCTCGGCGATCCGGGTGCGGGCCTCGCCCACAAAGACCACGCGCCTGGCCCGGGCGTCGGCCAGGCCGGTCCCCAGGGGATCGTGCAGCGTCCCGTCGCGGTCGGCATAGAGGGCGTTCAGCGTGAAGTCCCGGCGCTGGGCGTCCTGCGCCCAGTCGGTGGTGAAGGCCACCACCGCGCGGCGGCCGTCGGTCTCCACATCCCGCCGCAGGGTGGTGATCTCGAAGGTCTGGCCGTGGGCCAGCGCGGTGACCGTGCCGTGCTCAAGTCCCGTGGGAATGGCCTTCAGCCCGGCGGCCTGCAGGGCCTCGGTCACGGCGTCAGGCGTGAGCTGGGTGGCGATGTCGATATCGTCCACCGGCGCGCCGATCACCGCATTGCGCACCGCCCCGCCGACCACCCGGGCGCAGCCTGCGCCCCCCTTGGCCTCCAAGGCGTCGAAAACCGCCGCCGTCGCAGGCGCGGTCAACCAGGGGCGTGGTCCGAGGCGCTCGGTCATGGGGCCGGAGTTTCCTTTTCCTCGAAGCGGCCTGGGGAGACTCGGCCGCCTTCTGTGACTTCCGCGGGCACATAGACCTCGCCGCGGTTGTCCGATTGGAACACGACCATGAACATCAGAGAAAGGCCAAACAGCACAGCTGAGGCCGTGGCCAGCCAGGCCCAGGGCGTCGCCCCCATGGGCCGGCCGTTGCGCTTGGCCCATTCGGCCCAGGCGAACCAGATGATGAAGGGCAGCGCGATCAGGATCGAGCGGATGAGGATGACCCTAAGCAACTGCGCCTCCATAAAGCCGGTCGTACAGGGACCGGAGCATGCCGGCCGTGGCGCCCCAGATGAATCTGTTCTCGTGGGTCATGGCATAGAAGCGGCGCAACTGACCCGCGAATTCCCGCTCGTGCTCCTCATGATTGGTGGGATCCATGAGGAAGCCGAACGGCGTCTCGAACACGTCGGCGACCTCGGCCGGGTTCGGCGTGACGCTGAACCCCGGCGCGATAAAGCCCACCACGGGCGTCACCAGGAAGCCCGTGCCGGTCCGATAGGGGGTCGAAAGTCCGCCCAGGGTGACCAGGCTGCGGGAAATGCCCACCTCCTCCTCGGTCTCCCGTAGAGCCGTCTCCCAGATGGTCTCGCCCGGATCCCGACGGCCGCCGGGAAAGGCGATCTGGCCGGTATGGCGACGCAGGGTGTCGGCCCGCCGCGTCAGCAGCACCGAGTAGCCGTGCTCGCGCTCCACCAGTCCCACCAGGACCGCGGCTGGCGTCAAAGGCGCTGGCTCCTCGGCGAGGTCAGCGGTTCGCGGCCCCAAGTCCGACGCCACCAGACCCTGATCGGGCTCCCGATCCTCGAGGGGGTCCAGGCGTTGGGTGATCCACTCGCGCAGGGCCGCCGTCGGCGCGTTGGGACTCACGAGACCGGCGCCTCCGCAGGCCCGATGGGAAACCACGTCCCGCCCGACTCGACGCCTAAGGTCCCGCCCCGCTCGGCGGCCATCTCCACCAGTTCGTAGAAGACCGGCCGGCTGATCAGGGCCTCCAGACCCCGCCGGACATGCAGATAGGGCCGCGGCTCGTCGGTGGTCGGGTCGATCTCCACCCGGATCGGATGGTCGGGCCCGGCCTCGACCTCATCGCCCACATTGGTGGTGAAGCACAGGGCCGGACGGCCCTCGGCGTCGGCGCCGGCGTCCAGGGCGGTGGCGATGAAGGGCGCGTCCTCGACGGTGATCTTCATCTTCTCCACCGGCGTCACCAGCCAGTAGCCGTCGGGATCCTTCCGCAGGACGGTGGAGAACAGGCGCACCAGGGGCGCCCGGCTGATGGTCGCGCCTTCGTGGACCCAACGGCCGTCAGCCTTGATGACGATGTCGATCTCGCCGGAATGGGCGGGATTCCACAGGTGCACCGGAGGCAGTCCGCGGCCGGGCGCCTGCTTGGCTGCGGCGATCACCCCGTCCAGGCCGGGTTTGGAGTCGAGCTCTGTCATCGCCAGAAGGTAGGCGTGTGCGCGAGGCGCCTCAAGGCGCCGCTACGGCGCCCTGCAGCACGTCGGTGACGCCGGCTGCGCCCAAAGACTTGAGCAACAGGCGGGGAGGATCGACGGGGCCGGGCATCAGGATCTGGCCGGTGGCCTCGGTCGAAAAGCCCAGGCGGCCGAAAAAGGGCGGATCGCCCACCAGCAGAACCTCGCCGAAGCCTGCCGCCTCAGCCGCCGCGCAGGCGACCTCCACCAGCCGGGCGCCGGCCCCCAGGCGACGGGTGGCGGCGTCCACCGCCAGGGGGCCGAGGAAGATCAGCCGGTGGCCGCCCACGGTGATCTCAGACTGGCGCACCACGCCCACCAGCCGCTCGCCCTCCCAGGCGCAGAAGGACAGGTCCAGGCGCAGGGGCGCGAACTCCCGCACCCGCTCCGAGGCCTTGGCGAAACGGCCTGGGCCAAAGGCGTGGTTCAGCAGGGCCTCGATGGCGCCGGCGTCCTGCGGCGTCTCGGGGCGGATGTCGGGGGCCGGACTCGCGACGGAGTCCGCAACAGATACGACGGCGGCGGTCATTCGGAGGACTTTGCAGGCTGCGGGACAGACGGGCCCAGGCCCGCGAGCGCCGCGGGGCCGGGAGGCTCTAGAGGGCGCGGATCACGCGCCCGGTTCGTCGCAGCGCAGACATGGCGCCCCTCGCAGTCGGCCTCGACGATCACGTCGCCGAAAACGCGCCGATAAGGCGCAAGCTCCCGAAGGTCAATGGAAACCGAAAGGGGCGTTGCGGGGCGCCGCGGCGCGGGCCAAGTTCGCCGCCCATGTCCCAGGTCCCCGACTCAGAGCCCCTGCCCTCCGCCCGCGCCCTGCTGGGCCAGCGGAGCTACCTGCTGTTCTGGGGGTCGCGTTGGGCGGGCTCGCTCGCGGTGCAGATCCAGAGCGTGGCGCTGGGCTGGCACATCTATGAGCTCGCCCGCCAGACCATGCCCGTGGCCGAGGCCGCCTTCGTGGTGGGCATGGTGGGGCTGGTCACCTTCATCCCGGTCTTCCTTCTGACCCTGCCGGCCGGCGAGGCGGTGGACCGCTATGACCGGCGGAAGATCCTGCTGATCTGCTACGTCGTCGAGATGACCAGCGCCGGCGTGCTGGCCGTGGCCACCTGGCAGGGCTTCGCCTCGGTGCCCCTGCTGCTGTGCGTGGCCGCAGCCTTTGGGGCCGGCCGGGCCTTCATGTCGCCGGCCGGGACGGCGCTGGGGCCCATGCTGGTGCCCCGCAGCCTGCTGCCCCGGGCCATCGCCTGGAATTCCCTGGCCTGGCAGACCGCCTCGATCATCGGCCCAGCCATCGGCGGCCTGCTGCTCGCCCGCTCCACCGCGCTCGCCTATGAGACGGCCTTCTGCCTTTACCTGGCCGGCGCGACCCTCACCTTCTTCATCAACGGCCGCACCAAGCCTGATCTGCAGCCGGGCTCGCGCCTGGCCCTGATCAAGGAGGGGCTGGTCTATGTGTGGCGCCAGAAGATCGTCTTCGGGGCCATTTCGTTGGACCTGTTCGCCGTGCTGCTGGGGGGCGCGACGGCCCTGCTGCCGGTCTTCGCCCGGGACATCCTGCATGTGGGCGAGGAAGGCTTTGGCCTGCTGCGCGCCGCGCCCGCCGCCGGCGCCACAGTGATCGCCCTGATCCTGGCCGCCCGCCCGATCCGCGCCAACGCCGGTATGACCATGTTCGCCGGGGTCGCGGTCTTTGGCCTGGCGACCATCGTCTTCGGCGTCTCGCGCTCGCTCTGGCTGTCGGTGGCCGCGCTGGCCATTCTGGGCGGGGCCGACATGCTCAGCGTCTATGTGCGCCAGACCCTGATCCAGCTGGTCATTCCCGACAACATGCGCGGCCGGGTGGCGGCGGTCTCGACCCTGTTCATCGGCGCCTCCAACGAACTGGGCGAGTTCCGGGCCGGGGTCTTCGCCCGCTTCATGGGGGTGGTGGCCGCCGCCGTGGTCGGCGGGGTCGGCACGTTGATCGTGACCGGCCTTTGGGCCAAGCTCTTTCCCGACTTGCGCAAGGCTGACCGCCTCGAATAACAATCCGCGCAATATTCTTTTAGGGAGATAGATCCATGGGCGTATTAGACGGCAAGGTTGTCCTCGTCACCGGCGGCGGCAACGGCATTGGACGTGAGTGCGCGCTGATCGCCGCGCAACAGGGCGCCAAGGTCCTGGTCAACGACCTGGGCGGCGGCCTGAAGGGCGAAGACGAAGGCTCCGCCGGTCCGGCCGAGCAGGTCGCCCAGGAAATCCGCGCCGCCGGCGGCGAAGCGGCCTCCAACTCCGAGAGCGTCACCAACTATCGCGCCGTTCAGGGCATGGTCGAGCAGGCCATGGACACCTTCGGCGGCCTGCACGCCGTGATCAATCCGGCCGGCATCCTGCGTGACGTGATGTTCCACAAGATGTCGGAAGACGACTGGGACAAGGTCATCGACGTGCACATGCGCGGCTCGTTCAACGTGGCCCGCGCCACCATCGAGCTGTTCCGCAACCAGAACGACGGCGCCTACATGTTCTTCACCTCGACCTCGGGGTTGTTGGGCAATATCGGCCAAGCCAATTACGGCGCGGCCAAGATGGGCATCGCCGGCCTGTCGCGGATCATCGCCATGGAAGGCGAGCGCAACAATGTCCGCTCCAACTGCCTGGCGCCCGTCGCCTGGACCCGCATGACCCAGTCGGTCCCGGTGAAGGACGAAGCCGCCGCCAAGCGCCGCGAGGCCATGGCCCAGGCCATCCGTCCCGACCAGCCGGCCCGTCTGTCGGTGGCGCTGGTCTCCCCGGCCGCCGCCCACGTTTCGGGCCAAGTCTTCGGCGCCTCGGGTGAGAACATCATCCTCTACTCGCAGCCCCGTCCGATCTCGACCCAGACCAAGGAAGAGGGCTGGAGCGTCGACACCATCCTGTCCGAAGCCGTCCCGGCCATGAGCGACAAGTTCTTCCCGCTCTCGCGCCCGCCGCTCGCCAGCCAGGGCGCCGCCCCGGCCAAGGCCGGCTCCTAAGACCTAGCGGTCTGAACTGACCGAAACGACGAGGCCCCGGTTCGAGAAGACCCGGGGCCTTTTCGTTGGATGGCGGCCGATGACCAGACCTTGCGAGCGTCTGAGAAGGGTGGGTAGCGGACGTCCGTGACATTGAATTAGTCCAGCCTTCGCCTAGTCTGCAACGTAGACTGGAGATCAACCTGGTGTGGCAGCAAATTTGCCTGAGTGAGTTTGTGGTCGCTACAGCAGGACAACCGCGCTTTCTCGCCAAGACCATGCCGACCCAGACGGCTCGCGGTGAACTTCAGACGGACAGCTCAAGGCTGATCGGGCTGTTCTGCCTGGCGGATGACACAGACGCCTTCATCCTGCAAAACCGGTTCGTCAGCGGTGACGTGTGGTCCCCGGAACTTGGCGACTATGCCGACCCCGTGTGGGAGACCGTTGTCCTTCGTTCCACCGTGGACGCGTTCACAGCAATCCCAACCGGCCCAGGCACCACCCATCGCATTGAATGGGCAGGCGGCTTGATTCAGTGGGCAGCCGTCGCGGTTGATCCGCTCACTTATCTCGGTCAGCCGGTGATCTTGGGCGTCGGGAGCGCGCTCGCCTACACCACGTCCAATCACGGCAGTCCGATCGAGTTCCTGTCCGAACTTGAGTTGCCTAGCTCAACGGCGGAGTGGCGCCTGGAGCGATCGCCGAGCCCCACAGCATTCATCCTAGCACGTCACGCGGCGATCTCTTGAGCGTCCGCAACGGGTCGTGAGCCGACCTCATACCTCGCTCACAAGCTGAGGCTCAGAGAACCAGCACGCCCGCTCATCAGCCTGGCAGCCGTCTCAAGCCTGGTTGATCTGATCGCGCAGGGCCTGGATCTGCTTGTTCAGGGTCTCAAGCTGCGGGCCGGACATCTTGGACCGCTCCATCAGACGGTCGCCCAGGCAGTCGGACCTTTCGAGCAGCGCTTCGCCCGCGGCTGTCAGCTTCACCTCCACCCGGCGTTCGTCCTCAAGGCTGCGCGTCCGGGTCAGCAGGCCTGAGGCTTCGAGACGCTTCACCAGGGGGGTCACGGTGCTGGATTCCAGATCCAGGCGTGCGGCGACACCGCCGATGGTCAGGCCGCCCGCCTCCCCCAGCACGCTCAGCACCAGGTACTGCGGATAGGTCAGCCCCAGCTCGTCGAGCAGGGGCTTGTAGGCCCGGGTGACCGCCATGCTGGTGGCGTACAATGTGAAGCAGATCTGTTGGTCCAACGGGCGCACGTCGCCTCTCCTCTGTCGCAAAACCGTTTTATCACGAAAATAGGTGTCGCGATAAGTTTTATCTCGACAGGGCGGATCGAGGTCGCTAGAGGATTGTTTATCGCGATAATCGTTGTCGCAAACACCAATGGAGATGACCATGACTGTGTCCACTCAAGCGTCCCGCCGCGGCGTCATGACCGCCGGCCTCGGCCTCGCCGCCCTCTCGGCCGCCACGGTCGGCCAGACGGCTGAACCCGCGCCCTCGTCCACCGTCCGCGGCGCCGACCGCGCCGAAAGCGGCTTTGTGACCACGAAGGACGGCGTGCAGATCTTCTACAAGGACTGGGGTCCGAAGGACGCCCAGCCGGTCGTCTTCCACCACGGCTGGCCCCTGTCGTCCGACGACTGGGACGCCCAGATGATGTTCTTCCGGCTGCAGGGCTATCGGGTGATCGCCCACGACCGCCGGGGCCATGGCCGGTCCACCCAGACCGACAGCGGCAACGAGATGGACACCTACGCCGCCGACGTGATCGCGCTGGCCGACGCCCTGAATCTGAAGAACGCCATCCATGTCGGCCATTCCACCGGCGGCGGCGAGGTCGCCCGTTATGTGGCCCGCGCCAGGCCGGGCCGGGTCGCCAAGGCCGTGCTGATCGGCGCCGTGCCGCCGATCATGCTGAAGACGGCGGCCAATCCGGACGGCCTGCCGATGGAACTGTTCGACGGCTTCCGCGCCTCGCTGGTCGCCAACCGGGCCCAGTTCTTCCGCGACATCCCCGAGGGTCCGTTCTTCGGCTTCAATCGCCCGGGCGCCAAGGTCAGCCAGGGCCTGATCGACAACTGGTGGCGCCAGGGCATGACCGGCGGCGCCAAGGCGCACTACGACTGCATCAAGGCCTTCTCGGAGACCGACTTCACCGAAGACCTCCGCCAGATCGACGTGCCCGTACTGATCATGCATGGGGAAGACGACCAGCTGGTCCCCATCGCCAACAGCGCCCATCTGGCCATCAAGCTAGTGCGCCAGGGGACGCTGAAGACCTATCCCGGCCTGCCCCACGGCATGGCTCAGACCCATCCGGACCTGATCAACGCCGACCTGCTGGCCTTCTTCAAGGCCTAGGTCCGTCGCTGAGCGAGCGCCCCGCGCGGTAGGGCGCTCGCGATCAGCCCGCGTAGCCTCGGCGTGAGCGCCATGCCTCCTGGGTGAGCCGCCAAAACGACATCTCTCTCTCACCCTCGACATACCCACCGACGCCAACATAGACGAGGGTGAAGCCTTGCTTCTCCTTGATACGTTGCGACCCCCGGTTGGCGCTGTTCGTGGTCACCTCAATGAACGGCCAGTCCAGCACCTCAAAAGCAAAGGCATTCACCGCGTCGGCCGCTTCAGTCATTAGGCCGCGGCCCCAATATTCCTGAGCCAACCAGAATCCGCGCATCGCGCCGAGGCCAGCATCTGGTCGCAGGTCGATGCGTCCTATCAGTTCATCATCCCCATGCTTGAGGGTCAGAGCCCAGTAAAACTGCTCCCCGCGCGCGCGTTTCTCCAGGCACTCGCGAACATTGATCTCCGCGCCATCGTCGGGATAGGGCCAAGGAACCTTCGCAACGAGATGGCAAACCATCGCCCAGTGCGGGAAGTGACGCTGGACAGCCGGAATGTCCTCTAGCCTCAGGGGGCGGAGAACAAGGCGGTCCGTTTCAAGACGCGGCGTCTCTGGAAGCGGTAGGTGGAAGGGCATGATGGCAGTCTCCTGAAATGGGAGGCCAGATGCATGCTATCGAAAATAGAGCCCCAGCCATCCTCGGCGGGGCTTGATCGACGGCTAGGTGTCGCGCACGCAGCCGGCTCCACGCCCCGCAAGGGTGACGCAATTGGTCGCGGCTGAGGTCTTGGCGAAACGAACCATGCCTTCGCAGATACCAAGGCCAAACTTCGAAATCTATGGAGAATCCGCAACGGCTCGACGGCGATAAGCAGTCCCGCTCAGTGGCGCCGATCTTGCTTAACGCCGGGGAGGTCAGAGCCTGAGGAACTCCCCCATGGTCGCCAGCATCGGCGCGTCGAACCCCTTCGCAGCCCTGGCCGCGTCGAACCCCTTCACCCGCGACAAGGCCCGCGCGGACAAGCCTCAGGGGCCCAGCGTCACGACCGAGATCGGGCAGGCTGGCGGCTTCTATGAGTGGCAGAAGAAGGTGAAGCGCGAGAAGCTGGAGGCCATGGTCCGGGCCCAGGTGGAGGCCGAGTTTGCCTCCCGCGGCGGCGACCTGCAGGCGCTGAAATCCGCCATCGCCGAGGAGATCGCCCGGCGTCTGCGCGAGGCCATCGAGCGAGAGGCCAAGGCCGACGCCCAGTCCGGCGAGGCCAAGGGCGCCATCATCGACATCGCCGTCTAGGCGAGGTTCGGCCCTTCCCCCTCCGTCATGGTCGGACTTGATCCGACCATCCATGAACACCGTGGCCAGCAGGGTGTTCATGGACCCTCGGGTCAAGCCCGAGGGTGACGGGTGATAGACGGGCCAGACTTCTTCAGCCCTCGCGACCCGCCCGCCAGGCCTCCCGCGTCAGCTCCCAGTAGAGGCTCCGCCGCACGGTCCCGTCGGGGCGCACAGTCTCCCGCTCGCCCCTGCGGACGAAGCCGGCCCCGTCGATGGCGGCGATGGAGCGCACATTGTCCAGGGCCGCGGTCAGGCCGATCAGGCGCACCCCCAGGGTCTCGAACATGAAGGCTGCGGCGCCCGACACCCCGCCGCGCCCCCGGCCGGCGTTCTGGCGGTCGGCCCGGGCGGCGCCGGCGATCTCGGCCGAGGACCGGTCGGGCCAGATGGAGATGCGGGAATAGCCCGCCACCTCGCCGGCCTCGTCCAGGGTCACCGACAGGATGCACTCGCCCCGCGCATGGGCGGCCCGGCTTTCCTCCACCCAGCGGGCGATGCTCTCCCGCGTGAACGGTCGCGGCAGGTCATAGATCGGGTCCGACACCCGGGGATCGAGGAGGAGGGCCAACAGACCGTCGACATGCTCTGGCCCCGCCAGCACCCGGTCGTTCACCGCCCGCACCGCCGCCCGGATGGCGGCCTCTTCGTCCGGGCTCGCCTGCAGCACCGTGACGGGCGGGGCGCTCATGGCCGTCCGCCCTAGCCGATCTTGACGCCGGGCGGCGGGACAGAGTCCTCGGGCACGAAGAAGTCCGGCATCAGGGGCGCGGTGGGATCGACGCGGTACTTGTCGAAGTCCCGTTCGCCCTCGCCGTAGAGGAAGGTGTCGTCGATCAGGAAGTTGCCGCTGAAGTCGCGGGCGGGCTTGTTGAAGATGGCGTAGGCCGCATCGGCCATGATGTCGGTGGTGCGGCAGCTCTTCATGCCCTCCTCGCCGGCCAGGGCGAACTGGATGGCGGCGGTGGCGATGCCGGTCCGTGGCCACAGCGCGTTGAAGGCGATCCCGTCCTCCCGGAACTCCTCAGCCATGCCCAGCACGCACATGCTCATGCCGAACTTGGCCATGGTGTAGGCCACATGCCCCTTGAACCAGCGGGGGTTCATGTCGAGCGGCGGCGACAGCATCAGGACGTGGGGATTGGCGCTGCGCTTTAGGTGCAGGATGCAGGCCTTGGAGGTGAGGTAAGTCCCCCGCGCATTGACCCGGTTCATCAGGTCATAGCGCTTCATGTCGGTGGCGAGCGTGCCCGTCAGCTGGATGGCCGAGGCGTTGTTCACGCAGATGTCGATGCCGCCGAACCTGGCGGCCGCCTGCTCGACGGCCTCCATCACATTGGCCTCATCGCGGACGTCGACGATCAGCGGCAGAGCCTTGCCGCCGGCCTTCTCGATCTCCTCAGCCGCCGAATAGATGGTGCCGGGCAGGTGCTTGTGAGCCTCGGCGGTCTTGGCGGCGATGGCCACATTGGCGCCGTCCTTCGCCGCCCGCAGCGCGATGGCCAGGCCGATGCCGCGGCTGGCGCCGGTGACGAACAGGGTCTTGCCTTGCAGGCTCATAGGGTCGCTCCCACGGTTTCTTCTGACAGGATCCACAGCCGCTCGGCGGCCTCCGGATCCAGGGCGTGGTCCATCACGCCATGGTTGGGCTTGTCCTTGGTCCAGGGCATGGCGACAGAGCAGTCCTCCAGATAGAGGCCGCCCTCCCCTTCCAGTTCGTCGGCCACGGCGGCCCAGACGCTGGTCGACGCGCCCTGTTCCGGCGTCTTGAAGCCCTCGACGGGCTTGCCGTCATCGTCAAGCCAGCCCATGGCCGCCATCTCCTCGTGAGAGAGGTGGCGCTGCAGCGGCGTCATGATGCCGCCGGGCATGACCGCATTGGCGTTGATCCCGTGCTCGGCGAAGCGCTCGTCAAAGGCCACGGCGAACAGGGCGTTGGCGGTCTTGGACTGCCCATAGGCCTCCCACTTGTCGTAGGGGCGGTTGCGATAGTGGATGTCGTCGAAATGGATCGGGCTGCGCCGGTGGCCGATGGACGACAGGGCCACCACCCGGGCCGCGCGGTCCTCCTCGGCGGCGTTCATCAACGCCCGGGCCAGACCCACGCTCAGCAGGAAATGGCCGAAATGGTTGACCCCGATCTGCATCTCCAGCTCGTCGGAGGTGTAGCTTTGCGGGCAGGCCATGACGCCGGCGTTGTTGATCAGCACGTCCAGGGGTTCGTCCCCCCAGGCGTCGACGAAGGAGCTGACCGAGGACAGGCTGGCCAGGTCGAGTGTGCCCGCCACCACCTTGTCGGCGCCGATGCTCTCATTGATCTGCACCGCCGCCCGCTCGCCGGCCGAGCGGTCGCGGACGGCCAGCATGACGTCGGCGCCCGCCCCGGCCAGGGCCCGGGCGGTCTCCAGGCCGATGCCGCTGGCGCCGCCGGTGACGATGATGTTGCGGCCGTTGAGGTCATGCTCGCCCGCCACGATACGGGCGGGGGTGAAGGCGCCGAACCTCACCGGCCGCCAACCTTGGCGAAGTCGGGCGCCCGCTTTTCGGCGAAGGCGGAAAAGGCCTCCTTGGCCTCCGGCGACTTGAGCTGGTCGGAGAAGTGACGGCCCTCGCGATCCATCCGCTCGGCGAGCGTCACCGGATCGCGCATCAACGCCTTGGTGATGGTGACCGCCGCCGGCGGCCGGGCGGCCACGGCCAGCGCCGCCGCACGGGCCCGGGCGCGGAGTTCTGAGCGGGGCAGGACCTCGTTGGCGATGCCCCAGGCCAGCGCCTTCTGGGCGTCGACGGCCTCACCCAGCACGAACATGGAGAAGGCCCGGGCGTGGCCGATGCGGTCGGGCAGGGTCAGGCTGGAGGCGGCCTCCGGCACCAGGGCCAGGTTCACGAACGGCGTGGTCAGCACCGAATCCTCGGTCAGATACACAAGGTCGCAATGCAGCAGCATGGTGACGCCGACGCCCACGGCGCGGCCATTGACGGCGGCCACCAGGGGCGTCTTGGCCCGGGCGAGCGCCGCCAGCAGGGGATTGCCGCCGCGGCGGGCCTCATTGGCCGGCGCCTCGCCGGCGTTGACCGCGGCGAAGTCGGAGAGGTCGTTGCCGGCGGTGAACATGTCTCCCTCGGCCTGGATCAGGACGCAGCGCACGTCCTTATCGAACTCCGCGCCGTCGATGGCGTCCCCCAGGGCCTGGTACATCACCCGGGTGAGCGCGTTCTTCTTTTCCGGACGGTTCAAGGTCAGGGTCAGGACCCCGTCGGACGTCTCGGCGATGACATGCTGGCTCATGTCGGTCCTCCCAATTGATCTTACTCCGTAAATTCTAGGCCGGTCCGGGGCGAGCGTCGACGGGCTTGTGAGGATTCTGCTGGGCCCCGAACGCGGGGAAGACCGGCTTCGAAGACAGTCCAGGCGCCAGTCAGTCGCCGTTCATCTCGCAAAGTCGATGATCACCCCAGACCAGACGACTGGCGAAATCTTAATAGCAGAGCTTGATCCCAAGCCGTCCGCCACGTCGCCATAGTTCGGTCGCCAAGAGACGCGACCTTGACCCCAATGGTTCGCGGAGGCTTATCTCCGCGCAGAGGAACCACCCCCAGGAGATGAGCTTATCATGAGGCGCAAGACAATCGGGCTCGCCGCAGCCCTGGCCCTGGTCGCCCTGGCGCCGGCCGCTGTGATGTCGCAGTCCCGCGACGCCGGCGTCACCGAAAAGGCGCGGACCCAGGGCATGGCCGAGGCCCCCGCCGTGGCCCAGGCCGCCGGCCTGAACTGCCAGGTCGTCGACGCCCGCTTCATCGGCAAGAACGAAGACCGCCGGGCCAAGACCTCGACCTCGTATTACGAAGTCGACTGCCAGGAGGGCATGGGCTTCGTCATGGAGGCCGTCGCGGGCGGGGCCACCAACCTCTACACCTGCATCGAGGCCGCCGCCCCCACCGCAGACGGCAAGCCCTCGGCCCTGGCCTGCCAGCTGCCCGGCAACCAGAATCCGCAGGCGGAGCTGGCCAAGCTGGCCGCCAAGGACGGGGTCACCTGCCCCATCGTCAACAGCCGGGCCATCGGCCGCTCGTCCACCAACACCTTCTTTGAAGTGGCCTGCGAGGACGGCGTCTCGGGCTACATCCTGAACACCGGCTATCCGGCCACCGCCGACACCAAGGTCGACGCCACCAACTGCCTTGTCTACGACCAGGCCGAGACCAACATCCGCTGCGAACTGGGCGACGCCGCCTCGCGCCTGCGGGTGGTGGATCAGATGGCCGCGGCCGACGCCAAGAGCTGCGCCGTCACCGAGCGCCGCTTCGTGGGCGCCACCACCGACGGCTCCAACTATTTCGAAGCCGCCTGTGAAGACGGCAAGGGCTACATCTACAAGGTGGCCGCCACCGGCCAACTGGCGGAATCCTGGGACTGCGCCCGCGCGCTGGGCATCCTGGGCGGCTGCACCCTGACCGACGCCCGTGAGGCGGCCACCGAGCAGGCGGCCCTCTACACCCGTCTGTCCAAGGCTGCGGGCTTCGACTGCGATGTCGAGAAGTATGCGGTCTTCCCGGCTTCGGGCGGCAAGGACGTGGTCGAGCTGGTCTGCAAGGACGGCAAGCCCGGCGGCGTCGGCGTCTTCGAACTCAACAAGAGCGCCGTCTATAACTGCGCCTATGCCCCCATCGTCGGCTATCGCTGCGGCCTGAACCCCGACAACAGCGCCTATGCCGCCCTGACGGCTGACCTGAAGAAGCACGGCCGCGACAGCTGCGTCGTCTCGGCCCAGCGCCTGGTGGGCAAGACCGCCGACGGCTCGGCCTATATCGAGGTCGCCTGCGCCGACGGCCTGGCCGGCTACATGATCGAGTACAAGCAGAACCCGATCACCTCGGTGGAAGCCATGGGCTGCGCCTTCGCCAAGGGCATCGCCGGCGGCTGCAAGCTGCCGGGCAACACCTGATCAGTTCGATCAGACGCCACGAAGAAGGGCCCGCGGCGCAAGCCGCGGGCCCTTTGCTTTGCAAGCTGGTCGGCTGGCCAGCTCAGCCGATGGCCGCCTCGATAAACATCGGGCCGGTCTGGCGCATGGCCGAAGCGAAGACGGTCTCGAAGGATTCGGCGGTTTCGCAGCGCACGGCCGGCAAGCCCAGGGCCTTGGCCATGGACACCCAGTCGATCTTCGGATCACCCAGGTCGAGCAGCTTGGCGGCCGAAGGCCCCGCCGCGCCGGCCCCAGTCCGACCAAGCTCGATGCCCAGGATGCGGTAGGCGTGGTTGGCGAAGACCACGACGGTGACGTCGAGGTTTTCCCGGGCGATCGTCCATAGGCCCTGGACGGTGTACATGGCCGCCCCGTCGCCGTTCAGCGACAGCACCTTGCGTTCGGGACAGGCTACGGCCGCGCCGATGGAGAGCGGGATCGCCTGGCCGATGGCCCCGCCGGTCAGCGCCAGCACCTCGTGCGGGGCGGCCGTGCCGGTCTGGCTTGCCACGCCGCCGCCAGAGGTCACCGAGTCATCGCAGATGATCGCGCCTTCGGGCAGGTGCCGGGCGATGGAGACCCCGGCCGCCTGAGGGGTCATCGGACCGGTGGGCGCCCCCTCCGGCCGCTTCAGGGGCTGGACGGGGCCTGAGGCCGGGGCGCCCAGCGCGTCGGCCAGGGCGCGCAGGCCCGCGGCGGCGTCCTCGCTCCGGGCCGCCAGGGTCATCAACTCGCAGCCCTCAGGCACCAGCAGGCTTGGCCGGTCGGGATAGGCGAAAAAGGCCACCGGCTGGGTGGTGCCCGCCAGCAGCATCAGGTCGGTCCCGTCCAGGTCGGCCAGGGCCGCCTCGCCGAAATACTGCATGCGCCCCGGCTGGAAGAGGCCCGCGCCCCGGCCCTGTCGGGCGACGAAGGTGTCGGCCAGGACGCGCACCCCGTGGGCCGAGAGCCGGGCGGCCTGGACCATGGCCTCGGCCCGACAGGCCTGGCCGCCGATCAGCAGGACCGGCTTCTTGGCCGCGCGGACGGCCCGGGCGGCGGCCTCGATCGCCTCGCCGGAGGGGGCGGGTCGCTCCGGCGCCTTCGCCTTCACCGCCCCGGCCGTGGTCTCGGTCCAGGCGGAGTCGGCCGGCAGGATCAGGCTGACCGGACCGCCAGGGGGACCATAGCTGGCGGCCACTGCCTCGGCGGTGAGCGCGGCCACATCATCGGCGCGGTCCGCCGACTTCACCCACAGGGAGTTGGGACCGACGATGGTCGGGATGTCGGAGTTCAGCGGCGCGTCGTACTGCCGGTGATAGGTGGCGTGGTCGCCCACCACATTGATCAGGGGGGTATAGGCTCGCCGGGCGTTGTGCAGATTGGCCAGGCCGTTGCCATAGCCTGGCCCCAGGTGCAGCAGGGTGCAGGCGGGGCGGTCGGCCATGCGGCCGAACCCGTCGGCGGCGCCGGTGGCCACCCCTTCGAACAGGCAGAGCACCGGCCGCATCTTCGGCTGGCCGTCCAGGGCGGCCACGAACTGCATCTCGCTGGTGCCGGGATTGGCGAAGCAGGCGTCGACATCATTGGCCAACAGGGTCTCGATCAGGGCGTCGGCGCCGTTCATTGGTCAAACACCATCACGTCAGGGGGAACAGGTTGGGCGAAGAGGCGCGCGAGCGCGTCTGCGCGGCGGGTGCGGGCCAGGGCCTGGGCGATATAGCCCTTGTCGGTGATCTCGCCGGACGCGCCGTCTGGGCCGTCAGGAAGGACCAGGGCCCGCGCAATACGGCCGCCGCCCCGGGCCTGGGCGTTGTAGGCGGCGAGACCGTTGCGGACCGCAGCCTCCACCTCGTCCCGGGGACGCCGCGGATCGGGATAGAACATCAGGCCAAGCGCCGCCTGCCCCTCGCCGCAAACCACCGCGTCGGTGACCGCGCCGCCGACCGCTGAGAGGGCCGCGATCCGCACCTCGCCGACAGCGACGAAGGTGCCGCTGGCCAGCTTGAAATTCTCGGAGATGCGCCCGTCGAAGGCCAGGCCGGCCTCGGGATGATTGGCCTCCACCAGCCGGGCGGCGTCGCCGAGGATGTAGAAGCCGTCCTCGTCGAAGGACTGGGCTGACAGCTGGGGACGGCCCAGATAGCCGGGGCTGACCTGGGGCCCCTTGACCCGGAATTCCAGCTTGCCGGCCACGGGGACCAGCTTCACCGCCGTGCCGGGCACGGGCAGGCCGATCAGCCCCATGCGGTCATTGGGCCAGTGGACGTTGCAGGCTGTAGGCCCGGTCTCGGTGGCGCCATAGCCGCTGGCGAAGCTGATCTTCTCCCCCACCGTGCGGACGGCCACGGCCTGGATGCGGTCGCTGATGTCCTGGCCGAGGCTGGCGCCGCCATACTGCATCAGCCGCAGGCGGGAGAAGAAGGTGCGGGCGAGCGCCTCGTCCTTCTCCAGCTCGTCCACCAGCAGCATCCAGCCGGCCGGGACCATGTTGTGATAGGTCGGCGCGACCTCCCGCAGGTTTCGCACCGTCTCGACGAACCGCGCCGCCGTCGGCTGGCCGGCGTCGATATAGAGCGTGCCCCCGCGGGTGGCGGCCATGTGCAGGATGGAGTTGGCCCCCAGGCTGTGGCTCCAGGGGGCGGAATTGACCATCACCGGCGGCTCGTCATCCTCGAAACAGGCGGCGATCTGGGCCGAGTTCAGGGCCAGAGCCTGCTGGGTGATGATCACCGCCTTGGGCAGGCCGGTGGAGCCCGAGGTCAGCAGGTACTTGGCGTGGTGGTCTGGCCGGGCGGCTGGCGACAGGGGATCCCCGTAAAGCTCGGCCAGGGTGATGTGACCCGGTCGGCCGTTGTGGGCCGCCACCACTGGCAGGCCGGCCAGCACCTCGGCCGAAAGACCGGTGGCGAAGAGTTCGGCGTCCTCGGTGAACACCGCCGCTGGCCGCAGCACCTCGCAGGCATGGGTGAGGCGGGCGAGGTTGGCCCCGGCCAGTCCATATTGTGGCGAAACCGGCGCCACGGGCGTCCCCTGGCTCATGGCCGCATACATCAAGAGCGCATGGTCGATGCCATTGTGCGCCAGGATCAGGATCGGCCGCGGCCCCGTCAGGCCCCGTGCGACGAGTCCGCCGGCCAGATGGGTGATCGCATGCCAGGCCTCGCCATAGGTGAGCGTCCGCCAGCCCTCACCGGCGCGTTCGGCCAGCCAGACCCGGTCGGGCGCGGCCTCGGCCCAATAGGCCAGGGCGTCGTGCGGCGTCTGGAACGCCTGCGCGAAGGGTGTGGGATTGGCGAGCACCAGGGTCCCGTCCGCCCGGCGGTCCACCTCAAGCCGCCGGGGGGCGTAGCGGGGATCCCGGAACCGGGCCGTCTCGATGCGAAGCTCTGCGTCCATACGACTTTATGGACGTGGCCGACGGCGCCTGGAAAGGGGTCCGTATCGCCGAAGGTTGGTGTTAGTCCGCGGACGGGGCCCTGGGCTCGCCCTCGCAGGCGGCCTTGATCGTCCGCCACTCGTCGGGTGTGAAAGCCACGGCGCCTGACTGCGCGCGGGCCTCGCTGGCCTCCGCACGGCGCAGGCTGTCGGGATGGGTCGACAGGAATTCCATCACGCCGGCCGCCCGCTCGCCCCGCCGGTCTTCCCCGGCCAGACGGCGAAAGAACGGGGCCATGCCCTCGGAGGAAAAGCCCAGGTTGTGCAGGATTTCCTGGCCCCGGGCGTCGGCCTCGGCCTCAGCCTCACGACTATAGCGAAGCTCCGTCACTGATCCGGCCAGCAGCACCGCCTGCTGGCCCGCGCCCGTGCCGCCGCCGACCACGGCGTCGAGGATCAGGCCAAGGCCCAGGGAGCGCCAGACCGCCTGCATGACATGGCGCTGCTCCACATGGGCCGCCTCATGGGCGATGACGGCGGCCAGCTCATCGGGGGTGTCCGCCTCGGCGATGAGATCATCGGTGATCAGGACGCGGCCGCCCGGCAGGGCGAAGGCGTTGACCATAGGGGCCTCGACCGCCTCGACCAGGATGTTGAACGGGCTGTCCATGCCGTCTTCGAGACGATCGCCGAAGGCGTGGAGAATATCCTGTCCCGCCTCGCCAGCGCAGGTCGGAAAGGCGAACTGGAGTTGGGCGGCATAGGTCTCGCCCAGCCTCGCCTCCAGGGGGGGCGGGGTCAGTCTCGCCAGCGGGCCTGAGGCCAGCGGCACACCCACGAAAACGAACAACATGATGGCGGCAGCAGCGGCGGCCAGGCCTACGACCAGACGCCGCTCCCGCCGTCTGTGGCGGCGGGCCACCGGGGCTGCGTCTGCGGCTGTCGCTGCACGCCAGTCGTCGGCGGCCACGGTCAGCCGTGCGCCCTGACCGCGGCGTTTCAGGCGGACCTGATCCCCGAGCGGCTCAACCTCGATCTCCGAGAACCGCCAGATCTGGGGCTCGTCGCCCAGACGGAAGCTGAGCGCCCAGCTGGAGACCTCGACCTCGACCTCGTGGACCGCGGCGGTCTCACCATCATGGGCCTTGGCGCGCATGCTCAGATGATCGAAAGGCCGAAGGCGTCGGCGAGGCCTTCGCCCTGCCGGGGGCCGGACTCGGGCGATTGGTGAATAGCGGCGAAATCGATCCCACCCTCCAGGACCAGGCGGTTGAGGATGAATCTGGCTGACCTCGCCTGCACCAGCGGCATCAGAAAGCCGAGGGAAAACAGCAGTAACAGGACATTGCCGAGATACAGCCAGCCCACGGCCAGAGCGCCGATCTTCAGCCGCACCCTGGCGCCGTCGAACTGGATGCCCCGGGCCACCGAGCGCATCATCGCCGCCCGGTACGGCAGGCTGATCAGCAGAAAGAGGAGAAACAAGAGGCTGAACAGGACACCGAGTCTGCTCTCCGCATGAGAGAGTTGGGCGAGGGCCGCGGGGTCGGTCATAGATTGTGACTGCGCAGCCCAACGGAGCCAAGGCGCAGCGAGCGCAAGCAAGATCGCGTAGCCGACGACGGCACCGAACCACATCAAGGCGAATGGGCCATAGACGTTCTCCTTGCGGGCGGCGACGAGGCTGAACCGGAAGGGGCGGTCGCCGAAGCGAAGATTCGCCCAGAGCGGCTCGGCGAGCCTGCGCTCGACGAACGGCCAGGCCCACCCCAGGGTGATCCCGGCCAGGAGCATCAGGCCGAGATACTTCAGGCCGTAGCTGGCGGCCGACCCCGTCAGATGGAATCTCACCCCGCGCCAGGCGGTGCGGCTGGCCAGGTAACGGAACGCCGCAAAGATCGCGAAACCGATCAGGGCGATGAGGCCTACATAGATCGGCAGGATGAGCAGGGCGGCGAAGGGGCCGAGGAGCTGAACGCCGAAGACAAAGAGCAGGAAGACCGCGGTCAGGCCGGTGGCGATCAGGAAGCCGATGAACAGCTCCATGCCGCGACCGGTGTACTCAAAGGCCTCGTCATTGAGATAGGTCGAGGACCAGATGCGTCTGCGGACCTCGGTCTTGCCCCAGAACCGGTAGAGGGTCAGGGTCAGGAGGTTCAACAGCCCGTTCTTCAGGCTTAGCCCGAGATAGGATGAGAGTTTCGCCCGCTGTTCCAGGCGCAAGGGCGTTCCCGCCGCCTCCGGCGCGGCCATCGATTCCGGCATGACTTGAAAGCTCCCCGTCCCCTTAAGGCAGAGCTTGGCATGGAAATGTGACGGCCGCCAACGTCTGGTTGCAGCCGCCCCTAGACCGACAACGTCTCGGCGAACCGGACGGGCTCTCCCGTCCCCTCGGCCACCACCTCGTCGTCGCGCATGATCACCCGGCCGCGGATGATGGTCGCCATGGGCCAGCCCTTGGCCTCCATGCCGTCGAAGGGAGTCCAGCCGGCGCGGTTGGCCTGGGCGGCGTGGGTGATGGTCCGCCGGGCCTTCAGATCGACGATGGTCAGGTCGGCGTCATAGCCGACCGCCAGCCGACCCTTGTCGGCCAGGCCGAATAGCCGGTTGGCGCCGTGGCTGGTCAGGTCGACAAAGCGCTCCAGGGACAGCCGCCCGTCGGCCACATGGGTCAGCATGACCGGCACCAGGGTCTGGACGCCCGGCATGCCCGAGGGCGAGGCGGGATAGGGCCTGGCCTTTTCCTCGCGGGTATGGGGGGCGTGGTCGGAGCCGATCACGTCGGTGACCCCGGCCGCCAGCCCCCGCCAGAGGCCGGCCCGGTGGCGGGCCTCGCGGATCGGCGGATTCATCTGGGCGAAGCCCTTCAGCCGCTCATAGGCCTCGGGGCCTTCCAGGGTCAGGTGCTGGGGGGTCATCTCGACACTGGCCACGTCCTTGTGGCGGGCCAGAATCTCCACCTCCTCGGCGGTGGTCACATGCAGGACGTGGATGCGCTTGCCGAGCTTGCGGGCGATGCGCAGCAGGCGCTCGGTGGACTCGATAGCGGCTTGCGCGTCGCGCACCTCGGGATGGCTGGTCCAGTCGCCTGTGCGCGCCAGGCCCCGGCGATCGGCCAGGCGGTATTCGTCCTCGGAATGGAAGGCCGCCCGGCGGTTCACATGGCGCAGCACCTGTTCGACGCCCTCATCGTCCTGCACCAGCAGGGTGCCGGTCGACGCGCCCATGAACACCTTGATCCCGCAGCAGCCGGGCAGCCGTTCCAGCTCGCCCAGGAAGCTCGCATTCTCATGCGTGCCGCCCACATAGAAGGCGTGGTCGCAGTGCATGCGGCCCTTGGCCCTGGCCAGCTTGTCGGCCAGAGCGTCGGGATCTGTCGTGGTGGGCTCGGTGTTGGGCATCTCGAAGACGGCGACCACGCCGCCCAGCACCGCCCCGCGCGAGCCGCTCTCCAGGTCTTCCTTCCACTCCAGGCCCGGCTCGCGGAAGTGCACCTGAGTGTCGATGACGCCCGGCAGGACGTGGAGACCCGTGGCGTCAAAGCGCTCGGCCGCCGAGGCTTGGGCGAGGTCGCCGATGGCGACGATCTTGCCGCCGCGCACCCCGATGTCGGCGGCACCGCGACCATCGTGGTTCACCACCTCGCCCCCATGGACGATCAGGTCATAGGTGGCGGCCATGGCTCATCTCCGTCTGCTTCAGCAATTGATTAGCAGCCTGGGCCACCGTGTCGACGCTGAGATCCATCATGTGACAGAAGCTCTGGTTGAGGTCGGGGTCCTGCAGGCGAATCTGTTCGAAACTGCGAGCGCCGCGCACCACGCGGGTGTGCGGGCCCCAGGGGGCGTAGAGGGTGTCGTCCGACGGGCCGAACAGGCCCAGCGTCGGCGCGCCGGCCGCCGCGGCCATGTGCATCAGCCCTGAATCATTGCCGACGAACAGCCGGGCATGCCGGAGCGCCGCATAGCCGGTCAGCAGGTCGGTCTTGCCCACCAGGTCGATGAACCGGGCCTTGGGGACCACATGCCTGAGAGAGGCCACGACGCCGCTGTCGTCCGGCGACCCCAGCACCATCAGCCGCGCGCCCTGCAGGGCGCCGCCCTCCCCCAACAGGCGAATGGCGAGTTGGGCGAAGCGCTCCAGCGGCCAGGTCTTGCCCACCCAGTTGGCCGCCGGCGCCAGGGCCAGGATCGGCCCCTCGCCCCGGGTCAGGGCGGCGGCGGCGGCCTCGGTTTCCGGGCTGGTGAAGATGTGCGGGGCCGGCGGCTCGTCCTCCAGCTTCAGCAGGCGGGCGGCCTCGATCACCTTGTGGACGGCAGGCCCCGGCTGGCGGCGAAAGATGGCCCGGCGTTTCGTCCGCACGAAGCTCGCCATGGCCGAGCCGCGCAGATCGACCACCAGGCCCCAGCGCCTGTGACGGACCCTGTTCCACAGGGCCAGCCAGTGGCCTCCATTACGGGCCTTCTGGAAGACGATCACCTCGTCCAGGCCCGGCGTGTCCGCAAACAGCGGTGCGGCCGCCGGCCCGGCGACGATGGTGAAGCGGGCGTTGGGAATCTCTTCGCGCAGCTTGGCCAGCAGGCCAGAGGACAGCACCGCGTCCCCGATCCGGGTCGCAGTGATGAACAGAATGGGAAAGGACCCTTGCGTCATCGGCCGGTTATAGAGGGCCTCTGGCTGGCGCGCGAGGCGCCGCGATCCTAAGTGCCCTACCATGGTCCAGTCCCTGAGCTATGCCCCCCTTGTGAGCCGCGCCGTGATCGCGTTGGGCGGGGCCGACTGGCGGGACTACCTGCACAATCTGATCAGTCAGAATGTCGAAACCCTGGCGGTGGACGAGATCCGTTTCGGCGCCCTGCTGACCCCCCAGGGCAAGGTGCTCTACGACCTGTTCCTGATCGGCCGCGAAGACGGCTGCTGGCTGGACGTGGCCGCAGAGCACCGGGACGTGATCCTGCAGCGGTTGATGATCTATCGCCTGCGCGCCAAGGTGACGATCGCCCCCGACGAGGCCGAGGTCGCCGTCCTGTTCGGACAGGGTGAGGCCCCAGGTGAGGGCTGGCTGGCTGATCCGCGGCTGCCGGAGCTGGGCTGGCGGGGCTATAGTTTGCCTGCCCCGCTGGGCGCGGCCGAGGGCGATGAGGCCGACTACGCCGCCTTCGCCCGGTCCCTGGGTGTGCCGGGGCCCGCCGACTGGGGGATCGAGCAGACCTATCCCATCGAGGCCAATTTCGACCTGCTGAACGGCATCGACTTCAAGAAGGGCTGTTTCGTTGGCCAGGAGACCACCTCGCGCATGAAGCGCCGCGGCACGGTGAAGACCCGGTTCCTGCCCATCGCCTTCGAGGGCGAAGCGCCTGCGCCGGGCGCCGAGGTGCTGGCCGGTGATTTGCGGGCCGGCGCGGTGCTCAGCGGGGCGGACGGCCTGGCCATGGCGTCGCTACGCCTGGATCGCATCGAAGGCGCCGACCTCACCGTGGATGGTCGTCCGGTGCGGGTGGTGCGGCCGGGCTGGTTTGAGCGAGCGCTCAACCCATAATCACCGTCGCCCTCGGGCTCGCCCCGAGGGCCCATGCACACGGCCGTTCTCTGGTGTTCATGGATGGTCGGGTCAAGCCCGACCATGACGGAAAAGGGTGTTTGGCGTGAGCGGAACGCGCCGAAGCTTGCGAGCCCGGAAGGCCCCGGCGAGACTTGGCCCATGAGCAGCGAGCTGATTCGATGCGGTTGGCGCGGGATGGCGGGCGATCCGCTGTACGAGGCCTATCACGACACCGACTGGGGCGTGCCGGAGTATGACGCCCGCGCGCTGTGGGAGAAGCTGGTGCTCGACGGCTTCCAGGCCGGGCTTTCCTGGATCACCATCCTGCGCAAGCGCGAGGCCTTCCGCGAAGCCTTCGCCGGCTTCGATCCCGAGATCGTCGCCCGCTTCGGAGAGGCCGACCGCGCGCGACTGATGGCGGACGCCGGCATCGTGCGCTCCAACGCCAAGATAGATGCGGCCATCGCCAGTGCGCGCATCTATCTGGACATGCGAGAGCGGGGACAGGACCTGTCCTCCTTCCTCTGGGCCTTCACCGACGGCAAGCCGATCCAGAACCAGTGGAGCGAGTTTGGCCAGGTTCCGGCCCAGACGCCCCTGGCCGTCGAGGTGTCCAAGGCCCTGAAGGCCCAGGGCTACAAGTTTGTCGGCCCGGTGATCGTCTACGCCTTCATGCAGGCCGTGGGCATGGTGAACGATCACCTCACCTGCTGCTTCCGTCACGACGAAGTCGCGGCTATGAGCGCCTGATGGCCCGCAAGCCCGCCCCCCTTCTCGTCGTCCCGGACCTGTTGCTGGAGACCGCCTGCCCGACGCCTGTGTGCGGCGTGGACGAGGCCGGCCGCGGCCCCTGGGCTGGCCCGGTCAGCGCCGGCGCGGTGATCCTCGATCCGGCGCGCATTCCCGAAGGCCTGAACGATTCCAAGAAGCTGACCGCCAAGGCCCGCGAAGGCCTGGAGATCGAGATCAAGGCCTCAGCCATCGCCTGGGGCGTCGGCTTCGCCTCGGTGGACGAGATCAGCGAGCTCAACATTCTGCACGCTGCGGGCCTGGCCATGTGCCGGGCCATCGAGGCCCTGGATGTGACCCCGGTCTTCGCCCTGGTGGACGGCAACTATCCCTTCAAGCTGCCCTGCCCGGTCAAGACGGTGATCGGCGGCGACGGCAAGTCCTTGTCCATCGCCGCGGCCTCGATCCTGGCCAAGGTCGCCCGGGACCGGCTGATGATCGAGATGGACGAACGCTATCCCGGCTACGGCTTCGCTGGCCACAAGGGCTATGGCGCGCCCGTCCATATCGACGCCCTGGAGCGCCTGGGTCCCTGCGAGATCCACCGCGCCAGCTGGGCGCCGGTTCAGAAGGTGCTTAGGGGCGAGAAGATCGCAGGCGATCTCACCGTTTCCGTGGCCGAAGGCCTGCAGGGCTGATCGCGACCCGGGTTCGCCGATCGACGGCTCTTGACCTTCAGGCTTCGTCCTCCGCGAATGACAGCCGGGACGTGTTGGCGTGAACAGGGGCTTGGCCGCGGTCATGCAGCCAGGGAAAAAGCGTACGCTGGCGGCGGGACCCGCAACCGGCGAGCCGGGGGCTGAGAGCCTTCTGGCCTCGATCGCCCGCGTGTCGGAAGATGCGCCGGCGGCGGGGGCGCCCCTGTCCCTACCCGCCCAGGCCCTGGCCAGCGCGGCCTTTTCCGGCTCTGGTCGCCTCCTTGTGGCCGACCCCGCCTTCGTGGAGACCTTCGGGCCTGATCCGGGGCTGGAGGCCGCCCCGGCCCTCGGGGCCTATCGCCTCGTGGCGAAGGTCTGCAAGGATGGCTCGGTTGCGGTCCTGCTGATCGCCGCGCCTCTGGTCGCCCGGAGCTGGCCCCTGTCGCCGGCCGTCGCCGCCGCAGCAGACGAGGCGCAGTGGGTCGCCCTCGCCTACCATCCCTTCGCCCATCCCAGCCTGATCCGGCGGGCCTGCGAGGGCTGGCGCCTGACCTCCCTGGAAACCCGGGTGGTTTCAGCCCTGCTGGGGAACGACAATCTGAGAGCGGCCGCCCGGACGGCGGGCGTCGCCTATGAGACCGCCCGCGAGGCGATCGCCGCGGCGCTGCGCAAGGCCGGCGCCCGCCGCCAGGCCGATCTGGTCCGCCGGCTGCACATGGCCGCTGGCGTAGGGGAGTTCGACCTGGCGGAGATCGGTCTGCTCGCGCCTGCCCTTGGTCTAACGCTGCGGCAGGCGGCCGTGTGCCGGCTGGTGGCCCTGGGGCTGACCCGGCCAGAGATCGCAGCCACCCTGCAGATCAGCGAACACGTGGTGAAGGCCGAGCTCAAGCGGCTGTTCGAGAGCCTTGGCGTCCGCACCGCCGGCGCCCTTAGCGAAGTGGCCGTCCAGGCCTCTGTCCTCCTGGCGGTGGCCGGCGCCGACAACCTGGCCCATGCCGCCCAGGCCGACGAACTGCGGCCCCTGCGCCTGCTGGGCCGTCCCGAAGCCGGCGGCCGGGTCGCCCTGTCAGACTATGGACCGGCCAGCGGCGCGCCAACCTTCCTGATGCATAGCGCCCTTACGGGCAGCCTGATCGACCGGGGGCTGATCAAGGCGCTGCAACGCCGCGGCCTGCGCCCCATCGCCATCGAGCGGCCGGGCTTTGGCCTGACCGATCCTCCCCAGGGCGAAGCCGAAGCCGCCGTGGCCCGCGCCGCCGCCGACATGGCTCTGGTGGTCGAGGCGCTGAAACTGAAGCCGGTGCGGCTGCTCTGCCGCGGCGGCGAGGCCGCCGCGCTGCGCTTCGCCGAGACCTATCCGCACCTGTTCGCTGGCGGCGTCCTGCTCAATCCCTTCCGGCCCTATGAGGTCGACACCCGATGGGATGGTCTGATGAACATGGCCAAGCGGATGATCTCCACCCAACCACAGTTGATCGAACCTATCGCCGCCTTCCTGGTGCGACGCGCCAGCCCGAAGTCCATGGCTGGAATCCTGCGAGAGGCGGTCAAGGCGAGCCCGTCCGACCTCGCCGCCCTGGAGGATCCACGCATTCTCGCCGACTATGTGGCCTCGGCGCGTCTGGCCGCCCTGGCCACCCCCTGGGGCTTCATCCAGGAACAGAGCGCCTATGTGGGCTGGCGTCCGCAGGCGGTGGCGGACGGCCGAGCCTGGACGCGGCTTCTGGGCGAACAGGACGTCCTCTATCTGCCCGGCGAGGGCGATGAGGTGTGGGACGGAGCCCTGCCCGGCCATCGCGTGATCCGGGTTCCTGAGGCTGGCCGCCTGATCCACGCCTCGCATCCAGAGATGGTCGCCGAGGTGGTGGCGGGCCTCACCTGACCCCCCAACCGGGGATTCCGGGAAAGCTGCTGTGGCCACATCGTCGGCCATCATGACGCACCAGACCCTGGCCGCCTGGCCCCACACCCCCGTCTCGACCGCCTGGGCCCTGGCGCCGCAGCTGACCCGGACCAGCGGCGCGGTGCTCGTGGTCGATTGCGGCGATCGGGTCCTGGGCGGCAACCCCGCCGGGGTCGCCCAGTTTGGCGCCATGCTCGGCGCCATCGAAGGAGACCGCCTGGCCTTCCGAGACGCCGCCTGCGCCGAAGCCCTGGCTGCGGCGAGACAGCGTCTGCGGCTGGATGGCCTGGGGGAAGTCATCATCCGGTTCGAAGCCGACGGCGGCGGCCCCATCTTCGCCCTGCTGTCAGGTTTCGGTCCCAGTCACGCTCTGGTTCTGCCCCCGCCCGCCCGCGCCGAGGCCCTGGCCAACGCACTGACAAGCAGCTTTGGCCTGACGCCCGCGGAGACGCGCCTGGCCCTGAAGCTCCAGGCCGGCCTGACCCTGGCTGAGGCTGGCCGCGACCTGGACATCTCCATCAACACGGTCCGCAATCAGCTGCGCGCCATCTTCGACAAGCTTGGCCTGCGCCGCCAGAGCGAGCTTGTCCGCACCCTGGCGCAACTGGCCGCCCTGGCGGGAGGCTAGACGCGCGGCAAGGGGCCCTCAGCGGCGTCGCCAGACACATCGCGCCAGGTCCATCCGTCGCGTTCCACCATGGCGCGCAGCCGGCGCCGGGTTATGGCGGTGGAGTCTCGTCCTGTGCTCGACGGCTCAGAGTCGGCGGCCACGCCGCAAAGATCCGTGGCCTGTGGTTCGGGGGTCGTCTTCCGGTCCGCCGCCTCGCGCCCCAGACGCCGGACATAGATTTCAATCGCCTCCAGCACCGAGTCGTAGTCGCGGACGGCCTTGGCGTGGTTTTCCTGGCCGCACTTGAGCGCCAGCAGGGCCTCGTAAAGCCCCGCCAGACGAAGTGGCAGGGCCAGTCGCGGCTGGGGCGAGTGGAAGTAGCTCAGCACCGGATAGGCCAGGTGCTGCTCGGCCATCTTCAGGATCGCTGGAGCCAGGCCCTCCAGTCGAGCGGCGAACCGGTCGGCCCCCTGGGCCCGGGCCGCCTCGATGATCTCGTCAGGCGTCTGGCCCAGAAGGCTGATCTCGCCGGCCAGCGCCCGGCGGCTGACCCCGCCCGAAGCCACCGGCCCCAGATAGGTGATCGCCAAGGTGATGCCGAGAAGCCCGCTCGCCGAGGCCGCGACGGTCAGGGCCTGGGCCAGGGGGCCTGACGGGCGATAGTCGCCCACCCCGAGGGTGAAGAGATTGAAGCCCGCGAAATAGAGGCGTGAAAGCAGATCGGCCGGCGCGCCGCTGGACCCATCGATCACGGCGCCCGGCAGGCCGGCGAAGATCAGGCACCAGCCTGCGGCCAGCAGGATCACCCAGACACCCAGGCTGAGCGCGACGGCCAGGCCTCCGCCAAAGCTCAACAGGCCAGGTCGCCAGCCCCGCCGGTGGAGCGCCAGCAGACCTGACCAGACCAGGCGTGTCGCCCTTCGCACCACGGGCCCCCCGCCCCGCAGGGTCAGTGTGGTGATGAAGACGTCCCAGGCCGCCAAAAGCAGGACGACGCTCCCGAGGAGCACTAGCAGGGTGGAGCTCATTCAGCCTCAACGCGGCGCAACCCCAGCGGCTCCCCCGGCCCCGCCGACTTAATCCCTCGTTCACCACGTTTCGAAACGGCCCCTTCACCACGATGGGAGAAGATTCCCTTCTGTAGATCCGAGGGGCGTCCATGAGCTTTCCCGCCGAGACCATCATCCAGGGCGATTGCATCGAGGAGCTGAAGAAGCTCCCTTCGGGGTCTGTCGACCTGGTGTTCGCCGACCCGCCCTACAATCTGCAGCTGGGCGGCGACCTGCTGCGGCCGGACAATTCTAAGGTCGACGCCGTCGACGACGACTGGGATCAGTTCGAGAGCTTCGCGGCCTACGACGCCTTCACCAAGGCCTGGATGGCCGAGTGCCGCCGGGTGCTGAAGGACGACGGCGCCCTGTGGGTGATCGGCAGCTATCACAACATCTTCCGCGTCGGGGCGACCCTGCAGGACCTGGGCTTCTGGATCCTGAACGACGTGGTGTGGCGCAAGACCAACCCTATGCCGAACTTCAAGGGCACCCGCTTCACCAACGCGCATGAGACGCTGATCTGGGCGGCCAAATCCCGGGGTGGGCGCCGCTACACCTTCAATTACGACGCCATGAAGATGGCCAATGACGAGCTGCAGATGCGCTCGGACTGGACCTTCCCGCTGTGCACCGGCGAGGAGCGCATCAAGGACGCCAGCGGCGCCAAGGCCCATCCGACCCAGAAGCCCGAGGCCCTGCTGCACCGGCTGATCCTGGCCTCGACCAAGCCAGGCGACCTGATCCTCGACCCCTTCTTCGGCTCCGGGACCACTGGCGCTGCGGCCAAGCGGCTGGGCCGGCGCTTCATCGGGCTGGAGAAGGAAGACGAGTACATCGCCGTCGCCAAGACCCGCATTTCCAAGGTGATCCCGGTTTCCCCCGAAGACGTCCAGGTGACCGGCTCCAAGCGCTCCGAGCCCCGCGTCCCCTTCGGCCAGATCGTCGAGGCCGGCCTGCTGCGCCCCGGCGACGTGCTCTACTGCCCCAAGGGTGAACGGGCCGCCCGGGTCCGCGCCGACGGCAGCCTGGCGGTGGGCGACATGACCGGCTCGATCCACAAGGTCGGCGCCATGGTCCAGTCGGCGCCGGCCTGCAACGGCTGGACCTACTGGCACTTCAAGACCGATGCGGGCCTGGCGCCCATCGACGTCCTGCGGATCAAGATGCGCAAGGACGCCCCGGCCGCGGCGGCCTAAGGGAACGGCCCCCTCGCCTACAGCAGGTTTGACAGCCCCGCCCTCGCCGCCTTCAGGAAGACGCTGGGCAGGGCGTCGAGGTCCCGCCTCGCCGTCCAGATCAGACCCTCCGCCTCGCCGTCGGCCCGCAACAGCCGCAGGGTCAGGGAGAAGTGGGTGAAGACGTGCTCCACCTCGCCGGCGCCGCGCTCCGCCGACGCCGGAGCCTGGGCCAGGGCGTCAGCGTCCGACCAGGGCGCCGGGCGCCAGTCGCTGGTGGGCAGGCCGAGCATCCCCCCCAGCAGCCCCTTTGGCGGCCGGCGCACCAGGGCGACCTCTTCCCCGCGGGTCAGGATATAGGCCACCCCGTGCCGATGGGGCCGGGCGGCCTTGGCGGTCTTGCGCGGATAGGTTTCCGGCGCGCCTGAGGCGAGGCCGGCGCAGGCGGCTGTCAGGGGACAGCGGTCGCACAGGGGCGATTTGGGCCGGCAGATGGTGGCCCCCAGATCCATCAACGCTTGGGCCCAGTCGCCGGAGCGCCCATCGCGCACCAGGGCGGCGGCCAGGGCCTTCAGTTCCGGCTTGGCGGCCGGCAGGGGCGTCTCCACGGCGAACAGCCGCGCCATCACCCGCTCCACATTGCCATCGACCACATTCGTCGCCTCATCAAAGGCGATCGCCGCCACCGCCGCGGCCGTATAGGGGCCAAGCCCCGGCAGCGCGCGTAGGACCGCCTCGGTGTCCGGGAACACCCCGCCATGGTCGTTGGCCACCGCCCGGGCGCAGGCCAGCAGGTTGCGGGCCCGGGCGTAGTATCCAAGTCCCGCCCAGGCGGCCATGACCTCGTCATCCGGCGCGGCGGCTAGGTCCGACACGGTCGGCCAGCGGGCGGTGAACTTCAGGAAATAGGGGGCGGCGTGCGGCACGGTGGTCTGCTGCAGCATCACCTCCGACAGCCAGACCCGGTAGGGGTCGGAACGAACGCCGACCTGCCCGGCCGCTGGCCCCGTGCGCCAGGGCAGGTCGCGGGCGTGAGCGTCGTACCAGGACAGGAGGCTGTGGCGGATCTGTTCAGGGGTCACGGCGTCAGACTTAGGACCTCTTGCGTCCCTTGGGCAGGGGGACTCCGCGCGCGCCGCATCCCGTTGTATCCTCAGGGCGACATGCCGCCCCGCCCCCTGCCCGACCTAGAAGAGACCCGCGCCATCCTGGCCAGCCGCCGCACGCGGCCAGCGCCGCGGCCGCCGCCGCCGGCTGGACGGGGCCTGTCCAAGCTGATCCGTGAGCTCGACGCGCGTTTCGGCCAGGGGCCCGGCGCCCTGCAGGCCCGCTGGCGGGAGATTGTCGGCGAACAGATCGCCCGGCGCACCGAGCCGGTGAAGCTGGTCAAGGGCCGTAACGGCGCCGGCGCCACCCTGGAGATCCGGGTGGCCGGCCCCGCCGCGGCCCTGGTGCAGCACCAGGCGCCGGAGATCCTGGCCCGGGTGAACCTGTTCCTGGGGACGGGGGCGGTCGAGCGGTTGCGGATCGTCCAGGGCCCCCTGCGGCCCGCCCCCGCCAGCGCGCCCCAGCCGCCCCGCAAGCGGGACGCCCCCCTGGACGCCGCCCAGGAAGCCGAACTCAGCCAGGGTCTGGCCCTGGCGCCCGACGGACCCCTGAAGAGCGCTCTGCTGGCCCTCGGGCGCGGCGTTCTGCGCAACGCCGGCCGCCGTTGACATTGTCGGTTAAGGGCCGTTCTTGACGGCTAGAGGCGCCATGGGCCTGACCCTGGGAATCGCGCTTTACTTCACAATCTCGACCTTCATGCACAAAGGGCCGACCACCATGCCGAACCTCAGCCGCCGCCTTATGATGGCCGTCGCCGCTGCGACCCTCTTCCTGGGCGCCTGCTCGGGCCAGTCCTCGGCCGCGTCCGATGGCGATATGAGCCTGGGCGATCCCGATGCGCCGGTGAAGATGGTCGAGTACGCCTCGTTGAGCTGCGTCCACTGCGCCACCTTCAACAACGAGGTCTTCCCGGAGCTGAAGGAAAAGTACATCGACACCGGCAAGGTCCACTACACCTTCAAGGAGTTCCTGACCCCGCCGGCCGAGGTGGCCGCCGCCGGATTCCTGCTCGCCCGCTGCGCCGGCGAGGACAAGTATTTCAGCGTCGTCGACTCCATCTTCCATAGCCAGCAGGAGATGTTCACCTCCGGCGACGTCCGCGGGACCCTGCTGCGGATCGCCCGCTCGGCCGGCATGACCGAGGAGCAGTTCCAGAGCTGCATCTCCAGCGAGGAAGGCCTGCGCGCCCTCAACACCCGCATCGAGAAGACCCAGCGGGACGCGCGCATCACCTCGACCCCCACCTTCATGATCAACGGCAAGCTGGCCAAGGAAGGCGCCATGACCATGGCCGAGATCGACGCCGCCATCGCCGCGGCCCAGAAGTAGGCCTGAGGGGGACCTAGGCGCCCGTGCGCTTCCAGCGGCTTCGGCTCACCGGCTTCAAGTCCTTCGTCGATCCGACGGAGTTCCGGATCGAGCCGGGGCTGACCGGGATCGTCGGGCCGAACGGCTGCGGCAAGTCGAACCTGCTGGAAGCCCTGCGCTGGGTCATGGGCGCCAATTCCGCCAAGGCCATGCGGGCCGGCGGGATGGACGACGTCATCTTCGCCGGCTCCGGCAAGCGCCCGTCGCGCAACCATGCCGACGTCACCCTGACCATCGACAATGCCGACCGCCGCGCGCCGGCGGCCTATAACGACCACCCGGTGCTTGAGGTGGTGCGGCGGATCGACCGGGGCTCGGGTTCAACCTACCGCATCAACGGCAAGGAGGTCCGGGCCCGGGACGTCCAGCTGTTGTTCGCCGACGCCTCCACCGGCTCCAATTCGCCGGCCCTGGTGCGTCAGGGGCAGATCTCCGAACTGATCGCCGCCAAGCCGCAGAACCGCCGCCTGATCCTGGAGGAGGCTGCCGGAGTCTCCGGGCTGCACTCCCGCCGCCACGAGGCCGAACTGCGGCTGCGGGCCGCCGAGGCCAATCTGGCCCGCCTCGACGACGTCGCCCAGGAGCTGGAGGGGGGCCTGGCGCGCCTGCGCCGGGAGGCTCGCCAGGCGGACCGCTATCGCCGGCTGTCGGCCGAAATACGCACCCTGCAGGGCGCGGTCCTCTATGCGCGCTGGAGCCAGGCGGCCCAGGCGGCTCAGCAACTGAAGATCGAAGCCGGCGAGGCCGCCCGCGAGGTCGAGGCCGCCACCCGCGCCGCCGCCGTCGCCGCCACGACCGCCGCCCAGGCCGACGCCGCGCTCGCCCCCTTGCGGGAGGCTGAGGCCGTCGCCGCCGCCGTGCTGGGCAAGCTGGCCATCGACAAGGACCGCATCGAGCGCGAGGCCGAAGCCCTCGCCGCCGAGGTCGCCCGGGGTGAGGCGGAGATCGCCCGCATTGACGCCGACCGGGGCCGCGAGAGCCAGATGGCCGAGGACTCCCAGGCCGCGCTGTCCCGCCTGGTCGAGGAGGTAGCAGCCCTGGAGGCCGCGGTGTCCGGCGCCCCGGAACGCATCCCCGAGCTTGAGGCCGCCCTGGCGGTCGCCGAAGCCGCTCGGGCCGAAGCCGACGCTCAGGTCGAGCGGCTGGCCGCCGCCGCCGCCGCCGAAGAGGCCCGCCGCCGGGCCGCCAGCGCTCGGATCAGCGAGGCCGAGGGCCGCGTGGCCCGCGCCCGGCGCACGCTCGATCAGGCCCGCGCCGAACGGGCCGCCCTGGGGCCCCTGGAAAACCCGCAGATCGCCGCGGCGCGGGCGGCCTTCGAGGAAGCCCTGGCCGCGCTCACCGCCGCCCGCCAGGCCCAGGTCGCCGCCGAGGAGGCCCAAGGCCGGGCCCAGGCCCTCGAAGGCGAAGCTCGCGAGACCGCGCGGCGACACGACGAGCAGATTTCCCGCCTGACCGCCGAGGCCCGGGCCCTGGCCCAGATCGTCGCGCCTCAGCTGCGCGGCGGCTTCGCCCCGGCCCTGGACGCCATGGGGCCTGAACGGGGGCTGGAGATGGCCCTGGCCGCAGCCCTTGGCGATGATCTGGAAGCGTCGCTGGACCCCAAGGCGCCCGCCCACTGGGCCGGCGCGCAGGCGTCGCCACCGGCCTGGCCCCCGGGCGCCTCGCCCCTGAGCGATCACGTGGAAGCCCCGCCACAGCTCGCCGCCCGTCTGGCCTATGTGGCCCTGGTCGACCGGGCTCAGGGCGAGGCCTTGGCCAAGAGCATTCCCCCCGGATGCCGGCTGGTCTCCCGCGAAGGGGACCTTTGGCGCTGGGACGGGTTCACCGCCAAGGCCGAGGCCAAGAAGCCGGCCGCCGTCCGCCTGGAACAGAAATCCCGTCTGGCGGAGGTGGAAGCCGAGATCGAAGCCCTGGCGCCGGCCGCCCAGCAGGCGCGCGAGGCCCTGGCCGCCGCCCGCCAGGCCCTGGCCCAGGCCGAAGCCGACCAGAAGGCCGCCCGCCGCGAGCCGCCAGCCTGCGAGCAGCGCCTCGGCCAGGCGCGCGCGGCCCTCGAAAAGCTGGAGCGGGAGGACGCCCGCCGCGAGGCCCAGGCCCAGTCCCTCGACGACATGATCACCCGGTTCGCCGCCGAGCTTGCGGAGGCCGAGGCGGGCCAGGCCGCTGTCCTGGCCGAGGTCGGCGTCCTGGGGGAGACCGCGGACCTGAGCGCGGACCTGGCCGCGGCGCGGACAGCGGCAGGCCCGGCCCGGGAAGCCGCGGCGGCGGCGCGCTCAGCCCTCGATGTGGAGACCCGCGAGCGGGATGGCCGGGCGCGACGCCTGGCGACCCTGATCCGCGAGCGGGACGACTGGTCGCGCCGGGCGCAGGCCGCAGCCCACCGCCTGGAGGTTCTGGGGAGCGACCGGGCGCGGGCCATCAGCGCCCTCGACCTCGCCCGGGAAGCGCCGCAGCAGCTTGAGGGCCGGCGCATCAGCCTGCTGGACGCCTTCGCCGCCGCCGAGGCCCGCCGGGCCCAGACCCATGACGCCCTGCAGGCCGGCGAGACGGCCCGCGGCGAGGCCGAACGGGGCCTGCGGGCCGCCGACGCCGCCGCCGCCCTGGCCCGGGAAGGCCGGGTCGCCCTGGATGCGCGGCTGGAGGCGGCGGTCGAACGCCTGGCCGAACTGGCCGAGCAGATTCGCGAGACCGCCCGGGTGGAGCCGGAAGACCTGGCCCGCCAGCTGGCCGACGAGGCCGTGGCCATTCCCGCCGACGCCGGCGGCATGGAGGCCCATCTGGCCGCCCTGGAACGGCAGCGGGAGTCCATCGGCGCGGTCAATCTGCGCGCTGAGGAAGAGGCCCGCGAGAGCGCGGCCCGGCTGGAGACCATGCAGACCGAGCGCGCCGACCTGACCGGCGCCATCGCCCGCCTGCGCCAGGGTATCGACGAGCTCAACAGCGAGGGCCGCGAGCGACTGACCGCGGCATTCGAGGTGATCAACGGCCACTTCAAGACCCTCTTCCAGACCCTGTTCGAGGGCGGCCAGGCCGAACTGCGTCTCGTGGAGTCCGACGATCCCCTGGAGGCGGGGCTCGAGATCTTCGCCTGCCCGCCGGGCAAGCGCATGGCCACCATGAGCCTGATGAGCGGCGGCGAGCAGGCGCTGACGGCTGCGGCCCTGATCTTTGCGGTCTTCCTGGCCAACCCCGCCCCGATCTGTGTGCTGGACGAGGTGGACGCCCCCCTGGACGACGCCAATGTGGACCGCTTCTGCAACATGCTCGACGAGATGCGCAGCCGCACCGAGACCCGCTTCATCACCATCACCCACAATCCGGTGACCATGGCCCGCATGGACCGGCTGTTTGGGGTGACCATGGCCGAGCGGGGCGTGTCGCAACTGGTCTCGGTGGACCTTCGTCAGGCCGAGGCCCTGGCCGCCGAATAGGCGCCACGGAAGCCGAATCGGGCGACTAGGCCGATACTCAAGACAAATCAAACAATTAGACACAGGCGCCAGCGCCTTGACGCTGTACCCTCGCCCCTTTAGGTTCCGCCGCGATCGAACCAGGGGCGCCGGCCGGCCGCCCATGCCCCCGGAAGGCGCCATCCGCTCATGTCGGAACCGACCGATCCGCACCAAGAGGCGCTGAAGCGTCTCGACGCACAGCTGGACGCGGTCAACGTCCAGCGCGCGGCGCGCGACCGGAACGGGAAGTTCGACACGGGCGCGATCGGCTCCGGCTACAAGCTGGTGGCGGAGCTGATCGGGGGTGTTCTGGGAGGGCTTGGCCTTGGCTGGCTCTTCGATCAATGGGCCGGAACCTCGCCCTGGGGCTTGCTCCTGGGCGTGCTAGTGGGTACCGCCCTGGCGATGTTCTTGATCTCGCGCTCTGCGGGACGCATGAGCGCGCAGGCGGCGGCGAAGGCCGGACCGGTTTCCTCGGTCCCCTTCGACGACGATGAAGATGACGACGACGGCTGGCCCGCGGGGCCTGGCCAGAACAAGAGGGACTGAGGCGTGGCCGATCCGATGCACCAGTTCGAGATCCAACAGGTTCTCGAACTTCCTGCTGTTGCGGGCTTCGATCTCTCGATCACCAATTCGGCCCTGTGGATGATCATCGCCGCGGCCAGCGTGACCCTGTTCTTCGCCGCGGCCTCGGCCAAGGCCGCCGTGGTGCCGGGCCGCCTACAGTCGGTGGGCGAGATGCTCTATGAGCTGATCCACAATCTGACCGACTCGATCATCGGCCACGAAGGCAAGAAGTACTTCCCCTTCGTCTTCACCCTGTTCGCCTTCATCCTGGCCATGAACCTGCTGGGTATGGTCCCCTATTTCTTCACCTCGACCTCGCAGCTGGCGGTGACCGCCACCCTGGGCGTCCTGGTGATCGCAGTGGTCATCGCCGTGGGCTTCGCCCGCAACGGCCTGGGCTTCTTCAAGCTGTTCGTCCCCTCGGGCGTGCCCTTCTTCGTCCTGCCCCTGGTGGTGGTGATCGAGGTCATCTCCTTCCTGGTCCGCCCGGTGACGCTGGCCCTTCGACTGTTCGGCAACATGGTCGGCGGCCACGTCGTCCTGAAGGTCTTCGGCGGCTTCGTCGTCTCGCTCGGCGCGCTCGGCGCGCTGGGGATCGTCGGCGCCCTGGTCACCCTGAGCGGCACCGTCGCCATCACCGCCCTTGAGTTCATGGTCGCGTTCCTGCAGGCGTTCGTCTTCGCCGTGCTGGCCTGCGTCTATCTGAACGACGTCGTGAACCTGCACAGCCACTGATCACGACCGACTGCTCACCCCGTTTCCCGACCCCATCGCTTACACGGAGCACTTTCGATGGATCCCCTTGCAGCTAAGTACATCGGCGCCGGCCTGGCGATGCTGGGCATGATCGGAGCCGGTATCGGCCTCGGCACCATGTTCGGCCAATACCTCAACGGCGCCCTGCGCAACCCGTCGGCCTCGGCCGGCGAGCGCCCGATGCTCTTCCTGGGCATGGCCCTGACCGAAGCGCTGGGCATCTTCGCCTTCGTGGTCGCGCTGCTGATCCTGTTCGCCGCCTAAGGCGAGACTATCCGTGCGTTGGGGGGCGGGCTGGAGAACGGCCCGCCTTTCGCATGACCCCGTCGTCGGGGTCCGCATTCCTCGCACGGCCCTGCGGAGACCCAACGGAGCGCCTTGATGGCCCAGACCACACCAGAGCTTGAGCCGGGCGGGGCGATCGTCGAGACGCCGCCGACCACCACGAGCTACGATCTGCACGAGAGCACGGAAGCCGCCGAGCACGGCTCGTCTGGCCTGCCCCAGTTCGAGTTCGGCTACTGGCCGGGCCAGATCTTCTGGCTGCTCATCGTTTTCGTCATTCTCTACGTCATCCTGTCCAAGCTGTTCCTGCCCCGGGTGGGCGGCGCCATCGAGGCGCGTGCAGCGAAGATCGAAGGCGATCTGGCTGACGCGCGGTCCGCCCGCGACGAGGCTGAACGCCAGTCGGCCGCCGCCGCTGCGGAGCTGGCCCAGGCCCGCGCCCGCGCCCAGAAGACCGCCGCTGACGCCAAGGCCGCCGCCAAGGCTGAGGCCGAGACCCGCAATGCGGCTGAGGAAGCCAAGCTGCACGAGCGTCTGGCCGCCGCCGAAGCCGGCATCCAGGCTGGCCGCGAGAAGGCTATGTCCAATGTGCGCAGCCTGGCCGCCGAGACCGCTGAAGCCATCGTCGAGAAGCTGAGCGGCCAGGCGCCGACCCGCGCCGAGGTGGACGCCGCGATCGCACGCAACGCGGCCTGAGGAGAGAGACGAGATGTCCTTTTTCGTGACCCCCGAATTCTGGGTTCTGGTCGCCGTCCTCATCTTCTTCGGGCTGCTGATCTATCTGAAGGTGCCCGCGGCCATGGCCAAGGCTCTGGACTCCCGCGCCGAGCGGATCCAGGCCGAGCTGGACGAGGCTCAGAACCTGCGGGCCGAGGCCGAGCGCCTGCTCACCGAGATCAAGGCGCAGCGGGAAGAGACCGAGCGCCTGGCCGCCGACATGCTGGCCCAGGCCAAGGAAGACGCCGAGCGCATGCGCAAGGACGCGGCCGTGAAGCTCGAGGAGCAGATCGTCCGTCGCACCGAGATGGCCGAACGCAAGATCGCCACCGCCGAGGCTCAGGCCATGGCGGACGTGAAGGCCGCGGCCGCCGAGCTCGCCGCTGAGGCCGCGCGCACCGTACTGGCCGGCCGTCTGGCGGCCTCGACCACCGATCCCCTGGTGGACAAGGCCATCGGCCAGATGGCGTCTAAGCTACAATAGTCGAAGACCTGCGGCGGCGTCTGAACAGGCGCCGCCCGCGGATCGCCACACGGTAGCGCCGCGGGACCAGCAGGCGCTCGGTCCTCAGCGTCATCTGCCAGAACACAGGCCCCACCTCGGGACTGCGCCGCAACAGGCGGCGCACCGGACGCAGGGTCTTGGGGTGCGCGCGCTGAAAGCGCACAAAGGCCCGGCGGGCCTTGTAGGAATTCCGCAGGATCAGGATCAGACCCACGGTCGCCACGGGAAGCCCCATGGGCCCCGGCAGGGGCGCGATCAGCACGCCGGCCAGCACGATCAGACCGCCCAGCGCCGTCAGCCCAAGCCGGAGCAGCCGGCGAGACAGCCGGGCATGGGCTCTGGGGGCGGTGCGGCCGTGAGGCTGCGCGGACAAGGCGAGAGACACGCTGAAAACCTGGGATGACGCGCGGGTGGGACCCATCCGGGGAGGCGAGGCTCCCGCGCGTCTTCCTCATATGTGCAGCGTTCGTCCGAAAGTAAGGCGACAGCTGGGCCCATTTCGGGCCCGGCTGTTGCTATTCCGCAGCGAGCGGCGCCGGCGCCACACCTGCCTCCGGTTTCCAGGTCAGGCGTGGCTTGCGGGCGGCCAGGGTCTCGTCCAGCCGGCGCATGGGGGCCAGGTAGGGCGCGCCCTTGAAGCGGTCGGCGTCGCCGGCCTTGGCGGCCTGGGCCAGAGCGATCAGGGCCTCGCAGAACCGGTCGAGCTCCTGTTTGGACTCCGTCTCGGTCGGCTCGATCAGCATCGCCCCATGCACCACCAGCGGGAAGTACATGGTCATCGGGTGGAAGCCCTCGTCGATCATCGCCTTGGCGAAGTCGAGGGTCGTGACGCCGGTTCCCTCCAGCCAGGAATCGTCGAACAGGGCTTCGTGCATGCACGGCCCCTCGGGGAAGGCCGGGGTCATCACGCCGGAGAGCCGGGCCTTGATGTAGTTGGCGTTGAGGACGGCGTCCTCGGCCACCTGCCGCAGCCCATCGGCGCCATGGCTGCGCATATAGGCGTAGGCCCGGACGAACATGCCCATCTGGCCGTGGAAGGCGCTCATGCGGCCAAAGGCCTTAGCGGCTTCCTCGACGGTCTCCTCCACCAGGGTCAGGCCCTCAGGCCCATGCACCACCCAAGGCGCCGGGGCGAAGGGCGCCAGCGCTTCAGACAGCACCACAGGGCCCGCGCCTGGCCCGCCGCCCCCGTGCGGGGTGGAGAAGGTCTTGTGCAGGTTGATGTGCATGGCGTCGACGCCCAGGTCGCCGGGCCGCACCCGGCCGACGATTGCGTTGAAGTTGGCGCCGTCGCAGTAGAAATAGGCCCCGGCCGCATGGGTCAGCCGGGCGATCTCGATGATGTCGCGCTCGAACAGGCCGCAGGTGTTGGGGTTGGTGACCATGATGGCCGCCACGTCCGGACCGAGCTTGGCCTCCAGGTCGGCCAGGTCCACCCGTCCATCGTCGGTCTGGGCGATCTCAGTCACCGAATAGCCGACGAAAGCCGCGGTGGCCGGATTGGTGCCATGGGCTGAGGTGGGCACCAGCACCCGGCGACGGGGATCGCCCTTGGCCTCATGGGCCGCCCGGATGGCCAGCAGGCCGCACAGTTCGCCATGCGCCCCGGCCTTGGGCGACAGGGCCACGGCCGGCATGCCGGTGAGCGTCTTCAGCCAGTGTGACAGCCGGTCCATGAGGGTCAGCGCCCCTTGGATCGTCGGCAGAGGCGCCATGGGATGCAGGTCGGCGAAACCGGCCAGCCGCGCCATCTTCTCGTTCAGGCGCGGATTGTGCTTCATCGTGCACGAGCCCAGGGGATAGAGGGCCAGGTCGATGGCGTGGTTCTTCTGCGACAGGCGCACATAGTGGCGCATGGCTTCCGGCTCCGACAGGCCAGGCAGGCCGATCGGGCTCTTGCGGACCAGGTCGCCGAGGTCGTCGGCGGTGGCCTCAGCAGCCGGCAGGTCGACGCCGGTCTTGCCCCAGCCGTCCCGCTCGAAGATCAGGGCCTCGTCCTGCAGCAGGCCGCGGCCGCCGGTGAGGGAGGCGAAGCCGGAGTTCAGAGGCTGAACATCCTCGGGCCGGGTGGGCCGGCCGACATTCTGCATGGTCATCAGCCGATCCTCCGGGTCAGGGCCTGGGCGAAGGCGTCGATATCCTCATCCAGGGTCGTTTCGGTCGCCGCGCAGAGCAGGACGTCGTCCAGGCCGGCGGACGGGTCGAGCCTGGCGAAGGGCACGCCGGCGACGATCCCATCCTCCAGCAGCGCCTCGACCATCTGGGTCGCATCGCCCGGCAGGCGGATGGCGATCTCGTTGAAATAGCGCTTGGTCAGCACCTCGACGCCAGGAACGGCGCCCAATGAGGCCGCCAGATGCTGGGCCTTGGCGTGGTTGATGGCCGCCAGCTGCCGCAGGCCGGTCTCGCCCAGCAGGGAAAGGTGCACGGTGAAGGCCAGCGCACACAGGCCGGAATTGGTGCAGATGTTGGAGGTCGCCTTGTCCCGACGGATATGCTGCTCGCGGGTCGACAGGGTCAGCACGAAACCCCGGCGGCCGTCGGCGTCCACGGTCTCGCCGCACAGTCGGCCCGGCATCTGGCGGACCAGCTTCTCCTTGCAGGTGAACAGGCCGATATAGGGACCGCCGAAATTCAGCGCATTGCCGATGGACTGGCCCTCGGCCACGGCGATGTCGGCGCCCATCTCGCCCGGCGACTTGAGCAGGCCATAGGAGATCGCCTCGGTGGTCACCACGATCAGCAGGGCGCCGGCCGCATGGGCGGCCTCGGCGATCTTGGTCACGTCGGTGGCCACGCCGAAGACATTGGGGGTCTGGACCACCACGCAGGCGGTTTCCGAATCGATGGCGTCGATCACTGCGGCCTCGGCGTCGATGGCGACGGTCTGGCGCACGATGTCCATGCCCTCGGCATGGGCGATGGTCTGGGTGGTGGCGGCGTAGTGAGGATGCAGGCCGCCCGACAGCACCGCCCGCTTCCGGCGGGTGACGCGTCTGGCCATCATCACCGCCTCGGCGCAGGCCGTGGAACCGTCATACATCGAGGCGTTGGCCACATCGAGGCCGGTCAGGGCCGCGACCTGGGTCTGAAACTCGAACAGGACCTGCAAGGTGCCCTGGGCGATCTCGGGCTGGTAGGGCGTGTAGCTGGTCAGGAATTCCGAGCGCTGAATGATGTGGTCCACGGTCGCCGGCACATGGTGGCGATAGGCCCCAGCCCCACAGAAGAACGGCCCGGCGCCGGCCGCCCGGTTCAGGCCCGCCAGGGCCGACAGCTCACGCTCGACCTCCAGCTCGCCGGCATGGTGCGGGAGATCGAAGGGCTCGGACTTGCGGGCGGCGGCCGGCACGTCGGCGAACAGGTCATCGATGGACGCAGCGCCGATCACGCCCAGCATCTGGGCGCGGTCGTCGGGCGTGAGCGGCAGGTAGCGCATGGGGCTTACAGGGTCTCCAGGAAGGCGTCGTAGGCGGCGCGGTCCATCAGCGCCTCATAGGCCGAGGCGTCAGCGATCTTCACCTTGGCGAACCAGCCCTCGGCCTCCGGCGCCTGGTTGACGGTTTCGGGGGCCTCGGCCAGGGCGGTATTGGCCTCAAGCACCTCCCCCGACAGCGGAGCGTAGACGTCCGAAGCCGCCTTGACGCTCTCGACCACGGCCAGGCCCTCGCCGGCGGTGACGCTCTTGCCGACCTCGGGGGTCTCGACGAAGACCACGTCGCCCAGCTGCTCGGCGGCGTAGGCGGTGATCCCGATGGTGGCCACGTCCCCGTCCAGGGAAACCCACTCATGATCCTTGGTGAAGCGCATCTCGGGACGTTCCTTCTCTAAACCTTGCGCACATAACGATGGGGGACGAATGGGGTGGCGACCACCTGGGCGGCCTGGGCCCGGCCCCGCACGATCACCTTCAGCTCCGTCCCAGCCGCAGCCAGGGCCGGCGGCACAAAGCCCAACGCGATGGGATAGCCGAGACTGGGGGAAAAGCCGCCGGAGGTGATGACGCCGACCACCGCGCCCTCTGCGTCGGCGATCTCGGCGCCTTCCCGGGCCGGGGCGCCCTCGACCTTCAGACCCACGGCCTTCCGGGTCAGCTCGCCCGCCAGCTCGGCGGTGATGCGGCTGGCGCCAGGGAAGTCCCGGGCGTCGCGACGCTTCTTGGAGACCGCAAAACCCAGGCCCGCCTCGATGGGCGACACCGTCTCGTCCAGGTCATGGCCATAGAGGGGAAGCCCGGCCTCCAGGCGCAGGCTGTCACGGGCGCCCAGGCCGATGGGTCGGACCCGCTCATCGGCCAACAGGGTGTTCCAGATGCGCAAAGCCGCCTCGCCCGGCACGGAGATCTCGTAGCCGTCCTCGCCGGTGTAGCCCGAGCGGGAGATGATGGCGTCGACCCCGAAGGCCTGGAGAGCGGCGGTCTCCATAAAGGCCAGTTTTGCGGCGTCGGGCGCATGATTGGCCAGCACTTCGGCGGCCTTGGGGCCCTGCAGCGCCATCAGCGCCCGGTCCTCCAGGCGATCGATTCGCACCTGGCCCGCCAACTCGGCGTCGATGACCTTGAAGTCGTTTTCCTTGCAGGCGCCGTTGACCACCACGAACAGGCCGTCGTCATCGGGGCGGCCGGCCATCAGGTCGTCGATGATCCCGCCCTTCTTGTTCAGAAGAACCGAATAGCGCTGCTTGCCGGGCTTCAGACCGATGAAGTCGCCGGGCGTCACCTCTTCGAAGGCCGAGAGCGGCGAAACCCCGCGCAGGCGCGCCTGGCCCATATGGGAGACGTCGAACAGGCCGGCGTTCTCGCGGGTCCAGAGGTGCTCCTTGAGCACCCCGTCCCTGTACTGCACCGGCATGGAATAGCCGGCGAAGGGCACCATTCGGGCCCCGGCCTCAAGATGGGCGGCGTGGAGCGGCGTCTTCTTTAGCGTCTCTTCCGACACGGCGGGTCTCCGGCTGATGTTGCGACGCGCCGGGGGCCTTGTCGCCCATTCCCAACACGCGCCCCCGCTGTCCCTGAGCCTGAGAGATTTAGAGGCGGACAAGCGAGCCCGCGCCCATTGCTCCTTCGGCGAGCCCTACCTTCGGCGGGCTGCTTTCCAGCGTTCATCAGCTCTTCGCGGTCCGTTTGCCTGAGCGTTTCCGGGGCGGTTGCGCCTTCGGCGCCGACCCCGTGAAGGGCCGGTCTCTCCCGCGAGGAGATGAGCGGAAACTCCGCGATCGCCGGGCGGGAGTCAACGCGCAAAGTCAGCGCAGCCACCCGCCCGGCGGGGGCGCCTCAGCAACAGGCGGGGGCCGGCTCCGCCTTGGCCGGCGCACCGCAGCAGGCCGCCGCCGCAGGGGTTTGGTCCATGGCCGGCACATCGTCCTCGCCATAGGTGACCGCCTCGCCAAAGGTGTGGAAGGTTTCCCAGCGCAGGCCCGCCGGGTCGCTGACCCAGGCCTTGTCGGAGCGGGCGTAGCAGCAGGTGGCGTTCTCCTGGTCGAAGGTCGTCTCGCCGGCGGCCTTCAGCCGGGCGGAAAGATCGGCCAGTTCGCCGGCCTCATCGACCTGGATGCCCAGGTGATCGAGGCCGGCCTGCGCCCCATGGGTGGAGATGGCGAAGTTCACCCGCGGGTCGTCCAGCATCCACTTGGCGTAGTCGTCCTTCACCACCGCCGGCGCGGCGCCGAACAGGGTGGCGTAGAAACCGATGGACCGGTCGAGGTCCTCGACCGAGACGTGGACATGCAGACGCTTCATGAGAGACTCCTGATTGGCCATCACCCACGGCGGCGACCCGTTCGCCCCCTCAGATGAATTCGATAATTCGACGATTATAGAATAATAGAGACCCGTCAAGTCCAGGGCCGCCACCCCCTCGGATTTGGGGCGACTACATGCGTTCGGGGGTCTCGATACCCAGCAGGGTGAGGGCCAGCTCCAGCTGGCGCAGGGTGGCTGCGGCCAGGGCCAGGCGCGACGCCTTGACCGGCGGCTCGGCGATCAGGATCGGGCAGGCCGCATAGAACCGCGAGAAGGCCTGGGCGAGCTTATAGGCGTGATCGGCGATGAAGTTCGGCGCCTTGCGCTCATAGGCTTCAGCCGAAGCCTGGTCGAAGGCGTCCAGCAGCAGGGCCAGCTCCCGCTCGGCCGGCTCGGCGATGACGATCTCGCCAGGCTCAGCGCCCTCGTCGGCGGCCTTGCGCAGGACCGATTTCACCCGCACGGCCTGATAGAGCAGATAGGGGCCGGTCTTGCCCTCGAAGCTGGTGAAGCGGTCGAGGTCGAACACATAGGAGGTGCCGCGGAAGTTCTGCAGATCGGCGAACTTCAGCGCCGCCACGGCGACCTTGTGGGCGGTGTCCTCGAAGGCCTCGGGGCCAAGCCCGCCGCCGAGATCGGCCTCCTTGAGACGCTCGCGGGCCTTGTCGCGGGTCATCTCGATCAGGTCGTGCAGCTTGAGCACCCCGCCCTCGCGGGTCTTGAAGGGCTTGCCGTCGGTCCCGTTCATGGTGCCGAAGCCGATATGCTCCAGGCTGCCCTCTTCGGCGTAGCCGGCGAGATAGGCCGCCCGGAAGACAATCTCGAAGTGATCGGCCTGCCGCTGGTCCACCACATAGAGGACGTGGTGGGGATCAAAGCTCTGCTTGCGGTCCAGGATGGTGGCCAGATCGGTCGTGCCATACATGGCCGAGCCTTCGGAGGACACCACCAGCAGGGGCGGCAGCTCGCGCTTGTCCCCCTGGCGGTTCACGCGAATGATGCGCGCGCCCTGGTCCTCGACCAGCAGGGCCTTGGCCTCCAGGTCCTTGACCATGTCAGGGATCAGGGGGTCGGCGTCGCTCTCGCCCTTCCAGAGGTCGAAATCCACCCCAATGGCGTGGAAGTCCCGGGCCAGGGCCACCTGGGTCACCCTGGCGAAGTGCCGCCACAGCAGGTGATAGCCCCGGTTATGCGTCTGCAGTTCGGCGGTCAGCTTGCGGGCCCGGTCGCGGTAGTCGGGGTCTTCCTTGCCCTTGGCCGCAGCGGCCGGATAGAGCCGGTCGAGATCGGCCAGGCTGATCCGTTCGTCCAGGGCGGCGAAGGCCTGGGCCTCGTCATCGGGCGTCAGCGGCGTGGACCGGGCGTTCACCTGCTCGACCAGTCTGGCGACGAAGGGGTCCTCGTCGCAGACCGCGCCGATCAGCAGGCCCATCTGATAGCCCCAGTCGCCGAAATGGGCGTCGCCGACCACCTCGTCGCCGCGGAACCGGTAAAGCCGCTTGATCGCCTCGCCGATGATCGAGGAGCGCAGATGCCCCACATGCATCGGCTTGGCCACATTGGGACCGCCATAGTCCACCAGCACCCGCCGCGGCGCGGCCACCGCGCCGGCGCCCAAGCGCGGATCGGCGGCGATCTCATTGGCCCGAGCCGACAGGGCCTCGGGCGCCACACGCATATTGATGAAGCCGAGCCCGGCGATCTCCACGGAGGCCAGACGCGGGTCCTTGGCGAGTTCGGCCACCACGCCGGCGGCGATCTCGCGCGGATCGCGCCGGGCCTGCTTGGCGGCGGCGAGCGCGCCATTGCACTGAAAATCGGCCAGGTCGGGCCGGTCGGACGGGGTCACACGGCCAAGCTCGGCCGACAGACCCGCAGAGGCGAAGGCGGCCGAAACCGCCTCCCCCAGGCCGCGCTTGAGATCGGTCATGGGTTGGCTTGGGCGGCCCCAGTGGCGACGTCGGTCACGACATCGATACGGAAGCGCTTACCGGCGCGGTTAAATTCCGCCATCTGCGGGGTGACGTCGAAACCCACCAGGATCTCGAAATTGGCCCCGCTGGTGGTCAGCTGGGCCCGCGGGATCACGATGCCCTCGAGCATCTGACGCACATAGGTGCGGTCTTCCCCGGAGGAGAAGGACACCGGCAGGTCGAAATATTCCTTGGCGATGACCGCGTCGTTGCGCTTGGTCACGGCCACCCAGTAGCGATAGGTCTTCTGAGAGCCCTGCGCGGCCGGCCCGCGGCCCAGCTCGAACAGGACCTCCATGGCGACCTTGATCGGCTCATCGTCCTCATAGGAGCAGCCGGCGGAAATCCCCTGGATCTCACCGGAATAGCCCACCGCGGCCGAAGCCTCGCGCCCGCCCTCGAACTCCACATAGCGGCCGGCGTCATACAGCACCTTGGCGAAGGGGCACGGGCCCGCGTTGCGCAGCTGCGGCAGAGGCGCCTGACGGTCGCCCCATTCGGACTCGCGGCGGCGGCGGTCCGAAGCCTGTTCCTGTCCGTCGGCCTCCTGGCCGCGTCGGTTTTGAGCCGCGCTCTCCAGGGGGAACGAGGTGACGGCGAGCGCCAGGGCGAGGACCGATAGCAGGGAACGGCGCATAAAACGTCCAACTCTGTCGGCGCGGTGGGACCGCGCATGAGATGCCTCTACTAATGGTTCTCGATTGAGGCCGCAACGCGGCTGGCGGCGTGGGCGCAGAACCCTTAGATTTCGCCCCATGACCGCCTCCCCCGTCCGCACGCCCCTGACTGTCCTGCTGGCCGCCCCCCGGGGCTTCTGCGCCGGCGTCGACCGGGCCATCCAGATCGTCGAGCGGGCCATCGAGAAATTCGGGGCGCCGGTCTATGTCCGCCATGAGATCGTCCACAACCGGCATGTGGTCGAGCGACTGCGCAGCCTGGGCGCCATCTTCGTCGAGGAGCTGGACGAATGCCCCGACGACCGGCCGGTCGTCTTCTCCGCACACGGGGTGCCCAAGTCGGTGCCGGCCGAGGCCGGCCGCCGGCAGATGCTCTATCTCGACGCCACCTGCCCCCTGGTCTCCAAGGTCCATGTGGAGGCCCAGCGCCACCATGAGGCCGGCAAGGAGATCGTGCTGATCGGCCACGCCGGCCATCCCGAGGTCATCGGCACCATGGGCCAGCTGCCCGACGGCGCGGTGACCCTGATCGAGACCGTGGAGGACGCCTTGGCCTTCACGCCGAAGGACCCGGCCAATCTGGCCTTCGCCACCCAGACCACGCTTTCGGTGGACGACACGGCCGGCATCGTCGCAGCCCTGCGCGCCCGCTTTCCCCTGATGGCCGCCCCCCACAAGGAGGACATCTGCTACGCCACCACCAACCGCCAGGAGGCGGTGAAGTCGGTCTCGACCCGGGCCGACCTTCTGCTGGTGATCGGCTCGGCCAATTCCTCCAATTCGGTGCGCCTGGCCGAGGTCGGCGCCCGGGCCGGCTGCCCGGCCCACCTGATCGATGACGCCCAGGCCCTGGACTTCGCCTGGCTCGACGGCGTCCGCACGGTCGGCGTCACCGCCGGGGCCTCGGCCCCTGAGGACCTGGTCCAGGGGGTGATCGACCGCCTGGCCGAACGCTTCGACCTGACCATCGAGATGGAGGAAGCCGCCCGCGAGGCCGTGACCTTCAAGCTGCCCCGGGTGCTCAGCGAAGCGGAGTCGGCCTAGTCCGCGGACCGAAATATCGGCAGGGCGCCGTTCGCCGTCTTGACCGCGCCAGCGGCCTCGCCCATGCCCGCGCCATGGCCGTCTATACCGACATCTCCGATGAAGAGCTCTCCCAGCTCCTCGCCCGCTACGACCTGGGCCAGGCCCAGACCTTCAAGGGCATCGCCGAGGGGGTGGAGAACTCCAACTTCCTGCTGGAGACCGATCGGGCCCGGTTCATCCTGACCATCTATGAGCGGCGGGTGAAGCGCGAGGATCTGCCCTTCTTCCTTGGCCTCATGCGCTGGCTGGCTGACCATGACTACCCGTGCGCCACGCCCATGCCCGGCCGGGACGGCGAGCTGATCCAGGAGATCCGGGGCAAGCCCGCGGCCATCGTCTCCTTCCTGCCCGGGCTGTCCGTGCGAAGGCCCTCGGCCATCCACTGCCGCGAGGCGGGCGAAGGCCTGGCGCGGCTGCACCTGGCCGCAAGCGACTTTCCCATGACGCGGGAGAACAGCCTGGGACAACCGGCCTGGGCGCCCATGTTCGAGCGCCTCAAGCCCGCCGCCGAGGGGCTCAAGCCGGGCCTGGCCGCCACCATCTCCGCTGACCTCGAAATGCTGGCCCAAGCCTGGCCGCAGGACCTGCCGCGGGGTGTCATCCATGAGGACTACTTCCCCGACAACGTCTTCTTCCAGGGCGAGCGGTTCGCCGCGACCATCGACTTCTACTTCGCCTGCGTGGACATGCTGGCCTACGACATCGCCGTCGCGCTGAACGCCTGGTGCTTCGAAGCGGACGGCAGCTTCAACATCACCAACGCCCGGGCCCTGGTGGCGGGCTATGAGCGCCACCGGCCTCTGAGCGCCGCCGAGCGGGCCGCCCTGCCGATCCTGGCTCACGGGGCGGCCATGCGCTTCTTCCTGACCCGGCTGAACGACTGGGGGGCGACCCCGGCCGGCGCCCTGGTCCGCCCCAAGGACCCGCTGGAGTACGAGCGCAAGCTGGCCGTCCACCGCAGCGCCGCCGACCTCGTCCTGTTCGGGGCAGACTCGTGACGCCCAAGGTCACGGTCTTCACCGACGGCGCCTGCAGCGGCAATCCCGGCCCCGGCGGCTGGGGCGCCATCCTGATCTTTGGCGACAAGGAAAAGGAGATCTGCGGCGGCGAGCCGGCCACCACCAACAACCGCATGGAGATGATGGCCGCCATCCAGGCCCTGGAGACGCTGAACCGTCCCTGCCATGTGGAGCTGCACACCGACAGCCAGTACGTGATGAAGGGCATCACCGAGTGGCTGCCCGGCTGGAAGGCCCGCGGCTGGAAGACCGCCGCCAAGGCGCCGGTGAAGAACGCCGACCTCTGGATGCGCCTGGACGAGGCGCGCCTGCGCCATCAGGTGGACTGGCGCTGGGTCAAGGGCCATGCCGGCCATGTGCTGAACGAGCGGGCCGACGCCCTGGCGGGCAAGGGCCTGCGCGAGGCCCAGGCCGCCCGGGTCTGATCAGCCGAGCGCCAGGTAGCCCAGATAGGCGATGTAGGCGATCAGGAAGGCCGCGCCTTCCAGCCGCTGCAAGCCGCCGCCCGTGCGCAGGAACACCGCCAGCAGGCCCGTGGCGCCCAGCAGCACCCAGATGTCCAGGCTGGCGATCTCCGGCGGAATGCGGATCGGATAGACCATGGCCGTGGCGCCCAGCACGCCGAACACATTGTAGATGTTCGACCCGATCACATTGCCCACCGCCACGTCGGAATGGCGGCGCAGGGCGGCGATCACACAGGCCACCATCTCCGGCAGGGACGTGCCGACGGCCACAATGGTCAGGCCGATAATGGTCTGGGACACCCCGAAGCCTTCGGCCAGATCGATGGCGCCGCTGACCAGCAGGCGCGCGCCCAGGACGGTGAGGGCGATCCCGGCCGCCGCCATCAGCAGGAACTTGCCGACCACTCTCAAGTCAGCCTTCGGACGGGCCACGTCAGAGGCGGCGTCTTCGGCGGCCATCCGGCCCCGCTCGCGGATATAGGCCACGGCGATATAGGCGATCAGCACCGCCACCAGGAAGGCGCCGAACCACCGGTCGATGAAGCCGGCCAGCACGGCCAGCAGGGCGGCGGCCGAGGACAGAGCCAGCACGATCATGTCGCGACGGATGGCCGACGGCCGGATCATGATCGGCGAGATGACCGCGGTCACCCCCAGGATCAGCAGGATGTTGGCGATGTTGGAGCCCATCACATTGCCCACGGCGATGCCGGGGGAGTGCTGGAGCGCCGCCATCAGGCTGGTCACCAGCTCAGGCGTCGAGGTGCCGAACCCCACAATCACCAGGCCTGTCAGCAGGGGCGAGACCCCCAGGGTGCGGGCGACGCCGACCGCCCCCCGGACCAGGGATTCGCCGCCCACGGCGAGCAAGATCAATCCGCCAAGAATGAGCAGGGCGATAATCATCGGGATCGGATGTCTCCATGGGAGCCTAAAGGCCCCGTTTCGCATCTGGCGCCCGCGCTGGCCGGGCGGCGAACAAGACGATCCAACGCACAATGCGACAAGATCGGTCCGAGCCCAGTCATCGAGCGCCCTCGATGCGGTCCGACATCACAGTCACCATGACTGTCAGAGGGGCCCGGCCCGCAGCGCCCAGATTGGGAGCGAGACCAAGACTGTCAAGGCCGGTCGCCCCTGGGGCGAGGCCGGTCGTCACGGCCGGAGGGACAGGTCCTCCTCCATCGCCTCCATCGCCTCCATTTCCAGGGCCTTGCGGCGGGCCTCGGCCTCGCGCGGGTCGACCCGGTGGCTGACCGACGCCAGGCTGGAGGCCAGCGCCTGGCCCCGGCGGGCGGCGGCCGCCTCGGCGATGCGGCTGGCGCGGCTGCACTCGGGAAACTCGGCCCTTCGGCTGGCGAAGCCGGAATTGAAGGCCTCCTTCAGCCGGCGATCCAGGGCCGCATCGGGCGCCTCGGTGTCGGTCACCCCCATCATGCGGTCGCGCCAGTACTGGTCATAGGCGCCTTCGCAGGCCTGGCGCAGGGCGTGGCTCTCGCCCAGCACATAGGCGATGTCGGCCAGGGTCTGGCGCTGGGCGGGCGTGCGTTCCTGCGCCTGGGCCGGCAGGGCCAGGGCCGAAAGGGACAGGGCGAGGATCAGGGCGGCGGCGCGCATGGGGCCAATCTAGGGGCCCGAGGCCCAGCTTGTCACGGGGGCGCGCCTGAGGGGCGAATGCTCGCGCAGGACGTCCAGTTCTGCTAGCGGATCAGCAGAGGATTTTGGGGGACGAAATCATGGTTCGACGTCGCTTTGCAAAGACCCTGGCCATGGGCCTGGCGCTGACCCTGGCCGCCGGCGCCGCCGACGCGCAAAGCCAGGCCCGCGACCCCAGCACCCTGATCGCTGTGCTGGACGCCATGGGCGCCCGCGGCGAGATGGACGGCCGCGACGGCGGCCAGGTCCGCCTCAATGTGGTGACCCCAGGCGGCATTTTCGGCGCCGAATTCATCGGCTGCGACGAGGCCGGTCAGGCCTGCCGCGCGCTGGGCTTCTCGGCCAGCGTCGACAAGCGCGCCATGACCCTGAAGCATCTGAACGCCTTCAACGGCCGCGACATCCTCTGCCGCACCGTCATGCGGGGCGACCAGGTCGATATCCGCTATGGCCTGCTGCTCGCCGACACCCAGACCGAGGGCGACCTGCGCGAGCATGTGGCCGTCTGGCAGCGATGCCTGGGCGCCTTTGCCGGCCTCGCCAACGACCCCGAAGGCTTCCTGGCCGCCCCCTGACGCCAGGCCGCGTCAGGCCGGGACCAGACCCCGCAAGCGCGCCATGCGGTCGATGGCGGCCTCGGCCTCGGCGACCATTTCGGCGACGATCTGGGCGGCCGGCTTGATGTCGTGGACGCCGCCGGCCGACTGGCCCATGGCGAAGCAGGAGCGGTCGGGATCGAGCCCCTCGATCTGGCCGCCGATCCCTCCCATGACCCCGGTCTGGGTCGAGTGCATGGCCTGCAGGGGGAAGGGCTGGATCTCCTGGGGCCGGCTTTCCCAATCGGCCACATAGGGGTTGCTCATCACCCGCATGGGCTTGCCCGAATAGCAGCGGGTGCGGACCGTATCGACGTCCTGGGCGGCCACGACCGCCTCGCGATAGGCCTGGCCCGCATGGGCCTCAGTCGAGGCGATGAACCGGGTGCCGATCCACACCCCTTGGGCGCCCAGCGCCAGGGCTGCAGCCAGCCCCCGGCCATCGGAAATGCCGCCGGCGGCCACCACCGGAATCTTCACCGCCTCCACGGCCTGGGCTACCAGCGGCAGGGTGCCGACGAGGCCCGTGTGGCCGCCGCCCTCCCCGCCCTGACAGATGACGGCGTCGCAGCCGGCCTGCTCGGCCTTGACCGCATGTTTCACAGCCCCGCACACCACCATGACCTTGAGGCCGGCCGCCTTCAGCTTCTCCATGATCGGCATGGGCACGCCGAGGCCTGCGATGAAGGACGAGGCGCCCTCTTCGATGATGATCTCCACCGAGGCCGTCAGGCTCTCGGGCGAGGCGGCCAGCAGGTCGACGCCGAACGGCTTGTCGGTCAGCTTGCGGACCTTGTGCATCTCCTCGCGGATGAAGTCCGGCGAGCGGCCGGCCATGCCCAGAACCCCATAGCCGCCGGCCTCACAGACCGCGGCGACGAGCTCGGCATAGGCCACCCCGCCCATGCCGGCCTGCATGATCGGATGCTGGATCTCCAGCAGGTCGCAAAGCGGCGTGTGCAGGGTCATGGCGTCGTCTCCCGTGGTGTTCTGATTGCCCCCACCATGGCGCCGCGCGCCCCCGCCGCAAACACTGACCCTGCGTCAGGGGGGCAAGGCCCTGCGCGCAGCGCATTCAAGAAAGAGGCGACACAAAGAACACAAAGGACCGCGAAGGGCACAAAGGGAGAAGCCGCGAGGCCTTCGTGTCCTTGGCTTGTCTTCGTGCCCTTCGTGTCACCCTCTTTTTTCAGCGCCTGCGGCGCAAAAGTCGGGGTCAGAAAACGCCGTAGCCGCCGTCGATCAGGAAGGAGTCGCCGGTGTGGAAGCGCGAGGCGTCCGAGGCCAGATACACCGCCATGCCGCCGAAGTCCGCCGGCTCGCCCCAGCGGCGCATGGGCACCCGCTTGATGACGTTCTCGTTGAACTTGTCATTGTCCTGGGCGGCCGCCGTCATGTCGGTGGCGACCCAGCCGGGCAGGATCACATTGGCCCGCACGCCGTATCGCGCGTGCTCCACGGCGATGGCCCGGACCATGGGGATCAGGGCGCCCTTGGTGGCCGCATAGGCCTGGTTGCGCGCCGCCCCGTCCAGGGCCGACAGAGACGAGATCGCCACCAGCGAGCCCCCCTGCCCGTCGCCGCCCCGGGCGACCATGTGCTTGCACGCCTCGCGGAAGGTGAAGAACACCCCGTCCAGATTGACCGACAGCACCTTGCGATAGGTCTCGGTGGGAAACTCCGAGAAGGACTTGGCCCCGCCGCCGATGCCGGCATTGGCCACCACCGTATGGACCGCGCCCATCTGGGCCACGGCGGCCTCCATGCCGTCAGCCACCGCGGTCTCGTCGGCCACATTGACCACCTGGGTCAGCACCCGCACCCCGGTGGGCTTCAGCTTCTCTTCCGCCGCCCGGTTCTTGTCGGGATTGGAGCCCCAGATGACGATGTCGGCCCCGGCCTGCGCCATGGCCTCGACCATGCCGAAGCCGATGCCGCCATTGCCGCCGGTGACCAGGGCCACCTTTCCAGTCAGGTCAAAGGGTTTGTAGGCCACGGCGTCCTCCTCATTTTCAAACACTTGTTGGGCGAGAAGAGAGGCGGGCAAGCGCGGGAGGTCAAGGGCGAGGGAGTGAGCCGGGTGCGCCCCAGCGTCTGGGATGGGGTCGTTGCTGAGCTTGTTAATCACCGCTGTTCGGCGAGGCGTGCGATCGTCTTTTTGCACCTCTCGGTTAGGCCCACATTCGACGCTTAGGCCTCGTAGAAGAGCCTGGGGAAGAGCTGATCGACGTGCTCCGTAGCCAAGGCGATGCGCACCGGGCCCTTTGGCGTCTCGCTGGTCAGGAGATTGGCCGCCAGCAGCTGGGATAGGATCGTGCGCCCCATCCGGTCGCCCAGGCCGGTGATCGCGGCCGCCTCTCCCCGCGCAAGTTCTCCGCGTGCGAGGACAGCCTCGAGGATGGCGCCGCCGCGGGGATCGAGGTCTGGGTTCGTCTCCACGATGCGACGCAGCCGGATGGCGAAGTTATCCAGGTCGAACAGGCTGGTCATGAACTCGACCTGGTCCAGGGCGACCTTTAAGAACCAGAAGGTGAACCCCTGCAGAGCCCTGAGGGAGAGGTTGCCCCGACCGTCTAGATCGCCCTGGCGCGGCGCGTCGGTGGCGGCTAGGTGCGCCTTGTACTCCTCCCGACCCTTGAGGCCTCGGGCGAGGCCTCGTGAAATGGACCACAGGCCGCCGGCTCCCATGCCCGCCTTCAAGAACATTGCGTGGGTCATCAGGCGGCCAACCCGGCCATTCCCGTCCGGGAAGGGGTGGATGTAGGCGAAGCGGTGGTGAGCCGCGGGGATGTCAATAAGGCGTGCGCGCGGCGACTGACCTTGCTTCTCGCCGTAGACATGGTGGAACCGGGCCATGAACGTCACGACGCGCTCGCTCGAGGGCGGGATAAGATCGCCAATCTGCACATCATGCTGGGGCTCGCTGCGGAAGGCGCCGGGCTCCATCATGAAACTACAAGCCTCGCCTTCGATCTTCCGGAAGACCTCTGGCACCTCGGCGTAGAAGTCGCGGTGCAAGCCCAGGATGAAATCGGGAGAGGCGGGATCGCCCAGCTCGTTAGCGTAGAAGCGGCGGTCTAGCGCCTCCTGGACGACGATATGAGCCCTCGCCTCAAGCTGCAAATCGCGCTTGGCGGGATCCTTAGAGAGGTCGCCCTCGACAGCGGCGGCGATGTCGCGCGGGCGGGTCACATGCCCTTCGATGAGATTGGAATAGTAGCAGTTCATCAGCCGGACGAGATCTGCAGCTTCGGCTTGTAGCGGCCCTCGAAGAGCGTTGTCCAAGCGACCGGCCTTGAAGGCGAGCTCGGCCAAGACCTCGTTGATCAGGCCCGTCGCGTCGTCGCCGAGTCGCATCGGCTCAAGCCTGTCAGGGGTTTCAATCCGAGCTATCATTGCCGATCTTTTTGGAGAGCAGTCCGTCCGCACAACCATCTGCTATATATGGAGAAATTGTTCTAGATGGAAAGCTGAATGCCGATCTTATTGCCGATCTCGTTGCCGATGTCCGGAGAGGATCGGAAGAAGCGTTTGCTGTCGGCTAGCTAGGCCTTATGTCCTCAGGACATAAGGCCTAGCTAGCCAGACGACAACGGAAATCGCCCTGCCATCGGGGGGGATCGAGCTTGACCATCATCTCGGGTCTGCCTTACGTCCTAAGGACGTAAGGCAGACCCGAGAAAAGTCATTGCTCTTCACCTCTGCTATTGAGGCCTCCCTTCAGACGCGCGGCGCGCCCGTAATCACAACTCTCGATCTTCACCTACTCACCCAAGGCGTCTTCACGGAAGGCCAGTGGAACGGTCAGCCTCTACAACGCTTGCCGAGGGAATGGGATCAGCGGCGTCTGTCCGCCATAATTTCGCGCCTCATCGCCCGCGGCGTCCTGACTACGGACGCGGACGCGGGTTACGGCACCTACCGCGTCCTCAATGTCGAGGGGGCAGGATCGGCGGAGGAGGTGGCCTGCCTGCTCGATCCGTTCTGTTACATCTCCTACGGTTCCGCTCTCTATCTCCATCGGCTCGTGGGGATGCGGCCGGCACCGCTTCACATCTCAACCCTGACAGGCAGCCAATGGCGCGCGCGGCTTAGTGCGCGCTTGATGGAGTTGTCGCCGAACAAGGAGGGAATGCGTCCGCGCTACCCCCGCATTGGGTTGGGCGAAAAGCTGCGGCGCCGAACTCTCGCTGTGCATGAGACCCAGTCGCCAGCTCCCACCGTGGAAATCGGATGGCTTCGCGTCTCCTCCCTGGCCGCGACCTTTGTCGATACCCTGACCGAGCCGGGACGGTGCGGCGGGATGGACAAGGTCCTCAGGCTTTGGGTCCGCCACGCCGGCGCACATGTCCCCGAACTCGTCGCTGCCCTGGAGGGCGCCAGTAAGATTGTGAAGGTCAGGGCGGGATACATCTTCACCGAACGCCTCGGCATCGAAACGCCCGAAACCAGCGCCTGGCAGGCCTTCGCCCAAAGAGGCGGCTCGCGAAGGCTCGATCCGGAACGGCCCTATGCGCCGGTCTTCTCAGAGCGCTGGATGCTATCCCTGAACGCCAAAGGATAGCGGCCTAAGCCACGCCGCCCCAGGGCCGCCTCAGCGCGTCTCCCTGGCTCCCAACGACGACGCGCCTTTGACCTCAGGTCGCCGTCCAGCCGCCGTCTACGGACAGCGCGGCGCCGGTGGCTGAGGCGCCCATGTCGGAGACGAGGTAGAGCAGCATCCCGGCCAAGTGGTCGTATTCGACGAAGGCCTTGTTGGGCTGGGCGGCCAGGATCACCTCGTCCACCACCCGGTCTTCGGAAATGCCCCGCGAGCGGGCCTGGTCGCCGATCTGGGCCTCCACCAGGGGGGTCTTCACATAGCCGGGGCAGATGGCGTTGCAGGTGACGCCGGTGCGGGCGAGCTCCACGCCCACAGCCTTGGTCAGGCCCACCACCCCGAACTTGGCCGCCACATAGGCCGACTTGAAGGGCGAGGCCACCAGGCCGTGGGCCGAGGCGATATTGACGATCCGGCCGCGGCCTTGCGCCTTCATGATCGGCACGGCCGCCCGGGTGGCGTGGAAGGCCGAGGACAGGATGATGGCGATCAGCGCGTCCCACTTTTCGGGTGGGAAGTCCTCGATGGGCGAGACGTGCTGAATGCCCGCATTGTTGACCAGGATGTCGAGGCGGCCGAATTCGCGCACGGCGAAGTCCACCAGGTCGGCGATCTCGTCGGGCCGCGTCATGTCGGCGCCGTGATAGCGGATCGATGAGTTGGTGCGGGCCTGCAGCTCGCGCCGGTTGGTCTCGATCTGGGCGGGGTCGCCGAGGCCGTTGAGGATCACGTGCACGCCCTGCTCGGCCAGCGCCGAGGCCAGCGCGAAGCCGATGCCGCTGGTGGAGCCGGTGACGATGGCGACGTGTCCGGCGATCCCATAGTCTGCGGCCATGCGCGTCTCTCCCCCTGGGGTGGTCTTCAGGCCGCAGCCGCGGCGTTCGGTTGCTGGCGGATGAAGGTCCATTCGCCCGGCTGGGACTCGGCGGCGGCGAAGCGGTAGCCGTCCCCGTCAAAGCCCTTCAGATCATCGACCCGGCTGATCCGGTTGTCGATGGCCCAGCGGGCCATCAGGCCGCGGGCCTTCTTGGCGTAGAAGCTGACGATGCGGGCGTGGCCGTCCTTCTCGTCCAGGAAGCGGATGGTCAGGACCGGCAGCTTCAGGGCGCGCGCATCGACGGCGCCGAAATATTCCTGGCTGGCCAGGTTCACCAGCGTCGGGTCGGCATGACCCTGGGCGGCCGCATTCAGGGCCACGGCGATCTTGTCGGCCCAGAAGTCATAGAGGGTCGCCCCGCGCTTGGTCTTCAGCCGCGTTCCCATCTCCAGCCGGTAGGGCTGGATCACGTCCAGGGGCCGCAGCAGGCCATAGAGGCCCGAGAGAATCCGAAGGTGATCCTGCGCCCAGTCCAGGTCGGCCTTGCTCATCTGCCGGGCGCGCAGGCCCGAATAGACATCGCCGTTGAAGGCGAGCGCGGCCTGCAGCCCATCCTCGCTGTCGGGATCAAAGGCCTGGAACCGGGCGCGGTTCAGCTCGGCCAGCTTGTCCGACAGGGACATCAGCCGCTTCAGGTCGGCGACGGTGAGCTTGCGGGTGGTCTTGGCCAGCTCCGCCACGTCGGCTTCGAACTGCGGGGCGGTCATGCCGAGCAGCTTGTCGGGGGCGGAGAAGTCCAGCGCCTTGGCCGGGGAAAGGACGAACAGCATGGCGCGGTCCTTTGACCTGTCTTCATGACAAAGCCAAGGCGTTCGCCGGTCCTAGAAGTGGACCCTCGGATTCATGATGCGCTTGGGATCAAGGGCTGCGCGGATGGCCCGCAGGGCGGCGACCTCCACCGGAGCCTTGTAGCGCAAGGCTTCCTGCGTCTTCATCGCCCCCAGGCCGTGCTCGGCGGAGATCGACCCGCCCAGCCTGGCGACAATGTCGTGAACCCGGCGCGATCCTTCGTCGCGGGCCGCCGAATGGGCGCCGTCGTCGCCCCCGTCCGGGCGCAGCACGTCATAGTGGATATTGCCGTCCCCCACATGGCCGAAGGCGCAGATCCGGCAGCCCGGGGCGAAGGCGGTCATGGCCGCGCCCGCCTCGTCCAGGAAGTCGGCCACCCGGCTCACCGGCACCGAGACGTCATGCTTCCAGGTGGCGCCCTCGGGCTTCTGGGCCGGGGACTGGTTCTCCCGCAGGGACCACAGCGCCTGGGCCTGGGTCTTGGTCTGGGCGACGGCGGCGTCGGCGATCAGCCCGCTCTCCAGGGCCTGGGCCAGCAGCCGCTCCAGCGCAGCCTCCGCCGAGCCCGGCTCGCCAGAGGCCAGCTCCACCAGCACGTACCAGGGATGGGTCTGCGCCAAAGGATCGCGCTGGCCGGCGATGTTCTTCAGCGCGAAGTCCACGCCCACCCGGCTGATGAGCTCAAAGGCCTCGACCCCGCCGCCGGCCGCCTCCTTGGCCCGGGCCAGCAGGTCCAGCGCCGCCCGCGGACTGGCCAGGCCCACTATGGCCACGGCCCGCGACGGCAGGATGGGAAACAGCTTCAGGCTGGCGGCGGTCACCACGCCCAGCGTGCCCTCCGCCCCGATCAGCAGCTGCTTGAGGTCATAGCCGGTATTGTCCTTGCGCAGGCGCTTGAGGCCGTTCCACACCTCGCCATTGGGCAGGACGGCCTCCAGGCCCAGCACCAGGTCGCGCGTGGTGCCATAGCGCAGCACCGCGGTGCCGCCGGCATTGGTGGAGATCACCCCGCCGATGGTCGCGGTCCCCTGCGACGCCAGATCGAGCGGAAAGCGCCGGTTCTTGGCCAGCGCCGCCTCATGGGCCCCGGCCAGGGTGACGCCGGCCTCCACCACCATCACATCGTCCAGGGCGTCCACATCGCGAACGGCGCGCAGGCGCTCGGTGGACAAAAGGATCTCGCCCATGGGGATCTGGCCGCCCACCAGGCCGGTGTTTCCCCCCTGCGGCGTGATCGGCACGCCGGCCTCGAAACAGATGCCGACCACAGCGGACACCGCCTCCGTCGAGCCCGGCAGGGCCAGGAACGGCGTCTGGCCGCTCCAGCGGTCGCGCCATTCCAGCAGCTTGGGCGCCAGGCGCTCGGGGTCCTGGCTCCAGCCGCCCTCGCCGAGCACGGCCTTCAGGCGGGAGATCACATCGGCGGGGACGGGAATGGTCATGGGATAAATCTAGCCCCTCACAGCCTAGCCGACAAAGCCCGCGGCCCGGCGCAGGCGATCATCGATGGCCTCGCCCAGGCCATGGGTCGGGATGGGCGCCACCGCGATGGCCCGCGGGGCGGTGCGGTCAGCGGCCCGCAGATAGGCAAACAGGTTGGCCGCCGCCTCGGCCAAGTCGCCGGTCGGGCTCAGATTGAACACCCGCGGCCCCTCAGGCGCCCCTGGCCCAAAGGCCAGATAGGCCTCATCGGCCTCCGGCGCGGCGGCCTCCAGGCGCACCGGCGCCTGGGGGGCGTAGTGCCGCGCCATGCGGCCGGGCGAGCGCCGCGCGTCATCCTCGGCTTCCGCCAGCGGGCCGATCACCGCCTCGATCTGTTCGCGGGTCACGGCGCCGGGCCGCAGCAGCCGGGGATCGTCCAGCAAGGCGACCACCGTGGACTCCAGCCCCACGGCGCAGGGCCCGCCGTCCAGGGCGGCGAGCGCAAAGACCCCGGTCTCCTCCAGGGCGTCGGCGAATGTGGTGGGGCTGGGCCGCCCAGACCGGTTGGCCGAGGGCGCGACCACGGGCCGCCCCAGGGCGGCGATCACCGCCCTCGCGATCGGATGGCCAGGAACCCGGATGGCGACGCTGTCGAGCCCTGCCCGGGCCAGGTCGCACACCGCATCCCCATCGGCCACCGGCAGGACCAGGGTCAGGGGCCCGGGCCAGAAGGCCTGCGCCAGGGCTACGGCGCGCTCATCGAACACCCCGACCCTCCGCCCCATGGCAAGATCAGCTACATGGGCGATCAGAGGATTGAAGCGCGGCCGGCCCTTGGCCTGAAACAGGGCGGCCACGGCGCGGGGATCGGCGGCGTCGGCGGCCAGGCCATAGACCGTCTCGGTGGGCAGGATGGCGAGCGCGCCGCTGGCCAGGGCCTGGGCGGCGCGATCCACCGCCGCATCGGCTTGCGTCATGGTCATGGCTCCATCCTGAAGTCGCGCCGGTGATAGCCGCAAACCCCGCCCCTTGTCGCCTTAAGGACCGCAAGCCTTGGTGACGCAACGTCACTCGGCCTAAATAGCCTTCCCTCAACAGGAGCCGCCCATGACCTTCCGCGCCCCCGTCCGCGACATCGCCTTCGCCCTGAACGTCGCCGGCCATGGGGACCTTGTGGAGACGAGCTTCCCGGAGCTGGACGCCGACACCGTGGCGGCCGTGCTGGACGCCGCCGGCGCCTTCGCCACCGAGGTTCTGGCGCCGTTGAACTGGGCCGGCGATCAGGCCGGCGCCAGCCATGCCGATGGCAAGGTCACCGCCGCGCCGGGCTTCGCCGAGGCCTATCGCGCCTTCGCTGAACAAGGCTGGAACAGCCTGTCGGCCGAGGCCGAACACGGCGGCCAGGGCCTGCCCAAGGCCATGGAGCTTGCGGTCTTCGAAATGGTCCATGCGGCCAACATGGCCTTTGGCCTCTGCCCCATGCTGACCCAGGCGGCCATCGAGGCCCTGACCCTGCACGGGACCGAGCGGCAGAAGCGACTGGTGCTGCCCAGGCTGGTGTCCGGCGAGTGGACCGGCACCATGAACCTCACCGAGCCCCAGGCCGGCTCTGATCTGGCGGCGCTGACCACCCGAGCCGAGCCGGACGGGAACGGCGGCTACAAGCTCTATGGCCAGAAGATCTTCATCACCTGGGGCGACCACGACGCGGCCGACAATATCTGCCACTTGGTCCTGGCCCGCCTGCCCGACGCCCCGCCCGGGGTGAAGGGCATCTCGCTGTTTCTCGCCACCAAGCGCGCGGTGCAGGACGATGGGACGCTGGGCGAAGCCAACCGCCTGTGGGCCGCCTCCATCGAGCACAAGCTGGGCATCCACGCCTCGCCCACCTGCGTGATGATGTTCGACGGCGCCCAGGCCGAGCTGGTCGGCGAATTGAACCAGGGCCTGGCCCACATGTTCGTCATGATGAACGCCGCCCGCCTGCAGGTGGGCGTCGAGGGTGTCGGCATCGCCGAGCGGGCCTTCCAGCAGGCGCTGGCCTACGCCCAGGACCGCACGCAGGGGAAATCCGCCTGGGGCGGCGCCTCGCCGGCCCCCATCTATGACCATCCCGACGTGCGCCGCACCCTGATGCTGATGAAGGCCAAGATCGAGGCGGCCCGGGGCATCTGCTTCATGACCGGCGTGCTCGCCGACCATGCCCGCCTGGCGCCCACGCCGGAGGCGAGGGCTAGCGCCAAGGCCCGCCAGGACCTGCTGACCCCCATCGCCAAGGCCTGGTCCACCGATGTGGGGGTCGAGGTGGCCTCCCTCGGCGTCCAGGTCCACGGGGGCATGGGCTTCATCGAGGATACCGGCGCGGCCCAGCACTATCGCGACGCCCGCATCGGCCCAATCTATGAGGGCACCAACGGCATCCAGGCCCTGGACCTGGCCGGGCGCAAGCTCTCCATGGGCGAGGGCTCGGTGATGGACGCGCTGTGCGCCGAGATGGCCATGACCGCCGAGGCGCTAACCGAGCGGGCCGACCTGACGGAGGCCGGCCGTCGCCTGGCCGAAGGCGTCCGCGCCCTGGAGGCCGCCACCGACTGGATGCTGCAAAACCGGGGCACCCCCTCGGCGGCCGGGGCCACGCCGTATCTAAAGCTGGCCGGCGACGTGATCGGAGGCTTCGTCCTGGCCCGCCAGGCCCTGGCCGCGGCGCCGTCCGACGATCCCTGGATGCAGGCCCGCCTGCCCCTGTTGCGCCTCTATGCCGGCCAGGTCCTGGCCGGGGCGCCGGGCCTGGTCGCGGCGGTGACCCAGGGAGACGGCGACCTGGAGGCGGTCAGCGCATCGGCCCTGGCGGGCTAAAGCGCGCCCTCCAGATTCCGGGTCAGTTGCCCGCGTCAGGCCGCATGCGCATGGGGCGGATGCAGGCGCCCCCGCCAGTTCACCAGGTGGCCAGACGCCAGCACGAGCCCCCCGGCCACGGTCATGGCGGTCTCCGCCTCATGGAAAAGCAGCGCCGCCGCCAGCAGAGCGAGGCCGCCAGCCGCCAGGGCGATGGCGGCGGGCCGTCGCGGGCGTGTCATCACCAGGGCGGCGACCGACAGGGGCGCAGCCAGCAGCACGAAGATCAGATGCACCCACTCGGCCTGGCTCCAGACCCCCAGCATCGGCGACACCGCCGCAGCCACTGGCAGGGCGAGGCAGTGGACCAGACAGAGGCCCGACAAGCCGATGGCGGACCCGTCGAGCAAGTGGGGAACGGAGGACTTCATGGGATCTCGCGCAACAGGTGTTATAAAATAACATCCACTGGCGACGCGTCCAGGTCAAGCCGTTTGCTGCAACTTTATAACACCGCCATACCGCACCATAGAGGCGAGACTCAGCGATCCTCGTTCGCCTAAGGTGCGCGCCGCGCCCGGCGGGAGTTCGGGCCAAGGGGAAAACAAGATCATGAAGACCAGACTGTTCACGCTCGCCGCCTTCGGGGCGCTGCTGGCCGGCCCGGCCGCCGTTCAGGCGCAGACCTGCGACGCTCCGCCGGTGGCGCGCTGCTCGGGCGCAGACTGCGCCGCCTCGCCGGTGCTCGCCGATCGGGGGCCGGTCACCGATCCCAAGACCGGACGCAGCTTCTTCCTCGACATGCCGTGTGATCTGAAGCCGGGGGAAGAGGTGACCTTCATCCTGAACCTCCATGGCGCCGGCTCCATCGGCAACTGGCAGCGGCACTACTTCCCGGCCGTGGACTACAAGGACCAGCGCCGACTGGTGATCGCCACCCCGACGGCGGCCACCGAGACCGCCATGTGGCCAGGCGGCCCGCCCGTGCGCCGCTGGGACGGGGCGGCCGACGACGCCCATCTGCAGAACATCACCGAGATGGTGTTCGAGAAGGTCGGCCTGTCCAACGTCGCCGCCTTCTGGCTGGCCGGGCACAGCCAGGGGGGCTTCACCTCCAGCCGGATCGTCTGCTCGGACTTCTTCAAGGACAAGGTGGACGGCTGGCTCAGCCTGTCGGGCGGCCGCATTGGCCAGGCGCCCTTCGTGGCGGCCTTTGGCCCGCCGCTGGCCGACGGCTCCCCGCCGCCGGCGCGCACGGCGATGCGTGGCGAGATGAAGATCGCCTGCGACATCTCCCACATCTTCGCCATCGGCGAGCACGAGATCGAATCCCTGCCCGAGACCTCGCCCTGGGCGGAGAAGTACGCCTGCGGACCCCGCGTCCGTCGCCCAGACGTGGTCGATGAAAAGCCCGGCCATGTCTGGGACTATGCCCGCTCGACCTACAAGGTCTGGGGTCTGGCCGCTGCGCCGGGCACGGCGCAGATCTACGCCTTTCCCGACTGCCAGGACGGCCGGGTGGTCGCCGACGTCGTGCGGATCAACAAGGGCCACACCGAGGGTCTGGAGCCCAAGGTCACCGAGGCGATCCTCGACCTGATCCAGTCGGCGCCCGGCGGCAAGGCGCGCCAGGGGACGTGAGCCTCAGGCCCCCTGCGGCGGCCGGTCGCAGGGGGCCTCCACCCTTGATTCAAACTTTCCCGGCAGGGTTGCGGCCTGTTCCAGGGATTTGTCCGCATGACCGCCACCCCTTCGACCACCGTTCGCTGCCAGGGGTGCCGCGACGGGGCCGGCCTCGACTTCGACTTCTCCATGGCCTTTCAGCCGATCATGGACATGGAGACCGGCCAGCCCTTCGCCTATGAGGCCCTGGTGCGGGGTCCGGCCGAGGAATCGGCCTGGAGCGTGCTCTCCCAGGTCACCGAAGAGACCCGCTACGCCTTTGACCAGCAGTGCCGGGTCAAGGCCATCGAGACCGCTGTCCGCGCCGGCCTGCTGGACGGACCGGCCCGGCTGTCGATCAACTTCCTGCCCAATGCGGTCTATTCCCCCCAGGCCTGTATCCGCCTGACCCTGAAGACCGCCAGCGCCGCGAACCTGCCGTCTGAGCGGTTGATCTTCGAGTTCACCGAGAACGAGCAGATGGCCGAGCCGGCCCATGTGGCCAACATCGTCGCCAGCTACCGGCAGATGGGCTTCGGCACCGCCCTGGACGACTTCGGGGCCGGCCATGCGGGGCTCAACCTGCTGGCCCGATTCCAGCCGGACATCATCAAGCTGGACATGGAGCTGATCCGCGGCCTGGACGAGAGCCTGCCGCGCCGGACGATTGTCGCGGCCGTGGTCCGCATGTGCGCCGAGCTGGGCGTCACCGTCATCGCAGAGGGCATCGAAACCGAAGGCGAACTGGCCGCCCTGCGCCAGATCGGCGTGCGCTACATCCAGGGCTACCTGCTGGCCAGACCCGCCTTCGAGGCCCTGCCCATCGTCCAGCTCAGCGCCCCGCGCATCGCCGCGGTCGGCTGACGCCCTCAGGCCGGCTGGGCGCCCAGGGGCACGGCCTCGGTGTCCGCCACCAGGGCGCGATAGGCCCGCCAGCTGGCAAGACCCAGCCACGGGAACACCACCACCAGGGCCAGGAAGCCGGTGGCCGCGCTGGCGATCAGCAGGGCCGCGATCAGGGCCGCCCACAAGGTCATGGGCAGGGGGTTCATCGCCACGGTGCGGAAGCTGGTGATGGTGGCCACGAACACATTGCTGCGCGGATCGAGCAGCATCGGCGCCGAGACCACGATCAGCATGTAGGTGAAATAGGCGATCACCCCGCCCACCAGGGTCCCGGCCAGCAGCATGTTGTGCCCCTCGGCCGTGGTCAGGGCGAACGCCGTGAACGCCTCGACCGTGTCGTACATCTGGTAGGTCGACAGGCCGAAGACGATCTGGGCGATCCGGCCCCAGAACAGATAGATCAGCAGCAGGGCCAGCCCCAGATAGGCCACATCCTGGCGAAAGGCCGGCCGCACGAAGACGATCTGGCCAAGGCTCGGACGCTCGCCAGCCTCCAGCCGCCGCCCGGCCTCATAGGGGCCCATGGCCAGCATGGGCGCGACGAAGACGAAACCGAAGGTGAGCGTCAGCGCCCAGAAGGCCGCATCCGACACATAGAGCCCATAGAGCAGGCCAGAGCTCAGGGCTGCGATCATCATGCCGTAGGCCAGCATGGGGACCGGCGCTCGCATCAGGTCGGAAAATCCCTGGCCCAGCCAGACAAAGGGGTCGAACAGGCCCACGCGCCGCACGCCGGGCAATCCGCCATTGTCATCCATCGTCTCGCTCCCTGGAGCGCGTTCCGCAAAAGTGGAGGCCGGTTTTGCGGCCAGAACGCGCTCAACTTTCTAAGTGCCAGCGGCTTGTCGCCGTCTCTGATGGTGAAGCTTAGTCCGCCTTCGCGCGCGCCGTCACCCTAGGGCTTGTCCCGAGGGTCCCGCCTCGCCGCCCCACCGCCTTCCGCGCCGCAGGCGCTTTCAAGATCGGACACAAAGGACGCGAAGGGGGCGCGAAGGACACGAAGAGAAGACCCTCTCTCCCCCCGTCATGCTCGGGCTTGACCCGAGCATCCATGCACACTGGGGCCGGCCGCGGTGTTCATGGGCCCTCGGATCAAGTCCGAGGGCGACGGGGATGGGGTGGAAGGCGCCTTTGTGTTCTTCGCGCCCCCTTCGCGCCCTTCGTGTCCCCTCTTCCTCGCACCGCCCCCGGTTGCCGACCCTAGGGGAAACCCCGCCATCCTCCCCCCACCACAGCCGAGGCCACATCGGCGCGGGAGGAACAGACCCATGACCACGCCCCCCACCGCCTGCATCATCGGGGCTGGCCCCTCGGGCTTCACCACGGCCAAACGGCTGAAGGACGAAGGCATACCCTTCGACGTCTTCGAGATGTCCGACGACGTGGGCGGAAACTGGTACTTCAACAACCCCAACGGCATGTCGGCCTGTTATGAGAGCCTGCACATCGACACCTCGAAATGGCGCCTGGCCTTCGAGGACTATCCCGTGCCCGCCGACTGGCCAGACTTCCCCCACCACAGCCAGCTCCTGAAGTACTTCCGCGACTATGTGGACCACTTCGGACTTCGCCCGCACATCACCTTCAACACCGCCGTCACCAAGGCCGTGCGCACGGACGACGGCCGCTGGGCCATCACGCTGTCCACCGGGGAAACCAGGACCTACGACGTCCTCTTCGTCGCCAACGGCCACCACTGGGACCCGCGCACGCCGGACTATCCCGGCGAGTTTTCAGGCACGGCCTTCCACGCGCACGCCTATCGCAGCCCCTTCGATCCCATAGACCTGCGCGGCAAGAACGTCGTGGTGGTCGGCATGGGCAATTCGGCCATGGATATCGCCTCGGAGCTGTCCCAGAAGCCGATCGCAAAGACCCTGTGGGTCGCCGCCCGCCGGGGCGTCTGGGTGCTGCCCAAATACATCAACGGCCGCGTCGCCGACAAAGCCGCCATGCCCCACTGGATGCCGCGAAAGCTCGGCCTGCGGCTGGCCGCCAAGCGCATCCGCAAGGTGGTGGGCAATATGGAGGACTACGGCCTGCCGGCGCCCGACCACGAGCCCCTGACCGCCCACCCCTCGGTCTCCGGCGAGTTCCTCACCCGGGCCGGCTGCGGCGACATCAAATTCAAGCCCAACATCGCCGAGCTGTTGGGCCATCAGGTCCGCTTCGAGGACGGCAGCGTGGAGGACGTCGACGCCATCATCTACGCCACCGGCTATCACATCAGTTTCCCGTTCTTCGAGGACGCCGCCTTGCGTCCCGACGCGGAAAACCGCTTCCCCCTCTTCAAGCGGATGATGAAGCCCGGCGTGCCGAACCTCTTCTTCATGGGCCTGGCCCAGCCCCTGCCGACCCTGGTCAACTTCGCCGAGCAGCAAGCCAAGCTGGCGGCGGCCTGCATCACTGGCCGCTACGTCCCGCCGAGCCCTGCGGAGATGGAGGCCATCATCGCCAAGGACGAGGCCCTGCACATGGGCCACTTCTACAAGAGCCAGCGCCACACCATCCAGGTCGACTTCGGGCTCTACGTCCACGACCTGATGAAGGAGATCGGGCGGGGGGAGAGGCGGGCGCGCCAAGCGCGGCCAGCACCAGCGGAAGCCGCCACCTAGGTCAGCGGGCGCCCGGGCCAGCCAGGTTGAGCACGTCATTGCGCACGCGGTCGGGGATCGGGATGCCGTGCGTCCGCTCCCGCTCCTTGTAGAGCCAGGCGATATAGCGACGGCGAAACGCCTGTCGCGTCACTCGGGGTAAGGCCGCTTCCCGCTCAGCCTTCTCAATGGCGTCGTCGAACTGGCGCTGTCGCCACTCTCGAACCGTAGCTTCCTGCGACCGGCCGAACTGTCGCCGGGTCCATGGCCAGAAGATTGCCGGGACCACGACCAGCGCGCCTGCCACGCCGCCCGTGCACGCGACCGCGCCCAGTATCACCAACAGCGCCAACTCGGGCGCCCGCGTGGGCTCGACGAAGAATTGAGGAGACAGAGCGATCGAGAAGCCGAGGAAAAACAGAACGAAGAGCCCGCCCAACAGCGGCCGAAGGCGAACCCAGAAACCGACCATCTCCGGGCGCGCCGGCACACGGCCGCCATCAGCGCCCACACCTTCAGAGAAGTAGCACGCCACGCGCCGCCCCATGGTCTCGACCGTCTTCCGCACCGCCCTGCCGCGCCTCCCGCCTGCCCAAAAACAAAACGTGCAAATCGCACAGGAACAAGCCTGAGTTTTTGTCCGGCCGTGGCGCGCGGAAGGTGAGGCCCTCATCGCCAGGGACGAGGGCAAGCACATGGGCCACGTCTAAAACGGCCCGCGCCACACCATCCAGGTCGACGTCAGGCTCTATGTGGACGACCTACTGAAGGAGATCGGGCGGCGGAGCTGCAGAGGCAAAGTTCAGCGAGACAGATGGTGTAAGTTCGGAACAAAATCCGCAGACAAGCTTCGCCGGACCGAATCTCGCGGCCGCTCTTCTGACGGGGATGATTGGCTGATGACTGAACGCCCCCGAGAACCGTTCCGCCCGGGCCACTACCAGACGCCCCAAACGCCAACACGTCCGAAGCTCCCTACGTATCCTCGTCGTGACTGCTACGACTGGATAACGCTTTGGACTGCAATTTTTGGCGTCGTGCTTATCTGCATTGGAACTGGAATCACTGCCTATCAGGCGACCGTCATGCGCGATGAACTGCGCAGCGTCGCGCGCCAGCAGCGGGCGTGGATCCGGATTGATGCTTCAGATCCCCGGCTGCACTTCGATGAAGATGGAAATGTAGCAATTCTAGCAAATGTACGTCTTTCTAACGTCGGCACCATCCCAAGTAATCTTGTCAGGACTAATAGCAACCTGACTCCCATTTCATTATATGGAGATCCTGGAGAGTACACGGAGTCGATTGCAGCGTGCCCTAATTTTCACATAGGAGGTGGCTACACACTATTTCCTGGAGAGAGCACAGAATTTCTTGAAGCAGCCTTCAACATTTTAGATTCAGAAGATCCGCAGGAATTTTTATTCACCGTTTGTGCTTATTACGACATTGGAGACGGGCAACTGCACGGCCTTACTACCGCACGTTACACGCTCACGAACCAAACAGGCGGCGGGTTTCAGGTTAACATGAAAGATGTGCCCTCCTCGAAGATCACCCTAGAACGTTACTTCGATGTTGAACCCGCTGAATGAGGCGTTCAGACTAACGCGCCCCATCGACCCCCTCTATCACCACGCCAGATAAAATCGATTTCTGCGATGCAGCATGGGGTGGTAGGAAGGCGGTGTTTCCTCCTCCTATCCACCCACCCAACGCCCGGAGAGATCGCGCATGGCTTCCGTCAACACGTCCATTCTTCCCTTCACCGCCCAGGCCTACAAGGGCGGCAAGTTCGTCGAGGTCAGCGACGCCGACCTGAAGGGCAAGTGGTCGGTGGTGTTCTTCTACCCGGCCGACTTCACCTTCGTCTGCCCGACGGAGCTGGAGGACCTGGCCGACAACTACGCCCAGTTCCAGAAGCTCGGCGTGGAGATCTATTCGGTCTCGACTGACACCCACTTCTCGCACAAGGCCTGGCACGACTCCTCGCCGGCCATCGGCAAGATCCAGTACACCATGATCGGCGACCCCTCGGGCGTGGTCACCAACAACTTCGGCATGATGCGCGCCGGCCAGGGCCTGGCTGACCGCGGCACCTTCCTGATCGACCCCGAAGGCGTGATCCAGTTCATGGAAGTCACCGCCGAGGGCATCGGCCGCAACGCCATGGAGCTGCTGCGCAAGATCCGCGCGGCCCAGTACGTGGCCGCCCATCCGGGCGAAGTCTGCCCGGCCAAGTGGGAAGAAGGCGAAAAGACCCTGTCGCCCTCCCTCGACCTCGTCGGCAAGATCTAAGACCGACCCTCAAGCCTCCCGCCGCCGCCTGGACGTGTCCTGGCAGGCGGCGGGAACGCCTGACCTCCTGCCGCCATTCTCCCCCGCTCATGGGGCGCGCCACGCGCGAGCGATCTTGCGCGCCGCCCCGCCCACGAAAACCGGACCCGAGCCATGTTGGACGCCACGCTGAAGAGCCAGCTGCAGGGCTATCTGCAGAACGTGACCCAGCCGGTGGAGCTGGTCGCCTCGCTGGGCGATGGCCCCAAGGCCGCCGAGATGGGCGAGCTGCTTGAGGACATCGTCTCGGTCTCGGCCGGCAAGGTGACCCTGCGCACCGACGGGGATGACGCGCGCAAGCCCTCCTTCGAAATCCGCCGGGCCGGAACCGACGTGGCCGTGACCTTCGCCGGCCTGCCCATGGGTCACGAGTTCACCTCGCTGGTGCTCGCCCTGCTGCACGTGGGCGGCCATCCGCCCAAGGTGGACGCAGACGCCATCGAACAGGTGAAGGCGCTGGACGGCGACTTCGTGTTCGAAACCTATTTCTCGCTCTCGTGCCAGAACTGCCCCGACGTGGTGCAGGCGCTGAACACCATGGCGGCGCTGAACCCCCGCATCCGCCACACCGCCATCGACGGCGCGCTCTTCCAGGAAGAAGTCGCCGCCCGCCAGATCATGGCCGTGCCCACCATCATGCTGAACGGCGCCGAGTTCGGTCAGGGCCGCATGACCCTGGAACAGGTGCTGGCCAAGCTCGACACCGGCGCGGCCGCCCGGGACGCGGCGAAGATCAAGGCCAAGGAGCCCTTCGAGGTTCTGGTCATCGGCGGCGGTCCGGCCGGGGCGGCCGCGGCCATCTATGCGGCGCGCAAGGGCATCCGCACCGGCATCGCCGCCGAGCGCTTCGGCGGTCAGGTGCTCGACACCATGGCCATCGAGAACCTCACCGGCACCCCGCACACCGAAGGCCCCAAGCTCGCCGCCGACCTGGAGCGCCACGTGCGCGACTATGAGGTCGACATCATGAACCTGCAGAAGGCCGCCAAGCTGATCCCGGCGTCGGAGACCGGCGGCCTGGTGGAGATCGTGCTGGAGAACGGCGCCTCGCTGAAATCCCGCACCGTCATCCTGGCGCCCGGCGCCCGCTGGCGGCAGATGAACGTGCCCGGCGAAGACACCTATCGCAACAAGGGCGTGGCCTACTGCCCCCACTGCGACGGCCCCCTCTATAAGGGCAAGCGCGTGGCCGTGATCGGCGGCGGCAATTCCGGCGTCGAGGCCGCCATCGACCTGGCCGGCATCGTCGCCCACGTCACCCTGATCGAATATGACGGCAAGCTCCGCGCCGACGAGGTGCTGCAGCGCAAGCTGAAGAGCCTGCCCAATGTCACCATCATCACCTCGGCCCTGACTACTGAGGTGATTGGCGACGGGTCCAAGGTGATGGCGCTCACCTATAACGACCGCGGCACGGGCGAGAGCCACACCGTCGAGCTGGAAGGCATCTTCGTCCAGATCGGCCTGGTGCCCAACACCGAGTGGCTGGCCGAGGGCGGCGTGGCGCTCTCCCCGCGCGGCGAGATCGAGGTCGACGCCAAGGGCCAGACCTCGGTGGCCGGCGTCTTCGCCGCGGGCGACGCCACCACCACCCCCTACAAGCAGATCGTCATCTCCATGGGCGACGGCTCCAAGGCCGCCCTGTCGGCCTTCGACTACCTCATCCGCCTGGCCCCGGTGGAAGCCCGCGAAGCAGCGTAGGGGAACCCCTACCGCCCACCCTCCGTCACCCTCGGGCTCGACCCGAGGGTCCATGCACACCGCCGCCAGTCCGGTGTTCATGGATGGTCGGGTCAAGCCCGACCATGACGGCGCGGGAAGGAAGAGGCCCCACCCCCGCCCCGACAAAAGGTCGCAGCAAAAAGCTTGGCCAGTGAGGTCTCGTTAACCTGGCCTCATCGATCATCGGCCAAAGTGCGATTACGGGCGCAGATTCGGGACTGCCCACCTCAATCTGGCCCAAGCGGCCAAAGACGAACGCTGGAGGCGTTCTGAGCATGACCGGACAGGCCCTCGCCACCAGCGCTGAACTGATCACCGTCGTCATCGGCGAGCAGCGGTTCGCCATCGACATCCAGCTGGTCCGGGAAATCCGCGGCTGGACCAACTCCACCCCGCTGCCCAACGCCCCGGACTATGTGCTGGGCGTCATCAACCTGCGCGGCGCCGTCCTGCCGGTGCTGAACCTGGCCGCCCGGCTGGGCCTGCCGGCCAGCGAGGCCCGCTCCTCATCAGTCGTCATCGTCGTCGACCTGGTGGGCCGCACGGTCGGCCTGCTGGTGGACGCCGTCTCCGACATCATCAATGTGGGCGAGGGCGAGATCCAGCCGGCCCCGGTGATTGGCGCGGCCTCCTCCAAGGGTCTGGCGCGCGGCATGATCACCACCGATGAGGGCATCATCACCCTGATCGACATGAGCGGCATCCTGCCCGCCCCGGAGCTGGCGGCGGCTTAAGCAAGCGCGTTCCGATAAGTGGGAACCGGTTATCGGAACAAAACGCGCGCCAACTCTTAGGCCGGCCTAAGGCCTCAGCACTCCACCACATTGACGGCGAGGCCCCCCAGCGAGGTCTCCTTGTAGATCTCGTTCATGTCCTCGCCTGTCCGCTTCATGGTGGCGATGACCTTGTCCAGGCTGACCGAATGCTGGCCGTCGCCCAAGAGCGCCAGGCGCGAAGCGTCGATGGCCTTCACCGCCCCCATGGCGTTGCGCTCGATGCAGGGCACCTGCACCAGGCCGCCGATGGGATCGCAGGTGAGCCCCAGATTGTGCTCCATGGCGATCTCGGCGGCATTCTCGATCTGGGCGTTGGTCCCCCCGAGCGCCGCCGTCAGCCCGGCCGCGGCCATGGAGCAGGCCACGCCCACCTCCCCCTGACAGCCCACCTCGGCGCCAGAGATCGAGGCGTTGCGCTTGTAGAGCGCCCCGATGGCCGCGGCCGTCAGCAGAAAGGTCCGGCGCCCCTCGGCCCCGCCCCGGTGGAAGCGGTCATAGAAGCGCAGCACGGCGGGCAAGAGCCCTGCGGCCCCATTGGTGGGCGCCGTCACCACCTTGCCGCCCGAGGCGTTCTCCTCATTCACCGACAGCGCCCAGAGGTTCACCCAGTCCAGCGCGGCCAGGGGGTCGCTGATATTGCGCTCCATGCGCCGCGTCAGTTCGTTGAAGTGCTGGCGGGCCCGGCGGCGAACCTTCAGGCCGCCGGGCAGGCAGCCGTCCTGGCGCAGCCCCCGCTCAATACAGGCCTCCATGGCCTCGAAGATGGCGTCGAGGCCGGCGTTCACCTCTTCAGGGCTCCGCCGGGCGATCTCGTTGCGCCACATGAGCTCGGCGATCGTCACGCCCTCCTGCTGCGCCATCACCAGCAGCTCATCGGCGCTCGTGAAGTCATAGGGGATGGCGGGGCCCGACGGCGCGGGCGGGGCGTCGACCTGCGCCTCGTCCACCACGAAGCCGCCGCCGATGGAGAAGTAGAGCCCTTCGGCGAGCACCTGCCCGCCCCCGTCCAGGGCCCGGAACCGCAGGGCGTTGGGATGCTGCGGCAGCCGCGTGCGCCCCTCCCAGAGGATGTCGTCAGCCGCCGAATAGGCGATCTCCGGCCCCCCGGCGCCCAGCCTCAGCCGGCCCGCCTCGGCGATCTTCGCCAACTGCGCCTCGGCGGCGTCCGGGTCGATGGTGGCGGGCTCGAACCCCGCTAACCCCAAGATCACCGCCCGGTCGGTGGCGTGGCCGCGGCCGGTCATGGCCAGGGACGCATAGAGGGTGGTCTCCACCCGCGCGACGCCGCCCAGCACGCCCTGCTCGGCCAGGGCGCTGAGGAACCGGGCGGCCGCCGTCATCGGTCCCATGGTGTGGGAGCTGGAAGGCCCGACGCCCAGCTTGAAGAGGTCGAAGACGCCGGCGCTCATGGAAGCTCTCAAGACTTTGGGGTGCGTAAGAGGCGGGACCATAGGGGCTCGTCCCGCCCTGGCCAGGGCCGGCTCAGCCCGTGCCGCGAAGTCCGGCGGAAATGCCTGCTACAGTGAACTCCACCGCCCGTTTTAGACGCGGATCGTCGTCCCCGCGGCGCCGCCGCGCCAGCAGCTCCAGCTGCAGCCGGTTGAGCGGCGCGATGGAGTCCGAGGCCACCTGCACCCATTCGGCGAGCGCCGGGCGGTCGTCCAGCAGCCGCGTCCCCCTGCGGATCGACACCGCCAGCTCGCAGGCCTGCTCATAGTCGGCGCGGATGACGTCCATGATCGCCCGGGCGGCGCCCTGGTCCGGCGCCAGCTCGGCATAGGCGGAGGCCAGCTCCATGTCGGCCTGGGCCAAAGCCAGCTCCATATCGGCCAATAAAGCGGGGAAAATGCGCCCGAAATGGGCCATTTCGGCCAGTTCTGAGCGGGTCAATCCGGCCCGCTTCACCCCCCCTGCAAAGCCGAACCAGCCGGGCAGCATGAACCGCGACTGGGTCCAGCTGAACACCCACGGTATGGCCCTAAGGTCTTCAATCTTCCGGCTTTTCGTCCGCGACGCCGGCCGGCTGCCAACGTTCAGCTCCGCAATCTCCCCGATCGGCGTCGCCGACCAGAAGAAGTCCTCAAACGCCGCATTGTCATAGACCAGCTCCCGATAGGCGGAGAACGCCCCCTTGCGCAGGCGGGCCAGGCGGTCGGCGTGGGCTTCGCTGGGGGAGATCTGCTGGCGGGCGCCGGCGGAGAGCACCGCGCCGACCAGCTCGTCCATGCGCCGGCGGGCGGATTCCTCGTCGCCGTAGCGGCGGGAGATCATCTCGCCCTGCTCGGTCCAGCGCATGCGGCTGGGGATCACCTCGAAGGGCTGGGCCATGACCGAGGCCGCCGCCGGCCCGCCGCCGCGGCCGATGGAGCCGCCGCGGCCATGGAAGATCTGCAGGGCCGCCCCGTTCTCCAGGCAGGCGGACGAGAGCGCGCTGGCCGCGAGGGCCACATGCAGCCGCGAGGCGATGTAGCCGCCGTCCTTGTTGGAGTCCGAATAGCCGAGCATCACCTCCTGGTAGCCCGCCTGGCCAACGATGGCCCGGGCCGGCGGCAGGGCGAGCCAGGCCCGCAGGATGTCGGGCGCCTGCTCCAGGTCGGTGATGGTCTCAAAGAGCGGGCTAAGCCGCATCCGCGTCTCGGGCCGCGCCCCGCCCCTGGCCAAGCCCGCCTGCTTCATCAGCACCAGCAGGGCCAGGATGTCGGACACCGCCGCAGCCTTGGAGATCACATAGGCGCCGAGCGCCTTGGGCCCATAGAGGTCCAGCGCCCGGGCCGCCGCGTCCAGGATGGCCAGCTCCTTCGCCGTCTCTGCCGAATAGTCGAGATAGGGCGAGCGCAGGGGCCGCGCATGGGCGAGTTCGGCCAGCAGCACCTCCACCCGGGCGTCCTCATCCAGGGCCTCGTAGTCGGCCACCGCGCCGGCCCGGGCCAGCAGCTCGGCCACGACTCGGGCATGGACGTCGGCGTTCTGGCGCAGGTCGATGGTCAGCAGGTGGAAGCCGAAGGCCTGCACCGCCAGGATCAGCCGCTTCAGCCGCGGCCCGACCATGCGCTCGCCCCCATGGGCCTCGATGGACTGGGCTACGGCGCGCAGGTCGGCGATGAAGGCCTCGGGATCATCATAGGGCTCGGCCTGCGAGGGGGTCAGCGCGAAGGCCACCGGCTGGCCGGTGAGCTTCTGGGACACCGCGCTTAGCCGGTCGAATATGGCCTCGAGCGCCAGGCGGTAGGGCTCGTCACGCCGGTGGGGGGAAGGATCGGGCATGGCCGCGCCCAGCTCGCGGATCTCGGCCGAGACCTCGGCGAAGCCGGACGAGATGGCCAGGTCCCGCCACAGGGCCCGCAGCTCGCCGGCGTAGAAGTCGCAGATCAGCCGGGCCTGGGCCTCCAGCGCCGTACGCAGGGCGGCGGCGTCCACCCCCGGATGGCCGTCCCGGTCGCCGCCCAGCCAGGAGCCGAGACTGAGCACCGGCGGGGTCTCGGCGTCGGTGAGCAGGCCCTGCCAGTCGGCATAGAGGGCGGCCACGGCCGGCAGCACCGACTGGCGCACCACCGAGAGCACATTGCGGATCTCGTCGGCCACGGCGATCTTTTCAGGCCGGTTCAGCCGGGTGCGCCAGAGCAGCGCCACCTCGCGGAACAGGGCCTCGCGGGCCTCGGCCTCCAGGGCCGGCGGCAGCCGGTGGCGGCGCAGGGCCATGAGCCGGGTGATCTCTCCTTCCCGGTCCACCAGGGCCCGGCGGCGGACCTCGGTGGGGTGGGCGGTGAAGACCGGCGCCACCCGCAGCCGCGCCAGCGCCTCGGCGATCTCGCGCTCGCTGCGGCCGGCCTTGGCCAGGCCCTCCACGGCGCCGCGGAGGGTGACGGCGCGGCTGGCGCCGGCCGAACGGCCCTCGGCCTGACGGCGCCGCCCTGTCACCTCCTCGGCCATGTTCTCCAGCAGGGCATGGCAGGCGAAGGCTCTCGCCAGGAACTCCGCCTCGTCGGCCGACAGCTCCTCATAGGGCCGCAAGCCCTCGGCCGCCCTTGCCGCATCGACACCGGCGGCGGCGGCCTCTCCGTCCAGATAGGCGATGGCCTCGCGCAGCAGCTGGGCCAGCAGGTCGGCCTGGCGGCGGACCTCACGGGCGTCGTCGCCGGCCTCGCCGCCGAGGTCCAGGGGATGGGCGGCGGAGCGTGTGTCGGGGGTTTCCATGGCCCCATCCTGACTCCAACCGGACAGACGCGACAGGGGGCTGTGACCGGCAAGTTGACCTAAGGGGCGCCTTTGACATCGACGGCGGGGCGCGCTCACCTGCGCCCATGAGCCTGCCCATCCTGCCGACCCAGCCCGCCCACACCCCCTGGCCCACGGCGCAATGGCCGCAAGGTCAGCCCGAACACGCCGATGGCGCGGTGCTGGAGGCCTTGATGGCGACGGCCTTCGCCGCCCCCGACACCGAGCTCCTGGGCGAGACCCATGCCGCCCTGATCGTTCAGGGCGGGCGGATCGTCATGGAGCGCTATGGCGAGGGCTTCGGCCCGGACGCCACCTATCCCTCCTGGTCCAAGGCCAAGAGCATCACCCAGGCCCTGGTGGGCCTGCTGGTGGCTGAGGGAAAGCTCGACATCCACGCCCCGGCCGACGTTCCGGAATGGCGCGAGACGCCGGATGATCCTCGCGCGGCGATCACCCTGGACCAGCTCCTGCGCATGTCGAGCGGCCTGTCCTTCGTGGAGGACTATGTGCCGGGCCACGTCTCCGATGTGATCGAGATGCTGTTCGGCTCGGGCAAGGCCGATGTGGCCCACTATGCCGCCACACGCCCCCTGGCCCATCCGCCGGGCACCGCCTGGTCCTATGCCAGCGGCACGACCAACATCGTCGCCCGCTGCGCCGCCCGGGCGCTCGCAGTCGATGGCGCGGGCTTCGAGGCCTTCATGCGGGAGCGTCTATTCGAGCCGCTGGGCATGACGAGCCCGGTCCCCAAGTTCGATCCTGCCGGGACCTTCATCGGCTCGTCCTTCTGCTTTGCGACGGCCAGGGACTTCGCCCGGTTTGGGCTACTCTATCTGCGCAGCGGTCGCTGGGAGGACCGCCAGCTGCTGCCGGCCGACTGGATCGACTATGCCCGCACGCCGACCCCGCAGCCGGCGGTGCGCGAAGGCGACTATGGCGCCCACTGGTGGCTGAACATCGCCGGCCCCGGCTCGTTCAGCGCCAACGGCTATGAGGGCCAGTACACCGTCCTGGTCCCCGACCTCGACCTGATCCTCGTCCGCCACGGCAAGACGCCGCTGGACAAGAAGGACAACGTCAAAGCCTGGATCGCCCAGGTGGTCGACGCCTTCCGGTGAGATGCACGAACTGGAAAGGTGCGCCGCGCGTTATTGGCGCGGCGCACTTCAGACTTACTGGTCGTTCAGCGGAGGATTGTACGCATGACGAAGGCTCGTCTCGACAGCACACCGATCAATCTTCCCCCCGCGAATGACGAGTACACACACGTGGGTCGCGCCACTGAGGATAGCAGCCGCCCACTTATGATGAGACGGGAAGCCTTCCCCGACACGGGCGTCGAGGTCTTCGGTCTCACCGATATAGAGCACGCTAAGCGTCTGTGGGTCCGTCTGCTGACAGATGGCGTAAACACCCGGAAGCGGCTGGAAAAACTCGCCGAGAGGATGAACCTGGAAGGTGTAGGGCGTACCGCGCGCGCCACCGGCAAGGGCGTTGAGCCCGGTAGGCCTTCCCACCAAGGTGATAGTCGGGAGCGATTTCGACTGGCCCGCGAAGGCATTCTGCGTTAGATTCATAGCCGTTCTTTCTGGCCCCGTGGGGTCCGTTAGATAGCCAAGATCGTCGCTTGTCCGGCAAAGATTCGGCGACGATTTCAGACTCTACCATGGACCGGCGCACACTAACAGTGGTGCCGGTCCTGGTTTGTTCTCACCACATATTGTGCTTCCGCGAGGGCTGTGGCTTTCCCGTTTGCTGTTCGCCAAGTGCGGAAGCGCTGCGTCTACACTTGGTGGGGAGTGATGGTCGTTGGGAACGCGGCGGTTGTTCTGGCGCGATGGCTCAACGGAATGATGGGCGCGCTCTGACAACGTGCGCGCTCAGAGCAGACACGGTGGTTGGCTGCCCTAACGGCGCGAGCACTGCCCCTAACCTAACCTTAGTCCTCCACGGTCCGGCGAAGCGGCGCCAGCGCTACGAGGCTGACCAGGGCTGCGGCGCCGAGATAGAAGCCCACGGGGACCAGGCCGCCGCGGTCGGCCAGGAGCTGGGCGACCAGGGGGGCGAGGCCGCCGCCCAGAATGCCGCCGACATTGAAGGCCACCGAGGCGCCGGTGTAGCGGACGCGCGCCGGGAACAGGCCCGGCAGGAAGGCGCCCAGCGGCCATAGACGAAGCCCATGCAGAAGAGGCTGAGCGACAGGAAGCCGAACACCAGCAGGAGCGAGCCAGATCCCAGCATGGGCGCCAGCAGGAGGCCCGCGACGATCACCATGCCGCAGCCCCACATGAGCACGCCCCGCGGCGTGGTGGCGTCGGACCAGTAACCGGCGATGACGATGCCGATGGCCATGAACAGGATGGCGCCCAGCTGGATGGCCAGGAAGGCTTCCCGCGAATAGCCGAGCGTGGTCACGCCATAGCCCAACGCGAACGAGGTCGAGAGGTAGTAGGTGGCGAAGCAGGCCACCACGGCGAAGGTGCCGCCGAGCGTCTCCAGGGGATGGCGGGCCAGCAGCTCGAACAGGGGCGTCTTGGGCGGCGGGGCGTGCTCCAGGGCCTTGGCGAAGGCCGGGGTCTCGGTGAGCTTCAGGCGGACCCAGAGACCAACGCCCACCAGCACGGCGCTGAGCAGGAAGGGGATCCGCCAGCCCCAGGCGATGAACTGTTCCTGGGTCAGGAAGAGGCCGAGGATCAGGAAGAGGCCGTTGGCGGCGATGAAGCCGACCGGCGCGCCCAGCTGCGGGAACATGCCAAAGCGCGCCTTCCAGCCGGGCGGCGCGTTTTCCACCGCGAGCAGGGCGGCGCCGCCCCACTCGCCGCCCAGGCCCAGGCCCTGGCCAAAGCGCAGCAGGCAGAGCAGGGCCGGCGCGATCCAGCCCGCCGTCGCATAGGTGGGCAGGAAGGCGATGGCGAAGGTCGAGACCCCCATCAGCATCAGGGAGGCGACAAGCGTCGATTTGCGGCCGATCCGGTCGCCATAGTGGCCAAACAGCGCCGCCCCCACGGGCCTGGCGAAGAAGGCGATGGCGAAGGTGGCGTAGGAGGAGAGCAGCTGGGCCGAGGGCGAGGCCGCCGGGAAGAACAGCGGCCCGAACACCAGGGCCGCGGCCGTGGCGTAGATGTAGAAGTCGTAGAATTCCACCGCCGTGCCCACCAGGCTTGCGCCCAGCACGCGGCGATTGGACGGCGCCGTCAGCGCCTTCATCCCTTGCGACATGGTGTCCCCCTCCCGTCGAGGCCCATGGGCTTGGCCTCCGCCGCCAGTGAGGTCAAGTCTCGGCCTCTGGCGACCCGCGCCTCGTTCAAGCCTGCGGACGGGCCAGGCCGTCGGATACGAGCGCGACGACGCCTTAAAAAAATCGGGATCAGTTCGCGCCGGTCCCGGCTTCTCTTACCGGAGGAGAGAAATATGCTGCTTGAGAAGATCAAGACCCCCGGCCTTTCACACCTGTCCTATCTCATCGGCTCCGGCGGCAAGGCGGCCGTGATCGATCCCCGCCGGGATTGCGAATGCTATCTGGAGATGGCCCGCGCCGAAGGCCTGGAAATCACGCACATCTTCGAAACCCACCGCAACGAGGACCTTGTCTCGGGCGCGCCGATCCTGAAGGCGCTGACCGGTGCCCGCGTGCTGCACGGCCCCAACCCCGGCGGCGAGGTGGTCTATGCCGACACCGCCCGCGAGGGTGACGCCTTCGAGATTGGGCAGTTGAGGCTCGACGTGCTTGAAACGCCGGGTCACACCGACGACCACTTGGCTTTCGTCCTGTACGATGCGGCCTATCCCAAGGGCGCGGTGGGCGTATTCACGGGCGACGCGCTGTTCGTCGGCGATGTAGGGCGGACTGATTTCTACCCCGACCGGAAACGCGAAGTGGCGGGGCTGCTTTACGATTCCCTCCAGAAGATTCTGGCGCTGGGCGATCAGGTCATCATCTACCCCGCCCACGGCGCAGGCTCGGTCTGCGGGTCCGGCATGGCGGAACGGGAATTTTCCACGCTTGGGCACGAGCGCGCAAACAATCCGCGTCTGCAGATCAACAGCCGCGAGGCCTTCATCGACCTCAAGATTGAAGAGAACCACTATCAGCCGCCCTATTTTCGGCTGATGGAGCGGCTGAACCTGGAAGGCGGATCTCCTGCGCCTCGCGTCATGCGTCCGCGCTCCCTGTCCCTGCGCGAAATTCAGGCGCTCAAGGTTGATCACGTCATCGATGTGCGCGAGCCGCTGGCCTACGCAGCAGGCCACCTGCCCGGAGCGATGAACCTGCCCGTCGGCATGATCTCCGCCTTCGCCGGCTGGTTCATCCGTGAGGGGGAGGAGGTCGCCCTGGTCGCATCGGGCGAGGGGGAGCTCGAGGCCGCCATGACCCACCTCGTTCGCATCTCGCTCGACAATATCGCCGGTGGCTATGTGGGCGTTGTTCCTGCGGCCGCGCAGGGCCAGGCCATGAAGACCATTCCGATGATCGGGACCAGAGACGTCGAAAACCGCCTCGACACGCGTCCCGACGGTTGGGTTCTGCTGGATGTGCGCGACGCCGACGAACGGTCAGAAGACGCCATCGACGGGTCGCAGCATATCTATGTGGGTGAGCTCAATGAGCGCTATCGCGACCTCGACCCGGCGAAACACTATACCCTGATGTGCGCGAGCGGGATGCGGGCGACCGTAGCCGCGGGGTGGCTCGCCACTCGCGGCTTCGAAAAGCTCGATGTGTATCTTGGCTCCATGGGGGCGTGGAAAGCCGTCCATCGCTGACCTCAATCAGGCGCGCCCGACGGCTTGAAGGCCTGCTCCCTCGCTCCCCGACCGGGCGTTCACGGGCCTCGCGCAGGCTCGGGGCTGCGACGCGCACGAACATGAGGCCGGCCCCTTGCGAACCCCCTGGGTTGTGCCACCTTGTGGGCTCAAACGATCAGAGCCGCAAAGCGGCCGACCAGCCCCGGGGAGGGCGAACCCATGACGATCTTGCCGACAAAAGGCGCGCCCTGGGCCGAGGTGTCCGCCCGCATGGACCAGATGGGCCAGGGCGATGTGAAGTGGCGCGACGGCAAGGCCGCCGTCTATGTCTTCAACGCCGGCCCTGAGATCGAGCAGGTGCAGAAGGAGGCCTACGCCAAGTTCGCCTCGGAGAACGGCCTGGGACCGGCCGCCTTTCCCAGCCTCAAACAGATGGAGGCCGAGGTGGTGGGCTTTGGTCTTGGCCTGCTGCACGGCGCCGGGGGGTGCGTCGGCAATATGACCAGCGGCGGCACCGATTCCATCCTGATGGCGGTGAAGGCCGCCCGGGACCACGCCCGCAAGGTCCGCGGCCTGACGGGGACGCTGAACCTCGTCCTGCCCCGTTCGGCCCATCCGGCCTTCGACAAGGCCTGTGCGGTGATGGAGATCGAGGTGCGGCGCACGCCGCTGGCCGACCTGCTGGCCGATCCAGTCGCCATGGAGGCGGCGATCGATGGCCAGACCATCATGATGGTCGGCTCGGCGCCCTGTTTTCCCTATGGCCTGATCGATCCCATTGAGGCGCTCGGCGCGCTGGCGGAGCGGCGGGGCGTCTGGCTGCATGTGGACGCCTGTGTCGGCGGCTATATCGCCCCCTTCGTGCGGATGAACGGCGGGGATGTCCCGCCCTTCGACTTCGAGGTTGCCGGCGTCTGGTCCATGTCGGCGGACCTGCACAAGTACGGCTACTGCGCCAAGGGGGCGTCGACCGTCTTCTTCCGCAGCGAGGCCCTGCGGGCCCACATGATCTTCGAGGTGGGCGACTGGCCGGCGGGCAAGATGGTGACGCCGACCCTGGCCGGCACCCGGCCCGGGGGCGCCATCGCCGCGGCCTGGGCGGTGATGAATGTTCTCGGCGTGGACGGCTACCGCGCCAAGCACGCCGAAGTCACCGAGGCGCGCCAGACTATCGGCGAAGGGACGCAGGCCCAAGGCTGGCGCCTGCTGGGCGATCCGCAGCTGGGCATCCTCGCCTTCACCCGCGAGGACGTGAACCCGTTCGCGGTGCTGAAGCACCTCTATGGCCGCGGCTGGGTGACCAGCGCTGTGACCGAGCCGGCCGGCCTGCACCTGATGCTGTCGCCCGTTCACAAGGGGGTGGCCGATACCTATCTGGCGGACCTGGCCTGGGCGACGCAGGCGGCCAGGGACGACGGCGCCCGTCCAGCGGAGGCGCGCTATGGGGGATAGGGCTGTGCGAGCCAGGGGCGGACGGACGCGCGGGGACGAGCGGCGGGGCGTGGCCTGGGGCCTGTTGGCCGCCGTGGCCCTGCCCACCGCCCTGGTGGGCGGCTTCCTGCTGGCCAGGGGTCAGCTGAACGATGAGTCGGTGCCCAAGACCCGGGTCCTGCCCGGGGTCGGCGAAGGCGTGACGGTGCTGGCCATTTGGGCCCATCCGGACGACGAGATCACCTGCGCCGGCGCGCTCAGCCAAATGGCCAAGGCCGGGGCCCGGGTGGTGCTGATCTATCTGACCCGGGGCGAGGCGGCGCAGGACACCGGCTACACCCCGGACGAACTGGCCAAGGCGCGCATCGAGGAGGCCAAGGCGGCCGGGGCCCTGCTGGGCGCCGACGTGGTCGAGGTGCTGGACTTCCCCGATGGCGGCCTGTCGCGGATCGATCCGGAGAAACCCAAGGCGGCCATCGCCGATCTGATCGGCCGCTATCGCCCGCAGGTGCTGATCAGCTTTGACGAGAAGGTCGGCTTCTATGGTCATCCCGACCATGTGCGGACTGGTGTGTGGGTGCGCGAGCTGTTCGAAAACCCCCCTCGCGAGGGCGCCTGGCCGCGCCTGCTCTATCAGGTGACCCTGCCTCAGGCCCTGGTGCGCCTGGCCCTGCGACTGGTGGACGCCTTCCGCAACAACTATCCCAAGGGCAAGGGTGCGGGCCTGCCTCCGCCGCAGATCGCCGTGAACATCGCCGAGGAGGCCCTGACCAAGCGCGCCCTGCTGGACGTGCACGCCTCCCAGGCCAAGATCATCGCCGACGTGCAGCCCTATTATGACCGCCTGCCGGCCTGGCTCTATTACCGGCTGTTCGACCGGGAGTACTTCGTCCAGCTGCGCCGTCGCTGAGGGACTGCTCAGGCCCAGAGCGGCGAGGCGGCCTTCATGAACCGCAGCCAGAAGGTGACCCGGGCATGATCCTTGCCGGTCTTCGGATCGGCGATCAGCACGTCGAACCAGGCGGCCTCGGCCTCCGGGCTTTCGGTGATGGCGTGCAGGCGGGTGCGCCCGACATAGGCGGCGCCCTGGCGAAGGGGCCCCTGCAGGAACTGGATCTCCACCCCGCCCAGCTGGCCCTGGCGGGCGAGGTCGTCCCCGATGGCGGGCGCGCAGGCCGCGGCCGCAAGCTCGACCACCTCGGAGGGCGACAGGGCCGCGCCGGACGCAGCGCCCGGCTGGCTGAGGGTCAGGTCGTGGACCTCGGCGCCGATGCTCAGGCCCGTCAGGATGCGGATCGCGCTGCGCGGGGCGGCCTCCTGGGTCAGCAGCCGGCGGGAAAGTTCGGAGCCCGCATCGGCGTGGTCGGCGCCGGTGCCCTGGCAGATCAGGGCCATGGCCGCGCTGCGCATCTCGAGCCTCGCCCGCTCCCGGCCAGGGGTCGCCTCCACGTGCAGCATCTCACCGGCCTGGGCCGCGCCCTTGAACAGGACCGAGAGATTGCCGCCAGCGCACCAGCCCTCCCCATAGAGATCGACCAGCAGGGGAACAAAATCATCCAGATGGGCCGCCCCGCTCAAGGGACCGGCGCCGTGGCGCGACGGGACAGGCGGGCCGACCAGAGTCGTCCCCTCCCCCGCCGCCTCATGTGCGAGGCGCATTTTCGTTTCCTTCCCGCGCCCGATCATGTCGCCGGGCTTTTTATGTTTTGTGCAGGATCATCGGCGAAGCCGCCGACACCCTGGCCGGCCCGCGCCCCACTGGCCGCGACGGCCGACCAGGCATGGTGACACGGCGATCAGAACCCGTCACGACGCCAATTGTCGCCTGTCGGACGCAGGACCGTCACCGGCGCCGATGGGGGGGGAGGCAGCGACGGCCTTTGTCGCAGGCGACGAAGGGTTTAAACTGGCGCCGACGAAATGGATGGATGCGATGAGCGACGCAGTTGGCCCTGGCGATCTGGTTCTGTGCGTCAATGCGGCTCCCAATCACGCCACGGGACGCCCCGTTCCCCTGCAGGCCGGCGAGACCTATCGGGTCTGGGCGGTGATGGATTTCGTCTGCCCCTGCGGCCGCTCCGACGCCCTGATCGATGTCGGCATCGACTTCGCCTGGTGCCAGTCGCGGTTCCGGCTGCTGCCCAAGCCCAAGGCCCAGGCCAAGCCCCAGAAGGTGTCGGCGCCGCGGGAGAAGGAAACAGTGCGGTAGGGGCGGATTGGCGTGCTGAGAAAAAGGGGGACTTGATGGCGGTCATTCGCGATCTCGCCCGTGATGACGTTGAGGCGATTCCCGCTGTGTCAGGCGGTCCGGCCTGGAACGGAGGACGGAGCAAGTGGTCCCGGTACTGGGAGGAGCATGCGGCCGGAGCCCGCACCTGTCTGGTCGCGCAGGGCGAAGCGGGCGTCGTTGGGTACGTGTCCATCGTTTGGCGCTCGCAGCATGAGCCATTCAGGCGGTCCGGCTTGCCCGAAATTCAAGATCTGGTGGTCGCTGAATTCGCCCGCGGTCGAGGTATAGGCAGCGCGCTCGTCGCCGAGAGCGAAGCGCGCGCCATCGACCTCGGTCATGCCGAGATGGGCATAGGCTTCGGCCTCTATGCCGACTACGGCGCGGCGCAGCGCCTCTATGTACAGAAGGGGTATGTCCCCGATGGCCTTGGGCTGACGTGGAACAACCAATCGGCCCATGCTTGCGATATGGTCCGCGTCGATGACGACCTCGTCCTTTGGCTCCGAAAGCGGTTGTCTGCGCCTGGGCCTGGGATCGCTCATTGAGATATCGAAGCCTCGCTTCGTGCCCTTTGCGCTCCTTGGTGTCCTTCGTGTCCCCTCTTGAGGACCCCCGCCCCTATTCCCGCTTCAGAAGGCGCTCGGTGAACAGCGTCCCCCACCACTTGGCTCGGAAGTCGGCCTTCATGGCGTCGGGCTGGTAGGCGGGGCTTTCGACCCATTCGACGAAGGGGAGGCCGGCGGGCTCGCCCTCGGCCAGGTAGCGTTCGAACACATAGTCCAGCACGCCGGTCTTGCCGGCCTTCATGTGCAGGTAGCGCAGGTGCAGCTGATCAAGCGCTTCGGCGATCGGCTTGCCCTTGCGGAAGTGCATGTAGAAGACGCTCATGATGCCGGCCCGGTCCGCGCCGGACTTGCAGTGCATCAGGGCCGGGTACTCGATGGACTGGAAGAGGTCGCGGGCGCCCAGCACCCGGGCGCGGCTGGGGACCTCGCGCGAAGTGATGGTGAAGTCCACCAGCTTCAGGCCCAGCTGCGCGCAGGCCTCCTTCTCCAGCACATAGAAGCTGCCGTCGAACCCGCCGCGCAGGTTGATGATCGTCTTGATTCCGCGGGCCTTCCACCCGGCCAGCTGCTCGGGCGAGGGCTGGTTGGTGCGCACCAGCTCCTCGCTGATCCAGTGGGCGTTCTGGAAGCGCAGGCGCAGGAAGGCGTGGTCGTTCCACATATAGTCCCGCCGGGCGCGCTTGCGGCCTTCGGGGGTGCTGAGGTCGAATTGGGCCAAGGGGCGCTCCGGGATTTGCCGCATAACTAGGCGGTTGCGACGCTGAACGGAAGCCTCGAGCCCCGCGGTAGCCTTGACTTGGAGGCCGTGACGGACGACGCCAGGGCCATGAGCACGACGGCCACATCGGAGCCGCCCAAGACGCCCGCCCGCGTCCTGATCGGCCGTATCGCGCAGGTCTATCTGAAGCCGCGCTGGAAGGGCTTCGCCCTGGCCCTGGTCGCCGCCGTCGTCGTCGCCTTCTCCAGCGCCAAGCTGGTCCAGATCCTGGAGCCGGCGATCAACGACCTGCTGGTGGTGCAGAAGCCCGGCGCCATCTGGGCCATTCCGCTCACCATCGCCGCCTACGCCATCCTGCGCGGCGTCGCCCAGGTGACCCAGGCCTCCCTGGTCAACCGGATCGGCAATGGGGTGGTGGGCGATGTGCAGGTGCAGCTGTTCGGCAAGCTGGTGCGGGCCGACCTCGCCCGGCTCCGGGGGCAACATTCCGGCGCCTATGTCTCCTCGGTGCTCTATGACGCCGGCCTGATCCGCGAGGCGGCGACCTCAGGGCTCGTCAACTACACCCAGCATTTCCTGACGGTGATCGGCGCGGTGCTGGTCATGCTGTCCAATGACCCGATCCTGACGCTGGCCATCCTGCTGGCCGCCCCGCTGGCGACGGGCATCATGCGGCGGTTCTCCAAGAAGACCACCAAGGCCGCCAAGGGCGCCATGGCCGAGACCTCGGCGCTCTCTACCGCCATCATGGAGAGCCTGGACGGGGTCCGCGTGGTGAAGATCGAAAACCGCGAGGCCTTCGAGGAGGCCCGCGTCGCAGAGGTGGTGGCCCGGCGTCAGGCCCATCTGGTCAAGGGCGCCAACGCCCGGGCGGCTGCGGCGCCGGCCACCGAGACCCTGATGACGCTGATCGTGGCCGCGGTCATGGCCTATGCCGGCTGGCGAGCCGCGAGCGGTGCGATGAATGTCGGCGCCTTCGTGGCCTTCATCGGCGCGCTGGGCATGGCGTCCCAGTCCCTGCGGCAGCTGGCCAATCTGCAGACCGTCTTCGCCGAAGGTCTGGCCGGCGCAAGGCGGCTGTTCGCCGCCCTGGACGTGGAGCCGCTGATCCGCGAGCCGGTCAGCCCACGCCCCCTGACGCGCAGCGACGGCGCCATCGCCTTTGACAATGTCAGCTTCGCCTATGGGGAGGGCGCGCCGGCCCTGACCGGGGTGAGCCTCACCGCCCGCCGCGGCGAGACCATCGCCCTGGTGGGCCCTTCCGGCGGCGGCAAGAGCACCATCTTGAACCTGATCCCGCGCTTCTATGACGTGACCGCCGGCCAGGTGAGCATCGACGGCGTCGATGTCCGCGACCTGACGGTGGCGTCCCTGCGCGACCAGATCGCCCTGGTGACCCAGGAGCCCTTCCTGTTCGATGACACGATATTGGCCAACATCGCCTATGCGCGACCCGACGCCAGTCCGGCCGAGATCGAGGCCGCCGCCCGGGCGGCCGCGGCCCATGACTTCATCGAGAGCCTGCCCGAGGGCTACGCCACCCTAGTGGGCGAGGCCGGGGCGCGGCTGTCCGGCGGCCAGCGCCAGCGGATCGCCATCGCCCGGGCCTTTCTGAAGGACGCCCCCATCCTGCTGCTGGACGAGGCCACCAGCGCGCTGGACACCGAGAGCGAGGCCCAGGTGCAGGCCGCGTTGACCCGGCTGATGGCCGGGCGGACCACCATGCTGATCGCCCACCGCCTGTCCACCGTACGCGGCGCCGACCGCATCTATGTAATCGACAAGGGCCAGGTGGTGGAGACCGGCGACCATGCCAGCCTGGTCCGGGCCGAGGGCCTCTATGCCCGCCTGGCCAAGAGCCAGGACCTGGAGACGGAGAGCGCCGCGTGAAGGGGCTGCTGCGTCGTCCGGGCGTCCAGACCTTCCTCAGCTGGCTGCTGGCGTCCTATCTGAAACTGATCCTGCGCACGGTGCGCTGGCGGCATGTGAACGCCGATTGCGTCGAGCCGGTGCTGTCGGGGCCGTCCGGGGCCGTCGCCCTGTTCTGGCACGGCCGCATTCCCATGTGCCTGTCGGTGGCGCCCCACTGGTGGCGCAAGGCCGGGAGCAAGGCCCTGATCTCGCCCTCGGCGGACGGGGAGTTCGTCGCCCAGGCCCTGGAGCGGGCAGGCTTTCCCGCCATCCGCATGTCCTCGGCCAAGAAGGGCGACGCCGCCAAGGCCAGGGCCGCGGTGGCCGGTTTCCGCGAGGCCCTGAACTTTGTCGGCGGCGGCGGCGCCCTGATCATCACCCCGGACGGCCCGCGCGGGCCCAATGAGGTGATCGCCTCGGGCGCCCTGCAGATCGCCAAGCGAACGGCCGCCCCGGTCTTTCTGATGGGTATGGCCGCCAACCCCGCCCTGCGGCTGGACACCTGGGACCAGGTGATGCTGCCGACCCCCTTCGGGCGTGGCGTGGTGGTGTGGGAGGGCCCGCTGCACGTGCCGCCAGGCGCCGGCGAGGCCGAGATCGCCGCCCTGGGCGCAGACTGGTCGGCCAGGCTGTCGGCCGCCACCCGCCAGGCTGAGGCCCTGGTCGGCGCCCCGCCCCCCAAGCCGGCGGAGGCCTGAAGCCCATGGCCCACGACCACGCTGCCCCTTCCCATGACCATGGCCACCACCATCATGACCACGGCCATGGCCACGATCATGGGCTGGGCGGCCACCACCATCATGCCCCTAAGGACTTCGGCCGGGCCTTCGCCGTCGGGGTGATCCTCAACACCGGCTTCGTGGCCGCCGAGGTGGCCGCGGGCCTGTGGTTCGGCTCGCTCGCCCTGCTGGCCGACGCTGGCCACAATCTGTCGGACGTGATGAGCCTGCTGCTGGCCTGGGGCGCGGCCAGCCTCGCCAAGCGCCAGCCCTCGGGACGGCGCACCTATGGCCTGCGCAAGGCGACCATCCTGGCCTCCCTGGCCAACGCCATCCTGCTGCTGGTGGCTGTGGGCGCCATCGTCTCCGAAGCGGTGCGCCGCATCGCCGATCCGGCGGAAGTCGCCGCCGCCCCGGTCATGATCGTCGCGGCCATCGGGGTGGTCATCAACACGGCCACGGCCCTGATGTTCATGGGCGGCGCCAAGGGCGACCTGAACGTCCGCGGGGCCTTTCTGCACATGGCCGCCGATGCGGCCGTCTCCCTGGCGGTGGTGATTGGCGCCGGAGTCATCGCTCTGACCAGCCTCTACTGGCTCGACCCGGCGCTGAGCCTGCTGATCGTCGCGGTGATCCTGATCGGCACCTGGGGCCTGTTGCGGGACTCCGTGGACCTGGCCCTGGACGCCGCACCCCGGGGTGTGGACGTGGAGGCGGTGCGCGCCTGGCTGCACGCCCTCCCCGGGGTGAGCGGAGTCCACGACCTGCACATCTGGGCCATGAGCACCACCGAGACGGCGCTGACGGCGCATATCACCCGCCCGGAAAACACGGAGTCGGACGCCTTCCTGCACGCCGCCTGCGAGGGGCTGCAGGCGCAGTTCGGCATCGGCCACGCCACCTTGCAGGTGGAGATGGACGAGGCCGCCCATTGCCGGCTGGCGCCGGCCGAGGTGGTGTGAAGCCTGCGCCCCGCACCCCGGGCCTGATGGCCTATGGTCTGGCGCTGGCGGCCCTGGAGCCCCTGGCGCCCGCCCTGCTGCGGGCCCGCGCCCGCCGGGGCAAGGAAGATGCTGAGCGCCTGGATGAGCGCCTGGGCCGGCCCCAGGCCCTGCGCCCGCCGGGCGAGGTGGTGTGGCTGCACGGGGTCAGCGTCGGCGAGAGCGTCTCCCTCCTGCCGCTGGCCGAGGCCCTGCGGGCGCGGCGGCCCGATCTGACCCTGCTGGTGACGTCGGGCACCCGCACAGCGGCGGAGTTGCTGGCGCGGCGGCTGCCGGATGGGGTGATCCATCAGTACGCCCCCGTCGACGGCCCCCGGGCCGTGGCCGGCTTCCTCGATCACTGGCGCCCGGCGAGCGGTGTGCTGGTGGAGAGCGAGCTCTGGCCCAACCTCATTACGGCCGCGGCGGAGCGCGGGGTCCGCCTGGCGCTGGTTTCGGCCCGAATGACGCAGAAGAGCGCCGACGGCTGGGCCCGGGCGCCGGCGGCGGCCCGCGCCCTGCTGGGGCGCTTTGACCTGATCCTGCCGCAGGACGCGGCCACCGCCGATCGGCTGCAGAAGCTCGGCGGCGTCACCGGCCCGCAGCTGAACCTGAAACAGGTGGGCGAGCCCCTGCCCAGCGACGAGACCGAGCTGGAAAGGCTGCGGACGCTGACCGCCGGACGGCCCGTGATCCTGGCCGCCAGCACCCATCCCGGCGAGGAGGCCCTGATCGCCGAAGCCGTCCACCAGCTGCGCGCCCATCAGCCCGGCCTGCTGCTGATCATCGCCCCGCGTCACCCCGAACGCGGCGCCGCGGTAGCTGACCTGCTTAGCGAAGCCGGCTTCAACACCGCCCGGCGCAGCCAAGGCGAGGCGCCGGGGCCGCTCACCACCGCCTATGTGGCCGATACGCTCGGCGAGCTTGGCCTCTTCTTCCGGCTGGCCGATGTGGTGGTGATGGGCGGCGGCTATGCGCCGGGCGTCGGCGGCCACAACCCCCTGGAGCCTGCGAGGCTGGGGGCGACCATCCTCACCGGCCCCTCGGTGTTCAACGCCGCGGCCACCTATCAGGCCATGTTCGAGGAGGTCGCCGCCCTGTGCGCTCCCGATGGCGAGGCCCTGACCCGTCACCTGCGGGGCCTGCTGGACAATCCGGCCATCGCGCGGCGCATGGGTGAAGCCGCACTCGCCCACGCCGCCCAGTATGGCGCGGCCCTGGAGGCGGCGCTGACGCAGCTTGCGCCCCTGCTGCCGCCGCAGGAGGCCCCGTGAAGCTCTCGACGCCGCGCTGGTGGTATGTTCGCGAACGGGACCGGGCCGCCATGCCCATGACCCGCATCCTGCTGAAGCCCCTGTCATGGATCTGGGCGGCGGTGACGGCGCGCAAGATCGCCCGGGCGATCCCAGTGGATCCCGGCGCGCCGGTCATCTGCGTGGGCAACATCACCATGGGCGGGACCGGCAAGACCCCGGTGGTGCGGGAGATCCTGGCAAGACTGCGGGCCAGAGGGCTTGAGGCCCATAGCCTGTCTCGGGGCTATGGAGGCCGCTTGCGCGGCCCGGTCCAGGTCGACCCGTCCCTCCACGACGCCGCCGATGTGGGGGACGAGCCCCTAATGATGGCCACGGACGGTCCCGTCTGGGTTGCCCGGGACCGGGCGGAAGGCGCGCGGGCGGCGGTCCAGGCCGGCGCCCAGGCCGTGGTCATGGACGACGGGCATCAGAATTCCAGCCTCGCCAAGCGGCTGTCGCTGATCGTCGTGGACGGGGAGACCCGGGACGGGGAATGGCCCTTTGGCGACGGGGCGGTGTTTCCCGCTGGCCCCCTGCGCGAGCCCCTGGCGGCGGGCCTGGCCCGGGCCGATGCGGTGGTGCTGATGCTGCCCAACGAAGCGGCCGCCGCCGATCCGGAACTGCTGGCCCTGTTCGGCGCCACACCGGTGCTGATCGCCCGGCTCGCCGCCGTGACGCCCCCGCCGCTGGGGCCGCAGGTGGGGTTCGCCGGCGTCGGCAAGCCCTGGAAGGTGGAGCGGGCCCTGAAGGCGGCCGGCTGCGAGCTGGCCGACTTTGCGCCCTTCCCCGACCACTACGCCTATGACGCCGCCACGCTAAACCGGCTGGCCGCCCGGGCCGAGGATTTCGGCGCCGGTCTGGTGACCACCGAGAAGGACTGGGCGCGGCTGCCAGCCGACTGGCGGGTGCGGGTCAGCGCCTGGCCGGTGCGGGCGAAGTTCGAGGACGAGGCCGCCCTGGACGCGCTCTTGTCCAGGGCGATGACGTCGGCGGATTAGGCGGCCTAGGCCGTCGCGCCGGCCTTCTGGGCGAAGCTCCACCCGGCCTTGGCCAGCAGCGGCACCCGTTCGGCCATGGCCGCGGCCTGGGGGCTGTTGGCGGTGCCGTCGCGGACGCGGCCGACAATGCCCTGGATGATGCCGGCCAGACGGAAGATGTTGTAGGCGAAGTACCAGTTCAGGTCCGGCAGGCTGTCACGGCCGGTCAGGCGGCAGTATTCGGCCACATACTCCTCGATGGACGGGACCCCGTGGGCCTCCAGGTCCGGAATGTTGGCGATGGAGCCGTTGACCCAGTTCATCAGCAGATAGGTGAAGTCGGCCAGGGGCTCGCCAAGCGTCGAGAGCTCCCAGTCCAGCACGGCGATGACCCGGGGCTCGGTGGGGTGCAGCACCATGTTGTCCAGGCGATAGTCCCCGTGGACGATGGAAGTGCGCTCCTGGGCAGGCACGGTCTTGGGCAGCCATTCGATCAGCCGCTCCATCTCCTCGAGCTTGACCGTCTCCGAGGCCCGGTATTGCTTGGTCCAGCGGTCCACTTGCCGGCCCATATAGTTGCCCGGCTTACCGTAGTCGCCCAGGCCGATGGCCTCGTGGTCGGTGTTGTGCAGGTCGGCCAGGGTCTTGAGCTTGGCCATGTAGATGGCGCGGCGCTGGGCCGGTTCGTACTGGGGCAGCTGCTGGTCCCAGAGGATACGGCCCTCCACCATGTCCATCACGTAGAACATGGTGCCGATGACATCTTCGTCCGTGCAAAGGCCGTAGGAGCGCGCCACCGGGAAGCCGGTGGGATAGAGGGCGCTGATCACCTTGTATTCGCGGTCCACCGCATGGGCCGAGGGCAGCAGCTTGCCCGGCGGCTTGCGGCGCATGACGTACTTCTTGTTCGGCGTCACCAGCTGATAGGTGGGGTTGGACTGGCCGCCCTTGAACTGGCGCACCTCCAGCGGGCCCTCATAGCCTTCCACATTGTCCTGCATCCAGCCCGCCAGCCGCGCCTCGTCGAACCGATGGGACTCCGCGACCTCCTTGGTGCCGGTGTTCAGCTGTTCGCGCTCTTGTTCGGCGGCGTCCACGGCCATGGGCGTCTTCCCTTTACTAAGGCTCTGGGTGCGGTTGGAGTCTTACGCTTGTTTGAACCCACCTTACCGACCTGCGGCGGGGCGCCGCAAGGCGTTCGGCGTGGACCCATCCCGGGCGCTGGACGGGGCGACGCCAGCGGCCTCAACGGGCCAGGGCGCGCCAGCCGATGTCGGTGCGGTGGAAGCCGCCGGGCAGGTCGATGTGCGACACCGCCTCATAGGCGCGGGCGCGGGCCTGGGCGAGGTCCTCGCCCCGGGCGCAGACGTTCAGCACACGCCCCCCCGCCGCCCGCAGAACGCCGGCCTCGTCGCGGGCCGTGCCGGCATGGAAGACCGCCACATCGGCGCCCAACTCAGCCTCGGCCCCGGTGATCGCCGCGCCGGTGACGGGCGCGTCGGGATAGCCCTGCGCGGCCAGCACGACGCAGACGGCCGACTCCTCGCGCCAGACCGGGGCTGGCAGGCGGTCGAGCTCACCCTTGGCGCAGGCCATCAGATAGGGGACGAGATCGCTCTCCAGGCGCAGCATCAGCACCTGGCATTCCGGATCGCCGAACCGGACATTGAACTCCACGAGCTTGGGACCGTCGGCCGTGGCCATGAACTCCACGAACAGCACGCCGCGATAGGGGTGGCCCTCGGCGGCGATGGCGGCGAAGGCCGGCTCGGCCAGCTCCTTGCGGACGCGCTCGACGAGGTCGTCGGTGAACAGGGGGGCTGGCGCATAGGTGCCCATGCCGCCGGTGTTGGGGCCCTGCTCGCCGTCATAGGCGCGCTTGTGGTCCTGAGCATGGCCGAAGACCATGCTGGTCGTCCCGTCGCAGAGGGCGAAGAGGGAGCCGATCTCGCCGTCCAGGAATTCCTCGATCACCACCCGGGCGCCGGCGGCGCCGAAGCGGCCGCCCAGGGCGTCGTCGATGGCGGCCTCGGCGTCCGCCTTCGTCTGGGCGATCACCACCCCCTTGCCGGCGGCCAGGCCGTCAGCCTTGACCACATAGGGCGGGGAGAATTTGTCCAGGGCGGCCTTGGCGGCGGCGGCCTCGTCACAGACCACATAGGCGCCGGTGGGCAGACCGTGGCGGGCGCAGAAGGCCTTGGTGAAGGCCTTGGAGGATTCCAGCTGGCCCGCCGCCCGGCTTGGGCCAAAACAGGGGATGCCAGCGGCGGCCAGGGCGTCGGCGAGGCCGGCGTCCACCGCCGATTCCGGACCGATGACCACCAGGTCAGCCGTAATCTCCTGGGCCAGGGCGACCAGGGCCTGGACCTCGGTGACCTTGACCGGCCGGGTTTCGCCCAGGGCTTCCATGCCGGGATTGCCCGGCGCCATGACCAGGCGGCTGAGCAGGGGCGACTGGGCGATCTTCCAGGCCAGCGCATGCTCGCGCCCGCCCGATCCGACGAGGAGGATGTTCATGGCCGGGCTTTGCCGCGCCCGGTCCCAGGCGTCAAGCCGCGTGGAGTCCAGGCGAGAGCGCGCTTCATCCGATAACCGGTTCCCACTTATGGGAGCGCGCTCTAGCCCTCAAGATCCAGGGAATAACCTGCCGAACGCACGGTGCGGATCGGGTCGGCGGAGGCCTCGCGGTTCAGCGCCTTGCGCAGGCGGCCCACATGCACGTCGACCGTGCGGGCCTCCACATAGACATCCGAGCCCCAGACGGCGTCGAGCAGCTGCTCGCGGGAGAAGACCCGGCCGGGATGCTGCATCAGATAGTCCAGCAGGCGGAATTCCGTGGGGCCCAGGTGGATTTCCTGGCCGCCGCGGCGCACCCGGTGGGCCACCCGGTCGATGACCAGATCGCCGATGCGGACCCGGTCCTCGGCCAAGCCCGGCCGCAGGCGCCTAAGGACGGCGCGGATGCGGGCCGACAGCTCGGACATGGAGAAGGGTTTGACGATGTAGTCGTCGGCGCCGGTGTCCAGACCGCGGATCCGGTCGGTCTCCTCGCCACGGGCCGTCAGCATGATGATCGGGATGTTGCGGGTCTCGGTCCGGGCCCGCAGCCGGCGGCAGACCTCGATCCCCGACACCTTGGGCAGCATCCAGTCCAGAAGGATCAGGTCCGGCAGCTTCTCGTCGATCATCATCAGGGCGTCTTCGCCATCGGCGGCGACCGCCACGGCGTAGCCCTCTTTTTCGAGGTTGTAGTTCAGCAGGGTGGCCAGGGAGTCTTCATCCTCGGCGACCAGGATATGAGGGGTCATGGGGCGGACTCCCGTCACGGACGCTGCAGGGCGTCGGTCTTGGGACGGGCGGTGGCGATGGCCTCGTCCCCGGTGATTTCGTAGTGGATGATCTCGGCGATGTTGGTGGCGTGATCGCCGATGCGTTCCAGGTTCTTGGCCACGAACAGCAGATGGGCGCAGGCGGTGATCGTCCGCGGATCGCCCATCATGTAGGTCAGCAGCTCGCGGAACAGGCTGTTGTAGTGCTCGTCCACCTCGTCGTCCCGCGACCAGACCGACATGGCCCGCTCCAGGTCCGAGGCGGTGTAGGCGTCCAACACCTCTTTCAGGCGGGTGACCACCAGCCGGCCCATGCGCTCGATGGAGCGGGTCAGGGGCACCATCGGATCGGAGTCGATGATGACGATGGTGCGCTTGGCGATGTTCTTGGCCAGGTCGCCGACCCGCTCGAGATTGTTGGCGATCTTCATGGCCGCCACGGTGCGGCGCAGGTCGTTGGCCAGCGGCTGGCGAAGCGCGATCATACGGATCTCCTTGCGCTCGATATCGGCCTGCAGAACATCGAGACGCTCGTCCCGGGCGACCACGGAGTCGGCCATCTGCTGGTCTCGGCGGACCACCGCCTCCAGGGCGTCGGCGACGGCGGCCTCGGTCAGCCCGCCCATCCGCGCGCATTCGGCGGTGAGCATGTTGAGCTCGTCTTCGTAGGCCTTGACGATGTGTTCGTTCATGGCGGCGTCCTCCCGGTCAGCCGAAGCGTCCGGTGATATAATCCTGCGTGCGGGTGTCACGCGGGTTGGTGAAGATCTCGTCGGTGGCGCCGGCCTCGACCACCGCGCCCATGTGGAAGAAGGCGGTGCGCTGGGAGACCCTCGCGGCCTGGGCCATGGAGTGAGTGACGATGACGATGCAGTACTGGCTGCGCAGGTCGTCGATCAGCTCTTCGATCTTGGCCGTGGCGATGGGGTCGAGCGCAGAGCAAGGCTCATCCATCAGGATCACTTCAGGGCTGACGGCGATGGCCCGGGCGATGACCAGGCGCTGTTGCTGACCGCCCGACAGGCTGGTGCCCGGGGCCTGCAGCCGGTCGGCGACCTCTTTCCACAGGCCGGCCCGCTTGAGCGAGGATTCGACGATGTCGGCCAGCTCGGACTTGTTGTCGGCGAAGCCGTGGATGCGCGGTCCGTAGGCCACGTTCTCGAAAATGCTCTTGGGGAAGGGATTGGGCTTCTGGAAGACCATGCCCACCCGGGCGCGCAGCAGGACGGGGTCGACCTTGCGGTCGTTCACGTCTTCCCCGTCGATGACGATCTTTCCCTCCACCCGGGCGCCGGGGATGGTGTCGTTCATCCGGTTGATGCAGCGCAGGAAGGTGGACTTGCCGCAGCCCGACGGACCGATCAGGGCGGTGACCATGCGGTCGGGCATGTCGAGGCTGACGTCGAACAGGGCCTGCTTTTCGCCATAGAAGACGCTGACCTCGCTGGCCGAAACCTTGCCGGCGGCGGCGCGGCTCGTTCCGGCCGAGGCCAGGGCGTCGTCGCGTTGGGCGGTCATCTGCAGGCTCGCGCCGAGGTTGGACATAGGGGTCATGGGGTCACCAGCGGCGTTCGAAGCGGCGGCGCACCAGCACCGCGACCAGGTTCATCAGCACCATGAAGACCAGCAGCACGATGATGGCTGCGGCGGTCCGTTCATGGAAGGCCCGCTCCGAGGCGTTCTCCCAGATGAAGATCTGCACCGGCAGCACGGTGGCTGCGCTGGTCAGGGTTTCGGGCACGCCCGGCACGAAGGAGACCATGCCGATCATCAGCAGCGGGGCGGTCTCGCCCAGGGCATGGGCCAGGGAAAGGATGACGCCGGTCATCATGCCGGGCATGGCCAGCGGCAGGACGTGGTGGAAGACGGTCTGGGTGCGCGAGGCGCCCACCGCCAGCGCCGCCTCGCGGATCGACGGCGGCACGGCGCGCAGGGCCGAGCGGGTGGCGATGATGATGGTCGGCAGGGCCATGAGCGCCAGGACGAGGCCGCCCAGAAGGGGCGAGGACCGGGGCACGGCCAGCCAGTTGATGAACACCGCCAGGCCGAGCAGGCCATAGATGATCGAGGGGACGGCGGCGAGGTTGTTGATGTTCACCTCGATGATGTCGGTCCACCGGTTCTTGGGCGCGAACTCTTCGAGATAGGTCGCCGCCAGGACGCCGATGGGCGCGGCCAGCATGGCGGTGACGAACAGCATCATGGCCGAGCCGACCACGGCCCCCCAGACGCCGGCCTGTTCCGGCTCGGTGGAGTCCGAGCGCGTCAGGAAGGTCCAGTTGAAGCCGCCCGACACCAGGTCGCGCTCGCGCAGTTCGTCCAGCCAGTCCAGCTGCCGGTCGCTGAGCAGCCGGCCGCCGACCTCGGTGTCGCGGCTGATCTGGCCCTTGTAGTAGAGGCTGGCATTGGCCTTCATCGGGCCCTGGACGGTGATGGTCTGGCCCACCAGGGCGGGATCTTCGCGCAGGCGGTCGAGGACCTGGAAGCCCAGGTCGGCCGACAGGATGGCCATCATCTCGCCCGACGCCTCGCCATAGGGATCGTCAGTCTCGCCCAGCAGGGCCAGGGCCGACTCGGCGACCATGAGGTTGAAGTTCGAACCGGCGAGATCGGCCATATCCACCCGGTCGGCGCTCACCTGCACCGGCAGGCTGACCCGATAGTCGGTGAAGGTGGAATAGCCCTGCAGGCCGATGCGGCCGAGCAGCAGCACCAGGAAGGCGAGCGCCAGCACGATGGCTGCGCGGCCATAAAAGACGAACCGCGCCTCGGCGCGATAGCGGCGTTTCAGGCGGGCCTCGGACTCGGACCGGGCGCGGGCCTTGGCGCTCTGGGCGGTGGTGAGGGCCGCGTCAGTCATACTGTTCCCGGTAGCGCTGCACGATCCGCAGGGCGACGATGTTGAGCATGAGGGTGATCAGGAACAGGGTCAGGCCAAGGCCGAAGGCCGACAGGGTCTTGGGGCTGTCGAATTCCTGGTCGCCGGTGAGCAGGGTGACGATCTGCACCGTCACGGTGGTCACCGTATCCAGCGGATTGAAGGTGGCCCGGGCCTGAAGGCCGGCGGCCATGGTGACGATCATGGTCTCACCCACAGCCCGCGAAATCGCCAGCAGCAGGGCGCCCATGACGCCCGGCAGGGCGGCGGGCATGATGACCCGGGATATGGTCTCCGAGCGGGTGGCGCCCATGGCCAGGGACCCGTCCCGCAGGGACTGGGGCACGGCGTTGATGATGTCGTCGGACAGGGAGGAGACGAAGGGGATCAGCATGATGCCCATCACCGCCCCGGCCACCAGGGCCATCTGGTTCTGCACCTGCATCAGATAGAGGCCGAGGCCATCCAGGGGCCCGCCGATGAACTGGGCGCCGAGGCTGTTGAACGCCCCGCGGAACAGGGGGCCGACCGTCAGGGCGGCGAAGAAGCCATAGACCACCGTCGGGATGCCAGCGAGGATCTCCAGCAGCGGCTTGACCACCGCGCGCACCGTCGGCCCGGCATATTCCGAGAGATAGATGGCGGCGAACAGGCCCACGGGCGCAGCCACCGTCATGGCGATCATCATGATCAGGAAGGTGCCCATGAACAGGGGCACGGCCCCGAAGGCGCCGGACGAGGCCACCTGGTCGGCGCGGATGGCGATCTGCGGATCCCAGGTGAGGCCAAACAGGAATTCAAAGACCGGCACGGCCTGGAAGAAGCGCCAGCTTTCCCAGACCAGGGAGGCGACGATGCCGAGCGTGGTCAGCACCGCCACCACTGAACAGGCGAGGAAGAGGACGGCGATCCAGCGCTCCACCCGGGGCCGGGCGGCGAAGTCGGCGCTGAGCCGCGGCCAGGCCATGGCCGCGCCGGCCAGGGCCAGGACGAACGCCCCGGCCAGGGCGCCGATGACCAGATTGCGATGGATGTCGTAGGCCAGGGCCAGCTTGTCGGCGAAGGCCTCGCCCAGGGCGCCGTCATAGGCGGTCTGGCTCACCTGCCCGCCGGTCGCGGTGGCCACCACGTCGTTGTAGAAGACGTCCTGGGTGCTGTCGGGCAGGCTGGCGACCGCGGCCGGCGGATCGCCGCGCAGCACGGCCTCTTCCAGCTGGGCGCCGAACAGGCTGACCAGCAGAAGCAGGATGATGGCCGGCGCCGCCGCCCACAGGGCGAGATAGGCGCCGTGATAGCCCGGCAGGGAATGGAGCAGGCGCGAGCTTCCGCCCGCGGCGCTGAGCACCTTGCGGCGGCCGGCCACATAGGCCGTGGCGGAGAACAGGACGAGCCCGAGGAGGGCGATCCAGATGAGCATTCAGGCCTTCGTTTTGCCGCTCGTCGCGCGCGTCACTACGGTTGGGGCGAGCGGTCGTCGCCCCTCTCCGCGCGGGGCGGAAACTGCCTTCCGTTTGCTGATCAAACGCGACAGTTTCATGACAGTTTTATTACATCGTCCGAGCTTGTTCCCGCCTCGTCCCCAGCCGTGGCGCGGCGGTGGGCCAGGGGGAAATAGGCGGTGAAAACGGCGCCGTGGCCCGGGCGGCTTTCCACCGCCAGCCCGCCGCGATGGCGGTTCATAATGTGCTTCACGATGGCCAGACCAAGGCCGGTGCCAAGCTTCTCGCCGCTCTTCTGTCCCTCGACCCGGTAGAAGCGTTCCGTCAGCCGGGGCAGATGCTCCCGGTCCATGCCGGGGCCAGCGTCGATCACCGACAGGGCGGCGAACCGTTCGGGCCCATGGTCGGGGGTCAGCAGAGACATCCTGGCCGCCTGCTCCATGCGCGGGGCCACGCACGCCTCGGCGCTGAGGCCGGACTCCAGGAGGATGCGGATCCGGGCGCCGGAGGGGGAGTACTTGAGCGCGTTGTCCACCAGGTTCTGCGCCACCTGGATCACCTGATCGCGGTCCCCGGTCACGGTGACCTCACCCCGCGGCGGCGCCTCGACCTCGAGAGCCACGCCCTTGTCCCGGGCGAGCGGCGCCAGGGCGTCCACCACATCCAGCAGGGCCGCGGCCAGATCGACATCCTGGAGTGGCCGCACATGTTCGTTGAGCTCGATCCGGCTGAGCGACATCAGGTCGTCGATCAGCCGCGACATCCGCTCGGCCTGGACGTGCATGATCCCGAGGAACCGGTCGCGCGCGCCCTCGTCGCCCCGGGCGTGGCCCCGCAAGGTTTCGATGAAGCCCGACAGGGAGGCCAGGGGGGTGCGGAGCTCATGGCTGGCGTTGGCCAGGAAGTCGGCCCGCATCCGCTCCACCCGCCGGATGTCGGTCTCGTCATGCAGCACAAGGAGGGCCAGTTGGGCGCCGTCGCTGGCTGAGCCCAGGGGCCGGGCATAGACCCGGAAGATCCGCTCCTGTACGCCGCCGGACTCATAGACCGCCTCGCCTTCGAGGCCGCCGAACAGGGCCTCGTCGACCACCTCCAGGACATCGGGGTCGCGGATGGCGGTGACCAGAAGCCCGGCCTCCCGCTGGATCTTGAGGACGCTCCGCCCCGCCCGGTTGACCATGACGAACCGCCGCCCGGTGAGGTCGTCGGGCTCGTGGGCGGAGATCACCATCACCGGGTCCGGCAGGGCGTTCAGCACCGAGGTGTAGGGGAGAGTCAGGGCGCCGGCGGCGACCTCCACATGGGTCTGGGCCACCTCGGCGCGGAGCCGGCCGGCCTCCTGCCGGGCGCGGCGCGCCTGGATCAGGGTCACGGCCCCCAGAGCGAAGGCCAGCGCGACAGCCAGAAGAAGGTGCGCCCCGCTCGCCAGGACCAGGGCGACCAGGGCGCCGGCGCCGGCCAGACCGGTCAGGACGACGGGCTGAGCGACGAAACCACGACGGGGTCTCAAGGGCAGGGGTTGGGACGGCTGCGGCACAATCGAATCTCCGTTCGCCGGATCATCCACCAAGCCGGACGGGTGTGACATTGGCGTGACACGTCAAACGAGGCTCGTCCAGGCGTCGGACGAGATCGCGCCGCCATGGAACCCGGACGAAAAACCGGCGTTTGCTGCATCCGGGGATTGGTCGGCGTCGAGCATGGCGGAACAAGGAAACAGTTTTTTGGCCGATAGCCTTCTGGCTCCTCGCGCGGGGATCGACGACCCCTTCGCCGCGGCCGTCCACGCCACCCGCATGTCGATGGCCATTGTCGACGCCCAGGCGCCCGATCTGCCGATCGTCTTCGTCAATGACGCCTTCCTCAGAATGACCGGCTACCGGCGCGACGAGGTGATCGGCCGCAACTGCCGCTTCCTGCAGGGCCCCGACACCGATGGCGAGGTGGTCAAGATGCTGTCGCGCGCCATCAGGCAGGGCGAGGCGGCCAATCTGGACTTGCTGAACTATCGCAAGGACGGGGCGCCCTTCTGGAATGCGCTGCAGATCAGCCCAGTCCGCGACGCGGGCGGGCAGATCGTCTACTTCATCGGCTCCCAAGTGGACGTCACCGCGCGCAAGGCCGCCGAGGCCGCCCTGGAAGCCGCCGCCGCCGAGCAGGCGCGCACAGCACAGCAAGCCCTGGCCGATCGCACCGCCCTGCTCCACGAGGTGGACCACCGGGTGAAGAACAACCTGCAGCTCATCACCTCCCTGCTGGTGCTGCAGACGAGACGGACCCAGGACGACGCGACCCAGGCGGCCCTGCAGAGCATGCTCTCGCGGGTCAGCGCCATCGCCACGGTGCATCGCCGGCTGTTCCAGAGCCACGACCTGGAACGCTTCGACGTGGCGACCTTCATCCGCGACCTGATGGGCGATGTCTCTTCCGGGCGCGAGGAGGTGGATATCCACCTGGATCTGGAACGGGTGGACATCGCCGCGGCCCAGGCGGCCCCCCTGGCCCTGGCCGTCAACGAGCTGGTGGACAACGCCTTCAAGCATGGCCTGGCGCCCGACCGACCCGGCCGGCTGACCATTCGGGTGCGCCGTCTGAATGGCCACTATGTGATCGAGGTCTGCGACGATGGGCCGGGCCTTCCCGAGACCGGCGAATTTGAGCCCGGCTTTGGCCTGACCATCACCAACCTCCTGGCGCAGCAGCTTCGGGCCACCCTCGCCTTCGAACCCGGATCGCCTGGCGTGCGCGCCATACTGAAGCTCCCCGCCCATGGATAGGCCCGGTACCCCCATGTCACGCCCCCTGTCTGTGCTGATCGTCGAGGACGAGGTCCTGCTGGCCGTCGAGCTGGGCTTCCTCGTCCGTGAGGCCGGCTGCCACGAGGTGGGCCATGCGCTGGATTCGGCCAGCGCCGTGGAGCTTGCCCAGACCCTGGAGCCCGACATCGCCCTGGTGGATGTCCACCTGGCCGACGGCCCCACCGGCGTGGCCGCCGCCCGCCAGATCGCCGAGGGCCAGGGCGCCATCGTCCTGTTCATGACCGCCAATGTGAAGCGGCTGCCGGAAGACCTGGCCGGGGCCTGCGGCGTGATCGGCAAGCCCTATTCCGATCGCGCGGTGCGCCGGGCCCTGACCTATCTCGCCCGATGCCTGCAGGACGGCGCCGCCCCGGGCCCGCCGCCCCCGGGTCTGGCCCTTTCGGAGCGGTTCGTCAGCCGCTGGGGCGTCGACCAGCTGGCCCAGGCGGTCTAGGGCCATGGACAGCAACGCCCTCCTGCCCGAAATCATCGGCTTCAGCGCCGGCCTCTGTTCGATGATCAGCTTCACCCCCCAGATCATCAAGACCTGGCGGGAGCGGGACGCCCGCTCGATCTCCTTGCGGATGTATGTGGTGACGGTGACCGGCTTCAGCCTGTGGGTGACCTATGGGGTGTTGATCGGAAGCCTGCCGGTCATGACCACCAATTCCGTCTGCCTGACCCTCTCAGCCCTGATCCTGGCCATGAAGTGGCGCTTCTCCCGCCCTGACTATGTGGCCCGGCGCGACGGTGCGGGCGAGGCGGTTGGCGCCGGCACGGCGGGTCATTAGGATCGCGGCGACTCCCGCGCCCCGGGCGTGGGCGCAGGACGCCGTTTCCCAGGACCACGACATGACCGATCGGATCGCCGAAGCCGACGCCGCCTTGAAGGCTGGTCGTCTCGAAGAAGGTATCGCCCTGATCGAGGCCGTCCTGACCGATGAGCCGGGTTCGGCGCTGCGGCTCTATCAGAACTTCACCAGCCTGCTCTATCGCAAGGGGATGTTCGAGAAGGGCGCCCAATGGTGCCGGGCGGGCCTGGATGTCTATCCGCGGGACGCTGATCTGTGGAACGTCCTGGGCGTCTGTCTGCGGCGGATGGGGGAGCCGGAGCAGGCGCTGCAGGCCTTTGAGGCCGGCCTCAAGATCCATCCCAAGAACGAGGGCCTGCTGCAGAACAAGGGCAACGTCCACAACGACCTGAAGGACGGGCCCGCCGCCGTGGCCATCTTCAGCCGCCTGGTCCGCAATGCGCCGGCCAACGCCGAGCTGCAGCGCGCCCTGGGACGCGGCCTGTGGCGATCGGAAGACTACGACAAGGCCGAGATGCGCTTTCGTCTGGCGACCCGCCTGAAGCCGGACCTGATCGACGCCTGGCTCGACCTGTCGGCCCTGGTGGCCGAGTCCCACACCGCTGACGCAGCCGTCGCGGTCCTCGACGAGGCCCTGAAGGCCAACCCCATACCGCGGCTGATGGAGGCCAAGGCGGTGGCGATCCGGCGCAGCCAGAAGCTTCGCCAGGCCGAGGCCTATCTGAAGGAGATCCTGGAGTCCCATCCGGACGAGGCCTGGGCGCACTATCAGCTCGGCGGGGTGATCACCGACTTCGACCGGCCGCGGGCCAATATCCATCTGCGGCGGGCCGTGGAGCTGAAGCCCGACGACCTGGACTACCGCATGGCCCTGGTGGAGAGCCTGGTCCGGTCCCGGCATGGGGATGAGGCCGCCCACCTGGACGCCGCCTATGCCGAGCTGAAGGCCGCCCGCGCCCTGGGAACCCCGAGCGGCGCGGCGCAGCTGAAGGTGGCCTCGGAGGTGCTCTCCCGGGTGGCGGATTTCGCGGGCCTGGACGAGGTCTGCGACTTTCAGGAGACGGGCCGCATGTGGGCCGAACAGGGCCGCCACACCGCCCTGCTGAGCCAGCTGTCCCGGGTCAAGACACCGGAAGACCGTGACGAGCTGATCCATCAGCACCGGATCTGGGGCGAATTCGTCCAGGAGCGTGTGAAGCGCTATCCCCTGCGCCGCCCCAAGGCGCCGCGGCCGGACAATGGCAAGATCCGCATCGGCATCATGTCCTCGGACCTGCGGATGCATCCGGTGGCCTATTTCTCCCTGCCCCTGTTTGAGAACATCCCGCGCGAGCGGTTCGAGGTCTACTGCTACTCCTTCTATCAGGGGCAGGAGGACAACCTTCAGAAGCGCATCACCAGCCTGGTGGACGTCTTCCGCTGGGAACAGGAGATCAGCGACTTCGACGCCGCCCAGATGATCTGCGACGACCAGCTGGACATGCTGATCGAGCTGGGCGGCTCGACGCACATGAACAAGCTCAATGTGATGGCCTGGAAGCCCGCGCCCCTGCAGGCCAGCTGGCTTGGCTATCCGCATTCCTCGGGCCTGGACACCATCGACCACCTGATCCTCGACCCCTATCTCGTGCCGCCGCGGCGCGAACTGCTGATCGAGCAGCCGTTGCTGATGCCCTCGAGCTGGATCGCGATGGGGGAGCTGGCCTTCCCTGACCGCACCATGGCCGCCGAGCCGCCGGTGGTGGCCAATGGCTATGTGACCTTCGGGACCGCCAACAATCCCTACAAGTACAGCCGTGAGATGGTCGCCGGATGGGCCCGGGTGACCGCCGCGGTTCCCGACTCTCGCTTCATGTTCGTCCGGCCCGAAGGCGGCACGGCGGCCTTCCGGGACAATATCTCGGCCATCTTCGAGGCCGAGGGGGTCAGCCGCGACCGGCTGCGCTTCGAGGCGGTGCGCGGCGCGCACATGCCCTTCTACAACGAGATGGACATCTCCCTGGACACCTTCCCGCAGACCGGCGGCACCACCACGTGCGAGTCCCTGTGGATGGGCGTGCCTGTGGTGACCCTGGTCGGCGCGGGCCTGTTCGAGCGGCTGAGCTGCTCCATCCTGGGCAATGCCGGGCTGCACGACCTCTGTACGGGGGACCTGGACGGCTACCGGGACGCCGCCGTGCGGCTGGCGGGCGATGTGGAGCGGTTGCGCAAGCTGCGGCGTGAACTGCGGCCGACGCTCAAGGCCAGCCGACTGGGCCAGACCAAGGCCTTCGCCGCCGACTTCTACAAGATGCTGGACGCCGCCGTAGTGAGCCGACAGGTGCAGCCCGCCGCCTGACGACGCCTCATGTCGGAAATATTTGACATCTCCCGAGCGATCGGCTTCATGTGTCTGAAATATTTGACACCGGGAGAGCCTTAATGTCGTACCGAGAAATGTCGGCCTGGGTCATGGGCGCGCTGACGGCCGCCCTGGGACTCCACTATCTGTCCACCTACTTGGACGCCGCCCAGGGCGCTGGGGGCGCCCCACCGGCGGCGGCGACCTTCATTCCCTATGTGATTGTCGTGGTGGCGGCCTCGATCACAGCTCAGATCGTCCTTGCGATCCTTGCGCCCAAGAGGGCCGACACGCCGCCCGATGAACGCGAGCGCCCGCTGCTGGACCGGGCGGGCCATTGGGCCGGCGTAATCCAGGCGGTGCTCGCCGTCACGGCCCTTGTGACCTTCATGCACCGGGAGGACGGCGCTCTGCTGTTCCACATGATCGTGGGCGGTCTAATCCTGGCTCAGGTGGCGGAGTACGCGCTGCAGATCATCCTGCTGCGCTGGGGATCATGACCGGGCGGAAGCGGCCGCCCATCACCAACCGGGTTCGCGAGCTGCGCGAGCGGCACGGCCAGATGAGTCAGGCGGCGCTGGGCGATGCGATCGGCGTCACGCGGCAGACAGTGGTGGCGATCGAGAAGGGCCACTATTCGCCGAGCCTGGAGAGCGCCTTCCGCATCGCACGCCTGTTCGGCGTGGGTGTGGAAGATGTCTTCGGCTGGGACGAGCCGCCAGCCTGAGGCTCGTCAGGCCTCGAAGAAGCGAGGATTTGCGAGCGCGCCACCGATGACCGCCGCGGGATCGCGGGCGGTGACGCCAAGGGCGCTGAGGCGCGCCGTTGCGCATTGGGGCGCCGGAGGAAGCGCGCGGTCCTCACCCAAGGTCAGCCGCCAGCCGGCGTGGCTGAAGACCTCCGCCAGCGCCCGGTTCGCGAGATTGCGGCCGCTGGCGAGATTGACAATCCCCTCGGCGCGGCGATCGGCCATGGCGCTCAGCCCCGCGACGACGTCGTCGGCGTGGATGTAGTCGCGAACGGCGCTGGGCGCCGACGACGGAAGGTGGATGGTCTTCGCCCGGCGAGCCTGGCGCAACAGGTCGGAGAGGAAGCCGCCGGCGTCGGGCGTCCAGTCGAAGACGTTGGAGAGGCGCGCCACGGCGCCGCGGCCCTCCGACCGGGCCAGGGTCAGGTTCTCACCGAGCGCCTTGGAGAGGTCATACACATTGCGCGGGGCGGCGGGATCGAAGGCCAGGATGTCGGCCTCGTCGCCGCCGGCTGCGCCGAGGCTGTCATAGACCCGGGTGGACGACAGATAGATCAGCCGTTCGAAGCGGGCCTTGGCCAGCACCTGGGCCAGGAAGCCCACATGGGCCTCCACCGTCTCGAAGGGGCGGACATGGAAGTCGCCCGTCAGGCCCGCGCAGTAGAAGACGGTCCCGAGGTCGCTATCAAACAGCGCCGGATCGCCGCGGGTCGGCGCGTAGACGCTGTCGCTGCGGGCCCGCAAGGCCTGGGCCAGCCGGCCGCCGATGAAGCCGCCGGCGCCGATGACGGTGAAGCCGCTCATCCCTTGCCGCGCTCGCCGATGCGCCGGACCGGCGCGCCGGCATAGATTCCGTAGGGCTCGAGCTTGCCGCGCACGACCGCGCCAGCGGCCACCACGCAGCCCTGGCCGATCACCGCGCCGTCCAGGACCACCACGCCGGCGCCCAGCCAGACGTCGTCCTCGATCACGATGCCGCCGCGGCTCTCCATGAAGCCCTGGTCGCGGATGCGCGCGTGGCGGTCGGCGATCTCATGATTGGTCGGCGCGAGCGTGCAGTTGGCGGCGATCAGCACGGCTTCGCCGATCCGCACGCCGTTGCCGGTATAGATGACCGTGCCGGAATTGACCGCGGAGTCCGCGCCGATGGTCACCTCGCCCGATCCGCCGACGGCCTTGATCTTGACGAAGGAGTCGATGAGCACCCGGGGGCCGATCTCGATCAGGGTGCCGCGCACCGACCGCTCGATATCGGCCAGGGGCGAGACGACAGCGGTGGGATCGATCTTGAGCATCAGCGGCCTCCTGGCCCAGCCTCGGGGTCGAAATCCGGATAGCTGGCGTCCCGCTCGGAGATCACCTGCGGCGGGGCCGGCCAGGCGATGGCGAAGGCCGGGTCGTCCCAGCGCACGCCGGCCCCATGGCCCGGCTCGAACATCGGGGCGATCTGATAGAGCACGTCGGTGTCGGGCTCCAGCGTCAGGAACCCATGGGCGACGCCTTCGGGGATGAACAGGGCCCGGCCCCGCTCGGCGTCCAGCTCCGCCCCGGTCCAGCGGCCGAAACTGGCGCTGCCCGACCGCAGGTCCAGCGCGACATCGAAGATCCGCCCCCGGACGACCCGCACCAGCTTGGTCTCCCCATGGGGGGCGGGCTGGTAGTGCATGCCCCGCAGGGTGAAGGCGGCGGTGTTCCGCGACAGGCTGGTCTGGGCGGGCGTGAAATCGATACCGGCTTGGGCAAATTCGTTCGGGCAGTGCAGCCGGGCGAAGGCGCCGCGATCATCGACCACGGGGTCGGGGTCGACGAGGACGACGCCCGCGATCTCCGTGGGCGAGAACCGCATCAGTCGAGAATCCTGGTCGCCGGCGAGGCGATGACGAAGCGGCCGCCCCAGTCGCGGATATAGGCCAGCTGGCCCATGATCTCGTCCTTCAGGTTCCAGGGCAGGATCAGCACATAGTCCGGCTTCACCTGCGCCACCTTGTCCGGCCCATAGATCGGGGCATGGCTGCCGGGCAGGTAGCGGCCCTGCTTGTGGGGATTGGCGTCGAAGGCGCAGACGAGGTCGTCTGGCCCCACCCCGGCATAGTTGAGGAAGGTGTTGCCCTTGGCCGCCGCGCCATAGGCCGCGACGGTCTTGCCCTCGGCCTTGGCCTGGCGGAGGAAGGCCAGGAAGCTGTCGCGCACCTCGTCGACCCGGGCGGCATAGCCCTCATAGGTCTCAAGCTTGTGCAGACCGGCCGCGGCTTCGCGGGCCCGCAGGGTCTTGAGCGCCTCGGTCTCCTGATGGCTGGAGCCCTCATGGGCGCAGAACAGGCGCAACGACCCGCCGTGGGTGGGCAAAAGCTCCACATCGAAGGCCCGCAGACCGTTGGCCCGCAGCACCTGGGCCACCGCCAGCAGGGACAGGTAGGAGAAGTGCTCGTGATAGATGGTGTCGAACTGCACCATCTCCAGCATGTTCAGGAAGTGCGGAAACTCGAAGGTCAGCACGCCTTCCGGCTTCAGCACCTCGCGGAAGCCGGCCACGAAGCCGCCGATGTCGGGCACATGGGCCAGCACATTGTTGGCCGCCATCAGGTCGGCCTTGATCCCCCGCGCCGCCAGCGCCCTGCCGGTCTCCCCGTGGAAGAAGATCACCTCGGTGGGCACGCCCTTGTCGATGGCCGCCTGGGCGGTGTTGGCGGTGGGCTCGATGCCCAGCACCGGCACGCCGGCGGCCTTGAAATGCTGCAGCAGGTAGCCGTCATTGGAGGCGATCTCGACCACCAGGGAGTCCGGCCCCAGGCCGAAGCGCGCGATCATCGCCTCCGCATAGCGGCGGGCGTGCTCAACCCAGCTGGCCGAATAGGACGAGAAATAGGCGTAGCCGGAATCGAAGATCTCGTCGGCGGCCACCGGATCGTCCACCTGCACCAGGAAGCACTCGGCGCAGACCCGGGCGTGCAGGGGATAGGTCTTCTCATTCCCCGCCGCCAGTTGCTCGGCCGTCAGGTTGCTGTTGGCCAGCGGCTGGCGACCCAGATCCACCAGGGTGTGGGTGAGCGGCGTACGGCAGAAGCGGCAGACAGGGGTCGTCATCACAGGCTTTCGTAGGTCTCAATCTGCGCCAGGCAGAGGTCGCGGGCGGCCTCGCCCTGCCCCTGGCGGCGGTACCAGTCCATGGTCCAGGCCACGGCCGCAGGGCCGTCCAGCCGGCTCTCGAAGTCGAGGGTCCTGCGCGCCAGGCTCGCGTCCACCGCCAGGCTCTTGGCCTCGATGGAGGCCGGGTCGGGTTCATGGCGCCAGGGCTGGGCGTCCAGGGCGGCGATGGCCTGGGTGGCCAGATCGCCGACGGTGATCTCGGCTGCGCCCGGACGGGGGCCGAAGTTCAGGGCGCGCGGGGTGTCGGACCGCTCGACCAGGGCCTGGGCGAAGACGAGGTAGCCGGCCAAGCAGTCGAGCACATGCTGCCAGGGCCGCGTGGCCTCTGGGTGGCGCAGGACAGTGGTCTCGCCGGCCCGGGCGGCGCGGACGATGTCGGCCACCAGCCGGTCGCGGGAAAAGTCCCCGCCGCCGATCACATTGCCGCCGCGGGCGGTGGCCACCGGCACGCCGGCCTTGTCGAAATAGGAGCGGGCGAAGCTGGAGGTGACGATCTCGGCGCAGGCCTTGGACGCCGAATAGGGATCCTTGCCGCCCAAGGCGTCGCCCTCCTGGAAGGCGCGGCCGCCATCATTATTGGCGTAGACCTTGTCGGAGGTGATCACGAGAACGGCGCGCAGGGCGTCTTCGTCCCGCAGGGATTCGAGCAGGTGGGCCGTCCCCATGATGTTGGTCGAAAACGCGCCGACCGGATCCTCGATGGCCGCGCGCACGATGGGCTGGGCGGCCATGTGCAGCACGAGGTCGAAGGGCTGGCCGCCGACCACGTCCAGCACAGCCCGGCGGTCACGCAGATCGACGAGGTGCGAGGCGGCCAGATGCTCATAGCCGGCCAGCGCGGCGAGCGCCGGGGTCTGGTCCGGCGCCAGCGCCAGGCCGGTGACCTTGGCGCCCATGCGAGCCAGCCACAGGCCGGTCCAGGCGCCCTTGAAACCGGTGTGGCCGGTCAGCAGGACGCGCTTGCCAGCCCAGAATCCCGGGTCGGGTCGGCTCATGCCCACTTGCGCCAGGGCGCCTGGCCGGACGCCCACAGGCTTTCCAGCTGGTTCTTGTCGCGCAGGGTGTCCATGGCCGCCCAGAAGCCGTCGTGGCGATAGGCGATCAACTCGCCGTCAGCGGCCAGGCCCTCCAGGGGGCCGAGCTCCCAGACGGTGGCGTCATTCTCGACCCGGTCGATCACCGAGGGGTCGAGGACGAAGAAGCCGCCATTGATCAGGCCATTGTCGCCGGGGGGCTTTTCCACGAAGCGGTCCACCCGGTCGCCGGTCATCTCCAGGGCGCCATAGCGGCCAGGCGGCGCCACGGCGGTCACCGTCGCGGGCTTGCCGTGGTCGGCGTGGAACTTGGCCAGGGCGGTGAGGTCCACATCGGCGACCCCATCCCCATAGGTGAAGAAGAAGGGCTCGCCCGGGGTCAGGAATTCCCGGACTCGCTTCAGCCGGCCGCCGGTCATGGTGTCAGCGCCGGTGTCCACCAGGGTCACCTTCCAAGGCTCATGCTTGGTGGCGTGATAGTCGATGGCCCGGTTGGCCAGGTCGACGGTGAAATCGGCGTTATGCAGGACGTAGTTGGCGAAGTACTCCTTCACCACATAGCCCTTGTAGCCCAGGCACACGACGAACTCGTTGAAGCCGTGGTGCGAGAACATCTTCATGATGTGCCAGAGGATCGGCCGGCCGCCGACCTCGATCATCGGCTTGGGCCGCAGATGGCTTTCCTCGGAAATCCGGGTGCCCAGGCCGCCGGCCAGGATGACGACTTTCATCGCAGTACCTCCCCCTGCCTGCGGCTCAGGCGATCCGCTTGACGAAGGCGTCGGGCCAGTAGGTCACCCGGTCCTTCACCACCCCTTCATTGAAGGGGAAGGTCGGCTCTTCGATGATGAAGCGCTTGTCCTCGGCGACGAACTCATGCACCGCGCGACGGGGATTGTTCCAGGTCCAGTCCTCGGCCGTGCGCGGGCCACCCACCACCTGCTCCATGATCCCGTCGGTGGCGACGATGTAGGAGCCCACCGGCACCATGTCGGCATAGGCGCGCAACTCGTCGAGCACGTGGCCCTTGGTGTGGTTGGAATCGAGCACCACCAGCACGGTCTCGCCGGGCTTGATCTGCGCCTTCACCTGTTCGACCACTTCGGGGGCGGTGGACGAGCCTTCGATCAGCTCGATCCGCTTCTTCATCGGATGGGCCTCGATGGCCGTGCGGTTGTGCGGCCGGATCTCGATATCGATGCCGATCACCCGGCCCTTGTTCATGGCCTCGAACAGGGAGGCGTAGAAGACCAGGGACCCGCCATGGGCCACGCCGGTCTCCACCAGGACGTCGGGCTTTAAGTCCCAGATCACTTCCTGCAGGCGGACCATGTCCTCCGGCAGCTGAATGATCGGCCGGCCCATCCAGGCGAAGGAATAGACGTATTTGGAATCCCAGGTCGCCCGGACCCAGGCCTTGGACGCCGCGGCGAAGCCTTCGGCGGTGGAGAGGCTGTGGCGCGTTTCGTTGTCGCCGTCGCGGACGACGACTTCGCCGCGCTCTTCGTCGATGATGGTGATCAAGACCCCGACCTTGTATGCCGTTTGGTGCGGACCAATTTGCTCTGGCCCGCCATGTCGATCCCTCATATCGCGTGTCGCCGCCGCGATGAAGCCGTATCCCGCAATGGGGGCGCCGGCGGGGCGCAGGACCAGGGGCTGAGGCAGGGGAGCCAGGTTTGGAGCCACAGATCGACTTCATCATCGCCGGGGCTCAGAAGGCCGGCACCACGGCCCTGTTCGACTATCTTGGCGACCATCCGAAGATCGGCCTGTCGGACGTCAAGGAGGTGCACTTCTTCGACGATGAGGGCCAGGACTGGAGCGCCCCGGACTATGGCGCCTATCACGCTCATTTCGACCTGGCCGACCGCCGCCGGGTGTGGGGCGAGGCCACGCCCATCTATCTCTACTGGAAGGAGAGCCTGGCGCGGATCAGGGCCTATAACCCGGCCATCCGGCTGATCGTGTTGCTGCGCGATCCGGTGGCGCGGGCCTTCTCCCACTGGAAGATGGAGTTCGCCCGGGGGGCGGAGACCCATCCCTTCGACTGGTGCGTCCGCGACGGACGCCAGCGGCTGTTTTCCGCCGAGCCCTGGGGCTTCCACCGGGAGTTCAGCTATGTGGAGCGGGGCTATTACGGCGCCCAGATCGAACATCTGCTGAGCCTGTTTCCTGCCGAGCAGCTGCTGGTGCTGCGGGCCGAGGACCTGGAGGCCACGCCCGGGGCGGCGCTGGCCATGGTCAGCGCGTTTCTCGGGGTCGACGCCCCGCCGCCCCCCCAGCCCCGGCGCGTGCATGTGGGTCGGGACATCGCCTACCCCTCGCACCTGACGCCAGCCGACGAGGCGCTGCTGCGGCGCCTCTACGCCGCCGACATGGCGCGCCTGAAGGCGTTGACCGGGATTTCATACCCCTAACAGAGGCGCGCCATATTTCTGTCAGCGGTCTGGCGCAGACAGGTCGCCATGCTCCCGCTTCGCAAGGCCCCCACCGCTCGGCGCGCTACGCTGCTGTCCTTCACCCTGCTGGCCCTGGCGGCCTGTTCACCCAGCCAGACCGCGGAGGTTGAAGAGACTGCGCGGATCGGCCCCGAGCTCGTCCTGCCGGTGGACTGCGTGCTGGGGCAGACCTGCGAGATCCAGAACTATGTGGACCGTGATCCCGGGGCCGGCGCCCAGGACTATTTCTGCGACTCACGCAGCTATCAGGACCATAACGGCGTCGATTTCCGCATTCCCGACCTCGCCGCCCAGCGCGCCGGGGTGGCGGTGCTGGCGGCTGCGCCCGGGGTGGTGAGCCGCCTGCGGGACGGGGTCGCCGATGTGTCGGTCAAGACCATTGGCCTGGCGGCCGTGGATGGGACCGAGTGCGGCAATGGCGTGGTGGTCGATCACGGCGACGGCTGGGAGACGCAGTACTGCCATCTGGCCCGGGGCAGCCTGGTCGTCGACCAGGGCGAGACCGTCGCGGCCGGCCAGCCCCTGGCCCAGATCGGCCTGTCGGGGCAGACCGAATACCCACATCTGCATTTCACGGTCCGCAAGGACGGGGTGATCGTCGATCCGTTCGCCCCGGGCGCCGACGCCAGCCTCTGTGAGGCCCGGGGCGCCCTGTGGTCACAGGCCGCCGGCGACCGGATGGTCTACCGGCGCGGGGCGGTGCTCAACACGGGCTTCGCATCCGGGGCCGTCTCCATGGAGGCGGTCGAAGAGGCCGCCATCGCGCCGGCCGCCCGCAGCGCTCCGGCCCTGGTGGCCTATGTGCGGGCGATTGGCCTGGAGGCCGGCGATGTGCAGCACCTCAAGGTCACTGGCCCGGACGGCGCGGTGGTGGCGGAAACCCGGATCGATCCCCTGGACCGGGCCAAGGCCCAGTACCTGCTCTATGCGGGCCGCCGGACGCCCCCGAAAGGCTGGCCGCCGGGAACCTACCGGGCGCGATACTGGGTGGAACGGGGCGGCCGAGAGGCCCTGTCCCGGGGGTTCAACATCCGATTCTGAGTTGGCCGGGCCGTCCTCAGCCACAAATTTGCGTGATCTTGTCACGGGGTGGTCGCGCCCCTTTCGCGGCGCCGCAGACTAAGCTACAGTTTGATGTCAGCCTAGCTCTCCAGGGCTGTGTCGCTTCGGCCGGGCCATAGCATCCATGCCAGCTATGGCCCGGCCTTTGCCGGCCCGCTGACCATCTTGAAAAAGCCCCACGACATCGTCCCTCCGGCCTTGCGGAATCACGCCCCAGGCAGATCACCCTGGAGCGGGGCGAGGGACGAGGTCTCGGTCAGCCGCAGAATGTCGAACTTCATCAGCCAGAGCAGGCTGCGCTCCACATAGGGGCGCCGCGGCGCCGGCATGGCGGCCAGGATGTCGGCCACACTGGCCTCGCCGGTGGCGACGACCAGGTCCAGGACGGCCTGACACTCTTCGTCGCTCGCCATGGCCCAGCGGCCGGCCATGGCGAGGTTTCTCGACAGGATCGCCTGGGCGCCGGGCCAGTCCCGCGCCGCGCCCAGCCGCAGGCGGTCGCTCGCCTGCAGGGGGCGCGTAGGATAGGCAGCGAACAGGGTGAAGGGATCGGTTCGGCGCGGATTGACCAGGCGACGGGCCTGGTCGGGCGCCTCTGGCGTGGCCTTGGCCCGGCGGTCCGCCAGTTCGCCCCAGAACGCCTGGTAGCGGGGAATGACCTGGGACCAGTCCAGTTCCTCGGTGATCCGCTGCCGGCCGGCCGCCCCCATGGTCCTTCGCAGGCCCGGGTTGTCGATCAGGGCGGAGAGCGCGTTGGCGGCGGCGGGCAGATCGACGGCCGTCATCTGGGCCGCGGCGCCAACATAGTTGTCGTAGCTGAGCCAGCCATTGTCGTGATTGAAGGCCAGGTCCTCGCCAAGGCCCGGGCGGGGGCTGAAGGTGGGGATGCGGAAGCCATCGACCCCGTGGCGGACCGTGTCGCGATAGCCGTCCCAGTCGGTGACCACACAGGGCAACCCTGCGGCCATGGCCTCGGCTGGGGTCAGGCCGAAGGTCTCCTGGATGTTATCGGACAGGGAGATGAAGAGGTCGGCCGCCGACCAGATGGAAAAACGGGTGGCGGCCTCGCGGCCATCCACCGGCCGGTAGACGATGCTGGGGCAGAAGGCCTGGGTGGCGGCGTGATAGGCGTCCCAGTCTTCCGGCGACCCGGCCCAACCCGAAACAATCCAGTAGATGGTCTTGCCGGTCTGCTGGGCGGCCTGTTCCAGGGCCATGGCCATCAGGGCGGGGTTCATCTTGGTGCGGGCGCTCAGGCGGCCGACATAGAGGGCGACGATGGCGTCGGGGGGAATGTCGAGGCGCTCGCGCCAGACCGCCCGGGCGGCCGGGTCCTGGGCGAAGTCGGCGCCGTTGATCCCCAGCGGGATGGTGGCCAACTGCGGGCTGGGCAGCCGGGTGGCGCCCATGCGCCCCCGGAGATCTTCGGCGATGAGGGCGAGCTGGGTCTCGACGCTCGTCCGGACCGCCGCCGAGGTGCAGATCAGACCGTCCCAGCTTTCCGTCGGGCAGGTGAGCAGCTCCTCAAGTGCGGCAATGGCCCGGTGCGAGGCGGTGGTGTGGGTCAGACCGCAGAGGCTGTAGTGGGCCGGCCCGTACCGACGCCGCCACCAGGCCTCCTGACCGATGGTGGGGCTGGGGATGAAGACGCAGCCGGGATCGGACAGACCCTGCCGATTGCGTGGGGCGATCCAGCGCGCGTCACGCCGGAGAGGTCCGGCCCCGGCGAGCAGGGCTTCATAGGCCTCGTGGGCCAGGGATCCGCCCTTCCAGAGGTGGAAGCGGTCAACCTGAGCGTGGCGCAGGAAGCCCTTGAGAAAGCTTTCGCCGGCCGAGTGGCGGCCCATCAGTCGGGCCCGGTCGGTGCGGTAGCCGTCAGGATGCAGATAGATGGCCGCGTTGCTCATAGGCGACTGGCTTAGCGGCTTGGGCGCGCGGCGCAAGGTCAGGCTTGCGACCGATCACGTGCGTAGATCACGCGCTCAGGGTCTTAGGCACAGAAAAGGGGCCGCCCCGAAGGACGGCCCCCATAGTCTCTGTCTCGAAGGACTTCGTCTTAGGCGACGAAGTTGGCTTCCGAGATGGCCGTGATGTTCAGGGTGGCCAGTTGGACCGTACCCGTCACCGTGTTGTTGCTGGAGATGTCAGCGAACACGAAGACGTCGGCGCCAACCTGGACAGCCACGATGTCGCGCGAACCCGAGGTGATCAGGGCAGACGCGTCGTTGAGGGCCTGGGCGTAGGTGCCCGTGCTGATCTCAGCGTAGTTCGTGGCCGTACCGGCGATCCCGAAGCTGATCACGTCAGCGCCACCGGTGGTGAAGTCGGTGATGCGGTCGATGGAGCCCGAGGTCGTGGAGGTGTCACCCGCCGCGAAGACGAAGCGGTCAACGCCCGCGCCGCCAACCATGGTGTCGACGCCAGCACCGCCGGTGATGGTGTCGGCATCGCCGCCGCCGGTGATCGAGTCGTTGCCAGCGCCGCCGAGGCCCTGGTTGGAGCCGTCGCCGAGGGTGATGCGGTCGTCGCCGTCGCCACCGTTGATGGTGTCGTTGCCACCCGCGGCGGTGATGGTGTCGTTACCCGCATCGCCGAGGATGTTGTTGTTGCCGCCGCCGGAAGCGTCGACGGAGTCGTTGCCTTCGCCACCCGAGACGGTGTCGTTGCCGGCAGCCGTGGTCAGGATGTCGTTGCCAGCGCCGCCCGACAGGTTGTCGTTGTCAGCGCCGCCGTTGAGGTCGTCGTTGCCATTGCCACCCGCGAGGGTGTCATTGCCAGCGTCGCCGCGCAGGACGTCGTTGCCTTCGCCACCGTCGACATTGTCGTTGCCAGCCGCGCCGTCGAGGACGTCGTTGCCGTCTTCGCCGAGGATGGTGTCGGTGCCAGCGCCGCCGAGGACGGAGTCGCTGCCCAGGTTGCCGTTCAGGTAGTTGTTACCGCCGGCGGCGCCGGTGATGGTGTCATCGCCCTGACCACCCAGGAAGGTGTCGTTGCCAGTGCCGCCGGTGAGCGAGTCGTTGCCCAGGTTGCCGTTGGCCCAGTTGTTGCCGGAAGCGGCGCTGATCTGGTCAGCGTCTTGACCACCGTAGAGGCTGTCGTTGCCCGCACCACCTTCGATGGTGTCGGTGCCCGCATTGCCCTGCAGGGAGTCGTTGTTGTTGCCGCCGTTCAGCGAGTCGATGCCAGCGCCACCCCAGACGGTGTCGTTGCCGTCGCCGGCCACGAGGGTGTCGTTGCCTTCACCGCCGTCGATGGAGTCGTTGCCCGCGTCGCCGCCAACGGTGTCGTTGCCAGCTTCGGCCAGGAGGGTGTCGTTGCCAGCGCCGCCGAGCAGGTTGTCGTCGCCGAGGTTGCCGTTGACGAAGTCAGCGCCGGCGCCACCGGTGACGGTGTCGTTGCCCTGACCGCCCAGGAGGGTTTCGGCCTGGTTGGAAGCGCCCGCACCCAGGATCGAGTCGTTGCCGAGGTTACCCTGGACCCAGTTGTTGCCCGAGCCGCCCTGGATCACGTCGTCGCCTTGACCACCATAAATGACGTCGGCCGAGGTGCCGGTGGTGATCGAGTCGTTGCCGCCGTTGCCCTGCACGAAGTTGGCGCCGTCGCCACCCGTCAGGCTGTCGTTGCCGGCGTTGCCGTACATGCCGTCAGCAGCCGTGGTGCCCGCCTGCGTGTCGTCACCGGCGGTGCCGATGTAGAGCTGCGAACCGGTGGTGGTGGTCGCGACTTCGCCGTAGATGGCGGCGCCGAACACCTTGGTCACGCCGTTCACCGTGATGCTCACCCGAGCCGGGTCAGCGCCCGCGGCGGGAATGAACAGAACGGTGATCGTGTTGGCGTTGGTGCCGGGCGCGAAGGCCAGGGTGTCGTTCGCGGCGTTGTAGGCCAGGGCCTGCGCTGCCGTGATCGTGTCGAATTGATAGTCAGCCATGCTTCTCTCCAGTCAGTGTCACGTGGACCCCAGAACGCCTGGCCACCATCCTCGGATGGAGCGGTCCTAGCGGTCCCTCTCCGCGCCATTACACATGGACGTGGCGAAGGTTAAACGAGCCCGAGGAAGAGGTATCGGATGCGCCGTCGATACGCAATACGAAAAAGGCCCCTCTCCGAACCCTTGGCCCGCAGGCCCTCAACATGACGCCAGGCTTGGCCTGTGTATCTATTCCTCGCGCAGCGCGCCGTCGAAGGTGTCGGTCAGCGGACTGACCATATAGTCGAGGATCGACCGGCGTCCGGTGATGATCATCGCCCGGGCGGGCATGCCCGGTGACAGGCTGGCGCCTTCGGGCAGCTTGGCGAGGTCGGCGGGATCTATGCGCAGCTCGGCCAGGAAGTAGGCGGCGCCGGTCTGGGCGTCCACCAGCCGGTCGGCTGATACGCTGGTGACCTCGGCCTCCAGGGGGCTGGCGCGCTGGGCGAAGGCGGTGATCTCCACCCGCGCCTCCTGACCCACGGTGACGCTGTCGATATCCTGAGGCGCGATGCGGGCGTGGACGATCAGCGGCGCATCGGCCGGCACCACGTCCATCAGCAGCTCACCGGGGGTGACGACGCCGCCGACGGTGAACTGGGTAAGGTTAAGGACGTAGCCGTCCACCGGCGAGCTGACGGTCGTGCGGTCAAGGACCTGCTGGGCCGCCGTCAGGCGCGGCCCGACATCCGACAGCTGGGTCTGCATCTGGCGCAGCCCCTCGGCGGCCTCGCTGATTCGCTGGTTGCGCAGGGTGGTCAGCTGCAGCCGCGCCTCCCCCTGCGCCTGGCGCAGGCGGTTCAGCTCCGAGGTCAGGGCGCCGCGGCGGCCGCCCAGCTCGGACAGGCTGCGCTCGTAGCGCAGGATCAGGGTCTTGGGCGCATAGCCCTTTTCATAGAGGGTCTGGTAGCCGGCCAGCTCTTCGCGCGTCAGGGCGAGCTGCTCATCCACCGAGTCGAGCTGGGCCTGGACGCCCACCATCTGGGTCGCCAACTGGTCGATGCGCTGTCCCAGAACTGCTTCCTGGCTGAGGAAGAACTGCAGGCGGGAGTTGAACAGGAGCTGCTGGTCGCGAATCAGGCCGGCCACCCGCGGATCGGCCATGCGGTCGGTGAGCTCCGGCGGCAGCACCAGGGTCCGGGCGCCGACCGATTCGGCGGTGAACCGCGCGCTTTGGGCGAGGATGGCGTCGTGCTGGTTCTGGAGCACGTCCACAGCGGCGGCGGCCTGGACGGAGTCAAAGCGCAGCAGGGGCGCGCCGGCGGCCACGCGCTGGCCTTCGCGGACCAGGATCTCGGAGACCACGCCGCCTTCCCGGTGACGCAGGGTCTTGCGGCTCGCCTCCACCCGGATTTCGGCGGGCGCTGAGGTGGCCGAGCTGATCTGCGAGAATGCCGCCCAGATCAGCATGCCGAACACGAAGACGCCGACCACGACGCAGCCGATGATGATCGGCCGCCACATGCGCTTGTCGAGGGTCTTGTCCGCGTGCGGTTCGGAGACATCGAAGCGGGGATCCAGCGGCCGCACGGGACCGAGGATGCGCTTGATGGGCTCTAGGTCGAACTTCATTGACCAGCCTCGACGGGCCGCGCAGGCGCGGGTTGGGTAAAGCGGGCCATGACCGCGTCCTTGGGACCAAACAGCTCCATGCGCCCTTCGCGCAGGACCAGCATCTTGTCGGCCGAGCGCAGGATGGTCGGCTTATGGGACACCACGACAATGGTGGTCCCTCGGGCCTTCAGGGTGTCGATGACCCGCATCAGGGCGTCTTCGCCCTCGGCGTCGAGGCTGGCGTTGGGTTCGTCGAGCACCAGCAGGCGCGGATCAGCCAGCAGGGCCCGGGCCAGGCCCACACGCTGACGCTGGCCGGCCGAGAGCATGTAGCCCCCGTCGGTGAGCTCGGTCTCATACCCTTTGGGCAGGCGCAGGATCAGACTGTGCACATCGGCCAGGGTAGCGGCGGTGACCACCTGCTCATCAGTGATGTCGGGCAGGAAGCGGGCGATGTTGTCGCGCAGGGTGCCGGCGAACAGCTCGGTGTCCTGGGGCAGATAGCCTACGTGGCGGCCGAACTCCGCGCGGTTCCACGAAAAGACATCGGCGCCGTCCAGCCGGACATGGCCGACATTGGGCCGCCACACCCCGACGATCAGCCGGGCCAGGGTGGACTTGCCTGCGCCGGACGGGCCGATGATCCCCAGCATCTCGCCGGGCTCGATCTTGAAGTTCAGCCCCTGGAGCACGTAGCGGTCGGCCCCGGGAGGCGCGAAGTTGACGCCCTCGATGCTGAGCTGGCCCAGGGGTCTGGGCAGGGTCGTGGTGGGCGCCGCGGGCTTGTAGCCGCGCAGCGTCTCGTTCAGCCGGTCATAGGCCCGGCCGCCATTGACGATCCCATCCCAGGCGCCGACCAGCTTCTCCACCGGCTGCAGCGCGCGGCTGGCCAGGATCATGTTGGCGAACAGCATGGCCGGACCGATCTTGCCGATCACCACCAGATAGGCCCCGACCCCGATCACCAGGATCTGGATGACCATGCGGGTGAACTTGGTGGCGTTGCCCATGAAGCTGGCCCGCTGCGAGGCCCAGGCGCCGCGCTCGATCGAGTGCGCGCGATAGGCCGACCAGCGCGCGCCGATGGCCTGCAGCATGCCCATGGCGCGCACCACCTCGTCGTTGCGCAGGGCCGCGTCGGTGAAGGCGTAGCCCTTGAGACTGGCGGCGTTGGCTTCCTGCAGCGGCGGGCGCGACAGGCGGTCCTGCGCCATGGCCAGGCCGAACAGGGCGAAGGCGCCAAACAGGGTGATGAAGCCGACCGCCGGGTCGATGACGAACAGAATGCCGATGAAGATCGGCATCCAGGGCAGGTCGAAAATGGCGGCGAAGACCGCGCCGGTCAGCAGCTGTCGAAAGCTGTCCAGGTCGCGCAGGGCCTGGGCGCTCCCCTGCCCCTGGCCCCGGGTTTCGGCCTCGAACAGGGCGGCGAATACGTGGCTCGACACCTTCTGGTCCAGGGTGATCCCGTAGTTGATCAGCACGCGGGTCCGCAGTTCGTCGATGACCCCGGAGATCAGGAAGACCAGCAGGGCGCCGACGGTGAGGACGATCAGGGTCGAGATGCTGTAGCTGGCCAGAACCCGCCCGTAGATCTGGAAGGTATAGAGCGGCAGGGCCAGGTAGAGCAGGTTGCTGATCAGGCTGAACCCGCCGGCGAAGGCCAGGGGCGTGGCGCCGTCCTTCAGGGCCCGCGTCAGCAGGTTGTCTGGCAACGCCGCGAACGGATTGAGAAGCTTCATGCGTACGGGCGTCCGTCGGAGCCTGTCGCCCCACGGTCCTGGAGCGATTGAGGCCGCGACACATGACGAGGCTCGCAGGGCGAGTCAATGGCGCCTTCCCTATGCGGGGAACATGCTAAGGCGTGGGTTGAAACCGGTCTGGGTAAGGATTCATGGCCAGGATCGCCATCGTCGGAAGCTGCATCACCCGGGATCTCTGGCCCCTGCGCGAGGCCGCCCCCCGGGACCTGCTCTATGTGTCCCGCACCAGTCTGGTGAGCCTGCTCTCCCCGCCTGTAGCCGACTATCGGTCGCAACCGGACCCGCCGGACGGCTTCACCCGCTATCAGCACATGGCGGTGGAGGCGGACCTGCTCAAGACCGGCCTGTCCCAGTTGATCGCCCACCGGCCGACCCATCTGATCTTCGACTTCATTGACGAGCGGTTCGACCTTCTGCGGCTGCCTGCGGGGGCGGTGATCACCCACAGCTGGGAATTGGAGAGCGGCGGCTATCTGGGGCGTCCGGCCCTGGCCGGGCCGCAGCCGATTCCCCGTCTGTCGGCGGGCGCCGAGCGGCTGTGGCGCCAGGCTGTGGTCGAGTTCGCCGAGCTTCTGAGGCTGACGGTCCTGAGAGAGGCCAAGATCATCCTGCATTCGGCCCAATGGGCCAGCCGACAGGTCCTGCCCGACGGCGCGGCCCAGCCGCTGCAGGGTCATCCTCACATCTGGGATGGCCGGCCCGCCGACCTTTCGGCTCACAATGAGATGCTGAGGCGGTACGAGGCCCACTTCCTGGCGACGATCCCCCAGGCCGAGGTGGCCCGCGCCAGACCAGAGCACCAGTTGGCCGATCCCGCCCACCGATGGGGCCTGAGCCCCTTCCACTATGTGCCGGCCTATTATGAAGACATCGGCCGGGCCCTGGCCGCCCTCGGTGTCGAAGAGGCGGTCACCTCAGGGGTGTGAGGCGCGGCGGGCCCAATGCTCCAGGGGGGTCAGATCGCCCTGGGCGAGGTCGGGATTGGCCGCCAGATAGGCCGCCGCCGCAAAGCCTGGGCTGGCGGCGCTGACGGCCCAGGCGCCGCCGGTCAGATAGTCCACCAGCGGATTGGCGCCTTCCGGCAGGTTCGCGCCCCGGGCCTCCCGGTGGGCGGCGCAGGAAAACCAGCCGCTGGGATCCAGGCCCCGGTCGGCGCCTTCCAGCAGGAAGTGGCTCAGGGGCTCGCGCCCGCTGGCCTCGATCTCCGGGTCCTGACGCAGGTACCAGGCCGGATCAAACAGCGGGTGGGGTTTGAGTCCCGAACGCCAGCCCACGGTCACATAGTGGACGAGAGGCGGCCCTTCCCGCTCGGCCAGGGGCAGTTGCGCCAGATAGAAGTCCGGGGCGAACAGGGGATGGGGGCTGAGCCCGGCGCGCCAGCCATGAGCAAGATAGTGCGCCAGGGGATTGGCGCCGCTGTCGGTCAGGGCCGGATCCTGCGCCACATACCAGTCGAGATCGAACAGGGGATGGGGATCGCGCCCCTCCGCCGCCCCGATCCGGACAAAATGCTCCAACGCCTCCAGCCCGCTGGCCAGCATCGCCTGGCCATTTCGTGCGGCGTAGTAGGCTGGATCGAACAGGGGATGAGGCCTCCGCCCCTCCCGCGCCCCGCTGGCCACATAGTGCAGCAGAGGTGACGCCGCGCCCGACAGGTCCGGGTTCGAAGCGAGATAGAAGGCCTGGTCCAACAGGGCCGGCGGCTGCGCCGCAGGGGCCGCGCCCTGGGCGAGATAGGCCCGGATGTCCTTCAGGGCGCCCGCCCAGCCCGTCCCCGGAGGCGAGGTCCAGAGACCTGAGCGCAGGATCACCAGGGCGCGACCGAGGGTTCCGAGCCGCAGCAGGATCTTGTCCAGCGTCTTGGAGATTCGATTGTGCCGCCGCGGCGACCGGACGGCCGCGCGCTGGTGGAGGCTGACCAGATGGCCGCGCAGGGCGTGACGCGCCGCCGCCCGGCCCTCCAGGGCGTGGAGCAGGGCCACGGTCAGGCGCGACCTGGTCAGCGCCGTCTCGGCCTCTGCGTCGAGCTGTGCGTTTTCCAGGCGCCGGTGGTGTTCAGCCAGGCGCTGGGCCTTAGCCACAAGCGGGTGAACCGCCTGGGCGTCCTGGGGCGCGGGCGCGGGCGCAGCGGTCATGTCGACGCTCCCGCCGGCGCCGCGCGGCCCTGGGCGATCAGCCATTCCAGATAGCTGCCCGGCCCGGCGGCGAAGGGGTCTTCGAAATGCGCCTGGAGGTCGGGACTCTCCCGCCACTGGATCCGGTGGGTCTTGTCGATGGGCGTTCCATCGGCGAAGGCGCCATAGGCCCAGTACCGCGCGGGGATGGCCGGATCCGTCGCCTGCGCCACCTGGCGCTTGTACCAGTTCCAGATCTCATAGACCTCGAAGTTGTCGCCGGCGTATTTCTTGGTCATCAGATCCCCCGTCGGCCCCAGCTTGGTGAAGTGCCAGAAGCGCAGGGGCGCGCCGTTCACGGTGATCGCCCCATCCTTGCCAATGGCCACCCTGCGCTGGGAGAGATTCCAGCTGGCGACATTATAGCCCGGATCGCGCACCACCTTGACCCCGTCGAACAGGGCCGGGACATGGTCGCACCACCGCTGATCGACGAACAGACCCTTGGGCATGTCGTCATAGCAGTATTCCAGCAGGCGATCGTTCCACCACCTGGCGAAGCGCGCGCCCTCGCCGGTGGTGCGGATGGCGACGAACCCCAGGTTGAAGATCCCTGTGCGCGAGGCCGACAGGTCATTATCGAGAATCGCCGTGCGATCGGTGTTGGGGTCGATCAGATGCGGCGTGAGCAGGATCTGATGCTCGCCCAGCAATTCGATGAGCGGGTCAAGCGGCGCCAGCAGGGCGGTGTCCGGATCCAGGTAGATGGCGATGTCGGCCTGGTCGCAGGCCTGGTGGATAAAGGGTCCCTTCACCGCCGTGCAGACCTCGACCACATCATGGCGGAACAGCCAGTTGCGGAAATTCTCGATCCCCAGGTCCTGGGCCCAGACCACACGGTCGAAGGGTTCGAGATCGGGGTCGAAGTCGAAGCCTGGCGGCGGCTCGTCGGTGATCAGCGCCACCAGCTCCCAGTCGGGATGAAAGCGCCGCAGAGTCGAATAGAGCACCCGGGCCCGGTTCAGATAGGAGAAGGTGAAGCTGGAATAGCAGAGCACCTTCATCGGGCGTCCTCCCCGTCGAGCAGGTCGATGGTCAGGCGGCTATAGGCGAGGTCGGCCAGGGCGGGCGCCCGGCGGGCGCGCGACAGCCGCACGATCTCGCCGCTTTCGAACAGCTCAAACAGGGCGGCCTCGTCGGCGATCACCTCGCCCAGGCCCGTGCTGGCCACAAAGGCCGCCACATTGCCGCTGTCGGGGCCGGTCAGGATCGCCGCGCCGGCGGCAGCGGCCTCATGGGTTGTGAAGGAGAAGGTCTCCCTGCACAGGGACCAGATCATGACCGCGTCCACCTCAAGGGCCTCAAGGGCGCCTTGCATGGCCTTGGGATCGTCCTGGGTCACCGTCACCGGATGGAAGGTGAGCGGCAGGCCCGCGGCCGGGTCCCGGGCCAGGTGCAGAAATTCATATCGGGAGTCTTCGGCGAACTTCAGAACCAGATCGCGGAACACGGGCCAGCCCTTCAGCGGGCTCGGCAGACCCGGAAAGGCCAGGCGGAATGGGCGGCCTGTTTCGGCTGAGGGACCGTCGACCGGGGGCCGCGCCACCAGCTTGGCCAGGGGGGCGACCACGGTCTGCGCCGCCGGAAGGTTCGCGCCCCGGCGCCAGGTGTCCAAGGCCGCCTGGCTCGGGGCGGCCACCGACAGATCCAGTCCCCGGAACAGGCGCTCATGTTCGTCCAGGTGGAACTGCCGCTGCGGTCCATAGATGCAGACCCCGCAGGCGGCGCTGCCCACCGGGGGCGCGCCGCAATCGGTCACGTCGTTGCGCAGCAGGTGGTAGCTGGCGCAGGCGCTGGCGAAATCGTGAACCCAGAACCAGCCCCGGGTCAGACCCGCCGCCCGGACGATGGACAGGACATCGGTGACCGAATGGCCGAGCAGGCTGTGGATCGCCAGGCTGTGACGTCCCGTCGCGACATCGGCCAGGCGGTCCTGGAGGCCCTCGGCCAGGACGGAGGGACTGAAGACCCCGGCCGAAACCCCGTTCCAGACCACGCCCAGCAGTCCGGCCTGGCCGGGACGGCGCAGCATCGGCCGGGGGTTGATCGGGTAGAGGTGCAGATGGTCGCGGCCGGTTTCAGCGGCCGCGGCGGCCTCGCGCTGGAGGCAGAGCTGCACCCCGCCCAGATTGGCCGAATAGTCGTCGTGACTGAAGGTCAGATGCAGGTCGACCAGGCCTGAGCGGGACTGCGCCAAAAGGTCGGCCAGGGCCTCGGCGTCGCCGGGCTCGGCGTGCACATCATAGCGTTCGGCCGCCTCGATCCGCGTCTCGGGCGGTTGCAGGGCCGCAAGGATCCGATAGCGGAAGCCGAGCTCCAGGCGCGCGACGCGTCCCTCCTGCCGGCCCGCCTGCAGATAGTGCACGAAGGGGTGCATGCCCGAGGCGGCGACGTCGGGGTTGAGCTCCTGATAGTCGTCCACCGAAAACCAGGGCGCAGGATCGCGGCCCTCACGCCAGCCAGACTCCAGGAAGTGAGTCACCGGATCGACGCCGCTCTCGGCCACGTCGGGATTCTCAGCCAGGTAGAACCGGTGGTCGAAGGCGGCCGCCACCAGATCATAGGCCCCGTTGTCGGGCGCCCCCGGGACGACGCCGGCGCCGTCGGAAGGGCGGACCGACTCGGACGGCGGGGGCGGCGCTGTCGGCGGGATGTAGTCCCAGGCGGCGCGCTCGCCTCGCACGGCGGCCGCGCGACGGTGGGCCAGGGCCGAGGGCCGAACGAGCCGGCCCTCCTGAGCCCCAAACTGCAGGAAATGCGCCAGGGGGTTGCGGCCGGACTCCGCGACATCCGGATGGTCGGCCAGATAGGCGGCGGTGGAGAACCAGGGCGCAGGGTCGCGCGCCTCCCGCCAGCCGGCTTCCACATAATGGACGAAGGGGTCGACTCCGGCGGCGTCCACGTCGGGATAGGCGCGCCGGTAAAAATCCGGATCGAGCGCGGTGACGACCAGAGCGAAGGTGAGATCTTGGGCGGCCAGGCCGGCCATGCGGGGCTCCCTGTCGAGGCCGGAGGGTGTGTGCATCAGATGGTCCAAGGGATCAACCGCAGCGTTCGCGTCTTGCCGCGAGCGCCGCGCGGCCATACAGCACCTTGTGTGACCCAAGCCGACAGCCAGCCTGAGGACCGCCCCGCCGCCAGCTCGTCTTCGAGCCGGGCGGCCTATCTCGTGCTGGGCATGCACCGGTCAGGCACGTCGGCCATCACCCAGGTCCTCGCGCTCGCCGGCGCCTCCCTTCCGGAAAACGTGATGCCGGGGGATGAGCACAACGCCAAGGGCTATTTCGAGCCCTGGCGGATCGCCGTTTTCAACGACCAGCGTCTGCGGGCCGCCGGCGGCGCCTGGGATGACCCCTTCGCCTACCCCTACCGGTCCCTGGACCCGCGGGAAGAAAAGCGCTGGATCACCCGGGCCACCGACCTGTTCGACGAGGAGTTCGCCGGCGCCCGCCACCCCCTGATGAAGGATCCCCGGGTCAGCGTGCTTGGCCCCCTGTGGCGGACGGTGCTGAATGATCTGCGGCTGCCAGCGCGGGCCGTCATCCCGGTGCGCCATCCCCTCGAGGTGGCCGGCTCGCTGGCCAAGCGCGACGGCTTTCCCGTCGAGAAGTCGGTCTTGCTGTGGACCTCCTACATGCTCGCCGCCGAGCGCTACAGCCGCGACACTCCCCGGGCCATCATCCCCTATGAGGGCCTGCTTTCCGACTGGCGGACCCAGGTGGCGCGCATCGAGGCCGCCCACGGCGCGCCCCTGCCGGGCCTGACCCCGCAGGCGGCCAAGGCCATCGACGGCTTCCTTACCAGCGACCTGCGGCACAATGCGGCCACCCAGGACCTGGCGGCGGTCCCCCATGTCGGCGCCCTGGCAAGCCAGGTCTATGAGTGGTTCGTCGCCGCCGCGCAGGATCAGCCCCGCCCCATCGAGGCCCTCGACGAGGCCGGCCAGCGCCTGGAAGAAATGGGCCAGGCCATCGGCGTCTTCGTCTCGCCGGTGACCTCCGACCTCGCTGCGGCCCGGGCCGATCTTCTTGAGGCGCGACAGGTCCTGGCTTTCGAACAATCCAAGCTGAGCGCCCTGGAGATCCGGCTGGCGACCCACGCGGCGCAGATCGAAGACCATCTGCGGCTGGAGCAGACCGTGGGCGATCTGCTCGACGATCTGCTTGGCGAGCGCTGAAACCCCGCACACCGACGGATCGCCGTGTCAGACACCAGGACTTCCTCGCCGACGGAGCAGGCCGCCGAACGCCTTGGTCACCGCCGCTACGTCCGGCTGCAGGCCGGCGCGGCGGCGGCCCAGCGGTGGCGCCGCTATCGCGAGGCCCGCGCGCAGCAGGCCGGCGGCCTTGTGGGGCCACGACTGTCACGGCGGCTGGCGGCGACCCTTGCCAGGGGCAAGTGGCCGGGCCGGGCCCTGCTGATCATGATGTCCGGCGTATGGCGCAGCGAAGAGCTGTTCGGTCTGGGCGTCGCGCCAACCGTGACCCTCGTCCTTGACGCCTATGTGCGGGCGGGACCTGATCCGGCCGCACAGCCCCGCGCTTTGTTCGACCAGGCCGCCTATCTGGCCCGGGCGCCGGAACTGGCCGGTTCGCGCTGGGCGCCGCTGGCCCACTACCTGACCCTGGGGGACGGGGCGGGGCTCGATCCGCACCCCCTGGTTAATATCGCCGACTACCGGCTGCGCCACGGCCCGGCCCTGGAGGCCAGCGGCCTGAGCGTGCTGCAGCACTATCAACTGGTGGGCGCCGCCCAGGGCTTCGATCCCCATCCGCTGTTCGACCTGCGCCACTATGTGGGACAGTGCGAGGCCGTGGCCGCCTCTGGCGAAGACCCCCTGGTCCACTATCTGCGCGAGGGCTGGCGGCAGGGCCTGGATCCCCATCCGCTGTTCGCCAACGACTGGTACCTCGAGCGCTATCCGGAGGTGGCCGCCGCCGGCGTCGCCCCCCTGCTGGACTATGTGACCGGCGGGGCCGAGCTTGGCCGGGATCCGCATCCGCTGTTCGACGGCGCCTGGTACGCCGAGCGCTACCGGGACCTGCGGGCGCCGGGCTTCAATCCCCTGGCTCACTTTGTCCGCTTCGGGGCCCGGGAGCACCGCGACCCCTGCCCGCATTTCGATTCGGCCTACTACATGCAGCAGGACGGCGTCGCCGAACGGGGGGATCTGGACCCCCTGAGCGACTATGTCACCCGCGGCGCCTTCGAGGGACTGTGGCCGGCGGCCGACTTCGACGAGGCGGCCTATCTGCTGGCCAATCCGGACGCCGCCGCCAGCCCCTACAGCAGCCTGGAACACTGGGCCCGCCATGACGGCGCCAAGCCCGCCCCCCTGGCCGGATCAGGGGTCCAGGGGGCCGCAGGCCTGTTTGACCAGATGCGGGCGGCCAGCCGCAGCCGCGATCCGGCGGCCTATGACCTGCAGGCCTATGACGATCTCTCCGCCAGCTGGGCCCGGATCCAGGCCGATCGGATCGAGCAGTTTGTCCCGCCCCCGCCCCAGATGGTCGCGATCACCGGGGATCTCGCCGCCGCCGCGCGGAAAATCGCCCTGCCCGCCCCCGACGCGCCGCGGGTGAGCATCATCATCCCGGCCTACAACAATCTGAAATTCACCCTGGAGTGCCTGCAGGCCCTGGCCCAGGCAGGCGGTCTGGAGGCCGCCGAGACCCTGGTGATCGATGACGCCTCGCGCGACGACACGGCCGCGGTCCTGCCGCTGGTCAAGGGCCTGCGGGTGGTCACCAATTCCGAGAACCAGGGCTTCATCCGCACCTGCAACCGTGCGGCGACCGAGGCCCGGGGCGAGGTGCTGATCTTCCTGAACAACGACGTCCAGGTCCGGGACGGCTGGCTCGCCCCCCTTGTCGAGGCCCTCGACGACCCGAAGGTCGGGGCCGTGGCGCCCAAGATGCTGTTCCCCGACGGGCGCCTGCAGGAGGCTGGCGCGCGGATCAACGCCGACGGGACCAGCGAGATGATCGGCCTGTTCCAGGACCCGACCCTGCCCCGGTGGAACGTACCGCGCGAGGTGGACTACGCCTCCGGCGCCTGCCTGGCCGTGCGGCGGGCCGATTTTGCGGCGCTGGAGGGCTTCGATCTGGCCTTCGCCCCGGCCTATTGCGAGGACGCCGACCTCTGTTTCCGCCTGCGGGAGCGGGGCGCGAAGATCCTCTATGAGCCGCGCTCGGAGATCATCCACCACCTCAGCATCACCGCCAATTCCATCGATTCCGGCTACAAGCTGCGCCTGGCGACCCGCAACCAGCAGCGGTTCGTCGCCCGCTGGGCCCACCGGCTGGACGCCCTGAACCAGGTGCGGACCATCGCCTTCCACCTGCCGCAGTTCCACACCATCCCGGAGAACGACCGCTGGTGGGGGGCGGGTTTCACCGAATGGACCAACGTCACCCGGGCCCTGCCCAACTACCGGGGCCACTATCAGCCCCACCTGCCCGCCGATCTGGGCTTCTATGACCTTTCGGACCCCGCCGCCCTGAAGCGCCAGGCGGCGCTGGCGTCGCGCTACGGCCTCGGGGGCTTCTGTTTCTATTACTACTGGTTTTCCGGCGGCCGACGGGTGCTGGAGACGCCGCTCAACCACCTGCTGGCCGAGGACGGGCCTGACTTCCCGTTCTGCGTCTGCTGGGCCAATGAGAACTGGACGCGGACCTGGGATGGCCAGGAGCAGGACGTCCTGCTGGCCCAGACCTACGCCCCTGATGACGCCGTGGCGCTGATCACCGACATGGCCCCGCTGATGGCGCGGCCCAACTATATCCGCGTGGACGGCCGGCCTCTGCTGGTCATCTACCGGCCGGGCCTGCTGCCGGATGCGGCCGCCTGGGCCAAGACCTGGCGGGAGACCGCCCGGACGCTGGGCCTTGGCGAAATCTATCTGGCCTTTGTGGAGACCTTCGACGTGGCCGGGACCTATCCGGACCCGGCCGCCCAGGGCTTCGACGCGGCCATCGAGTTCCCGCCCATGGGCGCGGCGCAGCCCATCAACCTGCCTGGCCCCCTGCAGAACCGCGCTTTCAAGGGCGTGGTCAGCGACTATCGCGAACTGGTGCGCCACTTCCTCAAGGCGCCGACGCCTGGGCACACCCGCTTCCGCGGCGTGGCGCCCTCCTGGGACAACACCGCCCGGCGGCAGGACAACGCCTACGTCTTCCACAATGCCAGCCCCGGCGCCTTCCAGGCCTGGACCGAGGCCATGCTGGCGGAGACCCGGCGGCAGAACTTCGGCGACGAGCGGATCGTCTTCATCAACGCCTGGAACGAATGGGCCGAGGGCGCCCATCTGGAGCCCGACGTGCGCTTCGGCCATGGCTGGCTGGAGGCCCTGCGCAACGCCGCCGAGGCCGATCTGCTAGAGCCCCGCCCATGAGCGCCGCTGAGCACGACGGCGACCTGGCCGACCTGGTGGTGGTGGGCCACCCCTTCGCCCCCATCGGCATGGGAGAGCACCTGCGCTCCACGGTTCGCGCCCTGCGGGCGGCCGGCCTGAAGCCCGGCTTGCTGGACGTCTATGGCCTGGACCGGGGACGCGATCCGGACCTGGAGCGGGCCTATGGGCCCGATGTGACCCGGAAACTGTCCCCGTCGCTGAACCTGTTCTGCATCAACGCCAATGAAGTCGACGAGGTCCTGACGCGGCTGGACGCGGGCGACTTCGCCCAGGCCCGCAACATCATCTTTCCGGCCTGGGAGCTGCCCGACTATCCGCAAGCCTGGGTGGAGAAGCTGGCGGCCTTTGACGGCCTCTGGGCGCCGTCGACCTTCGTGCAGGACGCCATCGCCCGGGCCACGGGCCGGTCAGTGGCCAAGGTCCCCCTGGCGGTGGACATGAAGCTCTCGGCCTTCCTGGGCCGCCGCTGGTTCGATATCCCCGAGCACGCCTTCGTGGTGATGTTCGCCTTCGACTTCTCGTCCTATGCAGCCCGCAAGAACCCCTTCGCCGTGCTGGAGGCCTTCGAGCAACTGGCGGCCCGACGTCCGGAAGCGCCCCTGCACGCCCTGATCAAGTACAAGGGCGGCGCGCCCGACAGTCCCGAGCGCAAGGCCCTGGAGGCGCGGATCGCCCGCCTGAACGGCCGGGTCCAGACTATCACCCGCGAAATGTCGGACAACGAGGTCAAGAACCTGTTCCGCAACGCCGATGTCTTCGTCTCCCTGCACCGGTCCGAAGGCTTTGGCCGCGGGCTGGCCGAGGCCATGGCGCTGGGGACCCCGGTGGTGGCGACCGGCTGGTCGGGCAATATGGACTTCATGGACCCAGAGACGGCCCTGCTGGCCGATCACCAGCTGGTTCCGGTGAAGGCCGGCGAATACCTTTATGGCGAGGGCCAGTCCTGGGCTGAACCCGATGTCGCCCAGGCCAGCCGGCTGATCGAGCAGGTTCTGGACCATCCGGTCGAGGCTCGGGCCATGGCGCAGCGGGCGCGGCGCAGCATCCGCATCCGTCTCAATCCCAAGACCGTGGGCCTGCACGCCCTGGAGGCCCTGCGGTCGGCCTGAGGCCCTGGGGCGTCAGGCGGCCGGGCGAAGGGTCGGGGCCGGCGCGCTGGCGGGCGGCTCGGTGACGGCGATCTGGTGGATCAGGAATTCACCGCCGGCGGCGTCATCGAAGTCCAGCCGCAGGCTCTCGATCAGGGATGAAACCCAGTCCCCGCCGCCCATGGTGGGGGTGCGCATGTCATAGACCAGGATCACCGTCTCATTGACCTTGGGCTCGGCCCCCTGGACCGGCTTGGCCATAAAGCCCGCGGCCTCCGGATGGTTGGCGGTGACATAGTGCAAGGCCCCGTCCCAGTCGCTGGCCGGCGCCAGCCGCGTGATGCGAACCAGCACATGGCTGTACTGCGCCCCGTCCAGGGCCAGGCCCGAGGGGCTGCGCAGGGCCGGATCAAAGTCCCGGGCCGCCAGGCGCAAGCCGTTGGTCTCGGCCGGGGCCACCTCGCCGCCGGCCATGACGAACCCATCGGTGGAGCCTTCGAAGGTCCAGAGCCGCCCCGCCCGCAGGGGCTGACCCTCGAAGGTGAAGCCCCCCGCCGCGGCGTCCCAGGCATAGGGCCCTGACCGCTCCGTCGCCGCCTCCGCCGAACGGGCCGCCGGCGGCAGGGCCCGGTCATCAGCCGGCTGGGGGCGTGGGTTGAGCTTGGGCTCCCGCGGCCGCGGCTCGTCGCAGGCCGCCAGCAGCAGGGCGCAGAGGGCGAGGATGGGCAGGGCGATGAACTTCATGGGCGGTCTCCCGTGGCTCAGCGCAGCCGGCGGCGCAGGCGGCCATAGGGCGGGTCCATGGCCAGATAGAGCAGGCCGGCCAGGGCCGCGAGGTCGAGATAGTAGAGGTAGCGGTAGTCGCAGGCGATCGAGATCAGGGCGAAGCTGGCGGCGAAGGCCAGGGCCGAGAGCAGCATGCCGGCGATCACTATGTCGGCCGCCTCCCGCCGCCACAGCAGCACGCCGGCGCTCGCCAGGGCCACCAGGGCGAAGAAGACGTGGGAGAAGAGCGGCGTGTCCAGATACCAGGTGCTGTAGTTGTAGAGGGCCTGGTCGGACGGCTCCATGAGCGGGGCGATCCCCAGGGCCGTGGTCAGGGTCTCCGGCCCGCTGACCCCCACATAGACCGGCAGACAGGAGTCGATCTTGGGGGTGGCGAACACCCATCGGAAGACATCCCAGCGGTGCTCGATATAGGCGGTGGGGTGTTTGGTCAGGATGGCGCCCCACTGGGCGAACACCACCTCGTTGGGCAGGCCCCACAGCGCCGCGCCGATCTGGTCGTCCTGGCCGAGATAGTCGACCCGCTCAGGGGTGTAGAGGGCGGTCGCCCGGTGCCGGATCTGCTGCTCGGCCACAGGGTCATGGGCGCGGATGACGTCCAGGGGCAGGGTCGGCTGCACCGCCACCGCGCCGATAATGTCGTAGTGGGCGACGATGCGGACCCCGCGGGAGCCCGCCTGATCGGGCCCGGCCTGGGCTGGCTGGGACAGGGCGCCCATGGCCATGGAGACGGCCAGGGTGGCCACGAAGCCGCCAAGCCCCCAGGCGAGGCTGGAGCGCCAGCCGCGGCCATAGGCGATCCAGGCGAGCGCCAGGGCCCCGAAGAAGGGCGCGACCAGACCGTTCTGGCGCACCTGGGCGGCGGCGGCGAAGGCTAGCAGCGCCCCGGCCAGCGCCCACCAGGGCCGGCGTGGGGCGTCCCAAACCCGGGCCGCCTGCGCCAGACAGGCGAAACCGGCCAGGGCGAGATTGGCGAACAGCACGTCCTTCCAGACCACCCCCTGATAGATCAGCAGGGTCGGCGTCAGAACCATCAGGGCGCCCAGGCCGACGGCGGCCCAGGACACCTGGCGGCGCAGCTGGCGGAAGGACAACAGGCTGCCGGTGACCAGGAAGCCGCTTGCGGCCACATAGAGGCCGGTGCCCGGCGAGATCGAATCGAACGCCCCCAGGATCCAGGCGTAGAGGGCCGGGCCCCAGGTTTCGCGGACCTGCATCCGGCCTTCGTGCAGCTGGGCCAGCGAGTCGTAGGACAGGTGCCCTGGCAGGTTGAGCGCCAGCATCAGCACATAGCCGGTGAGGAGTACGGCCCCGAGGGCCTGACTGGCCGTGAAGCTCGGCCTTGGCAAAGTCATCATTCTGATCGAGCCCGCCCCTTGATCGCCCTCTGGTACGACTGGCCTGCGCCGACGCAAAGGGGCAATTGCGCTTTCTTGGCGCGCCCGTCCATTCGTGGTCATTTGGCGGCGATGAACACCGCCCCCCCGCAGATTCAGCCGACCCACACCGACCCCGAGGCCCTGGGCGCCTATGCCGGCCTGCTGTGGGAGGTGTTCGGCGCCGGACCGAAGTTCACGCCGCAGGCCCTGGCCTGGCGTTATCGCGACAATCCCGCCGGGACCGTGGTCGGCGCAGACGCCTGGGCGGGCGAGACCCTGGCGGCCCACTATGTGGCCTGTCCCCTGGCCGCCACAGTGGAGGGCCAGCCTCTGAAGGGATTGTTGTCCCTCAACACCGCCACCCATCCCGCCTTCCAGGGCCAGGGCCTGTTCACCCGTCTGGCCCGCGAAGCCTACGACCGGGGGACGGACCTCGGCTACGACTTCGTCATCGGCGTGGCCAACGCCCAGAGCACGCCGGGCTTCCTCGGCCGACTGGGCTTCCAGCATGTGGGGCGCCTGGAGGCCGGGCTGCTGGCCCGGACGCCGCGCAGGTTCGAGGCGGCCGAGGTGCAGTTCAGCGGAACCTGGGATGCGGCGACCCTGGCCTGGCGGCTGGCCAATCCGGCGGCGGCCTACCGGACCGTCCGGCGGGGCGCGCTCACCGGCGTCTATGCCGACACCCACCTGCCAGGGGTGAGGTGCGCGGGCTTCGTCGAGGCTGAGGCGGGTGACGCCCGCGCCGGCGCCCCCCTGGGCCTGACCCTGTTCCTGGGGCTTGATCCGCGCATGCCCCTCAGGCGCCTGGGGTTTGTCCCCCTGCCCGATCGCTTCCGGCCCTCGCCCCTGAACCTGATCTATCGACCTTTGAGCGCCCGGGCGCCGCGCAGCCTCGATCCCCGGGCCACGGCGATCAGCTTCCTCGACTTCGATCCGTACTGAGATGAGCGTCGTCTACATCCTGGCCCATTGCGACGACGAGTACGCCGCCCTGCCCCTGATCCTGGAGGCGCAGGCCGCCGGCCGTGACCAGGTCTTCCTCTATGTGGCCGAGAACCGCGGCGCGGACCTGCCGGGGCGACGGATGTCGGAGGTGCGGACCTTCCTGGCCGAGCTCGGCCTGCCGCCGGCCAACGCCGACTACGCCTGCGCCGGCACGGGCGCCTATGACGGCCAGGTCCACCTGCATCTGCGCGCCTGCCTGGCCGCCCTGCGCCGCCGGCTGGACGCCATCCCGCAGGTGGAGAAGATCGTGATCGCCGCCTGGGAAGGCGGGCATGCCGACCACGACGCCTGCGCGGCGCTCGCCGCCGTGCTGGCCGCCGAGCGCGGCGTCGGGATCGAGCAGTTCAGCCTCTATAATCGTCGGGGCCTGAAGGCGCTGCCCTTCCAGGCCTGCGCGCCGATCCCCGAAAACGGCTCGGTGCGCCGGCTGAGGCTCAGCCCTGGCCAGTGGCTGCGGTGGGCGCTGCTGGTGCGCTGCTATCCCTCGCAGGCCTCAAGCTGGCTTGGCCTGTGGCCGTCGATGTTCGCGGGCTTCCTCCTGCGGGGAGGCTATGGGGTCCAGTCCCTCGATCCCGCCCGCCTGTCCGAACGGCCCCATGAGGGCGACCTGCTCTATGAGCGGCGCTTCGGGGTGACCTACGGGGCGGTGGCGCAGGCGGTCGCCGAGATCACAGGGCCCGGCCTCAGGCCTTCCCCTGGGCCTGCATGACCACCACGAAGCCCGCCAGCATCAGGGCGTAGCCCAGGGCGAAACGCCAGGACATGGGCTCCTTGAACAGGGCCCAGGCCAGCAGCGGCACCAGCGCCGAACCCAGGATGGAGAAAACATAGGCCTGCGACAGCGGCACGCGGGTGAGGATGTAGAACCACAGGAGTGCGGTCAGGCCGTACCAGGAGAAGGCGCCGATCAGCGGCAGGTTCTTGATCAGCCGCAGGATCAGCGGACCATCGAGCCGCTCGTTATAGATCGCCGCCCACTTGAACATGATCTGGCCCATGGGCAGGGCGGCGGCGAAAACCACGCACAGCAGGGTGTCGCGCAAGGCCATCATGCCTGGGCCGCCTCCGACGGTTGACCCGTAACCGCCTCGCCCTCGCCGTGGGCGGCGGCTTCGATGCGGGCCAGGGTCCGCAGATAGGGATGGATGGGCCGGACCGGCACATTGACCACGTCGAAGTTCATGGCCTGCAACAGCAGCTGGACGCCGATGATCACCGGCAGGGCCGCGGTCATCACCACCCCGGCCGAGGCCGCCTGTCCCGGATCGCGCACCGCCATCCAGTTCAGCGCATAGATCGCGCCGAAGCCCAGGAACAGGGTCCCGAAGATCAGCTCAAGGGTGGCGACGTTGAAGTCGCGGACGAAATACTGCCCCAGCACCCGCCGGACGAAGTTGCGCAGATGGCGGCCGGCGAAGGGGCCGATGACCTGGCTGATCTTCAGATTGCTCACCTCGTCCCCATACCGGGCGGGGATCGGCACGTCGCGGACCACCGCGCGCAGGGTGCCCAGGTGATAGAGCAGGTCGGTCTCGAAGAAGAACCGCCGGGCCACCGGCTTCTGCGCCACCAGGCCCGCCACGCTGGCCTCGATGGCGGTGAAGCCGTTGGTGGGATCGAAGACATTCCAGTAGCCGGTGGAGAGCTTGGCCAGGAAGCTTAGCCCCGCATTGCCGAAGATGCGCAGGCCGGGCATGGCCTGGAGGTGGCTGACCGAAGAGAACCGGTTGCCCTTGGCGTAGTCGGCCTCACCCAGCAGGATCGGCGTCACCAGCTGGGGCAGATAGCTCAGGTCCATCTGGTCATCCCCGTCCACCTTGACGAGAATCCGCCCGCCCAGGCGCGCAGCTTCCTGATAGCCGGCCAGGGTCGCGCCGCCGACGCCCTGGTTCTGCGCCAGACGCAGGACCCGCACCCGGGGGTCGGCGCAGCTCGCCTCGATCAGGTCGCCGGAACGGTCGGGGCAGGCGTCGTCGACGCAGACGATTCCCTCCACCCAGGGCGGCGCCCGGTCGATCACCCGCATGATGTGATCGGTGACCTTGTAGCAGGGGATGACCAGCCAGACCCCGGCGCCCTGCAGGGCGGGCTCGAGGTTGCGCAGGTCCTGCGACGGGGCGTAATGGGGCCGGGCGAACTGATCCATGGACGACATGCGGCGCGGCCTCCTTGGCCGTGGGCTAGCACGTGGCCTGCCTGCGGCCAAGTCGCAGACCCGGCGCCATGCTTGCGCCGCAAAAATGCACCTGATACCAGCGGCGCTCGCTTTGGGAGACCCTATGGAATCCGGCCAACACATGCTGCGGACCGGACGGCGTGGCACGCTGTTTGAGTTCAGCATGGCTCTGAGGGACCTTGTTACGTCCTATCACCGCCGAGGGCTGGCTTGGTCCCTGGCGTGGCACGACGTGGTCTCCCGCTATCGCGGCTCCATCCTCGGGCCGTTCTGGATCACCATCTCCATGGGCCTGATGGTCCTGGGGATCGGCCTGCTCTACGCCAAGCTGTTCGGCATCTCGGTGGCCGAGTTCATGCCCTATGTGGCCATGGGCATCGTCTTCTTCGGCCTGATGGCCGGGACGATCAACGAGGGGTGCGACACCTTCGTTCAGGCGTCCAGCATGCTCAGCCAGACCTCCCTGCCGATGTTCACCTTCATCTGGCGGACGGTGCTGCGAAACCTGATCAACCTCGCCCACCATGCGGTGATCATCCTCGGCGTGATCATCTTCTTTGGCCTGTGGCGGGTGATGGACGTGCTGCCGGCTGTGGGCGGCCTGCTGCTGACGATCGTCAACCTGGCCTGGATCAGCATGCTGGCGGCCATCGCCTCGGCCCGATTCCGCGACATCCCGCAGTTCGTGATGTCGGTGATGCAGTTCGCCATCTTCATGACGCCGGTGTTCTGGAAGCCCGACGCCTTCCCCGATCGCCACGCCTTCCTGACGCTGAACCCGTTTTATCATATGCTGACCACCATCCGGGCGCCGCTGCTGGGGCAAGAGGCGGACGGGCTGTCCTATGTCATCCTGGCCATCATGGCCGTGCTGGGCTGGGCTCTCACCTTCTCGGTCTTCGCCATCACCCGCCGCCGGATCGTCCACTTCCTATGACCGATGTCTCCATCAAGGTCACCGACCTGACCCTGCGCTTCCCGGTCTATGGGGTCGACGCCAAGTCGCTGAAGAAGAACCTGGCCCGGGTGACGGTGGGCGGACGCCTGGGCGCCTCGACCACCGGGGCCACCGAGGTCACCGCCCTGTCGCACCTGAACCTGAACCTGCGGGCCGGCGACCGCCTGGGCCTCATCGGCCACAACGGCTCGGGCAAGACCACCCTCCTGCGGGCCCTGTCGGGCGCCTATGAGCCGGACGAGGGCCAGATTGAGGTCCGGGGCCGCATCGCCGCCCTGCTGGACCTGTCGCTCGGCATCGATCCTTCGGCCACCGGCGTCGACAATATCCGCCTGCGCGGGCGTATCGCCGGCATGTCCTCCAAGGAGATCGAGGACAAGATGGACGAGATCGCCGAGTTCAGCGGCCTCGGCCCCTTCCTGGCCATGCCCATGAAGACCTATTCGGCCGGCATGCAGGCCAGGCTGGCCTTCGCCGTGGCCACCGCGGTCGAGGCCGACGTGCTGCTGATGGACGAGTGGATATCGGTGGGCGACGCCGACTTCCAGAAACTGGCCCACCGGCGTCTGCTCAACCTGGTGGAGCGGGCCGGCATTCTGGTGCTGTCCTCGCACGATGCGGGCCTGCTGCGCCTCTACTGCAACAAGGTCATGCGCCTGGAGGGCGGCGTGGCCTCTGAGGTCAAGGATATCCGCCGCCTCGACGAACTTCTCGCCGCCGCCTGACATTGCCGGGCGCCTGAGCCCGCTGTTAGACAGGCGCAGCCGTCGGGAGCGGGCCCTTGGACGTCATCTTCACCATCGTATCGCGCAACTACGCGGCCCAGGCCGCCGTGCTCATGCGCAGCCTGGCTGCGGCGGAGCCGGACGCCGCCCGGGTGGTGATCGCCGCCGATGGGCCAATTCCAGAGCTGCAGGCCCTCGCCCGGGTGATCGAGGCGGGCGACACGGGCGCCCCTGTGGCCCCCATGAGCGTCTATTACGACGCGCTCGAGCTGAACACCGCCATCAAGCCTCACGCGTTTCGCCGGCTGCTGGCCGAGCCGGAAGTGACTTCGGTCACCTATCTGGACCCGGATATCTTCGTCTACGCCCCCCTGGCCCCGGTGCGCGAGGGTCTGGCGCGGGCGCCCCTGGTGCTCATCCCCCATCTGACCCGCCCCCTGGCCGGCGAGGCCAGCCCCAACGACCACACTATCCTGACCTCGGGCGCCTATAATCTCGGCTTCCTGGCCGCCCGCCGGGACAATGAGATCTTCGCCCTGATGGACTGGTGGGCCGAGAAGTGTCGGTTCGACTGTCGGGTGGACTTCGCAAACGGCCTGTTCACCGACCAGAAGTGGATGGACCTGGCGCCGGGCCTGGTCAGCGATGTGGCCATACTGCGCGATCCTGGCCTCGACATCGCCTACTGGAACCTGGAGGGCCGCACCCTGGCCCACGGCGCCCAGGGCTGGCGGGTCAACGGCCAGCCCCTGGGCTTCTTCCACTTCTCCGGCTTCGATCCCCGGCGCCCGGAGGTGTTGAGCAAGCACCAGGACCGGATCGTCGTGCCCCCCGCCTCGCCCCTGTCCCACCTCCTGGACGACTACGCCCGGGCGTTGCTGGACAATGGCCACGACCAGGCCAGCCGCATCCCCTACGCCTACGGCGCCTTGCCCTCCGGCCGACCGGTCAGCCGACCCATGCGCCTGCGCGCTCTGCGCGCGGCCCAGGCCGGTCATCGCTTCGACGAGGGCTTAAGCCCGGCTGTCGAGGCCTGGATGGACGCGCCTGAGCCCCTGGCGGCGGTCGAAGGCCTGCCGGACATCACCCGCGAAATGGACCAGGCCTGGCGAGACGACGCCCTGGCGGCGGTGCGGTTTCCCCGCGACTCCCTGGAGGGGCGGCTGGCCTTTCACGCCTGGTTCGCCGGGCGGGCGGAGACCCACCCAGCCTCGGCGGCGGCCGCCCAAACCCTGCTTGAGACCTGGCGGGCCGGCGCCCGCGAGGCTGGCCCCTGGCCCCAGGCCGACACTCCCTGGGACGGCGCGGGGGCGGACGTGGCCCAGTGGATCTCCACCCCAGGACAGGGGCCCTGGCCCCGGGCGGCCGCCGGCATGCTGGCGGCCCGGGCCGATCTGCGCGCGCGGTTCGGCGAGGGTCCTCCTGCGGCCCTGCTCGCCTGGCTGTTGGGCCCGGAGGCCGAGGCCGGGCGGTTCGCCCCAGACCTGCTGGATGGCCCCACCCTGCTGGACCTCAGTCAGGACCTGACTCCCCTGCTCGATGCGGCCCGCTTCGCCGGGGCCGCGCGGGGGGAGGTTTCGCCCCTGCGCCGGCAGATCTCCGCCGGTTACGGCGTCGCCGTACGCGCCCGGTGGCCCGAGGTCCTGCGCCAGGCGATCCGCGGGGAGGGCGACCGGCTGGTGGGCAGCCTGTCGGGCCCCTATCCCTTCCCCCGGGTCCTGCTGCGCATCTGGGAGAGCCGGCCCGACCTTCAGCGCCTATTCGCCCTGCACACCCTGCCCGGGCGGCTCGCCTATCTGCGCTGGCTGATCGGCGGGGGATTGCGCGAATACGATATCGAACCCGAGGGCCTGCCCGCGGCCCTCACCCACAGCCTGGTCTATCGCCTCGCCAGGCTCAGCGTCCGCGGCGCCCACACCCCCGGACGACCGGCGCGCCCCGGCCGGGCCGCCGCCGTGGTGGTGGTCCAGGCCCGGACCCCCGCCATGGCCGACTGGCCGAGCGGCGTCCTGATCTGCGAGGCCGGCTCCGGGCGCCTGCGCCGGCCCGACGGGGGGCCGGCCGGCCCCACCGAGGTGGACACGGTGGTGTTCGGCTCGTGCCCAGGCTTCGTCGCCGCCGACGCTCAGATCCTGATCGCCCAGGGGGTGGTCTGGCGGCGCGCCGCCGCGGTCTGGAGCGCCGCCACCCTGGCCGCCCTGGCCGACGACCATCCGGCCTGGGGCTTTGTCGACGAGGTCTGGAGCCATGCGCCCGCCGACCGGCCTCGGCCCCGGCCGATCGACATCCTGTCCGAGGACCTGCCCCTGCAGGCGCAGCTCGCCGAGCTCATGGCGCCATGAGCCTGCTGGCCAGCCTTCGCAGGTCCTGGCGCGGGATCGCGCCGGAGGGCCTGCGCCGCGCCGCCCAGCCCCTGTTGTCCCCCCTGCTGGAGGTCCATGTCCGGCGGCAGGCCCGGCGCCCGCACGGCGCCGACGGCGGCGCCGGAGGTCCCCTGCGCATCGTCGGCTACATGTCAGGCTCCCACGGCATCGCCGCCTCCGCGCGGCTGGCGGCCCGGGCCTTCGCGGCCCTGGGCGTGCCCGTCGAGCAGGTCGACATGGCCGGCGCCGCCCTGACCTGGGAGGCTAAGGGGCCGGCCCCCTCGCCGGCCAGCGCCTGGATCTTTCACCTCAACCCCCCCGAACTCCTGGCGGCTCTGGGCCAGATGGGCGCCGCCCGGCTGGTGGGGCCGCGCTACGGCTACTGGGCCTGGGAGCTGCCTCAGGCGCCGCCCCTGTGGCTGAAGGACGCCGCCCTGGTGGACGAGGTCTGGGTCCCCAGCCGCTATGTGGCCCAGGCCCTGAATGGCGCGCGGGCGCCGGTGCGGGTGGTGCCTCATCCCCTGTTTCTGGAAGACTATGACTCGGTGCGCCCGGCCCCGCGTCAGGCCGAGTTCCAGGCCGTCAGCCTGTTCGACTTCAACTCCTCAGCCGCCCGCAAGAACCCGCAGGGCGCCGTGGCCGCCTTCGCCAAGGCCTTTGGCGATGACGCCTCGGCCCGGCTGGTCATCAAGACCCAGAATGGCGCGCGCTTCCCGCAGGCGCTTAAGGCCTTGAGGGCCGCGGCGCCGACCAATGTCGAGGTGATCGACGGCGTCTGGCCCTATGAGGCGGTGAAGAGCCTGATCGCCGGCTCCGACGTGCTGATCTCCCTGCACCGGGCCGAAGGCTTTGGCCTGACCCCGGCCGAGGCCCTGGCGCTTGGCACGCCGGTGGTGGCCACCGGCTGGTCCGGGGTGACCGACTTCCTCGACGAGGCGGTGGCGGTGATGATCGGCTCAGGCCGCACCCCGGTGGAGGACCCCCAGGGCATCTATGCCGGCCAGAGCTGGGCCGAGCCCGACCTGGACCAGGCCGCCGCAGCCCTGCGCGCCCTGCGGGCCGACCCCGAGCGGCGAGCCCGGATGGCCGCGGCCGGGCGGGCGCGGGTGGCCGGGCGCCTGTCGCCCCAGGCCTGGTTCATCACCCTGCCGGACGCGGTCAAGGCCGCGGCCATGCGCGCCGCCCAGGGGCGCTGAGCCCTAGAGCCCTTTCCGATCTGATTGCTTCAATCAGATCGGAAAGGGCTCTAAATCATAAAGTTAGAGCATTTTTCGATCCGATAACCGCATCACACTTATCGGAAAATGCTCTAGAGCCTGGAGCGCGTTTCGCCCGATAACCGGGTTCCACTTATCGGAACGCGCTCTGCAGGTCGAACCGCACGCCTTGGGCCAGGGGCAGGGTGGCCCCGAAGTTCACCGTATTGGTGGCCCGGCGCATATAGGTCTTCCAGGAGTCCGAGCCCGCCTCGCGGCCGCCGCCGGTCTCCTTCTCGCCCCCGAAGGCCCCGCCGATCTCGGCGCCGGAGGGCCCGATGTTCACATTGGCGATGCCGCAGTCCGACCCCCAGGCCGAGGTGAACTGCTCGGCTTCGCGCAGGTCGTTGGTGAAGATGGCCGAGGACAGGCCCTGGGGCGCGGCGTTCTGGGCGGCGATGGCCTCGTCCAGTGCGTCATATGTTGTCACATAGAGGATCGGCGCAAAGGTCTCGCGCAGCATCACTGCGCTCTGGGCCGGCATTTCCACCAGGGCCGGCCGGACATAGACGCCGGGTCCGTCCAGGCGCTGGCCCCCATGGACCTGACCGCCCTGGGCGCGGGCCTCCTCAAGGGCGCGCGCCATGGCCTCGGCAGCCGCCGCATCGATCAGCGGCCCGATCAGCACCCCGTCCGCCCGGGGATCGCCCACAGCCACGGAGTCGTAGGCCGCCTTCAGCCGGGGCAGGAAGGCGTCATGGAGGCTGCGGTGAACGAACAGCCGGCGAAGGGTGGTGCACCTCTGGCCCGCCGTGCCCATGGCCGCAAACGCCACGCCGCGCAGGGTCAGGTCGAGATCGGCCGAGGGCGCGACGATGGCGGCGTTGTTGCCGCCCAGCTCCAGCAGGGCGCGGGCGAACCGCTGGGCCAGGCGGGGGGCGACGGCCCGGCCCATGGCGGTGGAGCCCGTGGCCGAGACCAGCGGCAGGCGGGGGTCCTCCACCAGGGCCTCGCCTACGTCCCGTCCGCCGATCAGCACCTGGGACAGGCCGGCCGGGGCATCGCCGAACCGGGCGGCGGCGCGGTCGAAGGCCGCCTGAACCGCCAGGGCCGTCAGGGGCGTCTTCTCCGAGGGCTTCCAGATCACCGGATCGCCGCAGACCAGGGCCAGCGCCGCATTCCACGACCAGACGGCGACGGGGAAGTTGAAGGCGGTGATGACACCTACGACCCCCAGGGGATGCCAGGTCTCCATCATTCGGTGGTCGGGCCGTTCGGTGGCGATGGTCAGGCCAAACAGCTGCCGGGAGAGCCCCACCGCATAGTCGCAGATGTCGATCATCTCCTGCACCTCGCCCAGCCCCTCGGAGACCACCTTGCCGGCCTCCAGGGTGACGAGACGGCCGAGATCGCCCTTGGCGGCGCGAAGCTCCTCGCCCAGCAGGCGGACCAGCTCCCCGCGGCGGGGCGCCGGAACCTTGCGCCAGGCGAGGAAGGCCGCCTGGGCCGCAGCGATCGCCGCCTGGACGTCCGCGGTCGTCGCGTCCCGCACCTTGGCGACGGCCTCGCCGGTGATGGGGGATGTGACCGTCCGTTCGCCCCCCTGCCATAGCCCCCGGTCTACCCCCAGGCGTTCGAGGGTGGCGGCGGCGTCCTGGGCGGGGGCGGGTTTCAGGCTGAGCGTCATGGGATCCCCTCTCAGGCGGTGCGCAGGGCTTGATCATCGCCGGCGTACCAGCGGCCGAAGCGGTTGGCGAGGAACCGGTCGAGCGGAATGTCCTCCTGGCGGATGAAGCCGCGGGGCGGCAGGTCGCCCTCGGCCAGCATGTCGGCCACGGCGCAGACCGAGGCCGCCGTGGTGATCTGGATAGCGCTCTTCTGGGTCCCGGCCACCGGCTGGGCGTAGATCTTGTTCACATAGGTTTCCTGCATCAGGGCGCCGGCCTTCATGCCGCTGACGGTGACGAAGACGATGACCACGTCCTGCATCGTGGCCGGCACCGCATGTTCGAGGATGTCCTTCAGCAGGTCCCGGCGGTGGCGCAGGCCTAGATCATCCAGCAGGGTCCGCATGACGCCTGCGTGGCCCGGATAGCGGATGGTGCGATAGTTGAGATTGCGCACCTTGCCGGCCAGGGTCTCGCACAGGCTGCCCAGGCCGCCGGAGGTGTTGAAAGCCTCATAGGCCACCCCGTCGAGGGCGAACTCCTCCAGCCCCTCCAGGGCGGCCACCTCCTGGCGGCGGCCCTGGACGATGGCCTCACAGGGCTCGCAATACTCGTTGATCACCCCCTCGGTGCTCCAGGTGAGATTGTAGTTCAGCCCATTGGTGGGATAGCGCGGCAGGGCGCCGACCCGCAGGCGCACCTCGTGCAGGTCATCGAACCGGCGGGCCATGTCGCTGGCCACGATGGAGATGAAGCCCGGCGCCAGGCCGCACTGGGGGATGAAGGCGCTGTCGGCGTCCTGCGCCAGGGCGCGCACCTCCCGGGTCGAGGCGACGTCTTCGGTCAGATCCAGATAGTGGGCTCCGGCGATCTTCACCGCCCGGGCGATGGGCACGGTGAGCTGGTAGGGGGCGGCGCTGATAACGGCGAAGGCGCCGTCCAGGGCATCGGCCAGGGCTGCAGAGTCGCTGACATCGACGCTGATCCGCTCGACCCCGTCGCCGGCCGGCAGGGCCGCTAGATGCGCCGCATCACGGTCCAGCACGGCGACCTGGTAGGCGCCTGAGGCCCGCAACATGTCGGCGATCGCCGACCCGATCTTCCCGGCCCCAACCACGGCGATTTTACGCATGACCCTCTCCCTCCCGGATGTTCGTCCTCACGCTCGGCGAGAGTCGCGTCGCGCTCAATTGCCATTTCGGCATAAGTCGACCATTGTTTCGGCGTTCTGCCGCAAACTATGGGCGATCTGATGGATGACCTGGACCAGCACCTGCTCGCCCGCCTGCAGGAGAACGCCCGGGCGCCGGTGGCGGAGCTGGCGCGCAGCCTGGGTCTGTCGCGCACGACGGTTCAGAGCCGGATCGCCCGGCTGGAGCGGCGCGGCGTCATCGCCGGCTATGCGGTGCGCACCTCCCAGGCCTACGAAGAGGCCCAGATCCACGCCTTCGTCATGCTCACGGTTCAGCCCAAGGCCGCCGGCCTCGTGGCTGGTGCCATGCGCAGGATGCCGGGGGTCCGGCGGCTGCAGTCGGTGAGCGGCGTCTTCGATCTGATCGCCACGGTCTCGGCGCCCGACGTGGCGGCCATGGACGCCCTGATTGATGAGATCGGCGGGCTGGAGGGGGTGGAACGGACCAATTCCTCCATCGTGCTGTCGACCAAGTTCGAACGCTAGGGCGCGCCCCGGATCGGATCATCCCGGAACTCTCCGGCGCGCCTGCGGATTGCAGGTCGGTCAGAGAGGGACCCGCCATGACCGACGACAAAGCCAAGACCCCCGAAGCCGACGCCTTCCGCGACGCCGCCGAGCGCGTGGCGCAGGATCAGCGCGACATCCAGAAGGGGATCGACCGCCAGGACCAGAACGCCCAGGGATCCGATGCGCCCAAGGCCATGCAGGCTGGGGCCAGGACCTATCCCGCGCCTCCGCTACCGCAGCAGCACCTGAAGAAGCCTGGGCGTGAGGCCGACCTCGAACTTGAGCCCATGTGCGACGCGCCCTTCTACCGCGGCTCCGGGAAGCTGGAGGGGTGCGCCGCCCTGATCACCGGGGCCGATTCCGGCATCGGGCGCGCCGTGGCCATCCTCTACGCCCGCGAAGGCTGCGACGTGGCCATCGGCTATCTCAATGAGGATGAGGACGCCCGCGCCACCCAGGCGGCTGTGGAGAAGGAGGGCCGCAGGGCCATCCTGCTGCCCGGCGACGTGGCCGATCCGGCCTATGCCCGCCACGCGGTGGCCCAGACCCTGGAGGCCTTTGGCCGGCTGGACGTTCTGGTGAACAACGCCGCCTTCCAGGAGCATGCCGGAGATCTGGAGCAGATCACCGACGCTCATTTCGACCGCACCCTGAAGACCAATCTCTACGGCTATTTCTACATGGCCCGGGCGGCGGTTCCGCACATGAAGCCTGGCGGGGCCATTCTGATGACCGGCTCCGTCGTCGGCCTGCAGGGCGCCGGAGAGTTGCTCGACTACGGCATGACCAAGGGCGGCATCCACGCCTTTGCAAGGTCCCTGTCGGCTCAGCTGATCCCCAAGGGCATCCGCGTGAATGTGGTCGCGCCAGGCCCGGTCTGGACGCCCCTGAACCCCGCCGATCGTCCAGATGTCAGCAAGTTCGGAGGCGGCGTTCCCATGGGCCGCCCGGCCCAGCCCGAGGAGTTGGCGCCGGCCTATGTCTTCCTGGCGTCCCCCCAGATGTCGAGCTACATCACAGGTGAGATCCTGCCGGTCATCGGCGGCTACTGACCCTGAAAAAGCATTCCGAAAGACGCGCCTTGGCCGACTCTGAACAGTCATCCGCCCCCCCTGCTCCCCGGAGCGGCTCGGTGTCGCCCACCTTCGTGCGCCGCGTGCTCTTCCTGGTGGGCGTGGGCTTGGTGCTGCTGGTCGCCTGGCAGCTGATCGACGTCATGCTGTTGGTGTTCGGCGCCATTCTGGTGGCCGTCCTGCTGCGCGCCCTGGGCGATCCGATCCACAAGCTGACACCGCTGAACGAAGGTCTGTCCCTGCTGGCGGCCGGCCTGCTGATCATCAGCCTGCTGTCGGCGGCCGGCTGGCTGTTTGGCGCCACCGTGGCTGAGCAGGTGCAGGAGCTTGTCGACAGCCTGCCCAAGTCGGCCGAGGAGCTTCAGGCCCGCCTGGCCCAATTTCCCCTGCCGCCCGATTTCATGGCCCAGGTCCAGTCCTTCGACCTGGCCTCGGCCCGCGAGGCGGCCGGGCCGATCCAGAGCATCCTCGGGCGGGTGGGCGGTTACGCCATGACCGTGGCCGGGGCGGTGACCAATCTGGTGGTGGTGATCTTCGCCGGCATCTATCTGGCCATCAGCCCGGGCCAGTCCCGGGACGGCCTGCTCAGCCTGGTGCCGTCCGGTCCGCGGGAGCCCATGCGCCACGCCCTGAACGTGTCTGGCGTGGCCTTGCGCCGCTGGCTGCTCGGCCAGTTCGTCTCCATGACCATCGTCGGCGTGCTGACCTGGATTGGCGTGTCGATCATCGGCCTGCCATCGCCGGTGGCGCTTGGCCTGTTTGCAGCCATCGCCGCCTTCGTCCCTATTGTCGGGCCGGTGGTCTCGGTGATCCCGGCCATCATGCTGGCCCTGCAGGAAGGGCCGATGATGGTGGTCTGGGCCATCCTGGTCTATGTCATCGTGCAGCAGGTGGAGAGCAATCTCACCTATCCGCTGATCCAGAAGCAGGCTGTCGCCCTGCCGCCGGCGCTCACCCTGTTCGCGGTGCTCGGCTTCGGGGTCCTGTTCGGACCCCTGGGCGTCATCTTCGCCGCCCCTCTGCTGGTGGTGCTCTTCGTGATGGTGAAGATACTCTACATCCGCAACACCCTGGGCGACCCCGCCCACGTGCCGGGGGAATAGGGCGCGCCACGAAAAAGCCCGCCGCAGGGTCTGCGGCGGGCTCTGTCGTCTCGCAGGCGCTAGGCCCTACTGGTCCGTGGCGGCCTCCAGGGCGCGGGCGCGCTCCAGATGGGTGCGCAGCTTGGGAACCATCTCCCCGGCGAAGGCCGCAAGTTCCGGGTGGTCGGCATTGTCGGCGAAGCCCTCGTGCAGGGTGATCGCCTCCTGGTGGGCGGCGACCTGCTGTTCGGCGAAGACCCGGTCGAACTCGGCGCCGTCGGCGGCGCGCAGATTGTCGATCAGGCCCTGGCGACGCTCATCCATTTCCGTGGGGATGGTTTCGCCAGCCGCCCGGGCCAGGCCCGTCATGCGTTCGGCCGCGGCGGTGTGGTCGCTCACCAGCATTTCGCCCAGGGCCTTGGTCTCGGCGCTGACGCCACGCTCCTGGGCCATGCGGCCAGCCTCGATCTCGTACATGTCGCCGATGGCGGCGTTGTCCACATAGCCCTCCAGGGTGTTGGCCCCCAGGGTCGCCGCCGAGGTCTGCCCGACCACGGCGGACGTGGCGTCCTGGGCCGCGTTGACCGGCTCGGTCTGGCCCACGGCGGTGTCATTGGCCCCGTCGCCACAGGCGGCCAGACCCAGCAGGCCAGCCGCGCCGACGGTCGCAATCAGATAGCGCTTCATGTTCAGCTCCCTCAATTGATCGAGGGGAAATCCACGGGGGCGCAGAAGGGTTCCACGGCGCCGCACGTCCGTCCCAGACCGGCGACACGCGCCGATCAGACCTGCAGGCTTGGGAAGAAGTGGCGCGCCCGGAACGATGCGAGCGCCAAACACACCCCGCTACACACTAACCTGTTGTTTTTCTGCAAATAGCTGAATTAACAGTGCAAATTGACTATTGACTGCTGGCAAAGGCGATGTAAATCGCGATGAAATCAAGGGTGAATAAGGGGGTTCCGTGGGCCGTAGGCGAAGCGCTGGCAACGAGCGTTTGGGCGAATACCTTCAGCGCAAGGCGGGCGGGATTATTGAGGTGGCGCCGGTTCTCCG
>DEWY01000006.1 GCA_002363865.1 Caulobacteraceae bacterium UBA3198
CGGAGAACCGGCGCCACCTCAGTGCTTCCCCTGCATGGTCATGCAAATGGAGCTCGCGAGTGACAACATCGCCATCCTGGGCGCACTGCAAATGGAGATTGTAGTCCACGATCCGCTCAGTCGGATCTGGCGTTTCTGGCGGATTCCGATGAAGCTCTTCGGCAATCTCAGACAGTTTTCCCTGGGTAAATGCATTCCCAGTGACAGTGAATCCACTTGTATTCACGCCGTGGCCAGTTACATCGACCTGATGGAATGCATAGAATGAACCGATATAGCAGGTCTTTCCCGCGCTTGTGCTGCCGAGCATAGCAATCTGCCACCGCGGCGGCGTGTCGTCGTTTTGCATTTTGGCACCTCCCCCCAGGATAGAGATAATGGCACGGCCAAGCCTGTAGGTTGTCAAGCCGTTCACTCACTCTTCACGGTTCTTCCGGAGGGGCTGTTGCGCCTCATTGCAGTCCCGCGCTTGGCCAGCACGGCCTAAGCGTTGCGACTTGGCGATCCGTTCTCAGGTGCGTGGTAGCCGCCGCTGAGCCGCTCAGGTTTTTGCCTATGCGCACCGCTCTGACCCTCTTCCGCCCGAGCACATCCTTCTGCTTCGTGGTTGGAGCGTTCTGCATCAGGCCCGCAGACGTTCAACCCAGCTCGCTTCCTCCGCCGCTGGCTCCGTGCAGCTCCGCTCCCTTTGGGCGCGCATGCGCGGGGTGTGATCGTCCGCTCTAGGCCTGCTGCCCTGGCTCCCCATGAAGCCGCGGGATGGTCCCGCGGCGGAAATGAAGGAGACAGATCATGGCAAACCGCCCTCAACCCAAACCTGCTGGCAGCAAGCCGACCCACCGCCTCTACCGCGTGGTCGGCGACGGCGAATCTGCAAGCTGGACCCCGATCGGGGCTGCCTGGCCAAACAAGGACGGCATGGGCTTCTCGCTTAGCTGTGACGCCGTGCCGCTACAGGGTCGCATCGTGATGCGCGCTATCACGGAACGCACTGAAGCTAACGGAGGTCAGCAATGACCTCCCAATGCTCCACCACAAGCCGTGTCCGGGCGCTGAACGATGCCTTCCGCACCGGTGGGCCTCAGTCAGGGCAATGGATGCACACACGCGGTGTTGCAGAACGAGGCGCCGAGTTCGTTATCCTCGCGCTCCGAGCTGTTCAACAGTTCGATGCATTCGACCCTGGGGACGACCCCTATGGCGAGCATGACTTCGGCGCGTTCGATCTCAACGGCGAACGGCTCTTCTGGAAGATCGACTACTACGATCCCTCGTTGTCCTATGGCTCGAATGCGCCCGAAGACGCCGATGCGACCAGCCGTGTGCTCACCCTGATGCTGGCCTCAGAATACTGAGCGCCGGTCGGTTTCGCCGAGGCGCGCGTGAGCGCGCCTCGGATCCGGCCAACGAACCCACCAGCAAACCCTGTGGACGGCCGCTCCAAGTAAATAGACCATTGCGCAGCGCTATGACATCCTAACCTATAAGCACAATCTGCACAGATTCTACACAAGCCAAACGTCGTAGATTTTATTCATTTATTTCAGGAGGTTATTTGTGCACCAATACACCTACGTGATGATGAGTCATCACTAGATTATTGACTTTGTTGTGTAATATTTCATAATAATTACTGCACAGAACCTACACAGCAACCTCAGTTCAGTCGGTTACAGGATTTTTCTGCACAGTTCCTGCACAGTTTCAGCGAAGAGACCGGGCTTCATGGCCGATGTGCAGGAGGTCAAGACTGACCTTATCCTGTTTCGCCGAACAGACGTGAAGCACCATAACTGGTACTGTCGCATTAGGATTCCGGGCAAGGACAAGTACAAATTCGTATCGCTGAAAACACCGATCGAGTCTGAGGCGCGCGAACGAGCGCTCGAAGCCGATGCCGATCTGCGCTTTCGCTTGAAGCACAATATCCCGATCTTCAATCGCCTCTTCTCGCAGGTGGCTGCGGATTTCTCAGCCTTCCAGAAGGACCGCGCACAGGCCGGCCAGATCACGATGCACCGCTGGCGCGTCATGGATTCTCATATTCGCAGCCAGCTCAATCGCTATGTCGGCAGCACCCAGATCACCCTGATTGGTCCCGACCGATGGTCGGATTACCCGATCTGGCGCCATAAGAATGGGAAGGGCCGCTCGGGAGGAGCCGTTAGCGACGGCACCATTCGAGACGAAATGGCGACCTTCCGCTCGATCATGGCGTTTGCCGCCTCAAAGCGCATCATCCCCGAGAGCCATGTCTTCAAGGAGCGGCTTCCAATCAGCAAAGCCTCGCGCGAGGAGTTCACGCCCGAGGAGTATCGAGCGCTCCACACCTTCGCTCGGACACAGTGGGTCAAGAAGGCTCCGAACGACTACAGCGGCTGGCACCGCCGGATGGCCTACGAGTTCATTCTCATCATGACCAACACCGGTATGCGACCCTCGGAGGCGCGAAACCTCTGCTGGCGAGACGTGGCCTTGCGCAGCGACAAGCAGGGAAGGCGATTTGTCGTTCTGCATGTCCGCGGCAAAGGAAAGTCCCGCGCGCTCGTCGCCAGTAGCAAGGTGGGCGACTACCTTCATCGGGTGAAGGAGCTTAGCCGGGCGACCGCTCCGGAAGACCCGGTCTTTAGCACCTATGATGGGCGAAAAGCAGCGACCCTCTATCACGGCCTTATCGAGGCCGTTCTCACCAAATCGAAGCTGTTGCACTCATCCTCAGGGAGCCGCCGCAGCACCTACTGTTTCCGGCATACCTACGCCACATTCCGCCTGATGGAAGGCGTCGACTCTCTGTTCCTAGCTAAACAAATGGGAACCTCGGTGAAGATGATCGAGGACCACTATGGGCACATCACGCCCACGAAAAATGCCGAGCGCATTTTGCAGGGCCTACCGGGATGGGGGTCAGCTTCGGAAGCGGCGCTGGCGACCTTTGCGGAAGTGGACGACGCTTCGCCGGAAAAGCCCGTCTAGCGACCTCACCATAGCGGGGACGCGCGCGAATTGATCATCGAGTTCGATGATAGCGCACTGCTTCCCCGCCGAGATCGCCCGCAACTGCGCCCAGCTGAATCGAGTTCGATTCGGCCGCAGCGCCAGGCGCGGCTAAACCAGCCTCAAGATGTTTGATGATGATTTTTAGGACGCCACAATCGCCCCCCAGAAGAAACCGTGTTAAATCGGTCACTTAGGGGAAGAATGTGGCGGTGAGAGAGGGATTCGAACCCTCGATAGAGTTTCCCCTATACACGCGTTCCAGGCGTGCGCCTTCAACCACTCGGCCACCTCACCACACCGGTCGGGGGCGGGCCCCCGGCGGAAGGGCGTCTATATAGCGAGGTGGGCGCCCGGGGCAAGCGGCCCTGTTCGTCGGGCGTGCGGCGTCCTATCTGTAGGGCCAGATCCATCCCTATCCGTCCGAGGTCGCCATGTTGTTCCGCAAGCCCGCTGAGATGCCCACGGCGCAGAGCGCCCTGCCCGGCCGCAACCAGCCGATCCCCACCGCCAAGACCCATTTCGTCAACGGCCAGCCCCTGCAGGGTCCCTATCCGGAAGGGTCAGAGACCGCCGTTTTCGCCATGGGCTGCTTCTGGGGGGTCGAGCGCCTGTTCTGGCAGATCCCCGGCGTGCATGTGACGGCGGTCGGCTATGTGAACGGCTTCACCCCCAATCCCACCTATGAAGAGGTGTGCAGCGGCCGCACCGGCCACACCGAGGCGGTGCTGGTGGTCTACGACCCGAAGGCCGTGACCTATGAGCAACTGCTGAAGGTGTTCTGGGAAGGCCACGATCCCACCCAGGGCATGCGCCAGGGCGGCGACGTCGGCACCCAGTATCGCTCAGGCATCTACGTGGCCAATGAGGCCCAAGGGTCAGCTGCAGCCGCCAGCAAGGGCGTCTACCAGCAGGCCCTCTCAGCCAAGGGTCTAGGCCCCATCACCAGCGAGATCGTCGAGACCGGCCCCTTCTACTTCGCCGAGGACTATCACCAGCAGTACCTGGCCAAGAATCCCGGCGGCTATTGCGGCATCGGCGGTACGGGCGTGACCTGCCCCATCGGGACCGGCGTCGAGGCGTGAGTCAGGCGGCCTCGCCCCAGGCCATCCTGGACCAGGCCCTGGCCCTTCCGGCGACGACCCTGAGCGTCCAGTGGGGCGACGCCCAGGTGATCAAGGTCGGCGGGCGGATCTTCGCGATCATCGGGGCTGATGGCGGGCTGTCCTTCAAGGCCACCGACATCGCCTATGAGGCCCTGGTGGAGCGCGGCGAGGCTAGGCCAGCGCCCTATCTGGCGCGGGCCAAGTGGGTCAGGTTCGACGATCCCACGGCGCTTAATTTGGCGGACACCGCCGACTGGCTGGCCACCGCCCACGCCCTGGTGGCGGCCAAGCTCACCCGCGCCCAGCGGCGGGAACTTGGCCTTTCCTGATATCAGCGTGGCTCGGCAGGCTTGTCGCTGGTCGGCGCCTCGGAGATCGCCGTCGGCGCCGGTGCGTTCTCGATCAGGGTGCGAAGCTCGGCGATGGCCTTCGCAGCCGCTGAACTGCGCTGGCGCCAGATCAGCAGGGCGACGGCGCTCAGGGTGGCGATGATAAAGGCCGTTGAACCAAAGACCCAGCTGGCGGCGGCCAGGGCGAAGTAATAGCCCCGGACGCCCGCATTGAAGGCTGAAAGGGCCGGATTGAGTAGCCGGCCGGCCGCCGAACCATAGGGGCTCGCCAGCCCCACCGCCTCGTCCGGCGCCGCGCCGATCACCGCGATGGTGTAGTTGAGCTGGCGGATGGCCCAGATGAAGTCCAGCAGCCCCCGGGCCAGGGTGACGAGCACCAGAGCCACCTGCACCTCGAACAGCAGCCGGGTCGAGGTTTCGATCACGATCAGGCTGGAGGCGCTGCGAAAGGCGGACTCCCCGCCGAACAGCACCCCGGCGGCGCCAGCGATCAGGATCAGATTCGACGAGGCGAAAAAGGAGGCCGAGTTGATGGTGTGGCCCAGAAGCTGGCTATCCATCAGCCGGCTCTCCCGCCGCGCCATATTGCCCATCCAGGCGCTGCGGATCACCGCCATGTCCAGATTGATCATGTGGCGGCGGCCAAGGGCGGCCTTGACGAGCGGCTCATAGGCCAGCCAGGCGATCGCGAAGATCGCCAGCGCCACGGTGTCCAGGGTGGAGAGCTGCAGACCCGGCATGGTGAGGTGTTCCTAGTCCTCCAGGATGCGGCTGTGCTGACGGCTGTCGCGCAGCAGCAGCGAGGTGATGAGCGCCACCCCCATGATGGCCGAGACGTAGATGTAGAAGGCGCTCTCCACCCCCTGGCCCTTGAAGCCCAGGGCGACGGCCTCGGCGGTGCCGCCGAACACGGCGTTGGCCATGGCGTAGGGTAGCGCCACCCCCAGAGCCCGGACGTGGGCGGGGAACAGCTCGGCCTTGGTCACCGCGCTGACCGAGGTGTAGCCGGCGATAATCACGATCAGCACCACCATCAGGGCGAACGCCATCAGGGGTTCTGTGACCCCGGCCATGGCGGTCATGATCGGATAGGTCAGCAGCATGCCGGCCCCGAAGGTGAAGGCTAGGTTGGTTCGCCGGCCCCACTTGTCCGACAGCCAGCCAAACAGGGGCAGGATGAACAGATAGACCACCAGGGCGCCGGCCGTGATGTTGGTCGCCGTCTCCTTGGAGAAGCCCGTGGTGTTGACCAGGAACTTCTGCATGTAGGTCGTATAGGCGTAGAAGGCGAGCGAGCCGCCGGCGGTCAGCAGGAAGATGGCGGCGGTCTCCCACGGATGGTGGGTGAACAGCATCATGGTCCGCGCCCGCTCGGCCCCAGACGCCTGGGCGTTCTGGAACGAGGCGCTCTCCTCCAGGCCGCGGCGAATCCAGAACACCACCACCGCCAGCAGGGCGCCGAAGACGAAGGGGATGCGCCAGCCCCAGGCTTCCAGGTCCTCGGTCGGCATCAGCCTCTGGAGCAGGATCAGAATGCCCAGGGCCAGCAACTGGCCGGAAATCAGGGTGACGAACTGGAAGCTGGACCAGAACCCGCGGCGGGCCTTGCCGGCCATCTCCGACAGGTAGGTGGCGCTGGCGCCATATTCTCCGCCCACGGATAGCCCCTGCAGCAGGCGGGCCATCAACAGGATGGCTGGGGCGGCCACGCCGATCATCGCATAGTCGGGGATGATGGCGATGATGGCCGATCCGGCGCACATCATGGCCACCGACAGGCTGAGCGCGGCCTTGCGTCCGGCCCGGTCGGCATAGAGGCCCATCAGCCAGGCGCCGAGCGGCCTGGCCAGGAAGCCGATGGCGAACACCGCCGCAGCTTGCAGCAGCTGCGAGGTCGGATCGCCTGAAGGAAAGAAGTGCGGCGCGAAATAGAGCGCGAAGGACGAATAGGCGAACCAGTCGTACCACTCGACCAGGTTGCCCGCCGAACCGCCGGCGATGGCCTTCAGACGCTGAAGAGGGGTCAAGCCGGGCGCGAGCAGCCCGGGCGGAGCCTGTGAGTCTGCGCCTGTTTCCGTCGCCGTCATGCCCGTCTCCCCCGCGGCCCTTGTTTGGGCGCGATGCTAGGGAGGTGCGGCGGGAAGCGGAAGCCCCATAGAGGCCCCCGCCCCCTTGAGGTCTAGATTCGGCCCATGAGGACCAGGATCAGCACGATGAGCAGGACCAGGCCCAGGCCGCCGGACGGGAAGTAGCCCCAGCTGCGGCTGTGACCCCAGGTCGGCAGGGCGCCGACCAGCGCGATGATCAGGATGATCAGGAGGATTGTGCCAAGCGACATGTGCGTATCCCGTCTCAGGAGCGCACCCCAGCGGGCGCTCGCGGGAGGAGAAACGGCGCCGCGCGGTCAAGGTTCCGGCGCCCCGTGCGGCGCCCGGGCGGACTTAGTCGGCGGCGTCGGCTGTGTGCAGGGCGGCGTCCTTCTCCTTGACGCCCAGGGCGTAGAGCCCGCCGATGAAGGCCCCCTTGATGCGCGGCAACAACAACAGGGTGGCGCCGGTCAGGGGCAGCAGGGTGGAGGCGAGCACCACAGCCACCGGGGCCTGCCAGATGAAGGGAAACAGCAGCAGCGGGGCGACGATGACGTGGCCGACGATAAGGATGGTGAAATAGGCCGGCCCGTCGTCGGCGGGGTATTGCGCCAGATCATGCTGGCAGGCGGGGCAGGCCGGCTCCACCTTCAGATAGCGCCAGAACAGCTTGCCCTCGCCGCAGGCGGGGCACCGCCCCTTGAGGCCACGATTGAGGGCGGTCAGGAAGCCGGGGCGCTGTGTAGTCATGGCGTCCATATGCGGCCGCCCTGGCCAGGATGGAAGGGCGACGGAACCACGCAGGGCGCTTTTCCGTCGCCGGGCTCGACTTAGCGACGCACGTCCTCGGCCGTGTTCTTCACCGCGGTTCCGGCCGCCTCCATATCGCGGCCAACGCCGGCGACGGTGTTGCAGGCCGAGACCAGCAGGGTCGCCGCCACAGCGGCCATGATCAGCACCTTGCTCATGAAAGATCACGCTCCATCAGGGACCGGACCCCATGGCCCGGTTTAGAGGCGATCTAAGCCGGGCCATGGACCAGGATCAACGGGATTGCGGGCTCTAACCGGCGCTCTCGTCCACCACATCGGCGTCCGGCGCATTCTTCTTGATGGACTCGATCATGTTCTTGGCGCTGGCCTTGGCGGCGTAGCCCTCGGAGGAGAACATGACCTCACCGTTGGAGGCGCGGAAGCGCACCCGAAACTCGCCCGCCTTGTCTTTGAAGATCTCGAACTTGTAGGCCATCTCGCCCTCCTGGCTGGTTGCTAAGCGACGTCTGCAGCCAAGCTTGCCGCGCATCGCCCCCGCGGGCAACCACCCTGGACGAATGTCTCAGGGGCGCCATTGTCAGGGCTCAGCCGGCGCCGATCCATGGGGGCGGGGCGTCGGCGGACCAGACCAGTCCCCAGGGAGACGCCCGTGCCTGAGCTTGTCCACCTGCCGGCTGACGCTCCATCTGGCGCCATGGCCGAAATCCTCGATCGCGACGGGGCCCTGATCCTCGATGGCGTCCTCAACCCTGGGGCGGTGGGCGAAATGGTCGCCGAGCTCGCGCCCTATGTGGCGGCCACGCCGGAGGGACGCGACGGCTTCACCGGGGTCAGAACCACGCGGACCGGCGCCCTCGTGGCCCGGTCGCCGGCGGTGCGCGAGGCGGTGACCGATCCCCGCATCGCGCGTCTTTGCGAGCATCTGCTGAAGGCCAATTGCGAGCGCTGGCAGCTGCACCTGACCCAGCTGATCCGGATCATGCCGGGCCAGGGGGCGCAGCCGATCCACAGGGACCGCTGGGCCTGGGGGACGCATCTGAAGGGCATCGAGCCGCAGCTGAACACCATCTGGGCCCTGACCGACTTCACCGCCGAGAACGGGGCGACCCAGGTGGTCCCCGGCTCCAGCGACTGGCCCGACGACCGCAAGGCCGAGCCCCACGAGATCACCCAGGCGGTGATGAAGGCGGGGTCTGTGCTGGTCTATACCGGCAGCGTCTTCCATGGCGGCGGCGCCAACCGCAGCGACCAGGACCGCTGGGGCCTGAACCTGACCTACGCGCTCGGCTGGCTGCGGCAGGAGGAGAACCAGTATCTGGCCTGCCCGCCGGAGATCGCCCGCACACTGTCGCCCGAGTTGCAGGACCTGCTGGGCTACGCCCTCGGGGGCTATGCGCTGGGCTATTACACCCCGCCCCTGCCGCCCGGCGAAGGCCCCGAGCTCGCGCCTCCCAGCTTCGCCCTGCGGGGCGAGGCCGAGGGGGCGGTCTTCGGCTCGGCCGAGGACCTGGCGGCCATCGGCGCCCAGGTGCGGGGGAGCTGAGGCGGCGGAACGCTGCGGCTCCGGCGCCGTTCGACTGGGACCATTGTCCCACCCCAAGGAGCCCGCCCATGGCCGATCACGCTGAACTCGAAGCCAAGTTCTGGAAGGCGCTGAAGTCCGACCGCACCCTGATGCTTGGCCTGACCGATGTGGAAGAGGGCCACAGCCAGCCCATGACCGCCCAGATCGAAGGTGACGAAGGCGGTCCCATCTGGATCTTCAGCGCCAAGGGCGTCGATCTGGTGCAGGCGGCCGGCGCCGGCCACCGGGCCATGGCGCACTTCGCGTCGAAGGACCACGAGCTGTTCGCCACCATCCATGGCCGGCTGGTCCCGGACAATGACCGGGACACGATCGAGCGGCTATGGAACCCCTTCGTGGCGGCCTGGTACGAGGGCGGCAAGGATGATCCCAAGCTGCAACTGCTGCGGTTCGAGCCGGAGCGCGCCCAGATCTGGCTCAACGAGCACAGCCTGTTCGCCGGCGTGAAGGTGCTGATGGGCCGCGACCCCAAGCAGGACTATGCCGACAAGGTGGGTGAAGTCCGCCTGAGCTAAGCTGCGAAAGTCTGGACTTGTGGCTCCTGGTGACCGATCAGGGGCCGCAGGTCCACAGGCCCTGGAACACCCGGCTCGCGCCGTCCGCCCGCTGATAGGTCAGGGTGGCGGGCCTGGGCGGCGACTCCCCGCCCCCCTCGGCCGGGCCGGTGACCGCGATCACCACGGTCTTGCCCCGCCCAGCGAAGCTCGCCCCGTCCAGCATGGCGTCGAAGCCGCCGGGGGCGGCGACCCGCTCCACATAGCCCGAAACCTTGACCACACCGAAGGCCGGATCGTCCGACGCGACGTTCCCCCGTGCGACCAGCAGCAACTGATCATCGCCGCCTGAGAAGCTGCAAGCCAGCTCGCCGGCCAGGGTCTCGGCGGCCAGGTCCTGCGACGTGAGCGTCTGCAGATCGATGGCCGAACCATCACCGCCCACCGTCTGCCCGTCAGACTCCGGCGGCGCGGGCGGCGGCGTGGCTGGGGCCTCAGGCGCGGACGCAGGCGGACCTGCGACCTCCCCCGGCTCGGGCGAACAGGCGGCCAGGGCCAGGATGGCCATGAAGGGTGAGAGGCGCGTGGCGCGGAGGGACCAGGTCATCTCGCCACAAGAGCCCGAGCGTCGTTTGGTTCCAAGGCCGCTCAGAGCGGCGATTGCGCCGGACGTCCATTTGCGGGCAACCTTCACCTGGCGGCGGCGCAAAGACCGTCCCGGACCGGGGAGAAGCTCAGATGCCGCGCAAGCCCAACTTCATCGTCATCCTGGCCGACGACCTCGGCTATGGGGACATCGGCTGCGATGGCGGGACGCTGATCCGGACGCCGCAGCTGGACCGGATGGCTGCCGAGGGCGCGCGGCTGACCGACTTCTACGCCTCGGCCAATGTCTGCACGCCGTCGCGCGCGGGCCTGCTCACCGGCGGCTACGCCATCCGCCACGGCCTGGCCCGTGAGGTGATCCAACCCGCCGACACCAACGGCCTGCCGCCGGAGGCGCCGACCATTCCGCGCCTGCTGAAGCCCGACTACGCCACCGCCCTGATCGGCAAGTGGCACCTGGGGCATGTCTCGCCCCACTGGCCGCCGCAGCGCTTCGGCTTCGACCGCTTCATGGGCCTGCCCTACAGCCACGACATGCGGCCGCTCACCCTCTATGACGGGCAGGGCGAGGCGGAGATGAGCGAGTCCAAGGCCGACTTCGCCAAGCTGACCGAGCACTTCTTCGAAGAGACCACCGCCTTCGTCGAGGCCCACCGGAATGAGCCCTTCTTCATCCTGCTGGCGCTGACGGCCCCGCACGTCCCCCTGCGTCCCAATCCCGACGATCCGATGGGTTCGCCGGCCGGCGACTATGGCGAGGTGGTGGAAGAGGTGGACGCCCAGGTCGGCCGCCTGCTGCGCCGACTGGAAGACCTCGGCTTGGCGGAGGACACGATGGTGGTCTTCACCTCCGACAACGGTCCGTGGTTCGAGGGCTCGACTGGCCCTTACCGGGACCGCAAGGGCGGGGCGGCCTGGGAGGGCGGCTATCGCGTGCCCTTCATCGCCTGGCGGCCGGGGACAATCCCTGCTGGGATGGTCTCCGACGCCCTGGCCAGCAATCTTGATTTGCTGCCGACGCTTGCGGCCATGGCGGGCCTCGAGGCGCCGACCGAGGGGATCGACGGCGCCGACCTGTCAGGGGTGCTGCTGCGCGGGGAGGCCTCGCCGCACGACCAGGTGATCCTGTTCGACAATCTGCACGTGGCCGCCGTGCGCACCCCGCGCTGGAAATACGTGGCCAGGTCCTACTACCGGACCATGGACATCCCGCTGGACCAGCACCGCTACCCGCTGCTGTTCGACCTCACCACCGATCCGGGCGAGACCTATTCCCTGGTGTCCCGCCACCCCGAGGTCGCCGAAGACATGGCCCGCCGCGTCGCCGAGGCCCGCGCCAAGTACGCCCCCTTCGCCGAGGCCAAGCCGCCGGCGAAAGCGCCGGAGAGCGCTGAGACGTGGAAGGACTAGAGAGCGTTCGTCGGCGGCATCACGAAGCGAGTGAACGACATTTTGGCAGGCGCATTCATACCTCTTAATCTCGGTTTACCCGGTCACTCCCGACATGTGATAACCCTCGCCCGACCAGGAGATAAATGATGGCTCAAACGACATACGCAAAGCTCGCCAAGAGCGCTAACGCTACAGTCGCCGACCGCCTTCGCTCACTACGGGGGGAGCCCCAAATTTATAAGAGCTCTCGGGCAGCGAGCTCATCTTTTAAGCTCGAAAAGAGGGCCGATGCTTTATCCCAAGAAGGGCCTGACGCGTCGGTCAGGTCAAAACCCAGGTAGCGAATCGGGAGACGGCACCTATCGCGGCGACTTCCATCGCGACTACGCGAGGGTGCTACATAGCCCATCCTTCCGGCGGCTAGCCGGAAAGACGCAGCTCTTTCCGTCTGATGAGAGCGATTTCTTCCGAAATAGGCTGACCCACTCTCTCGAGGTGGCGCAAGTCGCAAGCTCGGTCGCTCGCCGCATCAATGCGACTAATAGTTACTACAAAAAGAACCCGATCAATGAGCGGTTGTGCGAGTTAGCTGCACTCGCACACGATATCGGACACCCTCCGTTTGGGCACAACGGGGAAGAGGCTCTTCATCATCTTATGAATGGCTCAGGCGGGTTTGAGGGAAACGCTCAAACCCTTCGAATAGTGGCGAGGATGGAGAAAAAGGAGTTTCTCGGCGACGATCCGCGAACTCTGTTCGATAGAAAGCCAGACGGAACGGTTAACGACAAACGCCTTGGGCTGGATTTAACCGCTCGCTCCATTGCCGCGATGCTTAAGTATGACAGCTTAATTAGCCCGTCAAAAGCCCCCACAGATGATGTTCAAAAGGGCTACTACTATGATGACTCAGATATCATCTCGTTTGTAAAAGAACATGTCGGCGAACCCGCGCCAGGGGTCTACTTCAAGACGATAGAATGTTCGATTATGGATATATCAGACGATATAGCATACTCGACTTATGACCTAGAGGACGCATTCAAAGCTGGATTTCTGAATCCATTGCGGATGCTCTCTGCACCATCGTCATTCAAAGACGACGTTGCAGAGGTTGTTAAGCAAAGAGCAAAGCGCTACTATCCAGAACTCGAAAGCAAGTGGAAAAAATTCTCCGCGTCAGACGTAGACGAAGTTCTGAGAGAAGTTTTTGTTGAGATTTTGAATCTTGATCAGGAAACGATTGATAGCATATCTGGGGCCGACTTTGTTCGACAGGTAGCCCTAATATCTAGCACCGCGCACTCTGAATCCAGAATTTGGGCAGAGAACGGGTACTACAGAACCTCTCTAAGCTCATACCTAATTGGTCGCTTCGTAGACGGCGTTCAGGTTCTGACGAAAGGACGCGGAGACGACCCAACATTCTGGATAGCACGCTTGAATTTCAACGACTTCTTGTGTGTAGAGGTTCTCAAAACATACGCTTACAAGTCGCTAATAATGTCGTCGTTTCTAAGACCTTCCGAGTATCGAAGCCGAGATATTATCGGCCACATATTTCAGGCCCTTTCAGACGGCGCTGGGACATTGATGATGCCCCAAGACTATCGCGACATGTGCGATCAAGTCATTGGCACCCCGTATAGAGCACGGGTCATCTGTGATTTCATTGCATCAATGACCGATCGATATTCGATAGAGTTTTATCGCAGGCTGGCCGGCACCGATCCGCCAAGCATCTTTAAACCTCACTAGTCGGCGTCCATCTTCAGGGCGGCGATGAAGGCTTCCTGCGGGATTTCGACCTTGCCGAACTGGCGCATGCGCTTCTTGCCGGCCTTCTGCTTGTCCAGCAGCTTGCGCTTGCGGCTGGCGTCGCCGCCATAGCACTTGGCGGTCACGTCCTTGCGCAGGGCGCGGATGGTCTCGCGGGCGACGATCCGGCCGCCGATGGCCGCCTGGATCGGGATCTGGAACTGGTGCGGCGGGATCAGGTCCTTCATCCGCTCCACCATGGCCCGGCCGCGCATCTCGGCGCGGTTGCGGTGGACCAGCATGGAGAGCGCGTCCACCGGCTCGGCGTTGACCAGGATCGACATCTTGACCAGGTCGCCCACCCGATACTCCTCGATCTGGTAGTCGAAGGAGGCGTAGCCCTTGGAGATGGATTTCAGGCGGTCATAGAAGTCGAACACCACCTCGTTCAGGGGCAGGTCGTAGACCACCAGGGCGCGGGAGCCCACATAGGACAGTTCCCGCTGCTCACCGCGGCGGTCCTGGCAGAGCTTGATGATCGAGCCCAGATGCTCGTCTGGCGTCAGGATGGTGGCCTTGATCCAGGGCTCGGCGATCGTGTCGATGCGCACCGGATCGGGCAGGTCGGCGGGGTTATGGAGCTCGATCTCCTCGCCATTGGTCAGCTGCACCCGGTAGACCACGCTGGGCGCCGTGGCGATCAGGTCGAGGTCGAACTCGCGGGAGAGCCGCTCCTGGATGATCTCCAGGTGCAGCAGCCCTAGGAACCCGCAGCGAAAGCCGAAGCCGAGCGCCGCGCTGGTCTCCATCTCATAGGAGAAGCTGGCGTCGTTCAGGCGCAGGCGGCCGATGGCCGCGCGCAGGTCCTCGAAGTCGTTGGCGTCCACGGGGAACAGGCCGCAGAACACCACCGGCTGGGCCTCGCGGAAGCCGGTCAGGGCCTGGGCGGTGGGGCGCTTTTCGTCGGTGATGGTGTCGCCGACGGCGGCGTCGGCCACTTCCTTGATCTGGGCGGTGATGAAGCCGATCTCGCCGGGGCCGAGCTCTTCGGTTTCGGTCTGTTTCGGCAGGAAGACGCCCAGACGGTCCACCTGATAGGTGGAGCCGTTCTGCATCATCTTGACCTTCTGGCCGGCCTTCAGCGCGCCGTCGATCACCCGCACCAGGACAATGACGCCCAGATAGGCGTCGTACCAGGCGTCGACCAGCAGGGCCTTGAGCGGCGCATCCCGGTCGCCCTTGGGCGCCGGCAGGCGGGTGACGATGGCCTCCAGCAGGTCGCCGATGCCGACGCCTGTCTTGGCCGAACACAGGATGGCGTCGCTGGCGTCGATGCCGATGACGTCCTCGATCTGCTCGCGCACCCGCTCGGGCTCGGCGGCCGGCAGGTCGATCTTGTTCAGGACCGGCACGATCTCGTGGTTGTTGTCGATGGCCTGATAGACATTGGCCAGCGTCTGCGCCTCTACCCCTTGGCTGGAGTCCACCACCAGGATCGAGCCCTCGCAGGCGGCCAGCGACCGGCTGACCTCATAGGCGAAGTCCACGTGGCCGGGCGTGTCCATCAGGTTCAGGACATAGGTCTCCCCGTCCTTGGCCTTGTAGTTCAGACGCACGGTCTGGGCCTTGATGGTGATGCCCCGCTCGCGCTCGATCTCCATGGAGTCGAGCACCTGCTCCTTCATCTCACGCTGGGTGAGGCCGCCGGTCTCCTGGATGAGCCGGTCGGACAGGGTGGATTTGCCGTGGTCGATGTGAGCCACGATGGAGAAGTTGCGGATGCGCGAGAGCGGGGTCGACATGGCCCCGCCTCTAGCACACCTGTGGAATTCCGCGAGGGGTCGAAGGGCCTCAGTCGCCCATGCCCAGCGTCTGGGGCCTGGCGCTGACCTTGGCCACCACATGGTCCTGATAGGCCGGCCGCGCGCGGAGTCGTTCGTACCAGGCTTCCATAGCCGGCAGGTCCGGACGCTCCAGGGCCTCAGGAATGCGGAACCAGCGATGGACGACGACGCCCAGGGCGAGGTCGGCGACGGTCAACTGATCGCCCACGACGAAGGTCCGGCCCTGTAGCTGAGCGTTGAGCACGGCGAAGGTCTCCGCCGCTGCGGCGATGGTCCGGGCCATTTCGTCCGCGTCAGGCTCCGCACGCCGATAGGCCGCGCGCACAGGACCGATCACCCGCCCGGGCGCCGCAGACCAGTCCATCCAGGCCTGCGCCTGCCAGCGCACCGCCTCGTCCACCGGCCAAAGCCCCGCCTCCGGGCAGGTGGTGGCCAGCCAGCGGATGATGGTGTTGGACTCCCAAAGGCTGAAACCGTCCTCGCGCGTGATCGCAGGAATGCGTCCATGCGGGCTGATGGCGCGATAGGCCGGGTCGTCCCCGCCCCCGAACCGCCCGCCCCAGTCGAGCCGCCGATGGGGGACACCGGCCTCGCCCAGCGCCCACATCACCCGCGCCGTCGCCGACGACTCCGCCCGCCCCCAGACCGTCAGCATCGCGTCCTCCTGGCATCCGCCGCAGCCAGCCATACGGGCATCCTGCGACATGGGCTTGGCCGAGTGATCGTCCCCAGATCGACAAGGGCCAATCCTGTTGGCCCCGGCGCCCGATGCGGACGAGATAGTGATCATCTGGCGCGACGTCGGCAGGCCGCTCGTCGCTGCGCCAGGCCGCCGCGGCTTCGGGCCACGACAGCTCGAACAGGGGGGTGGCCGGCGAGTTGATTGGTCGTCGCCGCTCAGCCGGCCGCTGCATCTGGGAAACGACATCGTCTGCATCGGCGCGCTGGCCTGACGCCTCCGCCTCGCCTGGCGCGCTCAAACGTCGCATCAAGCGGGCCGAATAGGTCGCCAGACGTTAAGAGTCGCCTATGAGTCCTGCGGCTAAGCCCTCATTTCAGGAGGCTTAGGCCACGCATGTACGCTGTCATCACCTGCCTGCGCGACGAGCATGATTTGCGGCTGGTCCTGATCGCCGCCGTCATCTGCATCGTCTCGGCCCTGGCCGGATTCGGCAGCTATCATCGGGCGATCGCAGCCCGCCGCGCGGCCGTCTGGATGTTGGGACCGGGCCTTATCGCGGGAATGGGCGTATGGGCCACCCACTTCATGGCCATGCTCGCCTACCAGCCCATGATGGACATCGGCTACCAGTTGGACCTGACCCTGGGCTCGATGATCGCGCCAGTTCTGGGCATGAGCGCGGCCTTCGTTCTTGTCAGGGGGCGCGCCGCCCCCGAACTCGCTTTGGCGGGCGGGCTTGTTGCAGGCCTGTCGGTGGCGGTGATGCACTTCATGGGGGTCGCCGCGGTCAGACTGCCCGCCGTCGTGACGTGGGACTATGTCCTCGCAGCGATCGCCTGCGTGGTCTGTGTCGCTGGCGCAAGCCTCGCCTTTCTGGTCGACCAAGGGCGCGCCCGCGAACGCCGCGCAGGCCCGTTGCTGATGGCGGCGGCGATCTGCAGCCTGCACTTCACGGCCATGGGGGCGGTGATCCTCCGCCCCGACGCCAGCCTGTCTCTGGAAGGCGACCTGATCAGCCGGCAGACCCTTGCCCTGGCCACTGGCTGCGCCGTACTCCTCATCCTGGGCGCAGCCGTGGCTATCCAGTTGGTGGAACGGCTCACTCAGAGGGCGACTCTCAGCGCCCTTGCCGGCGCCTTGGACAGCGCCCCGTCAGCGCTTGCGTTCTTCGACGGCGCTCAGCGACTCATCTTCTGGAACGCGCCCTATGCTCGCGCCTTGGCCCTTTATGGCGTTGAGCCGCAGGAGGGGATGTCCATCGCCACGATCGGTCAGCGCTTGTCGGCCTCAGAGCCCCTTCAAGGGAGCCTGAAAGGCGGAGGCCTCTCTCGTCGGTCGCTGGAAAAGATTGTCGCCCAGGGCGTGTTCCCAACCCCAGATGGGCGGATGTCTAGGATCGAAGTTGGAGACACGCCGGACGGCGGCTTTGTCCTGGTGATGCACGACGTCACCGAGCAGACCATGGCCACCCAGGCCCTGGCGCGGGCCCGCGACGCCGCCGAAGCCGCCAGTCGGGCCAAGAGCGACTTCTTGGCCAATATGAGCCATGAGGTCCGCACCCCCCTGAATGGCGTCCTTGGCATGGCGCAGGTGATGGAGCGCCATCCTCTGAGCGACGCCCAGCGCGAGCGACTGTCGATTATCCGGGAGTCCGGCGCGACCTTGCTAACCCTTCTGGACGACGTGCTGGACATCGCCAGGATCGAGACGGGCCGCCTGGAACTGGAGTCTCAGGACTTCGACCTGGCGGCGCGGGTGCAGGCCGCCTGTGCGCCCTTTGTCCCGGAAGCCGAGGCCAAGGGGGTCACCTTCGCCGTGGAAATCTCCCCGGACATCCAAGGGTTCTGGCGCGGAGACGGGGCGAGAATCGCTCAGATGGTCACGGCCCTGGTTTCCAACGGGCTCAAGTTCACCGAACACGGCGAGGTGCGGGTGCACGTCACCCATAAGCTAGACCTCGGGGTCGCCATCACGATTACGGACACCGGCGTCGGCATGGCGGAGGAGGATCTTGGGCGGCTCTTCGAACCCTTCGCCCAGGCCGACGCGTCGGCGACGCGCAGATACGGTGGCGCGGGACTAGGGCTGACCATGACCCATCACCTCGCCAGCATGATGGGCGGAACGCTTCAGGCCGCCAGTCGGATCGGCGACGGCTCGACCTTCACCCTGGCCCTGCCCCTCTCGCGGGGCGCGCCCACCGAGGCTCCGGAACGTGAAGATCCGCCTCCGCTTCGGATCCTGGCGGCGGAGGACAATCCCACCAACCAGCAGGTCCTGACCGCTCTTCTGGGACCCCTGGGGGCCGATCTTGTTCTCGTGGACAACGGTCGGGCGGCAGTGGAGGCTTTTAGCCATGGCGGCTTCGAGCTGGTCCTGATGGACATTCAGATGCCTGGGATGAACGGGATCGAAGCGGCCCGTGCGATCCGCGCTCGGGAGGCCGAGCAGGGCATGCGACGGACGCCCATCCTGGCGGTCACCGCCAACGTCATGACCCATCAGCTGCAGGAGTACAGCGCCGTGGGAATGGACGGCGCAGTGGCCAAGCCTCTGCGGGGCGAAGCCCTCTTGCAGGCCATTATGACTGCGCTAGGCGCAACCGAGCTGGCCGACGCCCGTTCGGTGGCGGGGGGCTGAGCGGCGGGCGCTACAACCCGCCGTTTCGACGATTCCGATGGTCCTTCACGCCCCAGGCGTGAGAGCCTGCCTCCCCAGCCGGAGATTCAGATGTTCAGATCGCTCAGCGTCCTCGTGCTCGCCGCCCTGGTCGGCGGGCTTGTCCTGGGCGCGGTCATCCATGCGACGGAGTCGCCGGTCCTGACCACGGGCGCGGAGACCTTTGAGGCGGTCGGCGCCCTGTGGCTCAACGCCCTGCGCATGACCATCGTGCCCCTGGTCTTCTCCCTGCTGGTCACCGGCGTCGCCTCAGCGGCGGATGCTGCGGCCACCGGCCGGCTGGCGGCGCGGGCCTTTGCGATCTTCGCCGCAGTCCTGGTGGTCGCCGCTCTCTATGGGGCGGGCGCCATGAACGGCTTCCTGGCGCTCTGGCCCATCGATCCAGCCGGCGCTGCGGCCCTGACCAGCGCGGCCCAGGCCGGCGAGGTGGTCGCTACCCCCACCGGCTTGCGCGAGTGGCTGCCGACACTGGCCCCGGCCAATCCGGTCCGCGCCGCCGCCGAAGACGCCATCCTGCAGATCGTGGTCTTCGGGCTGGTCTTCGGCTTCGCCGCCACCCGCCTGCGGCACGATCTCCGCACCCCGCTGATCGCCTTCTTCCGGGCCATCTCGGAGACCATGATCATCATCGTGCGCTGGGTGCTGGTGGCCGCGCCCCTGGGCGTCTTCGCCCTGGCCCTGGGGATCGGTCTGCGCACCGGCCTGGATGCAGCCGGGGTCCTGACCCAGTACGTCCTCATGGTCTCAGCCGTGGCCGTCGGCGCGTTGCTCATCCCCTACGCCCTGGTGGCTGTCCTGCGCGGCCAGGACCTCGGTCGCTTCGCCCGGGCCTGTGCGCCGGTGCAGGTCCTGGCCTTCAGCACCCAGAGCTCGCTCGCCTGCCTGCCGGCCATGGTTGAGCGCACCCGCGACGAGCTGGGCGGCTCGGCCAGGGTGACCGGCGTGGTCCTGCCCCTGGCGGTGGCGGTGTTCCGCATGACGAGCCCGGTGGCCAATCTGGCGGTGGCCTTCTTTATCGTTCACCTCTACGGCCTGGAGCCCGGTGGCGGTCAGATCGCCGTGGCCATCGCCGTCTCCCTGGCGGTCAGCATCGGGACCGTGGGCCTGCCGGGCCAGATCTCCTTCTTCACCAGCATGGCGCCCATCTGCCTGGCGCTCGGCGCGCCCCTGGAGATCCTGGCCATCCTGCTGGCCGTGGAGGTGATCCCCGACATCTTCCGCACCGTGGGCAATGTCACCGCCGACATGGCCGTCGCCGCCGTGGTGTCCGACCCTGCTGACGCCGCAGTGGCCGACGACGCACGCATCCCTTCGCAGACTTCAGGCGTAGTCTAGGGCGAGAGGCGTCGCCGACGCCGGAAGACGGAGACGCCTGTGCCCCTCTGGCAATTGCTGGCCCTCAACGCCCTGATCCTGGTCGCCGCCTATCTGCTGCTGTGGGCGATCGCCATCCGCCTGCGCGACGTCAGCTTCATCGACGCCTGGTGGCCTATGGGCATGGCGTTGCTGGCCTGGACCAGCATGGCCCTGTCGGGCGGGTCAGGCCTGCACGGCTGGATCCTCGCCCTGCTGGTCACCGCCTGGGCCCTGCGGCTTGGGCCGCACCTGATGCGCCGTTGGCGCGCCCATGGGGCCGATCGCCGTTATGAGGAGATGCTAGCCGATGGTCAGGCCCGCGGCTGGAGCTTTGGCCTTTCGGCCCTGGTCTTCGTCTTCGCCCCACAGATGCCCCTGCAACTGCTGGTCGCCCTGCCCGTCCAGATGGGCCAGGTGGAGACGCCGCTGGGCTTTGGCCCGCTGGCGATCATCGGGACGGCGCTCGCTGTGTTTGGCCTGGTCTTCGAGGCCATCGGCGATGCGCAGCTCGACCGGTTCAAGTCCGACCCGGCCAACAAGGGCAAGGTGCTGGATACCGGTCTGTGGCGCTACACGCGCCATCCCAACTATTTCGGCGACGCCTGTCTGTGGTGGGGGCTCTATCTGGTGGCCGCCGAGACCGGCCTGGGCGTCTGGTCGTTCCTGGGTCCCATCCTCATCACCTTCCTGCTCACCAAGGGCAGCGGCGCGCCCACGGTGGAGAAGGGGATGGAGAACCGGCGGCCCGAATACGCCGCCTATATCCGCCGCACCTCCGGCTTCATCCCCTGGCCGCCGCGCAAGGACTGAGCCGCCCCGCATTGCCACGACCTCTCCCAGCCGCTTAGCTGCTCGGAAAGACCAGGATCAAGGAGCAGCGGCGATGGGACGGCGACTGGGACGAGGCGCGAGACGTGGCCTGATGGGCCTTGCCCTGGCCAGCTTGGCGGCGCAGGCCGCCGCCGAGCCCGCCCGCAGCGCCCGCCCGGTGGCGGGGCTTGAGGCGCCGGCCGAAATCCTGATCGACCGCTGGGGCATCTCCCACATATTCGCCGCCAGCGTCCGGGACGCCTTTTTCCTGCAAGGCTACAATGTCGCCCGCGACCGACTGTGGCAGGTCGACCTGTGGCGCAAGCGGGGTCTGGGTCTGCTGGCCGAGGATTTCGGGCCGGACTTCGCCGCCCAGGACCGGGGCTCGCGCCTGTTCCTCTACCGGGGCGATATGGACGCCGAATGGGCCGCCTACGGACCGGACGCCAAGGGCTATGCGGAGGCTTTCACCGCCGGGATCAACGCCTTCGTCGCCGAGATCCGGGACGGCGCCCGTCCCCTCCCCGAAGAGTTCCAGATCGCCGGCAGCACCCCCGACCTTTGGGCGCCGGAAGATGTGGTGCGCATCCGCAGCCACGGCCTGACCCGCAACGCCGCCGCCGAGGTGGAGCGGGCCCGCATCACCTGCGCGGCCGGGCTCGAGGCCAACGCCCTCAATCGACGCCTGGAGCCCGACCATAGGCTGAGCGTGCCCGAAGGCCTCGATCCCTGCGCGATCCCAGCCGATGTGCTCAAGGACTACCGGCTGGCCACCCAGGGCGTGACCTTCAAGGCGGGCCAGGTCGTAGCGGGAGCCGAAGACATCCCCGCTGACGCCATCGGCTCCAACAACTGGACTGTCGCGCCATCTCGCACCGCCACCGGTCGGCCGATCCTGGCCAATGATCCGCACCGGGCCCACGGCGTCCCCTCCCTGCGCTACATCGTCCATATGGAGGCGCCGGGCTTTTCGGCCATTGGAGCCGGCGAGCCGGCCCTGCCGGGCATCTCCATCGGCCACAACGGGACCATCGCCTTTGGCCTGACCATCTTCCCGGCCGACCAGGAAGACCTCTATGTCTATGAGACCGATCCCCGCGATCCCAACCGCTACCGCTATGGCGAGGGCTGGGCGGCCATGGAGGTGGTCACCGAAACCGTCGCGGTCGCGGGCCAGGCGGCCCAGAGCATCGAGCTGAAGTTCACCCGCCACGGTCCCGTGGTCTTTGAAGACCCGGACAACCACCGGGCCTACGCCGTGCGCAGCGTCTGGAGCGACCCAGGGACCTCGGCCTATTTCGGGTCGTCCGACTATATGACCGCCAAGACCTGGGACGCGTTTTCCGGCGCCATGGGGCGGTTCGGGACGCCCAGCGAAAATCAGGTCTATGCCGACACCGCCGGCAATATCGGCTGGATCGCGGCCGGTCGCGTGCCCCTGCGCCAGGGTTGGGACGGCCTGATGCCGGTTCCCGGCGATGGCCGCTATGAGTGGAAGGGCTTCATGGCCGCGGCCGACCTGCCCAGTCGCTACAATCCGGACCAGGGTTGGCTGGCCACGGCCAACCAGTTCAATCTGCCGACTGATTATCCGGCCGATCGTATGATCAGCTATGAATGGAGCAACCCGGCGCGGATGAGCCGTATCGCCCAGGTGCTGGAGGCCGATGACGACCTCACCCTGGCCGAGGCCATGGCCCTGCAGACCGATCCCACCAATGTGACGGCCGCCGACCTCGTCCCGCTGCTGAGCGACATCGCCGATCCCGAGCCGCGCCTGGCCCAGGCCATCGCCCTGCTGCAGGGCTGGGACGGGCGAACCGAGGCCGACAGCGCCGCGGCCGCCCTCTATGAGGTCTGGCTGTTCAAACATCTGGGCCAGGCCACGGTGCAGGCCGCCGCGCCCGCCGCAGCCCGCGCCCTCGTCGGCGGCGGCGACCAGCCCGCCATCAGCGCCTATCTGAACGCCGCCAGCCCCGCGGAACGGGCGCCCATCCTGGCCGCCAGCCTGACCGCGGCCCTGGACGACGTCAGTCGGAGGCTTGGACCAGACCCCGCCACCTGGGCCTGGGGCGATCTGCATCAGGCCCGGTTTGAGCACGCGCTCGCGCCCCTGCTGTCTTCCGAGGCCGCCGAGCGGCTGGCCGTCGGCCCCGCCCCCATGGCCGGGACCATGCTGAGTCCGCTGGCGGCCAGCTGGCGGGCCAGCGACTATCGGGTGGTGTCGGGCGCCTCGTTCCGCATGGTCCTCGACGTGGGCGCCTGGGACAACAGCGTGGCGATCAATACGCCCGGCCAGTCCGGCGATCCGGCCAGTCCGCACTATCGCGACCTCTTCCCCCTATGGGCGAAAGGCGAATATGTGCCGCTGCTCTACAGCCGGCCCGCCATCGAAGCGGCGACGGAGACGGTCCTGACCCTGACGCCGGCCCCATAGGCCGTCGAAGGAGGGGCCGTCCTTCAGTACGGCCGCCGCGCTCTACATTGAACGGGCCGGTTCCTTGGACTTGGCGGCGGCTTCGGCCGTCTTGTCGGCCTCGAACTCGTTCACCGCCTTGCGTTTGAACGGGTTCTCCTTGTGGATCGGGAAATTGATCTTCAGTTCGCCGTGGACGATCTTCTTCCGGAGATGTTTGGCGCCGTGGACGCTGAAGCCGGCCAGATGGTCGCCGGCCACGATGCGGGTATAGCGGGAGGGGTTTTCCGCCGACACGAACTGCGGCAGCGGCTCGACCACCACGTCATAATCGACAGCGAAGAACAGCGGCATGGAGAAGCGCTCCTTGCCGGTGTTCACCACCCGGTGCTGGGTCGCCTTGAAGCGGCCGTTGGTCCAGCCCTCCAGCAGGTCGCCGATATTGACGATGAAGGCGCCTTCGATCGGCGGAGCGGCCACCCACTCGTCGGCCGCGTTCATCACCTGCAGGCCAGGCCCGCCCGTGTGGAGGATGGTGAAGCACTCGAAGTCCGAATGAGCCCCGATGCCCAGATGGTCGTTGTCCATGGGCCGGTCATTGGGCGGATAGTGCAGGAGCCTTAACTGCGACGGTGTCTTTTTGGTCCGCTCAAGGAAGAATTCTGGATCGAGGTCCAGCCGCCGGGCGAAGGCCTCGAACAGCCGGTCGCCCACCTGACGCACGGCCTCGTAATAGGCCATCACCTCGTCGCGAAATCCGGGGATCCAGTCGGGCCACTGGTTGGGCACGAGCATCAGGTTGCCGGCCTTGAAGTCGGCGTCGTCCTCGGCGATCTCGATGGCCAGGTCAAAGGCCGCATGCAGGCGAGGCTTGGTCAGATAATCATTCTCAGGGCTGGGCTCCACCAACCGGTAAAGCTCCGGATCGCCGTCATCGTCCTCGTCGGACACCGGCACCCAGCCGCGGGTGCCCGGCGAATGGCGGATATGGACCTTTTCCCGCAGCTCACGCGGGGAATAGTGGAACTGCTTGGACAGCTCATAGGTCCGGTCGATCAACGACTGCGGCACCCCGTGGTTCTTGATATAGAAAAAGCCCACCGTCTCGCAGGCCCGACCGATCTCGGCCACGGTCGCAGCCTTGGCCGCGGGGTCGTCGCCGACCAGGGCGCCGATGTCGATCACGGGGATTTCGGAAAAGGCGAGGAGCTTGGCGCCCATCTCGCCGACGGCTTGAGGCTGATCGCCTGTGCTCATCTGAAGGCTCCATGGAAGAGCGCGCAGGCCTGCGCGTCTGCGCCGCCGTTCGAACCTTGTCGAAGAATTCGAAGGGGCGCGCGGAGCCTGCGGCCGAACTGACCACATTCTCGCTCAGTAATACGAATTGCGCAAATCGTAGTCGAGACGCGGGGGTCCGGCGCCCATCGTCCAAGCATTTCCTCCCGCCGCCCGGGCGGCCCCCGCCATTGCTTGCCAGAGCCGGGCGGCAGGTATCGGCTCAACCCATCCCGGCGGGGCGGCCAGTACGGAGGCGACCATGAGCGCGACGGATCGACGTGGGGGGAAACCGCTCTCTCGCCAGGGGCATATCGGACGCCGCGGCCTGTTGCTGGGGGCCGGGGCCGCGGGTCTGGCGCTTGCGACGGGATGTTCAGGTGCGGGCGACGGCGGGGGGCGGAGTCTTCGCGTTTCCGCCTATGGCGGCAATTTCGAACAGGCCCTGCGCGAGCACATCTACCCCCTGTTCACCGAAGCCACCGGCATCCGGGTGGAGTCCATGCCCCAGCCGGCGGGCCTGCAGTTCCTGTTGCAGCTGATCGAGGCCAACAAGGCAGGCCAGACCCCCATGGACCTCTGCATCAGCGCGCCGGTGGACGTGATGCGCGGCAATGCGGCTGGCCTCTGGCGGACCTATGACACCGCCCGCATCCCCAATCTCGCCAACCTCCCCGAAGCCTATGTGACGCGGGGCCCCGATGGGGTGGCGGCGATCGGCGCCGTCGGCTGGTTCTTCACCATGGTCACCAATCCGCAGGTCATCAACTCGACGCCGACCAGCTGGACCGAGCTGTGGGCGCCAGGCCGCCGCAACGCCTGGGGGCTGGCCGGCACGGGAGCCGGCCCCATGTTCGAGGTGACGGCCGCCACCTATTTCGATGGCCCCGACATGCTCAACACCGAGGCGGGCATCCGCGCCTGCGTTGAGAAAATGGCCGGCCTCAAGCCCAACACCCGCCTGTGGTGGGAGAGCGAGGGGACGATGCAGACCGCGCTCGAAAATGGCGAGGTCCAGGGCGGGGTCTATTTCGCCGATGTCGCCCAGACCCTGATCCAGAGCGGCGCGAACCTCGAGGTGGTCTTTCCCAAGGAAGGGCCGGTGATCGATTTCGGCAGCTGGTGCCAGCCCTCGGCCTCCACCAAGACCGAAGAGGCCCACGCGTTCATCAACTTCATGCTGAGCCCGCAGGCCCAGAACCTGATCGCCTCGCGCATGAACGCCCCGCCTCTGATCCGCGAAGACCTGCTCACCCTGGACGAGACGGTGCGCGCCAAGGTGACCAGCCCGACCCCGCCCATCACCACCAATCTGGAGGCCCGACGGCTGCACATGGACCTGATGATGCGGGAATTCAGCCAGATGCTGGCGAGCTAGGAGCGCGGCCATGTTCGGGCTGGAGCTGCGCGACCTCACCAAGGCCTATGGCGACCAGCTGGCCGCCGACCAGGTCAGCCTCTCCATCCCACACGGGGCGTTCGTCTGCTTCCTGGGTCCCTCTGGCTGCGGCAAGACGACGGTCCTGCGGATGATCGCCGGGCTAGAGACGCCCACCTCTGGGTCCATCCTGCTGAACGGCAAGGAGATCACCGACCAGCCCGCCAACGCCCGGCGGTTCGGCATGGTGTTCCAGTCCCTGGCCCTGTTTCCCCATCTGAGCGTGGGCGAGAACATCGCCTTTGCCCTGCGCCTGCGCGGCGAGGACCCTCGCCGCCGCAAGGAAAGGGTGGACGAGCTCCTGGAGCTGGTCCGCCTGCCGGGTCTGCAGTCCCGCGCCATCAGCCAGCTGTCCGGCGGCCAGCGCCAGCGGGTGGCCATCGCCCGGGCGCTGGCCCAGGAGCCGCCGGTCTTCCTGCTGGATGAGCCCTTCTCGGCCCTGGACGCCAAGCTGCGCGAGGAAATGCAGAACGAGCTGCGCACCCTGCAGCAACGGCTGAAGATCACCACCATCCTGGTCACCCACGACCAGCGCGAGGCCATGACCATGGCTGACACCATCGTGGTCATGGGCGAGGGCCAGATCCAGCAGCATGGGCCGCCGGTGGACATCTATCGCCGGCCGGTCAATCGTTTCGTCGCCGACTTCATCGGCGCCTCCAACCTGCTGGCTGTGGAGGTTCTGGACGGCCACACCGTCCGCTACGGCGCCATACCTCTGCGGGTCGCCGCCGCCTGCGGCCCGGGCGGCGCTGCGGCCACCCTGGCCATACGGCCCGAGGATATCATCCTGTCCCGGACGGCCGGCGGCGGCGCCAATGAGGTCGCCGGCGTGATCAGCCTGGTGCGGGATATGGGCGCCTATGTGGAGTACCGGATCGACTGCCAGGGCCAGGACATCCTGGGCGTCTCCACGCCACGCGACTGGATCGGCGCGGCCGTGGGCGAGATCGCCCATATCCGCCTGCCGGTCGAAAGCTGTCAGGTCCTGGGGCGATGACGGCCGCCGGCGTCTCGATCGCCAGCACCGCATCCGGACACGGCCGGATGCGGGATCGGTGGGTGCTGGCGGGCCTGCTCACGGGCCCTGGCCTCTACATCGCCATCATGGCCATCGTGCCGGCATTCCTCATGGTCCAGCTCAGCTTGGCCCACCGGGAGGTGGGCGGCCTATGGTCGCCGGGGTTTGAACTCACCCAGTATCGCCAGCTGGCCACGCCGCTGTTCGCCAGGATCATGGGCTTCTCGCTGCTGCTGGCCCTCACGGGGGCGGCGATCTGCGTCAGCCTGGCTTTCCCGGCGGCCTATTTCATCACCCGGATGCGCCGACGGGCCCAGGTGGCCTGGCTGGTCTTCCTGCTGGGCTCCCTGTCGCTCTCCGAAGTGCTGATCGTCTTCGCCTTCCAGGTGCTCCTGTCCACCAGCGGAACCCTGGCCAGCGCCCTGAACGCGGTGGGCCTGCTGGCGCCTGGCGCCTCGCTCTATCCCAACTTCCCCGCCGTCCTCACCTGCCTGGTCTATCTGCTGCTGCCCTATGTGATCCTGTTCTTCTATCCAGCCCTGTCACAGCTGGACCCGGAGATGGAGCAGGCCGCAGCCACCATGGGGGCCTCGCGGGTCTCGACCTTCGTCAAGGTGGTCCTGCCCATGATGCGGGGCCAGATCCTGACCGGCGTGCTGCTCGTAGTGATCTTCACCTTCGGCGCCTATCTGACGCCCCTGGTTCTAGGCCGGCCACCCCAGTGGACCATCGCCATCCACATCAACAATGCGGCCATGGGGGCGGGAAACCTGCCCCTGGCGGCGGCCTACGCCGTGGCGGTGGTGGCCTTCATGGTGGCGCTTCTCGCCCTGACGCGGATCCTGTCGCAGCGGAAGGCGGTCGAGGCATGACCCTGTCGCCGCGCGTCCTCCTGCGCAGGGGCTTCCTGGCCCTCATCGCCCTCTTTCTGGCTGCGCCGCTGATCGTGGTGATCTCGGTGTCGTTCAACGCCACACGGCGGATGAGCTTTCCCCCCACCGAGTTCAGCCTTCGCTGGTACCGGACCTTCTTCAGCGACTATGGCTGGATGGCCTCGCTGGAACGCTCGCTGACCATTGCAGGCCTGGCGGCGCTCGTCTCGGTGGCCGTCGCCCTGCCGATCACCTACGCCCTATGGCGCTACCAGGCCAAGGCCGCCGCCGTCCTGGCCGGCGTCGGCGGCGCCCTGTTCCTGATCCCCGGCGTGGTGGCGGCCCTGATGCTGTCGGCCTTCTGGGGGGTCACCGGCCATGTGGGACGGCTGGAGAATGTGGTGCTCAGCCACGCCATCGTCCTGCTGGGCATTCCGCTTTCCCTGCTGATGGTCGGCTTTCGCACCATCGATCAGGCCCAGGTGGAGGCCGCCTACACAATGGGAGCCCGGGATTCCGACGCCTTCCGCATGGTGGTGCGGCCCGCCATGACGCCTTACATCCTCTGCGCCTTCGTTTTCGTCTTTGTACTGAGCATCAACGAATATCTGATCGCCTATATGGTGGCGGGATTCACGGTCCAGACCCTGCCCATCAGGATCTTCGCCAATATGCGGCAGGGCTATGAGCCCACCATGTGCGTGGCCGCGGTGATCTTCATGGTCATGGGCTTTTCAGCCTTCGCCCTGATGTCCAAGGTCGCTGACCTGCCCCGTCTGATGGGCCGCACCCGCCCGCTGGAGGACTGAACCCATGAGCGCCAAGGTCCCCGCAGAAGTCACCGGCGTCTGGCGGCGCGAACAGATCACCGCCCCGGGCGGCTATCTTGATGACACCACCCGGGTCTTCTGGGTCCAGGCCGACAGCTGGTACGGCGACATCCGGCTGAAAATCGACATCCCCCGCAAACCAGAAGCGACGGGCTTCTCCGACTTCAGCGAGGCTGAACTGATCGAGCTGGCCAAGGCCCAGGGTTTCGCCGGCCAGCTGACCGTGACGCCGCAGATGTGCGCCTGGCGCCGGGACCTGGATTACCAGCCCCCGGGTCCTTTCCCTGACGAAGGGACCTGGAAGATCGAGGGCGACATCCTCATCGAGGGCGGCATTCACGCCGAGTATGAGGAAATCTGGCGGCTGGAGCCGGAGAGCCGGGGTCTGAGGGCGGCCTTCGGCCGGGCTGAAGGACGGGGCCTGCTGATCCTGGCCGGCGACCATTTTCTGATGATCGAAGGCCGGACGACTCCGCTGCCCCCAGGGGAGTCCTTGCCGGCCTTGGTGGAGGCGGCCCTGATCGCGGGCGACCGGGCGGCGGCCTGCGCCCTGCTGGACATGCCCATCTACTACGGGCGGATCGGTGGGGGCTGGCGCATCATTCACTCAACCCTCCCCTGGCGCGAGGGGCGGCCGCTCTGGTCCCAGCCACCGAGTTTTGCCCCTGAGACGGGCGAGCTGGCCGACGGCGGCGCGCACTGGTCGCTGCTGGAAGTCCACGATCCGGAGGGTCGGCTGCCCGGCCTCTTCACCCTGGCCTTGGGCGCTCGAACCTCGCTATGAAGGTCGCCCCAACCGCCCGCCAGGTCCGCCTCGTGTCCACCGATCCTCCCCGCGCCGCCCCCGGCCCGACGCCTGCGCTGGCCCGCATTGGCGTCAGCCTGCCAGGCGCCCTGCTGGCCCAGGTGGACCAGATGGTCGCCGAGCGCGGCCTTCCCGGACGCTCCCAGCTGATCGCCGAGCTGATCCGCCACGAGGTGGCCGAGGTGGACCGCGACAGCGGCGAGGCCGTCCGCGCCGGCACCATCACCCTGATCTACCGGGCCGACAGCGGCCGGGTGCGCCACGCCCTGGCCCGGGTCCAGAGCGAGTTCGTCAAGGAGGTCATCTCCTCGCAGCACGTCTTCCTGGAGGACGACCAATCCCTGGAGGTGCTGCTGGTCCAGGGCTCCGGGGAGCGGCTGCAGCAACTCTGCGACCGGCTGCGGGGGGTTCGGGCTGTCCAGCAGCTGAGGCTGGTGACCACCACGTCACTCCTGCCGCCCCTCCACGCCCATGGGGGCGTCGAAGACGAGGACGCCGCTGATCTTCGCCGAGCCAGCCGCTAGGCGTCTTCCGGCAGAACCAGCTCGCCGCGGGCCCGCCTGGCCTTCAGGTAGGCGAAGGTGCGAGCGGTCTGGGCGAACAGGTGCTCCCCTGACACCAGCCGCCCATAGCGGGCCGGGCGGTAGGCGGTGACCAGCCGGGGATCGGGCTCGACCACCGTGTCGAAGTCGCAGGTGGCGAAGAAGGGGAAGCTGTAGCGCTCCTCGGCGACCTTGCGGACCCGGTGGCTGGTGGCGGTGAACACGCCGTTGGTCCAGGCCTCCAGCATGTCGCCGATATTGATCACGAAACATCCGGGCCGAGGCGGCGCGTCGATCCATTCGCCGGCGCCGTTGCGCACCTCCAGCCCCGGCGCCGTGCCCCGCAGGATGGTGAAGAACTCATAATCGGTGTGGGCGCCAATCCCCTCGCGATCCTGGACCGTGGGATCGAAGGGATAGTGGATCATCCGCAGCTGGCTCGGCGGCTGGCGACGGTGGGGCTCGAAATGATCCTCCGGCAGATCCAGCGCCAGGGCGAACCCGCGAAAGAGCCGCCGGGCCAGATGCGACACTGCTGAGTAATAGGCGCTGGCGGCTTCGCGGAATCCCGGCTGGTCCGGCCAGAGATTGGGACCCAGCATCGGCGCCTCGGCCGGCGCGCCGGGCAGGTCGAGGTTGAGGTCATAGGCCTCCTTGCGGTCGATGGTCCCGCCGGGGAACACCTCTTCGCCCTCAGGCACATAGCCGCTGTGATTGACCGACCGGCCGATATAGCTGGCCATCTTGCGGTCGATGGGCTGGGCGAAGAAGGCCTTGGCCGCGGCCAGCACATCCTCAAACAACGCCTCATCCAGGCCGTGGCCGCGCACATAGAGGAAGCCCACCTCGCGGGCGGCCGCCCCCATCTCAGCGGCTACAGCGCGCCGCGTGGCGAGGTCGGCGGAGCTTAGCCCGCTGATGTCGACGATGGGAATCCTGTCGAAGTCCGCGCTCACCTCTGGCCTCCGCCCATCGCGTGGAAGACTACGACTTCTGCATTTCGTAATAATGCGCATCGGGCAAGCTCGGCCCTGGGGCTGGCGGTCTCGATGCGCACGAAATGAGCGTGCAGGACGCCTGGCGCCTGGATTCCAGGCGTCCTGCCGCACGGGCTTTGCCTCCCGGGCCAGCCCCTTGGAATATTACGATCTGTTCTGATTGTAATACTGAAGGGGGCGCGCCACAGCGGCGCGGCCACGGATGGAAGGGGTATCCGAATGAAGTGGGTCAACGGATTACGCGCCTTGGCGATCGCCGCGGCAGGCAGCCTGGCGCTGGCGGCGTGCGGTCAGAACGCCGAGGAGACGGCCAAGGGGACCGAGGCCGTCGAAGAGTACACAATCGGCTGGACCATCTATGCCGGCTGGATGCCCTGGCCCTATGCCGAGCAAGCCGGCATCGTGAAGAAGTGGTCCGACAAGTACGGGGTGAACATCAAGCTCGTTCAGGTGAACGACTATGTGGAATCCCTGAACCAGTACACCGCCGGCACCCTGGACGGGGTGACCTCGACCAATATGGACGCCCTGACCATTCCTGCGGCCGCCGGCAAGGACACCACCGTGGTGATCGTCGGCGACTATTCCAACGGCAATGACGGCATCATCCTGAAGAACGGATCGACCCTGGCCGACATCAGGGGCCGCTCGGTCAACCTCGTGGAGAACTCGGTTTCCCACTATCTGCTGGCCCGCGGGCTGGAGAGCGCCGACCTGGCCATGACCGATGTCTCGGTGGTCAACACCTCGGACGCCGACATGGTCGCGGCCTTCACCGCCCCGCAGACGACGGCCGTCGTGCCCTGGAACCCGCAGTTGGCGGAGATCAAGAAGCAGCCAGGCGCGGTGGAAGTGTTCAACTCCACCCAGATCCCCGGCGAGATCCTCGACATGATGATCGTGTCGACCGGGGTGCTGGCGGCCAATCCGAACCTGGGCAAGGCGCTCGCCGGCATCTGGTACGAGACCATGGCCCTGATGAGCGCCGACACCCCTGAGGGTCAGGCCGCCCGCGAGGCGATGGCCCAGATTTCGGGCACGGACCTGGCCGGCTATGAGGGCCAGCTTGAGACCACCTTCATGTACTACACGCCCCAGGACGCCCTGGCGGCGATGCTGAGCGAGGACATCGTGGCGGCCAATGACAAGGTCCGTCAGTTCAGCTTCCAGGCCGGCCTGTTTGGCCAGGGCGCCGCGTCGGTGGATGACATCGGCATCAGCTTCCCGGGCGACAAGATCCTGGGCAACGCCGAGAACCTCATGCTGCGCTTTGACCCGACCTATACTCAGATGGCCGTGGACGGCGCCCTCTAGGCCGTACCACCCTGAAGAGCCCTGCGTACCCGCGTACCCCTGATCGAGGTGACCGCCCCATGCGTCGACTGCTGAACGCCAGGCCGCGTGGCGGCGGTCGCCTCCTTCTGGGCCTTCTGCCCATCGCCATCCTGGTGCTGCTCTATCTGGTGGCCTCCCAGGCCCGCCATGCGGAAAATCCCCGCGACAAGATTCTGCCGACCCCTGCGGCCATGGCCCAGTCCATGGAGATCATGGCCCTGCAGGAGGACCCTCGCACCGGCGAGATTCCGCTGGTGGCCGACACCAAGGCCAGCCTGACCCGGCTGGGGATCGCCGTGGGCGCGGCGGCCGCCACCACCCTGGTGCTGGGGCTGTCGATCGGGCTCCTGCCCTATGCGCGGGCAGGGCTTGGCCCGCTGGTGGCGACGATCTCCGTCATTCCGCCCATCGCGGTCCTGCCCATACTGTTCATCGTCTTTGGCCTGGGCGAGACGGCCAAGATCGTACTGATCTTCGTCGGCATCACGCCTTTCATGGTCCGTGACCTCGCCTCCCATGTGGCCGCCATTCCCGAGGAACAGATCGTCAAGGCCCAGACCCTGGGCGCCTCCACCTGGCTGGTGGCCCTGCAGGTCGCCCTGCCCCAGGCCATGCCGCGGCTGATCGACAGCGTACGGTTTTCGCTGGGCCCAGCCTGGGTGTTCCTGATCTCGGCCGAAGCCATCGCCTCGGATGTGGGCCTTGGCTACCGCATCTTCCTCGTTCGTCGTTACTTGGCCATGGACATCATCCTGCCCTACGTCGCCTGGATCTCGCTGCTGGCGGTGATCATCGATCTGGCCCTGCTGACCTGGAGCCGCACCGCCTTCCGCTGGGCCCATGCGCCGGGGGGCCGCCGATGACCCCGGTCCTGTCGTTCCGAAATGTCTGGGTGGAGTACGGCGACCATGTGGTCCTGGAAAAGGTCAGCCTGGACGTGGCGCCGGGCGCCTTCGTCTCTATCGTCGGCCCGTCCGGCGCCGGCAAGAGCACCTTTCTTCGGCTGGCGCTAGGCCAGGAGGCGCCCAGCCGGGGCGAGATCCTGCTGGACGGGGCGCCCATTCCCCCTGAGCCTGGCCCCGACCGCGGCGTGGTCTTCCAGCGCTATTCGGTCTTTCCACACATGACCGTGCTGCAGAACGTGATGTTCGGCGCCCGCTGCGATCAGGCGCCGCTTACCGGCCTGCTCATGGGCGCCGACCGTCGCAAGGCCAGGGCCGAGGCCGTGGCCATCCTGGAGCAGGTGGGCCTTTCGGCCTCACTCAAGGCCTTTCCGCGGGCGCTGTCGGGCGGCATGCAGCAGCGCCTGGCCATCGCCCAGGCCCTGATCACCAAGCCGCGTATCCTGCTGCTGGACGAGCCCTTCGGCGCACTGGATCCCGGCGTTCGCCTGGACATGCACGAGCTGATCACCGGCCTTTGGCGCGAGCACGGGCTGACCATCCTGATGGTCACCCACGACATCAAGGAGGCCTTCAAGCTGGGCACCCGGGTGATCGCCGTGGACAAGCGCCGCCACGATCCCCACGCGCCGCACCGCTATGGCTCGACGGCCGTCTACGACTTCCCGCTGGATGACAAGCTGAAGACCGCGATCCCCAGGGAGATCGCGGCCATGGCGAGCAGCGGTTGAGTTTGGGCTAGGCGAGGCTGGCGATATAGGCGCGCCAGCCGCCCAGGTGGGTGATGTCCGTGGCGCCCGAGAGCGCGCGGGGTTCGGCGACGAAGCCCTTCACGGTGGTCCCGTCCTCCAGGCTCACCGTACCGATGGCGAGCGGCGCCGGCACCTCAGCGGTGAAACTGCCGAAGCCCGCCAGGTCCAGCTCATAGACCTCCACCTCTATGGCTGCGCCGTCGTCCTCGCCCACATGGATCAGGGCGGGCTTGGGGGGCGTCGTCTCGGCCATGGCGTATAGCTTGTAGGTCGGCGCTGTGCGGGTGCGGGCCACCAGCCGGGCGTCGCGGGAGGTCAGCTGCCAGTGCAGGGGCATGCCGGCCAGATGGGCGCCGACGACGCTCAGTTTGACGGTCTGCGGCTTGCCGGCGGTGTCCAGCTCAGGGGCGGCGGGCATGGGGCGGATCTCCTCATAGCGACGGGCGAGGTCGAGCAGGGCTGTGTCGGCCCAGGCCGGACCGATCAGGGTGACGCCAAAGCCTGTGCCATTGTCCCGGTAGCCGGCGGGCACGGCGATGGCGCTCATGTCGAGCAGGTTCACGAAGTTGGTGTAGAGGCCGAGATTGGCGTTGAGCGCGAAGGGTTCAGCCAGCACCTCGCTGATCCGGTAGATGGTCGGCGCCGTGGGCAGCAGCAGGACGTCGATGGTCTCCCACAGGGCCTGGGCCGCGCGGGCGTGGTCCTGCAGCGCATAGAGGCCTTTGAAGGTCTCCAGGCCCGAGACGCCGAAGCCGGTCTGGACGATGGCGCGCACCACCGGATGGACCGCTGCGGGCCGGGTGCGCAGCAGGTCCTCGATGGCGGCTGTGCGCTCGGCGACCCAGGGGCCGGCATAGAGCAGCTGCGCGGCCTCCAGCAGGGGCGCGATGTCCACCTCCACCAGGGTCGCGCCGGTGGCCGCCAGCCGGGCGATGGCCTCGTCGTAGAACCGCTCGGACGCCGCATCGCCCAGATAGTTGAGCTGGTCCAGGCGGGGCACGCCCATGCGGTAGGCGGCGCCCAGGTTTGGCGCGGCCGGGCCGGGCGGACGGGAATACGCATCGGCGGCGTCGAAGCCAGCGGCGACGGTGTCCACCAAAGCCGCGTCGGCGGCCGTCCCGGTGAAGACGGTGATGCAGTCCAGCGACCGGCAGGCCGGGACGAGGCCCGACGTGCTCCAGCGGCCCTTGGTGGGCTTCAATCCCACCAGGCCGTTGAAGGCGGCCGGCACCCGGCCCGACCCTGCGGTGTCGGTGCCCAGCGCGAAGGCCACTAGCCCCGCCCCCACGGCCACGGCGCTGCCCGAGCTGGACCCGCCGCTCACATAGTCGCGATTAAACACACAGGCCGGGATCCCATAGGGGGTGCGGCTGCCGACCAGCCCGGTGGCGAACTGGTCGAGATTGGTCTTGCCCATCATCACCGCCCCAGCCGACTGAAGCTGCGCCACCACGGTGGCGGTCTCATCCGGGACATAGGCATAGGCCGGGCAGGCTGCGGTGGTGGGCAGGCCGGCCACGTCGATATTGTCCTTCACCGCGAAGGGGACGCCGGCCAGGGGCAGGTCCTCGCCGGCGGCGAGCCGTGTGTCCAGCGCCCGGGCGGCGGCCAGAACGTCCTCAGGCCTGGGGCGTTCGATCCAGGCCTGGGGCTGGACGGCGTCATAGGCGGCGATGCGCGCCAGGCTGTCGCGGGCGACCTGCTCGGCGGTCTGGGCGCCTGACCGGACCTCGGCGGCGATGGCGGCGACGGACAGGCGGTCCATAGGCGGGCTCCGGCTCAGGCGGGTTCGATGGCGATCATCGGCGCGCCGGGCGCGATGGCCTGGCGTTCCTGGGCGTAGACCTGGCGGACGACACCGGCGGTGGGGCTGGCCACGTCGCACTCGGTCTTCATGGCCTCGATGATGGCGATGACGGCGCCCTTCTCGACCCGGTCGCCGGGCTGGACCAGCATCTTCCAGACGCTGCCGCCGAGCGGCGCTTCCACCAGCTCGGCGCCGTCGGGGACGACGATTTCCGGCGCCGCGGCCACATCATCGGCGGCGCTGGCCAGGGCCTCCACCCGGGCGAACTCGCCCCGGCGCTCCCACTCGGCGCGCTCGGCGTCGAAGGCCGCCTCGCGGGTGGCCTGGAAGGCCTCGATGCTGCAGGCGTTATCCGCCAGGAAGCGGCGATAGTCCGACAGGCGGAAGGTCTCGTGATCGATCTGGATTTCCCGCCGACCCAGGGGGAAGTCGCGCCGCCATTCGGTCAGTTCGTCGTGGCTGACGGGGAAGAAGCGGATCTGGTCGAAGAAGCGCAGCAGCCAGGGCTTGCCCTCGGTGAAGGCGTTCGTCTGCCGATAGGTGTTCCAGACCTGGATGGTGCGGCCAAACAGCTGGTAGCCGCCCGGCCCCTCCATCCCGTAGATGCACATATAGGCCCCGCCGATGCCGACGACGTTGGGCGGCGTCCAGGTGCGGGCGGGGTTGTACTTGGTGGTCACCAGCCGGTGGCGCGGGTCGATGGGGGTGGCCACCGGCGCGCCCAGGTAGACGTCGCCCAGGCCCATCACCAGATAGCGCGCGTCGAAGACGATGCGGTGGACGTCGTCCTCGCTGGCCAGGCCGTTGATCCGCCGGATGAACTCGATGTTGTCCGGGCACCAGGGGGCGTCGTCGCGGACCGAGGCCATGTACTTGTCGATGGTCTCGTAGATGGCCGGGTCCTTCCACGAGAGCGGCAGGTGGACCACCCGGGAGGGGATTTCGAAGTCGTCGAGCCCCCCCAGCCGGTCCTCGGCGTCGGTGAGCGCGCGCAAGAGCTCAGCCTGCGAAAGCACCCGGCTGTCATAGTGGACCTGCAGCGAACGGATGCCCGGGGTGATGTCGATGACGCCGGGCAGGGCCATGTTCTGCAGCTCGAGCATCAGGGCGTGGATGCGCAGGCGCAGTTCCAGGTCGAGCACGATGGGGCCGTACTCCACCAGCAGGTGGCGGTCCCCCTGGCGGCGATAGACGGCCCGGGGCCGATGGCCGGCGGCCTCGATGACGCCGAGGATTGGGCTGTCGCTGGCGAGCACGGCCGGCGCGGGCGTCTGTGGCATGGCCGGCGGCGCAGCGCCGGCGATCAGGGTGTCCTGGGCCTTCTCGGCGGCCACGGCTGCCTCGTCGCTGACGACCTGGAATGTCACCGTATCGCCCGGTGCCAGCTGACCGGCCTTCCACAGATCGGCCTGGATGATCACGAAAGGGCAGACGAAGCCCCCGAGCGACGGCCCATCCGGCCCCAGAATGATCGGCATGTCGCCGGTGAAGTCCACCGCGCCGATGGCGTAGGCGTTGTCGTGGATGTTGGAGGGATGCAGCCCCGCCTCCCCCCCGTCACGCCGGGCCCATTGCGGCTTGGGTCCGATCAGGCGCACGCCGGTGCGGTTGGAGTTGTAGTGGACCTTCCACGAGGCGGTGGCGATCATCGCCACGTCGTCCTCGGTGAAGAAGTCCGGCGCCCCATGGGGACCGGCCAGCACGCGCAGGCTCCAAGTCTTGGAGAGCGACGGCTGCTGGTCCTGAGTCAGCGACGCCCGCGGCGGCCCGACCAGGCCGTCGCCGACCCGCAGCACATCGCCGGCCGCCAGGGTGCGGCCGGCATGGCCGCCGAACCCGCCGAGGGTGAAGCTCGCACGGCTGCCCAGATAGGCCGGCACATCGATCCCGCCTCGGACCAGCAGATAGGCCCGCAGCCCCGGCCCCTTTACCCGGCCGAGCTTCAGGGTCTGGCCGGCCGTGATCTGGAACGGGACGTAAGGGGAGATCGGCGCGCCATCCAGGCTCGCCTCGAGGGCCGCGCCAGCCAGGCAGACCGAGGCGGTGCGGTTGAACAGCAAGGTGGGACCAAGGGCGGTGATCTCCAGCCCGGCGGCAGTCTCCATATTGCCCAGCAGGCGGTTACCCAGGCGGAAGGCCAGCGCGTCCATCGGCCCGGATGGCGGCACGCCCACATCCCAATAGCCCTGGCGGCCGGGATAGTCCTGGACGGTGGTCGCCGGCCCACCGCTCAGCACGCGGATGGTCTGCGGCTGGAAGGCTATGTCGGCGAGCGCTCGGGTCGAAACCTGGCCCGAGACGAAAGCCTCGCTGCGGGCCACCTGCCGCAGCCATTCCAGATTGGTCTCCAGCCCCGCCAGCCGCGTATCGTCGAGGGCCTGCTGCAGGGCCGCCACCGCCTGCTCGCGATCCGGCGCAGTGACGATCAGCTTGGCCAGGAGAGGGTCGTAGAAGGCGCTGACCTCGGTCCCGTCCACCGCCCAGGAGTCGGCGCGAACGTCCTTGGGGAAGCGGACCTCGGTCAGCACGCCGGAACTGGGTCGGTAGTCCTGGCCCGGGTCTTCGGCATAGAGCCTGGCCTGGATCGAGGCGCCGCGGGGGGCGGCTTCGAAGCCCGCCAGGAAGCCGTAGTCCCCGGCCGCGCCGCGGATCATCCAGGCCACCAAGTCGACGCCGGTGACCTGCTCGGTCACCCCGTGCTCGACCTGCAGGCGGGTGTTCACCTCCAGGAAGAAGAAGTCGTCCCGCTCGGCGTCATAGAGGAACTCCACCGTGCCAGCCGAACGGTAGCGGGCGGCCGACGTCAGGCGCACGGCGGCCTCGATCAGGGCCTGCCGGGTTGCCGCCGGCAGATGCGGGGCCGGCGTCTCCTCGATGACCTTCTGGTTGCGCCGCTGGAGGGAGCAGTCCCGTTCCCCCAGCGCGACCACATGCCCCTGGCCGTCGCCAAAGACCTGCACCTCGATATGCCGGGCCTGGCGCACATAGCGCTCCAGGAAGACCCCGCCGTCGGAGAAGTTGCTGCCGGCCAGGCGGGTGACCGCGGCGAAGGCCTCGGCCACGGCGGCCTCGTCCTCGCACACCCGCATGCCGATGCCGCCGCCCCCGGCGGTGGCCTTCAGGATCACGGGGAAGCCGATCGTCTCGGCCGCGGCCAGCGCCGCTTCGGCGTCGGTGAGCAGGTCGGTGCCCGGCGCGAGCGGCACGCCCTGGGCCTGGGCCAGGTCCCGAGCCGTATGCTTGAGGCCGAAGGCGCGGATATTGTCCGGCGTCGGACCGATGAAGGCGATCCCGGCCGCCTCGCAGGCCTCGGCGAAGGCGACATTCTCACTCAGAAAGCCATAGCCGGGATGGATGGCCTGGGCCCCCGTCGCCCGGGCGGCAGCCAGGATGGCGTCCACGTCCAGATAGGACTGGGCGGCGGGCGCCGGCCCGATCCGCACCGCCTCGTCGGCCTGGCTGACATGCAGGGAGCCGGCGTCGGCGTCGGAGAACACCGCCACGGAGGCGACGCCCATCTCCTTGAGCGTGCGCAGGATACGGCAGGCGATGGCGCCGCGGTTGGCGACGAGAACCTTGGTGAACACTGAACTGGCCCTGCTCAGGCGGCGATGATCATGCGCACCGGCGTCGGATTGAAGCCGTTGCAGGGGTTGTTGATCTGCGGACAGTTGGACACCACCGCCACCAGATCCATCTCGGCGCGGATGTCCACATAGAGGCCCGGCGCGGAAATGCCGTCCACGATGCCCAGCGCCCCGTCAGCCTCCACCGGCACGTTCATGAACCAGTTGATGTTGGAGACCATGTCGCGCTTGCCCCGCCCGTGGCGGGCGTTGGCCTGCAGGAAGTTCTCGACACAGGCGTGCTGGCCCTTGGTGTGGTGGCCATAGCGCAGGGTGTTGCTTTCGCAGGAGCAGGCTCCGCCGATGGTGTCGTGATAGGCCACCGAGGTCCCCAGCACGGTGGCCATCGGGTTTCCCTCGTTGGACAGCAGCACCGAACCGGTGCGCAGGAAGATGTTGCCTTGAGCTGCGATGGTGTCCTGGGCGCTGTAGCGCTCGGCGTCGTCGGCCAGCGCATACATCAGGAAGTCGACAGCCTGGTTGCCCTCCAGGTCGATGATCCGCAGCACCTCGCCCTTGCGCACCACATGGTCCCAGGGGGCCAGGGCGGGCACGATCTCGTCGTGCAGGACGGGGCCGGGCAGTCCGTCCAGAGCCGTGTCGGTCATGGCGCGCCCTCCTCTAGCGACGGAAATAGTCTTCGACGTTGAGAAAGGCCCGCAGGCCCTCCGGCGTCGCGTTGCGAATGAGATCGTCCTTGGGCGTCACCGGCCCGCGCCAGGCGCTGACCCGCAGCGGCGTGACGCTGTAGTCGGGCCGGGGATCGCGGACGTGGGGGCAGTTGGCCAGCACCACGATCAGGTCCATCTCCGCCCGCAGGGTCAGGCTGCGACCGGGCGCATAGGGTCCGACCTGCGTCTCGACCTCGCCATCAGGGCCGATCTTCACCCCCTTGAACCAGTTGATGCAGGGATGGATGTCTCTGCGGCCAAGGCCGAACTTGGCGAGCGCAAGGGAGAAGCGGTCCCGCGCATTGGGATGTGGTCCCCAGTTGTCGCCGGTCCCGTAGCGTCGCGCGTTGGACGACGCGTTGGACGCCCCGCAGAAGGCGTCGTGGGTCTCCGCGCCGTCCTCCAGCAGGCTCATCATGACCCGCCCCATGTCCGAGAGCAGCAGCCGGCCTTGGCCCAGATAGGCGTTCCACTGGACCTTGACCGTATCGGCCACGTTCAGCCGCTCCACCGGTGTTTCGGCGTTGAACACCAGCATGGAGGCGCAGGCGTCGCCGGCGAGGTCGGTGAGGCGCAGCCGCGCGCCGCGGTTCAGGCGCTTGGCGGCGTAGCCGCCAGCCCCGATGGTCTCCTCCCAGAGCATGTCCTCGGCCGAAACGCCGGCCGGCCGGTCGCGGGCCTCGCTGGGCGGCAGGGTGGGCATGGCATCGATGCGGGTGGCGCCTTGGGCGCGGGCGTGGGCCTGGGCGCTCTTGGGATCGGCGGTGGACGATGCGCTCATGCCGCGCCTCCGACCTGGGCGGTCTTGCCCCCGCGGCCATGGGCGTGCAGCGGCGGCAGCAGGGCGCGGGTGGTGACGAGGCGGATCTGGTGCACGCCGCGGATCCGGCGCAGTTCGTCGCACAGCATGTGCAGGCGCTCCGAGGGCCCCTGGACCAGCAGCACCTCCAGGGACTGATCATCCTCCAGGAAGACGTGCTGGGAGGAGATCACCTCTTTCAGGAACGACCCTTGCGCCTGGGCCAGCGCCTGACGGACCCGGCCGCTCTCGGCCCGGTAGATCAGGGTGATGGTGCCGGCCAGGATGGCGCCGTCGCGGCCTTCGCTGTGCTCGGCCAGTTCATGGCGAATCAGCTCGGCGATCATCTGCGAGCGACTGGGCAGGTCGCGCTCGGCCACCATGGCGTCGAGCTGGGCCAGCAGTTCTGCCGGCAGGCTGACGCTGAGGCGCGCGAGCTGGGAAATCGGTTCCACGGTCATGGGGCGATCTTGGCTCCGGTATTACGTTCGTCAATTTTCGTAATACCGAATGGGCCGGCGGTCCAGGCCCCGCCCGCCGCTTGGGCGCCTGCGGGTCCCAGGCGCCTAGAGGACAGGCGCCGGCCATGCGCCGTCCCGACACCTGCCATCGGGGCGCTGCACAACCTTGTCCGTGGCGCGCTCAAGGATCAACGGGGCGAGAGTCGTTGGCGTGGGCCGATAACCTCCCTAACCTGCGCCGAACCGCCGCCTTTGCGCGGCCCAAGTCTCAAGAGAGTCGCATGACCGATTCGCCGCCGCCGAGCCCCGCTGTCGAGGCGCCCGCCAAACGCACCCTGCTCCAGCGCTGGTGGTTCGATGTCGTCCTGTGGAAGCGGATCCTGCTGGCTCTGGTCCTCGGCGTCATCGCCGGCCTGCTGCTCGGCGAGCAGGCCAACGCCATCAAATGGATCGGCGACCTTTTCGTGCGGCTGATCCGGATGATCGTCGTGCCCCTGGTCTTCGTCTCCATCGTCGCCGGCGTGGCGGGGATGGGCGATCCCCGGCGGCTGGGCTCCATCGGCGCCAAGACCATCTTCCTCTACCTGCTGACCACCGCCATCGCCGTCGGCGTCGGCATGGCCATGGGCCTGCTGTTTGGGCCAGGCCAGGGGGTCAGCTTCACAGGCGTCACCCCGGAAATGGTCGGCACGGCGCCGCCGGTCAGCGAACAGCTGCTCGGCATCGTCCCGCTCAACCCCATCCAGGCCCTGGCCAACGGGGACATCCTGGCGGTGATCTTCTTCTCCTTCCTGGTGGGCGCCGCGATCCTGGCGCTCGGCGAAAAGGCTGATCCGATCCGCAAGCTGTTCGACGCCGGGGTCGATGTGGTCCTCTACATCACCCGGCTGGTGATGGAGGTGGCGCCGTTCGGGGTCTTCGCCCTGATGGCCTGGGTCATGGGGACCGCGGGCCTAGGCGTATTCTACAACATCTTCCTGCTGGCGGCCGCCCTTCTGGTCGGCTGCCTCCTGCACATCTTCATCGTCCATGGGGGCATGATCCGGCTGATGGCGGGCCTGCCCATGTGGCCCTTCTTCCGCGATATTCCCGATGCCGTGATGGTGGCCTTCTCCACCTCGTCCAGCGCTGCGACCCTGCCGGTCTCCATGCGGGTGGCTGAGAAGAATCTGGGGGTCAGCCATACCGTGGCCTCCACCGCCCTGCCGCTCGGCACCACGGTCTCCATGGACGGCACCGCCCTCTATATCGGTCTGCTGGCCATGTTCACCGCCCAGGCCTTCGGCATCGAGCTGACCCTGACCCAATACCTGCTGGCCGGTCTGACCACGATCCTGGTCTCGGTGGGCACCGCGCCCATTCCCTCAGCCTCGCTATTCATGCTGGCCGCCGTGCTGACCACCATGGGCGTCTCGCCCGAACAGACCGCCCTGGTGGTGGGCTTTGTCCTGCCCTTCGACCGCCTGCTCGACATGACCCGGACGGTGGCGAACAACACCTCCGACCTGGCCGTGGCGGTGACCGTCGCCAAGTGGGAAGGCGAACTGGACGAGGCCTCCTACCGCGCCAAGCCTGTCGAGTGAGGATTCAGCAAGGTCCCGTCTTGCGGCCGGGCCGCCCATGCCCGAACTAGACATCCATGCCCGCCGTCACGCCTGAACTCTTCCTGCTCGTCACCGGCGTGCTGCTGCTTACCACGGTGCTGGCGGGCACCCTGTCCAGCCGCTTCGGGGTGCCGGCCCTGATCGGCTTCCTGGCCCTGGGCATGCTGGCCGGATCCGACGGCCCTGGCGGCATCGGGTTCGCTGACTATCAGGTGGCTCAGACCATCGGCGTGGCCTGCCTGATCTTCATTCTGTTCTCCGGGGGGCTCGACACCCCCTGGAAGGCGGTGCGGCCCGTCCTGTCTCCGGCCCTCGTCCTTGCGACGGTCGGGGTTATGATCAGCGCGGGCATCGTTAGCCTGACAGCCATCCTGCTGTTGGACTTCAGCCTGCTGCAGGGCTTCCTGCTGGGCAGCGTCGTGGCCTCCACGGACGCCGCCGCCGTCTTCGCGGTGCTGCGAACGCAGGAAACCCGCATTCGCGAGGACGTCCTGGCCCTCATCGAGCTCGAAAGCGGCTCCAATGATCCGATGGCCATCTTCCTGGTGGGCGTGGCCCTGGCGCTGATCGCGGCGCCGACCACCCCGCTGCTGAACTTCGTGCCGGACTTCCTGTTGCAGATGGTCCTGGGCGCCGCCATCGGCCTGGCCATCGGCTACGGGTTCACCGTCATCCTCACCCGGGCCAAGCTTCGCCAGGGCGGTCTCTTCCTGGTGGTCTCGGTGGCCGCAGCCCTGCTGGCCTTCGGCCTGGCCGGCGTCCTGACGGGCAGCGGATTCCTGGCGGCCTATGTGGCCGGGGTTCTCGCCGGCAATCGCGAATATCCTGGCCGCCGCGCGGTGTCGCAGTTCCAGGATGGGCTGGCCTGGCTGGCCCAGGTGGTCATGTTCCTGACCCTGGGCCTGCTGGTCTTTCCCCACCAGCTTCCCGCCGTGGCCCTGGAGGGCCTGGCCATCACCGCCGTGCTGATGCTGATCGCCCGACCGGCCAGCGTTTTCATCAGCCTGGCGCCGTTCCGCCAATTCGATTGGCGGGCCAAGCTGTTCGTTTCCTGGGCCGGCCTGCGCGGGGCCGTGCCCATCGTCCTGGCGACCTTCGGCATCGTGGCGGGCGTCGATGACGCCCAGGCGATGTTCAACATCGTCTTCTTCGTGGTCCTGGCCTCCAGCATCGTTCAGGGCCCCACCATCGGCCTGCTGGCCAAGCGGCTTGGCCTCGAGCGCAAGGTCGCGCCCAAACCGCCGCCGCCGCCAACCCAGAAGGCAGAGGAGACCCCCGCTTGAGCCGCCAAGACCTGGCCCGCCTGATCGAGTCGGCCCGCAACATGGTCGTCTTCACCGGCGCCGGCATTTCCACAGAGTCCGGCATCCCGGATTTCCGCAGCCCCGGCGGGGTCTGGAGCCAGATGAAGCCCATCTACTTCCAGGACTTCGTCGCCAGTGAGGAAAAGCGCCGGGAGTCCTGGACCCGCGCCTTCACCGGACGGGCCGGCTGGACGGGCCGCGAACCCAATGCCGGCCACCATGCGGTGGCCAAGCTGGTCGAACAGGGCCGGGTCAGCGCGGTCATCACCCAGAATGTCGACAATCTGCACCAAGCGTCCGGGGTGCCGGATGACAAGGTCATCGAGCTGCATGGCAACGCCAGCTACGCGACATGTCTCGCCTGCGGCCTCCGCCACGAACTGCCGCAGCTGAAGCACGAGTTCGAGACCACAGGCGACATTCCCACCTGCTACGAGTGCGGCGAGCTGGTGAAGACCGCCACCATCTCCTTCGGCCAGCCCATGCCGGAGTTGCAGATGAGGCGGGCCACGGCGGCGACCCTGTCGTGCGACCTCTTCCTGGTGCTGGGCTCGTCCCTGGTGGTCTATCCGGCGGCGGAGTTTCCTCTGCTGGCCAAGCGGCGAGGCGCAGCGCTGGCCATCGTCAATCGCGAGCCCACCGACCAGGACGAGGCCGCCGACCTCGTCGTCCATGACGAGATCGGCCCGACCCTCAGCGAGGTTGTCCTTGGCGACAGCTGAGCCGGCGGCTCAGGCCGTAGCGCTCGGCCGCGCCTTCACCCGTTCAAACCAGGCCGGAAGATTCTTGGCTTCCGCCGGCATGGGCTGGCCAACCTGGGCGCCGAAGGCCAGGAAGCAGAACAGCAGGATGTCAGCCAGGGTGAAGCGGTCGCCGCACACATAGTCATGGCCGTCCATCAGGCCGTCGAGCCAGAGGAGCTTGTCCCGGGCGATGGCCTTCAGGTCCTCGGCCGCCTCGGGGCGCACCAGCCGGAAACGGGATTCGAACAGCGCGCGGCCCTCTGCGGCCCGGAAGCCGCTTCCCAGGGGCTCGACGATGTTCAGATCGATGCGTCGGGTCCACATGCGGGTTTCCGCCCGTTCCTCAGGCGTGGTCCCGATCAGCGGCGGCTCAGGGGAGATCTCGTCGAAATACTCGCAGATGGCGGTGATCTCACAGATCACCGCGCCGTCATCCAGTTCCAGGGCCGGCAGCTGCCCGGCTACATTGACCTTTTCAGCGTAGGGCGGCTGGCGGTTCTCCCCCTTCATCAGGTCGACCTGCTGCTGGGGGATGTCCAGGCCCTTCTCGGCCATGAACATGCGCACCACGTGCGGATTGGGACCGACGGAATTGTAGAACTTCATGGCGGCGCTTCCCTTGGATGTCGTTGCGCCGAGTTGACCGCTCTCCCCTTGCGTCAGGTCAAGGGTCTTGCGGGCAGGGCGTCTGCGGATCGTCGTCGGCGCAGGCCTCCGTCATGCGGGCGAAGTGGTCGCCCACATCCAGAGGCGCGAGGACCGGGGCTGGGGCGGGCCGGGCGCGGGTCGTCACCTCGGCGCCCTCGGTCAGGGTGCGGTGGACCGGGCATTTCTCGGCGATCTCGATCAGCCGTGCGGTCTGCTCGGCGTCCAGGTCGCCCTCGAGACCGATTTCGCGGACGAACCTGTCCTTGGACTTGGCGGTGCGCGCCTCATGGGTGACCTCCACGCTGACCTTGTCCAGGGACCAGCCCTTGCGGTCGGCATAGAGGCGGCAGGTCATGGCCGTGCAGGCCCCCAGCGCAGCCCCCAGAAGGTCATAGGGGCTGGGCCCTGAATCCAGCCCGCCCACATCCGTCGGCTCGTCGGCCAGAAATCGGGCCGGTCCCGCCCACACCGTCACCTGGAACTTGCCGCCGCCGGTCTCCTCCACCCGGACGGCCTCGCGGGAGGGCGCCTCGGCCTGCGCCTGCGGCGTCAGGTAGCGGGCGGCCCAGGCGGCGATGACGGCGGCCGCATAGTCAGTGTCGGCCTCGGCGGTGAGCAGGTGGTCGGCGTCATCCAGGGAGACGAAGCTCTTGGGGTGGCGGGCGGCCACAAAGATCTCGGTGGCGTTGTCGATCCCCACCACCTCGTCCCGCGGCGCATGGAGAATCAGCAGGGCGCGTTTCAGGTGGCCGATACGCTCAGCCTGGTCGTGCTCGGCCAGATCGGCGACGAAACCGGCGTCGAGCTCGAAGCGGCGACCGGCGATCTCGACGGGGACGCGGCCCTCTGCGTCTGGGCCCGGCGCGCCCTCGATGTGGTGCAGCACATGTTCGGCCGAGGCCGGGGCGTTGAGCACGGCCACGGCGCGCACGCTCGGGCAGCGGCCGGCGGCGGCCAGGACCGCGGCCCCGCCAAAGCTGTGCCCCACGAGGACCTGGACCTCATGGCCCGCGGCGTTCATCGCCTCAACCGCGCTGACCACGTCGGACACGTCGCTGGACAGTCCGGTCCCGAAGTCCCCCTCGCTCTCGCCCAGGCCGGTGAAGTCGAAGCGCAGGACGCCGAAGCCCCTGTCGGCCAGGGCCCGGCTGATCCGCACCGCGGCGAGCGCGCGCTTGTCACAGGTGAAGCAGTGAGCGAACACCACATAGGCCAGGGGTGGGGTCGCACCGGTCTCCAGAACGCCGGAAAGGCGACGCCCGGCGGAGTTCTCGAAATCGAATCGGACGCCGGGCATGGGCTCTCCTCTGGAGGACGTCAGCGGTATTCCGGATTGGGATGGTCGAACCGTGCGCCGGCCTCCCAGGCCTCCGGCAGATTGCCATAGGCCGGCAGGCCGCCTGCGTCCTTGAGCATACGGGCCATGTGCATCAGGTTCCAGGCGGCGAAGGTGGTGTTGCGCTGGGTGAAGTCGTTCTGCGGTCCGCCGGAGTCCTCGTCGGCATAGGAGGGACCGGGACCGGCCTCCCCCACCCAACCGGCGTCGGCCTGGGGCGGGATGGCGTAGCCCAGATGCTGCAGGGAATAGAGCAGGTTCATGGCGCAGTGCTTGGCGCCGTCCTCATTGCCGGTGATCACGCAGCCGCCGGCCCGGCCGTAATAGGCGGACTGGCCCTTGTCGTTCAACTTGCCGGAATAGCCGTAGAGCCGCTCGACCACCCGCGTGCAGATCGAGGACTTGTCCCCCAGCCAGATGGGGGTGCCGATCACCAGGATGTCGGCGGCCATCACCTTGGCCTGAACGTCTGGCCAATCGTCACGGGAGAAGCCGTGCTCGCGCATGTCCGGCTGCACACCGGGCGCGATGTCGAGATCGGCGGCGCGGATCGTCTCGATGCTGACGCCGTTGGCGGCCATCACCCCCTGGCTGACCTGCATCAGGGCCTCGGTGTTGGACGGCTCCCGCGACGGCTTGAGACTGCAGTTGATAAAGAGGGCGGACAGGTCGTGATAGGCGGTCATGGGCGGCGGCTCCGGCTGGACGATCCCAGGTCGAACGGCCTGGGTTGGCCGGGCGTTCCGCCGCCCTGGCGCCTGATCAGGCGCCCAGCTGATCCATCAGGTATTCGGCCGAGGAGACGCGGAATTCCCCCGGCTCTTCCACGTTCAGGGATTTCACCACCCCGTCCTCGACGATCATGGAGTAGCGCTGCGAGCGCTCGCCCATGCCGAACTTGGCGGCGTCCATGGTCAGGCCGACCGCCCGGGTGAAGTCGCCGCTGCCGTCGGCCAGCATGGTGATGTCGTCGCCCACCGACTGGGACTCGCCCCAGGCCTTCATGACGAAGGCGTCGTTGACCGACAGGCAGGCGATCATGTCGACGCCCTGGGCCTTCATGGCTTCGGCCTTGTCCACATAGCCCGGCAGGTGACGGGCCGAGCAGGTCGGGGTGAAGGCGCCGGGCACGGCGAACAGGGCGACGGTCTTGCCCTTGAAGAGGTCGTCGGTCGAGACGGGCTTGGGGCCGTCCACGGTCGCCTGGGTCAGGGTGACGCTGGGCAGCTTGTCGCCGGTTTTGATGGTCATGGCCGTGCTCCTCAATAGGTCGCCGGGATGGGCGTATGGCCAGCAGATAGCGCATTGCCCAACCCCTTCAACCTCCGCGGGCCAAACGTGTCTTGAAAGCGCCGCGTTCAACCTCAAACTAAGGGGATGGGCGCCATCGACCAGACCTCCGAGCCGGCCGGAACCTACCTCTCCGGAAAGCTGCTGATCGCCATGCCGGGGATCGGCGATCCCCGCTTCGAGCGCGCGGTGATTCTCGTGTGCGCCCACGACGAGGAGCACGCCATGGGCCTGACGGTGAACCGCCCCGTCGAAGGGCTGATGCTTGCCGACCTGCTTGATCGGCTGGACATTGCGACGGTGTCCGAAACGGCGCCGGGCCTGGACGATCCCATCCTCATCGGCGGCCCGGTGGAGCGAGAACGGGGCTTCGTGCTGCACACCGGCGATTACCACAGCGAAAACAGCCTGCCGGTGGCCGAGGACCTCGCCCTCACCGCCACCCGTGAAGTGCTGGAGACCCTGGCCCATGGCGCCGGACCGCGGCGCAGCGTCATGGCCCTGGGCTATGCGGGATGGGGCGCAGGCCAGCTGGAGCAGGAGATCCGGGACAATGTCTGGCTGACCTGCACGGCGGACGAAGCCCTGCTGTTCGGCGACGACCATGACCACAAGTGGTCCCAGGCCCTGGCCAAGCTGGGCATAGATCCTGGGCTGCTGTCGGCTGCGGCCGGTCAGGCCTGAGCGGACCCGCCGCCCGCGGGCTCAGCCCCGCGCCTTCACCGGGGCGGCGCCGTCCACATAACTCTCATTGAGATAGACCTCGGCCTCCTGGGCCGACAGCGCCGGGGCGTAGCCAAAGCCCTGCCCGTAGTCGCAGCCGAGGGCCAGCAGCTGGCGGGCCATGCCGGCGTTCTCGACGCCTTCGGCCACCACTTCCAGGTCCAGGTCCTGGCCAAGCTTGACCACGGAGGAGACGATCTTGGCCGAGCCCTCATCGGTGGCCATGGTGCGGACGAAGTAACGGTCGATCTTCAACGTGTCGAAGGGCAGGCGGGTCAGATAGGACAGGGACGAGAAACCTGTGCCGAAGTCGTCCAGGGCCAACGCCGCCCCGGCCTGGCGCAGGTCGCGCAGGATGATCGCCGCCCGATCGGGATCGCGCATGACGTCGCCCTCGGTGACCTCCAGCTTCAGAGCGCCCGGCGGAAGGCCGGTTTCCCGCAGAATCCGCACCACATTCGCGATCAGGTCCGGATGATCGATTTCGCCGGTGGACAGGTTCACGGCCACGGTCAGCTCGCCGGCGGCCCGGTGATTGCGCCGCCACACCGCCAGCTGGCTGGCGGCCTCGCGCATCATCAGGGAGCCAAGGGCGCTCATCAGGCCCATCTCTTCGCAGAGCGGCAGGAACTGGTCGGGCATCAGCAGGCCCCGCCTGGGGTGTCGCCACCGCACCAGAGCCTCAAACCCCGACAGGGCCCCCGTCGAGAGCCGCACGATCGGCTGATAGAAGGCGGTCAGCTCCCCACGGCCGATGGCGCCGCGCAGGTCGCCTTCCATGGCCAGCCGGGACAGGCCGTCGCTCTCGAGAGCCCGGCCATAGGCCGCGGCCCCGCCCCGCCCGCCGGTCTTGGCCGCCTCGACGGCCAGCTCAGCCCGACGCAGCAGCTCGGCCGCCTCCGGCGCCTCGTCCCCGCCGCGGGCGCGCACGGCGCCCACCGAGAGGGTGGGATGGATGTCGAACCCGGCCACCCGCAGGGGGCGCTCCAGGGCCTGACGCAGGATCTCGCTGGCCGGAATCTCACCCACCCTGGCCAGGACGCCGAACTCATCCTCCCCAACCCGAGATAGCAGGGCGCCCGGCGGAAAGGCCGCCGCCAGGCGGGACCCCAGGGCCGCCAGGACCAGATCGGCGCGTTCGTGGCCGAGCGCTTCGTTGAGGCGGCGCAGGCGATCAAGATCACCCACCACCAGCTCATAGTCGCCGGCGATCTGCAGATGCTCACGGGCGCGCAGAATGAAGCTCTTGCGGTCCAGCAGGCCGGTGAGGCCGTCGAGATCCGAGGCGGCGAACTTGGTCTCGGCGGCGACGACGCCAGCGGCGCGCACCCCCTCCTCAAGCCAGACGCCGCGCCAGATACACACGCCGCCGCCCCGCATCCGCAGGCGCACGGCGATCTCGGTTCCCGGCTCCTGCACCCGCAGAACCTCCTCAGCCCGGGCGCGATCCTGAGGCAACGCCAGGGCGCGGATAGCCGCAGAAGAGCATTCAGGCGCCAGGGGACCGAGACCAAGGGCGCGGGAGGCGCCGGTCAGACGCAGGCGGTCGCTCTCCGGCTCCCAGTGCCAGAGGACCACATCGGCCGCGCCCAGCGCTTCCAGCGTGCTCGTGGCGTCCCATATCCAACGATCGCTCGCCATAGCCTCTCGGGGGCCGGCGCAGGCCGCCGGCTAAACAGAAACAGTCACCTCCGGCCCCTCGTCCCGCGAACGGGGCGTGGTCATGCCGAACAGGACATGATCTCGCCAAACGCCGTTAATTTTCAGATAAGCCTTCGCAAACCCCTCCTCCTCGAACCCCGCCTTGGCCAAGAGAGAGCGCGAGGCGGCGTTGTGCGGCAGACAGGCGGCCTCCAGCCGGTGCAGCCCCAGGGTGTTGAAGGCGAAGCTGTTCAGCGCGCGGGCCGCGGCCAGGGTCAGACCCCGCCGCGTGAACGGTTGCCCGCACCAGTAGCCCACGGTTCCCATCTGGGCGACGCCGCGGCGGATGTTGGACAGGGTGATCCCGCCGGTCAGGGCGCCATCAGATTCCTGGAAGACCAGGAAGCTGTAGGCGGCGCCGGCCTCCCGGTCGCGGGCATAGGCCGCAAGCCTGCGGCGAAAGGCCACCCGGGTCAGATCGTCGGCCGGCCAGGTCGGCTCCCAGGGCTGCAGGAAGGCCCTGGAGGCGGCGCGCAGGTCGCGCCACTCGGCGTAGTCGGCGGCTCGCGGCGGGCGGAGGAACACGCCCGCCCCGTTCACCCGTAAGCCCCCCTCAAGGGCGATCCAGTCCAGCAAGGCCATGATGCGATTGCGGCTCCGATTGGTCCGGCCGTCAAGAGCGACAGGTGTTCAAAGGCCCGGCAAGGTCGGACGATCGCCCGCAGCCCCTGCCTCCCAACTCGCCAGGACGGCCCTGTGGTTCCCCGCGAACACCGGCCTCTGATCAGCCGAACAGGGTCTGGGTGAAGGCGCCGGCCGCGCCGGCGGCCTGTCGGGGGCCCAGGACGGAGACCGCGGCCCGCTGGCTGGCGCAGAGATCGCTCCCCAGCCGCGCGAGGTCCTGCAGGGTCACCGCCTCGATCCCGGCGGCGATTTCGGCCGGCGGCAGGGGCCGGTCGAACAACAGGAGCTGGGCGGCGGTCTGCTCGGCCCGGGCAAGGGGCGATTCCCGCATCATGAACATCGCTCCCTTGATCTGCGCCTTGGCGCGGGCGAGCTCGGCCGGCGTCACAGAGCCGCCCAGGCCCGCGATCTCGCCCGCGGCGACCTTGGCCAGCTCCACCGCATCCTTGGCCGCGCAGCCGGCGAAGACGCCCAGCACGCCCTGATCGGCATAGGTCTCGCTATAGGCGTCCACCGCATAGGCCAGGCCGCGCTTCTCCCGCGCCTCCTGGAACAGCCGCGAGGCCATCCCGCCGCCGAGAATCTCGGCGAACAGCCGCAGGACGAAATAGTCAGGGTGGCCGACCCCCACCGTGGGCAGCAGGAAGACCAGATTGGCCTGCTCCAGCCGCTTGGTCTCCACCGCTTCGCCGCCGGTGAACTGGGCGTCAGGGGCCTCCACGGCGGCCGCCGGGCCCGACGCCTGTCCAAAATGCCGGACGGCCAGATCCAGCAGCTCGGCCTCGTCCACAGCGCCGGCGGCGCTGATCACCAGGCTGGCCGGGTCATAGAGTCGGGCGCGCCAGTTCGCCAGGCTTGCAGGGTCAGCCGTGGCGATGGAGTCGACCGTCCCCAGGATGGAGCGGCCCAGGGGCTGGTCCCCATAGGCCGCGGCCTGGGCCATCTCGAAGACCAGGTCGTCCGGGGTGTCGGCGGCCTCGGCGATCTCCTGCCCGACCACCTGCTTTTCCCGGGCCAGATCGTGGGGATCGAGGCGCGGCGCCAGCACGAGATCGGCCAGAACGGCCGCGCCGAGGGGCAGGCCGCCCGCCAGGCAGCGAACCTGATAACTGGTGCGCTCATAACCCGTGGCGGCGTTGATCTGGCCGCCCTCGGCCTCGATCGTCTCGACGATCTCCATGGCCGAGCGCTCGCCCGCCCCCTTGAAGACCATGTGCTCAAGCAGGTGAGACCAGCCCGAACGCGTGGCGTCCTCGAACCGCGCGCCGCGGCCGGCCACGACGCACAGCGCGCTGGTCTCCAGCCCTGCGATGGGGTCGCAGACGACCCGGACGCCATTAGGCAGGCTATGAACCGTCGCCAAACCTCAGGTCTCAGCAAAGGCGCGGACGCAGGCCTTGATGGCGTCTGCGTCGGCCGGCAGCCGGTCAAAGCGTTCGGGCCGATCGGCCAGGCTCTGGGTCCAGCGGGGCAGGTCCGGCGTCACCGCCGTGGCCGCCGCCACCGCGTCGGGGAACTTGGCCGCATGCGCCGTAGACAGCACAATCACCGGCCCCTGCAGGTCGCCGGCCCGGCGCAGGGCGGCCACGCCCACGGCGGTGTGCGGGTCGATCAGCTCACCGGTTTCGTTCAGCGTGGCCAGCATGGTGCGGCTGGTCTCCTCCTCGCTGACAGCGACGCCGGTGAACAGCTCGGCCATATAGGCCTGGGCCTGGGGCGGAATGTCGATGTGACCGGCCTCAGCGAAGGCGGTGAAGGCCCGGGCGGTCTCGACAGACTCCCGCCGGACGGCCTCGAAATACAGGCGCTCGAAATTGGAGGCCGACTGAATGTCCATGGCCGGACTCTGGGTGGCGGTCACATCGCCCCGGGCGTAGCGTCCGTCCTGGAAGGCGCGGGCCAGGATGTCATTGGCGTTCGTCGCCACCACGATCCGGGCAATGGGCAGGCCCATCTGCCGGGCGACATAGCCGGCGAAGGCGTCGCCGAAATTCCCCGATGGCACACAGTAGGTCACCGGGCGATCGGGCGCCCCGACAGCGACGGCCGTGGTGAAGTAGTAGACGCTCTGGGCGACGATGCGGGCGAAGTTGATCGAGTTGACGCCCGTCAGGTCCACGGCCTGACGCAGGCTCTGGTCCTGGAAGGCCGCCTTCACGATCGCCTGGCAGTCGTCGAAGGTGCCCTGGACGGCGACGCAACGGACATTGGCCTCGCTCGCCGTGGTCATGAAGCGCCGCTGCACCTCGGAGATCCGGCCTTCCGGGAACAGCGCGCAGACCCGCACATGGGCCCGGCCGCGGAAGGCCTCTACGGCCGCCCCGCCAGTGTCGCCCGAGGTGGCGCAGAGAATGGTCTGGACGCGGTTCTGGCCGGCCAGGACATGGTCGTACAGCCGGGCCAGCAACTGCATGGCCACATCCTTGAAGGCCAGGCTCGGGCCATGGAACAGCTCGGCCACGAAGGCGTCGGGACTGATCTGGACCAGGGGGACCACGGCGGCGTGGGCGAAGGTGGCGTAGGCCTCCTCGCACATGGCGTCGACCGCGTCCCGCGGAAGCTCATCTCCAGCGAAGCGGGACAGGACCTCAGCGGCCACATGGGCGTAGGGCTTGCCGCGGAAGGCGGCGATTTCGTCCTGGGTGAAGGTCGGCCAGGTCTCGGGAACATAGAGCCCGCCATCGGGGGCCAGTCCGGCCAGAACCGCGTCTACAAAGCCAACCGCCGGGGCCTGGCCCCGGGTGGAGACATACCGCATCAACTTGTCCATCTGCGCCTGATCACGGCGGCATAGACGGCGATCAGGGCGCCGGCAAGGCCGAACCAGGTCAGGGCGTATTCCAGATGGCGGTTGGCGATCTCGCCAGGGAGCGGGGTCGGCTCGAGGGCCGGGAAGTCGGGATTGGTCGGGGTCTCGGCCAGGAGGAAGACCGGCGCCGGGGCGCTGACGCCGAGGGTGGCCGCCATGGCCGCCACGTCGCGGGAATACCAGAGGTTGGCGTCGGGCCGGTTGTCCGGCGTGACGAAATTAGCCGGGTCTGGATTGCGCAGAAGCCCGATCACCTCCACCGGCGCCGAGGCCGTGGCGTCCACGGGCGGACGCTCGGAGACGGTGTCGGGGACGAACCCGCGGTCGACCAGGATGGAGTCATAGGCCCCGCCCGACACCGGACAGGCTGAGATCAGCCTCTGGCCTGCCTGCCCGTCCTTGATGGCGTAGAGCTGGACGAAGGGGGCGGCCGCCAGGCCCGGACAGGTCAGGCTGACGCGATAGAAGCCGAGGTCTTCCCCCGAGGCGGCCAGGGCGAGGATCTCGCTGGTCGGACGAGGGGGCGCCTCCGATCGGCTTTCAATCTGGGCCAGCAGGTCTGACTTCCAGTCCAGGCGCTGCATCTGCCAGACGCCCAGGGCGATCAGGATGGCCAGGGAGATCAGGGTGGCCAGGGTCAGGCCGATGGGGAGCCTGCGGGCGCGGGCGGCCTCAGTCATCGGAGCGGGCCTCCGCAGCCCGGTTGGAGAACTGGGCGGCCAGCATGACGCCCTTCAGCGGGCGCAGCAGGCCCACCGAGACGATCACCGTCAGCGGCAGCCACAGCAGCAGGTGGAGCCAGATGGGCGGGGTGAAGACGAGCTCGACATAGAGGGCGGCGAAGGCCACCACGAACCCAGCGATCAGGATGACGAACACTGCCGGGCCGTCGCCGGAATCGGCCTTGCCCAGGTCATAGCCGCAGGCCGAGCACTGGGGCGCGACCTTCAGGAAGCCGGCGAACAGCGCGCCCTCGCCGCAGTTGGGGCATCGGCCACGCAGACCAGAAAGAAGGGGGTTGGGTTGGGCCATGGGTCAGGCCCGACCCAGTCCAGACCGTCTGGCCTGGACTGGGCAGGAAGAATGAAGCCGTCGCGAGCGGGAGCCTCGCGACATCCCGCTGCGCTCGGCGCCCGCCATCGGCCTAATGTCCAGCGCCGCCGAACACCACATAGATGAAGGCGAACAGGAACAGCCACACCACGTCGACGAAGTGCCAGTACCAGGCGGCCGCCTCGAAGCCGAAGTGCTTCTGCGGGGTGAAGCCGCCGCGCATCAGGCGGATCAGGCAGATCAGCAGGAAGATGGTGCCCACCAGGACGTGGAAGCCATGGAAGCCAGTGGCCATGAAGAAGGACGACCCATAGAGGCCCGAGCTGATCGCCGCGTCGTTGTAGAAATACTCGTGCGACAGGATGTGGTGGTACTCGTAGGCCTGGATGGCGCTGAAGATGACCCCGAGGATCACGGTCAGGATCAGGGCGAACTGGGCGCCCTTGCGATCGCCCTGCTGCAGGGCGTGGTGGGCCCAGGTCACCGTGGTGCCCGACAGCAGCAGGGTCAGGGTGTTGACCAGAGGCAGGTTCCAGGCGGGCACGGTCTCGATGCCGGCAGGCGGCCAAGTGGCCCAGGCCTGACGGACTTCCTCGATGCTCGACAGCGTCCGGGCCTCATGGAAGAGGGCCATTTCGAAGAAGATCCAGAACCAGGCCACGAAGAACATCACTTCGGAGGCGATGAACAGGATCATGCCGTAGCGCAGGCCCAGCGCCACCACCGGGGTGTGGTCGCCGGCGTTGGCTTCCTTGGTGACGTCGATCCACCAGCCGGCCATGGTGATCAGCACCAGGGTCAGGCCGGCGGCGAACAGCCACCAGGTGCCCGCGGGCATGCCGAACAGGCCTTTCAGCCACATCACCAGGCCGACGGCCATGACGGTGGCGCCCACCGAGGCCACCAGGGGCCACGGGCTGGGATTGACCAGGTGGTAGTCGTGCTTGACGCCTGCTTGGGCCATTTCGGTCCTAACCCCTCATAATATCGTCCCGCCGGCTGGGCTCTGTGGCGCCGCCGACGGGTGGTCTTGATGGTGCTATAGCCCCGCCCCTTGCGATCCGCCAAGAGGGGAAGCCGCAGTGGCCGCCGGCGCGTGCGCGAGGGGCTGGACCGTGGCGTCCTCATCGGACGGATAGAAGGTGTAGGACAGGGTGATCTCGGCCTTGTTCCGGGTCTCGAAGTCCTCGGCGTATTCGGGATCGACGAAGTAGACCATCGGGAACTTGATGGTTTCCCCAGGACCGATGGTCTGGTCGGAGAAACAGAAGCACTCAAGCTTCCGGAAATAGGCGCCGGCCGCCTCGGGCACCACATTGTAGACCGCCCGACCGGTCATCGGCGTCGCGCCGTTGTTGGTCACCTCGAAGAAGGCCAGGCCCGTCTCGCCGATCTTCAGCTTCTGGGCGACCTGCTCGGAGCGGAAGGTCCAGGGCAGGGTCCGGACATTGGTGTCAAACCGGACGCTCAGGGTCTTGTCCAACACCTGGACCGGCGCGGCCTCAGCCTGGCTCACTGTGCCCCCGAAGCCGGTCACCTGGCAGAAGGCGCGATAGAGCGGCACCGAAGCGTAGGCCAGGCCGATCATGCCCACAAACACGCCCGTGCAGATCAGCCCCAGCCGCAGATTGCGACGCGCCGGGTCGGGACGAAGCGGTTCAGAGAGGTCTGTCGAGGACATTGGCTCCCAATCGAACAACGGTGACGAGGAAGACGAGGATGGCGAAGGCGATCAGGCCGAGCGCCAGGGCGATGTTGCGCCCCCGGCGGGCCTGGAACCGCGGGTCGGGTCGGTCGGCGGCCGTGGTCTCGGCGGGCGCGACGTCCTGGGGCGCTTCAGGCTCGCTCATCAGACGCCTCCAGGGATCAGGTTGAGGAAGGTGGGCAGGCCCAGGCTCGCCTCGACCAGCAGGGTCGCGAAGATCAGGGTCAGGTAGAGGATCGAAAAGGCGAACAGGTTTCGGGCGTCCCGGGCCCCGGCTCGCACATCGTAGAGCCGGCCATCGAGGCGCGGATCGGCGCTGTCGCCGGCCCGGCTGCGCATCACCCGCCAGGCGAGGATCAGGAAGACCAGCCCGCCGGTGGCCGCCACGGAGAGATAGGGCAGCCCGCCCAGCCCGGTGAAGGCCGGCAGCAGGCAGATGGGCACGAAGAGCAGGCTATAGATGAAGATCTGCCGGCGGGTGGAGGCCGCGCCCGCCACCACGGGCATCATGGGGACCCCTGCCTTCTCGTAGTCCTCGCTGGAATACAGGGCCAGCGCCCAGAAATGGGCCGGGGTCCACATGAAGATGATGGCGCAGAGCAGCCAGGCGTTCAGCGGAACCTCGCCGGCCGCGGCCGCCCATCCGATGACCGGCGGCAGGGCCCCGGCCAGTCCGCCGATGACGATGTTCTGCGCCGTCCAGCGCTTGAGCCACATGGTGTAGACGACGGCGTAGAAGAAGATGGTGAAAGCCAGCAGTCCAGCGGCCAGCCAGTTGACGGCCACCCCCATGAACATCACCGACAGCAGGGAGAGGATCACCCCCATGGAGAGGGCTTCGGCGCCCTTGATCCGGCCAGCCGGCACCGGCCGGCCGCGGGTGCGCCGCATCTGAGCGTCGATGTCGGCGTCGTACCACATGTTCAGCGCGCCGGACGCGCCTGCGCCCACAGCGATGCACAGGACGGCCACAGCCCCCAGCAGCGGATGGATCGGCGCCTTGGCGCAGACCAGCCCGGTGGCGCCGGTGAACACCACCAGCGACATGACCCGCGGCTTGAGCAGCTGCAAATAGTCCTGCCAGCGGGCCGGTGAGTCCGTGGCATCCTGGGTGGCGGTGATGGCGCGCGTCATGGTCGCCAAGACATACTCCTAAACGGGTCTCTCACAAGACAAAGGGGCGCGGTTCGGCTGTGACCGAACCGCGCCCCCAGTGTCCTGGCCGGGCCGGCCGGTCAGTGGTGGCTGTCAGCCTTGATGACCGGCGGCTCGTTGAACTGGTGGAAGGGCGGCGGCGACGGCAGGGTCCATTCCAGGGTGGTGGCGCCTTCGCCCCACGGATTGGCCTCGGCCTTGCGGCGCATGATGGCGGCTTCCAGCAGGATCAGCAGGAAGACCAGCACGCCCACCGCGGTGATCGCGTAGCCCACCGACGAGACGTAGTTCCAGTAGGTGTAGGCTTCCGGATAATCCACATACCGGCGCGGCATGCCCTGGAGACCCAGGAAGTGCTGCGGGAAGAAAATCAGGTTCACGCCGATGAAGGTGATCCAGAAGTGGAGCGCGCCGGCCCACTCGCGGTACTTCACGCCGAAGATCTTCTCGAACCAGTAGTAGAAGCCCGCGAAGATCGCGAACACGGCGCCCAGGCTCAGCACGTAGTGGAAGTGGGCCACCACGTAGTAGGTGTCGTGCAGGCTGTAGTCGATGCCGGCATTGGCCAGGACCACGCCGGTGACGCCGCCCACGGTGAACAGGAAGATGAAGCCGATCGCCCACAGCATGGGCGTCTTGAAGCTGATCGACCCGCCCCACATGGTGGCGATCCAGGAGAAGATCTTCACGCCGGTCGGTACGGCGATGACCATCGTCGCGGCCACGAAGTAGGCGCGCAGATTGATGTTCATGCCCACGGTGTACATGTGGTGAGCCCACACGATGAAGCCGACGAAGCCGATGGCGACCATGGCGTAGGCCATGGCGAGATAGCCGAAGACGGGCTTGCGCGAGAAGGTCGACACGATGTGGCTGATGATGCCGAAGCCCGGCAGGATCAGGATGTACACCTCGGGGTGACCGAAGAACCAGAACAGGTGCTGGAACATCACCGGGTCGCCGCCGCCAGCGGCGTTGAAGAAGCTGGTGCCGAAGTTACGGTCGGTCAGCAGCATGGTAATGGCGCCCGCCAGAACCGGCAGGGACAGCAGCAGCAGGAAGGCGGTGATCAGCACCGACCAGGCGAACAGCGGCATCCGGTGCAGGGTCATGCCCGGGGCGCGCATGTTGAAGATGGTGGTGATGAAGTTGATCGCGCCGAGGATCGAGCTGGCGCCGGCCACGTGCAGGGACAGGATGGCCAGATCCATGGACGGGCCGGTGTGGCCCAGCGTCGAGAGCGGCGGATAGATGGTCCAGCCGCCGCCGAAGCCGCGGCCCGGGCCGCCGTCGACGAACATGGAGAGCAGCAGCAGCACCCAGGCGGCCACCAGCAGCCAGAACGAAATGTTGTTCAGGCGGGGGAAGGCCATGTCCGGCGCGCCGATCATGATCGGCACGAACCAGTTGCCGAAGCCGCCGATCATCGCCGGCATGACCATGAAGAAGATCATGACCAGGGCGTGGGCGGTGACCACGACATTGTAGCCGTGCTTGGAGGCGTCGATCCAGCCGAGCTGGTCGAGGAGCGAGCCCTGGACAAACACCTGGAGGCCGGGCTCAGCCAGCTCCCAGCGGATCAGACCCGACAGGGCGCCGCCGACGATGCCCGCCATGATGGCGAACATCAGGTACAGCGTGCCGATGTCCTTGTGGTTGGTGGACAGGAACCAGCGGGTGAAGAACCCCGGCTTGTGATCGTGGTCGTCGTGACCGTGTGCGGCGGCGTGAGCCATCTTTACTCTACCCCTGGTCAGTTCGCGGCCGCTGCAGCGGCGGGCGCAGCGGTCTCTGGCGGCGGCGAAACAGCCGCATCTTCGGTGGCGCCTTCGGTCGCCGCGGCGTCCGTGGCGGTCTGGTCGACGGCGGGCGCGGTGGCCTCGGCCTCGGTGCTGGCCGCAAGGCCGGCCGGGTTGCCGCCCTTGGAGGCGACCCAGGCGTCGAATTCGGCCTGGCTCACGACCCGGATCTCGATGGGCATGAAGGCGTGGTCCACGCCGCACAGCTCCGAGCACTGGCCGTAATAGACGCCCTCCTTCTCGGCGGTGAACCAGGTCTCGTTCACCCGGCCGGGGATGGCGTCGGTCTTCAGACCGAAGGCTGGCAGGGCGAAGGAGTGGATCACATCGGCGGCGGTGACCAGCACGCGGACCGTCTTGCCCACCGGAACCACCATGGGTTCGTTGGCGGCCAGCAGATAGGGCACGCCAGCGGCGCGGGCCTCTTCCTCGGGCAGCATGTTGGAGATGAATTCGCCGACCTCATGGTCGGGATATTCGTATCCCCAGTACCATTGATAGCCCACAGCCTTCACCGTCAGGTCGGGGCGGGGCATGTCGTGATAGGTGAACAGCAGCCGGAACGAGAAGATGGCGATGAACACCAGGATCAGCACCGGCACCAGGGTCCAGATGACCTCGATGGTGGTGTTGTGGCTGAACTTGGCCGGCACCGGATTGGCCCGGGCGTTGTAGCGGAAGATCACCCAGATCAGCAGCGCTGCGACAAACAGCGTGATGATGGTGATGATCGGCATCAAAATGGCGTCGTGGAAGAAGATCGCATCATGCTTCAGCGGCGCAGCGGCCGGCTGAAGCGCGATCCCCTTGGGCGTGGGCTGACCCATCAGGTCCTGGGCGAGCGCCTGGACGCCCCAGAACGCCGTCATTGCGCCCGCTGCGGCCCCGGCCGCCAACGTCCGCATCCCCTGCAAGCTCGACTTCATATCCCCTCGGTCTCTTTGGCGGGGCCGGCGTCGGGGAAATGCCCTGAGCCGATCCGCGACTGAAACGAGGCTCACGCAGCGAAAAGGCGTCCGCCGCCAGGCCCTCAAGGCGCGTGCATACGCGCTCTCCCCCAAATTGCCAAGGCGATAGCCCGCCACAAGGCTGATCACGTTTATGAGGCGATTTCGGACCAAATGACGCATGCGCAACCCTTGCCCAGACCGCGCCCCGTGACGGGGGCCCCATGAGACCCTATGTCTTGTGGCAGGCCAGCCCGACGCCACGCCGAAGGACTTAAGATGAACGCCCATATCTCCGCGCCCTCGATCCTGGACTCCTGCGGAGTCGCCCCTGAGCGGGCCCGGGAAATCCTCGGCGAGGCCCTGGCCGGCGCCGATGACGGGGAGATTTTCGCCGAACGTTCGGAGAGTGAGTCCTTCCTGTTCGACGACGGCCGGCTGAAGTCGGCGGCCTATGATTCGACCGAAGGCTTCGGCCTGCGGGTGGTGGCCGGCGAGACCGCGGGCTACGCCCATTCCAGCGAGATTTCCGAGGCCGCCCTGCGCCGGGCCGGCGCTTCAGCCGCCCTGGCCAAGCGGGGCTATGAGGGCGTCGCCGCCGAGGGCCCCCGCGCCACCAACATCCGCCACTATGGCGACGACGATCCGCTGGCTGCGCCCGACTTCGCCGAGAAGGTCGCCCTGCTGCAGGAAATCGACGCCTGGGCGAGAGCCCGCGACCCCCGCGTCGTGCAGGTGATGGCCAGCCTCACGGGCGAGCGGCGCATCGTCGAGATCCTTCGGGCCGACGGCCGGCTGATCCGCGACGTGCGGCCCCTGTCGCGCATCAATATCCAGGTGACGGTGGAAAAGGACGGCCGCCGCGAGGCGGGCTTCGCCGGCGCCGGCGGCCGGGCCGGCTACGACGCCTGGATCACGCCTGAGGCCTGGCGCGAGCAGGGCGAAGAGGCCCTGCGGCAGGCCCTGGTGAACCTGGAGGCGGTCGCCTGCCCTGCCGGCGAGATGGATGTGGTCCTCGGCCCGGGCTGGAACGGGGTGCTGCTGCACGAGGCCGTCGGCCATGGCTTGGAAGGTGATTTCAACCGCAAGGGCACCTCGGCCTTTTCCGGCAAGATCGGCCAGCGGGTCGCCGCACCTGGCGTCACCGTGTTCGACGACGGCGCCCTGGCGGGACGACGCGGCTCTCTGACCGTGGACGACGAAGGGACACCCACCGAGCGCACCGTGCTGATCGAGGACGGGATCCTGGTGGGCTACATGCATGACCGCATGAGCGCCCGGCTCATGGGCCTGGCCGCCACCGGCAATGGCCGTCGCCAGTCGTACGCCCACATGCCCATGCCGCGGATGACCAACACCGCCATGGAAGGGGGCTCGAGCTCGCAGGCGGAGATGATCGCCTCCACCAAGCGCGGCCTCTACTGCGCCAATTTCGGCGGCGGCCAGGTGGACATCACCAACGGCAAGTTCGTGTTCCAGTGCACCGAGGCCTATCTGATCGAGGACGGCAAGGTGACCCGGCCGGTCAAGGGCGCGACCCTGATCGGCGACGGCCCCTCGGCCCTGACCCGGGTGACCATGATCGGCGACGACTTCGCCTTCGACCCCGGCGTGGGGGTCTGCGGCAAGTCCGGTCAGAGCCTGCCCGTGGGCGTTGGCCAGCCGTCCCTGAAGATCACCGGGCTTACCGTCGGGGGCACCAGCCTTTAGGCGGCCGGCCGCCCAAGACCCTCGATCTGCGAATCTGTCTCAGATTTAACTAGGGCGTAGGCTCAACCCTGGATCATCTGCGCTCCAGGAGACGCCCAGATGTATCAAAGAAACCGCCTGGCTGCGCTGGCCGCAGCCTGCCCGCTCCTCATCCCCGCCGCCGCCCTGGCTCAGGCGCCGGTCGATCCGGTCGCGCCGGCCAGCGCCCAAGGGGTGACCAGCTATGCGCCGGATTTCTTCGCCGACGCCCGCCCGACCACGGCCCTGGACATGATCGAGCGCCTGCCGGGCTTCGTCCTCGACGGCGGCGACAATGTCCGCGGCTTCGAAGGCGCGGCGGGCAATGTGCTGATCGACGGCCGGCGGCCGGCATCCAAGTCCGACAATCTGGAGGAAATCCTTCGACGGATCCCCGCCTCGCAGGTGGTGCGGATCGACCTGATCCGCGGCGGCGCCCCGGGGGTCGATATGCAGGGCAAGTCGGTGATGGCCAATCTGATCCGCGCCAAGACCAGCACCGCCCAGGGGCTGATCGCCCTGGCCGACCGCCAGGTCTATGACGGTCGCAATCTGATGGGTCTCAGGGTCGAGGGCTCGGGCCGGGTCGGAGACTTCGCCTGGGAGGCGGGCCTGGTGGGCGGCCAGGGACCCGACGACGGGGCCGGCGAAGGTCCCCGGGTTCGGGTCGATGGCCAGGGCGTTCCGCTCATCCTCAGCGATGTGGACAGCGAGGGGCTGGGCACCAACGCGGCGCTCACAGGCGCCATGGAGCACCCGCTTCTGGGCGGTCAGCTTCGGGTCAACGGCCGACTGTTCGCCGACCATTTCGAGTATGACGAAATCAATCTGGGCCGCGCGGGTGGGCCGCGGGAAATCTCCCACGACGATGTCGACCTGACCGAGACCGAACTGGGCGCGTCCTTCACCCGCCCCCTGGGCGCGCGCACCAGCCTGGAGCTCATCGGCCTGCGCCAGACCGCCGATGAAACGGTGGAGGCCACCTTCCGGGATCCGTCCGAACAGGTGCGCTTCGCCCTGGCGAGCGACACCGTCGAAACCATTGGCCGGGGCGTGCTGCGCTGGCGTCAGACGCAGGCCCTGTCCTGGGAGCTGGGCGCCGAGACCGCCCTCAACACCCTGGAAAGCCGCACCCGGTTCGACCGCAACGGCGCGCCGGTGGCCCTGCCGGCGGCGAACGTCCAGGTGGAGGAACGCCGTGGCGAGGTCTTCCTCAAGTCGGCCTGGCGAGCCACCCCGCGCCTGACCCTCGACAGCGCCCTGCGCTACGAAGCCTCCGAGATCACCGCCGAAGGCGATGTGGTGCTGGAAAAGTCCCTGGCCTTCGCCAAGCCTCGGTTCAGCCTGAGCTGGGCCCACGACCCCCGCACCCAGCTGCGGTTCAGCATCGAACGCAGCGTCGGCCAGCTGGACTTCGACGACTTCGTCGCCTCATCGTCCCTGAACACCGGCGTCCTGACGGCGGGGAATCCCGACCTGGATCCATCCCAGGAATGGCTGGTTGAGGCGGCCTTCGAGCGTCGCTTCTGGACCAGTGGGGCGGCGGTGATCACCCTGAGGCGCGCGGCGATTACCGATGTGGTCGATCGGGCGCCCGTGCGCCTGGCCGGCGGCGGCGTCTATGACGCCCCGGCCAATATCGGCGAAGGCGTGCGCAACGAGCTGGCCCTCACCCTGTCCCTGCCCCTGGACCGCGTGGGCGTGAAGGGCGGCCAGCTGCGGGGTGAGGCGACCTGGCGCGAGTCGGAGGTGGAGGATCCCACCACGGGCGAGACCCGGGAGATTTCAGGGCTGCGGCCCCTGGAGTGGGAAGCCCACTTCACCCAGGACCTACCCGCCTGGAAGACCGTCTGGGGGGTCGACGTCTACGGCGCCTGGCGCGAGACCTACTACCGCTATGACGAGATTTCGACGACCAAGCTCAAGACCTTCGTCGTGCCCTTCGTCGAGTGGAAGCCCCGGCCGAAATGGGTGATCCGGGCCGAGATTCCCAATCTCACCGAGCGCGGCCTGCGCCGCACCCGCACGGTCTATGCCGGGCCCCGGGACCTGAGCCCCATCGCCTATGTGGAGGATCGCGACATCCAGTTTGGCCGTATGTACCGCCTGCGGATCAGCCGCACCCTGGGCGGCTGATCGAGCGGGCGGCCAGACCGGCCGCCCGCCCTACCGGCCTAGGACTTACCGGTCGTCGCGCAGGGTCTGCGGATTCACCGCCTGGCGTTCCCCGTCGACGGTGGGCGCGATGGGCTCCGGCGACGGGCCATGCCCGGTCTCGACCCCATGGGCCCAGCCCTTGATGAAGAAGCTGAGCACGATGAACACCGCGCCCGCCGCCAAGCCCCAGTAGCCGAGCATCTGGAAGACCTCGAGGGAACTGCGCAGCGCCGCGGCCGGGTCCAGCACCTGGCCGCCCAGGGTGGCGGTACCTGCGAGACCGGCGATCCATCCGCCCACATACTGGGCGATGGCGCTGGACAGGAACCAGACCGCCATCATGAAAGAAACCACTGAGGCCAGGGAGAGCTTGGTGATCTCTGACAGGCCCACCGGCGAGAGGAAGAGCTCGCCGGTCGTGTGCAGCAGGTAAAGCAGGCCCAACAGCATCAGCGGCACCCGGAAGCTGTCATCGGCCAAGCCAGCGCCCCAGACCACCACCATGAAGCCGAGCCCGGCCTGCAGCAGGCCCAGCCCAAACTTCATGGTCGGATCAGGGTCCATGCCGCGGCGGCCGAGGAAGGCCCAGAGGGCGGCGAAGATCGGCGCGAAGATCAGGATGAAGCCGGCGTTGAACGACTGAACCTGGGCCGCGGCGAAGCGGGAGTCGATCCAGCCCCACCAGCTGTCGGTAGCCACCCCGGCTGCGGCCAGCTGCTCGGGCGAGCCCATAGGGATGCCGAGGAAGCTGGTGGCGCTCTGGGTAACTGACAGGTCGACATTTCGCGCCGCGAACAGGTTGAGCGAGGTGCCGGCCTGTTCGAACAGGGTCCAGAAGACCACGGAGCCGAAGATCAGCACGGTGGCCAGCATCATCCGCTGACGTTCAACCTTGGTCTGGCAGACCCGCAGGATCACATAGGCGATGATGATCAGCGACAGGACGATGGCTACGCTGAGCACCCAGCCCACCACGGCGTTGCGCTGCACCAGCCACCAGACAGCGCCAATGGCCGGCAGGGTGGCCAGGTAGATCAGCCATTCCCGGTTCACCGGCCCGACCACCGGCTTGGCCAGCAGTTCGGGATTGGGCGGCTCGCCCTTGCCCTCCAGGAGCGGCTTGCCAAGCACGAAGACGATCCAGCCCAGGGCCATGCCGATGCCGGCCAGGCCAAAGCCATAGCCCCAGCCGAAATGCTGGCCGAGCAGGCCGCAGAGGACCGAGGCCCAGAAGGCGCCGAGATTGATTCCGTAATAGTAGAGGGTGAAGCCTGAATCCCGACGGGGGTCCCCCTGAGGATAGAGCTGTCCGACGATGGTCGAGATGTTGGGCTTGAGAAAGCCAACCCCCAGAATGATCAGCGAGACCGCCAGATAGAAGACGTTGACGCCGACGGGGTCAGCGGTCTGGGTCATCTCATAACTGCCGGCCGGCAGTACCGACGGAAGCGGCGCGGTCGTTGGTAGATCGATGATCTGCAGGCCGCCGCCCGGGGCTGCGCCGAAGGCATAGGGCTCCCCCTGCACCATCAAACGCACCTCGCGGTCGTCCATGCGACCTTCGAGAGAGAGCTCGTATGCCTGCCCAGCATAGGTCAGGGTCTCGCGGGTCGGCTCGCCTTCTACCGCCATGGCCAGGTGGCCAGCGACGAGCAGAAGGGCGCCGAAGGCGACGGCCTTGCGGGTGCCCAGATAGCGGTCAGCCAGGATGCCGCCGATCAGGGGCAACAGATAGACCAGCGAGGTGTAGGAGCCGTACTGAGCGTTAGCGTTTTCTGTGTCGAACAGCAGGTGCTGGGTCAGGTAGAAGATCAGGATGGCCCGCATGCCGTAGTAGGAGAACCGCTCCCACATCTCGGCGAAGAACAGGACAATCAGGCCCCGCGGATGGTTGCGCATCAGCTGCAGCAATACAGGAAGGCCAGTGAGCAGCGTGATGATCACGCCGAGCACGACGACAATGTTCATGAATCGACTTCCGCTTAATCTGCGTTGAGCCGGCCCGCAGGCCTGCGCCGAGGTTCATTCGACCCGGGCGGCCCGGGAAAGCGGGGAGAAGATCACGCGTCTGCGCGCGAGACAAGCAAGGCTTGCCCGAGGCGGGGTTCAGCTCGACGCTCTGGAGCCATGCGGCGGGGTGGCGCGTTCACCCTGTGATCGCAAGGAGATCACTCATGTCCGACACCAACGCCAACCACGCCCTGCAGATTCAGCCGGCCCCCAGCCGCATGCGGGCCGCCTTCCAGGGCCACATTATCGCCGACAGCGACGACGTCATGATCCTGCGGGAAGGCGCCATGGCGCCGGTTGCCTACTTTCCCAAGAACGATCTGGAGATGGGCTACTTCGCCCGCACCGAGCGCTCCACCCACTGCCCGTTCAAGGGGGACGCGGCCTATTACACTGTGACCCTTGAAGGCGAGGTTCTGGAGAATGTCGCCTGGACCTATGAGGATCCCCTGCCCGGCGCCGTGCAGATCGCTGGCCGGGTGGCCTTTTACGCCGACCGGGTCGAGGTCTACCCCGTGAGCGACAAGACCGCCCCGCATGACCACCACACCGACGTCGACGCCGTCGTCCAGCACACCGACTCCGGCGGCGGCCAGAGCCAGAAGGCCCACTGGCCGGCCAATGTGGAAGAGCCCAAGGACTGATCAGGCTGCCTGAGACGGCCGCCGCAGGTCACTTGGCGGTCGCCATCTCCAGGAAGACGGGGTTGGCGTAGAACCACAGGTCCGACCACGGGTCCTCGCCCGCCGGGTCCGGGCTTGGTTCAAGCTCGGTCCCGCCGGTCCCCCGCACACGGATATAGGCGTCCCCCGTAAGTCCGCTGAGGGTGTGGGTGACGATGATGTCTTCGCCATTCCGGCGCCAATCTTCGGCGGTGAAGCGCCGCGCGACACGGGTGGTCGGATTGGCGGCAGCTTCACGATCAGCCGCCGGCCCGGTGACGTCGCCGATGATCAGGTCGATGCGCGCCACCTGCGGCGTCCGCCCCGCCGCATTGGCGGCGTCCGGATCGCGCACCCGGATGGTCACCAGCACGTCGCTCCCCCGGGCGAACTGGAGCGCCTCGCCGATCTCGGCCCTCCGGCCGCCCGCCTGGACGACCACGTCCAGTTCCGAGATCAGGTCGCCGGTGGTGACGAAGACGCGCCCATGGCGAAGGCCGTCCAGGATGTCGGCGTGGCTGGGGACCGCCTTCACATAGGTCTTGGAATATTCGCCGGGCCAGAAGTCGCTGCCGCCTTCGGTGTAGTGACGGTGGGAGTCCGAGGTGGAGGTCACCCACCAGCGACGCCCCTCCCCCAGCATGGAGTCCCAGAATCCCCCCAGACGGGCGGTCATCTGGTCAAAGCCGCCCAGGGTCGGGCTGTTGCGATAGCCGCCGCGGGCGCCCTCTGGCTTGAGGGTCCCGTCCGGCTGCAGGGTCGCGGCCTGGTGGCCGGGCGCCCCCTCCATGCCGATGGCCACCCGGGGGGCGGTGTCGTTCCAGTCGCGCAGCTCGCCCGGCCGGTCCTGTCCCCATTCGCCCACGCCCGTCGCTGACCGCGACGGATGGTTGGCGATCACCACCGGCGGCTGTTCGATCTCTCGCATGTGCCGCAGCGCCTCAAGCATCCGCGGCTCGGTGTTCCAGGACGGGTCGGACGGCCAGGGCTCATGCTTGGCGAAACGGCTTTCGATCCCCTCCAGCACATCGCGTTCATCAGGGGTGTGCGGAATGATCAGGCTGGAGTGGTCGGCCCCCGGGGTGTCGAACTCCATGCCGTAGAACTGGATGAGGCCCGGGACCTCGGCGCGGGAACGCTGCAGCTCCGGATAGGCCATGTCGCGGTTGACCTTGGAATGGTTGGGCCCGCCGTGATCTGTGGAGACCATCCAGGACAGGCCGTAGCGAGCGGCCATGGCCGCATTGGTCGGGATCGGATAGATGGCGTCGCCGGCGATTTCCGGCGTGGGCGGGCCGCCGGCCGGATCGGGCGTCCAGCCGACGCTGTAGCGGCTGTGAACATGGTGGTCGCCGGCCAGCCAGCGGCGCGCCGCCGGATCGACGGTGGCGGCCTCGTCGGCCTCCGCCCCGACGGCCACCAGCGCCGTCGCATGGTGGGCGGGGCTCTCATGGGCGAGCGCCGAACCCGCGGCGAAGGCGGCGAGGATGGCGAGTCGGGCGAAACGGCGGGTCTGGGTCATGGCGGTGACCTCTAACGAACCGATGCGTCACTTGTCTGACGGCGTCGCCGGTTTCTGGCCGCCAAGTCGGCGCCTCGCCTCAGAAGGCCATCGTTTCGTAGGCCTTCGAAAGATCGCCCTTCCAGGCCCCGTGATACTGCTCGAGCATCCGCTCGGCCGGGGTGAGACCGGTGTCGGCGATGTCCTCAAGCTCGGCCAGATAGCCGGTCTCATCGACCATGCCGCCGCTGAGGCGGTTGCGGGCCTTCAGCCCCTGGCGGGCGATGACCAGGACGTCCTTGGCCACGTCCTGCAGGGTGCGCCCGTCGATCTGCGCCTTGAGGCCGACCTTGGCCGCCTGGGCGCGCAGGCCCTCATGGTCTTCGACAGACCACCCCTTGCAAAGATCCCAGGCCGCATCGAGGGCCGCCTGATCATAGAGGAGGCCCGTCCAAAGCGCCGGTAGCGCGCAGAGACGGCTCCAGGGCCCGGCGTCAGCGCCGCGCATCTCCAGATAATATTTGAGCCGCACCTCGGGGAAGATGGTGGTGACGTGGTCAGCCCAGTCCTTGATGGTCGGGCGTTCGCCGGGCAGCTCGGGCAGCCGGCCTTCCATGAACTCGCGGAACGAGCGGCCGGCCACGTCGATATAACGGCCCTCGCGCTTGACGAAGTACATGGGCACGTCGAGGGCGTAGTTGGCGTAGGTCTCGAAGCCGAAGCCGTCCTTGAACACGAAGTCGAGCATGCCGGTCCGGTCGGGGTCCACATCGGTCCAGACATTGGCCCGCGCCGACAGGAACCCGTTGGGCTTGCCTTCGGTGAAGGGGGAGTTGGCGAACAGCGCCGTGGCCACCGGCTGCAGGGCCAGGCTGGTCCGGAACTTCTTGACCATGTCGGCCTCGGACCCGAAGTCCAGATTCACCTGCACCGTGCAGGTGCGGAACATCATGTCCAGGCCCATGCCGCCGACCTTGGGCATATAGGCGCGCATGATCTTGTAGCGGCCCTTGGGCATCACCGGGATCTGATCCCGCGTCCAGGTGGGCGTGAAGCCGAACCCAAGGAAGCCCAGGCCGAGCTCGTCGGCCACGGCCTTGACCTCGGACAGGTGGCCGCCGGTCTCGTCGCAGATTTCATGCAGGTCGCGCAGCGGCGCGCCGGACAGCTCGAACTGGCCGCCGGGCTCCAGACTCACATTGGCGCCGTTGCGCTCCAGCCCGATCAGGGTGTCGCCTTCGAACACGCCCTGCCAGCCAAACCGCATCAGCCCGGTGAGCAGGGCGTGGATGCCATTGGGTCCCTCATAGGGAACCGGCGAATGATCCTTGAGATAGAAGGGGAACTTCTCGTGCTCGGCGCCGATGCGCCAGTCCGCCTTGGCCTTGGAGCCGTTGGCGAACCAAGCCACCAGATCCTCGAACACCAAAGGGCGCTCGTCGCAGATGACGTCGGCCATGACTCTCTCCCCAGCCCGCCAAGATTCTCGCCACGGCCGAGGCCCGATAGCGGCGGCGATCTTTACGCCGTTCGCTGAAGTGGGCGCAACGATGGCGAAGCGCAATGGTCCCTCAATCAGAGGCGGCGGGTTCGCGCCAGTCCCCGCAGACGCTTTGCCACAGGGTCAGCGCGCTGATCGCCGCGGTGTCGGCCCGCAATATCCGTGGGCCGAGGGTCGCAGGCACGGCCGCCTCCAGGCTGCGCAGCCGTTCGCGCTCGGCAGGAGAAAACCCGCCCTCCGGCCCGATCAACACCGTCCAGGGCCCAGCTGGCTGACCGCGCAAGGCTTCCAGAACCGGCGGCGCGTCGCCCGCCTCATCGCAGAACAGCAGCCGCCGCCCGGGCTCCCAGGCGTCCAGCACGGCGCCCAGCCGCGCCGGCTCCGTGATCTCCGGCAGGTCGATCCGGCCAGTCTGTTCGGCGGCCTCCACGGCGATGGCGTTCAGCCGCGGCAGACGGATGTGATCGGGGTTGGTCCGTTCGGTGATCACCAGGCGCACCCTCCGGGCGCCGAGCTCGCAGGCCTTTTCGACGATGGTTTCCAACCGCGCCCGCTTGACGGTGGCGACGACGAGGTCGAGGTCGGGGCCCAGGGTCTGCGGCTTCGTGCGGGCTTCGACCTGCAGTACTGCGCCACGCTTGCCGCTTTCGGCGACCACGGCGCGCCACTCCCCGTCCCGGCCGTTGAAGACCAGCAGGGGATCACCCGACGCCCGGCGCATGACGGTGATCACATAGCGGCTCTGGTCCGGGTTGAGGCCGAGCCGGGCGCCGGGCGCCAGATCATGGGTGACGAACAGACGGATCATGAGGGTCTTCTAAACAGGCGGGAGCGCGGTCGCATAGATCATGGCGCACCCACCCGTCTCCGGCGTAGGCTTTCCTCATGAGCAAATCCGCGAAGACCGACGAGACCTATGACGAGGCCCTGCCCCGGCTGCAGCTGGCGCTGGTGAAACTGCAGCAGCAGGCCCTGGCCGAGGGCCAGAAGGTGCTGGTCATCTTTGAGGGCCGGGACGCGGCCGGCAAGGACGGAACGATCCAGCGGATCACCGAGCACATGTCCGTCCGGGCCACCCGGGTGGTGGCGCTGTCCAAGCCCTCGGACATCGAGCGGACCCAGTGGTATTTCCAGCGCTATGTCAGCCACCTGCCCGCGGGCGGCCAGTTCGCGATCTTCAACCGCTCCTGGTACAACCGGGCCGGCGTCGAGCGGGTGATGGGCTTTTCCACGTTGGCCGAGCAGGAGGACTTCCTGCGCGAGGTTCCGCTGTTCGAGCAGATGCTGGTGGCCAGCGGCATCCACCTGGTGAAGATCTGGATGGACGTCAGCAAGGCCGAGCAGGCCGACCGTCTGGCCGAGCGCAAGGACGATCCCTTGAAGGTGCTGAAGTCGAGCCCGCTGGATGAGTTCGCCCAGCCCCGCTGGGACGACTATTCCGCCGCCCGCGACGAGATGCTGCGGCGCACCGACACCGCCCAGGCTCCCTGGGTCTGCGTCAAGGCCGACCACAAGAAGACCGCGCGGCTGAACGTCATCCGCCACCTGATCAAGGCCCTGGGGGAGCCTGGCCTGGCCCGCAGCGTCGAGCCCCCGGACCCGCAGGTGCTCTTTCCCTTCGAGATCGCCGCCCTGAGCGACGGGCGACTTTGCCCCTGAAGCGTAGCGCCCCGGCTGGTGCATTGAGCGCGGCCCAGGCGCGCCGGATCGCCCTGGCCGCCCAGGGGTTCGGGCGCCCGCGGCCGGCCTCGCCCGGCCGTCGTCATCTGGTCCAGATCATGGACCGCCTGGGGGTGGTGCAGATCGACTCGGTCAATGTGGTCTCGCGAACCCACTACCTGCCCTTCTTCTCCCGCCTGGGCGCCTATCCTCGCGACGCCCTGGAGGGCCTGGCCTGGGGCAAGCGTCCGGCCTTCTTCGAATACTGGGCCCATGAGGCCTCACTCCTGCCCCTGTCCACCCAGCCGCTCCTGCGCTGGCGGATGGAGGATGCGCGTGAAGGAGTCGGCGTGTGGAAGGGCGTCGCCCGGTTCCTGCGGGACCATCCCGCCCTGATGGAGCGGGCCCTGGGCGCGGTGGCGGAGCGTGGTCCCCTTTCAGCCTCGGAGCTGGAGCTCGGCGCCCGCGGCGCCGGCGGCTGGTGGGGCTGGAGCGAGGCCAAGCGGGCGGCCGAATGTCTCTTCTGGACCGGGCGGCTGACCACCGCCACAAGGCGCGCGACCTTCGAGCGGGTCTATGGCCTGCCGCACAAGGTGCTGCCGGCCGAGGTGCATGACGCCCCGACGCCGTCCCGGGCGGACGCCCAGCGGGCGCTGCTGCGGATCGCCGCCAAGGCCCAGGGCGTGGCCACCGAACGGGACCTGCGCGACTATTTCCGCATGACGCCGGCCGACGCTCGGGCGCGGATCGCTGAACTGGTGGAGGCGGGCGAGTTGGTCCCCGTAGCCGTGCGGGGCTGGGATCAGACCGCCTATCTCGACCCCGCCGCCCGTCGGCAGAGGCGGATCGCCGGGACGGCCCTACTGTCGCCCTTCGACAATCTGATCTGGTTTCGGGAGCGGACGGAGCGGCTGTTTGGGGTTCGCGTGCGGCTGGAGATTTACACCCCGGCCGAGAAGCGCACCCACGGCTACTACGTCCTCCCGTTCCTGGAGGACGAAGCGATCACCGCCCGGGTCGATCTGAAGGCTGACCGCAAGGCCGGCGTCTTGCGGGTGATGGCGGCTCACGCCGAGCCGGACGCCACGCCCGACACCGCTGAGCGCCTGGCCGTCGAGCTGCGTCTGATGGCCGGCTGGCTGGGCCTGGCCGAGGTGGCGGCCGAACCCCGCGGCGACTTCGCCCCCGCCCTGGAGGCCGCGCTCAGGCGTTGAGCGACTTAGGGCGCATCACCAGCCAGGGCGTGGGCCCAAGCCGCCATTCCCAGACTGCCAGCAGTTGATCGAGATGGTTCGAAGCCATCAGCCAGTCCGGCAGCGGCAGGGTCCGGCCGCCCATCGCCAACTGGGTGACATGGTGGGTCGGGGCGAAGCGCTCGGTGAGGCGGGCCGCCACGCCGGGGCGATAGACCTCATGCGCCTCGACGATGATATGGGTGTGGGCCAGGGCCGGACTGAGGTCGGGGCGCAGCAGCTCCTCCTCGGCGCCCTCCACATCCATCAGGACCAGGCTTCGTGGACCCCCATAGGCCTCGAGGTCCTCAGGCTTGAGGGTCTCGCCAATGACCACCCGGTCGGCGACCCCGTTGAGAGCGGCCATCTGGGCGCAGGCGGCGCGGGCCTTGGGCGCGGTGTCGAAGGCGTAGACCTGGGTGTCCCGGGCCAGCAACGCCATGCCGATGGCGTAGTAGCCCTCCGCGCTGCCCACATCGACGACGCGGTCGAGCCCTTCGGCGGCCAGGGCGAGCAGATAGGGATGGAGCTCGGCCTCGTAGGTCCCGAGCAGACGCGGGGCCAGGGCGCCCTCTGTCGCGCCCTCCACATAGGCCATGCCGGCGAACGGCCCCTGCAGCACGACCCGCCCGTGATGCGCCACGAAGGCGTCGACGATCACCGAGGCGCGCCACAGGGCCAGGACGCGCAAGGCCAGGGTCAGTTCGCGGGGCTGGGCGAGCGGCGGGTCCCGGTCGAGCCGCTCGCGCAACCAGCGCACAACGTTGTCGGCATAGCTCAAAGGGCGCTCCGATCATCCAGAGCCCCACCCCGAGCGGACAGACGGTGGCCTATTCAGCCCGCCCCGTCACGCACAACCTAGCCGACCCCTTCGGTGACCGCGTGCAGCCGGGCATAGGCCCCGCCCTTGGCCACCAGTTCGGCGTGACGCCCCTCCTCCACCACCCGGCCGCCCTCGAAGACCAGGATGCGGTCGGCGCCGCGGATGGTGGAGAGGCGGTGAGCGATGACGATGGTCGTCCGCCCGGCCATCAGTTCCTCCATGGCGCCCTGCACGTCGCGCTCGGTCTCCACGTCCAGGGACGATGTGGCCTCGTCCAGCACCAGGATCGGCGCATTGGCCAGGAAGGCCCTGGCCAGGGCCACCCGCTGGCGCTCGCCGCCCGACAGCTTTACGCCCCGCTCGCCCACCAGGGTCTCATAACCCTTGGGCAGGCGCATGATGAAGTCGTGCGCCCGGGCCCGCCTAGCTGCGGCGGCCACCTCCTCCGGCCGGGCGTCGGGGCGCGCATAGGCGATGTTCTCGGCGATGGTGCGGTGGAACAGGGCCGGGTCCTGGGGCACGAGCGCGATCGACCGGCGCAGGGAGGCCTGGCTCACCCTGGAGATGTCCTGGCCATCGATGAGGATCCGCCCCGACTGCAGGTCATAGAGCCGCTGCAGCAGCTTGACGAAGGTGGACTTGCCCGCCCCCGTGGCGCCGACCAGGGCGACCTTTTCCCCCGGCGCGACGATCAGGGTGAAGTTCTCATAGAGGGCCCCAGCCGCGGCCTTGTAGCCAAAGGTCACCCGGTCGAAGGCGATCTCCCCTCGCTCGCCGCGGAAGACCGTGGCGTCAGGGGCGTCAGCCACCTCGGGCTCGGTGACGGCGTAGCGGGCGATGTCCTCCACATCGTCGAGCCCCTTCTGCATCATCCGGATGTTTTCCCCCAGGTTGCGCAGATAGCCGCTCATCAGCATGAAGGCGGTGATGGCGAAAACCACGTCGCCGGCGCTGGCCTGGCCCTGAGACCACAACCGCAGCAGCAGCCCCGTCAAACCCGCCTGCAGGCCCACCAGCATCAGGTTGTGCCACAGCCAGACATTGATGAACCGGGTCCAGGTGGTCAGCGTCAGCCGCCGCCACAGGGCCGTGATCCCCCCGATCCGGGCCTCTTCCCGGGCCTCGGCGCCGAAGGCCTTCACCGTCGGGTTGGAGCCGATCGAATCGGACAGGGCCCCGCCAATCCGCGAGTCCAGCGCCACCGACTTCAGGTTGGCCGGCCGCACATAGACCGTGGTCAGCCAGAGGTTGGACACGAGATAGAGGATCACCACCGCCAGGGAGAAGAAGCCCACCATCGGCCAGCGGGCGATCATCATCACCGACAGGCCGATCAGCACGATCAGGGCCGGTCCCAGCCACAGGATCACCGCGTCGGAGACCATGTCATAGCCCCACATGCCCCGGCTGAGCCGTCGCACGGTGGAGCCGGCGAAGGTGTTGGCGTGCCAGTCCGAAGAATAGGACTGGACCCGCTGGAAGCCCTCGTCGGTCATGTCCTTCATATTGGCCGCCGCCATCGGATTCCAGAACCGGAAGGCGATGTTGCGCACCATGGTGAAGGCCAGGAAGACGCCAATGAAGATGGCCCAGGCCCGCCAGGCGAGGTCGGCCTGGTCGGGGCCTGCGGCCACGATGTCCATCAGCCGCCCCGCCGCCCAGGGCAGGGCGAGGTCGAAGCCGATGGCCACCAGGGTCAGGGCGACCGAGGTCCAGAACAGGACCGGCCGCCGCAGCCAGAAGGCGCCGATGAAGCCCAGCACCTGCCTGTTTGAAAGGGTCCGCTCGGCCACATCGTCGGTGTCGTCATAATGTTCAGTCATGGTCTTCTCGATCTGGCGGTCATTCGGCGGCTTCGGAGACGGCGTGCAGGCGGGCATAGGCGCCGCCGCGGGCGAGCAGCTCTCCGTGGCGGCCCTCCTCGATGATGCGGCCCCGGTCGAAGACCAGGATCCGGTCGGCGCTGCGGATCGTCGAAAGCCGGTGGGCGATGACGATGGTCGTGCGGCCGGCCATCAGCTCCTCGGTGGCCGCCTGGACCTGACGTTCGGTCTCCACGTCCAGGGACGAGGTGGCCTCGTCTAGAACCAGGATCGGGGCGTCGGCCAGGAAGGCCCGGGCGATGGCCACCCGCTGCCGTTCGCCGCCCGACAGCTTGACGCCGCGCTCGCCCACCAGGGTTTCGTACCCCTGGGGCAGGCGGGCGATGAAGTCATGGGCCCTCGCCCGGCGGGCGGCCAGGGCCACCTCATCGGGACTGGCGTCCGGCCGCGCATAGGCGATGTTCTCACCGATGCTGCGGTGGAACAGCGACGGATCCTGCGGCACCACGGCGATGGCCCGGCGCAGGGAGCCTTGCGTCACATGGGCGGTGTCCTGCCCGTCGATCAGGATCCGGCCGCCGTCCAGGTCGTGCAGCCGCTGGAGAAGCTTGACGAAGGTCGACTTGCCCGAGCCCGTGGGCCCGACCAGCGCGATCCGCTCGCCCGGCGCCACGGCCAGGCTGAAGTCCTGATAGAGCCGCTCGCCCTGGCCGGCATAGCCGAAGCTCACCCGGTCGAAGGTGACGGCGCCCTCCAGGCCCTGGAAGGGCGGGGCGCCCGGCTTGTCGGCCAGCTGCGGGTCGGTGCGCATATAGACGGCCACGTCCAGCAGGTCGTCGAGGCCCTTCTGCAGCATGCGGGTGATCTCGCTGAAGTTCCGCATATAGCCGGCCATCAGCATGAAGGAGGTGATGGCGAAGGCCACGTCGCCGGCCGTGGCCTGGCCCTGCGTCCAGGCCCACAGGATCAGCCCCGTCAGCCCCCCCTGCAGGATGACCAGCAGGACGTTCTGACCCAGGCCCACCAGATTGAACCGGTTCCAGGTGCGGATCACCGCCACCCGCCACTGCGCCACCGTGCCGGCGAACCGCTGGCCCTCGCGGGCCTCGGCGCCGAAGGCCTTGACCGTGGGGTTGGCGCCGATGGCGTCGGCCAGGGAGGCGCCGATCTGGGAGTCCAGCGCGTTGGAGACCAGGTTGACCGGCCGGACATAGTAGGTCGCGGTGACGACGTTATAGACCGCGAAGATGATCACCACTGTGGCGGTGAACAGGCCGGCCAGGGGCCAGCGCACGGTCATGGAGACCGCCAGGCCCCCCAGCACGATCAGGGTCGGCATGAGCATCAGCAGCAGGGCGTCAGAGGCGCTGTCATAGCCCCACATGGCCCGGGAGACCTTGCGCACTGTCGCGCCGGCATAGTTGGAGCCATGCCAGTCGGCCGAGAAGGACTGCACCCGCTCGAAACCCTGCGTCACGATCCGCTCCATGATCCGGGCGTAGAAGCCGTTCAGGATGCGGAAGCCCGTGGTGCGGACGCCGTAATAGACTACATAGAGCCCGGTCAGGAACGCCCAGGCGGTCCAGGCGGCCTGCGTCAGCCGGTCGGGCGAGGACACCGCGTCCACCAGGGCGCCGGCCGCCCAGGGGATGGACAGGTCACAGGCCGTGCCCACCAGGAACAGGGAGGCGGCGGTGAAGAAGCGCGGCTTGTCCACCATCCATTGGCGCCACATGAAGCCGATCACGGCCATATTGCCCAAGGGGCGGGGTCGGGTGACGCCTTCGTCTTCGTCGAAGAATTCGTGGGTCATGGAAATGGCCAAACATCTGGGCCGCGGGTCATCAGACCGGCGGAAAGGGCGCAGGACCGCAGGCGCGCGAACGGGGCGCGAAATAGGGCGGAATGCGAAGAGGGCCGGGAGCAGACGTCCCGGCGGGTGCGGACGAACACGGGGAAATTCCTGAGGGTCGGAAGCCTGGGGAGGCGCCGGCCCGGGAAGATCCGCTCGAGCGGAGCTCTGAGCTAGGTTCGGGTCGCGGCGACGCAGCGGTGAGGGTTCGGTGCAAGATGCATTGTCATGCGAACCCTCCTGTCTGGTCGCGGGTGGTGGACGGCCGGAAGCTAGGCGGGGCGGGAATCGCAGTCAACCGCGCGTTGAACATGGTTTTACCAACCGCTTTCACTGAGGCGCCGAAGACACGATCTGGTAGGAGGAGGGGCATGATCGCCCCCTTGCCTGATGCGGCCCCCGACAACTGGGTGGACCGCCACGCGCCGCCCGCCCTGCGCCCCTGGTTGAAGCTCGGCCGCTTCGACCGGCCCACCGGAATCTGGCTGCTGATGCTGCCCGGCTGGCAGGGAATCGCGCTGGCCGGCGCCATGGAGGGCAAGCTGCCCGACTGGCGTTGGCTGATCGCCTTCTTCGTGGGCGCGGCCCTGATGCGGGCGGCCGGCTGCGCCTATAACGACATTGTCGACCGGGATTTCGACGCCAAGGTTTCGCGCACCGCGGGTCGGCCGATCCCCTCGGGCCACATCAGCGTGCGCCAGGCCTGGGCCTTCGTCATCGGCTGCTGCCTCGTCTCCCTGGCCATCCTGCTCGCCATGCCGCCCTTCGCCATCGCCCTGGGGGTCGGCTCCCTGGCCCTGGTGGCGGCCTATCCGTTCATGAAGCGGATCACCTGGTGGCCTCAGGCCTGGCTTGGCCTGACCTTCAACTGGGGCGCCCTGCTGGGCTTCGCCGCGGTGACCGGCGGCCTGCAGCTCCCGGCCCTGCTGCTCTACGCCGCCGGCTTCTTCTGGACGCTCGGCTATGACACCATCTACGCCATTCAGGATCTGGAGGACGATGCGCTCGCCGGGGTGAAGTCCTCGGTGCGCCGTCTGGGGGAAGCCACGCCCAAGGCGGTCCTGGTCTTCTATGTGCTCGCCTTTGTGACGGCCCTGGCCGCGGCCTGGACCGGGGGCCTGGGCCCCCTCTTCCTGCCGCCCGTGGCCCTGTTTGGCCTGCATCTGTCCCGACAGGCCGCCCAGGTGAGCCTGCAGGATCCGGTCGGCGCCCTGGCCTTGTTCAAGTCCAACGGCGTCGCCGGGCTCGCCCTCTTCCTGGCGCTCGCAGCCGGCGCCTGGAGCGGGCCGCAGGGCCTGTTCTGACGGCCCTATGACCTGACACGTCATTGAGAGGCGAACGCGGTTCGGCCAGGGTGCGGGTCGATCCGCCGCTGACGTCCTGGAGACCGCATGGCCCTTGTCGCCGCCCGGCCCGTGGCCGACTTCCCCGCCATGCTCGCGCGCCTGCGCCGCCAGCGCGGCCTGTCACAGCTCGGCCTGTCCCTGGCCGCCCAGGTCTCCCAGCGCCACGTGTCTTTCCTGGAGACCGGCCGCACCCGCCCGTCCCGGGACATGGTCGGACGGCTGGCCCTGGCGCTTGATCTGGCCCTGCAGGACGTGAACGCCCTGCTGCTGGCCGCCGGCTTCGCCCCGGCTCACGGGGAGAGCGCCTATACCGACGAGGCCGCGGCCATGGTCCGTCGGGTGACGCAGCTGGCCCTGTCGGCTCATGAGCCCTTTCCGGCCTTCGCCGTGGACCGCGCCTGGCGGCCGCTGGCGGCCAACGCCCCGGCCGCCCTGCTGTTCGGCTCCCTCCTCAGCGATGGCGGCCTGGACGCCAAGGTCAGCCTGATCCGGGCCGCCTGCGAGAGCCCCACCTTCCGCGCCGCTGTGGCCAATTGGGGTCAGCTGGTCGCTCATTTCCGAGCCCTGGCCGAGGCGGAAGCCTGGCGGGCGCCGCCTGGCCCCATGCGCGCCGAGCTGGACGCCACCGTGGCGGCCCTGAAGGCCCAGGGGTCCGAGGGCGTCGCCATCCACGCCGCGCCTGGCGCAGCTCTGATCCTGCAGATCCGGGGCGCAGGCCTGAAGCTCGATCTCGTCTCCACAGTGGCGAGGTTCGGCGCTCCAGCCGACACGGCGGCCGACGACCTGCGGATCGAGTTCTTCTACCCCGCCGACGCCGCCAGCGAGCAGGTTTTGCGAAGCCTGGCCGCCCGGGCGAAGAGCGCCTGACGCAGCGTCATTCTACCGGGGCGCCAAAAATCGTGGCAAACTGCGTCCATGGCCGTCGCCCCGCGCATAGACCCCAAGACCCTGTTCAGCGCCCAGGAATGGGCGAGCCTGTCCAACCGGTCGAACTGGAAGGGCCTGGCGCTCATCGCCCACGCCTGGGGGGTGATCCTGGCCGCCGCGGCCATGGTCGTGATCTGGCCGCTGACCCTGCCGCTCGCCATCATGATCATCGGCGGACGTCAGCTGGGTCTCGCCGTCCTGATGCACGACGCCGCCCATGGGGCCCTGCATCGCAACCTCAAGGTCAATGACTGGGCCGGCGAGAACCTGACAACCGGGGGCCTGCATCGCTATCGCCCCTATCACCTGACCCATCACAAGTTCGTCCAGCAGACCGAGGATCCCGACCTCGTCCTCTCGGCGCCCTTCCCGATCACACCCACCTCCCTGCGCCGCAAGATCATCCGCGACCTGACCGGCCAGACCTGGTTCAAGCAGCGCTTCGGCCTGGCGCGCAGCCAGCTGGCCGCCCGCAAGGCCGGCGAACCGCTCCTGCCGATCCTGCAGGCCGAAATCGTGCGCAAGCGGCGCATGCTGATCGGCGCGGCCATCACCATCGCGCTCACCGCGCCGTTCGGCCTGTGGTGGGCCTGGTTCGTCCTGTGGCTCCTGCCCCAGGCCACCTGGATGCAGATGATCACCCGCCTGCGGAACATCGCCGAACACGCCTGTGTGGCCCGGGACGAGCGCGACCCGTTCCGCTGCGCCCGCACCACCTACGCCGGGCCGGTGGAGCGGGCCCTGATCGCCCCCTACTGGGTGAACTATCACTGCGAGCACCACATCTTCATGCACCTGCCCTGTTACAACCTGCCCCGGGCTCACCGCCTGCTGCTGGCCAAGGGACTGGGCCCGCAGATGGAGATCCGCGGCGGCTATCTGGAGGTGCTGCGCCTGGCCGCTTCCAAGGGCGTCTCCGGCGGTCTGGCGCCGGCCTGATCATTCCCCTTGCGCTGAGCCCGGTTCTTCGCCACTCGCCATCGACGCAAGGTGCAGGAGAGCGGCGTGATCGAGCAGACCCCAGAGGGCCGCCGCGCCTTCATCCTGGCCAATACCCGCCAGCAGGCGCCGCCGCACACCCCTGAGCTCGTCCTGCATCTGGCCGACGAGATCACGCCCATCTGGAAGATGACCGAAGAGGCCCTGGAGGAGATCGGCCTGCCGCCGCCCTTCTGGGCCTTCGCCTGGGCCGGCGGTCAGGCTCTGGCCCGCTACATCCTCGACAATCCCCACATCGTCGCCGGCAAGCGCGTCATCGACTTCGCCTCAGGCTCCGGCATCGTCGCCATCGCCGCGGCCAGGGCCGGCGCGGCCCACGTGCTGGCCGCCGACATCGACGCCTATTGCGGCGCGGCGCTCGCCCTGAACGCGCCGGCCAACGGGGTGGCCTGCGACTATACCAGCGCCGACCTGCTGGACGCCCCGCCCCCGCTGGCCGACGTCATCCTCGCGGGCGACATCTGCTACGAAAAGCCCCTGGCCGCCCGGGTCATGGCCTGGCTGGGAGAGGTCAAGGCGGCCGGCGCCACGGTCCTGATCGGCGACCCCGGCCGCAGCTATTTCCCCCGCGAAGGCCTGGTCAAACTCGCCGAATACCAGGTCGCCACGACGCGAGAGCTAGAGGACCAGGAGGTCAAGAAGACGGCGGTATGGAGCTTGCCGGGCTAGGCCCAGCCTCCTAGAACAGAGGGGGAACTGGAGGGGTGTCATGAGGTTGGGATTGCGGCTGGCCTGGGCTTCGATGCTGCTGGGCGCCATTTGGGCCGGAAGCGCCATTGCAGCGCCTTTGCCGCTGCCGCCTTCCGTCGTGCCCACGCCAATCGAAAACGCCGGCAGCGCACGACTCCTAAAGCTCGACCGGCTCGTTTTTCGCCTGCGCGATGGGCAGGTCTGGGGCAAGGGCGGAACGTGGCTCTTCTGCGATGTGATTCCTGCGCCGCTCTACTGGAAGGCGGAAGAGCAGGACTGGGACCTGTCTCGATTCTCGGCGATCCTAAATGAGGAGGCCGCGCGTCTGGGCCTTCCGACAGAAGGCGATAACCTTTTTGAGGCTTCACGGCCCGCAGACAGCCTTCTGCTCGGAGTGGCCGTCGATAATGTCGAGGCTCGTCTTTGCGTCTCTGATCCAGACGTCGGAGCGCAAAGCTTCCGGGGCGAGATGATTCTGACCATCGAGTGGCAGATCTACGATCCTTTGCAGCGCCGACTGGTCTCCCGCGTCAAAACGCAAGCCGGGCACAGACTTCACTCAGGGTACGAGGACGGCATCGACAGGCTGTTGCACGGCGCGTTTCGCGAGAATGCCGTGGCCTTGCTGGCAAATGACGATTTCCGTCAGCAGGTCATCACTGACCCCGGTGCGCCACATTCGACCGTTCAACAATGGTCGCAGTTGCGGCTGACCGCGTCCAGCGGGCGGCCAAAACCACCAGCCGCCGCCGCCCAATCGGCGGTTTCCGTCCTCTCGGACGCCGGCCATGGCAGCGGATTCCTAGTGTCCTCGAGCGGCGAGATTCTGACCAACGCCCACGTCGTTGGGCGCTCGAAATACGTCAAGATTCGCTGGACCGATGGGACCGAGGCCCTGGGCGAGGTCGTTCGCAGCGATCCCCGTCGCGATGTGGCGCTGATCAAGATCGCGACGCCTCAGGGCCATGCGCCGCTACGGCTGGAGCTGAACCCACCGCAAGCTGGAGACGAGGTCTATGCTGTAGGCACACCGCTGGACGAGGCGTTCGAGGGCACAATCACGCGGGGCATTGTTTCGGCCACAAGGGTGACCGACGGCCTCCGCTTCATTCAAAGTGACGTGACGGTAAACCCTGGCAGTAGTGGCGGTCCGCTGCTGGATAGTCGCGGCCAGGTGATCGCGATTACGGTGGCGAGTTTCCAGCCGGGTAGCGCGCCGACGGGCATCAATCTGTTCATTCCCATCGCCGACGCCCTCGCGGCCCTGAATATCCAACTCGGGGACTAGCATCGGTCCTGGCTGTGGCGCCTATAGTGACGGCGCTGTTACATCGCTGAACCGGAGCCTGCCCATGCGTCGCCGCACCTTTCTGGCCGCCCTGCCCGCCGCCTTGCCCGGGGCGCTGATGGCTGGCGCCGCCCAGGGTCAGACGCGGAACGAGACGCCCAACCGCGACCGGCCCGATGTGGCCCCAGGCGACCGGATTGACGGGGCGACCTTCGCCAGCCGCAGCGCGGCCTGGGGAACCCATGGGGCGGCGGCCACGGCCCACCCGCTGGCGACGCTGGCGGCCATCGACATCCTGCGGGCCGGGGGCTCGGCGGTGGATGCGGCCATCGCGGCCAATGCAGTGCTGGGCTATGCCGAGCCCATCGCCTGTGGCATCGGCGGCGACTGTTTCGTGATGCTGTGGGACCCGAAGACGAAAGAGGTCGTCGGCCTGAACGGCTCGGGACGCAGTCCGCGCGGCCTGTCCCTGGAGACGGTGCGCAGCCGCGCCAAGAACGGCCTCATCCCCTCCCACGGCGCCATCGCCGTCAGCGTGCCTGGCGCCGTGGACGCCTGGTGGACCCTGCACGAGCGCTACGGCAAGCTGCCCTGGAAGGACCTGTTCGCCCCGGCCATCGCCCATGCCAGCGAGGGCGCGCCCATCAGCCAGAATGTCGGCTACTACCTGCAGCGCAGCTACGCCAACTTCACCGGCGGCAAGCTGGGCATCGAGGAGGTCGACAACTTCAAGGCCGTCTGGGCGCCCGACGGCGCGACGCCCCGCGAGGGCGAAATCTTCAAGAACCCCGCGCTGGCCCGCACCTATGGCCTGATCGCGCAGGGGGGCCGCGACGCCTTCTATGAGGGCGAGATCGCCGAAACCATCGAGCGCTATTTCCGCCGCATCGGCGGCTGGATGACCAAGGCCGACCTCGCCGCCCACCGGGCGGAATGGACGAAGGCCTATTCCAGCAACTATCGCGGGGTCGACGTCTACAGCCTCGGCCCCAACAGCCAGGGCCTGGCCACCCTGCAGGCCCTCAACATCATGGAGCGGTTTGACATCCGCGGCATGGGCTTCCAGTCGGCCGCCGCCATCCACCACGGGGCCGAGGCCAAGCGCCTGGCCTTCGAGGACCGCGCCCGCTACTACGCCGACCCGTCCTTCTATGACGTGCCGGCCGACTGGCTGATCTCCAAGGACTACGCCGCCGAGCGCGCCCGGCTGATCCGCCCCGACTCCATCCTGCAGACCGTCTATGCCGGTCAGGCGCCGACCCGGGGCGACACCACCTATTTCACCACCGCCGACAAGGACGGGATGATGGTCTCGATCATCCAGTCCAATTATCGCGGGATGGGCTCCGGCCTTGCACCCGACGGCCTGGGCTTCATGCTGCAGAACCGTGGCGAGATGTTCGCCCTGACCGACGGCCACCCCAATGTCTATGCGCCGGCCAAGCGGCCCTTCCAGACCATCATCCCGGGCTTCGCGGTGAAGGACGGGGCGCCGTGGTTGTCTTTCGGCATCATGGGCGGCGACATGCAGCCCCAGGGCCAGGCCCAGATCATCTCCAACATGGTCGACTTCGACCTCTCACTGCAGGAGGCCGGCGACAGCCCCCGCTGGCGCCACGGGGGCGGGTCTGAGCCCACCGGCGAGGTCACCCCGGGAACCGGCCTACTGCACCTGGAAAGCGGCGTGCCGGCCGCCACCCGCAAGGCCCTGGCTGATCTGGGCTGGGAGATCGGCGAGAGCGACGGCAGCTTCGGCGGCTATCAGGCCATCGAGCGCTGGCCCGGCCGCTATGCCGCAGCCACCGAAATGCGCAAGGACGGGGTGGCGCTGGCCTACTGAGTTGCTGGGAGGTCCCCATGACCGAAGCCGAGGCGCGCGCCATCATCCTGGCCTTCCCCGGCGCCGAGGAGGGGACCTCCTACGGTTATCCGTCCTTCAAGGTGCGCGGCAAGTTCTTCACCCGCCTGCGGGCCGAGGACGCCAGCCTGGTCCTGAGCGACGTGAGCTTCGACGAGCGCGAGATGCTGATGGCGGCGGAGCCCGCCACCTTCCATCTGACCCCGCACTATCAGAACTATCCCACCGTGCTCGCCCGGATCGAAAGCCTCGATCCGGGGTCGCTACGCAACCTCTTGGAACGCCGGTGGCGGAAGCTCGTCACCAAGGCGATGGCGAAGGCCTATGAGGCGGCCCAGACGCAGCCCTAGCGGGCGGCGTACTGCTGGCCCATGCCCACCGCGGCGCGGGCCTGGGCCAGGGTCTCCTGGTAGCAACCCGAGCGCGTCACGGTGCGCTTGAGCACCCGCACGCTGCCCTCGTGACCGCCGCAGGCAGTGAAGGCGGCCCGCTCCACCCGCCGTTCCAGACGCTGGGCGTCGGCGGCGTTGGCCGGATCGAGATTGGTGACATTGACGGTGGCCTGGCCCGTGGTGGCCGGCGCGGCGAGGACCGGAGTCGCCAGAAGCGCCGCGGCCAGCGCGGCTGAAGCAAGCTTGAACATGGTCGTCTCCCTGATGATGGACCCCACGATGGAGGCTCTGACGGCCGCCCGGATTCCGTTGGGTCACTTGACGAACATGGGGAGCAAATGGGGCCAGGGGAAGGCCCGGGCTTCCCGCGCCTCGGCGCGCAGCGCCCGAAAAAGAGGGGACACGAAGGACACAAAGGAAGCCAAGGACACGAAGACATCGCGGCCGACGTCTTTGTGTTCTTTGCGGCCCTTCGTGTTCTTTGTGTCCCGTCTTTTGAGGGCGCCTGCGGCGCGCAGAGCGCTTGGCTGACGCCCGGCGCCTAGAACTCGTCCTCCACGGCCGAGCGGAACTGTTCGAAGATCTCGGCCGCCCGCTGGTTGTTGTACGGCTCGGGCTCTTCCTCGATCGCCGGCGCGGGCGCAGCGCCGCCGCGCAGCCGGCCGGCCACCGCGCCGCCCTGGACCAGGACCAGCTCCTCCCCCTCCTCGAGGCCGGACAGCAGCTGGGCGATCTTGGGCGGCAGGTCGTCGAGGTCGAGGCGCTTCATGGGGGCGAAATCTAGCGGCAAGCCCGCCCGGCGCAAAGGGTGACAGCGGGCCAGGGCCGCCCTAAGTCCTGGGATCAGATCACCCTGGGAGGGCTCATGGCCTATCGGTCGCTGCGGGAATTCATCGCCAAGCTGGAAGCCGCCGGCGAGCTGGTGCGGGTGTCTGAGCCGGTCTCCACCGTCCTGGAGATGACCGAAATCCATCGCCGCCTGCTGAAGCAGGGCGGGCCTGCGGTCTTGTTCGAGAACGTCATCCGTGCCGATGGCGAGCGCTCGCCCATGCCCTGCCTGGTCAACCTGTTTGGCACGGTCAAGCGGGTGGCCATGGGCGTCACGCTCGAAGGGCGCGAGCGGACCACGGCCGCCGACCTGCGCGAGGTGGGCGAGCTATTGGCCTTCCTCCGCGCGCCGGAGCCGCCCCGGGGGCTCAAGGACGCGCTGGACATGCTGCCGCTGGCCAAGACCGTCATGGCCATGCGCCCGGCCACGGTGAAGAAGGCGCCAGTGCAGGAGATCGTCTGGACCGGCGACCAGATCGACCTGACCAAGCTGCCCATCCAGACCTGCTGGCCGGGCGAGCCTGCGCCGCTCATCACCTGGCCCCTGGTGGTCACCAAGGGGCCGTCCACCGAGCGGGAGGACGACTACAACCTCGGCATCTATCGCATGCAGGTCTTGGGCAAGGACCGCACCATCATGCGCTGGCTGGCCCACCGCGGCGGCGCCCAGCATCACCGGCGCTGGAAAGCGGCCGGCAAGCCCGACGCCCTGCCCGCCTGCGCGGTCCTGGGCGCCGATCCCGGCACCATCCTGGCGGCGGTGACGCCGGTGCCTGAGACCCTGTCGGAATATCAGTTCGCCGGGCTGATGCGCGGCGCCAAGGCCGAGCTGGTGGCGGCCAAGACCGTTCCCCTGATGGTGCCGGCCGAGGCCGAGATCGTCATCGAGGGCCATGTCCTGCTGGACGAATACGCTGACGAAGGTCCCTACGGCGACCACACCGGCTACTACAATTCGGTCGAGAAGTTTCCGGTCTTCCAGGTCAGCGCCATCACCATGCGCCGCGACCCGATCTATCTGACCACCTTCACAGGCCGTCCGCCGGACGAGCCCAGCGTGCTGGGCGAAGCCCTGAACGAGGTCTTCATTCCCCTGCTGCGCCAGCAGTTTCCGGAGATCGTCGACTTCTGGCTGCCGCCGGAGGGCTGCTCCTACCGGATCGCCGTGGTCTCCATGAAGAAGGCCTATCCCGGCCACGCCAAGCGCGTGATGATGGGCGTCTGGAGCTATCTGCGGCAGTTCATGTACACCAAGTGGGTGATCGTCGTGGACGACGACATCGACGCCCGCGACTGGAAAGACGTCATGTGGGCGCTGTCGACCCGCATGGACCCGGCCCGGGACATCACCCTCGTGGAGGGCACCCCCATCGACTATCTCGACTTCGCCTCGCCCGAGAGCGGCCTGGGCTCCAAGATCGGCCTGGACGCCACCAACAAGTGGCCGCCGGAAACCCACCGCGAATGGGGCGAAAAGCTCGACATGGACGCGGCCACCGTCGCCCGGGTCACCGACCGCTGGGCGAGCCTCGGCCTGCCGCCCCTGAAGGGCTGACGGCTGGCTGCACGCGCCAACTTCCGTCGCCCTCGGGCTTGACCCGAGGGCCCATGAACACCGCGCGTCGTCCGTGTTCATGGATGGTCGGATCAAGTCCGACCATGACGGAGACGGGGAACGTCAGGCCGCGGGCGGCGGCAGCCTTCGGGCCGCGACGATGGGCCAGAGGATGTTGAGGGCGAGGCCGGCCATCACCAGGCTGGCCGCAGCGATCTTCCAGATCGGCATGGCCTCCCCCAGCAGCAGGGCTGAGGCGCCCATGCCGAACACCGGCACCAGCAGGGCCATGGGGGTGATGGTTGCGGCTGGATGGCGCGCCAGCAGCCAGCCCCAGGCGGCATAGCCGAACAGGGTGTTGCCCGCCGACTGCCAGGCCACCGCCGCCCAGGCCGCAGGACTCGCCTTGACGAGCGCCGCGCTTACGGCCGGCCAGCCCTCCAGGACCAGGGACATGGCCACCAGCGGCGGGACCGAGAACAGGCTCGCCCAGACCACATAGGCCAGCATGTTCACCCGGCCGCTCAGCTTGGCCACGTGATTGCCGCCGGCCCAGCCCATGGCCGCCAGGATCACCAGGGCCAGGCCAAGGGGCGTGGTGGTGCGGTCCGAATGGGCGAGGATCACCCCGATCCCGGCGGTGGCCAGCGTGAGCGCCGCGATCTGGAAGAGCCTGACCCGCTCCCCGGTCGCGGCCATGGCCAGGCCGATGGTGAAGAAGACCTGCACCTGCACCACCAGTGAGGCGAGCCCCGGAGAGATCTCGCCGTTCATGGCGATATAGAGCAGGCCAAACTGGCCGGCGCCGATCAAGACCCCGTAGGCGGCCAGATGTCGCCACGGGACCTTGGGTCGCGGCAGGAAGAAGACGGCGGGCAAAAGGGCGAAGGTGAACCGCAGCGCGGCGAAGGCCAGCGGCGGGAGCTCTGTCAGGGCCTGCTTGATGACCACGAAATTGGTCCCCCACACAGCCACCACCGCCAGCGCCAGCAACAGGTGAGTGAGCGGCAGGGCGGCGACGGGCATCGGGAAACCTGTAAGGGATCTGGTGGTTGCGCCATGTGGCCCGGCAAGCCCGTCCTGTCCATCGACCGACAAGGGGCGCCAGCGCCCCGCCCAGCCCTTGGCCCTTGCCCTGCCGGCGTTTTCCAAGTCCAACTGCGGGCCTTGCGCGGGGGCGCGGGGCGTCAGGGAAGGGTATTCATGAATCTGATCACATCGGGACACGCCGCGGCGCTCTGGACCGGCCTGCACCTCTTCCTGCTGTTGACGCTCTCCCTGCTGGTCGTCCGCCAGCGCCAGCGTCACAAGGTCGCCTTTGGCGACGACGGCATCCCCGAACTGGCCCAGGCGATCCGGGCCTTCGGCAACGCCACCGAATATGTCCCCGCCGGCCTGATCGCCATCGGCGTCCTGGCCATGGTGGAGGCGCCGCCGCTCGCGGTGCACCTGGCCGGCCTGGTGCTGTTCTCCGGCCGGGTGATGCACGCCATCGGCCTGTCCCAGAGCGGCGGAGCCTCCTTCCCCAGGGCCATCGGCGTCACCCTGACTTGGATCTCCTATGTGTTCGCCGGCGTAGCCCTGCTGTTCTTCGCCATCGCCTGAGGCCGCGCGGCGCGCTTGCCCGACCCGCTGAGGTTCGCCATATGGCAGGCATGGATCAAAACCTGCTCGCCGAGCTGATCGCCGCCGCCCGCAAGGCCGGCGCCGATGCGGCCGAGGCCGTCACCGCTGAACGTCAGTCCCTCTCCATCTCCGTGAGGGCCGGCGCCCTGGAGGAGGTCGAGCGGGAGGAAAGCCGCGATCTCGGCCTGCGGGTCTTTGTCGGTCAGCGCCAGGCCACGGTGTCGGGGTCCGATCTCTCGCCCGACGCGCTGTCCAAGCTGGTCGACCGCGCAGTGGCCATGGCCAGGCTGGCGCCGGAAGATCCCTATGCGGGCTTCGCCCCGGCCGAGCGCCTGGCCAAGGGTCCGCACCTGGACCTTGACCTCTACGATCCCACCGAACTGTCCCCCGAGACGTTGGAAGACCGGGCCCGCGCCACCGAGGCCGCCGCCCGCGCCGTGGACGGGGTGGTCAATTCCGACGGCGCGACGGCCGGCTGGTCCACCGCCAAGTGGCTGATCGCCACCAGCCACGGCTTTGTCGGGTCCCATCAGGCGTCAGGCTTCTCGCTCGGCGCCTCGGCCATCGCCGGCGACGGCGAGACCATGGAAACCGGCTATGACGGCCGCTCGGTGCGCTGGCATGCCGATCTGCCAGGGCCCGAGGGCATCGGAACCGAGGCTGGCCGCCGAGCCGCCGCGCGGCTGGGCTCGCGCAAGATCGGCTCGACCACCGCCCCGGTGATCTTCGAAAACCGCCTGGCCATGTCGATCATCAGCCCGATGATCAACGCCATCGCCGGCCCCTCCATCGCCCGGGGCTCGTCCTTCCTGAAGGACAAGCTCGGCCAGCCGGTGTTCGCGCCGGGCGTCACCATCACCGACGACCCCCACCGGCCCCGCGGCCTGGGCTCCAGCCCCTTCGACGACGAAGGCGTGGCGACCCAGGCCATGGACCTCATCGACAAGGGCGTGCTCACCACCTGGCTGCTGAACTCCAGCTCCGCCCGGCAACTGGGCCTGGAGACCACCGGGCACGCCTCCCGGGGTCTGGCCGGTCCCCCCGGCGTCGGGGTCTCCAACCTGACCCTCCAGCCTGGAACCGAGGATCAGGCCAGCCTCATGCGCAGCGCCGGCAAGGGCCTGCTGATCACCTCCATGTTCGGCCCCTCCCTGAACGGCAATACCGGCGACTGGTCGGTGGGGTGTTCGGGCTTCTGGTTCGAGGACGGGGAACTGGCCTATCCGGTCAGCGAGATCACGGTCGCGGGTAATCTGATCGAGATGTACGCCCGCCTCGTCCCAGGCTCCGACCTTGAGATCCGGGGATCGTCCAATGCGCCGTCCCTGCTGATCGACGCCCTGGCGATCGCCGGAAAATGAGCCCGAGCCCCGCCCAGGATCTGGAGCTTCTGGTCGCCGCGGCGGTGGAGGCCGGGACCCTAGCCCTGGACCTGCGGGCCCGGGGGCTGAAGATCGCCTTCAAGGAGGGCAATTCTCCGGTCACCAACGCCGACTTCGCCACCGACACCCTGCTGAAGACCAAGCTCGGCCAGGCGCGCCCCGACTATGGCTGGCTGTCGGAGGAGACGGCCGACGATCTGGCGCGCCTTAAGCGGCGCCGGGTCTTCGTGGTCGACCCTATCGACGGCACCCGGGCCTATATGAAGGACAAGCCCTGGTGGGTGATCTCGGTGGCCGTGGTCGAGGACGGCCAGCCCATCGCCGGCGTCGTCTACGCCCCCCAGGTGGGCGAGGTCTATACGGCGCTGGCCGGCGGCGGCGCCAAGCTCAATGGCTCGCTGATCGTGCCGGCGCCCACCGTCCGTCTGGACGGCTGCGGCATGGTCGGCGATCAGCGGATGTTCGACCATCCGTCCTGGCCCCAGGCCTGGCCGCGGATGCGGGTGGAGTCCCGTAACTCGACGGCCTATCGCATGTGTCTGGTGGCCTCAGGCCAGTTCGACGCGGCGCTCGCCCTGGTGGCCAAGGCCGACTGGGACCTGGCGGCGGCCGATCTGGTGGCCCGGGAGGCGGGAGCCTATTGCGGCGACCATCTGGGGCGCGGTTTCGACTATAATGGGCAGATTCCGTCGCAACTCAGCCTGCTTTGCGCGGCGCCGCGATTGGCCCCATTGATCCTGGAGCGCGTCTCGCATATCGCCCTTCCAAACAAAGCCCTCATCTGAGGATTCCATGCCCGATAAACAGCTGTTGCACATCGTCATTGGCGGCGAACTTGAGGAAGTGGAGCATGTTCGTTTCCGCGACCCCTCCAAGATCGACCTGGTCGGCGCCTATCCCACCTACGAGGAAGCCCTGTCGGTCTGGCGCTCCAAGGCCCTGGCCACGGTGGACAACGCCCTGATGCGTTACTTCATCATCCACGCCCACAAGCTGCTGGACCCCCAGCTGGACGGCGAAAAGCCCGGCGGCTGAGTCCGCGCCAGCCGACAGCCCGCCCGGTTGTCGGAAAACTGTCATCCGTCCACGGCACAATGGGCGCAGCGGAAGGCTGCTCACGCCGCATCCGGACGCCCTTGGCGCCTGCCGGCTGTGGATGGCGCTTCCGGCGCGCTGACGACGTGGCCAGCCGGTGGTAGCTTTGACCTGAGCCGTCAGGCCGGCGCCTTCCCCTTGAACGAGCGAGGAGATTTTCGATGAAGAAGCTTCTGGGCGTCTGTGCGGCCCTGGGCCTGCTGGCCGGCGCCGGACAGGCGCATGCGGCGCGCGACTATGTGTGGGCCGCCGGCTCCTCCACCGTCTTCCCCTTCGCCACCCGGGTGGCCGAGAACTACGGCCGCAAGACCGGCATGAAGGCGCCGAAGGTCGAGTCCCTCGGCACCGGCGGCGGCATCAAGCTGTTCTGCAGCGGGGTCGGCGACAACTACCCCGACATCGCCAACGCCTCGCGCCCCATGACCCAGGCCGAGTTCGACACCTGCGCGGCCAATGGGGTGAACGACATTGTCGAGCTGAAGGTCGGCTTCGACGGCATCGTCATCGCCGCTGACCGTAACGCGCCTGACTACGCCTTCCGCCTGCCCCAGCTCTATCTGGCGCTGGGCGCCAATGTGCTGCGCGGCGGCAAGTTCGTGCCCAACCCCTACACCAACTGGAACGAGATCGGCCCGGGCCTGCCTGACAACCGTATCCTGGTCTATGGCCCGCCGCCGACCTCGGGCACCCGCGACGCCTTTGTCGAGCTGGGCATCGAGGCCTCGGCCCTGTCCTATCCGACGGTCCGCGCCCTGCGGGACCAGGACTCCGACGAGTTCAAGCAGATGACCCACCCCCTGCGCCGCGAGGGCTGGGTCGACTCCGGCGAGAACGACAACGCCATCGTCCAGACCCTGACCAAGACCCCGGGCTCGCTTGGCGTGTTCGGCTATTCCTTCCTGGAGGAGAACGGCGACAAGGTGAAGGCTATGTCCATCGACGGGGTCGCCCCCACCGTGGCCACCATCTCCGAGGGGACCTATCCCCTGTCCCGCTCCATCTACATCTATGTGAAGAAGGCCCATGTGGGCGTGACCCTGGGCCTGCAGGAGTTCGTCAACGAGTTCGTCTCCGACGCCGCCACCGGCCGGGGCGGCTATCTGCAGAGCCGGGGGCTGATTCCGCTGCTGCCGCCCGAACACGAGGCGATGAAATCGGCCGCCACCCAGATGACCGTCATGGGTCGGCCTGACTAAGAGGTGACCGGCGGGGCTCCGGCCCCGCCGAGACCTGCATCCCATGCCTTTGCAAGCCGATCTGAGCTGGCTGATCGCCGCCGTTCTGCTCGGCCCCTTTGTCGGCAGTTTCCTCGGCCTGATGAGCCTGAGACTGCCCGAAGGCCAGCCCGTGGCGCTGGCCCGCTCGGCCTGCCCATCCTGCGGCCGGACCCTGGGTCCGCTGGACCTGGTTCCCATCCTCTCGTTTGTCCTGCTGCGCGGACGGTGCCGGACCTGCGCCGCCTCGATCCCCAGTCGCTATCTGGCCCTGGAGCTGAGTTGCGCGGCGCTGGCCCTTTGGTCGATGCTGGTTCATCCCTCGGCCCAAGGATTTCTCGGCGCCCTGCTCGCCTGGCAACTGCTGCTGCTGGCCCTGCTGGACGCCGAGCACCTCTGGCTGCCGCGCATGCTGACCCTGCCGCTGATCGTGTCAGGCCTCGCTGTCGCGGCCGCGCAAGGGAGTCTGTTCGAGCACGCGCTCGGGGCCGGTCTTGGCTTCGCCGGCCTCAGCCTTCTGGCCCTCGCCTATCGCCGGCTGCGGGGCCGCGAAGGCCTGGGCGGCGGCGACGCCTATCTGCTGGCCGGAGGCGGCGCCTGGTGCGGCGCCCTCGCCCTGCCCAGCATCCTGTTGATCGGCGCTTTGTCCGGCCTGGCCTTCGTCCTCATCCAGCGCGCGCGCGGCCAGGTCGTCGCCGGGGACCAGCCCCTGCCCTTCGGCGTCTTTCTGGCGGTCGGCGTCTGGCTGACCTGGCTCTACGGACCGCTCGGCCTCAGTTGAGCGCCAGCCGCCCGGTCAGGGCGGCCTCATAGCCGTCCAGGGTCCGGCGATAGCCCGCCGCCGCCAACGCCGCCTCGACCTCGGGCCGCGTCGTCCGCAAGGTCAGCCGCGCCTCATAGGCTCCCGCCGGGGTGGTCCGCAGGTCCGCCTGCACATCGACCCCCTCGGCCTGTCCCCTCAGCGGGACCATCAGGTCCTTCCCAGCGCAGGCGGCCGCCCCCGTCAGGACGAGGCCCGGCAGCTCCAGACCCGACAGACGGATCTGATCAAGGCTGACCTGACCGCCGGCCCGCTGGCAGGCCGCCCGACGCAGGTCGAGGCTGAAATCCGTCAGGCCAAGCCGGGCGTCGAGGCCGGCCTGCGGCGCCAGAGCCCCCAGGGGCAGGACGCCGTCGATATCCAGAAGCTCGATACGGCCCGGGCCCAGGCGCAGAGCGCCTCGGACCCCTTCGCTCCGGAAGCCGAGGCGGACGCGGGCCGCCAGAAGGGAGAGGGGCGAGACGCCCATCTGGACGTTTCCCAGCCGAACCCCGCCAAAGACCGCATCCCGCAGCTCCCCGCGCCAGACCGTGCCGGACGCCGAGGCGGCGCTCAGGCCCGCGTCAGGCCCGCGACCGGCCAGCGCCAGGCCCAGCGGCATGGTGGCGAGGATCAGGATCAGGGTCGCCGCTGAAAACACAGCCGCCAGGGCCGGAAGGCTCAAGGGCAGGTCGGGCCGATTCATGACCCCAGACCGACGAAGGTCGCGTCCACGTCCAGCTCGCCCACATCGCCCTTCAGCAGGGTCAGGTGCCGGGCGGCGATGGCGTGGTCGGCCTGCAGCCCGGCGATCCAGGGCAAGACCACCGTACTGGGGCCCGAGACCACCGCCTGCACGCCGCCGCCCTCGGCGGCCGGCTCGATGCGGATCACCTCAAGGCCCACGGTCGCCGCGGTCTCGGCCACCAGGGATTCCACCGAGGCCGAGCGGGCGCGCGCCTGGGCGCCCTCGCCCAGCCGGGCGACCTCCGTCACGGCGGCGTCGACCACGGCCTCGTCGGCCAGGGCCCGGGCCAGATGCGCCGAGGCGTCCTGCGCCGCCCCGCGCAGGGGCGCCGCGACCCCGAACCACAGCAGAATGCCCGCCGCGAGGGCGCCCATGACGCCCAGCAGGATCTGTTCGCGCCGGCTACGGCCGGTCCACCAGTCCATCATCATCGCGCTCCCAGAATGACGTCGCTGATCACCCGGCCGCCCTCTTCCCGGGAGCCTTCGACCCGCACGGTGAGGCCCGCCGCCTGCAGGGCCTGGGCCAGGCCTTCCCCGTCGGAGTAGGCGGCGTGGCTGAGCGCAGCGCGGGCTGAACCGTCGGGCATGATAATCAGGCTCTCCACCTGAACCTGATCGAGGGGCTCCACGGCGGAAAACAGCTGGGCGGCCAGGCCGCCGGCCCCGCCGCCAGAGGCGAGGCTAAGGGCGTCCATCTGCGCCTGGGCCTGGCTGGCCGGATCGGTGACCGCCGTCCCGTCCGGCAGCAGGGCTGCGACCTTGGCCTCGGCCCTCGCCTCGGCCTGGCTGGCCCGGAGGTGGTCGGCGCCGGCCTGGGCGCCCCAGAGGATCAGGGGGCTGACCAACAGGGCCAGGGCCAGCAAGGCGGGCCGGCGCAGATCCCGGCGCCCCAGCGGCTCACGTCGCTCGGGATCGAATGCCCCCTGAAGCAGGTTCAGCGCGGGACTGACCGCCATGTCGGCCAGGGCGCGCTCCAGGGCCGGTCCCGCCAGGGTCTGAGCCGGCCGGGCGCCGACGACGGCGGCCACCAGATCGGGTTCGCCGGTGAAGGCCAGGCGGCGGCCGCGCACGGCGGTGAGGCCGCCAAACTCCGCTGTGGCGAGGATCGATGCGCCCTCGGGATCTTCGGCGGGCTCCGGCAGGGCCAGGCAGTCGGGGATGACCAGGTCCGGGGTGATCCCATGCAGGGTGGCGCTGTCGAGCCAGGTCTGAAGCCGGGCCGCCGCCACCACCGCCGCCAGCCGCTGACCGTCGGCCTCGGCCGGACCCAGCGCCAGATGCGCGCCGGCCGGGCTGGTCATCTGGTCCTCCAGCTGCGCCAGGGCCGCGGCGCGGGCCTGGGGCTCAGACGTCGCCTTCACCGGAACCCAGCGGATCAGCACCTCGGCGCCCGGGACCACCAGGACGTTGCGCATGGGGGTCAGGGCCGAGGCCTCCTGCACCGGCAGGATTCCCCGACCGACCACCGAGCCGAGCTCGTCGAGGATCAGATAGGTCGGTTCAGAGTCCGGCGCGGCGCCGGCCAGGACGATGCGGGTTCGGTTCATTCGTCGTAGGTCCATCGGCGGGCGACCAGGCGGACCTGGCCGGAGGGGGCGACCTCGAACAGGCCGCTGGCGACCACCTCGGCGTCGAGATAGGTCACCTCAGTCTGCAAGGTGAAGAAGCGGGTGGTGGCCTTGAGCTGGTTGGGGTCGCCTGGAATGTGCTCGGCGAGGGCCGGCTGGGTCCAGAAATCGGTGACGCTCCAGCCGCCGACCGGCCGCGCGGCGATCACGCGCTGGGCGAGCTCCGGGCTCACCTCGCCCTCGGTGACCATGGTGATCAGCACGGCCTTTTCGGGGGCGAGCGTGTTCACATTGATCGGCGACAGGTCGCTGGTCGGCAGGGCGCAGACCAGGGGCCGAAGCCTGGCGTAGATCGCCGGGGTGAAGCCCCGAACGGCGCGCAACTCGCTCACCTCGGCCAGCAGGGTCCCGCCTGTGCGATAGGCGGGAGAGCCGGCCAGATAGGCCTCGTCCTCGGCGCCGCCGCTTTCGCGCACCCCGTCGCTGTCGATCCAATCGGTGAGGGCCGCGGCCAGCATCTCGGCCTCCCTCGGGGCCACGCCCAGGGCCGACATCAGGGCGATGAACTGGGCGACGCCGGCCTCCCGGCGGCTGAGCACCTCGCCCACCCCCTGGACCACGCTGTTGAGGTTGAAGCAGCTCCCACCGTCGGTGAGGCGGCCCTGGATCAGGCCGTTCTCCACCGGAAAGCTGAAGGGCCGGTCGGCCCAGCCGCCATCCAGGGTAAGCCGGTCTGCGCCTCCGGTCAGCCGACCGATCTGGCCGGCCGCCAGGGTCTCGGCGCCCAGCGCATACCAACGGGCCTGGCCCACCGCCTCGGCGTTGGCGGCCCTGCGCAGGCCAAAGCGGATGTCATCCAGCACCACGGCCGCCAGCGTCGCCAGCACGGCCACCAGCAGAAGGACGGTCAGCAAGGCGACTCCGCGCTCGGCGGACGGGTGGGCTCTCGGGCTCATGCGCCGCCATCCGGCAGCAGGACGAGTTGCGTCACCTCGCCGAAGTCCTCCAGCTCCATCTGAAGCCGGATCGCCTGGGGCAAGGGCCGGTCAGCGCTCGGCGCCCAGGCCGGGGCCCAGGCGCCGCGGGCGTAGAAGGCGACCTCCAGACCCCGCACGCCTCGCAGCAGCACCTGGGGTTCCCCCAACGCCGCGCCATCCAGCGCCGGGCGAGCGCGGCGTTCCAGCCGGTCCTCCACCAGGCGGTATTCCACATACTGCAATGAGGCCCGCGGCGCGGCGTCGGGATTGTCCCAACCCCGGCGGGCGAAGGCCAGGACCGGGGCGGCCGCGCTCTCGCCGCCCGAAAGGCTTCGGCTTGGCGCCCCGCCATCGGCGCGGGTGCGCCGGTCGGCGATCTGCTCCAGATCGGTCTTGATCAGGGCGCGCGCGCTCTGCAGGGCGGCGATCTCGTCCATCCGGTCACGGACCACGGCGCGGTTGTCGGCGGCGAAGCCGAGCACGGCCACGCCGGCGGCTGAGAGCAGGCTGAAGACCAGCAGGGCCACCAGCATCTCCACCAGGGTGAAGCCCTTCATGCGCCCCCCCGAAAGACGGTGACCTCGGCCAGGGTGCGCGGTTCGCTGATCCCCAGGACCCGGATGTCGATCCGTAGCAGGCCCTGGTCGGCCGGCGCCGTGGTCCGCCGCCAGATCCAATCCTGATCGCCCAGCCGGACCTGGCCCTCAGCCTCCCCCAGCGCCGGCGGCTGCGGCGAGATCAGCGCCTCGACGGCGGCGTTTTCGGCCACCATGGCCGCCAGGGTCCGGGTCTGCAGCAGTTGGGCCGTCCGGGTGTTCTCGCCGGCCAGATTCAGCAGGGCCAGCACCACCAAGCTGAACACCGCCAGGGCCACCAGCAGCTCGATGAGGGTGAAGCCCTGTTCAGCCGGCCGGGGCATCGAGCCGCACCTCTCCGGTCACATCGACGGACACGGTCATCTGCTGATCGGCCCGCGACAGGGTCACCTTGGCGGGCTCAGCCGAGCCGGTGGGATCGAACCGCACGGCGTCGCGGCCGGGCGCGGCGCTCAGCTGAGCCCGCACGCCCTCAGGCCAGGCGTGATCTTCGAAGGGCGCGGTCTCCAGCGGCTCCCACCGCCCCCGCCGCAAAACCCGGAAGCCATAGCCCTGGGCGTCCAGCGAGACCTCAACCGCCCGGTTGGTCAGTAGGGACTCTTCCCGGGCGCGCATGAACCGGCCCGCCAGGGCCTCGGCCTCCCGGCGCACCTCGCCCCGGCCGTCCGGCGCGGTCATGACCACAGCCGCGCCCATCAGGCCCAGAATGACAAGCACCACCATCAGCTCCACCAGGGTGAAGCCGGCCTCAGCGCGGCGGGTCGGCCGAGGCACGACCTCAGTTCCAGTTGCCGATGTCCGCATCCTCGCCTTCGCCGCCCTTGGCCCCGTCGGCGCCGAAGGAATAGACATCGAACCGGCCCCGCTCGCCGGGATAGGCGTACTGATAGGGATTGCCCCAGGGGTCTTCCGGCAGACGGCGGATATAGCCTCCGTCCCGATAGCGGTCGGCCCGCACCGCGCCGGCCGGCAGCTGGGTCAAGGCCGCCAGACCCTGGTCCGTAGTCGGATAGGCCAGCATCTCGAGCCGGTAGGTGTCCAGGGCCTGCTCCAGGGTGGAGATGTCGGCCTTGGCCTTTTCCCGCATGGCGCGGTCCTGGCTTGGCAGCACATTGATCATCACCACCGTGGCCAGCAGGCCCAGGATGACCACCACCACCATGAGCTCCACCAGGGTGAAGCCCGCCTCCGAGGCCGGACGGGCGCGCAGCTTGTGTCGGGTCATGAGGGCTCCTTCGAACGCTCTGGTCCCTAGCCCATGGCCAGGGTGTTGATCTGCAGAATGGGCAGCAGGATGGACAGGACGATCACCGCCACCAGCCCGCCCATGAGGATGATGATCGCCGGCTCCAGCAGGCTGAGCGCCACAGCGGTGAAAGTCGCAAACTCGCGCTCCATATACTCCGCCGCCCGGCCCAGCATCAGCTCGACCCGGCCACTATTTTCCCCGCTGGCGGTCATATAGACGAGCAGCGGCGGGAAGACCGCCACCTTGCGCATGGCGACGGACAAGGCGCCGCCCTCGCGGATCATCTCGGCCATCTCCACCGTCGCCTGGCGCAGGACGTGGTTGTGGATGGTCGGCGCGGTGATCTGCAGCCCCTCCAGGATCGGCAGGCCGCTGGCGATCATGGTCGACAGGGTGCGGGCCAGCCTTGCAGCGTGCAGGTCGCGGGTCAGCCGGCCGAGGATCGGCAGGCGCAGCATCAGGGCGTCGGCCTTCATCCGGATCTCAGGCCTCTGCAGCGCCCGGCCCGCCACGAAACCTGCGATGACCAGCACCAGCAGCATGACCAGACCGTAGCTGCGGATCGCGTCCGAGGTCCCGATGACCAGCCGGGTCAGCAGGGGCAGGGTCTGGCCCATGGATTCGAACTGGTCGACCACCTTGGGCACGACGAAGGTCATCAGGGCCAGCACCACCAGCAGGGCGGTGGCGGCCAGGACGGCGGGATAGACCAGGGCCGCGGTGACCTTGCTCTGGGCCTGCTGATCCCGCTCCAGCAGGTCGGCCAGGCGCTCCAGGATGGACGGCAGGGCGCCGGAGCCTTCGCCGGCGGCGACCATGGCCCGATAGAGGGGCGGAAAGGCCCGGCCCTGGCGCGCCATGGCGTCCGACAGGCGATAGCCCTCGAGCACCGCTCCATGCACCCCCATGAGCGCATTGCGCACGGCGGGCTTCTCGGCCTGGACCGCGATGGTGCGCAGGGCTTCTTCCAGCGGTGCGACAGCCACCAGGGTGGCGAGCTGGCGGGTGACCAGGGCCAGGGAGCGGGCGTCCAGACGGCCGCCGAACAGGCCGGCGGAGCCCGCCTTGGCCTTGCCGGGCGACAGGCGGATGCCGGCCAGGCGACGGCGTTCGAGGACCTCACGCGCGGCGGTTTCGTCGGCTGCAGTCAGCCGCCCTGTGCGGGTGCGGCCCTCAAGGTCCAGGGCGACATAGTCAAAGCTGGCCATGACCGCCGCCTTCCTGGCGGGTGACCCGCAGGGCTTCCTCCACCGTGGTCAGGCCCTCCAGCACGCAGGCTCGCGCTTCGGCCGACAGGCTGCCGCCGCCGGAGGCGATCCCGGCCGTGGCGATAGCCGCCTCATCGGCGTTCTCGCCGATCAGCCGGCGCACATGATCGTCGATCCACAGGGCCTCATAGATGCCGACCCGGCCGGCATAGCCCGTCTGGCCGCAATCGCCGCAACCCTGGGCGCGATAGAGGACCTGGCCCTCGGCCACACCGGCCTGGCGGGCGGTGACCGCATCGGCCGGTTCGGCCCGCCGGCAGCTGGGGCACAGACGACGCAGAAGACGCTGGGCCAGGATCAGCCGCACCGTCGAGGCCAGCAGGAAGGGCTCGACCCCCATGTCGCGCAGGCGCGTCACCGCGCCGGCGGCGTCGTTGGTGTGCACCGTAGACAGCACCAAGTGACCGGTGAGGCTGGCCTGGACGGCGATCTGGGCGGTCTCCACATCGCGGATCTCGCCGACCATGACCACGTCCGGATCCTGGCGCAGGATGGCCCGCAGGCCGGCGGCGAAGGTCATGCCGACCTTGGCGTTGACCTGGGTCTGGCCGACGCCCGGCACGGCGTATTCCACCGGATCTTCGATGGTCAGGATGTTGCGGCTGGCGTCGTTGAGCAGGCTCAGGCCCGCATAGAGGGTGGTGGTCTTGCCCGAGCCCGTGGGGCCCGTGACCAGGATCACCCCGTTGGGTTCGGCCAGCGCCCGCTGGAAGGCTGAAAGCACGGCCGGCCGCATGCCCAGTTCCGGGAGCGGGATGCCGGCCTGTTCCTGGTCGAGGATCCGCATCACCACCCGCTCGCCGGCCCGGGACGGCAGGGTGGACACCCGCACATCCAGGCTGCGGCCGCCCAGCGCCAGGGAGATCCGGCCGTCCTGCGGCACCCGCCGCTCGGCGATATCCAGTCGCGCCATGACCTTGATGCGGCTGACGATCAGCGGGCTCAGCCGCGGCGACAGGCTGAGCACCTCGCGCAGGACGCCGTCGATACGCAGGCGGATGACCAGGCTGGTCTCGAACGACTCGATATGGACGTCCGAGGCCCCGCGACGGATGGCCTCGGCGATGACGCCATTGATCAGACGGATGATCGGGGCGTCGTCCTGGCTGTCCAGCAGATCGGCGGCCGCCGGCATATCCTCGGCCAGACTGTCGAGGCCGCCGGGCATGTCCAGGTCGTCGGCGCCGCCAGCCGGCAGGCCGTCATCGGCATAGGTCTCCGACAGCCGGCGCTCGAACTCCGCCCGCGGAAGGGTCTGGACGCTGATCGCCCGGCCAAGCGCCCGCCGGGCCTCCACCAGGGCCATGGGATCGGCGCCCTCGCGCAGGCCCACCTGGGCCACATCGTCGACGGACAGCAGCACCACGCCATGGCGCTTGGCGAAGCCGTAGGGCAACAGGGGGTGAGCGGCGCGCTCCATCTTTAGCCCACCGGCGGCGGCGGCGGGGCCGGCGGCGCGGTGACTGGCGCAGCCTGCATGTAGTCGCGCACCAGGGCGTCGAGATCGCTGAGGCCGTCGGCGCTGCGGGCGGCCTCCAGGTCGCGGATATAGCCATAGCGCGGCGCGGTCAGGGCCTGGGCGTCGGCGGCGCTGCCGATGATCGTCGGGCGGATGAAGACCATCAGGTTGCGCTGGGCGCTCTGCTGCGACGTGGCCTTGAACAGGTTCCCCAGGACGGGAATGTCGCCGAGCAGCGGCGTGCGCTCCACCGTGGTGCGCTCATTGCGGTCCAGCAGGCCGCCCAGGACGACGATGGCGCCGTCATCCACCGCCACGGTGGTCTCGATGGCGCGCTTGTCCAGGATCAGCTCGCCCGAGGCCTCGCTCACGGGGCCGGAGATCGAGGAGACCTCCTGGCGCAGGAAGAGGGTGATGGCGCCGCCGGCGTTGATCTGTGGCTTCACGTCCAGCTGAATGCCGATGTTTTGGCGCTGGATGGTGCGGAAGGGATTGCTGTTGGAGTCCCCCAGCACCTCGCCCGTGGTGATCGGGATTTCCTGGCCCACCAGAATGCTGGCCTCCTGGTTGTCCAGGGTCATGACCGAGGGCGTCGAGAGCAGGTTGGAGGCCGTGTCGTTCTTCACCGCATTGATGATGAAGCCGAACAGGGCGTCTCCGCTCTGGCCATAGCCGCCGGTGAGGATGCCCCGGGCGCCCAGGACCGAGTCCAGCGCGGTCTGGCGCAGGGCCGCCAGGGCCGACGAATCCTGCGGCAGGTTCTGCTCGCCGGCCGCTGCGGCCGCCAGGCCGAGAAGATTGGGGGCGGCATTGGAATAGTTGGTGGCCGAGAAGGGAATGCTGGAGCCATTGACCCCGGCCAGGGCGAACTGGACGCCGAGCTGCTGGGCGGCGTTGTCCGACAGCTCCACCACCACGGCCTCCACCAGGACCTGCCGGCGGCGGGTGTCCAGTTGGCGGATGACCTCGCCGAGCACCCGCTGGGTGTCGGGGTCGGCGGCGATGACGATGGCGTTGGCGCCGGGATAGCGGGCGATGTTGGCGCGCCGGCCGGCCCCGCCGGCGGTGGTGGTCTGAGCGTTTCCGGACGCCGAAGCGGCGGCTGCGGCGCCCTCTCCCTCGGCCTGGGTAGGCGACTGGCCCACCAGCTGCTGTAGGACCGGCAGCAGCTGTTCTGCGCTGGCGTGCTGCAGATTGATCACCCGCACATCGCCGCTGGTCTCGGCGCGGCCGTCCAGATCGGCGATCAGGTCGAGCATGGCGCGCACCGCGTCCGGCTCGCCGCGCAGCACCAGTGAGTTGCTGCTCTCCACCACCACGAGGGAGACCAGCCCATTGCGGGCGCCGGGCTCAGCGCCGGGGGAGTTCAGCACCTGGTTGACGACGCCGGCGATCTCGCGGGCCGAGCTGGAGCGCAGGGTGACGGTTTCGGTCAGGGTGCGGTCCTGGTCCACCTGGGCCAGCAGACTGCGGATGCGGGCGAGATTGTCGGCATAGTCGGCGACCACGATCAGATTGCCCCGCGGGCTGGGCATGACCACGCCCTGCCGTCCGATCAGGGGTTTGAGGGTCTCGGCCGCAGAGGCCGCGTCAATGTTCCGAAGCCGGAAGACCTGGGTCGAGAACCCATAGCCGCCGGCCCCGCTGAGGCTGGAGGGTTGGGCGGCGGCGCCGTCCTCGGGGGTGATCCGATAGACCCCGGAACCGGCCGGGACGGCCACGAGGCCGTTGGCCCGCAGGGTGGACAGCATCACTTCGAACAACTCGGTCCGCGACAGGGGCTCGCGGCTGCTGATGGTGACCTTGCCCTGGACCCGGGGGTCGATGATGAAGGTCTGGCCGGTGGCCTGTGCCACGTCCTGGATGAACACCCGGATGTCGGCGTCCTGCAGGTTCAGCACCTGGGACTGGGCGTAGGCGGCCGGCGCCGGCGCAAGGCCGGCCCCCAGGCTGAGCATCAGGCAGAGGGCGATGAGTCTCTTCACGGGGCAGACATCCGCAGTCGGGTGGTCAGGGTCTGGCCGCCGCGCTCATAGGTGAGGTCGACATGGGTGGCGGCGGCGAGGATCTGGGGCAGTTCGCTCATACGCTCGCGGTTGAGCTCCGAGCCGTCGAGGGTCAGCAGGACGTCCCCCGGCTGAAGGCCTGCGCGGGCCAGGGCTGCGGCGCCCTCGGCGCCCCGGGGGGTGACCGTGTAGCCGGCCGGGCGGCCATCCCTGAGGCGAGGGGTCAGGGCCAGGGCGGCCATCAACTGGGCGCCGGTGAGGTCCGATGAGATTTCGGTCGCGGCGGGGGCGGAGGCTGCGGCCTGAGGGGCGGTCCAACCGCCGCCGCCCGTCGCGGGAAAGCCAATCCGGCTGCGCGAGGCGCCCTGCCGGATGACCACATGGTCCTGGGCGACCTCCACCAGGGTGATCCCGCCTGGGCCCTGCTCGCCGATGACATAGAGGGTCTGAGTCCCGCCAGGGGGGCCGAGAATGGCGGAGGCCGAGGCGCCCCCGCTGCGGATCCCATAGAGCTGGAGATCTGCGGTCTGATCACTCACCGCGAGGTCAGGGCCGGCCAGGCGGTAGAAGGGGTCGAACCTGGCCAGGATCGCCGTCTGCGCGCCACGATTGGCGGCCACCGCCGGAGGCGAACCCACGGGCCCGACGGCTGGCGCCGCCACGACCCAGACCAGTCGCGCGGCCTGCCAGGCCAGCAAGGCCACCAGGGCGATCTCACCGGCTCCCAGCAGGGTGCGGGGGTTCAGGGAGACGCCGTGGCGAACGGCGGCAAGATTCACGAGGAAGTCTCCGAAGTCCCAGGGCGCTGCGAGATGGGCCTCACGGCCGTACGCCCGTCGGGGCCTTCATGTAAACTTTCGATGACAGGCCCGTGACAGCGCCCGGATTTGATGACGCTTTGATGTGACAGTCGGGCAGTCAGGCGGGGATGGCGCCAGGGCCATCCCCGCCTTTAGATCAGAAGCTGGCCGAGAGGCTGACCGAATAGCTGCGGCCCAGCTCGTAGTTGTTGAGGATGATCTTGTCGCCACCCAAGGTCTGGAACTCGTCGAACTCCTCACCCAGCAGATTGCGGGCTTCGAAGCCCAGGGTGAACTCAGGGCCCCAGAGCTGGAACTTCTGGCGAACCGTCAGGTCGAGCTGAACGCCCGGCTCCTGGAGGAAGTCGGAACCGCCAGCGCTGCCCCGGGCTACGGTCCGCTCGCTGGCATAGTTGGCCAGAAGGGTCGCCTGGGTGTCGCCGGTGAGGCTCTCAAAGCCGAACTGGAGGTTGGCGATGTGCTCCGACGTCCCCTGCAGACGGCTGCCATCGATGACAAAGCTGGTGGCCGGCGCCGGCTGGCCGAGGCCGGTCAGCGGGAAGACCTGATCACCCGCATCCGCCTGCACCTCAGCCTTGGTCCAGGTGTAGTTGGCCCCGATCAGCCAGCGCTGGTTGTCGAGGAAAGCCACACCCAGCTGGGGCTCAAAGTACTTCTTGAACTCGGCTTCAGCGCCGTAGAGCACCGCCCGCGGGGCGTTCAGGAAGGTCTGCTGCAGACCGCTTCCGGTCTCGTTGACGACCGATTCAATCGGCTTGTCGATGTCCTTGTAGAAGGCGCCGAGGGTCGCGAACTGATTGCGATCGAAGTAGCGCTCATAGCGCAGGTCGATGTTCACCAGTTCACTGTCAACCAGGTAGGGGTTGCCGACGAAGGTGCGGTCGGATTCCGGATCGAGGTAGATCTGCGGGGCCTGCTCGCGGAACTGCGGACGGGCGATGGTCTTGGAAATCCCGAAGCGCAACTGCTGGTCGTCGGCGAAGTTCCAGGTGACCGTGCCGGCCGGCAGGACATAGTCGTTCTTCAGCTCGACCGCCGCAGGGTCGTTGGCGGAGAACAGATCCAGAGCCTGGACGCTCTGCTCGCCGTCTTCATATCGCAGGCCGAGGCTGGCGCGGACCGCGGGAAGGATTTCACCTTCGCCCTGGACATAGAAGGCGTTGGTGGTGAGCGAGGCCTGATAGGCCGCGGCGCCTTCCGAGCCGGTCACTTCCCGCAGGAAGAGCCCATCGGTGCGGATATTGAAGTTGGAGTACAGATAGTCGACCCGCTGCAGCTGGAAGGCCAGAGACGGAGTCTGGTCCATAGTGAAGCGGAAGGCGCGGCTGACGGAGTCGCGCTCGTTCTCATAATAGGCGTAGCCGGCCGAGACCGTCAGATCGACGATCAGCGGGTTGTCCCAGCGGTAACGGACATCAACGCCGGCGCCGTAGGTCGTGTCCTCCAAATCGCTGAACCGCAGGAAGTTCGCGTCCGACTGGGGGTTATGATAAAAACGGTTGTCGGCGAGACGGCGGTAACGGATTTGCGTCTCGTAGGGCGCCTCGCGGGTGGTGTTGGCGTAGGACCCGCGCCAGTCGATCTCCAGATCCCCGAACTCATGGGCGCCGGTCAGCTGGGTGTTGAACAGTTCGCGCTCATACCAGGCGGTGTAGTCGTCGCGGATATAGTTGCTGGCCGCGGAGCTTTCGCCTTCGACCGAGCGCGCTTCCTTGGTGACGTTGCGGACGTAGAAGTTGGTCCACTGGAACTTGTGGGCGTCCAGGTCCAGGGCGACGCTGGCCAGGCCGTGCCACTCGACGTCCATTTCCGTGGTGTTCGACCGCAGGTCTTCGGTCACCGACAGACCACCGAGGCTGACCACGCCGGCCTGTTGAATCGCCCGCTGGGTGGTCCAGCCACGATCATAGCCGCCCACGGCGACGACACCGAGCGAGCCCCAGTCCTGGTTCCAGCGGGTGCCGGCCGAAAGGCCGACGCTGCCATTGATCGGAATGTCGTTGGTGGACTGCAGCAAACGCACATTGGCGTTCTGGAAACTGCGGCCCATCTGCACCAGGGTTTCGGCGTCAAAATTCGACTGGTCGATACGCTGGCCCGTGGCGATGCCCTGACGGATCAGACCGGGCAAGTCGCGGGTGTTGTCGTCAAAGCCCGTGAGATCGTAGTCGCCGCCGTAATAGGTGAGGCCCTGCTTCAGCGAGGTCTCATCATCACCGCTCAGGCTAAAGCTCATCGAGACGAAGGGTTCATCCGGCACGCCGATGGACCGCAGATCGATCACGCCGCCGCCGAACTCGCCGGGATAGTTGACCGAGTAGGACTTCTGCACATTGACGCTGGCCAGGATTCCGCTGGGGAACAGGTCCAGCGGCACGACCCGCTGCAGGGGCTCAGGGCTCGGCAGGGGAGAGCCGTTGAGCAGGGCCGAGGAATAACGCTCACCCAGGCCGCGGACATAGACGAACCGCCCGCTGACGACGCTGAGGCCGGTGAGGCGCGTCAGGGCTTCAGCCGCGGTGCCGTCGCCCTGGCGGACCAGGTCCTCGGCCGTGACGATGGAGGCGACCTCGGCGGTCTCGCGCATCACCTCGGGGATGTAGCGCCCCCGGACGACCAGTTCCTGAACTTCCGGCCCGTCAGCGGCCTGAGCGAAGACCACCGCCGGCGCCATCAGGGCCGTGGTGCAGAGAAGGAGGCCCGAGAGCGGGCGGAGCAGGATGTTCATTGAGGTTCGCCTCGATTGTCGACGGACGCGGAGAAATCGGGGCGGTCCCTCGCAGGACCGCCCCGCCTTGGCTCGGATTAGCAGCTGCTTCCGCTGGCCAGACCGCAGGTCCAGCCCTGCCACCAGGTGTCGTTCGCGTCGCGGACGGCGCCGATATAGTTGGTGGTGTCGAAGAAGGCGTAGATCGCCTTCGGGTCGGCCGCCGGACGGGCCGCTTCGTTGGCGCCGTTGATGAAGCCGCCGGTCAGGGTCGAGGTGTGGCTCGAGCTGTTGTTGGTGCCGGCGTTGAACAGGGCCTGGGCGGCGGCGCCGTCCACGTCGCTGTCGTTCTTGAACGCGATGGCGCAGGAGAACACCACCGAGTCCCAACGGGGAGCCGCAGCCACCGTCGAGGCGGTGTCGACGTCAAGACAGGCAGTCGCCGCATTGGTGGAGACGTGGATGCCGTTGACGAAGCGGCCGCCAGTGCCCGTGTTCAGCAGCTGGGTGTCGCCAGCGCCGGTGCGGGGCGAACCGATCACGGTGTAGTTGGCGAACTTGGGCTGCGAGTTCAGAGACGCCTGGACGCCCGCCGAGCTCTGCTCGAAACCACGGTCACCGCCGTTCGCACGCTGGACAACGAGCAGGTACTGGATACCGCCGCGCCAGCCAGTGTCGGTGTCGACGCTGTCATCGTCGGCGCCGGTGACGACCACGCGCTTCATGTTGACGGTGCCGCCGAAGAATTCGATGCCGTCGTCAGAGCCGTTGTGGACCTGGACGTATTCGAGGGTCGTGCCGGCGCCGACGCCGTTGAAGGTGATGCCGTTCAGCTCACGGTTCGGCTGGATTTCAAAGCCGGCGTAGCGGACCTGGACGTAACGCAGGCGACCGGAATTGTCGTTCGGGCTGTTGCCGCCGTAGAGGGCGACGCCGCCCTCGAAGGTGGCGACGCAGTTGATGTTCGGGGGCGTGGTGCCGGCCGGGCAGGAGGCGATGGGCGCACGGCCCGAGATCACGAGGCCGCCCCACTGGCCGATCGAGTCGGCGCCGGTGGTGCCTTCGATGTTCTGGCGGCTGGTGAAGATGATCGGCTGGGTCGAGGTGCCCTCAGCGAAGATCTGCGAACCGCGGGTGACGTTGATGTAGTCGAGGCCCGCCGAACCGAAGATCCGCACGCCCGGCTCGATGGTCAGCACGCCCTGCTGGGCGCCGGCGATCGGGTTGGCCGGATCGGCGCCGCGGTCGTCACCCACATCGGTGCGGCCGCTGATCGAATAGATGGTGCCCGCACGGGCCGGAACGACCAGGTTGCCGGTGATCTTGGAGGGCAGCTGGCAGTTGCGCAGGGTGCCGTTCAGGATGATGCCGACATTGGTGAAGCCGGTGGGGCAGTCCGCCGCCGCCGTGCCGGTGCCCGGCGTGGTGGGCGTGGTCGGGGTCGTCGGCGTGGTGGGCGTGGTCGGCGGGAAGGCGCCGACGCCAGGCGAGGCCACATTGTCCGCGCCGCCGCCGCAGGCGGCCAGGGCCATGGCGCTGATCGAGGTGATCAGCAGGTTTCTCAGGGTGGTGGTGCCGGTCATCTTGCTCTCCGCCGTCGCGTTGAATTGCGCAGCCGCCGGCTGTCCTCAAACCCCACTGTGAGATCTGAACGCCCGCTTGCCCGACCGCCCTTCTAGGTAAGCTCCGTGACAGGTCCCCAACGGAAACATGACAGTTCTGTGCAAGGCGCAGGGTGCGACCAATTGGCCACGCCGCCGGATAAGTCTATGTTTTCTTGTGATGATTTAGATTTGGGAACCGCGGTTCGTCGAGGCGCCCTTTGTGGCGCGACGTGGAGATTTCCGATCGAGCCGTTCATTTGTCGGCCCGCCCGCCGGACGCCTCGAACCCTTGCGGGCGACCTAATCTTCGTTCGGAATGTTGATGAGGGCGCCGCAGGCCTTGCAGTGGACGGCGTCCGGCTCGTGCCGCATCAGGCCGCAGACCTGGCAGGTGAACCGCACCTTGTAGGGCCGGAACAGAGCCTGGGCGAAGCGCACGAACAGGGTGATCCCGGAGATCATGATCACGATGGAGACCAGCCGGCCGGTGATGCCCGGCAGGATGATGTCGCCATATCCGGTGGTGGTCAGCGATGTGACGGTGAAATAGAGGGCGTCGATATAGCCGCTGACCCCGCCCTCATCGCCCACATAGATGGTGTAGACGAAGCCCGTGGCCACGAAGACGAAGGTGACAAGGGTCGCGGCGGCCCGGATCACATCCTCCCAGCGGGTGTCGTCAAAACGGTGCCCCACCGTCTCCCAGAAGAAGTCGCTGTGAAACAGGGTCCAGATGCGCAGCACGCGCAGGAAGGCCAGGTTGATGAAGATCGTGGGGAACAGCAGGGTCAGCAGGACGAACAGATCGATCATCACGATCGGCCGCCGGATCCAGGACTTCAGGCTCCGCCAGGCGAGCGCCCGAGCGGTCATGTCGGCCGCCAGGATCGCCGCCACCGCCAGATCCAGGGGCAGAAAGGCCCGGGTGTCGCGCAAAAACGGCGCGGCTATGAAGAAGGCGATCAGCGCCAGGTCCACGCCAATGACGGCCAGCCGGAACCGGACGGCGCCTGGAGACTCCCCATGATAGAGGGCCCGAAGCTGGGCGCGCAGGCGCCACAAGGCCCGCTGTCGCGACGACGGCTTTGAATCCTCGGGGGTCAAGGCTGCGCCGAACCCGGGCCGGGATGGGTCATCTGAGGTGCTCCGCCGCAAGCTTCACAGGTCCGTGAGGCCAGCCCTTCCGCAGGCTGGACCATGTTAGCTCTAGCCGACCCGCAAGGCTGGGGTGAACCCAAAACCCGTTGAAGCCTTTCTGCAAGGGGCGGGTCAGCGTCGCCGTACGTGACGGCGCCATCGTCGGCATCACAGACAAGGAGGCTCCGGTTTGGAGGCTAGCACCGCAAGTGAACAGGTCATTCTCGGGTTCCAGGAAAGCTGGAACGCCCTTCTGCGCCTGGGCCCCGCCGCCCTGGCCCTGAATGTGGCGCTGTCGGCCCTGGTCCTGGGCGTCGCCTTCGGCGTCGGTCTTGTGGTGCGACGACTGTTGAAGCGCGGCGCCCGCGCCGTGCCTGGCCCGGCCGACGCGGAAAAGACCATTCGCACCCGCCGGGTGACCCAGGTGACCTGGGCGGTGTTCGAGACGGGACTTGTCCTGGCGGCCTTCTTCGCCCTGGCCGCCATCTGGGGCTTCGACCTGCTTGGCTGGCTCACGGCGGGCCTGGGTCAGCGGGTGGTCGAGAGCGTGGTGCGTATCGCCATCCTCGCCGTCGTGACCTTTGCGGCGGCCGAACTCGCCACCCTGCTGGTGAACAGGCTCCTGGCCCGGATGGCCCGCCACAAGTCGGGCGGCGTGCGCCGCGAGGCCCAGCTGAACACCATCGGCCCCCTCCTCCACGGGGTGGCCCGCGGCGTGATCATCATCATCGGGGCGATGATGATCCTGGCCGAGATCGGGCTGGAGATCGGACCGCTGCTGGCTGGCGCCGGCGTCATCGGTCTGGCCATCGGCTTTGGCGCCCAGACCCTGGTGAAGGACTTCCTCACCGGGATCTTCCTCATTTCCGAGGATATCCTGGCGGTGGGCGACGTGGTGGAGATCTCCGGGTCCAGCGGCGTGGTCGAACAGATGACCATCCGCACCGTCCGCCTGCGCGCCCTGGACGGCACGCTGCACGTCCTGCCCTACGGCGAGGCGCAGATCATCCACAACATGACCAAGGTGTTTTCCTACCATGTGGTGGAGCTCGGCGTGTCCTATGAGTCGGATATCGACAAGGCTTTCGAGGTCATGATCCAGGTGGTCGAGGACATGCGCGCCGATCCCGATCTGGGACCAAAGATCCTGGAGCCCCTGGAGGTCATGGACGTCAGCGCCCTGGCCGACAGCGGTGTCGTCCTGCGGGCGCGGATCAAGACTCCTCCCGGAGCGCAGTGGGGCGTCGGTCGGGCCTTCAACCGCCGGATCAAGGCCGCCTGGGACGCCGCAGGCGTCGATATCCCCTATCCGCACATGCATCTGGTCCTGCCCCAGGCCCCGCAGCCGGCCGAGGCGCAACCCCAAAGAGGCGCCTGATGGGTCGACTGATCGTCATTTCGAACCGGGTCAGCCCCCCCAGCGATGTGGGGGGCGGCACGCAGGGCGGCCTGGCGATGGCCCTGGCCGCCGCCCTGCGTGAGCATTCAGGCATCTGGTTCGGCTGGAGCGGCCAGACCACGGAGACGTACAGTGGTCAGGTGGGCGTCCAGCGGGCGGGCGGGGTGACCGTGGCGACCATGGATCTCGAGGACCAGGACGTTCAGGAATATTACAACGGCTACGCCAACAAGACCCTGTGGCCCCTCTTCCATCACCGGGTGGATCTGACGGCCTATGAGCGCTCGTTCGGCGAGGGCTATGCCCGGGTCAACGCCCGGTTCGCCGAGACCGTCCTGCCCCTGATCGAGGAGGAGGACTTTGTCTGGATCCACGACTACCACCTCATTCCCCTCGCCCAGGAGCTGCGCCGCCGCGGGGTCAAGAACCGCATCGGCTTCTTCCTGCACATCCCCTGGCCGGCCCGGCACCTGATCACCACCCTGCCGCGGCACCCGCAGCTGGTGGAGGCTCTGTTCGATTACGACCTGGTGGGCTTCCAGACCCAGGATTCCCTCGAGGCCTTCAAGGACTATGTGGTCCACGAGGTGGGCGGATCGCTGGGGGAAGGCCGCACGCTCAGCGCCTTTGGCCGGACCGCCGAGTTCGACGCCTTCCCCATCGGCATGGATGTCGCCGAATTCACCGCCGCCCTGGACGGGGAAACCGCCAAGCGGGAATACGCCCGCATGCAGACCAGCATGCTGGATCGCCAGATGATCATCGGCGTCGACCGGCTGGACTATTCCAAGGGGCTGGAGGAGCGGTTCCTCGCCTACGAACAGTTCCTGCAGGACAATCCCGACCTCCACGAGAAGGTGTTCCTGCTGCAGATCGCCACCCCGAGCCGGGAGGATGTGGAGGCCTATCAGGAGATCCGCGGCCGCCTCGACGGCGTGTCCGGCCGGATCAACGGCGCCTTCTCCACCGTCGACTGGGTGCCGATCCGCTATGTGAACCGGGGCTATCGCCGCGACCAGTTGGCGGGCATCTACCGGGCCGCCAAGCTTGGCCTCGTCACGCCCCTGCGCGACGGCATGAATCTGGTCGCCAAGGAGTATGTCGCGGCGCAGGATCCCGAGGATCCCGGCGTGCTGATCCTCTCGCGGTTCGCCGGCGCCGCCGAACAGATGGGCGAGGCTCTGATCGTCAATCCGTTCAGCCGCGAGGATGTCTCCGACGCCATCCTGCGGGGCCTGGCCATGCCGCTGGCCGAACGCAGGCGCCGGTGGGACCGGCTGATGGCCGACCTGCGCACCACGGACGTCTCGGCCTGGCGCGACGACTTTGTCCGCGCCCTGATGTCGAACTGAGTCTGACGCTCAGAAAGGCCTGACGCTCAGCAAGGCCTAGCGCTCAGAAGGGGAAGACCCGCGGGATCAGCCAGACCGCGACTATGGCCGAAATCACATTGAGCGGCAGGCCGACCCGGACGAAGTCCATATAGGTGTAGCCCCCGACCTGATGGACGATGGTGTTGGTCTGGTAGCCGACCGGCGTGGCGAAGGACGCGCTGGCGGCCATCATCACCGCCACCACGAAGGGCCGCGAATCGACCCCAAGATTCTCGGCCAGGCCGATCGCCAGCGGGGTGATCAGCACAGCGACCGCGGCGTTGGACATGATCTCGGTGAGGACCGAGGTGGCCACATAGATGATGGCCAGCGCCGCGATGGGGCCCAGCGGCTGGGTCCAGGCCGCCACGGTGTTCGTCGCCTGAAAGGCCAGACCGGTCTTGCCCAGGGCCTCGCCCACCACCAGCATGCCGCCGATCATCAGCAGCACCTGGGGCCGAAGCCCGGAATAGGCTTCCTCGGGCTTCATGACCTGAAAGGCTAGCAGCGCCATGGCCCCGACAAAGGCCACGACGGCGATGGGCAAGCCGCCGGCCGCGGCGCCCAGCACAAAGGCGAAGACCGTGACGCTGATCAGGGCCGGGACGAGCCGCAGGGGCGGCGGGGCCTCTGGCAGAATACCCGAACGGTCCACCCCCTCGTCGTCGGCGGGCAGCAGCCGGGGCGCGACAAAGGCCAGGTAGAGCGCCCCGACCGCGGCGATCGCCAACCCCACGCCGGTGATCTCGAACAGGCTGAAGGGCGCCAGATTCTGGCGTTGGGCCATGTCGTCCACCAGCAGATTGGTGGAGGTGCCGATCAGGGTGCAGGCGCCCCCCATGATCGAGGCGTAGGAGAGGGGGATCAGCAGCCGCTTGGGCGAAATGCCCAGGCGTCGGGCCGAATCCTGAATGATCGGCGCGGCCAGAATCACCAGCGGGGTGTTGTTCAGAAAGGCCGAGAGTGAGCCGCACAGGGTGATGATCACCGGCGCCGAGGCCGCCCCCATGCGATCGGTCATCCGCGCCGCCGAGCGGATGATGACCCCCATTCCGCCGGTCACGTCCAGGGCCCGGGCGATGATGAACAGGGAGGCCAGCGCCACCAGAGCGGGACTGGCCAGGCCGCGGCCCAGGTCCTCCAGACTGATGACGTCGAGGCCCAGCAGGGTCGCGGCCGCCACCATGGCCGCGACGTCGGCCCGCACCCGGTCGCTGAGCAGGGCGACGACGACCGCGGCCAGGACAGCCAAGGTGGCGAGTTGCTCGAAATTCAAGAAGGACCTTTCCCAGGCGTACGGGAACGCCGCCGCACCAGCCAGTGGCGCCGTTGACCTTGGCCGATCCTAGAGGGGCCCCGTGCCTGGCGAAAGACCCGCCGCTATTTCGGCTTCACGGCAGCCTGGACCTCGATCTCCACCATCATGCCCGGCGCCACCAGGGCGGCGACCTGCGAGGTGATGCGGGCGGGCCTGTTGGGCTGCTCGGCGGTGGCGAAATACTGGCGGTAGCCTTCCATCATGCCGGCGAAGTCCATCTTCCCCTCCAGGGCCGGGTCGCCCACCAGCAGGACCCGCATCATCACCACGTCGCCAAGGCTGGCCCCCTGGGATTCCAGGATCGCCTTGATGCGTTCGATGACGCCAATGGTCTGGGTCTTGGTGTCGCCGAACTCCCGCGGCGCACCGGCCGGCGCATCGGGGTTGGTCGCCGGCGGCGTGATGCCGCTCACATAGATCATGTCGTATCCGGCCGGCACCACAACGGCGCTGGCGATGGGGGAGGTCTCCGGCCCCACACGTGTGATCTCCGCAGCGGCGGGGGCGGCGACGAGGGCCGCCAGGAGGGTGGCCAGGGCGAGGGCGCGCATGGGCGTTTCCTTATTCTAGAGAAGCCTGAAGGAGTGTGGCGCGAAATGGACTAGGAGGCCGCCGCACGCGGCTGCGCAAGGGCGGCGGCGCGGACCTGGGCGGCGAGGGCCTGGATGGTGCGATGGGCCGACAGCACGGCGCCTTCCTGCCAGCCCGGCATCTGGCTCAGATGAGCGCCGGTGAAATGGAAGGGTCCGTCGGGCTGGTTGAGGAGCCGGTAGACGGGCATGTCCATGTGCCCTTCCTGGGCGCTGTCGCCCTGCCAGTTGGGCCAGGGGCCATGGCTGAAGGGGATTTTGCTCCAGTTCACGACCACGGGCTTGGTCAGCTCCCCCTCATGTCCCGGATGGACCCGACCGACCGCGGCGCGGGCGGCGGCGATCTGCGCCTCCAGCGGCAGAGCCGCAAAGCCCTCGGCGCGTGGACCTGAGCCGTAACAGGCCAGCAGCATGCCGCGCTCTGTGTGCAGGCCGTTGCTGGGATACCAGATCAGAGAGGTGTCGCCGCCGACCCAGGAAATACCCCCATAGATCTGCGATTTCTCCCAGAACCGGGGGGATTCGAAGCCGATCTTGTTGGAGAAGGCGTTGGGCACGCTGCCCACGGCGGTCTTCACCGCCGGAGAGAAGTCGTTCTCGATCCCCGTCAGAATGGCCAGGGGAATGGTGATGATCGCGTGGTCAGCCCTGACCGTGCGGCGGGCGCCGCCCTGCTCGTAGGCCACCTGCACCCCCTCGCCGGCCCGGGCGATGGCGGTCACCCTGGCGTTGCGGATCACCGGGCTGGTGATGGCGCGCTCGAAGCCGGCGACGATCTGGTCCATGCCGCCGGTCGGCTGGAACATGGTCGCCTGCATGTTGATATTGTCTTCGAACACCGTGGCGCGGATCTGCGGATTGGCCAGCAGGTCCCGCAGGGGCACCGGCGGCCGACGCTGGCTGAACTGATCGGCCGCGCCCGGCGCCTGGGCGAAACCCGACCGCTCGGTGCCCTGGAAGCTCATATCCTCCGACAGGTCCCCATAGGCCCGCAGGAAGGGCAGGAGCTTCTCCTTGTCCTCAAGGGTCAGCTCCCCGTCCAGCGCCCCCTTGTTGATCGCCTTGGCCAGCAGCTCCGACACATGGCCGCGGGTGTCATTGATCCCCTGGCGCATCTGGATGGGCTTGCCCCCATGGGCCCCCTCCCCCCAGATCAGGGCGCTGCGGCTGACATTGATCTCCACCTCCAGGGGCACGCCCAGGCGACGGCAATAGCCGAGCAGGCCCTCGTGGTGGCTGGGAATGCGGGCCGGCCCGGCGTTGAGATAGACGTCCTTTTCGAACGCCACGGTCTGGTCGGCCTCGCCGACCATCTCCACCTTGTCGCCGCCGCGCAGGGTCCAGTTGCGGCCGCCCAGGCGGTTGCGCCCCTCCAGCACCGTGACCTCAAACCCCGCGCGCTCCAGCTCGTAGGCGCAGACCAGGCCTGCGATGCCGGCCCCCAGGATCACCACCTTGCGACCCTTGCCCAACTGCGGCGACAGGCTCGGCGGCGTCGCCGCCACCGCGGCGTTCAGGCCCAGGGCCGTCATCGCGCCATAGGCCGCCCCCAGTCCCCCGACCGCCCCGAGACGATGCAGAAAGAGACGCCGACTGACACCCATAGGACCTGACCCCCAGCAACCTGCTGGGCCTAGAGCGGCGTCCGGCCGTCCCGCTGACAAGGCGCAAGCCTAGTCAGCGCCGCAACGCCCTTGCGAGCGCGCGGAATGCAGGCGTCAGGCGCGCGCCTGCGCCCGGATTTTCCGCAGCCCTAGAGGTTCAGCAGGGTCGGGTCACCCCCCTGGGCGGCGATGTTGACGCTCACCGCCCGCTCCACGGCGTAGCGCGACAGGGCGTTGGGTCCCCCCGCCTTCGGGCCCGTCCCCGACAGGCCCTCGCCGCCAAAGGGCTGGACCCCCACCACGGCCCCGGTCATGCCGCGGTTCACATAGGCGTTGCCGGCCGGGACCAGCTCGCGCACCCGGCGGGCGAAGCCGTCCAGCCGCGAATGAACGCCGAGCGTCAGGCCATAGCCTAGGCCGGCCAGCTCCCTGGCCATGGCGTCCAGTTCCCCGGCCTCATAGCGGACCACATGCAGAATGGGGCCGAACACCTCCTTCTGCAGGAATCCTGGCCGAGGGATCTCCGCCAGGACCGGCCCGAAGAAGCTGCCGCCCTCCGGGACGCGCAGGCTGTGCAGGAGTTTCGCCTCTCGGCCCAGGCGCTCGACATGGGCCTCCAGGGCGGCTTTCGCCTCGGCGTCGATAACCGGGCCCACATCGGTGGCGGGATCGGCGGGGTCGCCGATCACCAGGGCGTCCATGGCCCCGATCAGGCCCTCGATCAGATCATCGGCCGTCTCTGCAGGCAGGAACAGCATGCGCAGGGCCGAGCAACGCTGGCCCGCCGAGCCGAAGGCCGAGACGATGACATCGTCGATCACCTGCTCGCGCAGGGCGGTGGTGTCGACGAACATGCCGTTCAGGCCCCCCGTCTCGGCGATGAACGGAATGATCGGGCCTGGCCGCTCGGCAAGCGCCCGGTTGATCGTCCAGGCGGTGTCGGTCCCCCCGGTGAAGGCCACGCCGTCGCAATGCGGATGGGCGACCAGGGCCGCTCCCACCTCGCCCCCGGGACCCGGCAGCAGGGCGAGCAGCTCCGGCGGCAGGCCGGCGCCATAGAACAGCCTGACCGCTTCGGCCGCGATCAGCGGGCTCTGTTCTGCGGGCTTGGCCAGCACCGCATTGCCGGCCGCGAGCGCCGCGCAGACCTGGCCGGTGAAGATGGCCAGGGGGAAGTTCCATGGACTGATGGCCACGAAGACGCCCCGACCCTGCAGGGCGAGGCTGTTCACCTCGCCCACTGGTCCGGTCAGCACCTCGGGCGCGCCGAACCGCGTCTTCGCCAGATGGGCGTAGTAGCGGCAGAAGTCGGCGGCCTCGCGCACCTCGGCGATCCCGTCGGCCAGGGTCTTGCCCGCTTCGACGGCGCAAAGGGCGATCAGCCTGTCGCGATTGGCCTCCAGCGTATCCCCCATGGCCCGCAGCACCCTGGCCCGCCCCGCCCCGCCCAGGGCGTCCCAGGCCGGCTGGGCCGTCCGGGCGGCGGCGAAGGCGGCGTCGATATCGGCGGGTCCGGCGGCGATCACATGGCCGGCCAGCCGGTTGAGGTCCGCCGGGCTCTGGATCGGCTGCGGCGCGCCTACAGTCTTCATCCGCCCGGCGATCACCGGCCCGGCGGCGACCGGCGGCAGCTGACCTGCGGCGGCCGACAGGGCGGCGGCGGTCTTTCGGATGCTCAGGTCCGGCCCATGGGAATTGACCCTCGCCGCCCCATAGACGCCGACCGGGGCCGGGATCTTCGGATGGCGGCCCGGCCCGGCTTGGGCGACCTGGGCCAGCGGGTCGGCCACCACCTTCTCCACGGGCACACGCTCGTCCAGGAGGGCGTGGACAAAGGAGGTGTTGGCGCCGTTCTCCAGCAGCCGGCGGACCAGATAGGGCAAGAGGTCCTCATGCCCCCCCACCGGCGCATAGGCCCGCAGGCGCAGGGGCGCCTCGGCCTGCGCCTGCGCATAGAGCGCCTCGCCCATGCCATGCAGGCGCTGGAATTCGACAGCCACGCCGGCGTCCGCCGCCATGCGCCGCACCGCGGCCAGGGAATGGGCGTTGTGGGTGGCGAACTGGGCGTAGAGATGCGGCGCGGCCGCGATCAGAGCCTTGGCGCAGACCAGATAGGACAGGTCGGTGGCCGGCTTGGTGGAATAGACCGGATAGTCCGGGCGGCCATTCACCTGGGCGCGCTTGATCTCGGTGTCCCAATAGGCGCCCTTGACCAGACGGACCATCAGGCGCCGGCCGCTGTCCTGGGCCAACTGCGCCAGGGCGGCGATCACCTCAGGGCTGCGCTTCTGATAGGCCTGCACCGCCAGGCCCAGGCCCCGCCAGTCGCCGAGCTCCGGCTCGCGGGCCAGGCGGTCCAGCAGCTTGAGCGACAGGACCAGACGATCGGCCTCCTCGGCGTCCAAGGTCAGGTTCAGGTCATGCCGCGCCGCGAGGATCGCCAGGCGTTTGACCCGCGGATAGAGCTCGTCCCAGACCCGCCGCGCCTGCGTCGCCTCATAGCGGGGCGACAGGGCCGACAGCTTCACCGAGACGCCGTGCCCGTCTTCCGGGCCCCGGCCGTCATGGGCCTGGCCCACCACCGCGATGGCCTGGGCGTAGGCGGCCTCATAGCGGGCCGCATCGGCGGCAGTGCGGGCGCCCTCCCCCAGCATGTCGAACGAGCAGAGATAGTCCTCGTCCCGGGCGCGCCGGAGGGCCGCCTCGATGTCGCGCCCCAGGACGAACTGCTCGCCCATGATGCGCACAGCCTGGGCCACCGCCGCACGGATCACCGGCTCCCCCAGGCGTCCGGTCAGACGTCGCAGGAAGCCGCCCAGGTCCCGTTGAGCCTCCTCGTCCACCTCCACCAGCCGCCCGGTGAGCATGAGGCCCCAGGTCGAGGCGTTGACGAACAGACTGTCGGACTTGCCCAAATGCGCCGCCCAGTCGGCGCTGCCGATGCGCTCGGCGATCAGCCGGTCTCGGCTCTCATCATCAGGGGTGCGCAGCAGGGCTTCGGCCAGGCACATCAGCGCCAGACCCTCCCGGGTGCCCAGGCTGAACTCCTGCAGGAAGCTCTCCACCACGCCTTGCCGGTCGGCCCGGCCGCGAGCCCCGAGCACCAGGGCCTCGGCCTGCGCCCGGATCGCCGCTTGGGTGGCGGCGTCAAAGGGGGGCGTGGCCAGCAGGCCGGTCACAGCCTCGGTCTCGTCCTGATACTTGGCGGCGTCCAGCTGGTCCCAGTCCATCGCAAACCTCCCAAGGGCTTCGGTTCGATGTAGCGGTCGGGATGCCGAATGTGTTTCGTATGTATAATGCTAGAGCCGAATAATCATCAGAATGAGCAGTGATGTGACGAAGCTTGATGAGACCGATCTGCGCCTGCTGCGCCTGCTGCAGGCCGACGGGCGCATCACCAACCAGGCCCTGGCCGCCCGCTGCAACCTGTCGCCGGCCGCCTGTCATGAGCGCGTGCGCCGACTGAAGGCGGCCGGCGTCATCCAGGGCTATGCGGCCCTGCTCGACCCCCAGGCCATCGACCGGGGGCTGCTTATCTTTGTGGAGGTCCAGCTGGATCGCACCACCGGCGATCTGTTCGCCGAGTTCGCCGCCGCCGCCCGGTCGACCCCGGAGATCCTGGAATGCCACATGGTGGCCGGGGGGTTTGACTATCTGATCAAGGCGCGGCTGGCCGACATGGCCGCCTATCGCGCCTTCTTGGGGGAGATTCTGGTGCAGATGCCCGGCGTGCGCGAAACCCGCACCTACGCCGTGCTTGAGGAGGTCAAGAACACGGTGCGTCTGCCGCTCTGAGCGGGCCTCAGTTCGATGACTGAATGGCGTGCCGTTCGCGAACCTTGCGCAGGCCGTCAAGCACCGGCTCGGCCACGGCGTCGGCGCCGGCCGGCAGGTTCCGCAGCAGGCGAAGCGCCTGGATATGCACCTGCACCCCGTCGCGATCCCAGCGGCCGGTGGTCGACAACCGGTCGAGCAGGTCACACAGGCTGTGGGCCGCATTCTCCAGGGCGTCGAGACCGCAGAGGCTGGGCAGGCCGATCAGGCTGACGGCTACGCCATAGTGTTCGGCGATCAGCTCGCCATCGAAACGGTCCCCGTAGCGGGCGAAGATCTTGTCCATCACCGCCAGGCCATCGTCGAGTTGAATCCAGCCGGCCTCCTGCAGGCCCTCCAGATTGGTCTCGGCCCGCTGAACCGCCTCGGCGACCGTGGTTCCCCCTGGCTTTCGCAGCATGGTGGCCAGGGCGTACTTGGGACGATGGATGCGAACCGAGCTCACAGGGTCACCTTTCGGGTGGAAAACAGACCATCGACCTGGTCCTGGCTCAGGTTTGGCTCCTGGGCGTCGCCAACCTCTGGGGGCAGGTCGTCCCGGCGTCGGGGCACGCCATCGGGCGGCCCTTCGTTCTTGTGCCGGCGGTCAGGCCCGACATAGGCGTCGCATTCAATAAAGGGACGGCTCTCCCGGGCGATCCAGAGAATGCGCTCCAGCATCACCACAGGGGTCAGGGGCTTTTTGACAATATAGTGCGCGCCGCAGTCGCGGGCCTTCTGCACCATGGACACCGGGGTGTGCGCGGCGGTCACCACTACCGGCGCAAAGGCGTTGGGCTCACCGCCATCCGTGCGCAGCCAGGACACGAATTCATAGCCTTCGCCAGCCGGCGAAAGCGCATCGGCAATGATCAGGTCGACGGTGTTGCGCTTAACCACATCCTTGGCTTCGTCCACCGTCTGGCAGCGATGCAGGGACTTAGCGCCCAGCCCGGTGACGATCTGGACCAGAATGTCCATGCCCATGCCGTTGCCGTCGAGCATGAGAATGGTGGCCTTCTCCAGATTGAAGCGACCCCGGGATGTAGGTTCGAGTGCCATGCGGCGCTCCAGTGGGGAAACCTGCCGGCTACAGCTGTGGCCGCGAGGTAGGGCCGACGCTCCGCCCCAAGCTTCACAAAGACTGGCAGCCCTTAAGAAATACTTGAGCGCCGAAATACTCATTCCGGGTAAGGGGGGTTGAAGTCGTGTGTCAGGCCGACGCGCGATAGAATGTCGCACCCGGTGAATTCCCAGGAATAGAAGGCGAAGCGCTCCTGTGACGGCCCGCAGCGGCAAAGGCAGTAACGCTTTCTTCAACGGTAAAGCCTGATCTGCAGGCAGAGTTAATGGACGTGCTCCGGGTAGCGCCCCGCAAACGTCTCTCCGAGGCCGGCGTATTGGGCCGAAACCTCTCGCCCCGCTTCAGGCGGCGCGACCGAAGACTGGGATGGCTGACGTGTCGTTCAACGACTGGAAAATTTCGCGCAAACTGGCTGTAGGCTTCGCCCTGATGGTGCTGGTGATCATGGCGACCGGCGCCATCACCTTCTACAATATGGGCCAGTTGACCAAGGCGCGAACGGCCTATTCCGGCGCCCAGGACGCGCTGAGCGCCGTGTCTCAGGCCAACTTCCTCCTGGCCCGCCAGGAAAACAGCCTGCGCGGCTATCTCATCACCCTCGACCCCTACTATCTGGAGCGCGCCGCCGCGCACCGGGGCAACTTCGGCAAGTCGCTGGAAGTGTTGCGCGGCCAGCTCGGCCAGGATCCGGCCTTGGTCGAACACATCGACACGGCCAAGGCCGCCGCCGATGACTGGTATGTGCAGGTCGTCGAGGGGGCCGCGGTTCTGGCGGCCAATCCCATGACCTACCAGGAAGCCACCGACATGATCGGGTCCAGCGGCATCGCCGACGGCCTGATGGCCAAGGTCGAGGAGCCCCTGGAGGCCATCTACAACTTCGAAACCGAGCACACCGTCACGCAGCAGGAGCGTCTCGTGACGATCAATCAGCAGACCACCATGCTGATCTCCGGCGCGCTGCTGCTCGCCACCCTCGCGGCGCTCGCCATCGGCTGGCTGCTGGCCCGCATGATCGGCGCGCCCATCGTGGCCATGACCAGCGCCATGCGCCGTCTGGCCGAGGGCGATTCCTCTGTCGAAGTGCCGGCCCGCGGCCGCAGGGACGAGGTCGGCGAGATGGCGGAAGCCGTGCAGGTCTTCAAAGACGCCGCGATTGAGAAGACCCGCCTGGAGAGCCAGACCGACGAACAACGCCGCCAGACCGAAGCCGAGCGCGCCCGGAGCGAAGCCGAACGCGCCGCCACCGCCCAGGAGCAGGCCACCGTGGTAGCCGGTCTGGCGTCCGGCCTGGATCATCTGGCCCGCGGTGACCTGACCTTCCGCATCGCCGAACCCTTCCCAGGCGACTATGTGAAGCTGCGCGACAACTTCAATGCGGCCATCAGCCAGCTGCAGGAAGCCATGTCGGTCGTGGCGAACAACGTGCGGGCCATGCGCTCGGGCGCCGGTGAAATCAGCCAGGCAGCCGACGATCTGTCGCGGCGCACCGAGCAGCAGGCCGCCAGCCTTGAGGAAACCGCCGCGGCCCTGGATGAAATCACCGCCACGGTCCGCAAGTCGGCCGAAGGGGCCAAGCAGGCCTCGGCCGTGGTCGCCACCTCTCGCGGGGACGCCGAAAAAACCGGCCTCGTGGTCGGCGACGCGGTCCAGGCCATGAGCGAGATCGAGAAGTCCTCCGAGCAGATCACCCAGATCATCGGCGTGATCGACGAAATCGCGTTCCAGACCAACCTGCTGGCCCTGAACGCCGGGGTGGAAGCCGCCCGGGCCGGGGACGCCGGCCGCGGCTTCGCGGTGGTCGCCTCCGAGGTCCGGGCCCTGGCCCAGCGCTCGGCCGACGCGGCCAAGGAGATCAAGGGCCTGATCAGCGCCTCGTCCCAGCAGGTGGCCCAAGGGGTCGGCCTGGTTGGCGAGACAGGCAAGGCCCTGGAGCGCATCGTCTCCCAGGTCGCCGAGATCGACGGGCTCGTCTCCGAGATCGCCGCCAGCGCCCAGGAACAGGCCACCGGCCTGCATCAGGTGAACACCGCCGTGAACGAGATGGACCGGGTCACACAGCAGAACGCCGCCATGGTCGAGGAAACCACCGCCGCCAGCCACTCTCTGGCCACCGAGGCCGAGAGCCTGTCGCAGAGCGTCGGACGCTTCAACATCGGCGCGGGGGAGGCTTCCGCCACCCCGGCCGGCCGCAGCGCGCCGGCCCGCGCGAGCCGCGGCGAGAGCTTCGCCAACCGGCACGTCCCGCAGATGAAGACCAGCTCCCGCGAGGGCGGGGCGGCGCGTCGTCCCGAGCCCGTCGCCGAGAGCGAAGGTTGGGAAGAGTTTTAAGGATTTCGCCCTTAACTAAACCCACAAGTCTGGGGGGAGTGCCGAATGACGGACGCAGACGCCAATATCGCTGAGGTCAGCCTATGCCCGGTCCTCGACCTGCAGGCCGCCGAGCCCCTGCGCGCGGAGCTCATGGCTCTGCGGGGGAGGCCCCTGCAGATCGACGCCTCGCAGGTCAGCCGGCTAGGCGGACTTTGCCTGCAGGTTCTCCTGTCGGCGCGGATCAGCTGGGCGGAGGACGGGCTGCCGTTGCGTATCGAGCAGGCCTCCGACGGATTCCTTGAACAATTGGCCGCCTTCGGCGCGCCGCAGATCAACTTTGAACCCGAGGGGGCACACCTGTGAACAAAACCGTTCTGACCATCGACGACTCCCGCACCATGCGTGAGATGCTGAATATGGCCCTGGTCCAGGCCGGCTACCGGGTCATCCAGGCCGTCGACGGCGTGGAGGGCCTGGAAGTCCTGCGCGCCGAGGGCGCCGACGTGGTCATCACCGACATCAACATGCCCCGCATGGATGGTTTCGGCGTGATCGAAGGCGTTCGCGCCGATCCCGCCCACCGGGCGACGCCGATCCTCGTCCTCACCACCGAGAGCGACGCGACCAAGAAGGAACGCGCCCGCGCCGCCGGCGCCACCGGCTGGATCGTGAAGCCCTTCAACCCGACCAAGCTGGTGGACGCCATCCGCCGCGTCGCCGCCTGAGGGCGACGAGCCGCCTGCGACCTGAGCTGACCTGAGTCCGGAGCACCCCGTGGATCCATTCGAGAGTATCAAGGCGACCTTCTTCCAGGAGTGCGAGGAGCTGCTGACCGACATGGAGTCGGGGCTTCTGGCCATGGAGCAGGGCGACGACGATTCCGAGACCATCAATGCGGTCTTCCGGGCGGTCCACTCCGTCAAGGGCGGCGCCGGGGCCTTTGGTCTTGAGGAACTGATCCGCTTCGCCCACGTCTTCGAGACGGTTCTGGACGAGATGCGCTCGGGCAAGCTGCACCTCACCGACGAGGTCGCCAAGGTCTTGCTGCGGGCCTCCGACGTCCTCGCCGACCATGTGGCCGCCGCCCGCAGCGGCGGCAGCGTCGACGAGGGCCGGACCGTTGGCATGATCGCCGACCTGCAAGCTCTGATCGATCAGGACCGCGCCGCCGAGCTCGGCCTGAACGATGACGGGGATCCCAACGCGGGCGAAGAGGACTTCGGCTTCGTCCCCGTCGTGCTCAGTCTCGACGAACCGACCGCCGACGCCCCCGAAGTGGATGTCGCCGCCCTCATGGCCGCCGCCGCCGCCGAGCCGGCTGAAGCTGCTAACCCGGTCGCGGCCCCTGGCTGGCGCATCACCTTCCGGCCCAAGGCCGAAATGTACGCCAAGGCCAATGAGGCCGCTCTGGTCCTGCGAGAACTGGCGCGTCTGGGCGAGGTGGAGGTCGCGCTGGACGCCGACGCCGTCCCGCCCCTGGATCAGCTGTCGGCCGAACAGGCCTATCTCACCTGGACCATTCGCCTCTCCGGCGACAAGAGCGAAGCCGAGGTCCGCGAGGTCTTTGAATTCGTCGAGGACGACTGCGAGCTTGAGGTGACCCGCGAGGGCGAAACCGCCGCCGCCGATGTCGCGACGCCGGCGGATGACGACGCCTCGGCCAGCGCGGTCGAGGCCGCCGCCGCCGCGCCGCTTGATCTGGACGCCCTGCTCGCCCGGGTCGCCGGCTCGGCCGAAGAGCCCGCCCCCCCCGCGGCGCCGGAGCCGGTGGCCGCAGCGCCTGCCGCGCCCCCGGCCCCGCCCGCCCAGGCGCCCGCCAATCTCGACGTGGTCGGGCTGATCGCCCTGGCCGAGAAGGCCTCCCAGGACCACGCCCAGACCCAGGCTGTCGCCCCCAAGGTCGAACAGAAGGCGGAGCCTAAGGCTGAGGCCCGCGCCAGCGCCGGCGCGCCCACGGCCGCCACGCCCACCATCCGCGTCGATCTCGACCGGGTCGACCGCCTGATCAACGCCGTCGGCGAGCTGGTCATCCAGCAGGCCATGCTGTCACAGCGGGTCTTCGAAAGCGGTCTGGCCCGGTCCTCGGACGTGGCGCTCGGTCTTGAGGACCTGGAGCTGCTGACCCGGGAGATCCAGGACAGCGTCATGGCCATCCGCGCCCAGCCGGTGAAGTCGGTGTTCCAGCGCATGCCGCGTCTGGTCCGCGAAGTCGCCGACATGGTGGGCAAGAAGGTCCGCCTGGTCATGGACGGCGAGAACACCGAGGTCGACAAGACGGTCATCGAGCGGCTGTCCGACCCGATCACCCACATGCTGCGCAACGCCATCGACCACGGGCTGGAGACGCCCGAGGAGCGCGAGGCCGGCGGCAAGGCCGCGGAGGGCACGGTTCGCCTGGCGGCCCTGCACCGCGGCGGCCGCATCGTCATCGAGGTCCAGGACGACGGGCGCGGGATCAACCGCCCCCGGGTCCGCGGCATTGCGGTGTCCAAGGGCCTGATCGCCGAGGATGCCGTCCTGTCCGACGACGAAATCGACAATCTGATCTTCCTGCCCGGCTTCTCCACCGCCGACGTCGTGTCCGACATCTCCGGCCGCGGCGTGGGCATGGATGTGGTCAAGCGCTCCATCCAGGCCCTGGGCGGTCGGATCTCCATCACCTCTGAGCCCGGCAAGGGCTCGAAATTCTCCATGAGCCTGCCGCTGACCCTCGCCGTCCTTGACGGCATGGTGGTCTCGGCTGCCGACCAGACCCTGGTGGCGCCGCTCTCCAATATCGTCGAAAGCCTGACCCCGCGGGCCGAAGATGTTCACCTGATCGGCGGGCGTGACGCGGTGATCTGTATCCGCGACACCTTCGTGCCCCTGATCGATGTCGGCGTGGCCCTGGGCTTCCGCGACACCCCTCTCCCGCCGGCCTCGGGCGTGGCCGTGCTGGTGGAAAGCGAAGGGGGCGGTAAGGCCGCCCTGCTGGTCGAGGCCATCCAGGGCCAGCGCCAGGTCGTCATCAAGAGCCTGGAAGCCAACTACCAGCACATCCACGGGGTCGCCGCAGCGACCATCCTGGGCGATGGCCGGGTGGCGCTGATCCTTGATGTCGACGCCCTGGTGACGACCTCGCGCCGCAAGGCGCCACGTATCGAGAAGCGAATGGCGGTTTGATCATGACAGACACCGTGACCCAAGGCGTCGCCCAGCGGCGCGAACTGATCGCATTCCGGATCGGAGATCAGGAATTCTGCGTCGACATCATGTCCGTGCGAGAGATCCGCGGCTGGGCGCCAGCCACGCCGCTGCCGCGCACGCCGTCTTTCGTGAAGGGCGTCATCAACCTGCGCGGCGCGGTCCTGCCGATCATCGACCTGGGGGCCCGCCTGGGGCTGAGCACGTCTGAGCCCACTGCCCGCCACGTGATCATGGTGGTCCATATCGGCGAGCGGACCATCGGCCTGCTGGTCGATGCGGTGTCCGACATCATCAATATGAGCGACGACCTGGTTCAGCCGACCCCGGATGTGGCCAGCGACCAGGTGAAGACCTTCGTCAAGGGTCTGTTCGCCCTCGACGGCCGCATGGTCAGCCTGATCGCCCTGGACCGCGTCCTCCCCGAAACCGAAGCCGAGGCGGCATGACGCAGACCCCGGACTCCCGGCGCGGCGCGAAAAGCGAAGGTCTGGTCGACGGCGAATTCCTGCTGACGGCCGAAGACTTCCGCAAGATCGCCCAGATCCTGCATTCCTACGCCGGCATCGCCCTGAACGAGGGCAAGGCCGCGCTGGTCTATTCGCGCCTGGCCAAGCGGCTTCGCACGCTGGGCCTGCAGAACTTCCGCGAGTACTGCGCGCTGGTGGAGGACGCCGACGCCCTGGACGAGCGCCAGGCCATGATGGCGGCGCTAACCACCAATGTGACGCGCTTCTTCCGCGAGCCGCACCATTTCGACCACCTGCGCGACCAGGTGATGCCCGAGCTCGCCGCCCGCGCCCGGGCCGGCGGTCGGGTGCGCATGTGGTCGGCGGCCTGCTCCAACGGCCAGGAGCCCTACTCCATGGCCATCACCCTGCTGTCGGTCCTGCCCGAGGCCGCCAAGCTGGACGTGAAGATCCTGGCCACCGACATCGACCCCAACATGGTCGCCGAGGGCAAGGCCGGCTGTTACCGCGAGGATTCCGTCTCGCCGGTCCCCCTGGAGCTGCGCCGCCGCTGGTTCGAGAAGGTCCAGGCGGCCGACGGCCGCATCTGGTCGGTGTCGCCCGAGCTCCGCGACCTGGTGTCCTTCCGCGAACTGAACCTCATCGGCGACTGGCCCATGCGTGGCCGGTTCGACGTGATCTTCTGCCGCAATGTGGTCATCTACTTCGACGAGCCGACCCAGGAGCGCATCTGGAGCCGCTTCGTCCCGGCCATGAACCCGGGGGGCACCCTCTATATCGGCCATTCTGAGCGGGTCAGCGGCCCGGCGGTCTCCACCCTTGAGACGGCCGGCCTGACCACCTATCGCTTGAGGACCAAGCCATGACCGTCCGTGTACTCATCGTTGACGATTCGGCGACCATGCGCAGCCTCATCGCGGCCACCCTGCGGCAGGACCCGGAGATCGAAGTCCTGGGCTTCGCCAATGATCCGCTGGAGGCCCGGGAGGCGATCAAGCGCCTGAATCCCGACGTCATCACCCTGGACGTCGAGATGCCACACATGAGCGGCCTCGACTTCCTTGAGAAGATCATGCGCCTGCGGCCCATGCCCGTGGTCATGGTCTCCACCCTCACCCAGGCCGGCGCCGACGCCACCCTGTCGGCCATGGAGCTCGGCGCTGTCGACTGCGTCGGCAAGCCCGGCGCGGGAAGCACCGCCTCGGAGGCTTTCGCCGACCTGGCCGAAAAGGTGAAGGCCGCGGCCCGCGCCCGGGTTCGCCCCTTCTCGGGCCCCGTGGTCCGCGCCGAGGAGAACCGCACCTATCGGGCCGAGGACATCATCGTGGCCATTGGCTCGTCCACCGGCGGGGTCGAGGCGCTGATGACCATCCTCTCGGCCTTCCCGGCCACCTGCCCGCCGACGGTCATCACCCAGCACATGCCCGCCACCTTCACCAAGAGCTTCGCCGAGCGTCTGGACCGGGTGTCCGGCGCCAAGGTGGCCGAGGCCTGGGACGGCGCGCGCCTGGCGCCGGGCCAAGTCTATCTGGCTCCGGGCGGCGCCGCCCACCTGGAGGTCACCGGAACCACCCATCCCACCTGTCGCTTGCGGGTCGATGAGCCGGTCAACGGCCACCGCCCCTCGGTCGACGTCCTGTTTGAGTCCGTCGCCCGTCTGAACCGTCCCGCCTTGGGCGTCATTCTGACCGGCATGGGCCGCGACGGCGCCCAGGGTCTGCTGACCCTTCGGCAGGCCGGCGCCCACACCCTGGGGCAGGATGAGGCCAGCTGCGTGGTCTATGGGATGCCCCGCGCCGCCCACGAGATCGGGGCGGTGGAGAAACAGTCGCCGCTTGCTCGCATGAGCGCGGCTATCCTTGGTCTATGCGCGGCCGCCGAGCCGCAAAGGAGCGCCTGATGCCCGCCCCGGGAGCCATCAAGACCTTGATCGCAGACGATCAGCAGTCCATGCGCTCGCTGATCCGCACCAGCCTCAACGCCTTGGGCATCAACCAGACGCGTGAGGCCGCCGACGGCGAGGACGCCCTGCGCGCCCTGTTGGCCCAACCGGCCAATCTGGTGATCACCGACTTCAACATGCCCAAGCTGGATGGGCTCGGCCTGCTGCGCGCCATTCGCGCCCATGGGCCGATCTCCAAGACCGCCGTCATCATGCTGACGGGCCGGGCCGACCGCGAACTGGTGCAGCGGGCCGTGCAGTTCGGCGTCAACAACTACCTGGTCAAACCCTTCACCACCGCGACGCTGAAGGAAAAGATCGAAGCCGTTTTCGGGCCGCTTGAATGATCGTTGAAAACATCTCCCAGCGCGCCGGCAAGCGGGTCCACGTGGTCCAGGGCGAGCACTATGTCACCGGCGACCCTGAGGTCACTCTGACGACCATCCTCGGAAGCTGCGTGGCCGTGTGCCTGTGGGATCCCGAGCGTGGCGTCGGTGGGATGAATCACTTCCTGCTGCCCGAGGGCAAGGCCGAGGGCGCCAACGAGGGCCGCCGGTACGGCGCCTTCGCCATGGAGCTCTTGATCAACGAACTTCTGCGCCTGGGCGCCCGTCGAGAACGTCTGCAGGCCAAGCTGTTTGGCGGCGCGCGGATGTTCAGCGGCCTGTCGGATGTGGGGGCGTCCAATGTGGCCTTCGCTGAACGCTTCATGCGTGACGAGGGCATTCCAGTCATGGGCACGAGCCTCGGGGGTTTCGGCGCCCGTCGTATCCAGTTCTGGCCGACCACTGGCCGGGCCCAGCAGAAGACCGTGACCGACACCCACGAGCTGACCAACCTCAAAGAGGTCCCGAAACCCGCCCCCGTGGTGGTCGACGACGGCTTGGTGGAGCTGTTCTGATGCGTCCGGGCCAGGTGGCCGTCCTCGCCCCGCCGCTCCTGTCGGCCCTGGCCGCGGAGATCGACCATGCCGGCGATCTGTGCGCCCGACTGGAAGAGCTTGTCGCCCGTCTGGCGGCGGCGGTGGACGGCGAACCGCGGGCGTTGGCCCTCAGCGAGGCCCAGACCCTTGATGTGTTGACCCAGCACCTGGCCTCCCTGTCGGTCTTCATGCGCGGCCTCTCAGGCCAGCTGGCCACGCGGAGCGTGGACGCCGACGCCGTGCTTGAGCAGGTGCCGCTCAGCGACCTGGCCGGACGGCTTCGCGCCGTGCTCAACAATGTCAGCCAGATCCCGCCGGCGCCGGACGGCGCGTCGGGCGATCTGGATCTCTTCTGAGGCAGACCGGTGAGCCTGCATCCCGATGTCCGGCTGAACCTGGCGCGCTCCAACGTTCTGCTGATCGACGACAACGAGCAGGCTCTTGAGGTTCTGGCCTCGATCTTCCGCGGGTTCGGCGTCCACCGGCAGGTGAAGTGCGGCTCGGCCGCCGACGCCCAGGCGGTCCTGCGCAGCCGCGAGATCGACCTGATCGTCTGCGACACCGCCATGCCGGACATGGACGGCTACAGCTTCGTGCGCTGGCTGCGCCGGGAAGGTCCCGAGGAGGCGCGCTTCGCCCCGGTGATCATGCTGACCGGCCACGCCGCCCGCTCGACCATCGAAGGCAGCCGCGACTGCGGCGCCAATTTCATCGTCTCCAAGCCCTTCACACCCGAAGTCCTGCTGCAGCGGATATACTGGGTGGCCAAGGACGAGCGCTCCATGGTCCGAAGCGACTCCTATGTCGGACCCGACCGCCGTTTCCGGAACATCGGGCCCCCGCTCGGCGTCAAGGGACGGCGTAAGGACGATCTGTCAGCCCATATCGGCATAGCCAAGGATCCGAACATGGATCAGGACGAGATCGACAATCTGCTGAAGCCGCAAAGGGCCGCCCTATGAGCGACGCCGAAATCTTCAAGGTGCGCAATCGCCTGGCCAACCATGTGAGCGAACCGGGCGGCATGACCGCCGGCATGGCCGGCACACGTGCGGCCAGAGAACTCGCCGCCCAGCAGGGCAAGTCCTACGAGGCGATCGGCGAGGCGCTGGAGACCCTGGAATGGCTTTGCCAGGACAAGGCCGCGCCGATGGACTCGGTCTATGACCTGTCCACCACCGTGCTCGATATCGCTGGGCTGTTCGATGACAAGCAGCTGTGTCGCGCGGCCTACAGCCTTTGCGAACTGGCCGACAAGCTCCGTACCCGCGACGCTGTCGACTGGGCGGCCATCAAGGTGCACGTGAACGGCATGCGGCTGATTTGGAACACCCCGGAAGCGGGCCGCGATGGGTTGAACGCCATGGTCGAAGGGCTCTGGAGCCTGACCGAACATCTGAGCATCGACGACGGCGAGCCCGAGGCCGAAACCCCCGCCGCGTAAACCAGGAAAAGTCCGAAGCGACCGCCGCCGGACGCCTGACGGCCCCCGGCGACGATCCTTCAGCTCGATCAGGCTTCGTTGGTGAAGATCACGGTGCCTGAGGCGGCGAACATGCCGCCCACACCATGGCAGACGCTGATCTTGGCGCCGTCTACCTGGGCCGGCGCAATGCCGCGCATCTGACGCACGCTCTCCTGCAGGGCGTACATGCCGTACATGCCAGAGTGCATGTAGGAGAGCCCGCCGCCATTGGTGTTCAAGGGCAGCTTGCCGCCGATGGCGGTGTTGCGGCCATTGATGAAGTCCTTGGCCTCGCCCGGCTTGCAGAAGCCGAGGTCTTCCAGGCCATAGAGCGGCAGGTGGGCGAAGGCGTCATAGATCATCAGGTGATCGACGTCGGCGTGGCTGATACCGGCCTCGTCGAAGGCCTTCTTGCCCGAGACCCGGAAGGCCTTGGAGGTGGTGAAGTCCTCCATCTGGCTGACCAGGGGCGTTTCCACGCTCTCGCCGGTGCCCAGCACATAGACCGGCTTCTGCGGGAAGTCCTTGGCCCGCTCGGCGCTGGTCAGGATCAGCGCGCCGCCGCCGTCGGTGACCAGGCAGCACATCAGCTTGCGGAACGGCCAGGCGATCATGTCGGAGTTGAGCACGTCATCGATGGTGATCGGATCGCGATAGGAGGCGCGCGGATTCTTCGCCGCCCATTCCCGCTGGATCACCGCCACATTGGCCAGGTCTTCCTCGGTCACCCCATAGGTCTTCATGTAGCGAAGCACCGGAATGGTGAACATGGTCGGCGGGGCCGTCACGCCATAGGGCATTTCGAACTGCCCCATCAGGCTGGACGGCGCCCGGCCAAAGCCGCCGGCGCCGACCCGCGAACGTCCCGACTCGCCATGCGTGATCAGGACTGTGGTGCACAGGCCGGCATTGATGGCCGCGGCCGCATGGCGGACATGCAGCATGAAGGAGCAGCCGCCGACGCTGGTGCCGTCGGCATAGGTAGGCGTGATCCCCAGATATTGGGCGAGCTCCACCGGCGATATGCCGGCGCAGGCCACGCCGTCGATGTCGGTGGGCTTCAGGCCGGCGTCGGCCATGGCGTTGAGCGCCGCATCAGCGTGCAGGCCGATCACGGACACGTCCGGAATCTTGCCCATCTTGGTGGTCTCGGCCGCGCCGACGACCGCAACGGATTTCTGCATCATGGTCGCCTTACCCCTTGGCCGGCTGGAAGAACGGCAGCGTGATGGTGTCGCTCATCTTCTCGAAGACGACCTCGAGCGGCATGTCGAGCACCAGGGCTTCCGGAGTCTGGGGGCAGCCGACGATGTTGGTCATCATCCGCGGGCCTTCCTCGAGCTGCACCACGGCGATGGCGTAGGGCTCGGTTCCCATGTCCGGGCGGGGACGATGGTTGATCACGTAGGAATAGAGGGTGGCGCGGCCGCTGGCCTTGAAGACCTCGACATTGCGCGAGCCTGTCTTGGGCGCGAACGGGCGCGGCGGGAAATAGGCTTCACCGGTCTCCTTGCAACGCTGGAGCAGAAGCTCCCCGTTGCGGGTCCCGTCCCAGAAATGCTGGGTCTCCGGAGTCGGCTCCGGCAAAATGCGAGGCGGCATAAGTCTCCATCCCTCAATCAATGTTTTCAAAAATCCCGGCCTCTTCCAGCCGAGCGGGCGCCAGAAAAGACGAGAGCGGCCCGCTTGTCGACCGGCTTAGAGCCTTGAGGCCGTTTCGTCCGATAACCGGTTCCCACTTGTCGGAACGCCCCCTAGACCGGAGAGCCCGAAAGTCGCCGCCGGTCGCTGGCCGCGACCAGGGCCCGCCAGATCTGGGACTCCAGGGCGCGCGCCTCCGGATCGTCCCGCCGCTCCAGCTCCGCATGCAGGGCGATCAGGGCCACCTTCAGCTCGCCATTGGCGCTCTGCAGGGCGCTGAGCCGCAGGCTCTCGTCCCGGCCTTGCGACAGGGCGTCGAGCCAGCGGCGGCGGGTGTCCTCGCCCCAGACCTTCGCCCCGGCGGCCAGCAGGGCGCGCAGGTCGGCGTTCTCCTGGGCCAGTATCTCGGCCGCCCCGTCCCACATCTCCGCGGCGAGCCCAAGCAGCAGGGCCGAGAGGCCAAGTTCGCCGGCGCGGTCGGCGGCCGGAATGTTGGGCGCGGCGTTGCGGGCCACGCGGCCGGCCAGATCGGCCAGCACCTGGGAGACGGCAGGCGTCATAGGTGTCCCATCACTTTCAGGGCGGCGCGGTCCTGGGCGTCGATCAGGGCCCAGGCCGGATAGACCAGGATCGGGTCGCGATTGGCGCCGTCCAGCCAGGTCCGGGCGCTGGAGACCCAGATGGCCTGGCCCTTTACGCAGGCGAACAGCTCCCACCATTTCAGGGCGTCCGGCGCGGCGACGAGGCCGCTGGCGGCCTCCCAGGCGGCGATCGCCTCGTCCCGCGGCAGCAGGCCGCCCGGCTTGCCCTGGCCGAAGTACCAGACCGGATTGAAGCTCCAGCCCAGATCCTCCAGCGGGTCGCCGAGATGGCACATTTCCCAGTCGAGGACGCCGTGAATGCCGCCTTGAGTGTCATAGAGAAAATTGCCGGTGCGGTAGTCCCCGTGCACCACCGCCACCTTCTGGGCCGGGGGCGGCGGATTGGCCCGCAGCCAGCGGATGGCCGCCCGGATCACCGGCAGGGGCTCGGTCTCGTCAGCGTCCAGCACCCCTTCCCAGTGGTCCAGTTCACGGCGCCAGACATCCTCGGCCCGGGTGGCCGGCAGCACCGCGGCCAGGCCCAGAGCAACGGGATCAGCCCGGGCGATCTGGCCCAGGATCGTCCACTTGCGCCGCCCCAGTTCCGGCAGGCTCTCCAGATAGGGCGCCGTCCACAGAGGCCCGGTTCCAGCCTGAAAGCCGGCGATCTCGGCGGCCACGAAGAAGGGGCTGCCCAGCGCCTCGTCCCCCTCCTCCAGCCAGAGCATTTCCGGCACCGGCACCTCGCCGCCGTGGAAGGCCCGATAGGCCTCGAACTCCACACGCCGCTCGGTGTCGATCAGGCTGTCGGCCGGATCGCGCCGCAGGATCAGCCCCCGGCGGCGGGCCTCCCCGCCCTCGGTCCAGACCAGGGTGAAGCGATAGGTCTGGCGCGAGGCGCCGCCGGTGATGCGGGCGATCTCGGTGACCGCCACGTCCCGCGCCCCGGGCATCTGCGCCGCGGCATAGGCGCCCAGGCGCTGGACGAGCTCAGCCTCCTCCATGCTCAGCTCATCTTGAAGCGGATGGGCAGGGTCTTGGGGCCATTGACGAACACCGCCTGGGACATCTGCGGTTCGCCGGCCAGCTCGAGGGACGCCAGGCGCGGAATGAGCTCCTCCCAGAGGATGCGCATCTCCATCTTGGCCAGGTGCTGGCCAAGGCACAGGTGGGCGCCATAGCCGAAGGCCAGATGCTTGTTGGGCTTGCGGTCGACCCGGAAGGCCTGGGGATCGTCGAACACCGCCTCGTCGCGGTTGCCAGACGCGTAGCAGAGCATCAGCCAGTCCTGGGCCGCCAGGTCGCGACCGCCCATCTGGGTCGGCTCGGCGACGGTGCGCATGAAGGTCTTCACCGGGGTGGTCCAGCGGATGGACTCGTCAACCAGACCCGCGATCAGCGACGGATCAGCCTTCAGCTTGGCCAGTTCGGCGGGGTTCTCGGCCAGGCCCCAGATGGCCCCACCGGTGGAGGACGAGGTGGTGTCGTGGCCCGCCGTGGCGACGATGATGTAGTAGCTCATCGCCTCGAACTCGGAGATCGGCTGGCCGTCGATCATGCTGTTGGCGATGACGCTGGACAGGTCATCGGTCGGATTGGCCCGGCGGTCGGCCGACAGCTTGCGGAAATATTCGAAGAAGTCGGTGATGACGCCCGGGGTCAGCTTGGCGCCGGGGTCGACCTCTTCCTTGCGGGCCAGTTCCGGGTCGGCGGCGCCGAACAGTTCCTGGGTCAGCATCAGCATGCGCGGCTCGTCTTCCGGCGGCACGCCCATAATCTCCATCACCACGCGCAGGGGATAATGCAGCGCCACCTCACGGACGAAGTCGCACTGACCGCCGGTGGCGGCCATCTGGGCGACGGCGGCCTTGGCCACCCCGCGGATGCGGTCCTCCATGGAGCGCAGGTTCTGCGGCATGAACCAGGCCTGGGTCAGGGCCCGATACTTGTGGTGATCGGGCGCGTCCATATGGATCAGGGTCCGCAGCAGATGCGGGCTGCCGCCGGTCATCTCGCGGATCTTGGCGTCGGTCTCCTGATTGACGATGGTCGGCGACTTGTCGCCGTTCAGGAACAGCGCATTCTGCCGGCTGATCTCCAGGATGTCGGCGTGCCGGGTGGCCACCCAGAACGGCTCATAGCCCGCTGGCTCGGCGCGCCCGAAGGCGTTGTTGGCCCGTAACCACGCATAGGTTTCGTGAATGCGTCCATCGGCATAGGCCTTGGGGTCCACCAGAGTCTGAGCATGTTCATCGGGTATGCGCACGTTGGATTCAGTCATGATCGCCCTTGCGGACGGCCTTACGCTGCGGAATGCTTACCCAAGGGCAGCAATTTCGTTCCGTAACGTTAGGGCACCGACGCCTCCCTTGCCTTGTTCTACTTGAACAATTGATACTGCCAGCACAGGCGGCGTCGCAATACCGACAATCAAACCGCTGTAGAAATTGCGTCCGGAGGAACCGCCCATGCTGACCAAGGCCGACGACTTTCCCATCCACCAGACGCCGGAACCGGTGGCCCATGCGGGTACGGACCGGAACTTCTACGATCGCTATTTTTTCAACGGCTACAGCCCGGACGGGGCAACCTATTTCGCCGTGGCCTTCGGGGTCTATCCGCACCTGAACATCGCCGACGCCCATTTCAGCGTCATCCGCGACGGGGTGCAGCATTGCCTGCACGCCTCGAAGGTCCTGCATTCCGAGCGGCTGGACCTCTCCGTCGGCCCCATCTCCATCACCGTGGTCGAGCCGCTGCAGACCCTGAAGGTGACGGTGAAGGACGGCGAGGGCCTGGCGGCCGAGATCACCTTCACCGGACGCGCCTTCCCCATTGAGGAGCCGCGCTTCACCCGCCGCATCGGCCCGCGGGCCTTCATGGACTATACCCGCCTGACCCAGAACGTCCGCTGCACGGGCTGGATCGAGATCGACGGGGTGCGCCAGGACCTGCCGGCCGGCACGGTGGGCTCCCGCGACCGCTCCTGGGGCATCCGTCCGGTGGGGGCGCCCGATCCCCAGCCGCCGGTCCCCATGACCATGAGCGGCTTCTTCTGGCAGTGGACACCGCTCAACTTCACCGACCGCAGCGTCTTCTTCCACGTCAACGCCGACCCGGACGGGAGCGCCTGGAACACCCGGGCGGTGATCCTGCCCGACGGGGCGCCGCAGGGCGGCGGGTTTCACACCTCTGCGGCGCGGATGACGGGGGTGGAGCTGGTCCCCGGGACCCGTCACGCCCAGGGCGGAGTGCTGGAAATCCCCTCGGAAACGGGGTCAATAAGGGTCAATTTCGAGCCATTTCTGACCTTTTTGATGCGCGGAATCGGCTATTCCGGCGCCTGGCGACACGGCGCCTACAAGGGCGAGCTGGTGGTCGAGCGCGAGGACATCGATCTGGCCAGCGCCGACATGGGCGCGCCCGAGCACGTTCATATCCAGGCCCTGTCGCGGGTGACCCTGACCACGCCAGGCGAAGCGCCGCAGACGGGACTAGGGGTCTTCGAGCAACTGATCGCCGGCCCCTATAAGCCCTACGGCCTGGGTTAGGCCGCACAGGGCTTGCCAAGCCGGCGCGGGACTGGTCGGCTGGACCACATCAGCTGTGGAGGCGACCCATGCGGCGGTTACTGGCAAGATTATTCGGGACGCCCCACGAGGCGGCCGCGCCCGCCGGCGCGGCCCCGCAGCCTGTGTGGGCGGAACGGACCTGGATGTCCGGCGACGGCCTGAGCCTGTGGGCCCGGGACTATGGCGGCGCAGGCGGTCCGGCGCGGCTGCCGGTGATCTGCCTCCACGGCCTGACCCGCAATTCCCGGGACTTCGAGGATGTGGCGCCGGCCATCGCCGCGACCGGCCGCCGGGTCCTGGCCCTGGACGTCCGGGGCCGCGGCCGCTCGGCCTATGACCCCAACCCCACCAACTACAACCCGGCCGTCTATGCCGGCGATGTGGCGAGCCTGATGGGCGAGGCCGGGATCGCCCGGGCCATTTTCCTGGGCACATCCATGGGGGGGCTGATCACCATGACGCTCTCGACCGTGCGGCCGGACCTGATCGCCGGCGCCATCCTCAACGACATCGGTCCGGAGATCGCCACCGAGGGGCTGACCCGGATCGGCAGCTATGTGGGCTCCGGCGGCCCGGCGGCCAGCTGGGCCGAGGCCGCAGAGCGGACCCGGGCGATCAACGGCTCGGCTCAGCCGCACCTGACCGACGCCGACTGGGACCGGTTCGCCCGGCGGACCTGGCGGGAGGTCGAGCCCGGCAAGCTGGTCCTGGACTACGACCCGGCCATCGCCCAGGCCTTCGCCGCCACCCCGGCCGGCACGCCGAGCCCGGACCTCTGGCCGCTATTCATGGCGCTGGCCATCAACCGGCCGATGCTGCTGGTGCGCGGCGGCGCCTCGGACCTGCTGGCCGAGGGCACGGCTGCGCGGATGCAGGCCCTGGCCCCGCAGATGCGGCGGGTGGATATCGACGGCGTCGGCCACGCGCCCACCCTGGACGAGCCGGCGGCCCGCAAGGCGATCGCAGACTTTCTGACCGACGCCCCCTGAGCGGAGGCCAGCTGCGCCGCGGCGATGCAGCTTGCCTTTGAGGGCCTGGCCTTGGCACTATCGTCAGATTGACCTTCGGCGGGCTCTCTGGGACCCGTCTCCTGCTTTTTTGAGAGATTGAGACTTTGACGATTTTGGCTCAGGCGGCGAACGCCTCGCCGCCCGCGGATTCATTCGCCTCGGTCGACGCCCTCGTGCAGGGCCTGGCCAGCGTCGGCTATATCGCCTCGCGCCGCATCGCCACGGCGCTCTACATGTCGGTCCACCTGCAGAAGCCGATCCTGGTGGAAGGGGTCGCCGGCGTCGGCAAGACCGAGCTGGCCCTGTCCACCGCCACCCTGCTCGGCCTGCCGCTGATCCGCATGCAGTGCTACGAGGGCCTGGACGAGTCCAAGGCCCTGTACGAGTGGAAGTACGGCAAGCAGCTCCTCTACACCCAGATCCTCAAGGACCGCATGGGCGCCGAACTGGCGGATGCGGCCGGCATGGACGAGGCCATGGAGCGCCTGCACGGCATGGGCGACATGTTCTTCTCCGAGCCCTTCCTGGAGCCCCGGCCCCTGATGAAGGCCCTGCGGGAGGATGACGGCTGCGTCCTGCTGATCGACGAGATCGACAAGTCTGACGAGGCCTTCGAGGCCTTCCTGCTCGAGGTCCTGTCGGCCTATCAGGCCTCGGTGCCTGAGCTTGGCGTCATCAAGGCCAAGACCCCGCCCATCGTCTTCCTGACCTCCAACAATGTGCGCGACCTGGGCGATGCTTTGAAGCGCCGCTGCCTGCACCTGCACATCCCCCTGCCTGAGGCGAGCCTGGAGCGCCGCATCGTCGCCAGCCGGGTGCCGGACATCGAGGCCCGCCTGACCCACCAGCTGGTCGGCTTCGTCCACGCCCTGCGCGAGATGGACCTGCGCAAGTCGCCCTCGATCTCCGAGACCGTCGACTGGGCCCGGGCGCTGATCCTGATGCACGCCGACAGCCTGGACCCGGCCATGGTCCGCGACACCCTGAACGTGATCCTGAAGTACGAGCAGGACATTCAGATGGTCGAGCCGCAGATCAGCGAACTGCTGCGGACGGCCCAGACGACTCCCTAAGGCGCAGCCCATGCAGCACCAGATGGAGGACTTCATCCGCGCCCTGCGGGCCGCCGATGTGAAGGTCTCGCCGGCGGAGTCCATCGACGCCCACGAGGCGGTCGCCCGCATCGGCTATGCCGATCGCGAGCTCTTGAAGGACGCGCTGTGCGCGACGCTGGCCAAGAGCGAGGACGAGGTGCGCCGGTTCGACCGGGCCTTCGACAACTTCTTCGCCCGGGACCCGTTCGACTTCGCCATGCCGCCCCCGCCGCCGGAAGGCGGCGAAGCCGCCCCGCCCGAGGCGAGGCTGGAGGACGTCTCCGAAGAGGCCGCCGGCTCGGAGCTGGCCCAGATCATCCTGGCCGGAGATTCCACCGCGCTGACCCAGGCCATGGAGAAGGCCGCCCAGGCCGCCCAGGTCTCGGAGATCAGGCTCTCCACCCAGAAGAGCCGGCTGACCCGGCGGCTGCTGGACGAGATGGGGGTGGCGGAGATCGAGAAGATCATCAGCCAGGCGCGGCGCCTGGAGGGCGAGGGCGGAAACGCCCTGGCCGACCGGCTGGAGGCCGGCCGCAAGATCGTGGCCGCCGAGGCCCAGCGCTATGTCCAGCGCCAGCACGACCTCTATGCCGCCGAGAGCGGCCGCCAACTGCGCGAGGAGCTTCTGGCCCGCAAGGCGCTGAACGCCGAGGGCGGCATCGATCCGGTCGATCTGCAGATGATGCAGGCCCTGGTGCGCAAGATGGCCAAGCGCCTGGCCGACCGATATTCCCGCCGGCGCAACCGGGCCCGCAAGGGTCACCTGGACGTGCGCCGGACCCTGCGCCAATCGATGGCCTATGGCGGGGTGCCGTTCAACGTCGTCTGGAAGACCGAGCGGGTCGACAAGCCCAAGATCATCGCCATCTGCGATGTCTCCAAGTCGGTGGCTGCGGCCGCCCAGTTCCTGCTGACCTTCCTCTACAGTCTCAATGAGGTGGTCGACCGGATGGACGCCTACGCCTTTTCCGGCCGCATGATCCCGGTGAACCAGATCCTGGACGAGCACGGGGTGGACAAGGCGATCCTGGAGGTTCTGAAGCTGATCGGCTTCCAGCAGACCGACTATGGCCGCGCCCTGCAGGACTTCGCCGAAAACCATCTCGACAAGCTCGACCGCCACACCACGGTGATCTTCCTGGGCGACGCCCGGTCCAACTATGCCGACCCGCGCCTGGACATCATGCGCACCATCCACGAGCGCTCCCGCTCGGTGATCTGGCTGAACCCGGAGCCGGAGAGCTACTGGAACCAGGGCGACAGCGTCATGAACCGCTACCTGCCCTTCTGCCACCTGGCCAAGACCTGCAACACGCTCGACCAGCTCGAACGCATCATCGAAGACGTCCTGCGCCAGTACGTCCCGCACTGACGGGTGGTCAGCAGCGGCGCGGCCAGCGCTGGGAGATGTAGATCCGGCTGTCGGTGACACCGCCGCGCAAGTAGGCGTCGGCCACGGCGATCTCTTCCCGCGCCCGAGCGACGGCCGCGCCGATCAGGTCCGTGGACGTAGAGGAGTAGCTGGTCGCTTCGCCCCGGGGCTTCCAGCTGAACCTCTGCCAGAACGAAGGCTTGACCCGAGGCGGGCCGACACCGCCCGACAGGCCGGACGCCTCGCCATCGTTGACCTCCTGGCTCCGAAAGCGGACGTTGATGTGCGTCTCCGCGCCGCTGATATAATCGAACCAGATCGACTGCTGTCGGCCGTGGAGTTCGCGGGTGATGACGCCAGCGTCGGCCATGACCGGCCGGCGTGGAAATGACCAGCCGAGGTCCTGCAGCAGGGGTAGGAGCTCGGCCCGCATCGTTTCGCGTAGGGAGATCTCAGGCGGAGCCGTGCGAGATGCGCCCCGCCGCGCCAGCCTGAGCCATTCGAGCCCCCGCGTCTCACCCGCCTGATAGCCGGACAGGCTCTCAGCCAAGGCGAGGGGCACCTCGTATCCATCGGCATCCGGCGGAATTGGAGGTAGCTCGCCCACCGACATGGGTTCGCCTCGAACCGACTCCGACGCCAGCGACCACTGCATCTGGCCATCTCGATAGGCCTGCGCGCGGCTGAAGCTCGCCGTATCATAGACCTCGGCCCCGAGGGCTTCCCCGCACGCCTCTGAGGCGCGAGCAAGTTCTGCCAGCAGGTTTTCGTCGGCCGCATCGCCGACCAGCACAAGCCAGCCGGACGGCAGTTCGGCCATCACCAGCCCCACGCCGACCTCCTGGCTCACCTCGCCCGCAAGCTCCAGGTCCAGCGCCTCCAGCAGCGCCTGCCGCCGCTCCACCTTCACCGCCACCCAGCTAAGACTGAGGCCCATTGGTCACCATCCACCCGCAAGCAACGAAGATAAGATATCTCGTTTTTCACGATCTTGCGGCTCGCTTGCTAGAGGAACTGCCGCTTGACTGGCCACCGTAGCTGCTGCTTTTCCTACGTCGGTGGGAGTCGTATGGAAAAGAACGAATTTATCACCAAGGGCATCACGTGCGATAATTTGATTTCGACTCAATTCCGCACCGAAACCAAACTTGTCTTCAAACCTCACCAAGTTTGCGGATACACCGTCTGGATACCAGTATATATTTGTGCCTGGAATATAATCCCTAGTCTGCGCCATTGGCACTCTTTCTTTCGGATTAATATTCCTCTCGCCTGTTCTGGGCCAAAAACCCACTATTGGCCTCGGCTCTCCCCTAACTTTACCCCGAATATTGCCGAGAAAACCGCCAACTCTTCCTTTCTCAACAGTGGGAAGCCCGTTGGACCAACGTTGAGCGCCGCCGTCGGCGAATCCGCTAAACACGGCGCCCAACACCGCCGCCTGGGCCGCATGCTCCGATGACGGCGTTCGACCATTCAAATAGTCTTGCGCCGTGGTGGTGGCCGCCGCGCCGATCGCACCAGCGCGAACCGGACCAGCCGGCAGCGACGCTGCGCCGACGGCGCCGCCTATAGCGGCGCCAACACTATCGCCGACGGTCGATGTCCGTCCCTGCAGGGTATCCGTGCCAACCTGAACGCCAAGGCCCGCCACGCCCCCGCCGCCGATAATGGCGGCGATTTCTCTGCCTGTCAGTGCGGCTGCACCAGCCAATCGAGGAGCGGCGGTGGCCACACCCACGGCAGGGGCGACCGCAGCGGTCGCGGCGACACCCATGACAGCGCCGCCCGCGTTACCTACGCCCCTGGCGACGGGACGCTGAGCGGCGTCCAGACGACCCCTGGTCCTCTCATCTCGAAGGTTTGAATGGAAACTCTCGACAAGATCCGCGCCATTCGCAGCCTGAAACGCCGCGTTTGCGCCCGCAGCAACATGGTCCGCGATACCGAGGGTCATGACATTTGCCGCTCCCCTCATGGCCGTATCGATCTGCATCGCCCCTTGCTGAGCCAAAGCGCTAGCTTTGCGCAGGGCCGGAGATCCTCGAACCGTTGCGGCGAGTTTTCTTTGCGCATTCAAGCGCGCAGCTTCGACTTTTGCCAACTTCTCTCGAAGGGCAACCGCCTGAGTCAACATGGACATTCTGCGGCTGGCGCAGCCAGCCGTCCCTCAAGGTGTGGAAGGCCTACACTCGGCGTGCGTTCAGCACGTCAGCGGTCCAATCCTGCCACAAAGAGAATGAGCGTCCAGAACAAAGTAGGAACATTTGTCTCGAGCGCCCCCTACCCCGCCGCCAGCTCCGCAGCATTCAGCGGCAAGCTCCGCACCCGCTTGCCGGTCGCGGCGAAGATGGCGTTGGTGACGGCCGGGACGACGGGCGGCAGGGCCGGTTCGCCCAGGCCCGTGGGCGGGTTGTCGGACTTGATGAAGTGGGTCTCGATCACCGGGGCGTCGGGAATGCGCAGCAGGGGGAAGGTGTCGAAATTGGCCTGTTCGACCTGACCGTCCTTGATGGTGATCTGGCCGTACATTTCGGAGATGCCGTCGATCACCGAGCCCTCGATCTGGTTCAGCGCGCCGAGCGGATTGATGATCTGGCGGCCGACGTCGGCGGCGACCCAGACCTTCTCCACCTTGACGGTCCCGTCATCGGCCACGGCCACCTGGGCTACCTCGGCGAAATAGCCCAGATGGCTGTAGTGGAAGGCGATGCCCTGGCCCTGGCGGGGCCCGAGGGTGGTCTTGCCCCAGCCGGCCTTTTCAGCCGCCAGGCGGACGACGCCGGCCATGCGTTCGGCGTTGAGGCCGCCCTGGCCGCCAGCCGCGGCGGTCTTGCCCAGCAGGCGCAGGCGCATCTCCACCGGATCGACGCCGCCGGCATGGGCCAGCTCGTCGATGAAGGACTGCACCACAAAGGCGATGGCGTTGCTGCCCGGCGCGCGCAGGGGGCCCGTGGGCACGCCCAGCGGCATCATGGAGACGTCGAGTTTGTAGTTGTCCAGGAACTGGGCGGGGAATTCGGTCGGCGCCATGCCGGCGCTGCGGGCGGTAGCCTCACCCTCGCCGAAGGTGACGAAATGGTTGGCCCAGGCGGTGATGTTCCCTGAGGCGTCGATCCCGCCGCGGAAATGGTGGAAGCCGGCCGGACGGTAGAAGTCGTGGCGCATGTCGTCTTCGCGGGTCCAGACCAGCTTGACCGGGGCGCCGGCCTCCCGGGCGATCCAGGCGGCCTCGACCATATAGTCGTTCATCAGCCGGCGACCGAAGCCGCCGCCGCAGCGGGTCATGTGGACGATGACGTTTTCCGGCGCGATGCCGAGTGTCTTGGCCACCAGCTGGCGGCCGGGCTCGGGCAGCTGGGTCGGGGCCCAGATCTCCATCTTGCCGTCATGGAAGTGGGCCGTGCAGTTCTGCGGCTCCAGCGTGGCGTGGGAGAGGAAGGGATAGAAGTAGTCGGCCTCCACCGTCTTGGCCGAGGCCGCGAGCGCGGCGTCGACATCACCGTCGCTGCGCAAGGTCTTGCCGCCCTTGGCCGCAACCAGGCTGCGGGCCTGGCCGGCATAGCCTTCGGTCGACTGGCTAGAGGTGGGATGATCCGCCCACTGAATAGTCAGAGCCTGGCGACCCTTATTGGCGGCCCACCAGCTGTCGGCGACCACGGCGACGCCGGGCAGCAGGCCGTCCAGTTCCGTCCCGCCCTCGACCACGAAGGCCTTGCGGACGCCCTTGACCCCTTGAGCAGCCGAAAGGTCGACGCTGGCCACCTTGGCGGCGAACACCGGCGCCTTGGCGTAGGCGGCGTAGAGCATGCCCGGCAGGCGCATATCGATGCCGAACAGGGGCTGGCCGGTGACGATGGCGGCGGTGTCCACCTGCGGGGTCGGCTGGCCGATGATCCGATAGGCCGAGGCGTCCTTCAGCTTCAGGCTGCGAAGCTCCGGCGCGGTCTGGGTCGCGGCCTTGGCGGCGAGCGAGCCATAGGGGGCGCGGCGTCCGCTGGCGGCGTGAACCACGACGCCCGGCTCGGTGGTCAGGCTGGCGACCTCTACGCCCCAGTCGGCGGCGGCGGCGGCCATCAGCATGGCGCGGCCGGCGGCGCCCACCTGGCGCAGCTGTTCCCAGTGCAGGGGCGTGGCCATGCTGCCGCCGGCGAACTGGCGGCCATAGGCGACGGGATCATTGTCGGCCTGGACGGTGCGGACATTGGCCCAGTCCACGTCCAGTTCCTCGGCGATCAGCATGGGCAGGGAAGTCTTGATGCCCTGACCGATCTCCGGGTTCTTCGAGACGATGGTGACGATGCCGTCCGGGGCGATCTGCACATAGGCGTTGAGCGCGGCCGGCGCGTCAGCGGCCGCGCCCTTGCCAGCGAAGCTGAAGGCCAGGATCAGGCCGCCCGCGCCGCCGCCAGCCAGCACGGCCCGGCGGGAGGGGGAGAAGCCCTGAGTGAGGTTCTGAACGATGCCCATGGTCTTCAGGCCTCCTGGCCGGCGGCGCGCTTGATGGCGGCGCGGATGCGAACATAGGTGGCGCAACGGCAGATGTTCCCGGCCATGGCCACGTCAATATCGTCGTCAGTGGGGCTGGGGTTCTGGGACAACAGGGCGGTGGCCGACATGATCTGGCCGGGCTGGCAGTAGCCGCACTGGGCCACGTCCAGCTCGCTCCAGGCCTTCTGGACCCGGGCGCCGACCGGCAGGGCGCTGGCGCCCTCGATGGTGGTGATCTGGGCGTCGCCGACGACGTCGATAGGGGTCATGCAGGCGCGGATCGGGGCGCCGTCAGCGTGGACGGTGCAGGCGCCGCACTGGGCGACGCCGCAGCCGAACTTGGTCCCCACCAAGCCAAGCGTGTCGCGCAGCACCCACAGGAGCGGGGTGTCGGGATCGACGTCGGCGGTCATCGCCTGGCCGTTGACGTTGAGCTGGTAGGCCATGCCCATTCCCCTGTATCTGGTTTCCTCAGATACCGAGAGTACGGGGGGCGGGGCCGGAGGTAAACGCCTGGTCGGAACGCGCTTCAGATCCGGGGGATCAGGATCACCGCGTCGGGCAGCTCGTTGGGGTTGTCGGTGGGATCGGCGGGGAAGTGCTCGGCCAGGATGTCGCCCACCTGGGTGACGGCGGCCACCAGGCCCTCAGCCGTGCGCCCGGCCTTGGCGCCGGCCACCAGGGCGGCGATGGCGTCGTCCCAGCGCTTCTGATCCACCACCGCGGCGATGCCCTCATCGGCGATCAGTTCGGCGGCGTGCTCGGCCAGGGAGATGAAGATCAGGACGCCGGTGCGCTCGCGGGTCTGGTGCAGGTTGCGGGCCAGGAACAGCTCCTGGGCGTGACGGCGGCTGCGGTCGAGCTTGACGCTGCGGGGCGTCATGAAGCGGCACACCGGACCAAGGGACCCGACCACGGCCACCAGGATGAACAGCACCGCCTGCAGCACGAGCGTGGTGGTCAGGGCGCCGCGCACGGCCATCTCCGCCGCCGCGCCGGCCTGGGCCGCCGTCCAGGGGGCGAAGGCGTCAGGGACCGAGACTTCCACGCCGGCCAGCAGCAGGATGGCCGGGGCCGCCAGCGCCGTCAGCCCGGCCCACAGGAAGGGCGTCTCGCGATAGTCCGAGGACTCCTCGGCGATCACGCAATAGAGCTCGCCGCGGGTGCGCCGCTCGGCGGCGCGGACGGCGGTCTTGACCGCCAAGGCGTCCTGATCGTTCAGCATCTCACCAGCTCCCCGAGGATCCGCCGCCGCCGAAGCCGCCGCCGCCGCCGGAGAAGCCTCCACCTCCAAAGCCGCCGCCCCCGCCGAAGCCGCCACCGCCGCCGCGTCCGCCGCCGCTGGAGAGCAGCAGGGGCAGCAGCCACCAGAGGCTGGAGCCCCGGCCGCGGCGCCCGCGACCCCGCCCGAAGGCGCCCATGAAGCCGCCGATGATCCAGAAGACGATGAACAGGACGAAGATAATCGGGGCGATCAGCCCCTCCTCGCCCTGGGCGGTCTCAGCGGCCGCCTCGGCCCGGGCCAGGGCCTCATCCTCCGGCAGGGCCAGCTGGTCGATCAGCGCCTGGGTTCCGGCGATGACGCCGGCCTCCATCTCGCCCTCGCGAAACTGCGGCAGGACGACAGCCTGCAGGATGGTCGACGACAGAGCGTCGGTGAGGATCGGCTCCAGGCCGTAGCCCACCTCGATGCGGACCTTGCGCTGGTTGGGGGCGACGATGAACAGGGCCCCGGAGTCGGTCTCGGCCTCGCCGATCCCCCAGTGGCGGCCGAGCTGATAGCCGAAGTCCTCGATCTCATAACCCTGCAGGTCGGCCAGGGTGACCACCACCAACTGGCGGCCGCTGGCGGTCTCCAGGGCGGCGAGCTGGTCGGTGAGCTGGGCCTCGGTCTGCGGCGAGAGCATGTTCGCGCCATCGACCACGCGGCCGGTCAGCTCTGGAAAGCTGGGCGCGGTCTGGGCGTATCCCGTCCCGGCGAACGCCAGGACGAGACCAAAGACCAGGGCGCAGAGCGCGCCGAACGACCTCATTGGGCCGGCGCAGGCTCAGCGGCAGGGGCCGGCGCCGGAAGGGGCGCGGGAACGGGGGCCGGCAGGGGCGCAGGCGCCGCGGGAGCCGGCTGATCGAAGCTGACCGTCGGCGCGGTCTGGGCCGAGGCTGAGGCTTCGAAGGTCTGCATGGGCTCGGCCCAGCCATGGACGGTGTTGGCCCAGATGGCGCCGGGGAAGGTGCGGATCTCGGTGTTGTAGTCGCGCACGGCCTCATTGTAGTCGCGCCGGGCGATGGCGATCCGGTTCTCCGTGCCCTCCAGCTGGCTCTGCAGGGCCAGGAAGTTCTGGTTGGACTTCAGCTCCGGATAGCGCTCCTGGATCATCATCAGCCGGCCGAGCACGCCTGACAGCTGATTCTGCGCCTCGGCGAAGCGCTGGAACTGGGCCGGGTCGGTGATGGTGTCGGCATTGACCTGGACCTGGGTGGCCGAGGCGCGGGCCTCGGTGACCGCCACCAGGACGTCGCGCTCCTGGGCGGCGAAGCCCTGGACGGTGGAGACCAGGTTGGGGATCAGGTCCGAACGGCGCTGATACTGGTTCTGCACCTCGGCCCAGGCGGCCTTGGCCCGCTCATCCTTGGTGGGAATGGTGTTGATGCCGCAGCCGGCGAGGGCCAGCGGAACGACGATCAGGACGGCGGCGCGGGCGAGGCGGGTGATCAGTCTGGACAAGGCGGGCGCTCCGAAGCGGTGATGGCGCAGTTTCGCCGCGAATGTGGCCCTCGCCTTGACCTGACGCAATGGGCGTCGCGCGCCTCAGGCGCTGAGCGCCTCCTCCACCTGGCCCAGGCGATCCTTGCCGAAGAACATCTCCTCGCCCACGAAGAAGGTGGGGATCCCGAAGGCGCCCCGGGCGGCGGCGGCCTCGGTCGCGGCCATCAGTTCGGCCTTCACGGCTGGATCCTGGGTGGCCTCCAGCAGGCCCTGGGCGTCGAGGCCCGCAGCCGAGAGCACCTCGGCGACGACGGCGGGGTCGTCCATCTTGCGCCCCTGCTCCCACATCGCCGCCAGCACCGCCTCCATATAGGCCTCCGTCACCCCGGCCCGACGGGCGGCGACCAGGCCGCGCATGATCAGCAGCGTATTGACCGGAAAGTGCGGGTTCATCTGGAAGGCGGCGAGCCCATGGCGAGCGACGAAGCGCTTTGTCTCCAGGTTCTCATAGGCGAGCTTGCCCTTCACCTCGCCGAAGGCCTCCATGGGCGAGCGGTTGTTGGTCAGCTTGAAGAGGCCGCCCAGCAGGACGGGCCTCACCTCCACCTTCGCGCCGGTGCGCGCCAGGATCGGCCCAAGCGCTTTCCAGGACAGGTAGGCGTTGGGACTGCCGAAATCGAACAGGAATTCTACGGTGGCGGCCATCAGGGTCTCTCCTTGCTCACCAGTTTTCCGACCACGGACGAATATCGAGCTCGTGGGTCCAGGCTGAGCGCGCCTGGCGGTGCAGGGCCACATAGGTGGCGGCGATGTCGGCAGGCTTCAGAACCAGGTCCTGGGCCAGACGCTGTTCGATGTCAGGCATGTTGGCGCGGCTGAAGACGCCGTCGATGGCCCCGTCCACCACGACATGGGCCACGTGGATTCCCTGCGGCCCCAGTTCGCGGGCCAGGCTCTGGGCGACGGCCCTAAGCCCGTGCTTGGCCGCGGCGAAGGCGGCGAAGCCCTCGCGCCCCCGCACCGAGGCCGTGGCGCCGGTGAACAGGATCGTCCCGCGCCCCCTGGGCAGCATGACCCGGGCGGCCTCGCGGCCGGTGAGGAAGCCCGCGAAACAGGCCATCTCCCAGACCTTGGTGAAGACTCGGCTGGTGGTCTCCAGGATGGGGAAGCGGACATTGGCCCCGATGTTGAAGACTACAACCTCGATCGGGCCGACCTCGGCCTCGATGCGGTCGAACAGGGCGGTCATCTCACCCTCCTCCCGGGCGTCGACGCCGTAGGCGCGGGCCTGGCCGCCGGCGGCGATGATCTCGTCGGCCAGGGCCTGGAGCTGATCCTCATGGCGGGGCCTGCGGGTGACACAGGCGACCAGGCCCTCGGCGGCGAAGGCCCGGGCGATCGCCCCGCCAACCCCGTCGCCGGCGCCGATGACCACGCAGGCGCCCTTCGGTTGGTCGGTCATCGAGACACTCCGTTCTGAATTCGAACTCAGGTTCGTATTGAATTTGTACGGAGTCAATCGCATCATTGGCCGACAGCAGGAGACCGACCGCGATGAAATGGGATGATCTGGCGCAGGAGCCCTGTTCGGTGGCCCGGTCCCTGGCGGTGATCGGCGACCGCTGGACCCTGATGATCCTGCGCGACGCCTTCCTGGGTTTGCGCCGGTTCGAGGCCTTCCAGACCAGGCTCGGCATTTCCCGCAGCATCGTCACCGAGCGGCTGAACCTGCTGGTCGCCGAGGGCGTGCTGGAGCGCCGCCCCTATCAGGACCGCCCCGTCCGCCACGAATACCGCCTGACCGAGAAGGGCCTGGACCTGCATCCGGTGATCATGGCCATCGTCGACTGGGGCGACCGCCACTATGCGGGCGAGGCCGGCCCGCCGATCCTGCGCCGGCACAAGGGCTGCGGCTGCGACTTCCACGCCGTGCAGGTCTGTTCCGAATGCGGCGAGCCCGTCACCGCCCGCGACGTGGAGGCGCGGCCGGGGCCAGGCGCGGCGACGGTCCGCAGCCCCACATGATCCGGCTCGATCACATCGCCATCTGGACCGACCAGAGGGACGGGCTGCTGAGCGGCGTGGCCGAGGCCGCTCAGCTCAAGATCATGGACGGCTATGCCCCTGGCGGAACCCTGGCGGCCCGCGGCGTTCGCTTCGCCAATGGCCCGTTCCTTGATGTCCACCAGGTCGGGGCGCCGCCTGAGGGCGACCGACCGTTTCACCGGCTGCTCGGGCTGAACGGTGACATCGACCAGGTCGAGCGCCAGGTCACAGCGGCCGGCCTGCGCGCCAAAGCGGCCCGCCGGGCCGAGGCGGCGCACCCGGAACGCGAAGCCCCCTGGGACCTGCTGTCGTTCCGCAAGGGACAGGGGCTGGCCTCCCAGGTGTTTGTGATCGCCTACCACCCCGGCGCCCCCACCCTGCCGGACTTTGAAAGCCCGCTCTATGATCCGGCAGGACCGGGCGCCGGTCCGGCTGTGCTGTCACGAGTCTGGCTTGCGGAGGCTGATCCGGAGGCGGCTCAGGCGGTGCTCGCGGCCCTGGGCGCCAGGCCCTTCGGCGCTGTGGCGTCTCGCCTGCCCCCCTATGAGGGCATGGCGTACGACCTGGGCCCGACCCAGCTCGTCCTCGCCAAACCCTGGGGTCCGCCGCTCGCCCTGCGGCTGGACATCCAGACCGAGGACGCCAGGCCGCGCGTGCTCACCCCTCTTGCCGAGGTCATGGTGGCGCTCGACGAAGCGCCCTAGCCACAGGGCGAAGCCACGCCGTTCACCTGCCCCGTCCTCAGGTTCTTGTCGCGAACTCCGCATCGCCGGTGGCCGCCACCTGGGCGTCGTCGAAGGAGGCGTGGGCCGAGGTGTAGAGCCGGGAATAGAGCCCCTGATTGGCCATCAGCACATCGTGGGGGCCCTGCTCCAGGATGTGGCCCTGTTGCAGGACGATGATCTTGTCGGCGTCGCGGATGGTGGCCAGTCGGTGGGCGATGACGATGCAGGTGCGCCCCGCAAACAGCACCTTCAGCGCCTTCTGGATCGCCTGTTCGGTGAAGGAGTCGATATTGGCCGTGGCCTCGTCGAGGATCAGGATCTGCGGGTCGGCCACCAGGGCGCGGGCGAAGGACAGCAGCTGCCGCTGGCCAAGCGAAATGTTGCGGCCCCGCTGGCCGAGCTGGGTGTCATAGCCCTCGGGCAGACGCATGATGAAGTCATGGGCCGAGACCGATTTGGCCGCGGAGATCACGTCCTCCCGGGTGGCGCCTTCGGTGTTGTAGCGGATGTTCTCCTCGATGGTGCCGCTGAACAGGAAGGGCTCCTGCAGCACCATGCCGATGTTGCGGCCCAGGGACTCCAGCGTCACGTCGCGCACATCGCGGCCGCCGATCAGCACCTGGCCCTGGTCCACCTCATAGAACCGGTGGGCGAGCGCGATGATGCTGGTCTTGCCCGAGCCGGTGGGCCCGACCAGGGCGACCACCTGGCGGGGCTGCACCTCAAAGCTCACATCGTGCAGGACGGGCCGGGCCGGGTCATAGCCGAAGGTGACATTGCGGAACTCCACCGTCGGCTCGAAGTCCGCCAGGGGCTCGGCGTCGGCCTTGTCGACGATGGTCACCGGCACATCCAGCACCTCGAAGATGCGGTGCCCGGCGGCCATGGCCCGCTGCATGATGGTGTACTGCATGGACAGCATGCGGACCGGATCGAAGAAGCGCTGCACATAGAAGATGAAGGCGACCATGACGCCCACATCCAGGCGCCCGCCCAGCACCGCGTTGCCGCCGACCACGATGACGATGCCCATGGCCAGGCCGGTCAGGACGTCGACCGTCGGAACCATCACCTGGGTCATGGCCGCCGAGCCGTTCTGGGCGGTCATGTTCTCCCGGGCCTTCTCCGAATAGAGCTCGAAGTTCATCGCCTCGCGGCGGCTCTCCTGGACGGTGCGGACGCCCTGGATGTTCTCGGCGAGCGCGCTGTTGGCGGTCGACGACGCATCGCGCGCTTCACGGAACGTCTTCTTGGAGAAGGGCAGCCAGATGGCCCGGACCACGATCAGGGCCGGGATCACCGTCAGGGTCAGCAGGCCGAGCTGCAGGTCCATGCTGAGCAGGGCGACCGTGATGCCGATCAGGAGCGCGATGTCGCCGACCGCGCCTGTAGTGCTTTCCAGGAACTCCTGCAGGGCGTTCACGTCCCCCTGAAGCCTGGCCATGATCCGGCCCACATGGGTCTTGTCCATGAAGGACAGGGACACGTCCTGGAAGTGGCTGAACATGGAGCGGCGGACGTCGAAGATGACCCGCTGGGCCAGCCGGGAACTCATCCACTGTTCGAGGAAGAAGGCCGCGGCGTTGAGGATCACCACGCCCACGAAGATGGCGATGATCTGGTCCAGACGCGCATTGTCGCCGCCGCCGACGGCGGCGTTCACCGCCTGGCCGATCATGTAGGGAATGGCGATGGCCGTGGCCGCCGAGATCAGCACGGCGATCTGGGCGCCGATGACGAAGGCCTTGTGCGGCTTCAGATAGTGGACGAACCGCCCGAGGATCTTCGGGTTGATCGAGGCGAAGATCTCCTCGGCGTCGTCGCTGCCCAGGGTGGCGCGGGCCTTGCGCGGCGCCTGCGAGGCGGCGTCGTTTCCCCGGTCGAAGACGAAGTCGCTCATGCCCGCACCCCTTGGATCTGGTCGGCGACAGCTTCGGGATCGGCGGTCGGCTCCGGCGGCAGGTCCTCCGACAATCCGCCGCCGTCGGCCCGGGTCTGCAGGGCGTAAAGGTCGGCATAGACGCCGCCGGCGGCGATCAGGCTCTGATGGTCGCCGCGCTCCACCACCTGGCCCTCGTCCAGCACGATGATCTGGTCGGCGTGCATCAGGGAGGACAGGCGGTGGGCGATGATCACCGTGGCCTTGGCCCTGGTGGCGCTGGCCAGGGCGTCGCGGACCTTGCGCTCGGTGACCGCGTCGATGGCGGCGGTGGAGTCGTCGAAGATCATGACGCCCGGCCCCGGCACCACGCCGCGGGCGATGGACATGCGCTGGCGCTGGCCGCCGGACAGGGCCACCCCGCGCTCGCCCACCCTTGTGGTGTAGCCGGTGGGCAGGCCGGCGATGTAGTCGTGCAGCTGGGCGGTGCGGGCGGCGCCGACGATGCGGTCCTCCTCGGCCCAGGGATCGGCATAGGCGACATTGTTGGTCACCGTGGTGTCGAACAGGAAGGCTTCCTGCTGCACCAGGCCGATGTATTCCCGCAGGGAGGCCAGGCTGACCTCGCGGATGTCCTGGCCATCGATGGTGATCCTGCCGCCCGTGACGTCGTAGAAGCGGGGGATCAGATTGGCGATGGTCGACTTGCCGCTGCCCGGCGCGCCGACGACCCCCAGGGTCTGGCCGGGCCGGACCTCGAAGCTGACATCCCTGAGCACCGGGCGGCCCTCGTCATAGGCGAAGTCCACGCGCTCGAAGCGCAACACGCCCTGGCTCGGCGCCAGGGGCTGGGCGCCCGGCGCATCGGCGATCTCCGGCTCCAGGTCGAGAACCTCGAACACCCGGCCGCCCGATGAGGTCGCCCGAGCGGCCGAGGCGAAGATCATGGCGATCTGCCGGATCGGGGCCTGCAGCAGGGTCATGTAGGTGAGGAACTCGGTGAGCCGCCCCACCGACATGGCCCCGGCGATCACCTGATGGCCGCCATACCAGAGCAGCAGGGCCATGGAGCCGTAATAGCTGAGCGTCATGGCCGTGACGGCGCGAAAGCGCAGGGTGATGCGCTTGAACGAATATTGCAGGGCGTTGTCGGCGGCCACGTCGAACTTGGCCATTTCGAAGGCCTTGGCCGAGAAGGCGCGCACCACCCGGATGCCCTGGAGGTTCTCCTCCATGGTCAGCGTCAGGATCGACATCAGCTGCTGCACCCGCAGCCAGGTGACCCGCAGCAGGAAGCCCATCCGCGCCAGGAACCAGCCGGCGATCGGCACGAAGGCCAGCGCCAGGAAGGCCATGGTGACGTCGGTGGAGAACATCATGAAGGCCGAGACCGACAGCAGCATGACCAGCGTCAGGCTCTGCATCATGCCGCCCTGGATGAAGGCCCTTGTCCCCTCCAGGTCCAGCATGCCCCGGGTCACCAGGTCGCCGGAGTGGATCCTGTCATGGAAGCCGAAGGACAGGCGCTGAAGCTGCTGGAAGAAGGACAGACGCAGGTCGTAGGCCACCTTCTGGCTGACCTTTTCGGCCACATAGCCCCCATAGCCCGTAAGCAGGCCCCGCAGGCTGGCGGCGCCAAGCACCAGCAGGGCGGTGGTCATCAGGGCGCGCTGCACATCGTCGACGCTGGCGTTCTCGCTGGCCAGCAACAGGTGGGCCTGGTCCACAGCCTGGCCGAAAAGCCTTGGCAGGGTCAGGCTGAACAGGGCTGCGCCAATGGAACAGCCGACGGCCAGGGCCACCAGGCCCGGATAGCGCAGGGCCAGTCCCATGATTCTGCGCAGGACCCGGGGCATGGCCGAGACGTCAATCGACACAGAATCCGCCGCCGCATCCCTGGGGGAGGGGCGTGAATCACTCATCTGAAAATGTCCAATCTTGGTATGGCGCCATCATGCGGCGCCACCAGGGGTCGCGCCACCGTCTTTTGACGTCGCCGCCAATTAGTCCGTCTGCGTGACATGCGTCCGGGCGCCCGGGCGCCGAACGACCAGACAACCTCGGCCTCAGGCCGGCAGAGGCTCGGCCTTGGGGGCCACGGTCACCGGCTTGGCCGGCGGCGCCGGGCGCGGCCGCAGCCGCTCGCCCTTGAGCCAGATCTTCAGGGCCTCCCAGTGGATGGCCCCCATGACGCCCAGCGTCATCCAGGGATGGGCGAGCCAGGCCGAAAACAGGGCGCGGTCGGTGAGCGGCCGCCTCTTCCCGGCGAAGCTGGCCGACAGCAGCAGACCCTGCCCGTCGGCGACCTCGATGCTGACGGCGACACCCTCGCCCGGCGGACGGATGGTGAAGGCGTAGGTCAGGTCCATGTCCATGAAGGGGGAGACATAGAAGCCCTTGTCGATGGCCTGGCGCACCACCGCGCCGGGCTGAGCGTCCGGGGCCGGGATCAGATAGCTGTGCCGGTCGCCGAAGGTGTTGTTGACCTCATAGAGGATGGCGCTGAGGGCCCCATCGGCGCGGTGACAAAAATAGACGCTCAACGGATTGAAGACGCCCCCCAGCACCCGGGGCATGCAGAGCAGGCGGACGGGTCCGCCGGTCTCCAGCCCCGCGGCGTGGAGATGGGCCTCCACCTGGGCCTTAAGCGGCTGGCTCGAGCCGTCCCCGTGGTCGCGGCTGTGGAAGCTGAACAGGCCTGGGCTGTCGAAGCCGAACAGCCGAAGGGCCCGGGCGAGGCCGGGCCCTTCGTCCAGGTCCACCAGCAGCATGAAGATGCGGTAGCGCAGGGCGTGCGCCCTGGGTCGCGTGCGGGCGTGCAGGACCAGCCCCGGATAGAGGCCCGAGGCTGGCGGGCTCACGCGGCGGCCTCGGCCGGCGCAGGCGTCGGCGCCGGTCGCAGGCGGATCCGGCTGGACTCGCCGTCCACCGACCAGGGGCGGCGCACCCCGCCGAGCTGTTCGGCCACCGCCAGGCCTGACTGAAGCCCATCCTCATGGAAGCCATGGCCGAAATAGGAGCCGCAGAACCAGGTCCGATTGGCGCCCTGCAGGGACCAGAGCTCGCCCTGGGCCGCCAGGGCGCCGGCGTCGAACAGGGGATGCTCATAGACTTCGGTGCGGATCACCGCCTCGGGCGCGATCTCGCGGTTCGGGTTGAGGGTGACAAACAGCTCGGGCTGGGCCGGCAGGCTCTGCAGCTTGTTCATCCAGTAGGTGACGCTGCCCTCTTCGGCCGAACCGCGGCGGCCCAGATGGTTCCAGCTGGTCCAGGCCGCCCGGCGCCGGGGCATCAGGGCGGGGTCGGTGTGGAGGACGGTGAGATTGCGGCTGTAGCGGAAGGCCGAGAGCAGGCGGGTCTCTTCCGCGCCGGGGTCCTCCAGCAGGGCCAGCGCCTGGTCCCCGTGGGTGGCGATCACCACCTCGTCGAACCGCTCGACCTTGCCGCTGGCCAGGCGCAGATCGACGCCGGTGGCGTCCCGCCGGACCCCGACCACGCGGACGCCGGTGCGCGCCTCGCCCTTAAAGGCTGCGGCCAGCCGCGACACATAGGTGCGGCTGCCCCCTTCCACCGTGCGCCAGAGACCGCGGCCGAAGATGCTCATCATGCCGTGGTTCTGGAAGAAGCGGATCAGGGCCGCAGCCGGATAGGCGCCGATGGCGCCCAGGGGCGTGGACCAGATGGCCGCGGCCTGGGGCAGCAGATGGTCGTCCCGGAAGGCCTGGCTGTAGCCCTTGTCGCGCAGATAGTCGTCGAGACTGGTGAGCGGCGCCTCAAGCGCCGCCAGGTCCCGCGGCGCCTGGCGATAGAAGCGGGTCACGTCCCGCAGCATCCGCCAGTAGCGGGGGCTGAACAGGTTGCCGATCTGGGCGAACAGGGCCTGGGAGGAATACTCGAACGCCCCATCATCGAGGGAGACGCTGAGCGCCATATCGGCGTCGAGGGTCGGGACGCCCAGGTGCTGCAGCAGGGCGGTGAAGTTCGGGTAGTTGTCTTCGTTATAGACGATGAAGCCGGTGTCCACCGGTACGATCCCGTCCGGGCCCCCCGGGGCCTCGACCGTGTTGGCGTGACCGCCCAGGCGGCCGTCGCCCTCGAACAGGGTGACATGATGGCGAGAGCTGAGCAGCCAGGCCGCCGAAAGGCCCGCGACGCCTGAGCCGACCACGGCGATCCGCAACGGCCTGGAACTGTTGTCTGCGCCCACGGGAACTCCTTAGCTGATCAGGATTGGTCAGACCGCCGCCCCACCGGCGCCGACCTCATTCAGTACGGGGCGAGTGCGCGGCCGGATGCAGCCCCAGGCCGACGCATCCGAACCCCCAAGACTCGCGTAACCAGACTGTCGGACATCAGAACATCCGTCGAGCCGCAAGCGCCACGCAGAAGGAACGCCGCCTCCATGAGCTTTATCGGTTCGGCCATCCAGGCCTTTGAAGGGGCGCCCGCGCCCGACCTCATGCGTCGGGCCGCCATCGAACTGCTGGTGGCCAACGCCCGGCGGCAGTTGGGCAAGGCCGGCCCCGAGGCCGAGGCCGCCTTTGCGCAGGAGATGGCCGCCCGGCCCATCGCCGAACACACCACCGCGGCCAATGAACAGCACTACGAGCTGCCGGCGGCCTTCTTTCAGAAGGTGCTGGGCCCGCAGCTGAAATATTCCAGCAGCCTCTATGGCCCCGGCGTCGAGGATCTGGCCGCGGCCGAGGAAAACGCGCTCTCCGCGACCGCCGAGCACGCCGGCCTTGCTGACGGGCAGGAGATCCTGGAGCTGGGCTGTGGCTGGGGATCGCTGACCCTGTGGATGGCCCGCGCCCTGCCCGGCGCGAAGATCACGGCGGTCTCCAACTCCGCAAGCCAGGGGGCCTATATCCGCGAGCAGGCCCGGGCCGCAGGCCTGACCAATGTCACGGTGCTGACCGCCGACATGAACAGCTTCGAAGGGCCCGGGCGATTCGACCGGGTCGTCTCGGTGGAGATGTTCGAGCACATGGCCAACTGGCGGGCCCTGCTTGGCCAGGTGCGCGGCTGGCTGAAGCCTGACGGCCGGGCCTTCATCCACGTCTTCACCCACCGCACCACCCCCTACCGGTTCGATGTGGAGGACGAGTCCGACTGGATCGGCCAGCACTTCTTCTCCGGCGGCGTCATGCCGAGCCATGGCCTGATGGCGCAGTTTCCGGACCTGTTCGAGGTGGAGGCCGACTGGCGATGGTCGGGACGCCATTACGAGCGCACCGCCCTGGACTGGCTGGCCAACTTCGACCGCAACGACGCGGCCATCCGCGGCGTTCTGCAGGAGGTCTATGGCGACGCTGCGCCCCTGTGGCGGCGGCGCTGGCGGCTGTTCTTCCTGGCGACGGCGGGCCTGTTCGGCCACCGTGGCGGCGAGGAATGGGGCGTTAGCCACTACCGTCTCAAGCCGGTCCCCTGAAGGAATAGGATCCCATGCTGAAATACCTCATCGGCTACCTCGGCACAGGCCTGGCCTTCGCCATCATCGACGCCGTCTGGCTGACCACGGTGGGGCCCAAGCTCTATCGCCCGACCCTGGACGAGGTGCTGGCCGACCAGTTCGCGCTGGGGCCCGCCATCGCCTTCTATCTGATCTATATCGCTGGGATCATGATCCTGGCGATCAGCCCCGCAGTGCGCGACGGCGGATGGACCCAGGCGCTCACCACCGGCGCCATTCTGGGCTTCCTCTGCTACGCCACCTACGACCTGACCAACCAGGCGACCCTGAAGGTCTGGGCCACCCACATCACCCTGGCCGACATCGCCTGGGGCACGGTCCTGACCGGCGCCTCGGCCACGGCCGGCTACTTCGTCACCCGCTGGGCTGAACGCACCTTCTAGCGCCCTGCGCGCCTCCCCCCGGCCGCCTGATCCGGCCTCTGTTCGGATCGGGCGGCCGTTGTCGTTGCGGAATTCCGCTGTCATTGTGCGGCCCAAGGGCGGCCCGGGCGGCGGTCAGGCATATTGCGTCTGATCCCTCCGGACCCATGCCGTCCCCCAACGATAATCAGACGCGCCCTGCGCCCGGCACTCCGGTCAGCAGGCGCCGGGAGGAATTTGATGGAAGATTTGAAAGAGCGCGTAGGCCTGGAAGAACGGCTCGACCAGGCCGCCGTCACCGGCATGACCATGGCCGTCTGGGCCGACGTCCAGCCCGACAAGCCCGCGGTCATCGACGCCTATGGCAAGTCGCGGACCTTCGCCGAGGTCAACGCCAACGCCAACCGCCTGGCCCGCCTCTTCCGTCAGCATGGGGTTCAGCCCGGCGACAGCCTGGCGCTGGTCTGTTCGAATCGGGTCGAGTTCATCGAGGTCCTGGCCGCCACCATGCGCGCCGGCGTGCGCATCACCCCGGTCAACTGGCACCTCAACGCCGACGAAATCGCCTACATCATCAATGACTGCGAGGCCAAGGTCCTGGTCGGAGACGCCCGGGTCGCCGTGATCGGCGAGGCCGCGACCCACTGCCCGCACCTGACGCTGAAGCTGTCGGTGGGCGGGGAAATCGACGGCTTCGTCGACTATGACACCGCCCTGGTCCCCCTGGACGGGTCGGACATCGCAGACCCGGTCCTGGGCAACCAGATGATGTACACCTCGGGCACCACCGGGCGCCCAAAGGGCGTCTATCGGCCCACGCCAGTCGTCACGCCGGTGAGCATCCTGGCTGGCCGCGGCTATGACGACACCTCGATCCAGCTCTGCGCAGGCCCGGCCTATCACGCCGCCCCGCTGGCCTTCGACGTGCGGGCCGCCATGGGCACCGGCTCGACCCTGATCTTCATGGACAAGTGGGACTCTGAACAGGTCCTGCGCACTATCAGCGAGCAGAAGGTCACCCACCTGCACATGGTGCCGATCATGTTCCAGCGCCTGCTGGACCTGCCGGCCGAGGTGAAGGCCAAGTACCCGGTCGACCATGTCCGCTACATCGTCCACGGGGCCGCGCCCTGCCCGCCCGAGGTCAAGCAGGCGATGATCGACTGGTTCGGCCCGGTGCTCAGCGAGTACTATGCCGGCTCCGAAGGCGGCGCAGGCTTCACCATCAATTCCGACGAATGGCTGAAGAAGCCCGGCAGCGTCGGCAAGCGCCCAGCCCTGCTGCAGGTGCGGATCATCGACGAGCAGGGCAACGACTGCCCCAATGGCGTGCCCGGCACCATCTACCACCAGCTGCCCCCGGGCGGCGGCTTCCAGTACTACAAGGACGAAGCCAAGACCCAGGCCTCCCGGGTCGGCGACTTCTTCACCATGGGCGATGTCGGCTATTTCGATGAGGACGATTATCTGTTCCTCACCGGCCGCAGCGCCGAGACGATCATCTCCGGCGGGGTGAACATCTACCCGCAGGAGATCGACAATGAGCTGATCAAGCACCCGGCCGTGGCCGACTCCTCCACCGTCGGCATCCCCCACCCTGAGTGGGGCGAGCAGGTGAAGGCGGTGATCATGCTGAACGAGGGCTATGAGCCCAGCGATCAGCTGGGGCACGAAATCCTCGACTTCGCCCGCAAGGCCTTGCCGGGCTTCAAGGTTCCCCGCAGCCTGGACTTCGTCACCGAACTGCCCCGCAGCGAGGCCGGCAAGATCCAGCGCAACAAGGTCCGCGCGCCCTATTGGGAAGGCCGCGCCCGCCAGATCTGATTGCAGCGCCGCGCCGGGATCCGTTCCGGCGCGGCGAAATCTTGCGAAAACATCCGTGTTTGGCGTGACTGCGGACGCCATGGCATGTACCGCGGCCGTTGAAGCCTGCGAGTAAGCCATGCCCATTCCCTTCATCGACCTGCAGGCCCAGCGCAAACGACTGGGCGAACCCCTTGAAGCCGCCATCCTCGAGGTGGTGCGGTCGGGCGCCTATGTCATGGGTCCGCAGATCGGCCAGCTTGAGGCCGCGCTGGGGGCGTTTGGTCAGGCGCCGCACGTGCTGTCCTGCGGGTCGGGGACCGAGGCCCTGATGCTGCCGCTGATGGCCTGGGGCATCGGGCCGGGCGACGCGGTCTTTTGTCCCTCCTTCACCTTCGCCGCCACGGCTGAGGTCGTGCCCCTGGTGGGCGCATCCCCGGTTTTCGTCGACATCCTGCCCGACACTTACAACATGGACGCCGACCACCTGGACGCGGCCATCGCGGCGGTGAAGGCCGAAGGCAAGCTGACGCCCAAGGCGGTGATCGCGGTCGACCTGTTTGGCCAGCCCGCCGACTATCCGGCCATCAGCGCGGTCTGCCAGAAGCACGGGCTGAAGCTGATCGCCGACTCCGCCCAAGGCTTCGGCTGTACGCTAGGCGGCCATCACCCCCTGCACTGGGCCGATGTGGCCACCACCAGCTTCTTCCCGGCCAAGCCGCTGGGCTGTTACGGCGACGGCGGGGCGGTGCTCAGCAAGGACGCGCGCCTGCACGACCTGCTGGTCTCCCTGCGGGTGCATGGCCAGGCGGTGAAATCGGACCTGGAAGGCCGGACCTTCGACCACGATCCCAAGTATCTGAACATGCGCATCGGCATGAATGCGCGGATGGACACGATCCAGGCCGCGGTCCTCCTGCAGAAGCTGGCCATCTTCGCCGACGAGATCGAGGCTCGGAACCGGGTGGCCGACCGCTACGCCCAGGGCCTGGGCGACGTGGTGCGCACGCCCGCAGTGATCGACGGCGGCATTTCCGTCTGGGCCCAGTACACCATCGAGATCGACGACCGCGACGGCCTGGCCGCCCATCTGAAGGCCGCCGAAATCCCCACCGCCGTCTATTATCCGATCCCGATTCACAAGCAGGGGGTCTATTCGGTCTATCCTGTGGGGCCGGGCAGTCTGCCCGCCACCATGGCGGCGGCGGAGCGGGTCATCAGCCTGCCCATGCACCCCTATCTGGAGGCCGACGTGCAGGATCAGATCATCGCCGCCATCCGGGCCTTCGCCGGTCGCAACGCATGAGCGGCGCAGGCGCCCACCAAGATCATCCGACGCCGGATCAAATGGCCGAGGCCTTCGAGGCCCGTGCGGACTCCCGCGACCTGGTGATCGGCGTCATCGGCCTGGGCTATGTGGGACTGCCCCTGGCCGAGGGCTTCCTCGGCAAGGGGTTCCGGGTCCTGGCCTATGACCCGGACGCCGCGAAGATCGCCGCACTGCGGGACGGGCGCAGCTATATCAAGCACATCTCCGACGACCGGGTCGCGGCCATGGGCGCCACGGGCCGACTGGAGGCCACCACCGACGAGGCGCGCCTGGCCGACGCCGACGCCCTGCTAATGTGCGTGCCCACGCCGCTGAACGTCCACCGCGAGCCTGACCTGTCCTTCGTGGCCGACTGCGCCAGGACCATTTCGCGCCACCTGCGCCGCGGTCAGCTGGTGGTGCTGGAATCCACCACCTATCCCGGCACCAGCGAGGAGCTGATCCGCCCGATCCTGGAGCAGGCCACCGGCCTGAAGTCCGGCGTCGACTTCGCCATCGCCTACAGCCCCGAGCGGGAAGACCCCGGCAATCTCGACTTCGGAGCCACCACCATCCCCAAGGTGGTGGGCGCCGATACTGAGGCCGAGCGACGCATGGCGATCGCAGTCTATTCGCCGCTTACTCAGGTGGTGCCGGTCAGCGACCTGAAGACCGCCGAGGCGGTCAAGCTGACCGAGAACATCTTCCGCCTGGTCAATATCGCGCTCGTCAACGAACTGAAGGTCGTTTTCGAGAGCATGGACATCGACATCTGGGAGGTGATCGATGCGGCCAAGACCAAGCCCTTTGGCTACATGCCCTTCTATCCGGGGCCGGGCCTGGGCGGGCACTGCATCGCCATCGACCCCTTCTACCTGACCTGGAAGGCCCGCGCGCACGGCGAGGCGACCCGGTTCATCGAGCTGGCCGGCGACGTGGTCGCAGCCCTTCCCCGCCGGGTGGTCGAAGCTGTCGCCGAGTCCCTGTCCAGCCGCGAGGGCAAGGCGGTCAAGGGCGCCCGCATCCTGGTGGTGGGCCTGGCCTACAAGAAAAACGTCGACGACATGCGCGAGAGCCCCTCGCTGCACGTGATCCGCCTGCTGCGCGAGCGCGGGGCGCAGGTGGACTATTACGACCCGCATATCCCGGTGGTTCACGATACGGGCGAACATCCCGAGGTGGCCGGAATGGCCTCCATCGGCTGGGACGAGGCGAGCCTCGCGGCCTATGACTGCGCAGTGATCTGCACCGACCACGACATGGTGGACTATGCGACCCTGACCCGGATCGTGCCCCTGGTCATCGACACCCGCAACGCCGTCGGCCGCCTGGCCCCGGACTTCGCCGACCAGGTCCGCAAGGCCTGACCACATCGGCGAGGCTCTTCGCGTCAGCGCAGAAGGCGGTCACACGAAGGACGGTAAGAAGAGCAAAGGACAGGAAGACCGCACTGAGCCTTCGTGGCCTTCGCGTATCTTCCTGTGCTTCGTGTCACGCCTTTGAACGCGCCTAGCGGCGCAAACGAGGCCTACTTGAACCAGCAGAGCTGTTCGGTGGTGGCCAACAGCACGCCGTCGCGGGACCAGAGCGCCCCGTGCTGGTCGAAGAAGCCGCTTTCGAACCGGCGGGCCTTGGCCTCGCCCAGGATGAAGTCGCCGCCCACCGCGGCCAACTCGGCGGGCGTGGCGTGGAAATAGACGCTCATGCTCACCGTCGAGGCCGGCCGGCGCTCAGCGCTGCGATAGAAGATCCGCGGGGCGAAGACGTCGGCCAGTCCCGCCAGCAGCACATAGTCCAGGGGTCTCGCCTGATGGTCGCGCATCCAGTTGCGGGTCAGGCTGTCGGGGTTTTCCTGCAGCGGCGCCGAGCCCTGAGCCGGCCGCTGCTCGAACATGGCGGTGAAGAAGCCCGGGCGGGAGGGGACGCTCTCGATCTCTTCGGGACGCTTCACGTCTGCGGGGAAGCTCGCCTCCTGGGTGGAGAAGGTCTCCCGCCGCTGGCCGAGCGTCACCATGGCCATGGCCACCGGAGCGCCGTTCTGCAGGAGCTCGGAGGTCCAGAACTCCACCGACTTGCCTTGCCGGGCCGGACGCGTGGACAGCTGCAGCGGACTCTCGTCCAGACCGCCCATCAGATTGACCGTCAGGCCGACTGGCGTGCCGCCATGGTCGCTCTCGGCCAGGACGGCCTTCAGCAGCAGGGCCGCGGTCCAGCCGCCCCAGGGGCCGATCATGTTCCAGTAGCGCTTGTCGATGCGGGAGTCCCACAGGCGGGGCCCGGCGGGCGTGAGCGGCAGGGCTTCGTCGAAATCGTGCAGGCGCACGGGCGCGGCGGCGTCCATGGGAAATCCCTCAATAAAATGCGGGCGCGGCGGGGAGGCCGCGATCAATGCCTGCCTTCTATGAAGGGCGCCGCTGGGGAAGGCTAGATTGTCAGTTCCAGGCCACGGCGATCCGGGCGGCCTCGGCGCGGCCCTGCTCCAGCCCGGCCCGGGCGGCGTCAGGTCGGCGGGCGAAGTTCATCAGATTGACCCCCATGGCGGCCGCGCTGCCCGCGTCGGGGCTGATCAGCACCACCTGCGCCCCCGACGACTTGAGGACCGAGATCTCGCCGTCCAGCTGCTTGGCCATGGCCTCGGCCGCGGGCCCGGCGGTGTCGCCGCCGCGGACCTGCACCAGCACCACCAGATCATGGCCCTTGGCCATGTCGGCGTTGAGGGAGGAGCGCATGCCCCCGTCAATGTAGCGCCGGCCCTTGAGCGTCACCGGCGGATAGACGCCGGGCACCGCGCAGGAGGAGGCGACCGCGCGCGTCACGCCGACGCCGGAGTCCTTCGTCCACAGCTGGAAGGCCCCGGTCAGGGCGTCCACCGCCGTGCAGGCGAAGCCGCGCTCGGGCCAGGCGTCCTCGGCCAGGCCCGCGAAGGACCGCCCGAAGGAGGCGAGGAAGGCCGCTTCGTCCACCGTGTCGGCGGCCAGCGCAAAGGCGCCGATGTCGGCCCGCACGGCCTCGGCCGGACGGGCGCCGGAGCGGGCCTCCTGCATCATCTTCATCAGCGGGGTGAGGTCCGGCGCCGGGCGGGGCGTCTCCCCGGCCTTGGCGGGCGGCTGACGGGGGCGGTCGGCCTCGGCGAGGATGGGCGCCGCCAGCTCTCCAGCCGGGTCGCCGAGCGCCAGTCGCGCGCCGACGAAGGATCCCGCCGAGGTCCCGAGAATGAAATCGGCGGCCCCCAGATCGACGCCGGCCTCCGCCAGCCCCGCGATCAGGCCAGACTCCCAGGCGATTCCCACCGGTCCGCCTCCGCCCAACACCAGCGCCTTGCTCATTTCATTCTCCCTGGCCGTCTTGTGTCTTTGCGCCAGGATCGGGCGCCTGCGCGGCCATGTCCACGCAAGCGCCCAAAACGAATGAGAGCGCAGCCAAGGACTGCGCTCTCTCCGTCAGGATGAGGCCGAAACTCCCCCAAGCCCGGCCGACGCCCCCACAGGGGTAAGGACGCTCCTAACAGGCCTTTTCGCGGTAGAGCCCCAGAAGGTGGTTCATCCGCTGTTGTTGAGGCGACACCGTCGGCGCCGCCACGTCGCCGCCGGTGGCCACCGCCTGGCCGACAGCCTGCGAACTGGAATCGACCACTGCGCTCAGGGCCTGGGCGGCGAAGGGGCTGAAGGCCCCACCCACCATGCCGCGGGCCAGCCCATAACGGGCCGCGCCGCCCAGGACGCCGCTGGCCAGGCCGCCGGCCAGACCGCGGCCCTGCTTGGCCCGCTGGGCCTGCTTGGCGGCTTCAGCCTGCTCGGCCATCAGCTGGGCGTTCAGCGTATTGGCCTCGGCCCCGATCTGCTCGCAGCTCATGGCCCGGTCGCCCGGTCGTAGCACCTGATAGACGTTGGGATCGATCACCGGGGCGGCCGGCGCCGCAGGAGGCGCAGGAGCCGCGGCGGGCGGCAGGGCATCGGCCGCCGGCGGAGCTTCGGCCGCAGGGACCGGCGGGAGGGCTCCGGCATCAGGGGTCTGGGCGACCGCGGCGCCGGCGGCCAGCGCCAGGGCGGCCGTGGCGCAGAACAAGCGCTTCATCATTGGGGTCTCCAAGGGTGGATGGAACTGGGGAGGATCATTGGCCGCGGGCCTTGCGGATCTCGGCCACCAGGGCGGCGTTGAAGCCCTGGATGGCGGCCCAGCTGAGGGCGGCGTAGCGCTTGGGCGAGACCTCGGCGTCATAGACGAGGCTCTGGCGGTAGATGGACCCGAAGCCCACGCTGACCAGGGCGTTATGGGTAGCGATGGAGTCGGAGCGATCGGCCGTCTGGGCCAGGATGCCGAAGGGCTGGGGGGTATAGGCGCCCTTGGTGGTGAACCAGCCGGGCATGGCCCCGCCGTTGTTGTTTCCCCAGACGAAATCCACCTGGGACTTGGGATTGATCCCGAAGCGGAGCTCGGCGTCGACGGAGGCTGAGCCGCTGTAGACCCGCTGTCCGGTGCTCTCCATGTCGATGTAGTCGATCAGGACACGGGGCGAGATGATGATGGCGTCCAGGTCGCGGCTGGCCCGGCCAAACCGCAGCAGGGCGCCAGACGCCGCCACCGCGCCCATCCCGGTTTCGAAGGCGTGACCCTTGATCGGCGGCAGCGCCCTGGGGCCATAGACGACCCAGGCCTTGGTGGCCCGGCTGTCGATGATTCCCTGGCCGCCGAAGGTTCCGCCGTAGCGGGCCAGACCCTGCATCTGCTCGGACGCCAGCTGGGCGGCGGGATCGAGCACCTCGAAGCCTGCGGCCTGCAGTTGCCGCACCAGATCGTCATAGGCCTGATCGGCGATGTCCTGGGCCATGTCGTCGGTGAGACCCACCAGCCGGGTGGCGATCTGGGTGCGGCGCTTGTTGGTGTCCAATCCGGCGCCGCCGCCAAAGGCGCTGGCCGTAGCCCCATGGACAAAGGCCAGGGTGTAGCCGGGGATGACGATCTTCGGCCGGTTCGCCAGGTAGCGGGTCGCCTGGCCCTGTAGCGCCACCGGCAAGGGCGGGGCGTTGTCGGGCATCATGTCCAGCTGGGCGAGGCTTACCTGTCCGCTGGCCTGAGCGTTGGCGTAGCTGCGCCCCACAGCCCCGCTGACCGAGGTGGAGCCGGTGCGACCGGACGAGGCGTCCTTGGCCGGCGCCGCGCCATGCGGCGGCGTGTAGAGAGCGCCGAATGGATCGGCCTGGGCGAGGGCCGCGCCGGGCTGGGCCAGCAGCAGCGCGACGACCAGGGCCGTCGGGGCCCGGGGCAGGCGGAAAGCGGGGAGGCGCATGGGGGATGGCCTTGGACGGGGAACGAGGTCGTGTTGTCCTCATTCCTGGCCCCTGCGGCGGCACGCCGCATGATCCAAACGGACTAGGCGGAGGCGCCCAGCCGCCTCGGGCGCCTTGCGGGCGAGACGCGGTCATGGGAAGGCTTGGCGTCAAACGCTTGTTTTAAGTCATTAGGGAGAGCGCCATGAAGGCTGCGGTCTATTACGAGAACGGTGGTCCCGAGGTCCTGAAGTACGAGGAAATCCCGGACCCGGTCTGCCATCCCAAGGGCGTCATTATCCGCGTCGAGGCCATCGCCATCGAGGGCGGCGACACCCTGAACCGCTGGCGCGGCCCGCTGATGACCAATCCGCATGTGGTCGGCTATCAGGCCGCCGGCGAGATCATCGAGATCGGCTCTGAAGTCACCAATGTGAAGGTCGGCCAGAAGGTCGCCACGGTGAACAACTGGGGCAGCCATGCCGAGCTGCGCTCCGTCCCGGCGCGCAATTGCTGGCCCATCCCCGACGGCTTCGATGTCCGCAAGGCCGCGGCCATTCCGGTGACCTTCGGCACGGCCCATGACTGCCTGTTCGAATTCGGCCGCATGAAGAAGGGCGAGACCGTCCTGGTCCAGGCCGGGGCGTCTGGCGTGGGCGTCGCCGCCATCCAGTTGGCCAAGCGGGCCGGCGCAGGGCTCATCCTGGCCACCGCTTCGTCCGACGAGCGGCTGGAGAAGCTCAAGCGCCTCGGCCTCGACCACGGCATCAACTACACCCGCGACGACGTGGTGAAGGAGGTCAAGCGCCTCACCGACAACAAGGGCGTGGACGTGGTGGTCGATTCCGTCGGCGGCTCGACCCTGCAGGGCTCGATCAATTCCCTGGCCTATCGCGGCCGGGTCTCCATGGTCGGCGCCGCCGGCCGAGAGCCCATGGTGGTCGATGTCGGCTCCATGATGGGCGGCAACCGGGCGCTGTCGGGCGTCTTCCTGGGCGCCGAGATCGGCACCGACCGGGTGCATGACAACATCCAGCAGCTGATCGAAGACGCCGCCAAGGGCGAGCTGGAAGTGATCATCGACAAGGAATTCCCCCTGTCGGACGCCGCCGGCGCGCACGCCTATATCGAGAGCCGCCAGGCTGTCGGCCGGGTGGTCCTGGTCCCCTGATCGCCCGATGATCGGACGGCGTGGGCCCGCGCCTGCGCCGTCCACTTTCCTTTCCACAACCGGGAGGCCGCCATGCCCCGCGCCGACGTCAACGGCATCGAGATCGAGTACGAGACCTTCGGCCCGGAGGACGCGCCGGCCGTCCTGCTGATCAACGGCCTGGGGTCGCAGATGACCCGCTGGCCCGTCCCCTTCTGCGAGAAGCTGGTGGCCCGCGGCTACCGCGTCATCCGGTTCGACAACCGCGATGTGGGCCGTTCCACCTGGTTTGCGTCCGGCGACCGCTACACCCTGTCGGACATGGCCGCCGACGCTGCAGCCCTGCTGGACCACCTGACGATCGACAAGGCCCATGTGGCCGGCGTCTCCATGGGCGGCATGATCGCCCAGACCGTGGCCATTGAGCATCCCAGCCGTGTGCTTTCGCTCACCTCGATCATGTCGGCCACCGGCGCGCCCGGCACCATGGACGCGACGCCTGAGGCCGCCGCCATCCTGACCCAGGTCGCGCCCGACCCCACCGTGGACGAAGAGGCCTTTGTCGCCCATGGCATGAAGAATGCGCGGACCATCGGCAGCCCCGGCTATCCGTGGTCGGATGAAGCTCTGCGCGAGCGGGTGCTGTCGGAGATGCGCCGGGCCTACAACCCCAAGGGGGTGCAGCGCCAACGCGGCGCCATCGGCGCCAGCGGCGACCGCACCGAGAAGCTCAGCCAGTTGGACGTGCCCACCGTCGTCCTGCACGGGGAGGCCGATCCGCTGATCCCCAAGGCTGGCGGCGAGGCCACGGCCAGGGCGATCCCCGGCGCGGAGCTGCGCATCATTCCCGGCATGGGCCATGACCTGCCCGAAGCCCTCTATGACACCATCATCGACGCCATTGTCGCCGCCGCCGAACGGGCGCGCTGAAGCCATTACTGAGGGAGAGTATCGTATGGGACGTCTCGAAGGCTTTTCAGCCGTGGTCACCGGCGCGGCCAGCGGCATTGGCCGCGCCAGCGCCACCCTGTTCGCCAAGGAAGGCGCCCGGGTGGTCTGCGTCGACCGAGCCGAGGCGGTGGAGGAGACCGCCGCCTCCATCCAGGCCCATGGGGGCCAGGCGATCGCCATGACCGGCGACGCCGGCGACGAGGCCTTTGTGCAGGCCTATATCCAGCGCGCGGTGGACGAGTTCGGCGGCCTGGACGCCGTCTACGCCAATGCCGGGATCACCGGCGGTCCCACCCCCTTCTTCGAGCTGACGCCGGAGATCTGGACCGAGGTGCTGCGGATCAACCTCATCGGCCCCTTCCTGGCGATCAAGCACGCCAGCAAGATCATGATCCCCAAGGGCAAGGGCTCGATCATCTGCACGGCCTCGGTGGCCGGCATCCGCTCGGGCGCGGGCCCGGCCTCCTATTCGGCCTCCAAGGCCGGCGTCATCAACCTGGCGACCACGGCGGCCAACGAGCTCTATGGGACGGGCGTGCGGGTCAACGCCGTCTGCCCGGGCCTGATCGAGACCGGCATGACCCAGAGCGTGTTCGACTATGCCCGGTCCCGAGGCAGTGAGGGCCGCATCGGCCAGCTCAATCCGCTGACCCGCGCCGGCGTCCCCGACGAAATCGCCCACATGGCGCTCTTCCTCGCCAGCGACGAGGCCTCTTATGTCAACGGCCAGGCCATCGCCGTGGACGGGGGCCTCTCGTCCTCGCACCCGGTGGGCAAGCGCGGCGGTCCCCGCTAGGACCATTCACCGGGGCGCAGGGTTTTGCCTTGCGCCCCGGCGAGCGCTAGAAGCTGCGCTCGAACGCTGCAGACCAGACCTTCAGGACCCATGGCCGGACATTCAAAGTTCAAGAACATCATGCACCGCAAGGGCCGCGCCGATGCGGTGCGGTCCAAGCTGTTCTCCAAGCTCAGCCGCGAGATCACCGTGGCGGCCAAGTCGGGCATGCCCGATCCGGCGATGAACTCCCGCCTGCGTCTAGCCGTGGCCAACGCCAAGGCCGAGTCCATGCCCAAGGACAATATCGACCGGGCCATCAAGAAGGCCTCGGGCGCCGACGCCGAGGCCTATGAGGAAATCCGCTATGAGGGCTTCGGCCCGGGCGGGGTCGGCCTGATCGTCGAGGCCCTGACCGACAACCGCAACCGTGCGGCGGCCAATGTGCGGGCGATCTTCTCCAAGAACGGCGGCAATCTGGGGGAGACCGGCTCGGTCTCCTTCATGTTCGACCGGGTGGGCCAGATCGTCTATCCGGCCAGCGTCGGCTCGGAAGACAAGATCATGGAAGCCGCCATCGAGGCCGGCGCCGAGGATGTGGAATCCGATGAGGAGACCCACACCATCTACACCGCCTTTGAGGATCTCTCCGACGTGGCCCAGACCCTTGAGGCCGCGCTTGGCGAACCCAAGTCCACCGCCATCGCCTGGCGGCCCAAGACCTTGACGCCGGTTGAGGGTGAGCCTGTGGCCACGCTGATGAAGCTGATCGACGCCCTGGAAGACGATGACGACGTCCAGAACGTCTACGGCAATTACGATGTCTCCGACGAGGATCTGGAGACCTACGCCGGCTGAGGCCGGGGTCTGCCTGTGAAGCTTCCAGCCCGCTGGCGCGTTGATGCGCCATGGAATGGCTCATCGCATATGTCGTCCCGGTGCTCGGCGCGGTTCTCGCCGGCGGTCTGATCGGTCTTGAGCGGGAGTATCGCGGCCGACCGGCTGGATTTCGCACCCACATCCTGGTGGCCCTGACCTCATCCCTGTTGATGCTGGCCGCCATCCATCAGCTGGAATGGATGGGCGATGTGCCGGGCGACGTCGTTCGCATCGACCCGACGCGGATGGCGCACGGCATTCTGACCGGCATCGGCTTTCTCTGCGGCGGGGTGATCTTTCGCCATGGCCTGAGCGTCCATGGGCTGACCACCGCGGCTTCCCTCTGGATCACCTCGGCGCTCGGCACCCTCTACGGGGTTGGCTTTTATGGTCTGGCGATCGGCGGCACAGCGGTCACCCTGCTGGTGCTGGGCGTGCTGCGCTGGGCCGACCAGCGAATCCCCCAGCTGCGCATCGTGGATGTGAAGGTCCGCTACCGCCGGGCCGAGGCGATGACCGAAGACGAGTTCCGCAAGCTTGTGGCCGAATTCGACCTGGACGCGGGCGCGGTCAGCGAGCGCCTGTGGTCGGGCGAAAATGAGGACCAGGCCCGCGTGGAGCACCGCGCCACCCTGCGCGGCACCGGCGCCTCCAATCTGGCGCGGCTGGCCGAGCATTTTCGCGACGACAAGCGGGTCGTAGAATACAGCCTCACACCGCGAAAGGACTGAGGCAGGCGACAGATCGGCCCCGGGGGTGCTAGAGACCGCGCCCTCATGACACTGCGACTCTGGATCGAGATCAACCATCAGGCCCCCTACCGCACCGGCGGCTGGGCCTGGCTCCTGCAGGACGGCAAGGCTGTCACAGGCGCCGCCGGGGGCGAGCGCGACGTCGACGCCGAGCCCTTTTCCGTTCACGCCCTGGGCGCGGCCCTGGCCGGCCTGCCCGAAGGCGCGGCCGTCGCCCTGCACCTGTCTGACCCGCTGCTGATCGAAGGGGTGCGCACCATGGCGGCCCGGCGCGCCGCGGGCTGGATCACCGCGGCCGGCGATCCCGATCCCGACGCTCAGGCCTGGGAGGCCGTGGCCAAGGCCCTGACCGGACGGGCCCTGAGCCTGGTCCGAACCCAGCCCACCGACGCGCGCACGCCGGCCGGCTTCGCCGCGGCCTGGGCCGAGCTTGGCCGGGACAAGGCCAAGACCAAGGGGACCTTCAAGAACGCCATCCCCCGCCCGAACCTGACCAAGATCCGCGGACTGTAGCGCGCTCTAAACACCCCCTTAACCCTGCGGCGGGCTAATCGGCCGGTAGGAACAATCCCCGAACACGCCTATAGAGTCGCCCATGGCCGCCGTGCGAATCCTTGGACTGGACCCCGGCCTCCGCCGCACCGGCTGGGGGGTGATCACCATCGAAGGCGCGCGTCTGGCCCATGTGGCGCACGGTGTCATCGCGCCCAAGGAGTCCCTGCCCTTTTCCGAGCGTCTGCTGGTCCTGTTCGAAGCGATCAGCGCCCTGGTGGCTGAACACAGCCCCGACGAGGCGGCGGTGGAGGAGACCTTCATGAACAACAACGCCGCCAGCGCGCTCAAGCTTGGCCACGCCCGGGCCATGGCCCTGGTGGCGCCGGCCCGTGCCGGCCTGCCGGTGGCCGAATACGCCGCCACCGTGGTCAAGAAGGCCGTCGTCGGAACGGGCGGCGCCGACAAGGACCAGGTCGCCTTCATGATCGCCCGACTGCTGCCGGCCGCAGGCGGCGTCACCGCCGATGCGGCTGACGCCCTGGCCGTGGCCATCGCCCACGCCCATGCCCGCACCGCCCGCAGCCTGGCCGCCCGCACGCCCTCGAGGAAGGTGGCGTGATGATCGGCCGTTTGCGCGGAGCGGTCGCCGAGATCGGCGAGGAGGACGCCCTGATCGACGTGCTCGGCGTCGGCTATGTGGTCCGCTGCGGGGCCCGCACCCTGGCTCGCCTGCCCGCGGTCGGCGAAGAGGCGGTGCTGCATATCGAGACCCAGTGGAGCGAGCAGGCGGGCATGCGCCTCTACGGCTTCCTGACCCGGGATGAGCGCCGCACCTTCCTGATCCTCAAGGAGATCCAGGGCGTCGGCCCCAAGGCGGCGCTGGCCGTGCTGGACGTCCTGCCGCCGGCTGAACTTGCGGCGGCGGCCGGGCGTCAGGACAAGGCGGCCATCGCCCGCGCACAAGGGGTTGGCCCCAAGCTCGCCCTGCGCATCGCCACCGAACTCAAGGACAAGCCGCTGACCGACCTGCCAGTCGGCGCCTTTGCACCGGGCGCCGGCGCGGCCGACGCGCCACCGGCGCCATCGGCCGCGGGCGAGGCGGTCGCCGCCCTGATGGGCCTGGGCGTGGCCGAGCCCCAGGCGAGGCGTCTGGTGGAGGCTGCGGCCCTGCGGCTGGGTGAGGAGGCCGAGGCCGCCGCCCTGATCAAGGCCGCCCTGCAGGAGCTCGGCCGGTGAGCCGGCTGGTCAGCAGCGAGGCCGCGCCGGCCGAAGGGACCGACCGGGCCTATCGTCCCCAGACACTCGCCGAGTTCGTCGGTCAGGAGCAGTCCAAGGCCAATCTGCGGGTCTTCATCCAGGCCGCCCGGGATCGCGGCGACACGCTGGACCATGTCCTGCTGTTTGGGCCGCCGGGGCTGGGCAAGACGACTCTGGCTCAGATCATCGCCCGCGAGATGGGGGTCAATTTCCGCGCCACCTCCGGTCCGGTGCTGGCCAAGGCCGGGGATCTCGCCGCCATCCTGACCAATCTGGAGGCCGGCGACGTCCTGTTCATCGACGAAATCCACCGCCTGGCGGCCAATGTGGAGGAGATCCTCTATCCGGCCATGGAGGATCACGTCCTGGACCTGATCATTGGCGAAGGCCCCTCGGCTCGGTCGATCCGCATTGACCTTTCGCCCTTCACCCTGGTGGCGGCGACGACGCGGGCCGGCCTGCTGGCCACGCCGCTGCGCGACCGGTTCGGCATCCCGGTGCGTCTGGAATTCTACACGACGGACGAACTCATCAAGGTGCTGGCCCATGCGGCGGGCAAGATGGGGGTCAACCTGACCAAGGACGGCGCCGCCGAGATCGCCGCCCGCGCCCGGGGCACGCCCAGGGTCGCCGGCCGACTGCTGCGCCGGGTGCGCGACTTCGCCGCCGCCGAGGGCGCCGCGGCCATCGACAAGGGCGCGGCCGGCCGGGGCCTGGCGCGGCTGGAGGTGGACGAGGTCGGCCTGGACTCCCTGGACCGCCGCTACCTGCGGGCCCTGATCGACAACTATGGGGGCGGCCCGGCCGGTGTGGAGACCATCGCCTACGCCATCGCCGAGGCCCGGGACGCGGTCGAGGACGTCATCGAGCCCTATCTGATGCAACAGGGCTTCATCCAGCGCACGCCCCGGGGCCGGGTGGCCTGCGCCAAGGCCTATGCGCATCTTGGCCTGACCCCGCCGCCCCAGCCGCCGGGGACTGGCCAGCCCACCCTGTTCGACGAGTAGCGGAGGCCCCTGCATGACCCCTGCCCCTCCGACCCCTGCCCCTGGCGAGCCCTCGGCCGGCTGGATTGAAGGCCGCGAGCATGTGCTGCCCGTGCGGATCTATTACGAGGACACCGACTTCACCGGGGTCGTCTATCACGGCAACTATCTGCGCTATTTCGAGCGCGGACGGTCCGACTTCCTGCGGCTGGCCGGCGTTCGCCATGCCGAACTGCTGGACCAGGAAACGCCGAGCGCCTTCACCATCGTGCGGATGGAGCTGGACTTCAAAGCCCCCGCCCGCATCGACGACGCCCTGCAGGTGCGCACCACCTATGACCGGGTGAAGGGGCCGCGGCTGTTCATCAGCCAGAGGATCGTCCGCGGTGAGACCCTGATCGCCCAGGCCGCGGTCATGGCCGCCTGCATCGGTCTGGACGGCCGGCCCCGCAAGCCGCCGCCGGGCATGGCCGCGGCGCTCTCGCCCTTTTTCGCGCCAGACGCCGACGTCTGAGAGTCGAACGGCGTCTCAGCGCGTTGAGCGTCTTCGTGACCCGCGCAGACTTCGGTAACCCTAATGTTGTTCCACTGCAGGGGGTACGGGCGTGATCGTCACGTTCAGGCGCCTTAAGTTCGCCACCGCAGCGTTTCACTTCAGCCTTGGGCGTCTCCGCCCGACCGACAACGGAGCCCACACCGCATGGACCCCGCCGCCTCCGCCAGCCTGACGGCCGAGAGTTTCTCCATGGTCGCGCTGTTCATGCGCGCCGACTGGGTGATCAAGGCCGTGATGATCGGTCTGGCCCTGGCCTCGCTGTTCTCCTGGGCGGTGATCATCGACAAGCTGGTGCGCTTCGGCGCCCTGAATCGCCATGCCAACCGCTTCGAAGACCAGGTGTCGTCTGGCCGATCCCTGGAGGAGATCGCCAGCGAGGCCGGCGACCGGCCCCGCCACGCCCTGCCGCGCATGCTGCAGGCCGCCCTGCGGGAATGGCGCGAGGCCCGCACCAAGGGCCTGTCCAGTGACAGCCAGGCCGGCTTCCTGATCCAGCGCATCGATCGGGTGCTGGACGCCATCATCGCCCGCGAGAGCGCCCGGGTGGAGGAGGGCTTGCCCCTCCTGGCCATCGTCGCCACCGCCTCGCCCTTTGTCGGCCTGTTCGGCACCGTCTGGGGGATCATGGACGCCTTCCAGGCCATCGCCATCCAGCAGAACACCAATCTGACGGTGGTCGCGCCGGCCATCGCCGAGGCCCTGTTCGCCACCGCCATCGGCCTGGCCGCGGCTATTCCCGCCTATATCGCCTACAACAAGTTCTCGTCTGACGCCGCCCGCTACGGCGGACGACTGGAAGGCTTCGCCGACGACCTGGCCACCGCCATCCAGCGGCGCCTGAGCGACCGGGTCTAGGCCCATGGCGCTTTCCTCCCACGACGCCTATTCGGCCGGCGGCGGCGGACGGCGGCGCAGGCGCGCCAGCCGCCGCGGCGCCCTGTCGGAGATCAATGTCACGCCCCTGGTGGACGTGATGCTGGTGCTGCTGATCGTTTTCATGATTTCTGCGCCCCTGTTGACGGTGGGCGTGCCGCTGGAACTCCCCAAGACCGAGGCCAGCGCCATCCCCGACCAGTCCGAACCCCTTACGGTCTCGGTGCGGGCCGACGGCAGCATCTTCATCGACGAGGAAGAGACGGCCTTCGCCAGCCTGTCGCCCCGCCTGATCGCCATGGCTGATGGCGCCACCGAGCGGCCGATCTATGTGCGCGCCGATGGGCGGACCAACTACGCCCTGGTCGCCCAGGTCATGGCCGCCCTGGCCAGCTCGGGCTTCACCTCCATCAACCTGCTCACCGAGACCGGCGGCCCCTCTTCGGGCGCGGATCAAGCAGCGCGCTGAGGACAGCCCATGCGCGGCGAGCGGTCTGACCTGGGCACAGCCCTCCTGCTCTCAGGCATCCTGCACGCCGTGGTGTTGGGCGCGGCGCTGATTCCCTGGCCGTGGGACCGTGAACTGAAGATCGGGTCGGTCGTTCCGATCAATATTGTGAGCTCGATCCCGGCCAATCCCCGCCCCGCCGTCCAGGGCCCTGAAGAACAGACCGCCCAGACCGAGGCGCCTGAGCCGGACGCCCCGTTGGAAGCAACCGTCGCCGCCCCTGAACCCCAGCCGGCGCCGCAACCGACCCCGGCGCCCCAGCCTTCGCCCAAGGCCCCCACGCCCAAGCCGGCCCCAACGCCTGCGCCGAAGCCGGCTCCGACGCCCACGCCGAAGCCGGCCCCTCCGAAAAAGTCCGACAGCCTGGATCTGGACGCCTTGGCCTCCAGCCTGAAAGGTTCGCAGAGCTCGTCGGCGGCACGGGGCGCCGCCCGACCCGAGACCGCCCGCCAGGCGCGCTCGACCACCGGCAGCGGCATATCGGCCGCGGCCATGTCGGGCCTGGCCGAGGAGTTGCAGCGCCGCTGGAACCCCAACTGCGAGGTGGAAGCCGCCCGCAATGTCCGGGTCCGTGTCACATTCCGCCTGGGCAGCGACGGCCGCGTGGTCGGCGATGTTCGCGCTGGCGGTCAGGAGAACTCGTCCGACCCCGTCACCCGGGCGGCCGCCGAGCGCGCCATCCGCGCGGTCTATAGCGCCGCCCCCTTCACCACCCTTCCCCGCGAGTTCTACGGCGACCAGATCGCCGTGAGCTTCAACGCCGCCCAGGCGTGCGCCGACAATTGAGGAGCAAATCGTCCATGCGACTGCGGATCCTGTTCTTCGCCCTGACAGCGGCCCTGCTGTCGGCCGGCGCCCTCGCAAGCCCCGCCCGCGCCCAGATCGAGGTGGACGTCAATCGCGGCGACATCCAGCCTCTGCCCGTGGCCGTTCCCGGATTCCGCGGCGAGCGCGGCGCGGAGATCGCCCAGGTCATCACCAGCAACCTGGAACGCTCGGGCCTGTTTCGACCCATCGACCCGGCCGCCTTCATTGAGCGGGACCTGGACATTCGCTACCAGCCCCGCTTCGCCGACTGGAAGACGATCAACGCCCAGGGGCTGGTCAATGGCGAGGTCACGGTCGACGCCACGGGCCGCCTGACGGTCAATTTTCGCCTGTGGGACGTGTTCGCTGAACAGCAGCTCCTGGGCATGCAGTTCACCTCCACCTCGGAGAACTGGCGCCGGGTGGCGCACAAGATCTCCGACGCCGTTTATGAGCGGCTGACCGGCGAGAAGGGCTATTTCGACACCCGGGTGGTCTTCGTCGCCGAGAGCGGCGGGCGGATCGACCGCATCAAGCGGCTGGCCATCATGGACCAGGACGGCGCCAATCCGAGCTATCTCACCGACGGCTCCTACATCGTGATGACGCCGCGGTTCTCCTCCACCAGCCAGGAGATCACCTATATGGCCCTGCGGCCGGACGGGTCGTCGATCTACCTGTTCAACCTGGAGACCGGTCGCCGGGAAAGCCTCGGCTCGTTCAATGGGATGGTCTTCGCGCCTCGCTTCTCCCATGACGGGGGCAAGGTGGCCTTCTCTGTCGAGCGGGGGGGCAATACCGACGTCCATGTGATGGATCTGCGCAGCCGCACGTCCAGCCGCCTGACGTCCGATCCCTCCATCGACACGTCCCCGTCCTTCTCGCCGGACGGGACCCAGATCACCTTCAATTCGGACCGGGGCGGTAGCCCGCAACTCTATGTAATGAACGCCGACGGGACCGGCGCGCGACGTATCTCCTTCGGGTCGGGGCGCTACATGACGCCAGTCTGGAGTCCCACGGGGGAGTATATCGCCTTCACCAAGCAGGCTGGGGGCCAGTTCCACATTGGCGTCATGCGCCCGGACGGCTCGGACGAGCGGCTCCTGACCACCAGCTATCTCGATGAGGGGCCCACCTGGGCGCCCAATGGCAGAGTTTTGATGTTCTCCCGGGAAACGCCCGGCGGCGCTGCGCGTTTGTGGACGGTTGACGTCACCGGGCGCATCGTGCGGCCGGCGCCTTATCCGCAGTCTGGATCGGACCCGGCTTGGTCACCACTGCTCAACTGATGAGTGAATGTAGGAGCAGATGACGTGTATTGTTGCCCTTATTCATTGTCGTCATAAAGACAGGGCATAGCTCCATTGTTTTCCGGCGCCTGGCGCGCCGCCTGTCGGAACCGCTAAACAAGGAATGACCTCGAAATGACCACCACCACTCTGACCAAGCGCGCCGCGCAGTTCGCGGTCATCGCCCTGGCGGCGGCCTCCGTCACCGCCTGCGCCTCGCGGCCCAAGCCCGACACCATGACCCCTGCGCCCACCGCGCCGCCCCCGGCGACCCAGCCGGCGCCCCCGCCCGCGCCGGTCACCCAAGGGCCCCTGCCGGGCACCCAGCAGGACTTCGTCATCAATGTCGGCGACCGGGTCTATTTCGACTTCGACTCCTACGCCGTCCGCGCCGACGCCGCGCCGGTCCTGGAGGCCCAGGCCGCCTGGCTGAACCGCTACCCCTCGGTCATGGTCCGCCTCGAAGGCAATGCCGACGAACGCGGCACCCGTGAGTACAACCTGGCGCTCGGCGCCCGCCGCGCCAACGCGGTGCGGGACTTCCTCGTGTCGCGCGGCGTGTCTTCGAGCCGGATCACCACCGTCTCCTACGGCAAGGAACGTCCGATCGATCCGGGCACCTCGGAAGCCGCCTACCAGCGCAACCGGAACACCCACACCGCGATCACGTCCGGCGCCCGCTAAGGGTCTGGACCACTGATGAGACGGCGAGAGGGGATCCCAGCGGGGTCCCCTCTTTGCTTTGTCTCGCAGACGTACGGCCCATTGGCGCCGGAGCCGCCCCGGCCCATGGTGGACGTGCGCCGCAATTTCGGCCCTTCGGCCCCATAGATGATCTGACCATGACCTCTCGCCGCCGCACCACCCTGCCCGTCGCCCTGGTTCTCAGCCTGAGCCTGCTTGGCCCTATGGCCGCCCCCCAGATCGCGCTGGCCCAGACCTCGATGGAGGATCCCCTGGACGCCCGCGACGCCCGCCGGGTGGAGCGCATGGAGAAGGTGGTGCGGGAGCTGCGAGCGATCGTCTTCCAGGGCCGCGACACCGGCCGCCCCGTGGTCGTCCAGCCCGCCGAGACCGACTACCGGATCGAGGAGTTGAATCGCCGGCTCACCGACCTGGAGAGCGTCATCACCCGGCTGACCGGCCAGATCGAGGCCACCAATTTCGAACTTCGCCAGAGCCGCGACAAGGCTGCGGCCCTGGAAAACCAGCTGGCGGCGATGAACCAGAAGATCGCCGCCCTGGAAGTCTTCACCGGCGTGCCTCCGGCCGAGGCCGCCGCGCCGTCCGGCTTCTCGTCGCCCCCGCCCAGCGACAGCGGCGGCGGCGGCTCGCCCCAGGCCGATTTCGACCGGGCCCGGGGCCTGATGCTCAGCGGCGACTATGACGGCGCTGAATCCGCCTTCGAGGGCTTCGTCGCCACACATGGAGAGGCGAGGCTCGCGCCGGAGGCCAACTACTGGCTGGGCAAGACCCTGGTCGTGCGCGGCGCCGACGCCGAGGCCGCCAGCGCCTTCATCGCCGCCATCCGCGGCTGGCCCACCACCGCCTGGGCGCCCGACGCCGTGCTGGAGCTGTCCCGCTCCCTGATCGCCCTGGGACGCGCCCCTGAGGCCTGCCAGACCCTGGCGGAGCTGTCGCGGCGCTATCCCGCCGCGGCGCCCTCGATCCAGTCCCGGGCGGCGGCGGCGCGCACCCAGGCCCGGTGCGGCTAAGCCCTGGCGCTGAGGGGCCTGCCGCCTTCGCGGCGGTCGATCGGGTCTTCGACGCCCATCTGAGCCATACCTCGGCTGCGCCGATCGCCGTCGCCTATTCCGGGGGCGGCGACAGCCTGGCCCTGCTTCTGGCGGCCCAAGCCTGGAGCGCGGCCCGGGGGCGGCGTCTGATCGTGCTGCATGTGGACCACGGCCTGCAGGCGACCTCCGGCGCATGGGCCGCCCATTGCCGGGAGGTCGCCCGGCGGCTTGACCTGAGCTTCGAGATCCTGACCTGGACCGGCCCCAAGCCTGCTACAGGCCGGCCGGCCGCGGCCCGGGCGGCGCGACACAGTCTGCTGGCCGACGCCGCCAGAGCCGCGGGCGCCGCCGTCGTGCTGATGGGGCATACCGCCGATGACGTGCTGGAGGCCCGCCAGATGCGCCGGGACGGCGCCACGACCCCTGACCCGCGCCCCTGGGGACCGAGCCCCGCCTGGCCCGAGGGTCGCGGGGTCTTCCTCCTGCGGCCCCTGCTGGCCATGCGCCGGGCCGAGTTGCGCCAGGCCCTGGCGCAACAGACCCTGACCTGGATCGAGGATCCGGCCAACAGCGACCCTGCCTATGCCCGCGCCCGCGCCCGGGCCGTCCTGGGATGCGGCGTGGAAGAGGCGATCGCCCCGCAGGCGCCCGATGAGGACCTGACCGCCCTCGCCCGACGCGCCCGACACGGCGTTGGCGGAACCATCGGCTGGCGCCGCGAGGATCTTGACGGGGCGTCCGCCGCAGCGCTGGCCCAGGCCCTCTCCATCGCCAGCCTTTGCGTCGCCGGCGGCGCACGCCCGCCGCGGCGCGCATCGGCCGAGCGCCTCGCCGACGCGGTGCGGTCGGGGCGCCCCTTCACCGCCACACTGGCCGGCGCCCGGCTGGTGGCCGGGCCGCGCGAGGTGATCATGGCGCGGGAATCCGGCGAGGCGGCCCGCGGGGGGCTGGTCGAGACGCCGCTGTTGGCGGGCGAGCCCCTGGTCTGGGATGGACGATTTGAGGTTCTGGCGGAGGCGCCTGGCTTCCGGGTCGCCCCTCTGGCCGGTCGCATGACCCAGCTGGCCCCGGAGGCGCGGCGGGCGGTCACCGCCCTGCCAGCGGCGGCGCGAAAGGCCCTGCCGGTCCTGATCGCGGCGGACGAAACGGTCACGCTGGAAACTCCAGAGGTCGAGGTGCGCAGCCTGACGCAGGCCCGCTTTGAGGCCGCCACAGGCCAGGTCGGCCGCGAGCCGGACGCGGCCTAGGTCTCAGTCGCCGGCTTCGATCCGACCCTTGGCCGCCATCAGGCTGCGCTTGGACTCAGGGATGTTGGACACCTGCGCCAGGCGGACCCGCGGGGAGACCTTGGCCGCGGCATGGACCGGCAGGTCGTGGGCCTCGGCGAACCGGCGCCCCAGGAAGTACAGCGGGTTGAGCGGCCGGTCATCCCGGTCGCGAATCTCGAAATGCAGGTGGGGGCCGCTGGAGACGCCGCTGGAGCCCACCTCGCCCACGGGGAGCCCGGCCTTGATGACTTCGCCGCGGCGGAGACCCCGTGTCACCGCGCCCAGATGTGCGTAGCGCGTCACCAGTCCCTCGGCGTGGGTGATCTCGACCATGCGGCCATAGCCAGGGGTGAAGGCCGCCCGGGTGATCACCCCGTCGGCGGCGGCCAGCACCGGCTCGCCAAACGGGGCGGCGATGTCGATCCCGGCGTGCAGCCGCCCGGCGTCCTCCCACGGCATCTGGCGCAGACCAAAGGGGGAGTTGATGGCGTGACCGGGCAGCGGCGAGTGGAAGACCACCAGGGCCACGGGTTCAGGCGCGGGCGGCGCGACCGGCGGGGCTGCAACCTCCGGCTCGACTCGTGGAAGAGCCGCATGGGCCAGGGTGATGACGCCCAGGGCCAGGGCGGCGCCGGACAGCGCAATCCCCAGGCGATTCAGGCCGCCCTTGGGGGCGGTGACGGCTTCAGTCAATGGAACGTCCCGACTCTTCTATCGGCGCGGCGCGGCCCGGATACTTAAGGTCCAGGTCAGCGCCTGCGGTCATAGCCGGGGTCAGTTAATGAATGTTCGAGAGATCTCAGAGACCCATCATCGCGACAATTGGGCGCGCCCACCGGATTCAGAGGGCATTCACCATGAGCGGACCGAACGCGTCTCTAGAGCGACTTCAGAATCCCTTCGACCATCTTCTTGGCGTCGCCGAACAGCATCATGGTGTTGTCGCGGAAGAACAGCTCGTTATCGACGCCGGCATAGCCGGAGCTCATGCCGCGCTTCACGAACAGCACGGTGCGGGCCTTTTCCACGTCCAGGATCGGCATGCCGTAGATGGCCGAGGTGGGATCGGTCTTGGCCGCCGGGTTGGTGACGTCGTTGGCCCCGATGACGAAGGCTACATCGGCGGTGGAGAACTCCGAATTGATGTCCTCGAGCTCGAAGACCTCGTCATAGGAGACCTGGGCCTCGGCCAGCAGCACGTTCATGTGGCCGGGCATGCGGCCGGCCACGGGGTGGATGGCGTACTTCACCTCGACGCCTTCGGCCTTCAGCACGTCGCCCATTTCGCGCAGGGCGTGCTGGGCCTGGGAGACGGCCATGCCGTAACCGGGCACGATGATCACCTTGCTGGCGTTCTTCATGATGAAGGCGGCGTCTTCCGCCGAGCCCTGCTTGACCGGCCGGGTCTCCACATGGCCGCCGGCGGCCGCGGCGCTGTCGTCGGCGCCGAAGCCCCCCAGGATCACCGAGATGAAGGACCGGTTCATGCCCTTGCACATGATGTAGGACAGGATCGCGCCTGAAGAGCCCACCAGGGCGCCGGTGATGATCAGGGTGGTGTTCTCAAGCGTGAAGCCGAGCGCCGCGGCCGCCCAGCCCGAATAGGAGTTCAGCATCGAGACGACGACGGGCATGTCGGCGCCGCCGATGGGGATGATCAGGGTCACGCCAATCAGCAGGGCCAGCGCGAAGATGCCCCAGAAGGCCCAGACCGCGGCGCCGCCGCTGACCACCAGCACCACCACCAGGGCGACGATGCCCCCAGCGATGGCCAGGTTCAGCAGGTGGCGGGCCGGCAGGAGGATGGGGGCGCCGGACATGTTGCCGTTCAGCTTGGCGAAGGCGATCACCGAGCCGGTGAAGGTCACCGCCCCGATGGCCAGGCCGAGCGACAGCTCGATCAGGGAGATCAGGTGGATCTCGCCGGCCACGCCGATGCCGTAGGCCTCCGGGGTATAGATGGCCGCCACCGCCACCAGGCAGGCGGCGAGACCCACCAGGCTGTGGAAGGCCGCCACCAGCTGGGGCATGGAGGTCATGGCCACCTTGCGGGCGATCACCGCGCCAATGCCGCCACCGATGGCCACGCCGCCGAGGATCAGGGCGAGCGTCAGGACGTCCAGCGCCCCCTGGCCCAGCAGGGTCGCCATCACCGTGCCGACCGCAATGGCCATGCCGATCATGCCGTTGCGATTGCCGGCCCGGCTGGTCTCAGGGCTGGAGAGGCCGCGCAGGGCCAGGATGAACAGGACCCCGGAAACGAGGTAGAGGATGGCCGCGAGATTGGCGTTCATGATCGTGCCCCTTAAGCCCGCTCTACTTCTGCTTCTTCTTGTACATGGCGAGCATGCGCTGGGTGACGAGGAAGCCCCCGAAGATGTTCACCGCCGCCAGCGCTGCGGCCAGGGCGCCCGCGCCCTTGGAGATCATCACGCTGCCGGTCAGGCCTGCGCCTTCGGCCCCATGGGCGGCGGCGGCCAGCAGGGCGCCGACGATGATCACCGAGGAGATGGCGTTGGTCACGGCCATCAGCGGGGTGTGCAGGGCCGGCGTCACGCTCCACACCACATAGTAGCCCACGAAGATGGCGAGCACGAAGATCGCCAGGCGGAAGACGGTGGGATCGACAGATTCCATGGAGGGCGTCCTCTCTTGATCTCGGGTCAGCTGGCCAGGGCGGGGTGAACCACCGCCCCGCCGCGGGTCACCAGGGCAGCCTTGAGGATCTCGTCCTCGAAGTCAGGGGCGAAGGCGCCCTCCTTGTCCAGGAACAGGCCGGCGAAGGCGGCGAGGTTGCGGGCGTAGAGGGCCGAGGCGTCAGCGGCGATGCGGCCGGGCAGATTGGCGTAGCCGACGATCTTCACCCCGCCGGACTCCACGACCTGGCCGGCGACTGCGCCTTCCACATTGCCCCCCTGCTCGACGGCGATGTCGACGATGACCGAGCCTGGACGCATGGAGGCCACCTGGGCGGCGCTGACCAGCCGCGGGGCCGGACGGCCCGGGATAAGGGCCGTGGTGATGACGATGTCCTGCTTGCGGATGTGCTCGGAGACCAGGGCCGCCTGCTTGGCCTGGTATTCGGCGCTCATTTCCTTGGCGTAGCCGGCGGCGGTTTCGGCCGCCTTGAATTCCTCATCCTCGACGGCGATGAACTTGGCCCCGAGGCTTTCGACCTGCTCCTTGGCGGCGGGCCGCACGTCGGTGGCGGTGACCACCGCGCCGAGACGCCGGGCCGTGGCGATGGCCTGCAGGCCGGCGACGCCAGCCCCCATGACGAAGACCTTGGCCGCGGCGACGGTGCCGGCGGCGGTCATCATCATCGGCAGTACCTTGCCATAGGCGTTGGCGCCTTCCAGCACGGCGCGATAGCCGGCCAGATTGGCCTGGGAGGACAGGACGTCCATCACCTGGGCCCGGGTGATCCGCGGCACGAACTCCATGGAGAACGCGCTGACCCCCTTGGCGCTAAGGGCTTGGAGGGTGGTCTTGTCCTGGTGCGGATTGAGCATGCCGACGACGATCGCCTCGGCCTTCAGCCCGGAGATCTCCTCAGGGGTCGGTCCGCGCACCTTGAACAGGATGTCGGCCTTGGCGAGGGCGGCGTCGAGGCCGCACAGCTCGGCGCCGGCCGCAGCATAGTCGGCGTCAGGATAGGAGGAGGCCTCACCGGCGCCGGTTTCCACCGCCACCGCGAAGCCCGCAGTGATCAGCTTCTTCACCGTGTCCGGCGTGGTGGCGACGCGGGTCTCCCCGTCGCGGCGTTCCTTGGTGACGGCGATGACGGCCATGGTCGAGGTCCCCCCGGTCGGAAAAGCCGGCGGACCTTAGGGATGTCAGTGGCCCCTTGTCCAGAAATCGATCGGCGATTTCCAAACAGATGTTTGATCGACGCAGCCGCCCGGCCTTCAGGCGCACGAACGCCGCCCGCGTCAGAGGACGGGGCGGCGGCCAAATCGCCGGAGATCGGGACGCTGCTTAGTGCGCCGGCTCGGGCTTGTCGCGCAGCAGCACGAAGCCGATGACGGCGGTCACGACGGCCGAGATGAGGCCAGCCATGAAGCCGCCCGGTGTGCAGAACCACACCACAAACAGCAGCAGCAGGGCGGCGAGGGCCAGGGAACCCCACTTGGTCATGCCCATGAACAGGTCATAGGTGGCCAGCTGTTCCTGGATTTCCATTTCGCCGCGGTGATATTCGGAAGCCTGTTCGCCCATGGCGGCCGGGTCTCTCTCTTACGGAAGCTGATTGACAGCGGTGCTACACGAGAGCGCGCGCTGGCTCAAGACGGCCAGGTCTTCAACAGCGTGCGCAGGGCGGCCACCAGGGCCAGGGGCTGGTCGACCATCACGTGATGGTTGGCCTCAGGGATGGCGATCTCGATCATGTCGGCCGGCAGGGGATTGGGGCGGCTGTCCTCACGCCTGGCGATGACCGGGGACTGCGCGCCGTGGATATGGGCTACGGGCACCTCGACCTTGGGCGGCCCATCGGTGACCAGCGCGTTCATGGCGCTGCGGTCGAGCTTGTTCCACATGGCCGGGTCGAACATCCAGGTCCAGCCTTCGCCGGACCCGTCCTCGAGCGGCGCGCGCTTGAGGGACTTGCGCGCGATGAAGTCGGCGACGAACAGGTGGCCAGCCGCCTGGGGGGGCATGAAGCGGAAGCGGGCGAGCGCCTGCTCCAGGCTGGCGTAAACCCGCTTGGGCCGGTCGGCGGTGGGGATGTTGCGCACCTGCTCCATGCGGCGCTCCATCTCCTCGCGCTCCTTGGGCGGCGGACCGCCGAAGCCGGTGTCGACCAGGACGGCGGCGGCCATGCGCTCGGGGTGCCGGCTGGCGGCGTAGAAGACCTGCGAGCCGCCAAAGGAGTGGCCGATATAGATGGGCTTGCGGCCGCCCTCATAGAGGCCCGTGGCTTGCGCCACGGCTTCGGCGTCCTCGGCGAAATCCTGGAAGGCGTAGGTTTCGCGCCAGTCGGACGCGCCCATGCCGGCCAGCGACATGGAGGCCACCCGGTAGTCCTCGGCCAGATAGGGAGCGATGAAGCTCCACCAGTCGGCGTGGGCGCTATTGCCATGCACCAGCAGCAGGCCAGGCTTGCCTACCTCGCCCCAGGTCAGCACCTCGATCTGGGTGCCGAGGGAGGTGACGAAGCTGCGCTGCGGCTCCTTGGCGATGACCGCCTCGAACCAGGCCGGAGCCGGCGGCTTCTCGCCCTTGAACGGGGCCAGCGGGGCCTGGATTTCCGGCGGCAGTTCGCCGGGCTTGGACGGGACGGGGCGGTCGTCATCGAACTCGGCGGTGGCGACGGCGGGGGTGGTCTTGCTTTGGTCGGTCATGGGTTCAGGCCTGCCGCGCCTGGCGATCGCCCGGCGTCCGCTTGATGTTACGCAGGCCCTTGAAGACGCCGGAGCCGGTCATCAGCAGCCGATCGCCGCACCAGATCTTGCCCCGCACGGTGAAGATGTCGTCCTGCTCGGAGACGATCTCGCTGCCGCCTTCGACCCAGTCGCCCATCTGGGCGCCGGAGAGGAAGTCGGTGGTCAGGCGCACGGTGACCCAGCCGATTTCCCGCTGGTTGGAGATCACCCGGCCCCAGGCCATGTCGGCGAAGCTCATCAGCATGCCGCCGTGGCAGTTGTTCATGCCGTTGGCGTGATGCTCCTCCACCCGGAAGGCCATGATCTCGTTATTGGCCTCGTCCCGCTTGGAATAGAAGGGGCCGACCGTGCGGCCAAAGCCGCGCTGCCAGAGGTTGATCACATAGCCGTCCGGAACGACGGCGGCCTGCAGGGGGGTCAGATCATCGGACATGCCCTGCTGACTAACGCCCGTTTGAAAAATGACAAGGCTTGAGGCGCGATTCGTCCCCGCGCCGCCGTCGGATCAGACCAGGGCCTCGAACTCGTCCACCAGGCGTTCCAGCTGAGTCATGCCCGCCGCCCAGAAGGCCTTTTCCCGCGGGTTGAGGCCAAAGGGGGCGAGCGCCTCCACATAGGTTTTGGAGCCGCCGGCCGCCAGCAGGTCCTCATAGAGCGGCGCGAAGCCCTGCGGATCCTCCCGGCGCTTCTCCATCAGGCCGCGCACCAGCAGGTCGCCGAAGGCGTAGGCGTAGACATAGAAGGGGGCATGGACGAAGTGGCTGACATAGGCCCAGTAGTGCTCATAGCCGGCGTTCAGCTTGATGGCCGGCCCCAGGCTCTCGCCCATCACCTCCATCCAGATGGCCGAAATCTCCTCGGCGGAGACCTCGCCCTGCTGGCGGGCGGCGTGGAAGGCCGTCTCGAACTTGTGGAAGGCGATCTGGCGGACCACCGTGTTCAGGCCGTCCTCGATCTTGCCGGCCAGCAGGCCGCGGCGCTCGGCGTCAGTGGCGCCCGCCAGGAGGCGCTCGAACACCAGGCCTTCGCCGAAGATCGAGGCGGTTTCGGCCAACGTCAGGGGCGTGTCGGCCAGCAGGGTGCCCAGGGGCGCGCACAGGGTCTGGTGGACCGCATGGCCGAGCTCGTGGGCCAGGGTGAGCACGTCGCGGCGCTCGCCCATATAGTTCATGAACACATAGGGGTGCCGGTCGGCGCTGACGGGATGGGAATAGGCGCCCGACTGCTTGCCGGCCCGCGGGCGGGCGTCGATCCAGGGCTCGGTGAAGAAGGTCTGGGCGGTGTCAGCGAACCGGGGCGCAAGCGCCGAGAAGGATTCCAGCACCATCTCCTGGGCCTGAGGCCAGCTGTAGGTCCGGGGCGCCGCGGCGTCGAGGGGCGCATTGCGGTCCCAGTAGTCCAGGCTCTTGCGGCCCATGACCTTGGCCTTCAGGGCGTAATAGCGATGGCTGACGGCGGGATAGGCCTCGGTCACGGCCTCCACCAGGGCCTCGACGGCGTCGGCGTCAACCTCGTTGGCCAGGTGGCGGGAGGCCGCCGGGCTCGGATATTTCCGCCAGCGGTCATCCACCTGCTTTTCGTAGGCCAGGGTGTTGAGGCAGAGCGCCAGGGTCGAGGTCCGCGCCTCCAGCGCCTTGGCCAGCCCCTGGGCCGCCTGCTTGCGCCGCGCCCCGTCCGGATCGGACAGACGATTGAGGGTTTCGGGCAGGGTCAGGGTCTCGGAGCCCACCTTGGCGGTCAGCTTGGCGAGCGTCTCGTCATAGAGGCGCACCCAGTTGGCCACCCCTGGCCCCCGGTCGATCATCAGGCGCTCAAGCTCGGCGCTCAGCTCGTGGGGCCGCGACAGGCGCACCCGGCGCAGCCAGGGCAGCCAGCGCCTAGCGGGCGCATGGGCGGCGAGGGCCGCGTCCAGCTCGGCCTCGTCCAGCTGGTTGATCTCCAGGGTGAAGAACAGGATCTCGGCCCCGATCACCGCCGCCTTGGTGCGGAAGTCGCCCTCGAACTTGGCCCAGGCCGGGTTGTCCCGCGCCGTGCTCGACGACAGGGAGGCATAGGCGCCGACGCCATAGAGGGCGTTGGTCCCCACCTCATAGAGGGCGATGGTCTCGTCCAGCCGCCGGCCCAGGGTCTCGGGCTCGCCCCGGGCGGCCACCAGCTTGCCCTGATAGGTCAGGAGCTCGGCGGCCGCCTTGCGGGCCTTGTCCAGGTCGGCCTCGATCTGCGGGTCGTCGCGACCGGCATAGAGGTCGTCCAGGCGCCATTCGGGCAGGGTGTCGGTCTTGAGCGGTGCGTTCATGGGGGCGATCTAAGCACGCCACGCGCCAGCCGCCACCCCTATCTCCCCGCCTTCGCCGCTGGCGCGGCTGCGCCCTTCCTCGCCTCGGCCAGCACATAGGCGCGGATGTTCTCGGCGTCGGCGTCGGAGAGGTAGCGTGAGAAGCCCGCCATCCCCCTGGGGGCCAGGGCCCCGTAGAGCACCACCGACGACCAGTTCTCATCCGACAGCAGGATCTGCGAGCGCTTGAGATCCGGCAGGTAGCGACCCGAGGCGTTGGCCCCATGACAGACCTGGCAATACTGCTGGAAGCTCGCAAAGCCGGCCTTGGCGTTCCCGGTGGAGTTCACCCCCGTCAGATCGAGGGGCTCGACCTGCGGCAGGTCATAGGCCGGGACGGTGGCGGTCCCGCCGAGCTTGAAGACCAGCAGACGGCCCGGCAACCGCGAGCGGTCGGGCAAAAGGGCGGGCGAGGACAGGGCGCCGGCCCCGCCATAGCCGACCATCAGGGCCACATACTGCTCGCCGTCGATCTCGTAAGTCGAAGGCGGGGCGATCACCCCGTTCACCGTCTCATAGGACCAGAGCTTGGTCCCGGTGGCCGCGTCATAGGCCGAGAAGGTCCCCTCAGCCGCGCCCTGGAAGACCAGCCCGCCCGCAGTCGTAAGGACGCCGGCGTTCCAGAAGAAGGGATGCTCGACGGTCCAGCGGGCCTTCTGGGCCACGGGGTCCCAGGCGATCAGCTGTCCCTTCACCATGGCTTTCAGACCCGCCAGTTGGGCCGCGTCATCGGGCAGGGCGTTGGCCAGGAAGTCGGTGCCGACATTCCAGGCGCCGGGCTGGTGGCGATAATTGGCGTCGTTCACATAGGCGAAGGGCACCACCTGGGCGGGGATGTAGACCAGTCCCGTCTGCGGATTGAAGGCCATGGGGTGCCAGTTGTGGGCCCCGAACGGCGCAGGGATCTGCAGGGAGGGCGCGTCGCGATATCGGGCGCCCGGCGCCTCGATCGGACGGCCGGTGGCCTTGTCGACGCCCGTGGCCCAGGTGATCGGCACATAGGGCTCGGCCGAGATCAGCTCTCCGGTGACCCGGTCCAGCACATAGAAGAAGCCGTTCTTGGGCGCCTGCATCAGCACTTGGCGCGTCTGGCCCGCGATGGTCAGGTCCGACAGGATGATGTGCTGGGTGGCGGTATAGTCCCAGCTCTCGCCGGGCGTGGTCTGAAAGTGCCAGACGTACTGGCCAGTGTCGGGCTTGAGCGCCAGGATGGAGGAGACGAACAGGTTGTCGCCCTTCCCGTCCGACCGCTTTTCGTGGTTCCACGGCGTGCCGTTGCCGACGCCGACATAGAGCAGGTCGAGCTTGGAGTCATAGGCCATGGAGTCCCAGACCGTGGCGCCGCCGCCGGTGGCCTTCCAGCCTTCGCCGAACCAGGTGCCCGCGGCCTTCTCCGCCAGGATGGCGTCAGAGGCGGCCCCATCGGGCTGGCCTTCGGGATTGGGGGCTGTGAAGAAGCGCCAGATCAGGGCGCCGGTTTCGGCGTCGTAGGCCGAGAGATAGCCGCGCACCCCGTATTCGGCGCCGCCATTGCCGATCAGCACCTTGCCCTTGATGACCCGCGGGGCGCCGGTGATGGTGTAGGGCTTGGCGGTGTCGGTGGTCTGGACCGACCAGGCCTCTGCGCCGGTGTCGGTGTCCAGCGCGATCAGGCGGCCATCGAGGGCGCCGACAAACACCTTGTCGCCCCAGACCGCGACCCCGCGATTGACCACATCGCAGCAGGCGTCGAAGGCCTTTTCGCCGGCAACCTTGGGGTCATAGGACCATTTCAGCGCGCCGGTGGCGGCATCGAAGGCATAGACCTTGGACCAGGCCGTGGTGGTGTAGAGCACCCCGTCCTTGACGATGGGGGTCGCCTCCTGGCCGCGGTCGGTGTCGAACTCATAGGACCAGGCCAAGCCCAGATCGCCGACGGATTCGGTGTTGATCTGGGTGAGCGGGCTGAACCGCTGCTCGGAATAAGAACGACCATAGGAGAGCCACTCGGCGTTGGTCTCGGCCGCCTCCAGGCGGGCCTGGTCGACACCCTTGGCCTTGGCCGCCTCCTGGCAGGCGCTGAGCAGGCCCGCACAGGCGAGCGCGATCAGAGTGAACTTGAAATGCATGGCGGCCCTCCCCGGCCCGGCCGCGTTCCCGGCCTTTTGAAAACTACTATGGCCCCCAGGGGCGGTCAGACAATCCCTGGCTCAGAGGGCGGCCCGGCGGCCTGGGCGATCGGCGAAGGCTGCGGCCAGAGTCACGGCGAGGAAGGCGCCGATGGCCGAGACGCCAGTCCCCACCGGGTTTCCATCGGCGGGCAGCAGCATGGCGGTGATCTGCAAGGCGACGAGAAAGCCGATGAAGGCCGGGGCGGAAACCGGACCCAGATCCTGGCGGCCGCGGCTCCAGGCCCAGGCGGCGCCGGCCATGGCGATCAGCCCGATCTCGACGGCCTGTTCCGGCACGGGATAGTCCCACAGGCCAAGGCCCACCTTGGGCCCGCCAAACCACAGGGCGAGATCGGGGCGGTGGACCAGGAAATCCAGCAGCCAGTGGGAAAAGACCACAGCCCCCACCATCACCGCCGCCGCCCAGGGCAGGCGCAGGGCAAGCCGCGCGGCCAGGGCGCCGAGCACAGACCATCCGGCCGCGGCGGGCAGGGAATGGGTGTAGGGCATGTGCTCAAGCACCAGGGCGCTGCCCGGTAGGTCCGGATCGACGGAGAAGCGCTCCACCCCGGTGATGATCAGGGCGCCCCAGCCCACATCGACCAGCTGGGCGGCAAGCGCATAGGCCCAGAGCGGCCCGCGGGGCTCGATCGCCTTGGCGGCGATGGCGGCGGCGTAATGGCCCACGAACATGATCGGTCCCTCCCCAGGGAGCCTCATCAGGGACCCGCGCCGGCCCATGGTCAAGCCTTGGCCGTTAACCCCTGACTCAGGTCTGCGAAACCCCGCCTTTACCGGCGACCTGTATCAATCCGTGACAAATGAGCCCCGCCCGGAGAGGTGGGCGTCCGGTACAGGTGGTGTCTTCAAATGACCAAGATGGTCCTTGTCGTCGATGATGATCCGACCCAGCGCAGGCTGATCCAGGCGGTCCTGGAGCGCGAAGGCTTCGCCGTCGCCCACGCCGAATCCGGCGACGCAGCCATTTCGCACCTGATGGCCGGGGCCCGGGTCGACCTGATCCTGCTGGACCTGGTCATGCCCCGCCTGTCGGGTCAGGACACCCTGAAGGAGATGCGCGCCCGCGGCTTCCATCAGCCGGTGATCGTGGTCACCGCCCAGGGCAGTATCGACACGGTGGTTCAGGCCATGCAGGCCGGCGCCTGCGACTTCTTCGTCAAGCCGGCCAGCCCCGAGCGGATCATCGTCTCCATCCGCAATGCGCTGTCCATGGGCGACCTGCGCGGCGAGGTGGACCGCCTGAAAAAGCACAAGACCGGCCGCTTCACCTTCGCCGACATGGTGGGGTCGTCGGCCCCGATGACCCTGGTCAAGCGCATGGGCGAGCGGGCGGCCAAGTCGACCATCCCGATCCTGATCACCGGGGAAAGCGGCGTCGGCAAGGAGGTCATCGCCAGGGCCCTGCACGGGGCTTCGGACCGGGCCGGCAAGGCCTTCGTCGCCGTCAACTGCGGCGCCCTGCCCGAGAACCTGGTGGAATCCATCCTGTTCGGCCACGAAAAGGGCAGCTTCACCGGCGCCACGGACAAGCATCTGGGCAAGTTCCAGGAGGCCAATGGCGGCACCCTGTTCCTCGACGAGGTGGGTGAGCTGCCGCTGGATATGCAGGTCAAGCTGCTGCGGGCCTTGCAGGAGAGCGAGATCGATCCCGTCGGCGCCAAGCGTTCGGTGAAGGTCGATGTGCGCATCGTCTCGGCCACCAATCGCGACCTGTCACTCGCCGTCGCGGAGGGCCGGTTCCGCGAGGACCTCTTCTACCGCCTCAACGTCTTCCCGATCGAGGCGCCGGCCCTGCGCGAGCGCAAGGACGACATCCCGGCCCTGGTCGAGCACTTCATCCGCCGGTTCAATGTGGAGGAGGGCAAAAAGGTGGTCGGCTGCGCGCCGGAGGCCCTGCAACACCTGCTGGCCCACGACTGGCCCGGCAACGTCCGCCAGCTGGAGAATGCGGTCTATCGGGCCATCGTCCTGTCGGACTCGCCCTATCTGCAGCCCTTCGACTTCCCGGCCATTTCCGGGATCGTGGCCCCGCCGCCCCCCGAGGCGGCTCCGGCGCCCCTGGCTTCCTCAGCCATCTCGCCCGAAGCGGCCCGCGAACTCATGGCCGAACTGCCCAAGGACGCCCCGGTGCGAATCCTGGATGAGCGTGGCCACCTGCGCACGCTCGAAGACATCGAGCGCGACCTGATCCAGCTGGCCATCGAAATCTATGCCGGCCACATGAGCGAGGTCGCCCGACGCCTCGGCATCGGCCGCTCCACGCTCTATCGCAAGGTCCGCGAACAGGGCCTGGACGGGGTGATCGGCGGGTCCGAGGACGGCGAGACCGAGGCCGCCTGAGGCAGGTCGCCTCCGGGTCAGTCCTCAGTCTCGGGCGGTTTGCGGCCGAAGCCGCGGCGGGTCATGGGCTTCTTTTCACCCTTGGCCTTGGCCGATATTTCCTTGAGCTTGCGGTGCTGCAGGGCAGATAGCGCCTGACCCGGCGCGCCCTTTTCGGGATCGCCGAAGGCGCGGCCGTAGGTCTTCACCCGGTCTTCCACCGAGCCCAGGAACTCGCCCTCCCATTCGGAGAGTTCGACGCCTGTGCGCACGGCCTCGCGCTGGACGCGCTTGAGCGCGTTCAGCGCGGCCCGCTTGGCCTGGGCCCGAGGATCTGGAGCCTTGCGCTTCAAATTTCTCCGAGCGCCGAGAGATAGAGGTCGAGGATGGCCTCTTCCTCCTGCCGCTTGGCGCGGTCCTGTTTGCGCAGGCGGACCACCTTGCGCAGCACCTTGACGTCGAAGCCGTTGCCCTTGGCCTCGGCGAAGACTTCCTTGATCTGCTCGGCGATCTCGGACTTTTCCAGCTCCAGGCGCTCGATGCGCTCGATGATGCTCTTCAGCTGCCCCTGGGCGGTGGTGTTGAGGATGTCGAGGTGGGCGCTGTCATCAGCCATGGGAAACGCGTCTTCCGAGTCGAGTGTGGTTTGAGGCGGCGGACCCTACCGCGCATCCGCGCCGAACGAAATCCGTCAGAGGCCGGTTTGGGGCTCGAAGGACACGGGTCCTCAGAGCAGCCCGTGGGCTTCCAGCGCCGGGCGCAGGGCGGCCGGGTCGGTGAAGTGGTGGGTCTGCAGGCCAAAGGCCTGGGCCGCGGCGATATTGGCTGCGCTGTCGTCCACAAACAGGATGTCGCCGGCCGCGTGGCCAAACCGCTCGCAGGCGATCGCGTAGATGCGCGGATCAGGCTTGATCAGCTTCTCTTCGGCCGAGACCACATAGCCCTCCAGCCGCGCAAAGGCCGGGCTCATGGCGATGACCCCGTCGAACACCTCATGGGACATGTTGGTCAGGCCAAACTGCGGAACGCCGGCCGCGTGCAGGGCCTCGATAGCCTCTTCGGTCTGCGGGATGGTTCCGGAGAACATCTCCCACCACCGGCTCTCCCAGGCGCGGATTTCGGCCTCGTATTCCGGGAAGCGTTCGATCAGGCCCTTGCGGTTTTCCGCGAAGGTGACGCCGAGGTCGTGGTTGACGTGCCAGACCATGGTGCAGACATGCGAAAGGAACCGGTCCAGTTCGGCCGGCTCCTTGAAAATCTTCGCATAGAGCGTGCGTGGATCCCAGCGGACCACGACATTGCCGATATCCCAGAGAACCGCCTTAGGCATCTCCGGGCGCCGGCCGCGCTTAGCCCTGCTTGGCTTTGAAGCGCGGGTCCGTCTTGTTGATGACGTAGACCACGCCCTTGCGGCGAACGAGCTTGCAGTCGCGGTGACGCGTCTTCAGCGACTTCAGCGAGCTTCTGACCTTCATGAGCTTGTCTTCGCGCGTCGCCGCGCGCCGTCCTTCAGAGGGTTACTAACAGAGCCGGCGCATATACGGGGCGGGGCCTTGGGAGTCAACGGGGGCTCGCAGCGGCGGCCGTCCGGCCCCTGGTCTGGCTTGCGGCGTCGGGCCAAAGGGGCGAGGCTTCCACCCATAAGAAAAAAGTCATGGGAGGATCATTCATTATGTCTGCGACCATTAATCCGAACGGAACCCTGAAGGGCAAGGTCGCCCTGGTCACCGGCGCCAGCCGCGGCATCGGCGAGGCTATCGCCGCGCGTCTGGCCATGGAGGGCGCCAAGGTCGTCGTCTCGGCCCGCACAGCCCAGGAGGGCGAAAGCCGCCTGCCCGGCACACTCGCCCACACGGTCGAACGCCTGAAGGCCGCCGGCGCCGAGGCCGTCCTGGTCAAGGCCGACCTCGCCCAGGCCTCTGAGCGCGAACGGCTGGTGGAGGAGGCCGAGGCCGCCTTCGGCCCCATCGACATCCTGATCAACAACGCCGCCATCACCTATTTCATGCCGGTCCAGGACTTCACGGAGAAGCGCTTCAAGCTGATGATGGAGGTGCAGGTCTATGCGCCCTTCCACCTGGCCCAGCTGGTCATGCCCGGCATGCGCGAAAAGGGCTGGGGCTCGATCGTCAACATCTCCTCGCCGGCAGGCATCCACCCGAAGCAGCCCTATTCCGGCGGCCGCGGCGGCACGGTCTATGGCCTGTGCAAGGCGGCCCTGGAGCGCTTCACGACGGGGCTCGCCTCCGAAGTTCAGAGCGACGGGATTGCGGTCAATGTGGTCTCGCCGGGCCTGGTGGACACCCCCGGCGTCGCCGTCCACGGCCTGATCAACGAACAGACCAAGGACCGGGTGCAGCCCATCGAGTTCATCGCCGAGGCGGTCTACCAGCTGGCCAAGGCCGATGCGAAATCCATGACCGGCCGCGTCGACTACGCCGAGCCCCTGCTCAAGGAGCTGGGGGTCAAGCCGTCCGAGCTGGTCTAGGCGAGCCTAGTCTTCGAGAAGGGCCTGGAAGGCCGGCGAGAGCCGCTCTTCCAGGCCCCTTTTCGTATGGACCAGGAAACGGGCGGGGATGTCGTGGGCCGCGCACAGCGCCAGGCCTTCTTCCGCCCCCACCACCGACAGCAGGGTGCACCAGGCGTCGGCGACCATGGCCTGGGCGTGCAGCACGCTGACGCACGCCACGCCGCTCTCACTGGGCCGGCCGGTGCGGGGATCAAGGGTATGGGCGAGCCTGCGCTCCTCATGGATCATGTAGCGGCGGTAGTCGCCGGAGGTCGCAACCGACTGACCACACAGGGCCAGCAGGATCGGCGCCTGGCCTTCAACCTCGCCCTCCAACCGCTCCAGGGCCACCCACCAGGGCTGGCCGTCGGGCTTCAGCCCCTCGCCGCGCAGCTCACCGCCGACCTCCAGCAGGAAGTCGCGGACGCCAAGGCGCAGCAGCGCATGGGCGGCCTCATCAACGCCGAACCCCTTGGCGATGCCTGAGAGGTCCAGGCCCAGTCCGCCGGGCTGGCGTAGCCGACGGCCGACCGGATCGAAATCCAGCCTCGTCCAGCCGGCCTGGGCGCGGGCCTCGTCGACCATCGCGTCTGTCGGCGGGACGGCGACCGGACCCGGCGGCCCAAACCCCCAGAGGTCGGTCACGCGGCCGACCGTGGGATCGAACGCGCCTTGGCCGAGGGCCGCCATACTCAGGGCGCAGGCCATCACCTGGGCGAACCCCTCAGGCAGATCCTGCCAGGCGCCGGCCGGGGCGCGGTTGAAGGCGCTGATGTGGGAGGCCGGCTCCCAGGTGCTCATCTCCGCCACCACCCGATCCAGGCGGTCCTGGACCGTGCGTGCCAGGACCTGGGCGCCAAGACCCGGAAGGGTGATCGCCTTGAGCGTCCAGGTGACGCCCATGGCGGCGCCGGAGGCCTCCACCTCCAGCCCCCCGACCTGAGGCGCCAGGTCCTTTGGCAAGGTCAGGGGCACGGCGACCCGGTGTTCGGGACCAGCCCGCACAGATGAAGGAGCCTGCGGAGCCAAGCGGCCTATTCCGGCAGGACCTCCAGGGTCCCCACATAGACGGCCATGCGCTCGGCGCCTTCGATCGGGCTCTTGCCGCCGCGCACCTCGGCTTCCATCCAGTACATGCCGGGCTCGTCCCAGCTGATCTCCAACAGGCCGTTGGCGGCGGTGGTCAGCTTCATCTCGCCGGGCTCGTCCCGGTAGCGCCCACCGCCGCGGATCACGGTGACCTCGACGCCCGAAGCCGGCTGGCCGTCCAGCAGCAGGCGGAACTGGGCCGTCTCGCCGGCGAACAGGTCGTTGGGATGGGTGACCGGCGCCAGCTCCAGGCCCTGGCCGGTCGGCGTCAGAGCCTCGGTGGTGGGCTCGCCCAGGGTGGCGAAGGTCTCGATGCGGCGCTGGGAGTGGGTGATCCTGACGTCGGTGGCCTCGGCCGGGATGGCGGTGGCCAGCTCAGAGGCGGCCCCGCGCCAGCGCTTCTGCTCGCCGTTCAGCTTGTAGGAGGCCATCAGGCCGTCGCCGACGCTGGCGATGCGATAGGTGCCGGGCGTGGTGAGCGGGATGTCAAAGGTCGAGCGATACTTGCCCGTCGCGGCGTTCTGGGGCGCCACCGCCGCCCTGTCGGGGCCGGTGATGACCAGGCCGTCCAGGCGCATGGGCACATGCTCGAAGACGAACAGGTCGTTGGACACCGCCGCATCCACCGTCACCCAGGGGTCGGTTCCCGACAGGACGGTCATGGAGGGCAGCATCCACTGCCGGTGGGCCTGGGCGGCCATGGGGGCGGCCAGCATGGCGGTGAGCGCCGCAGCGGCGCAGAGGGGGCGAAGCAGGGTCTTCATGGCGCGTCTCTCCAGGATCTTGTGGGGTTTTGAGGATCAGGGCTTGAGGCTGAGGCTGACGGCGCCGAGCTCGGTCTCGCCCTTGGCCTGGCCGGCTGCGGGCGCCTTGGGCGGCCACTGGAAGGGGATGCGGACCATTTCGCGGCCGCCGACCTCGCGGGCGGCTTCCACCACCAGGTTGTACTGGCCGGCCGGAAGGGTCCCGAGCGGCGCCTTGCCGCCGACGAACCTCACCTGATGGCGGCCGGGCGCCTTGGTGGCGCCGCTGACCCCGTCAGCCGGCAGGTCCATGGCCCGGCCAGCCCGGCGCCACCACTGGCGCATATCCTTCAGCCAGGTCTCGCCTTCCTGGTTCCGCAGCTTGATGTCGTACCAGACCGCCAGCGTCTTCACCGCCGTCTGATCCGGCTTCTCCACCCAGATGGCCACATAGGGATTGTGGTACTCGGCCACCGACATGCGAGGGATTTCCACGCTGAGGTTCAGCTCGGCGGCGGCGGCCGGGCCGGCCATCAGGCCGGTGAGAACGGCGGCGGAAGCAAGTCGGCGCATGGACGAAGATCCGTTCAGTGAATGAAGAGCAGGGCGAGCAGCAGGGGAATGATCAGCCCGGCCCCCACCAGGGGCCAGGTGGACCGGCGGGCGTGGGAATGCAGCTGCAGCAGGATCAGGCCGGTGACGCAGAACACCACGCAGCCGATGGCGAAGATGTCGAGGAACCACATCCAGGCTGTGCCGGTGTTGCGGCCCTTGTGCAGGTCGTTGAGGTAGGCGACCACGCCCCGGTCGGTGCGTTCGTAGATCGCCTCGCCGGCCGCCGTATCGAGGGTCAGCCAGGCGTCGCCGCCGGGGCGCGGCAGGGCGAGATAGGCCTCGCCCGGTGACCATTCCGGCTCGGCGTCGACGGGCACGCGCACCTTGAGCGCCTCGCCGATCCAGGCCCGCACGGGCGGCGGCAGGGAGGCCTCTTCCGCCTCGGCGGCCTGCACCAGCGGAAGGAGGTCTGCGGGCAGGTCGGCGGTCCGCTCGGTCACCCTGGGCGTGGCCGGGATCGAGCCGGCATGGTTGAGCGTGATGCCGGTGATCGCAAACAACAGCATGCCAATCAGGCAGATGGCCGCGCTGATCCAGTGCCAGCGTAGGATCTGACGCAGGAAGCCAGCCCGCCGCTGGGCTTTTCGCTTGGCGCGGGCGCGGGCCTCGGCGTCAGAGCTCGCGGCGGCGGCCGTGCTGGAGACATTGGACAGGGGAGCGGCCCTCAAACATGCGACTGGCTCGCACTAGCAAGGGGCGGATCGAGGCGCAACTTAATTGCGACTGATTCTTAATCGGAGAGTCCTGATCTTTTTCCCCACCTCCGCCGGAACCAGTGGCCGCGGCGTGAATTTCATCTTCGCCGGTCAGGTTGTGATCCCCCCCACCGACCTGACTGCAGCACTAAAGCCCCGGGCCTTCACTGGTCTGGGGCTTTTCATTGGTCTCTTCGTCGGACGGCGATTGAGGCCGGAAGACAGGAGCCGTATGGTTCGATGATGGATCGACGCGCCTTCCTTGTACTTCTCGTGGCCGGTTGCGCCGACCCGGCGACAGGCCTGACGCCGCAGCTGGCCCTGGGCCCGCAGGCGCCGACGCCGCACAATCCCGAGCCTGTGGTTGATCTGGCGCCGTCCGGCAGCCCGACCTTCGACGCCTGGCTGCGCAGCTTCTATGTCAAGGCGGTCCGAGCGGGCCTGCCTTCGGACCTGCTCGATCGCGAGCTGGCCGGGCTGACCCCCAACGACCGGATTTCCGCCCTGGACTCCCGGCAGCCTGAGTTTTCCAGGCCGGTCAGCGCCTATATCCGCGGCGTCGTCACCGACGACCGCATCGCCATCGGGCGGCGGCGACGCGACGCCCTGCCGGCCCTCAACCAGATCGAGGCCCGCCACGGGGTTCCGCAGAATGTGCTGGTCGCCATCTGGGGCCTGGAGTCGGGTTTTGGCGCCATCCTGGGGGATTTCGACGTCATCCGGTCCATGGCCACCCTGGCCGCCGATGGCCGTCGGCGGGAGTTCGCCGAAGATCAGCTGATGGCCGCCCTGAAGATCATCGGCTCGGGAGAATTTCCCAGGTCGCGCTTGGTCGGCTCCTGGGCCGGGGCCATGGGCCAGACTCAGTTCATCCCCACCACCTTCCTGGCCACCGCCATCGACGGGGATGGGGATGGTCGTCGGGACCTGTGGAATTCATCGGCCGACGCCCTGGCCTCAGCGGCCAACCTGCTGGCCAAGGCCGGCTGGCGGCGCGGCGAGAGCTGGCATCGGGAGGTGATCGCGCCGGAGGGCTTCGACTACGCCCTGACCGAAGGCCCGCGGGAAATCCCGGCCTGGTGGGCGGAGCGCGGAATCCGCGCCGCAGACGGCCGCCCCTTCTCGGCCGCCGATCAGCAGGCGCCGGCTGAACTGATCGCCCCTTCAGGAGCCGCCGGGCCGCTGTTCCTGGCCTTCCACAACCATTTCATGATCCGGCGTTACAATAACTCCACCGCCTACGCCCTGGGCGTCGGTCTGCTGGCCCAGCGCCTGGGGGGCGAAGGCGCGCTTGTCCGCGACTGGCCGCAGGAGACGCCCCTGGCCCTGGCCGACCGCACGGCGGCTCAGACCGCGCTCAACCAGCTTGGATTCGACGCGGGCGCCCCCGACGGCATCGTGGGCGTCAACACCCGCAAGGCCCTGCGGGCCTATCAGCAGGCCCGCGGCCTGGTGGCCGACGGCTATCTGTCGCTGGAAATGGTCCGCCGCCTCCGCTCAGAGGCCGGCGCGCCCAACTGAGCCCGGTCTGAAGCCAGCCCCCTACTGGCCGGACTCGTCGCGCCGTTCGAGGGTGGCCATGGCCGCATCGGCCCGGGTGGCCGGCTTGGGATCGGCGTTGCGCAGTTGGGGATTTCGGAAGGCGTAGTAGAGCAGCCCGACCATGATGGCGGCGTTCAGCGCGAACGGCGCCCAGGCGATCAGCTGGTAGAGCCAGACAAAAAACGGGGCCAGCACCACATTGACGCCGTTCACCGCGGCGATGGCGCCGGCCACGCGGGCCTGTTCGCCCATGTTCACCGCCAGCGAGGAGCCGGCCGTGAAACCTGGCCGGGCGAAACCGAAGCCCAGGCTGGCGATGGCGTAGCCCATGACCACCGCCCAGTAGTTGGGCGACAGCGCCACGATCACATTGCCCACCGCCGCCACGGCCACGCCCCAGCGCAGCAGCTGACGCGGGGTCATTTCGAACATGCGTATGATGCCCCACTGGGCGAGCAGGCCGGCCATGGCGCCGAACATCATGGCGATGGCGATGAAGCCCTGGGCCGCGGCCGGCGAAAGGGCCAGCTTGTCGATGATGAGGAACCCCAGGGTCTGGCCCTGGGCGGTCTGGCAGGCGGCGACCAGGAAGCCATAGACCAGGAAGGGCGTGATCCGGGGGTCGCGCCACATGGGGGTCTCCTTGACCCCTGGATTGGCCTTGCGCACCTCGGCCTCGGCGTCGGTGCGCGCCCGAGTCTCACCGGCGAAGGGGCTTTCGGGCAGGTAACGATAGACGACGATCAGCATGATCGCCGCAATCAGGGCGAAGCCGAACAACGGCCCGGAGAGCCCCAGGAAGGGGAGAATCAGCAGCGGCGCCAGGAAGGGGCCGATCACCGTCCCCAGGCCAAAGGCGCCGGCCAGGCTGGACATGGCCTGGGTACGCTTCTCGGGCGCGGTATGCTCGGCCACATAGGCCTGGGTGGCCGGGTTGGAAGCCGCCCCAAACAGGCCGAACAGGGCGCGGGCGAACAGGAAGAAGACGAAGATCACCATGGGCGCGGCCCAATGGCGGAGGCCCGCATTCACCACCAGGCCGCAGCAGATCATTGAGACCATGAAGCCGGTGAGCCCCACCAGCATCAGCGGCTTGCGGCCGTAGCGGTCCGACGCCCGCGCCCAGAAGGGCGAGGAGAAGGCCCACAGCAGCGCCGAGAGTGAGAAGACCGCCGCCACCAGCGGGTCAGGAATGCCGATCGAGCGCCCGATGGCCGGCAAAACCGAGATCAGGCCGGTATTCCCCATGGCCGTCGCCAGGGACACCCCGAAGATGATCGCGAAAGACCGCTTGGGCAGCACGACAGGCAGGGGCGACGAGACTGACATCTGATCGCTGTTAATGCCGCTTGGGCATGCAGGCAATTTCCGATTGCCGCTCACCGGGCATTAAGCATTAACCCCGATGCTCCGGCAGGATTAGTCGGGGACCGTTCGCCACCATGTTTCAGATCGTTGGCCTTGTTCTGCTGTTCGGCATGGTGTTCGGCAGCTACATCCTCGCCGGCGGGAAGATGGGGATTATTCTCCATTCGCTGCCCTATGAACTGATGGCGATTCTCGGCTCGGCCGTGGCGGCGTTCCTGATCGCCAACTCCATGGGCGTGATCAAGGCGGTGCTGGCCGGCTTCGGCAAGGCCTTCGCCGGACCCAAATGGAAGGCCTCGGACTATCGCGACCTGCTGTCGCTCCTGTTCCTGCTCACCAAGACCATGAAGTCCAAGGGCGTCATCGCCCTGGAAAGCCATATCGAGAACCCTGGCGAGAGCACGATCTTCTCCCGCTACCCGAAGATCACCAAGGACCACTTCGCCGTGGACTTCATCTGCGACACCCTGCGGATGATGACCATGAACCTGGAAGATCCGCACCAGGTCGAAGACGCCATGGAAAAGCAGCTCGAAAAGCACCACCACGAGGCGCTGGGCCCCGCCCATGCGCTGCAGAACATGGCCGACGGCCTGCCGGCCCTCGGGATCGTGGCCGCCGTTCTGGGGGTCATCAAGACCATGGGCTCGATCACCGAGCCGCCGGAGGTTCTGGGCGGCATGATCGGCGGCGCCCTGGTGGGCACCTTCCTCGGCGTGTTCCTGGCCTACGGCATGGTGGGGCCGATCGCCTCGCGCCTGAACGCCGTGGTCGAGGAGGAGGCCTCCTTCTACAAGATCATCCAGGCGGTGCTCGTCGCCCACCTGCACGGCAACGCCGCCCAGATCTCGGTGGAGATCGGCCGTGGCAATGTCCCGTCCGCGGCCCAGCCGAGCTTCCTGGAGCTGGAAGAGGCCCTTTCGGCCATCCCCGCCGAGGCCTGAGTCCCGTCTCCCGCCCGCTGAATCGGGCGGGAGAAACCTGGGCCTGAAAAAAGTGATCACGGCGGCGTGATTTGGCGCTTGCTCCCAAGGCGAACACCGGCATATTCCTTCACTGCGCAGCGATGCTGAAGCTTATGGCCTCCGGGCCCTGGGCGGCGGCCGCGCCAGGCGCAATCAACCTCCATTCCAGGGGACCAGGGACATGACCTCCGAGATTCTTCGCAAGCTGCTCGTGGCCGGCGCCGCCGTCGCCGCCCTCTCCGTCGCCGCCTGCGGCCAGCCCGCCGAAACCGCCGACGAAGCCGCCGCTGAAGCCACCACTGAAGCCGCGACCGCCGAAGCCGCCGCCGACACGGCCGTTGACGCCGCCGCGACCGCCGACGCTGCTGCTGACGCCGCCGGTGAAGCCGCCGCCGACGCCATGGCCCCGGCCGCTGACGGCATGGCCGCCGAAGCCCCGGCTGAAGCCCCGGCTCACTAAGCCATTCGCGAACGCCTCGGCGTTTTCGATGAAGGGCCGTCCTCCGGGGCGGCCCTTTTGCTTTGCGCCCAGTTGCCAGGGCGCTCCGCGGCGCGCCAATGGTCTTGATGACCCCGTCGCCCCCTGATCCCACGCCCCCTGAAGCCACGCCCCCCGTTACCTCGCCCGGGTCGCCCCTGCTGCTGGACGCGCAAGGTCAGCCGCGTTCGCGGCTCTATGGCGACATCTACTTCTCCACCGAGGATGGCCTGGCCGAATCGCGGGCTGTTTTCCTGCAAGGCTGCGGCCTTCCGGAGCGGTGGGTGGGACGACGGCGATTCACCGTGGCCGAGTTGGGGTTCGGCACCGGCCTCAACATCCTGGCCCTGCTCGACCTGTGGCGACAGGCCCGATCCCCCGGCGGACGCCTGCACATCTTCACCATCGAAGCCCACCCCTTAAGCGCGACCGAGGCGGCGCAGGTCCTGGCCGCCTGGCCTGAGCTGGCCGATCTCACCGCCCTGCTGACCGCCCGCTGGCCAGGCCAGGCCCGCGGCTTCCACCGGGTGGAGCTGCCGGAGCTGAACGCGACCCTGGATCTGGCGGTCATGGAGGCCGGCGCGGCCCTGGCGGCCTGGGTCGGCAGGGCCGACGCCTGGTTCCTCGATGGGTTCTCCCCGGCGCTCAATCCGCAGATGTGGCGAGATGAGGTGTTGGCGCTGGTCGCAGCCCGCACCGCACCGGGAGGCCGGCTGGCCACCTTCACGGTCGCAGGCGCCGTGCGTCGGGGTCTTCAGGCCGCGGGGTTCGAGGTCGGCAAGCGGCCAGGTCATGGCCGCAAGCGCGAGCGTCTTGAGGCCTGGCGAGCCGACGCCCCGGCAAGCGAGGCCGGCGCCCCCAGGGTGGCGGTCATCGGCGCCGGGATCGCCGGCGCCGCCATGGCCCGCGCCCTGCGCCTCGGCGGCGCCCAGGTGGAGGTTTTCGACCCCGGCGGACCTGGCCATGGCGCCTCCGGCAACCCTGCGGCCCTGGTCACCCCGCGCCTGGACGCCGGGCTTGGTCCATTGGCCGGACTGTTCGCCCAGGCGCTGGGCCGCGCCGGGGACCTTTATTCCGAAATCCCAGGCGCCGTCCTCGATCGGGGGGTGATGCAGCTGGCCCGCCAACCGAAGGACCCTGCCCGTTTCACCGCCATCGCCGCCTCCGACATCTTTGAACCCGGCGCCGTGGAGACCGCCCAGGGGCCGGAGGTCCGGCGCTGGACCGGCGAGGCCGACCGTGAGGGGCTGGTCCAGCATGGCGCCCTGGTGGTTCATCCGCAGGCGATTATGTCGGCCTGGCTGGGTGAGGTGCGGCCCGAGGCGGTCGTCGCGGCCTGCCCCACTGATGCGGGCTGGAGCCTGCTGGGCGGCGGCGACACCATCCTCTGGCGAGGGGACGCCGTGGTGGTGTGCGCCGGCCCCGGCGCCGGCGATCTTGTAGAGGCGCCGTTGCAGCCCGTTCGCGGCCAGATCTCCTTCGCCCCCGGCCTTGAGGCCCGGGCCACCGCCTGGGGCGGCTATGCCGCCCAGGCGCCCGGCGGGCTGGTGTTCGGGGCCACCCATGACCGGGATGACGTCGGGACCGATTTGCGCCCATCCGACCACGGACGGAACCTGGCCACCCTGGCCGAGGCCTTGCCGGAACTGGCCGGATGGGCGGGCGCGACCGTACTTTCCGGCCGCGCGTCTGTACGGGCCGTGACGCCGGATCGTCTGCCGCTGGCCGGACCGGCGGCGGCTGGGCAGGCCGGGATCTATCTGCTGACCGGTCTGGGATCGCGGGGCTTCTGCCTGGCGCCCCTGCTGGCCGAGCACGTGGCGGCCCAGATCCTAGACGCGCCCTCGCCCCTGCCCGCTGATCTCGCAGGCCTGGTCGATCCCAACCGGTTTCGCAGGCGGGCACGGCGGCGGTCCGGTCTGCCGCCCGATTGAAACCATCTTCCGGGGCTATCCATTGGGCTCGTGGGATAACACCGGCCGATGAGCCAGACCAAAGGAGGCCCCCATGCGCATGCCAGCCCTCGCCCTCGCCCTGTCGGCCCTGACCGTGACCGCCTGCGCGCCCGCTGGCGCCCCAGGCGAACTCGCCGCAACCGCGAGCGCGCCTCAGGCGCGAGAGTGCTTCTTCACCCGCAACGTCAGCGGCTTCAGCGCCCCGGATGACGAGACCCTGTACCTGCGGGTCGGGGTCCGCGATGTCTATCAGATGCAGATGTTCTCGCCCTGCCCCGACATGGACTGGGCCCAGAAGCTGGCGGTCGTCTCGCGCTCGGGCTCCAGCGTCTGTCGCGGCACGGACGCCACGATCATCTCCCCTGGCCCCCTGGGCGAGCAGCGCTGCCTGGTTCGCGCTGTCCGCAAGTTGACCCCGTCTGAGGCGGATGCTCTGCCGCGGGGCGATCGTCCCTGACGCTCCGTCCGTCGCCACCGCCACTAAGCGCACAAAGAAAATCGGCGCCGCCTTGTGGGCGACGCCGATGAGGAGAGCGAACCCGGCGGCCAGGCCGCCGGGTTGCAGGTCTGCGCCTTAGAAGCGCTGCTTGATGCCGATCTTGAAGGTCCGGCCCAGCGGGTTCCCGTTGGTGTAGTCGTAGTTGTACATCGACTGCACGAAGGGGGGATCGGTATCCAGGATGTTCTGGATGCCGGCGCTGATGGTGGTGTTCCAGGGCAGTTCGATCTGGCCCGTCAGGTCGTGCTGCCAGAAGTCATCGGTCTTGCCGACGTTCACGAAGGTGGACGTAGCGCGGTCGAAGCGGCAGGCGGCGCTGGCGCCGCTGGCCGGGCAAGGATTACCGATGATCTCGGTCCCTTCACGATACTGGAGCTGGTAGCGAACGTTCCAGGTTCCGCCATTGACGTTGACGAAGCCGGTCGCCCGCAGACGGGGGTAGGAGTAGAACTCCGCCACCAGTTCGTGACGGCCGACCCGGTCCTGAGCCTGCTCGATGACCACGCCGCTCGCCCCGAACAGGGTGAAGTCGCTGCGGTCATAGGTCAGCAGATAGGTGCCGTCGACGCCCATGGAGACGCGAGCGTCGACCATGTCGGTGCCGAAGAAGTCGTCGAAGTCGTACTGAGCCTTGAAGTCGAGACCCGAAGTCTTGGTGGACGGGCCGTTGACGATGAAGCGGCTGACCCCGATCACATTGGCCGGCGAGCAGGCGCCGTCAAAGATGAAGCGGGCGACAATTGGGGCGTTCGAGCAGTCCAGCGAGTTGTAGAGCGCCGTGGTGGGCTCGAGCACCAGTTCCTTCTCGAAGTCGAACTTGAAGTAGTCCACAGAGGCCTTGAAGGCGCCGACGTCGAGCAGGACGCCGAAGTTGTAGGTCTTGGCGGTTTCCGGTTCCAGGCCCGGATTGTTGTTGGTCACCACCGCGCGGTAGCTGCCGCCGATGTTGGACACGCCCTTGCTGCTGCCCGGCGAGATCTGGGTCTGGCCAGGGGCGCGGAAGGTGGTGCCCGCCGAACCGCGGAAGGCCAGCCAGTCAGTGGCCTGCCAGCGGGCGGAGATCTTCGGGTTGGTGGTGGAGCCCACCTGACCGCCGAACTCCTCGTGACGGATCGCAGCGCTGACTTCGAAGTCCGGGGTGAAGGGCATACGGACTTCGGCGAACAGGGCCTCGACGTCCCGGTCGACATCATAGTCTTCCTGGGCGCCGAAGAAGATGAAGGGACCAACCGGATCCGAGCAGATCGGAATGCCGTCGTCGATGGAGTCGACGCAAGGCGTAGCCCGGACGTCGCCGAGGTTCTCCCAGTCATCCCGCGAACGGCTGTAGCGATACTGGCCGCCGGCCGCCCAGGCGATGTTGCCGCCGCCCAGTTCGATCCCGGTTTCACCGTTGAACACCAGGTCCGCGACCAGGATGTTGTTGGTGCCGACATTGGTGTAGGTGCCGTACAGCCACTCAACCAGGGCCGGGTTGTTGATCACGGCCGGGTTGGCCGCGCCGCGATAATAGGGGTTTGTCGCACCGTTCACCGCGCTGACCGCGACGCTGTTGGTGAAGGGATTGAAGTACTGGCAGGGGCCGACGCCGGGGGTGCCGGTGGCCGGATTACAGCCCGGACCGCCGAGACCGTTGAGCGCATGCTGGATGCGGTTCACCAGCAGGTCGTTGGTCGTGATGGTGGACTCGGTCTCCATATAGGTCAGAGCCGCATCCCAGCCGATGCCGTTCTCGAACTCACCCTTGAAGCCGCCGGACACCCGGAACGAGGTGTTCTGGATATCCTGATGGTCGGCGCCGTCCGGATTGGTCGGATGGCCGGCATGGGCGATGGCGCGCCAGAAGGCCTTGTTCATCGTCACGCCGCCAGCCATCAGGGCGCACTGCCCCGCGGTCAGAGGCGCCGCGCACTGGGTGCGCAGGTCGATCAGACCCGGATGGGTCGCCGGGACGAAGTAGGGCACCTGGCCGTTGAAGCCCGGAACCGCCGTCGAGCCCGAGGTGCCGCCCGCCGAGGTCGGCGTCGGGAACTGGGTCGTCAGGTTGGCGGGCGAAATGCGCTGGTCAGGAACATCACTGCGCTTCCAGGCCACTTCGCCGTGGAAGGTGATGGTGTCGGTGACGTCGAAGTTCAGCTCGCCGTAGAGCTGGTAGTGGTTCTCTTCGTTCACCAGGTCGTTGAAGTTCGAGAACTGGAAGCGGCAGACGCTGCCAGTGGCGGTGTTGCTGGTGGGCACGACGCCGGCCGTCAGCTGGCCGCCGAGCTCAAGACAGCCATTGTCGCGGAAGAAGGTCGTGCCGCCCGCCGTGCCGTAATAGCCGGGGTTCGAGGAGCCGGACCAGCCGCCGTAGTAGACGGCGTCCATGGGCGTGCGGGCCCAGTCGCGCTCATTGATGTCCAGGCGCGAACGGTGGCGATAGCCGGCCGTCAGCAGCACATTGCCGCGGTCGAACAGGCTGCCCCAGGCGAGGTCGACGGTGTAGTCGCCGTCAGAGCCGTCCACCAGCAGGTAGTCGGCATCGATCTCGAAGCCGTCCAGATCCTTGCGGGTGATGAAGTTGACCACGCCGCCGACGGCGTCGGAGCCGTAGGTGGCGGCCGCGCCGTCCTTCAGGATTTCCACCCGGCCGGTCGCGGCCGTGGGGATGAAGCCAAGGTCCTGACCACCGCCCTGGAAGGCGGCCTGGGTAGAGTCGGCCAGGCGACGGCCGTTCATGAGAACGAGGGTCCGCGAGGCGCCGAGGCCGCGCAGGTTGATGGTGGCGGTGCCGGCGCCGCCGTTGTAGCGGTTGCTTTCGCCGAGCGCCGACTGAGAGGCGCTGATGGTCTTGACCAGTTGGACGACGCTGGGCGAGCCCTGGCGTTCCAGTTCAGCCGCACCCAGGACGTCCACCGGCAGGGCGGCGTCTTCCGGCGTGCCGGCGATGAATGAGCCGGTGACGACGACTTCTTCGACCACCGTGGGCTCGGCCTGGGCGGCGGCCGATCCGGCGGCCCCCATGGCAAGAGCGACGGCCATGACCGAGCCGCCGCAGAAATAGGTACGTTTCAACATTGGTTTCCTTCCCCCTCTTGGCGCCGATCCCCTTATGGCGTGGGGATTTTGACCCGTGAGCAAAAATGATCATCCGGCGCCTTTCGCAAAAGCGCCAGATTTTTTTCAACGGGGAGACATAACCAGACTATTTGACTGATGCGCAAGTTTCTGTGGCCAAACCCCTGCGCCTTAAGGGGTTGCGAGCGTACCTCGCCTTCTACAACCGCTGATGTAACCCCCCGCCGTGATACATTACCGCCACAAACCGGGCCAAGCTTCCCTAAGGGCGCCCGCTTGGAGCGGCCGTAACGCGGCCGAAAGAAAGGCGCATTTGACAATACCGCATTTTCTAGGGGCCGGATAAGGCGCGAGCCCTCGTTGGGCCGCCCGTCGGGCTATGGCCCGCACCGTTCGCATAGCGAATCACGACGTCGGTGACCGCCGACGGCTCCGCTCGGCCCATTCCTGCGCCAGCAGGGCGTAGACATAGGTGTCGCGCCAGGCCCCGCGGATGAGTCGGTCCTGTCGCAGCAGGCCCTCCCGACGCATGCCCAGCTTCTCCATCACCCGGTAGGACCCGACGTTTCTCGCGTCGCAGGCGGCCGCAATCCGGTGCAGCCCCAGGCCAAAACCCATGGCCGCCAACGCCTCGGCCGCCTCGCTGACCAGACCGCGGCCCCACAGATCCCGGCGCAGGACATAGCCCAGCTCGACCGTGGCGTTGGGAATGTCGCGCAGGTGCAGGGCGATCGACCCGACGACGCGCCCCTCCGCCTTCAGTTCGATGGCCAGGCCCAGATCGAGCCGGGGCCAGGTCGCCTGCTGCTCCAGGGCCCGGGCCATGAAGGCCGCGGTGTCCTCGGGGGTGTTGGGCCCCCAGGGCATGTAGGCCGTGACCTCCGGATCAGAGCCGTAGGCGTGCACCGCCTCTGTATCCTCCAGCCGAAAATCCCGCAGGATCAGGCGTTCGGTTCCGAGGCGGTCAGGGCGTTCGGGCTGAGGCGCCAGGTCGGCGGCGGGGGTGGTCACGTCTCATCTCCAGGGGCTTGGGCCGCAAGGATCCGAGGACACGCGACCCCGGCCTTCCGGCGGGGTCGGGACAGATCGAGCGCTAGGCGCGCAGGCGAACGTCCTTACGACCCCAGGAGGGACCATAGGAACAATTGCAGCTGTGCGAAGCGAGGATCATGGCTCTAAAGATAACAGGATAGAGCCGTCCCAGGCCAGCACGCCGAAGCCGATGTCAGAGAAAGGGGATGGTGGACGCGACAGGGATTGAACCTGTGACCCCCTCGATGTCAACGAGGTGCTCTCCCGCTGAGCTACGCGTCCATAAGGGCGGCCCCTTTCGGGGACGGGAAGGGCGGCGGTATAACGGGCGACCAGCCCCTGTGCAAGGGCTGAAAGGCGCCCGTGAGGCCGACGCCTCAGGCGGCCATCATCCGCTCCACCTCGGCGACGATCTCGCGCAGGTGGATGGGCTTGGACAGCACCTTGGCGCCCGCCGGCGCGGATTCGCCCGCCGCCAGCGCCACGGCCGCGAAGCCGGTGATGAACATGATCCGCAGGGCCGGATTTCGGGCGGCCGCCAGTCGGGCCACCTCGATTCCATCCATGCCGGGCATGACGATGTCGGTCAGCAGCAGGTCCCAATCCTGATCCAGGACCGAGGCGGCCTCCTCACCGTCGGCGCAGGCGCGCACCTCGAAGCCGGCGCGCTCCAGGGCGCGGGCCAGGAAGCCGCGCAGGGAGTCGTCGTCCTCGGCGAGAAGAATACGGGGCATGGGCGCTTCCAGGGCGTCGTCTTTCATAGGGGCGACCATAGGGGCGGCTTTGTAAATCCCCGATGAACCGCCCGACCCTTTGACCCAGGACCGTTCGGCCCCCGATCCGTTTGACCCTGCGCCCGGCGCATCGTCATATGCGCGCCATGTCCGTGGTCGAGCCCCTTGACGTCGCCGAGCCGGCCGCCCTCGCGCCGGCCGGCTTCGACCTGCGCCGGGCGGCGGCCCCTGGGGCTCCGCCGCCGACCCCGGTGATCTTCGCCTCCCCCCATTCGGGCCGCCTCTATCCAGATGACATGATGTCGGCGGCCCGGCTGGACGCCCAGGCCATCCGCCGTTCGGAGGACGCCTTTGTGGATCAGTTGGTGGAGGGGGCGCCTGAGGCCGGCGCGGCCCTGATCACCGCCAACTATGCGCGCGCCTATATAGATGTGAACCGCGACGCCTTCGAACTTGACCCAGCCATGTTCGCCGACGAACTGCCGGACTTCGCCCGCAGCCGAACCGCCCGGGTGGCCGCAGGCCTGGGCGCCATCGCCAAGGTGGTCTCCGAAGGCCAGGAGATCTATGCGCGAAAGCTAACCTTCGCCGAGGCCCAGAGCCGGATCGAGGGCGCCCACCAGCCCTATCATGCAGCCCTGAGCGGCCTGATCGCCGAGGCCCAGGCCGCCCACGGGGTCGCTATCCTGGTGGACTGGCACTCCATGCCCTCGGCCGCCGCCCGGGCGGCCGGCGCCGGCGGCTGCGACATGGTCCTGGGCGACCGCTTCGGCTCGGCCTGCGCCAATGCGCTGACCCGCCGGGCCGAGGTGGAGCTGGAGGCCCGCGGCTATCGGGTGGTGCGCAACACCCCCTATGCCGGCGGTTACACCACCGAATACTATGGCCGCCCGGCCCGCCGGGTGCACGCCCTGCAGATCGAGCTGAACCGGGCGCTCTATCTGGACGAAGACACCCTGTCGCCCACCCCCGGCTTTGCCAGCCTGAAGGCCGACATCGCCGCCCTGACGCTCGCCCTGACAACGCACGACTGGGCCGGCCGTCTCTGAACGGCGCCGAGCAAAAAAAAGGCCGCGCTCGAAAGCGCGGCCAGTTCATTAGGGAGGAAACGCCCAGGAAGGGCAGAGACGTCCGGAGACGCCTCACGGTGAAAATCTACGGTGCGGCGCACAAAAGAACAAGGGATAAATTGTCGCAATTGCGAAGGTGAACCCCGATACGCCGCTTTTTCCTGCGTTCTCAACGGCATGAGGGGCGGACATCACGCTAGATTTCGTGTTGCAACGCACAAGTCGCGCCCGGCCATCTGGGGGGTTGTCACCAGTTCGCGCTAGCCCTGGGGCGTCTTGTCCCCTAAAAGCCGCCGCTTCCGGAAAAGGTTTCCCATGTCGCTGCGCAACATCGCCATCATCGCCCACGTTGACCACGGTAAGACGACCCTCGTCGACCAGCTTCTCGCCCAGTCGGGCGTGTTCCGAGCCAATGAGGCGACCGTCGAGCGCGCCATGGACTCCAATGACCAGGAGCGCGAGCGCGGGATCACCATCCTGGCCAAGTGCACCAGCGTCCTTTGGAACGGCAAGGCCGGCGAGACGCGGATCAACATCATCGACACCCCTGGCCACGCCGACTTCGGCGGCGAGGTGGAGCGGATCCTGGGCATGGTGGACGGCTGCGTCCTGCTGGTGGACGCCGAAGAGGGCGTCATGCCCCAGACCAAGTTCGTCCTGGGCAAGGCCCTGAAGATGGGCCTGAAGCCCATCCTCTGCCTGAACAAGGTCGACCGGCCGCACGCCGATCCCGACCGGGTTCTGAATGAGGCCTTCGACCTCTTCGCCGCCATGGGCGCCACCGACGAGCAGCTGGACTTTCCGCACATCTACGCCAGCGGCAAGAACGGCTGGGCGACCCTGGACATGGAAAAGCCCAACGACACGCTGGCCCCCCTGTTCGACATGATCGTCGAGCATGTGCCTGAGCCCAAGGCCGTGGCCCGGGCCGATGCGCCCTTCCAGATCCTGTCGGTGCTGATCGAAAGTGATCCCTTCCTGGGCCGCCTGCTGACCGGCCGTATCGAGTCGGGCAAGGCGACGCCGGGCCTGGCCATCAAGGCCCTGTCGCGGGACGGCAAGGAAATCGAGCGCGGCCGCATCACCAAGGTGCTCGCCTTCCGCGGCCTGAAGCGCCAGCCCATCGAGGACGCCGAAGCTGGCGACATCGTCGCCATCGCCGGCCTGTCCAAGGCCACCGTGGCCGACACCCTCTGCGCGCTCGACGTGACCGAGGCTCTGCCGGCCCAGCCCATCGATCCGCCGACCATCTCCATGACCGTCTCGGTCAATGACAGCCCGCTGGCCGGTCGCGAAGGCGACAAGGTGCAGAGCCGCGTCATCGCCGCCCGCCTGCTGAAGGAAGCGGAGTCCAACGTCGCCATTCGGGTCACCGAGACCGCCGAAAAGGACGCCTACGAGGTCGCCGGCCGCGGCGAGCTGCAGCTGGGCGTGCTGATCGAAGGCATGCGCCGCGAAGGCTTCGAGCTCTCCATCAGCCGCCCCCGCGTGGTCTTCCAGAATGACCCGGAGACCGGCGAGCGCCTGGAGCCCATCGAAGACGTGATGATCGACGTGGATGACGAGTTCTCCGGGATCGTCATCGAGAAGCTGTCGGCCCGCAAGGCCGAGCTGAAGGACATGGGCCCCTCGGGCGCCGGCAAGACGCGGATCAGCCTGATGGCCCCGTCCCGCTCGCTGATCGGCTACCAGGGCGAGTTCCTCACCGACACCCGCGGCTCGGGCGTGCTGAACCGCGTGTTCAGCCACTATGAGCCCTACAAGGGCGCCATCGACGCCGGCCGCAAGGGCGTGCTGGTGGCCAATTCCGACGGTGAGACCGCCGCCTTCGCCCTGTGGAACCTGGAAGACCGCGGCACCATGTTCGTCGGCGCCGGCGAGAAGACCTATCAGGGCATGATCATCGGCGAGAACGCCCGGGCCGACGACCTGGACGTCAACCCGATGAAGGCCAAGCAGCTCACCAACGTCCGGGCCTCGGGCAAGGACGAGAGCATCCGCCTGACCCCGCCGCGCCGACTGACCCTCGAACAGGCCATCGCCTATATCGAGGAAGACGAGCTGGTCGAGGTGACGCCCAAGAACATCCGCCTGCGCAAGAAGGTCCTGAACCCGAGCTTCCGCAAGAAGCGCGTCAAGGAAGACTGACCTAACGCCAGACAGGGCATGGAGAGGCGGCTAGGATCGTCCCATGCCTGACGCGACCTTCGCCGCCCTGCCGACCACCATCTTCGAGGAGATGAGCGGGCTGGCGCGGGCGCATGGGGCGATCAATCTCGGCCAGGGCTTCCCCGACAATCCGGGCCCTGAAGCCCTGCGGCGCAAGGCCGCCGAGGCCGTGCTGGACGGCTACAACCAGTATCCGCCCATGGCCGGCCTGCCGGAGCTGCGGGCCGCGGTCGCCGGCCACTATCGCCGCACCCAGGGGCTCTACCTCGATCCGGCCGCCGAGGTGGTGATCACGTCCGGCGCCACTGAGGCCCTGGCCGCAGCCTTCCTCGCCCTGATCGAACCGGGCGACGAGGTGATCGTCTTTCAGCCGCTCTATGACGCCTATCTGCCGCTGATCCGGCGGGCGGGCGGCGTGGCGAGGCTGATCTCGCTAGCGCCGCCGCACTGGCGTTTCACCGCCGCCATGCTGGAGGCGGCGATTACGCCGAAGACCCGGTTCGTGGTGCTGAACAACCCGGTCAATCCCACGGGCGTCGTGGTTCCAGACGAGGACCTGGCCCTGCTGGCGGTGTTCTGCGTGGCCCACGACCTGATCGCCATCTGCGATGAGGTCTGGGAGCAGGTGGTCTTCGAGCCTGCCTTCCACCGCCCGCTGATGGCCTATCCCGGCATGGCCGGGCGCTGCGTGAAGATCGGCTCGGCCGGCAAGATGTTCGGCCTGACCGGCTGGAAGGTGGGGTTTCTCTGCGCCGCCGCGCCCCTGGCCCGCCACCTGGCCAAGGCCCATCAGTTCCTGACCTTCACCACCCCGCCCAACCTGCAGGTCGCCGTGGCCTTCGGCCTGGAGACTCTCGGTGACTGGCTGGCGGAGATGCCGGCAGGGCTGGCCGCCAGCCAGGCTCGGCTGGCCGAGGCCCTGAGCAGAGAGGGCTTCGCCGTCCTGCCCTCGCAGGGGACCTACTTCCTCAACGTCGATCTGGCGGCCTCCGGCGTCGCCATGAGCGACCGCGACTTCGCCCTTCTGGCCGTGAAGGAGGCCGGCGTGGCCTCCATCCCGGTCTCGGCCCTCTATGAAACCGAGCCGGTCGAAACCATCCTGCGCCTGTGCTTCGCCAAGGCCGACGCCACCCTGGACGAGGGCGCGCGGCGGCTCGCCCGGGCCCGGGACCTGGCCACCTAAACCCTCGCGGGCCGCTCCATGTAGACATCAAGGTCGTCATGCCCGGTGACGATGAAGCCCCGCCGGTCATAAAGGCGCTGGGCGTCGCTCTGGCGAAGCACCGTCAGGATCACCCGCGCGCCCACGGCGTCCGCCTCCGCCAGCAGGCCGTCCAGAATGGCCGTGCCCAGACCCCGGCCCTGCCAGCGTGGATCGAGATAGAAGTGCTCCAGCTTCATCACCCCGGGCTCTGTGGCGAAGAAGGCGACGCAGCCGGCCGTCTCGCCGTCGACCAGGATGAGCCGGGTGGTCTCGGGACGGTAGGTGTCGGCGAACCAGGCCCGCGCCCGCTCAGGATTGAAGCGGCCGATGCGGTTGAAGCTCTCGGCCATCACCGTCAGGCGCAGCTCGGTCAGGGCCGAAAGGTCACCGGCCTTCGCCGGGGCGAATACGAAGGCCGGAACGCTCATGATCAGCAGGTGGCGCCGCCGTCGACGACGATGGCCTGGCCGGTCATCCAGCCGCCGGCCTTCGACGCCAGGAAGACAGCGGCGCCGGCGATGTCGTCGGGCTCGCCCAGGCGGCGCAGGGGATTGTTGGCGCTGGAGCGCTTCTCGGCCTCAGGCGTGTCCCAGAGCGCCTTGGCGAAGTCTGTCTTCACCAGGCCCGGCGCGATGCAATTGACGCGGATATTGTCGGGACCCAGCTCGACGGCCAGATTGCGGGCCAGCTGGAAGTCGGCCGCCTTGGAGATGTTGTAGGCGCCGATGCCGGTGGAGCCGCGCAGGCCGCCGATGGACGAGATGATGATCACCGCCCCGTCCTTGCGCTCGCGCATCTGCGGCGCGGCCATCTGGATCAGCCAGTTGTTGGCGATGATGTTGTTGTCGAGGATCTTGCGGAAGGCGTCGTCCTGGATCCCGGCCATGGGGCCGAAATAGGGGTTGGTGGCGGCGTTGCAGACGACGATGTCGATCTTGCCGAAAGCCTTGTTGGTCTCATCCACCAGACGCTGCAGGTCTTCCTTCGACGAGATCGAGGCCGGCACGGCGATGGCCGCGCCGGGATGCTTCTCGTTGATGGCGGCGGCCACCTCGTCGCAGGGCCCGGCCTTGCGCGAGGAGATCACCACCTTGGCGCCGTGGTCGGCCATGCGCTCGGCGATGGCCTTGCCGATGCCGCGGGAGGATCCGGTGATCACGGCGACCTTGCCGGTGAGATCGAACAGTTCCATGGCGCGTCTTTCCCAAATGAAATGCTTGTTTGAATGGCCGCCATTTGCGGCGCCCCCAGACGCGGGGTCAAGCCGAGGCCTGCGCCTTCAGGCGCAGAGCGGGCGCCCGCCCATGTCCAGGTGGAAGTGGTCCAGGTGGGCGTCGTTGTAGTCGGGCGATAACGTGGTCAGGAACACCTTGCAGGCCCCATCCCGGACCTGTCGCAGGAAGACGCCCTTGGGCCCCGGGTCGTCCCAATGATCCTTGAGCCGCACCACCTGCCCGTCCGCCAGCCGGAAGCCTGAGACGTCCAGGGCGTTGGCGCTGGCGTGCTCGCTGGGGGGACCGGCCTGCTGGTTGTAGATCCGTCGGCAGGAGAAGGAACCGAAGTGCTCCACCGCCACCACCGCCTGGCCGAGGGTTTCGAAGGCGGCGGTCTGCACCACCTGCCGCTCCCAGATCGCGACGGCCAGAGCCTGCTTGCAGGTCATCACGGCATCGGTAGGCGCCAGGGGGGCCATGCCGCCGGTGAACTGGATGGCGTCCTTCACCGAGCAGAAGCCGTCTTCGGTCTCAGGGGCGATCTGATAGGCCAGCCCGCCCTTGGCCAGCACGGCGCGGCAGGCCGCCACATCCTGGCCGGTGCGGGCGGCCTTGGCCTTGGTGGCCGCCCCGACGGGATCGATGACGCTGAGCGGTTTCCAAGGCAGGTGCTCGTCAGGAATGGCGCGCTCGGCCACCAGGACCAGGGCCACCAAGAGAATCCACAATATGAGCAGTCCCACCAGCCGCGCCGCCAGGGTCTGGCGCCGCGCCAGGTGCTCGACCTGCGGATGACGGGGTGCGCGATAGCCGACCATGAACCTTCGTGGGAGCCGTGTTGAACAAGGCCGACCTTAGCCCCCACGCCCGCCCGAGGCGACCCATGGCGCGGCTGAGAGACGCCGGCGCCTAGCGACAGAGGCCAAAACGCCCAAAATCCAGGTGCAGGTGGTCGGCGTGGGCGGCGTTGTAGTCTGGGCTCAGCACGGCCCGGAAATAGTCGCAGGCGCCGGTGCGCGCCGCCCGCATCAGGGTTCCGGCATCATTCTCATCGGTAAAATCGCCGACGACGCTCAGCCGCTGGCCGTCCTCCAGCACGATGGCCGCCACATCCAGGGCGTTGGCGCTGGCGTGTTCGCTCCGCCGGCCTTCGCTCCGGCCATAGACGTTTCGGCAGGCGAAGACGCCATAGTGCTCCACCCGGGCGACCTCGCTCTCCATCACCGCCTGGGCGGCGGGATTCAGCACATGCCGGTCCCAGAAGGCGTAGGAGAGCGCCAGCCGACAGGTCATCACCGGCGCAGCGGGGGATAGCGGCGTAACGCCGTCCCTCAGGCGCAGGGTGTTGGTGAGCGGACAGTCCCCGCTCAGCCGGTCCGGTTCAACGGTGAAATCCACCCCGCCGGCGGCCAGCACCTCGCGGCACAGGTCTGGATCGCCGGCCGCCCTCTGGAACTTCACCGCCGTGGCCAGGCCTGGGGGATCATTCAGCCTCAGGGGCTTCCAGGGCAGGTCCTGGGGCGGGGCGTAGGCGTCGATGGCGAAGGTCAGGATGATCACCATCAAGGCGGCGTCCAGCAGGAAGGCCCAGAGCCCGCCGAAGGCCAGGGCCTCGGCCGAGGCCGGCTTGAGATCGGGGAGCCAGGGGGGACGCGTCACGAAGTGAGCAACGGCCAGGAATGGCTCAGGTTCAAGGTGCGGCGGGAAATCGGCGCCCAAGCCGCGCGGGGCCGTCTATGATCAGGCTGAGCCAAAAAGGGGGACGGGCATGGGATTTCTGAGCAAGGCGGCGTTGGGGGCCGGAGTGGCCCTTGGGGCGCTCATCGCCGTGGTGGCGGTACGCACCGCCCTCTATGAGCCCCCGGTTCCGGGCGCGGCAGCGGATCTGGAGCTGGCCTCGGCCCCGGACTTCGATGTCCAGGCCGCCGCCGGACGCCTGGCCCAGGCCATCGCCTTCCAGACGGTCAGCCACCAGGACGCCGCCGACAATCAGCTGGCCGAGTGGGACGCTCTGCACGCCTGGCTGCAGACGACCTATCCCCGCGCCCACGCCGCCATGGGCCGCGACGTGGTGGCCGGTCACACCCTGGTCTACACCTGGGCGGGCTCGGACCCCGCGCTCGATCCGATCGTCCTGATGGCCCACCAGGACGTGGTGCCCGCCGACGCCGCCGAGGGCTGGACCCATCCGCCGTTCGAAGGCGTCATCGCCGAGGGCGCCGTCTGGGGCCGCGGGGCGGTGGACGATAAGGGCTCGCTAATCGGCCTGTTCGAGGCGGTGGAAACCCTGACAGCGGCCGGCTTCCAGCCCCGCCGCACGGTGATCCTGGTCAGCGGCCATGACGAGGAGGTTGGCGGCGGCGGCGCGACGGCCGCCAACGACCTGCTGAAGGCCCGCGGCCTCTCTGCCCAGTTCGTCCTCGACGAGGGCCTGCTGGTGGTGGCCGACAATCCCCTGACCGGCGGCCCCGCGGCCCTGATCGGGGTGGCGGAAAAGGGCTATGCCACCCTGGTGGTGACCGCATCGTCCGAGGGCGGACATTCCTCGGCCCCGCCGCCGCAGACGGGCGTCTCCACCCTGGCCCGGGCGGTCACCGAGATCACGGAAGACCCCTTCCCCCTTCGCCTGCAGGGGCCGGGGGCGGACATGCTGCATGTGCTGGGGGCGGAGTCGGGGCTGGCCATGCGCGCGGCGCTGGCAAACACCTGGGCCACCGAGCCGCTCATCGTACGCCAGATGGCGGCGACTCCCGCGGGGGCAGCCCTGCTGCACACCACCATTGCGCCGACCATGCTGCAGGGCAGTCCGAAGGAAAATGTCCTGCCTCGGGACGCGAGGGCCTGGATCAACTACCGGATCGCCCCGGGCGACACCTCCGAAGATGTCCTGAACCGGGCCAAGGGCGCGGTCGGCGATCTGCCGGTGACCTTCGCCTGGGCTCGCCCGCCGCAGGAGCCCTCGGCGGTGTCCTCCACCGACTCGGAGGGGTGGAAGGTGATTTCGGCCCTGGCCGCCGATGTCACCGGCGCGCCCGTGGCGCCGGGCCTGGTGACCGCCGGCACCGACAGCCGTTTTCTCGCCGAGGTGGCGCAGGATACCTATCGCTTCCAACCGATCACGTTGAGCATGGCTGAGACCGCCATGATCCATGGGGTTGATGAACGCATGACGCTCACCAATCTGGAACGAATGGTGCAGTTCTATGCGCGGCTGATCGCGACAGCGGCGCGCTGACCCCTTGCGGCGGGGCGCTGCAAGTCGCACGTTCCGCCCCACTGATGAATCTAGGAGAGCGTAATGGGTTTCCGTCTCGAAGATGAAGACGACGACGACAAGGGCCGCCTTCCCGACATGCCGATGAGCGCCGGGCCGGTGCAGAACGCCCTGTTCAAGTCGCGCACCGTCCTCATCTTCGGGGAGATCGACATGCGGCTGGCCGAGCGCGTCTCGGCCCAGCTGCTGGCCCTGGCCTCGGACGGCAAGGGCGACATCAAGGTCTTCGTCAACTCCCCCGGCGGCCACGTGGAAAGCGGCGACACCGTCCACGACATGATCCGCTACTGCGGACCGCAGGTGAAGGTGATCGGCACCGGCTGGGTCGCCAGCGCCGGCGCGCACATCTTCCTGGGCGCCACCAAGGAAAACCGCTTCTGCCTGCCTAACACCCGCTTCCTGCTGCACCAGCCCATGGGCGGCGTGCGGGGCCAGGCCTCGGACATTCAGATCGAGGCCGAGGAGATCGTGAAGATGCGTGAGCGGGTCAACCGCATCATCGCCCGCGAGACCGGCCAGCCCTATGACAAGGTGGTCAAGGACACCGAGCGGAACTTCTGGATGAACGCCGAGAAGGCCGTCGAATACGGCCTGGTCTCGAAGATCATCGAGAACGCGACGGCGGTCTGAGATGGGCCCCTGGTGGAAGGGGGCGGTGGTCTACCACATCTACGTCCGCAGCTTTTTCGACAGCGACGGCGACGGCCATGGCGACCTTGCGGGCGTCATGGCCAAGCTGGACTATCTGAAGAGCCTCGGCGTCGATGCGATCTGGCTCTCCCCCATCCACCCCTCGCCCAATCGGGACTGGGGCTATGACGTCGCCGACTATGACGACGTCCATCCCGACTATGGCTCGGTGGCCGACTTCCAGGCCCTGACGGAGGCCGCCCACGCGGTCGGCCTGAAGGTTCTGCTGGACGAGGTGCTGTCGCACACGTCCGACGAGCACCCCTGGTTCGCCGAAAGCCGCGACGGCGGGCCAGAGGGTGACAAGGCCGACTGGTATGTCTGGGCCGATCCCGCCGATGACGGGACCGCGCCCAACAACTGGCTGAGCGTCTTCGGCGGCCCGGCCTGGGCCTATCAGCCGGCGCGGCGCCAGCACTATCACCACAAGTTCCTGCGCCAGCAGCCCAAGCTGAACTGGCGCCAGCCCCAGGCCAAGGACGCGACCCTGAAGGTGCTCGACACCTGGCTCGAGCGTGGGGCCGACGGCTTCCGGCTGGATGTGGCCAACGCCTTTCTGCACGACGACGCCCTGACCGATAATCCGGCCGTCCCGCCCGCAGAACGCACCAAGGCTGACTGGGCCCACGCCAGCGACATGCAGCGGCACCTGTTCGACTCCAACCTGCCGCAGAACATCCCCCTGCTGGACGAGGTCCGCCGCCGGGTGGAGGCGCACGGTCCCGACCGCTTCGTCTTCGGCGAGTTTTCGGAGGAAGAGGAGCGCTGCGGCGCCTATTGCGCCCCCGATGAGGGGCTGCATTCGGCCTATACCTTCGTCCTGCTCAAGGCCAGGCGGATGGCCGCCCAGGTGTTCAAGGATCACTACCAGACCCTGGCCGCCCACCCCGGCCATTGGCCGACCATCTCCTTCTGCAACCACGACGTGGCCCGAACGGTGACGCGGTTTGGCGGGCCGGACGCCGGCGCGCCGGTGGCCAAGCTGATGGTGGCCCTGCTCATGGCCCTGCGCGGCACCATCCTGCTCTATCAAGGCGAGGAACTGGGCCTGCCGGAGGCGGAGCTGTCCCGCGGCGAGCTGCGCGATCCGGTGGGAGACCTCTACTGGCCCATCGCCAAGGGCCGCGACGGCGCGCGCACCCCCATGCCCTGGCAGGCAGAGGCCGCCCATCTGGGCTTCTCCAACGGGGCGGCCTGGCTGCCGGCGGCCGAGGCCCACCGCCCCCTGGCGGTGGACCGCCAGGAGCTGGACCCCAAGTCCACCCTGGCCTTCGCCCGGCAGATGATCACCCTGCGCAAGGCCTCCCGCGCCCTGACCCACGGGGCGATCGAGTTCCTGGACACCCCTGAGCCCATCCTGGCCTTCCTGCGCCGCCATGAGGGGCAGACCGTGGCCTGCGTCTTCAACATGAGCGGCCGCACCGCCCGGGCCGAACATCCGCGCCTCACCGGCGGTGAGATGCTGCCGGTAGCGTCAGGGGTCTGCGAACCCCTGCCCGGCGGACTGGCCCTGGGCCCCTATGCCTGCCGGTTCCTCAAACATTCCTCATGACAGGTGCGGGCGCCCCAAAGCCCCGCTAGAAGACGCCATGGCCGAAGGCGACAGCAAGACCTCCCCTGCGAAAGGACCCCGCTTCGGCGAGGGCTTTCTCACCGACATCTGGTACTTCGCCGCCCTGTCGTCGGACCTGAAGCCCGGCAAGCTGCAGCGCTTCGAGATCCTGGGGGAGCCGATCCTGATCGGCCGGGGCCGCAAGGGGCAGGCCTACGCCGTGCGCGACATCTGTCCCCATCGCGCCGCGCCCCTGTCGGCCGGCAAGCTGACCGCCGAGGCCGACGGGCGCGAAAGCGTCGAATGTCCCTATCACGGCTGGCGCTTTGGCCTGGACGGCGCCTGCACCGCCATCCCCTCCCTGGTGGCTGACCAGGCCATGGACGTCAGCAAGATCAAGGTCCGCAGATTCCCGGTGCGTGAGAGCCAGGGACTGGTCTTCATCTGGATGAGCGCCGATCCCCGGTTCGACGGCGAGCCCGACATCGATCCGCCAGTCTTCCCCGGGGTGGTGGGCGGCAAGCCCAAGCTGGTCGACCGCATGGAGTTCGACGCCCATATCGACCACGCCGTGGTCGGCCTGATGGACCCGGCGCATGGCCCCTATGTGCATCAGCAGTGGTGGTGGCGCTCGGCCAAGAGCCAGCACGAAAAGTCCAAGCCCTTCGAGCCCAGGGAAGCCGGCTTCGCCATGGTCCGGCACGAGCCGTCCAAGAACAGCCGCGCCTACGCCATCCTCGGCGGCCAGCCGCTGACCGAGATCACCTTCCGCATACCGGGCCTGCGCTGGGAGCATGTGACGGTGGGCAAGCGCCAAGTGCTGTCGCTCACCTGCCTGACGCCGCTGAACGCCAGCCGGACCAAGATCACCCAAATCGTCTGGTCCGATCATCCGGCCTTCTGGTTCCTGCAGCCGCTGATCGCGGCCGGCGCGCGGGCCTTCCTGCGCCAGGACGGCGACATGGTGAACCTGCAGAACGAGGGCCTGCGCTACGATCCCAGCCTGCTGTGGATCGACGACGCCGACCGGCAGGCCAAATGGTACCAACAGCTCAAGCGCGAATGGGCGCAGAGCCGGCGCGAGGGCCGCGCCTTCGTCAATCCGGTGGAGCCTGCCCGCCTGCGCTGGCGCAGCTAGCCGGCGCGTGTGCGGTCAGGCCGCTTCGGCCGGCTGCCCGCTCAGCTCGATGGGAGCAAAGCCCCCCTGAATGGTCCAGTTGATCCGCGCCCCCAGTTGGGCGGCAAGGTTCATGGGATCGGCGCGCTCGAACGGCGCAGTGCTCGCCTGGGCGTGGGTCAGATTGAGCTGCAGGATCGGATGGCGGTCAAAAAGCCCGGTGTGCGGGTCGCGCAGGTCGCCATGGACCACCACCTCGACGGCGTCGAGGGGGAGGAAGCCCAGCATCTCGACGGCGAACCGAAGGGCGACGGCGCAGACATTGGCGCCCTGCATCTGATGACGCCGCCCGATGGCCGCCTTGCGGAACACGGCCCGACCCTGAGGTAGGCGCTCGGCCTCCTCGGCCGGCATCTCGGCGAGGTCCAGGGCCTCGATCTGGATCTGGAAGCACCCCTTGGCGGGAGAAGAGAAGCGGAACCGCGACACAGCGCCATAGACCTCGCTGAGCTTCGTGTGCTCGGCGAGGGACTCATTGATGGTGCGCATGTCCAGCTCGGCCAGCTTGCAGGCGAAGTCGATCTCTACATTGTGGGTCTGGGCTTCGCGCCAGGCGGCCCGATAGGCCTGCTCGTCCTCACTCGCCGCCTCGGCCACCCGGGCGGCCAGCTGGCGGCGGCGATCCCGGTCTGAGCCGAACAGCTGGGCGAGCCAGCCAGGGCGGTAGGCGTGCAGCGCCTGACGCGCTTCGGCCTCCCTTTCGTTGGTGCGGACAATATTGATCCGGGGGCGAGCAGCCACGGCGGCCCAGTCCCGAGGGCGGTAGGGAACCCCGTGGCACTGGGTCAGGGCGGCCACTCTGGCGGCCAACGCCTCGGCTTCGGCCGCAGGGCCCAGACGGCCGTCAGCCGCGTCGCCGAACCGCGCCTGCTCAGCCTTGGCCTGCGCCGCACGCTTTGCCTCACGCTCGATCCGGTCCATGGTGACGTCGATCGACTGATCGGGACGCATATCGTCCATATAAAACCTCCTGCCTTCATCCGCTCTCCGGCGGCTTCCGGGCCATAGTCGAATAACTGCGTTATTGAGCCTTTAATGCCCTCATTTCGAAACTCCGGCGTCGAGATCGCCTTTGACGATCTTCCCCCCCAGGGCGATGTGGCCCGCACCATGATCCTGGTCCACGGCTTCGCCTCCAACCGCAAGGAAGGCTGGCGTCGCACCGGCTGGTACGCCGCCCTGGAGCGGCGCGGGACCCGCTGCGTGGCGCTAGACCAACGCGGCCACGGGGAGAGCGAAAAACTCTACGATCCGGACGCCTATGGACGAGAGGCCCTGGGCGGCGACGTGGTCGCCCTGATGGACCATCTGGGGCTCGAGCGCGCAGATGTGTTCGGCTATTCCATGGGCGCGCGGACGGCTCTGGCCGCCGCCCTGGCCGCGCCGGACCGCATCGGCCACCTGATCCTGGGCGGCGTCGGCGAACGCCTGCTGGAGCCGCGGGTCGAAGGCGCGCCCACCGACGCCATGAGCCAGGCCATGCTGGCCGAGGACCCCGAGACCATCAGCCATCCAATGCTGCGCAGCTTCCGCCACTTCGCCGACGAGCAGGGTGAGGACCGCCGCGCCCTGGCGGCCTTTGTTCAGGCCAAGAACCCGCCCCTGGATGTCGAGGCCATGGGCCGGCTGGAGGCGCCGGTGCTGGTGGTGGCCGGCCAGAGGGACGATGGGGCCGGCGATCCGGACGGTCTGGCCCGGGCCTTCCCCAACGGGCGCGGCATCACGGTGGTGGGCTGCGACCACTTCTCGGCCATCCCCCACGCCCTGACCAAGGCCGCCACCTTCGACTTTCTGGACGGGATGCTGGACGACCCCTTCGGCGACCGCTTCTAGGGCGCTCTAGCGCCCCAGGGCGTAGGGCCCGCCCCGTTCAATGGCGGCCTTGTAGGCTGGCCGGTCATGCAGCCGGTCGAGCCAGGCCTCGGCGTTCGGATATTTCGGCAGAAGGCCAAAGGCCCGGGCGACCTCGCCCACGAAGCTCATCTGGATATCGGCCCCGGTGAGGGCCTGGCCCAGCAGATAGTCCCGCCCGGCCAGGGCCTGGTCGAGATAGGACATGTGGTTGTCGATCTCGCTGGCGATCCGGCCGTGAAGGGGGCCTCCAGCCTCGCCCAGGCGCATGACGTACATCTGCAGCATCAGGGGCAGCATGGCCGAGCCCTCCGCATAGTGCAGCCACTGGAGATAGTCCTCGTATTCGGGCGCCCCCACCGGGGGCTGCAGCCGGCCGGCCCCATGGCGGCGGATCAGATAGTCGATGATGGCGCCCGACTCATGGACCGTCGCATCCCCATCGGTGATCACCGGCGACTTGCCCAGCGGGTGGACCGCCCGCAGCTCATCGGGAGCCAGGCGGGTGGTCGCGTCACGGGCGTAGGCCTTAATCTCGTAGTCCGCCCCCAACTCCTCCAGCAGCCAGAGAATGCGCTGCGAACGGGACTCATTGAGATGGTGGACGGTGATCATGGCGGCTCCCAGGTTTGGCTTACATCGTATAGGGGTCGGGATTGAACGTCGACAGGCCGGGCGGAGCGCGATCCATGACCCCTGAACTTCCGACCGATCCCGTGGGCCGGCTGCAGGCCGCCGCCGAGGTCGCCGAGGCCTGCCTGGTCCAGGCCAAGGCGACCCTGAGCGTCCGGTTCTCGCCCGAAGGTCGCCTCGATCGCCACGCCCTGGACGCTGGCCAGCACGCCGCCCATGGCCTGGCCTGGGCGGCCGCCTACGGCGAGACCCTGCGCCAGACCGCGGCCTGGGCCGGCGAGCTCGCCGCGGCGGGCGCCCTGGATGAGGCGAGCCTGCGCCCGGCCCTGCTGCTGGCGCATGAATATCTCAGCCAGCTGGCCGGCGGCCTGCCCATGAGCCAGGGCGAAATGGTCCGCCCCGCCGACCTCGGTTTCGACCCCGCCCGCCTGACCCCACTGATCGCCGAACTGGCGCCTCACGCCACATCACCGGCCAAGGCCCGTATCGTGGCCCTGCTGGAAGCGGCGCGAGGTCAGCCGTCCCTGGAAGCCAGCGGCCTGGACGACACCCACCAGGCGATCAGCCAGCAGTTCTGCGACTTCGCCCGAGAAAAGATCACCCCGCACGCCCACGGCTGGCACCTGCGCGACGAGCTCATCCCCCTGCCCCTGATCGAGGAGCTGGCGGCCCTGGGCGTGTTCGGCCTGACCCTGCCGGAGGTCTATGGCGGGGCCGGCCTGGGCAAGGTGGCCATGTGTGTGGTCTCCGAGGCCCTGTCGCGGGGCTATATTGGCGTCGGCTCGCTCGGCACCCGCTCGGAGATCGCCGCGGAGCTGATCCTGGCCCACGGGACGGATGATCAGAAGGCGCAGCTCCTGCCGGCCATCGCCTCAGGCGCCATGCTGCCCACAGCGGTCTTCACCGAGCCGGAGGCGGGGTCGGACCTGGGCTCGCTGCGCACCCGGGCTGTCCTCCAGGATGGCCAATGGCGGGTGACCGGCGCCAAGACCTGGATCACTCACGCCGCCCGAGCCGACCTGATGACCCTGCTGGTCCGGACCGATCCCGACAGCCGCGACCATCGGGGCCTGTCCATGCTGCTGGCGCGCAAGCCGCGGGGGACCGATGAGGCGCCCTTCCCCGCCCAAGGCATGAGCGGGGGGGAAATCGCCGTCATCGGCTATCGCGGCATGAAGGAATACGAGATCGCCTTTGACGGCTTCGCCGTGCCGGAGGCCGACCTGCTGGGGGGCCGGGGGGGCCAGGGCTTCAGTCAGCTGATGGCGACGTTCGAATCCGCCCGGATCCAGACCGCCGCCCGGGCCATCGGCGTGGCGCAGAACGCCCTGGACCTGGCTCTGGACTATGGCCTCGCCCGGCGGCAGTTCGGCCAGGCCCTGACTAGCTTCCCCCGGGTTTCCGACAAGCTCGCCATGATGGCCGCCGAGATTCTTGGGGCGAGACGCCTGGCCTGGTTCTCAGCCCGCGCCAAGGATGCGGGGCGTCGATGCGACCTTGAAGCGGGCATGGCCAAGCTGACGGCGGCCCGCATCGCCTGGGCCTGCGCCGACAACGCCCTGCAGATCCATGGGGGGACCGGCTTTGCGGTGGAGCAGCCGGTCAGCCGGCTGCTCGCCGACGCCCGCATTCTCAATATTTTCGAAGGCGCTGGGGAAATTCAGGCCCAGGTCATCGCCCGGCGCCTGCTGGAAGGCGCCAACTGATCAGAGGATCGCTCAGGCGGCGGCGGATGGAGCGAAGCCCCGGGCGACCAGGGCGATCTGCTTTTCCATGATCGCGCTCATCTGCTCCGGTCCGGCCTGCTCCCAGGCGGCCAGACGGTAGTTCCAGGCATAGGCGGCCATGAGCGTGTCGACGATCAGCGGGATATCGGCGTCGTCGGCCACCTCGCCCCGGGTGCGTCCGTCGGCGACACAGTCATGGATCATGCCCCGCAGTCGGGGATTTCGCCCATAGGGCACGGAGTCAGATCCCTGACGCCAGTTATAGGCCGCCGCGATGTGGGCCAGGAACAGCGGCGTACGCCGGGTCTCGAAGGCGTAGTGCAGCGCAAAGATCGAGGACAGGCGGTCGACCACCGTGCCGCGCAGATGCGGGGTGATCCGGTCCAGCTCGGCATAGAGGTCCTCCAGCCGGTCGATCATGACCTGGCTGAGCACCTCGGCCTTGGAGGCGAAGCAGGTGAAGACGCTGCCCACCGCCACGCCGGCCTGACTGGCGATCTCGCGGACAGTGGTTTCCTCGTAACCGACCGTTTCGAACAGGTCCCGGGCGGCGTCGAGCACGCGTCTGCGCGTCGCCTCCTTCTGCGTCTGGCGTAGATTCAATTTCCCCCCAAGCGCGCTCTGACGGTGCGTCCTGATGTGTTTCCCATCAACAGGAGACCCGGCATGGCCGCCCGTAGCAAGCCACTTTCCCTGGGGGGAGACCATCTGCCCTGACCCTAGCCCCGGCGCGCCCCCGCAAGGATCACCCGGATCTGGTCCCGAGAGCGGGCCTGCAGAGCCTCGAGGCTCCAGCCGCCGAACACCGCCTGCGGGTAGTTGGCCAGATAGTTGTCGAACAGCATCTGGCTGCGGAGCTTGATCTCGCACTCCTGGGACAGTTCGCCCCGCTCGACGCCCAAGGCCAGCTGCTCGGCGAACAGTTCGATGGTGTCCTGCATGGCCGGCAGGGCGCGCAGGGCCTGACCGTCCTCACAGGACCACGACAGGCCAAGGGCCGCGCGAACCAGCGGCATCTGACCGCGATAGAAGGCGTAGCCGGCGCTGAAGGCCTTCAGGAGGGCCTCATCGACCGTCCGGCCCCGGGCCGCGGCCTCGGTCATGGCGGTCAGGACCGACTCCAGGTCCGAGGTCATGATCTCGCGGAAAAGCTCAGACTTGTCGGCGAAATTGGCGAAGACCGCGCCGGTGGACATGCCGGCCGCCGCGGCGATGTCGCGGATGGTCGCGCCTTCATAGCCCTGGGCGCCAAACAGCTCGCGGGCGGCGGCCAGGACCTTGGCCCGGGTCTGCTGCTTGGCCAGCGCCCGGCGGGTCGGCATGCGGACGCGGGTTTCAGATTGGCCTTGGACCTCGGCGACGTGCTTCATCGGTGTATCAACTCCAGCTTGCCGTGGCGGGGGAGACCATCGGCGCATACGCCCCAGCGCGCCGCCGGGAGGTGCCGGGGGCGCAGGGCGCGGGTGGAGGCTGTCTGCGCATGTCGCCTGGACGGCCGCCTGGGCGACGTTCGGCGAGTGCGTTCAACAACCTTCGTGTCAAATTCTCAAGGCGAGGGGATATCGGAAATATGTCGACCTTGGGGCGCGACGGGTTGTCGCGACTGAAATTCGTTTAAAATCGGCATGTTAAGCATAATACGACGGCCATCGCGGCGCAGCTTCCATTGAACCCGATTCAGTGAATGTGATCAACCAGCTTCGCGATTGCGAGGCGAAATCAGATTCGTGCAATTCGCTGACGAAGCCCTACATTTCCCTCAAGCTCAAGCATCCGATGACAGGCCATGACACAGATCTTCGCCCTGCTGATCCCCGCGAGCCTGCTCGCGGTCACCCTGACTCTGGGGGTCGGCATCTACGCCCTCTTCCGGGGCGGAGACTTCGGGCGCTCCTATTCCAATAAGCTTATGCGCCTGCGGGTGGTCCTTCAGGCCGCCGCGGTCCTGATCCTTGTGACCGCCGTCTGGTGGCGCAACACCTACGGCGGGTAAGCCAGCCATGGTGGTTCTGAACCGCATCTACACCCGCACCGGCGACGGCGGCGCCACGCGGCTGGCCAATGGCGCAGAGGTCGCCAAGACCGACCTGCGGGTCGAGGCCTATGGGTCGGTGGATGAGACCAACGCCTGTCTCGGGCTCGCGCGCCTGCACACCGGCGACGACGCCCTCCTCGACCCCATGCTGAAGCGGATTCAGAATGATCTGTTCGACCTGGGAGCCGACCTGGCCAATCCGCCGGCCCCGGATGAGGATCCGGCCCGGGTTCTACGGGTGACCGACGGCCAGGTGACGCGGTTGGAGCAGGAGATCGACCAGATCAATGCCGACCTGTCGCCCCTGACCTCCTTTGTTCTGCCGGGCGGGACCCCGGCGGCAGCGGCGCTGCATCAGGCTCGCACCGTCTGCCGGCGCGCCGAGCGGGCGGCTGTGCATCTGGCCCAGACCGAGCCCGTGGCGACGCCGGCCCTAAAGTATCTCAATCGGCTGTCGGACTTGCTGTTCGTCGCCGCCCGCCGGGCCAACGGGCAAGGGGCGCTGGACGTGCTCTGGAGCCCCGGGGCGACCCGTGGCTGACTTGGCCCTAGGGGGCGGGGGCGGCTTTTTCGGCCTCAGCCTTCGCCGCCGCGGCGGCCTGTTCGGCGGCCTTGCGTTCGGGAATGGTCCGACCGGTGATGTCGGAAATCAGCACCGGGCGGGCGCAGACCCGGCCATCGGGATCCCACCAGTCGCCCTGGGCTTCGCACCGTTCAGCGGGCCAGACCACATAGGCCTGGTAGGCGAAGATGGCGACCAGGGAGAGGACGAAGACGCCCAGGAAAACGAGTTTCAGGCGGTCGATGATGCGGCTCATCGGATGGCTCATATTCGGGCTTTTTCTCCCAGGCTAGGGTCGACATTGGCGCAAAATGCCCCATGTCCCCGACTTGCAATGCGCGCGGGAAACGTTATGCCCCGTGCGACCCATTCTTCCCCAAAGCGAATTTGAGGCCCTCATGAAGGTGTTGGTCCCGGTCAAACGGGTAATCGATTACAACGTCAAGCCGCGGGTTAAGTCGGACGAGACCGGCGTTGACCTCGCCAACGTCAAGATGTCCATGAACCCGTTCTGCGAGATCGCCGTCGAAGAGGCGGTGCGTCTTAAGGAAAAGGGCGTGGTCACCGAGGTGGTGGCCGTGTCCATCGGCCCGGCCCAGGCGCAGGAAACCCTGCGTACGGCGCTCGCCATGGGCGCCGACCGCGCCATCCTGGTCCAGACCGACGCCGACCTGGAGCCCCTGGCCGTGGCCAAGGTGCTCAAGGCGGTGATCAACGAGGAGTCCCCGAACCTGGTGGTGATGGGCAAGCAGGCCATCGACGGCGACAACAACGCCACCGGCCAGATGCTCTCGGCCCTGCTCGGCTGGCCCCAGGCCAGCTTCGCCTCCAAGCTGGAAGTGTCCGGCGACAAGGCGACCGTCACCCGCGAAGTGGACGGCGGCCTGCAGACCATCGAAGCGCCGCTGCCGGTGATCGTCACCGCCGATCTGCGCCTGAACGAGCCGCGCTACGCCTCTCTGCCCAACATCATGAAGGCCAAGAAGAAGCCCCTCGACACCAAGGACATCGCGTCCTTCGGCATCGACACGGCCCCGCGCCTGAAGGTGATCAAGGTGGCCGAGCCGCCGAAGCGCGGCGGCGGCATCAAGGTCGAAACCGCGGCCGATCTGGTCGCCAAGCTCAAGAATGAAGCGGGGGTGCTCTAATGGCCGTACTCGTCATCGCCGACCTGAACGCCGGCGCGCTCAGCGACAACACACATAAGACCGTCTCGGCCGCCAAGGCCATCGGCGGCGACATTGACATCCTGGTCGTCGGCAAGGACGCCAAGTCCGCCGCTGACGCTGCGGCCAAGATCGAAGGCGTCCGCAAGGTCCTGCTGGCCCAGAGCGACGACCTGGGTCACGGCCTGGCCGAGGCCATCGAGGCCGTGGTGGTTCCGCTGATGTCTGGCTACGACGCCGTGCTGACGCCCGCCACCTCGCAGGGCAAGAACTTCTCGCCCCGCATCGCGGCCAAGCTGGATGTCTCGCACATCTCCGACGTGGTGGAGGTGGTCGACGCCTCGACCTTCGTTCGGCCGATCTACGCCGGCAATGCGCTCGAAACCGTGCAGTCGTCCGAGGCCAAGAAGGTCGTCACCGTCCGCCCGACCGCCTTCAAGGCGGCTGGCGAAGGCGGTTCGGCCTCGGTGGAGGACATCGACGCCGGCGCCGGCGCTGGGCCGACCAAGTTCGTCGGCGAAGAGATCGTGAAGTCGGAACGTCCGGAACTGACCGGGGCCAAGATCGTGGTCTCCGGCGGCCGCGCCATGGGCTCGGCCGAAGAGTTCCAGAAGGTGATCGAGCCCCTGGCCGACAAGCTGGGCGCCGCCGTCGGCGCCAGCCGTGCGGCCGTGGACGCGGGCTACGCCCCCAACGACTACCAGGTCGGCCAGACTGGCAAGGTGGTGGCGCCGGAGCTCTACATCGCCATCGGCATTTCGGGCGCCATCCAGCACCTGGCCGGCATGAAGGACTCCAGGATCATCGTCGCGATCAACAAGGACGGCGATGCGCCGATCTTCCAGGTCGCCGACTATGGCCTGGTGGCCGACTACAAGGCCGCGGTGCCCGAGCTGATGTCAGCCCTGGGCTGACCTGCCCCGGGCTGGGATATCACCGGCTTATGAGTTGCGAGGCGGCGCCCCCGGGCGCCGCCTCGTTTCGTTTGCGGGTGCGGCTTTGGCGCCACAAGAGGCGCCCCCTTCACATTGCGGCGCAGCATAAAGACCTTGGCGGGGCCGCCGTCGCCCATGTTAGAAAGCCGTCACAGACCAGAGGCGGCCCTGAAGGCGGCCCGCAGACTTGGGGCGAATGGACATGGTTGAGATCAGATCGGTGGGCGTGATCGGCGCCGGCCAGATGGGCTCCGGCATCGCGCATGTCTGCGCCCTGGGCGGCTATGACGTGCTCCTGCACGACGTCAGCCCCGAGCGGATCGAGGCGGGCCTGGCCCATATCGATCAGGCCCTGTCCCGGCAGGTTTCCCGCGGGTTGATCGACGCCGCCGCCAAGGACGCGGCTCTGGCCCGCATCAAGCCCGCCGCAGAGCTTCAGGCCGTCGGCGGCTCGGACCTGGCGATCGAGGCGGCCACCGAGAACGAGGAGGTCAAGAAGTCGATCTTCCGCGCCCTGTCGCCCCATCTGGGCCCCGACACCCTGCTGGCCTCCAACACCTCGTCCATCTCCATCACCCGCCTGGCCTCGGCCACCGACCGCCCCGAGCGGTTCATCGGCCTGCACTTCATGAATCCCGTCCCGCGCATGAATCTCGTGGAGATCATCCGGGGGATCGCCACCGGCGCCGAGACCTACGAGACCGCCGTCAACTTCGCCCGGTCGCTGGGCAAGACCACCGCCAACGCCGAGGATTTCCCGGCCTTCATCGTCAACCGCGTCCTGGTGCCGATGATCAATGAGGCGATCTACACCCTGTACGAAGGCGTCGGCACGGTGGAGGCCATCGACACGGCCATGAAGCTCGGCGCCAACCACCCCATGGGCCCCCTGGAGCTGGGGGACTTCATCGGCCTGGACACCGTCCTGTCGATCATGAACGTCCTCTATGACGGCCTGGCCGACTCCAAGTACCGGCCCTGCCCCCTGCTGGTGAAGTATGTCGAGGCCGGCTGGCTGGGCCGCAAGGCGGGCCGCGGCTTCTACGACTATCGCGGCGAAACCCCCGTCCCCACCCGATAGAGCCCCCCGGGCCCTGCGGCCATTCGGCGCCCAGCCTGGGCGATATCGTTAATCTGTTCGACTTGCGCCCCCGGCGTGATCGATACTGCCAGGCGATTCGAACAGGCGGGTTCATGCGAAGGCTGACGCTTGCGCTGCTCTGCGGCGCCTATCTCTGTCTGGCGCTGATCATCGCCCTTTCCCTCTGGCGGAATGGCGGCGGCTGGGGCGCGGGCGTTGCGGCCCTGGTGGGCGGCCTGGGCCTGGCCTTCGCCTTCCACGGCCTGATCGAGCACGCGCTGACCGCCACCGGCCTGCGCGGCGAGATCGCCGCCCTGCGGGACGCCCATCGCATCCTCATCGATCAGGTCGAGAAGGTCGACGCCCGCCTCTCCCAGGTGGTGGAGACCGTCACCGACGACGCCCTGCGCCGCTCCGAGGAGCTCTCCACCGAAGTCCACATGCTGGAGGATCTCGTCCAGCGCATGGGCCAGCGCCTGGAAGAGCGCGTCACAGCCCCGCCGGTCCATTCCCGTCCCGGACATGACCACCGCCGCGAGGCGGCCCTGCTGGAGACCGTCCGCGGCGCCCTGGCCGACAACCGGGTGGACCTCTATCTGCAGCCGGTCGTGGCCCTGCCCCAGCGCAAGACCATCTTCTACGAGAGCTTCTCGCGCCTGCGCGACGAGAGCGGCCGGGTGCTTATGCCGGCCGAGTATATCAGCGTGGCCGAGGCCGAGGGCCTGATGACGGCCATCGACAATCTGCTGCTGTTCCGCTGCGTGCAGATCGTGCGACGCCTGGCCAAGCAGGACCGCAAGGTCGGCATCTTCTGCAATGTGGCCGCCACCAGCCTGGGGGATGAAAGCTTCTTCCCGCAATTCCTGGACATGCTGGCGGCCAATCGCGACCTGGCCGGCGCCTTGATCTTCGAACTGGGCCAGAGCGCCTTCGAAAACCGCGGCTCGGTGGAGGCGCGTAACATGGCCAAGCTGGCCGATCTCGGCTTCCGCTTCTCCCTCGACAAGGTCACCGACCTGGACTTCGACCTGCAGGACCTGTCGCGTTCGGACGTGAAGTTCGTCCGGGTCGGCGCCCAGATGCTGCTGGACGAGATGATCGAGCTGGACGGCCGGCTGGTGCTGAAATCCCTGCCCGACCTGGCCGCCGAGGACTTCTGCCAGCTCACCCGTCGCTATGGGGTAGAGGTGATCGTCGAGAAGGTGGAGAGCGAGCGGCAGATCGTCGACCTTCTGGAGCTCGAAGTCGGCTACGGCCAGGGCCACCTGTTCGGCGAGCCGCGCCCGATCCGCGAAGCCGTCCTGGCCGAGGCCGATCCGCCGGCCGACTTCCTGCGTCAAGGCCTGCGCCGGCGCGCCGGGGGCCGGGGCTGAGGCCCGCCACCGCATACCTCGATTGACCGCGGACCCGGCGACCTTTACCGCCGCAGGCCATGAGCACGCCGCAGACGCCCCAGGGCCTTTCCGACCTCACCGACCACTATGACGTCCTGCTGAGCGACGTCTGGGGCGTGATCCACAACGGCCGCGAGAGCTTTCCGGCCGCCTGTGCGGCCCTGACCCGCTGGCGGGCTGAGCGGGGACCGGTGATCCTGATCTCCAACTCGCCGCGCCCGTCGGCCGACGTGGTCGCCCAGCTGGACGCCCTGGGCGTGCCTCGGGAGGCCTGGTCAGCCTTCGTCACCTCGGGCGACGCCACCCGCCTGCTGCTGGCGGAACGGGCGCCGGGCCCCGCCTGGCGCCTGGGCCCGGACCGGGACGCGCCCCTCTATGAAGGGCTCGGCCTGTCCTTCGAGAGCCTGGACAGGGCCGCCTTCATCGCCTGCACCGGCCCCATCGACGATGAGACCGAGGGCCCTGGCGACTATCAGGACCGGTTCGAAGGCGCTGCGGCCCGGGGGTTGGAAATGGTCTGCGCCAATCCCGACATCGTCGTCCAGCGGGGCGACAAGCTGATCTATTGCGGCGGCGCCCTGGCCCAACTCTACGAGACCCTTGGCGGCAAGGTGGTCATGGCCGGCAAGCCCCATGCGCCGATCTATGAGCTGTGCGTCGCAGAGGCCGAGCGCCTGACCGACGGCCCGGTGGCGCGGTCGCGGATGCTGTGCATCGGCGACGGCGTAGCCACCGATGTGAAGGGCGCCAATGCCCAGGGTCTGGATGTCCTGTTCATCGCCGCCGGCATCCACGGGGGCGAGACCATCACCCCTGAGGGCCTGGACGCCGCCGCCGTCGAATCCCTGCTGCGCCAGGAAGGCGCCCAGGCGCGCTGGGCCATGGCCGACCTGACCTGGTGAGCCCCCAGGGTCAGGACGCGCTCTGACCGACCGGCGTCTGCGGCGGCGGAGGGACCGGATCAGCCGGCGTCTGGTCGCAGGCGGCCAGCAGGAACAGGGCCCCGGCGGCTCCGATCAGCGTCTTGCACATTCCCATCGCTCTCCCCATTGGAAGCCTGTCGGGACCATTTCGGCGCAGATCGAGGCCCCCGTCCAGCGCAAGCGCCTTCGCATTGCGCAGGGTTGCGTCTATGCAGGGCCAAAAAGGGGAGCGTTTCCTTGCCGGGACTATTCTTCGAGGATCTCAGTCTGGACCAGAGCGCGCAGATCGCCCGCACCGTAAGCGCCGCCGATGTGGAGGCCTTCGCCGCCGTCTCCGGCGACGACAATCCACTGCATCTGGATGAAGCCTATGCGGCCACCACGCCGTTCAAGCGCCGGATCGCCCACGGCATGCTGACCGGCGCCTATATCTCGGCGGTACTGGGCTCGCGCCTGCCCGGCCCCGGCGCGGTCTATGTCTCCCAGACCCTGCGCTTCCGCAGGCCCGTGGGCCTTGGCGATGAAGTGACCACCAAGGTCACCGTCCGGGAGCTGGACCCCCGCAAGGGCCACGTCACCTTCGCCACCGTCTGCACCGTGGCGGGCAAGACCGTTGCCGATGGTGAGGCCGTGGTCCTCGTGCCCAAGCGCGAGGCCTGACCGATGCGTGTGATCAAGGGATGGAAGGGCCTCATGGCCCGTGATCGTGGCGCGGCCATCGCGCTGGGTAACTTTGACGGCGTGCACCGCGGCCATCAGCAGGTGATCGCGCTGGCCGCCAAGGCGGCCCATGAGATCGGCGCGCCCCTGGGTGTCATCAGCTTCGATCCGCACCCGCGGCAGATCTTTGCGCCCAATGCGCCGGCATTTCGCCTGATGCGGCCCGGCCAGCAGGCCCGCGCCCTTGAGGCCCTGGGGGTGGACCTGTTCTACGTTCTCCCGTTCGACCAGGAGATGGCGAGCCTGACCGACCGTGATTTCGCCCAACAGGTCCTGCATGAGGGTCTGGGGGTGCGGCACGTGGCGGTGGGTTTCGACATCTCCTTCGGCAAGGGCCGCACAGGGAGCCCCGCGACCATGAAGGACTATGGGCAGGAATTCGGCTTCGGCGTCTCGGTGGCCGCCGCCGTGGCCGATGACAGCGGCGAGAAATACTCCTCCACCGGCGTGCGCGACGCCCTGCGGGACGGTCAGCCCGAGGCCGCCGCCGCCATCCTTGGCCGCCCCTTCGCCATCGAAGGCGTCGTGCAGCGGGGCCGCCAGCTCGGCCGGGAACTCGGCTTCCCCACGGCCAATGTGCAGGTGGACGACTATGTCCAGCCGCGGTTCGGCGTCTACGCCACCCGCACCCGCCTGCCCGACGGCCGCGAGGTGCCAGGCGTGGCCAATATCGGGGTCAATCCCACCGTCGGCGAAGTGGCGCCCGTGCTTGAGGTCTGGCTGTTCGACTTCGACGAGGACATCTACGACCAGACCATCGAGACCGACCTGATCACCTTCCTGCGGCCGGAACAGAAGTTCTCGAGCCTGGAAGTCATGGTGGAGCAGATCGGCCGCGACGCCGCCCAGGCCCGCCAGATCCTCATCCCGGACTTCTGAGACCCGTCTAAAGGTCTCGCCCGCGCCGCGACGGTCTGCTAGGACCGCCCCATGACGAGGGGCCGCAAATCCTTGCGAATTACACGCCCGGCGTGACGCCGCCGGAGCCTATGATCCAGCGCGCGCCGGGACCTGTTCCGCCCTCCTCCGCCTCCGACTTGGACGAAAAATCCCATGGCCGACGACGCTGAAAAGCGCACCGCTTCCCCCGAAACCGCGGGGCGCGACTATCGCGAGACCGTCTTCCTGCCCCAGACCGACTTCCCCATGCGCGCAGGTCTGCCGCAGAAGGAGCCGCAGATTCTGGCCAAGTGGGACGAGATCGGCCTCTATCACGCCGCCCGCAAGGCGCGGCAAGCGGCCGGCGCGCCGCTGTTCGTGCTGCATGACGGCCCGCCCTACGCCAATGGCGCCATCCATATCGGCCACGCCCTGCAGAAGACCCTGAAGGACTTCGTCGTCCGCTCGCGCTTCGCCATGGGCTACGACGTAGACTTCGTGCCCGGCTGGGACTGCCACGGCCTGCCCATCGAGTGGAAGATCGAGGAGGAGCTGCGCAGCAAGGGCCGCCGCAAGGACGAGGTCTCCAAGGCCGAGTTCCGCGAGAAGTGCCGCGCCTATGCCGGCCAGTGGATCGACGTCCAGCGCGACGGCTTCAAGCGCCTGGGCGTCCTGGCCGACTGGGAGAACCGCTACGCCACCATGGACTATGGCAGCGAGGCGGCCATTGTTGCGGAGTTCCACAAGTTCGTGGCCTCGAACCAGCTCTATCGCGGCTCAAAGCCGGTGATGTGGAGCCCGGTGGAGCGCACCGCGCTCGCCGACGCCGAGGTCGAGTATCACGACCACGTCTCGCCGACGATCTGGGTGAAGTTCCCGGTGACGCAAGGCTCCGACGCCGCCCGCGGGGCCAGCGTGGTGATCTGGACCACCACGCCGTGGACGATTCCCGCCAACCGGGCGATCGCCTACAACGAAGCCATCGCCTATGGCGCCTATCAGGTCGAGGCCCTGGAAGAGGGGCTGGAGTTCGAGCCCTGGGCCAAGCCGGGCGACAAGCTGATCGTCGCCGACAAGCTGGCCGAGGACGTGTTCAAGGCGGCCAAGATCGGCAAGTGGCGCAGGATCGAGACCATCGACTGCCAGGGCATGGTCTGCGCCCACCCTCTTGCGGCCCTGGACAGCCACTACGGCTTCTCCGTCCCCCTGCTGGCCGGCGACCATGTGACCGAAGAGGCCGGCACGGGGTTTGTCCACACCGCGCCGGGCCATGGCGCCGACGACTATGTGGTCTGGATGGCGCACGGCCATCGGGAGATCCCAGAGACGGTGGACGCCGACGGCGCCTACTATCCCCATGTGCCCCTGTTCGGCGGCCTGAAGGTCCTGGAGACCGAAGGTAAGAAGGCCGGCAAGTTCGGTCCGGCCAATCCGGCGGTGATCGAAAAACTCATCGAAGCCGGCGGCCTGCTGGCCCGCGGCCGGCTGGAGCATTCCTATCCGCACTCCTGGCGCTCCAAGGCGCCAGTGATCTTCCGCAATACGCCCCAGTGGTTCATCCGCTTGGACGAGCCCCTGGACACCCCGCAGCACGGGGGGCGTACCCTGCGCGAGACCGCGCTTGAGGCCATCGAGGCCACCGCCTTCTATCCCGAGGCCGGGCGCAATCGCATCCGCACCATGGTGGAAAGCCGCCCCGACTGGCTGATCAGCCGTCAGCGGGCCTGGGGCGCGCCCCTGGCCATGTTCGTCGACAAGGAGACGAACCAGCCCCTGCACGATGAAGAGGTCAACGGCCGGATCATCGCGGCCATCGCCGCCGAAGGGGCCGACGCCTGGTTCACCCGTCCGGTGAGCGACTTCCTCGGCGCCCATGATCCCGATCGCTACGAGAAGGTCGAGGACATCCTCGATGTCTGGTTCGACTCGGGCTCCACCCACGCCTTCACCCTGGAGGGCCGGGAGAACACCCGCTGGCCCGCCGACCTCTATCTGGAGGGCTCAGACCAGCACCGCGGCTGGTTCCAGTCCTCGCTGCTGGAAAGCTCCGGCACCCGCGGCCGCGCCCCCTATAACGGGGTCCTCACCCATGGCTTCACCATGGATGAGAACGGCGAGAAGATGTCCAAGTCCAAGGGCAACACGGTCGATCCCAACCAGGTGATCAAGGAGTCCGGGGCCGAGATCATCCGCCTGTGGGCGGCCATGGTCGACTATTCCGACGATCAGCGGATCGGCAAGACGATCCTGGCCACCACGGCCGACGCCTATCGTAAGCTGCGCAACACCCTGCGCTACCTGCTGGGCGCCCTGGCCGGCTATGACGCGGGCGAGGCCGTGGCGCTCGAGGACATGCCGCCCCTGGAACGCTACATCCTGCACCGGCTGCAGGCGCTGGATACCGAGGTCCGTGACGCCTATGCGGGCTACGCCTTCCAGGACGTGATCCGGCCGCTGATCGCGTTCTGTCAGGAGGACCTGTCGGCCCTGTTCTTCGATGTGCGCCGCGACGCCCTCTATTGCGACCAGCCCAGCGCGCTCCGCCGCCGGGCCGCGCGCACGGTCATGGATCTGGCCTTCGAGCGTCTGACCGTCTGGCTCGCCCCGCTCATGCCCTTCACCACCGAGGAGGCCTGGACGCTCCGCTTCCCCGAGGCCGGCTCCAACGCCCTGCGAGTCTTCCCGGAGACGCCTTCGACCTGGACCTGCCCTGAGGAAGCCGCCCGTTGGGCCAAGGTGCAGGCGGTCACCGCCGTGGTCACTGGCGCCCTTGAGGTTGAACGCCGCGAAAAGCGCCTGGGCGCCGCCCTTGAGGCCGCCCCGGTGGTGCATATCAGCGACCCCGACCTGCTGGCCGCCTTCGAGGGTCTCGACGCCGCCGAGGTGTTCCGCACCAGCCAGGCGACCCTGGTCGCGGGCGAGGGCCCCGCCGGCGCCTTCCGGCTGACCGAGAGCCCCGCTGTCGCCGTGGAGCCCCTGCGGGCTGAAGGCCGCAAGTGCGCCCGCTCCTGGCGGATCCTGCCCGAGGTGGGCCAGGACCCCCGCTATCCCGACCTGTCCCTGCGCGACGCCGAGGCGGTGGCGGCCTGGGACGCCGCCCAACGCGCAGCCTGAGGCGCCCCGGACATGACCTCCTCGCCCCTGATCAACCGGCATGGCTGGACCGCCTACGGGCTGGCGCTGGCGGTCGTCGTGCTGGACCAGCTGTCCAAGCACTGGATCCTGTTCGTCTATGACCTGCCGTCCCGCATCAGCGAGCAGGTCGCCGGCCCGTTCTTCCTGACCATGGTGTGGAATCAGGGGGTCAGCTTTGGCCTGCTGCGCGCCGACCAGGACCTGGGCCGGTGGCTGCTGGTGGCCTTCTCCGTGCTGGTGGCGATCGCCCTGGCGGTCTGGGCCCGCCGCGGCGACCGCACCTTGATGGCCCTGGCCCTGGGTCTGGTGATGGGCGGGGCCATCGGCAACGCCATCGATAGGGCCAGGTTCGGGGCGGTGGTGGATTTCATCGATGTGTCCCGACTCTACTTCCCCTGGGTGTTCAATATCGCCGACGCCGCCATCTCGGTGGGGGTGGTCCTGTTGCTCCTGGATGGGCTCCGTCGGGACTCCACGACCTAAGGGCGTTGGCGCCGGGCCCCTGTTTGCGCTAATGCAATGGACTTTCCGGCCGGGGGCGGCCTTTGGGAGCGTTTCGTCATGACCCTCAACCGCGTGATCCTCGCCGGCGCCCTGGTTGCGGCGGTCGGTCTGGCCGGCTGCAGCTCCACCCGTCAGGCGCTCGGCATGACCAAGGTGACCCCTGACGAGTTCCGGGTGGTCACCAAGGCGCCGCTGGTGGTGCCCCCTGACTATTCCCTGCGCCCGCCGGCGCCCGGCGAGCCGCAGCCCCAGGAGCTGCGCCCCGAGAGCGCCGCCCGCGCAGCCCTGGTGGGCGAGCGCGAAGGCCTGAACCGCAGTCAGGGCGAACAGGCCCTGGTGGCCAAGGCCGGCCTCGCCGGCGCCGACCCGCTGATCCGCTATGTGGTCGACGACGAATTCGGCGACATCGCCCACAAGGACAAGGGCTTCGCCGACCGGGTGATGTTCTGGCGCGGTGACGAGGCTCCCGTCCAGCCCAGCGGTCCCGACCTGTCGGGTCCGGTGGACGCCGAGGCCGAACAGGCCCGGATCAACGCCATCACTGGCGGCGGCGACGTGGTCATCCGCCGGGACGCCAGCAGCCGTATCAAGCTGCCGGGCCTCTAGGCCTAGGGCTCAGTCCTCGGCTGGCGTCCGGATTTCGTAGCCCAGCGCCCCCAGACGATCGAGCACGCCCCCCTGCGCCAGCAGGGGGCGCAGCTGCACCACCGCGATGCTGTGTCCTGGCCGCTTGAGGGCGGCCACAATGGAGGCGGTCTGATCGGCCTTCAGCCGGGCGTCCAGCTCCGCAGCCCCGGGCGCCGCCGCGATGCACCGCTCATAGCTACGCTCGCCCCCCAGGGCCTCGCGCACCCGGCCCCAGGCCCAGGCCCGGGCGGCCGCCTCGGCTGAGGCCGGGCCCGCCTCCACCGCCGCCAGGGCCTCCAGCACGCAGGCCCGCTGAGCCGCGGCCGGCGTGCGCACCACGGCGGCCAGCAGGGGTGCGGCGTCATAGGTCTTGGCCTCCACCCGCACGCCGCGGGCTGCCGCCATCCGGCCGATGGTCTTGGCGGGATCGGCCGCCGTCAGCCGGGCCGCATCACGATAGTCGCTGACCAGCAGTAGGGCTGCGGCCATGCCATTGCGGGTCTTGTAGCGGTCGGCGTCCTGCCCCGCCTGGGCGCGGGCGGCCACGAACCGCGCCCGCAGAGGCCCCTCCAGGGTCTCCTCAAAGGGCGTCGAGGACCGCAGGCGCAGCAGGCTGACCACGGCGCCCGGCGCGGTCAGCAGGTTCACGCTGGCGTTGTTGAAGGGCAGGATGACCAGATTGGCCCCCTCCAGACGGCGCTCCAGCACGCTGGGGTCCCACCCCGATCCCTTGGGGATCACCGAGGGCACCCCCATCACATAGACGGTGGAATCGGCGTCCGAGACCCGCCACCAGGCCGGGCCGATCTCGCGGGCGGTGACCACCAGTTCCTCCACCAGCACTGCATCGGGGTCCTGGGGCAGGCCGGACGGGGCCTGGGAGGACGCCGCAAGCGGCGTCGCCAGCAGCAGCATTCCGCAAAGGACGGCGATCAGGCGCATCATCGGTTTCCTCAGCCTTCCCGAAAGGAGGGGCCGCCCCCGCAGCCTGAATCGTCCTATAATGCCTTTTGGACTCAGGCTCGAACATGCGCATCCATCGTCTTCCCCCCGAAACCGTCAACCGCATCGCCGCCGGCGAGGTGGTCGAGCGGCCGGCCAGCGCCATCAAGGAGTTGGTCGAAAACGCCCTGGACGCCGGCGCGCGGCAGGTCGAGGTGCAGGTGGAAGGCGGCGGCCTGACCCGCATCCTGGTGGCCGATGACGGCTTTGGCCTGTCGCCCGAGGAACTGCTGCTGGCCGTCGAGCGCCACGCCACCTCCAAGCTCCTGCCCGACGACGCCGGCGACTATGACCTGCTGCGCATCGCCACCCTGGGCTTCCGGGGCGAGGCCCTGCCGTCCATCGGTTCGGTGGCCCGGCTCTCCATCACCAGCCGGGCCCGCGGCGCATCCGACGCCCACGCCCTGCGGGTGGACGGCGGAGCCATGGGCCAGGTGACGCCGGCCGCCTTCCCCGGCCCGCATGGGGCGCGGGTGGAGGTGCGCGACCTATTCTACGCCACGCCGGCCCGGCTGAAATTCATGAAGTCCGAACGGGCCGAGGCCATGGCCATCGCCGAGGAGATCAAGCGCCAGGCCATGGCCCATGAGGCGGTCAGCTTCAGCCTGGAGATCGACGGCCGAAAGGTCCTGCGCCTGCCGGCTGAACCGGAAGGCGATGAGGGCCGGCTGGCGCGGCTCTCGGCCATCATGGGGCGGGAGTTTTCCGACAACGCTCTACTGATCGACCACGTCCGCGAGGGCGTGCGCCTGTCGGGCTATGCCGGCCTGCCGACCCTGAACCGCGGCAACGCCGCCCACCAGTATCTGTTCGTCAATGGCCGACCGGTCCGCGACCGCCTGCTGCAGGGCGCCCTGCGCGGCGCCTATGCCGACTTCCTCGCGAGGGACCGCCATCCGCTGACGGCCCTGTTCCTGGAGCTTGATCCAGCCCTGGTGGATGTGAACGTCCATCCAGCCAAGGCCGAGGTGCGGTTCCGCGATCCGGCCCTGGTGCGCGGCCTGATCGTCGGCGGCCTGCGCCATGCCCTGGCCGGCGCCGGGCACCGCGCCTCCACCACGGTGGCCGCCGACGCCCTGCAGGGCCTGCGCCCGGGGATGACGCCGGCGCCGGCCTATCGCCCTGGCCCCTCGGCCCAGGGCTTTTCCAGCTGGAGCGGCGGCGGCTGGGGCCAGGCCCTGGCCCAGGCGATCCCGGGCCTTGGCGAAACCTCGGCCCGCCACGAACCCGCCTATGAGCCGCCGCCGCCGGGCGCGTCTGGCTTTGCTGAGGGGGACCTGGTCCCCGCCCCGACGCCGGACCTTGTGGACTATCCCCTGGGCGCGGCCCGGGCCCAGGTGCACGAGACCTATATCGTCGCCCAGACCCGCGATGGCGTGGTCATTGTCGACCAGCACGCCGCCCATGAGCGGCTGGTCTATGAAAAGATGAAGGCCGAGATGGCGGTGGGCGCGGTGGCCCGCCAGGCCCTGCTGATCCCCGAGGTGGTGGAGCTGGACCCCGCAGAGGCCGACCGCCTGGTCGCCCGCGCCGAGGAGCTTGCCGCCCTTGGCCTCATCATCGAACCCTTTGGGGCCGGCGCCGTGCTGGTGCGGGAGACGCCGGCCCTCTTGGGGACCACCGACGCCGCAGGCCTGGTGCGCGACATCGCCGATGATCTCGCTGAGACCGACCAGGCCCTGGCCCTGAAGGAGCGTCTGGCCGAGGTCTGCTCCACCATGGCCTGCCACGGCTCGGTCCGGGCCGGCCGACGGCTGACGGCTCAGGAGATGAACGCCCTGCTGCGCCAGATGGAGGCCACGCCCCACTCCGGCCAGTGCAACCATGGCCGCCCGACCTATGTGGAGCTCAAGCTCGCCGACATCGAGCGGCTGTTCGGCCGGCGCTGATCAGGCGACGGCCCGTTCAGCAACAACCGCCGGAGCATCCAGCAGCCGGCCCATGGTCTCGTACAGGCGCTCGGCCTTGATCGGCTTCTCGACCACGGCGTCCATGCCCTGCGCCAGGTAGGTCGCGGCGTCCCAGGGATCGGCGTTGGCGGTAAGCGCGATGATCGGGACGCCGGCGGCGGGCCCGCCCTCGGTCCGGATGCGCCGGGTGGCGGCGACCCCGTCGAGGCGGGGCATCTTGATGTCCATCAGGATGAGATCAAAGCCGCCGGCCGCGGCGGCCTCCACGGCGGCCTCGCCATCCTCCACCACATGCGCTTCACCCCCGAACATCTCGCACAGGGTGGCGGCCACCAGGCGGTTGGTGGCGTTGTCGTCGGCGATCAGGACGCGGAAGGCGCGAGGGCTGACGTCGGCCTGGGCCTCGCCGCCGGTGAGTTGAGAGTCGCCGGGCGGAACGTCATACAGCGGGATGTGGAACCGGAAAGTGGAGCCCTGGCCCAGGTTCCGGCGCGCCTCGATGCCGCCGCCCATCCGGGTCACCAATTGCTGGCAGATGGAAAGGCCAAGTCCGGCTCCCCCCTGGCGGACGCCGTCTTCCGTCTGGCTGAAGGGCTGGAAGATCTGCGCCAGACGATCTGGCGGAACCCCTGAACCCGTGTCGCGCACCACGCCCTCCACATCCAGGAGGATGTCCTGTCGGACGCAGGACAGCGCCACTTCGATCCCGCCGCTGTTGGTGAATTTGAGCGCGTTGCTGATCAGGTTGTTGAGGACCTGCTTGATGCGCACGGCGTCCCCAAGCGCCCATTGGTCGCTCGGCCCGTCATAGGAAAAGGCGAGGGAGAGGCCTTTTTCCTCGGCCCGAGCCGACCAGAGGGACCGGACATCGTCCAGCAGGCGAGGCAGGTCGAAGGGTTCTTCGCTCAGTTCCAGCCGGCCCGCCTCTGCGCGGGACAGGTCCAGGGCGTCGGTCAGCAGCCGCAGAAGCGTCTGACCCGAATCCTGGATGGTGTGGATGTAGGGGGCGAGTTCCGGCTGGGCGAGCTTGCGCTCCAGAATGTCGGCGATGGCCAGGACGCCGTTCAGGGGCGTGCGGATCTCATGACTCATCACCGCCAGGAATTGCGACTTGGCGCTCAGCGCCGCCTGGGCCTGGGCCTCGGCGCGGCCCAGGGTTTCGGCGATCTGCGTCATTTCCTCGGCGTGACGGCGGTTGGCTTCGCTGGTGGCCTGCAGCAGCGAGAGCGCGCTGCCGACCCCGGCATAGCGGCCGCCGCTGGTGACGATGAATCCGCGCAGCAGTTCTGAGGCCCGCTCGGCCAGGGCCTGGCCACAGAAATCGGCGACCGTGACATCGCCCTCCACCACCAGGGGGCTGCGATTCATCAGCAGGGAGATGGGACGCAGGGCATAGAGGGCGCGGCCATAATGGGCGGCCATGGCCACGAAGAAGGCGTTGCGCTCGACCAGACCGACGGGCCGCCCCTCCTCGTCCACCACGGCGATGGCGAGGATATCCGGTTCGGACTCGAAGCGGTCGTAGACCTGCTGGCCCCGTGTGTCGGAGCGGATCGGCGGGGCCGGGTCCGCCAGGTCGAAAATCGTGGCCTGCATGGCGAAGGGTCCCGGTTACTGACCGCGCGAGACTGGAGGGGAAGCCTAAACGGACGGTGAAGCTATCGGCCGCACAAGCAACTGATTATGTTCACATAACTGTCGCAATCCGGAGGCCCGCAGCCCCGGCTTGCCTGGTTGCGCCATCCTGCTAGCCTGAGCGTCACTGGAAGAGGGTCTTATGTCTCCCGTTGTGATGAGCCGCCGAGCCTGAGCCATCGGAGCGGACGTGATGAACGTCCGGCCAGGTTTCAGGCGCGAACCCCGCACTCTGCGTCGCGTCAGCGCGCGGACGGCATGGCTATGCCTGACCACCGGACGACCTTCCTTGAACATTCCCAAACCGCAGCAAAGGACGCTGCACGCCCTCGCCCAGGGGGCCATTCTTCGCCCTGTCCGCGACGACCGCGGCCATATCATCGACGTCGACTGCATCACCGGGGAGGGCTGGCGCCTGACCGATTGCGACCTCGCCGTCTTCAAGGCGCTGCGCCGGCGGGGTTTCATCGCCAGCCGCAATGGCGGGCCCTACCGGATCACCCGGGACGGTCTGGCGAACCTGCGCAGCCGACAGGACAACCGGACGACCTCACGCCTGTGGTGAGTACTTCAGGAAATGGACGCGCGCGGCGCCATAGTCGCGGGCGTCCAGCTCCTGGAAGCCTGTGACCGTGGGGGGCGGCTCGCTCACCCCCCGTTCCCAGATGATCAGGGCGCCGGGCGCAAGCCAGCCGCCCTCCGCCAGGGACGGCAGGCAGGCCTCGCCCAGGCCCTTGCCATAGGGCGGGTCGAGGAAGGCCAGGTCGAAAGCTGGACCGTCGCCCCCCGGGCGGACGCCCAGCTGGGTGGCGTCGCGGCGGTGGACCCGGGTGCGGCCAAACAGGCCCATGGCGTCCACATTCTCCCGGATGGCGCCGCGGGCGTCCTCGTCGGTCTCCACGAACAGACAGAACCTAGCCCCCCGGGACAGGGCCTCGAAGCCCAGCGCCCCGGACCCGGCGAACAGGTCGATGACCCGGATATCCCGCAGGCCCTCTGACCAGGGGGCGTGCTCCAGGATGTTGAAGATCGCCTGACGGGCGCGGTCGGAGGTGGGGCGCGTGTTCACCCCCTGCGGCGCAGCCAGACTCTTGCCGCGGAACTCTCCCGAAACAATCCGCACAGCCTAGCCCCGGGACTTGGGACCACGGGGACCGCCCGGCCCGCGGGCGGGACCGCCAGGGCGCGGACCGCCGCGGGGCGGACCGGCCGGACGCTCACCCTTGCCGCCGGCGTGGGGCTTGCGCTCGGACGACGACTTGCCGCCCGGCTGAGCCTTGCCAGGGGCGGGCCTTGGCCGCGGCGCGCCCGCGCCCGTGTCCGCCGCACGGGGATGGTCGGATGGCGGGCGCTCAGACTTGCCCCCGTCCGGTCTGGTCCTGTCAGGTCTGGCCCCGTCCGGTCTGGGTCCCTCGGTTCTGGCTGCAGCAGGCTTGGCCCGGTCCGGGCGGGGGCGACCCTCGCCTGCCCGTTCGGGGGCCGGCCGCGCGCCCTTGGGGCGGTCGGCTTGAGGCCGTTCGGGACGCGCGTCCCTGGGGCGATCAGCGGCCGGACGTTCAGGGCGTGCGCGGTCGGGTCGTTCGGTCCGCTCGGCCCGCTCGGCGCTGGCCGCGCTCGTCCGGGCGGCCTGGACACGGGCCTTGTTGATCATCACCCGGCCCTCGGCGAGGGCGGCGTCGCGGCCGCTGACCTTGGGCGCCGGCTTGGCCTTGGGGGCGCCCTTGGGCCGCACGGTGATCTTGGCCTTGGCCCAGCCAGGCTTGTAAGCCTTCTTTTCCACGGGCTTGACCACGACCTGCTCCACCTCGGCGGCGGCGGCCCGCCGGGCTGCGCCAACGCCGCGATTGCGCTTGGGGGGCGAATAGGCCGGCCGGTCGCCCTTGGGCATGTCCTCGGGCGAGATGAAGCCGGCGAACTGCTCGCGCAGCACCCGGGGACCGACTTCCTCGATCTCGCCGGCGTCCAGGACGCCCAGGGCCAACGGCCCGTAGGACAGGCGGATCAGCCGGTTTACCTGCAGCCCCAGGGACTCCAGCACCCGCCGGACCTCCCGGTTCTTGCCCTCGGTCAGGGTCAGGCTGATCCAGACATTGGCGCCCTTGGCGCCTTCCCGGGCCTTGTCGATGCGGGCCTCGATGGGGCCGTAGCGGACGCCTTCGACGGTCACTCCATCCTTCAGCCCATCCAGCTTGTCCTGGGTGATTCGGCCGTGCGCCCGGGCGCGATAGCGGCGCTGCAGGCCGGTGGACGGCAGCTCCAGGGCGCGGGCCAGCGCCCCGTCATTGGTCAGCAGCAGCAGGCCTTCGGTGTTCAGATCCAGCCGGCCGACGGAGATCAGGCGGGGAAGCCCGTCGGGCAGGGTTTCGAACACCGTAGAGCGACCGGCCGGATCGGAATGGGTGGTCACCAGGCCGGACGGCTTGTGATAGCGGAACAGGCGGGCCGGCTCGCGGTCGTCCACCACCTCGCCGTCCACGGTGAGGATGTCGTTCGCCTCGACCTTGACCGCCGGCGTGGTCAGGACCTGGCCGTTCAGGGCCACGCGGCCGGCCTCGATCAGGCGCTCCACCTCCCGGCGGGAGGCGACGCCGGCGCGGGCCAGGGCCTTGGCCACCCGCTCGCCGCCGCCCTCGGCCCCGTCGGGCGCGGAGGGGTCGTGGGCGTCTGGGGCTTGACCGGAGGGGGGGCGGGGAGTTCGTTGCCGTTCGTGGACCATGATCAACGCACCATGCGCATCGCCCTGCGCGCCGCGCAAGACGCCGCCGCACGCGGGGAAACCCCTGTGGGCGCCTGTGTGGTCGATCCGGCCACCGGCGAGGTGATCGCCATCGGCGCCAACGGCCCCATCGGGACCCATGATCCCACCGCCCACGCCGAGATCGTCGCCCTGCGCGAGGCCGCCCGCAAGCTGGGTAACTACCGGCTGACCGGCCTGACCCTGGTGGTCACGCTGGAGCCCTGCGCCATGTGCGCCGGCGCGATCAGCCACGCCCGCATCGGCCGCCTGGTGTTCGGCGCCGACGACCCCAAGGGCGGGGCCATCCTGCATGGGCCGAGATACTTCGAGCAGCCCACCTGCCACTGGCGGCCTGAGGTCACGGGTGGGATCCTGGCGGCGGAAAGCGCCGACCTGCTCCGCAGCTTCTTCCGCGCCCGGAGGGGCAAGCCTGCGCCGGGAGCGCCCGAGACGGCTTAGGCGCCGCCCACCTTGCCAAGGCCCCCTGCCCGGTCGGATGATGGCTCCCATAAGAATTCGAACATTTTAGGGAGACGACCATGGGATTGCTCGACGGAAAAGTGGCCATCGTGACCGGGGCCGGCGGCGGCCTGGGCGAGGCCTACGCCAAGCTGTTCGCCAAGGAAGGCGCCAAGGTGGTGGTCAATGACCTGGGCGGAACCCGCGACGGGTCGGGCGCCGACCGCAGCGCCGCCCAGAAGGTGGTCGACGAGATCAAGGAAGCCGGCGGCGAGGCCGTGGCCAATGGGGACGATGTCTCCACCGTCGAAGGCGGCGAGAACATCCTCAAGACCGCCCTGGACGCTTACGGCAAGATAGACATCCTGGTCTGCAACGCCGGCATCCTGCGCGACAAGACCTTCGCCAATACGTCTGAGGCCGACTGGGACCTGGTGGTGAAGGTGCACCTGAAGGGCACCTATTGCTGCGCCTGGCCGGTGTGGAAGTGGATGAAGGACAACAATCATCCCGGCGTCATGGTGCTGACCTCGTCCACCTCGGGCCTCTATGGCAATTTCGGCCAGGCCAATTACGGGGCGGCCAAGGCGGGCATCTACGGCCTGATGCGCGTGCTCTCCATCGAGGGCCGCAAGTACGGCATCCGCGTCATGGGCCTGGCGCCGGGCGCCTTCACTCGCATGACCGCCGACCTGCCTGGCCGCCAGGGCAAGGAGCCCGATCCCATGAGCCTGCCCGAGAACATCGCGCCCGGCGTGCTCTACATGGTCTCCGACCTGGCCGCCGACCATTCGGGCAAGGTGCTGGGGGTCTCGTCCCGCGGGGTGCGCGAGATCAAGATGGTGCAGACCGACGGCTTCAACCCGGGCAAGCCCTACACCGCCCAGGACGTGGCCAAACATGCCGAAGAGGTCTTCTTCCCGGCCGAAGCTGAACGCACCGCCGCCAGCGCTTAGGCTCGGCTCCCCACGTCCCGTCATGGTCGGGCTTGACCCGACCATCCATGAACACTGGCTCGCTCCAGTGTGCATGGGCCCTCGGATCAAGTCCGAGGGCGACGGGGGCGGGGTTTCGCTCAGTACCCCGCCAACCGCGCATCCAGCCGGGCCCGGACCTCTGGCCACTCCTCGGCCAGGATGGAGAAGACCACCGTGTCGCGGATGCGGCCGGTCCAGACGACGCGGTGCTGGCGCAGGACGCCTTCCTGCACGGCGCCCAGCTTCAGGACCGCGGCCCGAGAGCGGTGGTTGATGGCGTCGACGTTCAACTGCACCCGCCGGGCGCCGGCCGCAAAGGCATGGTCCAGCATCAGCCGCTTGGCCGCCGGGTTCACCGGCCCGCCGCGATGGTCTGGATGGTAGTAGGTGCCGCCGATCTCCACCGAGGCGTTGACGGGATCGGGGCCGATATAGCTGGTCATGCCGACGCAGACCTCGCCCACCAGGACGGCGAAGGGGATCCAGCTGCCGTCAGCGGCCTGGGTCATCATCCGGTCCCAGCCGGCGTCGAAATGCTCCGGCGCCATGGAGTGGGGATAGAGATCGCGCCACACAGGCAGGTCGGCGGCGCAGGCGGCCTGCAGATCGGCGCGATGGCGTTCGGCCAACGGCTCGAGCCGAACATGGCGATTGTGCAAAATCCGGGCTTCCAGTTGCATTTCACCCCCTGTGACGCAACGACGCGAAGAATCTTTCACCGCCCCCCTTGCCTTTGGCCATGGGGGGATTATCTCAGCCTGGCCCTTTTGGGCGTTTCCTCCCTATACCTTTCGAGCCGCGCCCTTCATGGACGCGGCTCTTTTTTTGCCTCAGGCCCCGACCAGGAGGCGCAGCCCCTGGACCAGGAAGCCGGCGCCCAGTGCGGTGAAGATCCAGCGGCGCCAGCGGCGGAAGTGGTCCTCTGAGATGGCGTCCAGGAACCGGCGGCCGAGCGCCGCGCCGAGCACGGCGGCGACGACCGCGCCAGCCACCAGAGCAAGGCCCAGGCCCTCCTCCTCAGCGTCGAGCGCGAACAGGGCCCCGCCATAGAAGATCAGCTTGGCCAGATGGGCAAAGACCCTGGAAGGCGGCCTTGGTGCCGATCACCTCGTGGCGGTTCAGGGAGCTGCGGACCAGGAAGAGCTCGCTCAAGGGGCCCGACACGCCGACGGCGAGCGCCATGACGGTGGCCAGGAAGCCCCCGGCCACGGCGTGGGTGGGCCGCGCGGCGTCCAGGGGGATGAGGCGCGGCGGCAGCCAGACCAGGATGGGTAGAAGCCCCATACCGATGAACACCGCGGCCTTGGATGGCTGGAAGGCCACGAACGACAGCAGCGCCATGCTGCCGAATGCCCCGAAGCCAAACCACCCGACTGTACGGTAGCGGACATGCCGGGCATTGAAGCCGGCCCTGGCGAGGTTGGACGCTAGCTGCGCCGCCCCGTGCAGGGCCAGCGCCGCGCTGACCGGCAGGATCAGGGTCAGAACCGCCATCAGCAGCGAACCGCCGGCCATGCCCAGCAGGCCTGATATGGCCGAGGCGGCGAAGACGGCGGCCAGGACCAGACTGACGCTCAGCCCGCTCACGCGCCAAGGCCCAGGAGCTGGGCGGCCTGGATCAGGTAGAGGACGCCGACGGCGGTGACGATCCAGCGGGTCCAGCGCTTGAAGTTGACGTCGCTCATCTTTTCCAGGATCAGCCCACCGCACCAGGTGCCGGCCATGGAGAGCGGAATGGCCAGGGCGAACAGCCAGATCGGCGGCATGTCGGCGGCCTGACGGCTTCCACCAGCGATCAGCAGGGGCGCCCCATAGACGATGATCTTGGCCAGGTGGGCGAAGACCTGGGTGGCGGCCTTGGTGGCGACGATGGCGTGGCGGGTCAGTTCGGTGCGGACGAAGAAAATGTCCAGCAGAGGCCCGGCGACGCCGGCCATCAGATTAAGGCCGGTGACCAGGAAGCCGGAGGCGAAGGCCTGGGCCGGCCGGGCGGCGTCCAGCTTCAGCCAGCCTTGCGGCAGCCAGGTGAGCCAGGGGACCAGCCCCAGCATCAGGAACAGGAAGGGCTTGGACGGCGTGAACGCCGCCAGCGAGACCAGGCCCCCGGCGATCAGTGAGGCCAGCGCATACCAGCCGACAATGTCCCAGCGGACATGCCGCCTATGCAGGATCGCCCGCCAGCCATTGGCGACCAGCTGCAGGACGCCATGGGTGACGAAGGCCGCCGACACCGGCAGGACGAGCGCCAGGGCGCCCATGAGCACCAGACCGCCGGCCATGCCGAAGACGCCCGATAGGGTGGCCGTTACAAAGGCGGACGCCAGGATGAAGATCGCAATGGGCAGGGTCACGTGGGGTAGCCTCCAGTTGAGCGGCCGGCCCCGAACGGCGGGCACAGGCCGCCGCCGGGAAACGGTCCGCAGCGCGTCGCGCGCGGGACGGAGCAGGCGCTGCAAGCCTCATTGGGCGAGCGCCTTGTAAAAGACGGTGGTGGCCTCGGGCCGGCCGTCTGTGGAAAGGGCGAATTGCGGAATGACGCCGACGCGGACCCAGCCGGCGCGGGCGTAGAGGCGTTCGGCGTCGCCGCCGGTGACGGTGTCGAGCACCAGCAGGGTCAGGCCCATGTCGCGGGCGGCCGCTTCGGCCTCGCGCAGCAGGCCTGCGCCCACGCCCTGGCGGCGGACCCGGGGATGGACCAGCATCTTGGCCACGTCCCCCCGGTGAGGCTGGTTCTCCGGCCCCGCGGGGATCACCTGAACCACGCCGCAGAGGCCGGTCTCGTCCTCGCCGACGATGATGGCGCGGCCGTCGTCGGCGCTCAGTTGCCCGGCCCACCACTGGCTGGCGCGGCCAGGCTCAAGGCCCGCCAGAAACGAGACCGAGGCGCCGCCGGCCACGCAGACCGCCAGCAGCTCGCCCAGCGCGTCTGCATGGGGGCGGGCTTCGGTGGAGGTCAGGCGGCGGAATCGGACCGAGCTCATGGCCAATCGCATACACCCGCAAAAGCTTGACCGCCAGAAAGCCGAAAGGCCCCGGCGGTGAAGCCGGGGCCTTGGGTTGAAGCCTTGGTCTCGGGCTCGCGAGCCTAGTTGCGGAACACCGCCGCCGTGGACGGGTCCTGCGGCATTTCGCGGTACTGGCGCAGCTCGTTGCGGCCCACCACCATGTGGTGGACCTCATCAGGCCCATCGGCCAGACGCAGGGTGCGGGTGGAGGTGTACATCCGCGCCAGGGGCGTCTTCTGCGAGACGCCGGTGGCGCCGTACATCTGGATGGCCTGGTCGATGATCTGGCAGACCCGCTCGGGCACCATGGCCTTGACCATGTGGATCCAGATGCGGGCTTCCTGACGGTCCAGGACGTCCATGGCCTTGGCGGCCTTGAGCACCATCAGGCGCATGGCCTCGATCTCGATGCGGGCGCGGCTGACGATTTCCACATTGCCGCCCAGCTGGATGATCGGCTTGCCGAAGGCTTCGCGGGTCAGGCCGCGGGTGACCATCAGGTCGAGCGCCTTCTCGGCCTGGCCGATGGCGCGCATGCAGTGGTGGATCCGGCCGGGGCCCAGGCGCAGCTGGCTGATCTCGAAGCCGCGGCCTTCGCCCAGCAACATGTTCGAGGCCGGCACGCGGACATTGTCGAACACGATGTGCATGTGGCCGTGCGGCGCGTCAGGATCGCCAAACACGTTCATCGGCCCGACCACCTTCACCCCGGGGGTGTCCATGGGCACCAGGATCTGCGACTGGCGCAGGTGAGGCGGGCCCTCGGGGCTGGTCTGCACCATGGTGATCATCACCTTGCAGCGCGGGTCGCCGGCGCCCGAGATGTAGTGCTTCTCGCCGTTGATCACGTATTCGTCGCCGACCAGGGTGGCGCGCATGCGGATGTTCTTGGCGTCGGACGAGGCCATGTCCGGCTCGGTCATGGCGAAGGCCGAGCGGATCTTGCCTTCCAGCAGCGGCTTCAGCCACTTTTCCTTCTGCTCAGGCGTGCCGACGCGCTCGAGGACTTCCATGTTGCCGGTGTCCGGCGCGGCGCAGTTCATGGTCTCCGAGGCCATCGGGTTCTTGCCAAGCTCGACGGCGATATAGGCGTAGTCGAGGTTGGACAGGCCCTCGCCGGTCTCGGCGTTGGGCAGGAAGAAGTTCCACAGGCCCTCGGCCTTGGCCTTGTCTTTCGCAGCTTCCAGGACTTCCAGCTGGCCCGGCGCATAGGACCAGATGTCGGCCTTGCCTTCGCCTAGACGATGGAACTCCACCGACATGGGCTGGACCACCTCGGCGATGAACTTCTTCACGTGGTTGAGCAGCGGCACCGCCTTGTCAGAGATGCGGAGGTCGTTCAGCGCGTCCTGCGGGTTCAGCGCGAAGCTGGATTGGGCTTTTTCGGCGGCGATGTTCATCGTGGTCCTCCCGGGGACATGGGCGTTGAAGCGGGGCGCCGGGGGTCGGCCGCAGGGGGCCAGGACGCGCCCGGATCGATCTCTTCCCCACCATTGGCGCAGAATTGCTGAAAATCAAACGCCTGTTCGTCTGGGGGGCCTAAAAGGCGTTCAAACATTTGTTTGAACGGAAGGCGCGGCCCATGGATTTCGAATATTCGGCACGGCAGAAGGCCCTGATCGCCCGGGTCGAGGCCTTCATGGCCGAGCATGTAGTCCCCGCGGTCCCCCTCTATGAAGCCCAGCAGGCGCAGGGGGAGCGGTGGAAGGTCCTGCCGGTGATCGAGGCGCTGAAGGCCAAGGCTCGCGCCGAGGGCCTGTGGAACATGTTCATGCCCCCCTCCTCCGGCGTCGCCCATGTGGATGAGAGCTTCGTCTTCGAGGGCGAGCAGCTGACCAATCTGGAATACGCCGCCATCGCCGAGATCATGGGGCGGGTGGAGTTCGCCTCAGAGGTGTTCAACTGCTCGGCGCCGGACACCGGCAATATGGAGATCCTCAACCGGTACGGGACCCTGGCCCAGAAGGAGCGCTGGCTGCGCCCCCTGATGAACGGGGAAATCCGCTCGGCCTTTCTGATGACCGAGCCCCAGGTGGCCTCGTCGGACGCCACCAATATCGAGACCCGTATCGTCCGGGACGGCGACCACTATGTGATCAACGGCCGCAAGTGGTGGTCGTCGGGCATGGGCGATCCCCGCTGCAAGGTGGCCGTGGTCATGGGCAAGACCGACCTGGACGCGCCGCGCCACCAGCAGCAGAGCCAGGTCCTGGTGCCCATGGACGCGCCCGGCGTGAAGATCGAGCGGATGCTGCCGGTGTTCGGCTATGACGACGCCCCCCATGGCCACGCCGAGGCGGTGCTGGAGAATGTCCGGGTGCCGGTGCATGAGGCCCTGCTGCTGGGCGAGGGGCGCGGCTTCGAGATCAGCCAGGCGCGCCTGGGGCCGGGCCGCATCCACCACTGCATGCGCACCATCGGCGCGGCCGAGGTGGCCCTGGAGAAGATGTGCCGGAGGCTCAGGAGCCGCACGGCCTTCGGCAAGGCGATTTCCGAGCACTCGGTCTGGGAGGAGCGCATCGCAAGGGCCCGTATCGATATCGAGATGACCCGCCTGCTCTGCCTGAAGGCCGCCGACATGATGGACAAGGCCGGCAACAAGGTGGCCCGGCTGGAGATCGCCATGATCAAGGTCCAGGCCCCGACCATGGCGCTGAAGGTCATCGACGACGCCATCCAGGCCCATGGCGGCGCAGGCGTGACCAGCGACTTCGGCCTGGCCAAGGCCTATGCCGGCCAGCGCACCCTGCGGCTGGCTGACGGCCCTGACGAGGTCCACAACCGGACCATCGCGAAGATGGAGCTGGCCAAGTACGGCGACCTGCAGGCGAAACTTTCGGCCGAACAGGATGCTCAGCGCGCGCCGGTGGGCTCGCGCTGAGGCCTGAGGTCGGTCTGGAGCGGCGACTGGAGGCTCAGGCCACCCAGTCGTGCTTCAGCCGCCGGGCGCCGATGACGAACAGGGCCGAGGCGACCAGATAGAAGGCGAGGCCCGAATAGATGGCGTAGCGCAGGGATTCCTCGCCAAACCTCGGGGTCAGGGCGTCGGACACCGCGCCGAAATACCAGGTGCCCAGCCCCAGCCCGATCAGGTTGTTGACGAACAGGAAGCAGGCCGAGGCCACCGAGCGCTGGGCCACCGGCACCAGATGCTGGACTGCGGTGATCACCGGTCCCAACCAGGCCAGATTCAGCCCCTGGGGGATGATGAACAGCACAAAGGCCAGGGCCAGGGACTGAGATTGAATGGCCATGAAGAAGCACGGCAGGGCGATGAGGAAGGCCCCGGCTGGCACCAGCAGATAGGCCGCCGGACGCTTCGGCCCCAGCCGGTCGCCGAGCCAGCCGCCAGCCCAGACGCCGATCACCCCGCCCACCAGGGTGATGATCCCCAGGAAGATGGAGCGGTCCACCAGGCTCATGCCCAGGCTGCGCTCGAAGAAGGAGGGCAGCCAGAAGGCCACCCCATAGCCGCACACCGACGAGGCCGCCGCCCCGAGCGAGATCAGCCAGAAGCTGGGCTTGCGCAGCAGCAGCGCCACCGCGCCAGGGGGCGGGGCCGCCGGGGCCTGTTCGGCGAGCGGCGGGACGGGGGCGACCGGCGGCTCGTCATAGGCGCCGCGCCGGGGCTCCTTGACGATCAGGCGGAATATCGGGGCGAACGCGATCCCGGCGATGCCGACGATGATGAAGGCCGCCCGCCAGTCGATGGCATGGGCGATCAGACCCCCGAACAGGATACCCAGGGCCGAGCCGATCGGGATGCCGAACGAATAGGCCGCGAGCGCTCGGGCCCGCTGGGTCTTGGGGAAGTAGTCGGCGATCAGGGAATAGGCCGGGGCCACGCCGCCGGCCTCGCCGACGCCGACCCCCATCCGGGCCAGGAACAGGGTCCAGAATCCGGTGGCGAAGCCGCACAGGGCGGTGAACCCGCTCCACAGGGCGAGTGCGCCGGTCATGATCCAGGTGCGGCTCCAGCGGTCGGCGAGCCAGGCCACCGGAATGCCGAGCCCGGTATAGAAAAGGGCGAAGGCCAGCCCGCCCATCAGGCCCAGCTGGCTGTCGGTCAGGCCCAGATCGGCCTTGATCGGCCCGGCCAGGATTCCGAGGATCTGGCGATCGAGGAAGTTGAAGGTGTAGGCGACGATCAACACGCCAAGGACGGTGACCGGATAGCGGCTCGGCCGAATCCCAAAGGGGGGGCGAGCGCCGGCGTCGGGGGAGGTGTCCATCAGAGCTCCGCAAAACAGACGAAGGCCCGGCCCCCGAAGGGAGCCGGGCCGCTAAGCTCTACTAGAACTTCGCTTCGAGGGAGAGGGTCACGGTCTGCGGCGGCCCGTAATAGGCCGTCACGGAGTTGGCGAAGAGGCCGCCAGGGAAGTTGTAGCCCCCGATGCGGTAGGTCTCGTCCCCCAGGTTCTTGCCGTGCAGGCCCACCCGGTAGCGCTCGCTCTCCGAGGTCCACACCAGGCTGGCGTCATAGAGCCAGTAGGCGCCCTGATCGAGCCTCGACGGGATCTCGAACATGGAGAAGGACGAGCGGTAGGAGGCAGACGGGATGAAGCTGATCTTGCCCTTGTCGCCCAGGTCGCGCTGGTAGGTCAGGCTGAAGGCGCCGGTCCATTCCGGGGTGTTCTGGAACACCCGGCTGTCGGCGAAGTCCTCCACCACGCCGGTGAGCGGGTTGAGCGCCCGGTACTCGTCGAACTCGGCCTTGATGTAGCCGAGGGCGAAGTTGGCGCTCAGGTCCGGGGTCAGATAGGCGACCCCTTCGACCTCGGCGCCCGACATGTGAGACTCGCCCACATTGAGCACCTGGCTGGCGATGGAGGCGCCCACCGGGGTCTGCAGGGTGACCTGCTGGTCCTGATACTGGGCGTAGAAGACCGCGGTGTTCAGGCTCAGGCGCCGGTCGAAGAAGTAGCCCTTCAGACCCGCCTCATAGGAGTCCACCGTCTCGGGCGCATAGCCGTCCCGGGAGGTGGGGGTGAGGATGGCGTCGGCGCGCATGTCGAAGCCGCCGGACTTGAAGCCCTGGCTGTAGGAGGCGTAGCCCGTCAGCTCGGAGCCAAAGTCGTAGCTGGCGCTGACCCGGGGGGTGAACTTCTCGTAGCTGTCGGTGCTGGTGAAGTCTGACCGCACCAGACCCGGGACGGCCAGCGGATTGCCGAACAGGGGCGAACGGATGCCCGTAAAGTTCTGGCGATAGACCACGCCGGTCTTTTCATCCCGGGTGTAGCGGCCGCCCACCGACAGGGTCAGGGCCTCGGTCAGATCAAAGCTCACATCAGCGAAGGCCGACCAGCTTTCGGTGTCCACATGGCCGGCCGTGGCGATGGTGAGCGCCGCCTGGCTCAGCACCGTGTCGAAGGCGCCGGCCGCCGTAGCGTTCAGATAGAACAGGCCGCCCACCGCCTGCACCCGGTCGCCCGAATAGAGCAGCTGCAGCTCCTGGGTGAACTGGTGGTCGCTGTAGCGGGCCGGGATGTCCAGATAGGGCGCTGGCAGGGTGTCGAAATCGATCTCGCCGGCGGTCTCGCCGGCGCGATAGGCCGAGATCGACTTGAAGGTCAGGGAGTCGCTGGCCGACCATTCGCCCAGCAGCGAGACGCCGCGGCTCTCCACCTGGTTCTTGTCGCCGGCGCCAGCCCGGGTGTCATAGACATTGGGCAGGACCTCACCGCCGGGGATCGGCTGATTGGCGATGTTGAAGGCGGCCACTTCACGGTGGCCGTGGCGAGGGTTGGACCGGTCGGTGACGATGTCGCCGGCCAGACGGAAGAAGAGGTCAGGCGTCGGCGAAAATTCCACCGTGGCCCGGGCCGCCGCCACGTCCTTGTTGTAGTGCTCGGCCCCGGTGGTCAGGTTGCTCCCATAACCGTCCCGGTCGAAGCTGGCCCAGGTCAGGCCCACGCCAAGGGTGTCGCTGACCATGCCCTTGGCCGAACCGATGAAGTCGCGCTGGTTATAGGAGCCGAGCTGGCCCTTGAACCGCATCTCCGGCTCGCCATCGATCTTGGCGGTCACATACTTGATCGCCCCGCCGATGGTGTTGCGGCCATAGAGGGTGCCCTGGGGCCCGCGCAGGACCTCCATCCGCTCGATGTCGAAGATGTCGAGAACCGCGCCCTGCGGGCGAGCGATGTAGACGTCGTCCACATAGAGGCCGACCCCGGGCTCGAAGCCCCACAGGGGATCCTGCTGGCCGACCCCGCGGATGAAGGAGATCAGGGTGGAGTTGGAGCCCCGGGCCACCTGGACGGTGAGGTTGGGGGTCGATTGCTGCAGGGTGGTGATGTCGGCCGCGCCGGTGGCCTCCAGGCGCTCGGCGGTGACGGCTGTGACGGCGACGGGCACGTCCTTGAGGGATTCCTCGCGCCGGCGGGCGGTGACCACCAGTTCTTCGACCACCGAAACCCCTTGCGCGGGGGCCTGGGCGGCGGCGGCGCCTGGAATGGCCGCCATCGCCGCGCTCGCCAGGAGCGCAGCCTTCAAGATGGAATTCATTTTATCCTCCCCAACGCGCCGCTTTGTGAGGTGCGACGTCGCATAAACTCACCATCTGGTGAATTAGCGTCGAGTGTGCCTGCAACCGGGGCCATTGCGCCAGGGCTCAGTTTGGCCGGGCCGCCGATTTTTTGGCCAGTTGGTGAATTTTCGCAACACCCGCCGCGGCCCCGCCCTCAGGCTCGGCGACGGACGACGCTTTCGAGGCCCGCGGCGCAATAGGCGAACAGGCGCTCGCGCACCGCCTGCAGGTCGGACGAGCGGCACAGGCCATCGGACAACTGGTCGATGCGCCCGGTCTCCGACAGGGCCAGCATCATCGCCCCGGTGAGAAACTGGTAGCACCAGTAGAGGTCGTCGATCTCGGCCTCGGGCAATGCGGCCTTCAAAGTGTCGATCAGCCGGTGGACGACGGGATCGAAGAAGCGGTGCATGGTCTCGCCGCCCCAGGCCGGGGTGTTGTTCACCAGGGCGACCAGCCGGAAATAGTTCTTCCAGCCCGGGTCCTGGGTCAGGGACCGGTCCAGCAGCGGTCCGATAAAGGCCTCGATGACCCCTTCGACCTTCAGATCATGGGGATGGGCCGCCTGATAGGCGGCCATGGCCTCCAGCCGCTCACGGTTGAGGATCTCGGCCCGGCGGGCGAAGACCGCATCGAACAGCTCGCGCTTGGCGCCGAAATAGTAGTGGATCAGAGCGGTGTCGACGCCCGCCTCGGCGGCCACCTGGCGCACGGTGACGCCATAGAAGCCGTGCCGGGAAAACAGCTCCTCGGCGGCGTTCAGGATGGCTTCGCGCAGATCTGGACCCTGGCCCTTGGGCCTGCGCCCCCGGGTCGCCCCTGAGGCGGTTGCGGTTGATTTCCCCATGATCGGCGCAGTGGAGGACGCCGGCGGCCTGAAGGTCAAGCGCCGGTGTGGAGAGGCCGCGCGAGGCGCCTTAGAAGGCGGCCGGCCGCGTGAGGGCGAACAGGCTGAGCACGCCAGCCAGGGCCATCAGGGCGGGAAGGACTTTGAACAGCTTGACCATAGGTCACAGATAGGCACGGCCATGGCGCCTATCCAGTTAAGCTTCCGACAGAATTCCTGACGGTCGCCCCAGGCCGCCTTAAGCGCCAATCGCCGCGGCGCAGCTTGACTCTCGGCCCCGCCCTTCCTAATTCCAGGCCGCGTTAGCACTCAGGGTCGGCGGCTGCTAATATGCGCCGACCGCGGGAGCTGGCCTCATCGCAATTCCAATAGTTCCGAATGGAGCAAGACCAAAATGGCGTTTCGTCCTTTGGGAGACCGCGTCCTCGTGCGGCGTGTCGAGGAAGAACAGAAGACCAAGGGCGGGATCATCATTCCCGACACCGTGAAGGAAAAGCCGCAGGAAGGCGAAATCATCGCCGTGGGCCCCGGCGCCCGTGACGAGAGCGGCAAGGTCCAGCCCCTGGACGTCAAGACCGGCGATCGCATCCTGTTCGGCAAATGGTCGGGCACCGAGATCAAGCTCGAAGGCGAAGACCTGCTGATCATGAAGGAAAGCGACGTCCTGGGCGTCCTCGACTAAGACCCCGGCCCCTCGCCGACCAGCCCGCCCGCAAGGTCGGGCGCAAAGACATTCGGCCAAGGCGGGCCGCCCGGATGATCCGGAGCGCCGCCCTCGCCATCAAGGAAAGTAGAAGAAGAAATGGCTGCGAAAGACGTCTATTTCTCCGCTGACGCCCGCGACCGCATGCTCCGCGGCGTCAACACCCTCGCCAACGCCGTGAAGGTGACCCTGGGCCCCAAGGGCCGCAACGTGGTCATCGAAAAGTCCTTTGGCGCCCCGCGCTCCACCAAGGACGGCGTGTCGGTGGCCAAGGAAATCGAACTGGCTGACCGCTTCGAAAACCTCGGCGCCCAGCTGATCCGCGAAGTCGCGTCGAAGACCAACGACAAGGCCGGCGACGGCACGACGACCGCGACCGTCCTGGCCCAGGCCATCGTGGTCGAAGGCCTGAAGTCGGTGGCCGCCGGCATGAACCCGATGGATCTGAAGCGCGGCATCGACAAGGCCGTCGCCAAGGTCATCGAAGAGATCAAGGCGACCTCCAAGAAGGTCTCGGCCAATTCCGAGATCGCCCAGGTCGGCACCATTTCGGCCAATGGCGACACCGAAGTCGGCGAGATGATCGCCCGGGCCATGGACAAGGTCGGCAACGAAGGCGTCATCACGGTTGAAGAGGCCAAGACCGCCGAGACCGAACTCGACGTCGTCGAAGGCATGCAGTTCGACCGCGGCTACCTGTCGCCCTACTTCATCACCAACGCCGACAAGATGGAGGCCGACCTCGAAGAGCCTCTGATCCTGCTCTACGAAAAGAAGCTCTCGACCCTGCAGCCCCTGCTGCCGGTGCTGGAAGCCGTGGTCCAGTCGGGTCGTCCCCTGCTGATCATCGCCGAGGACATCGAAGGCGAGGCCCTGGCCACCCTGGTGGTCAACAAGCTGCGGGGCGGTCTGCGCGTCGCCGCCGTCAAGGCGCCGGGCTTCGGCGATCGCCGCAAGGCCATGCTGGAAGACATCGCCATCCTGACCGGCGGCCAGCTGATCAGCGAAGACCTGGGCATCAAGCTCGAAAACGTCTCCCTCGACATGCTTGGCAAGGCCAAGAAGGTCACCATCACCAAGGACGACACCACCATCGTGGACGGCTCGGGTGAGAAGGAAGGCATTGAAGGCCGTATCAGCCAGATCAAGCGCCAGATCGAAGACACCACCTCGGACTACGACAAGGAAAAGCTGCAGGAACGTCTGGCCAAGCTGGCCGGCGGCGTTGCGGTCATCCGCGTCGGCGGCTCCACCGAGGTCGAGGTGAAGGAACGCAAGGACCGCGTCGACGACGCGCTCAATGCGACCCGCGCCGCGGTTGAAGAAGGCATCGTTCCCGGCGGCGGCGTCGCCCTCCTGAAGGCCTCCAAGATCCTGGACGGCTTCAAGGGCGACAATGACGACCAGGAAGCCGGCGTCGCCATCGTGCGCCGCGCCCTGCAGGCTCCGATCCGCCAGATCGCCGAAAACGCCGGCGTCGAAGGCTCGATCGTCGTCTCCAAGGTCCTGGAAAACAACTCGGCCACCTTCGGCTTCAACGCCCAGACCGAAGAATATGTCGACATGGTCCAGGCTGGCGTCATCGACCCGGCCAAGGTCGTCCGGACGGCTCTGCAGGACGCGGCTTCGGTCGCCGGCCTGCTGATCACCACCGAAGCGGCCATCGTTGAAGCCCCCAAGAAGGGTGGCGGCGCGGCCGGCGGCGGCATGCCCGACATGGGCGGCATGGGCGGCATGGACTTCTAAGTCCAAGCCCACCCAAGCTTTCTCAAGACGAGAAGGGCGGAGCCTCACGGCTCCGCCCTTTTTCTTTGGTCGGGCCGGCGGCATAGTCCCAACTCATTCGCGGGGACCATCTTGCCTGTTCCAGACTATGAAACACTGATGCTGCCGGTGCTGAAGCTCTTCGGCAGCGGCGCAGTGAGCAATGTCGGCGACTGCATTCCGCATCTCCGCCACGAGTTCTCGATCAGCGATGACGAGGCCAATGAGCTCATTCCCAGTGGACGGATAACCGTCCTTCAGAGCCGGGCGCACTGGGCGAGAACTTACCTATCTAAGGCTGGTCTGCTGACCTCCCCGAAGCGAAACGCGCACCAGATCACCGAGCGAGGTCGCCAACTCCTCGCCGAGAACCCCGTCAGGATCAACAACAAGGACCTCGATCGGTACGACGACTTCGCCCTCTGGCGCACGCCAGCGACCAAGGGGCGATCTGAACCGGACGGCGAGGACAGAGCCCTTGCGATCGATGATCGCCAGACGCCAGAGGACGCGATCGAAGCCGCCGCCGCGATCCTGGACTCAGCCCTCAGCGATGAACTGCTGAGCCTCCTGTTGGAAGTCACCCCGCAGCGGTTCGAGCGGATCATCTTGGATCTGCTGGCTGCCATGGGATACGGGGGCGGGCGAATCGAAAGCGGTTCGATGACGCCGATCACCGGGGATGGCGGCATTGATGGCGTCATCAATGAGGACGCTCTCGGGCTGGACGCGGTCTACATCCAGGCGAAGCGATATGCGCCCGGCAACAAGGTGAGTCGGCCAGACATTCAGCGGTTCATCGGCTCCTTAACAGGCGAAGGCGCAACGAAGGGCGTGTTTGTCACCACGTCGGACTTTTCCCGGGAAGCCAGAGAGTACATCCAAAAGGTCCAACACCGGGTCGTGCTGATCGACGGCCGGCGGCTCGCATCCCTGATGATTGATCACGAGGTTGGGGTGAGAGCGCGCCGGACGGTTGTCGTCCGGAGCATCGACGAAGACTACTTCGCCTAACCGCCCTTCGCCTCGTCGCGGATCAGCATGTGGCCGACCCAGCTGGTCAGGCCAGTGACGATGGCGGCCACCAGGCCCGGCCACAGGCCGTCCACCGTGAAGCCCTGCAGCATCACCGCCACCAGGCCGATCATGGCCGCGTTCAGCACCAGCAGGAACAGGCCGAGCGTCAGGAAGGTCAGCGGCAGGGTCAGGATGAACAGGATCGGCCGCAGCACGGCGTTCACCAGCCCCAGCAGAACCGCAGCCAGGATCAGGCTGCCCATGTCGGTGAAGGACACGCCGGCCACCAGCATGGAAGACAGCCAAAGGCCAATGGCGCCGAAAGTGGCGCGGACGATGAACTTGGCCAACATAGGCCCTCCCCCGGAATGGACGGTCCTGGACCGTCAGTCAGGGAGGCATAGTCGCCGATGGCGCCGCTTCCGTCACCCCAGGACCCATTTCCGCCGCAACCGACGCCGATAGCGGGACCGTTGGGGGGCGAGACGGGAGATATCGATGCAAAGACTGGTCCTGCTGACCCTGGCCGCCCTCTGGACAAGCGCCGCAGCCACCGCCTCAGCCGCTCCGCCTCCGGGTCCGCCCCCTGGCCGGGCCGCCCAAGGCGGCGGCATGGAGATTTTCATCAGCCCGTCGGGCGAGCCGTTTCGCGGGGCCGGAGGCCTGGCCGCCTGGTTTGCGGGCGCCGACGCCGATGCGGACGGACTCGTGACCCTGGCTGAGTTCGAGGCTGACGCCGTCCGCATGTTCGGCCAATTGGACACCGACCAGAACGGCTCCATCGACGGTTTCGAGACTCAGGCCTATGAGCGGGAGATCGCCCCGGAGATCCGCAGCCTGGGCGGGGCGCGGCCGCCGCCCGGCGCAGGGCGCGGTCCTGGCGCGGAGGGCGAGCGGCCACGGCGGCCGATGTTGGGAATGGCGCGCGCCGCCCCGCCCGCGAGGCGGGAAGGCGCGGCGAGGTTTGGCCTGCTCAACGAACCCCATCCGGTGCGCGGCGCCGACGCGGACCTGTCCGGACGGGTCAGCCTGGAGGAGTGGCTCAAGGCCGCGGCCCGGCGCTTTGGGCTGCTGGATCAGGATGGCGACGGGGTTCTGACCGCGGACAGTCTGCCGCCGCGCCCAGGCGCCTGAGCCCTCAGGCCCGGGCCAGGTCCACCTGGGGGATGGTTTCGGAGAGCCGGCCGCCGACGCGGATCGGCTCGACCCGGACCGCCAGACCCGTGGAATCGTCGGTCTCGACGAATACCCCGCAGACCGTGGCGGGGCCTTCGGCGGGCTTATAGCGGCCGCCGGAGATGCGGGTGGTGAAGCGCCGCAGGGGCTCTTCCTTCTGATTGCCGATCACGCTGTCATAGTCGGCGCAGGCCCCGGCGTCGGTCTGATAGGCGGTGCCGCCGGGCAGGATCTGACAGTCGGCCGTGGGAACGTGCGTATGGGTGCCCACCACCAGGCTCGCCCGGCCGTCGCAGAAATGGCCCATGGCCATCTTCTCGCTGGTGGCCTCGGCGTGCATGTCCACAAGGACGGCGTCGGACACCATGCCGAGCGGCGCCCTCTCAAGCTCCCGGTCGACGGCGGCGAAGGGGTCGTCCAGGGAGTCCATATGGACCCGGCCCAGCAGGTTGATCACCAGGATGCGGCGGCCCGACTGGGTCTCGAACAGATTGGCCCCGCGGCCGGGCGCATCGGCCAGGACCGAATAGTTGAGCGGCCGGATCAGGCGGGGCTCGCGGACGATATAGGTCAGCGCCTCCTTCTGGTCCCAGGAGTGGTTACCCAGCGTCAGGCAGTCGGCGCCGGCGTCGAACAGCTCGCGGGCCGTGTTCTCGGTGATCCCGAAGCCGGCGGCGGCGTTCTCGGCGTTGATGACCACGAACTCGAGACCGAGCTGTCGGCGCAACATGGGCAGGTGGTCGGCGAGACCCTCGCGGCCGGACCGGCCGACGACATCTCCGAAAAAGGCGAAACGCATCAGATCATCCTAGCGGACTTCAATCAGCCCGGCTTCCGTCAATATGGCGTCCAGCCGCTGATCGTGCGGCTCGACGGGCAGGTCCTCAATCTCCTGGCCGGCATAGGCGTAACCCAGCAGGAACGGGCGGTGTTCGGCGCCCAACGCCGCGATCGCCCGGTCATAGACGCCGGCCCCCTGGCCCAGCCGCCCGCCCCGGCGATCAAAGGCCAGCAGGGGCACGATCAGGGCCATCGGCGCCACCTGCGGCTGGTCGGCGAGCGGGGCGGGAATTCCAAAGGCGTCCGGCGAAAGGGCCGCGCCCGGGGTCCAGGCGCGAAAGATCAGCGGCGCATCCCGGCTTAGAGCCGTCGGCAGGGCGAGGTTGACTCCGGCCTCAGCCAGGACCGCCATCAGCGGGGCCGGATCAAGCTCGGCCCCCTGGGCGATGTAACCCGCCACCGGGCCGGCCCCCAGCCGCGCCAGAGGCGCATGGTCCGCAGCGCGGACGGCGGCTTGGCCATCGGCGGCCGCCAGCGTCCGGCGCACCCCTCGCATTGTCCGGCGCAGGAGGGTCTTTTGATGAGAGACAGGGTTCACCGCCAGGCTCTTAGCTGAATCCGAGGCGCCTAGGGAAATTGTCGCGAACCCTTCGTGGTCGGCGCGTTCGGTGCTGAGGTCCTCGATCAGACCCAAGGCTTGTCCCTGGCGCATGGGCGAGCGCCCGAGCGCGGAGCTGCAAAGCGAAGGAATGCGCATGCAACCTTAGCGGAAGGCGCGCGTTTAGGTCGGCTGAATTGGGGGTGGGATGGCCAAGCCAACCGAACTGCGTGCGGCCGAGGTCGACGACAGCCGGTACCGGCTGCTCGTCGACGCGATTACCGACTACGCCATCTACATGCTCGACGCCGATGGCCTCGTGACGAGCTGGAACCCGGGCGCTGAACGGTTCAAGGGTTATGAGGCCGGCGAGATCATCGGGCAGCATTTCTCAGTTTTCTATACTGAGGAGGAGCGGGCGGCGGGGGTGCCCCGCGAGGCGCTCGCGACAGCCGCGCGTGAAGGCCGGTTCGAGCGTGAAGGCTGGCGTGTTCGCAAGGACGGCAGCCACTTTTGGGCGCACGTCATCATTGACCCCATTCGCGACCCTTCAGGCGCGCTCGTCGGGTATGCAAAGGTCACCCGGGATCTTACCGAGCGGAAAGCGGCCGAACAGACGCTACGCCGCAGCGAGGAGCAGTTTCGACTGCTCGTGCAAAGCGTCACCGACTACGCGATCTACATGCTGGACCCCGAAGGCCACGTCACAAGCTGGAATTCAGGCGCCGAGCGCATCAAGGGCTACAAGGCCGATGAAGTGATCGGGAGGCACTTCTCATCGTTCTACACCGAGGAAGACCGGGAGATCGGCCTGCCGAGGTCGGGATTGGGCGCTGCGAAGGAACATGGCCGCTGGGAGACCGAAGGCTGGCGGGTGCGGAAAGACGGCTCGCGCTTTTGGGCGCACGTGGTCATCGACGCAATCTACGATGACTTGGGCGGCATCGTTGGCTTTGCCAAGGTCACGCGAGACATCACGGAGCGGATGGAAACCCAGCGGGCCCTCGACGAGACGCGCGAGGCCCTGTTCCAGGCTCAAAAACTCGAGGCGGTCGGTCAGCTGACGGGAGGCGTAGCGCACGACTTCAACAATCTTCTGATGGCCGTTCAAGGGAGCATTGAACTCGCGAAGAAGCGCGCTGTGAATGACCCGAAGCTAATGGGCTATCTTGAGAACGCCATGGAGGGCGCTCGCCGTGGCGCAGTGCTCACACAGCGGATGCTGGCGTTTGCGCGCAAGCAGGAACTTCACGTTGAGGCCGTTGATCTCCACTCGCTTGTGCGAGGCATGCAGCCCTTTATCCAGCGGAGCATCGGACCCACAATCCGGGTCAGCATTCGAGTCCCGTCAAACCTCCCTCGCGTCCGGACCGATCCCAGTCAGCTCGAAGCGGCCCTGCTCAATCTGGCCGTCAACGCCCGCGACGCCATGCCTGAGGGCGGAGCTCTGATCATCAGCGCCCGCAAAGTTCGGATTTCGCGCGCGGCCGAAGCGCCGCTTAAGCCGGGTGAATATGTTTGCGTCTCGGTCGTCGATACCGGCGTGGGCATGGACGAAGAAACCCTGGCGAAGGCCACGGACCCCTTCTTCACGACCAAGGGCGTCGGAAAGGGCACGGGCTTGGGCCTCTCAATGGTGCATGGCCTCGCCACCCAATCGGGCGGGGCGATGCGGATCGAAAGCACCCTGGGCGGAGGCACATCCATTGATCTCTGGTTGCCCGCAGCGAAGGCCTCGGGGCCCGCGAGCCGGCAATCTGCGTTGGATGTCGGCGTGGCGCCGAACTCCCCGCCGCTGACCATTCTTGCCGTGGATGATGATCCCCTGGTGTTGGCGAACACCGCAGCGCTGGCCGAAGACCTTGGGCACACGGTCGTTGTGGCGTCTTCGGCCCAGGACGCTCTAACGCTGCTCCCGGACCACCAAGGGCTCGACCTTGTCATCACCGATCAAGCGATGCCCGACATGACCGGTGTCCAGCTCGCCGCAGAGATTCACTCGCTCCGGCCGGGCCTGCCGGTGATCATTGCTACAGGGTTTGCCGAACTCTCCAGCGAGGCTGCGGCCGGGCTTCCCCGGCTTTCCAAGCCCTTCTCACAGGGTGCGTTGGCCCTGGCGATCAACAGCGCGGTCGCGAAGTAGCCCGTGCTTCGTGACGTGGACTGAAATTCAATGGCGTCGGCGTCAGGGCGCTGATCAGGCCCCTCTTCCCGCCCAGCCAAGCCGTCACGGAGCGACCACGACTCTAGCCGCGGAGACTCGGCTGATTGGTGACCGGCGCGGCCGAAGTCGCTGAGCGATCGGGGAGCAGGGTGGCGGCGCCGCGAGAACCGTGAAGGACGATTTTAATCCCCTCGGACCTGGATAACCAGGTGGGCGCCATGTGTCCGGGGCCACGGCGCCGGACAGGGACAGCTCCCTTCGAGACAATTAAGGTCGGAGGAATTAGGTTGCCTTCGACGTGAGCCACAGCAGACCCGCCGAGACCCAATCTAGGCGCGGCCCAGGGCGATAACAAGGCGCGTGCGCGCGCCTATTCCGCCGCCAGCTGCTCGATCTTCTTGGCCGCCCCATCCAGGGCCGCCACGGCCCTGGATTCGATCCGCGCCCGGTCAGACTGCAGGCGGGCGAGTTCGGCCTGAACGCCGGACATGCGGCTGCGGGAATCCCATAGCTCATCGGCCAGCAGCAGGGCCGCCATGAGGAAGAGCCGCGTCTCCGTCAGCTGTCCCATGTCCTGGGAGACGGCGCGGACCTGGCGGTCGAACAGCCGCACCAGCTCCAAGAGATGCGCCTCCTGGCCATCCTCGCAGCCCACCTGATAGGGCCGGCCGTTCACCTCGATGGTCACCTGGGCCATGGGTCAGTCCTCCCGGGTCATGGGGTCGGGGGTTTCGGCGTCAGAGGCCGGCTCAAGGTCGAGCTGCGGCTCGTCCTCATCGAAGGCTGAGCCCTCGGCGTCGGGCGCCTCGTCAGCCTCCAGAACCTCGCGAATCTCGGCGATGGCCCGGCCAAGGGCGGCGGAGGCCTCGGCGCCGGCGGCCTCCAGAGCCTTCTCCCGGGCGCGGGCCTCGTCCAGTTCGGCGGCCAGCTTGGCGCGGTCCTGGTCGAACAGGCCGCCGGCCTCCAGCCCGGCGCGGCCCCTGGCCTCGCCCAGGCGCTGTTCCAGCAGGGCGATGGCGCGTTCGAGCCGACGGGCGGCCTGGTCTATGGCGCTCTCGCTAGCGGGATCACGGATCATTCAGGACTCCAGAAGTGTGTCCGTTAATCTATAGCCCGCGCCGGGCGTGGCCTGAAAGCGGCGCATTTCTTGACCGCCGCGCCCGTGCATGCGACCCCGCCAGCCTGCGCCCCGCCCCCTTGCGACCTTCAGTCTTCCCGGAACGCTCATGCCCGCACAGCTCCAGACCATGGCCGACGCCATCCGTGTCCTTTCCATGGACGCCGTCCACCGCGCCAAGTCGGGGCATCAGGGCATGCCCATGGGTATGGCCGACGTGGCCACCGTCCTGTGGTCGAAGTTCCTGAAGTATGATGCGACCAACCCGGACTGGGCCGACCGGGACCGGTTCGTCCTGTCGGCGGGCCACGGCTCGATGCTGATCTACGCCCTGCTGCACTTGACCGGCTTCAAGGCCGTGACCATGGACGAGATCAAGAACTTCCGTCAGTGGGGCTCCAAGACCGCCGGCCATCCCGAGTACGGCCACACGCCGGGCGTGGAGACCACCACCGGTCCCCTGGGCCAGGGCGTCGCCACGGCTGTGGGCATGGCCATGGCCGAGCGTCATCTGGCCGCCCGCTTCGGCGATGATCTGGTGGATCACCGCACCTGGGTGATCGCCGGCGACGGCTGCCTGATGGAGGGCGTCAGCCAGGAGGCCATCTCCATGGCCGGCCGCTTCAAGCTCAACAAGCTGACCGTCCTGTTCGACGACAACAACACCACCATCGATGGCGAGGCGACCATCGCCGAGACCGGCGACCAGATGGCCCGCTTCAAGGCGGCCGGCTGGGCGGTGAAGGCCGTGGACGGCCACGACTTCGGCAAGATCGCCGCGGCCCTGCGCTGGGCCACCCGGCAGGACAAGCCGACCATGATCGCCTGCAAGACCAAGATCTCGAAGGGCGCCGGCCGCAAGGAAGGTGACCCCCACAGCCACGGCTACACCCTGTTCGACGACGAGATCGCCGATTCCCGCCTGGCCATGGGCTGGAGCCACGAGCCCTTTGTCATCCCCGATGAGGTCTACAAGCCCTGGCGCTCGGCCGGCCGCAAGGGCGGCAAGGCCCGCAAGAACTGGGAAAAGGCCCTGGGCGCTTCGCCCATGAAGGCGGAGTTCCAGCGGGCCATGGCCGGCGAACTGCCGCAAAACGCCTTCGAGCGCCTCGACGCCCACATCGCCGAGATGGCCAAGACCGCGCCGGCCAACGCCACCCGCGTCCATTCCGGCACAGCGCTTGAGCAGCTGGTCCCCGCCATCCCGGAAATGGTCGGCGGCTCGGCCGACCTGACCGGATCGAACAACACCTTCGTCAAGGGCACCCCGGCCTTCGACGCCCCGGACTATGCCGGCCGCTACGTGCATTACGGCATCCGCGAGCACGGCATGGCCGCGGCCATGAACGGCATGGCCCTGCACGGGGGCGTCATCCCCTATTCCGGCACCTTCATGGTGTTCTCCGACTATAGCCGCCCGGCCATTCGGCTCGGCGCCCTGATGGGCGCGCGGGTGATCCATGTGATGACCCACGATTCAATCGGCCTGGGCGAAGACGGCCCCACCCACCAGCCGGTGGAACACCTGGCCTCCCTGCGGGCCATGCCGAACCTCAACGTCTATCGCCCGGCCGACGCGGTGGAGGCCGCCGAGTGCTGGAAGCTGGCGCTCTCGACGCCGACCACGCCCTCGATCATGGCCCTGTCGCGCCAGAAGGTCCCGGCAGCGCGGACCGAGCCTGCGGGCGAGAACCTCTCGGCCCGGGGCGCCTATGAGCTGCGCGCCGCCGATGGCGAGGCCAAGGCCACCATCTTCTCCACGGGTTCCGAGGTGTCCATCGCCCTGGCGGCCCGCGACCTGCTGCAGGCCCGTGGCGTGCCCACCCGGGTGGTTTCGGTCCCCTGCTGGGAGCTGTTCTCCGCCCAGAGCCCGGAATACCGCGCCTCGGTGATCGGCAAGGCGCCGGTGCGCGCGGCGGTGGAAGCCGCCGTCAGCCTGGGCTGGGAGCGGTTCATCGGCGAGGACGGCGTGTTTATCGGCATGTCCAGCTTCGGCGCCAGCGCCCCCTATGAGCGGCTCTACAAGGAGTTCGGCATCACCGCCGAAGCCGTCGCCGACGCCGTCCAGGCCAAGGTCTAAGCCCCATGCGCCTTGGCACGCCGCTCTCGCCAAGCGCTCTGCGCGTCCTGCTGCTGGGCTCGGGCGAGCTCGGCAAGGAGGTGGCCATCGAGCTGCAGCGCCTGGGCTGCGAGGTGATCGCCGTCGACCGCTATGCCGATGCGCCCGCCATGCAGGTGGCCCATCGCAGCCATGTCATCGCCATGACGGATGCGGCCGCCCTGCGCGCCGTGGTCGAGGCCGAACGGCCCCACCTGATCGTGCCGGAGATCGAGGCCATCGCCACCGACGAGCTGGCGGCGATCGAGGCGGCGGGCCTGGCTGTGGTGATCCCCACCGCCCGGGCCGCCCAGCTGACCATGAACCGCGAGGGCATCCGTCGTCTGGCCGCCGAAGAGCTGGGCCTGGCCACATCGCCCTACGCCTTCGCCTCCACAGAGGCCGAGCTGGCGGCCGGGGCGGCAGGCGTGGGCTATCCCTGCTTCGTCAAGCCGGTGATGTCGTCCTCGGGCAAGGGCCAGTCCTACGTGCAGGACGAAGCTGGGATTGCGGAGGCCTGGCGCTACGCCCTGGAGGGCGGCCGGGTCGAACAGGCCCGGGTCATCGTCGAGGGGCGCATCGATTTCGACTTCGAGATCACCCAGCTGACCGTGCGGGCCCGCGGTCCCGACGGCGAGGTGGCCACCCACTTCTGCGAACCCATCGGCCACCGGCAGGTCCAGGGCGACTATGTGGAAAGCTGGCAGCCGCAAGCCATGAGCCCGCTGGCCCTGAAGCGCGCCCGGGAGATCGCCGCCCGCGTCACCGCCAGCCTTGGGGGCCTCGGCCTCTTCGGGGTCGAGCTGTTCGTGAAGGGCGACGAGGTCTGGTTCTCCGAGGTTAGCCCCAGGCCCCACGACACGGGCCTGGTGACCCTGGCCACCCAGGTCCAGAGCGAGTTCGCCCTGCACGCCCGGGCGATCCTGGGCCTGCCGGTGGATGTCGCCTTGCGCGAACCTGGAGCCAGCGCGGTGATTTATGGCGGCAAGGAGGCCCGCGGCGTGGCCTTTGAGGGCGTGGCCGAGGCCCTGGCTGTGCCCGGCGCGGACCTGCGTCTGTTCGGCAAGCCCGAGGCCTTCGCCCGCCGTCGCATGGGCGTGGCGCTGGCGCGGGCCGCCACCATCGAAGCCGCCCGGACCCGCGCCCTGGAGGCCGCCGCCAAGGTCCGGGTGGTCAAGGGCGACTGAGGCGTCTGTTGCGAGGCGGGCGCCTCGTCCGCCGCCTGACAGACTCCATGACCCTTTGGGCGTACTAGCGCTTGACTCGCGCGCGGGCGCCCGCACAAAACCCCGGCAAAACAATCGGAAAACGTCGCCCGCCGACCCTCATCCCGCCAGGAGAACACCACCATGACCGTCCGCGTCGCCATCAACGGTTTCGGCCGCATCGGCAGGCTCGTCCTGCGCTCGATCATCGAGCATGGCCGCACCGACATCGAAGTGGTGGCGATCAACGACCTGGGCCCCGTCGAGACCAACGCCCACCTGCTGCGTTATGACAGCGTGCACGGCCGCTTCCCCGGCGTGGTCACCGTGGATGGCGACACGATCAATGTGGGCCGCGGGCCGATCAAGGTGACGGCCATCCGCAACCCGGCCGAGCTGCCGCACAAGGAACTGGGCGTCGACATCGCCCTGGAATGCACCGGCCTGTTCACCTCCAAGGAAAAGGCCGCCGCCCACCTGGAAGCTGGCGCCAAGCGCGTCCTGGTGAGCGCGCCTTGCGACAACGCCGACAAGACCATCGTCTTCGGCGTCAACCACGACGTCCTGACCAAGGACGACCTGGTGGTCTCCAACGCCTCGTGCACCACCAACTGCCTGGCCCCAATCGCCAAGGTGATCCACGACCTGTGCGGGATCGAGCGCGGCTACATGACCACGATCCATTCCTATACCGGCGACCAGCCGACCCTGGACACCATGCACAAGGACCTCTACCGCGGCCGAGCCGCGGCCATGTCCATGATCCCCACCTCCACGGGCGCGGCCAAGGCCGTGGGCCTGGTTCTGCCGGAGCTGGCCGGCAAGCTGGACGGCTCCTCGATCCGGGTGCCGACCCCTAATGTCTCGGTGGTCGACCTGAAGTTCGTGCCCGGCCGCAAGGTGACCAAGGACGAGATCAACGCCGCCCTGCAGGCCGCCGCCGACGGCGCCATGAAGGGCGTGCTCGACACCTCCAACGATCCGCTGGTCTCCATCGACCTGAACCACATCGCCGCCTCGTCCACCGCCGCCCTGCCCCAGACCCAGGTGATCGAAGGCCAGCTCGGCCGGGTTCTTTCCTGGTATGACAACGAGTGGGGCTTCTCGACCCGGATGAGTGACACGGCGCTGGCCATGGCCAAGCTGATCTGATCGGCTCCCCGGACGTTCGCCTAAGAGGCCGATGCGCCCGGGTTCCGGCCCGGGCGCGGCCCGCCGCCCACGCCCTGACTGCTGGAAGCCGATGACCTTCAAGACTCTCGACGACGCGGATCTCTCCGGGAAGCGCGCCCTGGTGCGTGTGGATTTCAACGTGCCGATGCACGAGGGGGAGGTGTCCGACGACACCCGCCTTCAGGCTGCGGTCCCGACCATCCAGAAGCTGCGCCAAGGCGGCGCCAAGGTGGTGCTGCTCGCCCACTTCGACCGCCCGAAGGGCAAGGTCGTGCCGTCGATGAGTCTGGAGCCCATCGTCCCGGCTCTGTCCAAGGTGCTGGGCATGCCGGTGGCCTTCGCGGCCGACTGCGTCGGCGAGGCCGCCGCCGCCGCGGTGGACGCCTTGGGCCCCGGCGACGTGCTGCTGCTGGAGAACGTCCGCTTTCACGCCGGCGAAGAGGGCGCCGACCCCGCCTTCGCCAAGGCCCTGGCCGCCAATGGCGACCTCTATGTGAACGACGCCTTCTCGGCCGCGCACAGGGCCCACGCCTCCACCGAGGGCCTGGCCCACGTTCTGCCCGCCTATGCCGGCGAGCAGATGCGCCTGGAGCTGTCGGCCCTGGACAAGGCGCTGGGCAAGCCCGAGCGCCCGGTCCTCGGTATCGTCGGCGGTTCGAAGGTCTCGACCAAGCTCGACCTGCTCAGCCACCTGGTGACCAAGCTCGACAAGCTGGCCATCGGCGGAGGCATGGCCAACACCTTCCTCTACGCCCAGGGCCACGATGTCGGCGCGTCCTACTGCGAGAAGGACATGGCCGAGACCGCCCGGGACATCATCCGCCTGGCCGGCCAGCACAACTGCAAGCTCTTCCTGCCCCTCGACATCGTGGTGGCCGAGAAGATGGCGCCGGGCGCGCCGGCGCGAGTCCGCACCCTGGGCGCCGTGGACGAACACGAACGCATCCTCGACGCCGGGCCCGAGACGATTGAGCGTCTCTGCCGGGCGATGGACAATTCCAAGACCCTGATCTGGAACGGCCCGCTGGGCGTTTTCGAGATGCCGCCCTTCGATAAGGCGACCGTTTCAGCAGCGAAACACGCCGCCGAGCTGGTGAAATCCGGCCGACTGGTGGCTGTCGCCGGCGGTGGTGATACGGTGGCGGCTCTGAACGCGGCGGGCTGCGCGGAGGACTTCACCTTCGTCTCGACGGCCGGCGGCGCGTTCCTTGAATGGATGGAAGGCAAGACCCTGCCCGGTGTGGCGGCTCTGAGCCAGTAAGAGACAAAGAGAGAAACGGACGGATACGGCGATGGCCCGGATAACCCTGAGACAGCTTCTCGATCATGCCGCCGAGCACAGCTATGGCGTGCCGGCCTACAATATCAACAACATGGAACAGGGCCTGGCGATCATGGAGGCCGCCCATGCGGTCAATGCGCCGGTCATCATCCAGGCCAGCCGCGGCGCGCGCTCCTACGCCAATGACATCGTGCTGAAGCACCTGATCGATGCGCTCGCCGAGATGTACCCGCACATCCCGATCTGCATGCATCAGGACCACGGGAACAACGAGGCCACCTGCGCCACGGCGATCCAGTTCGGCTTCACCTCGGTGATGATGGACGGCTCGCTGATGGCCGACGCCAAGACGCCCGCCGACTACGACTACAACGTCAAGGTCACCCGCAACGTGGTGGACATGGCCCACTGGGTCGGCGCCAGCGTCGAGGGCGAACTGGGCGTGCTGGGCAGCCTTGAAACCGGCATGGGCGAGAAGGAAGACGGCCACGGCTTCGAGGGCAAGCTCGGCCATGACCAGCTGCTCACCGATCCCGACCAGGCCGTGGAGTTCGTGAAGGCCACTCAGGTGGATGCGCTGGCCATCGCCATGGGCACCAGCCACGGCGCCTACAAGTTCACCCGCAAACCGGACGGCGACGTCCTGGCGATGAATGTGATCGAAGAGATCCACCGCCGCCTGCCCAACACCCATCTGGTGATGCACGGCTCGTCCTCGGTGCCGCAGGACCTGCAGGACATCATCAACCAGTACGGCGGCCAGATGCCCCAGACCTGGGGCGTGCCGGTGGAAGAGATCCAGCGCGGCATCAAGCACGGCGTGCGCAAGATCAATATCGACACCGACAACCGGATGGCCATGACCGGCGCCATCCGCAAGGTGTTCGCTGAGAACCCCGCCGAGTTCGACCCGCGCAAGTATCTGAAGCCCGCCATGGACGCCATGCGCACGGTCTGCCAGCAGCGGTTCGAAGAATTCGGCTGCGCCGGCTGGGCCGACAAGATCAAGCCGCTGCCGCTCTCGGTCATGGCCAAGCGCTATGCCTCAGGCGAGCTGGACCCGAAGATCGGCGTGAGCCGCCAGGCGGCGGAGTAGTTGCAAAGCTGGCGACCTGAGCCGCCCAGAGGCCACCCTGCGCCGTGGTGGCCTCTGGCGTCGAGGTTGAAAGTGAATGCGCCGCTGATGGTGCTTACGAGTGCGCTGACGGTCCTAATCGCGGGCTGCTCAAATACCCTTGGCTCGCCATCGACCCTAACCACGGAGCGGGACGCGCCGCTTCAGTGCGCATCGGAGTTTCCTTGGATTGAGGATGCGATCGCGACCGCCCTCGCCAGCGCGCGTAATCTGCTGGCGCGCGAATTGGCCGACTATCCGTCAGCGAGGTTCCAGTCCGTTTTTGCCATCGGCTCAGTGCACGGCGATGTGATCACCTTCTGCGGCCGTATGGTTGATGGATCGGCAACAGTCGGCACCAACGATTGGACCACGTTCATGATCTATACCAGCCCGCGGCGGGACAGCTTCATGACCATGGCAGACGAAAACCCTGGGGACCAAATGTTGGACATGATCTGCGGTCGCGAGCTCGAGGTCCACGAATTCGCGCTGCCTGTCACTTGCGACCTGGCTGAGCGCTTCGCCTACCGCTGACCTACTGAACCCCACGTCGGTGGCTCCGCACGAGAGGGCGGGAGCGCTCAGCCTTCCATCTCGCCCATGGCGCTCTGCATGAAGTTGGCTTCGCCCAGCGACTTCAGCAGCAGGAGCTGGGTCTCCAGATAGTCGATATGCTCTTCGGTGTCGGAGAGAATCTCTCGCAGCAGTTCGCGCGAGACATAGTCGGCGACGCCTTCGCAGAGCTTGATCCCGTCGATCAGGGTCACCCGGCCGCCGGTCTCCACCGCGAGGTCGGACTCCAGGCACTCGCCGACGGTCTCACCGACCTTGAGCTTGTGCAGGTCCTGCAGGTTGGGCAGGCCCTCAAGGAAGAGGATGCGGTTGATCAGCTTGTCGGCGTGCTTCATCTCGCCGATGGATTCTTCATAGACGATCTTGCCGAGACGGCGCAGACCCCAGTTTTCGAACATGCGGGCATGCAGGAAATACTGGTTCACCGCAGTCAGCTCATTGGTAAGCACTGCGTTTAGCATTCGGATGACAGCCTTATCGCCTTGCATGTGTGGCTCCCTTCCTCACGCCGCATACGGATTTGCACGCAACTTCATGCGAAGGCCGCGTCGTGTCAAAGCCTATGTTTGCAAGTGATTTGCGCTGTCGAAGAAAACGGCGCGGCCACCTTGAATCGCTCACCTATTCGGCGGCGTAACGCAGGGCCTGCTGCTGTTCCTGCAGGATCTCACGCATGTCGCAGACGCAGCGGGCGCATTGGGGCTTGGCGTCACAGGCGCGGAAAATTTCCGACGGCCGACTGGCGCCCGAGGCGACAGCAGCGCGAACCTCGCGTTCCCGAATTCCGTTGCAGTTACAGACGTACACGAGCGGTTTGACTCCCCAGGCGACCCTGTGATGTCTAACAGATGCGAACGTCCTTGCAAGTCATTTGCATCTTGGTTGAGACGCATTCGCGCGACTCTATGACGCACCGGGCATTCTTGGTGATCACCGTTCAGGGGCGCATGAATCGCCGCTGCTTTAAGAAGCCGCCTGGAGCGCGAGGGCCAGATGGAATTCGATGCGTTGGTTCTGTCGCGAATTCAGTTCGCCTTCACGATCGCTTTCCACATCATCTTCCCAAGCTTCACTATAGGATTGGCGAGCTATCTCGCCGTTCTTGAGGGTCTGTGGCTGCTGACCCGCAACGAAACCTTCAAGACGCTGTATCTCTTCTGGGTGAAGGTCTTCGCCCTGTCCTTCGGCATGGGCGTGGTGAGCGGCGTGGTGATGAGCTATCAGCTCGGCACCAACTGGAGCGTCTTCTCCGCCGTGGCCGGTCCCGTCATCGGCCCTCTCTTCGCCTTCGAGGTGCTGGCCGCGTTCTTCCTGGAGGCGAGCTTCCTGGGGGTGATGCTGTTCGGCTGGAAGAAGGTGGGGCCTGGCCTCCACTTCGCCTCCACGGTGCTGGTGGCCTTCGGGACCCTGACCTCCGCCTTCTGGATCATTTCGGCCAATAGCTGGATGCAGAGCCCGTCGGGCTTCGCCGGAACGGTGGAGGAGGGTCTTGTGGCGGTGAACTGGCTGCAGGTGATCTTCTCGCCCACCTTCCCTGAGCGCCTGGCCCACATGGTTCTGGCCGCCTATCTGACCACCGCCCTGGTGGTGGCCGCCGCCAGCGCCTTCCGGCTGCTAAAGGACGCCAGCGAGACGGAATCGGCCATGGCGCTGAAGATGTCCATCGGCATGCTGGCCATCGTCGCCCCCCTGCAGCTGCTGGCCGGGGACCTGTCGGGCAAGGACGTGCGGGAGCACCAGCCGGCCAAGCTGGCGGCCATCGAAGCCTTTTGGGAGACACGCACCGAGCAGCCCTTCCACATCGCCGCCTGGCCGGACCGGGAGCTCGAAGGCAATCACTGGGAGCTGTCCATCCCCAAGATCGGCAGCTGGATCACCGGGGGCTCTGTCGAGACTGAGATCCAGGGGCTGGACGCCTTTGCGCCGGAGGACCGGCCGCCAGTGTTCATCGTCTTCTGGGCCTTCCGCCTGATGGTCGGCCTTGGCCTGGCGATGATCGCTTTAGGTTTCTGGGGCGCCTGGACCATCTGGCGGGGCTCGACCGCGCGAAACCAGGCCTTCCTCAGGGCCTGCGTGGCCATGGGGCCCACCGGCTTCGTCGCCGTGATCTCCGGCTGGATCGTGGCCGAGGTGGGCCGCCAGCCCTATGTCATCTATGGAGTCCTGCGGACCGAGGACGCGGTCTCGCCCATCGGAGCCGGCGCGGTCTCGGCCTCGCTCCTGGCCTTCCTGGTGGTCTACGCCATCGTTTTCAGCGTCGGCGCTCTCTACATCCTGCGCCTGCTGGCGGAGGGGCCCGTGGCCGGCGCTCACGAGGCGCCTCCCAGCCAGGATCGCCCCCCGGGATGGGCGCTGGGCGCAGCCCCCGAAGACCCCGGCCCGCCTGACAAGGAGGATCGCTGATGGACCTCGACCTGCCCCTCGTCTGGGCCGGGATCATCGCCCTGGCGGTGCTGCTCTATGTGATGCTCGACGGCTTCGACCTGGGCATCGGCATCCTGTTCCCCTTCGCCCGTTCGCCCCGGGACCGGGACACGATGATGAACTCCATCGCCCCCTACTGGGACGGCAACGAGACCTGGCTGGTGCTGGGCGGCGGCGGGCTCTTCGCCGCCTTCCCGCTGGCCTACGCCATCATCATGCCAGCCCTCTACATCCCGATCCTGTTGATGATGATGGCCCTGATCCTGCGGGGCGTCGCGTTTGAGTTCCGCGCCCGGGGCCGGACCCGCGGCAAGGCCTTCTGGACCGGCGCCTTCGCCGGCGGCTCCACCGTGGCGGCGCTCTCTCAGGGGCTGGTTCTGGGCGGCTTCATCCAGGGCGTCACACTAAATGGCGAAGCCTTCGGCGGCGGCCCGTTCGACTGGCTGACCCCCTATACGCTGCTGGTGGCGGTGGGGCTCACCGCCGGCTACGCCCTGCTGGGCGCCACCTGGCTGATCTGGCGGACCGAGGACGACCTGCATGGCGACGCCCGCCGCTGGGCCTGGCGCGCGGCGATCGCCAGCGCCGCCCTGCTGGTCGTGGTCAGCCTGGCCACCCTGTTCGTCCACCCCCAGGTCGCCGCCCGCTGGGGCTTTGAGGACGGCGCCTTCGATCTCGCCCGCCTCGCCCTGCTCTCGCCCATCCCGCTGCTCGGTCTGGCAGGTCTCGGCCTCGTGGTTTGGGGCCTGGCCAAGGGCGGCCATGTGGCCCCCTTCCTGGGGAGCCTGACGGTCTTCGTCTCCGGCTATCTGGGACTGGCGGTGGGCTTCTTCCCCAACATCGTCCCCTATGACCTGACCTTCCGCCAGGCGGCCTCAGCCGACAACGCGCTCGGCCTGATGCTGGTGGGGGTGGCGATCCTGCTGCCGGTGATCCTGGCCTACACGGTCTGGGTTTACTGGGTGTTCCGCGGCAAGGTGGGCGCCGATGCGGGATATCATTGAGGGGCCGCCGGAGCCCGAGACCCCGCCCCGGCCCCTTCATCGCCGGCTGGCCTGGTTCGTCGTCCTGGCCCTGGGGGGTATGGCGGCCACCGGGGCGGTGGCCTACGCATTGCGCGCCCTGCTTGGCCTGGAATGAGCCCCCTCCCCTTCGCCGCCTCGCAGGGCTAGAAGCGGCCCATGACCACGCCGCCCGACTGCCGCCTCTATCTGCTCACCCCGCCGGTCCTTGATGATCTGGCGGCCTTCGGCCACACCCTGGCCCAGGCGCTTGACGCGGGCGACGTGGCCGCCCTGCAGGTCCGACTGAAGGGCGCATCCGACGAGGTGATCGCCGCCGCCGTCGACGTCATCATGCCCATCGCCCACAGCCGCGACGTGGCCGTCATCCTCAATGACCGCCCCGACCTCGCCGCCGCCCTGGGCTGCGACGGGGTCCATGTGGGCCAGGACGACCCGCCCTGCCGGGAGGCGCGCAGGATCATGGGCAAGAACGCCATGGTTGGCGTCACCTGCCATGACAGCCGTCACCTGGCCATGGAAGCCGCCGAGGCCGGCGCCGACTATGTGGCCTTCGGGGCCTTCTTCCCCACGACCACCAAGGACGCCTCCACCCGGGCCGAACCGGAACTCCTGACCATCTGGCAGGAGTCCATGGAGATCCCCTGCGTCGCCATCGGCGGGATCACGGCCGAGAACGCCGAGGGTCTGGTCGCCGCCGGCGCGGACTTCCTGGCCGTCTCGGCCGGGGTCTGGGCCCACCCCGAGGGACCTGCCGCCGCCGTCCGCGAGCTTAACGCCGCCATCGCCCGCGGCCTCGCGACCCGAGCCCAGACACAAGCCTAGCGGTCGACCCGACGCCCCGCCTTGCCATCGGGCGGCGTGGCGACTAGGTTCCGCCGCCCATTTCCCGCCCGAGCGCCGACCACCGCCGCCCGTCCTTGCGCGCACTGGAACAGACCGTGGCCACGCAAACCGCACTTTTGAAAGTCATGTCCGACGCCGCCCGCAAGGCCGCGCGCGGGCTTAATCGCGACTTCGGCGAACTGGCCGAGCTGCAGGTCTCCAAGAAGAGCGCCGCCGACTTCGTCTCGGCCGCCGACATCAAGGCCGAGCAGACCATCTTCGAGGCCCTGACCGCCGCGCGTCCCGGCTACGGCTTCCTCGGCGAAGAGCGGGGCATGATCGAGGGGACGGACAAGACCCATACCTGGATCGTCGATCCCCTGGACGGCACCACCAACTTCCTGCACGCCATCCCGCACTTCGCCATCAACATCGCCCTGGAGCGTCAGGGCGCCATCGTGGCGGCGCTGACCTATAACCCGGTCAGCAACGAGCTGTTCTGGGCCGAGAAGGGCAAGGGCTGCTTCCTCAACGACCACCGCCTGCGGGTGGCCGCGCGCACCCGGTTCGACGAGTCGGTGATCGCTACCGGCATCCCTTTCCTGGGCCACGGTCAGCACGCCAAATTCCTCAAGGAGCTGCACCAGATCAGCCAGCGGGTCGCCGGCGTGCGCCGCTTCGGCTCGGCGGCGCTCGACATGGCCTATGTGGCGGCGGGCCGGTTCGACGGCTATTGGGAGCGCGATCTCAACCGCTGGGACCTGGCGGCCGGAATCCTGCTGATCACCGAGGCGGGCGGCAAGGTGACCGACGCCGACGGGGGCGAGGACGTGCTGGGCGCAGGCTCGGTCTGCACGGCCAATCTCGAACTGCACCCACTGCTGCTGGAACGCCTGCGCGCCGCCGCCTGAGGCTGCGCCCATCCCGGCTTGACGCAACCGTCACAAGCGGCGGCTAAATCGGGGGCATGAGCGCCCTCACCCGTCGCGCCTTTACGGCGTCCGCCCCCCTGGCTCTGGCCGCCTTCGCCCGTCCAGGCGTGGCCCAGCCGTCCCGAACCCGCCCCCTGGTTATCGCCCATCGCGGCGCCAGCGGCGAGCGGCCCGAGCACACGCTTGCGGCCTATCAGCGGGCCATCGATCAGGGCGCCGACTTCATCGAGCCCGACCTGGTGATGACGCGGGACGGGGTGCTGGTGGCCCGGCACGAGAATGAAATCTCCGGCACCACCGACGTGGCTGATCGTCCGGACTTCGCCGACCGGCGCACGGAACGGCTCATCGATGGGGTCAAGGCGGCGGGCTGGTTCACCGAGGACTTCACCCTGGCCGAGCTGAAAACCCTGCGGGCCCGCGAGCGCCTGCCGGACCTGCGGCCGGCCAGCGCCGCCTTTGACGGCCAGCAGACCATCCCGACCTTCCAGGAGGTGGTCGATCTCGCCGATGCCGAGAGCCGGCGGACCGGCCGGACCATCGGGACCTATCCCGAGATGAAGCATCCCACCTACTTCGAGGCCCGCGGCCTGCCCATGGGGACGAGCCTGGCCGCCGCCCTGCGCGACAATGGCCTGGACCAGCGGGACGCCCCGGTCTTCGTCCAGTGCTTTGAGCCCAAGCCCCTGCGCGCCTTCCGGGGGATCAGCGCGGCGCCGACGGTCATGCTGGTCGGCGCGGGGCGCCTGTCTGACAGCCTGCTGGCCGAGGTGGCGGAGTTCGCCGATGGACTGGGTCCGGAGCTCAGGATGGTGCTGGACGTCGCCGCCCCGGGCCTCCCCGCCACCGGCCTGATCGCCAGAGCCCAGGCCGCGGGGATGAAGGTCCACCCCTGGACCGTCCGCTCAGAGAACAGCTTCCTGCCCGCCGCCCTGCGCCAAGGTGAGGATCCGGCGGGACATGGGGACGCCGCCAGCCTGCTTCGCGCCGTCTTTGGCGCGGGCGCCGATGGCGTCTTCACCGACTTTCCAGAGCTGGCGGTTAAGGTTCGCCAGGAAATGTTCGGCGCCTAGATTGGCCGGCCTTTGGGCTTAGGCCGCCTGGCCGAACTGCAAGGCGACGAGCCGGGCGTAAAGCCCCCCCTGGGCTGCGAGCGCCGCATGGGTCCCCTGCTCGACCACCTGCCCCTGGTCCATGACCACGATCCGGTCGGCCTTGAGAACCGTAGCCAGCCGGTGGGCGATCACCAGGGTGGTGCGCCCCGTCATGGCCTCGTCGAGGGCCGCCTGCACCAGCCGCTCGTTTTCGGCGTCCAGAGCGCTGGTGGCCTCGTCCAGCAGCAGAATAGGCGCCTGTCGGATCAGGGCCCGCGCAATGGCCAGCCGCTGGCGTTGACCGCCAGACAGGGAGCGGGCCCGATCCCCGAGAGGGGTCTGGAAACCCTCAGGCAGGGCCTCGATGAAGCCGCGCGCCTGGGCGGCCTGGGCGGCGGCCAGGATGTCTTCAGGCTGGGCGTCCGGGCGGCCGAAAGCGATATTGTCGGCCGCCGAGCCTGAGAACAGCGGCGAGTCCTGGGCCACCAGGGCCATACGCTCGCGAACCTCCCGCGGATCAGCCCGACGAAGATCGGTCCCGTCGAGTCGGACGATCCCCTGGTCGGGGTCATAGAAGCGCAGCAGCAGGCGGAACACCGTGCTCTTGCCTGCGCCGGACGGCCCCACCAGGGCCACCCGCTCGCCCGGCGCGATGCTGAGGGTGAAGTTCCGCAGGGCCGCCGCGTCGGGGCGGCCGGGATAGGCGAAGGTGACGTTCTCGAAGGCCACCGCCCCCTTGGAGGGCAGGGGCAGGATGGCCGGGCTGGCGGGGGCGGCGATCCCCGGCCGGGCGTCAAGCAGCTCAGCGATCCGGTCCATGGCGCCAGCCGCCTTCTGAACGTCCCCCCAGGTCTCCCCCAGGGCCCCGACCGCGCCGGCGGCCATCACCGCCAGGAAGGCGAACTGGAACAGCGCGCCCCAGCTCATCTCGCCCCGCAGGCCGGCATGCACCCCCAGCCAGAAGATGGCCACCACCCCCCCGAACACCAGGGCGATCACCAGGGCGGTCATCACGGCCCGCGCCGTCATCCGGCGCAGGGAGGTCTCGAAGGCTCGCTCCACCGCCCAGTCGAAGGACCGGGCCGCGGCGGCTTCACCGCCGAAGGCCTGGACGGTCTCCAGGGCGTCGAGGGTTTCCCCGGCCTGGCCGACGGCCTGGGCGAACTGGTCCTGGGTCGAGACGGTCAGCCGGCGCACCCGGCGGCCGAACAGGAACAAGGGGGCGAGCACGAAGGGAAAGATCATCAGGACGAGCGCGGTGAGGCCAGGACTCACCCAGACCAGCAGGACCAGGGCGCCGATGAGCGTCAGCAGGTTGCGCAGGGCCACCGAGACCGAAGTGGCCATCAGGCTCTCGACGATCTGGATGTCGGTGGTCAGCCGCGACAATACCTCGCCCGTGCGGGTGCGCAGGAAAAAGCCGGGGTCCAGGGTCAGGATGTGCGCATAGACCGCCTCGCGCAGGTCGGCCACCACCCGCTCACCAAGCTTGGTGACGAAGAAGTAGCGGAGGGCTGAGGACAGGGCCAAGGCCAGGGCCACCGCCCCGATCAGGGCGAACCAAAGATTGACCCGCTCTGGCGAAATGTCCGGCGCTGTCAGGGCGTCCACCAGCAGGCGCACCGCGCCCGACAGGCCGAGGGTCGCAGCCGTCGCGCCGATCAGAAAGACCAGGGCGCCCACCGCATCGCCCTTGCGCCGCCGCGCAAAGGGAACCAGCCGCCGGAGGGCCCCGACATTGCGGCTGCGGGGACGGCGTTCGGCCGCCTCCCCCAGGCTCTGAACCAGCTCCGCGCCGGCGCCTGGACGCCCGTCGACCCCAGGGGCGGCAGGGACGGCGGTGTCGGCTGACTGGCTCATGAAATCCGTGCGCCCTTGCTTCAGGGCCGCCGTTTCTGTATACGCGCGGCTCGTTTGCGCACCGGACCCGTCGGGCCCGGCGCTGCATCACCCGCTGCTCTTACGTCGGTTGTCCTCGCGATGAAACAAGACACGCACCCCGATTATCACTTCATCACCGTGGTGATGACGGATGGTACGACCTACCAAACCCGGTCGACCTACGGGAAAGAGGGCGCGACCCTGAACCTGGATATCGACCCGAAGACGCACCCGGCGTGGACGGGCGGCGCCCACACCCTGCTGGACCGCGCTGGTCGGGTTTCGCGCTTCAACGCCAAGTTCGGCGGCTTCACCCGCAAGTAGGCCTCCGCCCCGCCGCAAGGCGGGCACGGGTCTCACCCATACAAAGAAGACGCCGCGAGCCCCTCGGCCCGCGGCGTCTTCTTTGTGTCTGGAATTCCGGCGGTGGGCCGCAGGACTCGGGCCGGCCTCAGCCGGCGCCGAAGGCGTCGCGCAGCCGATCAAACTGGGACAGCACCGGATTGGGCGTGGAGTCCTCAGCGACCTCCACATACATGCGCCGGTCCAGATGGCGCACCCGCTCGAACAGGCGCTCCGACCGGTCCATCAGCTCCAGCAGCCCGGACGGCAGGATTTCCAGGGCCTCGGCCGGATGGTCGGAGGTTTCAGCGGCCAGGCGATAGCGTTCCTCGCAGGCGGCTTCCGGGGCCATGTCCCCCTCGCGAACCGCCCGCTGCACCAGCAGCCAGGAGGCCACCTGCATCAGACGGGTGGTGAGGCGCATGCTCTCGGCGGCGTAGGCCAGGGCGGCGTTGCGATCCAGGCGCTTGGACTCCTGACGGCCGCCCCCGTCGAGATAGGCCGCAGTCTCCTCAACCAGGTCCATGCCCTCCTGGAAGGTCCGCTCAAACAGTTCCGAGCGGGCGAAGTCGGCGATCACGTCGCTGCGCCAGGGTTTCGCCAATGCGGTGAGTTCGCTCATCGATTTCCTAAGCCCCTGCCAGACATTGCACGAACCGTTCGTCCGTTAGCGTCCGACTTGCAACCCCCATGCCACGCCGCCCAGCGCGACGCGACGTCACTCCCCAAGGTGGGTATCGCCCTATTGGCGGAATAGCGCGTCCGCCGCCGCCCGTCCGGCCCGTTTCTTGTCAATAAAGCCGCGGGTGCGGGCGATTTCGGCCTCCAGCACCTCCAGCCGCGCCTCCAGTTCCTCCACTCCATAGAGTTCGAGATCCTCCCGCACGACCTCGATCAGGCGCTGGCCGCGCCCCAGTCGGACTTCCGCCGGTTCTTCCATGCTCTCGCCTCCCTTTGCCCAGGCCCCCGGAGCGGTTTATCCAACCCTCTGCGCCGCTCGGGCGCAAGCACGTGGAGGCGATGACGATGGCGCAAGCGACTGTTCCAGACCAGATGACGGCCATCGCCATCGAGGGCGGCAAGGGCCCGGCCAGCGCCCTGCATCCGGTGACCCTGCCGACGCCGACGCCGGGGCCCGGCCAGATCCTGATCCGGGTCGAGGCCGCCGGCGTGAACCGGCCTGACATCGCCCAGCGGGCCGGCTTCTATCCCCCGCCGCCCGGGGCGCCCGAAACCATGGGCCTGGAGGTGGCCGGCGAGGTGATCCTCGGCGCCGGGCGCTGGAAAGCCGGCGACAGGGTCTGCGCCCTGCTGGGCGGGGGCGGCTATGCGCAATACGCCGTCTGCGACGCCCGCCACGCCCTGCCCCTGCCGGCGGGTCTGAGCGCTCTGGAGGCTGCGGGCCTGCCGGAGACCGTGTTCACCGTCTTCGCCAATGTGTTCGAGCATGGGGCGCTCAAGGCCGGCGAGACCCTGATGGTCCATGGCGCCACGTCCGGGATCGGGACAACGGCGATACAGATGGCCAAGGCCGCCGGCGCCCGGGTCATCGCCACCGCCCGCGGGGCCGACAAGGCTCGCCAGGCCCTGGATCTCAGCGCCGACCTCGCCATCGACACCACCGCCCAGGACTTCGCCGAGGTCGCCCTGGCCGACGGCGGCTGCGACGTGATCCTGGACATGGTCGGCGGCGACTATTTCGCCAAGGATCTGGCCGCCCTGAAGACCGGCGGGCGGATCGTCTTCATCGCCGCCCAGGCCGGCGGCAAGGTCGAGCTGAACATCGGCGCCCTGATGATGAAGCGCGCGGTGGTCACCGGTTCGACCCTGCGTCCCCGCGACGCCGACGAGAAGGCCCGTCTGGCCGCCGCGGTCGAGGCGACTGTCTGGCCCTGGATCGCGGCGGGCCGTCTGCGTCCCCGGATCGACAGCGTCTTCCCCCTGGAAGAGGCCGCCAACGCCCATGCCGCCCTGGAGGCCGGGGCGCACCTGGGCAAGATTATGCTCAAGCCCTAGGGCGGCTGCGAGGCGCGGACGGCGCGGCGCCTGTACCCACCCCAAGAAAGCGCCGCCTGAGCAGGTGCTCGATGGTGAACGGCCGCGCCACCGGCCGCGGCCGGCGCCGCCTCAAGGCGACTGCCCGGAGCGCCCTCAACCCGTTGTGGGCCAACGGTTAGTTTGTGTCAGACTTGTAAGATCATAAGCGTTGACGCTGCGACAGGCCTCGCCCACGCTCGCAGGCTGAACGGTCCCAGGGCGGCGATGCCGGGCCCCGGGACCGAACGCGACACAAGAATGATCGGACCTCATTGAAGGTTCGACAGGGAGGATTGCGCATTGATCCGCAAATTTCTTGCGGGCGGGAGCGGAGGGCTGCGCCAGACGCAGCGCCGGCTCGCAGCATCTGATTTTCAAACCCCGGCGTCCGGGCGTGGTCGCTGGACCACGCGCCACATTGTTCTCGGCCGGAGATTTTGATGACGGCGATTCCCTCAGAGACGCCCCCTCTGAAGCTGCACACCAAACTGCTTTACGCCCTGGGCGCCGTGGCCAATGCGGTCAAGGGCCGGGGCCTCGCCACCTTCCTGATGATTTTCTACAATCAGGTGGTGGGACTGCCCCCGGCGACGGTGTCGGGAGTGTTGATGGTGGCCCTGATTTTCGACGCCTTCGTCGACCCGCTGGTGGGTCAGGTGTCGGACAATTTCCGCTCGAAGTTCGGGCGTCGTCACCCGTTCATGTACGCCGCGGCCCTGCCGGTCTCGGTGGCCTACTTCCTCCTGTGGAATCCGCCCGGCGGCTGGAGCGACGAGGCCATCGTCATCTGGCTGGTGGCCTGTCTGCTGACCGTGCGGCTGTTCGACACCTTCTTCGAGCTGCCCTCCTCGGCGCTGGCCCCTGAACTGACCCGGGACTACAACGAGCGCACCAGCCTGATCTCCATGCGCGCCTTCTTCACCGTGGTGGGGGGGCTGGGCATGACCGTGGCGGCCTATCAGTACTTCCTCGCTGAGAACCCTGACGGCAGCGGCGGCATCCTGGCGCGGGACGGCTACCTGGCGTATTCGGCGGTGTCAGCGATCCTGATCTTCGTGGTCATCCTGGTGTCCACGGCCGGCACCCACAGCCGGATTCCCTATCTCAGCCAGCCGCCGACGCGAAAGATCACGTTGAAGGCCATGGCCCGCGAGGTCGCCCACACCCTCAACAACCGCGCCTTCGTCATCGCCACCCTGACCGGCATGTTCATCGCCGTGGCGGCCGGTTCGAAGAACGGCCTGGAGATCTATTTCGCCCTCTATTTCTGGGAGCTAACCCAGAGCCAGCTGGCGATCCTGACCGCCGTGAGCGTGGCCGGCAGCTTGGGCGGGGTGCTGGTCGCCCCGCATATCGCCCGGGCGCTCGGCAAGAAGCGCGGGGCGATCCTGATGTTCGCCAGCGCCCTGGCGGTGGGCATCACCCCCATCACCCTGCGGCTCATCGGGCTGATGCCGCCCAATGGGACCGACCTGCTGTTCTGGATCCTGCTGACAGAGACCTTCTTCAACTCCGGCATGGCGGTGGCCACGGGGGTGATGCTGGTCTCGATGGTCGCCGACGTGGTCGAGGACGCCGAGGTCAAGACCGGCCGGCGCTCCGAAGGCCTGCTGATGTCGGCCGATAATCTGTTCAAGAAGATCGTGTCCGGGGTCGGCATCTTCATCGCCGGCGCCGTGCTGAGTATGGTCAGCTTCCCGGAAGGCGCGCGCCGGGGGGGCGTGGACCCTGAAATCCTGCAGAACATGGGTCTGATCTATCTGCCCCTGGTCACCCTGCTCTACGGCATGGGGATCGTCTGCCTGTCCATGTTCAACATCGACAAGGCCAAGCACGAGGACAACCTCCGCATCCTCGACGAGGCCGGCGCCAAGGCGACCGCAGTGGCCCAGGAGACCCGCGACGCCGACGCCGACATCCTTCCCGGAGGCGCGACGCCGCCCCTGGGTTCAAAGGCCTGATAGGAAATCACCGTGACCGACCTGACCGACCAGGCCACTCCGGCCGCGACCGCTGACCGACGCCTGAGCCTCACCACGCGGATCCTTTACGGCGCCGGCGGCGCCGCCAGCGCCATCAAGCAGCGCGGCCTCTCGACCTTCCTGCTGCTGTTCTACAACCAGGTGATCGGCCTGCCGCCGCAGATGGTCTCCACGGCCATCATGTTCGCCCTGATCTTCGACGCCTTTGTCGATCCCCTGGTGGGCCAGGTGTCGGACAATTTCCGCTCCAAGTGGGGTCGGCGCCACCCGTTCATGTATGCCGCGGCTCTGCCGGTGGCGATCGCCTTCTTCCTGATCTGGAACCCGCCGGTCGGGTGGGAGCACGCGCAGATCTTCGGCTACATGCTGACCTGCCTGCTGGTGATCAGGCTGTTCGACACCTTCTTCGAGCTGCCGTCCTCGGCGCTGGCCCCGGAACTGGCCAAGAACTATGACGACCGGACCAGTCTGATCGCGCTGCGGGGCTTCTTCGGGGTGGCCGGCGGCCTCGGGATGACCCTGCTGGCCTATCAGGTCTTCCTGCGGGAAGGTCCTAACGGCACAGGCGGCGTTCTGGCGAGAGACGGCTATTTCAGCTACGCGCTCTGCGCCGCGGTGCTGATCTTCATCATCATCCTGGCCTCAACCGCCGGGACGCACAAACACATCCCGGAACTTCGCAAGCCGCCGACCCGCAAGATCACCTTCGTCGGCATGGCCCGCGAGGTCGCCCACACCCTGAACAACCGCTCCTTCGTGGTGCTGACCATCTCGGGCATGTTCATGTCCATGTCGCTGGGCGTGAAGGGCGGGCTTGAGCTCTACTTCTTCCTCTACTTCTGGGAGCTGACCCAGACCCAGCTGTCCCTGCTCACCGTGGCCGGGGTGATCGCCAGCGTCATGGGCGTCTCGCTGGCTCCCAAGGTGGCGGCCAAGATGGGCAAGCGGAACGGCGCCATCTCCATGTTCGCCGGCGCCGTGGTGGCCCTGCTGGGTCCCATCGCCCTGCGCCTGGTGGGCTGGATGCCGGCCAACGGCACCGACCTGCTGTTCTGGATCCTGTTCGTCGACGTCATCGCCAACGGCGCCATGGCCATGATGACCGGGGTCATGCTGGCCTCGATGATCGCCGACGTGGTCGAGGATTCCGAGGTCAAGACCGGCCGCCGCTCCGAGGGACTGCTGTTCTCCTTCGACAACCTGTTCAAGAAGGTGGTCTCCGGGGTCGGCGTCTTCGTCTCCGGCGCGGTCCTGGCCTTCGTCGCCTTCCCGCAGAACGCCATCCGTGGCGGGGTCGATGACGAGGTGCTGCGCAACATGGCGCTGATCTATCTGCCGACCCTGCTGTTCTTCTACGCCATCGCCATCGGTTGCCTGTTCATGTTCAGGATCGACAAGGCCACCCACGAGGAGAACCTGCGCAAGCTGGAAGAGACCGCCCTGCGCGCCCAGGCCGCCGGCGGCACGACGCCGGCCGGACCCAACGCTCCGCCGGTCACCGGCGCCTGATCCGGATCGCCCCCTGAGGCCAGCCTCAGATTTCGGGCCCACGGCCTTGCCCGCGGGCCCGGCGGGGACCTAGATGCGGCTTGGCCTTAGGGCCGCCGTCTTCCCCCAGCGGCCGCCTGTGGTCGCGCCTGGCCTCAAGGAGGCTCCGTGACCGCAAGCGCCGTCCACCCTGCGCCCAAAAAGCTCAGCCTGCCCACCAAGCTGTTCTATGGTTTCGGCACCGTCGCCTTCGGGGTGAAGGACCAGGGTTTCTCCTACCTTCTGCTGATCTTCTACAATCAGGTCATCGGGATGCCGGCCCACATGGTGGGGCTGGTGATCATGATCGCCATGATCTTCGACGCCATTTCCGACCCGCTGATCGGCCAGGTCTCGGACAACTGGCGTTCTCGCTGGGGCCGCCGCCATCCCTTCATGTACGCCTCGGCCATTCCGGTGGCGATCACCTATGGCCTTCTGTGGAATCCGCCGGAGCTCTCCCAGACCGGCCTGTTCGTCTATCTGCTGGTGGTGGCGGTGATGATCCGCACCTTCATCACCCTCTATGAGATCCCGTCCACCGCGCTCGCCGCCGAGTTGACCTCGGACTATGACGAGCGGACCAAGGTGCTCAGCTACCGCTATTTCTTCGCCTGGTGGGGCGGGCTCACCATGACGCTGCTGGCCTTCCAGGTCTTCCTGCGGCCCAGCGCCGAGCACCCCGTGGGGCAGCTGAATCCCGACGGTTATGTGGCCTATGGGACCACCGCAGCCGGGGTCATGCTGGTGGCCATCCTGGTCTCGGCCATCGGCACCCACCGGCATATCCCTGAGCTGGTCACCCCGCCCAAGCGCAAGCTGACCGTGGTCCAGGTGCTCAAGGAGATGGCCGGCACCCTGTCCAACCGCTCCTTCCTGGTCCTGATCATGGCGGGCCTGTTCAACGCCATGGCCGGCGGCCTGGTCCTGTCGCTGAACCTCTATTTCAACACCTATTTCTGGGAGCTGTCGGCGGTCGAGATCTCGCTGTTTGCGGTGGCCAACTTCATCTCCGCGGCGATCGCCTTTGGCCTGGCCGCGCCGCTTTCCCTGCGCCTGGGCAAGAAGAACGCCGCCCAGCTGGCCAAGGTGCTGTCCTTCTTCGTGGGCTCTGCGCCGATCACCCTGCGGCTGCTGGGCGTCTTCCCCGACAACGACAATCCGGTGATCATTCCGATCCTGTTCCTCCAGACCATGCTGTCGACCGGGCTTTCGATCACCGCCTCGATCCTGATCTCCTCGATGATCGCCGATGTGGTGGAGGACTCCGAGCTGAAGACAGGCCGCCGGTCGGAGGGGCTGTTCTTCGCCGCCGCCAGCTTCGTCAACAAGTCGGTCTCCGGGATCGGGATCTTCGCCTCCAGCATGATCCTGCTGGCCATCGCCTTTCCGCAGGACGCCCGCCCCGGCGAGGTGCCCGAGGACGTGATCCGCAATCTGGGGATGCTCTATGTGCCCCTGCTGGGCGCCCTGCTGGCCGCCGCGGTCGGCTTCGTCGCCTTCTACAGCATCACCCGCGACAAGCATGAGGCCTCCGTCCGCAGGCTGGCGGCCGAGGCCGGCGCGGACGGGATCGAGACGCCTGGCCCGCAATAGCGGGCCAAGGCTTCAGCTGCGGAAGATGCCCATCAGCATGGGCCGCACGAAGACCGCCGGAGCGGCCTTCTGACGGACGCCGGGGACCCAGAAGGCGAGCTCGGCGCCGGCGTTCAGCGTGGCGTTGAGCATCTGGGCGGCGATGAAGGGGTCCACCGGGCGGATGGAGCCCTCGGCGATGCCGTCGGAGATCATTGAGGCGAAGCGGTCGGAGATGCGGTTGGAATGCTGCACCATCTCCTCGCGGATCGCCTCGGGCAGGACCGACAGGGCCGAGGAGCGCAGCAGGGGCCCATAGTCCGACAGCTGGTATTCCGCGAGCGCCGCCCCGGCGCTGGCCAGCTTGGTCCACTGGTCGCCGTCCTTGGCCATGACCAGGCGCTGCACCCTTCGCATGACCTCGTAGCTGCGCTCGAAACAGGCCACCACCAGATCATCCTTGGCGTCGATGTGGTGGTAGAAGGAGCCCTTGGTGACATTGAGCTCGGCTGAGATCCGGTCCACCGAGGCGCCGCGATAGCCGTGGGTGTTGATGAGCCGGGTGGCGGCCCGCAGAAAGGCGTCCCGGCTCATTTCCGGCCCCTCGCCGGGCGCCAGTTCGGCCATGGGCGGCAGGCGAGGCTCCCAGGCCGCTCCCTCCACCGCCAGACCGTTGAGCAGGATATCGACCATCCGCTGCTGGATCCGGGGATAGTCCTCCGGGTCATACCGGGGCAGCCAGAAGGCCGCCCAGGAGATCTGCTCCAGCAGCATGTGGGTCCGCGCGGTGCGCCGGCCCCGGGTCAGGGACGCCAGCTCCGGCGCCTCGAAGATCTGCCGCATCCGGCGGAAGGCCTTCATATAGGCGGCGAACACCTCGCTGCGGCGGGGCTGGCTGAGCGCCCGGATGTCCGACAGGGCCGGCAGGGGCGGCGTCAGGCCCAGCGCCGTCAGTCGCAGGCGCTCCAGATGCAGGTCGAAGATCCGCTCGAGCCGCAGGGCGGGAGGGGCGTCAGCGTCGGCGCTCACGGCCAGATGGATCAGCCACTCGACGCCGCGCATCAGGCAGGCCGCCGCCAGATCGTCCTTGCGCTTGAAATAATAGGTGACGCTGGTGGTTGAGAGTCCCACAGCGCCGGCCGCCAGGCTGAGGGTCAGGCCTTTGACCCCCTTCTGGTTCAGGATCAGAGTCGCCGCGTCGAGAATGTCCTCGCGCTTGCGCTCATATCGATCCGTCGCCCGGGCGGCGTTACGTTCAGCCATGGAAATGGCGGCTCCATATCCCGCCCCTGCGCAGGGAGACGCAAGGGAAGGGTCGCTTCATCTATCGAAACCCGGCGGCCGGCGCAAAGCGCCCGCACGCCGGATCTTGAGAGCGGTCGGCCTCAGCCGATGGCGCCGACCGTGGCCAGGGCCACGCCGCCATCCACTGCGATGGTTTCGCCCACCACATAGTTTCCGGCCCGGCTGGCCAGATAGATGGCGGCGCCGGCCATGTCCTCGTCGCGACCGATGCGGCGGGCGGGAATGGCCTTGGCCACCGCATCCCCATGGTCGCGGGCGGTGCGGTTCATCTCCGAGGCGAAGGCGCCGGGCGCTATGGCGCTGACCACGATGTTGTCGGCGATCAGGCGGGCCGCCAGCCGGCGGGTCAGGTAGATCAGGCCCGACTTGGACGCGTGATAGGAATAGGTGTCCTGCGGGTTCAGGCGGATGCCGTCGATCGAGGCGATATTGATCACCTTGGCCGGCTGGTCATGGGTCCCGGCCTTCTTCAGGGCCACATGCAGGGCCTGGGTCAGGAAGAAGGGGGACTTGAGGTTCAGGTCCATCACCTTGTCCCAGCCGTGCTCGGGAAACTCTTCGAAGGGCGCGCCCCAGGCCGCGCCGGCGTTGTTCACCAGGATGTCGAGCTTGTCCTCCCGCTCCTCAAGGGCCTTGGCCAGCGCCTGGCAACCGGCCACCGACGAGACGTCCTGCGGCAGGGAGATGCAGGTCCCGCCCCCTTGCGACAGTTCTTCGGCGGCGGCGTCGCAGGCGTCGGCCTTGCGCGAGGAGATATAGACCTTGGCTCCCTGGGCCAGGAAGCCGGCGGCGATCATCTTGCCGATGCCGCGCGAGCCGCCGGTGACGAGGGCGGTGCGCCCCTGGAGGGTGAAGAGATCGAGCGCCATGATGCGCCTCCCGTGACTTTGCGTTTCCCTTGCGCCACAACCCCTCGGCGGGGTGCGTAGCGCGGTGATCGGCGGCGAGCCCGATTGACTCGCCCCCTTCCCGTCATGCCTATAACACGCGTTTGAATCAGCCAGGTCGCCCGTCCGAGAAGCGGCCCTGTGGAAATCCTTGAGGACGCGCATGAGCCAGATCAACCCGGTCACCGACCTGACCCTCGACGGCGACGTCGCCGTCATCACCCTGAACTCGCCGCCGGTGAACGCCCTGTCGGCGGCCGTCCGTCAGGGTCTGTTCGACGCCTTCACCCAGGCCAACGCCGAGGCCGCAGCCAAGTCGATCGTGCTGATCTGCGACGGCCGCACCTTCATCGCCGGCGCCGACATCACCGAGTTCGGCGGGGCCATGGCCGGCGCCTCCCTGCCCCAGGTGCAGGAGGCCATCGAAGGCTCCTCCAAGCCCGTCGTGGCCGCCATCCATGGCACCGCGCTTGGCGGCGGTCTGGAAGTGGCGCTCTGCGCCCATTACCGCGTGGCCGTGCCTTCGGCCCGCCTGGGCCTACCCGAGGTCAATCTCGGCCTGCTGCCGGGCGCTGGCGGCACCCAGCGCCTGCCCCGGGTGGTCGGCGTCGAGACCGCTCTGGCCATGATGACGTCTGGCCGCCATGTGCCGGCCAAGGAGGCCAAGGCGCTCGGTCTGGTCGACGAACTGGTTGAAGAGGGCAAGCTGCGCGACGAGGCCCTCGCCTTCGCCCGCAAGGTGGTGGCCGAGGGCCGGCCGCTGGCCAAGATCCGTGACCAGAACGAGAAGCTGGAAGCCGCCAAGGGCAAGCCGGAGATCTTCGAGAACTTCCGCAAGGCCAATGCCCGGAAGTTCCGCGGCTTCCTGGCGCCGGAATACAACATCTGTTGCATCGAGGCGGCGGTGAACCTGCCCTTCGAGGAGGGGCTGGAGGTCGAGCGCAAGCTGTTCCTGGAGCTGATGAGTGGCTCGCAGTCGGCGGCCCAGCGCTACGCCTTCTTCGCCGAGCGCCAGGCCCAGAAGATCCCCGACGTGGCCGACGACACCCCGGTCATCCCGGTGAACAAGGTCGGCATCATCGGCGCCGGCACCATGGGCGGCGGCATCGCCATGAACTTCGCCAATGTCGGCATTCCGGTGGTGCTGATCGAGCTCAAGCAGGACGCCCTCGACCGGGGCCTGGCCACCATCCGCAAGAACTATGAGCGCACCGCCTCGCGCGGCGGCATCACCGCCGATCAGGTGGAAGAGCGTTGCGCCCTGATCACCGGCGCCCTGGAGATGGAGGCCCTGGCCGACGTCGACCTCGTCATCGAGGCGGTGTTCGAGCGCATGGACATCAAGAAGGACATCTTCACCAAGCTGGACGCCATCTGCAAACCCGGCGCGATCCTGGCCACCAACACCTCGGGCCTGGACATCGACGAGATCGCCGCGGTCACCAAGCGTCCGGAAAGCGTCATCGGCCTGCACTTCTTCTCGCCGGCCAATGTGATGAAGCTCCTGGAGATCGTCCGCGCCGACCACACCAGCAAGGAGGTCATCGCCACCTCCATGAAGCTGGCCAAGAAGATCGGCAAGGTCGCGGTTCTGGTGGGCGTCTGCCCGGGCTTCGTGGGCAACCGCATCCTCGGCCAGCGCCAGCGCGAAGCCCAGAAGCTGGTCATGGAAGGCGCCATGCCCTGGGACATCGACCGGGTCCTCTACGACTTCGGCTTCCCCATGGGCCCCTTCGCCATGAGCGACCTGGCCGGCCTCGATATCGGCTGGGTCAAGGAACGCTCCAAGGGCGAGAGCATCCGCGACGTCCTGTGCGAAATGGACCGCCGCGGCCAGAAGACCGGCGCGGGCTATTACGACTACGACGAGAACCGCAACGCCAAGCCCTCGCCGGTGACCGAGCAGGTGATCAAGGACTTCATCGTCAAGACCGGCGCCAATCCCCGGGACGTCTCCGACGAGGAGATCCTCGAGCGTTGCATCTATCCGATGATCAATGAGGGCGCGAAGATCCTCGAAGAGGGCAAGGCCATCCGGCCCTCCGACATCGATGTGGTCTGGCAGAACGGCTATGGCTGGCCCGTCTATCGTGGGGGCCCCATGTGGTACGGCGACCATGTCGGCCTGCCCAAGGTCCTGGCCAAGATGCAGGAATTCCACGCCAAGATGGGCGACGCCTTCAAGCCCTCGCCGCTGCTGGAAAAGCTCGTCGCCGAAGGCAAGTCCTTCAAGGACCTCTAAGCCCCTCCCCGAACACCTAAGAGAAGCAGGATCATTTCCATGCGTGAAGCAGTCATCGTCTCCGCCGCGCGGACCCCCATCGGCAAGGCCTATCGCGGCGCCTTCAACAACACCACCGCCCCCACCCTGGGCGGCCACGCCATCGCCGCGGCCGTCGCCCGCGCCAAGGTCGACCCCGCCGAGATCGACGATGTGGTGATGGGCGCGGCCCTGCAGCAGGGCACCACGGCCCAGAACATCGGCCGCAACGCCGCCCTGCGGGCAGGCCTGCCCAACACCGTCTCGGGCATGTCCATGGACCGCCAGTGCTCGTCGGGCCTGATGGCGGTGGCCACGGCCGCCAAGTACATCACCCATGACGGCGCGCCGATGGCCATCGGGGCTGGCCTGGAGTCCATCTCGCTCGTTCAGAACGACAAGATGAACCTGTTCCGGGCCCGGGACGAATGGCTGGCCGAGCACGTGCCGGAACTGCAGACCTCGATGATCGAGACCGCCGAGATCGTCGCCGATCGCTACAAGATCAGCCGCGAGGCCCAGGATGAGTACGCCCTGCAGTCCCAGCAGCGCACCGCCCAGGCCCAGTCTGAAGGCCGGTTCGCCATGGAAATCGTGCCAATGACCACCACCATGATGGTCTTCGACAAGGCCACCGGCCAGGCCTCGGAGAAGGAAGTCACCATCGCCCAGGACGAGGGCAACCGTCCCCAGACGACCCTGGCCGACCTGCAGAAGCTGCAGCCGGTGTTCAAGGGCGGCCGCTATGTCCAGGAAGGCAAGTTCGTCACCGCCGGCAACGCCAGCCAGCTGTCGGACGGCGCCGCGGCTCTGGTGCTGATGGAAGCCAAGGAAGCTGAGAAGCGCGGCCTGGAGCCGCTCGGCGCCTATCGCGGCATGGCCGTGGCCGGCTGCGGCCCTGAAGAAATGGGCATCGGCCCGGTCTTCGCCATCCCCAAGCTGCTGGCCCGCAATGGCCTGAAGATCGACGACATCGACATCTGGGAGCTCAACGAGGCCTTCGCCTCGCAGCTGCTCTATTGCCGCGACACGCTTGGCATCGACAATGACAAGCTGAACGTCTCGGGCGGCGCCATCTCCATCGGCCACCCCTATGGCATGACCGGCGCCCGTTGCACGGCCCACATCATGTACGAAGGCAAGCGTCGCGGGGCCAAGTACGGCGTCGTCACCATGTGCGTCGGCGGCGGCATGGGCGCGGCGGGTCTCTTCGAGATCTTCTAAACCCAAGCTTCCAGCCTGGAATGACGAGGGGCCGCTCCATCCGGGGCGGCCCTTTTTCGTGTCCGGTTCGAGGCCAACCTTTTTTGCGAATTATTTGCAACCTTCCCTTACGCTCGTCCATTGAGGGTCTATATGCAAATCGTCGCCACGAAAGGCTGAGACGATGAACAAGACCGTCGCCAAGACCCTGACCTACAGCGTCATGCACCTGATCGTCGCCTTCACCGTGGCCTACGTACTCACCCGGGATTGGCGGGCGGCGCTCGCCATCGGCATGGTGGAGCCTCTCTTCCAGACCATCGCCTTCGCCCTGCACGAACGCGCCTGGTCCCGGGCCGAAACCCCCACCGCCCCTGGCGGAACCCTAGCCGTGGCCAGCCGTTCGGTCACAAGCTGAGCTGTAAGACACCAAAGGAGCTGAATTCATGGTCGAGAAGATCAAGACCGGACTGAACGTCGAGGACCGCAAGGCCGTCGCCCAGGCCCTTTCGCGGATGCTGGCCGACACCTATGCGGTCTACCTGAAGACCCACGGCTTCCACTGGAACGTCCGCGGCCCGAACTTTTCGTCTCTGCACGCGCTCTTCATGGAGCAGTACACCGAGATGTGGCAGGCTATCGACGACGTGGCGGAGCGAATCCGCTCCCTGGGCGAATTGGCGCCGCAGGGCTATGGCGCCTTTGGCAATCTCAGCTCGATCAAGGACGGTGATCCCGAAGGCGACTCCCAGTCGATGCTTCAGGCTCTGACCAGCGACCATGAGACGGTCATCGCCACCTGCCGCGAGGCCCTGGCTCTGGCCCAGAAGGCCGAGGATGAGGCCAGCGCCGGCATCATCACCGATCGGCTGGAAGCCCACGAGAAGCACGCCTGGATGCTGCGCGCGACCCTGGGCGGCAAGTAGGCCTAGGGCTGGGAGATAAGGCCCGCGGCGATCTCATCGACGCGGGCCACCCAGCAGCAGTCATGACGCTCGGGCCAGGTCTCCACCTGGCCCCTCGGCCCGGCCAATCGCCGGGCCGTTTCCTTGACAACGACGGGCCTTACAAGCGGGTCGAAGGCGCCGGTCAGATGGAGCTGCGGCGCAGGAATGGGCGGCAGGTCGGCAGGGTCCAGACCCTGCAACGGGCTCAGGCCCCGGCTGCGGGTCCAGGCCTTGAGGTCCAGGGGCGCGGCGATGGTCACGAGACCAACGACATCGGTGCGGCGAGCGGCCACCAGGGTGGCCATCACCCCGCCGCCGGACCAGCCGACCAGGCGCACCTGTTTGGCCCCGGCCCGCGCCATGAGGGCGCCGACCGCGGCGTCGGTCATGGCCACGGCCTCTTCGGAAAACCTGTGAGTGGTCCAGTCTGCCGGTTTGCAGGCGGCGTCCCGCACATATTGGCATGGCCGCCCCAGCCAGGCGGTAGGCCCTGGCCAGGCCTCGGCGAGGGCGAGCCCTACGGCGCGGTCCGGCGTGGGATCGGCGGTGGCTCGGCCGTGGCGGTCATGGGCCCGGCCGTCCCCCTCGATCACGACGGTCAGGATCTGACCTGTCCGAGCCTCAGATGGCATGGCGGCGGCGAGGGTGCGCCCCGCCGCCGCCACTTCGAACCGCATCCATCCGGCGCCTAGGGGGTCGGCGTGTCGGGCGGCGACGGGGGATGCGATCAGCAGCGGCGCCACGAACAGGGGTGTCAGGCGCCGCCACATGGGGTGATCAGAAGGCCCGGCGAAGGGTGACGCCAAAGGTCGACTGGGACTGGTTGGACTTGCCCACCAGCACCTGGCCGGTGAAGGCCAGGCTGAACATGTCCGAGACCGGGATGGCCACGCCCGCCCCGATCAGGCCGTAGTCCGTGTCGACGCCAGGTGCGCCCTCAGTCTCATGGTTCACGCTGGCCGACACATAGGGCAGCCAGGCGCCGCCGGTGTAGAACAGCGAAGCCCCGCCCGACAGCACGGTCATGTCCACATCATTGCCGGCCACCGGCCGGTTGGCGTTGTCCTGATAGGCGTCGGTTTCCGATGATGAGACCGAAACCCCGACGCCCGGCGTCACCACCCAGTTTTCCCCAAGGGCGAACTGCGACTCCGCAGAGATCGAGCCGACCAGCTGCGTGCGGTCGGTGGTCCCGAAGCTGCGCAGGGCCCCGACCGTGCGGCCATACTCCACCTCGGACGCGCCATAGGCCACCGAGGCGGTCAGGCGCAGGGCGGGATCCTGCGACCAGCTGGCATAGAGGCCGCCGGTCCAGCCGTCGGACTCATAGCTGGCGTTGGTCCCGTCCAGGTCGATCTGGTTGTGAGCGACAAAGCCGCCGAGGATCACGTCGCCGGTGCTGACATCGAGGCCCAGCGCCACGGCGCCGCCATAGCCATCCTGGCCCGAGCCCGGCCGGCCGTCTTCCACATAGGTTCCGGTGGCGTTCACCCAGACGCCGGCCGCGGGCGCGGCGGCCCCGGCCGAGGCGCCGCGATAGCCGTCCCGCTCGGTGCGCTGCATGGGCATCTGGGCCTGGAGGGCGGCCATACCCATGGCGCGCAGACGCCCGTTCACGAAGCCGTCCAGACTGCCGACGCCGATGCGGTCGCCGATCAGGGCCATGAACAACTGGTCGGCCTCGGCGAACGAGATCAGGGCCTGCTCGGGAACCGAGAGGGTCACCACCGAGCCGTCCGGATTGGTCACGGTGATGGACCCGTCGTCGATGACCGGCGGCGTGGTCGGGGTCGTCGGGGTCGTCGGCGTTGTGGGCGTTGTGGGCGTGGTCGGGGTTGTCGGCGTCGTGGGGGTGGTCGGCGTGGTCGGCGGCGTCACCGGCGGGGGCGGCGTCGTCGAGGGTTGCCCAAAGGCCACGGCGCAGGCGCCGGTGCCGGTCACCGCCTGGGTGACCGTGTTCACCTGGCAGGTGAAGGGCGTGGTGGTTCCGCCCTGGCTGATGGTGCCGCGATAGTCGATCACGCCGGCGCCCGGCGCGACGCTGGTGAAGTTCACCGTGGCCGGATTGTTCCCGAAATTGGGGCCGCCGCTGATCTGAATGGTGATGTCGTTGAGACCGCGGATCGTCGTCACGATCCGGGTGCCGTCGGCCAGGGTGACGGTGGTGTCGCCCGCCTGGGCGAGCGCGACGCCCGCTGGGGCGGAGACCGCCAGGACGATGGAGGTGAAAAGACCGGCTGCGAACAATCGCATGATGAAGAGCCCCTGTGTAAGCGTGTGCGAAACTGTCGCACTGCTCCACCACGGGTCGGTCGGTGGGCGCATGATCCAAGTGGACTATGCCGGCCGCTTACGGGGCGCCTCCAGCCGAGGAGGGGGCGGATAAGAAAAAGGGCGACGCGGGAAACCCGCGCCGCCCCAGTTCTGATCCAAGCCGTTGGGCTTAGAAGCGGTACTGCAGCTCCACCCCGAAGGTGCGGGGGAAGTTGAGCTTCACGGTCTGGCGGAAGGTGCCGATGCCCGTCACCGAGCTCGGGCTCGAGCTCTGATAGGCCACCTCGTCCGTGGCGTTCTTCACGTAGCCAATGATCGTGAAGCGATCCTCGACGTCCTTCCACAGGGCCCGCAGATCGACGATTTCGTTCGACGGCGCGGTGTAGCGCGGGGAGCCGAACACGCCGGTCTGCATGTCGTCGGTGTAGGTGTAGGTCGCCCCCAGCGTCAGGCTGCCGGCGGTGAAGTCCATGGTGTAGTTGCCGCCCACATTGACCTTGTGTTCCGGCGTCATGGGCAGACGGCTGCCGACCAGGCTCTGGTTGCGGCTGCCATTGGCTAGCGGCGCGCCCACCGGGCGGGCGTTGGGCTGCAGGGCGCGCGGATCATTGGTGTCCACGTAGCAGCAGCCTTCGGTGATCTCCGCATTGATATAGGCGTAGCTGCCGAACAGCTGCAGGCCCTGGACCGGGGCCCACTGCCCCTCGACCTCGAGGCCCCAGTTGCGGGCCTCCAGATTGAGGAACTGGGTGCCCGTGGACCCCGTGGTGGAGTTCAGCACCACGGTGAGCGGGGCCTGGAAGCCCTGATAGTCGGCGTAGAACAGGGCCGTGTTGAGCTGGAACACCCCGCCCCAGGTCTTCTTCAGACCCAGCTCGTAGTTGTCCACATATTCGGCGTCGGCATAGGGGAAGGGCGTCAGGCCGTTGGAGGCCAGCCACCCGCCCGACTTGTAGCCGCGGCTGTAGCGAAGGTAGGCGTTGGTGTCGACGTCGGGCTGCCACTGGACGCCGAGGGTGCCGGTGAAGGCGTCGTACTCGGCGCTCAGGTCCCGCTCGAGGCCGCCGCCGGGCGCCGCCCGGAGGTTGCTGTAGAGTGGGTTGGCCAGGCAGGTGGCGATGGTCGGACCGCCGCAGACCACAAAGGTGGTGAAGTCGACCGCCAGGCCCTGACCGGCGACCGCCGGAACGCCCCCGGCCGCCAGCACCGTGGTGGTGGTGTTGGTCCGCGAGACATAGCGGGCGAAGTCGGTGCCGGTCTTCTCGTCCTTGGACCAGCGCAGGCCGGCCGTCAGGGTCCATTCTTCGTTCAGGTCATAGTCGATCTGGCCAAAGACGGCGTAGGAGTCGACCGCCAGCGTCCCGTCAACAAACAGGTAGTTGCCGTCTGGGTTCGGCGGCGCGAGGCCGCCGGTGGCCAGGTTCAACGGGTTCTGGACGGCGGGATCGCCCAGGACGCGCAGGCCCTGGGGCTGCGAATAGTCCTGATGATACTGGTAGAGGCCGGTGATCCACTGCAGCGGACCGTCGGAGTTGGACGACAGGTTGATCTCGTTGGAATACCAGCTCTGGTCTTCCTCATAGAAGAAGCGTTGGTCCGGCGAGACATTGGTCGCCGTATAGGCGCCGAACGGCGTGGCGGCGGGAACGCTGTAGGTCCCGGTGCGGGCCGAGCGGTCTTCATCGCCATTGGTGTTGTAGACGTACTCCTGGTAGCCGGCGAGGTACTTCAGAGTCGCGCCGCCCAGGTCCCAGGTCAGGTCGAAGTGCAGGCGATTGTGGTCGCTGAGCTTGCCCTCATTGGTCTGGTTGGTGTTGATCCTGTACTCGTCGGCCGTGCCCGGATTGACCCCGGCGAACCCGAAGGTCGGGTTGTAATAGAGGGCCGCATTGCCGAGACCGGTAATCGAGGCGGTGTCATAGGGCGAGATGACCGCCTCATGCACGTTACCGACGCCATAGGAGTCGTCCCAGTCGAACTTCGAGTAGCGCAGGCGCGCCACGATGTTCTCGCCCAGATCGGCCTCGACCTGCGCTTCGAACATCCAGCGCTTGACCGCGCTGGTGTCGCCGGCGGGGCCGACATTCTCGATGAAGCCCTCTTCCCGACGCTGCAGCGAGCCGCCGACCAGGACGCGGAGGCCCTCGGTCACCGGGCCGCTCATCAGCAGGTCGGTCTGCCAGGTGCCGTAATTGCCCACGGCGCCGCGGAACTCGCCTTCGAACTCGTAGGCCGGACGCTTGCCGATGATGTTCAGGGCGCCGCCGACCGAGTTACGGCCGTAGAGGGTGCCCTGAGGGCCGCGCAGGATTTCGGTCCGCTCGATGAACAGGGACGGGGTCGAGGAGTCCGCCATCGAGTTGGAGAAGATGCCGTCGGAATAGAGGGCCACCGACGGGTCGGTGCCGATGGCGTTGGTCAGACGGCCAAAGCCCCGGATGGAGAGGCGGTCATTGTTGGTGTAGGCGACGCTCGGCGACGAGCGGGCCAGATCCTCGACCGTGGCGATGCCTAGAAGATCGCGGCGCTCGCTGGTGTAGGCCGTCACGGCGACGGGCACATCCTGCAGGCTCTGGTCGCGGCGCTCGGCGGTGACGACGAGCTCCTCGAGCATGGTGGCCTGCTGGGCCAGAGCTGGCGTCGCTGCGGCGATGGCCGCGGTAGAGGCGCCCATGATGAATAGGCTGCGCAAGCGCAGGATGTTGGTCATTGTTTTCCTCCCAGCCGCCGCAGGCTCTTGATTGGCCCGTCGTGCGAAGTTGATAAGGGTCAAGCTGGAACAGTCGAACACTGTTCGGATAGGTGAAAATTCATTAGGGGGCGCCAGCGCCCGTCACAGGCGAATTCAGGGGCCGGAGACCAGGATTTCGAGGCCCTGCACGGCGTCCCGCACCGTCTCATTGTCCAGCCGGCCCGCGCCGCCACGGGCCAGGGCCAGGGCGGCGATTCCCCGGGCGCAGGCCCAGATCGCCTGGGCGACCTGCCGGACCGCCTCGGGCTCGGCGCCGGGTCGAAGGTCCTCGGAGGCGGCGCGGACCATCTCGGAGAAGGCCGCGCTTTCGGCTTGTTCGACCTCCTCGCGGCGGCCGACGTCGCGCATTTCATACATCAAGCCATAGAGCGCCGGACGGGCCCGGACAAAGCTCAGATAGGCCATACCGGCGGCTCGAATTCCGCCACCCTCCCCCCGGGCCTCGGTGGCCGTGCGCAGGGCCGCCGCCAGGTCGCGGAACCCCTCGGCGGCCAGGCCGGCGAGAAGCGCGTGCTTGTCGGCATAGTGATAATAGACGGTGCCCAGGGCCACGCCCGTCCGGCGGGCGATGGCCCGCAGGCTGAGCGCCGAGGCGCCTTCGGTCTCCAGCAGGGCGCTGGCGGCCGATGACAGCTGCGAGCGGACATTGCCCACATGATAGCTGCGTCTGCGCGCCAGCACCGCCGAGGTCGTCGCCGTCGTACCCATCTGCCCTCCGGGATGACGAGTGAACGTCGGTAACCTACGCCTGTTGACGCAACGGCGCCAAAGCCTTTGCTTCAGCCGAGAAAGGCGTCAGGCGAACACAGCGGTCTGCGCGTCGAGGACGGCGATCAGGTCGCGCGGGGCCAGGCGGATCTGCAAGCCCCGCTGGCCGCCGTTGACGAACACCTGGGCGTGGTCAAGGGCGCTGGCCTCCACCAGCACGGGCGCAGGCTTGCGCTGGCCGAAGGGGCTGACGCCGCCGATCTTGTAGCCGGTGGCGCGTTCGGCTGCGGCGGGCGCCATCATCTGCGCCGCCTTGCCGCCGACCGCCCGGGCCAGTTGCTTCAGGGACGCCTCCCGGTCAGACGGCAGGATGGCGCACAGACCCCGGCCATCCACAAGCACCATCAGGGTCTTGAGCACCTGCCCGGGATCGACGCCAAGACCGGCGGCGGCCTGCAGGCCGATCCGTCCGGGCGCCGGGGCATAGTCATAGACATGCAGGGCGTAGGGGACGCCGGCCCGATCAAGGACCTGGGTGGCGGGGGTGGCTCTCGACATGGCCGGCCCCTTGAACCGTGGCGGGGGGCCGGTCAAGGCGGCGGCGAAGCTGCGCGGGGGCCGCGCCGGGCAGCCGGGCCTGGAACAGGGTCGGCGCAAACATCGGCCGGGGCGCGGTCATCGACGTCCCCCCTCAACGGTGCGCAGGACAGGACGCGCGGCCGGCGCCTGCCAGAGCCCCTCGTCATCCCAGGCGTCTTCCCACCAGTCTGGCCCGGCCTGAGCCTTGTGACGAAGGGGCGCGTCATCGATCACCCGCACGACCTCGGCCTCGGCCTCGTCCCAGATCACCGCCAGGTCGAGGCTGCGGGCGGCTTCAGCCGCGTTGAGCCGGCCGGCCTCGCGCAGTTCGGCGGCGCGATAGGGCGACAGGGACCGGCGCACCCGACGGGGCGTCAGGCGGGTCTCCAGGTCGGCGTGGGTCAGGACCGCGGCGATCAGGTCGGCGCCTGGCTTCTCCGGGCGCGGGGCGAGGTCCAGCAGCGGGGCCGGCGAGCTGGTCCGGCGGCGGGATGTGGGGCGGGAAGCGCGCATGGGGGTCTCCGTTTCCTCTCGACATCCTGGACCCTAGAGGGGAGATGCGTCAGAATCGGACGTAGGAGAATTCGATGCGTCACGAGAAAGCCGCCCTGTTGCTTGAGCTGGCCCGCGCCCTGGCCAGCACCGCCGAGGGGATGACCCTGGATGAGATGGCCCAGGAGATCGGGGTCGGCCGGCGCACGGCCGAGCGCATGCGCGACGCCCTGCGCGACCTCTTTCCGCAGTTCGAGGAGATCGAGGATCCGCCCACACGGCGATTTCGCATCCCGGCCGGGCTCGACGCCCTGTTCCAGACCCCCGACGCTGAGGAGCTGGGCGCCCTGCGCGCCGCCGCCGAGCAGTTTCGCGCCGCCGGCGCCCGGGGCCGCGCGGCGGCCCTGGCCAGGCTGGAAACTAAGGTCCTGTCGGCCATGCGGGCCCCGGCGCGACGACGCCTGGCGCCGGACCTGGAAGCCATGCTGCAGGCCGAGGCCATCGCGCTGGCGCCTGGGCCCCGTCCCTTCGAGGACGAGACCGTGCTCCGCCTGGTCCGTGAGGCGATCGTCAGCCTGCGCCAGCTGGCCTTCGTCTATCTGGGCGGCCGCACGCCCGGTCGCCGGCGGGAGGTGACCCCGCTCGGCCTATTGTTCGGGCGCAGCAACTATCTGCTCGCCGCCGAGGGGGAGGGCGGCGCCCCGCGCACCTGGCGGCTGGACCGGATGGCGGAGGTGGCGCTGCTCGATCGGCCCGCCGCCCCGCCGGCCGACTTTTCCCTGGCCGCCTTCGTCGATCGCAGCTTCGGCATCTATCAGGACGAGGTGGAGGCGGTGCGCCTGCGGGTCCGGCCGCATGGCGCCGAAGAGGCCCTCGGCTGGCGCTTTCACTCCACCCAGGAGATCACGCCGCAACCGGACGGGTCAGTGCTGATCGCCTTCCGGGCCAGCGGCATGCGCGAACTGGCCTGGCATCTGTTCAGCTGGGGCGACAAGGTGGAGATCCTGGGGCCGCAGCGGCTGAAAGACATGATGGCCGACCAACTCAGCTTGGCCTTGGCCGTTCATCGGGCTTAAGCATGGCGCCTCGCCCCGGAGATGCCCATTGACCACCCGTCGGCTTCGCAAGTCCGCCTGATGACCAACCGCCTGTCCGCGGCCGCTGGCGCCGCCATCCGACGGCTGCGGCGGGACAGGGGCTGGACCCTTGCCGACCTCAGCGCCCGCTCTGGCGTCCCCCTGTCGAGCCTGTCCAAGGTTGAGCTCGGCCAGACCTCGCTCGGCTATGAGGTGTTGATCCGGCTCTGCCGGGCGCTTGAAGTGGATATCGATCACCTGGTGCGTCAGGCGCCCCTGGACGGCCCTGCGCCGCCTCAGGCGGCGCGGCGCGCCGTGATCCGCGCCGGCCAGGGAGAACTCCGCGAACTGGGCGGGGCCTCAGGGATCGCCGGCGCTACAGAGCTTCTGCGGCGCCACTTCACCCCGGTGGTGCTCGAGGTGGTCGCGACCCAGCATACCGGCGGCCTGCTTCGGGCGCCGGGGGAAGCTTATCTGATGGTCCTGGAAGGGCGGGCCCTCATGCATTCCGACGCCTATGCGCCCCTGTCGGTCGCTCAGGGCGACGGCGTCTATTTCGACGCTGAGATGGGCTTCGCCCTGACGGCGCAGGACGAGACGCCCGCCCGCATCCTGCTGATCCACTCGGGCGACTGCTTGTTGGAAGACTAGGATCTCGATCCCTTCGCCGCAGCGCAGCATCTTGCCTGCACAAGCGGATTCTCCTATTAGAGAAATTTCTCGCCCTTAACCGTATTTTTCATCGCATCAGCGAATGGATGCGAGGAGCGCTTCTCCCTGTCACGTCTTGGACCCGCCGCACGTCATGCAGGCCGCATCTACACTTCAGGCGATCCGCATGTCCGGCCCTGAGGCGCGGCGGGCGCCGCAGCAGGTGCGCGGACCAACCCGCGTCCTGGTCGTCGACGACTCCCCGGTCATCCGGCTGCTGCTGGAGGACGTCCTCAGCGCGGTGGGCTACGAGGTCTGGGTGGCCGAGGACGGTGCGAGCGCGCTCTCCATCATGGCGGCGCGGCGCCCTGACGTCGTGCTGACCGACCTCAACATGCCGGAGATGGACGGCTTCGCCCTTCTGGCGGCGATCCGATCGCGACCCGACTTCTCCGATGTGCCGGTGATGATCGTATCCAGCGAGGATGCGGACGCTAAGCAGGCCCGGGGCCGGGAAGCCGGCGTCGCCGGATGGATCGTCAAGCCGTTCGAACCGGCCGAACTCATCGAAGCGCTCTGGCGGTTGGATTTCTAGGCGAAGTCAGCCCAGGGCCCTGTGGCGCCGATCATCCTGCTCGTCGGAGTCCAGGTCGGCGGCATGGGCCACCAGGGCGCGCTCCAGGTCCCGCGCCAGCGCCGCATCGGAGCGGACCAGCGCCTGGACGCGGCCCGACCGCTCGAACAGCTCCCCCTGAACAGCGTTGTCCAGGGGCAGATCCTCACCTCCCAGCGCCTGAACCAGGGCGGTGTGGGCCGCCGGTGACAGGGTCGCCACGGCCGTGGCTACGGCCCGGCCATAGGCGGTGAGCCGCCGGACATCACTCTGCAAATCGACAAGCTGACGACGAAGGTCGTCGAGGCCCGCCTCTGGCGGTCCACCCATGGAAACCTCTGGTAATGATGGCGGCCGGCGTTCGCACGCTGCGAGGAGCTCTCGCGCGGCGACCGCATAACGGCGTCGTGTGACTGTGGCCCGCTGACTACGGGCGCAGGGCGGGCCTGTCAACACACCCGTGCGTTTACACCATTTGCAGATGCGACTTGTGCTCTCGCGCAAACCCATGCTCTCTAGGGCGGGGGGATCATTGTTATATGACTGAATCCAAAGCTGAACTGCGGTCCGTGGACACGGAGGCAGAGTTTGGCCTCGATGTGCCGGAGTACTTCTTCTATCTGCTGTTTCAGGCTGTGCGACGCCGTGACGCGGCGTTCGAGCGCGCCCTGAGCCCCCTGGGGCTCAGCCTCGGACAATGGCGCGCCATCTCGACCGTGCGGCGGTTCGGCGTCTGTTCGATGTCGGATCTGGCCGCGTTTACAGCGGTGGACCGCACCACCCTCACCCGCAGCGTGGATCAGCTGGTCAAGCGCGAGCTGATGAGCCGAAGCACCCCTGCCGCCGATCGTCGGCAAGTGCATCTCACCCTGACCCGCCAGGGCCAGGACACCTACGATCAGGCCGTCGATCAGCTCCTGGCCTTCAACCGGCAGGCCCTGGAGGGGGTGGACGGCGCACGCCAGCGAGAGATCAGTCGCGGCCTGGCGACGGTGATCCGCAACCTGGCGCCCGACCCCCAGGTGGCCGAGGCTCTGATCCGTTTTGAACCCGCCCTGATGCGGGGCTGAGGCGCAGTTCTTTTCTGCGATCTCTTCGCAAGACCTGTGGCATGCTCCTGAGATGTCGGCGCCGAGCGATCCCCTAGCATCACCCCAGGAGGAGCCTGAGGCGGCCCCGTCCATCTCCCCTGCGGCGGCCCTGTTCTACCGGGCCGTGGGATTGGCCGCCCTGGGGCTGGGCGTGCTCGGGGCCTTCCTGCCGCTCCTGCCGACCACGATCTTCCTGATCATCGCAGCCTGGGCGTTCGGCAAGAGCGCGCCAAAGCTGCGGGCGAGGCTCTACGCCCACAAGCGGTTCGGCCCCACCCTGCGGGCCTGGGACCGGAACGGCGCGATCCCGACGCGGGCCAAGCTGGCGGCTGTGATCGGCATGGGGATCAGCCTCGTCGTTGTGATGCTCACCGCCGCGAACCCGTGGGTCCCCATCGGCGTCGGCGTCGTCCTGACCTTCTGCGCCCTCTATGTGCTGACGCGCCCCTCAGCCTGAAGCGGCGTGGCGCCGAAGCTCTGGCGAAGCGCCTCAGCGCGCTCAGCGATCGCCTGTTTTTCAGCCGCGTCCAGGCGGGCCAGATTCTTGTAGGGCAGCGCCATGCGCGGATTGGCGTCCAGCCGCGCCGCGTTCCGATCCAGGAAGTCCCAGTAGAGGCTGTTGAAGGGACAGGCCCGCTCGCCCAGGCGATCCTTCACCTCATAGGCGCAGGCCCCGCAGTAGTCGCTCATCCGGTTGATATAGGCCCCGCTGGCCGCATAGGACTTGGACCCCACCAGGCCGCCATCGGCATAGGTGGCCATGCCATGGGTGTTGGGCGCCTCCACCCATTCATAGGCGTCGGCGTAAACCCCCAGATACCAGGCGTTGATCTCCGCCGGCGCGACGCCCAGCAGCATGGCGAGATTGCCGGTCACCATCAGCCGCTGGATGTGGTGCGCATAGGCGTGAGCCCTCGTCTCGGCCACCACGGCGGCCACGCAGGCCATGTCGGTCTCCCCCGACCAATAGAAGTCCGGCAGGCGGTTGGCGGCGCCCAGCGCATTGGTGTCCAGATAGGCCGGCATCTTCAGCCAGTAGATCCCGCGCACGAAACTCCCGCCAGCCAAGGATCTGGCGGATGAACCCCTCCACCGCGTTCAGCGGCGCGCGCCCGGCCCGCCACTGGGCCTCGGCCCGGCGACAGAGATCGAGAGGGTCGAGCAGGCCTAGGTTCAGGGCCGCTGAAAGCCGGCCGTGCCAGAGCCAGGGTTCGCCGCGCGCCATGGCGTCCTGGTGGTCTCCAAAGCCTGGGAGAATATCTGCGAAGAAGTGGCGGGCGAGGTCTTCGGCCTCCTGGAGGTTGGTCGCCCACCCAAAGGCGTCAAGCTCGCCGAACCCATCCGGCGACAGGGTCGCGATCTCGGCGATCAGCCCTTGCGTCACCGCATTGGGCGAGATGATCAGCCGCTCCGGAGTGCTGGCCCCCTTGGGCAGCCGTCGACGGTTCTCCGCGTCGAAGTTCCAGCGCCCTCCGGCCGGCTGATCCCCCTGCATGAGGATCCCGTGTCGACGGCGCATGTCGCGGTAGAAGAACTCCATGCGAAGCTCCCGCCGCCCCTTGGCCCAGCGCTCGAAGGTCTCGGCGTCACAGAGGTAGCGATCATCGGCCAGGCGCCGGATCGGCGCGGACAGGCTGACCTCGAGATCATCGAACGCCCGTTCCAGACGCCACTCGCCTGACCGGGTGAGCCAGATCTCTTCGGGCTGCAGATCGTTGGCCGCGCGGCGCAGTTCCCCGGTCAGACCGCCGCTGGTGGCGGGATCATCGTGGCGGACATAGCGCACCTCGAAGCCCGTCCCCCGCAGAGCCTCGGCGTGCTGACGCATGGCCGCCAGGACCATGACCAGCTTCTGGCGATGGTGCGGCGCGTAGGTCATCTCCTCAGCCGCCTCGACCATCAGCACGACGTCCCGGCCAGGATCGGCCTCGCGCAGGGAAGAGAGCCTGTTCGGGGGCGACAGCTGGTCGCCCAGCACCAGGATCAGCCGCCTCACCATGGGATGGGCGCACCGTCCCAGGCGAAGAAGCCGCCGTTGTCGGCGGGGCCGAGCCCGTCCACCACAGCAAGCAGGCGCTCGGCGGCGAAGTCGGGGGTGAAGAGCTTCTCGGCGCTCACCGCGCCCTGGAACGGCGCCGACAGGCCCGTATCCACAGTGCCCGGGTGCAGGGCGACACAGATGGCCTGGGGCCGCTGGCGGGCCAGTTCGATGGCCAGGGACCGGACCAGCTGATTGAGGGCGGCCTTGGAGGCCCGATAGCCGTACCAGCCCCCCAGGCGGTTATCCTCGATGCTGCCCACCCGGGCTGACAGGGCGGCGAACACGCTCCTGCGGTCCCGGGGCAGGCGCGGCAGGAAGTGCTTGGCCGCCAAGGCCGGCCCCACCGCATTGTCGGCGAAGGCCGCGATCAGCGCTTCGGCCTCCAGGTGTCGCCAGGATTTTTCGGGCGGCCGCCCCAGGGCCTGCAGTCGGCCGGTAGCCACCAGAACCCGGTCCAGGGGCGTCTCGGCGTCGATGGCTGCGGCGGCCGCGGCGATGGACGCCTCATCGTTCAGATCGATTGGCCCCCAGGTCACGCCCGCCGGCAGGGCGTCAGGCCGGGTGCGGGACAGGGCCAGCACCGGACCGCCATGGGGCTGCGCGGCCAGGCGCTTGACCAGGGCTCCGCCGATGCCGCCGCCGGCTCCGATGACAATGCTCGCGCCCATGGCGTCGGCTCCTGAAAAAGGGTCGCTCCGCCCCCATCTACGGCCTCCGGCGGGCCTTTGATGCGACGCAAGGGAAGGGCCTACCCAATTCAGGGCGCCAAAAGGTCGCAGGCGCTTGAATTTTTTCCCGGCAATCCAATCTGTTGAGGGCGCGGGACGGCATCCCCCCACGACTGTCGAAAGACGTCAGCCGGACCTGCGCAGGGCGCGCCGGGCGTGAGACTGTGACGCTTCTCTCCCCCCAAGCCCCGTCCGGACTTCGTCGGGCGCGCCCACCCCTTGCCGATCAGGCAGGATCCGCCCCGATCAGGGCGGCGCACCCACCAGGATTTCACGCTTGCCCGCGTGGTTGGCGGGGCTGACCACGCCCTCCTGCTCCATCCGTTCGATGAGCGAGGCCGCGCGGTTGTAGCCGATCTGCAGCCGGCGCTGGACGTAGCTGGTGGAGGCCTTGCCGTCGCGGGTGACCACGGCCACGGCGCGGTCGTAGAGATCGTCGCCGGAATTGCCACCGGCCCCGAAGTCATCGCCCCCGCCGCCGTCCTCGTCATCGCCCCCGGCGGTGACGTCCTCCACATATTGCGGCTCGCCCTGGGCGCGCAGGTATTTGGCCACCGCCTCCACCTCCTCGTCGGAGACGAAGGGGCCGTGCAGGCGGGTGATCCGCCCGCCGCCGGCCATGTAGAGCATGTCGCCCTGACCCAGCAGCTGCTCGCCGCCCTGTTCGCCCAGGATGGTTCGGCTGTCGATCTTCGAGGTGACCTGGAAGGATATCCGCGTCGGGAAGTTGGCCTTGATGGTGCCGGTGATCACGTCCACCGAGGGACGCTGCGTGGCCATGATCAGGTGGATGCCGGCCGCCCGGGCCATCTGGGCCAGGCGCTGGACCGCGCCCTCCACATCCTTGCCGGCCACCAGCATCAGGTCGGCCACCTCATCGATGACCACCACCAGATAGGGCATGGGCTTGGGATCAATGCGCTCGCTCTCATAGACCGGCCGACCGCCCTCATCGAAGCCGGTCTGAACGGTGCGCTCGAAGTGCTCGCCCTTGGCCGCGGCCTCCTTGGCCCGCTCGTTGTACGAGGCGACATTGCGCACGCCGATCTTGGACATCAGGCGATAGCGGTCCTCCATCTCGCGCACGGTCCATTTCAGCGCGACGATGGCTTTCTTCGGATCGGTGACGACGGGCGCCAGCAGGTGCGGGATGCCGTCATAGACCGACAGCTCCAGCATCTTCGGGTCGATCATGATGAACCGGCACTGGTCCGGCGCCAGCCGGTAGAGGATCGACAGGATCATGGCGTTGACCCCCACCGACTTGCCCGAGCCGGTGGTGCCGGCGATCAGCAGGTGAGGCATCTTCGACAGGTCGGCGATATAGGGTTCGCCGCCGATATTCTCGCCCAGCGCCATGGGCAGGGCCAGCGTCGAGCGTTCGTATTCGGGGCTGGCCAGCAGGTCGCGCAGATAGACGGTCTCGCGCTTCTGATTGGGCAGCTCGATGCCGATGGCGTTGCGGCCCGGCACCACGGCCACGCGGCAGGCGGCGACGGACATGGAGCGGGCGATATCGTCCGACAGCGCCACCACCCGGGCGGACTTCACGCCAGGCGCGGGCACGAGTTCATAGAGGGTGACCACGGGGCCAGGCCGGATCTGGTCGATCTGGCCGCGGACCCCGAACTCGGCGAGCACGCCTTCCAGCAGCTGGGCGTTCTGGCGCAGGGCGCCCTCGTCGAAGGCCGCCGCCCGGGGCTTGGGCTTGGCCAGCATGGAGAGCTCGGGCAGTGAGAAGCCGTCAGGCCGGACGAAATCGAACACGCCCTGGTTTTCGCGGGTCTCGCGGGAGGAGGCCTGAGGCGGCGTCTTAGGCGCGCGAATATTGAGACCGGGCGCAGCGTCGAGGGATTCGGCGGCGGGCTCGGCCACGGCCGGGGCAACGACGCCGGGGGCCGGGCCGAGGGCCTGGGGCGGAATCTCGGCCGCCTTGGCGGCGCGGCGGGCCCGGGCGGCGCGAGCCGGCGCGGGCGGCGCCGGGGGCTCGAGCTCGACCTTCGGGCGGGGGGTCAGGGCCTGCGTCAGCCCCTCTCCCAGGGCCGTGAAGTTCAGCCGTCGGATTCCCAGGGCGAAGGCCAAGGCGGCGGCGCCGGCGAGACCGAGGCTCAGGGCCGCCAGAGGCCGGGCCGCCGGGATGCGGGCGAAGTCCAGCAGACCCGCCAGGGCCGACAACACCCCATGGCCCCAGAAGCCGCCAAGTCCCTTGGCCAGCGGCCAGATGGCCGGGGGCGCGGGCCAAGCCATCAGGGCGGCCAGGGCCAGGACGCCCAGCAGACCGATCGCAGCGCGCAGGCGCAGATCAGCGCGGTTGGCGTCGGGGTCCGGCGACAGGGCGCGGGAAAGGCCGAGCAGCACCATGATCAGGGCGGCCAGGGCCGCCGCCAGGCCCAGGGACTGGACGGCGATATCGGCGATGACGGCGCCAGGCTGACCCAGCACGTTCAACGGCGGGCGCCCGCTGGCGGCGTTCAGGCTGGGATCGGCGGCGTTATAGGTGGCGAGCGCCAGGGCCGCGGCCACACCGGCGGCCGCCAGCATCCCGCCCCGCAGGCGTGCGGTCAGGGGATGGGTCCAGGCGAGCCGGGCGATATAGAGCCCAAGCTCAAGACCAGATTTTCGCGCCGCGCGCGCCATGGGGCCTCCAATCGACTGGCGCCCATCTATGGCTGCGGAGGGTTAAGAGGCGTTTACCCCGACCCGTCGCCCGCCCCCCTACCCTCAGTCTCTTTGGTGATGATCGCGCTTCCGCTTCGCGACGCAGCGCACTAGGTTTCGCCCCATGTGGACCGTTCCTCGACCCGTCCTGCGCCTCGTGGCGCTGTTGCTGCTGACCTGCGCCACCGGCGCCTTCGTCCTGGGCGTCCTGGGCGCCGAGCCGCGGGGCGGACGCCTGCCTGGTGAGGTGGCCGCCGAAGACGGGGCGCCCGCGGTGAACGCCACCGAGGCCCAGGCCCTCGATATGGATGGCCCGAGCGCGGCGCCGGTCTCGACGGCGGAGTCGACCGAGGACGAGCCTGCGGCCGCCGAGCCAGCCGAAACCGCCCAGGCCGACCCCCAGGTGCCGGCCCTGCAGGTCCCCGATGAGCCCGCCCCGGCCCCCGCCCCAAAGGCCGCGCCGCCGCCCAAGGCGCCTGCGCCGAAAGCGCCGGCTGCGCCTCAGAGCGGCGACGCTATCGGCGACCTGGTGGACGGCCTGAGCGAGCTGCCCCCCTTCTGAGGGCCTGGGTCTCAGGAGGCCGGCGGCGCGTCCGGCGGCGCGTCGGGTCCGGCCAGAGGCGGACGGCCCTTGTCTCTGTACTTAATGGCGTCCGGCGCGGTCACCCCGGCCGAGACGATGAACTGGATGGCTTCGTTCAGCGTCCAGTCCAGCCAGACCAGGCGGCTGACCGGCACAATTTCCACATAGCCTGATGTCGGGTTGGGCGTCGTCGGCACATAGACCGCCGCCAACTCTTCGCCGGTGTCCGCCGCCCGGAAGATCTGGGTGACCAGGCCCACGGTCTTCATCTCCTCGGACGGGAACTCGATCAGCACCACCTTCTGCGCCTTCTCCATCGGCGACTGGAAGCTGGCGATCAGCTTCTGCGCCGAGGCGTAGATGGTCCGGCCGATGGGGATGCGGCCCACCAGGTCGTCCACCGCCTGGCCAAAGGCTCGCCCCGCGGCCCCGCGGGCCAGGACGCCGACAATGGTCAGGATGACCAGGGCGGTAAGGATTTCCAGAATGGTGGTGAAGACGCCCCCCTCCTCGCCGCCGCCCAGGGAGGTCAGCGGCCGGATCACCAGGGCGCCGAGCAGCGAGGCGAGCTTGGCCAACAGCCAGAGCGCCCAGACCGTCAAGGCCAGGGGCGCGAGGGTGATGGCCCCCACCGCCAGGGTCTGGGGCCAGCGGATCAGAAACTGTCGAAGGGCGGGATCCATGGGCTGCGGCTCTCGTGTGATGCGGGTCGTGCGTACCTAAACGCAGCCGCAGCCCTGCGGAAACATGCCGCGCTTATGCCGCCCCTGGCGCGACGCCGTGCGCGGCGAAATGGGCCAGCATGCGGGCCCAGCCATCCTTGGCGGCGGAGGCGTCATAGGCCGAGCGGTAGTCGGCATGGAAGCCGTGTTGGGAGTCCGGATAGACGATGATCTCGCTGTCGGTCTTGCCCGCCGCAGCCAGGGCGGCGCGCATCTGCTCCACATGCTCCAGCGGGATGCCCTGGTCCTTGCCGGCATAGAGGCCGAGCACCGGGGCCGACAGATCCGCGGCCATGTCGACGGGCCACTGGCGTTCGTCGGCTGGGGCGTCGGCGGGCCGCGCCAGTCGGCCATACCAGGCCACGCCGGCCTTGAAGTAGTTCAGGCGCTGGCAGGCCTGCCAGGTGATGTTGCCGCCCCAGCAGAAACCGGTGATCGCCGCAGCCTCGGCCTTTGCGTAATCCTTCGCCTTCAGGAAGGCCATGGCCGCTGACAGGTCCCCCATGACCTGCGGGTCGGTGGCCGTGGCGACGATCTTGCGGATCTCGGCATAATCGGTGAGGCCTGACGGGTCTCCGGCCCGGGCGAAGAAATCCGGCGCCATGGCCACATAGCCGAGCTGCGCCAGGCGGCGGCAGACATCGCGGATGTATTCGTGGATCCCAAAAATCTCGGAGACGACGATCACCACGGGATAGGCGCCCTCGGCCGCAGGCCGGGCCAGGTAGGCGGGAATCTGGGTGTCGGCCGGCGACAGTTGCACTGTTTCGGTGATGAGGCCGGTCTCAGGCGTGCTGATGGGCTCGGCCTGGGCCGACAGCGCGAAGGCGGCGTAACCGCCGAGGGCGGCGACCGCGAGGCCCCGGCGCGACAGGTTGAGGTCTGAGGGCTGTGTGCCGTCAGGGCGGGTGAGCGTGGTCATGGGCGTCCTCCACATATGGTTTCCCGCGATCCTGCGGGCCCGCCTGCGGGGAGTCCAGGCTTCAGCCCGGCCCTGGCCCCGCCCGCCGCAGGGTGAGGTTGATACGCCCACCGCCGGGAACCAGACGCGAGGAGCCGACCAGCACCCGGTCGATCCCGTGATGGGCCAGGCGGGCCGGTCCAGCCAGCACGCACACATCGCCCGACGCCAGGCGCACCGAGGCGGTCGGATCTCGGCGGCTCACGCCCCCCAGGCGGAAGACGGCCGTATCGCCCAGGGACACAGACAGCACCGGATGGGCGAAGTCGGCCTCGTCCTTGTCCTGATGCAGGCCCATGCGGGCCCCCTCGCGATAAAGATTGACCAGACAGGCGTCCGGCGGCGCGCCGGCCCCCGCCGCCTCGGCCCACAGATCAAGCAGCGCCTGCGGGATATCGGGCCACGGCTCGCCCGTCTGCGGGTGGGTCGGCTGATAGCGATAGCCCCCGGCGTCGGTGACCCAGCCCAGCGGGCCGAGATTGGTCATCTCCACGCTCATCGGCTTTCCGCCCGGCGTCACCGGCCGGTAGAAGGGCGCCTGCGCCACCCTGGCCAGCACCTCGGTCAGCAAGGCGGCCTGGGCGCCGACGCTCAGGGCTGCGGGGATGAGACGAAATCCAGTTTGCGAGAGCGGCGCCATCAGGCCCCATATAAGCGACCATGACCCCGTATGCCCGCATGAAGCCGCTCAGCCTGCGCTCCCTGACCGAGGGGGAAGCCGCCCTGGGACGGGAGATGTTCGGCCAAGGCCTGGAGCCGCGGCGCATCCGGATCCTGAGCCAGCCGCTCTGGCCGCGGGCGTTTGCGGCGGGCTCGCGGTTGATGGTCTTTCCGCACAGGGCCGCGGCGGCGGACTTCTCCCAGGCGTCGCTCGGCCTGCAGGGACTCTTCGTGCACGAACTGACCCATGTCTGGCAGGCCCAGCGGGGGATCGGCCTGCTGGGGGCCAAGCTCCGCTGCGGCGACGGCCCGGAGGCCTATGCCTATGACCTGATGTCGGGCCACAGCTTTCACGACCTCAATATCGAGCAACAGGCCATGGTTGTGCAGCACGCCTTCCTGGCGAGTCGCCGCGCTCCGACCCCCTATTCCCCCCTCGCCTATGGCGCATTTCTGGCCGGATTTTGCGCGTTTGGACCCGATAAACCCCGGAAAGTTTAGGGGCATTGGACTTGTAGCGGCTATCAAGAGCCCCATATCGCGACTCGACGGCGGCGCCCTGTTTGGGCTAACCGCCCGAGACCCTTTTTCGACCGGGGGCGGTGACAAGAACCGGGGCGCTTCACTAGAAGGCCCACCACGCGCCGTCCGCCAACAAGGAGCGAGCAGGACTCGATATGAGCAAGATTATCGGCATCGACCTCGGCACCACCAATTCGTGCGTGGCCATCATGGACGGCAAGACGCCGAAAGTGATCGAGAACGCCGAAGGCGCCCGGACCACCCCTTCGGTGGTCGCCATCCTCGACGACGGCGAACGCCTCGTCGGCCAGCCGGCCAAGCGCCAGGCGGTCACCAACCCCTCCAATACCCTCTTCGCCATCAAGCGCCTGATTGGCCGCCAGTACAGCGATCCGACGGTGGAGAAGGACAAGGGCATGGTGCCCTACGACATCGTCAAGGGCCCCAGCGGCGACGCCTGGGTGAAGGCCCATGGCAAGGATTACTCCCCCCAGCAGATCTCGGCCTTCATCCTTCAGAAGATGAAGGAAGCCGCCGAGCAGCACCTGGGCGAGAAGGTCGAAAAGGCGGTCATCACCGTCCCGGCCTATTTCAATGACGCCCAGCGTCAGGCCACCAAGGACGCTGGCAAGATCGCCGGCCTGGAAGTCCTCCGCATCATCAACGAGCCCACCGCCGCGGCGCTGGCCTATGGCCTCGAGAAGAACGACGGCAAGAAGATCGCCGTCTACGACCTGGGCGGCGGGACCTTCGACGTTTCGATCCTGGAGATCGGCGACGGCGTCTTTGAGGTGAAGGCCACCAATGGCGACACCTTCCTCGGCGGCGAGGACTTCGACCTGCGGATCGTCGACTACCTGGCTGATGAGTTCAAGAAAGAGAACTCGGTCGACCTGCGTAAGGACAAGCTGGCCCTGCAGCGCCTGAAGGAAGAGGCCGAAAAGGCCAAGAAGGAGCTGTCCTCGACCGCCCAGTACGAGGTCAACCTGCCCTTCATCTCGATGAACGCGTCGGGCCCGCTGCACCTGAACATCAAGCTCTCCCGCGCCAAGCTGGAAGCCCTGGTGGAAGACCTGGTGGCGCGCACCATCGGCCCCTGCGAACAGGCGCTGAAGGATGCCGGCCTGAAGAAGTCCGACATCGACGAAGTGATCCTGGTCGGCGGCATGACCCGCATGCCCAAGGTCGTGGAAGCGGTGAAGGAGTTCTTCGGCCGTGAGCCCCACAAGGGCGTGAACCCCGACGAGGTCGTGGCGCTCGGCGCCGCGGTCCAGGCCGGCGTGCTGCAGGGCGACGTCAAGGACGTGCTGCTGCTGGACGTCACCCCCCTGACGCTCGGCATCGAGACCCTGGGCGGCGTGTTCACCCCGCTGATCGAGCGTAACACCACCATCCCGACCAAGCGCTCACAGACCTTCTCCACGGCCGACGACAACCAGTCGGCGGTGACCATCCGGGTCTTCCAGGGCGAACGCCCCATGGCGGCGGACAACAAGCTGCTGGGTCAGTTCGACCTGGTGGGCATTCCTCCGGCGCCCCGCGGCGTGCCGCAGGTCGAGGTCACCTTCGACATCGACGCCAACGGCATCGTCAACGTCCAGGCCCGCGACAAGGCCACGGCCAAGGAACAGTCGATCCGCATCCAGGCCAATGGCGGCCTGTCGGACTCCGACATCGAGGCCATGGTCAAGGAAGCCGAGTCCAACCGGGCTGAGGACGAGAAGCGCAAGGCCGTCGTCGAGGCCAAGAACCAGGCCGAGGCGGTGGTCCATTCCACCGAGAAGGCCATGGCCGAGCACGGCGACAAGGTCTCGGGCGATGACAAGACCGCCATCGAGACGGCGCTTGCAGACCTGAAGTCGGCCCTGGAAGGGGAAGACGCCGAGGCCATCTCGGCCAAGACCCAGACCCTGATCCAGGCCTCCATGAAGCTTGGCGAGGCCATGTATGCGGCCCAGCAGGGCGCCTCGGGCGAGGCTCAGCCTGAGGCCGGCGGCGACGATGTGGTCGACGCCGAGTTCGAAGAAGTCGACGGCGACGACAAGAAGTCGGCGTGACCATGAGCCCCGCGGCGCGGCGCCTTCCTCTTCGCCTTCTGGCGGAGCCGGACGGGCCGCCCCCCGGCGGCGGCGATGAGCGCCCCTGTCCAGCCTGGACCCTTGCGGCTGGACAGGGGCATGCCCACCTCAATTTCCACAATCATTCAGACACCTGACGCGCATGCGGGACTATTACGAGATCCTGGGCGTGAGCCGCGGCAGCGATGACGCCGCGCTCAAGGCCGCCTATCGCAAGCTGGCGATGGAGCATCATCCCGACCGCAATGGCGGCTGCGAGGACTCCGCCACCCGCTTCAAGGAGATCAACGAGGCCTATTCGGTCTTGTCTGACGCCCAGAAGCGCGCGGCCTATGACCGGTTCGGCCATGCCGGCGTCAATGGCGCAGGCGGCGGGGGCGGCCCCGGCGGGGCGGGCTTCACCGATGTGCACGACATCTTCAACGAGGTGTTCGGCGACGTCTTCGGCGATATGTTCGCGCAAGGCGGCCGCGGCCGGCGCAGCGGACCCGCGAGGGGCCAGGACCTGCGCTATGACCTGGAAATCTCCCTGGAGCAGGCCTTCGCCGGCGCCGAGGTCGAGATCGTGGTGCCCGCGGCCATCACCTGCGAGACCTGCGATGGCTCCGGCGCCAAGCCCGGCACCAGCCCGACGGTCTGCGGCGGCTGCGGCGGCGCGGGCCGCGTGCGGGCGAGCCAGGGCTTCTTCTCGGTGGAGCGCACCTGCCCCCGCTGCGGCGGCACGGGCCGGCTGATCCTCGATCCCTGCGCGACCTGTCATGGCCATGGCCAGGTGCGCAAGGAGCGCACCCTGCAGGTCCGCATCCCCGCTGGCGTGGATGACGGCGCCCGCATCCGTCTGGCCGGCGAAGGCGACGCCGGCGCCCGTGGCGGCCCCCGGGGCGACCTCTACATCTTCCTGTCGGTGACGCCGCACGAACTGTTCGAACGCGACGGGCTGGACCTACTGTGCACCGTGCCGGTGCCCATGGCCGTGGCCGTGCTCGGCGGCGAGATCGAGGCCCCCTGCCTGATGGGCGGCGAGAACTGCGACGGCGCCTGCAAGATCCCGGTGGAGGTGCCCGAGGGCGCCCAGACCGGCAAGACCCTGCGCCTGAAGGGCAAGGGCATGCCCTCCCTGCGCTCGCGCGATCGGGGCGACCTGGTGGTGGAGATCTTCGTCGAGACCCCCACCCGGCTCAGCCCCCGCCAGAAGGAGCTGATGGCCGAGTTCGCCGAGCTCAGCGGCGAACAGACCCATCCCAAGTCCTCGTCCTTCGTCGGCAAGGCCAAGCGCTTCTGGGAAGAGATGACCGGCGGCTGAGGCCGCAGGCAGGCGAGGAAGACGCGCCCCGCCTCGCGCGCCTCAGGCGCTTTCAAGGGGCGACACGAAGGACACAAAGGAGGCGCGAAGGACACAAAGGCGAGGCCGCCGAACCCTTCGTGTCCTTGGCTGTCTTCGTGTTCTTCTGACCCCTGCTTCCCCCGCCTCCTCTCCCTCGGGACTTGATCCGAGGGCCCATGCACACCTGAGAACGCCCGTGTTCATGGATGGTCGGGTCAAGCCCGACCATAACGGCGGAGATTGGGGGTAGGCCTACGCCTACTCCGCGGGTTCCACCGCCCGGGCCTTCGCCGGCTGGTCGTCATAGCGGAAGACCGGGCCGTCCAGGTCGATGGTCGGAATCTCGGCCCGTTCCACCCAATAGTCCTGGGTGTGGCGCCATTCGGCGCTGTCGCCGCACTTGGGCATCTTGTCCATGTCGCGCATCAGATAGCCCGGATTGAAGTTGTCCGGATCGATCCAGGGGCCCCGAGGCATGGTCGCGCCGGCCTCGCCGGGATCGACCATCACCTTCTTGGCGCCGCGGGCCTTCATGTGGCCCAGCAGCCGGGCCACGAAATCGCCCATCAGGTCCACACGCAGGGTCCAGCTGGCGCGGAAATAGCCGAACACCCAGACGAGATTGGGTACGCCGGTGAACATCATGCCGCGATAGGTCAGGGTGTCGCCGAAATCGACCGGCTTGCCGTCCACCTGGAAGGGAATGTCCCCCATAACCGACAGGCGGAAGCCTGTGGCGGTGATGATGATGTCGGCTTCCAGCAGGTCGCCGGACTTCAACAGGATGCCCTTGTCGGTGAAGCGCTCGATCTGGTCGGTGACCACCGAGGCCTTGCCCGAGGAGATACCCTTGAACAGGTCGGCGTCCGGCACGAAGGCCAGGCGCTGCTGCCAGGGGCGGTAGCTGGGGGTGAAGTGCTTCATGTCGTAGCCCTCGGGGAGGACAGCGGCGACGGCCTTGAGGATTTCGTCCTTCACGGCGTCGGGATATTCCCGGGCCATGTGGGCGAACATGCCCTGGTCCTTGAGGATGCGGCGGCGCACGATCTCGTGGGTCCACTCCTCGGGGACCTCCAGGTCGCGCAGCGTGTCGGCCAGCTCGTTGGCGTTGCGGCCCGTGGCGAAATAGGTCGGCGAGCGCTGCAGCATGGTCACGTGGCCGGCCTTGTCGGCCAGGGCCGGCACCAGAGTCGCGGCCGTGGCGCCCGAGCCGATCACCACCACCTTCTTGCCAACGTAGTCCAGGTCGTCCGGCCAGGTCTGCGGATGGATGATCGGGCCCTTGAAGTCGGCCATGCCGGGCCATTCCGGGGTGTAGCCCTCGTCGTGGTGGTAGTAGCCCTGGCACATCCACAGGAAGCCGCAGGTGAAGGTCAGCGCCTCGCCGGTGGCGGTCTTCACCGCATCCACGGTCCAGACCTTCTTCTCGCTGGACCAGGCGGCGTTGGTGATCTTGTGGCCGTAGCGGATATGGTGGGCCAGATCGTTCTCTTCGATCACCTCGCCCATATAGGTGAGGATTTCCTGCGAGGTGGCGATCGGCGCCCCGCGCCAGGGCTTGAACCGGTAACCGAAGGTGTAGAGGTCGCTGTCCGACCGCACGCCGGGATATCGGTGGGTGACCCAGGTGCCGCCGAAGGTCTCCTTGGCCTCCAGCACCACGAAGCTCGTGCCCGGCGACTGATGGGTCAGGTGCCAGGCCGCCCCGACCCCGGAAATGCCCGCGCCCACCACCAGCACGTCAAAGTGCTGAACGTCCGACGTCGCCGACGCCTTGCGCGCCACATCCACGCTGGTCATGGGGTACCCTCTTCCTTGTCGTTCCCTGTCGTCAGTATCTGCGCCTGACGATCTGCGATCCCTGATGGAAACCAAGTTAGGTGATCGCCGATCACTTGGCGAGAGGGGAATGGAAGGGCCGAAGTGACGCCGCTAGGGCCCGAGGCATCGCGAAGGGATGACCGAATCCCCCGGTCCGGCTAGCTTGCCGGCCAGATGAACGCCCCCTCCCCCACCCTGCCGGATGCGGCCGGCGCCACGCCGGTGATGGCCCAGTTCTTCGAGGCCAAGGCCGCCCAGCCTGACGCGCTGATCTTCTTCCGCATGGGCGACTTCTACGAGTTGTTCTTCGAGGACGCCCAGAAGGCGGCCGCGGCGCTGGGCATCAGCCTGACCGCCCGGGGCAATCACGGCGGCCAGCCCATTCCCATGGCGGGCGTGCCGGCCCATGCGGCCGAGGCCTACCTGGCCAAGCTGATCAGGGCGGGGTTCAAGGTCGCCGTCTGCGACCAGATGGAGGACCCGGCCGAGGCCAAAAAGCGCGGTTCGAAATCCATCGTCCGGCGCGAGATCGTCCGCGTGGTGACGCCGGGCACCCTGACCGAGGATGGTCTGCTGGACGCCCGCGGGTCCAACCGCCTGGCCGCCGTGGCGGTCCGCGCCGGCCAGGCGGCCATCGCCTCGGTGGAACTGTCGACCGGCGAGGTGGAGTGCCTGGCCCTGGACGCCGCGGGCCTGGCCTCAGCGCTGGCGGCGCTGTCGCCCTCGGAAATCCTGGTGCCTGACCGCCTGTTCGCCGACCCCGCATCGGCCGAAGCCCTGCGCAGCGTCGGGGGCTTCGTCCAGCCCATGCCCCAGGCGCTCGCCGAACCCTCGGCCTCGGAGGCCCGGCTGAAGCGGCTCTATGGGGTGGAGACCCTGGACGGCTTCGGGGCGCTCAGCGGGGCCGAGATTTCGGCGCTGGGCCTGATCGCCGCCCATCTGGAGACCACCCAGGCCGGCCGCCTGCCGGCCCTGTCGGCCCCGCGTCGCGTGGGCGAGAGCGAGGTCATGGCCATCGACCCGGCCACCCGCGCCAGCCTGGAGATCGAGCGCAGCCTGTCGGGCGGCCGGGAAGGCAGCCTGCTGGCCGCCATCGACCGCACCGTGACCGCGCCCGGCGCCCGGCTGCTGGCCACAAGGCTTGCGAGGCCCCAGGTGGAGCCGGCGGCCATCGACGCGCGGCTGGATGCGGTGGCCTTTTTCTGCGCGCGCCGCGCCCTGCGCCAGGATGTGCGCGCTCAGCTGAAGTCCATGGGCGATATGGCGCGCGCCCTGTCGCGCCTGGCGCTGGGCCGCGGGGGCCCGCGGGACCTGGGCTGCCTGCGCGATGGTCTGGCCGCCGGCGAGGCGATCACCGGCCTGTTCGCCGCCCCTGAACCCCTGGACCCCGCTCCGCCGGCCGAAACCGCCCAGGCGCTCGAAGCCCTCGACCTCGCCCGCCAGCCTGCCCTGTCGGACCTGCGCGACCTCCTGGCCTCAGGCCTGGGCGATGATCTGCCGGCCCAGGCCCGGGACGGCGGCTTCGTCGCGGCCGGCGTCCGCCCCGAACTCGACCAGGCCCGGGCGCTGCGCGACGACAGCCGCAAGGTGATCGCGGGCCTCGAGGCGCAGCTGGCCAATGAGAGCGGCGTGGCCCTGAAGATTCGCCACAACGCCGTCCTCGGCTATTTCGTCGAGGCCAGCGCCAAGGCCGCCGAGCCGCTGATGAAGCCGCCTCTGAACGCCACCTTCATCCACCGCCAGACCCTGGCCAACCAGGTCCGCTTCACCACCGTCGAACTGGCTGAACTGGATGCGAAGATCGCCCAGGCCGCCGAGCGGGCGCTCGCGATGGAGGTCGCAGCCTTCGAGGCCTGGCGCGAGGCCGCCTGCCATGTGTCCCACGCCATCCAGGCCGCCGCCTTCGCCGCCGCCAGCCTGGACGTGGCCTCTGGCCTCGCCGAATGGGCCGACGAGGCCGGCGCCACCCGGCCTGTGGTGGACCGCTCCTGCGTGTTCGAGGCTGTCGCCGGCCGCCATCCGGTGGTCGAGGCCGCCGTGCGCCGCACCGGCGAGCCCTTCACCCCCAATGACTGCCGTCTGGATGGGGCCGGCGCGGGGGCCGCCCGCCTCTCCATCGTCACCGGGCCGAACATGGCCGGTAAGTCGACCTTCCTGCGCCAGAACGCCCTGCTCTGCGTGCTCGCCCAGGCCGGGTCCTTCGTGCCGGCCCAGGCCCTGCGGCTGGGCGTGGTGGACCGCCTGTTCAGCCGGGTCGGCGCGGGCGATGACTTGGCCCGCGGAAGGTCGACCTTCATGGCCGAGATGGTCGAGACCGCGGCCATCCTCACCCAGGCCACACCGCGGTCCTTCGTCATCCTCGACGAGATCGGCCGCGGCACGGCCACCTATGACGGCCTGGCCATCGCCTGGGCCTGCGCCGAGGCCCTGCATGAAACTAACCGCTGCCGGGCGCTGTTCGCCACCCACTATCACGAGCTGGCGGTGCTGGAGGACCGGCTGCCTCACGTGGCGAACCTCTCCATGCGGGCCAAGGAGTGGAAGGGTGACCTGATCTTCCTGCACGAGGCCGGCCCCGGACCTGCGGACCGCTCCTACGGGGTCCAGGTGGCCAAGCTCGCCGGCGTGCCGCCCGCCGTGGTCGCCCGCGCCCGCCAGGTGCTCGACCGGCTGGAGCGCGAAGCCGGCGCGCCCGCCCACCTGGAGGACCTGCCGCTGTTCGCCATGGCCGTCGCCGAACCCGAGAGCCATGGGCCAAGCGCCGTGGAGGAGGCTCTGCGCGCGCTGGACCTGGACGGCATGAGCCCGCGAGAGGCCATGGACGCCCTCTACCGGCTGAAGGGACAGCTTTCGTAGCGCCCAACCTCCGTCACCCTCGGACTTGATCCGAGGGTCCATGCACACATGCGCCAACACGGTGTTCATGGATGGTCGGGTCAAGCCCGACCATGACGGACAAAAAAGCCACACGAGACTTCCCGCCATGACCGTCCGCACCCTGATGATCGACGTGGACGGGGCGGTGATCCGCCATCCGCAGGGCCTGCGCTGGGACCATGACATCGAGACGGACCTGGGCGTCGATCCGGCGATGTTGCAGAGCGCATTCTTCGCCGTCCACTGGCCTGAGGTCATCATCGGCCGCGCCGGCCTGCACGAGCGGCTGGCCCTCGCCCTGCCGAATTTCGCGCCGCACCTGACGCCTGAGGCGATCATAGCCTACTGGTTCTCCAAGGACGCGCACCTGGATCAGGGTTTTCTCGATCAGCTCGTAGCCCTGGACGGCCGATACGGCCTGCACCTGGCCACGGTGCAGGAGCACCTGCGGGCGGCCTATATCTGGAATGAGCTCGCGCTGAAGGACCATTTCGCGGCCATCCACTATGCGGCCGACTATGGCTGCGGAAAGCCCGATCCCGCTTTCTTCGAGGCGGTGGCGCAGCGCACGGGCCATGCGCCGCACGAGCTTTTGCTGATCGACGATTCGACGCGCAATGTGGCGGCCGCCCGGGCCAGCGGCTGGCGGGCGGGCCTCTGGGACGGAACGCGGACGGTGGCCGAGGTGATCACCGAGGCGGAGCTGAGACCCTGCGCGCCGCAGGCGCATCCAAGAGGGGACACAAAGGACACCAAGGGGCGCGAAGGACACTAAGAACTAGGCCGCCGGCGACTTCGTGCCCTTGGCTGGCTTCGTGTTCTTTGTGTCCCCTCTTTTTCGGTCCTTAGAGCATCGCCGGGATGACCCGGTCGGGCGGGCGGTGGCCGTCCATCCAGGTGCGGATGTTGATGATCACCTTTTCGCCCATGTCCACGCGGCTCTCCACCGTGGCCGAGCTCATATGCGGCAGCAGAACCACATTGGGCAGCTTGAGCAGCTTGGGATTCACCGCCGGCTCGTGCTCGAACACGTCGAGGCCCGCGCCGGCGATCCCGCCCTTGGCCAGGATGTCGATGAGGGCGTCCTCATCGACGATCTCGCCGCGGGCGGTGTTGATCAGGATGGCGTGGGGCTGCAGCAGCTTCAGCCGCCGGGCCGACAGCAGATGGAAGGTGGCCGGGGTGTGCGGGCAGTGAATGGAGACCAGGTCCATCCGCGCCATCATCTGGTCCAGGCTATCCCAATAGGTGGCGTCCAGCTCTTCGGCGATGCGCGGGCTGACTGGCTTTCGGTTGTGATAGTGGATCTGCAGGCCAAAGGCCTTGGCCCGACGGGCGACGGCCTGGCCGATGCGGCCCATGCCGACGATGCCCAGCCGCTTGCCGGTGACCCGGCGCCCCAGCATCCAGGTGGGCGACCAGCCGGTGAAGCCGCCGGACTGCACTACATTGGCGCCCTCGACGATCCGCCTTGCGACCACCATGATCAGGGCCAGCGTCATGTCGGCGGTGTCTTCGGTGAGCACGCCGGGCGTATTGGTGACGCTGATATTGCGCGCCGAGGCGGCGGCCACATCGATATGGTCGACGCCGGCCCCGAAGGAGGCGATCAGCTTGAGCTGCGGTCCGGCCTGGGCGATGAGATCAGCATCGATTCGATCGGTGATGGTGGGCGCCAGCACATCGGCGCGTTTGACTGCGTCCAGCAGGGCGTCACGACTCATCGGCTCATCCGAAAGGTTGAGCTCGGCGTCGAACAATTCTCTCATCCGGGTCTCCACCTGGTCGGGGAGCTTGCGGGTGACGATGACTTTGGGCTTACGGGCGACCATGACCGAGTCTGTGACGGGAACCTTGCGGCGGGGCGCCCTGGGCGCGCGAGCTGCAACCTGTAGCAAAGGGACCTTGGAGGGCCAAGGCGAGCCTTCGGCGCCGGTCCGTTCTTCCTGCGCAGCGCCCTGGCGCTGGGCGCTGGCGGGGCTGGTCCTGGCCGCCCTGGCGGTCGCGGGCCCGGCCGCCGCCGCCCGGGACGCGGCCGACACCCCGTCGGGCTTTCCGGTCCCCCGATACCTGTCGCTGAAGTTCGACAAGGTCAACGCCCGGGCCGGTCCTGGGGACGACCACCGGGTGCTGTGGGTCTACCGGGTCCGGGGCTTGCCGGTGCAGATCGTCGCCGAGACCCGGGAATGGCGGCGGATCTGCGATCCCGAGGGCGGCGTCGCCTGGGTGCACCGCCGGGTGATCGACGGGAAGCAGACGGTGATGACCCTTGGCGCCGAGCCCCTTGCCCTGCGCCGCCGGCCGAAGGCGGAGTCGGAGATCACCGCCTATGTGAACCCCCGTTCCATCGCGGCGTTGGACAAGTGCGACAAGGGTTGGTGTCGCCTGAGCCTTGAGGGCGTCAGGGGCTGGACCCCCGAAACCGCCTTGTGGGGCGCCGCCGACCCCGTCCAATGTCGTTGAGCCACGCCTTGGCCTCGTGCTAGGGCCTGACCCCACTTTTGTTATCGTCCGAGCTGAAAAGGCGGCGCATGACCATTCACGAGCCCAAGAGCCGATACGAGCTGGACGACCTGCTGGCCTGCGCCCGCGGCGAGATGTTCGGCCCCGGCAACGCCCAGCTGCCGGCCCCGCCCATGCTGCTGTTCGATCGCATCACCACGATCAACAATGACGGCGGCGCCCACGGGAAGGGCTATATCGAGGCCGAGTTCGACATCAATCCGGGCCTCTGGTTCTTCGACTGCCACTTCATCAATGACCCGGTCATGCCCGGCAGCCTGGGCCTCGACGCCATGTGGCAGCTGGTCGGCTTCTATCTCGGCTGGATCGGCGGCAAGGGCCGCGGCCGGGCGCTCGGCTGCAGCGAGGTCAAGTTTGCCGGCGAGGTCACCCCCGACATCAAGAAGGTGACCTACAAGGTCGAGATGAAGCGGGTCATCAACCGCCGCCTGGTCATGGGCATCGGCGACGCCGTGCTCGAGGCGGACGGCAACGTGATCTACACGGCGCAGGATCTCCGCGTCGGCCTCTATCAGCGCTGATCGCGTCAGGAACGGAACGGGAGCGAATATGCGCCGGGTCGCCATCACTGGAATCGGTATCGTTTCATCCATCGGCAAGACCGCCGAGGAGGTCCTCGCCTCCCTGCGGGACGCCCGTTCAGGCATAACGGCGGCGCCGGAATATGCCGAGCTCGGCTTCCGCAGCCAGGTCCATGGCGACCCCGCCATCGACTGGGAGTCCCTGGTTGACCGCCGCGCCGCGCGCTTCCTGGCCCCAGGCACGGCCTATGGCCATATCGCCATGGAGCAGGCCATCGCCGATTCGGGCCTGACGCCCGATGAGGTGAGCCACGAGAAGACCGGCCTGATCGTCGGCTCCGGCGGTCCGTCCACCAAGGTCATCATCGAGGCCGCCGAAACCGCCCGCACCCGCGGTCCCAAGCGCATCGGCCCCTTCGCCGTGCCCAAGGCCATGAGCTCGGGCGCGTCTGCGACGCTGGCCACCTGGTTCAAGATCCGCGGCCTGAACTTCTCCATCTCCTCGGCCTGCGCCACCTCCACCCACTGCATCGGCTCGGCCTATGAGCAGATCCAGCTGGGCAAGCAGGACGTGATGTTCGCCGGCGGGACCGAGGAGCTGGACTGGACCCTGTCGGTGCTGTTCGACGCCATGGGCGCCATGAGCTCCAACTTCAACGATCGGCCGTCGGTGGCCAGCCGGGCCTATGACGAGGCCCGCGACGGCTTTGTCATCGCCGGCGGCGCCGGCATCGTGGTGCTGGAAGAATGGGAGCGGGCCAAGGCCCGCGGCGCCAAGATCTATGGCGAGATCATCGGCTACGCCGCCAATTCCGACGGCTTCGACATGGTCGCCCCGTCCGGCGAGGGCGCGGTGCGCTGCATGAAGCTGGCCATGGACGGCCTGGGCGGGCGGAAGATCGACTATCTCAACCCCCACGGCACCTCGACGCCCGTGGGGGACGTCAAGGAGATGCAGGCGGTCCGCGACGTGTTCGGCGCCGATGCGCCCTTCATCTCGTCCACCAAGTCCCTGACCGGCCACAGCCTGGGGGCCGCCGGCGCCCAGGAGGCGATCTATTCGCTGCTGATGCTGAACAACGACTTCATGGCCAAGAGCGCCCATATCGAAAACCTCGACCCGGCCTTCGCCGACATGCCGATCCTGATGGATCGTCGCGACGGCGCCTTCGAGACGGTGATGTCCAACAGCTTCGGCTTCGGCGGCACCAATGGCTGCCTGGTGATGACCAAGGCCGGCTAGGCTCCAACGACCTCAAGAATCGACAGAACGGCGAGGAAGCCATGGCTGACGACTACGACATGCCCAAGGGCGAGCTGATGAAGGGTAAGAAGGGGGTGGTGACCGGGGTCGCCAACCACCAGTCCATCGCCTTCGGGATCGCCTCCCAGCTGGCCGCCCAGGGCGCCGAAATGGCCTTCCTGCACCTGCCGGGCATGGAGCGTCGCGTTCAGCCCCTGGCCGACCAGCTGGGGGTGAAGACCATCGCCCCGGTGGATGTCACCGACGACGCCGCCATGGACACGGCCTTCAAGGTGGTGGCCGACTCGCTGGGCGAGATCGACTTCTTCGTCCACTCCATCGCCTTCGCCAACAAGGACGAGCTCAAGGGCTCGTTCGTCGAGAACACCACCCGCGAGGGCTTCCTGCGGGCCATGGACATCTCGGTCTTCTCGTTCGTCGACTGCGCAAGGCGGGCCGCGGCCCTGATGCCCAATGGCGGCTCCATCGTCTGCATGACCTATCTGGGCGCCGAGCGGGCCATCCCCAACTACAACACCATGGGCGTGGCCAAGGCCGGGCTTGAGGCCGCCACCCGCTACGCCGCCCGGGACCTGGGGCCCAAGGGCATCCGGGTCAACGCCATCTCGGCCGGCGCCATGCGCACCCTGTCCCTGGCCGGCATTTCCGGCGGCCGCGGCATGCTGGCCCAGGGCCGGGCCATGTCGGCCATGAAGGAGGACACCTCCATGGAGGGCGTCGCCGGCGCGGCGCTCTGGCTGATGTCCGATCTCGGCCGCTCCACCACCGGCGAGGTGGTGCATGTGGACGCGGGCTTCCACATCATGGGTCTGGCCGACGACGCCGAGGGCTGAGGCCCAGACGCTTCAGTCAGGCCCATAGGCCCGCATGAAGCGTCGCGCGGCCTCCTGCGCCACCTGCTCGATGACCTCGGGCTCGGCGGCCTGTTCGACGCCGAGCAGGCCCGCGATCTGGCGCACCCCGATCACCATGCCGGCGAAGAAGTCGGCCGCCTGATCGGGGTCGTCCACCGCCAGCCGTCCGGCCAGGGTCTCCTGCCGCAGGAACTCCGCCAGCCGCCGCCGTGAAGTCTTTGGCCCGGCCTCATAGAAGGCCCGGGCGAGGTCGGGCATCTCGTCGGCGGCCTGCACCGTCATCTTCAGCATCGAGCGGCCCAGGGGCCGAAGCACCAGCTCCAGCATCACCCGGCCAAAGCCGGCCAGGGCCTCCTGCGGGTGGTCCTGCGCGCCGGGCGCCAGCAAAGGCGCGGCGATCTCCTCCACCCGCCGGTCGACAATGGCCCGGATCAGCCCGGCCTTGGACCCGTAGTGATTATAGATGGTCTGCTTGGAGACGCAGGCCCGGCGGGCGATCTCGTCCATGGGCGCCGACAGGCCACCCGTCCCCAGCACTTCGGCGGCCGCGTCCAGTATGGCCTGGCTCTTGGCCAGGTCGATCTGACCGACGATCCGGGGCATCAGCGGGCGCCTGGGGGCGTGGGCGCCCGAGCCGGGGCGGCGAACAGGGCGAGCACGGCGGCTGCGGCGCAGCCGGCGGCCAGGACGAAGAAGGCGTCGCCGAAAGCCAGCACCGCGGCCTCGCGCTGCAGCAGCCCCGCCAGGGCCTTACGCGCCGCACCTTCGGCGTCGAGACCGCCCCGGGCCTCCATCATGCCCCTCAGGCCCTCCAGCAGGGTCTGGGCCTGCAGGTCGCCCAGGCTCATGCCGGCGGCCAGGTCCCCATAGTGGACCGCCGTCTGGTGGCTCAGCACCGTGGTCAGGACCGCCAGGCCCACGGCGCCGCCGATGTTTCGGATCAGATTCACCAGGGCCGAGGCGTCCTTCATCATCGAGGGCGGCAGGGTTGAGACGCTCATCTGCTGGGCGGCGATCATCGCCATCATCACCCCCATGCCCCGCCAGGCCTGCAGGCCGGCGAACTCCCAGAAGCCCCAGTCGGCGGTGACGTGCGAACCCAGTCCCACCCCATAGGCGGCCAGGCCAAAGCCGATGACCATGGGGATGCGCGCGTCCATGGCCCGCACCAGCCGGCCGGCCAGGGGCGCGGAGACGAACATCACCAGGCCGGAGATGAGCATGGTGGTGCCCACCTCGGCGGCGGAATACTGACGGATCTGGCCGAGGAACAGGGGCAGGATGAAGGTGCCGCCAAACAGGCTCGCCCCGGCCACAAAATTCATCACCATGCCCAGAGCGAAGTTGCGGTCCCGGAAGGCCTGCAGGGAGACGATGGGCTGGCGGTAGGTCAGCTGTCGCCAGATGAAGGCCGCGCCGGTGAGGCTCGCCAGCACGGTCAGCCAGAGGATCAGGGGCTCGTCGAACCAGCCCTCCTTGGCGCCCTCCTCGATCACGAACTGCATGGACAGGAGGAAGACCGTCATCAGGCCGACGCCCCACCAGTCCACCCCCTTGCCAAGGGACGGGTCGCCCTTGTCGAAGTCGGCGTAGCGGCCGACCAGAAAGATCATCAGCAGGCCCGCCGGCACATTGATGAAGAATAGCCAGCGCCAGCCCAGCGCGTCGGTCAGGTGGCCGCCCAGGGTCGGGCCGATGGTGGGGGCCAGCGTCACGATCAGCCCGACGATCACATTGGCGGTCACCCGCTTGTCGGGGGGGAAGACCGTCATGGCCGTGGCGAAGACCGAGGGAATCATGGCCCCGGCCGCCAGCCCCTGGAAGGCGCGCATGATGATCATCGCCTCGACGCTGGTGGTCAGACCCACCAGCACCGAGGTGACGATGAAGGCGCCGGCGGCCACCACATAGACCGGCCGGGTCCCGAACATGCGGGTCAGGTAGGCGGTCAGCGGAATGATCACCACTTCGGCCAGCAGGTAGATGGTCTGCACCCAGCTGATCTGGTCGGCGTTGGCGCCGATGCCGGCCTGGATCTGGGTCAGGGAGGCCGCGACGATCTGGATGTCGAGGACGGCCATGAAATAGCCGACCACCATGCCGCCGAACCCCAGGAACAGGCGGGTCCAGTCCACCTCGCCCTCGGCGGTCTGCACGCTGGCTGGAGCCGGCGCGGTCATCACCGCCGGACCGGCGAGCGCGGGACCTGGGGTCTTGTCGCTCATGGCGAAGCGGCCCCTAGCGGGCCTGGGCCTGGCTGATGGGCCCCGCCATGGCGTCGGCGAAGGTGGCGCCAGGGGTCTCGCGGACATCGACCTTGACCTTGACCGAGAGGCCCGGCCTCAGGGCGCCGGCCAGGGGCTGGCCGGGATCGATGGCGATGCGCACCGGCAGGCGCTGGGCGATCTTGGTGAAATTGCCCACCGCATTCTCCACCGGGATCAGGGCGAACTCCGAGCCCGTGGCCGGGGCGAAGCTGTCGATCCGACCCGCCAGGGCCTCGCCGCCGAAGGCGTCGGCCTTGATCTCGACCCGCTGGCCGATGCTGAGCCGGGCCACCTGGGTCTCCTTGAAGTTGGCCACCACATAGGCCTGGCCGACCGGCACGATGGTCATCAGGCTGGCGCCGGGGCGGACATACTGGCCCGGCCGCACGGCCCGGGCGCCGACCACGCCGGCCACCGGGGCGCGGATTTCGGTACGGGTGAGGTTGATCCTGGCCTGGTCCACCGCCGCGGCGGCTGCGGCCGCCTCAGCCACGGTCTGGGCCCGCGCCGAACCCAGGGACTGGGCGGTGCGCCGCTCGGCCTCCAGGGTCGCCTCGGCCTGGGAGAGGGCCGCCTCCGCCTGCCGGGCGCCGGCCTTGACCGTCTGCACCCGCTGGGCGGAGACCCATCCCTGTTCCGACAGGCGGTCATAGCGATCGAGTTCGGCCTGGGCCAGCTGGGCCTCGGCCCTGGCGCTGGCGAGGCCCGCGGCCTTCTGGGCGATCATCGCCTCCTCCAGCCGCGCCCGGTCATCGACCCCGCGGACGGCGGCCTCCAGCGCCTGGGCCCGGGCGACCGCCTGGGCGAGGCTGGCGGCGATGGTGTCCGCGTCGATCTTCGCCAGCACCTGGCCCTGGCGGACCACCGCATTGTCGGCCACCAGGACCTCGGTGATGTAGCCGTCGATCTGTGGCGCCACCGAGACGGTGTCGGCCTGGGCGAAGGCGTTGTCGGTGGTCTCGAACCGCTGGCGCTCCAGCCACCAGAGAGCCCCGCCGACGCCGACGGCGAAGAGGACCACCCCAGCGATCAGGTGGACGGGCTTCAGGGCGGCGACAAATCTGCGAACGGCCATGGGACTGACTTCACGGGCGCTGGGCGCGGACGCTCCGGCGGAGACCTAAAACATGGACCCGCGGGTCCATTCTTTCCTCTAGGCCCGCGACGGACCGGCGGCAACGGAAAAATGGACGCGCCAGTCCATCGGTTTTACGGCGGCGTCGCACTGGACGAGCGGGCGTCCAGACCCCCATATCGCGGCATGGACATCACCGATCCCGACGTGATCATCGCCGGCGCCGGCATGGCGGGCGCCACGCTCGCCCTCGCCCTGGCCCAGGGGGGGCTGAAGCCCCTGCTGGTGGACCCCGCGCCCTTCGAGACCCAGCTGGCGCCGACCTTTGACGGCCGCGCCTCGGCCATCGCCTACGCCGCCTTCCGGCAATGGCGGGCCCTGGGTCTGGCCGACGCCCTGGCGCCTCACGCCCAGCGGATCGAGCAGATTCTGGTGACCGACGGCCGGGCGCCCGGGGCGGCGACGCCCGCGGCCCTGCCCTTCCACCTGCGCTTCGACTCAGCCGAGATCGCCGACCGGTCCGACGGCGAGCCCCTGGGCTATCTGCTGGAAAACCGTCAGATCCGGGCGGTGCTGTCCCAGGCGGTGATCGAGGCCGGCATTCCGGTCCTGGCGCCGGCCAGGGTGGCCACCGCGGCCTTCGAGAAGGGCGGCGCGGTGGTGACCCTGGAGGACGGTCGGGTGATCACCGCCCCCCTGGCGATCGGGGCCGAGGGACGCGGCTCGGTCCTGCGCAAGGCCGCCGGCATCGGGGCCTTGGGCTGGGACTACCGCCAGACCGGCGTCGTCGCCACGGTGCGCCTGGAGCGTCCGCACGAGGGCGTGGCGCACGAGTACTTCCTGCCCAGCGGCCCCTTCGCCATCCTGCCCCTGACCGACAACCGGGCGAGCCTGGTCTGGACCGAAAGCACGGCCCGGGGCGCGGCGTTGAAGTCGGCCAGGCCCGAGGTGTTCCACGCCCATCTGATGCGGCGCTTCGGGGCGTTCCTGGGTGACGCGCGGCTGGACGGGCCGGTCTTCTCCTATCCCCTGTCGCTACAGCTCGCCGAGCGGTTTACCGCCCCCAGGCTGGCCCTGCTGGGGGACGCCGCCCACGGGGTGCATCCCATCGCCGGTCAGGGGCTGAACCTGGGGCTGAAGGGGGCTGCGGCGCTGGCTGAGGTGCTGGTGGACGCCGCCCGCCTGGGAGAGGATCTGGGATCAGAGGTTGTGCTGGAGCGCTATGGCCGCTGGCGGCGGTTCGACACCGCCCTGCTCAGCGCCGGGATGGACGCCTTTGTCCACCTGTTCTCCAACGACAATCCGGTGCTGCGCCTGGCGCGCGGGGCGGGCATGTCGGCGGTGAACCGCATCCCGGTCGCCCGCCGCATGTTCATGCAGCAGGCCGGCGGCGCCTTTGGCGATCTGCCCCGGCTCCTGCGCGGGGAAGCGCTCTAGTCTTCGAGTTCGCGGGCCTCTTCCGGCAGCATGATCGGCACGCCGTCGCGGACCGGGTAGGCCAGCTTGGCGCCGCGGCTGATCAGCTCAGCCCGCTCGCGATCATAGTCCAGCGGCCCGTGGGTGACGGGACAGACCAGGATCTCCAGCAGGCGCGGATCGATCTCGGCGGTGAGGGCGAGCATGGGCTCGGTAGGCGCGTCTTCGGTCATGCGGACGTCTCTAAACCAGCGCGCTACTGGACGCTATGGGGCGCGCCGTCATCATCCCCCAGGGCGTCGATCTCCAGCAGGGCGGTCAGGCTGCGCACCCGCTCGGTGAGAGTCAGGGCCTCCAGCAGGGCCTGTTTCTCCGAGGGCTCGAAGGGCAGGCCCATGGCCAGGCTGGTGACCAGCGGCGCGATGGGCGCGGTCATGGCCGTCTCGTCGTCCACATCCAGCTCACGACGGTTCAGATACCGCTTCAGCGCCCGGGCGAACCGCTCCCGGTCCATCTCCGGCGGGCCCTCGTCCTCGGGCGACAGGTCGGCCTCGAAGTCCTCATAGGCCACCCGGAGCTGGCGATAGGGGGTGCGGGCCGACAGCTCCTCGCCGGCGACAAAGCGGCAGACCCCGGTCAGGGTGATCAGATAACGCCCGTCCGAGGTTTCGGCGAAGCTGGTGACGCGCCCCAGACAGCCGACATTGGTCAGGTTGGGCCGCGCCCGCTCGCCCCCGGCGCGGGTCTGGATCATGCCGATGACCCGGTCCCCGGCCATGGCGTCGTCCACCATGTTCAGATAGCGCGGCTCGAAGATCTGCAGGGGCAGCTCGCCGCCGGGCAGCAGCACGGCCCCGTCCAGGGGAAAGATCGGGATGATCTGCGGCAGATCACTCGTGCGCCGGTAGCCCGGCATGGGCGTCACCTCTGGGCTTCTTACGAGAACAGTATGGCCGACAGGCGGCGGCGCCCGCTGCGGGCGACCTCCGACGCTGGTCCGGCGGCTTCGAAGATGGTCAGCAGCTGCTTGCGGGCGGCCTCGTCGTTCCAGGTCCGGTCCCGCTCGATGATGTGCAGCAGGTGGTCGGCGGCGGCCTCCATCCGCCCGCGGCCGGCCAGGGCCTTGGCCAGGGCCAGGCGGGCCTCATGGTCATCGGGGTCGGCGGCCAGGCGGGTCTCGTATTCCTGGGTGTCGGAGGGCGCCTCGGCAGCGAGGTCGAGGGTTGCGCGGACGCCGTCCAGGTCGGGATCCTTGGCGCCGGCCGGCGCCATGTCGAGGATTTCGCGGGCCCGCTCGGGTTCGCCCCCGGCGAGGTAGCAGCGGGCGAGCCCTCCCAACGCCTTCACATGGTCAGGCTCGGCCTGCAGCACCTGGGCGAAGCCCTGAGCGGCCAGGGCGATGTCCCCGGCCTCCAGGGCGGCCCTGGCCATGTCCAGCACCTCATCCACCCCGTCGGCCGGGGCCATGGCCGCCAGCTTGTCGACAAAGGCCTTCACCTGGCTCTCGGGCAGGGCGCCCATGAAGCCGTCCACCGGCCGGCCGCCGAAGAAGGCGAACACCGCCGGGATCGATTGCACCCGCAGTTGGCCGGCATAGGCAGGGTTCTGGTCGATGTCGATCTTGACCATCTTGACCTTGCCCTTGGCGGCGTTGACCGCCTTTTCCAGGGCCGGGCCCAGCTGGCGGCAGGGGCCGCACCAGGGCGCCCAGAAGTCGACGATGACCGGCGTCTCCTGGCTGGCCTCCACCACATCGGCCATGAAGCTAGCGTCCGTAGCGTCCTTGACCAGGGCCCCTCCCGGGGCGGCGGCGGCGGTCTCTCCGATGAGGCTCATGGGCGAACTCGTCTTGCTTGGACTGACTGGGGCAACGCGGCAGGGTCTAAGATGGTCCCATGACCCTTCGGCTTCAACGGATGGTTTGCGCTTCGACCACTTGCAGGGTCTCGAAGTCCACCACCAGGGGGACCACGCCCAGGGCGGCGAGGAAGCTCCGGAAGCCGGCTTGGTCGAGGGCGGTCGTAGCGGTGTTGGTCAGGGGATGGAAATTGACGATCGCCGCCTGCGCCAGGGCGTAATCAAGAACGAAGGTGACCTTCCGGTCCACATCATTGATCAGGCCCAGGGCCGTGACCGAGCCCGGCGTCACCCCCAGGGTTTCGACCATCAGCTCTTCCCGGCCAAAGGATAGTCGCGCCGAGCCGATCACCGGCGGCAGGCGCTTGAGGTCGATCACCGTCCGGTCGGCGGCCGAGATGAGCCACAGCCGGTCCTTGGCGTCCTTCAGGAACAGGTTCTTGGTATGGGCGCCGGGCAGGCCGGCCTTGATCTCCTCGCCCTCGCCGACCCGGAAGACGGCCGGATGGTCCACGGTCCGGTGGGCGATATCGTGAGCGTCCAGGAAGGCGAGCAGGTCGGTGCGGGTCTTCATGGCCTCCTCATAAGCCGCCCAGGGTCATCGTGGAACTGGACGGCGCCGGCGAGGGCTGGCTAGAGCTTGAGTCCGGCCGGTCCGCGGCCGTCTGTCGAGAGGTTGGACGCCCCATGGAGCTTGAGTGCTACCCCACCGCTGATCGCCCGCCGGAGATCGTGCCCGGTCGCCCCCAGCGGGCCTGGATGGAGAGCTTCGCCGACCGGCACCCCTATCGGTGCCTGCCGCTGACCATGGCCAACACCACCGGCTGGGAGATCCTCTGTCCCATGAGCTTCAGCGCCGAATGGAACGGCGGCGTCTACCAGGAGGACATCACCCTCATCCCGGACAATCCCCACCCCGATTTCCACAACTTCGCCAAGTCGCACTTCAGCCACGGCGTGATCACCTTCCACCCCGGCTACCTGTTCCGTACGCCGCCGGGCTGGTCGATGATGGCCCAGGGGCCGCCCAACCACGTCAAGGACGGCATCCAGCCCCTGGCTGGTCTGGTGGAGACCGAGTGGCTGCCCTTCCCCTTCACCATGAACTGGATCTTCACCCGCCCGGGTCGGGTGAGCTTCCGCAAGGGCGAGCCCTTCTGTTTCATCACCCTGGTGCAGGATAAGCCCCTGGCGGAGTTCCAGCCGGTGATCCGGCCGCTGGCCCGCAACGCCGACCTGATGGGCCAGTACACGGCCTGGGAGAAGCATCGCACCGAGTTCAACGCCAAGATCTATCGGGGCGACCCCGAGGCCACCAAGGAGGCCTGGCAGCGGTTCTACTTCCGCGGCGAGTACCCCGACGCCGTGGCCGAGCCGCCCAAGGACCATGTGAACAAGCGCAGGCTGAAGGCCCCGAAATTCGGCGGCTAGGCCGCTTGCCAAGGCCCAAGTCCTCTGCCATAAGCCCGCTCTCGATTTTCGGGGGCGGCCACTTGGGTCGGCATCGAAAAGCGCGGGCGTAGCTCAGTGGTAGAGCACAACCTTGCCAAGGTTGGGGTCGAGAGTTCGAATCTCTTCGCCCGCTCCATTTCCCCTTCGGGGACATGAGGCGACACAAAGAAGCGGCCCCTGGCGGGCCGCTTTTTTTGTTTTTGTGAATACTGTCATGTAGTCATCCGTGATCCTCGGGCGGCAGGGGGTATGGGTGTAGCCTCTGCTATTTGGAGACTATCGAAAACAGGCCGCGATCCGAGGTGGCGAGCCTCAGAAGGTGAACGGGGCGATGTCTTTGAAAATGCCCGGCGCCGGAATTCCCAGGTAGCCGTTGAACTCGCCAAACGCGCCTAGCTGGCCGTTCCTATAGAGTTCAGAGCTGTAGAGCGCCGCTGACAGGCTCTTGAGCGCAAGCGCAAGAGCCTGAAGGCTCGAGACCCCCTGAGCATCAAGGGACTCATTGATCGGCGCACCGATCTCAAAGCGGCAGACCCACGTCTCCTCATCCTTCTGTTCCGGCGCGAACAGACGAGCTGCCAGCTTGTCGCTGGTGAAGGAGAGATCGAGGGTCTGCTCAGCTATGATGGTCATCTTCGAGGTGCGCTCGGGTGGGTGAACAGGTTGGGGTAGTCGACTTCGCCTGTTAGTAAGCAATGCGAATAGCGGCGGGTGGCGCTCTCGTTACAAACGGCTTTTGCTGCGGCGTTGGGCTGACGACTGCAAGTCTCCCTATCACGGGCATCCTGAATCTCGCACTGCTTGCGATCTCGCTCCGGCGGCTTTGACGGCGGCAGCGTGGGGACGTCGCGAAAAGACGGTAGGCCCCGCGGCGGAATAGGCGGCACGCCACCCCAGTGGCAGGAGCGGCAAACATGGTCATTTGCTGCAATCTGGACCCGCTGGCGCTGAGCCTCTTCGTGGCCGAACGCGCCTCTTTGGGGAGCCGGCGCGGTAAGTTGGCGTTGGCCATAACCAAAGGCGCCCGGCCACCGATCGGATCCTGTGCGGGAGTTTGCTTCTGCAGCAAGAGCCAACGACGCCGGCCGCATCGGAGCTGTGATCTGCACATATCGCTGGGCCTCTCCAGCTTCGCGCTCATATTCAAGATCCGCCGGTGAGCGGCGATACCATCGCTGTAACGCTTCACCTTCCAGACGTGCGGGATCGATCAGACCAAAGGCCATGCTAGCTTCCTTGAGGATGTGAGTTCGGCGCGCCTTCTCAGGGAAGAGATGAGGCAGCTATAGTTGCTGGGCATCATGGTGCGGTGGCTCGGATGCCCTCAGGCGATCCCGCGCAGACCCCGCACCATGAAACTATTCTATCAAGATCACGTGCGAATGCGAGAACAAAAAGAGAACAAATAGGCTCAGCGCCGCCCATTTCTCTGCAATCGGCAGTAGCCGAGTGAGACCTAAGTCACTGTCTGACAAAGCAATTCCGCCGTTGCCAAGGTTGGGGTCGAGAGTTCGAATCTCTTCGCCCGCTCCATTTCCCCTTCGGGGACATGAGGCGACACAAAGAAGCGGTCCCTGGCGGGCCGCTTTTTTTGTTTCTGGTCCAGGCGAGGCGGCGCCCGCCGACTGCAACCAAGGACCGGTCTCCAGCATTTTCCCCTGCGAGACGCTTCGCCGTTTTGGCGGGGCTGAGAGCAGATGGAGGTCCCCATGACCGAACAACGCAAAGATGACCAGGCCCAGGCCCCGAGCTCGCGGCCGGCCGCCCCTCTGCCAGAGGGTCAGAAGCCCGACCAACTCGAGCGCGAAGACCGGAAGGCCGAGACCCGTCAGGAGGCCCTGGTGGACGAAGCGGTTGAGGAAACCTTCCCGGCCAGCGACCCCATCGCGCCCAAGCACATCACCTGAGCCGAACGGCGCAGGTCCAGACGTAAAAAAGGGGCGGACCTTTCGGTCCGCCCCTTCTCGTTTTGGATAGGGTCGTCGGATCAGGGCGTCGGGCGCATGATCCGCGGCCCAAGGTTTTCCAGCACCGCGCGGGCGTCAAAGGCGTTCGGGTCGCCGGCCGGCTTGGCGCCCCGGTACATGACGATTTCGGCCGTGGCCTCGAACCGCTCAACCGTGCGCACATCCACCCGGTCGGCCCAGAAGGGGTCGCCCCAATAGGGATCCCAGGTGCGCCAGCTGTAGGCTGAGTAGTACCGCCAGTGCGGCCGCCAGTAGGAATAGCGCGGGCCGTACCACGGATTGTAGAAGGGGTCGGGCTGCACATAGGTCCGCGCATCGCGGTCGGTGGCGCGGGTGACGATGGAGAAGCCGTCATAGCCCTGCTGCAGGGTCAGTTCGGCCGCCCGGTAGAGCAGGTAGCCTTCCACCGTCTCCCGGCCCGTCAGGCTGTTGCCGGCGAAGCTCACCCGCCAGCGGTCCGGCTCCACCCGCATTTCGGAATAGCCGCCCGACACCGCGGCGCCCGGCAGATTGGGCTGATAGGGCGTCGCCGTGGCGCAGGCGCTCAACCCGGCGAGCAGGGCGAGGGCGACAGCGGGACCCGATAGTCTTTTCATGTTCGTCTCGTTCCTTGAGAACGTCCCCCGAACGCTCTGCGGCAGACTAGGCCAACACCGTGGCGCAAATTTGGTTGCCCGGCCACCGTCGCGGCCCGGACATCGGCCCAGAGGCGCGGGGCGGATGACATTTTCGTGTGCGCGCGTCCTGAGCGGCCGGGGGCGATTACGCCCAAAACGAGAGCCTGAACGAGGCCTTAGGGCCCTCCGAACCCGACGTGGCGTGAGACGTGCAGACCCGGGCGGTGTAGATTTCACTTAATTCCTATTGAGACACTAGGGTAGTGTCGCAGCGGGCTGGGACGTCGGGGGCGAGCGATGGAATCGGACTTCATGCTGTTTGCGGCGGTAGGCTTCGCCGCCCAGCTTGTGGATGGCGCCCTGGGCATGGCCTACGGGGTGGTCTCCACGACGACCCTGCTGGCCATGGGAGTCTCGCCAGCCAACGCCTCGGCCAGCGTGCACGCCGCCAAGGTCTTTACGGGGGCGGCCTCGGCCCTCTCCCATGCGCTGCACAAAAACATCAATTGGCGCCTCCTTGGGCTCCTGGCCTCCGGCGGCGTGTTGGGCGGGGTGGCCGGCACCTACCTGCTGACCTCCATCGATGGGGACAGGATCAAGCCCTATGTGGTCGCCTGGCTTGGCCTCATGGGCCTGGTCATCCTCTATCGCGCCTGGAAGGGCGTGCGGCCCAAGCCGTTCTCCTGGAAGAGCCCCCTGCCGCTTGGCGTCGCTGGCGGTTTCTTCGACGCCGTGGGCGGCGGCGGATGGGGGCCGGTGGTGACCTCCACCCTGCTGGGCTCCGGCGCTGATCCCCGCAAGGCCATCGGCACCACCAATGCGGCGGAGTTCTTCGTCGCCGCGGCCGTCTCGGCGGCCTTCCTCTCGGCCCTGCTGTCGGGTCATTGGGAGACCGAAGGCCTGCGCGACCACCTGTCGTCGGTTCTTGGCCTCATCGCCGGCGGGGTGGTCGCCGCCCCCCTGGCCGGCTGGATGACCAAGATCCTGCCGATCCGCGCCCTGACCTGGTTCGTCGGCGTCCTGGTCACCGGCCTGGCGATCTGGCAAGCGGTGGTGCTGTTCCTCTAGGCCGCAACGGGCGCCTCAGGCGCCCACCACAGCCAGGGTCCAGACGATGCGGCCCGCCGCGCCAAACAGCAGCACCGCAGCGGCCAGCGCCTGGATCATGAAGCCCAGCTCGCGCTTACCCGGATCGGCCACATAGCCCAGGGCGTAGAGAATGCGCCCGATGATCCAGATCACGCCCAGGCCTGCGGCCACCAGGTCATTCCAATAGAGGGCGAACAGCCACAGGGCCGGCAGGAAGATGGGCAACCATTCCAGGGTGTTGGCCTGTACCCGGATATGCCGCTCCAGCACGGGATCTCCAGTCATGGTCGGGGCGGCGATACCGCTCTTCTGTCGCGCCCCGCCGACCCGGAGCCCCATCCAGACATAGACCAGTATGGCGGCGATGGTGACCAGCGCGACCCAGCTGTGCGGACCCATGGCGAACTTCCCCTCAGATTGATGACGGCGCAGCTTCGCACCTTGCCGGCACAGTGGCATGGGCCAAGCGTCACCGGAACCGTCACCGGTGACAGGCGGCGGCCTGAGAGGCGCCCCATTGCGAAAAACTGACGATCCGTGCGGAACGATCTGCAGGCGGAAGCGTGTTTTAGCCGGGTCCAGCCGATACAGGAGCCGGCCCGTGTCCTCAGTCCATACGTCCGAAACCGACGCCCCTTGGCGCCGCCGCGCCAGCAAGGCCGCAGGCGCCTTCAAGGAAGCCCGCAGCTGGGCGGCCGGGGAGCCCCGGGAGACCGCCCCCAGCGCCGCCCTGCCTCTGCCAGGCGGGAAGCGCATGCGTCTGACCACCGATCGCGTGCGGGCCAAGCCCGCCCTGTCGCCACAGGTCTCTTTCATGCTGGGCCAGAACGCCATTGGACTTGGGGTCTGGGGCCTGTTCTTTCCCCGGGCCGTCCAACGCTTCCTCGGCCTGAACGGGTCGCCCCAGACCACCCAGGTGCTGTTCGGCGCCCGGGAGATAGCCACGGGCGTGGGGCTGTTCTCGGATCCGACCCGGTCGGGCGTGCTGTGGGCGCGGGTGGCCGGCGACGTCTTCGCCATCGCCGTGCTGAGCGCCCTGAACCGGCGGAGCAACCCCAAGCGCGGCAACGCCCGCCTGGCCCTGGGCGTGGTGCTGGCCGTGACCGCCCTCGATGTGATCACCGCCACCCGCATGACCAACGTCAAGCGCAACTGCGACTAGGAGGACCGCCCCATGAAAGCCATTTGCTGGCAAGGCAAGAAGGACCTCCGCTGCGAGGAGGTGCCCGATCCGATCATTGAGGACCCCAAGGATGCGATCATCCGGGTGACCTCCACCTGCATCTGCGGGTCCGACCTGCACCTGATGGATGGCCTGGTGCCGACCATGTGCGTCGGCGACGTCATGGGCCATGAGGCCATGGGCGAGGTGGTCGAGGCTGGCCCCGAGGCCCAGGCCCTTGGTCTGAAGGTCGGCGACCGGGTGGTCGTGCCGTTCCAGATGACCTGCGGCGAATGCGAGCAGTGCCAGGCCGGCAACTATTCGGTCTGCCAGACCACCAACCGCAATTCTGACCTGGCCAAGGCCTTCTTCGGCGACACGACAGCCGGCCTGTTCGGCTATTCCCACATCACCGGCGGCTATGCCGGGGGGCAGGCCGAATATCTGCGCGTGCCCTATGCGGCCACCACCCTGGTCAAGATCCCGCAGGCCGGGGACGACGAGAAATATCTCTTCCTCAGCGACATCCTGCCCACCGGCTGGCAGGCGGCGGCCTTCTGCGACATCCAGCCCACCGACACGGTGGCGGTCTGGGGCTGCGGGCCGGTGGGACTGTTCGCCATCCAGTCGGCGATCATCCAGGGCGCCCAGCGGGTCATCGCCATCGACGACGTGCCTGAGCGCCTGGCCCTGGCGTCCGGTCTGGGAGCCGAGGTGCTGGATCGCAGCGCCCAGAAGGTGCTGCCCAGCCTGAAGGACATGACCGACGGTCACGGACCGGAAAAATGCATCGAGGCGGTGGGGATGGAAGCCCATGGCCCGACCCCGCTGCTCAGCATGATCGACAGGGTGCAGACTGCGCTCAAGCTCGAGACCGAACGGCCGGTGGCCCTTCGTGAGGCGATCATGGCCTGCAAGGCGGCCGGTACGGTCTCGATGCCCGGGGTCTATGGGGGGCTGGCCAACATGATCCCGCTGGGCGCCTTGATGAACAAGGGCCTGACCCTGCGCACCGGCCAGACCCATGTGCGGCGCTGGAGCGACGATCTGCTGCGCCGGCTGGACGAAGGCGAGATCGATCCCACCTTCCTGATCACCCACACCGAGCCGCTCGGCCGTGGGCCGGAGATGTACAAGACCTTCCGCGACAAGCAGGACGGCTGCGTGAAAGTGGTGCTCAAGCCCTGAGGGCTGGCGGGGCGTCTCGGCCCGCCGGGGCCTTACCGGCCGCGGCGGTCGCGCTTGGCGGTCCCGCGCAGGCGCAGGGCGTTGAGCTTGATGAAGCCGGCCGCGTCGCGCTGATCGTAGGCCACCTTGCCTTCTTCGAAGGTGACCAACTCCTGGTCGTACAGGGAATAGGGGCTGGAGCGGCCGATGACGGTGACATTGCCCTTGTAGAGCTTCACCCGAACCTGGCCCGCCACGTGGGCCTGGGAGTGGTCGATGGCCGCCTGCAGCATCTCGCGCTCGGGGCTGAACCAGAAGCCGTTATAGATCAGCTCCGCATAGCGGGGCATCAGCTCGTCCTTCAGGTGGGCGGCCCCACGATCCAGGGTGATCGACTCGATCCCCCGGTGGGCGGCCAGCAGGATGGTCCCGCCGGGCGTCTCATAGACGCCGCGGGACTTCATGCCGACGAAGCGGTTCTCCACCAGGTCCAGGCGGCCGATCCCGTTGTCGTGGCCCAGCTTGTTCAGGCGGGTGAGCAGGGCGGCCGGCGACAGGACCTCGCCATCGATGGCGATGGGATCGCCCTTCTCGAAGTCGATTGTGATGATCGTCGCCTTGTCCGGCGCATCCTCTGGCGAGAGGGTGCGCATATGGACGAATTCCGGGGCTTCCACCGCCGGGTCCTCCAGCACCTTCCCCTCGGAGGAAGAGTGCAGGAGGTTGGCGTCGACGCTGAAGGGCGCCTCGCCGCGCTTGTCCTTGGTGATCTTGATCTGGTGCTTCTCGGCGAAGTCCAGCAGGGCCTCGCGGCTCTTGAAATCCCATTCCCGCCAGGGGGCGATCACGTGGATGTCGGGCTCCAGCGCATAATAGCCGAGCTCGAAGCGGACCTGGTCATTGCCCTTGCCGGTGGCCCCGTGGCTGACGGCGTCGGCGCCGGTGGCCCGGGCGATCTCGATCTGCCGCTTGGCGATCAGCGGCCGGGCGATGGAGGTGCCCAGCAGATACTGGCCCTCATAGACCGTATTGGCGCGGAACATCGGGAAGACGAAGTCGCGGACGAACTCCTCGCGGACATCCTCGATGAAGATGTTCTCGGGCTTGACGCCGGCGGCCAGGGCCTTGGCCCGCGCCGGCTCGATCTCTTCGCCCTGGCCGAGGTCGGCGGTGAAGGTCACCACCTCGGCGCCGTACTCGGTCTGCAGCCACTTGAGGATGATCGAGGTGTCCAGGCCGCCGGAATAGGCGAGGACGACTTTCTTGATCGGCTTGTCGGCGGCCATGGGGCGAGGTCTTTCGAGTGGGTCGGAGAGATGGAAACTGGCGCGGCTTTAAGATCGAACGGGGCGCCCGTTCAAGACTTAAGCGCGCCTTCCTCGTCCAGCTGAGCCATGGCCGCGTGCAGCCAGCGCAGATGATAGAGGGCGAAAACCCCGGCCAGGGTGGCGCGGATGCCGAACAGCACCAGGGCGTCCGGCGTGCCCGGCGCGGTCTGTCGGTTCTGCCAGAGCAGCATGAGGCTGAGCAGGAAGGCGATGGTGGGGATCAGCAGCAGGGCGATGTGACGCGGGACCCGCATCATGGCCCGGCCGTCCCGGGCGAACTGCAGCGGCATCTTGGTGTCAGCCGGCACCCGCGACCACGCCTTGTGCGAGGCGCTGGCCATGATCGACAGGGAGACGATCCACAGGGCGTCCCCCACAATACCCAGCCAGTTCATCCGTCTCTCCCCGCAACCTTGCTCGCCCGACCCATGGCCCAGTTAGGGCCTTTGAGTCCAGGCTAGCGGCCCTAGACGGTGACTTGGGTGCCCAGCTCCACTACCCGGCCCGGCGGGATCTTGAAGAAGTCCGTCGGGTTGGCGGCGTTGCGCATCAGATAGATGAACAGGCGGTCCTGCCAGAGCGGCATGCCCGACTGGGCCGAGGGCACCACCGAGCGGCGGCCGAGGAAGAAGCTGGTGGCCATGATGTCGAACTTCAGGCCGAGCTTGCGGCAAAGCCCGAGCGCCTTGGGCAGGTTGGGGCTTTCCATGAAGCCATAGGCGACCACGACCTTCTTGAAGTCCTCATTGACCGGCTCGATCTTGATCCGGTCCTCGTCCTTGACCCTGGGCGTCTCGGTGGTGCGGACGGTGAGGATGACGTTCTTCTCATGCAGCACCTTGTTGTGCTTGAGATTGTGCATCAGGGCCACCGGCGCGACGTCGGGATCGGAAGTGAGGAAGATGGCCGTACCCGGCGCCCGGTGCGGCGCCCGGGCCTTGAGGATTTCGGTCAGCTCGGTCAACTGGATGCTGTCGCGCCGGGTCTTGTCCGTGAGGATCTGGGCCCCGCGGGTCCAGGTCCACATGACGATCACCAGGCAGCCCCCCATCACCAGGGGGAACCAGGCGCCCTGGGGCACCTTGAGCAGGTTGGACGAGACGAAGACCAGGTCGATGATGCCGAAAGCGCCGGCCGCCAGGGCCGCCTGCCACCAGGGCCGCTTCCACAGAGCGCCGATGATGACGAAGAACAACAGGGTGTCGACAAACATCGAACCGGTCACCGCAATGCCATAGGCCGCCGCCAGGTTCGAGGAGTTCTGGAACATGGCCAGCAGGGCCAGCACCCCCACCAGCAGCAGCATGTTGACCTGCGGCACATAGATCTGACCGGCCAGGGTCTCGGAGGTGCGGCGGATGTCGATGCGCGGCAGCAGGCCAAGCTGCACCGCCTGCTGGGTGACCGAGAAGGCGCCGGTGATCACCGCCTGGCTGGCGATGACGGTGGCCGCCGTGGCCAGGATCAGCACCGGCCAGAAGGCCGCCTCGGGGATCATGGCGAAGAACGGGTTGAGGCGGGCGTCCGGGTTGTCCAGCACCATGGCGCCCTGGCCCAGATAGTTCAGCAGCAGGGCCGGGAAGACGAGGCCAGCCCAGGCCGCGCGGATCGGGCCTTTGCCGAAATGGCCCATGTCCGCATAGAGGGCTTCGGCCCCGGTGACCGCCAGGAAGACGCTGCCCAGGATGACGAAGCCCAGGAAGCCGTTGTCCAGCAGGAACAGCACGCCGTAGTGCGGCGACAGACCCATCAGGATCCGCGGGTCGTCAAAGATGTGCAGGACGCCCAGTCCGGCCAGGGTGATGAACCAGAGCGCCGTGATCGGGCCGAAATAGCGCGCCACGCTGGCGGTGCCCTTGGACTGCACCATGAACAGGGCGATCAGGATGCCCGCCGAGATCGGCAGGACGAAGGGCGACAGGGCGCCCCCCACACCGGGCGCCACCTTCAGGCCCTCCACGGCGCTGAGCACCGAGAGGGCCGGGGTGATGATGCCGTCGGAATAGAACAGGGCCGCGCCCACCATGCCCAGGAAGAAGACCAGCGCCGAGCGCCGTCCCAGGGATCGCTGGGCCAGGGCCATCAGGGCGAGCGTCCCGCCCTCCCCCTTGTTGTCGGCCTGCAGCAGGAAGATCACATACTTCAGGGTGACGATGAGGATCAGCGCCCAGGTGACCAGCGAAACCACGCCGAAGACGGCCAGCTCGTCGGTCCCGCCGCTGCGGGAATGGGCGAGCGCCTCGCGCATGGCGTAGAGCGGGCTGGTCCCGATATCGCCGAAGACGACGCCGACGGAGCCTAGGGCGAGCGCCCAGAAGCCTTCCGCCTTGGGATGGGACGCGTCGGAATGCGCCTCGGCAGCCGATGGGGTCGGCTCACTCATCAAGACTCTCCGGAGACCGTGGGGGCGGCGTTTCAGTGTTCCAGACAGGACGTCTGCGCCCCGACGATGCGGCGGGCGCGATACACCCTTTCCGCATGGGGTTCAATCGCGCGGCCGGATTCGCCCCGCGGACGATCGGCTTGCCGAGGAGCGCCGCCTTCTCCACCCTCCCGCAGCGAAAGGGCCGATCGGGGCCGATCCTTAATGCTGTGCAGGAGCACCCATGGCTCGTCCCCTGGCCCTGGTGACCGGGGCGTCGGCCGGAATCGGCGCCGCCTTCGCCCGCGCCCTGGCCGCCGGGGGCCATGACCTGGCGCTCACCGCCCGAAGGCTGGACCGCCTCGACGCCCTGGCGCACGAGCTTCGCGCCCGGCACGGGGTGGAGGTGCTGACCCTGGCCGCCGACCTGGCCGACCCAGCCGCGCCTGCGCGCCTGGCCGAGGTTTTGACGGCCCAGGGTCGCAGCGCCGATGTGCTGATCAACAATGCGGGCTATGGCCTGCCCGGGGGCTTTGGCGACAATGACTGGGCCGACCAGGCCGCCGTCCTGCAGGTGATGCTGATCGCGCCCACCGAGCTGGCCCACCGGTTGCTGCCCGGCATGCTGAGCCGGCGCCATGGGCGCATCCTCAATGTCGCCTCCGTGGCTGGCATGACTCCCGGCGGGGTCGGGCTCTATGGGCCGGTGAAGCGCTATCTGATCGGCGCCTCCCAGAGCCTGCACATGGAATGCGCCGGGACCGGCGTTCATGTCAGCGCCCTGTGCCCCGGGCTGACCTGGTCGGAGTTTCACGACGTCAACGGCATGCGCGAACCGCTCAGCCGCGCCACGCCGCCCTGGCTGTGGATGCAGGCCGAGGCGGTGGTCGAGGCCGGGCTGACGGCGGTGGAGAGGAACCAGCCGGTCTGCGTGCCCGGCTTGGCGAACAAGGTCATCGCCGGCCTCGCCCAGCACCTGCCCGCACGCTGGATCATGGCGCTGACCGCGTCCCAGGGCTGGCGTTTCGGCGAGCCCTGAGGTCCTGGTCACTCGGATACGTAGGGCTTGGCGGCCTCGTTGAGGATCACCCCGCTGGTGGCGTCGGCGATCCCCACCAGGACGAACTGCACCGCCATGGCGCAGAGGATGAGGCCCAGCACCCGCACCACGATGGTCATGCCGATCCGGCCGAGGATCTTGCTGATCACCGGCGCGGCCCAGAAGCAGAGCATGGTCACCAGGGCGATGGCGCCGATGACGCCCACCCCGATGGCCGCCCCGGCCAGGCCAAACGCCTTGGCCTCGCTGGCGTAGATGACCACCGAGGAGATGGCGCCGGGGCCGATCAGCAGGGGCATGGCGAAGGGGACGATCAGCCGCTCGAACTTGCGCCCGGCCCGGCCGCGGGGATTGTCGTCACCTTCGGCCATGGCCGAGAAGGTGGCCGTGAAGTCGTCCCGGGCCATCTCCAGCCCCAACAGGAACAGGATGATGCCGCCGGCGATGCGGAAGGCCGGCAGGGAGATGCCGAAGAAGGCCAGCAGGGCCAGGCCGGAGAAGTAGAAGAAGGTCAGGAAGCCCAGGATGAACAGGGCGATATAGACGGCCACGAGCCGCGCATCGCGGCCCTTGCTGCCCTGGGTCGCGGCGCCGAACAGAGGGACGTTGCCGATCGGATCGATCAGGGCGAACAACGCCACGAAGAAGTTGACCGCAAAGTCAGCCTGGCTCATGCCTCGGTCCTAGCTCAAAATTGAAGCGGCGCCGATGTCCCTTGTGGGGTCATACCGGTGCAAATCCGCCTGGAGCCCGCGCCATGACCCTCACCGCCCGCCTGGACGCCGCCGTCGCCTGCGATCCGCGCCTGATCGTGCCCCTGGACCTGCCGACGGTCGATCAGGCGCGGGAGATGGTGGCGGCGATCGGCGAGGCCGCCAGCTTCTACAAGATCGGGCTCGAGCTGTTCGCGTCCGACGGCATGACGCTGGCCCGGGAGCTCAAGGCCCAGGGCAAGCAGATCTTCCTGGACTGGAAGCTGCACGACATCGGCACCACGGTGCAGCGCTCGGCCGCCGTGCTGGCCGAGTCCGGCTGCGACTTTCTCACTGTCCATGGCGAGCCCCAGGTGATGGCCGCCGCCGTGCGCGGCCGTGGGCGGTCGAGCCTGAAGGTGCTGGCCGTCACTGTGCTCACCAGCCTGTCGGACGTGGACCTGATGGAGATGGGCTTCACCGAAACCGCCCGGTCCCTGGTGGAGCGGCGCATCCATCATGCGGTGGCCGCCGGCTGCGACGGGGTGATCGCCAGCCCCCATGAGGCGCAGCTGGCCCGGGCCATCGGCGGGCCGGACTTCCTGGTGGTGACGCCTGGCGTGCGCCCCGACTGGGCGGCGAAGAACGATCAGGCCCGGGCCGCCACTCCGGCCCAGGCCCTGCAGGCCGGCGCCTCGCACATTGTCTGCGGCCGCCCGATCACCGGCGCCAACGACCCACAGGCGGCGGCTCAGCGCATCGTGGCGGAGATGGCCGCGGTCTAGTGGCCCTTGCCGCCCCCATGGCCCTTACCGCCGTGACCGCCCCCGTGGCCGCCGCGGTAGCCCCCACGGACCGATATCCGAACGGAGGCTGACGCCGAGGCTGAAGCGGATGCATAGGCGCTGGCCGAGCCGCCCCCGCCGCCGACCACATAGTAGCCGCCGCCGCCATAGCCGCCGGTGGGGATCGGCCCCACGCCGCCGGCGCCTGCGAAGAAGCTGTCAGACAGCACCAGGCCGCCGCCCTGACCGCAGGCGCTCACGCAGGGACGGCAGCACGGCCCATAGGCGGGCGGCGGGTAGGACGGTGGTCCGTAGGCAGGGGGGCCGTAGGCAGGGGGCCCGTAGGCAGGCGGGTTATAAGCAGACGGCGGATAAGCCGGATGCGCCGCAGGGTGGCCATAGTCCTGGCGGTAGGGGCCGTATTCCTGGACGTAGCCGCGGGTTCCGTAGCCGTCGCTCACATAGGCCTGTTCATAGCCATAGGCCTCGCTGTAGCCGGAGCTGTGCTGATAGCCGCCGCCATAATAGCCGCCGGCCGAGGCCGGGCATGGATTATGGGCGGGACAGGCCGCCGCGGCGCCGGCGCTGGCAAGGGTCACGAGCAGGCCGGCGGCGAGGCCCGCAGGCAGGGCATGGTGAAGGGGCCGGGACATCGGACGCTCCTGTTTACAAGTCTTAACAGGAACCTAACGTCTCAGGGCGCGGGGCGGCGAGTCGCTGCACTCTGTGCGCGAGCTTGACCGGACTAGAAATCGACGGCGATGCCCTTGCGCTCCCAGTCGCCGAAGCGGGTGGGCTCGGGCCCCTTGGGACCGCCCTCTTCCGGCGGCGGCTGCAGGGCGGCCTCGGCCTCGCGACGGGCCTGGGCCTCTTCCAGGGCGCGGCGGGCCGCCGGCGTGAGGGGTTTGTCCGGCGCGGCGTTGGGGGGCAGGGTCTCGCTCATAGGCATGATTTAGGATGGCCAGGGCCGCTGCGCCAGTCACGGCGGCGCCGCGGGCGGCGGCGAAAGGCGCGCTCGCCTGCGATCTTTCCTTGCCTGAGGCCGGCGGAGCGGGCACGTCGCAGCCGGTGAACGACGACAATGATCTTGGCCTCCCCGCCCGGGGCGCCGCCCTCGACATCCTGACCGCCGCCCTGGCCCGCCGAACGGGTCTGGAAGAGGCGATCTCCACGCCCGCCTTCGGGGCCCTCTCGCCCCGGGACCGCGCCTTTGCGCGGGCCCTGGCCATGGCGACCCTGCGCCGGCTGGGGCCCATCGACCGGGCCCTGGACGCCAAGCTCGCCAAGTCGCCGCCGGACGGCGTGCGCCAGATCCTGCGCATTGGCGTCGCCCAGGCCTTCCTGCTGGAGACCCCGCCCTTTGCGGCCGTGGCCACCAGCGTGGATTTGGCCGCCTCGCGCCGCGACACCGCGCCGTTCAAGGGTCTGGTCAACGCCGTCCTGCGGGGCCTGCTGCGCGAACCGCCGAACCTGGATGAGCCCGACGCCCTGCCGCCGCCGTGGCTGATGGCCCGCTGGAGCGCCGCCTTCGGCCCGGAGACCGCCCTGGAGATCGCCAAGGTGATCGCCCAGGAGCCGGCCACCGACCTCTCCGTCCGCGACCCGTCCACCGCCCAGGCCCTGGCGGCCGAACTTGAGGCCGAGATCCTTCCCGGCGGCAGCCTGCGCACCGCCCGCCGCGGCGACCTGGCGACCTGGCCAGGCTTCGAGGCCGGCGCCTGGTGGGTGCAGGACGCCTCGGCGGCCATTCCCGCCCGCCTGCTTGAAGCCGGCCCCGACCAGCAGGTGCTCGACCTCTGCGCCGCACCCGGCGGCAAGACCCTGCAGCTGGCGGCCACCGGCGCCAGCGTCACGGCCCTGGACCGTTCGGCCGGCCGGCTCAAGCGCCTGGCCGCCAATCTGGAGCGGATGGGGCTGAAGGCCGCCACCGTCACCGCCAATGCGGTCAACTGGACCGCCCCGGACCTGTTCGACGCCATCCTCCTGGACGCGCCGTGTTCGGCCACTGGCACCTTCCGCCGCCACCCGGATGTCCTGTGGGCCGCGCGGCCGGCCGACATCGCCAGCCTGTCCGAGACCCAGGCCCGGTTGTTGGACGCCACCGCGCCCCGCGTCGCCCCGCAAGGCCGGCTGGTCTACTGCGTCTGCAGCCTGGAGCCGGAGGAGGGCGAATCGCAGGTCGCGGGCTTCCTGGCCCGGCACCCGGGCTTTGTGCTGGAGCCCATCGCGCCCGGAGAAGGCGGCGCGCCGGCCGCCAGCGTGCGGCCCGACGGGACCCTGCGCATCCTGCCCTTCCACAGCCCGGGCGGAACCGACGGCTTCTATGTCGCCCGCTTCCTGCGGCAGAGCTAGACAGGGCGCGGCGAAGGCGCGCGGAGCGCCCCGGCGGTCCTTGTGGCCGCCCCGCGGCTTGGGTTAAGTCCAGACGATGACGCGCACGCCTCTCATCGCCCCCTCCATCCTGGCCGCCGATTTCGCCCGCCTGGGCGAGGAGTGCCGCGCCATCGAAGCCGCCGGCGCCGACTGGGTGCATATCGACGTGATGGACGGCCATTTCGTGCCCAACATCACCATCGGGCCTGACATGGTGAAGGCCCTGAAGCCCCACGTCTCGATCCCCTTCGACGTGCATCTGATGATCGCGCCGGCCGATCCGTATATCGAGGCCTTCGCCAAGGCCGGCGCCGACCTGATCAGCGTCCACCCCGAGAGCGGGCCGCACCTTAGCCGCACCCTGCAGCTGATCCGCAGCCAGGGCTGCAAGGCCGGCGTGGTGTTCAACCCGTCCACCTCGCCCACGACCATCGAGGGGATCATGGATCAGGTCGACCTGATCCTGGTGATGTCGGTCAATCCGGGCTTCGGCGGACAGAAGTTCATGACATCCCAGCTGGCCAAGATCCGCCGCCTGCGGGAGATGATTGACGCCACGGGCCGGGAGATTCATCTGGAGGTCGACGGCGGCGTGACGCCGGAGACCGCCCCCCTCTGTGTAGAGGCCGGCGCCACGGCCCTGGTGGCCGGCACCGCCGTCTTCAAGGGCGGCGCCGACGCCTACGCCGCCAACATCACAGCCCTTCGGGGCGGGTGAGCGGGGCGCCCGTGGCCGGACAGCCTCCCCCGGCGCCGGCGTCCAGGCGGTTGCCTGGCCAGGTCGCCCTGCTGGCGCTGGCTGTGGGCCTGCGCCGTCAGGCCCGCCGGGAGTGGGCCGGCTCGCCCCTGCACCGCTGGATGCTGGCCAGGCCCCGACCGGAGGGGCTGACCGGATCACCCCCCGACCCACGGCCGGGCAAGGCGGAGAACGGCCGTCGAATTCTGCTGGGCGACTTCACCTTCGCCGGCGTCACCCTGCACGCCGGCCCCAAGGGCGATCCCTGGGACCGGCCCAATCCCAGCCGCCGCTTCGCCGTGGCCCTGCACCGGTTCGACTGGCTGCGCGATCTGCTCGCCGTGGGCGAGAGCGGCGCGGTGGAAGCCCTGCGTCTGACCCTGCTGTGGCGGCGGACCTTCGGGCGATGGAACGGCTTTTCGTGGGATCCCGAGGTGCTGGAGCGGCGGGTGTTCAACCTGGCCTGCGGCGCGCCGCGCCTCTGCGCCGGGGCCTCGGACGCCGAAACCGCCCAGATCGCCCTGGATCTGGCCCGGCAGGGCCGCCATCTGCTGGCCACCATCGACGGCCCGGCCCGGGCGGCCGAGCGGGCCTGCGCCGCAGCCCTGGCCGGGGCTGTGCTGGCCGGCGAGGCCGGCGACCGGCTGACGACCACAGCTCTGGACCGGCTGACCAAGGCTTTGGCCGAAACCGTCCAGGCTGACGGCGGTCACGCCTCGCGCTCGCCGCAGGCGGCCGTTCAGCTGCTGCTCGACCTGCAGACCCTGGACGAGGCCCTGGTCCAGCGCGGGATCGCTCCGCCCGATGAGATGATGCGGGCCATCGACCGGCTGGTGGGGGCGGTGCGGTTCTTCACCCTGGCGGACGGGGCCCTGCCGGTCTTCCAGGGGGGCGAGGCCCTGCGCCCGACCCTGGTGGCCGCCGCCCGGGCCAGCGAGAACGACGCCGGCCGCACCCTGCCGGCCGCCCGCAACGGCTATCAGCGGCTGGAAAGCCGCAGCCTGCAGCTGGTGGCTGACGCCGCCCCGCCGGCGACAGGGCCCTGGAGCGTCACCGCCTGCGCCCAGCCGCTCGCCCTTGAGGTGCTGATTTCCGGGCGCCGCGCCATCACCAACTGCGGCTGGTCGCCCGACGCTGTGGGCCCTGAGGCCCTGCGCCTGGCCGATGCGGCCTCCACCGCCTCCCTCGGCGACCTGTCCTGCGGCGCGCCGGTGCGGGGGCTGCAGGCCCGCGCCCTGGGCCCCAGGCTGATCGGCGCCGACGCCCCCGTCGGCGCCAAGCGCCAGCAGGCGGACGGCGCGCTGTGGCTGGAAATGTCCCATGACGGCTGGGTCCGGCGATTTGGCCTACGCCATGAGCGGCGGCTCTATCTGGACCTGGCCGCCGACGAACTGCGCGGCGAGGACCGCTTCACCCCGGTCACCGACGCCGCGCCGGGAGAGGACCCGCGGCGGTTCATCCCCTTCGCGGTCCGCTTCCACATCCACCCCGACGCCCGGGCGTCCCTGGCCCGCGACGGCAAGAGCGTGCTGATCAAGCCCGATGGCGAGGAGACTGGCTGGTGGCTGCGCAACGACGCCATGGAGGTGGCGATCGAAGCCTCGGTCTTCTTCCAGGACGGCCAGGCCCGGCGCACCAGCCAGGTGGTGCTGCGCGGCCAGGTCCGGCAGGAGGCCGGCGCCCGCCTGCGCTGGAAGCTGGCGGCTGCCGAGCCCTGGCCTCCGCCGCGCTGAGGCCGCACAGGCGCCGCATTGACTCCGGCGAGCGGGCGGCGTTAGGAGCCCCCTGTCCTGCGTGACTGGCGAAATCGAGGTGGGTGACCACCGGGGAGCCAGGACCTCATACGCCGCTCGCCTGGGCACGCCTTGTCACCTTTCCCGCCAGGAGACCGCCGTGCCCGCCGCCCCCGACTTCCCGCCTGCCCCCGACGCCGTGAAACCCGTCCGCGCCCTCCTGTCGGTGTCCGACAAGACCGGCCTGGTGGAGGCCGCCCGGGCGCTGTCTGAGATGGGGGTGGAGCTGGTCTCCACCGGCGGCACCAAGGCGGCGATCGCTGCGGCGGGCCTGCCGGTGAAGGACGTGGCCGACCTCACCGGCTTCCCGGAGATGATGGACGGCCGGGTCAAGACCCTGCACCCGGTGGTCCATGGGGGCCTGCTGGGGGTTCGCGACGCCGCCGACCACGCCCAGGCCATGGCCGAGCACGGCATCGGCCCCATCGATATCGTCTATGTGAACCTCTATCCCTTCGAGCAGACCGTGGCCGGCGGCGGCGACTTCGCGGCCTGCGTCGAGAATATCGACATCGGCGGGCCGGCCATGATCCGCTCGGCCGCCAAGAACCACGGCTATGTGGCGGTCTGCACCGAGAAGGCCGACCTGGACGAGGTGATCGCCGCCCTGGCCGCCGACGGCGCGACCTCGCTTTCCCTGCGCAAGGCGCTGGCCGCCCGCGCCTATGCCCGCACAGCGGCCTATGACGCGGCCATCTCGCAATGGTTCGCCGGCGAACTGGCCGAAGAGGCGCCGCGCCGCCGGGCCTTCGCCGGCGAGCTGGTCCAGACCATGCGCTATGGGGAAAACCCCCACCAGGCCGCCGCCTTCTATCGCGACGGCTCGAGCCGGCCGGGCGTGGCCACCGCCACCCAGCTGCAGGGCAAGGCGCTCTCCTACAACAACATCGCCGACACCGACGCCGCCATCGAGCTGGTGGCCGAGTTCGATCCCGCCGACAGCGCGGCGGTGACCATCATCAAGCACGCCAATCCCTGTGGCGTCGCCCTGGGCGCCGACCTGACCGAGGCCTATCAGCGCGCTTTGCAGTGCGATCCGGTGTCGGCCTTCGGCGGCATCGTGGCGGTCAACCGCCGGCTGGATGCGGCCGCAGCCCGGGAGATCGTCAAGGTCTTCACCGAAGTGGTGGTCGCCCCCGAGGCTGACGAGGAAGCCATCGCCATCTTCAAGAAGAAGAAGGACCTGCGCCTGCTGATCACCGGCGGCCTGCCCGACCCCAAGGCGGCCGGCGTCACCTGGCGCCAGGTGGCCGGCGGCTTCCTGGTCCAGGGCCGCGATGTCGCCCACATCACCGCCGCCGACCTGAAGATCGTCACCAAGCGACAGCCCACGGAGGCTGAACTGCGCGACATGCTGTTCGCCTTCACCGTGGCCAAGCACGTGAAGTCCAACGCCATCGTCTATGCCAAGGACGGTCAGACCGCCGGCATCGGGGCGGGCCAGATGAATCGCAAGGACTCCGCCCGCATCGCCGCTCTGCGCGCCGCCGAGGCGGCCGAGACTGCGGGTCTGTCGGAATCCTTGGCCAACGGCTCGGCCTGCGCCTCGGACGCCTTCTTCCCCTTCGCCGACGGCCTGATCCAGGCCGCCGAGGCCGGGGCCACCGCGGTGATCCAGCCGGGCGGCTCGATCCGCGACGACGAAGTCATCGCCGCCGCCGATGCGGCGGGTCTGGCCATGGCCTTCACCGGCGTCCGGGTCTTCCGCCACTAGAGCCTGGCGGGCTCAGGCCTCTGCGCGGACCGCCAATTCGCGCAGGGCGCCATGGGCGATGGTCAGCTTGGCGAAGGTCCAGCCGCCCGGCGCCTGCTCGACCTCTGTGAGCGTGCGCTCGGCGGACGCGGTCGCCTCGGCGACCGACGCCGACCAGGCCTTGATGGCCGCTTCCGCCGCCGGGGCGTCGTCTCCGGCCGCCGGCCCCCGGGCCCGGGCCATGACCGCCCGGGCGACGATGGTCTGCTCGGCCAGCAGGTCCTCCACCAGACGACGCACCGCTGTGCGCTCAAAGATGTCGCCGGCCGAGTGGCTGCCCGCGGCCGCCCGCAGCCGGTCGAATCCGAACACCTCGCCCACCTTGTGGTGCAGGCGCGCGACATTCTCGATGGGCCAGCGGGAGGCCTCAGCCAGGTCGGCCAGGTCTGCGGCGATGGTTAGGGGCTGGAGTTCGACCACCGCCTTGGCCATGTCCTCCGGCGCGCCGGCGCCGACCAGTTTTTCAGCCAGCGCGTCCAGGTCGGCCCGCTCCACCGGCGTCAGCACCTCCGGCGCCAGGGCCTTCAGGGCCCGGGCCGGCTTGGCGTAGCGATCGATCAGCGCGCTGACCCCTTCCCCCTGGCGGTAGGCGCGGCGGGCGAACCAGAAGGTCAGACCCCGCAGCTGCCGGGCCAGCTGGCGCAGCAGCAGCAACTGGGCGCGGGCCGGCATCTGATTGTCGAGGGCCTCGATGGCCTCCCAAAGGCCCGCCACATCCAAGACGGCGCGGGCGGCCTCATAGCCGACGAAGAAGGCCCGGGCGTCGCAGCCGGCCGCCGCCATCAGGCGGCTGGGGAAGCTCGGCCCGCAGCGATTGACCACGTCGTTGGCCACCACCGTGGCGATGATCTCCCGGCGCAGCCGGTGGCGGCGCATCTCCGGCGCGTAGCGCATCAGAGGCTCGGGGAAATAGCCCTCGAGCACCTGTTCGAACCAGGGGTCATCAGGGACTTCGGTCTCGACCATCTCGCGGAACAGCTGGATCTTGCCATAGGCCATCAACACGGCCAGCTCGGGCCTTGTCAGGCCACGGCCCGCCTCTGCCCGCTCGGCGATGGCCGCGGCGTCGGGGAGGCCTTCGACCACCCGGTCCAGGCGGCCCATGGATTCGAGCCTGGCCATGAACCGGGCGTGGGGCTCCAGTTCGCCGATGGCGTCCAGCTCCAGCAGGGACAGGGCCTGGTTCTGGTCGTAGTTGTGCTCCAGCACATGGGCGGCCACGTCGTTGATCATCGAGCGCAGCAGCTTGTCCCGCTCGGGCCGGTCGAGGTCGCCCGCCCGCTCGGCCATGCCGGTGAGGATCTTGATATTGACCTCATGGTCGGAGGAATCGACCCCGGCGGAATTGTCGATGGCGTCGCTGTTGACCCGACCACCGGCCTCGGCGAAGGCGATCCGCGCGGCCTGGGTCAGACCCAGATTGGCGCCTTCGCCCACCACCCGGACCCGCAGGTCCTGGGCGTTGATCCGCAGGGCGTCATTGGTCTTGTCGCCCACATCGGCGTGGCTCTCGGCGGCGGCCTTCACATAGGTGCCGATGCCGCCGAGATAGAGCAGTTCGGCTTGGGACTTCAGGATTGCGCTGATCAGCTCGGTAGGCGCCATCTCCTCGGCCCGAACCCCCAGCATCTCGCGCACTTCAGGGCTCAGCGGAATGGACTTCTGGCTCCGCGGAAAGACGCCGCCGCCGGCCGAGATCCTGGCCCGGTCGTAATCGTCCCAGGATGAACGCGGCAGGGAAAACAGGCGCTCACGCTCGACAAAGCTCGTCTCGGGGGCCGGATCGGGATCGAGGAAGATGTGGCGGTGGTCGAAGGCGGCCTGCAGGCGGATCTGCCGCGACAGCAGCATGCCGTTGCCGAACACGTCGCCCGACATGTCGCCGACGCCGACCACGGTGAAGGGCTCGGCCTGGATGTCCTTGCCCAGTTCGCGGAAGTGGCGCTTGACCGCCTCCCAGGCGCCGCGGGCGGTGATGCCCATCTCCTTGTGGTCGTAGCCCGCCGAACCGCCTGAGGCGAAGGCGTCACCCAGCCAGAATCCGTAGGACTCCGCCAGTTCATTGGCGATGTCGGAGAAGGTGGCCGTCCCCTTGTCGGCGGCGACCACCAGATAGGGGTCCTCCCCGTCATGGGCCACCACGCCCCTGGGGGCGATCACCTCGCCCTCCGGGGTCAGGTTGTCGGTAATGTCCAGAAGACCACGCAGGAAGGTCTTGTAGGCCTCGACCCCGGCCGCCCGGACCGCATCGGGGCTTCCTCCGACCGGCAGGGCCTTGGGGTAGAAGCCGCCCTTGGCGCCCACCGGCACGATGACGGCGTTCTTCACCTGCTGGGCCTTGGCCAGGCCCAGAACCTCGGTGCGGAAGTCGTCGCGCCGATCCGACCAACGCAGGCCGCCCCGGGCCACCGGGCCAAAGCGGAGATGCACCCCCTCCACCGTGGTCGACCAGACATAGATCTCTCGATAGGGCTTGGGCGCAGGCAGGTCGGCCAAGTCCTCGCTGGCCACCTTGAAGCTGATGAAGGGCGCCGGCCGTCCGTCGTCGCCGGTCTGGTAATAGTTGGTCCGCAGGATCGACTGGACCAGCAGGGCGATGCGACGCAGCACCCGGTCATCGTCCAGGCTCTCCACCATCTGGAGGGCCTCGGTGATCTCCTCCATCACCGCCTCGGCCTGGATCTGGCGCTCGGCGAGGTCTGCCCGGACGGCCGGGTCGAAGCGGGTCCGGAAGAGGTCGAGGATCAGGCGGGTGACGCCGGGCCGGCGACTCAGCGCCTCCTCCTGCAAGCGTTGGGACGGATCAAGGCCGGTCTGCTGGCGATAGCGGGCGAGCGCCCGGACGAGCGCGGCCTCCCGCCAACTGATGGACAGCTCCAGAACCAGGCGGTTGAAGCCGTCATTCTCGGTCTTGCCGGTCCAGACGGCCACGAAGGCCTGCTCGAAACAGGCCTTCACATCCTCGAACACCAGGTCGGCGCCCCGGGGATCGTCCAGCTCGAACTCGTGCACCCAGACGGGGTCTGCGCCCACCTTGCGCACGGGGAAGCCGGCCTCGGCCATGGCCTTGAGGCCCATGCTTTCCAGGATCGGCAGCACATCGGCCAGCGGCGCGGGTTCGGCCGGGCGATAGAGCTTGAAGCGGAAATTGCGGGCGGTGTCGCCCTCACGGCGGAAGGCTCGTACGCGGACGACCTCATCGGGTGAGAGATCGTCAACCACCGCGACATCGGCCAGGGCCTCAGCGGCGTCGTAGCGATCGCGATAGCCGGCCGAGAAGGCGCCATAGTAGCGGCCCAGCAGGTCGCCGGTCACTGCGGCGGGGCGTTCCAGATCGCGGACCGCGGCCTCGAACCGGTCCTCCCAGGTGCGGGCGGCCTCGGCGATCTCGGCCTCGACCGCGGACAGGTCGGGCTCGCGCTTCTGGCCGGCCGAAAAGCCGATGATGAAATGCACCCGGGCCAGGGGGGAGTCCGAGAAGCTCGGATAATAGGCTGAGACCCGCCCTCCATAGGCCTTGGCCAGAAGCTGGCCGGCCCGGATGCGCAGATCGGAATCGTAGCGCTCCCGGGGGACGAACATCAGGATCGAACAGAACCGGTCGAAGGGATCGCGCCGCTCAAACAGGCGCACCCTGGGCCGGTCGTACAGATGCAGCACGCCGAGCGCGTTGGTCAGCAGCTCGTCCTCGGTCATCTGGAAGAGCTCGTCGCGGGGATAGTTCTCGACGATATTCTTCAGACGCTTGGCGTTGTGGCTCCCCGGCGCCTTGGCCGCGCGGGCCAGCGCCCCGGCGGCCTTGGCCCGCACCAGGGGCACCTCGCCCACCGGCTGGTCATAGGCCTCGGCGGTGAACAGGCCGACAAACCTGACCTCGCCGGACGGACGGCCGTCGGGGCCGTACCGGCGCACCCCCACATAGTCCATGTAGCCCCGGCGATGGACCTTGGAGCGCATATTGGCCTTGGCCACGGTGACGGCGGACTCGTCCTCCAGCCGCCTGGCCAGCTGGGCGGTGAGCACGGCCGGCTCGTTGGTCCGCCGCAGGACCCGTTGCTGAGGATCACGCAGCACGCCCAGGCCGTCCTGCGGCTGGAACAGGGGTTCCTCAGGGGCGTAGTCGCCGCCCTCGACCCGGGGATATTCGTAGATCCGGGCGCCGAGGAAGACGAAATGCTCGGTGTGCAGCCAGCGCAGGAAGGCCAGCTCCTCGGCCCGCCGGGGAGTGTCGGGCGCCAGGGATTCCAGCTCCGCCACCGTGCGGCCCATCAGGTCCAGCATGGCCGGGAAGTCGGCCACCGCCGCCCGGGCGTCGGCCAGGGCCGCGCGCAGACCGGCGAGCAGCTGGTCTTCCCGATCAGGGCCGATGCGGTCGACGAAGACCTGGATCATCGATTCCCGGTGCAGAGCGCCCTCAGGGCGCCGATGGCCCTTGGGGTCCCGGCCGACCTCGACCACCGGATGGAACATGGCCCGGACCTGGAAGCCCTGGTCGGCGATCTCGCCCATCACGCTGTCCACCAGGAAGGGGGCGTCCTCCTGGACGATCTCCACCCGGTCGAAGTCCAGCTGGGGCGAGTCTTCGGACGCTCGCTCGGCGCGGACGATCCGCAGGATCGGCGACAGGCCCCGACGCTTTTCGGCGAAGGTCCAGAAGCCCGCCAGGTTGGCGGCCAGATCGTCCAGGTCGAACTCCGGCAGCTCGGCGGGAACCACATCCTCGGCGGCCTGGGCGGCGAAGGCCTGCAGGGCTGGCTCCTTGGCCGGACCGGGGCCGAGCCTGGCCAGCAGCTTATCGGCCAGGAACTGGCCGAGCTCCTCGGGCGGGGGGATATGGACGGGGCTCATGGCAGTCTCCCTTTCGCCAGAACGCCGCCGGAGGAGAGGATCCGGCGGCGTTTGGTTCCGACGGGGGGGACCGGCGAAACCCTGGGGGCTCGTCGCGTCGGCGTCCCTTGCGGGGCGACGCTCTGAGGCCGGGGACGGGCGACCCCCGACAGGTCCTGAGATAGGTGTTCAGACGTCAAAGGGAAGACCTGTCATCCATGGTTCCGGAACGCGCACGCCGCACCGCTTCGCAAAGGCGACCCGGTCGCGGGCCCAGGGCGCAGCACTCACTGATTCTCCGACTGTCCTTCGGGGCCGGCGCCCCGTCAATCAGCTTGCACGGCGGCGCCGCCCCAACCCCTACTGACGGGAAAATCCTTGCGGTATCATGGCTGTTTGAGGGCTGAACCTGCTTAGGCGCGATGGGTAACGCCGTAGCTGGTCGAGCCGGGTTCTGGCCGCTAGCCTGACCATGAAGCAATGGGGGAGACGGGCATGACGGCGAGCGGCGCAGACGGCGTTCTAGTGGGGCTGGGGGGCGAGGAGACGTTGTTCCTCAGGCTGGACCGGGCCAACCGCCATGGCCTGGTGGCCGGCGCCACCGGCACGGGCAAGACGGTCACCTTGCAGATCCTGGCTCAGGGCCTGTCTGACGCCGGCGTGCCGGTCTTCGCCGCAGACGTGAAGGGCGACCTGTCCGGGGTCGCCATGGTCGGCGCCCCCAATGAGAAGCTGCAGGCCCGAGCCGCCAAGATGGGTCTGGAGATCGTTCCCAAGGGCGCGCCCACGGTCTTCTGGGACCTGTTCGGCGAGCAGGGACACCCGATCCGGGCCACAGTGTCGGAGATGGGCCCGCTGCTGCTGTCGCGGATGCTGGAGCTGAACGACGTGCAGGAGGGCGTGCTGACCGTCGCCTTCCGCGTCGCCGACGAGGAGGGCCTGCTGCTGCTCGACCTCAAGGACCTGCAGGCGGTGCTGGGCTTTGTGGGCGACAACGCCGCCGACATCAGCGCCCGCTATGGGGCGGTGGCGAAGACCAGTCTGGCGGCGATCCGGCGCAAGCTGCTGGTGCTGGAGGACCAGGGCGCGGCGGGCTTCTTCGGCGAGCCGGCGCTCGCCCTTTCCGACCTGATGCGGGTGGACGGCTCGGGCCGGGGTCATGTGAACATCCTGGCCGCCGACCGGCTGATCAACTCGCCCCGGCTCTACGCGACCTTTCTGCTGTGGCTGCTGTCGGAGCTGTTCGAGGAGCTGCCCGAGGTGGGAGATCCCGAAAAGCCCCGCCTCGCCTTCTTCTTCGACGAGGCCCACCTGCTGTTTCGCGATGCGCCCAAAGGCCTGCTGGAAAAGGTCGAACAGGTGGTCCGCCTGATCCGCTCCAAGGGGGTCGGGGTCTATTTCGTCACCCAGAACCCCGCTGACATCCCCGACAGCGTGCTGGGCCAGCTGGGCAACCGCATCCAGCACGCCCTGAGGGCCTATACGCCCGCCGATCAGAAGGGCCTGCGCGCCGCCGCCCAGTCCTTCCGCGCCAATCCCGACTTCGACACGGCCGAGGCCATCCAGGGCCTGGGGGTCGGCGAGGCCCTGGTTTCCCTGCTGGATGAAAAGGGCGCTCCCTGCGTCGTGCAGAAGACCCTGATCCGCCCGCCGGCTTCAAGGCTCGGGCCGGCCACCGCGCCCGAGCGCGCGGGCCTGATGGCGCAGAGCCCGGTGCGGGGCCTCTATGACGAGGCCAAGGACCGCGACTCCGCCCATGAGCGCCTGCAGGCCCGGGCGGCGGAGAGCGCCGCCGCAGCCCCGCCCGCCAAGGCCGCGCCCGAGCCTCGGGAACCCGCCCGCCGGAGCCGCAGCAGTGGCGGTGGAAGCCGGCAGGGGCTGGGGGAGGCCTTCACCAAGTCGGTCCTGCGCACGGTGGGCAGTCAGATCGGCCGCGAGATCGTCCGCGGGATGCTGGGCGGCCTGCGCCGGCGGTAGGCGCAAGAACGCCTCAGGCCGCCCCCGTGGCCTGACGCACCACGGCGCTGAGCTGTTCGGCGCGGAAGGGCTTGCGCAGAATCGGCCAGGCGTCGGCCTCATCCGGATCATCCAGGGTCTCGCCGCTATAGCCCGTGGCCAGCACCACCGGCAGGCCCGGATGGATGGCCTTCATGCGGCGGGCCAGATCGACGCCGCTGACGCCGCCGGGCATGACGATGTCCGAGAGCACCAGGTCAAAGGCTGCGTCCTGGCCGAGGCGTCGCAGGGCCTCGACCCCGTTGACGGCGGTCTCCACCCGACAGCCGAGCTCATCCAGCAGGCTCTCGGTGACCGCGCGGACCGCGTCGTCATCCTCCACCAGCAGAATCCGCAGCCCGTCCAGCGCCACCTCGGGCTGGGGAGCTTCCATCGGCGGCGGCGGAGCCTCGGCCGTCTCGGCGGCCGGCAGGTAGAGGCTGATGGTGGAGCCTTCGCCGGGGGCGCTGCGGATCTCCACCGCGCCACCGCACTGTCGGATGAAGCCATAGACCTGGGCCAGGCCCAGCCCGGTGCCCTTGCCGGTCTCCTTGGTGGTGAAGAAGGGCTCGAAGACGTGCTCGAGCACCTCAGGCGCCATGCCCGAGCCCGTGTCTGTGACCGACAGGCGGACATAGGTGCCTGGCTCAGCTTCGCGCACCTGCCCGGCGGCAAGCGTCGTGCGCGCGGCCTCGATCGCGATCCTTCCCCCCGGCGGCGTGGCGTCGGCGGCGTTGACGACCAGGTTCAGAAGCGCGGCCTCGAACTGCGCCGCGTCGAGCCGTGCGGCGCCCACCTCGGGCGGGCAATCGATGGTGAGGGCGATCGCCTCCCCGGCCGCCCGACGGATCAGGGGCTCGATCTGCTCCACCAGAGGGGCCACGGACAGATTGTCGAGACGCAGTTCCTGTCGTCTGGAAAAGGCCAGAAGCTGGCGAGTCAGCCGCTCGCCTCGCCGACCCGCGGCCAGGGCCGCGCTGGCCAGGCGGGTCACACGCGCGGTGTCGGAAGGGTCCTTGAGCATCATGTCGAGGCCGCCGATGACCACCGTCAGCAGGTTGTTGAAATCATGCGCCACCCCGCCGGTGAGGCGGCCCACCGTCTCCAGCCGTTGGGCCTGGGCCAGCGTCGCCTCGGTGCGGGCCCGGGCCTCCAGGCTCGCCTCAAGATCCCGGGTGCGCTCGGCGACGCGGGCCTCCAGATCCTGCCGGGCCTCCACCACCTCGGTGATATCGGAGGCCGATCCGAACCAGCTGCGGACCCCGCCGCTGGCGTCGGGCAGGACCGCGGCCCGGCCCTGGACCCAGCGCCAGGCCCCGTCGGCCCGGCGCAGGCGGAACTCCGGCGTGAACGGCAATGCCCCCTGGGCCGCCTGGCGCCAGGCTTCGGCGACCGCGTCGCGATCCTCGGGATGGACAGACTCCAGCCAGCCAGCCCCCAGGGCCGAACCCGGCGCGGCCCCGGTAAAGTCCCGCCACTGCGGGCTGGCGAAGGTCCAGGCGCCCTGGGCGTCGCTCACCCACATCAACTGGGGCAGTGATTCGATGAAGGCCCGGACCCGCGCCTCCCCTCGCCGCAGGGTCTCCACGGTCTGCCGCAACTCGGTGATATCCCGGAAGGTTACGGCAAGGCCGGCGCCGGCGCGCAGGGCGCTGGAGCGAACCCAATGCTCCTGCCCGTCGATGACGCGCCGGACCTCGACATCATCAGGCTCGTCCTGGACGAGGGCCCGGCTCAGACGCTCGAACATGTCCTGACCAGTGGCGTCCGGGAAGACCTCGCGCACCCGGCGTCCCACAAGACCATCGACGCCGGCCGGCGCCATCCGATCCGCCGCGGCGTTGGCGTAAACCCAGACAAAGTCCCTCAGCTCCCCGTTCTCATAGACCGGGTCAAGAATCACGAAGCTGTCCTTGGCCGCCTGCTGGGCCAGCCGGAAGCGTTCCTGGACCGTAGCCCCCCGGCGGATCGCCACCCGCAACGGCTTGGCGAGCGCCACGGTCAGGGCGCCGGTGAGGATGAACAGGCCCACAGAGACTGGCAGTGTGGCCCCTGCCCGGGCCTCGGCGGGCCAGAGCCATATGGCCACCAAAGCGCTCAGGCTCACGGCGGTCAGGCCGCCCCGCGCCCCGGCCGCGACCGTGGCGAATATGATCGCCGGGTAATAGATCATGAAGGCTGGCGGCGCGGTCAGGGCGAACTCGAGGACGCCCTGCACGGCGGTGGCCGCGCCGACCGCGCCGACGACCAACCCATAGGCGACCGCCGGCCGCTCGATGGCTGTGGCGAAACGCTGGGCCCAGGTGGCCATCATTTGGATACGCACCCCAGTGAGGGATTTTGTTACTTCAGCCCCCCACCTTGACGCAACGTCGCAGCCGGGGAAAGCCCGGCTGCGACCTCAGACTTAGCGCGGCGGCATGCGGATGGCGCCGTCAAGGCGGACATGTTCGCCGTTGAAGTAGCCATTGCGGCACATTTCCACCGCCAGAGAGGCATATTCCTCGGCGTTGCCGAGACGCTTGGGGAAGGGCACCGAGGCGGCCAGGGCGGCCTTAACGTTCTCCGGCGCGGCGTTCATCAGCGGGGTGTTGAAGATCCCCGGCAGGATGGTGTTCACCCGGATGCCGTCGTTCATCAGGTCCCGGGCGATGGGCAGGGTCATGCCGACCACGCCGCCCTTGGAGGCCGAATAGGCCGCCTGGCCCACCTGACCGTCGACGGCGGCCACCGAGGCGGTGCTGACGATGACGCCGCGCTCGCCGTCTTCCATCGGATCCAGCGACAGCATGCCCTGGGCCGACTTGGCGATGCAGCGGAAGGTGCCCACCAGGTTGATCTGGACGATCTTCTCGAAGATGGCGATCGGGTGCGACTTGGTCTCGCCGGTGGTCTTGTCGCGGCTGGCGGTCTTGGCGGCGAAGCCTGTGCCGGCGCAGTTGATCAGGATCCGCTCCTGACCATGGGCGGCGCGGGCCTTTTCGAAGCCGGCCTCCACCGTGGCGTCGTCGGTGACGTCGACCTTGCAGAACACGCCGCCGACATCTTTTGCGACAGCTTCGCCCTTGTCTGCGTTCATGTCGAAGATGGCGACTTTCACCCCATGGGCGGCCAGGGCGCGGACGGTGGCCTCGCCGAGGCCCGATGCGCCGCCGGTGACGACGGCGGCGACAGAGGAATCAAGTTTCATGGACGCTACGCCTCCTGATGCGTTTAATGATGCAACCTGAAACTGGCTTATCCTGATGATCGCGCGGCCTAAAGTATCACCCGACGTCAAGACCGACGGATTTGATCCCGCCCGGGCGCTGGACCCGAAGCGGGCCCTCGTGCCCGCCGTGGTCAAGGTCAACGAAGAGCGGGTCCGGCGGGGCTTCTGGCCCAAGATCGTCCGGACGGCATCCAAGATCCCCTTCGCCGCCGACGCCATCGCCGTCTGGTTCTGCGCCCGCGACCCGGCCACGCCCAGCGCGGCCAAGGGGATGATGCTGGCCGGGCTGGCCTATTTCGTCATGCCCGCCGACGCGATCCCCGACATCCTGGCGGTGGTGGGCTTCACGGACGACGCAGCCGTCTTCGGGGCCATGCTGGCCCTGGTGGGGCGCTATGTGAAACCTCACCACAAGGCCGAGGCCCGGGCCTTCCTCGATCGCCAGGCGCAGGACAAGCTCAAGGCCTAGAGCCGGGCCTGGCGGGCGATCTGCTGCTCGCGCCAGGTGATGAACAGGGTCGAGACCACCACCACCGCGGCCCCCATCAGGGTCCAGATGGTCGGCAGCTCATTGAACAACAGAAAGCCGGCGCCGGCTGCGAAGACCAGCCGGATATAGTCGATCGGCGCCATGGCGCCGGCGTCGCCGATGGACATCCCCTTGATGTAGAAGCCCTGGGTCAGGGTCCCGACCACCCCCATGACGGACAAGAGGAAAAGGTCGAAGGGCTCGGGCCAGCGCCAGACAAACAGGGCGCCGGGCAGGGCGAAGACCAGACCCAGCGTCGCCGACCAGACCAGCAGCACCATGGGGCTGTGGTCCCGCGTCATCACCTTCATTCCAGTGATGGTGAGCGCAAACAGGAAGGACGAGGCCAGCATGGCCGCCGCCGGCCAGCCGATGGCGAACTCGCCGTCAGCGCCTGGCCGCACCATGATCAGCACGCCGGCGAATCCCACCAGGGCCGCGCCGATCCGCATCGGCCCCACCGGCTCGCGCACGATGAAGAAGGCCAGCGGCACGAGCCACAGTGTGCGGGTGAAGGACAGCGCATTGGCGTCGGCCAGAGGCATCTTCTGGAAGGCGTAAAAGGACAGGATCATCCCCAGCGTGCCAGCCGCCGAGCGGAACAGCAGGATGCCCGGCCGTGTGGTGGCGAAGGCCGCCCCCCGGCGGTTGATGATGAACGGGATCAGGATCACGAACCCGGCCACCTGTCGATAGAAGGTCTGCAGGGCGGCCGGATAGTCGTCGCCGAGGAACTTGATCAGCGTCGTCATCACGGTGAAGCCGAGCGCCGAGGCCACCATCCACAGGGCCCCGTGGACATTGGGCGCGAGCGGCGTCCGAGGCGCCTTCTCCTCGCTCAACCGCCCCGCCTCACAACGGCGCCGGATCGGCGGGGGGCGCGAACGGGGAGTCCTCGCCGAACATCTGCACGAAGGGCGAGGGCGAGGCCGTATCCCAGCTGTGGCGGCCGCCGACGGTGATGCCGCCGTCCACCACCAGATGGGTTCCCGACACGAAGGCCGAGGCGTCCGAGGCGAGATAGAGGGCCGCCTGGGCGATATCGTCCGGCAGGCCGGCCTTGGGCACCGGCTGGACGCTGGCGGCGCCCTGCTCGACCCGGGCGGCCATCTGGTCGGCCACCTCCCGGGGGAGGCCAAGCGAAGCGCCGAAGATCGAGGTGGCGATCAGGCCCGGGCAGATGGCGTTGACCCGCACCTTCTGGCGCGACAGCTGAGCGGCGGCCACCCGGCTCATATGGATGACGCCCGCCTTGGCGGTGGAATAGGCGATGGGGCCAAAGCCGGCCTGCAGGCCGGCGATGGAGGCGGTGTTGATGATCGAGCCGCCGCCGCGGGCGATCATCATCGGGGCGGCGTGCTTCATGCCCAGAGCCGGTCCGCGCACCAGCACGGAGAAGATCCAGTCCCAGCCCTCGGCGGTGACCTCGGTGATGGCCCCCATGCGATCGGAGATGCCGGCGTTGTTGAACAGGATGTCCAGGCCGCCGAACGCGCTGTCGGCCAGGTTCAGGGCGGCGACGATATCGTCCTCTGAGGTGACGTCGCAGTGGGCGTAGCGGACCTGCTCGCCGAAGCGGGCCTCCAGCATGGCGCCCTTTTCGTCCTGGATGTCGGCGGCGACCACCTTGGCGCCCTCGGCGACGAACAGCTCGACCGTCCCCAGGCCGATGCCGGAGCATCCGCCGGTGATCACCGCAACCTTGCCCTCAAGACGTCCAGCCATGCCGCATCTCCCCTTTGGGCGCTCGCACGGATGTCGGCGCCTCATCTATGTGATCGTCGATCACTAAAGCGGGACGGGCGGCGAGGGAAGAGGCTTCGCCCCCCGCCGCCCAGATCGCAATCAGTCGACGGTGACGACCACCTTGCCCATGGCCTTGCGGCTGGCCAGGTGGGCGATGGCGTCGGCGCCCTTCTCCAGGGGGAAGCGCTCGGAGACGTGCGGCTTGATCTTGCCCGCCGCATAGAGGTCCAGCAGGTCCTTGACGCTCTGGGCGAAGGCCTCGGGATCCTTGGCCGCCCAGGTGCCCCAGAAGACGCCGACGATCTCGCAGCCCTTCAGCAGGGTCAGGTTCAGCGGGATCTTGGGGATTTCGCCGGCGGCGAAACCGATCACCAGATAGCGGCCTTCCCAGGCGATGGTGCGCAAGGCAGGCTCGGCATAGTCGCCGCCGACGGCGTCATAGATGACGTCGAAGCCGCCGGGCCCGGCCTTGGACTTGAACAGTTCCGACAGCTGCTTCTGAGCGTCGCGGTCAAAGGGGCCGCGGCCATAGACCACGCCCTCGTCGGCGCCGTGCTTGATGGCCAGATCGACCTTCTCCTGGCTGGAACAGGCGGCCACGACCCGCATGCCCATGGCCTTGCCCAGCTCGACGGCGGCCAGACCGACGCCGCCGGCCGCGCCCAGCACCAGCAGGCTCTCGCCAGCCTTCACCCGTCCGCGATGCTTGAGCGCGTGGAACGAAGTGCCATAGGTCAGGATGAAGGCCGCAGCCTCATCATGGGGCATGCTGTCGGGGATGTGCCACAGGCGGTTGGCCGGCAGGGCCACCTCTTCGGCCATGCCGCCCCAGCCGGTGTTGGCCAGAACCCGGTCGCCGACCTTCACATTGGTGACGCCCTCGCCCACGGCCTTGATGACGCCTGACAGCTCGCCGCCCGGCGAGAAGGGGCGCGGCGGCCGCGACTGGTACTTGTCCTCGATCATCAGCACGTCGGGGAAGTTGACGCCGACGGCCTTCACCGAGATCAGCGCCTGGCCAGGGCCGGCTACGGGCGCGGGAATGTCCTCGACGACCAGGGCGTCCGGACCGCCCGTCACCTTGCTCAGCACTGCCTTCATGTCGTTCTCCCACGTCCAGTTTGCGCAATTGGCGCGGACGCTAACCCACCCCTGACGGCGGCGGAAGGTCGCAGACGAACATTTGTTTGAGCGCCGCGATCGCCCCAGGTTCCCCTGGGTCATCGCCGACGAGTTGGCCCCGGGCGCGGCCTCGCCTATATTGGATGACCTTCCAGACAGTGAGTTCAGACCCTTGGGCGTCACCCTCGATCTTTCGCGCGCGGCGTCCGCCGCCGCGCCGACCCGGCCGAACCTGTCGGGCCTGACCCGGCCGCAGCTGGCTGCGGCCCTGGTCGAGGCCGGCGTGGTGCGTCCGGAAAAGGCCAAGATGCGGGCCACCCAGCTGTGGCGCTGGATCCATCACTATGGGCTCACCGACTTCGACGCCATGACCGACGTGGCCAAGGAGACCCGCGCCGCCCTGGCAGAGGCCTTCACCCTGACCCGCCCCGAGGTGGTGGAGCGCCAGGTCAGCCGCGACGGCACCCGCAAGTGGCTGATCCGCATGGCGCCGGGCATCGAGGTCGAGACCGTCTACATCCCCGATGTGGGCCGCTCGGGCGCGCTCTGCGTTTCCAGCCAGGTGGGCTGCACGCTGAACTGCACCTTCTGCCACACCGGCACCCAGGCCCTGGTGCGCAACCTGACGGCGGCCGAGATCGTCGCCCAGGTGCAGGTGGCCCGGGACGATCTGGAAGAGTGGCCGAGCCCCAAGGAAGACCGCCGGCTCTCCAACATCGTCTTCATGGGCATGGGCGAGCCACTCTACAATCTGCCCCACGTAGCCGCGGCCATCGACATCATCGCCGACAATGAGGGCATCGCCATCTCGCGCCGGCGGATCACGGTGTCCACCTCCGGCGTCGTGCCGGAGCTTGGGCCCCTGGGCGACCAGACCCAGGCCATGCTGGCCATCTCGCTGCACGCCACCAATGACGAACTGCGCAATGAGCTGGTGCCGCTGAACAGGAAGTACCCGCTCGAGCAGCTCATGGCCGGCATCCGCGCCTATCCGGGCCTGTCCAACGCCCGCCGGGTGACCTTCGAATACGTGATGCTCAAGGGGGTGAACGACAGCCCCGCCGAAGCCAAGGCCCTGCTCAACCTGATCAAGGGCATTCCGGCCAAGATCAATCTGATCCCCTTCAATCCGTGGCCGGGCTCGCCCTATGCCTGCTCGGACTGGAAGACCATCGAGGCCTTCGCCGCGGTGCTCAACCGGGCCGGCTACGCCTCGCCGATCCGCACCCCCCGGGGCCGGGACATCCTGGCCGCCTGCGGCCAGCTGAAGTCGGAGAGCGAGAAGATGCGCGCCAGCGAGCGGCGGCGGCTGGACCAGGCGGCGCTCGCCTCGCAGGCGAAGGACGCACCTGCGGCCTGAACTGCTTGCCGTGGCCTGCGGACCTCGTGCTAACCATCCCCTTCCCGACCCCGCCGAGGTGAGACCGTATGCCCCCCGACCTTCAGTCTCCGGAAATCCAGGCCTTCGCCATCGGTTTTCCCACCACCCTGCTGCACGCCGGCGTCGCCGTGCTGATCCTTTTCCTGGGGGCCGCGCTCTATGTGCTGCTGACTCCGCACAAGGAAGTCGCCCTAATCCGCGACGGCAATGCGGCCGCCGCCATCTCCCTGGGCGGCGTGCTGGTGGGTCTGGCCGCACCCCTGGCCCTGTCGCTGAACTCGTCCACCTCGCTGGTGGAGATCATCATCTGGGGGGTTTCGACGGTGATGGTCCAGCTGCTGGTCTTCAGATTGGTGGACCTGCTGCTCCGGGGCCTGCCGCAGCGCATCCAGGAGGGCGAGGTCGCCGCCGCCGCGCTGCTGGTGGGGGCCAAGCTGGCCACCGCCCTGATCCTCGCCGCAGCCGTGGCGACCTGACCACCTGATGCATTTTCCCCGCCTTCCGGACTGGCTTGTCTATGCCGCCGTCGTGCTGGCCCTCCTGATCTCGGCCGTCGGCCGGCAGGAGAACGCCGCTGCGCCGCCGCCGCCGCCGCCGGTGCCGGGCGAAGAGGGTCTGCCCCTGGGGCCGGCCTCGCCCTTTGATCCCGCCGTCGTGGTGGAGGTGCCGCAGACCGCCGAGCCCGGCGCGGGCACCGCCTTCGCCGTCTCCGACGACGGGGTCTGGATGACCGCCCGCCATGTGGTGGAAGGCTGCAGCCATGCGGCCATCATGGTCGCCGACGGCCGCGGGGTGGACGCTGAGGTGTTCATCGATCCCCGGGGCGAGGCGGCCATCCTGATCACCGAGGGCGGGGCGCCGGCCCTGCCGCTGGGGTTGGACCGCACCCTGCGCCGGGGGGACCGGGCCTTCCATCCGGGCTATCCGCAGGGGCGCGCCGGCGAGGCGACCTCGCGCCTGCTGGGACGGGAGAACCTGGTGGTCCGCGGCCGGGGCGAGCGCACGGAGTCGGTGCTCGTCTGGGCCGAGACCGGCCGCACCGACGGCCTCACCGGCACCCTGGCCGGACTGTCGGGAGCGCCGGCCCTGGACAGCGGCGGCCGGGTCATCGGCGTGACGGTGGCCGAGGCGCCGCGTCGTGGCCGGATCTACACCACCTCGCCGGAAACCGTGCTCACAGCCCTGAACGCCTCAGGCCGGGACGCCGCCAGCTTCGCTGTCGGCGAGCCCGTGACCCCGGAAAACTATGGCCGGGTGGCCGACAATCTTCGCCGGGACCTGCGGGTGGCGCAGGTGATCTGCATCGCCCCTGGCGCCGTCAATGCCCGGCCAGGCCGTGGGACGCCCGCGGCCATGCCCAATCCGGAAGCCGCCGACGATGCGGCGTCTCCGCCCGCTCAGGGCGCAGGGGCGGGCGACGCCTCCTCGGCCGCGGCCTCTGAGGACTGAGCCGGGACCGGCTTCTGCCGCGCGGCGACCATGAAGGCCAGGACGATGCCCACCACCCCGATGAGGGCGGAATAGACGAAGAACAGCAGGTAGCCGGTGCCCAGGGCCGCGGGCCCGACCCCGGACTTCTCCATCGCCCCGGCATAGGCCTCCGCGGGCAGCCCAGAGAACAGCCCCCGCAAGGCGCCCAGGGCGCCCCCGGCCTCGGCGGCCGCAGCCGTGCTCTCGACAATGCGCCCCGACTGCGAGGCCAGCAGCTTGCCGGGCAGCGAATAGAAGGACGAGAAGACCGCATACTGGGTGGCGGTGAATCCGTGCCCGGTCAGGCTGGACATGTAGGCGATCAGGCAGGTGCCCGCGAAACCGCCGGCCACATTGTCCACCCCGATGGCCACGAACAGGGCCGGCAGCCAGGCGCCCTTCAGCGCGAGCCAGGCGAAGACCAGGTTGCTCAGCGGCCCGGCGAAGGCGCCGATCAGCATCGCCCGCAGAAGGCCGAACCGTGCCACCGCCAGGCCGCCCAGGAAGACGCCCAGCATGGACATGGCCACCCCGAACACCTTCCGCACCTCGGCGATCTCCACCAGGGTGAAGCCCAGATCGAGATAGAAGGGGGTCATGATGTTGAGGACGAAATCCGCCAGGCGGTAGAGGCAGATCAGGGCCAGGATCAGGGCCGCCGTCCCCCGGTAGCGGTCGAAGAAGTCGATGAAGGGGTCAAACAGCGCCGCTGACAGATAGACGCCGGGCCGGGTCCGGAACCCCGGGATGGGGAAGGCCGCCAACACGATCAGACCGCCGCCCGCCAGCACCGCACCTACCTGCAGGAAAACCCCCCAGGGCCGGCTGGTCCAGGCGCCCGTCAGGGCCTCGCCGGCGTCTGCCTGGCCGATCGCGCCGAGCCCCTGGGCCAGGATGTCGGCCGAGCCAGCCAGGCCCGATCCCAGAACGATGGCCCCGGCCACCACCAGAGCCAGCCGCGCCAGCCATTCCGGCAGCTCGAGGCCAGGCCGCGAGGGCACGCCCTCCAGATTGATGGCCCGGACGATGTGCTGGGCCTCGCGCGGGGCGCCCAGGACGCCGGCCACCCCGATCAGCATCAGGGCGGCCATGACCAGGTAGGAGACGTTCCAGCTGTACTGCTGGGCCAGGATCAGCGGCACGGCGCCGGCCACGATGATGGCGATGCGGTAGCCCCACTGGTAGGCGGCCGCCAGGGCGCCCTGGCGGGTTTCGCCGGCCGCCTCGATCCGCCAGGCGTCGATGACAATGTCCTGGGTGGCGCCGGCGAAGGCCACCAGCACCGCCAGCAGGGCCATCATACCGAGATTGCGCACCGGGTCGCCACCGGCCACCAGCCACAGGCCGATCATCACCGCCGCCTGGGCCACCAGCATCCAGGATCGCCGATGGCCGAGCCGGTCGGTGAGCCAGGGAATCTTGGTCCGGTCCACCAGCGGGGCCCAGAGCAGCTTCATGGAATAGGCCAGCGTCGCGAGGGAGAAGATGCTGATGACCTGCAGGGACAGCCCCGACTCCCGCAGCCAGGCCGACAGGGTGTCGAAGATCAGCAGGTTGGGCAGGCCCGAAGCGAAACCGAGGGCCAGCATGATCAGGGCCCGGCGCTCTCCATAGACGGTGAGGGCCGTCCACAGGCTGGGCTTGGGCGCTGGCGTCTGGCCGGCGTCTTGGGTGTTCATGGCGGCTCCCCCGAGGCGGGACGCCCCGCCGGATTCAGCCGACCTTGGCGCGCCCTGCGGCTTCCGTCCAGACCGGCGCGTCCAGGGACTTGCGGGCCCAGCGGGAAAGCACGGCGCGCAAGGCGTCTGCGGCCAGGGGCTTGACCAGGAAGTCGTTCATGCCCGCGCTCATGCAGGCCTCGCGGTCCTCCTGGAAGGCGTTGGCCGTCAGGGCGACCACCGGGGTCTCGACGCCTTCAGCGCGCAGGCGGCGGGTGGTCTCTTCCCCGCCGATATCGGGCAGGCGCATGTCCATCAGCACCAGATCGTAGGTCCCGACCTTCAGGGCCGCCAGGGCCTCTTGGCCGGTGAGCGCGTGGTCGACGCTGCAGCCTTCCCGGCTCAGCAGGGTGCGGGCCAGGAGGGCGTTGACCGGATTGTCCTCCACTAGCAGCGCCCGGGCGCCCGGCGCCGCGGCCGGGGCGACCCGGTCATCATCAAGGGCCGGGGACTGATCGGTCGCGCTCTGCAGAGCCGCCAGCACCCGTTCGGCGAGGGAGGCCCGCCGCAGGGGTTTGATCAGATAGCCGCAGAAGCCCGACGCCCGGTAGCGGGCGATGCGATCGCGTTCTTCGGGGGCCAGCAGGATCAGGGCGGGCCGGTCGAAGGGGCGGCGCACCTTGCGCCCCCCAAGACCCAGGGCGTGGTCCAGCAAGAGCACGTCCTGGGGCCCGGTCAGGGGCAGGAGTTCCTCAACCTGGGCGGCGACGACCGGGGTTCCGCCACAGGCCAGAACCTGGCGGCTGGCGGCCTCGCGCACCACGAGATTGGGCGAGGCGATCCCGACCCGCAGCCCGGCCAAGGGCCGCGGCGGGGTCGCCAGGGTGGGCGCCAGGGTTTCGAATGGCGCCTCGAACCAGAAGACCGCCCCCCCATGGACGGCGGTCTCGACTCCGACCTCGCCGTCCATGGCCAGGGCCAGGCGTCGGGCGATGGCCAGCCCCAGGCCCGAGCCGGTGAGCTGATGGCTGGGGTCGGACTGGGCGAACGCTTCGAAGATCAGGTCCCGGGCCGCCTGACTGACGCCGGGGCCGGTGTCGGTGACGGTGAACCGCCAGCGGCCGTCCCCGGTCGGGGCAGCGCCCAGCAGGACGCCGCCGGTCGCGGTGAACTTGACGGCGTTGCCGGCGAAATTCAGCAGGATCTGCCGCAGCCGGCTCTCGTCGGCGCCGATGACGGCTTCGGCGTCCGGGGAGGCCCAGGCGATCTCCAGCCCTTTTTCATGGGCGCGGGGGCTGAGCAGTTCGCAGACCGCGCGCAGCAGGTCTTCGACCGGAACCGGCGCGGTGCGCAGCTCCACCTTGCCGGCGCCCAGACGGGCGAAGTCCAGCAGTTCGTTCACCAGGCCCAGCAAATGCTCGCCAGAGTCGCGCATGGCGCTGACATAGGCCCGCTGCTCGGCGCTGAGCCGCGTGCCTTCCAACAGCCGCGCCATGCCCAGCACGCCGCTCAACGGGGTGCGGAACTCATGACTGAGGGCGGCGAGCTGGCTGGTGCTGATCTGCTCGCCCTCGGCATGCGGCCCATCAAACTGGTCGGCTATGTTTCCCATGCGGGCAGACTAGCCGAGCCGGTTTTAACGGGCCGTCAAAGCCCAGCCTGGGGCTCGTCCTCCCGAGCCATTTCCCGGGCCAGGGCCAGCAGGGCCTGGCGGGCCCGAGGACGTGGGATGACCCGGTAGGCCTCCAGCATCTCTAGGGCGCCTGGCGTCATCAGGGCGGTAAAGGCCTCGTCCGGCGGCGCGCTCTCATGGGTCTCCTCCCCCACAAGCCAGCTCACCGTGGTCTGCAGGGCGCGGCTGGCGGCCACCAGGGTCGAGCCCGAGATGCGGTTGGCGCCGCGCTCGTACTTCTGAACCTGCTGGAAGGAGACTCCCAGCCGCTCAGCCAGGTCCGACTGGCTCATGCTGAGGGATCGACGGCGGGCGCGAACCCGGGCGCCGATCGCCCGATCGACGCCGTCGACGTCCGTCTTCGCATCCGACTCCGTCAAATTCATCTCCGACTCCATCTTGACGCTCAACCTCTGAGCGACCCCATCTGTTCGGCTATACGTTGGCAGGCGGGAGATGGACGCAGACCCCCGCATAGCGTGTAGTGAAGCCATCCATTGGGGATGAAGGGTCATGACGGAACAGGTGGAACTGCTGACCGCGCGGGAACGGGAATGCCTGCGCCTGGTGGACCGTCATTTCAGCTCCAAGCAGATCGCCCGCGAGCTGGGGATGTCGAAGACCTCGGTGGACACCTATTGCGACCGCGCCCGGCGCAAGCTGGGGGTCAGCGACCGCTATCACGCCGCCCGGCTGCTGGCCGACCATGAGCGCGAAGGGGCGGCGACGGCCGATCCTGTCCTGATCGCATCAGGACAGGACGCAGTCAGGACAGACCGTCGGCGGTCGACATGGTCGGGTGGGGCCTCATCAGGAGGCGAGACCCATGAAACATTGGAATGGCGAGGATCGGCGGGCGTCGGTGAACCGGGCTCTGCACCTCAGACGCGAGATCGAGGCCTTCGAGGAAAAGTGGCCGAAACCCTCGCCTCAGGCGGCGTCGATGCCGGGCTTCGCCTGGGACCAGCTGGAACGTCAGCTGACGGACCTGGCGGCCTCGTCGGTGCAGGCCGACATGGTGACGCATCTGGTTTCGGCCACCCGCAAGCTGGCGGCCTTCAAGCCCCCGGAAATGGTGATGCGGGAAATTCTCTGCCTCACCTGGGTGCTGCTGGACGAGAACTTCCATCCTGGCGAAACGGCAGCACCGGCGACCTAGGGGCGGCCGCGCGGATCGGCCTGATCCTCGCCATCGCCATCGGTTCGGCCCTCGCCTTCGGGGGCGTCCTGGCGGGGCTTCAGGCGCTGGCCACGCTGATCTGACCCCGCCCGCGGGGCGGCGCGCCGCCCCGAGGGACCTACGACCCAACCCTCATCCCAGCATTCCCCCGGCGCCCGCGCCGGCGGGACGGAGATTCCCCATGCTCAAGCAACGTCGCATGTATGCCGACCAGGTGGCTGCGAGCCTGTTCGAAGCTGAGACCGCCATTGACGTCGCCCTGGCCAAGACCGCCGCCCTGGCGGGCGTCATGCCGGGTCTGCGCGCCCAGGCGGGCCTCTCGGCCCTGATCGGCCAGGAGGCCGTCGAATGGACCAGCCGCTCCATCACCGCCCTGGCCGAAGCCCGCCGCGCGGTCATCGAGGCCCATAAGGAGCTCAGCATCGCCCAGAAGCAGATCGGCCTGGGCGCCGTGCTCTATGGGGACGGGGCGCCTAAGCCCGCCGAGCCGGCCCGGGCCCCGGCCTTGCGCGCCGTCGGCGAGCCCAACGCCGCCTGATCCAACTTCGGCCGCTGGCGGCCGGCGCCTATGATTGGGCGCCGGCCTCTGCCACCCTGGCGGGCGCGAACCGATCCGGGGACCTTTGCCTTGTATTTCGCCGTTCTTCCGCAACAGATCTGGTTCATCGCCATGGTCCTGGTGTCCGGCGCCGCCCTGTGGCGGGGCGGCGTGCCGGAGAAGCGGGTGGCGGTGGCCAATGTGGCGGCCTGGTTTCTCACGCCCCTGGCCTATGACCGTGATCTGGCCGGCCTGCAGTGGGGCGTGCTCGGCGTCGACGCCCTCTTCCTGGCCTATCTGCTGTTTCTCGCCCTCACCACCGACCGCCTGTGGCTGTTGTTCGCCACCGCCTTCCAGCTTCTGGGCATCGTCACCCATGTGGCCATGGGGGTGGACGAGGGCGTGCCGGCCCTGCCCTATCGCTGGGGACTGGTGATCTGGAGCTATCTCACCCTGGCGTCCCTGGCCGTAGGGGCCTGGATGCACCGCGTTCAGCCGGCCAGTACGGTCGCCCCATCGGCCGCTGCCCGGCGATAGATCAGCGCCTCGGCGAGGTGAACCCGCCGGACGGCCTCTGACCCTTCCAGATCCGCGATGGTGCGGGCCAGCCGCAGGGTGCGGGTCCAGCCCCGGGCGGTGAGCCCTGCGCCCTCAGCGGCCTTCGACAACAGGGTCCGGGCCGCAGGTTCAAGCTGCCCGATCGCCTCAAGACGCTCGCCGGACGCCTGGGCGTTCAGCGGCGAGGCCGTTTCGCCCGCGGCCGCGGCCCGCTCCAGCTGGACCTGTCGCGCCTGGGCCACCCGGGCGGCGGCTTCAGCTGTACCGGCGGCCGGGGGCGGCAGGGCCATGTCGGCGGCGGTGACGGGGGGAACCTCCACCACCAGGTCCATACGGTCCATCATCGGGCCGGAGATCTTGCGCTGATAGTCGCTCTGGCAGCGGGGCGCCCGCCCGCAGGCGCCCCGGCCTGGGCCGCCTACGCCACAGCGACAGGGATTCATCGCCGCCACCAGCTGGAACCGGGCTGGATAGCGCACATGGGCGTTGGCCCGGGCCACCACCACCTCGCCGGTCTCCAGCGGCTGACGAAGACTGTCGAGGGCCTGGGCGGAGAACTCCGGCAGCTCATCCAGGAACAAGACCCCGTTGTGCGCCAGCGAGATCTCCCCGGGCTTGGCCTTGAGGCCCCCGCCGGTCAGGGCCGCCATGCTGGCCGAATGGTGAGGGGTGCGGAAGGGCCGCTGGCGGGTCAGCTCGCCCTTGGCGATCAGACCGGCCACCGAATGGATCATCGAGGTCTCGAGCAGCTCGGCCGCCGACAGGGGCGGCAACAGGCCCGGCAGCCGGGCGGCCATCATCGACTTGCCCGAGCCCGGCGGGCCCATGAACAGCAGGTTGTGGCCGCCGGCCGCGGCGATTTCCAGGGCCCGCTTGGCGTTCTCCTGGCCCTTCACGTCGCGCAGGTCCGGCGCGCGCTCGCCCTCCACCACGGGGCCCGGCTGCGGCGGAGACAGGATTTGGGTTCCCCGGAAGTGATTGACCAGGGCGATCAGGGAGGGCGCGGCGAGGATGCGGGTGTCCCCGGACCAGGCGGCTTCGGCCCCGCAGGCCTCCGGGCAGATCAGGCCCAGGTCCATGCCGCCGGCGAACACGGCGGCGGGCAGGGCCCCGGCCACCTGCACGATGCGCCCATCCAGCGACAGCTCCCCCACCGCCGCCCAGCCGGCCAGGGCGTCCGGCGGGATGATGCCCATGGCCGACATGACGGCCAGCGCGATGGGCAGGTCGTAGTGGCTGCCCTCCTTGGGCAGGTCGGCGGGCGCGAGATTGACGATGATCCGTCGGGCCGGCAGGGCGAGGCCGAGTCCCGCGAACGCCGCCCTGACCCGCTCGCGGCTCTCGGCGACCGCCTTATCGCCCAGGCCGACCACCACGAAGGTCACGGCCCCGCCGGTCAGCTGGACTTCCACGTCGACCCGACGGGCCTCGACGCCGTCGAAGGCCACCGTCACCACCCCCGCCATGGCGCTCCCCCCGGCGACCGCCCCGACGCCTCAGAGGCCGCTTGGGGCGAGTTTATCCACAGAGCCGCTCACGCCTCAGCTCAGAACACGAACAAACATAGAACACAACGGGAAGCTGTGACAACCTCGAAATGCGCGGACCGGCAAGCTTGGCTATCCTATGCCTCGGCCCGGATCGCTTCCACCTTGGCCCACATCAGATCGGTGGCGTCGATCCCGGTGAATTTCTGCAGCGAACGGGCGCCGGTAGGCGAGGTGACGTTGATCTCGGTGAGATAGTCGCCGATCACATCGATGCCGACAAACAGCAGGCCGCGGGCCTTCAACTGCGGGCCGATGATGTCGCACAGCTCTCGGTCCCGGGCGGTGAGCTCCACAGCCTCGGCCCGCCCGCCGACCCGCAGGTTGGAGCGGATCTGGCCGGCGCCTGGCACCCGGTTGATGGCGCCCACGGGCTCCCCGTCCACCAGCAGGATGCGCTTGTCGCCCTTTGTGACGTCGGGCACGAACTTCTGAAGAATGACCGGCTCGCGGCCGATCGCGGCATGCAGCTCCAAGAGCGCATCCAAATTGGGATCATCGGCCAGCAGCCGGGCCACGCCCGAGCCGCCGTGGCCATGAAGCGGCTTGAGCACCATGTCCCCGTGCTCGGCCCGGAAGGCGTTGATGGCCTCGATATCCGAGCTGATCAAGGTCGGCGGCTGCACGCCTGGGAAGGTGGTGACAAACAGCTTTTCCGGCGCGTTTCGCACCTCGGTCGGGTTGTTCACCACCAGGGTCTTCGGGTGGATGGCGTCGAGAATGTGGGTGGTGGTGATGTAGGTCATGTCGAAGGGCGGGTCCTGCCGCAGCAGGACCACGTCCATCTCGGACAGATCCCGAAGCTCCCAGTCCCCGAAGGCGGCATGGTCGCCCTTGACGTCCTGCACCCGAACCGGGCGCCCGCGCGCCGTGACCCGGCCGTCCTGCAGGGACAGTCTGTCGGGGGTGTAGACCCACAGGCTGTGGCCCCGCGCCTGGGCGCTGAGCATCATCAGGAAGGTCGTGTCCCCCTCGATGTTGATCGATTCTAGGGGGTCCATCTGGACGGCGACCTTCAAGGCCATGGCGCGCTCCTGGTTCAACAGCTGCCTCGACATAGGCGGCGGCGGCGCAGAGCGCCAGGGTCAGCCGCCTCAGTTCAGCCGGAGCCGGACCCGTTCGCGGTGTACCCGGGCGGCCAGGGCGGCGCCCTGGTCCAGCTTCCCGGCGCGCGCCAGGGCCTCCAGGGCGCCGGCCAGGGCGCCCTGGCCCTCCCGAGCCGTGGCCACGTCCAGCCAGGGGCGATGGTCCTGGGGGTCCAGCAGCGCCCGACGCAGGGCGGCGCGCTCGGCCCGCGGATAGTCCCGCCCCGCGGCGGACCTGGCGAAGATGTTGTTCTGCAGGCGGATCAGCACAGCCCGGTCGGCGGCCGGCGTCATCAGCAGGTCGAGACGGTCGGCCACGTTCGGGGTCAGTCCCGCGTGCAGGGCCCGCCGGGTGAGCTCCGAGGGCAGAACCACCCGGCCCTCGCTGAACGGATCGAGGGCCAGGGGGCCTTCGGGGGTGTCGATCCTCAGCAGGAAGTGGCCGGGGAAATCGACGCCCGCGACGTTCAGCCCACCCAGCTTGGCCACATGCAGATACAGGATGCCCAGCGTGACCGGCAGGCCCTTGCGCCGCTGAGCCACCGCGATGATGTCGGCGTTGTCCGGGTCGTCATAGGTGAACAGGTCCCCCGACAGCCGCAGGTCCCCGGACATGGTTTCGGCCAGCGCCTCTTCCTGGCTCTCCCGCCGAAGCCGCGCAGCCAGGCGTTCGAGGCCGGCGGCGGCCAGGTCCCTCACCCCCTGGGGATCGCGGGCGGGATCGTCGTGAATGGCGCAGGCGATGGCGGCCTCCAGCAGGGGGAAGTCCGCCCCTGGGGCCAGACGCCCGGCGTCGGCGATGAGCCCCTCCGCCTCCTCACGGGTCATGCACGCCTCCTGCTGTGCCGTTCCAGGCGTCGGGCCGATGCTGGGGCAGCCGTCCTGGCGCCAGGGCGATCAGGTCCAGCCGCACCGCCAGGTTCTTCAGCCGGGGCCGCCCGCCGGCCACGGCCGCGCCGGCCCGACGAAGGCGGTCGCGCTGCTCCGGGGCCACGGCGGCCAGAGCGTCGGCCAGGGTGAGCCGGCTCTTGACCTCCACCACGGCCAGCACCGCCCCCTTCTGAGCCAGCAGGTCGATCTCGCCCAGGCGGGTGCGCAGCCGGAAGCCCAGAATGCGGTAGCCCTTGAGCATCAGCCACAGCGCGGCCCAGGCCTCAGCCCGCCGGCCGCTGCGGCGGGCCTGAACGCCGCGGGCCTGGCGCGCGGCGATAACGTGGCCTGGGTCAGGCCTCCGCATCGGCCTGGTCCGCCTTCAGTTCGAGCGCCCGGCGATAGAGCTCCCGGCGCGGCAGGCCGAGCGCCCTGGCCACTTCTCCGGCCGCCTCGGCGGGCTTCAGGCGGCCCAGGGCTTCGCGCAGGGCGAGGTCAGCGTCCGCCGCCGTCGCCTCCATCTCCCGACCAGGGCCCACCAGGATGACGATCTCGCCCTTGGGCGCCTGCAGGGTGGGGTCCTCGGCCAGAACCTCCAGAGGCCCGCGCACCACGGTTTCGTAGAGCTTGGTCAACTCCCGGCAGACCACCGCTTCCCGGGGGCCGAACACCTGCGCCATGTCGCTCAGGGTCTCTCCCAGACGCGAAGCGCCTTCGAAGAACACCAGGGTGGCCCGCACGCCCGCCACCTCCTGCAGGAAGGTGCGCCGCGCCGCGCTCCTGGGGGGTGGAAAACCGGCGAACAGGATGCGGTCGGAGGGGAGCCCCGCCACTGACAGCCCCGCCAGCAGGGCTGAGGCGCCCGGAATGGGATGGACCGGAAATCCGGCGGCGGCGGCTTCGCGCACCATCCGGTAGCCCGGATCAGAGATCAACGGGGTGCCGGCGTCCGACACCAGGGCCACCCGCCCGCCCTGCTCCAGGACCGCCAGAGCCTTGGGCCGCGCCCGCTCGGCGGCGTGCTCGTCGTGGCGTTCCATCTTTCCGGAGATCTTGAACGCCGCCAGCAGCTTTCCGGTCACCCGGGTGTCTTCGGCCAGGATCAGATCGGCGGCGGAAAGTACATCCAGAGCGCGTAGTGTGATGTCTCGCAAATTCCCGATAGGCGTCGCGACAATGTAGAGCCCCGGCGCCAGAGGCGCGTCGGACAGGGGTGGTGGGTCGACGGGATGGGCCATGGGACAAGGGTTCGCCGGTCGGAGCCCGCAAAGCAAGCTTCGCCTTCAGACCAATAGCCGTCGCACCACATGGTCAAGCAGCAGACGTCCAGCTGGGGTGACCCGCAACCTTGAATTGTCCTTCGTGAGCAACCCCTCCTCCGCAAGGCCTTTGATCCGGTCGTGATCCGGGGAGAGCCCCAGGGGCGCCACTTCTGCGAAAGTAACCCCGGGCCAGACGCGCAGGCCGCTGATCACCCGTTCTTCCGCCGCTTCGACGGGGGAGAGGGGTTCGAGGCCAGGAAAGCCGCGGCCTGATTCGGCGACCCGGGCGATATAGGCGGCCGGGCGCGCCATCGCCTCGGTGGCGCAGCGGGCGCCATCCACGGTCACGCGCCCGTGGGCCCCGGGCCCGACGCCCACATAGTCCAGCCCCTGCCAGTAGACGAGATTGTGCCGCGACCGGGCGGCCTGGCCCCGGGCGTGGTTGGAGACCTCATAGGCTTCGAAGCCGGCGGCCTCCAGGACCGCCTGGGTGGTGTCATAGAGCGCCGCGCCGAGCTCGTCGTCGGGCGGGGTGAAGCGCCCCCGGCGGACGGCGCGGTCAAAGGCGGTGCCGGTCTCGATGGTCAGTTGATAGGGCGAGACGTGCTCGGCGCCGTAGGACAGGGCCTCGGCCAGCTCGCGCCCCCAGGCTTCGGGCGTCTGGCCGGGCCTAGCATAGATCATGTCCAGGGACAGGCGCGGAAAGGTTGTCGCGGCGATCTTCAGGGCGCGGCGGGCGGCGCCGGCGTCATGGTCGCGTCCGAGAAAGGTCAGGGCCTCGTCGTCCAGGGCCTGCACCCCCAGGGACAGGCGAGCCACGCCCGCCTCGGCCAGGGCGGCGAACCGGCTGGCCTCAGCGTCGGTGGGATTGGCCTCCAGGCTGACCTCGAGGTCGGCGGCCGGGGTCCAGAGCCCGCAGGCGGTCTCGATGATCCGGGCCACCGCCTCCGGCGCCATCAGCGACGGCGTGCCGCCCCCGAAGAAGACCGAGACCAGGGTGCGCGGGCCGGTCAACTCCGCCTGGGCGGTCAGGTCGTCGATGATCGCATCCACCAGAGCAGCCTGCTCGTCGGCGCGACCGCGGTCGCGATAGACGTTGAAGTCGCAGTAGGGACAGATCCGCGCGCAGTAGGGCCAATGGACATAGACCCCCAGGGGGCGCGCGGAACTCGTCAAAACAGGGCGGCCTTGAGCTTGGCGAAGGCGAGCGCCCGGTGGCTCATGGCGTCCTTGGCGGCCGGCTCCATCTCGCCGAAGGTCTCCCGCCCGCCCTGCGGCACGAAGATGGGATCATAACCGAAGCCCCGGTCGCCCCGGCCGGGGAAGACCAGTTGACCGTCCAGCCGGCCTTCCACCACCAGGGCCGGCCCCTCATCGGGCCAGGCCACCGCCAGGGCGCAGGTGAACCAGGCGGCGCGGTCCTTCAGCCCGGTGGCCTCCAGCCGCGACTCCACCTTGGCCATGGCCAGGTTGAAATCCTTGTCCGGCCCCGCCCAGCGGGCCGAATAGACCCCCGGCGCCCCGTCCAGGGCCGCGACGCTGAGCCCGGAGTCGTCGGCCAGGGCGATCAGGCCGCCCCCCCGGGCCGCGGCCCGGGCCTTGAGCAGGGCGTTGCCGACAAAGGTGGTCTCGGTCTCCTCCGGCTCGGGCAGGCCAAGCTCGCCGGCGGTGACCAGCTCGAAGCGATTCTCCAGGATCGCCGCCAACTCCCGGGCCTTGCCGGGATTGTGGGTGGCCACCACCAGCCGCGCGCCGGGTTCGAGCTTCAGGGCCATGGGCCATCCTTCCGTGAGACGGGGCGAACATAGGCAGCCCGCGCCGCCTGGGCAAACCGCCCACGGACCGGGCCCCGTCAGGTCAGCCCGATGACAGGACGTTCACTTCCTTACGACGATTTAATATCGTTTTTCGATAATCTTCTTGATCGAAAAACGGCATGTCCGTATCGACTAACGACATGGAGCCAAGGCGCTCCACGACCTCTTCCCCGCCTTCGGGCGACCTTCAGATCAAGGACTTGAACCCATGCCCCGCTTCGCTCTCTCCAACGGTTTTGAACGTTTCGCCCTGGCCTGCGCCCTGTGCCTGGCCGTCCTGCCCATCGTCACCGTGGTCGCCGGGGCCGGCATCCTCTAGTCTGAGGACGGGAAAAGGCGGGGCCAGACCATCATGCGCGCTCTAGGGCCAGGCTCGGTATCGAGCTTTCTGAAGATCATTCTCGACGTGGTCTATGTGGCCCTCTGGATCGGGGTCAGCGTCGTCGGCGTGCTGATGCTGGCGGCCCTGCTCTTCTCCTTCAATCCGGAGATGCTGGCCGATATGGCGGTCACGGCCGGGGGGGAGGAGATTGAGAACCGCGGCCCCGTGGTGACCCTCGGCCTGCTGGCCGCGGCGGTCTATATGGGCGGCATCCTGGTGATCGTGGCCCAGCTGCGGAAGATCTTCTCCACCCTCACCGCCGGCGACCCGTTCCACCCCGACAATGTTCGGCGCCTGCGCATGGTGGGCCTGATCCTGGCGGGGCTTGAGCTTGGCCGCTACGCCTTCTGGGCCCTGTCCAGCGCCATCCTGCCGGACTCCAACGCCGTAGAGCCGTCGCTCAGCCTGACGGCCTGGTTCTCGGTCCTGGTGGTCTTTGTCCTGGCCGAGGTGTTTCGCGAGGGCGCCCGCCTGCGCCGCGAAGCCGAACTGACCATCTGAGGAACGCCAAAGTGCCCATCCGCGTGCTTCTCGACCGCGTTCTCCTGGAACGGCGCATGTCGCTCACCGAACTGGCCGACCGGGTCGGGGTGACCATCGCCAACCTGTCGATCCTCAAGACTGGCAAGGCCCGGGCCGTGCGGTTCTCCACCCTGGCGGCCCTGTGCCGCGAGCTCGACTGTCAGCCGGGCGACCTGCTGCACTATGAGCCGGGGCCCGGCGATGAGGACTTTGGCGAGGAGGATTAACGCCCGCCGCTCCGCCATGTTGCATCGCGACAACACATCGCCGTGATCTTGTGGCGCAACTGTCAGTTTTTTCCGGCGAGCCGTTGCAGGGACCGGGAGCCAGGCCTATGTGCAATGCAACATTTTGCACTGCACAAAGGGGCAGAACATGATTGCAGCGATCGAACGCTTCCTGACCCGCTGGATGGCTCCGCTGGCCAATGAACTGGCCCGCATGCCGCCCTCGGCCCAGCGCGACCTGCTGATCGGCCTCTAAGGGTCTAACGCCCTTTCGGCCTCAGCCTGAGGTTTGAGACATCAGAACGGCCGGATGCGGGCTTCGCACCCGGCCGTTTTTTCGTGGCCGATCCATTCTAGCGGGCGACGGCGGCCTGCTGCAGGGCGAAGAGTTCGTCCATGCCCTTACGGGCCAGGCCGAACAGGGCGTCGAACTCGCCTTGCGTGAAGCCGCGCTTTTCGCCGGTGGCCTGGATCTCGACGATGTCGCCGGCCCCGGTGAGCACGAAGTTGGCGTCGGCCTCGGCGTCGGAGTCCTCTTCATAGTCCAGGTCGAGGACCGGGGTGTCCTGATGGACACCGCAGCTGACGGCCGCCACCTGGTCGAGGATCGGGTCGGCGGTGAGCACGCCTTCATCCATCAGATAGCGGGTGGCCAGACGCAGGGCGACCCAGGCCCCGGTGATCGAGGCGGTGCGCGTACCGCCGTCGGCCTGGATCACGTCGCAGTCGAGGGAGATCTGCCGCTCGCCCAGCGCCTTCATGTCGGTGACGGCCCGGAGGGACCGGCCGATCAGCCGCTGAATCTCCTGGGTGCGGCCCGACTGCTTGCCCTGGGCGGCCTCGCGGCGGCCGCGGGTGTGGGTGGCCCGGGGCAGCATGCCGTATTCGGCGGTCACCCAGCCCTGGCCCTTCCCGCGCAGGAAGGGGGGCACGCCCTCTTCCAGACTGGCGGTGACCAGCACCTTGGTGTGACCGAAGCTGACCAGGCAGGAGCCTTCGGCATAGCGGTTGACCCCGGTCTCCAGGGTGACGGCGCGCAGCATATCGGGGGCGCGTTGGGAGGGGCGCATGGCGAGAACCTTTCCTGAGGTCGTGAGCGGCGTGATAACAAGAACGCCAGGGCGCCGCGTCACTTGCACGGTCGTGGCGCGCGCTTATCCTAAAACTTGAACCGCCCGTCCATGGGCCCCCGCAACAGGTGAAGGCTCCGGCCGCCAGAACGTGAACACACCACTGCTCTCCCGCGGGCCCTCGCTCGCCGAACTGGACGAGCGGGCGCGCGACATCTTCCGCCGCATCGTCGAGAGCTATCTCGACACCGGCGACCCCGTCGGCTCACGTACCCTGTCCCGGGGCGGCGTCTCCCTGTCGCCGGCCTCGATCCGCAACACCATGCAGGATCTGACCCAGCTGGGCCTGCTGGGCGCGCCCCATTCCAGCGCCGGGCGTCTGCCCACCCATGCGGGCCTGCGCCTCTTCGTGGACGGCCTGTTGGAGGTCGGCGATGTCGGCGAGGACGAGCGCCGGCTGATCGAGACCCGGCTGCGGGTCCAGGGCCGCAGCTTCGAGGAGGCCCTTAACGAGGCCTCGTCCCTGCTGTCAGGCCTGGCCGGCGGGGCGGGCGTGGTGGTGACGCCGGTTCGCGACGCCGAGGTCAAGCACGTAGAGTTCGTCGCCCTGGGCGGCGATCAGGCCCTGGCCATCATGGTGTTCGAGGACGGCACCGTGGAGAACCGGCTCATGGCGCTGGGCGCCGGGGTGACGCCCTCGTCCCTCCAGGAGGCCTCGAACTTCCTCAACACCCGGGCCCGGGGAAAGACCCTGGACGACGCCCGCAGCGAAATCAGCCTGGACCTCGACCGCGCCCGCCGGGAGCTGGACGACAAGGCCGCCCGCCTGGTGGAGGACGGCCTGGCCGCCTGGGGCGGCGGCGACGGCGCCAACCGGGCCCTGATCGTCCGGGGCCGGGCCAACCTGCTGGGCGACCGCGACGCGCTGGAGGATCTGGAGCGGGTGCGCATGCTGTTCGACGATCTCGAACAGAAGGAACAGATGATCGGCCTGCTCGACGGGGTGCGCGAAGCCCAGGGGGTGCGCATTTTCATCGGCGCCGAAACCCGTCTGTTTTCGCTTTCGGGTTCCTCCGTGATCGCTGCGCCCTATATGACGGGGCGTCAGAAGGTTCTGGGCGCGATCGGGGTGATCGGCCCAACTCGCCTGAACTATGCCCGGATCATCCCCTTGGTGGACTACACCGCCAAGGTGCTGGGCCAGGTGATGAATGCGTAAGGAAGTAGAGAATGTCCGACGATCACACGCCGGCTGAGACCGAGGCCGTCGCCGACGCCGCCATCGAGATGATGGAGGCCCTGAAGGCCGAGAACGCCTCGCTGAAGGAACAGGTGCTGCGGTTCGCCGCCGAAGCCGAGAACACCAAGCGCCGGGCCGAGCGCGAGGCCAATGACGCCCGGGCCTACGCCATCCAGAAATTCGCCCGCGACCTGCTGGGCGCCGCCGACAACCTGTCTCGGGCCACCGCAGCCGCGCCGGCCGACCTGGACGATCCGGCGGTGAAGAACTTCGTGCTCGGCGTCGAGATGACCGAAAAGGCGCTGCAGACCGCCTTCGAGAGCAACGGCCTGAAGAAGATCGAGCCGCCGCGGGGCGAGAAGTTCGATCCCCACAAGCACCAGGCCATGATGGAGCAGCCGGCGCCTGACGTGGCCGCTGGCGGCGTCCTGCAGACCCTGCAGACCGGCTATGAGCTGTTTGGCCGCATCGTCCGCCCGGCCATGGTGGTGGTCGCCGCTAAGGGCTCGGGCGCCGATCTGACCCCTGAGCCGTCCGAGAGCGCCGGGGCCAATCCCTATGCGGCGAGCGAGACCGAGGAGGCCGGCGGGTCGGTGGACACCAAGGCCTGATACAGAACCACCGTGTTCGACCCGGCCAGGGCTTTCCCAGGCCGGGCAAATGAGTAAAGTCCCAAGTCCCCTCCACCCGGGGGGCGCCGGCGAATCGTCTCGGCGGCGCAGGGAGGTTCGGACGAAATCATGAAGCTGACGATCGAACGGGCGGCGCTCCTCAAGGCGCTGGGTCATGTGCAGAGCGCCGTCGAGCGGCGCAACACGATCCCGATCCTGTCCAATGTGCTGCTCTCGGCCGAGGGCGAGCGCCTGAGCTTCTCGGCCACGGACCTCGACCTCGAGATCACCGACGAGGCCCTGGCCCAGGTCGACCAGCCTGGCCAGATCACCGCGCCGGCCCACACCCTCTATGAGATCGTCCGCAAGCTGCCTGAGGGCGCCGACGTCTCCCTGAGCTTCACCGGCGAGGATCCGCGCCTGACGGTCCAGGCCGGGCGTTCGCGCTTCAACCTGCCGGTCCTGCCGGCCGGGGACTTTCCGGTCATGTCGGCCGAGGGCCTGTCGGGCCGTATCGGCGTGGATGTGAACGAGCTCATCCGCCTGATCGACAAGACCCGTTTCGCCATCTCCACCGAGGAGACGCGCTACTATCTGAACGGCCTCTATCTGCACGTGGTCAATGACGGCGGCGTCCAGAAGCTGCGCGCCGTGGCCACCGACGGCCACCGGCTGGCGCTCGCCGAAATGCCGGCCCCCGAAGGCTCGGTGGGGGCGCCTGGCGTCATTGTCCCGCGCAAGACCATCGGCGAGGCGCGTCGCCTGCTGGACGACGCCGGCGAGCAGATCGACCTGCAGCTGTCGCCCCAGAAGGTCCGCTTCGAGCTGGGCGGCGCGGCCCTGACCTCCAAGGTCATCGACGGCTCCTTCCCCGACTACGGGCGGGTGATCCCCAAGGACAACGACCGCATCCTGCGGGTGGACAACAAGCTGTTCGCCAAGGCCGTCGACCGGGTGGCCACCATCTCGGCCGAAAAGAGCCGCTCGGTGCGCATGGCCATCGAGCCTGGCCGCATCATCCTGACGGTCCGCAACATGGAGGCCGGCCAGGCGGTGGAAGAGATCGAGGCCGACTATTCCGGCGAGGCATTCGAACTGTCCTTCAACGCCCGCTACATCCTGGACGTCACCGACCAGATCACCGCGCCGGAGGCCGAGTTCCGCTTTGGCGGGCCCAATGATCCGGCCCTGGTGCTCGATCCGGCCGACAGCGACGTGCAGTACGTGCTGATGCCGCTGCGGGTCTAGAACCCCTCAGACCACCTTCAGGCCCAGCCCGATCAGGAGCTGGGCCGCCTGGGCCTTCGAGATGAAGGCGCCCCGGAACCGGCTGGCGTCGGAAAGCTGCAGCGCCCCCAGATCGGCGCCGCGCAGATCGGCGCCCTCAAACCGCGCCTCGGCCAGATGGGCGTCGCGCAGATTGCAGTCGATCAGCACCGCCTCGCGGAAATCGCACCGCGCCAGGTCCGCGCCCTGCAGGTTCAGCGCCTCAAGTTCGGCCTTGCGGAAACTCACCCCACGCAGGTGCGCATTGACCAGCAGGCAGCGGGCGAAGGTGAGGCCCAGCGCGCTGACCTCCTGAAACTGCGCCCCGGTCAGCTTGCAGTCGGCTAGGTGCGCCGCCGCCAGCCGCGCCCCGCGCCAGGACGTATTGTTGAGATCGCAAGCCTCGAAGCGCGCCTCGGTGAGGTCGGCGTTGGCGAAACGCGCCAGGCCGCCCCGACAGCGGACGAAGGCGCATCCCGCCAGGTCCAGGCCCGAAAGATCGGCCTCGCCGAAGTCCCAACCGACGAAGCGGCTAGCGCCATGGGCCTGCAGGACCGCCGCGACGGCGCCCCGATCGGCGCGGTCCTGTGGCGGCGGGGGCTCGAACAGGGGGGCGTCGCGGGTCATGATGCACCGCTATCCAAGCTGCGCCCCCGCCGCAAGGCGCGCCGAGGTTTCGCGTCCGGCCGCCAAACCGGGTATGAGCCCTCCGTGACCCGCGCCGTCCTCACCCGCCTGACCCTCACCGACTTCCGGTCCTATGTTCGCGCCGAACTGGCCCTGGATGGCCGGCCCGTGGTGCTGGCCGGCCCCAATGGGGCGGGCAAGACCAATCTGCTGGAAGCCGTCTCCCTGCTGACGGCCGGTCGGGGCCTGCGCGGGGCGGCCATGGCCGAGCTTGGCCGCCGCCTGCCCGGCGAGGGCAAGGGTCGCGCCTGGGCGGTCGCCGCTGAAATCACCCTGGGCGAGGAGACCCTCAAGGTCGGCACCGGGGTGGAGGCGGCGAGCGCCGCGCGCCGGACCGTCCGCCTTGAAGGCGAGACTGTGCCCCCCGGCCGCCTGTCGGACCTGCAGCGCCAGGTGTGGCTGACCCCGGCCCAGGATCGCCTGTTCCTGGAGGGCGCGTCCGAGCGCCGGCGCTTCTTCGACCGCCTGGTCTATGCCGCCAGGCCCGGCCACGCAGGCCAAGCCAGCGCCTATGAAAAGGCCCAGCGCGAGCGGATGCGCCTGCTTACCGACGGGCCGAATGACCCGGCCTGGCTCGGCGCCCTGGAGGCGCGGATGGGGCAGGCCGGCGCCCAGATGGCCCAGGCGAGAGCCGCCACCCTCACAGACCTGCAGGCCGAGATCGACAGCCGCGGCGAGCGCCCCTTCCCCCAGGCTCGCCTGAGCCTCACCGGGGACTGGGAGCAGATGGCCCTGCAGGGGGTCGATGCCGGCGAGATCGAGGCCCGGCTGGTCGCAGCCCTGGCCGCGGCACGGGAGCGGGACGCCGCCGCCGGCCGCGCCTTGACCGGTCCGCACCGGGGGGATCTGGCCGTCATCCACCTGGAGAAGGACCGCCCGGCGGCCGAATGCTCCACCGGCGAGCAGAAAGCCCTGATCCTGAACCTGGTCCTGGCCCAGGCGGCGAGACTTTCGCGTGCAGAATCAGCGCCAAACCCTATATTGTTACTGGATGAAGTCGCAGCACACCTGGATCGCCGTCGGCGAGGGGCCCTGTTCGACGAAATCGAGGCGCTCGGCCTGCAGGCCTTCCTGACCGGAACCGACGAGCACCTGTTCGAAGACCTTCGCGGCCGAGCCCAGGGCGTCCGGGTGGACGCTTCGGGCCTGGCCCTACTGGACGCGTAAGAAGACCCAAATGAGCGACGAAACCCAAGGCGCCGGCGAAACGCCGTCGAGCAACGGCCAGGCCGAATATGGCGCGGAATCCATCAAGGTCCTGAAGGGCCTGGACGCGGTGCGCAAACGGCCGGGCATGTATATCGGCGACACCGACGACGGGTCTGGTCTGCACCACATGGTCTATGAGGTGGTGGACAACGCCATCGACGAGACCCTGGCCGGCTATGCCAGCCGCGTCGAGGTGATCCTCAATGGCGACGGTTCGGTCACCGTCACTGATGACGGCCGCGGCATTCCGGTGGACATGCACGAGGGCGAGGGGGTCTCGGCCGCCGAGGTCATCATGACCCAGCTGCACGCCGGCGGGAAATTCGACCAGAACAGCTACAAGGTCTCCGGCGGCCTGCACGGGGTCGGCGTCTCGGTCGTCAACGCCCTGTCGGACTGGCTGAAGCTCAAGATCTATCGCGGCGGCAAGGCCTATGAGATTGAGTTCCGCCGCGGCGACACCGTCTCGCCCCTGGTGGAGACTGGCGAAGCGCCCATGCGCGAGAACGGCCTGCCGCTATCGGGCACCGAGCTGACCTTTTACCCCTCGACCACCACCTTCGCCTTCATCGACTTCGACCGGAAGACCCTGGAGCACCGACTGCGGGAGCTGGCCTTCCTCAATTCCGGCGTCACCATCTGGCTGAAGGACTTCCGCGGGGCCGAGCCCTTCGAGGAGGTCATGTCCTATGAGGGCGGCATCGAGGCCTTCGTCCGCCACCTGGACAAGGCCAAGACCCCGCTGATCCGCGACCCCATCGTCATTCGCGGCCGCCGCGAGAATGTGGAGATCGACCTGTCGCTCTGGTGGAACGACGGCTTCCACGAGAACGTGCTCTGCTTCACCAACAACATCCCGCAGAAGGACGGCGGCACCCACCTGGCGGCCTTCCGTTCGGCCATGACCCGGCTGATCACCTCCTATGCGGAAAGCTCCGGCGCGGCCAAGCGCGAGAAGGTCTCGCTGTCGGGCGAAGACGCCCGCGAAGGCCTGACCTGCGTCCTGTCGGTCAAGGTGCCGGACCCGAAGTTCTCCTCCCAGACCAAGGACAAGCTGGTCTCCTCCGAGGTCCGCCCGGCCGTGGAAGGCCTGGTCTCCGAGGGGCTGTCGACCTGGTTCGAGGAACACCCCAACGAAGCCAAGATCATCGTCCAGAAGATCGCCGAGGCCGCCGCCGCCCGTGAGGCGGCCCGCAAGGCCCGCGACCTGACGCGGCGCAAGTCGGCGCTCGACATCACCTCCTTGCCCGGCAAACTCGCCGACTGCTCGGAGAAGGACCCGGCCAAGTCCGAAATCTTCCTGGTCGAGGGGGACTCCGCCGGCGGCTCGGCCAAACAGGCCCGCAACCGGGACAATCAGGCCGTCCTGCCCCTGCGCGGCAAGATCCTGAACGTCGAGCGCGCCCGCTTCGACAAGATGCTGTCGTCGGACCAGATCGGCACCCTGATCACGGCGCTGGGCGCCGGCATCGGCCGCGACGACTTCAACATCGACAAGATCCGCTACCACAAGATCGTCATCATGACCGACGCCGACGTGGACGGCGCGCACATCCGCACCCTGCTGCTGACCTTCTTCTACCGGCAGATGCCGCAGGTGATCGAGCGGGGCTATCTCTATATCGCCCAGCCGCCCCTCTATAAGGCCACCAAGGGCAAGTCGGTCCGCTACCTCAAGGACGATTTCGAGCTTGAGGCCTTCCTGGTCAATGAAGGCGTCGACGGCGCCACCCTGACCCTGGACAATGGCGAGCGGCTGGCCGGGCCTGACCTGCACGCCCTGGTGCAGACCGCCCGCGGGGCCAAGGCCAATGTGGACCGGCTGTCCTCCCGGGCGCCGGCCTTCGCCATCGAACAGGCGGCCCTGGCCGGCCTGCTGGGTGAGAACGGCGACCTCGACGCCGCCGCCAAGCGCCTGAATCTCTATGCCGAGGAGGGCGACGGCCCCTGGAGCGGCGAGACCGCGGCCACCGGCGGCTACGTCTTCAGCCGCGTGCGTCGCGGCGTGTCCGAGCGCGTGGTGCTGGACGATCTGCTGCTGCACGCCGCCGACGCCCTGCGCCTGGCCGAACGCGCCGCCAGCATGGCTGAGACCTTCGCCGCCCCGGCCAGCTTCGCCCGTCGGGACAAGGTCACGACCGTGCGCGGTCCCCTGGACCTGTTCAACGCGGTGATGGAGGCCGGACGCCGCGGCCTGGCCATCCAGCGCTACAAGGGCCTGGGTGAAATGAACCCCGACCAGCTGTGGGAAACCACCCTGGACGTGGAGGCCCGCACCCTGCTGCAGGTCAAGGTGGCCCATGCCGACGACGCCGACGGCATGTTCACCCGCCTGATGGGCGATCTGGTCGAGCCCCGCCGGGAGTTCATCCAGGAAAACGCCCTGGACGCCGAGGTGGACGTCTAACCCCACAAGCCTGGACAGGCCGCCCCAACTCCTGAACTCTTCGGCTCAGAGGAAACGAGAGCCGGAAACCGGCAGGGAGTTGGGCCATGGCCTTCGACGAATATGCCGAACATGACGCCCTGGGGCTCGCCGCCCTGGTGGCCAAGGGCGAGGTGAGCCCTGCTGAGCTGGTCGAGGCCGCCATCACGCGGGTCGAGCGGCACAACGGCGTGCTGAACGCCGTCGTCCACAAGGCCTATGACGAGGCCCGCGCCACGGCCAAAGGCCACCTGCCCGATGGCCCCTTCAAGGGCGTGCCCTTCCTGATCAAGGATCTGGGCGCCCAGGTGAAGGGCTGGCCGCGGACCTCCGGCAGCCGGTTCGCTCAGGTGGCCGCCGATGACGCCGACAGCGAGCTGGTGGCCCGTTACCGCGCCGCGGGCGTCGTCCTGCTGGGCAAGTCCAACACCCCGGAGTTCGGCATTCCCGGCGTCACCAATTCCGACCAGCTGGGCGCCTGCCGCAATCCCTGGAACCCCGACCACATTTCCGGCGGCTCGTCCGGCGGGGCGGCCTCGGCCACGGCGGCGGGCATGGTGCCCCTGGCCCACGCCAGCGACGGCCTGGGCTCGATCCGTATTCCGGCGGCCTGCTGCGGCCTGTTCGGCATGAAGATCACCCGCGACCGCACGCCCATCTGCGAAGTGGTCGACGGCGCCCTGGGCTTTTCGGTCCATCATGTGGTCAGCCGCACGGTGCGCGACTCCGCCGCCATGCTCGACGCCACCGGCTATCCGCAGGCCGGCGATCCCTTCCAGGCTCCGGCCAAGGACGGCCCCTATCTGGACGAGGTGGCCAAAAGTCCCGGACGCCTGCGCATCGCCTGGTCGGCGGAAACCCCCAGCGGCCGGCCGATCCCTGAGGAGATGCTCGCCCACCTGCTGCGCACGGTGGAGCTCCTGAAGGGCCTGGGCCACGAGGTATTCGAGAAGGGTCTGGGCGTCGACTATCGCCAGCTCTACCGCGCCCAGAGCCTGGCCAGCGCCTCGAACTTCTCGGCCAATGTGGCGCGCTGGGTGGAGAAGCTCGGCCGCGAGCCCGGCGAGGACGAACTGGGCCCCCTGGCCCGTCGTGGCTATGAGGCCGGCAAGCGCCTGAACGGCCAGCAGGCCTTCTGGGGCTTCCAGCAGCTGCGCCTGATGAACAGGCAGATCCTGTCGGCCTTCGAGGATTTCGACGTCTATCTGACGCCGGTGATGAGCACGCCGGCGCCCCGGATCGACTGGCTCGACCCCAACATGGCCGACACCCGAGAGTTCGATAAGCGCCAGGCGGCCACCTACGCCACCACCCCACCGGCCAACTTCACCGGCCAGCCCTCCATGTCCGTGCCCCTGTGGGAGTCCGAAGAGGGGCTGCCGGTAGGGATGATGTTCACCGGCCGGTTCGCCGACGAGGCCACCCTCTATCGCCTGGCCGGTCAGCTGGAGAAGGAACAGCCCTGGAAGGACCGCCGTCCGGCCCTCTGGAACTGAAGCCCCAAAGCTCTGACCTTCAGAACACCACGCCGAGCTTGGCCAGCGTCAGGGCCACGCTGCCAAAGGCGACGAGGGCCAGGACGTCGTACCATTTGAACCAAGGACCGCTCGGCGAACGCATTCTCATAGTTTCCCCCCCGGGAGTGACAGTTCGATGTGAGCCCTGGCGGCTCAGTAGTAGGGCGCAGGCGGACGCTTGCCCGGCCAGGTGAGATAGCCAGCGGAGTCCCGACCTGCGGCGGGAACCGGCGGGCCGGCGCAGCAGGGCCCGGTCGCCACCCCGTGGCCGTAACCGCTGGACTGCTGCGAATAGCTGCGATGCTCGCTATAGGCGTGCTGCTGCTCGGCGTAGCCGCGCGCTTGCGGCGGCGGCGGGGGCGCATAGGCGTAGCGCTCCTCCCGATAGGCTTCGCCCTGGTGCTGTTCGTAATACTGGCCCTGATAGGTCTCCGCCCGCTGCTGATAGCCGCCGCGGGTGGTGATGTTGGGCCCCTGATAGCGGCGATAGTCCCGTTGACGCCCCGCCGGCGGGGCCCGGTGGGCGTAATCACGGTGAGCCGGGGCGCGCGCCTGGCGGACGGGCGCCGGGCGCGGCTTGGCGGCGGGCCTGACCGGGGCCTTGGCGCTCTGGACGGGCTTGGCCTCAGGGCAGGCGGCCTTGGCCGGCGGACAGGCGCAGCAGTCGGAAGCCTGGGCTGACGGCGGCAGGGTTTCCGGAACGCCCGCCGGATCGCTCGGCGCTTCGGCGCTCGGACCGGCCTTCTCGGCGAAGGGCGGCTTGGGCGGACGCTCGTCGCAGCCGCTCAGGACCAGGGCCAGGCCCAGGGCGGCGATGATCGACGAAACGGCGCTGATACGCATGGCGGATACTCCCTCGCCCGCACGCTGCGCGTTTAGACCTCGTTAACGCTGTAGGATTCTCCCCTGGCGCGAAGAAAGCCCTCCACCAGCATGTCGTAGGAGGCGAACCCCTTGTAATTGCGAAACTCTGCCGTAGCGCCGCGCCAGGCCCGGGCGAAGGCCGCCAGCCGCTCCGGGTCCTGATCCAGAGTCTCCAGAGGCGCGCGCCAGATGCGGATGGTGAACAGGGCGCCGCCGGTGGCGGGCAGCCGACGCAGGGTCTGTCGCTCCACCCGCAGGTGCAGGACCTGGCCGGCCTCAATTGGCGAAATCTGCGAGATCTGGGCGCGGATCGGCGCGGAATCCGGGGTGAACAGGGCGTCGGAATTGACCACCGTCCAGTTGCGTCGCTCCAGGATCAGGCCGGCGCGCAGACCCGAAAAGATCCGCTCCAGCCGGCCGCCGAACCGCGGCTCAAACCCGTCCACCGGGGCGTGCAACTCGGCCAGGCTCTTGCCCTGGGCCGCCTGCGCGGTGAAGAAGCTGGGGGCGCACAGGCTGAGCGCCGTCAGCCGCCAGACCCCGTCCCGCAGTTCCATCAGGCACAGATCGTCCGAGACCCGTCGGGCCGCCGCCAGCAGGGGCGGCAGGCCCGCCTCCCCCGCCTGAGCTCCCCGCACCGCCTCGACCAGGGTCAGGGCCTCCGCCTGGGCCTCGCGGGATCCCGGCGTTTCCCCCCAGACGATGGCGGGATGGGCCGCCATCAGGGGGTCCTTGCGCGCCGCCGGGTCCGCCTCGCCCCCCTCCAGCCAGGCGGCCTCGGGGATGGGACGTAGGCCGATGGCGAAATCACCGCCAGCCTCGGACCATGGACTGTGTGGCAGACTCACCTCGCACCGCGCCATCGGCCCCAGGCCCGCCAGAGCAGCAGGGCGGCCGCCTCGCCGCTCAGATTGGCCACAAGGTCGACCAGGTCGCCCTCCCGTCCCAGCCCCATCAGGGCCTGGGCGATCTCCACCCCGGCCCCCAGCAACAGGATTCCCCCCAGCAGGACCGGCCGGGGACCAAAGGCGTAAAGGCCAAGCCCCGTCAGGACGAAATAGGCAAGGGCGTGGCGCACCTTGTCGCCGCCGAGATCCGGCGCCGGGGTGGCGTCGGCCGGCGCCAGGGACAAGAAGAGGATGGCCAGCAGGCACAGGGCGAAGGCCGCCGCGCCATAGCGACGGGCCAGGGGGGAAAGCTGCGGACGAAAGACCATGACCCTAGCTTGCACGTCAGCCGCGCCGTCTCTAGCTTCGCGGCGTAAAACAGGCGTTTGAAGGACGGGTGTGATGGCGATCGAAGCGGTGATCTGGGACTTCGGCGGCGTCTTCACCTCCTCGCCCTTCGAGGCCTTCGCCCGGCATGAGGCGGCGATCGGCGCGCCCAAGGACCACATCCGCCGGGTCAATGCGACCAACCCAGACACCAACGCCTGGGCCCTGTTCGAGCGCAACGAGATCGATACGGCTGGGTTCGACGCCCTGTTCCTGGAGGAGTCCACCGCCCTCGGCTTCCCGATCCGGGGCGCCGACGTCCTGCCGCTGATCTCCGGCGTGGTGCGCCCGCGCATGGTCGAGGCGCTGAAGCTGTGCAAGCAGCAGTTCAAGGTCGGCTGCATCACCAACAACATGGTCAGCCATCACAGCCCCGGGGCCGACGGCGTTCAGAAGCCCCGCGGGGTGATGGGCGAGATCATGCCCCTGTTCGACCACGTGATCGAAAGCTCCAAGGCCGGCGTGCGCAAGCCCGACCCGCGCATCTACCAGATGATGTGCGAGGCCCTAGCCGTCGCGCCGGCGGCCTGCGTCTATCTCGATGACCTCGGGGTCAACTGCAAGCCCGCCGCCCAGCTGGGCATGAAGGCCATCAAGGTGGTGGATGTGGACCAGACCCTGGCCGAGCTGTCGGCGGCCACAGGGCTGGACTTCCCGGCGACCGAGGCCGCCCAGTGAGCCGCCCCGAACGCATGGGCGCCGAGGCCGCCCTCGCTGAGCTCCCCGGCTGGGCCGCGGGGCCAGGGGAGCGCGAAACCCTGGTGAAGACCTATCGCTTCGAGGATTTCAACGCAGCCTTCGGCTTCATGGCCCGGGTGGCCCTGATGGCCGAAAAGCTCGATCACCATCCCGAGTGGTTCAATGTCTACAACCGGGTGGACGTGACCCTGACCACCCATGACGCGGGCGGGGTCACCGAGCTCGACCTCAAGCTGGCGCGGTTCATGGACCAGGTCGCCGGCGCCTGAGGCCAGGCCTCAACACCACACAACGACAGATCCCAGGGAGGGACCAGATGAGCGGACGGGTCGCAGGAAAGAAGGCCTTCATCACCGGGGGCGCCCAGGGGCTCGGGGCGGCCATGGCCGCGGCCCTGGCCGCGGAGGGGGCCAAGGTCACCCTGGCCGACGTCAATCACGAGGGCGCCAAGGCCCAGGCGGCCGAAATCAACGCGGCGGCCGGCGAGGAGGTCGCCTTCGCCCTGCCGCTCGACGTCACCCGGGAGGATCAGTGGATCTACGCCCTGGAGGAGGCCGATGCGGCGATGGGCGGGCTGTCGGTGCTGATCAACAACGCCGGGATCAGCCGGGGCGGCGACATCGAGCAGCTGTCCTATGAGGACTGGAAGCTGGTGATGGGCGTCAATGTGGACTCCGTCTTCCTGGGGACCAAGCACGCGCTGAAATACATGCGCCGCTGCCAGCCGGGCTCGATCATCAATATCAGCTCCATCGCCGGCCTGATCGCCGCCCATAACAGCCCGGTCTACAACGCCTCAAAGGCCGCGGTGTGGCTGCTGTCCAAGGGCATCGCCCTGCATTGCGCCAAGCAGGGACTGGATATCCGCTCCAACTCCATCCACCCGACCTTCGTGGACACCCCGATCCTCGACCCCCTGCGTCAGCGCTTCGGCAAGGAGGAGGCGGAGAACAAGCTCGCCCGTCAGGTGCCCCTGGGCCGCATCGGCGCGCCGTCGGACATCGCCAACGCCGCCCTCTACCTGGCCTCGGACGAGAGCCGGTTCATGACCGGGGCCGAGCTCAAGCTGGATGGCGGCATCTCGGCCATGTGAGGCGGCGGGCCCGTCCCGGCGGGCCCTCAGTTCACCAGGATGGTGCCGAGCAGAAGGGTGGCGCCGCCCTTGCCCAGGACCCGGTCGGCGTCCCGCTGTAACTGGCGGGCGATATAGTCGGCGTTGGGCAAGGCGGCCGGACCCAACCCCGCGGCATAGACCCTGAGGCTCTGGGAAAAGGCCGCCCTAAGCCGGGGCGTCGACAGCTCGGCGGCCTCCCTGAGCTTCTCGTCGGGAATGTCGAGGCCCGTCTCCACGGTCATCACCGCCCGGCGGCCCCGTTCCCCGGCCACGGTGGCGGTCAGGGTCTGGAGCTGGATGAAGGTGAGACCCCCGCCCTTCTTCTTGTCGCCGCCCTTGGGCGCGCCGGCGGCGGCGGCCGGTTTTGCGCTCAGGGCCACCAGACCGCTGAACAGGATGGGCAGGGCGAGCCGCAGACGATGGATCTGTTCCATACGCGTCGGTGTGCCGCATTCATGGTTAGCGGTCTCTTTACGCGGGCGGTCGGACACTGCGACCTAGATTCGCACCGACTGCATCGGAGGCCGCCTTGGGCCGTTTCGCGCCAGATTCTCTCGACCTCGACGGCAAGGTCATCCTTGTCACCGGCGGCACCGGCTCCTTCGGGCGCCGCTTCATCGACACGGTGCTTAGCCGGGCCGCCCCGCGAAAGCTGATCGTCTACAGCCGTGACGAGCTCAAACAGCATGAGATGCAGATCGACCTGGCCGAGCGCTATGGCCCCGAGGACATGGCCAGGATGCGCTTCTTCCTGGGGGACGTGCGCGATCGCGAACGCCTGACGCTCGCCCTGAGGGGGGTGGATATCGTCATCCATGCCGCGGCCCTGAAACAGGTGCCGGCCGCCGAGTACAACCCCTCGGAGTGCATCCACACCAATGTCCTGGGCGCCGAGAACGTGGTCTGGGCCTGCCTGACCAATCGGGTGAAGAAGGTGGTGGCGCTTTCGACCGACAAGGCCTGCAACCCGGTCAATCTCTACGGCGCCACCAAGCTCGCCTCGGACAAGACCTTCGTGGCGGCCAACAACCTGGCCGGCGACATCGGCACGCGCTTTTCCGTGGTGCGCTACGGCAATGTGGTGGGCTCCCGCGGCTCGGTGGCGCCGCTGTTCCAGCGGCTGCTTGACCGGGGCGCCACCGAGTTGCCGATCACCGATCCGCGCATGACCCGGTTCCTGATCACCCTGGACGAAGGGGTCGATTTCGTCCTCTCCTCTCTCGACATCATGCGCGGCGGGGAGATCTTCGTGCCCAAGATCCCGTCTACCAAGATCACGGACCTGGCCGAGGCCATGGCGCCGGGCCTGCCGCACAAGGTGGTCGGCATCCGCCCCGGCGAGAAGCTGCATGAGATGATGATCTCCGCCGACGACGCCCGCTCCACCGCCGATCTCGGCGACCGCTACGCCATCGAGCCGGCCTTTGTGGAATACGCCCGCACGCCCTTTGCGGCGGAATACGGGGTGGTCGCCGAGGACTTCTCCTACGCCAGCGACACCAATGAGGACTGGCTGAGCGGGCGCGGCCTGCTGGCGCTCCTGGACAAGGCCCCGCCGCCGCGTCGCCGGCGCGCCACAGACTGAGGTCCCATGGCTCCGCCCTTTCTGCCCTATGGTCGCCAGACCATCGAGGATGACGACATCGCCGCCGTTGCGGCCGCTCTGCGCGACGATCTTCTGACCACCGGACCGCGGGTCGAGGCCTTTGAGATGGCCTTCGCCGACGCTGTCGGGGCCGAGCACGCCGTGGCCTGCGCCAACGGCACCGCGGCCCTGCACCTGACCATGCTGGCCCTAGGGGTGCGCGAGGGCGATGTCTGCATCGTGCCGTCCACCACCTTTCTGGCGACCGCCAACTGCGTCCGCTACGTCGGGGCCGAGGTGGTGTTCGCCGATGTGGATCCTGACAGCGGCCTGATGCGCCCCGACGATCTGGCCCAGGCCCTGTCGGAGGCCGGCCCGAAGTCGGTGGCCGCAGTCCTGCCGGTCCACATGCGCGGCGACGTCGCCGACCTGCCGGCCATCGCCTCCCTGGCCGAATCCGCCGGCGCGGTGGTGGTGGAGGACGCCTGCCACGCCCTGGGCTCGGCCCTGCGACACGAAGGGGCCGATGCTCTGGTGGGGTCGGGCCGCTGGTCCTCGGCCTCCACCTTCTCCTTCCACCCGGTGAAGACCATAGCCACCGGCGAGGGCGGCATGATCACCACACCGGATGCAGGCCTGGCCGAGCGCCTTCGGCGCCTGCGCAGTCACGGCATGGTGCGCCCGCCCGGCGGCGATCCCTGGTGGTACGAGATGGCCGAGCCCGGTTTCAACTATCGGCTGCCCGACATCCTCTGCGCGCTTGGTCAGGCCCAGTTGGCCAAGCTGCCGCGGTTCGCCGCCGCCCGCCGGGCCCTGCTGGCGCGCTATCTGGAGGCGCTCGCGTCCCTGGCGCCGGCGGTCCGCCCGGCCGCCTCGCCGCCGAACAGCCAGGCGACGCCGCATCTGATGTGCGTTCTGATCGACTTCCCCGCCCTTGGCGTCACGCGGCGTGAGGCGATGGAGGCCTTGAAGGCGCGCGGGGTCGGCAGCCAGGTCCACTACATCCCGGTCCACAGCCAGCCCTATTACCAGGCGCGGTATGGCGAGAAGCGCCTGCCCGGCGCCGAGGCCTGGTACGACCGGACCCTCAGCCTCCCCCTCTATCCTGGCATGGACATGGCCGATGTGGACCGGGTGGTCTCAGCCCTCGGCGAGGTGTTGGGGCTGGCCTAGGCCGCCAGCCCGGCGGCCTGGATCAGGGTGCGCACCTCGGCCATGCGCTCGGGCGAGCGGGCCAGTTCGGCGCGCGTATCGTCCAGGCGCACCAGCTTCAGCGCCTCGGCCTTGGCCCGATCGGCCGCCGGGCCGAGCGGCGCAGCCTCCCCACAGGCCAGCTTCAGCAGCAGGGTCAGGCGGGTGGTCACAGGCGCGTTGGCCCGCGCCAGGCCCTGGGTGACCTTGGCGTCGGCCTCGGCCAGTCCCCCCAGGTCCCCTAGCTTCTGCTGGATGGGAACATAGTCCTCAGGCGGCAGGCCCCCTCGGCCCACGCCCCGGTGAAGCTTGGCCAACACAAACAGCCTCTGGGCTGCGGAGGTGGCCGGGTTGCGGGCGTCCTTTTCGAAGGCGAGCGAGGCGACCACGGCGGAGAGCCACCGCACGGCCTGGCGTTTGTTGGCCGAGCCGATCACGTTCTCCACCAGCCACATCAAGGCCTCGGCCTCCTGCAGCGAGCCCTGGCCCTTGCCAAGATAGGCCTCCACGAAGTCGCCCGTGACCAGCATCTTGGAGCGGTTCACAAAGGCCTGGTGGACGTCGTCCAGGGGCACCAGGTCGCCCGCCGCAGCGGTCAGGCTCATGGCCAGGCCGCGCAGCAGATCGATTTCGCCGGCGCCGTCGCTGGGCTTGAGGCGGCGTGGTCCATTGAGCTCCTTGAGCACCCGCTTGGTGATGGCGCCGCGGACCGCACGGAAGTCCTCCGTGGCGAGCCACTTGGCCAGGCGTTGGGCCGGCTCCGAGAGCTCGGGCATGATCTTGGCCACCGAAGGCTCGACCCGGATCAGCGCCTCCACCGCGTCGTGGGCGGCCAGGCGGGTCATGGCCGCCAGGCGGACGCCCAGATCCAGATCCTTGCCGATCAGGCCGTCCAGGCCCGCCGAAGATCCGATGATTTCGGCCAGGGGCTGCTCGATCGTCTGCAGGGCGAGCCCCCGGGGCGGACCCGCCAACGGGGCGGCGTCGGCCAGATCCAGGAGGCGCGTGACCTTTTCGCTCCAGTTGCGGGCCGGCGCGATCGAGGCGGCCACACCTGCGCCCAGCAGATAGGCCCGCTCTGGCGCATGGGAAATCCGCTCGGCGGCGGCCGCAAAGCCTTCCTTGTCCACATTGGGCAGGTCGCCCCGGCGGGCGTCGCCAAGCAGGCGCTCGATGGCCCGCTCCACCAGACCCTGGAAGGCCCGCATGACCTCGTGGATCGAGACGCCGCGCGCCTGAGACTCTGGCACGGCGATCTTCTGAATAGCGTGCTGCAGCTCTACCCCGGAGGCCTCCAGCCGCTCCACCAGGTCGGCCCGATGCAGCAGCTCGAAGGGGGTGGCGTGGTTGCGGGCGAGCCAGCCGTCGAGCAGCCGGCCGATCCGCTCGCGCGCATGGACCGTGTAGAGATCCTGCGGCGTCACGCAGAGGGGATCGTTGCGCTCGGGCGCCTTCTTCACCTTGGCGGTGTCGGGCAGGCCCAGGGCCTGGATGACGACGCTCTGAAACTCGTTGGTTTCAGGGTCCATGGACTCCTTGGTGACCCGGGCCGAGGCGACCCGCCGCTCGGCGACGAGCTCTTCAGCCACAGCGACGGCCTGGGCGCGGCTCTCGGTCGCCATTTCCAACGTCCAGCCGGAGCCGACGGTCTTCCGGACAAACACCTCGTAATGCACTTTGGGCCGTTCCATATGGTCACTCCCCAGGACCTAGAGCGCACAGTGCCCCAATAGAATTAAGCTCCCCTTGATGCTGGAACGGCCCATTCTGTCGGGAATTTAACCTTGACCAGATCGCCGACGCCACATTGAGGCCATCAGGGCGAACCACTAGCTTCGCCACAAGCCGGAAGACTTCAGGAGTTCTTTTCCTATGGCCAACATCACCCTGGTCGATGACGACGAGAACATCGTCACCTCGGTCAGCCTCGCCCTGGAAAGCCACGGCCACACTGTGAAGGCCTTCTATGACGGCGCGGCCGGTCTTGCCGCCCTGGAGAACGAACCCCCGGACCTGGCCATTCTGGATGTGAAGATGCCGCGGATGGACGGGATGGAAGTCCTGCGCCGGCTGCGGCGCAGCAGCGACCTGCCGGTGATCATCCTGACCTCCAAGGATGACGAGATCGACGAAATCCTCGGCTTCAACCTCGGCGCCGACGACTACATGCACAAGCCCTTCAGCCAGCGGCTGTTGCTGGAGCGGGTCAAGGCGGTCCTGCGCCGGGCCAGCGCCGACGGCGGCGAGGGCGTGGCCGGGCCTGAGTCCGAGGCCGAGGCCCGGGCGCTGAAGCGCGGCAAGCTGACCCTCGACCCGGCCCGCCACGACTGCCTGTGGGAGGACCGGCCGGTGAAGCTGACCGTCACCGAATTCCTGCTGCTGCAGTCGCTCGCCCAGCGTCCTGGCTTTGTGAAGAGCCGCGACAACCTGATGGATGCGGCCTACGACGATCAGGTCTATGTGGACGACCGGACCATCGACAGCCACATCAAGCGCATGCGCAAGAAGTTCCGCGAGATCGACCCTGAGTTCGACGCAATCGAAACCCTCTATGGCGTCGGATACCGATATCGGGAGTCCTGAGCGACCGACCCGGCCCGGGCGGTGGCGTTGGCTGCCGGGCTCGCGCCTGGGTCGGCTCATCATCGTCCTCAACCTGGTCGGCCTGACGATCCTGATTTCCGGCGCCCTGGTGCTGAACGAACTGCGCCGGGGCCTGGTCAACGCCCGCATCGACAGCCTGACCACCCAGGGCGAACTGCTGGCCACCATCATCGACCAGGCCGCCACCGTGGGCGAGCCCGAGCCGATGATGGACGGGGCCTACGCCGCCGAAATCCTCCAGCTGCTCTCCAACCCCCGCTCGCAGCGGGCCCGGTTGTTCGACGCTGAGGGCCGGCTGATCGCCGATTCCTACTGGGTCTCCGACCGCGTGGAGTGGCGGACCCTGCCGCCCGCGCGCACGCGCGGGGACGGGCCGGGGCTCGACCTCAATCTCAGCGGCGGATCGGAGGACGACCCCGACAGCGCCGACGCCGCCAAGGCCCAGGCCGCCCTGCGGGCCGAGGTGAACACCGCCCTGCGTGGCGTTCATTGGGCCGGCCTGCGGGTCGGGGTCGACGGCGAACGGGTGGTGTCGGTCTCCATCCCCATCCAGCACGTCAAGGCGGTGCTGGGGGTCCTGACCCTGGAAGCCCGGGACGTGGACGAGATCATCGCCGCCGAGCGGGCCGCCCTGCTGCCCTTCATCCTGATCGCCGTGGCGGTCTCGCTGATGAGTTCCCTGTTGCTGAACCGTCTCGTCGCCCACCCTGTCCGCAGGCTGGCCCGGGCCGCCGACCGGGTGCGCCTGGCCCGGGCGCGGGCGATCTCGGTCCCCGACATCTCCCGGCGGGATGACGAACTGGGCGATCTCTCCCGGTCCCTGGAGGACATGACCCACGCCTTGTCGGAGCGGATCGACGCCATTGAGCGGTTCGCCGCCGACGTGGCCCACGAGATCCGCAATCCCCTGACCTCCCTGCGCTCGGCGGTGGAGACCCTGGGGCTGGTGGAGGAGCCCGCCGCCCGCGATCGCCTGATGGCGGTCCTGCAGAATGACGTGCAGCGGCTGGACAGGTTGGTCACCGACATTTCCAACGCCTCGCGCCTGGACGCCGAACTGTCGCGGGAGGCGCCGACCCCGGTGGATCTGCGCCGGCTGATCTCCGATGTGGTCTCGCTCTATCAGGCCACCGCCAGACTCGGCGAGCCCGCCGTGACCTTCACCGCGCCCGAAGGCCTGGAGACGGTGATGGTGTCGGGTCAGGAGGGGGCGCTCGGCCAGGTGCTGCGCAATCTGATCGACAACGCCCGCTCGTTCAGCGCGCCCGACGGGGTGGTGCGGGTGGCGCTCGGCCGCCAGAAGGGCCAGGCCCTGATCATGGTCGACGACGATGGTCCCGGGATTCCGCCGGAGAACCTGGAGAACATTTTCGAGCGCTTCTACACCTCGCGCCCCAAGGGGACCGCCTTTGGCGGAAACTCGGGCCTGGGCCTGTCCATCGCCCGGCAGATCATCCTGGCCCATGACGGGACGGTGCGGGCCGAGAACCGTCGGCGGGACACTTCCACCGAAGGCGATGCGCCGGAGGCCGCCGGAGACATCGCCGGCGCCCGCTTCACCGTCATCCTGCCCGAGGCCCGCCGGTGATCCTGCACGCCGGCCTAATCGCCAGGCCCGGCCCCGGCGGCTGGCGCGGCGCCCTGATCGAGGGCCCGTCGGGCGCCGGCAAGAGCGATCTGGCCCTCCGTTGTCTCGACCACGGCTTCCGCCTGGTGGCTGACGATCGGGTGATCACCTGGGTCTCCGGGGGGCGACTCTTCGGACGGGCGCCAGACAGTCTGGTCGGACAGATGGAGATTCGCGGCGTGGGCGTGCGGCCGGTGGCGTCCATCGCCCAGGCTCCGGTGGCCCTGTGGATCCGCCTGGGAACACCGGAACGGCTGCCCGATCTCGAAACTGTGACTCATCTTGGGGTGGAAATCCCCCTGTTGGTGCTCGCGGGGCTGGAGAATTCCGCCCCTGTGAAACTGAGTCACGCCCTGGACTCACTTGGATGACGTGCGGAAGGCGCGTATCACACCCGGCTTCTGGCCTGCATCCTGCGACAACGCGGCCGACAGGGGATTACCGTTGAGAGCGTGGGCATGATCGGGCTCGTGATCGTCACGCACGGGCGACTGGCCGCCGAATTCGTCTCGGCGATGGAGCATGTGGTGGGGCCGCAAAGCGCGGTCGAAGCCATCTGCATCGGCCCCGAAGACGATATGGAGCGGCGGCGGATGGATATCCTGGCCGCCTGCGCGCGGGCCGACACCGGCGGCGGGGTCATTCTGCTGACCGACATGTTCGGCGGCACACCGTCAAACCTCGCCATCTCGGTGATGGAGCAGACCCGGGCCGAGGTCATCGCCGGCCTCAATCTGCCCATGCTGATCAAGCTGGCCAGCGTCCGCACCCGCTGCGGACTGGAGGATTGCGTCTCCGCCGCCCAGGAGGCCGGCCGCAAGTACATCTCCGTGGCCTCCTACGTCCTGGCAGGCGAAAAATGAGCGCCGAGCGTACGGTCGAGATCCTCAACAAGCGGGGTCTGCACGCCCGCGCCTCGGCCAAGTTCGTGAAGCTGGCCTCGTCCTTCGAGGCCGAGGTCCAGGTCTCCAAGGACGGCCAGACCGTCGACGCCCGCTCGATCATGGGCCTGATGATGCTGGCCGCCGGTCCCGGCAGCACCATCCATATCTCCGCGGTGGGCGACCAGGCGGCCGAAGCCCTGGAGGCGCTCTGCGCCCTGGTGGCCGCCCGGTTCGACGAAGACCAGTAGCGTCCCTGCCTCGCCTCAGGCCTTGAGCTTGTAGCCGGTGCGGAAGATCCAGATGATCGCGCCCAGGCAGAGCGCCATGAAGCCCAGCGTCATGGCGATGCTGATCCCGATGTCCACGTCGGAGACCCCGTAGAAGCTCCAGCGGAAGCCGCTCACCAGATAGACCACCGGATTGAACAGGGTGATGGTCTGCCAGACCGGCGGCAGCATGCTGATCGAATAGAAGCTGCCGCCCAGGAAGGTCAGCGGCATGACCACCAGCATGGGGATGATCTGCAGCTTCTCCCAGCCGTCGGCCCAGACCCCGATGACGAAGCCGAAGAGGCTGAAGGTCACCGCCGTCAGCACCAGGAAGCTCAGCATCACGAAGGGATGGGCGATCTCGTAGGGCACGAAGATCCGCGCCGTGGCCAGGATGATGAGCCCCAGCATGATCGACTTGGTGGCTGCGGCCCCCACATAGCCCGCCACGATCTCCACCACCGAGATGGGGGCTGAGAGCACCTCGTAGATGGTGCCAGAGAACTTGGGCATGTAGATGCCGAAGGAGGCGTTGGAGATGCTCTCCGTCAGCAGGGACAGCATGATCAGGCCCGGGATGATAAAGGCGCCGTAGCTGACCCCGTCGATCTCCACCATCCGCGAGCCGATGGCCGAGCCGAACACCACGAAATAGAGCGAGGTGGAAATCACTGGCGAGGCGATGGACTGCATCAGCGTCCGCCAGGTTCGCGCCAGCTCGAACTGGTAGATGGCCTTGATGGCGTAAAGGTTCATTGGGGCGCCCTCACCAGGCTGACGAAGATGTCCTCGAGCGAGCTCTGCCGCGTCTGCAGGTCCTTGAAGTCGATGCCGTTGGCCTCCAGCCGGCGCAACAGGGCGGCGATGCCGGTGTCCTCGGCCTGGGCGTCGAAGGTGTAGATCAGCTCGTGGCCCTCGGCCGCCAGCTCCAGGGGCTCCCCAGCCAGCTCCGGCGGGATGGCCGCCAGCGGGGCCTGCAGGTGCAGGGTCAGCCGCCGCTCGCCCAGCTGGCGCATGAGGACGTCCTTATCCTGGACCAGGATGATTTCGCCCTTGCGGATCACCCCGATCCGGTCGGCCATCTCCTCGGCCTCCTCGATATAATGGGTGGTCAGGATGATGGTGACGCCGCTCTGGCGCAGCGACCGGACCATCTCCCACATGTCCCGGCGCAGCTCGACATCGACCCCGGCGGTGGGCTCGTCGAGGAACAGGATCTTCGGCTCGTGTGAGAGCGCCTTGGCGATCATCACCCGGCGCTTCATGCCCCCTGACAGCGCCATGATTTTGCTGTCTTTCTTGTCCCACAGGGACAGGTCCTTGAGCACCTTTTCCAGATGGGCGGGATTGGGCGGTCGGCCGAACAGGCCGCGGCTGAACTTGACCGTGTCCCACACGGTCTCGAAGGCGTCGGTGGACAGCTCCTGGGGCACGAGGCCGATCTTGGAGCGGGCGGCGCGGAACTCGCGCGCAATGTCATGGCCGTCGGCCAGGACCTCGCCGGAGGTCGGATTGACGATGCCGCAGATGATCGAGATCAGGGTGGTCTTGCCCGCTCCGTTGGGACCAAGCAGGGCGAAGATCTCGCCCTCGCGAATCTCCAGATCGACGCCCTTGAGGGCCGCAAAGCCTCCGGCATAGGTCTTGGTCAGACCCTTTACGGAAATAATCGATGACAACCGCAGCACTCCCCCTCGGCGTCCCAGCCAGATAGGCGCCCCGACAGAGCGAGGCTAGACCCGAGGACGTCTAAAGGTTGTCCGCGCCGACAGGCGTCTGTGGGAAACTTCGCGGGCGGCTAAGCAACCGCCGCTGGTCCGGTCCCCATCGGACGCAGACCAAGCTCGGCCATCAGGGCCGCGTCGGTGTCCTTGTCCGGGTTGCTGGTGGTCAAGAGCTTCCCGCCCACAAACATGGAATTGGCGCCGGCCAGGAAGCAGAGCGCCTGCAGTTCCCGGGACATGTGCTCGCGCCCGGCTGACAGGCGGACCACGGCCTTGGGGCAGACGATGCGGGCGACCGCGATCATCCGTACGAACTCCAGCCCGTCCACCGCCTCGCTGTCGCCGAGCGGCGTGCCCGGAATGGGCATCAGGTCGTTGATCGGCAGGCTGTCGGGATGGGCCGGCAGGGTGGCGAGCGCGTGCAGCAGGCCGGCCCGGTCGCGGCGGGTCTCGCCCATGCCGACAATACCGCCGCAGCAGGTGGACAGGCCGGCGTCCCGCACCGCCGCCAGGGTGTCCAGCCGGTCCTGATAGGTCCGCGTGGTCACCACCTGGTCGTAATAGTCCGGCCCGGTGTCGAGGTTGTGATTGTAGTAGTCGAGGCCGGCGTCCTTCAGCGCCTGGGCCTGTTCGGGCTTGAGCATGCCCAGGGTCGCGCAGGTCTCCAGGCCCAGCGCTTTCACGCCTGAAATCATCGCCGCCACCTTGGGCAGGTCGCGATCCTTCAGGTCGCGCCAGGCCGCCCCCATGCAGAAGCGCTGGGCGCCGCCGGCCTTGGCCTCGGCGGCCGCAGCGATCACCGTGTCGGCCTCCATCAGCTTGCTGGCCGCTACGCCGGTCTTGAAGTGCTGGGACTGGCTGCAATAGCCGCAGTTTTCAGCGCAGCCGCCGGTCTTCACCGACAAGAGCTGCGACAGCTGGACCTCCGAGGGATCGAACCAGCGGCGGTGAATGGCCGCGGCTTCGAACACCAATTCCATGAAGGGACGTTCGAAGAGCGCCTCGATTTCCTCCAGCGTCCAATCAAATCGCGGCTGGGCGGGGTCGACATGGCGGATCGGGGCGTTCATGGGGAGCACTCCTGGTCTGCGCCGCGGCGCAATCGCTATGGCCTCCCCTATAGGATGCTTGGCCGGGGAGGAAAACGCCTTCGAATCGGAGCCGACCCTTGAGCGTCCCCCCGGAAGAAACCGAACTCAAATTCCTCTGCGAACCGGCCGATATCGAGGCGGTGCTGGCCGCCGCCCCTGAGGGCGAGGACGGAACCATCGATCTGGCGGCCATCTATTTCGATACGCCGGACCGTCGACTGCGCGACCTGGGCGCCGGCCTGCGCATCCGCCAGGAGCCGCAAGGGCGCCGCCAGACCCTGAAGGCCGGCAAGGGCCTGCGCCGTCAGGAGCACGAGATCGCCGTCGACAGCGATCAGCCCGATCTTGGCCACGGCCCGCTCCGCGACCTCCTGGGCGATGAGCAGGCCGCCCAGCTGGAGCCCCTGTTCGCCGTTCAGGTCAGCCGGCGGCTGCGGACCCTGGTCTTCGAGGACGCTCAGATCGAGCTGGCCCTGGACGAAGGCGAAATCCTGGCCGGCGGCCGGCGCGCCACCCTGTGCGAAGTGGAGCTGGAGCTGAAGTCTGGCCAGCCTGCGGCCCTGTTTTCCCTGGCGCGGCGGCTGTTCGAGGCCGCCCCCCTCTATCTGAGCTTCGAGACCAAGGCCGATCAGGGGTTCGCCCTGGTGGAGGGCGACGAGAACGCCCGGCGCCACGCCCAGGCGAGCCTCAGCCTGGAGATGTCGGCGGCGGCCGCCTTTCAGGCCATCGCCCGCGCCGCCCTGGCCCAGATCGGCGCTAACGGCCTGATCCTGCGCCGCGGCGGCGATTCCCCCGAGGCGGTCCACCAGCTGCGGGTGGCCGTGCGACGCCTGCGGAGCGCCATGAGCACCTTCAAGTCCCTGGTGGCGGGGCCCGAGCTCGACGTTCTGAAGGGCGAGCTGAAGTGGCTTTCGGGCGCCTGCGACGAGGCGCGCAATCTCGATGTCTTCCTGGAGGAGACCTACCGTCCCGCCGCCCATGGGAACGCCGCCATTCATGGCCTCGCCGATCTGGGCCAGGCCCTGGAGGCCGCCCGGGGCAAGGCCCACGCCCGGGCCCGCGGCGCGGCCGCCTCCACCCGCTTCCGGGACCTGCTGCTGGAGCTGCACGCCTGGATCGAAACCGGCGCGTGGCTGGAGCCGCTTGTCGAGGGCGGCGGCCCGGCCCGGGACTTCGCGGTCCAGGCGCTCAGCGCGCGGCGGCGCAAGCTGGCCAAGCGGGGCCGCGGGCTGATGGAGCTGTCCGATGGCGAGCGCCACCAGGTGCGCATCCAGGCCAAGAAGCTGCGCTACGCCGCCGAGGCCTTCCGCCCCCTGCTCAAGGACAAGCCGGCCCGCAGGCTCATCAAGAAGACCAAGGCTCTGCAGAGCGCGCTGGGCGCCCTGAACGACGGGGCCACCGCTGAGGCCCTGCTCACCAGCCTCGCCCTCGAGGGACCAGCCCTCTACGCCGCCGGCCATCTGGCCGGAGAGGTGGCCGCCGACCGGGACGGCCGACTGCGGGCCGCGGCCCGGGCCTGGAGCGCCTACCGGGACGTCGAAGACCCTTGGTAAGGAAGATATAAGGATATCTTTATACGATCCTTGCTCCGGACCGGCGTCCCGGCTATAGAGCGCCAAAACCGCACAATGAGGCGCGCCATGCGTGCGCCGGCGACAGGACCGCAGGACCCACCGACATGACCGACTACATCGTCAAGGACATCAGCCTGGCTGACTTTGGCCGCAAGGAAATCGAGATCGCCGAGACCGAAATGCCCGGTCTGATGGCGACCCGCGAAGAGTTTGGCGCCAGCCAGCCCCTGAAGGGCGCGCGCATCGCCGGCTCCCTGCACATGACGATCCAGACCGCGGTCCTCATCCAGACCCTGGAAGCCCTGGGCGCCGAAGTCCGCTGGGCCTCGTGCAACATCTTCTCCACCCAGGACCACGCCGCCGCCGCCATCGCCGCGGCCGGCACGCCGGTGTTCGCCATCAAGGGCGAGACCCTGGTGGAGTACTGGGAGTACGCCCACAAGATCTTCGAATGGGCCGACGGCGGCTATCCGAACCTGATCCTGGACGACGGCGGCGACGCCACCCTGCTCACCGTGCTGGGCCCCAAGGCCGAAAAGGACCCCTCGGTCCTGAACAACCCGCAGAACGAGGAAGAAGAAGCCCTCTATGCGGTGATGAAGCGCTATCTGAAGGAAAAGCCGGGCTTCTATTCGGCCATCCGCGAAGCCATCAAGGGCGTGTCCGAAGAGACCACCACGGGGGTTCATCGCCTCTATCAGATGGCCGAGCGGGGCGAGCTGCCCTATCCCGCCATCAACGTGAACGACAGCGTCACCAAGTCGAAGTTCGACAACCTCTATGGCTGCCGCGAGAGCCTGGTGGACGCCATCCGCCGCGGCACCGACGTGATGCTGGCCGGCAAGACCGCCGTGGTCATGGGCTATGGCGATGTGGGCAAGGGCTCGGCCGCTTCGCTGCGCAATGGCGGCGCCCGGGTCATGGTCACCGAGGTCGATCCGATCTGCGCCCTGCAGGCGGCGATGGAAGGCTATGAGGTCGTCACCGTCGAGGACGTGGCCGACAAGGCCGACATCTTCGTCACCGCCACCGGCAACAAGGACGTTCTGACCGTCGAGCACATGCGGGCGATGAAGAACAACGCCATTGTCTGCAACATCGGCCACTTCGACTCCGAGATCCAGATCGCCGGCCTGCGCAACTTCAAGTGGGACAAGATCAAGGATCAGGTCCACCACGTGGAATTCCCCGACGGCAAGAAGATCATCGTCCTGTCGGAAGGCCGCCTGGTGAACCTGGGCAACGCCACGGGTCATCCGAGCTTTGTGATGAGCGCCTCCTTCACCAACCAGACCCTGGCGCAGATCGAGCTGTGGCAGAACGGCGGGCGCTACGAGACGAAGGTCTACACCCTGCCCAAGCACCTGGACGAGAAGGTGGCCATCCTTCACCTGGAAAAGCTCGGCGCCAAGCTGACCCGTCTCAGCAAGGAGCAGGCCGACTATATCGGCGTGCCGGAAGCCGGCCCGTTCAAGCCCGATCACTACCGTTACTAGAATCTGACCTGACACTCTCGTTTCAAGCGGGAGAATTATTTGCAACGCCGCGTCGGCGCCCCTTGCGGGTCCCGGCGCGGCGCTTCTCTATGCGGCCCTCATGCCGCTCGCCCTCATCATCTCCAGCCATGTCGCCGCCAGCCGTGTCGGCGGCTCGGCCCAGGCCCTGGCCTTCGCCCCGTTCAAGGTGGACGCCATGGTCGTGCCCACCGTCCTCTATGGGCGCCACCCCGGCTGGGGTCCGCCTGGCGGGGCGGCCGTGCCGGTGGAGGCCATTGACGGCATGCTCGATGGCATCGAGGCCAACGGCTATTTCGCCCAGGTCGATCTGATCATCACCGGCTATTTCGCGAGCAGCCCCCAGGTGCGGGCCGCCGCCCGGGCCATTGACGCCGTCCGCGCCGCGCCGCGGGAGCCGAGCGCTCGCCGACCCTTCGTCATTATCGATCCGACGCTGGGGGACGCCGGCAAGGGCCTCTATGTGCCCCTGGACGTGGCCGAGGCCGTCACCGCCGACCTGGTCCCGCGGGCCGACCTGGTGGCCTGCAACACCTGGGAGTTGCAGCGGCTCACCGGGGCCGAGACCCGCAACCCCGCCCAGGCCCTGGCGGGGGCGCGGCTCCTGGGCAAGCCGGCCCTCATCTCCTCGGTGGCCCGCGACGATGAGGTGGGCGTGATCTATGCCGACCGGCGCGAGGCGTGGCTGGCGGCCCATCCCCGTTCGCCCGAGGCGCCCAAGGGCACCGGCGACCTGCTCACCGCCCTCTATGGCGCCGCCGTGCTCGACGGTCTGGCGCCGGCCTACGCCCTGCCCCGGGCCGTGGGCGGGGTGGCCGAGACCGTTTCGGCGGCCCATATGTGGAAGGCCAAGGAGCTTCCCCTGGTGGCCATGGCCCAGCGCCTGAAGGCCACCTCGCCGCATGTCCGCATGGAGCGTCTGAACTGACCGCCGCCCCTGTTCCCGAGATCCACGGCCACGTGGCCCCCGGCTTCGAGGCCGTCTCCGCCGCCTTCGAGGCCAATTTTGCGCAAGGCCAGGAGCTGGGCGCGCGATTTTCCCTGGCCCGGAACGGCGAGCTGATCGTCGACCTGTGGGCCGGGCACGCCGATCGGGGACGCACCCAGCCGTTCTGCGCCGACACCCTGACCCCGCTGTTTTCCACCACCAAGGCCGTGGCCGCCCTGATGGTCGCCCGGCTCATCGATCAGGGCCGCCTGGCCTATGACCAGCCTGTCGCCGAGGTCTGGCCGGAGTTCGCCGCCGCCGGCAAGGGGTCGATCACCATCGAGCAGGCCCTGTCGCATCAGGCGGGCCTGTCGGGCTTCGTCGAGGCGGTCGAGCCATCCCTTTGGTTCGACTGGGACGCGGTCTGCGGCAAGCTGGCGGCGATGACGCCGCTCTGGCCGCCGGGAACCGCCAGCGGCTATCACCCGGTGACCTATGGCTATCTGGCGGGCGAGATCTTTCGGCGCGTCGACGGCCGCACCATGGGCACGGCCCTGCGGGAGGACCTCGCCCAGCCCTTCGACCTGGATCTCTGGATCGGCCTGCCCGACGCCGACCACGGTCGCTGCGCCGAGCTGCAGCGGCCGCCGGCCTTTCCCGACTTCGGCGAGATCAATGTCCCCACCAAGGCCGCCTTTTTGGAGCCCTGGTCATCGCCGGGCGGCCGCGGCCAGGCCGAGTGGCGCCGGGCGGAGATTCCCTCGGCCAACGGCCATGCCACCGCGCCGGCGCTTGCCCGCCTCATGGGCGCGCTGGCCCAAGGCGGCTGGCTGGACGGGGAGATGATCCTGTCGCCGGCCCTGATCGCCGAGATGGCCCGCGAGCGGATCGCGGGGCAGGACCTCGTCCTGCCGTTCGAGATGAGCTGGGGCGCCGGCGTCATGCGCAACGGGCCGCTGAAGCCCTGGGGGCCGGGGGAAGAGACCTTTGGCCATTCCGGCTGGGGCGGCTCCTGCGCCTTCGCCGACCCACAGAGCGGGCTGGGCGGCGCTTACGTCATGAACAAGCAGTCGGCCCACCTGCTGGGCGATCCGCGCGCCAGGCGGCTGATCGAGGCGGCCTACGCCAGCCTCTAGGACAGGCGGTCGCGGAACTCGGTGTAGTCGAATTCGCGGACCATCTTCAGGGCGTCGGTGTCGCTGTCCCACAGCGCGATGGCCGGCAGGGGGACGCCGTTGAAGGTGTTGGTCTTGACCATCGAATAGTGCGCCTGGTCGAGGAAGGCGATGCGGGTCCCCGGCGTCGGCCGCGCCTCAAACCGGTAGTCGCCGATGATGTCGCCGGCCAGGCACGAGGGTCCGCCCAGGCGCAGGGTCACCCCGTCTTCGGCCTCGCCCAGCAGGGCCGGACGGTAGGGCGCCTCGATCACATCGGGCATGTGGCAGGTGGCCGAGATGTCGGTGATGCCGATGGCCAAGCCGTTGTCGAAGACATCCAGCACCTCGCCGACCAATATGCCGGCGTCCAGCGCGATGGCTTCGCCGGGCTCGAGGAAGAGGTCGATCCCGTGCCGGGCCTTCACCGCGCGCAGGAAGCCGACCAGGGCCTCACGGTCATAGTCGGCGCGGGTGATGTGGTGGCCGCCGCCGAGGTTCACCCACTTGATCTGATGGCCCAGCACGCCCGCGATCTTCGGCTCAAGCGAGGCCCAGATGCGGCTCAAGGGTTCGAAGCCCTGTTCGCAGAGCGCATGGATGTGCAGCCCATCGACGCCGCGCAGGCTGTCAGGCGTCAGCTGCGACACCGGGAAGCCCAGGCGCGAGCCGATCTGGCAGGGGTCGTACTTGGCGACCTCGGCCTCGCTGTGCTCGGGGTTCAGGCGCAGGCCGATCTGGAAGACCTCGCCCGCCCCCCGCGCCGCATCGATCAGGTCTGCAAACCGCGCGATCTGGTCGGGCGAATTGAAGATCACCGTGTCCGACAGCCGCAAGATCTCAGGCAGGTCATCGGCCTTGTAGGCCGGCGAATAGGTGGTCAGCTCGCCGCGATAAAACTCCCGCGCCAGCCTCGCCTCCCAGAGGCCCGAGGCGCAGACCCCGTCCAGGTGCTGGCCCACCAGGCCGGCCAGCGACCACATGGAAAAGGCCTTCAGGGCCAGCAGCACCTGGGCCCCGCCGCGATGGCCCACATCGGCCAGGACGGAGAGGTTCCGCGCGATCGCGACCTCATCCACCACGAAACAGGGGGACGGCACGCGGGACAGGTCGAAACGGGCGAATGCGCCGGCCCCGCCGGCCTTGGTCTCCATGCCCCTAGAAGTCCAGGGGAGCGGCCAGCTCCCGCATCTTCCAGGGCAGGCCGTGGACATTCAGCATGTCCATGAACGGGTCGGGGTCCATCTGCTCCATGTTGAAGACGCCGGCGCCTGAATAGACGCCCTGCACCATCAGGGCCGCCCCGATCATGGCCGGGACGCCGGTGGTGTAGCTGACCGCCTGGCTGCCGGTCTCGGCATAGGCCTCTTCGTGGTCGCAGACATTGTTGATGTAGAAGGTCTTCTGGACCCCGTCCTTCAGACCCGTGGCGATGGTGCCGATATTGGTCTTGCCCTTGGTGCGGGGCCCGAGCGACGCCGGCTCGGGCAGCAGCGCCTTGAGGAACTGAAGGGGAATGATCTCGCGGCCCTCGAACATCACCGGATCGATGCGCAGCATGCCCACATTGCCCAGCACGTCGAGGTGCTTCAGATAGGCGTCGCCAAAGGTCATCCAGAACCGGATGCGCTTGATTTCCGGGTAGAATTTGGCCAGCGACTCCAGCTCCTCATGGTACATGAGGTACATGTTCTTCTCGCCGACCTGGTCGAAGTCGAACACCTGCTTGTGCGCCAGGGCCGGGCCCTCGACCCACTGACCGTTCTCCCAGTGCCGCGACGGCGCGGTCACTTCGCGCAGATTGATCTCAGGATTGAAGTTGGTGGCGAAGGGGTGGCCGTGGTCGCCGCCATTGCAGTCGAGAATGTCCAGGGTCTCGATGGAATCCAGCAGGTGCTTGGCGGTGTAGGTGGTGAACACCGAGGTCACGCCGGGGTCGAAGCCGCAGCCCAGCAGCGCCATCAGCCCGGCGTCCTTGAAGCGGTCCTGATAGGCCCACTGCCAGCTATATTCGAACTTGGCCTCGTCGCGGGGCTCATAATTGGCGGTGTCGAGATAGTTCACGCCCGCCGCCAGACAGGCCTCCATGATCGCCAGGTCCTGATAGGGCAGGGCCAGGTTCACCACGAGGACGGGCTTCACCGACTGGATCAGGGCCGTGGTGGCGGCGATGTCGTCGGCGTCGAGGGCGGCGGTCTCCACCACCACCCCGGTGCGGGCCTTCACCGACTCGGCGATGGCGTCGCACTTGGACCGCGTGCGGCTGGCCAGCGTAATGTGGCTGAAGATCTCAGGGGACATGGCCATCTTGTGGACCGCCACCGATCCCACGCCGCCTGCCCCGATCACCAGAACTCGACTCATCTCGCGCCCTTCCCTGCCGCCAACGGCAATTCACAGAACCAAAACGCCCGACCCGCGGGGATGGGGCCATATCACGGGACGGGGCGCGGGGCTAATGGCCGGGCGATCTGTCGCGGTGAAGGTTCGGTGACAGGGGTCTTGCGTCCCGTCACACCCGACACCCATTCCCGTCACCCCCGGGCTTGACCCGGGGGTCCATGCACACCGCGGCCGGCCCCTGTGTTCATGGATGGTCGGATCAAGTCCGACCATGACGGTGGGGGGGGAGGCCCCTTGCCCCGCCCCCACACCCATGCATCCTGCCCCTCATGCTGCAGCTTCTGGACGAGAACATATGGACGGCGGCGGGACCGCAGGTGCGGGTCCTGGGCTTCGCCTATCCGACGCAGACGGTGGTTATCCGCCTCAAGGACGGCGGCCTCTTCATCTGGTCGCCCACGGCGCTGACCCCAGACCTGCGCGCCGCCGTGGACGCGCTCGGGCCCGTGCGCCACCTGGTCTCGCCCACCGCCATGCACAACCTGTTTCTCGCGCAGTGGCAGGCCGCCTATCCGGACGCCCGGCTCTACGCCCCGCCCGGCCTGCGCCAGCGACGCCCCGACCTCGCCTTTGACGCAGACCTCGAGGACGGGGCGACGGGCCACCCCTGGGCGGACGAGATCGATCAGGTCCAGTTCGCCGGCAACAAGATCGCGGTCGAGGTGGTGGTCTTTCACAAGGCCAGCGCCACCGTCATCTTCGCCGACCTGATCCAGCAGCTCGATCCGGCCACCCTGTCCGGCTGGCGGAAACTCATCGCCCGGCTGGACCTGATGACGGGACCTGAGCCCCAGACCCCACGCAAGTTCCGCCTGGCCTTCACCGACCGCAAGGCGGCCCGCGCCGCGCTCGCCCGCATCACCGCCTGGCCGGCCCGGCGCGTCCTGATGGCCCACGCCCCGCCGGTGATGGAAGACGGCCAAGCCTTCCTCACCCGCACCTTCGCCTGGCTGCGGGGCTGAGGCGCGGCCTTCGCGCCGCAGGCGCCGTCAAGAACGGACACGAAGGACACGAAGACAGACGAAGGGCACGAAGGAGCGGCGGCCAAGCCTTCGTGTCCTTCGCGATCCTTTGTGTCCTTCGTGTCCCCTCTTCCCTCCTGTCCACGTCCGAACTCCGCCGGACGCAGCGCCCGTCCCATGCTCAGATGCCCGCAACGCCGCACGGAGCCCGCCCCATGACCGACCACGCCGCCACCTTCCACACCCTGCACTCTGGCCCCGAGGTCCTGATCCTGCCCAACGCCTGGGACGCCGCCAGCGCGGCCCTGATGGCGGGCGCAGGCGCCAAGGCCGTGGCCACCTCCTCGGCCGCCGTGGCCTGGGCTCAAGGGTATCCTGACGGCGACGCCCTGCCGGTCAGCCGCCTGATCGCGGTGACCCGCGACGTGGTCCGCGTCACCAACCTCCCCGTCACCGCCGACATCGAGGGCGGCTACACCGACGATCTCGCAAGCCTGGCCGAGACCATCCGCCAGGTGGTGGGCGCCGGCGCGGTGGGGATCAATCTGGAGGACGGCCTGCGCGCGCCCGATCTGCACGCCCGCAAGATCGCCGCGGCCCGGGTCGCCGCGGACGCCGAGGGCGTGGCCCTCTACATCAATGCGCGCACCGACATCTATCTGCGGGACCTGGCCCAGGGCGAGGCCGCGTTACCTGAAACCCTGCGCCGCGCGGCCCTTTATCTCGACGCCGGCGCCAGCGGGATCTTCGTCCCCGGCCCAGCCGATGAGACGGTGATCGGCGCGCTGGCCGATGGGATCAAGGCCCCCCTCAACATCATGCTGCGCCCGACCACGCCGGCGGCACAGCACCTCGCCGCCCTGGGCGTGCGGCGCCTCTCCTCAGCCACCGCCCCCTTCCGCGCCGCCTATGGCGCGCTGGTGGAAGCCCTGCCGGGCTATCTGGAGACCGGGACGTTCGGGCCGTTCGCCGGACGAGGGCAGGTGCCGGATTTGGATGCGGTGTTTGGAAGCAGAGGAATGGCTGAACCTACGCCGGCCTGATATCGCGCGCGCCTAACGCTTGGCAACTCCCAGCGACGCGCTAGACCCGCAAGGCCTGCTCTACTCTTGCCTGTGCTAATCCAAGCAAACTGATTGACATGTTCCCTAACAGGCTGAGGGTGGGGGAGCACTTGGGGGAATGGCCGTGGCAAAAAGTTGGGCTTCATTCGAAGATCGGGTTCGCGACTTGGCGCAATACCTGTGGGGCGTGCCGTGCCTGCCTAAGCGCGTCGGCGGTGTGAATATTGATGGCGTCTGCCAGATGGACGACGATATATTCATGTTTGTCGAGATGACAGAGGATCGAACGCTCGGGAAAGTCCGATCGGACATAGTAAAGCTCCAGACCGCGAAGAATGCGGCCGCAGCCACAGGAGCGGTGGCGAGGTGCTTCTGCGTTATCAATGGCGATCCTACGCAGGCCATGGTCGAGGCAGGTCAACCCCACCACATAAAAGTGCTCTCCGTAGAACAATTCACGAAGCTATTTTTCGACTTCAATCAATATAAAATCGCGAGAGAGAAGGCCCCTTTCGGCAGCTCGATTAATCCACTCACCGGTGAAATCGATGCCACCGAATATGTCCAAGTTCGCTATACAGTAGACGGCCGAAAGGACGACGCCACATCTCGCGATGTCGCTTCATGGCTGCGGGATGGTAGGCGAATAATACTGCTAGGAGAGTATGGTAGCGGCAAGAGCCGTTGCGTACGCGAAGTATTCAGCCACTTGACTGAAGGGGCGGACGCCGCATTTTGCTACCCAATGGCGATTGATTTGCGCCGGTCTTGGGGCCTTGAGAGAGGACACGAGCTTATTCGTCGCCATCTCACCGAACTTGGGCTCCCTGGCAACGCCGAAAACGCCGCGATCAGAGCATTTAACTCCGGCGCCTTTGCTGTCTTGCTAGATGGCTTTGATGAAATTGGCTCTCAAGCATGGAGTAACGATAGCGCACGCTTGAAAGCGATTCGAGCAAAGTCTCTGGCAGGCGTAAAGGATTTGGTTCGCTCCAGCAACGCAGGCGTCCTGATATCCGGCAGAGAACACTATTTTCCTAATTCTGAAGAAATGTTTTCGGCCCTAGGGTTGGATCAAAAAAGCACTCTTATAATCCGCTCCAAGGATGAATTTAGCGACACCGAACTATTGGAGTACTTTAGGAAAAGGGACATTGATGTTGATGTTCCCGCCTGGCTTCCCAGACGACCCTTGATTTGCCAGACGATTAGTGATCTTGCGGCCGGCGATTTTGAAACAATGTTTGGCGATGAGGGAAATGAAATTGCCTTCTGGGAGCACTTCGTTCGAGTTTTATGTGAGCGAGATGCTCGCATTCACGTTTCTTTCGACCCCGACACAATACTAAGGCTGTTTATTCAGCTCGCCAGGATCACACGATCGAAACCAGCAAACGTAGGCCCCCTGTCCTTAGCGGAGCTGCAAAGCGCGTTCGAGACCGTGACGGGCTCTGCGCCGGTCGAGGAAGCCTCTGTGATGCTTCAACGACTGCCGAGCCTCGGGCGAATTAGCCCCGAGTCGAATGACCGCCAATTTGTTGATGTTTATATCCTTGATGGTTTGCGCGCTAAGGACATCGTAAGATCATGCTTAGGTTCCGATGATGAATTCGCAGCGGCGGCAAGCGCGCGCTGGAACAATCCTCTCGACGATCTTGGACAACGAGTGTTAGCGGACGATAGCGCTCTCAGCGACAAGTCTAAGTTGAAGTTCGCGGTCAAAGCCAACGTCGCTGGGAATAAGGTTCTAGCGCCGGACCTAGTTGCCGCGCTCATGCGCACAAACGAGGCACCGTTCGATTTTGAAGGTTTGGAAATCGACAATGGCGATTTCCTTTATCTTGCGCTTAACGAGCGGGAAGTTCGCAACATAAAGATATCTAATAGTTATTTTGGCGAACTCGCCCTTCCGTCAAAGAACGCAGTTGCCGTAAGCATCACAGGTTGCACGACCCCTCGAGTGTCTGGAGTTACTGCGGCATCCGCACTGCCATCGTGGATAAGAGGTTTGGAAGCGGAGACATTTGACTCTGTTGAAAGTGTATCGCGGATCCGGAAGATCGGCCTCAGCCCCGCTCACGAAATACTTATTACAATTATACGCAAGACTTTCTTTCAGAAAGGCGCTGGTCGGAAGGAAGAAGCGCTCCTGAGGGGCTTAGGGAATGTTGCGTCTCGAGCCACTAGCGGCAAAGTTCTCAACCTTATGCTCAAGGAAGGCCTACTGACGACATTCCGGGGCGACGAGGGGGCGGTGTATGCACCAGTTCGATCTCACACCAAGCGTATGCAGAAGATCCTTGATGAGCTGAAAGGCAGCGAAGATGAAATCTGGATAAAGGTGGGCACTCTTTAGTGGCACGGTTTTCGTCGATTGAGATACTTAGCTTCGCATGCCTCCGGGAGGCGACGCCTAATCTGTTACCCCAACAAATGACTTTATCGGGCTGGTGAAGCTGCCCCAGCCCCCACCTCCGCCCGTGGACCACCGCCGCTCGCGCGCCTATCTTCCCGCGCATGACCGACACCCTCGACACCGCCCCCCTGCCGGACCTGCCGCGGACGCCCACTCAGGATGGGCCGCCGGTGCGGCTCTTTCTGGTGGATGGGTCGGGCTATATCTTCCGCGCCTATCACGCCCTGCCGCCGCTGACGCGCAAGAGCGATGGCCTGCCCATCGGGGCGGTGTCGGGCTTCTGCAACATGCTGTGGAAGCTGCTGGTGGAGATGCGGGCCCAGGTCGATGGCCCCACCCACCTGGCGGTGATCTTCGACCATTCGGAGAAGACGTTCCGCAACGCCCTCTATGACCAGTACAAGGCGCATAGGCCGCCGCCGCCGGAGGACCTGATCCCGCAGTTCCCCCTGGTGCGGGAGGCGACGAGGGCCTTTGGCGTGCCGAGCCTGGAGCTGCCCGGCTATGAGGCCGACGACCTGATCGCGGCCTATGCCTGCAAGGTGCGCGACACCGGCGGCGAGGTGACCATCATCTCGTCGGACAAGGACCTGATGCAGCTGGTCGGCGACCGGGTCTCCATGCTCGACACCATGAAGAACCTGAAGATCGGCCGCGAGCAGGTGATCGAGAAGTTCGGGGTGCCGCCGGAAAAGGTGGTGGATGTCCAGGCCCTGTGCGGCGACTCCGTCGACAATGTGCCGGGCGCGCCGGGCATCGGCATCAAGACCGCCGCCCAGCTGATCAACGAATATGGCGACCTCGACACGCTGCTGGCCCGGGCGGGCGAGATCAAGCAGCCCAAGCGGCGCGAGACCCTGATCAACTTCGCCGACCAGATCCGCCTGTCGCGCCAGCTGGTGCAGCTGGACTGCGACACCCCCCTGCCCGCCGCCATCGACGACCTGGCCGTGGCTGAGCCGGAGCCGGCCGTCCTGGCCGCCTTCCTGGAAGAGATGCAGTTCCGCAGTCTGGCCAGGCGCGTGAGCGCGGGCGACGCGGCCCCCAGCCAGCCGGCGCCGGAACCGCGCGCCGCGCCTGAGGCCCCGGCCATCGACGTCAACGGCTATGCGTGCGTGCGCGATGTGGCCACGCTTGAGGCCTGGATCGAGAAGGCCCGGGCCGCCGGCATCGTCGCCTTCGATACCGAGACCGATGCGCTGTCGTCCGCCAGCGCGGGCCTGTGCGGCGTGTCGCTGGCCGTCGCGCCGGGCCAGGCCTGCTACATTCCGCTCGCCCATGAGGAGATGGACGGCCTGGCGCTGGACGCCCCGTCCGACCTGACCCAGATCCCGCTACCCATCGCCATCGAGCTTCTGAAGCCGATGCTGGAGGACCCTGCGGTCCTGAAGATCGCCCAGAACGCCAAGTACGACCTGGCCGTCCTGTCGCGCTATGGCGTGCGCGTGGCCCCGGTCGAGGACACCATGCTGATCTCCTACGTCCTGGAGGCGGGCCTGCACGGCCACGGCATGGACGAGCTGTCGCGCCTGTGGCTGAACCACGAGCCGATCCCGTTCAAGCAGGTGGCCGGCTCCGGCAAGAGCCAGAAGAGCTTCAAGAATGTCGAGCTGAAGGCCGCCACCTGCTACGCGGCCGAGGACGCCGACGTCACCCTGCGGCTCTATGAGGTGCTGAAGCCCAAGCTGGCGCCTGCGGGCCTGTCCACCGTCTATGAGACCCTGGAGCGGCCGCTGGCCGCCGTGCTGGCCGACATGGAGGTGGCCGGCATCGCCGTCGACCCCGAGCACCTGCGCAGGCTCTCCAACGACTTCTCCCTGCGCATGGCCGAGTTCGAGGCCAAGGCCCACGGCCTCGCCGGCCGGCCCTTCAACCTGGGCTCGCCCAAGCAGGTGGGCGAGATTTTGTATCAAGAGATGGGCCTGGCGCCGAAGCGCACCACGGCGTCCGGCGCCTCCTCCACCGACGCCTCGGTGCTGGAGGAACTGGCCGCCCAGGGCCACGAACTGCCCCGCGTCCTGCTGGACTGGCGCCAGCTCTCGAAGCTGAAGGGCACCTATACCGACGCCCTGGTCGCGGCCATCGCGCCGGACACCCGCCGCGTCCACACCTCGTTCGCCCTGGCGGCCACCACCACGGGCCGCCTGTCCTCGTCGGACCCCAATCTGCAGAACATTCCGATCCGCACCGAGGAGGGCCGCAAGATCCGCAAGGCCTTCGTGGCCGAGCCGGGGAAGGTGCTGATCAGCGCCGACTACAGCCAGATCGAGCTGCGCATTTTGGCCCATATGGGCGACATTCCGCAGCTTAAACGGGCTTTTTTGGACGGTTTGGACATCCACGCCATGACGGCGTCTGAGATGTTCGGCGTGCCCATCGAAGGCATGCCGGCCGAGACGCGCCGCCGCGCCAAGGCGATCAATTTCGGCATCGTCTATGGCATCTCGGCCTTCGGCCTGGCCAACCAGCTGTCGATCCCGCAGGACGAGGCCGGGGCCTATATCCGCACCTATTTCGACCGCTTCCCCGGCATCCGCGACTATATGGACGCCGAAAAGGCCAAGGTGCGCAGCCAGGGCTTCGTCACCACGCTCTTTGGCCGCAAGGTGAACATCCCCGAGGTGGGCGCCAAGGCCGCGGGCATGCGCGCCTTCGCTGATCGCGCCGCCATCAACGCGCCGATCCAGGGCACGGCCGCCGACGTCATCCGCCGGGCCATGATCCGCATGCCGGGCGCGCTGGCCGCCGAAGGGCTTGAGGCCAGGATGCTGCTGCAGGTGCACGACGAACTGGTCTTCGAGGCGCCGGAAGCCGAGGCCGAGGCCGCCATCGCGGTGATCAAGCGGGTGATGGAGACCGCGTCCGAACCCGCCGTGGCCTTCTCCGTGCCCCTGGTGGTGGAGGCCCGCGCCGCGGCCAACTGGGACGACGCCCACTAGGTTTGCGGAACCTTGGCCGTCGCGGGTCGTTCCCGCCCGGCCATGGCCACAGCCTCAGACCACGACGCCGAGACGGCGCTCCGCCAGACCCTTCGCTGGCTGGGGGACGCGCCGCTGGGCGCCCTGACCCAGCTGGCCTGCCGGTTCGGCTACGCCGCCCGGGGCTTCGTCTATCTGAGCATCGGGGTCATCGCCGTCCTGGCGGCCGTCGAGCTGGTCCCGGAGGCCGAGGGCTCCATGGGCGCCCTGCGGGCCTGGGCGGAATGGCCGCTGGGCTATGTCCTGTTGTGGATCACCGGCCTTGGCCTCTACGGCTTCGCCGGCTGGCGGCTCTTGCAGTCGGTGTTCGACGCCGACCGGCAGGGCCGCGAGCTGAAGGCCATCCTCTCGCGCATCGGTCAGGCGATCAGCGGCTTCGTCTATGGCGGCCTGGGCTATTCGGTGTTCGGCGCCCTCGACACCCTGGAGGACCTGGCCGAGCCCGACGACCGGGACGCCGAACAGGCCGCCGCCCAGCAGGCGCTGAGCATGCCCGGCGGCGTCTGGCTGATCGTGGGGGTGGGGGTCTTCATCATGGCCGCGGGCCTCGCCAACATGGTCAAGGCCGCCCGGGGAAACCTGGACAAGAATCTGGTCTGCGAGGACCGGCTCAGCCAGGCCGCGGGCCTGGTGGGCCGCATCGGCTATGGCGCCCGGGGCCTGGCCTTCCTGGTGTCTGGCGGCATGCTGGCCAGGGCTGGCCTGTCGGCCCAGGCCGAGGACGCCGCGGGCCTGGGCGATGCGCTCCAGGCCCTGGAACGCGCGCCCTTCGGCTCTCCCCTGCTGGTGCTGGTGGCCCTGGGCCTAGTCGCCTTTGGTCTCTTCGCGCTGATGGAGGCCCGCTACCGCCGCATCGCCGCCGGCGAGGTGGTGGAGGACTAGGACGCGGTCAGGCCACCGCGCGGCTGACCCGGGCCTGGATGATCTTCTGCCCGGACTCGTCCAGCCGGGCGGCGGTGAGCACGCCGGTGGCGTAGGCCCCGGTGTCCAGCCCCAGCCGATGGGACGTCATCTGCGGCTCCTCCATGGGGGTGTGGCCGTGGACGATCACCTTGCCGAAGGGCCCCGAGGCCTGCAGGAACTCGCCGCGGATCCACAGGAGGTCGCGCTCGGTCTGGTGGGCCAGCGCCACGCCGGGCCGCACCCCGGCATGGACGAAGGCGTAGTCCCCCACCTCGGTGATCAGGTCGAGCTCGTCATAGAAGGCCTTGTGGGCGCCTGGCAGGGTGGCGGCGAAGGCCTCCCGGGCCACCGCCCAGGCCTCCGGATCGGTGCGGGTGGCCGGCGGCTGAACCCCATAGGAGGCGAGGGTCGCATTGCCCCCATGCTCGGCCCAGGTCGAGCCGAAGCCTGGCTCATCCAGGAAGCGCAGCAGCGCCTCTTCGTGATTGCCCTTCAGCGCCCGGACCTCAAAGGCCGGCCCCCGGCGCAGGGCGAGGATGGTCTCCACCACCTGATGCGACCCCGGGCCCCGGTCCACATAGTCTCCCAGGAAGATCAGGATCGGCCGGGCTTGCGGCGGCTCGGCGCTGACATCCCGGGCGATCTCCCGCAGGAGGGCCTCGAGCAGGTCATGGCGCCCGTGGATGTCCCCCACCGCATAGACCCTGCGTCCGCCGGTGGACGGCGGGGCGGGCGGCGTCTTCTTGCCAAACAGTCGGCTGAACACGGGCTGGGGTCCTGGGGTTTCGATGCGCCCCACATAGTGGCGGGTCGCGGTCGTTCAAAGCAAGGGCGGGGCCGGGCCGGGTGGGACTGTGAGGGCGAGGCCTTGGCTAACCTCCACCGTCATGGTCGGGCCTGACCCGACCATCCATGAACACCGGGCCTGACGCAGCGTGCATGGATCCTCGGGTCAAACCCGAGGGTGACGGGGTTTGCGGTGGGGTGGCCAGCGCCTAGCTGTCGCGCGCGCCGGCTCCCCCTAGGCGTAGAACATGGAGATCATGGCCGAGGAGACCAGCACCACCAGGACGCTCAGGGCCGCGCCCACCCGGGCGTAGTCCCGGAACTTGTAGCCCCCAGGCGCCATGACCAGCAGGTTGTTCTGGTGACCGATGGGCGTCAGGAAGTCCGACGAGGCGGCGATCAGCACCGCCAGCAGCATGGCGTCCGGCGGGAAGCCCAGCTGGCGGGCCATGCCGATGGCCACCGGCCCCATGATCACGGCGGTGGCCACATTGTTGAGGAACAGGGACAGGACGATGGTGGCCACCGAGACGGCCACCGCAGCGGCGAACAGCGGCGCCCCGCCCAGGCCCGCCCCCATGGCGTCAGCGACAAAAGCGGCCGCCCCGCTGGTCTGGAAGCTCTGCCCCACCGGAATCATGGCCGCCAGAAGGACGATGGCCGGCCAGTCGATGGAGGAATAGATCTCGCCCGAGGGCAGGAAGCGCAGGGCCGCCAAGCCTGCGGCCGCCGCCGCGAAGGTCAGGGCCGTGGGCATGCCAAAGGCGACCGCGGCGATCACCGCGGCGGCGTAGATGGCCAGAGCCAGGGCCGCGCGCTTGGGCTGCACCACCACGGCGGACTTGCGGTCAAGCTCCAGCAGGCGGGCATAGCGCAGGAAGGCTTCCAGCTTCTCGGCCGGGCCATGCAGCACCAGCTGGTCGCCGGCGCGGATCTCCATGGCGCCCAGGGAGCCGTCGGCGCCCGCGGCCCGGGGCCCAGCGGCAACGACGCGGAGCTCCTGGTCGGTCTCGGCGGCGATGGTGTCATAGGGCCGGCGGATCAGGGGCGAACCATGGGCCACGGCCACCCGGGAGGTCACCGCATCAGCGGCGGTGGATCGCTCGAAGGCCAGGCTGCCGCCGACCTTGGCGGCCAGCTCCCAGGGATCGTCAGGGGTGACCACCAGGACCCGGTCGGTGGTGGCCAGCCGGTCCAGCTTGTCGAGCTTGATGCGCCGATGGCGGCGGATCACCGCCAGCACGTGGGCGCCCGAGGCCTTGATCTCGGCGAACAGGGCCTCGTGATCGATCTCGGGGACCTTGCCGTTCTCGTCGGCGTCCGGGCGGGGCGGGATCAGTTCGAACACGTTGCGCCCGCCGCTGGCGGCTTCCTCGCCGGCCCGGCGCGGGGTCAGCCGCCAGCCGATCAGGCAAAGATAGAGGAGGCCCGCGCCCGCGACCGTGACCCCCAGGGGCGACATGGCGAAGAAGCCGAAGGGCTCCCCCAGCTCCTCACGGCGCACCGAGGACAGGATCAGATTGGCCGGGGTGCCGATCAGGGTGGTCATACCCCCCAGGATGGTGGCGAAGGCCAGGGGCATCAGACCGGCGGCGGCCGGCAGGCGGGCGGCGCGGCAGACGCTGGCCACCACCGGCATGGTGATCGCCAGGGCGGCGATATTGTTCATGAAGGCCGACAGGAAGGCTGCGGCGATCAGCAGGATGCTGAGCTGCAGGGGGAAGGGCATGCGCAGGGCCGCCAGCCGCGAGGTGGCCGCCGCCGCCACCCCCGTCAGCTCGATGGCCCGGCCGATGATCAGGACCGCGGCCACCACCACCACGGCGGGATCTGAAAAGCCCTGCAGGGCCTGCTCTGGCGTGGTCAGGCCAAGGATCAGGCAGGCGCCCAGGGCGCAGACCGCCACCAGGTCGTGACGCACCTTGTCCCAGGCGAACAGGCTGAGCGCAAAGATGAGGACCAGGCCGGCCAGAAGGGCGTCGTTCACGGGGCGACCTCGTCGGCGGCGGTTGTTTCGGCGGCGTCCGACGCGGCGGGCAGCCCCAGGGGGCGCACAGCGGCGAACCACAGGGCCGAGGGGTCCTGGGGCGAGACGGCGGGCGTCTCGCTTCTGATTTCGATGTCGCGCACGCCCAGGGCCTCCAGCCGGTCGGCCACGGCTTGGGCTCGGGCCTCGGCCACGCGGAAGTCCCGGGGCCTTGGCCCTCGAGGTCCGGGGCTGGCCGACCCAACGACTTCGGCCCCCTGAATGTTCCACCGCGCAAAGGCCCAGGCGATCAGGGCCAGCCGGCGCTCGGCGGCCGCGTCCAGGCTGCTGCGGCCCTCGTCGAAGGCGATCACCGGCAGATCAAGGAAGGGCGGGGTCAGTTCCAGGTCGACTTCGGGCAGGAACCGCTGGGCGGCCGCCTCCAGGGCGGCGTAGTCGTCCAGGGTCGCTGGCCGGTTCAGCCGCACGGCTGCGCTCAATCGCCCGGCCTCCTGCGCCCGGATCGCCTCGACCACGCCGACCCCTGTCAGCATGTCCCGCAGCTTCTGCTCCGGGGTGGTGCGCAACGGGCGGGAGGTGGCCAGGGCGCGATTGGCCAGGGCGCCGCCGCTGGGATCGGCCCGGGGCAGGCCGTCGGCGGTGAGGACCTGTTCGATCTGCACATCGGGGCCGCCGCCCAGGGTTTCGGCCACCTGTTGCTCGGCCCTGGCCTGAAAGCGGCCGGTGACCACCACCGCCCGCACCTGTTCGACCCCGGCCCCGCCGGCGCGGACCTGGAGGTCGGTGATGTGCTGTTCGCCGGGCTCGAAGGCGGCCTCGATGGCGCCGCGCACCCGGGCGGTTTCGCGGGCCTCGACCACGATGTCGCGCAGGGAGACCGCGAGCGGCAGGGACAGGAGCAGCAGGGTCGCCACCAGGGCCATCTCCTCCCAACGCCGACGGCCGCGCACCACGGGCTGGAAGCCATAGCGACGGGCGACGGCGAACACCGCCCCCAGGATGGCGACCACATTGGTCAGGAACAGCAGGAAGGCGCCGCCGGCCATGTTCCAGGCCCCGGTGGCCAGGCCATAGCCGACCACCGCCAGGGGCGGCATCAGGGCTGTGGCGATAGCCACCCCGGCCACCACGCCAGGGCGCTTGGTGATCAGCACGTAGGCGCCGACGATGCCCGAGAGGATAGCCACCACCAGGTCGAGCAGGGTCGGCCGGGTGCGGGCGAGGATTTCGGGGGTCACATCCTTCAGCGGCGAGGCCCAGACGATCAGGGCCGAGGCGGCCACCGAGACCGCGGCCCCCAGGGCGAGCGCCACCGCCGCCCGCTCGAAGGCCCGGGCGTCCAGCCGCGCCACCCCCATCCCCATGCCCATGATCGGGCCCATCAGGGGGGAGATCAGCATGGCGCCGATGACCACGGCCGCCGAGGATTGCAGGAGCCCCAGGGCGGCGATCCCGCAGGAGCAGAACAGAAGGGCGAAATAGCCGCCGGAGATGCGGGCGCCCTGCGCGATCTCGGCCTCGATCTGAAGGCGATCGGCGTCGGTGTGCGGCGCCGCGCCCTCCGACAGCAGCCGGCGGGTCTGGGCCAGGGCCAGTCGGAAGCGCGCGCGCAGGCGAAGGGTCGCAGGGGCTGACAGCATGGTCGCCCCTTTAGCGGATCACGGGTGCGCCTGTCTCCTAGGCGGCGCGGCGGCCAGGGGTCGCCTTGGATCCGACGGTTCCGATGTCGAAGCGGGCGACGCTGTCGGCCAGGAGCCTCGCCTCGCTGGCCAGGGCGTGGCTGGCGGCGGTGGTTTCCTCGACCATGGCGGCGTTCTGCTGGGTGACCCGGTCCATGTCGTTCACGGCGGTGTTCACCTCATGCAGGCCGGTGGCCTGCTCCTGGGCGCCGGCGGCGATCTCCCGCACCAGGCCGTCGATCTCGGCCACCTGGGCCACGATCCGTTGCAGGGCCTCGCCGGTCTGGCCGACCAGGCCGACCCCTTGGGCCACCTGCTGGGACGAGGCGCTGATCAGGCCCTTGATCTCCTTGGCCGCGTCGGCCGAGCGCTGGGCCAGAGCCCGGACCTCGGAAGCGACCACGGCGAAGCCGCGGCCGGCGTCCCCCGCCCGGGCGGCTTCCACCCCGGCGTTCAGGGCCAGCAGGTTGGTCTGGAAGGCGATCTCGTCGATCACGCCGATGATCTGGGTGATCTGCTCGGAGGACTTCTCGATCTCGCTCATGGCCTGGACCGCGTCGCCAACCACCTGGCCGGCCTTCTGGGCGTCCAGGCGCGAGCGGGCCACCACCTCGGCGGCCTCCTTGGCGCCCTCGGCGGACTTGCGCACCGTGGCGGTGACCTCGTCCAGGGCTGCGGCGGTCTCCTCCAGACCGGCGGCCTGCTGCTCGGTACGGCGGGAGAGATTGTCGGCGGCCTGGCTGATCTCGCCGGCCCCGCCGCTCATATTGGTCGCCGCCTGAGAGATGACTCCCAGGGCGTCCTGCAACCGTTCGGCGGCGCTGTTGAAGTCGCGGCGCAGGGCCTCGTACTGGGGCGTGAAGGCCTGGCTGATGCGATAGGTCAGGACGCCATGGGCCAGCTTGTCCAGACCGGTCGCCAGGCCCTCGACCACGGCCTTGCGCTCCTGATCCACCGACTGCTGCAGGTCTAGACGCTCCTGGGCGGCGATGGCTTCGGCGGCCCGGGATTCCTCCACCGCATGGGTGGCGCCCTCAGCGGCCTGGCGGGCGGCCTGCGCCTCGGCGACGGCGGCGGTGGAGGTGGCGAACATCTGCAGGATCCGCAGGGCGGCCCAGACCAGGACCGCGGCCTCGATCACCAGGATCACCGCGTGCACCAGAACCCGGCCGATATCGCCGCCGCCGGGGAAGACCGCCGCCGGCAGGACGAAGCTGAGGACCAGGTGGTGGACCGCCACGGTCCCTGCTCCGGCCACGATGGCTCGCCAGTCACAGAAGACGATCAGGGTCGCCAGGGCGGCGAAGTAGGCCATGTGCATGTCCACCTGCCAAGGCGCGCCCGCAAAGGCCGCCACCAGCAGGGACACCGCCCCCATCAAGGCCACGCCCACGGTCAGCCGGGCCGCAGCCCCGCCGGCCCGGGACACCAGGAGCGAGGCGCCGGCCAAGCCCGCCACCGCCAGGGAGAGCCCCAGCCAGGGGCCCTTGTTGAGAAAGGCCGCCAGCCCCACCAGGGGTATGAACAGGCAGATCAGCCCATTGAGCACCTTCAGGCCGAAGGCCCTCTGGTCTTCCAGGGTCAGGGAGCGTGAACGGGTCATGGCTTTTGAGCTCTTGCAAGGGTCAGGGCGTAAGGGGGGCAGAACATGGGGCCGGTCATGCGGGCGGAGCGCATGGGCCGGCCAAGCCGGGATCAACCACCAGCCAGGCGCCCTGGGCGCGCAGGGCCGAAGCCAAGGCGCGGGCCTGCGGCTGGGCTGGGTCGGTCGCGGTGATGATGATGAAGGGCTGAGCGCCTACGCCGGTGACGGCGCCGGCCCGATCGGCGGCGGCCAGAGACCGGGGGGCGTCCCACCACGGAGGAAAGATGGCCGCAGCGGCGCCAGCCTCACGGGGCGCGGCCCCGAGGGCCAGGGCGGCGACCAGGCTCAGAATTCCAAGGCTGGCGGCAGGCAACCAGGTCGCCACGGCTCTACTCCCCATTCGGGGATCAGAGATAGCGGCGAGAGGGTTAAGCAGAGCTTAGTTTAACGGGCGGCGGTCAAGTTGACGCAGGCCCACCACTCTGGATTACAGGCAGCGCATGAAGCCCGCGTGAGTGGCGTTGAAAAAGCAGAGAGTCGTCGCGGGCTGGGCTGTCCAGTCCTCGCGACGGCTCAAGCGGTCGCGGGCGACCTTAAAACACAAAGGCCAGAACGGCGCCGACGACGACGACCAGACCGACAATATAGATGATCGAGTTCATGACATCTCTCCAGGGTTGCGTGTGCTTGGAGAACGTCATGCCCCGGCTGCGGTTCCGTATGTGCGGACGCAGAGCGCGGCGAGGCTGCAGCTAAGGGAGAATCCTGGTGGAGCCGAGCGGAATCGAACCGCTGACCTCCTCATTGCGAACGAGGCGCTCTACCAACTGAGCTACGGCCCCCAGGAAGGCGCGGAGTTAGGCGTGCGGCGGATTTCTGTCAAGCGGCTCAACCGATCGGCGCGCCGCGCCGCCTTGTCAGGGGGGAGGCCCCGCGGCTAGAACCGGCGCTTAAGTCAGATCGGGACACCCCATGGCCGCCATCCTTGAGTTCGTCTTCTTCATCATCGGGGCGATCCTTCAGCTCTTGATCTACGCGATCATCATCAACGCCATCCTGTCCTGGCTGGTGGCCTTCGACGTGATCAATCTGCGCAACCAGTTCGTCTACAATATCGCCCGGGCCCTGGAGGCGATCACTGCGCCGGTCATGCGGCCGGTGCAGCGCATCATCCCGCCCCTGGGCGGCGTGGACATCAGCCCAATCATCGTCATCCTGGTCCTGATCGGCATCAAGGACATCCTGCTGCCGGCGCTCTACCGCGCGCTGGTTACGCCGATCATCTGAGCCCGCGGGTTCGCCATGCGCCTGGCCGTGCGGCTGACGCCCCGGGGCGGACGCGACGCCGCCCAGGGCTGGGGGCAGGACACCGACGGCCGGGCCTATCTCAAGGTCCGCGTCTCCGCCCCTCCGGTGGACGGCGCCGCCAACGCCGCCCTGATCGCCTTTCTGGCCAAGGCCCTGGATCGCCCACGCTCCAGCCTGAAGATCGTGTCCGGCGAAACCGCACGACTGAAGCTGGTGGAAATCGAGGATCTGGCGGATGAAGATCTGGCCGCCGCCTTCGGATCGCCACCGTGAGGCGATCCTGATGATCGCCGAAGAGGAAGCCCGATGTTCAAGCCCCTGCGCCTGCTGATCCCGCTGGCCCTCGCCCTGACGCTCAGCGCCTGCGCCGGCGGCGCCCAGCGGCTGGACGCGGCCGGCGACGTCCACACCCTGCTGACCGCCATCCGCGACGGGGACGAGGCGACCTTTGACCGCCATGTGGACCGCCAGGCCCTGCGGGCGCAGATCGAGGCGCGCATCGCCGCCGAGACCGCCCGCGCCGGGGGCAGCGACGAGATGCGGGCGCTCGGCGCCCTGCTCGGCCCGGCCATCGCCAAGGCCGCCAGCGAGCAGCTGGTCCGCCCGCAGGTGTTTCGCGGGGTGGCGGAATATTACGGCTATGACGCGTCCCAGCCCCTGCCGGGCCGAGTGGCCATCGCCGGGTCGCTCAAGGCCCTGGACGATGGCCGGGTCTGCGCCACCCGGGAAAAGGACGGGCCCTGCCTGCTGATCTTCACGCAGACGGAGGGGATCTGGCGGCTGTCGGGCTTCGAGGGCGACATCGACATGCTGCGCCGCTGAGCTAGTCTCCCCCAAGGCGCGAGGGGGAGACGATATGGCGGCGGTTGAGCTGGAAGGCTTCGAGCGGTTCGAGTTCGACGACGGCCGCTTCGTCCGAGACGTCTATCGCCGCGGCTCAGGCCCGGCCGTCATCGTCATCCACGAAATGCCGGGCCTGCATCCCCTGGTCCTGGCCTTCGCCGAGCGGCTGAGCCAGGCGGGCATGAGCGTCTGGTGCCCAAGCCTGTTTGGCGAGCCGGGCCGGCCGGTCAGCCGGCCCTATCTGGCGGCCGAGGCCCTGAAGGCCATCTGCGTGCGCCGGGAATTCCACGTCTGGGCCACCGACAAGTCCAGCCCCATCGTCGACTGGCTCCGCGCCCTGGCCCGTCAGGCCCACGCCGAGCGCGGCGGCAAGGGGGTCGGCGCGGTGGGGATGTGTTTCACCGGCGGCTTTGCGCTGGCCATGATGACCGAGCCCGCCGTGGTGGCGCCGGTCCTGGCCCAGCCCTCCCTGCCGCTGACCGCCGGATCGAAGCGGCGGGCGGCCGCCATCGGCGTCAGTCCGGCCGAGATCGCCTGCGCCAAGGGACGGTTCGAGGCCGAGGACCTGTCGATGATCGGCCTGCGCTTCAAGGGCGACGCCCTGGTGGGTCAGGCGCGGTTCGACCGCTACCGGGCCGAGTTCGGCGCGCGGTTCGAGGCCATCGAGCTGGAGGACGCTGATGCGGCGCCCTCCCCCATCGCGCCGCACTCCACCTTGACCCTGCACCTGGCCCCCGATGGGCCGACCAAGGCCGCCGAGGGGCGGGTGATCGACTTCTTCCGCCAGCGCACAGGGGCGTAAGCGCCCTGGCGGGCCGCGCGGCGCGGGCCTAGACTTCCGGGGGCCTGACCACTAGAAGCGCGCCCTTCCCTGCGCCGGGCGTTCGAGCCGCCGGCCAGGCCAGATCCTGCGAGAGCCTCGCCATGAAACGCCGTCCCTCCTCCTCCCGCACGCCGGGCGCCCGCCCCGCCCTTCGCGGCCCCAGTCAGCGCCAGCTGCGCGCCGGCGAGCTGGTCCGCCACGCCCTGGTGGAGATCATGCGCGAAGAGGACCTGGACGATCCGGCCCTGTCCGGCGCGCCGGTGACCATCACCGAGGTCCGGGTCAGCCCCGACCTGCGCCACGCCGTCTGCTTTATCCAGCCCCTGGGCGGCGAGAATGCGCCGGAGGTGGTGGCGGCCATGAACCGGGCGTCCAAGTTCTTCCGCGGGCGACTGGGGCGGATGATCGACCTGCGCGCCACGCCTGAGCTGAAGTTCCTGCACGACGAGACCTTCGACGCCGCCGACAAGATGGGCCGGCTGTTTGACGATCCCAAGGTCCGCCAGGACCTCGACGCCCCCGAAGAGGACTGAACACCATGGGCCGTCGGCGCAAGGGAGAGGCGGTGTCCGGTTGGATCTGCCTGGACAAGCCCTATGACCTGACCTCCACCCAGGCGGTGGGCAAGGTCCGCAGAATCTTCAACGCCCAGAAGGCCGGCCATGCCGGCACCCTCGATCCCCTGGCCACCGGCGTGCTGCCCCTGGCGCTGGGCGAGGCGACCAAGACGGTCGCCTACATGGTCGAGGCCGATAAGGGCTACCGGTTCACCATCTGCTGGGGCGCCTCGACGACCACGCTCGACCGGGAAGGCGAGATCACCGCCCGCTCCGACGTCCGCCCGACGCCCGACCAGGTCAAGGCCGTGCTGCACGAGTTCGAGGGCGAGATCATGCAGGTCCCGCCCATCTATTCGGCCATCAAGGTGGACGGCGAGCGCGCCTACGACCTGGCCCGGGCCGGCGAAGAGGTGGAACTGAAGGCTCGGCCCGTCATGATCCACGGCCTGGCGGTGGGCGAGGCGCCGGACGCCGACCACATTGAGCTGATCATGGACTGCGGCAAGGGCGCCTATGTGCGTTCGGTGGTCCGCGACCTGGCCCTGCGCCTGGGGGCCGAGGCCCATGTGAGCGCCCTGCGGCGCACCCGGGTCGGGGCCTTCACCGAGGCCCGGGCGATCGGGCTGGATTTACTTGAGGAATTGGGGCATAAGGCCCGGCAGTCGGAGGCATTGCTTCCGGTCGAGACCGCGCTGGACGACATCCCGGCGTTGGCCGTGACCGACGAAGACGCTTTCAGACTTAAGCAGGGACGGTCGATCGTTCTCGTTCCCCGACAGGTCGAAACCTTGAGAGCCGGGCTTGCGCCGGGCGCTCGAACCGTTTCGGCCATGTGTCGTGGCGTGATGGTGGCCCTCTGCGAGATGCGCGCCGGCAAGCTCGAGCCGTCCCGCGTCTTTCATCTCGAATAGAGCGGAGACGCACGATGTCGGTTACCCCGGACCGTAAGGCCGAAATTATCAAGACCCACGCCCGCAGCGAGGGTGACACCGGAAGCGCCGAAGTCCAGGTGGCGATCCTGACCGAACGGATCATCAACCTGACCGAGCACTTCAAGACCCACAAAAAGGACAACCATTCGCGCCGAGGCCTGCTCAAGATGGTCTCCCAGCGCCGGTCGCTCCTCGATCACCTGAAGAAGTCCGAACAGCCGCGCTATCAGGCCCTCATCGAGGTCCTCGGCCTGCGCCGCTAAGATGTTCAGCGCCCCCGCGAAAGCGGGGGCGTCGCATATGGGGCGCCCCTTTCGGCGGCGCGCCAGCCCAGGCGCCGAGGTTCAAGCCGGCGCCTTACGAAGACCGCCCCCTCCGAGACAGGCCGGAGACTATCGGGCGGCGGGGCCAAGGCCCCAAGACGCACGCTGAGGGTTGCGACGAAATCCTCATCACGCCTGTTCACCTGGAGAGGATTTCGGAAGTCCGACGCCCTGTCCGCCCCCGCCAGGAATACGCCTGCGGGATCTGAAAGAAGAAAAACTCATGTTCGACATCAAACGTAAGACGATCGAGTGGGGCGGTAAGACGCTGACCCTCGAAACCGGCCGCATGGCCCGCCAGGCCGATGGCGCCGTTCTGGCCACCTACGGCGAGACCGTGGTGCTGGCCACCGCCGTGTTCGCCAAGAGCGCCAAGCCCGGCCAGGACTTCTTCCCCCTGACCGTGAACTATCAGGAAAAGACCTACGCCGCGGGCAAGATCCCCGGCGGCTTCTTCAAGCGCGAAGGCCGGCCGTCGGAAAAGGAGACCCTGGTCTCCCGCCTGATCGACCGTCCGATCCGCCCCCTGTTCGTCAAGGGCTTCAAGAATGAAGTCCAGGTGGTCTGCACCGTCCTGGCGCACGACCTGGAAAACGATCCCGACATCGTCGCCATGGTCGCGGCCTCGGCCGCCCTGGTGATTTCCGGCGCCCCCTTCATGGGCCCGATCGCCGCGGCCCGGGTGGCCTTCATCGAGGGTGAGTACGTCCTCAACCCGACCCTGGAAGAGCTGAAGACCAGCGCCATGGACCTCGTCGTCGCCGGCACGGCCGATGCGGTGATGATGGTGGAGTCCGAAATCCAGGAACTGACCGAAGAGCAGGTCCTGGGCGGCGTCTCCTTCGCCCACAAGTCGATCCAGCCGGTGATCGAGGCGATCATCGACCTGGCCGAACATTCGGCCAAGGAGCCCTTCGACTTCGCCGCCGACGACACCGACGCGCTGAAGGGTCAGATGAAGACCCTGGTCGGGGCCGATATCGCCGCGGCCTACAAGATCACCAAGAAGCAGGACCGCCAGGAGGCGCTCAGCCAGGCCAAGCAGAAGGCCATGGCCTCGATGGCCAAGTCTGACGCCAATCCCGACGGCGCCGACAGCCAGAAGCTGGGCGGCGTGTTCAAGGAGCTCGAGGCTGACGTGGTCCGCCGCGGCATCCTCGACACAGGCCTGCGCATCGACGGCCGCACCGTCGATAAGGTCCGTCCCATCGTCTCGGAAGTGGGCATCCTGCCCCGGGCCCACGGCTCGGCCCTGTTCACCCGCGGCGAAACCCAGGCCCTGGTGGTCGCCACCCTGGGCACCGGCGACGACGAGCAGTTCATCGACGCCCTGGAAGGCACCTACAAGGAGAAGTTCCTTCTCCACTACAACTTCCCTCCCTTCAGCGTCGGGGAAGCTGGCCGCATGGGTTCGCCCGGCCGTCGTGAAATCGGCCACGGCAAGCTCGCCTGGCGCGCTGTGCGTCCGGTCCTGCCGGCGACGGAAGACTTCCCCTACACCATCCGCCTGGTCTCGGAGATCCTGGAGTCCAACGGCTCCTCCTCCATGGCCACGGTCTGCGGCGCTTCGCTGGCCATGATGGATGCGGGCGTGCCCCTGAAGAAGCCGGTCTCCGGCATCGCCATGGGCCTGATCCTGGAGTCCGACGGCTTCGCCGTGCTCTCCGACATCCTGGGCGACGAAGACCACCTGGGCGACATGGACTTCAAGGTCGCCGGCACCGCTGATGGCATCACCTCGCTGCAGATGGACATCAAGATCGCCGGCATCACCGAGGAGATCATGAAGAAGGCGCTGGAACAGGCCAAGGAAGGCCGCCAGCACATTCTGAACGAGATGACCAAGGCCATGGACGCCCCCCGCGCCGAGCTCGGGGAATACGCGCCCAAGATCGAAACCATGAAGATCGCGGTCGACAAGATCCGCGAAGTCATCGGTTCGGGCGGCAAGGTGATCCGTGAGATCGTCGCCGAAACCGGCGCCAAGGTGGACATTTCCGACGACGGCACGATCAAGATCGCGGCTTCCGAACAGTCCAAGATCGATGCGGCCCGCGACTGGATCAAATCCATCGCCTCGGAGCCCGAGCTGAACGCCATCTACACCGGCAAGGTGGTGAAGGTGGTCGACTTCGGGGCCTTCGTGAACTTCTTCGGCGCCAAGGACGGCCTGGTTCACGTGAGCCAGATCTCCAACGAGCGCGTGGCCAAGGTCTCCGACGTCCTGACCGAAGGCCAGGAAGTGAAGGTCAAGCTCCTGGGCTTCGACGATCGCGGCAAGACCCGCCTGTCCATGAAGGTCGTCGACCAGGTGACCGGCGAAGACCTGTCCAAGAAGGAAGGGGCCGAGGCCGAGGCTTAAGCCTCTTCCTCCATCCTGAAGACGAACGAGGGCGGCCGCCGCGATGCGGCCGCCCTTTTTCGTGGGCGACGCCCCCCTTGCCAGCTGAGGGCGGGGTGCTAGAAGCGCGTCAGGGTCTGCAGTTCACCCAGGCGTCACCGCCCCGCACATCGGGGAGCTAAACCTGCCTCAGGACGAAGACGCCCCGCTTATCCGAAAGCGCCGGGTCGAAAGTCGGTGACCTCGACGCCCAGGGCCGGCTGGCCCAGTGGCCGGCCAAGCCTTCGCAGCAGGCCCTGGCGCTCTGGGCGCTGTGGGCGGCCCTGCCGGCCGGGGACGCGGTCACAGAGCCGGTGTTCAACGCTCGGCTGAACGCCCTGCACACCTTCGGCGATCCGGCCATCCTGCGTCGCGCCATGGTCAGCGCGGGGCTCGTCTCGCGCACCCTGGACTGCCGCGACTACCGACGGGTCGAGCAGCGGCCGCCAGCTGAGGCCCAGGCTCTCATCCGGCGGCTGCGGCGGGCTGATGGCGTCTAGTCCCTCCCCCGCCCGTCACCCTCGCGCTTGACGCGAGGGTCCATACACACCGGGCTGGCCTGGGTGTTTTTGGTTGGTCGGATCAGGTCCGACCATGACGGAGAGAAACCTGGGCCGTCTCGCCCGCCTGAAAAAGCGAAAGGCCCGCCGGGGGTGGCGGGCCTTTGGGCTTGCGGACCTTGAGGTCGGCTAAGGCGCTTAGCCGCGCAGCTTGCGCAGCAGCAGGTCGAGGTCGCGGGCCAGGCTCGGGTCCTCGGCCTTCAGGGCTTCGATCCGGCGCACCGCGTGAAGCACAGTGGTGTGGTCGCGCCCACCGAACCGACGACCGATGTCGGGCAGGGAGCGGGTGGTGATCTGCTTGGCGATCCACATGGCCGCCTGGCGGGGGCGGGCGACGGCCCGGGCCCGGCGTTCCGACAACAGGTCGGCCTGGGTGAGTCCGAAATGCTCGGCCACGGCCTTCTGGATGTGGTCCACCGTCACTTTGCGCTCCGGCGCCGACAGGTGCGGCCGCAGGATGGCCTGGGCCTCATCCAGGCTGAGCTGGGCCAGCTGCGGCCCCACCCGGGCCACCAGGGTGTTCAGGGCCCCTTCCAGCTCGCGCACGCTGTCGCTGAAGCGGTCAGCGAGGAACTGCAGCACCTCGGGGCGGGCCTGGGCGGGGAAGCCCCCCTGGCGGGCCAGCATGTCCAGCTTGCGCTCCAGAATGCCCTGACGCAGGTCCCGGTCGGCCGGCTCGATGCCGCAGACCAGACCCGCCTGCAGGTGCGAGCGCAGGCGCGGCTCCAGATCAGACAGCTCGTGCGGCGGCCGGTCGGCGGTCATCACCACCCGGCGGCCGTCCTGAACCAGGGCGATCAGGGTGTGGAACAGCTCTTCCTGGGTCGAGGCCTTGCCGGCCACGAAGTGGACGTCGTCGATCAGCAGCAGGTCGGCGTCGCGCAGTTCGTCCTTGAACGCGGCGGTCTGGCGGTCCTGGACGGCCTTGACGAAGGTCTGGGTGAACCGTTCGGCGGTCAGATAGACCACCTTCTTGTCCGGGGCGGTGCGCAGGGCCTCCCACCCCAGCGCGTTCAGCAGGTGGGTCTTCCCGAAGCCATAGGGGCCATGGAAGACCACCGGGTTGAAATGACCATCGGCCCAGCAGCCCACCCGGCGGGCGACGGCGAAGGCGAACTCGTTGGCCGGCCCCGGCACGAAGGTGTCGAAGGTGAAGCGTTCCTGCAGGCCGTGGGTGCGGACGGCGCGGGCGGCAGGCGCCTCGTGGAGGGTCAGGACGGGGGCCGACGGGGTCTGGGTCGCCGGGAGGGTCACCTCGGCGATCACGGGCTCCGCAGGGGCCGCCCCGTCGAACTCCATCCGGGACTTCAGGTCGAGCGCGCGGCCTTCGGGATCATTCTGGGCCCAGAGCTCGCCGATCCGGCGCCAGGCGTGCCGACGGATCCAGTCCCGGGCCACGCCGGTGGCGGCCACCAGACAGACCTCATGTTCGGACCGCTCGCGCAGGGCGGCATGGCCAAGCCAGGAGCCAAAGGTGGCGTCGCCCAGCTCGCGTTTCAGGGTCAGGCAGGTCTTTGTCCAGACCGCCCCAGCCGGCGTCGCCGTCGTTCTGTCCGCCAATCCCCCAGAAGCCATTTTCGCTCTTCCCCCGACATCCGCCATCATTGGCCGCAACCCCACGCCGCGGCCACGTTTATTCAACAAACACAGAGGCTTACCCGGAGAGCGCATAGAGTCCCGCCCCCGTTTTTTTCATCCGAATTCAGATGGAAAACACGTCTGTGTTGAAGGCCAGAGACTAGTCCGGGACCGGGGGGGGTCAACGGTGATTCTTCGCGCCGTCCGCGGATATTTTCGTTGACTCAAGCGCGGGCCCTCGCGCCACAAGGGAAATGTCGAAACGACCGATCTGGACTGAGAACTTTGGTCGCAGGCGCCGCACCCCGGCGCCTCGGAAATGACAAAGCCCGCACGCCGGACAGGCGCGCGGGCTCGTTCATTCATCGAACAGATTCAAGACTCTAGGCCGCCCGGAAGGCGGCGAAGGTCAAGCTTTAGGCGACGGCGAGCTTTTTCAGCCGGGCGGCCAGGCGCGAGACCTTCCGCGAGGCCGTGTTCTTGTGGATCACGCCCTTGGTGACCGCGCGCATCACTTCGGACTGGGCCTCCACAAAGGCGGTCTTGGCGACGGCGGCGTCGCCAGCGGCGACCGCCTCTTCGAAGCGTCGGAGATAGGTCCGTACGCGCGAGCGGCGGGCGGTGTTGACTTCGGTGCGACGGGCGATCTTGCGGATCGCCTTCTTGGCGCCGGGCGTGTTGGCCATTCTAAAGCTCTCGAAAAGTAACGCGCCCGAACGCAGGTCCGGGCGGTGAAAATCGGAGGCGCGGATATACGGGATGGCGGACGGCCGGTCAATGGCGCCTGACCCCTTTGCCCGGATTCACTGCAGGCCCGTGAACCCTCGCCAGGCCGGATGGGCCGCCACTAGCTCGGCCATCTGCTGATAGCCCGCCGCCCCGGGATGAGCGCCGTCGCCGGCCTGGGCCTCGGTCAGCCAGGTCCCGCTGACCGCCAAGGGGCGCAGGACATCGATATAGGGGACCCTGAGACGTGCGCAGAGCGCCTTGAAGGCTTCGTTCAGCGCCTCGACCCGCGCCGCAAGCCCCGGCTCCCCGGCGGGCGGTGGACCCACCATCAGCACAGGCGCCTGCTGAGCGCCCGCGCTCAGCAGGAGATGGGCGTTCTTCAGGCTCTCCGACGGCGGGAGCCGCGCGCTCTCGCCCTCGGCGGCGTTCGCGTCATTGCGGCCAAACGAGAAGACCAGCCTGCAGGGTTCGACGTCGGTAAGCCGCGGCAGGGCCTCGGCCGACCAGCGCGCAAGGACGTTGGCGCTGGTGTCGCGGCGGATCCCGAGATTGTAGAGCGTCACCTCCGGCCGCCCAGCCAGGGCGCGGCCAAGCCAGCCCTGGTGGGCCGGATCGCCGACCCCGGCGACAAAGGAATCCCCGAAGGCGAGGATCCGCACCTAGCGGCCCTTGAAGCTGGGCTTCCGCTTTTCGACGAAGGCGGCCATGCCTTCCTTCTGGTCGTCGAAGGCGAAGAGCGAATGGAACAGCCGCCGCTCCACCGCCACCCCGGCTGACAGGGTGGTCTCATAGGCGGTCTCCACCAGCTCCTTGTTCATCATCACCGCCACCGGGGACTGGGCGGCGATCTTGGCGGCCACGGCCAGGGCCTCCTCCACAAGCGTGTCGGCCGGCAGGATGCGCGAGATCAGGCCGGCGCGCTCGGCCTCGGCGGCGTCCATCATCCGGCCGGTGAGGATCATCTCCATGGCCTTGGACTTGCCCACGAAGCGGGTCAGGCGCTGGGTGCCGCCGATGCCGGGCATGACGCCGAGATTGATCTCCGGCTGGCCGAACTTGGCGGTGTCGGCGGCCAGGATGAAGTCGCACATCATGGCCAGTTCGCAGCCGCCCCCCAGGGCGAAGCCTGAGACCGCGGCGATGATCGGCTTGCGGCAGGCCTCGATCCGCCGGGCGCTGCGGGCGAAGGTGTCGGCCAGGAGCATGTCGGCATAGGACTTGTCGGCCATCTCCTTGATGTCGGCGCCGGCGGCGAAGGCCCGGGTCGAGCCGGTCAGGACGATGCAGCCGACGTCAGGGTCGGCCTCGGCCGCCTCCAGGGCGGCCTCCAGGTCCGACAGCAGGGTGGCGTTGAGGGCGTTCAGCGCTTCGGGCCGGTTCAGGCGGATCAGGGTGACGGGGCCATGGGCCTCGATGAGCAGGGTCTCGTAGCTGGGCGCGGACATGGCGGCCTCCTCTTCAGATACCTCTGCGCCGCTTAAGGCCCCTCGACCTGATAGCCAAGAGCGCGCAGGCGCGCTGGCAGGCCGACCTCCCCCACCAGATGGCCGGCGCCGACCACCACCACGGTGCGGCCCGAGCCCTCCAGCCGGTCCTGCAACTGGGCCAGCCAGGCGGCGTTGCGGGCGACGATCAGGCGCTCATAAAGGGCCGGAGCGACGGCCTTGAGGGGCGTCACGGCCTCCGCCTCCAGGGCCGCCAGGTCGGCGCTCATCCAGATGGACACCAGCCGGTCGAAGGCCGCTGGGTCCTCCTCCATGGCCTGGAGATTGTAGGCCAGGCTGGCCAGCTGTTCCTCCATGGGGACGTTATCGAAGGCCGCCAGCTGGTCCTCGACGCTCTCCAGAGCCTGGAGCCGGACGGCGGGCGGGGCGGCGGCGCTCACCTGCCGCTCGACCCCGTGGGCGATGTCGGCGCCCCGGGCGCCCACCATGGTGGTGACCAGCAGGACCTCGGCGAACCAGGGCTTCAGCTGATCGAGCATATTGGGCGGCACGCCATATTTCACCGCCAGGCGGCCCAGGCGCAGCCGGCTCTCCTCCGGCAGGCGCTCATAGAGGCCAGGCCCCGGCGGCAGGACGCCGAGCCGCATGGCCAGGCGGCCGGCCTCCTGGTCGGTGGCCGGCCCCACCGGCAGCTCGAACCAGAGATCGTCGGCGTCCGCCAGGGCGTCGTCCAGGGTCTGGGGCCGCCAGTCGAGCCCCGGCGGCAGCAGGTGGACGGAGCCGAACAGCAGCATCTCGGAGTCGTGATCGCGGACGATCCACACCGCCGGCTCCGCCTTGGCTGGCGGCGGCGCGCAGGCGGTCGACAGGGCCAGGAGGATCAGGGCGCAGAGCCCATGCAGACGTCGCATCACACTCACCTCTGGCAGGCGCGGCAGAAGAAGGTCGATCGCCCGGCCTGGACCTGGCGCAGGATGGTCCCTTTGCAGTTGGCGTTGGGACAGGGCTCGCCCTCCCGCCCATAGGCGCGGAAGCTGTGTTGAAAATAGCCCAACGCCCCGTCGGCAGCGGCGTAGTCGCGCAAGGTGGAGCCGCCGGCGGCGATGGCGGCGGTCAGAACCAGGCGGATGGCGCCGACCAGGCTGGTCAGCCGCCGCTTGCTGATCTTGCCGGCCGGGCCGAAGGGGGAAATGCGGGCCATGTGCAGGGCCTCGCAGACATAGATGTTGCCCAGGCCCGCCACGATCCTCTGGTCCAGCAAGAGGGTCTTGGGCCCCTGTTTTCGTCCCTCGAAGGCCCGGGCCAGATGGGCGGCGTCGAAGGTCTCCGACAGGGGCTCTGGACCCATGCCCGCGAACCAGGGGTGGCTGGCTAGGGTCTCTGTCGGGATCAGCCCCATATAGCCGAACCGGCGGGGGTCGTAATAGGTGACGCGGCCGCCCGCCTCGGTCTCGAAGACCACATGGGCGTGCTTGGGGTCGGGGTCGGCGGCATAGACGAACTGGCCCGGCCGGATCGTCCCCTCCGGTCGGGCGATCTCGAAGCGGCCGCTCATGCCCAGATGCATGACCAGCGTGTCGCCCCGGTCAGTGGGGGCCAGCACGTATTTGGCCCGCCGGGTCAGGGTCTCGATGCGCGCGCCTGCCAGACGCTGCACGAAGCCCTCGGGGAAGGGAAAGCGCAGGTCCGGCCGACGCGCCTCGACGCGGGTCAGGCGCTGGCCGTCCAGGACGGGCGCCAGGCCGCGGCGGACGGTCTCGACCTCGGGAAGTTCAGGCATGGGTCATCGATTGGCAGAGGCCGGGCCCCTGATCAACTTGAACCGCGTGCAGCGGCCTTGCGCTGGCGCAGGCGGCTCAGGGAGGCTAAGAGGCGAGCCATGACCGGACCTGCCGCCACCTTCGGCTTTCGCGACGTTGCGGCCGACGAGAAGCCGCGCCTGGTGCGCGGGGTCTTCGACCGCGTCGCCCGCCGCTATGACCTGATGAACGACCTGATGAGCGGTGGCGTCCACCGCCTCTGGAAGGACGCCGTCGCCGCCCGCCTGAACCCGCAGCCCGGCGAGGTCATCATCGACTGCGCCGGGGGCACCGGCGACATGGCCCGGCGCTTCGCCAAGATGGCCAGGCGCGCCCAGCAGCGCCGGGGGGGCGCCGACGCCACCATCCTGCTGATGGACTACAACGCCGAGATGATCACGGCGGGCCGGGAAAAGGGCTCCGAGCCGGAGATCTGCTGGAATGTCGGCGACGCGCAAAGACTGCCCCTGCCCGACGGCTGCGCCGACGCCTATGTGATCTCCTTCGGCATCCGCAACGTCACCGACGTGCCCGCCGCCCTGCGGGAGGCCCGGCGCGTCCTGAAACCCGGCGGCCGGTTCCTGTGCCTAGAGTTCTCCAGGCCGGTCACCGAGCCCCTGCAGAAGGCCTATGACGCCTATTCCTTCAAGGTCATCCCCGCCGTGGGCGAGCTGGTGGCCAAGGACCGGGAGTCCTACCAGTATCTGGTGGAGAGCATCCGCCGCTTCCCCGACCAGCAGAGCTTCGCCCAGATGATGCGCGAGGCCGGCTTCGCGCGGGTGAGCTACACCAACTTCACCGGCGGGGTGGCGGCCCTTCACCAGGGCTGGGCCATCTGACATGGCGCGACCCGCCGCCTATGGACGGCTCTTCGCCGCCGCCTGGACCCTAGCCCGTCACGACGCCCTGCTGCCCGCCGAGCTGGAGGCCCTCTATCCGCCGCCGGTCCGGGATCTGGGCCGGGCCCTGCGGCTCCTGGCCGGCAAGCAGGCGAAGATCGGCCGGCCCGGCGAGCGACTGGCCCGGGCCCTGGTCCAGCTGGGGCCGGTGGCCATCAAGCTTGGCCAGCTCATGTCCACCCGGGCTGATATCTTCGGCGCCGCCTTCGCCGAGGACCTGTCGCGGCTCAAGGACCGACTGCCGCCCTTCCCGGCCGACATCGCCCGGGCCCAGGTGGAGGCCGCCCTGGGGGCGCCCATCGAGACCAGGTTTTCCGAGTTCGGCGAGGCGGTGGCCGCCGCCTCCCTGGCCCAGGCCCATGATGCCCGGCTGCTGGACGGGCGCCGGGTGGCGGTCAAGGTGCTGCGCCCTCACATCGGCGTTCGCGTCGCCCAGGATTCCGCGGCCCTGGCCCAGGCCGCCCGTCTGGTGGACCGCTATGTGCCCGCCGCCCGCCGGCTGGAGCCCCGGGCCTTCGCCCAGACCGTGATCCGCGCCACCGAGCTGGAGCTTGATCTTCGCTTGGAGGCCGCCGGCTGCGACGAGCTGGGCGAGGTCATGGCGCGCGACGGCTACATGGCCGCGCCGACCGTGGTCTGGGAAGGGGTCGGCAAGCAGGTCCTGACCCTGGAATGGGCCGCGGGCGCGCCCCTGTCCGATCCCGCCGCCCTGACCCTGCCGGGCCTCGACAGGCCGCAGCTGGCCATCAATCTGCTGCGGGCCTTCCTGTCCCAGGCCCTGGACCACGGGGTCTTCCACGCCGACCTGCATGAGGGAAACCTGTTCGTCGAGGCGCCGGCGAAGATCACGGCGGTGGACTATGGCATCGTCGGGCGGCTGGGCCCCGACGAGCGGCGCTATCTGGCGGAGATCCTCTGGGGCTTCCTGGACCGGGACTACCTTCGGGTGGCCGAGGTGCACTTCCGCGCCGGCTATGTGCCGGCCCACCACGACCGGTCGGCCTTCGCCCAGGCGCTTCGGGCGGTGGGCGAGCCCGTGTTCGGCCGCTCCGCCAGTCAGGTCTCCATGAGCCGGGTTCTGATCCAGCTGTTCGAGATCACCGCCCTGTTCGACATGCGCCTGCGCCCGGAACTTGTGCTGTTGCAGAAGACCATGATGACGGTGGAGGGCGTGGCCCGCCGCATCGATCCCGACCACGACATCTGGGCCGCCGCCGATCCGGTGGTCCGCCGCTGGATCGCCCGGGAGCTGGCCCCGCCGGCCCAGGCCAAGCGCGTCGTTCAGGAAAGCCTGGACATCCTGCACGGGCTGAAACGCCGCCTGCAGGACCCCGAGCCGAGCGTGGCCTTGGTGGCGACGCCGGAGCGGGACTCCGGCTGGCTGTGGTTCTTCCTGGGCGCCCTGACCGCCGGCGGCGCCTTCCTGCTGGGCGCGCTGGCCTGAGGTTCAATCAGGGTTCAGTCGTCGCCGCGGGTCGCCTCCCGGGCCTTCTGCTCTTCCCAATAGGCCGCGCCATTGTCGGGCTTGAACATGGTCCGGGGCGCGCCCTGCGCCGTCGCCACGGCGAAGATGTTGGCGTCGGGATCGTAGATCAGGGTGTCGCCGTTGCCGCGCCGGATCGTTTCGGCGCCCGCCGGGGGATCATTGACGAAGGCGTGGGCCTTGCGGACGAAGTCGTCCAGATCCGTAGCCCCAAAGGCCTCGCCATTGCGGGCATAGGCGCGCTCGGCGTTTTCCTGGGCCGAATAGCGCTGGGTCTCCGACCACAGGGGCCGGCCATCCACCTGCGGGACCGGCGCCCGGGCCGTAGCCGTGGACGCCGCTGGCGCCGTGGCCGAGGCGTCTTGCGCCGCTTCGCCCGCGCTGGGCGCCGGCGTCACCGCTGACGGGCCGTTGTCGCAGGCGACGAGAATGAAAAGACTGGCGCCCGCCGCGAGCGCCCCTACTGACCGCATCATCACCGTGTTTCTCCCCACAGTTCAGCCCTAGGCTGTGCCGGAACGAAAAAAGAACAGATGTGCGGTTTTGTCCAGAGGCCAGATGCGGCTATAGCGTGGAGCCGTTGTCGAAAGGGACCCCGGGCCTTGGCGCAGAAGCAGATCCTCCTGATCGTGGGCGGCGGCGTGGCCGCCTATAAGGCCCTGGAGCTGACCCGCCTGCTCCGCAAGGCCGGCGTCGGCGTGCGGCCGATCCTGACCAGCGCCGGCGCGCAGTTCGTCACGCCGCTGTCCCTGGCGGCGCTGGCTGAAGACAAGGTCTATTCCGAGCTCTTCTCGCTGACCGACGAAGCGGAGATGGGGCATATCCAGCTGTCCCGATCCGCCGATCTGGTGGTGGTGGTCCCCGCCACCGCCGACCTGATGGCCAAGGCCGCCCATGGCCTGGCCGGAGATCTCGCCTCCACCACCCTGCTGGCCACCGACAAGCCGGTGCTGATGGCGCCGGCCATGAATGTGCGCATGTGGGAGCATCCGGCCACCCAGCGGAACCTGGCGACCTTGAAGGCCGACGGTGTCGCCTTTGTCGGCCCCGATGAGGGGGCCATGGCCTGTGGCGAATATGGCCCCGGCCGGATGGCCGAGCCTGCGGTCATCTTCGAGGCGATCATGGGAAGGCTGAAGGGCGAAGCTGAGCGCCCGCTGGCCGGCCGCCGCGCCATCGTCACCGCCGGCCCCACCGCCGAGCCCATCGACCCCGTGCGCTACCTGACCAACCGTTCCAGCGGCAAGCAGGGCTATGCGATCGCAGAAGCCCTGGCGGCCCTGGGCTGCGAGGTCACCCTGGTGTCCGGCCCCACGGCGCTTTCGGCCCCGGCCGGCGTCAAGCGGGTGCAGGTGGAGACGGCCCGCCAGATGCTGGCCGCCTGCCAGGCCGCCCTGCCCGCAGACCTGGCCGTCTGCGTCGCCGCCGTCGCCGACTGGCGCCCGGCCGACGAAGGGGCGGTGAAGATCAAGAAGACCGGCGACGCGCCCCCGGCGCTGCGACTGGTGGAGAACCCCGACATCCTGGCGACCCTGTCGGCGGCCGGGCCAGACCGTCCCCGGCTGGTGGTCGGCTTCGCCGCCGAGACCAATGACGTGGAGGCCTACGCCCGGGCCAAGCTCGCCCGGAAGGGCTGCGACTGGATCGTGGCCAATGATGTCAGCGTCGAAGGCGTCATGGGCGGCGACGACAACACCGTCTCCATCGTCAGCGCCGCCGGCGTGGAGCGCTGGGACAAGACCGCGAAATCCGACGTGGCGACCAAGCTCGCCGAACGCATGGCGAAGGCCCTGGCATGACCCCGACGATCAAGATCACCCGCCTGGCCCACAACGCCGACCTCCCCCTGCCGGCCTATGAGACGGCGCTGGCCGCCGGCATGGATCTGCGCGCCGCTGTGGCCGAGGACGCGCCCATCATCCTGCGGCCCATGGAGCGGGCCATGGTCCCCACGGGCCTGGCCATGGCCCTGCCCCCGGGCTTCGAGGGCCAGGTGCGCCCGCGCTCAGGCCTGGCGGCCAAGTTCGGGATCACCTGCCTGAATTCGCCCGGTACGGTGGACGCCGACTATCGCGGCGAGATGAAGGTCATCCTGATCAATCTGGGGGAAGAGGACTTCACCATCCGCCGCGGCGACCGCATCGCCCAGTTGGTGATCGCGCCTGTGATCCAGGCCACCTGGGAAGAGGTGGGCGGCCTGGACGAAACCGCCCGCGGCGCCGGCGGCTTCGGCTCTACCGGCGCCAGCTAGGCCCGAGGCTCAGTCGTACCAGGCCCGGCCGGCCCGCTCGATCAGGGCGAAGGCGCCGGCCGGTCCCCAGCTGCCCGCCGCATAGGGCTTGGGCGTCATGCCGGCCTCGGCCCAGGCTTCGGCCACCCCGTCCACCCAGCGCCAGGCCTGCTCCACCTCGTCGCGGCGAACAAACAGGGCGCTGTTGCCCAGGATCACATCCAGGATCAACCGCTCATAGGCGATGCGCCGGCGCGCATTGGGCCCCGAATAGGCGCGCAGCAGGGACAGCGACAGGGGCAGGGACTGCAGCCGCATGCCCCCTTGCGATATCCCCGGCGCCTTGTTCATCAGCAGCAGTTCGATGTCCTCGTCCGGCTGCAGGTCGATGACCAGCCGGTTGGCCACCAGATCGCCCTCGGCCTGGCCGCCGAAGATGGAGTGGGGCACGCCCTTGAACTGAATGGCGATCTGGGTCCGCCGTTCGGGCAGGCGCTTGCCGGTGCGCAGGAAGAAGGGCACGCCGGCCCAGCGCCAGTTGTCGATATCCACCCGCAGGGCGACGAAGGTCTCCGTCGCGCTCTCCTGGCCACGCTCTTCCTCATAGGAGGTGGCCGACTGGCCCTGGGCGACGCCGGCGGCGTACTGGCCGCGCACGCTGGCCTGGGCGACGTCCTGGCGGGTGAAGGGGCGGAGCGACCGCAGCACCTTGACCTTCTCGTTGCGCAGGGACTCCGCCTCCATGTCCGAGGGCGGCTCCATGGCCACCAGGCAGAGGAGCTGCAGCACATGGTTCTGGATCATGTCGCGCAGGGCGCCATGCTCGTCATAATAAGGCCAGCGGTCGCCGACCCCTTCGGTCTCGGCCACGGTGATCTGCACGTGGTCGATGGTCAGGTTGTTCCACAGGGGCTCGAACAGGGTGTTGGCGAACCGCAGGGCGATCAGGTTCTGCACCGTCTCCTTGCCCAGATAGTGGTCGATGCGGAAGACCTGCTCCTCCTCGAACACCTCGGCCAGGGCCGCGTTGATGCCCCGGGAGCTCTCCAGGTCGTGGCCGATGGGCTTTTCCAGCACGATCCGGCTCTGCGGGTTGATCAGGCCCGCGCCAGACAGGGCCTCGCAGACCCCCACATAGAGGCTGGGCGACAGGGCCAGATAGAAGATCGGCGCCTTGGCCTCACCCAAGGCCTCGGTGATGTCGGCCAGGCGATCGGCCTTGGTGGCGTCCACCGCCCGGTAGTCCAGGCGCTGGACAAACCTGGTCCAGACGCCCTCGTCCAGGATCTGGGGGCTGGCCCGCTCCGTCACCGCGTCCCGGACCATGGCCTCGAAGTCGCGGCGTCCGATCTCGGCCCGGGTGGCGGCGACGATCCTGAAGCCGTCGGGCAGGAATCCGTCGGCGTCGAGAAAGTAGAGGGAGGGAAACAGCATCCGCAGGGCGAGGTCGCCGGCGCCTCCGAACAGGACGATCGCATCGGCTTGAGGCGCCTTGGGCATGAAATCCCCTTCCTGGGCTGAAAATCGGTCGGGCGGCTGTGGAGGTCGCAGGCAGTTAGCCTTACCTCGGTTGAGGCAACGTCAAGGCCATGGTCCGGTTCGCCGTCCATCGCCATGACGTCCAGGAAAAAGGAGCCAACGGCCCCCGCAGGCGTTTTGCGCCAGGGAAGGGGCGATTCCACGACATGAGCATCATCGACCACACACTGACCGACCGTGCGCCGCCGGTTCTGGATCTTGCCGGGACGGCCCTCTTTCTGGATCTCGACGGCACCCTGGCGCCGATTGTCGCCCGCCCCCAGGACGTGGGGCCAGACCCCCGGCGCACCGCCATCCTTGCCGATCTGGTGCGGCGGATGGACGGCCGGGTAGCGATCCTGTCGGGCAGGACCCTGGCGGAGATCGATCACATTCTCGACAGCGCCGTGCGCCCGGCGGCCGCGGTTCACGGCCTGGACCGACGCGAGCCGGACGGGCGCCACAACCCGCCCCCGCCGCATCCGGACCTGCCGGACGTAGCCGCCGCCTTCCAGGATCTGGCCGCAAGGTCGCCTGGCCTGCTGGTGGAGACCAAGGGGCTGAGCGTCGCCCTGCACTACCGCCAGGCGCCTGATCAGGCCGCCGACGTCCTTGCCCTGGCGCAGCAATGGTCCGACCGCACCGGACTGAAGCTGCAGCCGGGCCACATGGTGGTCGAGTTGCGCACGCCCGGCCCCGACAAGGGCGACTCCCTGGCGACCTTCATGGCGGCGGCCCCGTTCAAGGGCGCGATCCCGGTATTTGTCGGCGATGACCTGACCGATGAGCCGGCCTTCCGCGCCGCCCGCGACCTGGGGGGCGCCGGCGTTCTGGTGGGCCCGCGGCGGAACAGTGCGGCCACCCATCGGTTGGAGGATGTGAGCGCAGTGCTGGATTGGCTGGAGGCCGCCCTATGAGTCGCCTGATCGTCGTTTCCAACCGGGTCAACCCGCCCGGCGGCAAGGGCGAGGAGAGTGTCGGCGGTCTGGCCATGGCGCTGGCCGCGGCGTTGCGGGAATATTCCGGCATCTGGTTCGGGTGGAGCGGGCGAACCACGCCGATGTTCACCGGCCAGTTGGCCATGCGCCGGATCGAGGGCGTGACGGTGGCGACCGTCGATCTCGAGCAAAGCGACTATGATGAATATTATAACGGCTACGCCAACAAGACCCTGTGGCCCCTGTTCCACTACCGGGTCGATCTGACGGCCTATGACCGCACCTTCGACGAGGGCTATCAGCGGGTGAACCGACGGTTCGCCGAGACCCTGCGGCCCCTGATCGAGCCGGACGACCTGATCTGGGTTCACGACTACCACCTGATCCCCATGGCCCGGGAGCTGCGACGCTTAGGCGTCAAGAACCGCATCGGCTTCTTCCTGCACATCCCCTGGCCGGCGCACCAACTGATGGTCACCCTGCCCAGCCACCGCGCCCTGGTGGAGGCCCTGTTCGAATACGACCTGGTGGGTTTCCAGACCCCGGAATATGTCACCGCCTTCCAAGAGTATGTCCTGGCCGAGGCCGGCGGCGAGGTGCTGGAGCCTGACCGGCTGAAGGCGTTTGGCCGCACGGTCCAGACCGGCGCATTCCCCATCGGGGTCGACGCCACCGACTTCGCCGAGATGGTCGCCTCGGAGCGGGCGGCGAAGACCTATGACCGGATGGCGGCCCATACGGTGTTTCGCAAGCTGATCGTCGGTGTCGACCGGCTGGACTATTCCAAGGGGCTGGAGGAGCGCTTCCTCGGCTTCGAGCGGTTCCTGGCCGACAATCCGGACCTTCGTCGCGAGGTGCTGATGGTGCAGGTGGCGCCGGTGAGCCGGGAGTCGGTCAATTCCTATCAGGAGATCCGGGGCCGGCTGGACGCCCTGTCGGGCCGCATAAACGGCGAGCACGCCGACCTGGACTGGAATCCGTTGCGCTGCGTGAACCGCAACTATCGCCGCGACGAGCTGGCCGGGCTCTACCGGGCGGCCAAGGTCGGGCTGGTGACGCCTCTGCGGGACGGGATGAACCTGGTGGCCAAGGAGTATGTGGCCGCCCAGGACCCGGCCGATCCTGGGGTGCTGATCCTGTCGCGGTTCGCCGGGGCGGCCAACCAGCTGCCCGCAGCCCTGATCGTCAATCCCAACAGCCCCGAAGAGATTTCCGAGGCGCTGAAACGGGCCCTGACCATGCCGCTGGCGGAGCGAATCGAGCGTTGGCGCGCTTTGTTTGACAATGTCCGGGGCGAGGATGTGGGCGCCTGGCGGGATGCCTTTGTCGGCGCCCTGGCCGGCGAAGAGATGGCGCAGGAGGCCCCGGCCCTGGCCTGCTGATCGGAGGACCTTCCTATGGCGGAGAAACTGGCGCGATATCGGGAGATGCGCGACTTCGCCAAGACGGCCGAGCCGTCTGGGTCCGACGATGTCACGCCCTCCAAGCGCCTGCGCTTCGTCATCCAGAAGCACGCCGCCACCCGCCTGCACTATGATTTCCGCCTGGAGCTGGACGGGGTGTTCAAGTCCTGGGCCGTGACCCGGGGCCCCTCCCGCGATCCCGCCGACAAGCGCCTGGCGGTGGCCACCGAGGATCATCCCCTGGGCTATGGGGACTTCGAAGGGACCATCCCCAAGGGCGAGTACGGCGGCGGCTCGGTGATGCTGTGGGACCGGGGCTACTGGGCGCCGGAGCCCGGATTTGATTCCGAGAAAGCCCTGAAAAAGGGCGAACTCAAATTCGTGCTGGAGGGCGAACGCCTGCACGGAAGCTGGGTGCTGGTGCGGATGAAGCGCGATAAGACCGGTGGCAAGCGGGAGAACTGGCTGCTGATCAAGCATCGGGACGAGGCCGCCGTGGAGGGCGACGACCTGCTGAAGAGCGCCGACACCTCCGTCGCCTCGGGCCGCGCCATGGACGCCATCGCCGCCGGGACCGGCAAGGGGCCCAGGCCCTTCATGCGCGGCAAGGCCAAGGCGGCCGCCCCGGCCGACGACGTCTGGGAGACCCGACCCAAGGGCGAACCCGCCAAGGCCGCAAAGCCCGCGGCCAAGACCAAGGCCAAGCCCGCCGCAACCAAGGCCGAGCCCAAGACTACCGCCGCCCTGCCGGGCTTCATCGAACCGCAGCTCTGCAAGTCCGTGGACCGGCCGCCGTCGGGCAAGGGGTGGGCCCACGAGATCAAGTTCGACGGCTATCGCCTGCAACTGCGGGTCAAGGACGGCAAGGCGACCCTGAAGACCCGCAAGGGCCTGGACTGGACCGAGAAGTTCCAGGCCATCGCCGACCACGCCACAGCCCTGCCCGATGGGATCTATGACGGCGAGGCTGTCGCCCTCGACGACAATGGCGCGCCAGATTTTCCCGCCCTGCAGGCGGCCCTGTCCGAGGGCCATAGCGAAGACCTGATCTTCTTCGCCTTCGACGCCCTGTTCCTGGAGGACGAAGACCTGCGCGGCCTGCCGCTTCGCGAGCGCAAGAGCCGGCTACAGGCGGTGATTGAGCGCCGCGCCAAGCCGCTGGGCGGCCAGATCCGCTATGTGGAGCACTTCGAGACCGCCGGGGATGCGGTCCTGCAATCGGCCTGCCGGCTGTCGCTGGAAGGGGTGATCTCCAAGCGCATGGACGGCGCCTATCGCTCGGGCCGCAGCCAGGATTGGGCCAAGTCCAAGTGCCGCGCCGGGCACGAGGTGGTGATCGGCGGCTGGACCGGCGCCAAGGGCCAGCTCCGCTCCCTGCTGGTGGGCGTTCACCGCGGCGACCACCTGATCTATGTGGGCCGGGTCGGCACGGGCTTTGGCGCCGCCGTGGTCAAGCAGGTCCTGCCCCGCCTTGAGGCTCAGGGCGCTGACAAAAGCCCCTTCAGCGGTCCAGGCGCGCCGCGAAAGTCCGGCGACATCAACTGGGCCAAGCCCGAACTGGTCGCCGAGATCGAGTTCGCCGGCTGGACCGGCGAGGGCATGGTCCGCCAGGGCTCGTTCAAGGGCCTGCGCGCCGACAAACCCGCCAGCGAGGTGGAGGCCGAGAAGCCCGCCCCCGTGGAGGAGGTGGAGCTCGCCCAACCCAAGCCTTCGGCCGCGAAGTCGTCGGGCGCCAAGACTGGCGGCAAGGTCCGCCCGGCGGGATCGGTGGTGGTCATGGGGGTGACGATCTCCAGCCCCGACAAGGCGTTGTGGCCGCGCTCGGCCGATACCGACGCCCCCCTGACTAAGGCCGATCTGGCCCGCTATTTCGAAACCGTCGGCCCGTGGATGATCGACCATATCCGCGGCCGGCCCTGTTCGGTGATCCGCGCCCCGGACGGGATCGGCGGCCAGACCTTCTTCCAGCGCCATGCGGGCAAGGGCGCCTCGCACCTGATCGAACAGGTGGATGTGGCCGGCGACAAGCAGCCCTATCTGCAGATCGACCGCGTCGAGGCCCTGGCGGCGCTGGCCCAGATGGGAGCCATCGAGCTGCACCCTTGGAATTGCCGCGAGGGCGACCCGGAGACGCCGGGCCGACTGGTCTTCGACCTCGACCCCGGCCCCGGCCTCGATTTCGACGACGTGGTCGCTGCGGCGAGGGACGTGAAGGAACGGCTGGAGGCGCTGGGCCTTGTCGCCTTCTGCAAGACCACCGGCGGCAAGGGCCTGCACGTGGTCACGCCGCTGGCCAAGGCCCGCGGCCTGGACTGGGACACCGCCAAGGCCTTCGCCCATGACGTGGCCCGCCAGATGGCCGCCGACGAGCCTGAGCGCTATGTGGCGGTGATGTCCAAGGCCAGGCGGAACGGCAAGATCTTCGTCGACTATCTGCGCAATTCGCGGCTGGCCACGGCCGTGGCCCCCCTGTCGCCGCGGGCCCGCGAAGGGGCCGGCGTCTCCATGCCGCTCACCTGGGGCCAGGTGCGCAAGGGCCTCGATCCCCTGCGCTTCACCCTGCGCACCGTGCCCGACCTGTTGAAGAAGACCAAGGCCTGGGCCGACTATGCGCAAGGCGAACGGCCGCTGGCGCCGGCCATCCGCAAGCTCGGAAAGGTCTAGGTTTCCCCTGCGTCCAGGCTTCCTAGAGCGCGCGGCGCCTGCCAAGCTTTCGGAAAATCGCCAAGGGGGACGGGACATGGACAGGGCCGCCAATCGAGACCTGGTCGATCCGGAGCTGCTGCCCCTGCTCGACAGCTTTCCGGCCTTCGAGCTGACCGAGGCGCTGCTGCCGCTTATGCGCATGCGCGCGACTCGCTTTCAGGTGCGGCCCGAGGACCTGGCCCGCACCAGCCTGGAGCGGCGGACAATTCCCGGCCCCGCCGGCGCGCCAGAGGTGGGGGTGCTGGTCTATCGCCCCAAGGATGCTGCGGGGCCGCTGCCCTGCATCCTGCACATTCATGGGGGCGGCTATGTCGCTGGCGCGGCGGCCGACAACGAGGCGGTCCATCGTCCGCTGGCCGCCGACCTCGCCTGCTGCATCGTCTCGGTGGAGTACCGGCTGGCGCCGGAGACGCCCTTCCCCGGGCCGCTGGAGGATTGCTATGCGGCGCTCGCCTGGATCTTCGCCAGCACAGAGACCCTGGGCGTCGACCGTACGCGGGTCGGCCTGATGGGAGAGAGCGCCGGCGGCGGTCTGGCCGCAGGCCTCGCCCTGCTGGCCCGGGACCGGGGGGACTACCCCTTGGCCTTTCAGCACCTGATCTATCCGATGATCGATGACCGGACCTGCGTCAGCCCCGATCCGCACCCCTATGCCGGCGCCTTCGTCTGGACGCCCCAGGCCAACGCCTTCGGCTGGCGGGCCCTGCTGGGGCATGAGCCTGGCGCAGAGGGCGTCTCCCCCTATGCGGCGGCCGCCCGGGCCACGGATGTCTCGGGCCTGCCGCCGACCTTCATCGCCACCGGCGCCCTGGACCTGTTTCTCGAGGAAGACCTGGCCTACGCCCAGCAGCTATTGCGGGCCGGGGTGCCGGTGGAGCTGCACGTCTATCCCGGCGCCTTCCACGGCTTCCAGTGGGCGCCGGAGGCGAGCGTCAGCCAGACGGCCGCCCGAGACAGCCGCGCGGCGCTGGCACGGGCCCTGGCCCCGGCCTGAGCCTCAGCGGCGGCGGACGGGCTTGGGGCTGAAGCCGGGGGTGATCAGGGCTTCGCGTTCGCGGGCCGTGATCAGCCGCCAGCGGCCTTCGGGCAGGTCGCCGACCTTCAGGGGACCGATCCGCAGGCGGTAGAGGTCGATGATGGACAGCCCCACCAGGTCGCACATCCGGCGGATCTGGCGGTTGCGGCCCTCGGTCAGGATGAAGCGCAGGCGCTGGTCGCCGGCCAGGGTGACCTTGGCGGGCTTCAGCTGGCGGCCGTCCAGGGCCAGGCCGTGACGCAGGCGGTCCAGCACAGGCTCACCGATGTCGCCGCGCACCCGGACCAGATATTCCTTCTCCATCTGGGAGTCGGGGCCGATCACCGCCTTGGTCACCACCCCGTCCTCAGACAGGATCAGCAGGCCGCGGCTGTCCAGGTCGAGCCGGCCCACCGGCGCCAGGCTGCGGTCGGCGGCGGGGATCTCGGCGGGGTCTCCCCACAGGCCCTGGCGGGTCAGCAGGCGGGCTGCAGGGATCTGGCCGGGCTCCGGCTGAGCCGAGACATAACCCACCGGCTTGTTGATGATCACCGTCATTTGGCCTTCGAGGCGGGCCTGCGCGCCGTCGTCCAGGGTGAGCGTCTGGCCATGCTCGATCTTGCGGCCAGGGTCTGAGACGGTCTCGCCATCGATGGAGACCTGGCCGGCGGCGATCAGGGCCTCGGCCTCCCGGCGGGAGCAGACGCCGCTCTGGGCCAGCCAGCGATTGACCCGCTGGGGCTCGGCCTCTTCGTAGGTGCGAGTCCAGGCCATCAGCCGGTCTGGCGCTCACGCTTGCGGATGAACATGGCCGCGTCGGCCTGGGCGACGATGGCCTCGGGCTCGCCCTCATGGGGGATTTCGCAGACCCCGTAGGACAGGTGCAGGGGCGCCGACCAGTCGCCGAACTGGATCGGGGCCTGCTCCAGAGTCCGCGCCAGGGCCTCGGCCTTGGCCTGGGCCGTCATGGCGGTAGCCTGGACCAGCACCACGGCGAATTCGTCGCCCCCCATGCGCCCGACAATGTCGCTGTCGCGCACCAGGCCGGTGAGCCGCTCGGCCACGGCCTTGAGCACGGCGTCGCCGGCCGCATGGCCGAAGCGGTCATTGACGCTCTTGAAGTCGTCCAGGTCGAAATAGACCAGACTGGCTGGCGAGGCGTAGCGCCGGGAGAAGGTCTGCACCCGGGCGAGCTCGCGCATGAAGGCCCGGCGGTTGAGCACCGGGGTCAGGGCGTCCCGGTCGGCCAGACCCTCCACCTCAATGAGCTTGGCCTTCAGCCGCGCCACTTCGCCGCGCAGGTCGTCGATCTCGGTCAGCAGGGTCTGCAGGGCGCCCCGAACGGCGGGCGTCATCTCGGCCTCGGTCACGCCGAGGAAGCCGGCCTTGTCCGCCGGCAGGGCCCGGGCCGCAGAGCTCTGGGCGCCGGCCTGGGCCAGGGCCCGCTTGCGGATGGCCGCAAAGGGTTCGGTGCGCGCGCCCGTGATCTTCATGGGGAGGGAATCACATCCAGCCTTAACCATAAGAATCGTACCGGTGATCGGTTGCGGGCGCAAAGGCGGCGCCTATACTCCGCGCCTTTCCCATCAAGGGGGCCGTCCGATGGCCAGTTCCAACCCCGCCGGCCCAGGCGGTCGCCCGCCCGTCGCCATCATCATGGGCAGCCGCTCAGACTGGCCGACCATGCGGTGCGCCGCCGAGCAGCTCGACGCGCTGGGCGTGGCCTGGGAGGCCAAGGTGGTCTCGGCCCACCGCACCCCCCAACGGCTCTATGAGTTCGCCACCACCGCCAAGGCCAAGGGTTACAAGGTGATCATCGCCGGGGCCGGGGGCGCGGCCCACCTGCCGGGCATGGCCGCCTCCATGACCGAGCTGCCGGTGCTGGGCGTGCCGGTGGAGTCCAAGGCGCTGAAGGGCATGGATAGCCTGCTCTCCATCGTCCAGATGCCCGGCGGCATTCCCGTGGCGACCCTGGCCATCGGCGAGGCGGGCGCCAAGAACGCCGGCATTCTCGCCGCCCGCATCCTGGCCCTGGGCGACCCAGACCTTGCCCAACGCCTGACGGCCTTCGCCCAAGCCCTGGCCGATGCGGTGGCTGAGACGGTGGAAGACTGATGGCGCCGGGCTTTCCCCTCGCGCCCGGCGCGACCATCGGCATTCTCGGTGGCGGCCAGTTGGGGCGGATGCTGGCGCTCGCCGCCGCCCGCCTGGGCTTCGACGTGGTCATCCTGACGCCGGAGCTGGACGCCCCGGCCAGCCGGGTGGCCCGCGAGACGCTGATCGCCCCCTTTGACGACCCCGACGGCCTGGCCCGCCTGGCCGATCTCTGCGACGTCATCACCTATGAGTTCGAGAATGTGCCCGCCGCCGCCGTCGAGCGGCTGAAGGCCCTGGGGGCGCCGGTGGCGCCCAGCGGCCTGGCCCTGGCCGTGGCCCAGGACCGGGTGGCGGAGAAGACCTTCCTCAACGAGGCCGGCGTCCGGACCGTGGCCTTCGCCCAGGTGGACAGCGGCGAGGACGCCCTGGAGGCCGCCGCGCACATCGGCGTCCCGTCCCTGATGAAGACCCGTCGCGAAGGCTATGACGGCAAGGGCCAGAAGTGGGTTGAGCACGCCGCCGACGCCGCGGACGTCTTCGCCTCCCTGGGGAGCGTCCCTTGCATCCTGGAGGCGCCGGCCGAATTCGTCCGGGAGCTGTCGGTGATCGCCGCCCGCGGCCAGGACGGCGAGCTGGCCATCTATCCCCTGGGCGAGAACCATCACGAGGGCGGCATCCTGCGCCGCACCGTGGCGCCTGCGCCGGCCAGTCCCGATCTGGCGGACCAGGCCGAACGGATCGCCGCCCAGATCCTCACCCGCCTGGACTATGTGGGGGTGATCGGCATCGAGCTGTTCGAGCTGGCGGACGGGCGCCTGCTAGCCAATGAGATCGCGCCGCGGGTGCACAATACCGGCCACTGGACCCAGGACGGCTGCGAGGTCTGTCAGTTCGAGCAGCACATCCGCGCCGTGGCCGGCTGGCCGCTCGGCCCTACCGACGCCCGCGCCCATGTGGAGATGCTGAACCTGCTGGGCGACGAGGCTGAGGCCTGGGCGAAGTTGGCCGCCGAGCCGGAGACCCGCCTGCACCTCTACGGCAAGCGGGAGGCCAAGCCCGGCCGCAAGATGGGCCACATCAACCGGTTGTCGGGGCTCTAGGCGGCGCGACCGCCCTCGTCCTTCGAGGGCCTTCGGGCGCCTCAGGGGCGCGCGGCGGGCGCACTCAAGATCGGACACAAAGGGCGCGAAGGGGCGCGAAGGGCACGAAGAGCAGCCCCAACCTCTCCTCCGTCGCCCTCGGACTTGATCCGAGGGCCCATGCACACGGCGGTCAGATCAGTGTTCATGGATGCTCGGGTCAAGCCCGAGCATGACGGGGATAAGCGGCGCCTAAGGATGAGGATGGAATGCGACGTGTCAGCCCAAACCCACCCTCCTCATCCTGAGGTGCGAACGATAGCGAGCCTCGAAGGACGCAAAGGCGTCTCAGCCGTAACGCATGCGGCCCAGGGTCTGGGCGAAGGTCTTGAGGGCTTCGGAGGGGCGAAGCTTGGTGGTCGCCTTCCACTTTTCGAAACTCATCACATTGGCGATGCGGGCGTCGACGAAGTCCATGGACGCGCCGCGGCCCGAGGCCACGCGGATGGCCAGCGCGGCCGAGAGGATTCCCGAGAGGATGGCGCGCTTGGAATAGTGGTTCTCGTCGGTGGCGGTGTCGCCGGCCCAGCGCCAGAGCTGGTCGGCGCTGTCCCACAGGAGCCGGCTGGCCAGGGCGAGGTTCTGCGGCAGGGCGAGGAAGCCGCTCCAGCGACGGGCCACCGCCTCATCCTGGGCCGCGGCGTCCAGGCGGGTCTCCACCGCCAGGCGGATGCGCTCGCGGATCTTCAGGCTCGCCGGATCGGTCTGCGACAAAGTTTCGAGGGTTTCCCGGTCGTGCCGGCGGCCGAGCAGGGCCGCCAGATCCGCCGCCCCATTGGGGAAAAGGAGCTCGATCTCGCCCTTTGAGAGGCCGGCCTCGGCCCCGGCCCGAGCCACAAGAAGGGCGCTCCAGCCCATCTGCGCCACATGGGGCAGGGCCAGGGTGAGCACCTGGTCTTCGACCTGGCGGGCCCAGGCGTCGGAATCGGGGGTGGAAGATGAGGCGGCGTCTGACATGGCCCCACTCTAACCTCGCCAAAAGCCGCCGTCTTGCGTGGACATGGGCCAAGCCTTCTGCTATTTCGCCGCCCTCGGCTCCGGAGCGGTCGCTTTCGAGGCTATTTGGTTTTTTGTTTCACCGCCACCGCCATGTGCGCCGGGTGGCGCAAACGGCAGGCAGGCAGGAGAGAGTCCCCTGGTTCAGATTTTCGTCCGCGACAACAATGTCGACCAGGCCCTCAAGGCCCTGAAGAAGAAGATGCAGCGCGAAGGCTCGTTCCGCGAGATGAAGCGCCACGTCCATTACGAGAAGCCCTCGGAAAAGCGCGCGCGCCAGAAGGCTGAAGCCGTTCGCCGCGCCCGCAAGCTGGCCCGCAAGCGCGCCCAGCGTGAGGGCCTGATCGCCGCGCCGAAGCGGCCGAGCCGCTAAGGACGCCCGCCTCCCAGCTTCGGCGGGAGGGCGATCTTCCCAGAGATGTCAGGCCGCGCAGCCCGTCTGCGCGGCCTTTCTCGTTTCCGGCGCCCAGGGATTCTGCAGGAAAGACCGCGACCTGCGGTCACTCTGGCCCGCCCCTTGCTGGTGAAACCGCACAGGCCATCCTATCTTAGGGTCTGAACACGAGTTTTCCCGAGACGGATCAAAAGCACCATGAACATGCGCAATATGGCGATCTGGGGCGTCATCGTCGTCGTCCTGATCGGCCTCTACAGCATGATGAGCGGCGGCGGCGAGGCGGCCAATTCTCGCGAGATCACCTACTCGCAGCTGCTCGACCAGATCGACTCCGGCCAGGTGGCCTCGGCCGTCATCCGCGGCTCGGCCGTCGAGGTGCGTAACTCCGAGGGCCAGGCCTTCACCGCGGTGACCCCGAACAACCAGGAAGAACTGGTCAACCGTCTGGAGGCGCAGAACGCCGACATTTCGGTCAAGCCGGCCGGCGGCTTCACCCTGGTGGGCTTCATCCTGCAGAGCCTGCCCATCCTGCTGCTGATCGGGGTGTGGATCTTCTTCATGCGCCAGATGCAGGGCGGGGCCCGCGGCGCCATGGGCTTTGGCAAGTCCAAGGCCAAGATGCTCACCGAGAACAAGAACCGCGTCACCTTTGACGACGTGGCCGGGGTGGACGAGGCCAAGGAAGAGCTGACCGAGATCGTCGACTTCCTGAAGGATCCTCAGAAGTTCCAGCGCCTGGGCGGCAAGATCCCCAAGGGCGCCCTGATGGTCGGCCCGCCCGGCACGGGTAAGACCCTGCTCGGCCGCGCCGTGGCCGGCGAGGCCGGCGTGCCCTTCTTCTACATCTCTGGTTCGGACTTCGTGGAGATGTTCGTCGGCGTCGGCGCCAGCCGGGTGCGCGACATGTTCGAGCAGGCCAAGAAGAATGCGCCCTGCATCATCTTCATCGACGAGATCGACGCCGTGGGCCGCCATCGCGGCGCAGGGCTCGGCGGCGGCAATGACGAACGCGAGCAGACCCTGAACCAGCTCTTGGTGGAGATGGACGGCTTCGACCCGTCCGAGGCCATCATCGTCATCGCCTCGACCAACCGTCCCGACGTGCTGGACCCGGCCCTGCTGCGGCCCGGCCGTTTCGACCGTCAGGTCGTGGTGCCCAATCCCGACATCAATGGCCGCGAACGCATCCTGCGCGTCCATATGAAGAATGTGCCGTTGGCCGCCGACGTGGAGGTCAAGACCATCGCCCGCGGCACCCCGGGCTTCTCCGGCGCGGACCTGGCCAACCTGGTCAATGAGGCCGCCCTGATGGCTGCGCGGAAGAACCGCCGCATGGTCACCCAGCGCGACTTCGAAGACGCCAAGGACCGGGTCATGATGGGCGCCGAGCGCAAGTCCATGGCCATGACCGACGATGAAAAGCGTCTGACCGCCTATCACGAGGGCGGCCATGCCCTGCTGGCCCTGAATGTTCCGGCCACCGACCCGGTGCACAAGGCGACCATCATCCCCCGCGGTCGCGCGCTGGGCATGGTCATGCAGCTGCCCGAGCGGGACCAGCTGTCCATGTCCTACGAGCAGATGACCTCGCGCCTGGTGATCCTGATGGGCGGCCGGATGGCCGAGGAGCTGATCTTCGGCAAGGAGAAGATCACCTCGGGCGCCTCCTCCGACATCGACCAGGCCACCCGCCTGGCCCGGGCCATGGTCACCAAGTGGGGCTTTTCCGACAAGCTCGGCGTGGTGTCCTATGGCGAGAACCAGGACGAGGTCTTCCTCGGCCATTCGGTGTCGCGGACCCAGAACGTCTCGGAAGAGACCGCCCGGATCATCGACCAGGAGGTCAAGGCCCTGGTCCAGCACGCCTTTGACGAGGCGCGCCGGATCCTCACCGAGAAGATCGAAGAGCTGCACAAGATCGCCCAGGCCCTGCTGGAGTACGAAACCCTGTCGGGCGACGAGATCATCAATGTGATCCAGGGCGTCATGCCCAAGCGGGAGGAGCCGGAGAGCCATCGCTCGCTCGGCCCCACCGTGGCCGTGCCGATCTCGCCGCGACCGGGCCCGGAGCCGGCCTGAATCTAGACGTCTGCGCCTGGGGCCGGGTTCAGCTCTGCTCCAGGCGTCTGGCGGCCTCGCTCACCACCTGACGGCCCCAGCTCGTCAGGTCGGAACGCTGGAGTTTCTCAAGGGCCGCGCCATAGGCGTCGGCGCCAAAACGGCGACGTAGATAGGTCGCCTCTTCCTCAGCCTCGGCCTGCAGACGCTTGCGGCGCCGCAGGTGGCGGATCGGGTTGATGATCACGGGCGTGCATCCCAGGTGCTTGGTTGGCCATCCCTCCTCACATCATAAGGCCAAGGTGTGACAGGCTTCCGGCGCCCGATGTGAGCAGTCGCAGCATTTCACCCCCGGCGCCCTCGCGATTGGCGCCCGCAAGCCCTGTGGGGTAAGCGATTAAGCGCTGCGCGCCTGCGAGAGGCCTGGAGGTCCGCCCTGATCCGACCGCCCCGACGCCCCGCCGTAATGGGGATACTGAACCTGACGCCGGACAGCTTCTCGGATGGCGGTCTCTATGAGGGCGCAGCGGCCCTGACCCAGGCCCGCCGTTTGGTCGCCCAGGGCGCCGAAATCCTCGATCTGGGCGGGGAGTCGACAAGGCCTGGCGCCGATCCTGTCCCGGTCGAGGTGGAGATCGCCAGGGTCGTCCCTGTCATCGCCGCCCTGGCCAAGGACGGCGCCCCGCCCCTGTCGGTGGACACCATGAAGCCCGAAGTCGCCCGGGCCGCCATGGCCGCCGGCGCGACCATCTGGAACGATGTCACCGCCCTGCGCTTCGCGCCTGAGGCGCCCGATGTGGCTGCTGAACTCGGCTGCCAGGTGGTGCTGATGCACATGCAGGGCGAGCCGCGAACCATGCAGGCGGCCCCGCACTATGAAGATGTCCTCGCCGAGGTCTGCGCCTTCCTGGTGGAGCGGGCCGAAGCCGCCATCGCCGCCGGCGTGGCTCGGGAGAAGATCTGGCTCGACCCCGGGATCGGCTTCGGCAAGACCCTGGACCACAACCTGACCCTGCTCGCCCACCTGGACAGGATCTGCGCCCTGGGCTTTCCGGTCCTTCTGGGGGCCAGCCGCAAGCGGTTCATCGCCGCCGTCCATCCGGGCGCGGAGGCGCCGGCCGCCCGCGCGCCGGGCTCCATCGCCGCCGCCCTGGCCGGCGCCGAGGCGGGTGTCGCGGCGGTGCGGGTCCATGACGTAGCCGAGACCGCCCAGGCCCTGGACGTCTGGTCGGCGATCAAGGCCGCGCGGCGCCCCTAGCCACGGCCGATATAGGGCATCTGGGTGGCCATCACGGTCATGAACTGGACATTGGCCTCCAGCGGCAGGCCGGCCATGAACACCGCCGCCTGGGCGACGGCGGCCACATCCATCATCGGTTCAGGCTTCAGGCTGCCATCAGCCTGGGGGACCCCACCGGCCATGGCCGCGGTCATTTCGGTGGCGGCGTTGCCGATGTCGATCTGGCCGCAGGCGATCCCGTAGGTCCGGCCATCCAGGCTGGCGGATTTCGTCAGGCCGGTGATGGCGTGCTTGGTGGCGGTATAGGCCACCGAGCGCGGCCGCGGCGCATGGGCCGAGATGGAGCCGTTGTTGATGATCCGCCCGCCTTGGGGATCCTGCGCCTTCATCAGCCGGAAGGCCCCCTGGGTGCAGAGGAAGGCGCCCGTCAGATTGACGTCCACCACCCGCCGCCAGGCCTTGAGCGACAGGTCCTCCAGGGGGACGGGCGGCGCGCCCGTGCCTGCGTTGTTGAACAACAGATCCAGCCGGCCGAACCTGGCCTGGACCGCGTCGAACAGGGCCGACACCTGGGCCTCGTCGGAGACGTCAGCGGGATGGACCAGGACATCGGCGGGCGGCAGTTCGGCCGCCGTGGCCTGGAGCGCCTCGGCCCGACGGCCGGTGAGGGCGAGCTTGAAGCCGGCCCCGTGCAGGGCGAGCGCGCAGGCCCGGCCGATGCCGGAGCCGGCGCCGGTGACCAGGGCGATCTTGTCGGACGTCGTCATGGGCCGACCCTCGCCTGAGCGCGCCCTGTGGGCAAGGCGCCAGGGCCCCTCGTCAGGCGATCACGGATGTGGAAAAAGCGGCCATGACCAGTTCAGCTCTTCCCCTCGGCCGGGTCCTGATCATCGCCGGCTCGGATTCCGGCGGCGGGGCCGGCATCCAGGCCGATCTCAAGACCGTGCTCGCCCTGGGCGGCTACGGCGCCACGGCGATCACCGCCGTCACGGTGCAGAACACGCTCGGCGTCACCGGCGTCCACCCCATTCCCGTCGACATCGTCCAGGCCCAGGCCCGCGCCGTGCTGAGCGACATCGGCGCCGACGCCATCAAGACCGGCATGCTGGGCGATGTGGCCATGGTCGAGGCCGTCGCCGCCTTGCTGGATGAGGCGGAAGCTATTCCCGCGGTGATCGATCCGGTCATGGTCGCGAAGGGGGGCGCGACCCTGCTGGCCGACGACGCCATCTCCGCGGTGCGCAGCCTGATGATCCCCCGGGCGGCCCTCCTGACCCCCAACGCGCCGGAAGCCGCCGCCCTGACCGGCCTCTCGGTGGAAAACCTCGACGACCAGCGCCGGGCCGGAGAAGCCCTGCTCCAACTCGGCGCCCGGGCCGTCCTGATGAAGGGGGGCCATGTGAGCGGCGAGCGGGTGGTGGACCTGCTGATGACGCCGACCGGGGACACGATCTTCGAAACCGATCGGCAGGACACCCGCCACACCCACGGCACCGGCTGCACCCTGGCCTCGGCCTGCGCGACGGGTCTGGCCCAGGGACTGGACCTGTCCACCGCCGTGGCCCAGGCCTGGGCCTATGTGCAGGAGGCCATGGCCAGCGCGCCGGGGCTGGGGAAGGGGCACGGCCCCCTCGACCACGGCTGGACCCTGCGCGGATGAGGCCTGAGCCCGAGCTGGAGCAGCGGCTCACGGCGATCCTGCGGGCCGCGCCCAGCCTGATGGGGGTGATGGAGACCGCGAGGGATCTGGCCCTGCCCGACTGGATGATCTTCTCCGGGGCCATCTATCAGAAAGCAGTCAATCACCTGACCGGCCGCGATCCCGACTATGGGCTGAAGGACTATGACCTCGGCTATTTCGACGCCGGCGATCTCAGCTATGAGGCCGAAGATCAGGTGATCCGCCGGGCGGCGGCGGCCTATCCCCCGCCCCTGGACACCCTGGTGGAGGTGCGCAACCAGGCCCGGGTGCACCTGTGGTTCGAAGACCGGTTCGGCGAGCCCTACGCCCCCTTGAGTTCCAGCGCCGAGGCCCTGACCCGGTTCACCACCACCATGTTCGCCGTCGGCGCGCGGCTGGAGCCGGACGGGACCTTGCGCATCTTCGCCCCGTTCGGCCTGGGCGACCTGTTCGCCCTGCGGATGGTTCCCAATCCTTTGCGGGTGACAAAGGGCTTCGCCCGAACGGCCGCCGCGGCCCAGGCCCGTTGGCCAGAGCTGTCCCTGCAAACCTGAGGCCCAGGGCAAGCCTTGCCTTGATGATGCAGTTGGCTGGGCATAACTGAGCTGCACATCTTCAGCCGCGAGCCCTTCCATGCGCCAGTGGACCATCGACGCCTTCGCCCAGGCCCCCTTCCGGGGCAATCCCGCCTGCGTGGTCGAGCCCTTCGACGCCTGGCCTGCGGACGCCTGGATGCAGACCCTGGCGGCGGAGAACAACCAGGCCGAGACGGCCTTCCTCCTGCGCACCGAGTCCGCCGACAGGTTCGGCCTGCGCTGGTTCACCCCGGCCCTGGAAGTGCCGCTCTGCGGTCACGCCACCCTGGCCAGCGCGCACGCCCTGTTCGCCGAACTTGGCCTGACGACCGAGGCCGTGACCTTCGACACCCTGTCGGGGCCGCTGATCGTGTCCCGGCAGGACGGCGGCTACGCCATGGACTTCCCGGCCTCGCCTGTCCGTCAGGTGGAGACGCCGGCGGGGCTGGCCGAGGCTCTGGGGGTCGAACCGAACGAGGTCTGGGCCGGGCCCTTCCTGGTGGCGGTCCTCAAGGACGAGGCCGCCGTGCGGGCCGCGACGCCGGACCTGGCGGCCCTGACGACGATTTCCAGCGCCGCCACCCAGGGCCGCGGCAATGTGGGGGTCAGCGCGCTTGCCGGGGGCCAGCCCTATGACGTTGTCAGCCGCTTTTTCGCGCCAGGCTCGGGAATCCCTGAAGACCCGGCCACAGGCTCCCTGCATTGCATGCTGAGCCCGATCTTCGCGCAGAAGCTGGGGCGCACGCGGCTGGACTTCCATCAGGCCTATCCCGGCCGCGGCGGCGACCTGGACTGCGAACTGGCTGGGGACCGGGTGATCCTTCGCGGCCAGGCGGTCACCGTCATGGACAGCCGGCTGAGACTCTAGGCCCAAACCGACGTGGGCCGGCGCTTGCGCCCCGGCCCGTCAACGGTCCTCTTTTTGGTCGACTAGCGGCGATAGCCGTAGCCCTGGCCCTGGCCGTAGCCCTGGCCGTAGCGGCGGTCGTCGTCCCGGCGTTCCACATAGATCCGGGCGCTCAGGCGATCCATCCGGCGGTCCAGATCGGCCATCTCCCAGCGGGTCAGGCCGCCCCGGCGATAGTGGTGCTCCAGGCGCCGCAGATCGTTGAACTCGGCGCGCAGGCGGAAGGCTTCATTGCGGCTGAGGCTGCCGCTGCGCTGACCCATGTCGATCCGGCGCTCCAGATTGGCCTTGCGCTGGGCGATGGAAATCCAGGCCGGCGCCCGGACCTGGCCACGTTGGGGCCCATACTGGTCACCGCCATGGCGCGCGCCATAGGCCGGGGCGTGGTTGGGGGCGCCATAGCCGCCAGGGGCGGCCGAGGCGGCGGTGGCCAGGCCGGCGGTCAGGGCGGCGCCGGCGGTCAGGGCGATCAGCAGGGATTTCATGGGCTAACTCCTCGTTGCAGGTCAGCCGCGATCGGCGGCGTCGAGGAGAGAAAGCCATGGTGGCGCTGACCGATGTCTGAGTGCGCGGTTGTCCGCGGTTCACCTTCGGCGGACGCGGTCAGGCGACCTTGGCGGCGGCCTCTTCGGCCCGGCTCATCACAGTGCAGATGGCGTCGTAGAGCTTGGCGATCTCGATCGGCTTGGCCACATGATCGTCCATGCCCGCGGCGAGATACTCGTTGACCTGATGGGAGAGGGCGTTGGCGGTCAGGGCGACGATGGGGGTGCGCGGCCGGTGGGTGAGCGCCTCCTGGCTCCGGATCGCCTTGGCCGCGGCGATGCCGTCCATGACCGGCATCTGGATGTCCATGAGGATCATGTCATAGGCGCCGTCGGTCCAGGCGGCCACGGCCGCAGCGCCGTCGCCGACAATCTCGACCTCCAGGCCGAGCGACCCCATCACCGCGGCCAGGACCTGCTGGTTGGTGGGATTGTCCTCCGCCGCCAGGATCCGCAGGGGCCGCCCTTCCCCATCGTCGGGGGCGGCTTCCCCCGGCGTGTCGTCGAGGTCTTCAGCGCCCTGAGTCGCCGACGGCAGGTTGGAGACGGGCGTCGGCGACGGCTCCGCCGCCAGGCCTCGGGCCAGGGGCAGGCGCACCTCGAAGAGGGAGCCCTCGCCCTCGCGGCTGCGGGCGTGAATCTCGCCGCCCATCATCTGGGTGAGTTCGCGACAGATGGACAGGCCAAGGCCCGTGCCCCCGAAACGCCGGGTGGCCGTAGAGTCGGCCTGGGTGAACTTCTCGAACAGCACGGGCAGCTTGCCGGCCGGCACGCCGACGCCGGTGTCGTGGACCGTCAGGATGATTCCGCCGAGCGGATCAGCCAGGAAGCGCGCAGAGACCGAGCCGGTGAGGGTGAACTTGACCGCGTTGGACAACAGATTGCCCAGGATCTGCCGGATCCGATTGGGGTCGCCACGCCACAGACCGCCGGCGCTCTCCTCGATCTCCACAGAAAAGGCCAGGCCCCGGCTCTGGGCGAGCACCTCGTAGCTGGCCCGGGCGGTGGCCGCCACGGTCTCCAGATCGAAGTCCTCCTCGACCAGGGTCAGTTTGCCCGCCTCGATCTTGGAGATGTCCAGGACGTCGTTGATGACGGTGAGCAGCAGGCCCCCGGACTGGCGGATCACCTCCAGCCGTCCGCGCTGGGCGGCCGGAAGCCGGTCCATGGCCATGACGTCGGCCATGGCCAGGACGCCGTTCAGGGGAGTGCGGATCTCGTGGCTCATATTGGCCAGGAACTGGGACTTGAGGACATTGGCGGCGTTGGCCGCATCCCTCGCCTCCACCAGTTCGTCCAGGGTCTTGTTCAGATCCTGCTCGCGAGCGTCCAGCCGGGCGAGCAGATGATTGAAGCTGACGGCGAGGCTGCCGAACAGGTCGTCCCTTGCCGTCAGGCTCACGGGCGTGAACTGGCCGCTGGCCGCCACCCGGCGCATGGCCTCGGACAGGCCCTGGACCGGGGCGATCACCTGGCTGGCCAGGCTGCGCGACAGGAAGAGCGCCACCCCCACGCCGCCGAAGAACAGGGCGCCGGTCAGGGCGGCGAACTGGGGCAGCATGCCCATCAGCTGGGGCGGACGGGCCTGAACGCTGAGTTCGCCGATCATCCGTCCATCCCAGCTGAGCCGGTGCGATACGGTCAGGAGCCCGTCGGACGCTGCGCCCGGGGCGGTGAACTGGGCGAGGACCTCGCCGCGCGCGTCAGTGAGGCGCACGGTCGAGATGCGGGGATCGCGGCTCAACGCGCCGACCGAGGCGGTGGCGGCGTCGAGATCGCCGCGGGCCACGGCGGGCGCCGCCAGATCGGCGGTGACCACGGCCAGGGCCTGATAGCTGGAGCGGGCCTGCTCCCGGGCCACGGCCCATTGCTGAAGCATGAAGGTGGCGCAGGCCGCCAGCAGGACCACCACCGTCGTGACCAGCGCAACACCGGCGACCTTCGCATGGAAGGTCGCTTCATGCCGGGCGCCGGCAGGGTCTGAAGGGCGGTCCTTGACCAAGTTCGGGGCGAGCTCCTGGGAGGGTCAATCGCCCGTCATAAGGGAATAGTCCTAATCATTCGCTTCCGCGGACTCGCCTCTCAGGCGAACGCAACCTCTGCGTGAACTTGTCACAGTTGCAAGGGCGGACGGGCGTTAACTTTTGGTTTAGCTTGTTAACATTCCGTTAACCCCCAGGAGGGATGCCCCCATGGAAAAGGCGTTTGTTGCCCAGCGCGTCGCCAACAAGCTGTTTGCGACCGAAGAGTCGGTTGATGCGGCCCTGGCCGAAGCCACCGAGCTGATGACCGAAATGCTTAAGGCCCGTAAGGACGTGGGCGTCTCCACCGTGTTCGGCGACGACGCGGCGGCCAAGCTCATCGACGCCATCAAGGCGCTCGGCGAAGCCCGCACCGCCATGGTCGGCGTGCACGGCGAACTGAACGAGGCCAAGCTGCGCCTGGGCATCCGCACCAAGCTCGTCGGCCCCGACAAGCCGCAGGAGCCCGTCCGCGCCGCTCCGATGATGCGCGACGTCGGCTGATTGCAATAGTTTAACTTCGTTGCGCCTCTAATCACGGTTAGAGGCGCAACGATGTCTACCGAAACGACGTATATTGTTATCTGGGTCCTGCTCTGGGCCCTCTTGGTCGTCGTAACCGCATTCGCGTTCACACGTGGGGGCGCGCCTGAGCGACTAGGCGCGGTGCTTATCCTGGCGATCACAATCGCCAGCAGCCTCGGCGATGTTTTTCTCCCCGACCAGATTTTCCTTGTGGCTCGCCTCATCGCGGAGGGCGCCCTGGCCCTCGGCTTCCTGCTGATGGCGATACGTTACACAAGCCTTTGGCTTGGCGGCGCCATGCTGCTCCAGGCTATTCAGTTCTCCTTGCAGGCCTATTATTTCGTGCTCGGCCGCGCCCATGACGCGCTCTATGTCACGATCAACAATATCGACTTCCTGGGGATTCTCGCCTGCCTGACGGCCGGGACCCTGGCGGCCAGTCGCCGGCGTCGGCGAGCTGAGGCGGAGGTCACTTCAACCCCTACAGCGGCGGTCTGAGAGAAATTTCGGCAAGAATCCGCTTGTCCTGACGCGCAAATGGGCGTTTGTGCGCGGCGGGCCACGCCCTCCCAACGGGGCGCTGCTCATCTGCAAGGATGGGAGACATCGCAGTGACTGACCATACCAAGCCCGCCATGCGGCCGGCTCGCCCAGAATTCTCGTCCGGCCCGTGCGCCAAGCGCCCCGGATGGACCCCCGAAAATCTCCAGAACGCCGTCCTCGGACGCTCGCACCGCTCCAAGCTGGGCAAGGCGCGGCTGAAAGAGGCCATCGACCGCACCCGCCAGGTGCTGGCTGTCCCCGACGACTTCCTGATCGGCATTGTCCCTGGCTCCGACACCGGCGCCGTCGAGATGGCCATGTGGTCGATGCTGGGCGCGCGGCCCGTTCAGCTGCTGGCCTTCGAGAGCTTCGGCAAGGACTGGGTCACCGACGTGACCAAGCAGCTAAAGATCGAGGCCGAGGTTCTGTCGGCCGCCTATGGCGAGCTGCCGGACCTGACCAAGGTGCGCAAGGACGCCGACCTGGTCTTCACCTGGAATGGCACCACCTCGGGCGTCCGCGTGCCGAACGGCGACTTCATCGCCGACGACCGCGAGGGCGTCACCATCTGCGACGCCACCAGCGCAGCGTTTGCGCAAGCCCTGCCCTGGGCCAAGCTCGATGTGGTCACCTTCTCCTGGCAGAAGGCGCTCGGCGGCGAAGCCGCGCACGGGGTCCTGATCCTGTCGCCCCGGGCTGTGGCCCGCCTGGAGAGCTACGCCCCGGCCTGGCCGATGCCCAAGCTGTTCCGCATGACCAAGGGCGGCAAGGTCAACCTCGAGATCTTCGAGGGCGCGACCATCAACACCCCCTCCATGCTGTGCGTGGAAGACGCCATCGACGCCCTGAAATGGGCCGAGCGCATCGGCGGCCTGGCTGAGATGCAGCGCCGGGCCGACGCCAATCTGGACGCCCTGGCCCGCTGGGTGGCCAAGACCGAGTGGGTGGAGTTCCTGGCCGCCGATCCGGCGCTCCGCTCCAACACCTCGGTCTGCCTGAAGGTCGTCGACCCCCGCGTCACCGCCCTGGACGAGGCCGCCCAGGCCGACTTCGCCAAGAAGCTGGCCTCGATGCTCGAAAAAGAAGGCGTGGCCCTGGACATCGGCGGCTATCGCGACGCCCCTCCGGGCCTGCGCATCTGGTGCGGCGCCACGGTGGAGACCTCCGACCTGGACGCCCTGACGCCCTGGCTCGACTGGGCCTTTGAGTCCCTGGCCAGCGATCTGCAGGCCGCCTGAGCCTCCGATCGATCTGAAGGGGGCGTGCGACGCACGTCCCCGCCATCCCAGACATCACCGCCTGGCCGCGACCGGCCAGCGCGCACCTAAAGAAAGACCGCCCATGCCCCGCGTTCTGATCGCCGACAAGCTGAGCCCCGCCGCCATCGAGATCTTCCAGCAGCGCGGCGTCGACGCCGATGTGAAGACCGGCCTGTCCAAGGACGAGCTGCTCAAGATCATCGGCGACTATGACGGCCTGGCCGTCCGCTCGGCCACCAAGGCCGACAAGGATGTCATCGCCGCCGCCAAGAAGATGAAGGTCATCGGCCGGGCCGGCATCGGCGTCGACAATGTCGACATTCCCGCCGCCACCGCCGCCGGCGTCGTGGTGATGAACACCCCCTTCGGCAACTCGATCACCACGGCTGAACACGCCATCGCCATGATGTTCGCCCTCGCCCGCCAGCTGCCCGCCGCCGACGTCTCCACCCAGGCCGGCAAGTGGGAGAAGAACCGCTTCATGGGCGTGGAGGTCTACGCCAAGACCCTGGGTCTGATCGGCGCCGGCAATATCGGCTCCATCGTCGCCGACCGGGCGCTGGGCCTGAAGATGAAGGTTGTGGCCTACGACCCCTTCCTGTCGCCCGAACGCGCCGTGGAGCTGGGCGTCGAAAAGGTCGAGCTGGACGAGCTGCTGGCCCGCGCCGACTTCATCACCCTGCACACCCCGCTCACCGACAAGACCCGCAACATCCTGTCGGCCGAAAACCTGGCCAAGACCAAGAAGGGCGTGAAGATCATCAACTGCGCCCGCGGCGGCCTTGTGGACGAGGCCGCCCTGCGCAAGCTGCTGGACGAGGGTCACATCGGCGGCGCGGCCTTTGACGTCTTCGTCGAGGAGCCGGCCAAGGCGAACGTGCTGTTCGGGGCCGAGAACTTCATCGCCACCCCCCACCTGGGCGCCTCGACCAACGAGGCCCAGGAGAATGTCGCCCTGCAGGTGGCCGAGCAGATGAGCGACTATCTGCTCACCGGCGCGGTGACCAACGCCCTGAACTCGCCGTCTGTGACCGCCGAGGAAGCGCCGCGTCTGGCCCCCTTCATCGCCCTGGCCGGCAAGCTCGGCGTGTTCGCCGGCCAGATGGTCGATTACGGCGTCGCGGCCATCGACATCGCCTATGAGGGCGAAGTCTCCAAGCTGAACGCCAAGCCGCTGACGGCCGCGGCCCTGGCCGGCGTCCTGCGGCCGATGCTGGGCGACGCGGTCAACATGGTCTCGGCTCCGGCCGTGGCCAAGGAGCGCGGCATCACCCTGTCGGAATCGCACCAGGAAGACTCCCCCATCTATGAGAGCCTGATCCGCATCACCGTCACCACCGAGAAGGGCAAGCGCTCCTTCGCCGGCTCCGTGCTGGCCGGCACGCCGCGGGTGGTGGAGGTTAAGGGCATGGACCTGGACGCGCCCTTCGGCCCGACCATGCTCTACGTCAACAACGAGGATAAGCCGGGCTTCATCGGCGCGCTGGGCGTCATGCTGGCCGAGGCGGGCGTCAACATCGCCACCTTTAACCTGGGCCGGGTCTCGGCGGGCGACGACGCCATCGCCCTGGTGGGCGTCGACCAGATCCCGAGCGAAGCCCTGATGGCCAACATCCAGGCCCTGCCCCACGTCAAGGAAGCGCGCACCCTGCGCTTCTGACCAGCTTGCCAGGCGGCGGCGTCCAGGCGACGCTGCCGCCATGGCTGGCCCTCCTGACGAAAAGCATTCCCGCACCGTGCCGGGCGGACGCGGGTACTGGTGGACCCAGCGCCTCTGGGCCCTGGCGGCGGACCTGCCCGTCGAACAGGTGGCCTTGAGCGATATCGCCGAGTTCGACCAGGACTGCTGGTTTCAGGGCCGCCACAAGCCGAGCGTCCGCGAAGTCGCCGCCCACGCCCGACGCATCTTCAACGCCGACCTTTCCTACCCCGTGATCCTGAATGCGCAGGGTCAGCTGATGGACGGCGGCCACCGCCTGGCGAAGGCCTGGATGGAGGGCCGCACCCACATCGCCGCCGTCCGCTTCCCGGTCACGCCCGAGCCCGACTGGATGATCCCGGCCGCTGGGCCGCCTCAGGTCGACGGCAGGGCGTAGATCTCGCAGCCAGACCCGCCGCCGCAGTCGGTCTGATTGACGTCGCCGCCGCCCGAGCGACGGCGGCTCTGGGCGACCCACTGGCTCTTGGGCTTGCAGACCTTCTGGGTCGACAGCCGCGAACCCGGGATTTCAACCCGCCGACAGATGACCGGATCGGTCTCAGGCGCCGGCGGCGCTTCGCCGTCGACCTCGACGCCCGCCACCTCGGTGGCCGCTTCCTGTGGCGGCGTCGCGTCCTGGGCGGCCGCCGGGCCGGCCAGCAGGATCGCCGCCAGGGCGGTGAGCAGGATATGGCGCATGAACTTCAGGTCCCCATCAAGCCGAAGCGCCAAATTTGACCGCTCAGAGACGGGGGACAAGCGAAATGTCCGCCGCCTGGGCCATGCCGGTCTCCACGCCCCTGTTTCGGGCGGCCTGCGCCAATGGGCCGTCAGCGTCCTGACGCGGCTTTGAGCTTGCGGCGGCCCTTGGCGGGCTTGGCCGGCGCCAGGGCCTCCAGCCGCTCGGCCGCCCGATTCAGCAGCTCGACCAGACCCGGATCCCCGAGCCGGGCGGCGGCCTCCGGCAGGGTCATCCACCGGCGACGCCTCTGACCACGTTCAGGCCAGCGGTCCAGCTGGCGGGTCACCCGCATGAGATAGAGGGTCACCTCCACATCCTCCCGACGGTCGCCACGGATGCGCACAGTGGGGTAGGCGCCGAGCGCCACATCCTCAACCTCCCCTTCGACGCCGGCCTCCTCCAGGGCCTCCTGGGCCGCGGACTCCCACGGCGTGCGGCCGTTCATCAGCCCGCCCTTGGGGAAGACCCAGCGTCCGGTGCGCCGGGAGGTGACGAGCAGGACCGAGACCCCCTTGTCGGTCACGCGATAGGGCACGGCGCCAGCCTGTCGCGTCGGCGCCTGGGCCGACCGGGGGGCTGGCGCTGGCCCCCGCCACCAGTCGATGAATCGTCGCAGCATGCGCGCCCTTCCTTGCGATGCGGCGCCTGGATGAGGACGCAACGCGGGGCGCGGGCTTCCGGTTCTTGGTCCGGAGGACGCCCACGCGGTCCCTGGGGGTATCAGATTCGCCGGGCCCGGCGAGGGGTCAGGCTTGGACTCATTCTGGGTTGATTGACTCTGGCGGACTCCAGACTAGAACAAAAGAAGAACGAAAGGATGAGGAGCCATGGCCGGTTTTCGCAGCGGGCGTCTGGACGCCGTGCGGGCGAAGATCGCCGCCCTGGAGACGGGCGGACGGGAGGAGTCTGAGTCCCTGTCCTTCGGCGACCCGACGGTGGACCGCTGCTTCCCCGGCGGTCGGGGTCTGCCCCTCCACCGCTGGCATGAGCTGGGGGGCGAGGGCATGGAGGCCGAGACCGCCGCGGCGCCCGCCGCCTTCGCCGCCCTGCTGGCGCGGCCTCTGCTGAAGGCGGGACCGGCGGTGTGGATCGCCCGGCGGGACGACCTGCACCCGCCGGGACTGGCGGGGCTGGGTTTCCCCTCAGGCGGGTTGATCGAGGTCTGGGTCCGGGACGAGGCCCAGGCCCTGGCCGCGGCCGAGGACGCCCTGGGGGCGTCCGGGGTGGGGGCGGTGATCGTCGAGGCCCAGGCCTGTGACCTGACGGCGGGCCGCAGGCTGCAGCTGGCCTGTGAGAAGGGCCAGGCCACCGGCTTCCTGATCGCCCGGCGGCCCTTTGGCGGCGGGGCGGCCGGGATGGCCGGCGGATCGGCGGCGGCCACCCGCTGGTCCATCGCCTCGGCCCCCAGCCAGCCAGCGGCCGGGCGGCCGGGGCTGGGGCCGCCCCGCTGGCGGGCGACCCTGGAACGCTGCCGCGGCGGGCGTCCCGGCGCCTGGCTGTTCGAAAGTCCCGGGGCCTATTCAGATACGGAGATCCAGGATGACGCGCATCCTCTGCGCCTGGTCGCCGACCTGGGCGATCGACAACTGGCGCCGGCGCAACCCGCCCGCCCCGCAGACCCGCCTGTCCCCTTCCCCGTCGGAGGCGAGGACGCCGCCCGGCGCCGCCGCGCCTGAGGCGCCCCTGGCCCTGGTGGAGACGAGCCGTGGAACCCGACGCCTGGCGGCTTTGGACCGCGCGGCCGCGGCCCTGGGCCTGTTTCCCGGCCAGAAGGCCGCCGACGCCCTGGCCTATGTCCCGAACCTCGTCACCGCAGAGGCCGAACCCGAGGCCGACGCCCAGGCTCTGCTGGCCCTGGTGGACTGGTGCGTGCGGTTTTCGCCGGCCGTGGCGCCCAACCCCCCCGACGGCCTATTCCTCGACGTGACGGGGCTGGCCCATCTGTGGGGAGGCGAGGCCGCCCTGGTGGCCGACTTCCGCCGACGTCTCGCCCGCAACGACCTGCCCGTGGTCTGCGGCGTGGCCGATACGCCGGGCGCGGCCTGGGCCCTGGCCCGCCACGGGGATGGGGCCAGCCTCTGTCCGCCGGGCCGGCAGGGCGAGGTGCTTGACCATCTGCCCCCCAGCGCCCTGCGGATTTCAGAGGCCGCCTGCGCCCAGCTGGAGCGCCTGGGCCTGCGCCGGATCGGGGAGGTCCGCCGCCTGCCCCGCAGCCAGCTGGCCCGGCGCTTTGGCCTGGAGCTGATCACCCGCCTGGATCAGGCCATGGGCGAGGCGCCCGAGGCCCTGGCCTTCCGCCGGCCGGCCAATCCCTGGTTCGACCGTCTGGCCCTGGCCGAGCCGATCAGCAGCCCGGACGACCTGGCCCGGGTGTGCGGCGACATCGTCGAACGGCTCTGCGCCCGGCTGACCGCCGAGGGCCAGGGCGCCCGGCGCTTCGAGATCGCCTATCACCGGGTGGACGGCCGTCCCCAGACCGTGGAGGTGGGCCTGGCCGTGGGCGCCCGGGAGGCGGCGCGGATCACCCGCCTCTTCCTGCCCAGGCTCGACCAGGTGGATCCAGGCTTTGGGGTGGAGCAGGTGACCCTGGCGGCCTTTGAGGTCGAGGCCCTGAGCGCCCGCCAAACGGCCCTGACCTCGGAGCCGGCCGCGGCCGGGGGCGGCGAGATCGCGCCTTTGGTAGACCGCCTGGCCAACCGCCTGGGGGCCGAGCGGGTCTGGACCAGCCAGGTGGTGGAGAGCCATGTGCCCGAACGGGCGGTGGCGCGGCGAGCGCCCCTGTCCCCTGAACCCCCGGCCCGCTGGGACCCGGCGCGGCCACGGCCGATCCGCCTGTTCCGACGGCCCGAGCCCATCGAGGCCACGGCCCCCGTGCCCGATGATCCGCCGGTGCAGTTCCGCTGGCGGGGCCAGCTGCATCGGGTACGCCTGGCCGAGGGACCCGAGCGGATCGCCGAAGAATGGTGGAAGGCGCCCATCGGGGCGGTCTCGTCCACCCATGTGCGGGACTATTACCGGGTGGAGGACCAGGCGGGCGGCCGCTTCTGGATCTTCCGCTCAGGCCTCTATGCGGCCGGCGCCCCGGCGAAGTGGTGGCTGCACGGCCTTTTTCCCTGACACCAGACTTAGACACGAGGACCCGATGAAACCCAAGATTTCCCTGATCACCCTGGCGGTTCGCGACTTCCCCCGAATGCTGACCTTCTATCGCGACGGACTGGGCTTCCCGACCCACAACTTCCAGGAGGGGGAGGACTTCTGCATGTTCGCCCTTGAGGGCAGCTGGCTGGCCCTATTCCCTCGCGAGGCCTCCGCCGAGGACGCGGGTGTTTCTCCGGAAGGCTCCGGCTTTTCGGGTGTGGTCCTGTCCCACAACGCACCCTCTCGCACCGAGGTGGACAGCGTATTTGCTCATGTGTTGAGCGTGGGAGCCCAGGAGATCAAAGCGCCCCAGGAGGTCTTCTGGGGCGGCTATTCCGGTTACTTCGCCGACCCTGAAGGCAACCTCTGGGAAGTGGCCCACAATCCATTCACCGATCTGAGCTGACATGCCCGCCTATGCCGAGCTGATGGCGGCCAGCAACTTCTCCTTCCTGAAGGGCGCCTCGCACCCCTGGGAGCTGGTGGCCACCGCCGAGGCCCTGGGGATTTCGGCCATCGGCGTCTGTGACCGTAACAGCCTGGCGGGCGTGGTGCGGGCCTGGAGCGCCGGGCGCGAGTGCAACATCAGGGTCCTGACCGGCGCCCGGCTGGACTTCGCCGACGGGACGCCGAGCCTGGTCTGCTACCCCAAGGACCGGGAGGCCTATGGCCGCCTGACCCGCCTGCTGACGCTCGGCCAGCGGCGGGCGAAGAAGGGGGGCTGCGAGCTCTTCTACGAGGACTTCGCCGCCCATGCGGAGGGTCAGGTGGCGCTGACCGTGCCGCCGCAGAAGTTGGACGAGGCCTTCGCTCAGGCCCTGGCCAGGCTGGCAGGCGACTTCCGGGGCCAGGTCTGGCTGGCCGCAGCGCGGGGCTATGGCGCCCGGGATCTGCCGCGGCTGGCCCATCTGCAGGCCCTGGCTGCGGCCAGCGGCGCCCCCATGACGGCGGTCAATGACGTGCTCTATCACGGGCCCGAGCGGCGGCCTTTGCAGGACGTCCTGACCTGCATCGCCGAAAAGACCACCATCGATCAGGCCGGCTGGCGCCTGGCGGCCAACGCCGAGCGACACCTGAAGTCGCCCTCCGAAATGGCCCGCCTGTTCGCCCGCTTCCCAGAGGCCCTGGCGCAGTCGACCCTCGTCGCTGGCCTGATCGACTTCGACCTGTCGGAGCTGCGCTACGATTATCCCGACGAGCCCGTGCCGCCGGGCAAGACCCCCATCGCCCACCTGCGCGACATCACCTGGCGCGGCGCTTCCCAGCGCTACCGGCGGGGCGTGCCCGACAAGGTGCGAAAGCTGCTGAACCACGAGCTCGATCTGATCGAGCGGCTGGACTACGCCAACTATTTCCTCACCGTCCACGACATCGTCGCCTGGGCGAGGGCTCAGGGCATCCTCTGCCAGGGGCGGGGATCGGCGGCCAATTCCTGCGTCTGTTTCTGTCTGGGCGTCACGGCGGTGGACCCCACCAAGCCCGACCAGGACCTGCTGTTTTCCCGCTTCATCTCCGAGGAGCGCGGCGAGCCCCCGGACATCGACGTGGATTTCGAGCACGAGCGGCGCGAAGAGGTGATGCAGTACGTCTATGGCCGCTATGGCCGCGACCGGGCGGCGATCTGCGCCACCGTCATCCACTATCGCCCCCGCATGGCCATCCGCCAGGTGGGCAAGGCGCTGGGCCTCACTGAGGATGTCACCGCAGCCCTGGCCGGCACGGTCTGGGGCAGCTACGGGACCGGCACCCCCGATGATCATGTCCGCCAGACGGGCCTGGACCCCGACAACCCCCAGATCCGCCGGGCCACGACGCTCGCCACAGAGCTGATCGGCTTTCCCCGGCACCTGTCGCAGCACGTGGGCGGCTTCATCCTCACCAAGCGGCGGCTGGACGAGACCGTGCCCATCGGCAACGGGGCCATGAAGGACCGCACCTTCATCGAATGGGACAAGGACGACATCGATGCGCTGGGCCTGATGAAGGTCGACGTCCTGGCGCTCGGCATGCTGAGCGCCCTGCGCAAGAGCCTCTCCATGCTGCGGGCCGACCATGGCCAGCACCTGCACGACCTGGCCGACATCCCCCAGGAGGACCCGGCGGTCTACGAGATGCTGAGCCGCGCCGACTCCGTCGGCGTCTTCCAGGTGGAGAGCCGGGCCCAGATGTCCATGCTGCCCAGGCTCCAACCCCGACGGTTCTATGACCTGGTGATCGAGGTGGCCATCGTGCGGCCAGGCCCCATTCAGGGGGACATGGTCCATCCCTATCTGCGCCGGCGGGAGGGCAAGGATCCGGTGGACTTCCCCGCCCCCCATCCCGACCACGGCCCGGCCGACGAGCTGAAACAGGTGCTGGGCAAGACGCTGGGGGTGCCGCTCTTCCAGGAACAGGCCATGCGCCTGGCCATCGAGGCGGCCAGGTTCACCGACGCCGAGGCCAACGGCCTGCGCCGGGCCATGGCCACCTTCCGCCACCACGGCAATGTGGGGGACTATGGGGTCAAGTTCATCGAAGGCATGGTCGCCCGGGGCTATGATCCCGACTTCGCCCGGCGGTGCTTCGCCCAGATCGAAGGCTTCGGCTCCTATGGCTTCCCCGAGAGCCACGCCATCAGCTTCGCGCTGCTGGTCTACGCCTCGGCCTGGATCAAGCAGCGCTGGCCCGACGTCTTCTGCGCAGCCCTGCTCAACAGCCAGCCCATGGGGTTCTACCAGCCGGCCCAGCTGGTCCGCGACGCCCGCGACCACGGGGTGGAGGTGCGCGGCCCCGACATCCTGGCCAGCGCTTGGGACTGCACTTTGGAGACCCCGGAGGCCCGGGGGCGGCTGAAGGCGGTGCGCCTGGGCCTGCGGATGATCAAGGGTCTGAACCGCGAGGAGATGGAGAGTCTGACCGCCGCGCGGGCGGCCGGGGCCGACACCCTGCCGCAGCTCGCCCGCCAGGCCCGCCTGTCGCAGCGGTCCCTGGAGCTGCTGGCCGAGGCCGACGCCTGCCGGTCGCTGGGACTCGACCGGCGCGCAGCCCTGTGGCTGGCCAAGGGGCTGACCGGCGAGGGCCGGGTGGAGGACACCGCCCCCCTGTTCGCCGGCCAAGGCGGCCTGGGCGCGACGGAGGTCCAGGCCGATCTGCCCCTAATGAGCCTGCCCCATCAGGTGGCCGAGGATTACCGGACCACGCGCCTGTCCCTGAAGGCCCACCCTTGCGGCTTCTTCCGCCGGGGGCTGGCCGACCGCGGCGCGGTTCCCGCCGCCCAGCTTTCGGCCCTGCGGCACGGGGCCAAGGTCTGCGTGGCCGGCCTCGTCCTGGTCCGCCAGCGCCCGGGCACGGCGAAGGGGGTCACCTTCGTCACCCTGGAGGACGAGACTGGCCCGGCCAATCTGGTGATCTGGAAGGACGCCTTCGAGGCTCACCGCCGCCTGGTGATGACCTCGGCCTTCCTGCTGGTCCACGGCCGGCTGCAGAAGGCCGGGGAGGTGATCCATGTGGTCGCCGAGCGCTTCGAGGACCTGACGCCGCAGCTCTCTCGCCTGCGGGAGGACAAGGCCGAGATCCGCGCCGCCTCCAACGTCACCGGCCGCCTGATCCGCAGCCGGGATTTTCATTGAGGCCCGGCGGGCGCATCCTGCGCCAACCCCCCTTGACCCCGCCTTCGCCGCCCCGTCTCCTCCCTCGCGGATAGGAATGGAGACTTCGGGATGCGGGTTTGGATCATGGCGGCGGCCCTGGCGCTGGCGGCCACGCCGGCGGGCGCCGAGACGGTGCGGGCCAGCGTCGAGAGCGGGGTCCTGGCCGGCGAGGCCACGGACCGGGCGCGGATCTTCCGCAGCATCCCCTACGCCGCCCCGCCGGTGGGGCCCTTGCGCTGGGCGCCGCCGCAGGCGCCCCAACCCTGGACCGGCGCGCGGCCGGCGGTGGAGGCCGGCCCCTCCTGTCCCCAGCCCATGCGCGAGGACGGCGCCCCCAACGCCGGCGGCGCCAATGGGCCGATGAGCGAGGACTGCCTGCAGCTCAACGTCTTCGCGCCCTTGGCCAAGCCGGGGGCCAAGCCGGGGGCCAAGCCCGCCCCGGTCATGGTGTGGATCCATGGCGGCTCGCACCGCACCGGCGCCGGCTGGGTCTATGACGGCCAGAACTTCGCCCGCGACGGGGTGGTGCTGGTGGCGATCAATTATCGCCTGGGCCCGCTGGGCTATTTCGCTCACCCCGCCCTGACCAAGGCTGCCCTAAGCATGAAAGGAGGCGCCAAGGCGCCCCTGGGCTCCTATGGGCTGATGGACCAGATCGCGGCGCTGAAATGGGTCCAGCGCAATATCGCCGCCTTCGGGGGCGATCCAACCAATGTGACGGTCTTCGGCGAGTCCGCCGGCGGCATGAGCACGCTGGCCCTGCTGGCCGCGCCCGACGCTAAGGGCCTGTTCCAAAAGGCTATCATTCAGTCTGGCGGCGGCTGGTTCGAGCCGGGCAGCCTGGCGGCCCAGGAAAAGGTCGGGGTCGCCGCCGCCGAAAAGCTTGGCCTGCCCGCCAAGGCCACGGTCGCCCAGCTGCGCGCCGTCCCGACCGAGACCCTGATCGCGCAGATCGACGGCGACTTCGGCCCCTTCCCCGACGGCCGGCTTTTGCCGCGCACCGCCACCCAGGCCTTCGCCGCCGGCGCCGAGATCGACGTACCGATGATCATCGGCTGGAACAATGGGGAGGACAGCCTGCTGGGCGGTCCAGGCGGCGGGGCGCGGTTCGCCGCCAGCCTGCCGCCCATGGCGCGGGCCTTCTATGAGGAGGCCGCCGCCGAAGGCGACGAGGCGCTCGGCCGGGCGGTGTTCACCGACCGGGTGTTCGGAGCCCCGGCCCGCTGGATCGCAGGCCAAGGCGCCGACGGGGCGCCGGTCTTCCTCTATCACTTCTCCTATGTGGGCGACCGGTTCCGGCGCATGCTGACCCGCGCCCATCACGCCGCCGAAATCCAGTATGTGTTCGAATACTGGGGCCGGCGGACCCCCGACAGCGTGGTCAGCGACGAGGACCGGGCCATGGCCACCCTGATGCATGGCTGCTGGGTGGCCTTCGCCCGGGCCGGCGCGCCGGCCTGCAAGGACCAGGCCTGGCCGGCCTATGACCCGGTGTCAGATCAGCTGCTGGAATTCGGATCGGAAACGGGCGTGCGCCAAGGTTTCTCCCGACGACAGTTCGACGCGCTGGAGCAGTTCACCCTGCCGACTCTGGCCCTGCCCGCCCCTTAGGCTCCGGACTCAATCGGGCCCGATCTCGAGCGCGTCACCGGGACGCGCCAGGGCGAGCACGGCCTCCAGGTCCGGGCGGGCGAGCGCGATGCAGCCCTCGGTGGGCGCATAGTCCGGCTTGGCCAGATGCAGGAAGATGGCCGACCCCAGGGGCGCGACGGGGGGATCGTCATTATGCCCCAGGACCACCACCAGGTCGTAGAGCCCGTCGTCCCGCCAGAGGACCTCATGGCTGGCGGCGAAGGGCAGCTCGATCAGGCGGTTATAGGCGGGGTGGTCCGGGTCGTCACACCAGCCGTCCTGACGGGTGATGGCCTGGCTCGGCAGGGCGGTCTGTGGGGCAGGTCCTCTGTCTGGGCGATAGAGCAGACGGCGTAGGGCCCAGACGCCGATCGGTGAGGCCCCGTCCCCCTCCCGCTTGTCCGCCGCCGGCGCCAGACCGCCGCGGCCGATGGCGCAGGAAAACAGCCGGTCGCCAGCCTGGAACAGTCCCCTGGAATTGGCGCGGAAGATCAAGGTTCTACTCCCAAAACTCTTTGCCCGGGGGCGCCGATGCGGTGCATGTTGCCCCTATGGCGCAAAGAAAGACCCTTCTGATCATCGACGACGACGACGACCTGCGCGGCGCCGTCGCCGAACAACTCCAACTGCACGAGGAGTTCCTCGCTGTCGAGGCGGCCACCGGCGCCGATGGCGTCCGTCTGGCCCAGGAGGTGCGCCCCGACCTCGTGCTGCTCGATGTCGATCTGCCCGACATGAACGGCCGCGAGGTCTGCAAGGCCTTGCGCCAGCAGGGGGTCAGCGCGCCGGTGATCATGCTGACGGCGGCGGCCTCGGACGAGGACACGGTCCAGGGCCTGGAGGCCGGGGCCAATGACTATGTGACCAAGCCCTACCGGTTCGCCGTGCTGCTGGCCCGCATCCGCGCCCAGCTGCGCAGCCACGAACAGTCCGAAGGCGCGGTCTTCCAGCTGGGCGGCTATGAGTTCCGGCCCTCGGCCAAGACCCTGATTGGTCAGGATCAGAAGAAGATCCGCCTGACCGAGAAGGAAACCAACATCCTGAAATACCTCTACCGGGCCGGCGACAAGCCGGTGTCGCGGGAGGAGCTGCTGGCCGAGGTGTGGGGCTACAACGCCGGGGTCACCACCCACACGCTTGAGACCCACGTCTATCGCCTGCGCCAGAAGATCGAGCCCGACCCTGGCAACGCCCGTCTCCTGCTGACGGAGGCAGGCGGCTACCGCCTGGCGCCATAAGGCTTATTTACAGCTGTTTTCGACCTTACTAAGGTTCACTCAGAAGGAGTGAGCCTGTGAGCAAGTATGACCCCCTGGGGTCCTATCTCCGTGGCCAGCCCGGAGAGCGGATTCCCCTCAGCTTTGCTGAGATCGAGCGGGTGCTTGGGCGACCGCTGCCCGCGTCGAAGCGCTATCCCGCCTGGTGGAGCAACAGCCCAACCAACAATCCCATGACCCGGGTCTGGCTTGAGGCTGGATTTGTGACCGAACAGGTCGACACGTCGGCTGAGCGGCTGACCTTCCGACGGGCCAAGCGCGCAGAGGCGACATCTGGCCCCGGCGGAATGGATCGCTATCCCGGCTATGGGGCGATGAGGGGCACAATTCGATACGCCGCAGCCATTGATCTGACCGCACCTGCTGACCCGGAGTGGGGCGCGGAAGGGTGAGCGCCCCGGTCCTGCTCGACACCTGCGCATTGCTCTGGCTCGGCAATGGGGAGCCCGTCAGCAACGAGGCGCGCGCGACCCTTGACGAGACCTGGCGGGCGGGCCTTGCCCCCCGGGTGTCTCCCATGAGCGCCTGGGAGATCGGCATGCTCGAATCTCGCGGACGGTTGAGTATCACCAGCCCCGCTGATCGGTGGTGGAGACGCGCCTGTGAGATGATGCGGTTGACGGTCTGCGACCTGTCTCCAGACATCCTGTTGCATGCCAGCGCCTTGCCGGGGGAACCGCCTCGCGACCCGGCTGATCGCATCATCATCGCAACCGCCCGTCAGCTGGGTCTCAGGCTGATGACGCGGGATCGTCGGGCGCTCGACTATGCGGAAGCTGGCCACGTTCTCGCGGTGGCTTGCTAGGCCTCTAAAGTCCCAGGTCGGCGGTGACCGGGGCGTGGTCGCTGGGGCGTTCCCATTCGCGGACGTCGTCATGCACGCGGGACGAGGCCGCGCCGGTGCGGAAGGCGGCCTCGCGCAGGCCCGGCGAGACCCAGATGTGGTCCAGGCGCAGGCCGCGGTTGGACTTGCGAAAATCGGCCGACCGATAGCTCCACCAGGAAAACAGCTTCTCCGGCTCCGGCGTCGCGGCCCGCGGCAGGTCGATGAAGCCCAGGGACTTCTTCAGGGCCTCCATGGCCGCCACCTCGACCGGCGTGTGGCTGACGATGCGCGACATCTGCCTGTGGCTCCAGACATCGAATTCGCCCGGCGCGACATTCAGGTCGCCGACGATGGCCAGGGGCGCTTTGGGATCGCGGCGGCCCATCTCGGCGGTCAGACTCTCGAAGAAGTCGAGCTTGTGGTCGAACTTGGGATTGAGCGCCCGGTCGGGCGTATCGCCGCCGGCCGGCACATAGAAGTTCTGAATCTCCACCCCGGCCACCCTGGCCGAGACGCAGCGGGCGTGGCCCTCACGGCAGACGTTCAGGACCGGCGCGTCCTCGATGGGCAGGCGCGAGGCGATGGCCACCCCGTGCCAGCCCTTCTGGCCGGCGATCTTCACATGCGGCAGGCCCATGGCGGCGAAGGCCTCGCGGGGGAACTCGGCCTCCTGACACTTGATCTCCTGCAGGCACAGGACGTCGGGCGCCTGTTCGTCGACAAAGCGGGCGACCTGCTCAGCGCGCAGGCGGACGGAGTTGATGTTCCAGGAGGCGATACGAAGGCGCATGGGGCGGGCTTAAGCCAGATCACCGCATAAGAAAACGCCCGGGGACTGGAGAACCCCGGGCGCCAAGTCATTCGTCTCTCATGCCGCCGCCGGGAGGGGATAGGTTCCGGCACGGCGCTGCCGCTGGGCCTCGGCCCTGCATCAGCGATGCGTGTCATATTTGCCACGAGGCTGATAAAAGTCAAGCGAGAATCACGATGATTCTTGCCTGTTGTGCGATTGTCACATTCGGGCTCGGCCGGGACGGAGGTTCCGCGGATCCTTCAGGACGAACAGGCTGTCGTCCAGGCTCGACACCTTCTCCAGCCGGGTCAGGCGCACGCGGGTGCCCTGCCCCTGGGGGTCGGTGATGGTCCAGCCCACCAGCTGCATGGGGGCGTCCGAGAAGGTCAGGGTGATCTGACCCTCGGCCTCCTTCTTGCCGTCGCGGGCGGTGATCGAGAAGCCGTCGGCCAGCCGGTTAACCCGGGTCACCTGCACCCCCCGGTCCAGGCGGATCTGCTTGGCCAGGAACAGGGACAGGGGCGTGGCGCCCAAGGGGTAGGACTCAAACGTCTTCAGCTTGGAATTGGCCACCGAAACGAGGCTGCCGTCCGAGACCACCAGCAGGCCGGAGGGGGCGGCGTAGGCGAAGCGGGCCTTGCCCGGGCGCTTGAGGAAGATTTCGCCCTGGGTGGTCACCCCCCGGGGGTCGGTCTGCACGAAGGTCCCCTTAGCCTGGGTGAGGCCTTCCAGATAGGCCACGGCCTTGTTCACCAGGGCCTGGTCGGCGGCGGGCAGGGCGGCGGCCGCGGGGCCGGCGGCCAGCAGGCCGGCGAAGGGCGCAGCCGCAAGGCCGAGCGCCAGGGTCCGGCGACTGAGGTCTGGGGTGCGGATCATCAAATCGGCTCCTTGGGTTCAGCGAACAGTCTATGGGCTGTCCGCGGCGTCAATAGGGCGGCGGCCTCGCCTGGGGCCCAGGCGCCGGCTAACGGCCAGGCTTGGGCTTCGTTCCGGCAGGCGGCGGCTTCGCCCCGGTGACCGCCAGCTCTAGCCGGGCGCGCATGAATGGGTCATGTCCGGGGTGTTCAGCCCTGAGCCTGGAGCCGCCCTTGACCACCCTCTGCCGTGACCGCGCCTGGATCGACCGGGCCGTCCAGACCATTGAGGCCGACTTCAACCGCTCGGCCGACACCCACCTGCTGCGCGCGCCCTTGGCCGGGGCGGTGGACCTCTATTTCAAGGACGAGTCCACCCATCCCACCGGCAGCCTGAAGCACCGGCTGGCCCGATCGCTGTTCCTCTACGCCCTGTGCAACGGCTGGATTGGGCCCAAGACGCCGATCATCGAGGCCTCCAGCGGATCGACGGCGGTGTCCGAGGCCTATTTCGCCCGGCTGCTGGGCCTGCGGTTCATCGCGGTGATGCCCAGGTCCACCTCGGCCGAGAAGGTGGCGCAGATCGAATTCCACGGGGGCGAGACCCATTTCGTCGCCGCCGCCCAAGAGGTCTATGCGCAGAGCGCCCACCTGGCCGCCGATCTCGGGGGCCACTACATGGACCAGTTCACCTATGCCGAGCGGGCTACCGACTGGCGGGGCAACAACAACATCGCCCAGTCGATCTTCAGCCAGCTGGGCCAGGAGCCGCACCCGGTGCCTGCCTGGATCGTGGCTGGGGCCGGCACCGGCGGCACCACGGCGACGCTCGGCCGGTTCATCCGCTACAACCGCGCGCCCACCTGCCTGTGCCTGGCCGACCCCGAAGCCTCGGTGTTCCACCGCCATGTGGCGGATCGGGCGGTGACCACCAGCGCGGCGCAAGGCTCCATCATTGAGGGCATCGGCCGGGCCCGCTGCGAACCGTCCTTCAATCCCGAGCTGATCGACCGGGCCATCGCCGTGCCCGATGCGGCCAGCATCGCCGGCGCCCGGGTGGCCAGCCGCCGGCTTGGGCGGTCCTGCGGCGGCTCGACGGGCACCAATCTGTGGGCCTGCGCTCAGGTGATCGAGGCCATGGCCGCCAAGGGGCAGGCCGGTTCGGTGGTCACGCTGCTGTGCGATTCCGGCGAGCGCTACGCCAGCACCCTGTCCAATCCCGACTGGCTGGCGGCCGCCGGCATCGAGACCGCTCCCTATGAGGCGGCCCTGGAAGCCTTCTTCGACACCGGGCGCTTCTCGCTTTAGTCGGCGGGCCAGGGCTGGCGGGCGCCGTCCAGCTTGTGCACGACGCCGCGGCGCATGACGAACCGCACCCGCTCAAGCTCGGTGACGTCCTCCAGGGGGCTCTGCGCCACGGCGATGATGTCGGCTGACTTGCCCGGCTCCAGGGTCCCCAGGCTGAACGACAGGCCGAGCAGATCGGCTGCGTCCACCGTGGCGGTGTGGATGGCCCTGGCCGGGGCCATGCCGGCGTCGACCATCATCTTGAACTCCGTCGCATTGTCCCCGTGGGCCGAGACGCCGGTGTCGGTGCCAAAGGCGATCTTCACCCCCGGGGCGGCGAACTGGTCGATGTGTTCGGCGAACGCGATGCGGGCGGCCTCCTCGGCCTTGGCGAGCACGGCTGGCGGGCGTTCGCCGGCGCGGGCCTGCTTCACGGCGGCGTCTGGCGCGATCATGGTGGGCACCAGATAGGCGCCGGTCTGCCGGAAGAGGGCGAGGCTTTCGGGATCGGTGAAGGTGGCGTGCTCCACCGAATCCACGCCGGCGCGCAGGGCGGCCATGATGCCGTCCTTGCCGTGGGCGTGAGCCGTGGCCTTGCGGCCAAAGGCGTGGGCGGTCTCGACGATGGCTTTCATCTCGTCATCGAACATCTGGCGGCCCAAGCCGCCCGCCACGTTGGAGAGCACCCCGCCGGTGGCGGCGAACTTGATCACCTGGGCGCCCTGGGACACCTGGATCCGCACCGCCCGACGGCAGTCTTCAGGCCCGTCGCAGGTGTTGACCGCATGCTCGCGCTCCAACTCCGCATAGTCGCGGGCCAGGCCGTTGGCGCCGTCCCCGTGGCCGCCGCTGATGGAGATCATGCGCCCGGCGTTCACAATGGTCGGACCCTCCACCAGGCCCTTCTCGATGGCGTCGCGCAGGGCGGTGATGGCCGGGGGATCTGAGCCCAGGTCGCGGATGGTGGTGAAGCCCGCCGCCAGGGTCCGCCGGGCGTTGTCCAGGCCGATGACGAAGCGGTCCTCGGCGTCGCGGTTCATGGCCTCCAGACGTGAGGCGACCTTGTCGTCGTCGGAGAAGATATGGACGTGGGCGTCGATCAGACCCGGCAGGACGAACTGGTCCGACAGGTCGATCAGCCGCGCCCCGGCCGGCGCGGCCTGATGGCCGTCCATGACCTGAAGCACCTTGCCGTCCTCGACGACCAGGGTCGAGGCGCCCCGCGGCGCCTGGCCCGGCTGATCGAGCAGGGCGCCGGCGTGGATATAGGTCTGGGCCGCCTGGGCCTGGGCCGGCGCCAGCAGGCAGAGGCTGGCAAGGGCGAGCGCGATGGACCGCAGCATGGACGTCTTTCCCCCTGAACGGCCCATGGACGGGCCGGTGACCAGGCAGTCTAGCCCGCCGACCGCCCGGGTCCAGGGCGGTTGGCCAGCGCGGGGCCCATAAGGCCGATCAGGCCTTGCCCCCCTGCGCCGCCGCCGGTCACGGTGGGGCGCCTCAGAGGGACTCCAATGCCGTTCGTGCCCGCCAACTTCGCTATCCCGCAGGGATTTCGCACCGCCGACTTCATCCTGCGGCCCCTGACCATCCATGACCTGATCAAGGACTATGACGCGGTGATGAGCAGCCGCGAGCGGCTGGTCGGCGTCTTCGGACCCGGGGCCGACTGGCCCGCGGCCGACATGACCCTCGAGGAAGATCTGGTGGATCTGGGTTGGCACCAGGGGGAGTTCGATCGTCGGCGGTCCTTCGCCTATACGGTCATGGCCCCTCAGGCGGGCGGCGGCGAGGGGGCGTGCCTGGGCTGCGCCTATATCTACCCCGCCGAGTGGGCCGGATATGAGGCCAAGGCCTATTGCTGGGTCCGCACCTCGGCGGCGCACCTCGACGAGGCCCTGTTCACCGCCTTTCGAGACTGGATCGCCGCCGACTGGCCGTTCGGCGCCGTCGCCTATCCCGGCCGCGACATCTCCTGGGCCGACTGGGCCGCTACTTGATCACCAGACCCTGGCCGGTGGGCAATTCCAGGACCCGGTAGCCGCGGGCCAGCATCCACTGCACCTCGGCGATCATCTGGTCCTGATAGGCCATCCAGCCGAAGTCATCGAGGATCAGGACCCCGCCGGGCGAGATGCGGTCGAACAGCACCTCCAGCGCGCCGATCTCGGCGGCGGCGTTGTTCAGGTCCAGGTGCATGAAGGCGATCTTTTCCGGCGCCGCCACCGCCAGACTGTCGGGCACCCGCCCCTGGGTGATGGTGACATTGGACATGTCGGAGAACCGCGCCCGGACCTGATCGACCAGGGTCTCGCTATGCTCGAGCATGGAGTGATGGGGCATCGACTCGTCGTGTTGGAACAGGTCGTAGAGATAGTAGTGGCGGGGCAGGTTGCCGAAGTTCACCACCTCTGAGACGATCCTCGCGGAATTGCCCTTGTAGCAACCACATTCGACGAAATCGCCCTCCACCCGCAGGGCCGAGCGCGCCGCCCAGACTAGGGTCACGATGCGCCACAGGGCCCCGCGCTCGGCCACCGTCTCGGCGTTGCGGAGAAAGGCCTCCATGAGGATCTTGTCCTCCAGAAAGCCGAGCCGCTTGGCCAGGGTGATCAGGTTGTCGCCGACGAACAGGCCCCGGGGCTCGGCCATGACCTCGGCGATACCGTCGACGGCGGCCTGAATCGGCGCCAGGTCGGTCACCCCATAGAAGGCCCGGGACATGATCGCCGTGGGATGGATGAGCTTGTCTCTGCCGGCCATGGCGCCTCTGGGGTTTGGGGTTGAGCGCTTGATTTAACACGGCCCCCGGGCGGCGCCACCGGTCGATCAGGCGGTGAGCCACCGGCGGGGACGACGGTCGCCCAGGTCGCGCCGCTCGCCGCTGGCCAGGCCCAGCGCCCGCATCCGCACTGGTGAGAGGGGGACAAGCGCCTGGACGGGCTCTTCGCCGCCCGCCGGGCTGGCGGCGACCCTCAGGCCCAGGCTGATGGCCATATCCACCGCCACCCATTCGGCCTGGGCCCGGTCGGCCCGACCGATGGCGAAATAGCGCCGGCCCTGCTCGGGATCGCGGCCGGGCTCCAGCAGGACGGCGACCACCCAGCCGGCCGGGGCGCGGGACTCCGGGCCGCCTGGGGCGCCGGGCTGTTCAGGGGATTTTGGCGGCGGGGACATCAAAGGCCTTCGGACCACGGATGGGGCGGCAAGCCAAGTCGTCTCGACGGCCCCTGGCTATTTCGCCTCCGCCACCCCATCTAAGAGGTCGCGTCATCGGGCGTGAGCCGCGTCTCAAGCGGTCGATCCCCTCCGATGCGGCGCGATCCAGGTTTCTTATGTCCCCCCTTCTCATTGTGTCGGCGCTCTGCGTTGTCAGCGCCATCCTGGCCCCCCTGGCCTTCTCCCTGCTCGGCCTGCGGGCGCGCTGAGGCCCAGTGGCTCCGGCTCCACCCCCCATCGGCGGCTCACGGTGACCTTGGTCTGAGCCTCATTCCTTCCCTCATGGCGGCGCCCGCCGCTCCGGAGACCGCCATGGCCAAGGGCCAGAAAAAGTCCAACAAGGAAGTCCGCAAGCCCAAGCAGGCGGCCGCCGCCAAGCCGGAAGCCGCCCCGCGCTCCTTCCTCGACCAGGCCGGCGCCCGACCCGCCAAGCGTTGATCAAGGCCTCTACCGGCGTGGCGCCTTCGACCTTCGAGATCGTCCACCAGACCACCTACCGGTTCGTCCGGCCCGTGGCCCTGCATCCGCATCGGCTGATGTTGCGGACCCGGGACAGCCATGAGCTCAGTGTGCTGGACTTCCAGCTCAGCTGCGCGCCGACCGCCGACGTCACCTGGAGCCAGGATGTGTTCGGCAACCTGTGCGCGGTGGCGCGTTTCGCCCTGCCGTCCGAAAGCCTGGTCATCGAGAGCCGCCTGACCGTGGCCTCCCGGGCCCAAGCCTGGCCGGTGTTTCCGATCACGCCGGCCGCCCAGACCTATCCCTTCGCCTATAGCGACGATGAGGCCGCCGATCTGGGCGCCCTTCGCTTGCCCCAGCCCGATCCCGAGGTGGCCCGCTGGGCGCATGGTTTCGTGGCCGGGCCTGCGACGGACACCCTGTCCCTGCTGAAGGACCTCAACGCCGGCGTGCTGGCTGCGGCGACCTACCGGGTGCGGGACGAAGAGGGCGTGCAGAGCGCCGGCGAAACCCTGCGCCTGGCCAGCGGATCCTGCCGCGATCTGGCGGCCCTGTTCATCGAAGCCGTCCGCCAGCTGGGCCTGGGCGCCCGGGCGGTCAGCGGCTACCTGTTTGATCCCGACCAGACCGATCGTCAGGCCGACACCACCCACGCCTGGGCCGAGGTCTATCTGCCCGGCGCCGGCTGGATTACCTTCGACCCCACCCACAACCGGATCGGGGCCGCAGGGCTCATCCCCCTGGCGGTGGGGCGCAGCAACGGCCAAATCATGCCAGTGGCCGGCAGCTACGCCGGGTCCGCCGCCGACGCCCTGGGCATGGCGGTGTCGGTGAGGATCGCGCCAGTGATTTCGGCGCCTTGATTGCGCCCAAGACCTTTGGCAGCGTGAACGCCACAATCTCCTCACGCCCCGCCAAGGACCCTCCCATGACCCGCAACAGCCTTCGCGCCCTGATGGCCGCCACCCTGACCGTGGCCAGCCTCAGCGCCGCCTCAGCCCTGGCCAATCCGGCCGCCGACAAGTGCGCCGCTGCGCTCTCGCCCGAGGGCAAGCTGATGCACCAGACCGTCGCGCCCCATGTGCAGGCCGATTCCGACATCGAAAAGCTGATGCGCAAGCACCTGCGCGGCCTGGTCATGGGCGGCAAGTTGAAGCTCAAGACCGCCGAGGCCAATGGCCAGGCCGTCGGCCGCTGCCTGTCCCTGCTTAAGAGCTGAGGCCGGAGGCTGTAACCTCCGCCGTGGGCGGGGCGAAGTCCTAGGCGAACTGGAGGGATATCCCATGAGATCGCTTGTCTTCGCCCTGGCCGCCGCGGCGGCTGTTCTGATGTCGCCCGCCGCCCTGGCCGCGCCGATCGACATCGGCCCCGCGGTGGGAACGAAGGCTCCCGCCCTGACCGCCACCGACGCCGCCGGCTCGCCCGCGAGCATGAAGGACCTGGCCGGCCCGCGGGGCCTGGTGCTGGTCTTTGTGCGCTCGGCCCGCTGGTGCCCCTTCTGCCAGGCCCAGCTGATCGACCTGCGGGGGGCGCAGGAGGCGCTGAAGGCCAAGGGCTACGGCCTGGCCGCGCTCTCCTATGACAGCCCCGAGGTGCTGGCCCAGTTCGCCGCCCGACGGGACATCGGCTATCCCCTGCTTTCGGATCCCAAGTCGGCGACCATCGACGCCTATGGGATCCGCGACCCTCAGTATCCCGCCGGCCACATGGCCCATGGCGTGCCGCAGCCGGCCATCTTCATCCTGTCCCGGGACGGCGTGGTGCAGGCCAAGCTGGCAGAGGAGGGCTATCGCAACCGGCCGCCCACCGCGGTGGTGCTGGAAACGGTGTCACGGCTGCCCTGAGGGATCAGGCGCGCCGGCGATGGCGGCGGGAATGATCCCGTCGTCCAGCAGGGCGTGCAGCTCGCTCACATGGCTCTCCTCCCGCGGGCGGGGCGAGGGGTCGGAGATCATCACCACGGTGAGGTCCAGGCTGGGGACCACGAACAGCATCTGGCCGCCATAGCCCCAGGCGAAATGCACGGGGTGACCCAGGGTCTCCTTGCTGAACCAGCCATAGCCATAGGCGTGGCCGCTCCAGGGCGAGCGGGTGCGCGGCGTCCAGCTCTCCTCGATCCAGGCGGCAGGCAGGATGCGCCGCCCCTCGATCTCGCCGCCCAGGCGATAGAGCTCGCCGAACCGCAGCAGGTCCCGCGGCGACATCATCATGTCGTTGCCGCCGAAATAGATCCCCTGCGGGTCCCGCAGCCAGGGTGGAATGGTGACGCCGAGCGGCGCGGCGAGCCAGTCGCGGGCGAGGCTGTGGGTGCTGGCTCCGGCCGCCCGGGTCAGAGTCGCCGACATCAGGTGCGAGGTCCCGGTCGAATAGATCATCCGGCCCCCCGGATCGTCGTCGAAGGGCCGGGCCAGCGCATGCCGCACCCAGTTGGGGCTGGTCACCCAGGCGCCGTAATATTGGCCCGAGGTGCGCCCCAGGCCCGCCTGCATCGACAGCAGATGGCCGACCTCGATCTCCTGCAGCCGGGGATCTCCGCCCGTGGGCAGGTCGCTCGCCAGCAGGGGGGCGATCTTCTGGTCGGTCCCGCTCAGCACCCCCCGGTCGATGGCGATCCCCACCAGGGCCGAGAGCACGGTCTTGGACGCTGACTTGATGTTCACCGGCTGGCCGAGGCCGGCGCCCCGCAGACGGTGCTCGGCCAGCACCTCCCCATCCCGGGCGACGATCACGGCGTGCAGATTGGGCAGGGCGCGGGCCTGCTCAACGACCGCGGCCATGGCGGCCGGGTCCAACCCCTCGGTCTGAACCGGCGGGGCGGCAGTCTGGGCCTGGGCGGGTTTGGCGTCAGGGGCGGGCGAACAGGCGACGGCGAAGGCCCCGGCCAGGACCAGGGCCAGGGCCAGTTTCGGCGGAAAGGACAGGCTCATGGACGGGACTTAGGCGCCCGACGCCCACCGATCCAGGCGCTGGGGCCCCTTCAGCGGCGACGCATCACCCCGGCCGCCAAGACCGGGATCAGGTATCCAACCAGCAACAGGGTGTTGGGAAGGATGTTGAGGGCGTAGCCGGTGGCCGCCGACAGGGCGCCGTCGATCACGTACCAGCCGACCACCGACACCGTCACTCCGCGCCACACTGGCGTGGCCCGGTCGCCCAGCAGGTCGATGGCCTTGAAGGCCGCCTCCAGGGTCAGCCACCAGCCCAGCGTCACCGCCCCCATCAGGGCGATGGAGAACCGCAATGGCTCGCCCATCTCCGCGGGCAATGCCTCGCCCACCAGGGCGAAGATCATCCGCACTGGCCCGCTGGTCGCCTCAAAGGCGGCTCCGGACAGGACGAGGCCAAACCCCGCCACCGACAGGCGCCACGCCGCCATCCACCGTCGCCAGAACCCGCTCATCGCTGTCGCCCCTCGCTCTCAACGGGGGCAGTCTGGCCCGCCCGCACGACAGGGCCAATGACCTGGCGGGTCATCGCCTGAGGTCCTACCCGTCAGCCGGCGGGGGGCGGCTCAGGCGGCATGGGCGAGGGGCCCGGGGGGTCGTATTTCTCGCCGTCCGGATTACTCGGCTGAACATAGAAGAAAATCAGCACCAACAGGCCGATGAGCGGGATGAGGCCGATGAGGACCCACCACCCGCTCCGCCCCGTGTCGTGCAACCGGCGAATGGCCATGCCCAGATGAGGGAGGAACAGGCCAAGCGTCAGCAGCAGGGTGAAGGGCTCGACGCCGCCCGAGGCCAGGCCGTCGTCCAGTATGCTCGCCGCGATGGCTGCCAGGAAGACCGCCAGAACCCACCACCAGAAGGTGGCGCGATCCGTGCGTCCGTCGAAGTTCATGTAGTTGGCGAAGCCGTATCTCACCGCCTCGATCATGGTCCTGCCCTTTCGAACGTCGCGCCTCGCGGCCGCTGCGGGCGGCCGGCGCTCTATCGGCCCTCGACTCTCGCGCGTCCTTGTCCAGGATCAAAGCCCCCGCATCCGGCGGCGGTTGCAACCGCCCACAGGGACGCAGGTTCAGGCGAGGATCATCCGATGAGCGATCCGGGCGGCGGTCTGGGCAAGGCGTCCCGGCGATGGTTCGGCAAGGCTGAGGCCGATCTCGATGCGGCCGAACGTCGGGTCCTGGCCACCACGGTGGACCGCAGCCCGGTGAGCCGCGACGTCAATGAGACCTTCGCAGACGAACAGACCTTCGGACAGCGCCTGGCCGACAGGGTGGCGGCGGTGGGGGGCTCCTGGACCTTCATCCTGGCCTTCGCCGCCTTCCTCAGCGCCTGGACCCTGCTGAACCTGACCCTGGGACGGGGGGCGTTCGACCCCTTCCCCTTCATCTTCCTGAACCTGCTGCTCTCCATGCTGGCGGCCATCCAGGCGCCCTTCATCATGATGAGCCAGAACCGGCAGGCGGCGAAGGATCGGATCAACGCCGCCCACGACTATGAGGTGAACCTCAAGGCCGAGATCGAGATCATGGCCCTGCACGACAAGCTCGACCACCTGCGGGTCCAGCAGATCGAAGCGATCCTGGCCCGCCAGCAGGAACAACTCGACCTGATGCGCCAGCTCCTGGAGCGGGAGGCAGGCCGGGCGCGCTAAGCCTCTGGGCGCGGGGCCTCGCCCCCGCCGATGAGCTCCGTCAGCGCCTCGGCGAGGATGTCATAGACCAGCCGGATCCGTCGGCTGGTACGCAGTTCCCGGTGGGTGACCAGCCAGACGGGAAACCTCACCGGCGGGGCCGCGGGGAACAGGTCGACAATGTCTGGCGTCCCGCGGGCGATCTCCCGGCTCATGACGCAGACCCCCAGGCCCTGCTTGACCATCTCCCAGACGACGACCGAATTCTCGGACACCAGCCGGAAGTCATCGGGACTCACCTGAAGGCCAATGCCCCGCATGAGGGCGGCGAACTGGTCAGTGTCCTCATAGGCGATGAGGTCCTCAGCGGCGATGTCCCCGACCGAGGCCGGCCAGCCCTTGCGCGCGATCCAGTCGCGGGAGGCGTAGAGGTGCGCCGCGCTCTCGCCGATCAGCCGGCCGATCAGCCCGTCTTCACTGGGCCGCACATGGCGGATGGCGATGTCGGCCTCACGCCGGCGCAGGTCGCTCAGCGTATTGCTCGAGATGACGACGATCTTGATCTGCGGCGCGGCTTCGCGGATGCGGGCGATCACCGCAGGCAGGACATGGGCGGCGTAGGTGTCGGCCGCCGAGATGCTGACCCGCCCGGCTATGGCGAGCGAGCGGCCGGACGCCGCGACCGCCATGGCCGCAGCGGCCTCGCCCATGGTCCGGCCATGCTCCAACAGCTCTGCGCCGGTCGCGGTCAGGACAAGGCTCTTGCCCACCCGCTCAAAGAGCGCGACGCCCAGCTCGGTCTCCAGGGCGGCGATCTGCCGGGACAGGGTCGGCTGGGTCAGGCCCAGAAGCCGGGCGGCGGCGGTCAGGGAGCCGGCCTCGGCGGTGGCGACGAAGGCGCGGGCGCGGTTCCAGTCCAGGGGCGTCATGCGTTTACGTATATGAGTTGTGCCTTGCGCGGCAATTCTAAGCTTCAACGCATATGCTAGATGTGGGCGCAGAAGACGTGAATTAAGGACGCCCGATGCCCGCCGCCGCCCCCAACGATCGCGACGCCCGTTTCTGGGACAAGATCGCCCGCAAGTACGCCCGTGACCCTATCGGCGACATGGCCGGCTATGAGCGGACCCTGGAGGCTGTGGCCCGGCGTCTGGGGCCGGAACATCGGGTGCTCGAGCTGGGCTGCGGCACGGGAACCACGGCGCTCCGGTTGGCCTCAGGGGTCGCGCAATATGTCGCCAGCGACGTCTCGGCCGAGATGATCGCCATCGCCCGGGAAAAGGCCGACGGCGCCGGCCTGCCCCAGCTGACCTTCGAGGTCTCCACCGCCGAGGCCGCCCCCTGGCCGGAGGGCCATTTCGACGTGGTGCTGGCCTTCAACCTGCTCCACTTGATCGATGACCGCCGGGCGGCCCTGGAGGGCGCTCACCGCCTGCTGAAGCCCGGCGGCCTCTTCATCTCCAAGACGCCGTTGCTGAAGGAGATGAACCCCCTCATCCGGGCGGCGATCCCGCTCATGCAAGCGCTCGGCAAGGCGCCCCACGTGGCGACGTTCGACGCCAATGAACTGGAGGGCGATCTGACCGCCGCAGGCTTTACGATCATCGAGCGCGACCGCCACGGGTCCGCGGCCAAGGACCCGCGCGCCTATCTGGCGGCCGTCAGAGCCTGATCAGGCCGCCGCCCCCGTCGTAAAACGGAAAAAGTTCGGGTTGAGTGTCGGCTGACGCTCGCCTGCCCCGTCCTAGGCCCATTCGGGCGGCGTGACGGCTGGCCTGCACTGACCCAGGAGCTAGACCATGACCTATATCGACGGCTTCGTGATCGCGGTCCCCACGGCCAACCGCCAGAAATTCATCGACCACGCCCTGACCGGAAACAGCGTCTTCATGGAGCTCGGCGCCCTGCGCATCCTGGAGTGCTGGGGCGACGAGGTGCCCGAGGGCAAGCAGACCGATTTCCGCCGCGCGGTGCAGGCGACGCCTGAGGAGACGGTGGTCTTCTCCTGGATCGAATGGCCGGACAAGGCGACCCGCGACGCGGCCATGGGGCGGATGGAAGAAATGATGGCCACCGACCCGCGAATGAACCCTGAGATCAATCCCATGCCGTTTGACGGCGCCCGCATGATCTATGGCGGCTTCACCCCGGTGGTGACCCTGGAGGCGCCCACCGCGAACAAGGCCGGCGACTTCATCTGGTATGAGCTGCTGACCACGGACGCGGCCGCCGCCCAGGCCTTCTATGGCCGGGTGCTGCCCTGGACCTTCGCGGGTTCCGGCCAGGCCGACATGGATTACCGCATCATCAGCGCGCCGGAGCACGACGTGGCCGGCCTGATGGAAATCACCCCGGAGATGGCCGAGCATGGGGCGAGGCCGGTCTGGCTCTCCTATCTGGCGGTGGACGATGTGGACGCCGCCGTGGACGCGATCACCCAAAAAGGCGGCGCGGTGCAGATGGCGGCCATGGACGTCCCCATGGTCGGCCGCATGGCCATGGTCGCCGACCCGCAAGGGGCGCCGTTCTATGTGATGAAGCCGGCATCTTCCGAAATCAGCCTGGCCTTCGCCTCTGACCGGCCGCGGGTCGGCCACGCCGCGTGGAACGAGCTGCACACCCCCGACCCGGCCGGCGCCTGGGCCTTCTATGGGGAGATGTTCGGCTGGGTTCAGGACGGCGACATGGATATGGGCCCCCTGGGCCGCTACGAATTCATCCGCCACGGGGGCCTGATCGGCGCGGTCATGCCCGCCGAGGCGCCGGCCTGGACCGCCTATTTCCGCGTGCCCGACATCGACGTGGCCAAGGCTGCGGTGGAGGCCGGCGGCGGCCAGGTGGTCCAGGGCCCCGACGAGATTCCCGGCGGCGAATTCTCCATGAACTGCCTGGATCCCCAGGGCGCGGCCTTCGGCCTTATCGGCTATCGCAAAGCTTAGAGAGCCTTCTTCCGCCCACACCTCTCCACCGTCATGGCCCGGCTCGACCGGGCCATCCATGAACACCGACGCAGGTCAGTGCGCATGGGCCCTCGGATCAAGTCCGAGGGCGACGGGGGCAAGTTGGGGAAGCCTCAGCCCGCCTCCGCCAGGCGCCGCACATTCTCGATCCCCCGGCGCATATAGGTCCGCCAGAAGAGCGCGATCAGCGCCGACAGCGGCGCGGCCATCAGGGCCGAGCGGGGGGTGAAGGCGTAGCGCCAGGTGATCTCCGTCCGGTCCGGCGCGGTCTCGACAAAGGTCCATTCGCCAAAGGCCGCCGTGGTCAGGGCCGCCAGGGGTCCGGTGAACCCGTCCACCCGATAGGCGAACCGGGCGCGGCCCCCGCTGGGCGGCGCCCCGTCGCAGGGCGCGCTGGCCAGGATCGCCTCGCGCACCGACGTCCCATCGGCCAGCCGCACCCGCCGCGCGCTCCCCACCACATCCCAAGGCCCCGTCTGATCGCTGGTCCCCACCACGGCGGGGATCGGGCCGGAGCCCCTCGGAAAGACCTGCGCGAGGTCGATGGGCACGAACACCGCCCAGACCTGGGCCAGCGAGGCCGCGGCGGTGGTCGAGACTTCAGCGGAGGGGCCGGCGCCGGGCTGTTCGGTGGGGGTCAGCATGGGAGGCGGGCTCCAGCGTCTAGGCATGCGCCACTATCGCGTGGAAAGTAGTGTGTGTCCCGACTTCCAAGGCGGTACCTTACACCGTGCGCGTTCAGCGGCCCGGTGGTGGCAAGCGCCTGCATGCCGATCTCGAAAATCAGGCTGTGAATTGTAACACCCAGCCCATGAGCCTTAGAACCGCCATCCGAGATTTGGTGAGCCAGCTCCCTCCCGGCTGGCAGGCAACTAAGCTGCTCGGATACGTGATCCTCTACAAAGAGACCGCCCGCCTATACCCGGACGCCGAGGTTATCGCGTACACCTAGCTTGACGGAAATCGGAAGGGGTCGCCAAGACTCAGGGAGCGTCGCTGGCGGACGCGGCGGGGAGGCCTGGTAGGGCGCGGCCGCCCGGGGCCGCCAGCGGGTCCCTACAGCTCTCCCACGGCCGGCGCGGGGGCCGTAGGTCCTAGCTGCGCAAGGAACCTACTTGCCCTGAGGACCGCCACATTGCCTTGGGTAGACACTGCGGCGATTTGGCTCCGGAACGCTTCAGCAGCGGGCATCCTCATGGGATAGGTGATCGCAAGGTAGCCCGGGCGCCCAGCCTCCGGTGATGCCTTCACCCTCGTTAGCCCAACGTAGAATAGGCGACGATCCTCTTCGAGCTTGGCCCGGACGATGTCCTGGGGCGTGCCCGCTTCTGGGCGCGAAGGAATGAGGCCTTCGACACACCCGACGATGAACACGTAGCGAGAACTCAGGCCCTTACTCTTGTGGAGGCTCATCACGCGAACTTCGGCTACCTCCAGGGGCACCTCAGGCGCGGTGATGGCATCGTACAGTCCGTCGAAGAGCTGACCGACATCTTCAGCCTCCTCGCGGCAAGCGGTTACGGCCTCATGCAGCAACGAGACCGCTTCGGGATCGGGAAGCCAGGCCGCGATGAATGCATCGAGCCCTTCCGCTTGGCTCAAGCCATCTAGCTCATGGACGATCTCGTTGAAGCGCGCGACCAGGCTTGCAGTATGCGGGATGCTGAGAGTGCCACTCGCGAGCTGCGTCATGGTCTCCCACGGAGAGAGCCCGGATTGGCGCATGTGAGCCATGACCCGCCCGTAAGCTGGGGCGTGCCAACGATTGTGGTTGCAGCCAAGCAGCCACCGGAGCGACACGCGATCCTCTTGGTCGAGGAACAGCTTGAAAACGGCAAACCGCTCCTGCGCTGCCTCAGTCTCTAGAGCGGACTCCTCATAGTAGGACTTACAAGGAACCCCAGCGTCGCGGAGCCGGTGAAATACGGGCGTCCCGAACGCCGCGCGTTGCGCGAGCACGATGATGTCACCCGGAGCGACCCCATCCTCGATCAACTGGGCGATCTTTGCTGCGACAGCGGCGGCCTCGTCGTCGGCAGTCTGGAATTGCCTGATAACGACCTGTCCCACGCCATTCTCGGGCCGCTCTGCCATCTGGCGCGGTAGTCGGTCCTGATTGAAGCCGATTAGGGAATTGGCCATCTGAACGATGGTCGTCGGACAACGGCGACATTCGCCAATCTCGTGATCTTCGGCATTGTGGACCTGAGCCCACTCGCGAACCCCAGCAGGGTGAGCATGCTTGAAGCTGTAAATTGACTGATCGTCGTCGCCGATGACGCACACGGCGCCTGCTTCGCCAAGAAGCGCCAGGGCCTCCTGTTCGACGCGGTTCAGGTCTTGGTACTCATCGATCAGGATGTGTCGAAACTCGCCCCTCTCCGGGGCGCCCGGATTGTCCCGAAGGTACTGATAGAGGTGGGGGATGACCTCCCCAATGTGCATCGCCTGGTGGAGAACCAGCCAGTCGGTCAATTCATCTGCGAATGCCTGCTCAGCGGCGGTGGCTGCATACCCTGGGACCTCGTGCTGAAGCCTAGACCACGCCGCAACATAGGCACCGATAAGCTTCCTCCGCTCGTGTTTCGTGCCGTACGCTGGGTTGAGGTCCTCTAGTAAGGGGTTCAACTCAAACCCGTTAAGCGGCCTTGGCGTGCGGCCCAGCGTCTCCATGACGTGGTTGCGCATCAGAATTTCCATGGCCAAGCTATGCAGCGTGCGACCGTTAAGGTCTTCCGCGTTCGGTACTTCGAGCGAGACCAATTCGCGGTGCAAATCTTCCGCTGCCACCCTCGTGAACGTTACCGCGAGCACCTGCCCGGCACTTAGGCTTCCGTCCTCGAGCAGCCGCGCGACCCGACGCTTCATCGCGAACGATTTTCCAGCACCAGGACCTGCAAGGACGCGGATGCGCAGCTCCTGGGACGCGGCAATCTGATATGCAGTAGACCCCGGATCGAGACCGTCATTCCAAGGCATCAGCCAACCCCCACCCCAACGTGACGTGGCGCATAGCATCGCCGACATCCTATGCGCGAAACAAGGGGCAAGCTCGGCTGAACGCCTCGTCCCACCCTTGCTACGGGGTGCTACGCCTTACCGTTCTCCAGCGCTCGCAGATTGTGCGAACCGTTGGAGCAAATGCGGCTGCTGCCGCTTCGCCCCCAACGGTCGAACCCGGACCATCTTGGCCTGACGCGGATCATGTTGATGGCGTGACACAACTTGTGACACAACACGACCAAGCGCCAAGAAAAGCGATTGAATTAACAGCCTTTTTCGGCTCGTGGCGGAGAGGGTGGGATTCGAACCCACGGTGCCCGTAAAGGCACGCCGCATTTCGAGTGCGGTGCTTTCGACCACTCAGCCACCTCTCCTAGGGCCAGCAAGGGGGCCTGGGATGAAGCAGGCCCGCTGAGCGAGGCGCGGAACCTACTCAGGTCGGGCTTGCTCCGCAAGCGGCGGATGTTCAGTCCATCAACCGCTGCATCAGATAGACATAGTGCCTAGCCCATCGGGCGGCGTTCAGCTGGGGATCGGCGTCGTTGGCGTGACCGCCGAAGGTGGGCTCGTAATAGATGACGGGCGCGCCCAGGGCCTCCAGGGCGGCGGCGAATTTCCGCGCATGGCCGGGATGGACCCGGTCGTCGCGGGTGTTGGTGGTGATGTAGGCCTCCGGGTAGTCGGCTCCCGCCCTCAGGTTTTGATAGGCCGAATAGCGGGCGATGAAGGCGTAGTCTTCCGCGACTTCCGGATCGCCATATTCCCCGATCCAGGAGGCCCCGGCCGGCAGGCGGTGATAGCGCAGCATGTCGATCAGCGGGCTTTCGATCACCACGGCGTTCCACAGCTCCGGATGCTGGGTCATGGACACGCTGGTCAGCACCCCGCCGTTGGAGCGGCCATAGATGCCCAGACGCCGGGGCGAGGTGATGCCTCGGGCGGTCAGGTCGCGGGCGACGGCGGCGAAGTCGTCAAAGGCCAGCTGGCGCTTGTCCCGCAGCACCGCCTGGTGCCAGGCCGGGCCGAACTCGCCGCCGCCGCGGATATTGGCCAGCACGAAGGCGCCGCCCCGGGCGAACCACAGTTTGCCGGCCTCGGGCATGTAGCGGGGCGGCATGGCGATCTCGAAGCCGCCATAGCCCAGCATCAGGGTGGGGATCTGGCCATCCAGGGGCGCGCCCTTGGGACGGACCACGAAATAGGGGATCTGGGCGCCGTCGCTGGAGGTCGCCCAGTGCTGCTCCACCAGATGGGTCGAGGCGTCGAACCGGTCAGGCAGGGCGGCCACCTGGCGGGCGCTTAGGCTTGCGGCGTCGGCCAGCCACAGGCTGGTGGGCGTAAGAAAGCCCTCGATCTTCAGGAACAGCTGATCGCTGGCGCCCGACAGGTCGGTGAGCGAGATGTTGGCGTCGCCGGGCAGGGTGAGGCGGCTGGAGGTCCAGGCGCCGTCCGCAAAGCGCCAGACGTCCACGGCGCCCTTCACGTCCTCCAAGATGGCGACGACCAGGCGGCTGTCTGTGGCGCCCACCTGCTTGATGGCCTGGCGGGGGCCCGGCGCAAAGATCAGCTGGGCCTTGGCGCCGGCCGGATCGGACTTCAGCGCTGTGAGATCGAAGGCCACCAGGGCGCCCTGCGGCAGGTCGCCATGGGCCTCCTGCAGGGAGAACACCACCTGGCCGCTCACATAGGCCTCATACTCGGCCTTTTTCGGCAGGTTCAGGCGGACGGGCTCAGGCCCGCCCAGCAGCATATAGTCGCTGTCGTAGAAGGTCAGGCCGCGCCGGGCGATCACCGCCTGCGCCCGACCGTCCTCGCCGCGCAGAACCAGGGGCGAGACCGAGACGTCACTGGGCGCCCCGCGATAGAGCTCGACGGCCGTCCCGTCCCGGGTGAGCGACTTCAGGACATAGGCGTAGCCGGACTCGGTGACCTCGCCCGGCGTCCATTCCCGGGCGACCAGCAGGGTGTCGGGGTCGAGCCAGACGGCGCTCTGCTTGCCCTCAGGGGACGTGAAGCCGCCGGAGACAAAGGTCCGCGTCTTTGTGTCGAACTCGCGGATCTCGACGGCGTCGCCGCCCCCATCTGACAGCTCCACCAGGCAGAGGGTCTGGGCGGGCTTCAGGCAGTCCGCGCCATGGAAGAACCAGTTGCGGTCCTCGGCCCCCGCCAGGGCGTCCATGTCCAGCACCGGCGTCCAGTCGGGCGCGCCGGCGGCGTAGGCCTCCAGGCTCGCATGGCGCCACAGACCGTGAGGGTTGGCGTCGTCCTGCCAGAGATTGTCCACCCCGCCGGCCCGGAAACTGGGGGTGGCGATCCGGTCTTCAGCGCTGAAGATCGCCCGGGCTTCGGCCAGCAGAGCCTCATAGCGGGGATCGCCGTCGAGCCTGACTTGCGCCTTGGCGTTCTGCGCTTCCACCCAGGCCATGGCCCGGGGACCGTCCACCTCTTCCAGCCACTGGAAGGGATCGGGCGCGCCGGCCCGCGGGGGGCTCACCGGCGGCCCCGCGGTTTGGGCCACGGCGGCGGCGGGGATCAGAAGGGCGGCGCAGAGCAGGGGAAGCAGGGTGTTCATGCCCCTTTCCTAGAACTGGCGGGGCCGATCTGTCTTCCCTCGCCTGCGTCAGGCGGGATGATTTGGTCAGGCTTCTGCCCTATATGTCGGCCGCCATGAGCCGTCCGTTCCTGAAGATGAACGGGCTCGGCAACGACTTCGTCGTGGTCGAGGCCCGCAGCCAACCCTTTGCGCCCAGCGCAGAGGAGGTGCGCGCCATCGCTGACCGCGAGGGCGGGATCGGCTGCGACCAGCTGATCGCCATCGAGCCGGCGGTGGGCGAGGCCGATGTGCGGGTCCGCTTCTGGAACGCTGATGGCGAAGAGGTCGGCGCCTGCGGCAATGGCTCGCGCTGCGTCGGTTGGCTGGTCATGGAGGCCTCAGGCCGCGACGCCGCCGTGCTGGAGGTGGGCGGCCGCCTGCTGCGCACCAGCAGGGCTGGCGACCACATGGTCAGCGTCGACATGGGCGAGCCCGGCCTCGACTGGACCGACATCCCCCTGGACGAGCCCATGGACACCCGCGGCATCGAGCTGCAGGTGGGCCCGATCGACGCGCCCCTGCTGCATACGCCGGGCGCCGTCTCCATGGGCAATCCGCACGTGGTCTTCTTCGTGGACGATATCGAGACCGCCCCGGTGCGCGAAGTCGGCCCGATGATCGAGCATCACCGGCTGTTCCCCGAAGGGGTCAATGTGGGCTTCGCCCAGGTCAAGGCGCGCGATCACATCCGCCTGCGGGTCTGGGAGCGCGGGGCGGGCCTTACGAAGGCCTGCGGCACCGGCGCCTGCGCGGCGCTGGTGGCCTGCGCCCGGCGGGGGCTCACCGATCGCAAGGCGCGGCTGGAGCTGGACGGCGGCGACCTGACCATCGAGTGGCGCGAGGCCGACGGCCACGTGATCATGACCGGCCCGGCCAGCCTCGACTTCAGCGGAACCCTGCCGTGAGCGGGGAGACCACGCCCGGCGTGGACATCGTCACCTTTGGCTGCCGGCTGAACGCCTATGAGAGCGAGGTCATCCGCGCCCGGGCCGCTGAGGATGGCCTTTCCGACGCCATCGTCTTCAACACCTGCGCGGTGACCAACGAGGCCGTGCGCCAGGCCCGCCAGGCGATCCGCAAGGCCCGCCGTGAGCGGCCCGGCGCCCGGGTGATCGTCACCGGCTGCGCGGCCCAGATCGATCCGGCCGCATTCGCCGCCATGGACGAGGTCGATCTCGTCCTGGGCAATGCGGAGAAGAGCGCGGCCGGCGCCTATCTCGACCGCCCGGCCGAGGGCCGGGTGCGGGTCAACGACATCATGAGCGTGCGCGAGACCGCCGGCCATCTGATCGATGGCCTGAAGGATCGCGCCCGGGCCTATGTGGAGGTGCAGAACGGCTGCGACCATCGCTGCACCTTCTGCATCATCCCGTTCGGCCGCGGCAATTCCCGCTCGGCGCCGGCCGGCGAGGTAGTCGAACAGGTCCGCCGCCTGGCCGCTGAAGGCTATGCCGAGGTGGTGCTGACCGGCGTGGACGTCACCAGCTGGGGCGCCGACCTGCCGGGCCAGCCGAGCCTTGGCCAGCTGGTCGGGCGGATCCTGAAGCTGGTTCCGGAACTGCCGCGCCTGCGCCTGTCGTCCATCGATGCGGCCGAGATCGACGATGATCTGCTGGCCTTGTTTGCGGCCGAGCCGCGGCTGGCGCCCTATCTGCACCTGTCCCTGCAGGCCGGGGACGACATGATCCTCAAGCGGATGAAGCGTCGCCACAGCCGGGCCGACGCCCTGGCCCTGGTGGCCAAGGTCCGCGCCGTGCGCCCGGACGTGGCCTTTGGCGCCGACCTGATCGCCGGCTTCCCCACCGAGACGGACGAGATGTTCGCCAACACCCTGAAGCTGGTTGAGGAAGCGGGGCTGTCCTACCTGCACGTCTTCCCGTTCAGCCCCAGGCCCGGCACGCCGGCCGCCCGGATGCCCCAGCTGCCGAAGGCTGTGATCAAGGCCCGCGCCGCGGCCCTGCGGGCGGCGGGCGAAGCGGCGCTGACCCGCCACCTTCAGACCCAGGTCGGCCGCACGGTCGAGGCCCTGATCGAGCGCCCCGGCTTCGCCCGCGCCCCGGACTTCACCGAGATCGTCTTTGAGGGTGAGGCCGTCGTCGGTCAGATTACGCCCTTGCGCATCACCGGCTACGCTGGCGGCAAGGCCCAGGCGGTCGTTCCCGCCCTGGCGGCGGCGTAAGGGCCCAAACCCGATCTGCAACCATCTTGCGCCCAACCCCGTTAGGGGCTGGCAGAGGCTGGAGCTTGGCGCCCCCGGGGACCGCCCGCGACGGGGTTGCGGCGGCGCGTAAGGGCGCCGCGGCGACAGCCGCATCCGCAAGGAGACCCAGATGCAGATGTCCTATTGGCGCTTCGCCGCCATGATCGTGACCTCGACCTTGGTGATGTACGGGCTGATGTACCTGAACACCTATGCGATCGAGCACGTGTTCTTCAGCGAAACCCGCGCCTGGATGGCCCTGCTGATGGGGGCGACCATGGCGGTGATCATGCTCGGATTCATGCTGAGCATGTACAAGAACCGGCTGGTCAACATCGCGATCTTCGCCGGCGCGGTCCTGGTCTTCGCCGGTTCGCTCTGGCTGGTCCGCGGTCAGGCGACGGTGGACGACACCGACTACATGTCCGCCATGATCCCGCACCATTCCATCGCCATCATGACCAGCAAGCGCGCGCAGATCACCGACCCCCGGGTTCGCGAGCTGGCCGACGAGATCATCGCGGCGCAGGAGCGGGAGATCGCCGAGATGCGCGACCTCATCGCCGACCTGGAGGCTCGGGACGGACGATAATCCGGAACGAGACGCGTCAGTCCGACTCATCCGTCGTCGTCCGCCCCGGGAAGCCGGGCAGGGACCAGCGGAAGAGGATGGCGCCGGCCCGGACCGCCAGGCCGATGGCGAAGCCGGCCAGCGCGGCGGGCATCTGGGGGACGCCCGCCACGTTCAGGATCACGAAGGCGCCGGCCCCCACCAGGGCGGCGGAGACATAGATCTCGCGCTTGAGCAGCACCGAGGGCTCCTCGGCCAGCACGTCGCGCAGCACGCCGCCGAAGGTGGCGGTGAGCACCCCCATGACCACGGCCGCGCCGGCCGGGACCCCGAAGGCTAGGGCCTTGGCCGCGCCCACCACGGCGTAGGCGCACAGGCCCAGCGCATCCAGCCAGGTGAGGATGAACAGCCGCGCCTTGCCGGCCCCGAACAGCCAGACGGCCAGGGCCGCGGCCAGGGGCGCGATCAGATACTCCGGCGCGATCACCCAGAAGACCGGGGCGTCGATCAGCAGGTCACGCAGGGTGCCGCCGCCGACGCCGGTGACGGCGGCGAAGAAGGTAAAGGTGACGATGTCGTGCTTGCGCCGGGCCGCGGCCAAGGCGCCCGAGGCGCCGAAGACGAAGACCGCCGCATAGTCCAGCCAGACAAGGGCCGCGCCCAGGCCATCTTCCATGATTTGAGCTCCCAGCGGGCGGGTTGGACGGATGCTAGCCCCTGGGCGAGGATCCTGCGAGCGCCCGGTGACTGGTCAGGTGACGGCGGGCGCCGCCGGCGTTAGAAGCGGCCCATGACGCAGGAAAAACAGGGCTGGCTTCAGCGGCTGACCACCGGCCTCTCGCGCTCGTCGCGGCAGATGTCGGAAACCGTGGTGGCGAGCTTCGTCAAGCAGCCCCTCGACCAGGCCAAGCTGGACGAGCTGGAGGAGATGCTGATCGAGGCCGATCTGGGCCCCCATTCGGCCGCCCGGATCACCGCCCGTTTCGCCGAGACCCGTTTCGGCAAGTCCGCCGACGAGACCGAGATCAAGGAGGCCCTGGCCCAGGCTATCGGCGACGAGCTGGCCGTCCGCCGCGGGACCTTCGACCCCTTAGGCGGCCCCAAGCCCTATGTGGTGATGTTCATCGGCGTCAACGGCTCGGGCAAGACCACGACGCTGGGCAAGATCGCCACAGATCTGACCCGCCAGGGCGCCAAGGTGCTGGTGGCGGCCGGCGACACCTTCCGCGCCGCGGCGGTTGAACAGCTGGCGGTGTGGGCGCAGCGGGCCGGCGCCGACTTCATGTCGAGGCCCACGGGCTCGGACGCCGCGGGCCTGGCCTATGACGCCCTGGAGCGGGCGCGAGCCGAGAACTACGACGTCCTGCTGATCGACACCGCCGGCCGCTTGCAGAACAAGCAGGGGCTGATGGACGAGCTCCTGAAGATCAACCGGGTGCTGAAAAAGGTCGATCCCGAGGCCCCGCACGAGACCCTGCTGGTGCTGGACGCCACGGTGGGGCGCAATGCGCTCGCCCAGGAGAACATCTTCGGCAACCAGATCGGCGTCTCCGGCATCGTCATGACCAAGCTGGACGGCACGGCGCGTGGCGGGGTGCTGGTGCCTGTGGCCCAGGCGTCTGACTCGCCGATCAAGCTGATCGGGGTTGGCGAAGGGGTCGATGATCTGCAACCCTTTGAACCCCGGGCCTTTGCGAGGTCCCTGGTCGGACTGGACACCCCATGAGGCTTTCGCCGCAGACCCGCCGCGCCGTCCGTTTCGTCGTCGACTACGGGGGCCTGATCACCTTCCTGGTCGGCTTCTTCCTGTCGGGCCGCGATCTGGTGGAGGCCACCAAGTGGCTCATCGGCGGCTCGGCCGTGGCCCTGGTGATCGGCCTGATTTTCGAGCGACGCATCGCACCTCTGCCGGCCATCTCCGGGGGGGCGGCGCTGTTCTTCGGCGCGCTGACCGTGATCTTCAATGACCCCACCTTCGTGAAGATCAAGCCGACCATCATGAATCTACTGTTCGCCGTCGGCCTGCTGGGCGGGATGGCCTTCGGCAAGAGCCCCCTGAAGCTGCTGATGGGGTCCAGCGTCCAGCTGCCGGACGTGGCCTGGCGAAAACTGACCCTGAGCTACGGCCTGTTCTTCGCCTTCCTGGCGGGGTTGAACGAGGTGGTCTGGCGCACCCAGAGCGATGAGGTCTGGGTGCTGTTCCGCATGCCCGGCATTCTGATCCTGACCCTGGTCTTCTCCTTCACCCAGGTGCCGCTGATGATGAAATACGCCAAGAGCGACGAGCCGCCCCCGCCGCCGACCCCTGGCTGAGCAGATGGCCGGCGGCTTTGCGCCGCCCACGGACCTTCCGTCGTCAAAGCGACGCACAAGGCCTATATCCTTTCTTGCGGTCGGGTTTGACGCGGGGAGAGCGGGCCGATGGCGAAGAACAAGAATGCAGATGACCTCGACGCCGGCGGCTCGGGCGTGCCGGCCCTCGACGGCTCCCCCAGCCATCTGTTGCACCGGGCCCTGCAGGTCTCCCTGGACATCTATGCCGAGACCTTCGGCGACAGCGACCTGACCCAGAGACAATATGCCGTGCTGTCGGCGGTTGAGGCCCAGGAAGGCCTGACCCAGACCGACTTGGTGCGCGCCACCGGCATCGACCGCTCCACCCTGGCCGACATGGCCGCCCGGATGATCGCCAAGGGCCTGTTGGCCAGGGAGCGCTCCCAGGCCGACGCCCGGGCCAATGCGGTGCGGCTGACCGAGGCGGGCGTCGCGGTTCTGGCTGAGGCGCGGCCCAAGATGGCCCAGGCCGACGAGCGGCTGATGCGTCTCGTCAGCGGCGGGAAGCGCGAGACCTTCCTGGCCCAGCTGCGCCAGATGGTGGCGGCGGGCGAGACGGGCGCCGAACCCCAAGGCGGCGAGGCCGCTCCCAAGGCTGGCAAGCCCAAGAAGGACAAGGCTCCCAAGGACAAGCCGGCCAAGGGCGAGGGCAAGAAGAAGAAGAAGGCCAAGAAGGCGGCCTGAACCGCCGGCGTCATCTGCGCCCACGAAAAAGCCCCGGCGGTGAACCGCCGGGGCTTCGTCGTTCGTGGGTCTCTGCTGGGCGCCTAGCGGCGGTCGCCGAAGATGGCCAGCAGGAATTGGAACAGGTTGATGAAGTTGATGTAGAGGCTCAGCGCCCCGTAGTTGGTCGCAACCCCCATGGCCGCTTCGTCGCCGCCCAGCTGGTAATAGGTCATCTTCAGGCGCTGGGTGTCGAAGGCGATCAGGCCCGCGAAGATCAGCACGCCGAGAACGCTGATGATGAAGTTCATCATCGAGTTCTGGATGAACATATTGACCACCATGGCGATGATCAGGCCGAACAGGCCGACGATCAGGAAGCTGCCGAAGGCCGTCAGGTCCTTCTTGGTGGTGTAGCCGAACAGGGACAGGCCGCCGAAGGCCGTGGCCGTGATCAGGAAGGTCGAGGCGATGGATCCGCCGGTATAGACCAGGGTCAGCACGCCCATGCCGGCGCCGATCAGGGCGACGATGGTCCAGTAGAGCATCCCGGAGGTCTTCGGCGTGGCGTTCTTCAGGGCGAAGGCCCCAAACAGCATCACGGCCAGCGGCGCGAACGCCACAATCATCCCCAGGAGGGTCATTCCGGCCAGGCGTCCGTCCGGCGTGACCGTGTACATCAGGTCGCGGACAGGCGGGTATTGACCGGTCACGAAGGCCAGAGCGGCCGACAGGACGAGACCAAGCGCCACCTTGTTGTAGACGCCAAGCATGAAAGCGCGAAGACCCGCGTCCACCGACATGTCGGCGCGATCCGCGGGGATCGAGCGCGCGTGGGCGCGGTTGAAGTCGCTCATCGAGGCAAAGCCCTTTCTTGTGCGCGTCCACGATTGGACGCCTGCCTAATATCGGGAGCCTGGGGCCTCCTGACAAGGATAACCGGAAAGGGGGCAAGGCCTACCGCCAGTTCCGTTGCGGGTTTCAGGCCCGCCGCCGCCGCCGGGGCGGCTTGGAAGCCGCCGCCAGCCTGTCTAGAACCCCTTCATGCTTCGCCTGTTCGCCGCCCTGGCTGTCCCTGAGGATGTCGCCCTGGCCCTGAGCGCCCGGCAACGGGACCTCGAGGGCGCCCGCTGGCGGCCCCTGGAGGCCCTGCACATCACCCTGCGTTTCTTCGGCGAGATCCCGGAAAATCAGGCAGACGACCTGAACGCCGAACTGGGCTGCGTCACCGGCCGTCCGCTGGAGATCCAGCTGGAGGGGGTCGGCGCCTTCGGCGAGGGCCGGGATATCCATGCGGTCTGGGCCGGGGTAGCGGAGAATGCGGCCCTGCGCCAGTTGGCGGGACGGTGCGAGGCCGCCGCGCGTCGGGCCGGTCTGGCGCCCGATCGCCGCAACTATCGGCCTCATGTGACGCTGGCCTATCTGTCACGGCCCGAGCCGGCGGCTGTGGCGGCCTGGATCCAGACCCACAACCTATTGAAATCGCCGCCCTTCTTCGTGGCCAGCTTCGGCCTCTATTCCAGCCGCAAGGGCTCGAGCGGGCCGGCCTATGAGCTGGAGCGGGACTATCCCCTGGTCTAGGAACGCCATGGCGCCCGACCTCAGGCGGCGGCGTAGTCCTTCAGCACGCCCAGGGGCACGATGGCCAGGGTCTCCTCGTGGGTCGCCTCGAGAACGAGCTTCGGGGCGCAGCCGGCGTCCAGCGCCTCCTTCCAGCGCGGCGCGCACAGGCACCAGCGGTCGCCGGGCCGCAGGCCGGGAAAGCCGCTTTCGGGGACGGGGGTCGACAGGTCGTTGCCCCGGGACCGGGAGAAGGTGAGGAAATCGGCGGTCATCACCGCGCAGACCGTATGCAGCCCCACGTCATGGGGACCGGTCTCGCAGCAGCCATTGCGGAAAAACCCGGTCACCGGGTCCATCGAGCAGCGGAGAAGCTCTCCCCCCAGAACGTTCTTGGCCTCGGCGTCGTATCGGATGGTCATGGTCCTATCCTAGACGCTAAGACGAGGCCTGCGCCAAGGGAGTCCCGCACCCATGAGTCCGCCGTCCGCCGACGCCGTCCCGCCGCCCGGCCGCCCCCGGCGCAGCGCCCTCTATATGCCCGCCGCCAATCCTAGGGCCCTGGCCAAGGCCCCGGACCTGGCCTGCGACGTGGTCATCCTCGACCTGGAAGACGCCGTGGCGCCCGACGCCAAGGCCGAGGCCCGCCAGGCGGCCTGCGCGGCCGCCGCCGAAGGCGGGTTTGGGGCCCGGGAGGTGGTCATCCGCATCAACGGCCTGACCACCGAGTGGGGCGAGGCCGATCTGGCCGCCGCCGCCGAGGCCCGCCCCGACGCCATTCTCGTTCCCAAGATCAATGGGCCCGACGACCTGGGCGCCTATGCCCAGGCCCTTCCCGAAGGTGTGGCCCTGTGGGCCATGGTGGAGACCTGCCAGGTCCTGTTCCGCCTCGACGCCCTGGGGGCGGCGGCGAAGGCTCATGGCCTGACCACCCTGGTGGCCGGGACCAATGATCTCGCCAAGGAGATGGGCTGCCGGCTCGACGCCCAGCGCGCGCCCCTGCTGGCGCCCCTGTCGCTGATGGTGGCTGCGGCCCGCGCGCACGGACTTGTGATCCTGGACGGGGTCTTCAACGGCATTGAAGACGCCCAGGGGCTGGCGCGCCAATGCGCCCAGGGCGAGGCCTTCGGTTTCGACGGCAAGACCCTGATCCATCCCAGCCAGATCGAGGCCGCCAACCGCGCCTTCACCCCTGATCCCGACGCCGTAGCCTGGGCCCGCCGGGTGGTGGAGGCCTTTGATTCGCCCGAAAACACCGCTAGGGGCGTCCTTCGTGTGGAGGGGCGCATGGTCGAGCGGCTGCACCTGGAACAGGCGCGGCGCCTGCTCGCCGCGGCCGACGCCATCGCCGCGACCTGACCGGACGCCAGAAGACCAAGGAGCCTCGCCCCATGGGATGGACCGCCCCGCCCCGCCGCCCAGCCCACACGCCTGTGCGTCCCAGCCTGACGCCCCGGCCCGTGATCGCGGCCCTCCTCGCCCTGGCGGCGGCCGGTCCCGCCCTGGCCCAGTCAGCTGACCCCATCGGCGATCTGCTGGGGGGCGATGGTCCCCTGGCGACTGCGCCGCCCGCGGCCCCCGAGACGGCCCCTGCCCCCACGCCTACGCCTTCACCCGCGGCGACCCCGACTCCGACCCCGGCCGCACCTCCTCCGGCCTCAGCCGCGCCAGCGGGCGTCCGGCCGGCTCCGGTGGTCCAGACGCCCGCCCCGCGGCCCGCGCGCACCATCGCCTCGCAGCCGGTCTTCCTCGATGAACGCCAGGCCGTGGCTGGCCAGCTCAGCGCCGAGGAGCGCAGCTATGAGGAGCGGCTGAGAGCCTCCTTCGACTCGGCCCAGGGGCTCCAGGGCCCGCTGGACGGCGGCTGGGCGCTGATGACCGCCGCCGGCCAGGATCTCTACGCCCTGCGATTCGTCGACCGCGGATCTGGGCCGCTGGAAGGCGCGTGGCGCGACGCCCGCCGGCCGGGCGCCCTCGACGGCTTCGGCTTCCTCGACCACATCGAGCGCCGCGGCGGCCAGGTGACCCTGCGCTTCACCCCCCGGCGCGGCGCCCCGCCCACCGTGATCTCCCTCTCAGCCGCCGCCGAGGGCCAGTGGTCTGGGGACATGCTGGAGGACGGCGCCCCGCGTAGCGTGGTGATGCGTCGGCGCTAGACCCGCCCGCTGCGTCAGGTTGCCGCAGGCCAGAATGCAACCAGGAGACGAACCTGCAGCTCGTGAGGGCTATATCACTGACGTAATTGCTCTTTTTCCGATTCCGTCGTCCGTCGCCCCGCGCGGAACCTGGCCATCTGACCGAGGTGTATAAACCCTTGAGAAACACTGGCCGCCCTTAGCTCGCGCTTCAATGTCTCAATGCCCCTGGGGCGAAGGCCTGAAGCGATGACCATCTCCAAGCGCATTCAGTTGATCCTGGTCCCGCCGCTGCTGGCCCTTCTGGTCGCCATGGCGGCGCTCCTCGGCCAGAGCTGGAGCGGACTCCAGCGCACCGGGGCGATCCTCGAGGAAATCGCCGCCGCCAAGGCCGGGGGTCGGTTGGTGCACGAGCTGCAGGCCGAGCGCAGCCTTTCGAATCTGAGCCTCGTCACCGGAGCCGCCCCAGATCGCCTGAACGACCAGCGGGCCCGGGTGGACGCCGCCGCCCAGGCCTACCGCGCCGCTGTGGCGGACGCCCCGCCGCAGATCAGCGCCCAGGTGCTGGCCGCCCTGGAGGGCCTGCCGAGTCTCCGCGCTGAAGTCGACGCCGGCGGCCTGACGACGGAGCGCCTGCTGGCGGGATATGCGGACCTGATCGAGGCGGAGCTCGCCTCCCTGGAGGAGGTGGCGATCGACGCCGCCCAGGAAGGCCACACCCTGGGCGCCACCTTCCGGGCCTATGACGCGGCGGTGATCGGCAAGGAGCTGGCGGCCGAGGAGCGGGCGCTGACCCTGGGCAGCCTGGCCGTCGGCGGCCTGACCCCCGAGGCCCTGGCCATGATCAGCCGCCTGCAAGGGGGCGAGGCCGCAGCCTTCGCCTATCTCAACCACACCACCGAGCCAGGTGTCATCGAGGTCTGGAAGGCCTTTCTGGCGTCGCCGGAGCACCGCGTCGTGGCCGAGCTGCGCGACGCCATCCGCACCGGACAGACGCCGTCAATGGAGGCCTGGAACGACGCCGCCGGCCATAGGGCCGAGGCCCTGCACCGGCTGGAAGACACTCTGGCGCAACAGGTGGACGCCGCGGCCCAGGCGGCCGCCGCCGCCCACCGGCGCACCCTGGGCCTGCTTGCCCTGATCCTGTCGGTCACCTTGATCGGCGTCGTCGCCCTGGGCCTGCAGGTGGCGCGCTCCATCACCCGGCCCATGGCCGATCTCACCGACGGGATGGGACGGCTGGCCGCTGGAGACACGGGCGTCACCATCCGACATGGAGAGCGCCGGGACGAGCTGGGCGTCATGAGCCGGGCCCTGGCCCATTTCCGGGACATTCTGGTGGCCAAGCGGGAGGCCGACGCCGAACTGGCCCAGGCCGAAGCGCGAGCCCTGAAGGATCGTCAGGCGGCCGAGGCCCGGGCCCTGGCCGAGGAGCGGGCCCTGGTGGCCGGCAGCATCGGGGCGGCGATCAGCCGGCTGGCCGACGGCGACCTGACCCACCGCCTCTCGCGGGACCTGCCTGAGGCCTATCTGCAACTGGCCACGGACTATAACGGCGCCATGGACCGGGTCAGTGACATCATGGGCGCCATCGCCGAACTCACCGGCACCCTGCATGGCAGCGCTGAGGAGCTGAGCCGCGCCTCCGACGCCCTGTCGCGCCGCACCGAGCAGCAGGCCGCGAGCCTGGAGGAATCCGCCGCGGCCCTGGAGCAGACGGCTCAGTCGGTCCGCAAGACCGCCAATGGGGTGGGCCACACCCGCCATGTGATCGCCGGGACGTCCAAGGCCTCGCAGGACACCAGCGCAGTGGTCCGCGACGCGGTCGAGGCCATGGCCCGGATCGAGACCTCGGCCGACCGCATCTCCACCATCATCGGGGTCATCGACGAAATCGCCTTCCAGACCAACCTCCTGGCCCTGAACGCAGGGGTCGAGGCTGCCCGGGCCGGGGACGCCGGCCGGGGCTTTGCGGTGGTCGCCTCCGAAGTCCGGGCGCTGGCCCAGCGCTCGGCCGACGCGGCCAAGGAGATCAAGGGCCTGATCGCCGCCTCGAGCGAGAACGTCAATGAAGGCGTCGGCCTTGTCCGCCGCACAGGTGGGGCGATCTCGGAAATCACCGAGCAGGTCAGCGCCATCGACAGCCTGGTCGCCGAGATCGCCAGCTCCGCCGAGGAACAGGCCCACGCCCTGGCACTGGTCAGCCAGGCCGTCAGCCAGATGGACTCTGTGACCCAGCAGAACGCCGCCATGTCGGAAGAAAGCACCGCCGCCAGCCAGTCGGTCAGCCACGAGGCCGACCGCCTGCGGCAGATGATCGCCCATTTCCGCATTTCCACGAGCAGCGGCGGGGGCCTTCAGCGCGCCGCCGCCTGAGGCTAGAGACCCAGGGCCAGACCGGCCGTGGCCAGGGCGGTCGCCAGCTCGACTGCGTCATAGGCCCTCGCGCCGCCGCGCCCCCAGACGGGGTCTGGCCAGGCGGGATCGTCAGAGCGACGGCCGACCACATGGATGTGCAGCTGGGGCGTGACATTGCCCAGGGCCCCGATATTCAGCTTTTCCACCGCGCGCCCTGAGGCCGCGCCCAGGGCCCGGACGGCGCGGCCGGCCGCCAGGACCTCCTGCATGAGGGTTGAAAGCGCCTCTGGGGGCAGGTCTTCCAGCTCACGCAGACCGGCGCGGCGGGGCAGGAGCACGATCCAGGGATAGCGGGCGTCGTCCTGCAGCCGGGCGGCGCATAGGCCAAGATCGCCAATCTCATGGGAGGTGGCCGCAAAGGCGGGGTCGAGTTGAAACATGCCCCACACTGCTCAAGGCCGCCGCCCCGGGCAAGGGCGCGCGCCGCCGCCCTTGCCGCAGGGGCGCTCCTTGGGCTACGGGACCGCCCACACACGACGTCTTGGCCCTATCCAGGAGAGCCCTCCATGACCACGAAGCCCCCCGTCCGCGTGGCGGTCACCGGCGCGGCCGGCAATATCGGCTACGCCCTGCTCTTCCGCATCGCCTCGGGCGAAATGCTCGGCAAGGACCAGCCGGTCATCCTGCAGATGCTCGAAATCCCCACCGAAGGCGCCCAGAAGGCCCTGAAGGGCGTCGCCATGGAGCTGGACGACTGCGCCTTCCCGCTGCTGGCCGACATGGTGCTGACCGACGATCCGAAGGTGGCCTTCAAGGACGCCAACTGGAGCCTGCTGGTGGGCTCCAAGCCCCGCGGCCCCGGCATGGAGCGCGCCGACCTGCTGAAGGACAACGGCAAGATCTTCATCGCCCAGGGCCAGGCCATCGATGCGGTCGCCGCCGATGACGCCCGCGTCGCCGTGGTCGGCAACCCCTGCAACACCAATGTGATGATCGCCGCCAGCCAGGCCAAGCGCCTGACGCCCGACCGCTTCACCGCCATGGTGCGCCTGGACGAGAACCGCGGCCGCGCCCAGCTGGCCAAGAAGGCCGGCGTCTCGATCAACGACGTCAGCGACCTCTACATCTACGGCAACCACAGCCCGACCATGTTCGCCGACTTCACCCACGCCAAGATCGGCGGCAAGGCCGCCGCCGACGTCATCGGCGACGAAGCCTGGCTGAAGAACGACTATCTGCCCACCGTGGGCAAGCGCGGCGCGGCCATCATCGAGGCCCGCGGCCAGAGCTCGGCGGCCTCGGCGGCCAACGCCCTGATCGACCATGTCCGCGACCTGGTCACGCCCGGCAAGATCCACTCCGTCGCCGTCAATTCGGAAGGCCGCTACGGCTTCGCCGAAGGGGTCTGGGCCGGCATGCCAGTGAAGACCACTGCGCCGGGCGCCTACGAAGTCGTCACCACCTACGAGATGGACGAGTTCGCCAAGTCGAAGATCGCCATCACCAATGACGAGCTGGTCGGCGAGCGCGACACCGTCAAGGACATGCTCGGCTGATCGGGCGGCGCTAGCCTCCCATTCGCCAACCCCCTGCAGAGGGCGGCCCAGGGAGACCTGGGCCGCCCTTTTCCTTGCGGCTCACCAGGACGGCGGCCAGCCCGGTTGTTCCGGCGGCGCGAGATCGGCCAGGGCCTGAAGCTCGACGATGCGAGCCGCATAGACCTCAGCCACGGCGCCCGGCGCGTCCCGGGCGGCGTCCTCCCTGGCCCGCAGCCAGCGACGTTGCTGCCGCTCCAGCCGCCAGTCAGGGACCCCGGCGGCCAGGGCCTGGTCGTAGGCGGCGGCCAGATCCTGGTCGGCCTGCGCCAGGGCCGGATCGGCGCAGACCACCCGTTCGGCCGGTGTGCGGGCCCGTCGGCAGTCGAAGGTGGCCGGCGCAACCATGCTGGCGGGCCGCCGGAGGGCCTCTTCGGTCCAGGGCGGCGCCTCGGGAGCGCGGGGCGCCTGGGCGAGATCGGGGTCCGGCCGCGGCGGGGGGGCCGGCGGCGGATTGTGCGGGGCGGCCTTGGCCATCGCCTCGGGCAGCACCTCGAGAGGTGTTCCAGGCGCAGGCGCCGGAGGCGGTTGCTGTCGGGCGGCCACCTGGATGTCGAGGGTTTCGGCGCCGGGGGCGGCCATGTCTGGCGGCTCGCCCGGCAGGGCCAGACCGAGGGCCAGCGCGCCCACCAGGGCCAGTCCCCCGCCCACGGCGATCCACAGGGCCCGCGGTCTGGTCCGCTTCGGCGTCGGCTCGGTCGGCTGCAGGCGCAGGGTGTCATCCTGCGACGCGGGGCCCTCAGGCTGTGAGGTGTCGGGGTCTGGGGTGTCGAGGTTCATCGGCGGGCGGCTTATGATCTGGCGAGCGGGTATCGACAAGGCTGGGCGCTTACGCCTGAATTGCGGCTGAACGATGCGACCGGGGGGAGGCTCATGAGCGGGAACACCATGGCGACGGGTCAGGCGCCGGGGCCGACCCTTGAAACCGAGCGGCTGATCCTGCGTCCGCCGGCCATGACCGATTTCGAGGCCTGGTGCGCCTTTTCCGAGGATGAAGAGGCCGCGCGATACATCGGCGGGCCTATGACTCCGGCCCAGGTCTGGCGCTCGATGATGACCATCGCCGGCGCCTGGTCCATGGAGGGCTTTTCCATGTTCTCGGTGATCGAGAAGGAGAGCGGCCGGTGGATCGGCCGGCTGGGCCCGTGGCGCCCGCACGGTTGGCCCGGCACAGAGGTCGGCTGGGGGATCATCCGCGACTGCTGGGGCCGGGGCTACGCCACCGAAGGGGCGACCGCCGCCATGGACTTCGCCTTCGACCAGCTGGGCTGGGACGAGGTGATCCACACCATTGAGCCGGCCAACGCCAACTCGCAGGCGGTGGCGCAACGGCTGGGATCGGCGGTCCTTCGCCAGGCCCATTTGCCGGTCCCGATGGATGTCGCGGTCGACGTCTGGGGTCAGAGCCGCGCGGCCTGGCGGGCCCGGCGCGCGCCGTCCGGCTAGTACCAGCCCGCCTCACGCAGCAGGCGGGAATAGGTGCGGCTGACAGGGACCTCGATCCCGCCCTTCAGGGTCAGGACGGCGCGGCCGTCGCCCCGGCGGACATCCTCGACCGCGGCCCGGGCCACCCACCAGGACCGGTGGACCTGGGCGCCTTCCAGCCCCTGCAGCTCGTCGACCGCATCCCCCAGGCGCATGAGGATCAGGTCCTGGCCCTTGGAGGTGTGCAGGCGCAGATAGTGGTCTTCGGCCGCGATGGCGTGGAGGTCGGCCGCGCGCAGGCGCGGCGGCAATCGCTCCAGGAACCGGACCGGCTTGGCGGGGGGCGGCGCGGCGCGGAGCCGCCGCATCGCCTGCCGGCGGCTTTCCACCAGGGTGTTCAGCGCCGTCATGGCCAGGGACAGGACGAAGACGCTGCCGAACAGATAGGGCAGGCCCCGCCAGGGAATCTGATGGCCGAACACCAGCCAGGTCGCTGTCCAGACCATGCCGGTGAACGGCAAGGCCATGGCCAAGGCGGCCCACAGACATTTGAGCCACATATCTCGAGGCGGAACGTCCTCGTCCCCATGATCGGGAAAGAAGGCCCGGGCGATGAACCCGCCCCACAGGGCCCCGACGCCCATCATCGGCATCCAGTAGGCCAGTCGCTCAGCCAGGGAGGTGTCTTCGTCAGCGAAGGCCCCCGAAAGGGCCAGGAAGCCGCCCACCGCCAGGGCCAGACCCAGACCCCGCAGCCAGCCGGCCCGGTCCTCGTAGGGCCCGAAGGTCAGGGGGCGCCCTGCCGTCGACGTTTCGTCGGCGGCGGGGGGCGGCGTTTCACGACGGCCGGGCGTCATTCCACGAAACCTCGCTGGTCGCACGCACGTCCCAACCCTTGTCTCCGCTCAGATCGCGGCGCCGCCGCAATGGAAGGAGATACCCCATGTCGCTCGCCCCGCAAGACAGCCAGTCCCGCCTGAGCCCCCTGAAGACCATGACCTTCGGCCGAGGCTTCGCCCTGAGCCTGGGGGTGGTGCTGGTCATCCTGGCCGGCGCCATGTGGGGGATCTGGCCGGCGATCGGACGGGAGCTGGCCGCCGCCCGGCCCCACGCCCCGGACTTCGCCGTTCTGGCCGGCCTGTCGCCGGTCATCAGGATTCACCTCTATACCGCCCTGGCCGCCCTGGTCCTCGGCGCAGCGCTCATGACGGCGCGCAAGGGGCGGACCTTCCATCGGACGGCGGGCTGGGTGTGGGTGGCGCTGGTCATGACCACGGCGCTCTCCACCCTGTTCATCACCAGCCTGAACCATGGCCGCTGGTCGCTGATCCATCTCTTCACCGGCTGGACCCTGATCATCCTGCCGCTGGCGGTGATCTGGGCGAAGCGCCGCGACGTGGCCCGCCACAGACGCGCGATGATGGGCCTGTTCTATGGCGCCTTTGCGATCAATCTGATCATCGCCTTCATTCCCGGCCGCACCATGTGGGACCTATTCTTTGGCTGAGGCGCCCATGTCACTTTGGTTGGGGTGTGACGTCGGGTTAGCGGGTTGCCACGCTCGGAGGCGGCGCCTATAAGCCCGAGAACTCGCCGGTCCGGGCGAGACGATTTTAGCGACAAATCGCAGCCTCATGAACATCCACGAGCATCAAGCCAAAGCCGTCCTCGCAGAGTTCGGCGTGGCGGTCCCGCGCGGCTTCGCCGCCCACACCGTCGAAGAGGCCGCCCAGGCCGCCGCGAAGCTGGGAGGCCCGGTCTGGGTCGTCAAATCCCAGATCCACGCCGGCGGACGCGGCAAGGGCCGCTTCGAGGGCCTCGGTCCCGACGCCAAGGGCGGGGTCCGGGTGGTCAAGTCCGCCGACGAGGTGAAGACCAACGCCCAGGAGATGCTCGGCCGCGTCCTGGTGACGCACCAGACGGGCCCCAAGGGCAAGCAGGTCAACCGCCTCTATATCGAGGAAGGCGCGGCCATCGCCCGGGAGCTCTACCTCTCCCTGCTGGTCGACCGCGATACCAGCCGCGTCTCGGTGGTCGCCTCCACCGAAGGCGGCATGGACATCGAAGAGGTCGCCGCCTCGACCCCTGAAAAGATCATCAGCTTCTCCATCGATCCGGCCACCGGCGTCTTCCCGCACCACGGGCGGAACCTGGCCAAGTCGCTGGGCCTGACCGGCGGTCTGGCCAAGGAAGCCGCCACCCTGCTCGGCCAGCTCTATGCGGCGTTCCTCGCCAAGGACATGGAGATGCTCGAGATCAACCCGCTGATCGTCACCGCCGACGATCACCTGCGGGTGCTGGACGCCAAGGTCAGCTTCGACGGCAACGCCCTTTATCGCCATCCCGACATCGTCGAGCTGCGCGACACCAGCGAAGAGGACGACAAGGAAATCGAGGCGTCCAAGTACGACCTCTCCTACATCGCCCTGGATGGTGAAATCGGCTGCATGGTCAATGGCGCGGGCCTGGCCATGGCGACCATGGACATCATCAAGCTCTATGGCGCAGAGCCCGCCAACTTCCTCGACGTGGGCGGCGGCGCCACCAAGGAGAAGGTCATCGCGGCCTTCAAGATCATCACCGCCGATCCCAGCGTGAAGGGGATCCTGGTCAACATCTTCGGCGGCATCATGCGCTGCGACATCATCGCCGAGGGCGTGGTCGAAGCCGTGAAGGAAGTCGGCCTGCAGGTGCCCCTGGTGGTTCGCCTGGAAGGCACCAACGTCGAGCTCGGCAAGCAGATCATCGCCGAGAGCGGCCTGAACGTCGTGTCCGCCAATGATCTGTCGGACGGCGCTGAAAAGATCGTCAAGGCCGTTCGGGGAGCCGCTTAATGTCCATCCTCATCGGAAAAGAAACCCGCGTCATCTGCCAGGGCATCACCGGCAGCCAGGGCACCTTCCACTCGGAACAGGCCATCGCCTACGGCACCAAGATGGTCGGCGGCGTCACGCCCGGTAAGGGCGGCACGACCCATATCGGCCTGCCGGTGTTCGACACCGTCAGCGAAGCGGTCAACCAGACCGGCGCCGAGGCCAGCGTGATCTACGTCCCGCCGCCGTTCGCCGCGGACTCGATCCTCGAGGCCATCCAGGCCGAGATCCCCCTGATCATCTGCATCACCGAGGGCATCCCGGTGGCCGACATGGTCAAGGTCAAGCGCGCCCTCTCGGGCTCCAAGTCCCGCCTGATCGGCCCCAACTGCCCGGGCGTCCTGACCCCGGACGAGTGCAAGATCGGCATCATGCCGGGAAATATCTTCAAGCGCGGCTCGGTGGGTGTTGTCTCCCGCTCCGGCACGCTTACCTACGAAGCTGTGTTTCAGACCACCCAGGTGGGCTTGGGCCAGACCACGGCTGTCGGCATCGGCGGCGACCCGGTCAAGGGCACCGAGTTCATCGACGTGCTTCAGATGTTCCTCGACGACGACGAGACTGAGTCGATTATCATGATCGGCGAAATCGGCGGCGCAGCCGAGGAAGCGGCGGCGGAATTCATCAAGAATTCACCGAAGAAGAAGCCTATGGTCGGATTCATCGCGGGACGCACCGCCCCCCCCGGGCGGCGGATGGGTCACGCGGGCGCAATCATTTCGGGCGGCAAGGGCGGCGCCGAGGACAAGATCGCGGCGATGGAAGATGCGGGCATCCGCGTCTCGCCCTCTCCGGCGAAACTCGGCGAAACCCTGCTCCAGGTGCTCAAGGGCGCCTGACACAATCAAGCGTATGGCGGTCCGCCGTCGGCTCCTCTCACCAAGAAGCTTCGCGGACCGTCTGGAAGCGGAAGCATGGCGGACGACGCAGGTCTGATTAACGAGGTGCTCGCCGAGACCTCGTTCCTCTATGGCGGCAATGGAGCCTTCGTAGAAGATCTCTACGCCCGGTGGGCGGAGAACCCCGGCTCGGTGGAGCCCTCGTGGCGGGCCTTCTTCGCCTCGCTCCATGAGCGGGCCGAGGAGATCAAGGCGGCCGCGGCGAGGCCCGGCTGGGTCAGGCCTGATGCGCCCGCTGCGCGGCCCGACTGGCTCTCTGCCCTGGACGGCCTCTGGCCTGCGGTGGAAGCCAAGCTTGAAAAGAAGGTGGCCGAGCGCACCCCGGCCGCCTCCACCGACACGGTCCGCGCCGCCACCCTGGATTCCCTCCGCGCCATCATGATGATCCGGGCCTACCGGATGCGCGGGCACCTGCGGGCCAATCTCGATCCCCTGGGCATCGCCATCGTGCCCGGCGACGCCAGCGAACTGGACCCGGCCTCCTATGGGTTCACGGAGGCCGATTACGACCGGCCGATCTTCCTCGACTATGTGCTTGGCCTGGAGACCTCCACGGTCCGCGAGATCCTCGACATCCTGCGCCGCACCTACTGCGGCGATGTCGGCGTGCAGTACATGCACATCTCCGATCCGATCCAGAAGGCCTGGATGCAGGAGCGGATCGAGGGCCGCGACAAGGAGATCGATTTCACCGAGAAGGGCAAGATCGCCATTCTCAAGAAGCTGATCGAGGCCGAGGGCTTCGAACGGTTCCTGCACCGCCGCTTCCCCGGCACCAAGCGCTTCGGCCTGGACGGCGGCGAGGCCATGGTTCCGGCCCTGGAGCAGATCATCAAGCGCGGCGGCGCCCTGGGCGTCCGCGACATCGTGCTGGGCATGCCCCACCGCGGCCGCCTGAACGTCCTGGCCGCGGTGATGGGCAAGCCCTATCGCGTCATCTTCCACGAATTCCAGGGCGGCTCGTCCCTGCCCACCGACATCGAGGGCTCCGGCGACGTCAAATACCACCTGGGCGCCTCGTCGGACCGCAGCTTCGACGGCAACTCCGTCCACCTGTCCCTGACGGCCAATCCCAGTCACCTGGAGATCGTCAATCCGGTGGTGATCGGCAAGGCCCGCGCCAAGCAGGCCTTCACCCTGCGTGAAAACCCCGACGCCGGCCGCAGCCACGTACTGCCCCTGCTGCTGCACGGGGACGCGGCCTTCGCCGGCCAGGGCGTGGTGGCCGAGTGCTTCGCCCTGTCGGGCCTCAAGGGCTATGGGGTGGGCGGCTCGATCCACTTCATCGTCAACAACCAGATCGGCTTCACCACCAGCCCGAAGAACAGCCGGTCTTCGCCCTATCCGTCGGACGTCGCCCTGATGGTCGAGGCGCCGATCTTCCACGTGAACGGGGACGACCCCGAGGCCGTGGTCTTCGCCGCCAAGGTGGCCACCGAGTTCCGCCAGCAGTTCGGCAAGGACGTGGTCATCGACATGTTCTGCTACCGGCGGTTCGGTCACAACGAGGGGGACGACCCCACGATGACCCAGCCCCTGATGTACGCCAAGATCAAGGGCCACCCGTCCACCCGCGAGATCTACACCCAGCGTCTGATCGACGAGAAGGTCGTGACCGCTGAGGAGGTGGACGGCTGGATCGCCGAGTTCGCCGACTTCCTGGATAAGGAGTTCGACGCCGGCAAGGAGTACAAGGCCAACAAGGCCGACTGGCTGGACGGCAAGTGGTCGGGCCTGACCCTGCCCACCACCGAGGATCGCCGCGGCGACACCGCCGTCCCCCTGCAGAAGCTGCTGGACCTCGGCCGCAAGATCACCGCGGCGCCGGAGCGTATCGCCGTCCACAAGACCGTCGCCCGGGTTCTCCAGACCCGCCGCGAGGCCATCGAGAGCGGCGAGGGCCTGGACTGGGCCACCGCCGAGCACCTGGCCTTCGCCGCCCTGCTCGACGAGGGCTATCCGGTCCGCCTGTCGGGCCAGGACAGCGTGCGCGGCACCTTCACCCAGCGCCATTCGGCCCTGATCGACCAGAAGACCGAAGACGCCTACTTCCCCCTGCGCAACCTGTCACCGAACCAGGCCCACTTCGAGGTTCTGGACTCCGCCCTGTCGGAAGAGGCGGTGCTGGGCTTCGAATACGGCTTCTCCCTGGCCGAACCCCGGACGCTGACCCTGTGGGAGGCCCAGTTCGGGGACTTCACCAACGGCGCCCAGGTGGTCATCGACCAGTTCATCTCGTCGGGCGAACGCAAGTGGCTGCGGATGAGCGGCCTCGTGATGCTGCTGCCCCACGGCTATGAAGGCCAGGGGCCGGAGCACTCGTCGGCGAGGCTCGAGCGCTTCCTGCAGTCCTGCGCCGAGGACAATATGCAGGTGGCCAACTGCACGACCCCGGCCAACTATTTCCACATTCTGCGCCGCCAGTTGCTGCGGGAGTTCCGCAAGCCGCTGATCCTGATGACCCCCAAGAGCCTGCTGCGCCACAAGAAGGCCGTCTCTCGGCTCACCGACCTGTCGGAGGGCTCGTCCTTCCATCGGGTGCTGCTGGACGACGCCGAGCGCGGCGAGAACACCGCCGTCAACCTGGTCCCCGACGAGAAGATCCGCCGGGTGATCCTGTGCTCGGGCAAGGTCTATTACGATCTGCTGGAGGCCCGGGAGGCCAAGGGCGTCGACGACGTCTACATCCTGCGCCTGGAGCAGTTCTATCCCTGGCCGGTGAAGTCCCTGTCCAACGAGCTGAAGCGGTTCAAGGACGCCGAGCTGGTCTGGTGTCAGGAAGAGCCGAAGAATATGGGCGGCTGGACCTTCGTCGATCCGTGGCTGGAGCTGACCCTGGAGCGGCTGGACGTGCAGTCCCGCCGCGCCCGCTATGTGGGCCGCCCGGCCTCGGCCTCGACGGCCGCGGGCCTGATGAGCCGGCACCTGGCCGAGCTTGAAACCTTCCTCAACGAAGCCTTCGCCTAGGGCGTCGTTCCGTCAAAGAACTGAATAAGAACAGGAATCTACCACTATGGCCGACATCATGACCCCCGCCCTGGGCGAGTCCGTCACCGAGGCGACGGTGGCGCGCTGGACCAAGAAGGCGGGCGATGCCGTCCGTAAGGACGAGATCCTGGTCGAGCTGGAAACCGACAAGGTCAGCCTGGAAGTCGCCGCGCCGGCCGATGGCGTGCTGAGCGAAATCCTGGCCGGCGAAGGCGACACGGTCGAACCGGGCACGGTGCTCGGCAAGATGTCCGAAGGCGGCGCGGCCGCCGCCCCGGCCAAGGCCGAAGCGCCCAAGGCTGAAGCGGCCCCCGAGCCCAAGGCCGAGGCGCCCAAGGCGCCCGCCCAGCCCGAGGTCATGACCAGCAAGCCCGCGGCCCCCTCGGCCCAGCGGATCGCGGCGGAAAACAATCTCGACCTGGCCAAGGTGAGCGGCTCGGGCAAGGACGGCCGGGTGACCAAGGGCGACGCCATCGCCGCCCTGGAGACCCGCGCCAGCGCCCCGGCCCCGGCGGCCGCCCCGTCCGCGCCGCGCGAACTGCATGAGCGCGAAGAGCGGGTCCGCATGACCCGCCTGCGCCAGACCATCGCCCGGCGCCTGAAGGAGGCGCAGAACAACGCCGCCATGCTGACCACCTTCAACGAGGTGGACATGAGCGCGGTCATGGCTCTGCGCACCGAATACAAGGACGTGTTCGAGAAGCGCCACGGGGTTCGCCTGGGCTTCATGAGCTTCTTCGTGAAGGCCTGTATCGCGGCCCTGAAGCAGGTGCCCGACGTCAACGCCGAGATCGACGGCCAGGACATCATCTACAAGAACCACTACGACATCGGCGTCGCCGTCGGCACCGAGAAGGGCCTTGTCGTTCCGGTGATCCGTGACGCCGACGACATGAGCCTGGCCGGTGTGGAAAAGGCCATCGGCGCCATGGGCAAGAAGGCCCGGGACGGCCAGCTGGCCCTAGACGACCTGCAGGGCGGCACCTTCACCATCTCCAACGGCGGGGTCTATGGCTCGCTGATGTCCACCCCGATCCTGAACGCGCCCCAGTCGGGCATCCTGGGCATGCACAAGATCCAGGAGCGCCCCATGGTCGTGAAGGGCCAGGTGGTGATCCGCCCGATGATGTATCTGGCGCTGTCCTACGACCACCGGGTTGTGGACGGCCAGGGCGCGGTGACCTTCCTGGTCAAGGTCAAGGACGCCATCGAAGATCCCCAGCGCCTGCTGCTGGACCTCTAAAGACAGCCAGGGGCGCGGGGGACCGCGCCCTTTTCGGCTCTGAAGACCCTCTGACCTACGGATCCTAGTCCATGTCCCAATACGACGTCGTCATCATCGGGGGCGGCCCCGGCGGATACAATGCGGCCATCCGCGCCGGTCAGCTGGGCCTGAAGGTGGCCTGCGTCGAGAAGCGCGACACCCTGGGCGGCACCTGCCTGAACGTCGGCTGCATGCCCTCCAAGGCCCTGCTGCACGCCTCAGAGCTCTATGACGCGGCCATGGGCAAGGAATTCGCCACCCTGGGCATCGAGGTGAAGCCCAAGCTGAACCTGTCGCAGATGATGCAGCAGAAGGCCGACTCGGTGACCCAGCTGACCAAGGGCATCGAGTTCCTGTTCAAGAAGAACAAGGCCGACTGGATCAAGGGCGCGGGCAAGATCACCGGCCCCGGCAAGGTCGAGGTCACGGGCGCCGACGGCGCGGTCCAGACCTTGGAAGCCAAGAACATCGTCATCGCCACGGGCTCGGAACCCACTCCCCTGCCGGGCGTGACCATCGACCAGCAGCGGATCGTCGATTCCACCGGCGCGCTCTCCCTGCCGGAAGTGCCCAAGAAGCTGATCGTGGTCGGCGCCGGCATCATCGGCCTGGAGCTGGGCTCGGTCTGGCGCCGTCTGGGCGCCGAAGTGACCGTGGTGGAGTTCCTCGACCGCATCACGCCGAGCATGGACACCGAAACCGCCAAGACCTTCCAGCGCTCGCTGACCAAGCAGGGCATCGTCTTCAAGCTGGGGGCCAAGGTGACCGGGGCGGCGACGTCCAAGTCCGGCGTCAAGCTGACCGTCGAGCCCGTCGCCGGCGGCGAGGCCGAGACGCTGGAGGCCGACTACGTCCTGGTGGCCATCGGGCGGCGCCCCTACACCGAAGGCCTGGGGCTGGAGAGCGTCGGCGTGACCCCGGACAAGCGCGGCTTCATCGAAACCGACCACTTCAAGACCTCGGCGCCCGGCGTCTGGGCCATTGGCGACGCCATTCACGGCCCCATGCTGGCCCACAAGGCCGAGGAGGACGCCGTGGCCTGTATCGAGCTGATCGCCGGCAAGGCGGGCCATGTGGACTATAATCTGGTCCCCAGCGTGGTCTACACCGCCCCGGAAGTGGCCTGGGTCGGTAAGACCGAGGAGCAGTTGAAGGAGGCCGGCGTGGCCTACAAGGCCGGCAAGTTCCCCTTCACCGCCAACAGCCGCGCCAAGATCAATCACGAGACCGACGGCTTCGCCAAGATCCTGGCCGACGCCAAGACCGACGAGATCCTCGGCGTCCATATCGTTGGGCCTCAGGCGGGCGAGATGATCGGCGAATACTGCGTGGCCATGGCCTTCAAGGCCGCCAGCGAGGACATCGCCCGCACCAGCCATCCCCACCCGACCCGCTCGGAAGCCGGCCGTCAGGCCGCCATGGGCGTCGAGGGCTGGACGATGCAGTCTTAGGGATAGCCGCCCCCTTTGACCGTCATGGTCGGCCTTGACCCGACCATCCATGAACACCTCGATTGGCCGGTGTGCATGGACCCTCGGGTCAAGCCCGAGGGTGACGGAATATGCAGGGCGGCGTGAGCGCCCTCAGCCGGCCTGGGCCAGGGGCTCGGGCTCTAGCACCATCACATATTCCTCGACCTCTTCGCCGCGGCCGGGCGCAAAGGCCGCCGACTGACCGCGGATCACGAAGCCCGCGTGCTGCAGCACCTTGAGCGAGGCGATATTGTCCTTGGCCACCCGGGCTTCCACCGGACGAGTGGCGATCTGCTGCAGGAAGGCGAGCAGGGCCTGGGTCGCCACCCCATGGCCCCACCAGGGCTTGCCCACCCAGTAGGAGACCGCGGGCGAGCCTGCGGTGGTGTGGTTGAGGATGTGGCCGGCCACGTCCCCAGCCACCTCGATGGTCCGGGCGGTCACGCCGGGCGTCTTCAGCAGGCCCTCCCAGCGGGCCATGAAGGCGACGCGATCTTCCGGATCAGTCGCCCCGAAGGCGGCCATACGGTTGGCGGCGGGGTCCCGCTGCTGCTCGAAAAAGATCGGCAGGTCGCCGGGAATCACGGGGCGAAGTCGGACAGGGCAGGTCATGCGTGGGGATGGGCCTTGGCATAGGCGGCGAGCAGCCGCGCGGCGTCCACCTCGGTATAGCGCTGGGTGGTGGACAGCGAGGCGTGGCCTAGCAGGTCCTGGATCGAACGCAAGTCCGCGCCGGCGCCCAGCAGGTGCGTCGCGAAGGAATGACGCAGGGCGTGCGGGGTGGCGCTGTCGGGCAGGCCCAGCCGTCCGCGCAGGATTTGCACCGTGGCTTGGACGTGGCGGGGGCTCAGCGGACCGCCGCGCTTGGCCCGGAATAGCGCATCGTCCGGGGCCAGGATGAAGGGCAGCTCGCCCAGATAGTCGGTGATCGCCTCGGCCACCGCCGGCAGGACCGGGACCAGCCGCGCCTTGCCCCCCTTGCCGGTGATCCGCAGGCCCTCGCCCAGGGGCGCGTCGGACCGTTTCAGCGACAGGGCCTCGGAAATCCGCAGGCCGCAGCCATAGAGCAGGGTGAGCACTGCGGCGTCCCGGCTGGCCTCCCAACCCTCCCGGTCAGGGTCGAGGCCCGGCTCGGCGATCAGGCCGCGGGCCTGGTCCTCGGTGACGGGACGCGGCGCGCCCGGCTTGATCCTCGGGCCGCGCACCAGGGTGACCGCCGCATTGGCCACGCCCAGCCGGCGATCGAGATAACGGTGAAAGCCCCGCACCGCCGACAGGGCCTGGGACAGGGAGCGCGGGGCCAGGGGATGCTCACCCTGGCGTAGATGGGCGAGCCAGGCGCGCAGTTCGGCGGTCTGCACGCCCCCAAGGCCGCCGACAGTGAGTCCGCCTCCGCGATGCTGCTGCAGAAAGGCGACATAGCGCCGCCCCGCCGCCCCATAGGACTCCACCGTCCTCGGCGAGGCCCGGCGTTCCTGGGTCAGATAGGCCAGCCACGCCACGACGGCCTGATCGGCCGAGGCGTCCGGGCTCAAGGGGGTCAAAGGACCGGCCAACGCTCCGCCGTCCGCTCGATCACCCGGGCCAGAAAGGCCACGAGCTCGGCGCCCATGTCTTCGGTGAAGCCCTTGGGATCGTCGGAGCCGAAGGCCACCAGGCCCTCCCGGGCCGGCTCCCACATGGCCAGGCGGACCAGGGCCATGGACTTCACACCCTCAGCCCGGTCGCCGAACAGGCCGAACGCTGGGGCCCAGAACCCCATGCGGGTCAGCTTCTGATGGCCGCCCAGGATCATGTCCACCTGCCCCTCCACCAGGGGCCGCCAGCCGGCCGGGGTGCGCTCAGGCCCCTCCAGGGCCACCACCCCGCAGCAGAGACCAAAGCGCAACTGAGCCAGCTCATCCACCCGCCGGGCGAGATCGGCGTGGTTGCGGGCCTCCAAGAGGTCGATCACCGCCCCGTGGGTCTGGGCCTGGGCGGCGAAATTGGCCCGGGCGGTGGATTCCAGCTGGCGACGCACCGCCGATTCCTTGCGGTGGGCCGCATGCACCCGGGCAAGCGCCGCGGGGCCAAAGGCCACCACATTTTCCGGCAGGGTCTGCAGGCCCAGCAGGCGCAGCAATTCCGGGTCGTCCAGCAGGACGCCAGGATTCTCCAGCAGGTAGGCGCGGACGGCCGCCTGGGCCTCATGGGCGCTCATGGCGCCGTCAATGCTCGCCCCGTCCATTCATCCATCCTTCGCGCCGTGCGTGATCCTGACGGATCGCCAACCTAGAGGATCGACTGGCCCGTCTTGGCCCAGTCGCTCATGAACTGATCAAGACCCTTCTCGGTTAACGGGTGCTTGAACAGATCGAGGAAGACCGCGGGCGGAATGGTCGCGCAGTCGGCGCCCATCAGGGCCGAGGCGGTCACATGGGCCGTGGTGCGGATCGAGGCGGCGAGGATTTCGGTGTCGAAATCGTAGTTGTCGTAGATGGCGCGGATCTCAGCGATCAGGTCCATACCGTCGGCCCCGTGGTCGTCCAGCCGGCCGATGAAGGGCGAGATGTAGGTGGCGCCGGCCTTGGCGGCCATCAGGGCCTGGGCGGCGGAGAAGCACAGGGTGACATTGGTCTGGATGCCTTCGCGCGAGAAGACGCCCGTGGCGGTCAGCCCGGCTCGGGTCAGGGGCACCTTGACCACCACATTGGTGGCCACGCTGGCCAGCTTGCGGCCCTCGGCTAGCATGGCCTCGGTTTCAGTGGCGGCCACCTCGGCGCTCACGGGGCCCTCGACGAGGTCGCAAATCTCGGCGATGACCTCCAGCATGGGACGGCCGGACTTGGCGATCAGCGACGGATTGGTGGTGACGCCGTCCACCAGACCGGTGGAGGCCAGGTCCTTCAGGACGGCCGTGTCGGTGGTGTCGAGAAAGATCTGCATGGCCTGGGCCTCCCTGCGCAGTGGATGGCGGTGTTTAGCGCCTGTGCGAAGCACTCGCCACCCCGCCCTGATGACAGCCGCAGGCGCGCGCCCATGAGCCGTATCGCGTCTGTCCTTCTGCCCATGCCCCTGCCCGAGGCCTTCGACTATGCCGAGCCCGAGGGGATGGGGCTTCAGGTCGGAGACCAGGTGGCCGCGCCCCTGGGCCCCCGCACCCTGCGGGGCGTGGTCACCGGCCTGCGGGACGCCGGGGGCGGCAACCGGCCGCTGAAGCCCCTTGAGGCGCGGCTGGAGGATCCCCCCCTGCCCCCAGGGACCCTGGAATTCGTGCAATGGGCGGCTCGTTACGCCGTGGATGCGCCTGGCCAGCCGCTGGCCATCGCCCTGCGCGGGGCCCGCGCCCCCAAGGCCCGACCGGTCAAGCAGGTGGTCGCCACTGGGTCAGCGCCCGCCCGGCTGACGCCGGCCCGCGAGAAGGTGATGGCGGCGCTTCACGGCTTCGTCGGCGCCCCGGCCGACCTGGCCCGTCAGGCTGAGGTCTCGGCCGGAGTGATCAAGGGGCTGATCGACGAGGGGGTTCTGGAGGTGCGGCAGATCCCCGCCCCGGTCGCCTTTCCCGCCCCGGACCTGACTTTGCCCCGGGCGCCGCTCAATCCGAGCCAGGCCGCGGCGGCTGGGGCGCTCACCGCCATGATCGGTGAGCAGGGGTTCCAGGTCGCTCTGCTGGACGGGGTGACGGGGTCTGGCAAGACCGAGGTCTATCTGGAGGCTGTGGCCGCGGTCCTGGCCGCCGACCCCACCGCCCAGGTCTTGGTCCTTTTGCCGGAGATCGCGCTCACCCAGGCGGTGCTGACCCGGTTTTCCGAGCGATTCGGGGCCATGCCGGCCGAATGGCATTCCGGCGTCGCCCCGCCAGCGCGGCGCAGGGTGTGGGAGGCGGTGGCCACCGGCGCCTGTCCGATCGTGGTGGGCGCCCGCTCGGCCCTGTTCCTGCCCTTCACCAACCTCAAGCTGATCGTGGTGGACGAGGAGCACGACACCTCCTTCAAGCAGGAGGAGGGCTTCATCTACCAGGCCCGGGACCTGGCCGTGGTCCGCGGCAAGATGGAAGCCGCCGCCGTGGTTCTGGCCTCGGCGACGCCGTCGCTGGAGTCGTTGCGCAACGCCGAGACCGGCCGCTATCGCTGGCTGCGGCTGACCGACCGGCACGGGGTCGCCGTCCTGCCCCAGATCGACCTGATCGACCTGCGCGGGACGCCCCTGGAGACCGGCCGCTGGCTGTCGGGGCCCCTGGTGGAAGCGGTCGGCGAGACCCTGGCCAGGGGGGAGCAGGCGCTGCTGTTCCTCAACCGCCGGGGCTATGCGCCGCTCGTGCTCTGTCGGGCGTGTGGCGAGCGGCTGACGGCGCCGGACACCGATTCCTGGCTGGTGGAGCACCGCTATACGGGCCGGCTGGTCTGCCACCTGACCGGCTTCTCCATGGCCAAGCCCAAGGCCTGCCCCCACTGCGGGGCCATCGACAGCCTGGTCTCGGTGGGGCCGGGGGTGGAGCGGGTGGAGGAAGAGGCCCGGGCCCTGTTTCCCGAGGCGCGGGTGGCTGTGTTTTCCTCAGACACCGTGTTCGACGCCCAGGCCGCCCGCCGGCTGGTGGAGTCCATGGCCGCCGGCGAGATCGACATCCTGGTGGCCACCCAGGCCGCGGCCAAGGGTCACAACTTCCCCAACCTGACCCTGGTCGGCGTGGTGGACGCTGATCTCGGCCTGCGGGGCGGCGACCTGCGGGCCGCCGAGCGGACCTATCAACTGCTGGCCCAGGCGACGGGGCGGGCCGGCCGCCACGACCGGCCGGGCCGGGCGCTGGTTCAGACCTATGCGCCAGATCATGCGGTGATGCAGGCCCTGGCCGCCCAGGACCGGGACGCCTTCGTGGCCGCCGAGATGGCCGAGCGGGAACTGGCCGGCCTGCCGCCCTTCGGCCGCCTAGGGGCGGTCATCGTCTCCAGCGAGAACCCCCAGGCCCTGGAGGCCTTCGTCCGGGACATGGCCGCCGCGGCCCCCAACGCCGAGGGGCTGGAGGTCTATGGCCCCGCCGACGCCCCGCTCTCCCTGGTCCGAGGGCGGAGGCGCAAACGGTTCCTGGTGCGGGCCGATCGTACGGTCGATCTGTCGGCCTATCTGGCCGCCTGGCGGGCCCGGGTGAAACCCCCCGGTTCCGTCCGGGTGGTGATCGATGTGGACCCCTACAGCTTCCTCTAGGTGCTGGTCACAGAGCTGCAACCAATAGTCGGGCGCCCGACGGACGCGGCGCAAATAAGTCTTTAGGCCCTTCAGTGAAGCTTCCCTGCCACCTTGAGACCCCTGAGGCGTTTCCTTCCCATGTCGATGGGTCAATCCTCTTCCGATCCCCGAACCTTCGCCGGGTTTTCCGACGTGTCCGCCTTGCGGGCCAACCGCCTCTTGGCCGCCCTGCCGAGCGCGGTGTTGCAGGACATCGCCCCGCATCTTCGCCAGCTCAATCTGGAGCGGGGTCGTGTGCTGTTCGAGCCGGGCGACGATGTCGACCTCACCCACTTCCCCACCCGCTCGGCGATCATCTCCCTGCTGCTGGTGACCCGGGACGGCCGTGAGGTGGAGGCCGCCAGCATCGGCCGTGAGGGCGCCGCCGGCGGGATTGTCAGCTCCGGTCACAAGCCGGCCTATGGCCGCGCCGTGGTGCAGATTGCAGGCCCCGTCCTGGTCATCGCCACTGAACAGCTGGAAGCGGCCAAGCGCCGACGTCCGGAGATCGCCGATCTGTTCTCCCGCTATGCCGACGCTCTGCTGGCCCAGGTGATGCAGTCGGTGGTGTGCAACGCCCTGCATCCGGTGGAGCAGCGGGCCTGCCGCTGGCTGCTGGCCACCCACGACCGGTCCGAAACCGACATCATCCGCCTGACCCAGCAGAGCCTGGCCGAGATGCTCGGGGTCCAGCGGACCACCGTCTCAGGCGTGGCCAAGACCCTGGAGCACCGGGGCCTGATCCGTCAGCACCACGGCCATGTGGAGGTCATCGACCGCGACGGGCTCGAGGAAACCTGCTGCGAATGCTACCAGGCCGTGGAGGACCATTTCAGGCTGTTGCTGCCCGAAGTGTCCGAGGACTGAGCGCGCCGCCGGCCTCAGCCGCCGGGCTTGCCCAGGGCTTCGGCCGGAGTCGGCGCCGGAGCCGGCGGGGGGACACGATCCTCCAACCGCACGCCGGGGATCTTGAGCATCAGCACGAAGCCCAGCAACAGCACCGCCAGGCTGAAGACGATCCCGTAGACCACCGCGGTGGAGAAGCTCTGGCGGATGATCTGATCGGCCGCCCGCGTCGCCGGGTCGGCGGCCCGGGCCGCCGCAAGGGTGGGATCAGCGTCCCGCTCCATGGCCATGCGCTGCAGGTCCGACAGTTCCAGGGTCTGCATCTGGGCGGCGGGATCGGCCGCCGACAACCGGCCCAGCTCCGAGGTCAGCCCCCAGGTCAGGATGGCGCCGAACAGGGCCACCCCCATGGTCGAGCCGATCTGGCGCACGAACTGGCCTGAACTCGTGGCCACCCCCAGCTGATGCGGCGGCACGGCGTTCTGCACCGCCAGGCTGAACAGGCTCTGCCCCGGCCCAAGGCCGATGCCGACGATCAGCAGACGCCAGGCCAGGCTGAGCGTGCTGGTGTCCGGCCCAATGAAGCACAGGGAGAGGACCCCGGCGATCAGCACCGAACCGCCGCCGATCATGAACGGCTTGTAGACGCCGGTGCGGGTGACCAGCTGGCCGCTGATGGTCGACGACCCCACCAGTCCCACCATGAGGGCGAGCATGGTCAGGCCGCTGCGGGTGGCCGGCACCCCCTGACCCACCTGCATGTAGAGGGGCAGGAATGAGGTCACCCCCATGAAGGCCATGGAGTAGATGAAGGCCGCCCCGTTGGCGGTGTTGAAGGTCCGGTTTCTGAACAGGGTGAGCGGCAGGATCGGGTCGCGCACCGCCTTCTGGACGAAGACGAAAGCGGTCAGGGAGACCAGGCTCGCGACCAGCAGGCCCAGTATCATCGGCGAGCCCCAGCCATAGTCCCGACCACCCCAGGTGACGGCCAGCAGCAGGGCGGTGAAGCCGACGACGATCAGGGCGGCGCCCGCATAGTCGATCCGGCCCTCCCCCCGGGGCGGCAGGGCCGGCATCTTCAGGGTGATCATCGCCACGGCGGCGAGCGCAAAGGGCACGTTCACATAGAAGACCCAGCGCCAGCCCTCGATCACATGGCCGGCCAGCTCCACCGTGCCGTGGTCGGTGAAGAACCCGCCGATCACCGGCCCAAAGACGCTGCCGATGCCGAACACGGCGCCAAAGAGGCCGGAGAACTTGGCCCGCTCCCGCGGGGCGTAGAGGTCGGCGATGATGGCGAAGGCGGTGGTGAAGAGCGCGCCGCCGCCGATCCCCTGCACGGCGCGGAAGGCGATCAGCTGGGTCATGCCGCCCCCCAGCAGCGGCAGGTCGCCGAACTCTCCGGCCAGGCCCGCCAGCCAGGAGCCCACGAGGAAGACGCCGATGCCGATGAGGAGGATCGGCTTTCGCCCGAAGATGTCCCCGAGCTTGCCCCAGATGGGCACCATGACGGTCGAGGCCAGCAGGTAGGCGGTGGTCGCCCAGGCGTAGAGATGCAGGCCCGCCAGGTCCGAGACGATCCGCGGCATGGCGGTGGCCACCACGGTCTGACTCATGGCGCTGAGCAGGAAGACGATCAGGACGGAGAGGAGCGTGAGGCGTCTGTCCGCCTCGTCAAAGACTGGGGGCTCTTGCAATGCGGCGTTTCCACAGCGGCGTTCGAGCGCCGCCAATTCTTTGGTCCAGCGCGGCGTAAACCCGCCGTCCGTTCCAGGTTTTCAAATGTCTGAGCCCGCCCCGGGGCGCCGATGCGACGTCCCGGGGCGGAGATAATCCTCAGACGTTATCAGAACCGGTCGGCGATGCATGCTCCAATGCGGCCGCCTGCTTTCGCCGGGCGGCGTTTCGCGAGGCCATGTTGAGCCCCTCCACCAGGCCCGAGAAGGCCATGGCGGCATAGATGTAGCCCTTGGGCACATGGAAGCCGAAGCCGTCGGCGATCAGGGTCACCCCGATCATCAGCAGGAAGCCGAGCGCCAGCATGACTACGGTGGGATTGTTGTGAATGAAGTCCGCCAGGGGGTCGGCGGCCAGCAGCATCACGGCGACCGCGACGATCACGGCGATGATCATGATCGGAAGGTGATCGGTCATGCCCACGGCGGTCAGGATCGAATCCACCGAGAAGACCAGATCCAGCAGCAGGATCTGCACGATCACCGCGCCAAAGTTGGCCGCCACCCGGCCTTTCACATCCATGACGCCGTGGGTCGCCTCCACATCGACCTTTTCATGGATCTCGGTGGTGGCCTTCCACAGCAGGAAGAGGCCCCCAATGATCAGGATCAGGTCGCGCCATGAGAAGGCCATCTCGAACATCGGCACGCCGTGGACCGGATCCACCGGCCCCTGGAAGGGCAGGCTGAACACCGGCTGGGTCAGGCCGACGAGGAAGGCGATGGTCGACAGCAGCGCCAGCCGCATGCCCAGCGCCAAGCCGATGCCGATCTTGCGGGCCTTGCTGCGCTGCTCCTCCGGCAGCTTGTTCGACAGGATCGAGATGAAGACCAGATTGTCGATCCCCAGCACCACCTCCATCACCACCAGGGCGACGAGGGCGGCCCAGGCCGCGGGATCGGCGGCGAGCGCCATAAGACTGTCCATGATCGTGATTCTCCCAAGCTCCCAGGGGCCGAGTTCTAGCCCACTGGCGACTGCGCTCCAGCGCTAACGCGATGGTGAGGCTTCTGGCGCCAGACTGAGGGCTCAGGCCGCGCCAGAAAGCCCGCTCTATGACCGACGCCCAGCAGATCCATCCCCTCACCTCCCTGCGGTTCTTCGCCGCCTTCTGGGTGGTGCTGTTCCACTACTGGCCGGCCCTGGCGACCACGGCGACGCCGCTTTTCGTGGCCAAGGGCTATCTGGGGGTGGAGCTGTTCTTCGTGCTCTCGGGCTTCATCCTCTGCCACGTCTATCGCAGCGAGGTGGCGGCCGGGGGCTTCAACTATGGGAACTTCCTGTGGGCGCGGCTGGCGCGGGTCTATCCCCTTCACCTGGCCACCCTGATCGGCATGGGCGTGCTGGCGGCCGGCGCTGCGGCCGCGGGCTTCGCCGTCGACCCCAACATCCTGTCCTGGGAGTCCCTGCCGGCCAATCTGCTGCTGGTGCAGGCCTGGGGGTTTGCGCCGGTGGCCGGCTGGAACCATCCCTCCTGGTCGATCTCGGCCGAGTGGTTCGCCTATCTGACCTTTCCCCTGTTCGCCTGGGCGGCCCTGGCCCTGAAGGCCCGGCCCCTGGTGGCGGTGGTCCTGGCGGCGGTGTTCATGGCGGGGCTCTATGCCGGGTTCGAGGCCCTGGCCGGCCATCCTCTGACGCTCGCCACCATCCGCTGGGGCGCCCTGCGAATCGTTCCCTGCTTCGCCCTGGGCTGCGCCCTCCACAGCCTGTGGCGCGAACGGACCGGCGGCGGACGGGCCCAGGCCTGGCTGGGCGCCCTAATTTCAGGCGCCGCCGCCCTCATCGCCGCCGCCCTGGGTCAGTCGGATACGATCATCGTGCTGGGGACCGCGGGCCTGATCTTCTACCTCGCCCGTCTGGCTCAGGCCGGGTCACGGGCCCTGAGCGCCCCGATCCTCATCTATCTGGGCGAGATCAGCTATTCGATCTACATGATCTGCGTGCCGTGGAAGATTGTATTCGTCAATGGCGCGGTCAGTCTGCTCAAGCTTGAAGGGGGCCAGCTGCCGTTGGCCCTGTGGTTGGTCCTGCTTGTGGGCGTGGTTCCACTGGCCGCGCTGTCCTATCATCTGATCGAGAAACCCGCCCGCGAGCGCATGAAGCTGTGGGCGGGGCTGTGGAAAGGTCGTGCGCCGAACGTCGCAGGCGCATAAACCCTCTTTTCATCCCGGGCATGAGAAACTATCCCTAACGCCAGTTCGCGTCGGGGAGTTGCGCCCAACATGATGAAACGGACACGCCTCGTCCTTGGTTCCATGACGGCTGCGGCGGTCATGGCGCTCGCCCCCGCCGGCGGCGCCATTGCGGACACCTACTGGCAGTGCGTGCCGTTCGCCCGGATGATCTCCGGCGTGCAGATCTTCGGCGACGCCTGGACCTGGTGGAAACAGGCCGCGGGCAAGTACGATACGGGCAACACCCCCCAGGCCGGCGCGGTCCTCTGCTTCAAGCCCACCGGCGCCATGCGGCTCGGCCACGTGGCCGTGGTCAGCCAGGTGCTGACCGACCGGGTGATTCAGATTTCTCACGCCAACTGGTCGCGGATCAACGGAACCCGCGGTCAGATCGAGCGCGACGTCACCGTCATCGACGTGTCCCCCAAGGGCGACTGGAGCCAGGTCAAGGTCTGGTACGACTCCATCGGCGACCTCGGCTCCACCACCTATCCGGTGCACGGCTTCATCTATCAGGATGACACCGCCGCCACCCTCACCAAGACCGGCTTCACCACCGCCCAGAACACCGCGGTGACCGTGGCCCAGTCGGCGGCCAATCAGATGGTCGCCGCCGTTCGCCCGGGCTCGGGCCCGCTGCAGATGCTCAGCCAGGCGGCCGACGCCACCGACAAGATCGCGGCCCTGCTGCAGGCCGCCGGCCAGGGCGGCGCGCCGTCCGGCGACTCCCAGGAATAGTCACGGCCTACGGCCGGCGGACAACGCTTCCTTAAACGCGACAGAGTCAGTGTGACGGCCTTCGCCAAAGGTCGCCCATGGCTAGTTCCGCCGCTTCACATCTGCGCCCCCAGACCCAGTCGTACCTGCGCACGGCCCTGGCCGCCCATGCCCGCTACGTCCAGGGCCTGGCCGGCGGCCGCCGCGCCGACCTGGTGCGCGCCGACCTGGCCGACTGGAATCTCGAAGGCGCCCTGCTGGCCGAGGCCGACCTGACCGGCGCCCGTCTGAGCGGCGCCATCCTCGCCGGAGCCGATCTGAGCCGGGCCAACCTGTTCGGCGCCGATCTGCGGGACGCCGACCTGCGCGGCGCGCGGCTGGCCCAGGCTGATCTGCGCGGGGCGAGCCTGCGGGGCGCCAATCTTTCCGGGGCCGACCTGTCCGGCTGCGACCTGCGGGAAGGCTGCATCGCCATGCAGACTCGGGCGGACGGCTTCCGCGTCCTGGCGCCGGAGGCCCGGGCCGGAAACCTGGAATACGCCGTGGCCGAGGGCGCCGATCTCACCGACATCATGACCGCCGCCGACTGCCGCGAGGCCACCCTGACCGGGGCGGTGCTGGTGGGGGCGCGGCTGGCCAACGCCAGGCTCGACGGGGCCGACCTCTCCGGGGCTCAGCTGGACGGCGCCGACCTGAGCGGCGCCTGCCTGCGCGGGGCCGTGGTGGCCGGGGCCAACCTCGCCGCCGCCGGTCTCGACGGGGCCGATCTCAGCGACCTGCTCAAGGCGCCCGCCACCGTCTTCTATGTGGACGACCAGCCCCTGCACGACCTCATCGCCGATCATGAGGCCTTCTGTGACAGTGAGGGACAACAGGGCGTCGCCGCTCGGCTCGCGGGCGCGGATTTCCGGTCCATGGTCCAACTGCGCAGCCGCCGGCTGAGCGGCCTGCCCGCTTCGGGCGCGATCTTCTTCGGCATGGATCTGCGCGGCGTACAGCTGCAGGGGGCCGATCTGTCGGACTGCGACCTGCGCAAGACCGATCTGCGCGGCGCGGACCTGCGCGGCGCCAGGCTGACCGGCGCCAATCTGATCCGCGCCGATCTGCGCGACGCCAAGCTCGGCCCTCTGGCCATCGGCGAAGGCCGCCTGCTGCGCACCGACCTGAACCGGGCGAACCTGCGCTATGCTGACCTCAGCGGCGCGAACGCGTCGCGGGCCCGGTTTCTGGAGGCCGACCTGTCCGGCGCCAAGCTGGCCGGGACCGACCTGCGAGGCGCCGAACTGATCCTGTAGGGCGCGCGCCCTACATTTCGTGGCGCAGGGGGCGCAGGTCCGGGAAGTCGGCCGACCGCTTCTCCGCCTTGGCCTTGAAGGCCTCGCCCATGTGCGAGCCCGCGAACATGCCGGTCTGCCAGACGGCGATATAGTCCAGCCCGTCAGCGATGGTGTGGTCCCGGGCGTAGTTGATCATCACCTTGGACCCCGTCACCGCCAGGGGCGACTTCTCGGCGATCTCCCGGGCGGTGGCCATGACGTGGTCCAGCAGGGCCTCGTGGGTCGGGAAGACCTCGTTGACCAGGCCGATCTCTTTGGCCCGCTGGGCCGACAGGCGACGACCCGTATAGGCCAGCTCGCGGACCCAGCCCTCGGGGATCAGCTTGCACAGCCGCGGAAAGGTGCCGACGTCGGCGGTCATGCCGATATTGATCTCCTGCACGCAGAAGAAGGCGTCCTCGGTGGCGTAGCGGATGTCACAGGCGCTGGTCATGTCCATCGCCCCGCCGATGCAGCCGCCCTGGATCGCCACCAGGACCGGCATGCGCGCCTCATCGAGACAGCTGAAGCAGTCCTGCAGCCAGCGGATATGGTGGCGCTGGCCCTCGGCGGCGATGAAGCGGTCGGGCGCGGCGCCGCCATCGGCGTTCGAGGTCCCGCCGCCGCCGAACACCGCTAGGTCCATGCCGGCGGAAAAGTGCTTGCCGGTCGAGGAGATGACGATGCAGCGGGCCCGCACATTGTCATTGATGTCGCGGACGATCACCGGCAGCTCGTTCCAGAAGGCCCGGATCATGCTGTTGAACGTCTCGGGCCGCTTCAGCCTGATGTGAGCCACGCCGCCCTCGATCTCGACGTCGAAACAGGTCCAGGGGCCGAGCGCCGGAATGGCGGTTTCGGGGGCGGTGTTGGCGTTGGCGGCGGTCATGGGCTGTTCCTGGGACGAGTCTGAAGGTTCCGCCCATCATCGCCCCCTGACGCAGGGGAAAGCCAAGGCCCCTCAGAGATCTTCGCGCGTGGCGTCCAGGGCCTCGCACAGCCGCTCGGCCACGATGGCCCGGTGACAGTCGCAGGCCCGGGCCTCGAAACAGAGCAGGGCGATCTTCTTCCGCCCAGCCAGGTCCTGAGCCCGGGCCAGTTCAACCTGGGCCTTGGGCTCGGCCAGATGGGCCTCGAAAATGGCGCGCATTTCGTCGGTGCGCCCGGCCCTCGCGGCGTCGCGGCCGGCCTTGGGCGTGCCCAGGCCCCGCAAGTGTTCATAGGCGATGCCGGCCTCCTCCAGGCTGGCCCCCAGGATGGTCTTGGAAAAACCCGGTCGACGCGAGGCGGCGACGGCGCGGACATCGACCACCAGCTCGACGCCGGCGGCCTTGAGCTGGTCGATCATCTGGGCCTGGGTCTTGCCCTCATAGCCGATGGTGGCGATGGCCATGGCGAACCTCTCCTTGGGTCATGGGACAGACGGGATATATGGGGGCGCAAGAACCCATCGCGCGAAGAGAAGGATCCGCCCATGGATGGAACGGTCGCACAGGCCCCGCGGGTCCGCCGCTTTCCCCTGCCCAGTCGGGGCGGTGCGATGGCGGCCCTGGAGTTCGGCCCGCCCGACCGGGATTTCGACCTCGTCTTCTGTCACGCCAATGGCTTCAACGCCGCGACCTATCGCTCGATCCTGACGCCGCTCGGGGCTCAGATGCGGATCCTGGCCATAGATCTGCGGGGCCATGGCGCCACCGACCTGCCCACCGAGCTGGAGAACCGCCGCGGCTGGGGCGCCTATCGTGACGATCTCCTGGCCCTGCTGCCTCATGTGGTTCGAGGGCCGGTCACAGTGGCCGGCCACTCCATGGGGGCGACCACCAGCCTGATGGCTGCGGCCCAGGCGCCGGACCTGATCTCGAACCTCGTGCTGTTCGATCCCGTGCTGATGCCTGAGCGGGGAGATGTGGCGCCTGGCGACATCGCCCAGTCCCCCATGGTTCAGGGCGCCCTGCGCCGGCGGGCGCGCTTCGACAGCCGGGCCGCCGCCGTGGCCGCCTATCAGGGGCGCGGCGCCTTCAAGACCTGGTCCCTGGAGCAGCTGGAGGACTATGTCTCCGCAGGCTTCGTAGACACCGACGACGGGGCGGTGGAGCTGGCCTGCGCCCCGGCCTGGGAGGCCTCCAACTTCGCCGTCTATGACGATCAGGCCTGGGCCGCGGCGCTGGCCTGCCCCTGTCCGGTGCGCATCCTGCGGGCCGAGCACGGCTCCACCTGCCGGATCGACGACCATCTGGAGGCCCTGGTCGCCACCGGCCGCTACCGGATCGAGACCGTGCCAGGGACCAGCCACTTCCTGCCCATGGAGCGGCCGGACCTCGTGCGTCAGGTATTGGCCGAGGCCGCGATGGGCTAGAGGGCCATCCCGGGCCGGGTGGTGGGCGCAAGCGCCGCCACCGCCTCGGGGGACAGTTTCACCACCTTGCGGGCGTCGAGGTCAAAGCCCACGGCGACATTCTCGGCGCTGGCCCAGGGACGTCCAGTGTGAGGATCGACCATCCAGTGGCGCAGGCGGCGGAAACGCTCCTCCACATGGGCGGTAGCCGAGCGCAGCTCGAACCGGTCGCCGGCCCGGGGCCAGGCGAAATGCACCAGACGATATTCCAGGGCCGCGCCGCCGATCCGGGGCGCGCCGGAGCCCGGGCCCTCGCCCAGACCCCGATCGGCGCCCAGCAGATGCAGGATGCCGTCGGAAATCTTGCCCATGACGATCTCGGTGCGCATGCGGCCAAAGGCGTCGCAGTCGGCCGCGCCGATCACCCCCAGGCCGATCCGCGTCAGGTCCATGGCCTTGGCCGCCTCCAGGCTGGCGGCGCTGGCGGCCACGGGATCGAGGCTGATGGAGCGCGGGGCGGCGAAATCGGGGACGTCCACCTGCAGGCGTTCCGCCGCCGCCAGGATGCGCCGCGACCAGGGGAAGACCCGGCCGCCGTCGGCGGTGGCGTGTCGCACCACGGTCTGGAAGGTGGCCGCCGGCGTCCCGTCGGGATGCAGGATGACGATCAGCAGACGGGCCTCGTCCTCGCCCATGGCCACCACCCCGCCCCGGGCGGTGAGGGCCGCGCCGGGCTTGGCTTCCCTGAGGAAGCGAATGTGCTGCTCGCGGACCAGAAGGGTCGAGGGCGCGAGGCCGGAAAAGGCGTCGGGCATGCCCAGTTCGGCGGCGAGGCCCGCCAGGGCCTCCATGGACTTGGCCACCCAGTGACGCACGTTGAGATGACCCATCTCATCGCATTCCCAGGTGTTGACCCCGCCCACCCAGATTTCGGTTCCGCCGTCCCAGCCCATCAGGCCCCCCGCTCAAGACCGCCCAGGCGCCGGGCGGCGTGCGGGGACTTTAGGGGCGCCCGCGCCTTGCGCCAACGGCCCTGGAGGCTCAGGGCTTTTCGGTCTGACCGGCCTCCTTGGGAAGCTCTTCGGTCTGGCCGGTCACTTCCGACGCCCGACCGGTGCGCTCGACCTGTTCTTCCTGGCTACGCACCGGGGGCTCCGGCGGCGGGTTCTCCACGGGGGTGTGGCGCTTGGTGTCTTGATCGCTCATCGCTTGGATCTCCCTGGCTGGTTGAACCAGGACAGCGTGCGGGGCCGCGAGGCGTTCCGACGGCGCCGCTGTAACGCCGCGCGCCGATCGGCCGTAGTGTCTGGCAGATGGCGACGGAGGCGGCCCCTTGGACGACCCGATCAATCCCGTCAGGACCCGCCCGCGGCACAGCCTGCTGGTGCGCCTGACCCACTGGATCAATGTTCTGGTGCTGCTGGTCCTGCTGGGCAGCGGCCTGCAGATCTTCAACGCTCATCCGGCCCTCTATTGGGGCCACGCCTCGACCTTCGCTGAGCCCTGGGTCGCCATGACCGCCGAACCCAAGGGCCAGCGCCTGGCCGGCTACACCCAAGTGGGCGGGCTGAAGGTGGAGACCACCGGCCTGCTTGGCCTGTCGGACGGCCAGCGGCGGGGTTTCCCGGCCTGGGCCACCCTGCCTGGTTACCGGTCCCTGGCCGAGGGGCGCCGCTGGCACTTCTTCTTCGCCTGGCTGTTTGTCTTCAACGGCCTGGCCTACCTGGCCTGGGGCCTGGCCAGCGGCCATTTCCGGCGTGATCTCGCGCCGCGCCGGGCGGAGCTCAGCCCCCGCCACCTGTGGACGGAGATCCGGGATCATCTGGCCCTGCGGTTTCCCCGCGGCCACTACAACACCCTGCAGAAGGCGGCCTATCTGGCAGTCATCTTCGGCCTGCTGCCCCTGATGGTGCTGAGCGGTCTGGGCATGTCGCCCGGCGTCAACGCCGCCTGGCCCTGGACCTTCGAGCTGTTCGGCGGCCGACAGTCGGCCCGGACCGTCCACTTTCTCAGCGCCATGGCCATCGTCGCCTTCGTGCTGGTCCATATCGCCATGGTCCTGGCGTCTGGACCCCTGCGCCAGCTGCGAGCCATGATCACCGGCGGTGAGGCCCCGCCGCCGGCTCCGGGAGCGCATCCATGACCTCGATCCCCCGCCGCGGGCTGCTGGCCGGCGCCGGCTCGGCCCTGCTGGGCCTCACCCTGGCCGGCTGCGACCAGATCGGCCGCAATCCCGGCGTCCGCGCCACCCTGGCCCGGGCCGAGGGCCTGACCATGGCCGCCCAGCGCCTGATCCTGCCGCGCACGGCCCTGGCGCGGGAGTTTACGCCGGCCGACATCTCCCCGGACTTCCGCGCCAATGGCAGCCTGCGGCCGGCCGGGACCGCCTACCAGAACCTGGTCGCCAACGATTTCGCCGACTGGCGGCTGGAGATCGGCGGGCTGGTGGAACGCCCCCTGTCCCTCGGCCTGGCCGACCTCCGCGCACGGCCGGCCCGCACCCAGATCACCCGCCACGACTGCGTCGAGGGCTGGAGCAGCATCGGCCAATGGACCGGGGCCAGGCTTTCGGCCCTGCTGGAGGAGGCCGGCCTCAAGCCTGAGGCCAACTACATCGTCTTCCACTGCGCCGACCGGCTGGACACCTTCGCCGAGGGCGACCGGGGGCTCTATTACGAGAGCATCGACCTGGTCGACGCCTTCCACGAACAGACCATCCTGGCCTACCAGATGAACGGCGCGGACCTGCCGGTGAAACACGGGGCGCCCCTGCGTCTGCGGGTCGAGCGCCAGCTCGGCTACAAGCACGCCAAATATGTCATGCGCATCGAGGCGGTGGAGAGCTTCGCCCACATCGCCGGGGGCCAGGGCGGCTTCTGGGAGGATCGCGGCTACGAGTGGTACGCCGGCATCTGAGGGCGGCGGGGCTTACCTCGTCCGGCCTGAAGGCCTATGTCGGATGATCGCCACCTGTTTGCCGGAGATCGCCCCATGCTGCTTCACCTGTCCACCTGGTCCGAGGTCGAGGGCTTCCTGGAGCGCTCGAAGACAGTGGTCGTTCCCATCGGCTCCAACGAGCAGCATGGCCCCACCGGCCTGCTGGGCACCGACTGGCTGTGCCCAGAGATCATCGCCCATGAGGCCCAGAAGAGCGGCGACATCCTGGTGGCGCCCACCTTCAACATCGGCATGGCCCAGCATCATCTGGGCTTCCCGGGCACCATCTCCCTGCGGCCCTCGACCTTCATCGCCGCCATCGGTGACTGGTGCCGATCGCTCTCGGCCCACGGGTTCGAGAAGATCTATTTCCTCAACGGCCACGGGGGGAACGTCGCCACCATCGAGGCCGCCTTTTCCGAGCTCTATGCCGAGGCGAGCTTCGCGGGCAAACCCCGGGGCTTTGCCTGCAAGCTGAAGAACTGGTGGGAGCTGAAGGGCGTCCTGGCCCTGGCCAACAGCCAGTTCCCCAGCGGCCACGGCAGCCATGCGACGCCGTCAGAGATCGCGGTCACCCAGTGGGCCTATCCCGACGCCATCAAGACCGCTGACTATACGCCCAGGATCGCGCCCACCGGCCCGATCCGCGAGGCGCTGGACTTCCGCGCCCGCTATCCCGACGGCCGCATGGGCTCTGACCCGGCCCAGGCCACCCCGGAAAAGGGCGGAGAGCTGGTGCGCATGGCCGCGACGGGCCTGCTGGAGGATGTGGCGGCCTTTGCCGCCGAGACGTCGCCCGCCTGACCTTGCGGGGCGCCTAGAAGCCGTTGCTGGAGGGGATGGCCAGGCGCGGCGGGGCGCGCTTGACCCGGCCGACCCAGTCCAGATCCTCGGCCGGGGTCAGGCCCTCGGCCTGGGCGATCACGGCGTCCGGCTGGGCGATGATCTCGTGCTGGAGGGACGCCACCTCGATCACCTGCACCTCGGCGACGGCCTTGTCCTCGCCCGAGCCGGCGACGCCGGTCGGGGCCAGGGTCTCCATGTCCTCGGCCAGGGTGGCGATCTCCACCAGGCCGGGGCCTGAGATGCGGTTCAGCGCCGCCACCTGGAAGCCCACGGACTCATCGCCCCCATAGGCCCCGCCAAAGGCGCCGGGCAGACCCCAGCCGCCCATCCAGCGGTAGAAGATATGGGCCCCGACCGTGGCCACCTTCATCAGGCTGGGGCTCCAATAGGGAGCCACATAGTTGGCGTGATAATGGGTGGCGTTGCCGACCCCCTTCATCACATAGCCCGACAGGGCGGCCTCGGCGATCTGCCGCGCGCGGGTCCAGCCCTCGGCCTCCGGCGGCCGCCCCAGGGCGCCGTCGCAGGTGAAGGTGAACTGGCAGCCGGTGGTGCGGTTGGAGCCCTGGAAGACCACGCCGCAGACGGAATTGGGATAGGCCGGATGGCGGACCCGGTTCAGCACCACCTGGGCCACAGCCCGCTGGCCGTCCAAGCTCTCATAGCGGGCTTCGTAATAGACGGCCGCAGCCAGGCAATCCAGCGCGCGGGCCTGATGCAGCGAGCCGCCGGAGATGCGGAACGGCCGGGCGGCCGGATTGGGCAGGGTGGATGTGGGGTTGGCGGCGTTCCACAGGCGCGCCTGGCCCTCGTCCATGTCCTGCAGGCGCAGGATGGCCGGTTCCGGCGCGCCGCCGTCCAGGGCGTTCATGACCCCGGTCTCCCGGTCGACCCGGGCGAAGGCCGGCGTGATCTCATGCGGGGCGAAGCGGTCGGCGAGACTGCGCATGGCCGGGTCCATGGCGCCGGCCAGGCGCTCCAGGGCCGCGGCGTCGATCTGCCCGTCGGTCAGCTTGGCCAGACGCAGCCCGGTGCGCTCGCCGCCCATATAGGGCGCGGCCACGGCCAGCCCACCGGCCAGCACGGCGACCAGGAAGACCTGGAGGCCCGCCAGATGGTGATGACGATGTTCGGTGTCGAAAAACCGACGAAACTTCAGCACGCTCAGCTCCCTGACGCGCCCACCCCCGTCACCGCTTCCCATAGGCCTGGAGGCGCCCGATTTCCAGCGGATTCGGAACGTCGGTTTCCAGAATTGACCCAGTTCAGGCGCGCGTGTCGCAGCAGGCGCCTTCCGCTGGCAAAATGGGCGCCGGGTCGGCCGAAGCGGCCGGCGCGGTCTAGCGGGGGATTTCGGCGATCTTGGTCAGGGCCACCTGGCGATAGACAGCGCTGATCTCGAAATAGTGGCGGAAGACGCCGTGGAAGCGGTCCACCGCCTGTTTGACGCCCGGCCCGCCGATCTCACTCTCGTCATGCCAGTAGTCGTCCAGCACCATCATGCCACCGACCTCCAGCAGGGCCGCGCAATAGGCGAGGTCCACCATCACCGCCCAGGCGGTGTGACTGCCGTCCACATAGATCAGGTCATAGCGCTCGCCGCGCTCCAGCATCTTGGGCAGCTCGTAGGTGGAAAAGCCCTTGTGGGTGGTCAGGCCGGTGAAGCCGAGCTTGCCCACGTTGCGGTGAAACCGCGGCTCGACCGCGTGGTACTTTTCTTCCGGGTTCAGCGCCTCGTCGAACCACGGGTCGATGACCGTCACATCCAGCTTGGCCGGCAAGAGCCAGTCCATGAAGGCCAGGTTGCGGCCCTCATAGGCGCCGATTTCCAGATAGCGGATCTGGCCGCGGGTGGCGGCGAAGTCCCGCAGCAGGGGCGCCACATAGGGGATGTTGTTGTCGGCCCACTCGGTGGTGAACTCAAAGCCCATGGCCTGACAGTGGGCGGCGAAGGCGGCCGCATCCTGGCTGGACCGGGGCTTGCCCAGCATGGTCTGGGCGAACTGGGGCGCAAAGCGGCCATTGAGGGTGGCGAGCGCGCGGATCGGATCGGCCAAGACGAAAGCTCCATCGAAGGTCTCCGTCTGGCATAGCCGCCAAGCCGTTAAGGAAGGGTCGCGAGCGCCCCGCGATCAAACGGCGCATCCTTTTTTGTCCCACCCTTTGTCGGGGCGCGGAGGGCTGTATCGTCCTCGGTTCATGGACCGGCCGCCGCTGGCCGATAGAGGGAGATGTGCGATGCGGGTGATGGTGTTCGTCAAGGCGACGGCCGACAGCGAGGCCGGGATCATGCCCGGCAGCGACCTGCTGGAGGCCATGGGCCGCTATAACGAGCTCCTGGTGGAGGCCGGGATCATGAAGGAGGGCGACGGCCTCAAGCCCACCTCCTACGGCAAGCGGGTGGCCTTCGACGGCGAGGCCCGCACCGTCATCGACGGCCCCTTCGCCGAGACCAAGGAGGTGGTGGCCGGCTACTGGATTTGGGAGGTCAAGGACATGGAGGAGGCCGTGGCCTGGGTGAAGCGCTGCCCCAACCCCATGCCCGGTCCCAGCGAGATCGAAATCCGGCCCTTCTACGAAATGTCGGACTTCGACTCGATCATGACCCCGGAAGCCGAAGCCGTGCACGGCCGCGTGGCCGACAAGCTGGCGGGCCAGGGTTAGGGGCCCTGCGACCGCCCTCGTCATTCGAGGCCGCTCCGCGGCGCCTCAGGATGAGGGCGAATGATGGGATTCGGCCCGCACCCACCCCCTCATCCTGAGGTGCGAGCGCCAGCGAGCCTCGAAGGACGCAACGCCCCTCCCCCGTCACCCCCGGGCTTGACCCGGGGGTCCATGCACACCGCGGCTGGCCCGGTGTTCATGGATGGTCGGATCAAGTCCGACCATGACGGCTGGTTGGCGGATGGTCCTGGGAGCGCCCTCGTCAAAATCCGGGGACGTCGACCACCAATAGGCCTGGACCATCTAGCGGCAGCTGCGCGACGACCTCGCCCGCGGGATCAAGCAGAGCGGTCGGCCCCCAGGCCACGCCGTCGCCCTGGGCGCCGGTGACGTCGGCCGAAAGGCACCACAGCCCTGTCTCCCGGCAGCGATCGCCCCGCACGGGATTGTGCCGGTCCTTCCAGTCCAGGGCGATGGCCCGCGGCAGCATGTTGTTGGCCGGACAGACCAGAAGGCTTGCGCCCTGGTCGGCCACCTTCTGCGCGGCCTCAGGGAAGTTGGTGTCAAAGCAGATATTGATCCCGAAGCGCAGGCCGCCAGCCTCAAAGACGGCGCAGTCCTCGCCTGGCGTAAACACCGTCTCACTCTTCAGAAGATGGGTCTTGCGATAGCGGCCGATCAGCCGGCGCCCCTCGATCACCACGGCGGTATTGTAGAGCCGCCCGCCTTCGGCCTCGATCAAACCCAGCACCAGCAGGGGACCGGCCTCCGGCAGCTGGCCCGCCACATCGGCGAAGGCCGACGATCCAAGGTCCAGGGCCGCCCGCCGGGCCGCTTCGGGCTCCACCAGATAGCCCTGCAGGAAAGCTTCGGGAAAACACAGCAAAGACGCCCCGGCGTCCTGCGCCTGTGCGATCGCCCCGCGGGCATAGGCCAAGGCGCCGGTCACATCCTCCCAGAAGACCGGCGTCTGGGCCGCGGCGATTTTCACGCCGTCACCACCCGCCCCTCGCGAACCTCCACTGGCCAGGGGCTGAGGTGTTCGCCGAAGCAGGGGCCGGCGACGCATTCGCCCGTCAGCGGCGTGAACAGGGCGCCGTGGCCGGCGCAGAGGATGTGGCGGTGGTCCCGCGTCAGGTAGCGGTCGTCGAGCGCCGACAGCGGCCAGCCGGCGTGGGGGCAGGAGTCCACATAGCCGCGGATCTCCTCGCCCACGCGGACCACGACGCCGGCGAACATGGCGGCCTCGGCGCGAAATCGGAAGCTCTTGGCCCCGGGCTCTGTGATCTCGTCCAGGGCGCAGAGATCGGTCCCGGCGGCGGGTCTGGCGGGGTTGCCGCTCAAGCCAGGGCCCCGCGGGTGATCTTCATGGCCGAGATCTCCACCCGCTCGAAGACGCCGGCGGACTTGTAGGGATCAGCCGCGCTGAAGGCCTGAACCTCGGCCAGGGTTTCGGCCTCGTAGAGGATGAGCGAGCCGGCCATTTCGCCGGCCTCGTCGAGCAGGGGGCCGGCCAGTTTCACGCGCTCCAGGTGCTCGCCGATATAGGCCAGATGCGCCTCGCGCACGGCCATGCGCTCGGCGAGCGCATTCTTCTTGTCGAAGCACATCAGCACGAAAATGGTCATTCAGAATCCTCGCGTTCGTCTTTCAGGGGGCGGGAGAGCAGGCCAGCAATGGCCGCATCGACGCCAACCTCGCCGGCCAGGATGGCGGCCACGGCCTCACAGATCGGGGTCTCGACCCCGAGCCTGGCCGCCAGCTGGCGCACGGCGGGCGCAGACGCCACCCCTTCGGCCACCGAGAGCTTGCCGGCCAGGGCCTGGTCAAGGGTCTGGCCGCCGCCCAGCGCCAGGCCGACGCTCATGTTTCGCGACTGGGGGCTGGAGCAGGTCAGCACCAGGTCGCCGAGGCCACAAAGGCCGGCGACGGTCTCGGGCTGACCGCCCAGGGCGACGGCCACCCGGGTCATTTCCGCAAAGCCGCGGGTGATGAGCGCCGCGTGCGCGCTGCGCCCCAGGCCGCGGCCCTCGACAATGCCGCAGGCGATGGCCAGCACATTCTTGATCGCCCCGCCCACCTCGGCGCCGATCATGTCCGGGGCGTAATAGGGGCGGAAGGCCGGCAGGGCGATGGCTTCGGCCAGCGCCCGACCCAGGGCCTCATCGGGACAGGCCAGGGTCACGGCGGTGGGCAGGCCCCGGGCCACCTCGCCGGCGAAGCTCGGTCCCGACAGCACGGCGGGGGCGGCGTCCGGCAGGGTCTCGGCCAGGACCTCCGTCATCAGCTTCAGCGAGCCCTGCTCCACCCCCTTGGCGCAGAGCAGGATCGGCAGGCCCGGCCGGGCGTGCGGGGCGAAGGCTGTGAGCGCGGCGCGCAGATGCTGGGCCGGCGCCACCATCAGGATCAGGTCGCTACCAGCCAGATCAGACAGGTCGCCGGTGCAGACCAGGGCCTTGTCCAGGGGCACGCCCGGCAGGAACAGGCTGTTTTCGCCAGTCTCGCTGATGGCTGTGACCACCTCGGGCTCGCGAGCCCACAGGGTGGTGGAGAGCCCGGCCCGCAGGCAGACCTGGGCGAGCGCCGTGCCCCAGGCGCCGGCGCCGATGACTCCGGCGCGTTTCATGGACTGGCTCATGCCTTGGCGCCCTTTCGACCGGCGAGGTGGCTGGGATTGGCGGCTGCGGCGGCCGCGTCCAGCGGCCAGCGGGGGCGGGCCGGGGCGTCGAGGGGGTCGCTGATCCCCAGGGCCAGCCGCTCGGCGCCGGCGAGAGCGATCATGGCGGCGTTGTCGGTGCAGTAGGCCAGCGGCGGGGCGGTGAACGAAAAGCCCCTAGCGCGGGCCGCTTCTTCCAGGACCGCGCGCACGGTCCCGTTGGCGGCGACCCCGCCGGCCACCACGAACCGCAGGGCCTCGCCCGCGTGGGCTTGCGCGTAGAGGTCCATGGCTCGCTCGGTGCGTTCGCGCAGCTGGCGGGCGATGGCGGCCTGCACGGCGGCGGCCAGGTCCCGGCGCTCGGCCTCCGTGCTCAGCCCCTCGGCGATCCGCGCCGCGGCGGTCTTCAGGCCGGAAAAGGAGAAGTCGCAGTCCTTGTGACCCAGGCGCGCCCGCGGCAGGGCGTAGCGCTCAGCATTGCCGCCGACCGCGAGCTTCTCCAGGGCCGGTCCCCCGGGATAGGGCAGGCCCAGCGTCTTGGCGATCTTGTCGAAGGCCTCGCCCGCGGCGTCATCCATGGTGGTGCCCAGGCGGCGACAGGCGCCGACCCCGCCCACCTCCAGGAGCTGGCAATGGCCGCCGGAGACCAGCAGCAGCAGGAAGGGATAGGCCACGGCCGCGCCCAGCCGGGCGGAGACCGCATGGCCCTCCAGGTGGTTGACCGCCACCAGGGGCAGGGACCGGGCGAGCGCCACGGCCTTGCCAAAGGCCAGGCCCACCATCACCCCGCCCACCAGGCCCGGCCCGGCCGTGGCCGCCACTCCGTCCAGATCGTCATAGGCGAGGCCCGCCTCGCTCATGGCCTGGGCGGCGATGGCGTCGATGGCCTCCACGTGCGAGCGGGCGGCGATTTCGGGCACCACTCCGCCATAGGGGGCGTGCTGGGCGATCTGGCTGGCGATCACCGAGGAGAGCACCTGCACCCCGCCGTCGGCGTCCAGGCGCACCACGGCGGCGGCGGTTTCGTCGCAACTGGTCTCCAGCCCCAGGACCGTGAGCCCCAGCGTCGTGGGATCGGTCATCTGGTTGCGGCCAAGGCGCCTGTCCTGTAGCAGCGGGCTGTCAGTCATCGCATCGCAGGTAGACCGCTCACCGTGTCTTCGCAACCGCCCGTCGTCCGCATCGGGGCTCGTGGGTCCCAGCTCTCCCTGGCCCAGGCCGGCCAGATGCAGCGCCGTATCGCCGCCGCGCTCGGCGCAGAGCCGCAGGACGCCGAGAAGGTGGCCCCCCTGATCGTGATCCGCACCTCGGGCGATCAGATCCAGGACCGGCGCCTGCTGGAGGTGGGCGGCAAGGCCCTGTTCACCAAGGAGATCGAGGAGGCGATGCTGGACGGCCGCATCGACTGCGCGGTCCATTCCATGAAGGACATGCCCGCGGTCCTGCCGCCGGGCCTGGTCATCGCCGCCATCCCGGAACGGGAAGATCCCCGGGACGCCTTCCTCAGCCGCGAGGCCCGCACGCTTGAGGACCTGCCCCGGGGCGCGCGCCTGGGCACCGCCAGCCTGCGCCGTCAGGCCCAGAGCCTGCACGCCCGCCCCGACCTGGACGTCCAGCTGCTGCGGGGCAATGTGGGCACCCGCATGGCCAAGCTGGAGGCCGGTGAGTACGACGCCATCATTCTCGCCTTGTCGGGCCTCAAGCGCCTGGGACTGGATGGGGCGGCCAAGAGCTTCATCGATCCCGTGGAGCGCCCGCCGGCCCCGGGCCAGGGGGCTCTGGCCATCGAGACCCGCGAGGCCGATCAGGGCCAGCCCTGGCTGGCGGCCCTGCGCGACCTGGACACCACCACCACCGTGGCCGCCGAGCGCGGCGCCATGGCCGCCCTGGAAAGCTCCTGCCGCACGCCGATCGGGGCCTATGCGACCCTGAAGGCTGGCCAGCTCTTCCTGATCGTCGAGGCCCTGTCCCCGGACGGCCGCCTGCGGTTCCGCCGCGAGGAAGGCCTGGACCTGACCGGCGCCGCCGACCCCATGGTCGCGGCCCGCGAACTGGGGCTGAAGCTGGGCGCCGAGCTGCGCGACGAGGCCGGCGACGCGATCGTCCTGCCGGAATAGGCCGTTGCGGGGTTGCATCGCCTCTGCGGCTCAAGCTTTGCTGGCGCCATGACCGCACCCCCCCGGCGCCTCATCTGGATCACGCGGGCCGAGCCGGCCGCCACGGCCACCGCCGCCCGCCTGAGATCCCTGGGGCACATGCCCCTGGTCCTGCCCCTGCTCGAGGTGCGCCCCATCGCCGAGGCTGAGCCGGACCTGACCGGCGTCAGGGCGCTGGCCTTCACCAGCGCCAATGGGGTGCGGGTCTTCGCCCAGCTCACCGAGGTTCGCGACCTGCCGGTCTTCGCCGTGGGGGCCGCCTGCGCCCAGGCCGCCCGGGCGGCGGGCTTTCGCCAGGTGCTGTCGGCGGATGGCGACGTCGCCGCCCTGGCCGCCGGCATCGCCAGCCGGGCCGGGGAATTTCGCGGACCCGTGCTGCATCCCGCCCCGACCGAGCCGGCCGGCGACCTCGTGGGCGCCCTGGCCCAGGCCGGCGTCAAGGCGCGCACCCTGCCCATCTATGAAACGGTCCCGGTGACCCCGCCCGCTGCGGCCCTCGACCAGGCGCTCAGGGCCGAGGCCGCCCTGCTCTATTCCCCGAAGGCGGCCCGCCAATTGGCCATGCTCATGCGTGGGCGCCAGGCGCCGGACCTGCGGGCCCTGTGCCTCTCCAAGGCCGTCGCCAAGCCCCTGGCCCGCGCCCGGCTGGGACCGCGGACCTATGCGCCGGTGCCCCTGGAGTCGGCCCTGCTGAACCTGATCGACCGGGCCGCTCCGCCGGTGGCCGAGGCCTCGTGACGCCCCCGCCGCCGACCGCCGCGCCGGACGCGGATGACCCAGACCCCCGCCCGTCGGGCCCTTTGCTGGGCCTGCGGTTCTGGCTGCTCATCGCCTTCGCGGTCGTCTGCATCGTCGGCGGCCTTGCGGTGGCGCTGCTGGGGCCGGTCTGGTTCCCGGCGTCCTGAACACGCAGACGCTTGGCGAGCGGGCCAAGAGCCGCTAAATAGCCCGCCCGGACGTTAGCCTCGCCCCCAGCGCGGCCACGTCGTCACGGGCCGCCTTAGCTCAGCCGGTAGAGCGGCGCATTCGTAATGCGTAGGTCAGGTGTTCGAGTCACCTAGGCGGCACCACCCTTTCCCAGCGCCCGACGGGCGTTTGGTGGGCGATCACAGTTTCAGCATCGAGCGTCCTAAGTCCCCGGACGGCGTCCAGGTGGCCGTCATTGGCGCGCACTGGGGCCAGCCGCCGGTGTGACGGCGCTCTCATAGGGCCGGCCGAGAGACTGGGAGACCCCGAGCATGCGAACCCGGCGGCGCAGATCGTCGGGAAACACCCCGTCCACCGCCCTGGCCTTGTATCCGCCGAACCACGGCCCAACGGGCATATGGCGCCGATCTTCGAAGAGTATGCGCCAGGGGCTTCGCAATCTTGGATGCTCACGGGACGATGTCTTCCTCGCCCTCCTTGAGATCGCCTTTGTCCGGTCGTTCGATCCAGGCCATCAGCGGCGTCGCGGCGATCCCATGCAGGATCACCGACATCAGGACCACCGCGCCGGTGATCGCCCAAAGACGCTCCGATGAACCGAAGTCGCCGTGGTTGATGCCATAGGCGATGTAGAAGAACGAGCCGATGCCGCGTACCCCCAGGATCGCCGAGAGCCATTGCTCGCGGCGGGTAAGGTTCGAGCCCCACATGGAAATCCAGCCCGCCAGCGGCCGGACGACCAGCAGGATGACGGCGCAGACGCCCAGGTCGGTCCAGGTGAGGCTGGACAGCAGGCCCGCGGCCAGCGCCCCGCCGAACAGCACCAGGACCAGCATGATCAGCAGCCGCTCCACCTGCTCGGCAAAGTCGTGCAGGGCGCGGTGATAGGCGTGGTTCCGCTCCCGCGACCTCAGGGTCAGGGCGGCGATGAAGACGGCCAGAAAGCCATAGCCGTTGACGAACTCCGTCGCCGTATAGACCACGAAGGTGGCGCCCAGGGCCACGAGGCCGTCGCCGGTGGCCGACAGGCGCACATGGGGAATGTCGAAGGCGATCCAGCCCATGGCCCGGCCCAGCAGCCAGCCCATGACCAGGCCGGCTCCGATTCGCCAGACCACGTCCATGGCGCCCCAGTGCAGCCAGTCCTGTGCGCTGGGCCAGGCCATGGGATCGCCGGCGCTGGCCGCGGCGGCGGCGAAGACCAGGGCCAGATGGACAAAGGGGAAGGCCAGGCCATCATTGAAACCGGCCTCTGAGGTCAGGGCGAACCGCACCTCGGTCTCCTCCCCCGATCCCGGCGGGCCCACCTGGACGTCGGCTGCCAGCACCGGGTCGGTGGGGGCCAGGGCCGCGGCCAGCAGGACCGACATGGCCAGCGACAGGCCTAGCGCCTGCACGCCCAGGACGGCGATGGCCAGGATGGTCAGCGGCATGGCGATGCCCAGCAGCCGCCAGGCCGACCCCCAACTGCGCCAGCCCATGAGCCGGTCGATCTTCACGCCTGCCCCCATCAGGGCGATGATGACCACCAGTTCGGTGAGCCGCTCAGTCAGGGTGTCATAGGTCCGCGGGTCGGGATTGAAGTTCAGGCCGCCCAGGCTGAACACCGCCACCCCGATGGCCACGCAGACGATGGCCAGGCTGAGCGGCAGGCGCTTCAGCCCCAGGGGCAGCCAGGCCACGAGCAGGATCACGGCCCCCAGCCCGAACAGGAAGAGCAGATAAGGGTCTGGGGTCACGGCGCGTCCTTCTCGGGGATCATGCAACGCCCCGCACAGACTTCGTATCCGGCGAAGCTTGGCCAAACTCGCCCCGGGAGCACATCTGTGGCAATCAGGAAGCGCTTTAGGGTTCGAGGAGCGGCATGGCGCATCGGTTCTATTCCAGTCAGGCCCAGGGGTTTGTCCGCTGCGGGGTCGCCACGCCCAAGGTGGCCGTGGGCGATCCGGCCGGCAATGCGCAGGCGATCCTGGCGCAGGCGCGCAAGGGCCACGAGGCCGGCGCCGACCTGATCATCTTTCCCGAGCTGTGCGTCTCGGCCTACGCCATCGACGATCTGCACCTGCAGGACGCCCTGCTGGACGCCGTGGAGGCGTCCATTGCGGAGATCTGCGCAGCCAGCGAGACCTTGAGCCCGGTGCTGGCCATCGGCGCGCCGGTGCGGCGCAACGGCCGGCTCTACAACTGCGCCCTGGCCATTTCGCGCGGGCGCATCCTGGGCGTCGTGCCCAAGTCGTTCCTGCCCAACTACCGGGAATATTACGAGAAACGCTGGTTCGCCCCGGGGGCGGGCCTCACCGACCTGGAGGTGACCCTGGCCGGCCAGACCGTCCCGTTCGGCGTCGATCTTCTCTTCGCGGCCGAGGACCTGGCCGACTTCGTCTTCCACCTGGAGGTCTGCGAGGACTTCTGGGCGGCCACCCCGCCGTCGACCCGCGGCGCCTTGGCCGGGGCCCTGATCCTGGCCAATCTGTCGGCCTCCAATGTGGTGGTGGGCAAGGCCCGCGACCGGGCCATGCTGTGCGCCTCCCAGTCGGTGCGATGCCAGGCGGCTTACCTCTATTCCGCGGCAGGTCCTGGCGAGAGCACCACCGATCTGGCCTGGGACGGCCAGGGCGACATCTATGAGCTGGGCGCGCTGCTGGCCCAGAGCGAACGCTTCCCCACCGGTGGCGGACTGACGCTGGCCGATGTGGACGTCGAGCGTCTGCGGCTGGAGCGGATGCGCACCCCGACCTTCAACGATGCGGCGGTCGCAGAAGGCTATCCGGAATATGCGTTTCGGCGCATCGGCTTTTCCCACCAGCCGGACTTCGCCGACCGCGGCCTGATGCGTCGCCTGGACCGCTTCCCCTTCGTGCCCGACGATCCGGTGCGCCTGGACGAGGACTGCTATGAGGCCTTCAACATCCAGGTGGAGGGTCTGGCCCAGCGCCTGAAGGCCAGCCGCACCGAGAAGATCGTCATCGGCGTCTCCGGCGGCCTGGACTCCACCCACGCCCTGATCGTGGCGGCCAAGGCCTGCGACCAGCTTGGCCTGCCCCGGGCCAATATCCTGGCCTTCACCCTGCCGGGCTTCGCCACCTCGGACTCCACCAAGTCCAACGCCTGGGCCCTGATGCGGGCCATCGGCGCCACGGCCGAGGAGATCGACATCACGCCGGCCGCCCGCCAGATGCTGAGCGATCTGGGGCATCCCTTCGCTGGCGGCGAGCCGGTCTATGACGTGACGTTTGAGAATGTGCAGGCGGGCCTGCGCACCGACTATCTGTTCCGCGCAGCCAATCAGCGCGGGGCCCTGGTGCTCGGCACAGGCGACCTGTCGGAGCTGGCGCTCGGCTGGTGCACCTATGGCGTCGGCGACCAGATGAGCCACTACAATGTCAACGGCTCGGTGGCCAAGACGCTGATCCAGCACCTGATCCGCTGGGTCGCCGCCCACGGGCAGTTCGAGGCGGCCACCAATCAGATCCTGCTGTCGGTGCTCGACACCGAGATTTCGCCGGAGCTGGTGCCGGCCGATGCGGCGGGCGCCATCCAGTCGACCCAGGCCATCGTCGGCCCCTACGAGCTGCAGGACTTCCACCTCTATTACATCACCCGCTTTGGACTGCGGCCGTCCAAGGTGGCCTTCCTGGCCTGGCACGCCTGGCGGGACGCCGCCGCCGGCGCCTGGCCGCCTCACTTCCCGCCGGAAGCCCGCAACGCCTACGATCTGCCGACCATCGGCCGCTGGCTGGAGGTGTTCCTCACCCGCTTCTTTGGCTTTAGCCAGTTCAAGCGCTCGGCCATGCCCAATGGGCCCAAGGTGGTCTCCGGCGGCAATCTCTCGCCCAGGGGCGACTGGCGGGCGCCGTCCGATGGTTCGGCCCGGGTCTGGCTGGATGAGCTGAAGGCGCGACTGCCGCAGGACGTCTGAGCGCCGGTCATCGGCGACGAACAGCCAACAAGAAAAGGGCCGGAACGCGCTGGCGTTCCGGCCCTAATTTCGTTCGGTCCCCAAGGGGCGGGGATCGATCTAGAGGGTGCGCTTGACCTCTTCGAGGTTGAAGCACTCGATGGTGTCGCCGACCTTGATGTCCTGGAAGCCCTGGAACGCCATGCCGCATTCCTGGCCGTTGGGGACCTCGTTGACCTCGTCCTTGAAGCGCTTGAGCGTCTGCAGGACGCCCAGCTCCAGCACCACGACGTCCTGACGGATGATCCGCACCCGGGCGCCCTTGCGGACCACCCCTTCGGTGACGCGGCAACCGGCGACGCGGCCCACCTTGGTGATGTCGAAGGCCTGAAGGACCTCGGCGTTGCCCAGGAAGGTTTCCCGCTGGATCGGCGTGAGCATGCCCGAGAGCACGCCTTTGATGTCGTCGATCAGGTCGTAGATGATCGAGTAGTAGCGGATCTCCACGCCCTCGCGCTCGGCGAGATCGCGGGCCTGCTTGGAGGCGCGGACATTGAAGCCGAGGATGGGCGAGCCCGCCCCCTTGGCCAGCATGACGTCGCTTTCGCTGATCGCCCCGGCGCCCGACAGAATGATGCGCGCACGCACCTCGTCGGTGGAGATCTTGTCGAGCGAGCCGACAATGGCTTCGGCCGAACCCTGCACGTCGGCCTTCACGATGACCGGCAGCTCAGAGACCTTCTTGTCGGCGAGCTTGGCCATCATGTCGGCCAGGGAGGCGCCCGCCACCGGCGAGCCGGACTTTTCGCGCTTCACCCGCTGACGGTATTCGGTGATCTCGCGGGCGCGGGCCTCGTTCTCCACCACGGCCAGGGGTTCGCCCGGCTCCGGCGTGCCGTCGAGGCCAAGGACCTCCACCGGCGTGGAGGGACCGGCCGCATCCAGCTGCTCGTCGCGCTCGTTGAACAAGGCGCGGACCCGGCCCCAGTTGGCGCCGGCCACGACGATGTCGCCGCGCTTGAGGCTGCCGCGCTTGACCAGGACGGTGGACACCGCGCCGCGGCCGCGATCGAGCTTGGCCTCAATGACCACGCCCTCGGCGGTGCGGTTGGGATCTGCCCGCAGGTCCATGACCTCGGACTGCACCAGGATGGCTTCCAGCAGGTCGTCCAGGCCGAGCTTCTCAAGGGCCGAGACCTCGACCACCTGGGTTTCGCCGCCCAGGCGCTCGACGACGATCTCGTGCTGCAGCAGCTCGTTGATCACCCGCGTCGGGACAGCGTCGGGTTTGTCGATCTTGTTGATGGCCACGATGATCGGGGCGCCAGACGCCTTGGCGTGCTGGATGGCCTCGACCGTCTGCGGCATGACGCCGTCATCGGCCGCCACCACCAGGATGACGATGTCGGTGACATTGGCGCCGCGGGCGCGCATGGCCGAGAAGGCCGCGTGGCCAGGGGTGTCCAGGAAGGTCACCCGGTTGCCGTCCTCCAGCCGCACCTGATAGGCGCCGATATGCTGGGTGATGCCGCCATGTTCGCCCGAGGCGACGTCGGCCGAGCGCAGGGCGTCCAGCAGCGAGGTCTTGCCGTGGTCGACGTGGCCCATGACCGCGACGACCGGCGAGCGCAGGGGCGCATCGGCGTCATCGGTGTCGGTGGACAGGAAGCCGGTTTCGACATCGGATTCCGAAACGCGCTTCACGGTGTGGCCGAATTCGGTGGCCACCAGCTCGGCGGTGTCGGAGTCGATGACGTCGTTGATCTTCATCATCACGCCCTGACGCATCAGGAACTTGATGACCTCGACGCCGCGGGTGGTCATGCGGTTGGCCAGTTCGCCCACCGTGATCACGTCGGGGATGACGACCTCGCGCGCCACGCGGGCCGCTTCCTGGCCGCCGCCCTTGCGCTTTTCGCGCTCCCGTTCCCGGGCCCGGCGAACTGAGGCCAGGGAGCGCATGCGCTCGACCGCGCCTTCATCGCCGGCCGCCAGGGCCTGGATGGTCAGGCGGCCTTCGCGGCGCTGGGGCGCGCCCTTGCCGCGGCTGATGGCCTTGCCAGGCGCCGGGGGCTTGCCGCGGCGGTCGTCTTCTTCCTCGGGCCGGCGGTCGAGATTGGCGGCGCCGGGGCGCGGCGCCTGACGGGCGGCGCGCTGAACCTCAGGGGTGGCCGGCGGGGCGCCAGGCGCCACCGGACGGCCAGCGCCACGGGCGCCGTCCCGCGGCGGGGCCGGGCGGGGCGTCAGGGCCGAATAGCGGACCGTGTCGCCGCCAGCGGCGGCGGGACGCTCGCCCCTGGGGGTGGAGCGATCCTCACGGGGGCGATCGGCGGCCGGGGCCTCAGTGCGCGGCCCGTCCCGGTCGGGACGCGGGGCGCGCTGGTTGAAGCTGGTGGCGTCGAACCGCGGCCGCGGCGGGCGATAGGTGGTGGTGCTGGCCCGGTCGTCCCGGCGCTCAGGCGACGGAGTGTAGGAGCGGGTCTGTCCGCCGCCCGCGGCCGGCGCACGGGCCGGCGCGTCGCCGCGAGGCGCCTGGGCCGCGGCGCGGGGACGAGGCTCGGCGGCCGGCGCAGGGGCGGCGGGCGCTTCGGCCTTGGCCACGGGTGGCGTGGGCGCAGGCGCTTCAGCCGCGGGCGCAGGAGCCTCGACAGCCTTGGGCGGCTCGCTCGGCGCCTGGGCGGCCTGGGCTTGAGCGGCTTCAGCCGCCTTGGCCGCGGCGTCACGCTCGGCGCGCTCGCGCTCTTCGCGGGCCTTGGCCTGGGCGGCCAGCAGGGCCTGCTCCCGGGCGCGATCAATGGCGGCCTGACGGGCGCGGACCTCTTCGGCCGACAGGCCGGAGGTGTCGCCTGAACCGCGCGACTGCGGACGGGAGTCAGATCCCCGCCGCTCAGAGGAAGACGGCCCAGCGAGATTGCTGGGCGCCGGCGCGTGCGTGCGCGGACGCTTGGTCTCCACGACCACTGTCTTGGAGCGGCCATGGCTGAAGCTCTGCTTCACCGTCCCTGCGCTGACCGAGCCCGCACCGCGGGGCTTAAGGGTCAGAGGCGGGCGTCCGCCAGGGGCTCGGCCGTTATCTTTGTCGTCGCTCATGCGCTCGCTTTACTTGCCGGCCGGATGAGCCGGCCGTCTTCTAATCGTCCAAACAGATATGACGCGCGGAACCGCAAAGTTCCGCCCGCCTCGTCACGGCTCCTCGCGCCAACTCTCTGGAAGGAGCGGGCGAAACCCTGCCAGGCGCCGGACTTCCAGCGCCCAACGATCGGCGGTACGCCCCGCAAGGAAGGCGGTGTGTATCACATTCTCCAGGCCCAAGGCCAAACCCAATTCCGCCGAGGTGAACAGGCCGACCTGGCCCACGGGGCGCGGGGCGCGCCGCAGGGCGGAGAAAATCTTCCGGCGGCCGTCGGCGGCGCCGTCGGCGGCCTCGATCAGCCAGGCGGCCTGACCGGAGGTCAAGGCGGCCGAAACCTTCTCGAAGCCTGAGATAAGCGTCCCGCTGCGCCGTGCAAGCCCCAGGCCGTCCAGAACCCGGCGCCGCAGGAGCGCCTCCACCTGATCGGCCAACTGCGCCGGCGCCTTGGCCTGGGTCTTGGCCGATCGGGCGAACAGGTTCTTGCGCGCCGCTGTCTCCACCGAGGCGCGGTCCGCGGCCACCCAGACCCCTCGGCCGGGCAGCTTGCGCCCCAGGTCCGGCGTCACCGTGCCATCCGGGGCGATCACGAACCGGATCAGCTCGGCCTCATCGCGGGTCCCGCCGGTGACCACGTCGCGCCGGGCGCGGGCGGCCTGCGCCAGGGTGGCCGGCCCGACCCGGGACGAGACGGCGGAATCCTGAGGCTCCGGGTCTTGTGCGTTCGGATCGGGCTCTGACACGGGGCGCTAGTTCTCGTCCGCGTCCTCGGCCGGGGCCGGGGCGTCCGCTTCAACTTCAGCTTCAGCTTCTGCTTCGCCTTCGGCCTCAGCCTCGGCGGCCGCCGGGCTGGCGGCGCCGGCGCGGCCGAACACCATTTCTTCCTCGGTGAGCTCGGGGGCGAGATCCTCCAGATCGGGCTCCGGCTCCGGCGGCGCCTCGATCCAGCCCATGGCCACCCGGGCCCGGACGATCAGGGCCTCGGCGTCGGCGGGCTCCAGGCCGAAGCTCTCCAGGATGCCGGCTTCGCGCACGCGCTCGCCATTGCGGTTCTCGTACCAGCCGCGCAGGTCATCCGGCGTCAGGTCGGCCAGGTCCTCGACGGTCTTCACCTCGCCCTCGCCCAGGGCGACGGCGATGGGCAGGGTGACGCCGGCGATCTCCAGCAGGCCGTCCTCCACGCCGAGCGCCTTGCGCTTGGCGTCGTATTCGGCGGCTTCGCGGTCCAGGAAGTCCCGGGCGCGGGCCTGGATTTCCTCGGCGGTGTCCTCGTCGAAGCCCTCGATGGAGGCCACTTCGGCGGTCTCCACATAGGCCACGTCCTCGACGGTGGCGAAGCCCTCGGTGACCAGCAGCTGGGCGATGACTTCGTCCACGTCCAGGGCTTCCTGGAAGAGGGCCGTGCGCTCGGCGAACTCGCGCTGGCGGCGCTCGCTCTCCTGGCTTTCGGTCATGATGTCGATCTGCCAGCCGGTCAGCTGGCTGGCCAGGCGAACGTTCTGGCCGCGGCGGCCGATGGCCAGCGACAGCTGCTCGTCGGGCACCACGACCTCGACGCGCTCGTCCTCCTCGTCCAGCACCACCTTGGACACCTCTGCCGGGGCGAGCGCATTGACGATGAAGGTGGGCTCGTCCGGGCTCCACTGGATGATGTCGATCTTCTCACCCTGCAGCTCGGCGACCACAGCCTGGACGCGGCTGCCGCGCATGCCGACGCAGGCGCCGACAGGATCGATGGAAGAGTCGTTGGAGACCACCGCCATCTTGGCGCGGCTGCCGGGATCGCGGGCCACGGCCCGAATCTCGATCACCCCGTCATAGACCTCGGGTACTTCCTGGGCGAACAGCTTGGCCATGAAGCCGCCATGGGCGCGGGACAGCAGGATCTGCGGACCCTTGGCCTCGCGACGGACGTCATAGATGTAGCAGCGGACCCGGTCGCCGATGTTGAAGTTCTCGCGGGGGATCGACTGGTCCCGGCGCATGATGCCTTCGCCACGGCCCAGGTCCACGACCACATTGCCGTACTCGACCCGCTTGACTGCGCCGCTGATGATCTCGCCGACCCGGTCCTTGAATTCTTCGTACTGGCGCTCGCGCTCGGCCTCGCGGACCTTGCCGGTGACCACCTGGCGGGCCATCTGGGTCTGCACCCGGCCAAACTCGAAGGGCGGCAGGACCTCCTCATAGACCTGGCCCACATAGGCCTTGGGGTCGTTGCGGAGGGCCTCGGCCAGCCGCATCACCCCGGGAGGCGCCTCTTCGCCGGCTTCCTCGTCCCAGGCGGCGTCATCGGCGACCACGGTCACCACGCGCTTGATCACGGTCTCGCCGGTTTTGGGGTCGATGTTCACCCGGATGTCGTGCTCGGCCCCGTAGCGGGAGCGCGCGCCCTTTTGGATCGCCTCTTCGATCGCCTCGATGACGATCTCCTTGTCGATCGACTTTTCGCGGGCCACCGCCTCGGCGATCTGCAGAAGCTCCAGCCGGTTGGCGGAGATGCCGGTCAGGCTCATGGGTTCAATCCTCTTGGTGGGATGCAGGGTCGTCGGAGGCCAGGCGCTGGGCGCGCTGTTCGGCTCCGCGTTTCATCAGTTCGTCGCTGAGGACCAGCTTGGCCTCGGCGATCCAGTCGAAGGGAACCAGCACGGTCTCCTCCTCGCCCTCCAGGTCCAGGCAGACCTGGCCCTCGTCCGTCCCGGCCAGCACGCCGCGGAAGCGCTTGCGGCCCTCGGCCATGCGATCCAGCTCGAGCTTGGCCTCATGGCCCTCATAGACGTCGAAGTCCTTCAGCCGGGTCAGGGGCCGGTCGATGCCCGGCGAGGAGACTTCCAGCACATATTCGCCGGTAATGGGGTCGGCGGCGTCCATGATCTCGGAGATCGCCCGCGACAGCACCGCACAGTCCTCGACGTTCATGACGCCCTCAGGCGTCTCGGCCATGATCTGCAGCCGCCGCTGTTCGGCGCCGCCCATCAGCCGCAGGCGCACGATCTCATAGCCCGCCGCCTCGGCCACGGGGTCGAGCAGCTCCAGCAGTCTCAGGTCCTCTGCGGTCTTGCCGCGCATCACTCCAGCCGTCCTCAGGCAAAGAAAAAAGCGGCTGGGCCGGAGCCCGCCGCTCGAAAGCGCTATCCAGCGCTATCGGACGATGTTGTCGCAAATATAGGCCCTTGCAACGGGCTTGTCACCCTTCCCGTGACCCCCGCAACCAGGTCGCCGCCCCCTGAAGCGATCAGGAAGACGCGACGCGAGGAGCGCCGGCGTCGGCGCCGATCGGCGCCTGGGCGCCAAACCCCGTTTCCCCAGACCGGTTTTGGCCCTATGGGAGGCCTTCTCCTCCCCGAGACAGATCACAAGAGTCATTTCGAACATGGACCTTTCCAAGATCGCCATCGGCGTGAACCCGCCCTACGACGTGAACGCCATCATCGAGATCCCGCAGGGCGGCGAGCCGGTGAAGTATGAACTCGACAAGGAGTCGGGCGCGCTGTTGGTCGACCGGTTCCTGCACACGGCCATGTTCTATCCGGGCAATTACGGCTTCATCCCCCACACCCTGTCGGAAGACGGCGATCCGATGGACGTGATGGTGGTCGGGCCGACGCCCGTGGTGCCCGGCGCGATCATCCGCTGCCGTCCGGTGGGCACGCTGATGATGACCGACGAGGCCGGCGCCGACGAAAAGGTCCTGGCCGTGCCGGTGGACCAGCTGCACCCCTTCTACACCGGCGTGGAATCCTGGCGCGGCCTGCCCACCATCCTGACCGAGCAGATCGCCCACTTCTTCAAGCACTACAAGGACCTGGAGAAGGGCAAGAGCGTCGACATCGTCCGTTGGGCCGATCCCGACGAGACCGCCGCCCTGATCCGCGCCGGCATCGAGCGGGCGCAGAACGCCAAGTCGTAATCGTCGACGGCTGTTTGAAATCGCGAGGGGGCGGTCAGCGTGCTGACCGCCCCTTTTTCATGGATCACGCACTAGGCGCGGACGAGGTCCAGGAACACGGGGGCGCAGTCGCCCAGGCGCTTTTCCTCATAGCGGGTGGTGATGTGATCGGCCGGCGGCGTCCGCCAGTCATCGGCCCGGACGGCGGGCCAGTCGAAATGCGGACTGGCCAGGAACCGCTCGAGCGTCCAGTCGGCATAGTCGGCCCAGTCGGTGGCGAAGCGCAGGCGCCCGCCCGGCTTCATCAGCCGGGCCAGATCCTCGATCAGCTCGGCCTGCACCAGCCGGCGCTTATTGTGCCGCGCCTTGGGCCAGGGGTCGGGGAACAGGATGAACACCCGGTCCAGGCAGGCGTCCGGCAGGCGGGCCATCAGGTCGCGGACGTCGCCGTCGTGCAGGCGCACATTTGACAGACCCTGCTCGTCGATATGGCGCAGGGCTGAGGCCACGCCGTTCTGAAAGGGCTCGGCCCCCAGGATCAGGATGTCCGGCGACCTGGCCGCCTGGGCGGCCAGGTGCTCCCCGCCGCCAAAACCGATCTCCAGCCAGACCTGATCGGCGCCTGGCTTCAGCGTCAGGGGATCGAAGGGCTCGGCCGGACAGCGGATGTCCGGCAGCAGGCTGTCCATCAGGGCGGCCTGCCGCGGCTTGATCGGGCGCGACTTGATGCGCCCGAAGGAGCGCATCGGGGGATGAGAGTCTGACGTCATGGGGGGGAAGCCATAGCCCGGCGTGCGGCCCCTGTCGCGGGGCGGCGCGCCGGGCTGCAGGTCTTTAGGCCAGGCTCTTCAGCTGGTCGACCAGGTCGGTCTTTTCCCAGGAGAAGCCGCCGTCGGCCTCCGGGGCGCGGCCGAAATGGCCGTAGGCCGCGGTGCGGGCGTAGATGGGGCGGTTGAGGCCCAGGTGCTCGCGGATGGCCCGGGGCGTGGCGCCGCCGATCAGCCCGGGCAGGATGGCCTCAAGCTTGGCCGGGTCCACGGAGGCCTCGCCGTGCAGGTCCACATAGAAGGACAGGGGCTGGGCCACGCCGATGGCGTAGCTGATCTGGATGGTGCAGCGGCGGGCCAGGCCCGCGGCCACCACATTCTTGGCCAGGTAGCGGCAGGCATAGGCCGCCGAACGGTCCACCTTGGTGGGGTCCTTGCCCGAGAAGGCGCCGCCGCCATGGGGGGCTGCGCCGCCATAGGTGTCGACGATGATCTTGCGGCCCGTCAGGCCGGCGTCGCCGTCGGGACCGCCGATCTCGAACTTTCCGGTGGGATTGACCAGCCACTGGGTCTTGCGGGTGATCAGGCCCTCGGGGATCACGCTTTCCACATAGGGCTTGATCAGCTCCTGCACCCGCTTGGGGGTGGCCGAGTGGGCGCCGATCTTCTTCTTGTGCTGGGTGGAGACGACGATCTTCAGCACCTCGACGGGCTTGCCATCCTCATAGCGCAGGGTGACCTGGCTCTTGGCGTCGGGCTCCAGCACCGGGCACTCGCCCGAATGGCGCACATCGGCCAGCTTCTTGAGGATGTTGTGCGAGTACTGCAGGGCCGCGGGCATCAGCTCGGGCGTTTCGTCGCAGGCGTAGCCGAACATGATGCCCTGGTCGCCGGCGCCCTCGTCCTTCTTGTCGCTGGCGTCGACCCCCTGGGCGATGTGCTCGGACTGGGGGTGCAGGTAGCAGGCGAACTTGGCCTTCTCCCAGTGGAAGCCCTTCTGTTCGTAGCCGATATCCTTGACCGCCTGCCGGACCTTGGGCTCCAGGCTTTTGACGATCTCCTTGGTCATGGCCTTGTTCTCGGCCTTGGACGCGCCAGGACGGCCCGCGCGGACTTCACCCGCCAGGACGATCCGGTTGGTGGTCACCAGGGTCTCGCAGGCGACGCGCGCCTGGGGTTCTGCGGCGATGAAGGCGTCGACCACCGTGTCGGAAATCCGATCGGCGACCTTGTCGGGATGGCCTTCAGAGACGCTTTCGCTGGTGAAGATGTAGGAGGAACGGCTCAAAATCAGGGCTCCGGTCAGGCGACGGCGGCCGCGCGCGCGGCGGGCCGGCAACTTGCGGGGAACCCTATAAAGAAATCCTTATATCCCGCAAGCTGCGCGGTCAGACTTCTTCCAGGTCGACCTGTTCGTGGAGCTCGAGCTCGGACTCCTCAGCCATGGTTCGCACCAGGTCGAGAAGCCGGCGACGCACCCGGGGCTGGCGAACCCGGGGAAACAGAGTGGCCAGCTCCATGCCTTCTGGCGTGAGCAGGAAGTCATGGACGGAATCCCGGCCGTCATCGCCCTCGCCGCCCGCCGTGGCCGGATCGCCCAGCCCCTCATAGAAATAGGCCACCGAGGTCTTCAGGGCGCGGGCCATCTCCCAGAGCTTGGAGGCGCTGACCCTGTTGGCCGCGCGCTCGTACTTCTGAACCTGCTGGAAGGTCAGGCCGATGGACTCCGCCAGGCGCTCCTGGCTCACGCCCAGCTCCTTGCGTCGCAGGCGGATGCGCAGGCCCACATGGCGGTCGACCGGATTGGGGGCGCGATCCAGTTCGAGGTCCTTTGTCATCGACATTCCTTAACCGAAATGCGCATCACTCGCAAAACCAGCTTGGCCCTCAGGCCGCCATCAGCCGCGGCGGAGCCAGAAAGCCGCAGATATCGCCGCCGAAACGAGCAGCATGATGGCGAACGGCAGGTTGCCCAGGCGCGAGAAGGGCGTCGGGCCGTCCGGCGGCGGCAAGGGGGCGTCGATCACGCCGCGGCGGCCCTGGCTCATCCAGGCGCCGGCCTGCAGCCGCCCGCGGGAGTCGATCACCCCGGACACCCCGGTGGGGGTGGAGCGGATCAGGGGCAGGCCCTCTTCGATGGCCCGGTAGCTGGAGAGGTTCAGATGCTGCCAGGGGCCGCTGGTGGCGCCGAACCAGGCGTCGTTGGAGACATTGAGGATCCATTCGGCGCGGATCCCCCCGCGGGCCGCGCCCTGACCGGTGAACCGGGGGAACAGGGCCTCGTAGCAGATCAGCGGCTGCACCGGCGGCAGGCCCGGCAGGATGAGCGGCTGGGGCGGCGGCCCGGCGGTGAAGTCGGCAGGCATGTTCACCAGGCTGCGCAGGCCCAGGCCGGTCATGATCTCGCCCAGGGGCAGATATTCGCCGAATGGCACCAGCCGGTGTTTGTCATAAAGTCCCGCCACCTCCAGCCCCGGGGTCTCCAGCCGGCGGAAGGCCACCAGGGTGTTGAAGTAATCCAGCGCCCCATCTTCGCCCAAGCCCACCCGGTTGGCGCCCAGCATGAGCACCTGACCAGGGGCGAGGGCCTCGGACAAGGCGACCGGATAGGGCTGGCCCGGCGCCAACAGGTCGTCGATCACCGCAGGCAGGGCGCCTTCCGGCCAGATGACGATGTCGGGCCGACGCGGGGCCGGCAGACGGCTTAGCCGCACATAGTCGTCGAAGATAAGATCGAGGTTTTCCGGCCGCCACTTGTCCTTCTGGTCCACATCGGCCTGGACGATACGCACCACCGGCGCGGTCTCGCGGGGTGCCGGCGCGGTGGCCAGCCGCCAGGCGCCGCCGCCATAGAGGGCCGCCAGCACCGCCACTGCCGCCCCGCCTACGGCCAGGGCCTGCCTGCGGGCAAGCCCCGGCAGGGCCGCTGGGCTCGCCGCCAGCGCCACGGTGATCCATGTCAGTCCATAGGCGCCCACCAGGGCTGCGGCCTGAGACGGCGCCCCGCCGGCCCGCCAGGCTTCGCCTGGCAGGTTCCAGGGAAAGCCGGTGAACACATGGCCGCGGACGAACTCCGCCAGGGTCAGGGCGCCGGCGAACACCAGCACCCGGCCCGGGCCCTGGGGCCTGACCAGGCGGTAGAGCCAGAGACCCAGCCCCCAGAAAAGGGCCAGGCCCCCCGCCAGGAGGATCAGGGCGAAGGGCGCCATCCACCCATGGGCGGCGGCGTCCACCAGGAAGGCCTCGGTCACCCACCAGACGCTGAGGCTGAAATAGCCGAGGCCCGCCAGCCACCCCCTGAAGAAGGCCGAGGTTCGGGGTCGGACCGGGTCGGCCTGGTCTCCCAGGCGCAGGAGCAGGGCGAACCCCAGCAGGCCCGGCAGCAGGCCGAAGGGCGGATGGGCGAGCGCCGCGGCCAGACCGGCGATAAGCGCCAGAAGGCTCCGCCCCAGGGGGTTGGCCTCCAGACGACGGTAATGGTCGGCCAGACGGGACAAGCGGGCTCTCAGCCGCCGTCCGTGGCCACGGGGGGCGTGGCGGCGGTGACGGCCGGGGTGGGACGCAGGCGGACCCGCTTCACCCGCCGGGGATCGGCGTCCATCACCTGCAGCTCGAAGCCGGCCGGATGGGCGATCAGCTCGCCCCGCTGTGGCACGCGTCCGGCCAGGGCCGTGACGAGACCGGCGACCGTGTCGATCTCCTCCTCCAGGTCCGGCGGGGCCAGGGGTTGGCCGACGGCGGCTTCAAGTTCCTCCAGGGGCGTGCGGGCGTCGGCCTCGAACACCCCGCCCGGACGGGCGATGATGGACTTGGCCTGGGCCACGTCGTGTTCGTCGTCGATCTCGCCGACCACGGCCTCGATCAGGTCTTCCAGGGTCACCAGGCCGTCCGTGCCGCCGAACTCGTCGATCACCAGGGCCATGTGGGTGCGGGCCGCCTGCATCTGCAGCAGCAGGTCGGCGGCGCGCATGGAGGCCGGCACATAGAGCGCGTCGCGACGGACCCGGTGAAGAAAGGCGTCCTCCGCCTTGGGGCCGGCGCCGTTGGCCGACAGCAGGCGGAACACGTCCTTGACGTGAACCACGCCCACGGGGTCGTCCAGGGTCTCGCGGTAGATGGGCATCCGGGAGTGCTCGGCGTCGATGAAGCGGTCGACCACCTCGCCGAAGGGGGTGGTGAGCTCGACGGCGACGATGTCGGCCCGAGGCGTCATGACATCGTCCACGCGCAGGGACTGGAAGGCCACGGCCTGCCGCACCATGCGGTTCTCGGGTTCGGCGGGCTGGTCCGACGGTTCAGGGGTCGCGCTGTTGCGGCCGAACCGTTTCAGAATGGCCCGAAACCCGTTCCCCTGTCGGGGGGGATCGGGTTCGGGCGGACTTCGATCTTCCGAGCTAGTCATGGTCTCCCTGTTCGGCCGCATAGGGATCTGGAACGCCCAGGCCGGCGAGAATTCGCCGTTCCAGGCCCTCCATGTCGGCGGCCTCGTCCTCGTTCATATGGTCATAGCCTACAAGATGCAGGACCCCGTGCGCCACAAGGTGCTGCAAATGGTCGGCCAGCGACTTGTTCTGCTGTTCGGCTTCCAGGGCGCAGACCCCGTAGGCCAGGGCCAGATCGCCCAGAAAACCTTCAGGATTCTGCGCGGCCGGGAAGGACAGCACATTGGTCGGCCCGGCCTTGCGGCGGTATTCGGCGTTCAGTTCGGCGACGGCCTCGTCGTCAGTGAGCAGCACCGCCACCAGACCGGAGTCGGCGCCCGCGTCCTTGGGCCGCATCTGCGCGCCGTCCAGGGCGGCGAGCGCTGCGGACCGCACCAGGATGACGGCGTCGGGCAGAGCTTCGGCCCAGGCGTCGTCCTCAATCTCGATATCGATCAATCGGGGCGTCCGTTCATGGCGGCGTCGGCCTCATAGGCCCGCACGATGCGCTCGACCAGGGGATGGCGGACCACGTCCTCGGCGGCGAAGCGGGCCACGCCCACGCCTTCGACCCCATCCAGCAGGCTGACCGCGTGGGCGAGGCCGGAGTCCCGGGCGTTGACCAGGTCCACTTGGCTTGGATCGCCGGTCACCGCCATGCGGGCGCCTTCCCCCAGGCGGGTCAGGACCATCTTCATCTGCAGGCGCGTGGCGTTCTGGGCCTCATCGACGATGACGAAGGCCTGCGACAGGGTGCGGCCGCGCATGAAGGCGATGGGGGCCAGCTCGATCTCGCCCTTCTCCCGGCGGCGGCGGAACTGATCGACGCCCATGATGTCGGTGAGCGCCTCCCAGACCGGCGCCATATAGGGATCGACCTTTTCCGACAGGTCGCCGGGCAGGAAGCCCAGGCGCTCGCCGGCCTCGACGGCCGGGCGGCTGACGATCAGCCGGTCGACCTCGCCGCGCAGCAGGAGGCCCGCCCCGTGGGCGACGGCCAGGAAGGTCTTGCCGGTGCCCGCGGGTCCCAGGCCGAACACCAGCGGGTGATCGGTGAGCGCCTTCAGATAGCGGGCCTGGGCCGGGGTCTTGGGGGCCACCTGGCCACGACGGCCCACGGGCAGGCCGCCCGGCGCGGCGCCGGAACCGATGCGGGCCTGGCCGATGGCCACCCGCACGTCAGCCTCGTTGATTTCCAGCCCCTGGTCGGCGCGGCTGGCGAGCGACTGGATGGCGCGCTTGGCCATGCCGCGGGACTTGGAGTCGCCGCTCAGCTGCACGCCGCCGCCCGGCGTCTCCACCAGGACCCCGAAGGCGTCCTCGATCAGGGCGGCGTGGCGGCTGTTGGTTCCGCTGACCGCGCGGGCGGCCGCGTCGGTCAGCACGATGAATTCCGGGGCGCGGCTCAAAGGGGCTCCAGGGCGGGCGCGGGTTGCGGCTGTTCAGCCATAACGCCCGAAAGGCTGTTCTTGCTCGCACCCTCAATGCGCACCGGCGCGATCTGGCCGATCAGCGAGGCGTCGGCGACTGCGTGGACGCCCTGCAGATAGGGGCTGCGGCCGACCAGCTGGCCCTCATGGCGGCCCAGCCGCTCGAACAGCACCGGCAGGGTCTTGCCCACCTGGGCGGCGTTGAAGGCGACCTGCTGCTCGTCCAGCAGGGCCTGCAACCTCGCCAGGCGCTCGGCCATCACCGCTTCCGGGACCTGGCCCGGCAGGGCCGAGGCGGGCGTGCCGGGGCGACGGGAATATTTGAACGAAAACGCGCTGGCGTGGCCCATCTCACGCACCAGAGACAGGGTCGCTTCGAAGTCGGCCTCGCGCTCACCGGGGAAGCCGACGATGTAGTCCGAGGAGATGGCGATGTCGGGACGGGCGGCGCGGATCTTTTCGATCAGCCGCAGATAGGTCTCCACCGTATGGCCGCGGTTCATGGCCTTGAGGATGCGGTCCGAGCCCGACTGCACCGGCAGGTGCAGGAAGGGCATCAGGGCCTCAAGCTCCCCATGGGCGGCGATCAGCTCGTCATCCATGTCCCGGGGATGGCTGGTGGTGTAGCGGATGCGGTCGAGACCGGGAATCCTGGCCAGCGCGCGGGCCAGCGCCGCCAGGCCGCCGCCGGCCTCGGGATCGCGATAGGCGTTAACGTTCTGGCCCAGCAGGGTGACTTCGCGCACCCCCTGGTCGGCCAGGCTCTGAGCCTCAGCCAGGATGGCGGCCGCCGGCCGCGACCATTCGGCGCCGCGGGTATAGGGCACCACGCAGAAGGTGCAGAACTTGTCGCAACCCTCCTGCACGGTGAGGAAGGCGGTGACGCCGCCGGGGTTGCGGGCCACGGGCAGGGCGTCGAACTTGTCCTCGGCGGCGAAGTCGGCCGACAGGCGCTCGCCACGGGCCCGGTGGGTGCGGGCGATCAGTTCGGGCAGCTGGTGATAGGCCTGGGGCCCGACCACCAGATCCACTGCCGGCTGCCGGCGCATGATCTCCTCGCCCTCGGCCTGGGCGACGCAGCCGGCCACGGCGATGGTCATGCCGGCGCCGGCCTCCTGGCGGGCGAGCTTCATCAGCCGGATCTGTCCGAGCTCCGAATAGACCTTTTCGGTGGCCTTTTCGCGGATATGGCAGGTGTTCAGCACCACCAGGTCCGCATCCTCGGGCGTGTCGGTCATGCCATAGCCCAGCGGCGCCAGCACATCGGCCATGCGCTCGCTGTCATAGACATTCATCTGACAGCCGTAGGTCTTGATGAAGAGGCGCTTTTGCGGCGCGGGTCTGGACATGCTGGCCTTATGGGGTCGCAGGGCGAGGGGTTCAAGCGGTTCGCGCCCTCGGCGAACCTTCGCAGGACCCCCCAGGGCCGGCGCGCCTAGTCGTCCAGGGGCATGCCGTAGAGCTCCAGCCGATGGTCCACCAGCCGGTAGCCGAGCTTGCGGGCGATGGCCTCCTGCAGGGCCTCGATCTCGGGATCGACGAACTCCACCACCTTGCCGGTCTTCATGTCGATGAGGTGGTCATGGTGGTGATCGGTGGCTTCCTCGTAACGGGAACGGCCGTCACGGAAATCGTGCCGGGCGATGATCCCGGCCTCTTCGAACAGGCGCACCGTCCGATAGACCGTGGCGATGGAGATATGCGGATCGACCTGGTGGGCCCGGCGATAGAGCTCTTCCACATCGGGGTGGTCATCAGCGGCCGACAGCACGCGGGCGATCACCCGGCGTTGCTCGGTCATGCGCATCCCTTTTTCGATGCAGAGATTTTCGATCCGATCCACGCCGGTCCTCCTCGTCGCTGAACCTAGAGAATAGGTTTAAGGGCGCTCGCTGTTAAGATCGAGCCTCATCAACAAGGCGTCGATCTGTCGGCCGCCCCGGTCGTAATAGTTCCGCCGAAGGCCCACCTGGATGAAGCCTGTGGCGCCATAGAGGGCGATGGCCCCGGGATTGTCCTCGCCCACCTCCAGCACCAGGCTGAGGGCGCCGCCCTGGCGGGCTAGCCCCGCGGCCGCCGTCACCAGGGCCGAGCCGACGCCGCGCCGCCGCGCGGCCGGCGCCACGGCCAGGGTCAGGATCTCGGCCTCGTCGAACAGGATGCGCGACATGACCATGCCCAGCGGCGCCTCATCCTGCGCCATCACGGCATAGGCGCCGGCTCCGCCGATCAGGGCTGAGATGTCCTGGGCGCTCCAGGGCTTGTCGAAGGCCTGGGCGTGCAGGTCCGCCAGGGTCTGGGCGGCCTCGGGGCCGGCGGGGCTGAGCCTCATGCCATGTACGGTCCGGGCGCGCCGCCGGGCAGCCGGGCGTCAGGCGCCCGCAGATAAAGCGGTCGGGGAGATGGCGGGTTGATCTGGGCGGCCGCCAGCCGCGCCACGGCGGCGGGGTCGCAGGCCGGGACGTCGATCTGGCGCGCGCCCGGCATGAGGTCGGCCAGCAGGGGCGCGCCGCTCCCCACCAGGACCGCCTGGCGCCCCCCCGACAGCTCGGCCACCCGGGCGGCGGCTGTGGCCAGGTCCAGGGCGTCGGGGGCCATCAGGGCGCGGCCGGCGGCGAAGGCCTGCAGATAGATCTGGCCCCGGCGGGCGTCGATAGCCGCAAAGGTCAGCTCCTCCCCCAGGGGTTCGGCCAGGGCCGCCAGGGTGCCGATCCCAACGACCGGGATGGAAAGCGCTGCGCCCAGACCCTTGGCGAAGGCCAGCCCCACCCGCAGGCCGGTGAACGAGCCCGGCCCGATGGTCACACCGATCCGCTCCAGCTCGGAGAAGGCGAGGCCGGCCTGCGCCATCACCGTCTGCGCCAGCGGCGCGATGGCCTCCTGGTGGCCCCGGCCCATGGGGTGGCTGGCCTGGGCGCGCACGGCCCCGCCGTCGAGCACAGCGAGCGAGCAGGCGTCCAGGCAGGTGTCGAGGGCGAGCACGATCATAGGCGGGCGCTACCAGCCCCGGTCGGAATTGGAAAGCGCGAGCCGGCGTGGATCGTCACGGGGAACGGGGCGTGAGCGAAGGTGTTGCCTCATCCACAAGCCCAAGGGAGGCCCGCATGGACACGCTCGAGCCCAATACCGCCGCCGCCAGCTTCCGCGTGGGCGACGCCCGGTTCGTGGCCAAGGTGAAGGTCACGCCAGCCGGACTGCTGGCCATCGGCGCCCTGGTCTCAGGGACTCTGCTCTCGACCTCGGTCCTCGTCTGGACCGCCACCAGCGTGGCGCGTCGGCGGCCCTTGACCTCGGCGATTATGGCCAAGCGATAGGGAGACCGCGCCTAGAGCGCGTTCCGATAGGTGGACGTCATCGCAACGCCAAGTCGCCAATGATGGGGTTGGGCTCAAAGCGGCGGTTGGGATGTCCGCTTCTCGGCAAGCTCCGGAGCCCCTTCAACGCATCCGCAATCTGCGCATTGCTGACATTCGGAAGATCCGATTCGGGCCGCCGCTATGTTGAGTCGTTTGCACTAAGGCCAAGTTGGCTCAAGAATGGGCCAGGCGAAGCGCCAGCGTCCTGTGATGGAGCGGGCTTCTGGGGGCGGCCCGGTCCGTGTACCCGGGGACCTCAAGCCCTTCGCCCTTTAGAAAGACGTCAATAGCCGCGTCTAGTTGGTGGAAGCCGACGCTGGGAATGAAAGCTCAAGCTCGGCTATAGTGCAGGCTTTCAACAATGCGCTGGAGCCTCCCTTGTTAACAGAGCGCCTCCAAGATAGCTGGCGCAGGAACGCCGGCCGCTGGACTGAGATGGTGCGGCATCCCGTAATCATCCGGGAAAGAAGTGTTGTTTACTCAGCTGTTTTAGCCGCAGTCCTTCGACTTCAACCAAAGCTGGTTCTGGATCTTGGCTGCGGCAAAGGATGGCTGTGCCGAGAGCTGTCAGAGCACGGGATCGATTGCATCGGGATCGATGCCGTGGACAGCCTGATCGAAGCGGCGCGGCGCGGCGCGGGGGGCGATTCGAGGTTTTTTGCGTACGAGGAGATCGCGAAGGCTCCTTCTCAGCTGGGGGTTTCGCCCGATGTGCTCGTGGCCAACTTTTCGCTATTGGACGAGGAGGCTCCACAGCTCCTCAACGCGATGGCCACAATCGCCCATGAGGCGACCCGACTAATCATCCAGGCCGCACATCCGATTATTGCGGGTGCCGGAGCAGAACCGGGGTGGAGACTCGAACTCTTCAATGGACATCGGGGTGGGCTGTGGGTCGACATGCCCTGGTACTTCCGGAGCCTGAGCTCCTGGGAGGTCGCCCTTAAACCAACTTGGCGTCTGGAGCTGGTCGAGGAGCCCAAAGAAGCGGGCGCTTCGCAGCCGAGCTCTCTCCTTCTGACCGCGATCAAAGGGTAGACCTATGGCTCGATCTGGGGGCGGCAACTGCCGGCTTCCTGCGAGACGCCCTCCAAATCTCAGCTGAAGATTGATGCAGCCGCGGCCAGCAGGCAGGCGCCTGGAAACTCGTCCACGCTGAGGACGGTCCGAACTCTGGCTTGCCCCCTATGGCCGCAACTGGCGCTCACCGGCGCTCCGTGGCTAGGTTCTCGTTGGATGCAGCGGATCGCCATCATTGGGATAAGCGGGTCGGGGAAGACGACCTTCGCACACACCCTTCAGCGCGCGACCGGACTGACGCTGCACCACGCTGACCAGCTCTTCTGGAGGGGGCCTTGGCAGCCTGTCCCTGCGGACCAATACTTGGAAGCTCATTCAGAATGGGTCGGCCGCAACAGTTGGATCATCGAAGGCTATGTGGATCCATCGTTAGCTCAGCGACTCCAGCGTGCCGACCTCATCATCTACCTAGCTCCACCGCCCTGGGTCTGCGCGACCCGCGTGGTGAGGCGCTGGTTGGCGCATCGGAAGAATGCCCGACCTGAACTTCCTCCTGAGGCCCTTGAGAGGTTGAATCTTCAGTTTCTTTGGGTGGTTCTAACCGGCGCAGAGCGGCCGAGCATCGAAGCCGCGTTGCGGCAAGCGCCTAAGGCCGTGGTGCAACGACTGACCACCACCCAAGATCAGGTCGAGTTCATTCACCGCCTTGTTGCCGAAGTGAAGCCATCGCTGACGTGAGGGTCCGCATTCTGGCGCAGAGCCAATTTCCGCTCCTGGCACTCAGAAGAAGTAGTCGCCGTGGACGATACGGGCTCCGGGCAGCGCAGCTTCAACGCGAGAAACATGGGCGCCACCGCAGATCACCACGATCTTGCCGGTGGACGCTGCCACGTCGTGTACTCCTTCGATCACGCCTTTCGTGCGATCTGCGGCAAGAGCGGGGTCTACCAGCTCGTCGATGACGGCCCTGAGCTGCTTCTCCGCACCAGTTACCGGCTCCCGCCGAGCGCAAAACAGGTCGATCGACACCCGAACGCTAAGGCCCGCGACCAAGCGGTCCATTTCCGCAATGAGTTCAGCCGCACGCTGTGGCTGAAGGTCGCCGCGAAGGATTGTTGGTCCGGCTGGCTCGTGACCCCGAACTGGTGTTCCACGGCGAAACGCCCAGCGACAGGCGCAGACCATCTCGGGTTTTTGGTGGACAAGATCGCCTCGCAAGACCGCATCGTCTGGAATTTCGACGATCAGTTGATCGGGGTCTGCCCGGTCAAGCGCCATCTCGAGAGCACCGAAGAGATCAGCATTGTCGAGGTGCGCAGTTCCGATGATGAAGAAGCGCCGCATCGCTTGACCGTCAGGTGAGTACGAGCGCCAGCTATTCGACAATGCGCCAGTATCTGCAAGTGGCGCTAGGTTATCGTATGCTGGCGGAATTGGAGATGGCATGACGGCATACTTGGTGCTCGATCTCACGGTGAACGACCTCGGAGAATTCCATCCGTACGTCGAGGCCATCCCGGCCTTCATCGCCAAGCATGGCGGCCGCTACGCGTCCAAGGGTGCGGATCCCGTCGTTATGGAAGGAGAGTGGTCGCCCCAGCGCTTGGTGATCCTGGAATTCCCGTCGCGAATTCACGCGCGAGCTTTTCTCTCGGATCCAGACGCTCAAGATCTGTTTGCCCGCCGACACCGCTCGACGACGAGCCGCCTAATTCTGGTCGATGGTGAGCCGTGATACCCGACATCGTCAGGCCACACACCGGCCGACCTTAAACTCCCGCTCGTGGCGCCCATCAGACGCTGATCCCCCGCCAGGGATTGTGCGGACCTTGGCCGGGCTGGGGTCTGGGCCGGCTTGCACATCTATGGAGAGACCGCCGCCTGCGGGGGTTCTGGGTTGTAGGCATTGATGCGGCGCGCGGCCCCCCTGGCGCAGGAGATCACCGTCAATCTGCCAGCTAGGCTGCGACATGGCCTCAGCATCATTGCCTTGGTTCCCCATACGAACGGCACGCTTGTTGCTGCGCGAGTTCCAGGCGGGTGACCTCGACGATATTCACGCCTACGCGTCGGACCAGAACACCGTCCGCTACATGGAATGGGGGCCGAACACGCCTGAGGTCAGCAGCGATAGACTTCGTCTTATGAGGTGGCGCCGGTTCTCCGTA
>DEWY01000003.1:0-61233 GCA_002363865.1 Caulobacteraceae bacterium UBA3198
ATCGTGCGCATCGCCGCCGCCGAAGACGTCGCACAGACCGGCCACCGCCGCGATGTCCACCTGCCGGCACCGTCGTATTGGCCGATCGTCTTGTGCGCCTCGTTTCCGCTCATCGGCTACGGATTGATCTTCAACCTCGCCTTCGCCTTCGTCGGCGGAGTGATCGGGCTCGCCGGCATCTACGGCATGGCGATGGAGCCGGCCGACGACCCCGACGCCGACCATGGCGGCCACAATGGTCACGACAAACCCGGCGAGGGGCCCGAGGACGCCACCGAGCGTGCCACCGTCGGCGACACGGACCGGGAGGCCACCCTCCTTGAGTGAGACCGCTTCGAGCGTCATCCCCTCGAGTGGTTCTCGAGGGCAGTGACGGTGGTTGCCTTCCGCTGGACCGCACTCAGGAGGATACGAGCTCACGGCGGGCCTCGTGCTTGCCGCCACCGTTGTTCGGTCCGTGGACGTTCTCGTTACGGTCGCTCGAACGTGGTCGACGTGTCCCCCCGCAGGCCGATCGGTCTACGGGCCGGGGGTCGCCGCCGGCAAGGTCGACGTGTCCTCGTCTTGGTTGTCTATCGACGTGAGGTATCCGGCGAGCAGCGCCACGACGGTCAGCACGAAGATCGGCCCGGCGCCGAGCATGATGACGCCACCGAGGTTGATGTCCTGGATTGGTCCCAAGCCCCAGGGCCGGGTGGTGGAGAGGTAGGGGTCGTAGACCGCCTGGTCCGAGAACACGAACACGGTGCCGCCCCACGCTCCCTGAAGGGTGGCTGCGAAGCCAAGGGCCACGCCAGCCAGCGGGTTCCGGCGGCCTCGCCGGCTGATGGCGGCGTACCAGAACACGAGGGCACCGGTGAGGAACGTGACGTGCTGGATGCTGTGCACGACATCGGAGCGCAACGCAGCGTTGTAGAGCACCGGCGCATGCCACACCCAGAACGACCCGGCGAACACCAGAAGGGCCGCCACGTACCGCGGTCCGCTCGCGGATGGACGGCCGGCGCCGGTGATGCGGTGCTCGATCCGGCCCAGCCGCCTGCGCCACAGTGGTGGCAGCCCGCGCGGGACGACCACGGCGGGTTCGCCGAGCACCAGCAGCGGAGCGGCAACCACCGCCAGCAGCTCATGTTGCAGCATGTGTCCGGAGAACAGCGCCGACCCGAGTGCATCCACTGGTGACTCGAGCGCCACCCAGCACACCACGAGTCCGACGAAGAACGACGCGGCCCGGATCCGGCTGACGCCCCGCCCGACGCCGGCTGCATCCCAGAGCCGGCGGAGGCCACGCAGGTACAGCCAACCGCCGAGAAGCACGCCGCTGTAGACCGCCGGGTCCGTTCCCCAGGAGGTCCACAGGTCATGTGGCGTGGCCGGCTGTCCCGCATGCGCCAACAGCGACTGCACGTCACCGCACCACCGATGTCAGCAGGCCGTGATGCCGAACACCGGACGCCCGGCCATCGCCGTGGACTGGTCGAGTGCCCGGCGGTGGCACTCGGGCGGGAGCGGTTCGAGCCCAGCACCAAGACACCCACCGGCACGGTCCAGGATCGAATTCGACGGGCGAGCAAGCCGACAACGCGCTTGGGAGCGGAGGGCGAGCGGGTTCGACCCGAATTGGCCTTCACCAGTCGGCCGGGACAGCATGGGCACATGGTACAGCGTGTCACAGCAATGGTCGGTGGGGACGGCCCCACGTCGAGGGAGGCGTCCCGTGCGAGCGCCGTCCACCGAGGTTTGGCGGTCACGCTCGTCGCGCTCGTGCTCCTCCAGGCCGTCATCGCCGGGCAGGCGCTGTTCGGCGGGTGGGCGATCGACCTCCACGGATGGATCGGGAACGGCTCGTTCGCACTCGGGCTGGCGCTCGTCGTGCTGGCCCTTCGATCCGGTGTGGGAAAGGGCGGGACACTCGTCGCCGTCGCTCTCGTCGTCGCCATGTTCGTGCAGACGGGCCTCGGCTACGCGGGCCGTACCGCCCTCGCCGCCGCTTCGTGGCATGTACCACTCGGCGTGGCCACCTTCGGCCTCGCCGTCGTCCACGCCACCCTGCTCTGCGCCCCGGCCACCGGAGCCACCGCGCGCGCTCCCGACCGCACCATCGCCACCAGACCGCCCGCGGCGGGTCCCCGGTGACGTCGCGAGATCGGAGCGCTCGCCTGCGCGGTGCCCTTGCCGTCTCCGCCGCCGTGGTCGCCGTGCTTCCAGCCTGCAGCTCACCCGGCGACGAGGCCGACGGGGCGCCGGGCACTGCGACCACGACCGCTTCAACGGAAACATCGCTGCCAGTCGACTCGCCGACGTCGGGGCGTGATACCGGCGGAGGTCTCGAACTCGTACCTGAGCTGGTACGACGTGTCGAAGCGTCGATCGTTGCGGTGCTGGTGACACGAGGGGGTGTCGAGAGCGGCGAGGGTTCCGGCGTGATCGTGCGCTCAGAGGGGGTGATCGTCACCAACAACCACGTCGTCGAGAACGCTGAAGAGATCAAGGTCGTGCTCAAGGACGAGCGCGAGCTCGAGGCCGAGATCGTCGGCCGCGACGAGGCCACCGATCTGGCGGTCCTGAAGGTCAAGGGCGGCAACTATCCGTTTGTGAGCTTCGAGAACGATGCGGTCCCGCGGGTCGGCGACTGGGTCATCGCCGTGGGCAATCCCTTCGGCCTGGCCGCCACGGCCACGTCGGGCATCGTCTCGGCCTATGGCCGCGACATCGGCGAGACCTTTGTCGACTTCATCCAGATCGACGCCCCCATCAACCGCGGCAATTCCGGCGGACCGACCTTCGACATCTATGGCCGGGTGATCGGCGTCAATACGGCGATCTTCTCCACCACGGGCGGCTCTGTGGGCATCGGCTTCGCCATCCCTGCGGCCACCGCCGACACCATCACCAAGCAGCTGATCGCCAGCGGCAGCGTAACCCGGGGCTATATCGGCGCGACCATCCAGAACTACACCCGGGAAATGGCCGAGGCCCAGGGCCTGGGCGACCAGCGCGGTGCCATCGTCTCCGACACCGTGCCTGGCGGCCCCTCGGCCCGGGCCGGACTGCAGCCCGGCGACGTGGTCATCTCGGTGAACGGCGTGGCCGTGCGCACCTCTTCGGAGCTGACGCGCGAAGTGGCCAAGGCCTCGGCCGGCGACACCCTGCGGCTGGAGATCATACGCGGCGACGCCCGCCGCACCATCCAGGTGCGCTCCGGCGTTCGGCCCAATGAGCGCGAGCTGGCCGCCAATGACAACAGCGGCGGGTCGGCTACGCCCCGTGGCCAGAACCCGGCCCAGCCTGCGGCGCCCGAAGTGCTCGGCATGACCCTCGCCCCCATCGACGACGCCGCCCGGCGCAGCTTCGGCCTCGCCGCCGAGGTGCGCGGCGTGGTGGTCACCGCCCTGGCCTCCGGGTCCGACGCGGCCCGCAAGGGTCTGCGCCGCGGGGATGTGATCGCCCGGGTCAACAGCCGCGCGGTGACCGCCGCCGGCGATGTCGTCGCCGAGGTCGAGGCCGCCCGCAAGGCCGGTCGGCCCAGCGTTCTGGTCGGGGTCAGCCGCGATGGCCGCACCCTCTTCCTTCCGCTGGATATTGCGCAGTAGGCTGACGCAAGCGTCACGGGGGCGGGCATGCGGATTCTGATTGTCGAGGACGACCTGGAGGCCGCCGCCGTCATGGTGCGCGGATTGACCGAGAGCGGCCATGAGTGCGTATCGGCCGCCGACGGGGAGGCCGGCCTCGGCGAGGCCGGGCAGGGTGAGTTCGACGTGATGATCGTCGACCGCATGATGCCGAAGATGGACGGGGTCACCCTGGTGGAGACCCTGCGTCGGGAAGGCGACCAGACGCCGGTCCTGTTCCTGTCGGCGCTGGGCGAAATCAATGACCGGGTCGACGGCCTGAAGGCCGGGGGCGACGACTATCTGGTCAAGCCCTACGCCTTCGCCGAACTGATCGCCCGGGTCGAGGCCCTGGCGCGGCGGCGGGAGACAGGCTCGGTCCAGACCCTGCTGCGGGTCGGCGAGCTGGAAATGGACCTGATCGGCCGCACCGTCCATCGCCAGGGGCAGGAGATCGACCTGCAGCCCCGGGAGTTCCAGCTGCTGGAATTCATGATGCGCCACGCCGGCCAGGCGGTGACCCGCACCATGCTGCTGGAGAAGGTGTGGGAATACCACTTCGATCCCCAGACCAATGTGATCGACGTCCACGTTTCGCGGCTGCGGTCCAAGATCGACAAGGGCTTCGACCGGCCGATGCTGCAGACGGTGCGCGGCGCGGGCTACCGGCTCGACGCGTAAAGGGGCGCAGACATGCGCCTGCCGCGCATCTTCCGCACGACGCCCTTCCGGCTGACCCTGCTGTTCCTGGCCCTGTTCGCGGCCTCAGCCAGCGCCTTCCTGGCCTATATCTACATCGCCACGGCCGGTGAGGCGACGCGCCGGGTCGATCAGCTGATCACCCGCGAGATGCGCACCCTGCAGAGCGCCTATGTCCGCGCCGGGACAGATGGGCTGAACCAGGCCCTGATCGAACGGGCGGCCAGCGAGCGGCCCTATCTCTACCTGCTGATGAAGCCTGACGGCGCGCGGATCTCCGGCTCCATCGAGGAGTCTCCGCTGGACGGGTTCGACGGCGAAGCGACCTGGACCAGCTTCCAGGTGACCGAATTCGACGTCCAGGGTCGCGAGATCAACCGTCCGGCCCGCGGCCTCCAGGAGCGCCTGTCCGGCGGTGAGATCCTGTTCGTCGGGGCCGACATCGCCGAGGACGAGGCCTATGTGGTCAAGATCGTCCGGGCCCTGTGGGGCGCAGGCGCCCTGATCATCGTCCTGGGCCTGGCGGGCGGGGTGGTGGTCAGCCGCAATGTCAGCCGTTCCATGACCGGCCTGACCAATGTGGTGGACGCGGTGCGCAACGGCGATCTGACCGCCCGGGCGCCGGTGCGCGGGACGCGGGACGAGCTCGACGAGCTGGCCGTGGGCCTCAATGAGATGCTCGACCGGCTCGAACGCTCCATGGCGGGCCACAAGCATACCGGCGACGCCATCGCCCATGACCTGCGCTCGCCCCTGACCCGTCTGCGCGCCCGGCTCGAGGCCTCGTATCTCGACCTGGAGGCAGGTCGCGGCGATCCTCAGGCCGCCTTCGCCCAGGCCCTGGACGACACCGATGGGGTGCTGAAGACCTTCGGGGCGGTGCTGGCCATCGCCCGGCTGCAGGCGGCCGGGACGGCGCCCGATCCGGTGCTGTTCGACCCCGCCGATCTCGCCGCCGACATCTGCGAGCTCTATGAGCCGCTCTGCGAGGATGACGGCCTGGACTTCAAGGCCGAGCTCGCCCGGGGGATGAGCATCCGGGCCAACCGGGAGTTCATGGCCCAGGCGTTGGCCAACCTCATGGACAACGCCATCAAGTACACCCCCAAGGGCGGCGCCATCATGCTGCGGGTCCGCCGCCGGTCGTCCGGCGAGGTGGAGTTTTCCGTGACCGACACCGGCCCTGGCGTGCCAGAGGAAGACAGGGCCCGGGTGGTGCAGCGCTTCGTGCGGCTTGAGAACAGCCGCAACCTGCCGGGCGCGGGCCTGGGACTGTCCCTGGTGGCCGCCGTGGCCGAGGCCCATGGCGGCCGCGTCGAGCTGTCGGAAGGGCCCGGCAAGGTCGGCGAGATCGGCCCTGGTCTGCGAGTGGCGGTGATCCTGCCGCCGGCCTGAGATTTGCCACAGGCCCGCCTGACCCCCCAGACTGCGTCCATGACCTCGCTTGCTGACTCGCTTACCCCCTGCGGCCCTGTGGCCGACGGCAAGGCCGCCGAACGAACCCGGGAGATGATCGCCCCGGCCGCCGCCCGGGACGGGTGGGAGCCGCTGCTTGAGCACGCCTGGCCGGCGCTGGCGCCTGTGTTTGGCGCATCCCCCTATCTGTCTGGCCTCGCCCGCCGTAGCCCGGCGAGGCTGCGGGCGATCCTCGAGGCCGAACCCGATGCGCGGTTCGCCGATCTGCTGGCCCGGACCCGGTCGGCCGGCGACCTGGAGGCCGCCGCTGAGGCGGGGCCAGAGCTGCGCCGGCTGAAGGCCGAGGCCCATCTCCTGATCGCCCTTGCTGATCTCGGGGGCGTCTGGGACCTGGACGCCGTGACTGGCGGCCTGACCCGCTTCGCCGACGCCGCCCTGGCGGCCGCCCTGAAGGTCGCTGCGAGAGCCGAGGTGGCGGCCGGCCGGCTTAAGGCGGTGGGGGAGGGCCCCGAAGGCCCGGCGCCCGGCTGGTTCTGCCTGGCCATGGGCAAGCAGGGCGCCTTCGAGCTCAACTATTCCAGCGACATCGATGTCTCGGTCTTCTACGAGCCCGAGCGCCTGCCGGTCTGCGAGGGGGTGGAGCCTCGGGCCTTCGCCGTGCGGCTGACCCAGGCGGTCGCGGCTCTGATCCATGATCGCACCGATGAGGGCTATGTCTTCCGGGTGGACCTCCGGCTGCGCCCAGATCCCTCCTCGACGCCGCTGGCCGTCTCGGTCAACGCCGCCTTTGAGTATTACGAGACCGTCGGCCAGAACTGGGAACGGGCGGCCTTCATCAAGGCCAGGCCCTGCGCCGGCGACCTGCCGCGGGCCGAAGCCTTCCTGGCCGAGCTTTCGCCCTTCATCTGGCGCAAGAATCTCGACTTCGCCGCCATCGCCGACATCCATTCGATCAAGCGCCAGATCCATGTCCACAAGGTGGACGACCGACTGGCGGCCAAGGGCGCCGACCTGAAGCTCGGCCGGGGCGGCATCCGTGAGATCGAGTTCTATGTCCAGACCCAGCAGCTGATCCTCGGCGGCCGCCATCCGGAACTGCGCGGCATGCGCACCCTGGACGCCCTGCAGGCCCTGACAGATGCCGGCCACGTGACAGCCGAAGCCGCCCAAGAGTTGACCGGGGCCTATCATGTGCTCCGCGCCGTCGAGCACCGGGTCCAGATGATCGCCGACGAACAGACCCACCGCCTGCCGGAGGCCGACGGGGAGCGGGCCAGGGTCGCGGCCTTGTTTGGCCATGACAAGGTCAAGGCCTTCGACGCCGCCGTCACCGAGGTGCTGAAGACGGTCAACCGCCGGTACGGAGAGCTCTTTCCGGACGAAGAGCCCCTGTCGTCCAGCTTCGGCAGCCTGATCTTCACCGGGGTGGACGACGACCCGGCGACCCTGAAGACCCTGGTCCGCATGGGGTTCGACAACCCGCTGCAGGTGTCCCAGACCATCCGCGCCTGGCATCACGGGCGCATCCCGGCCACCCGCACCGAGCGGGGCCGCGAGCTGTTCACGCGGCTGGCCCCGCGGCTGCTGGAGGCGGCCAACGCCACCGGCGCGCCCAATGCGGCCTTCAACCGGTTCAGCGACTTCTTCGCCAGCCTGTCATCGGGGGTGCAGATCCAGTCGCTGTTCCTGGCCAATCCCCAGCTGTTCGAGCTTCTGGTCCAGGTCCTGGCCTTTGCGCCCAAGCTGGCCGCGACGCTCGCCCGACGGCCCGCCGCCATCGACGCCCTGATCGACGGGGATTTCTTCGCCGAGATTGACCCGGCCGAGGACGAGACCGTGATGGCCATGGCCATATCCCGGGCCGACGGGTTCGAGGAGACCATGGACGCGGTGCGCCGGGTCCATCGCGAACAGGCCTTCCGGCTCGGCGTCCAGGTCATGAGCGGGGTGGCCAGCGCCGAGCGGGTGGGCCGCGGCTTCGCCGATCTCGCCTATCTCTGCATCCGCACGCTTGCGCCCGCCGCCCTGGCCGAGGCCGAACGGCTGGGGGGCGCTTTCCCCGGTCAGGTGGCGGTGGTCGCGCTCGGCAAGTGCGGGTCGCGCGAAATGACCGCCACATCCGACCTGGATCTGATGACCCTCTACCGGGCCGACGACCCCCGGGCCATGTCCAGCCTGAAGGGATGGGGGGCCGAAACCTTCTATGGCCGGTTCACCCAGCGCCTGATCGCCGCCCTGTCGCTGCCCACCGCCGAGGGCGGTCTCTACGAGGTGGACATGCAGCTGCGCCCCTCAGGCACCCAGGGCCCCGTGGCGGTCAGCCAGTCGGCGTTCGAGGCCTACTATGCCGGGGAGGCCGAGACCTGGGAGCTGCTTGCGCTGACCCGCGCCCGGGTGGTCTGGGCCAGCACCCCGGAGTTCGCCGCAGCGGCGACCGGTCTGATCGAGGCGGCCCTGCGTCGTCCGCGGGACCGCACGGTCCTGGCCCGTGACGTGCGGGCCATGCGCGGCCTGCTGGAAAAGGAGCGCCCGGCCAAGGATGTCTGGGATATGAAGCTCGCCCGGGGCGGGCTGGTGGATGTGGAGTTCGCCGCCCAGTTCCTGCAGCTGGCCCACGCCGCCGAGGGGGGGCCGCTCCATCCTCACACCGCCCGGGCGCTGGCCGCCTTCCGTGCCGCGGGCCTGGGCGCCGTCGAGCCTCTCGATGTGCTGGAGGACGCCTGGCGGCTGCAACAGAACCTGACCCAGCTGATCAAGGTGGCGTTGGAGGAGGGGGCCGACCCCTCGCTGGAGCCGACCGCCTTCCGCCGGCTGATGGCGCGGGCCGCAGGCGAAAGCGACTTCCGCAAGGTGCGACCGCGGCTTGAGGCGGCCCGCAAGGCCGCCCGTGGGGCCTATGAAATGTTGGTGCGACCTTGAGCGACGGAATGCTCCGCGTGGTCCGTTGAAGCTCATGTGCCCGTGCCCCGAGGTCGTCTTCCATGGATCAATCCCCGCCGACCCTCGCCTCCGGACCGACGGTGCGGCGGCCGCGTCACTTGCAAGGTCACGCGTGTGGCCGCAGGTGAGGTCTTCAGCCCTGACGGCGCGGACTCTGGCGCGGGCGAGGTGACGCTTGACCGCTGCGCACGATCCCGACGACGAGCTGCTTGGCCGGGTCGCCCAGGGCGATCCTGCGGCCGTGCGCGCCCTGATGGGCCGCAAGTTGTCACGGATCAATGGCCTCGCCGTGCGCATGCTGGGCGACGCCGCCGAGGCCGAGGACGTGACCCAGGAGGTGTTCCTGCGCGCCTGGCGACAGGCGCCCAAATGGGTTCCGGGGGCCGCTCGGTTCGACACCTGGCTGCACCGGGTGGCGCTGAACCTCTGCTACGACCGCCTGCGCCGACGTCGCGAGATACCGACCGATACGCCGCCGGAACAGATGGACGAGGGGCCGGCCCCGGACCGGGGCCTGGAGGCCGCCGATGTGGGCGGGCGGGTCGCTGCGGCCATGGTCCGGCTGCCCGACCGTCAGCGGGAGGCTGTGGTGCTGTGCCACTACCAAGAGCTGGGCAATATCGAGGCCGCAGGCCTGATGGGCGTCAGCGTCGAGGCCCTGGAAAGTCTGTTGTCGCGGGGCCGGCGCGCTCTGCGCCTGGCCCTGGCGGACATGCGTTGAGGGCGCCGGAATGAAGGAAGGACCGATCATGGACCTGGACAGGTTCGCCGCCCTCGCGGAGGCCTATGGCGGAGATGTCTCACGCTGGCCCGAGGTGGAGCGTGAAGCCGCAGCCTTGCTGATGGCGACCGAACCTGGGGCGACGGCCTCCCGTCTGGCGGTCGAGAGCGATCTGGACTGGGCGCTGGACTCCTGGCGCGCGCCGGGAGCCAGCCAGGCCTTGCAGTCCGCGATCCTGGCCAGCGCCCCGGCGCCGCGGCGCGGGGCGGCCTGGCGGGGCTGGATGTGGCGCACCGGCCTGGGCGCCGGGCTTATGGCCGCCGGCGCGGCTGGCGTGATGGCCGGGGTCGTGGTCTCCGGCGCCGTCGCCCCGGTGGGCGAACTCGAGGTGATCAGCGCCGCGGTCAGCGCCTACGACGCCCTGGATGTCGAGCTGGTGGGAGACGTCTGATGTCGCAGCGCAGCCTGACCATCGCCCTCTTCGTGTCGCTGGCGGTCAATCTGTTCGCCATCGGCGCGGTTGTCGGCGGCCTGGTGATCGGGGTTCGGATGTCCGAGGGGCGGGCGAACGCCATGCGGCCGGGCCCGCCGCCGATCTTCTCTGCCGCCGCCGCCCTGCCCGAAGCGCGCCAGGACGACTATCGCCAGGCCCTGCGCGGCGAGGCCCGGGACGTACGCCGCTCGTTGATGCGGGCCGGGGAGGCCCGACGTGAGGCCTGGAGCGCCGTCGCCGCCGACCCCTACGATCCTGCCGCGGTCCGGGAGGCGCTATCTGAAGCCCAGCTGATCGAGGCCGAGGCCCGCAGCCGGCTTGAAAGCCGTGTGGTCGACTTCGCCGCCGACCTCAGCCTGGAGGAGCGCCGCGCCCTGGCCCAGGCCCTGTCCCGGCCGCCCCCGCGGCGGCATGAGGGCCGTGATGGGCGCGGTGATCGAGAGGAAGGTCGGGGTGGTCAGCCCTAGGCTCAGGCCGCCGTCCCTGTGCGGCGGACCGGCGCCTGCTGAGGCTCGCCCTGGCGGACCGGGAGCGAGAAGCCGACGGTCGTGCCCTCGCCGGGCGCGCTGCGGATGTCCAGGGCGCCGCCATGCATCTCCACCAGGGACTTGGTGAGGGCCAGCCCCAGGCCGGTCCCCTGCTGGGTCTTGGAGTGCTGGTTCTCGATCTGCTCGAAGGGCCGGGCCAGGCGGGCCAGATCTTCCGGCGCAATGCCGATGCCGGTGTCGCGCACCGTGATCCGCACCCGTTCGCCCTGAGGGTCGGGGCGGGCGTCGGCGCGCACCGTGATGCGGCCGCCCCGCGGAGTGAACTTGATGGCGTTGGACAACAGGTTGAGCAGCACCTGCTTGATGGCCCGGTAATCGGCCTCCACCTCGGGCAGGTCCCGGGGGAACTCCAGATCCACGGCGAGGCCAGCGCTGTCGGCCCGGTTGCGGACCAGGCGGGCGGCGTCCTCGACCACATCCTCGAGGGTCAGGGGCTCGAACTTGAGGTTCATCTTGCCGGCCTCGATCTTCGACATGTCGAGGATGTCGTTGATCAGGGCCAGCAGGTGCTGGCCCGAGGAGAGGATGTCGCCGCAGTATTCCTTGTAGCGGGGGTCGCCCAGGGGGCCGAACATCTCGCCGACCATGATCTCGGAGAAGCCGTTGATGGCGTTCAGCGGCGTGCGCAGCTCGTGGCTCATATTGGCCAGGAACTCGCTCTTGGCGGTGTTGGCGCTCTCGGCCCGGACCTTTTCGGCCTCGTACTTGCGGGCCAGCTCCGACAGCTGCTCCTGGCTGCGCTCCAGACTGACCACGGCCTTCTGCAGGGCCTCTTCATTGACCCGACGGGCCTCTTCCTGGGTCTTGATGGCGGTGATGTCGGCCGCCGTCATCACCAGCCCACCCTCGGCCGTGCGCCGCTCGGAGATCTGGATCCAGCGGCCGTCATGGAGCTCCGCCTCCCGCACCCCGCGCTGCCCGTCCATGGCCGGCGCCTGGCGCTTGATGGCCAGCTGGGCGAAGCGGTTGACCTGATCGCGGGCCGCGCCGGGCTTGAGCAGGCGGGCTTCCAGGGAAAAGACGCTGCGATAGTTGCGATTGCACATCAGCAGGCGGCCATGCCGGTCCCACAGGACGAAGGCCTCCGACACGCTCTCGATAGCGTCCCGCAACCTGTTTTCCGCCGCCTGGGCGCGGGCCTGGGCCATGCGCTCCTCGGTGACGTCCAGGGCCACGCCAATGATCCGGGCGAACCCGCCCTCGGGCGCCCGGCCGAAAGCCTGGCCGCGGGCGTCCACCCACAAGGGGCGCTCTCCGGGCGCGCCGGGCACCCGGAATGACACGTCGAAGGCGCCATAGAGGGCGGCGGTGGAGAGGGCCTGGCGCACCCGCTCCCGGTGATCGGGAGACACCCGGTCCAGCACGTCCTGACCGCTGACCACGCCGCCCCCGCCCCAGCCCAGCATCCCGCCGGTGACGTCGGAGAGGAACACCTCATCGGTGGTCAGATCCCATTCCCAAATGCCGCAACGGGCGGCCTCTACGGCCATCCGAAAGCGCTGTTCGCTATCGTAGAAGGCCTGCTGGGCGGCCTCGACCTTGCGGCTCTGGGTGAACAGCAGCAGTCCCAGCAGGAAGGCCACGCCCAGGGGGATGAGCACCCAGCCCAGCTGCTCCTGGGCCGACAGAATCTCCAGCGGGTCGGCCTCGGTCCCGACGACAGCGATCCAGGCTCCCTCGGTGGAGGGATAGGCGGCGATCTGCAGCCCAGATCCGTCAGGACCGAGCGCTCGCGTCAGGCGGCCGGGACGCAGCTCGCTGGGAGTCAGTTCAAAGGCTGCGCTGAGGCTATCGGCCTCAGCGACCCCGCCGGCTCCGACCGCGCTGATGACCTGACCCCGGGCCGAGACGATCGCGCCGATCCGCGCCTTGGACAGCAGGGTGGCGAGCCGGGCGGGGGCGGCGACGACCATGATGGTGCGCCGGCCTTCCGGGGTTGCGGCGGTCGCCGAGGCGAGCAGGACCGGGCCGGCCCCCTCGGCGGCGCCTGTCCCGAACCAGACCTCTCGCGGCGCCCGGTCGGTCTGCGCGGCCAGGGCGTCCCAGTTCAGCGCGGGGGCCTCGCCGGCGATGGCGACGGCCTCGGCGCCGTTCAGGATGATGACCGCGCTCGCGGATCCTGACGCCACCCGCAGGCCGGTTTCGGCCGCTTCCAGCGGATTGGCGGGCCGGGTCTCAAGCAATTCGCGCGCGGCCAGCACCCCGCCGCGCAGGGTGGCGGCCTCGGCGTCCAGGCGCGCCGCCAGGGCCTGGGCCTCTCCGGGCAGGACCACGCCCCGCTGACTCATCTGGGTGGGTTCGCTGTCGATCCGGGCGACCGCAAAGGCCGTGTAGACGGCCATGAGCAGCAGGGTGGTGAGGATCGCCAGACGCGCAAAGGCGAAGGTCGGCGGCGGCCGCGAGCCAGGATTGGCCTCCCCGCCGCGCTTCTGACCAGGGGTCCGAGCCGCGCTTTTGCCTCCGCGTCCGGCCAAGCCCGCCGCTCCCTTACCCTCAAATCCGAGTCACCCGCGAAGCAGAGTCTAGGCGGGCGGACTCGCCACGTCACGAGTCATACGGTCGCGTCTGTCGCAAAGGCGACGCCCGGGGGGCGACGGGCCCGGAGAGCCGGCGCCTCAGTCCTGCGCCAGGGCCCGGGACGCCAGTTCGTAGACGTTCTTGGAGAGGCCCTCGTGGCTCACGATCCGCTCCAGCTCGGCGCGCATCAGGCCGCCCAGATCGGGGCGGTAGCGCCGCCAGCCGCCCAGGGGCTCCAGCAGGCGGGCCGCCGTCATCGGATTGTAGCCGTCCACCGACAGGATCTGATCGGCCAGGAACCGGTAGCCCGCCCCGCTCTCGTCGTGGAAGCGCGCGGGATTTCCCGCGGCGAAGGTCCCGACCAGGGCCCGCAGGCGGTTGGGGTTCTTAGGATCGAAGGCCGGGTGGGCGGTCAGGCCCAGCACCCGCCCCAGGGCGCCTTCATCCGGCGCCCGGGCCTGGAGGGCGAACCACTTGTCGATGACCAGGGGCTCAGACTTCCAGCGCTCGTAGAAGTCGGCCAGGGCCTTCTCGAAGGGCTCCCCGCCGATCTGCATCAGCGCTGACAGGCCGCCCATGGCGTCGGTCATGTTCCCGGCCGCCTCGTAGTGGCCATAGGCCCGCTCGGCGTTCTCGGCATGGGGATCCACCGCGAGGATATCCAGCGCCATGTTGCGCAGGGCCCGGCGGCCGGCCCCGGCGGCGTCGGGGGAGAACTCCCCCAGATCCTGCAGGCCCGTATGAAGCCGTCCCAACTCCTCAGCCAGATGCACCGCCAGCCGGCCTCGCAGGGCGTTGCGGGCCAGGTGAATGGCGGCGGGATCGGCGGGCTGTTGGGCGAGCGCCAGTTCCGCCTCGCTGGGCAGGGAGAGCAGCAGCGCCTTGAAGGCTGGATCGGCCGCCTGGTCCGACAGGGCGCGACCGACGGCCTCGGCGTAGCGTTCCTCGCCCACCTCGTCGGGGGTTCCGGCGCTGCGGGCCAGCATCAGGTCGCGGGCCAGGTCCTGACCGGCTTCCCAGCGGTTGAACAGGTCCGGATCGGCGGCCAGCTGGACGTAGCGGTCCTTGGGCGCAGCGTCGGTGGTCAGCACCACCGGGGCCGAGAATCCGCGCAGGGCCGAGAGCACCGGCTCCCGATCCACGCCGGTCAGGGTGAGGTTGGCCTTGGCGGCGTCCAGCACCACGACGGTCTCGTCAACGGCCTGACCGTCCCGCTCGAAGGCGAGCGTCCGGCCTTCCCCGTCCAGCAGGCCCAGGCGCACCGGGATGGGCAGGGGCTTCTTGCTCAGCTGGCCCGGCGTCGGCGGGGTGGTCTGGGTAAGCTCGAGCTTCAGGGTTTTGGCGGCGTCGTCGTAGGTGCGCCGGATGTCGACCCGGGGTGTGCCAGCCTGTTCGTACCAGTCGAAGAAGGTCGTCAGGTCCTGGCCCAAAGCCTCGGCGAAGCACTCGATGAAGGCCTCCACTGTGGTGGCGTGGCCGTCCCAGCGGTCGAAATAGAGGTCCATGCCCTTCCGGAACGCCTCGGCCCCGATCAGGGTCTTGAGCATGCCGATGATCTCGGAGCCCTTCTCGTAGATGGTCGCGGTGTAGAAGTTGTCGATCTTCAGATAGCTCGACGGCCGCACCGGGTGGGCCAGCGGCCCCTGGTCCTCAGAGAACTGGCGAGCCCGCAGGGCCTTGACGTCCTTGATCCGCTGGACGGCGGCGCCGCGCATATCGGCCGAGAAGCTCTGGTCACGGAAGACGGTCAGGCCTTCCTTCAGGCACAGCTGGAACCAGTCGCGGCAGGTGATGCGGTCGCCGGTCCAGTTGTGGAAATACTCGTGGGCGACGACGCTCTCGATCCGCTCGTAGTCAAAGTCGGTGGCGGTCGCCTGATCGGCCAGCAGGAGCGAGGAGTTGAAGATGTTCAGCCCCTTGTTCTCCATCGCGCCGAAATTGAAGTCGCGCACGGCGACGATCATGAAGAGGTCGAGGTCGTACTCGCGGCCGAACGCCTCCTCGTCCCACTTCATGGAGCGTTTCAGGGCGTCCATGGCGTAGACGGCGCGCTCGGACATACCCGGATCCACATAGATCCGCAGGTCCACCTTGCGCCCGCTCATGGTGACGAGGCTGTCCTCCAGCACGTCGAGCTCGCCGGCCACCAGGGCGAAAAGGTAGCAGGGCTTGGGGAAGGGGTCGTTCCAGACGGCGTAGTGGCGGCCGTCCGGCGTCTGGCCGGACTCCATCAGATTGCCGTTGGACAGCAGGCGCTGGAACGCCTTGTCCGCGGTCATCCGCACCGTGTAGCGGGCCAGGACGTCGGGCCGGTCCGGAAACCAGGTGATCTTGCGGAAACCCTCGGCCTCGCACTGGGTGCAGAAGCGCCCGCCCGACATGTAGAGGCCGTCCAGCGAGGTGTTGGCCGCCGGATCGATCTCGACCTCGGTCTCCAGGATGAACGCCGCCGGGACCTCGGCGATGGTCAGATATTCGGCGTCGATGGCGTAGTCGCCCTCCGCCAGCCTCCGCCCGTCAATGGCCACCGAAATCGACGTCAGCCGCTCGCCGTTCAGGACCAGGGGCTCGGCGTGGTCGCCGTTGCGGCGCAGGCTGAGCCTGGCCTTCACCCGGGTGGCGCTGGGCTGCAGGTCGAAGTCCAGATGGATCTCGTCCACCAGATAGGCTGGCGGGCGATAGTCGGACAGGCGGATCGGCTGGGGCGTTTCGGTGCGCATGTCACCGATGTAAACCCGCCGGCGGTCCCTCGCCAGGGGCCGCAGGGCGGGAAGGTTCAGGCGGCGTCTTCCGCCACCTCCGGCGCAGCCTCGCCCGCGGCCGGAATCTGCTGCAGGAAGCGGTCGACCTTGCGGGCTTCTTCCGCCAGACGGCGGATTTCCGGCGGGGCGTCCTCCGGCGACTCGTCCACCATCGACGCCAGGTGTCGGGCGATGGACAAGAGCCGCCGCGACGAGGTGATCAGCCGGGCCTGGAACTCGATCTTGAGCGGGTCGCGATCATATTCGGCGCCGGGCACCCGCCAGCCGCCCCAGTCATTGGCGTCAGTGACCACCACAGGATAGGTGCCGGGATAGGGGTGATGGGCGCAGTCGTCGGGCTGCTGCCACTTGTTGCGGGCCCGCAGCAGACGCCAGCTGGGCTCGTCGTCGTTCACGAGTTCGTGGCTCGATTGCTCGGCCCGCAGCTCGTGGGCGTGGAAATCGCGGCCCAGGCCCACGTCGTAGGTCACCCGCACGGGCTCGTCGAATCCCCGCGCCCAGACAGGCACGATCTTCTCGATCACAGCCCAGGCGCCGACGCTTTCGACCCACACCTTTTGATTACGTTGGAAGACAGCCTTGGCCATACGCACCCACCGTTACTGATTTCCGCCCATAAGACCCTGAAATCCTTGACGCGAGGTCAATCTTTCCACGCCGGCTACGATGCGTATGGTGGGGTTTCCAGGGAAACGCAGACGCCGTGAACACGGCGGGACAAGACGGGCATGAATTTCGATTTTTCCGACGACCAGAAGTTTCTGAAGAACGAGGCGCGAAAGTTCCTCGAGGCCCAGTGCCCCACAAGCCGGGTGCGCAAGGTCCTGGATGAGGACGCGAAGTCCTTTGACGAGGATCTCTGGAAGGCGGTGGGCGAGCAGGGCTGGCTCGGCGCGGCCATTCCCGAGGAGTACAACGGCCTGGGCCTGGGACGGCTGGAGCTGTGCGTGATCGCCGAGGAGCTCGGCCGCGCCGTGGCCCCGATCCCCTTCGCCTCCACGGTCTACTTCCTGGCCGAGGGGATCATGCTGGCCGGCTCGGATGAGCAGAAGGCCTATCTACTGCCCCGCATCGCCGCCGGCGAGGTGATCGGCGCCATGGCGGTGTCTGAAGGGCCGGGCGTCACCACCGCCTCGACCCTGCAGGCCACGGTCGAAGGCGGAAAGCTCAACGGCGTCAAGCTGCCGGTGACCGATGGCGACATCGCCACCGTCGCCCTTGTGCTGGCCAAGGAGAACGGCAAGCCCGGCCTCTACTTGGCCGACCTTACTGACCCTTCGGCGACCTGCGAGGCGCTGAAGACCCTGGATCCCACCCGCGACGCCGCGCGGCTGACCTTCAAGGATGCGCCGGTCCGGCGCCTGGGCGAGATCGGCCAGGGCTTCGAGCTGCTGGAGCAGATCAACGACCGCGCCGCGGTGCTGCTGGCCTTCGAGCAGTGCGGCGGCGCCGACCGCTGTCTGGAGATGGCCAAGGCCTACGCCCTGGAGCGCTACGCCTTCGGCCGGGTGATCGGCTCCTACCAGGCCATCAAGCACAAGCTGGCCGACATCTATGTGAAGAACGAGCTGGCCCGCTCCAACGCCTATTATGGCGCCTGGGCGCTCAACACCGATGCGCCTGAACTGCCGGTGGCCGCCAGCGCCGCGCGGATCGCCGGCTCCGAAGCCTACTGGTTCGCCTCCAAGGAAAACATCCAGACCCATGGGGGCATCGGCTTCACCTGGGAGATGGACTGCCATCTGCACTACCGGCGTTCGCGCCAGCTTTCCCTCGTGGCGGGCGCGCCGCGGGTCTGGAAGGAACGGCTGGTCAGCCAGCTCGAACGTCGCAACGCCGCCGCCTGAAAGGGATCATGACCATGGACTTCAAAGACACCCCCGAAGAGGCCGCCTATCGCCAGCAGGTGCGCGAATGGCTCGCCGCCAATGCGCCCAAGAAGCGTGAGGGCGAACCCGACCCGCTCGGCGAATCCAGCGACGGCCTGGCCGCCTCCAAGGCCTGGCAGGCCAAGAAGGCCGCCGCCGGCTACGCCTGCATCACCTGGCCCAAGGAATGGGGCGGCCAGGGCGGCAACCCGATCCAGCAGGTGATCTTCGGCCAGGAAGAATCCGCCTTCCCGACCCCGGGCAACCCGTTCCAGATCGGCCTGGGCATGTGCGTGCCCACGGTGATGACCTTCGCCGACGAGGACACCAAGAAGCGCTTCGTCGGCCCCGCCATCCGCGGCGAGGAGATCTGGTGCCAGCTGTTCTCCGAGCCTTCGGGCGGCTCTGACGTGGCCGGGGCCCGCACCCGGGCCGAGCGCGCGCCTGACGGATCCGGCGACTGGATCATCAATGGTCAGAAGGTCTGGACCACCGGAGCCCAGTTCTCGGACTTCGGTATCGTGATCTGCCGCACCAATCCGGACGCGCCCAAGCACAAGGGCATGACCATGTTCTGGATCGACATGAAGGATCCGGGCGTCGAGGTCCGGCCGATCCACCAGATGTCCGGCGGCTCGGGCTTCAACGAGGTCTTCTTCACCGACCTGCGGGTCAAGGACAGCCAGCGGCTCGGCGCCGTGGATGACGGCTGGCGCGTTTCGCTGGTCACCCTGATGAACGAGCGTCTGGCCGTGGGCGGCGCCTCGGGCGCCGGCTGGAGCGCCTTCCTGGAATCGGCCCGCCAGACCCCCGGCCTCGACGGCGGCGCGGCGATCAAGGACCAGGCCCTGCGGGAGAAGCTGGCGGACTGGTACGTCCAGGCCGAAGGGCTCAAGCACACTCGCAACCGGACCATGACGGCCCTGTCCAAGGGCGAGACCCCTGGGCCGGAAAGCTCCATCGGCAAGATCATCTCGGCGGTGCAGATGCAGGAGCTGGCCAATTCGGCCGTGGAGATGCTCGATCAGTACGGGATCATCAACGACCCGTCGCTCGCTCCCCTGCGCGGCGCCTTCCAGGCCTCGCTGATGTCGGCGCCGGGCATGCGGATCGCCGGCGGCACCGACGAAATCCTGCGCAACATCATCGCCGAGCGCGTGCTCGGCCTGCCCGGCGACATCCGGGTGGACAAGGATGTGGCGTTCAAGGATCTGCCCACCGGCCGCTAGACGACGGAAGGGCGGGATGGCCACCTGGCGTCCCGCCCAACTGATCCCGCCCTAGGCGCTTAGGGCCAGGGCGCCGGGCTGGGGGATATCCCCCGCCAGGCCGGCATAGAGGTCGGTCAGGCCTTCGAAGGTCGAGTTCCAGCCGTGCTGATCCTCGGCCCGCCGTCTCGCCGACTGCGAGACCAGGCCCAGGTCCCGGGCGAACAGGGCCTCGATCGCTTCTGCCAGATGGGCCGCGCCGACGCCTTGCGCCCGCTGGCCCACCGCCTCGTCGATCAACTCGCCGACGCCGCCGCGACGTGGGCCGATCACGGGCGTCCCCGCCGCCAGAGCTTCCAGCACCGCCAGGCCGAAGGGCTCGTTCTCATTGGCGTGCAGGAAGGCGTCGGCGCTGGCCACGATGCGCGCCAGGGCGCCCGTGTCGCGCTCATAGTCCAGGGCGATCACCTGATCGGAAGGCCGCGCGTCCCGACCGGCGCCCACCAGCAGCAGGCGATAGGGATCGCCCAGGCGCTCCACCGCCTCGATCATCGCCTCGATGTTCTTTTCCCGCGCCGCCCGTCCGGCGAAGACCAGCAGTCGTGTGTCAGGCGCCAGGCCCAGCCGCCGAAACAGGCCAGGACGGTCCGCCAATCGCGGATGGAAGCGGTTCAGATCAACACCCAGGGGCTGGACGATCACATCGCTGACGCCGGCCTCCGCGAGCCGGCCGGCCATGTGCCGGCTGGGCGCCACCACGGCGTCAAAGCGTGCGAAGGTTTCCGCCCATTGGCGGCGCGCCGGCGCCCGGGCCCATTCTCCCAGGTGCAGGGCCGCCAGGGCCGCAGCGTCGGTGTGGCAGAAGCCTACGACGGGCCGGCCCAGCATCTGACCGGCGTCCAGGGCCGCCAGCCCGGGCACGAAGACGTCGCCGGCCTCGATAACGTCAGGGTCCAGCCGGCGAATGACGTCAGACCACTTGGTGAGGCTGGCCGGCATCCGATAGCCGTCGCCAAAGGGCAGGCGAGCCGCGGCGATGGTCACGTCGCCGCCCGTCGACTGCCGGGTTCGTGCGCCGGGCGCGACGATGGTGTGGGCAATGTCCGGGCGGTGGGCCGAAAGCCAGGCGCGCTTGGCCAGCAGGTAGCGCTTCACCCCGCCGGAGCGGGGCGCGTACATCATGGTCACATCGAGGAGGTGGAAGGCCTGATCTCGGCCGGACGGCGCGGCCGCGCGACCGCGCCAGACCGCTGAAATCTGTTCCGTAGCCTGATCCTGAAACACCCTTGCTTCCTCGCGTCACACACCAGCCCTGCCTGGGGACACAACGGACGGTCGGGGTGTTTTGATCCTCGCGGCCTCAGTGTCCCTGAGGCCTCACATGGGCGTCGGCGGCGCTGCGCACCAGGGTCACGAACTCCGCGCGATCCCCGTCGGGATCACGACCTCGGGCGGCCTGGGCCAGCGCCTCCACCTGGGCCCAGTCGAAGCCGTCGGAGACCCAGGGATCGCCTCGAAGCTTCTGGCCAAAGGCCGCCACGGCGAGCGCCCAGCGGGTCGCCTCCGGCGCTGAAGCCAGGCTGGGGGAGCGGTCGCGGCTGGTGACCGGGCGCGTCATCAACTGAGACGTCCCGCCCCCCGGCGGCTGATGACGCACCTTGATGAAGGCCAGTTCCTGTCCCCGCCCCTGGGCGCGGGGCTCCGCCTGATAGCGCAGGGGATCAACCGATCCCGGCGCGCCAGCCGGGGTGATCTCGTAGAGGGCCGTGACCGAGGCGCCAGACCCCACCTCGCCAGCGTCCACCTGATCATTGTTGAAGTCCTCCCGGTTCAACAGCCGGGTTTCATAGCCGATCAGGCGGTACTCGCTGACCCGGGCGGGATTGAACTCCACCTGGATCTTCACGTCCTGGGCGATGGGGAACATGGCGGCGGGCAGGTCGCGCAGGAACAGGCGCCGCGCCTCGGCAAGGGTGTCGATATAGGCCGCCGTCCCGTTTCCGTTCTGGGCCAGGGTCTGCATCATCTGGTCGTTGTAGTTGCCGCGGCCGAAGCCATAGACCGACAGATAGACGCCTGACCGGCGCTTCTCGGTCACGAAGTCCTCCATGCGGGCCGGGTCCGACAGGCCGACATTGAAGTCGCCGTCGGTCATCAAGATCACTCGGTTGATCGCCTCGGGGTCGAAGTTCTCCTGGGCCAGCTCATAGGCCAGCGCCAGCCCCTGGCCGCCGGCGGTGGATCCGCCCGCCGACAGGGCGGTGAGCGCGCAGCGCATCATCAGTTTCTGCCGGCCGTCGGTGGGCGCCAGGACCGCGCCGGCCGAACCGGCATAGGCCACCATGGCGACGCGGTCCTGGGGTCTCAGCTGGTCGATCAGGACGTTCATCGCCTTGCGCGCCAGGGGCAGGCGATCGGCGCTCTCCATCGAGCCTGAGGTGTCGATCAGGAAGACCAGGTTCAGGGGCGGCCGGCTCGCGGCGGGCAGCTCATAGCCCTGCAGGCCGATGTGCAGGATCTCCCGCTGGTCGGACCAGGGGGAGGGGGCGACCGCGACATGGGCCGCAAACGGCGTATCCCGGCGGGTCGGCGGGGCGTAGCCATAGTCGAAATAGTTGATCAGCTCCTCGACCCGGACCGCGTCGGTGGGCGGCCGCTCCCCGTCATTGAGGAAGCGTCGGACATTGGCGTAGCTGGCGGTGTCCACATCGATGGAGAAGGTGGAGACGGGGTCCTCGGCCGTCCGCTTGACCGGATTGGCGGCGGCCTCGGGATAGCGTTCGGTGTCGACGGCTGGCGGCGGCGAAGGGGCGGGCGAGGCGGCAAGGCGCTCTCCAAACACCATCGTGGGACGGGCGGGAAGTGGCGGTGGCGCCGGCGCGGCCATGGCGGGCATCGGAGCGGCCGTGCCGGACGGCGCGCGGCTCCACATCCTCCGGGGGTCAGGCTGACGGAACCCCAGGTGGGCGCAGGCCGCAGCGGTCGGCTCGCCGTCCACGACTCGGGTCGGCGCGGCGCTCGCCAGGGGCGGCGCAGCCATCAGCGCCGCCAGGCTGAGGGTGAGAAGATTGCGAATCGCCGTCGGCGCCATGTGCGCGCTCCCTGCATTTTGAGCGTCCCCGACCGGCAGCTTGGCGTGGGGACTAAGGCGAAAGCTGGACAAACCGCGTTCCCTGAACGGGAAAAGACAGCGCCGTGACATATGGGCGGGATTCTCTGGTCAAGCTTTCGGCCAAGCTTGACAGGACTGCCCCTCGGACCGCTACTGCCCAGGTCCAAATTATGGTTAACGCGCTCTGAACGTGGGGGAGCAACGGGCCATGGTCCCATCGCCGGACCTATTGCTGCACGAAGGCCTGCGCAAGGGGATGACCCTGGCTGTGCTGATGGCCCTTGTGCCGCTGCTGGGTTGCGAACCGGGGCCCAAGGGGCCGGGGGCGGCGGCCGGTCTGGCCTGTCCGCGCCCGCAGACCTTCCTCACCACCCAGGCCTTCAACGCCCAGGAACAGGAAATCCGGGCCCTTCGCCGTCAGGCCTTCGCCGGCGACTTCTTCGCCCAGATCGATCTGGCGCGCCGCTATGGCGGCGCGGAGGCTGAGGCGCGCAAGATCTTTGATCCCGTGGAGGCGGCCACCTGGTATCAGCTGGCCCTCTCCAATCCCGACGGCTTCGCCCCCATCGTCACCGGCGGCCAGGGTCATCGCCGCAACGGCCGGCTGCAGGACTGCCGCGAAGCCGAGCGCCTGGGCGCCTATGGGGCGCTGGAACGTCTGCTGGAGCGCATGAGCTCGGAGGAACGCCAGGACGTTCGGGATCGGGTGATCTATGTGCTGTCGACCCAGGGCGCGCCCGGCTTCCGGACCCTGGCGCGGCTGCATGATGTGGGTTTTGGCCCCTTCGGCGATCCCGTGGAGACTTCCCCCATCGACCCGCGGACCCTGAAGGGACCGAGGCCGCCGGCCGCGGCGACCCTGTTCACCCGCAATGATGTCGACGTCTACCTGTTCAACTATCTCGCCGCCCAGAGCGGGGATGTGGCCGGCTTCGTCATGCTCAAGGACTTTGAGCGCTCCTCCACCAGCCGGGCCTCCCTGGGCGCCGACGCCCAGGCCAAGGCCAAGCGCTGGACGCCACCCTTCGAATTCTATCCGCCCCAGGCGCCAGAATCCGGCGTGCCCCTCTCTGACGAGAGCGTTCGGGCCGGCGAGGCCGAGGCCCTGGCGCTCGCCCGGGTCGACGAGCTGCCCTTCGTGCATGTGGGCCACGCCCTGGCCTTCCTGCGGGTGACTGAGAAGCCGGCGGCGACCAAGGCCAGCCTGTCGACCACCGAGGTGCAAGCCTTCCAGGCCATGCTGGGCCGCCCGGCCACCGGCCGCCTGTCCAGCCTGGAAGAGGTGCGGGCCATCCAGTACGCCGCGGTCAATGGTCAGGCCCGCTCCCAGCTGACCCTGGCGGTGATGTATGCCGAAGGGGTGGGGGTCCCGCGGGACTACGCCCGGGCCTTCTACTGGTTCTCCCAGGCTGATCGGCAGGGCAACGCCGAGGCCAAGTACGCCATGTCGACCTTCTTCTCCCTGGGCATGGAGGGAGTGGCCGACCAGGATAAGGCGAGCGCCGTGGTCTATCAGATCGATGCGGCGCTGGCCGGCTTCAAACCCTCCGCTCAAAGGCTGCGCGAGCTCCTGGCTCAGGTCTCCCGCGCGCCGCGAACCTGACAAAGGGGCAAAGACGGTGACTGCTCAACCTCAGCGGCCCGGCCGCCTGCTCCCCCTGATCGGCGCGGCCTTCGCGGTCCTGGCCCTGTCTCTGGGCGGGCCGGCCCAGGCCTATCCCGACGCCCGGGTCGATGCGCAGATCCGGCCCAATTTCGGCGGGCTGATCACCCCGCCCCTGCGCTCGCCCTACCGGCCCAACCAGTGGCGCAAGCCCGACCACAAGCCCAAGCGGCCCCATCCGCACCCCAGCCGGCCGCATCCGCCGCTGCAAGGCGGCTATCTGAACAGCCTGAGCATCGACTGCGCCGATCCCAATCTCGGGCCCTACCCGGTGTCCGACGCCCTTTGGGCCCTGGCCGACGGCGGCGTGCTGTTCATCCGCGCCCGGGGCGGGGTCTGCCGCGAAACCCTCTATATCGACCGGCCAGTGACGATCATCGGCGAGAGCGGCTCGGCCTTCGCCACCGGGCCAGACTCCCAGCCCGCCAAGCTTTCTCCCCCGGCCGGCGCGCCCTGCATCCGCGTCGCCCCCGGCACACGGGGGGTTGAGATCCGCGACCTGGTGATCGAGGCCGATCAGGGTGGGCGCAGCGCCTGTATCGAGGCGGTCGACGCCGAGATTGCGCTTGTGAACACCTATGTCCGCTACGCCGGTGAGGCTGCGGCCATCTTCGTGTCCGGGGGCCGACTGATCGGCCGCCAGAGCACCATCGAAGCGCGCACCAATGACGCGGCCGTCCTGGTGGACACCGCCACCCTCGACTTCGCTCAGGTGCGCATCGCCGCCGATGTGCGGGGCCTCGACATCACCCCGGCGGCCGGCGAAAGCCGCCTGCTGCAGGTCGGCGTGGTGGCCGAGGGCGGAACCCTGCCGGGCTCCACCGGCGTCACCGTCCGCGGCCTGCGCAGCGGCGGGGGCAAGCTCGTGGTCCGCAACTCCTATGTGGGCGGCTGGATCACCGGCCTCTATGTGGATCGGGGCGCCAAGCTGGAGCTGATCCGCAGCCGGGTCCGCGCCCGGCGCGGCGTGATCTCCGACTGGGGCGAGGTGGTGGTGCGGGAATCGGCCATCTGGGGCGACGAATACGGCGGCTATTTCGCCGGCGGCGCGCCGGTGATCGAGCACAACCGTTGGGGCGGCCCCCGCGGCGGCCTGCTGTTCGACAGCCAGACCCGGCCGGCCCTGGCGCCCAACTATCTCTACGCCACAGACCAGTGCGACCCCTACGCCCAGCCCCAGGGCCTCTATTGCCAGTCCTTCGGCGCAGGCCCGCTGCAGGCCTTCACCGCGCCCGACGCCTATGGCCAGCCGGCCTATGGCGCGCCGGCCTATGGCTGGTCCCATGACGGCTACGAGCGCGGCTATCAGATGGACGGGGCGCCGGTCGCCCTGCCGCCGCCCCCGCCGCCCAGCCGCAGAGGGCTCTTCGGCCGGCCCGGCTACTAGAGGGCGTGGCCCTCACTGGGAATCGAAGAAAGCCTCCGGCCCCTCGACCTCGATCAGCCGGCCCTTGCGGATCTCCAGGAACCGGGTGGCCGCCGTGCGCGTGAAGTGGCGGTCGTGGGAGACGAACAGGCAGGTGGTTTCGGCCTCCTCCAGCTGACTCTCCAGGGCTTCCTGGCCTTCGATGTCCAGGTGGTTGGTGGGCTCGTCCAGCAGGTAGAGGTTGGGTTTGGCGAGCTTCAGCCGCAGGAAGATCAGCCGGGCCCGCTCCCCGTGGCTGAGGTCGCCGATGGGGCCGCTGACCCGGGCGTGAGAGAAGCCCGCCTTGGCCAGCAGGGCGTTGGTCTGGGTCGTGGTCGCCGCCTCGGCGCTGGCCACATAGTCGAACAGGCTCATCTTCAACGGCAGATCGCGCATGGCCTGGTCGAAATAGACCATCCGGATGGCCGGGTTGAAACGGATGGGGGCGGCCCCGTCATAATGAGACTGGGCCGGGTCCCAAGCGTGGGCGAGCGCATTCAGCAGCATGGACTTGCCCGCGCCATTGACGCCCAGGACGGCGATCCTGTCTCCCACCGCCACATTGAGCCGGTCGATGCGGTAGAGCTCGCGTCCGTCCGGCGTAGTCACTGTGACGCCGGACAGGCGCAGGGCGACCTTGGCGTCCATCTCGCCTTCGCCGAGCTCCAGCCGGCGTTCCCGGCTCACATGGGTTTCGCTCTGGCCGGCCTCGATGCGGGCGATCCGCTTCTCGGTGGCCTTGGCGCGCTTGTGAAACTTGTCGTTCAGCACCCCCCACTGTCGATAGCGGGCGGCGACGGCTTCCAGCCGGGCGATCTCCTTGGCCTCCAGCTTGCGCCGGGCGGCCTCGGCGGCGTCCCGGGCCATCAGCTCGGTGCGGGCGGCCACGAAGGGCAGGGCGAAGCTGTGCGCCCCGTCCGATCGTAGAAACACGGTCCGGCTGGTGGTGCGCTCGAGAAAGGCCCGGTCGTGGCTGACGATCAGCATCGGCAGACGCCGCTCGGCCGCCAGCCAGCGCTCCAGCCGGTTGATATTGGCCAGGTCCAGGTGGTTGGTGGGCTCATCAAGGATCAGCAGGTCCGGCTCGGCCAGCCGCACCGCCGAGGCGATCAGGAACAGACGCCGCCAGCCGCCGCTGAGGGCCGAGAACCGCGTCTCCGCCAGCTCGACGGGGATTTCGAACTCGTCCAGCAGCACGGCGATGCGCCAGTCCTCCGAGCCATCCTCGGGCAGGGCGGCGGCCAGCACCTCCCGGGCGGTGAGGTCCAGCAGATGTTCGGGCGCCTCCTGCGGCACATAGCCGACCTTCAGGCCGCGGGAGCGGATGATCTTGCCGCTATTGAGCTCCAGCTCCCCGGTCAGGCATTTGAGCAGGGTGGACTTGCCCGCCCCGTTCTCCCCCACCAGCGCCGTGCGCGCGGCGTCCAGGGCGAAGGTGACGCCCTCGAAGATTCGCGTCGCCCCATAGTAGAAGCTGGCGTCTTCCACCCCCAGCACCGCGCTCGCCATCTCCGCCTCTCCGCGTGTTTTCGGACCGGGCGACCGCGTCCCCGTCCAGGGGCGCCATCCTTGTCCAGCTTAAAGGGCGCGCGCCAGGGCGATGTGGGAAATCAGGGTCACGCCCCCGGGCGCGGCGTCCAGATCAAGGCGAATCTGCGAGATTTCGCTGCGCCGCCATTCACGCCCGCCGCGAGCCGGGCGGCCCATATCATAGATCAGGATCGACCAGTCTTCGTCGTTTGGGGCGGGGGGAACCAGCGGCAGGTTTATGTAGTCGGCCGACTCTCCATGTCGAGACGTCGAGAAATAGAGCGCCCCGTCCCAGGGACCGGCGATCACCATGCGGCGCAATCGAACGAGGACCAGGGGGGCGGCAGCACCACGCACTGCGAGGCCCGCCGGCGACCTCAGCTGCGGATCAGCCGACAGGCTGACGACCTCCAGACCCCGTCCGGGTCTGTGATTCAACTCGGCCTCAGTCGCGGTGAAGTCGCCGTCACCGGAGGCGAAGTCCCAGCTCCGCACCACGTCCAGCGGGCGGTCCAGATGGCTGAAGGCGCGGGTTGAGGTGTCCCAGACCACCCCCTGGGCCAGGCGGACCGGGGAGGGCGGTGGCTTGTCGCAGGCGGTTAGGGCCAGGGTCGCCGCGGCCTTGGCGATCAGGCGGCGTCGATCCATCATCATGGGGGCTCCTGGCGCTGATAGAGGGTCAGGACCTCGCCGCCATAGACCATCTTCCAGGGTGCGGGCAGCGGCGGGCCGCCCACGGTCGCCACCTGCTGGAACGGCGCCAGAGCGTCCCCAGCCATAAGCGGGCGGATCAGGATTCGAACACGGCCCTCATAGGTGAGGAAGGCCGTATGGCTGGCGTTGTGGTCATCGGCGATCAGACCGGGCACGCTGTCGCTGGGCGCCAGAGCGACGGCCGCCGCCAGATCCCGCCCCAGAGCGTTCCGCGGTCCGGCCACGCTGGTGCTGACCCAGCTGTGGTCATAGTGGGTGGAAACCAGGCCCAGGGCGACAAGCGCCGCGGTCCAGGCGCGCAGGGGCGCCTGGCCCAGGCCGAGGGCGAGGCAAAGGATGGCGACGACAGCGCCGGAAATCCACACATAGGGAACCGACGGCGAAAAGTTCCAGCGCTCCAGGTGCGGAAGATAGAAGGCGGAAATGGCCGCGCTGTCCCAGGGCAGGAGGGTCACGCCAAGGGTCCAGGCCAGCAGAAGCCCTGCCAGCCCGGCGGCCGGCAGGGCCGCCAGCCAGACGCGCGCGGCCAGTCCCCCTTGGCGCCACAGGGCGGCGACCGGCCCTGCCGCCGCGATCCAGAGCAGGGGCGTATAGAACTCGAAATAGCGCCCCCACAGCCGGTCGCTCTCGCCGGGTATGGCCGAGACCTTGACCGCGAACAGCATGATCATGGCCAGGGTCGCCAGCAGGGCGCCGGCGAGCAACAGGAAGGCGATCTCGTCCGCTGTGGGCGCCTCACGGCTGCGCCAACGCGCCGCCAGGGTCCGGCCCCCGCCCAGCAGGGGCGCGCCCGCCATGAGCAGGGTGGCGGACCCCAGGCTCAGCAGCGTCACTGCGGCCGTGCGCAGCGGCGCCAGGGGAACGCGGCCAAAATGGTCGGCATAGGCCGAGCCCAGGAAGAAGGTGAAGGCCGTCTCGCCGCGTCCGGCCAGGGCCTGGACCGCCGCCCCGCACACCAGAAAGGTGAGCGCAAACAGCGCTCCCTGACTCACGGCCGCGCCCACGGATCGCTGGCCCAGGGCGACCAAGGCGGCGAGCAGGAGCCCCATTGCGGGAATGATCACCACCCCATGGGGCTTGATCAGAACCAGGACCGCGCAACTGCCGCCGCCGAGGGCCGCCAGCATCCAGGGCCTGTTCAACGCCCAGCGGGCGCCAGCGGCGACGATGATCGCCAGGACGAGAACGAACAGGCCCTCGGGCATGGCGGTGACGACGAAGCGGTGGAAGGGATAGGCCAGCGCGACGGCCAACCCCCAGAGCGCGATGGGGCGTGGCGCGCAGGCGGCCAGGGCCCGGTGCAGCAGGACGAGACCGCCCAGATAGGCGGCCAGTCCGATCAGGCGCAGCCACGGCAGCAGGTTGGCCGACAGGGCGTCCACGGCCTGGATCAAGAGCACATAGATGGTGTTGCCCACCGGATGCACAGTGGGGTGGCGATCTGGCTGAACCGACAGAAGGTCGCCGAACAGGGCGCGGATCAGATAGGCGCCTTCGTCCCCGGCGTAGAGCGGCCACGGGGTGAAGACGCGGTTTAGATAGAACAGCCCGACGAGGGCGGCGCCCACGAGCAAGAGGGCCCCGCCCGCCTTTTCCGCCTGGCCTGATCCCTTCCACATAAGCGCGTCCCAAACACTCCAAGGGCCGGCGCCCATGCTCAGGCGGGCCGACTTGCCACCTATAGTGGCGCTTGGGCCGGGATGTTGACCAAACCTGGACGCCAATCGCCAGGGCTCATGCACGAAAAAGGTGCCGCCCCATGGGGTCGGCGCCTGATCCGAGCTGCTTGTGGCGGCCTACTTCTTAAGCGCGTCGCGGGCGCCGTCCTTGAGATCGCCAACGCCCTTCTGAACCTTGCCTTCGGCCTGGTCCATGTTGCCTTCGGCCTCCAGGCGCTCGTTGTCAGTCATCTTGCCGACGGCTTCCTTGGCCTTGCCGCCCATATCCTTGGCGGTACCTTCGACTTGATCCTTATGCATCGGAAACTCCTTAGGTTTCGGGAGGTGCGGGGGCGCCTCGTCTGTTGCAGAAGGAATGCGCGAAGCCGCGCGCTTGTTCCGCCCGATCACGCCCCTGCGGTTGCGCCGGGGGCGGGGGCCGTCTATTTCCTGCACCAATTCCGAAATCGCAGTTTCAAAGGCGGGCGCGGCACCATCCATGGCGCAGCAACATATCTTTCAGATGCAGGGCCTGACCAAGGCCTATCCCGGCAGCAAGAAGGTGTTCGAGAACATCTGGCTGTCCTTCTACCCCGACGCCAAGATCGGGGTGGTGGGGGTCAACGGCTCGGGTAAGTCCACCCTGCTGAAGATCATGGCCGGGATCGACAAGGAGTTCACCGGCGAGGCCCGCGCCGCCGACGGCGTGAAGATGGGCTATCTCGAACAGGAGCCGCACCTGGACGAGAAGCTCGACGTCTGGGGCAATGTCATCTCCTGGTGCGAAGAGAAGAAGATCTTCGACGCCTACAACGCCGTCGCCGCCAAGATGGGCGAGGAATACACCGACGAGCTGATGGAGGAGATGACCGCCCTCCAGGAGAAGCTGGACGCCGGCGATCTCTGGGACATCGACTCCCGTATCGAAATGGCCATGGACGCCCTGCGCTGCCCGCCCAACGACTGGCCGGTGGACAAGCTGTCGGGCGGTGAGAAGCGCCGGGTGGCGCTCGCCCGCCTGCTGCTCTCCAAGCCTGACATGCTGCTGCTGGACGAACCCACCAACCACCTGGACGCCGAAAGCGTCGCCTGGTTGCAGCATCACCTGGAGGCCTTCCCCGGCTGCGTTATCCTGGTGACCCACGACCGCTACTTCCTGGACCAGGTGACCAAGTGGACCCTGGAACTCGACCGCGGCAAGGGCGTGCCCTACGAGGGCAACTACTCCTCCTGGCTGGAGCAGAAGGCCAAGCGCTCGGCCATCGAGGATCGCGAAAGCGAAAGCCGCAAGCGCACCCTGGAGCGCGAGCTGGAATGGGTTCGCTCTTCTCCCAGCGCCCGGCGCACCAAGTCCAAGGCCCGCCTTGCGGCCTTTGACGAACTGGTCAACGCTTCGGAGCGTGAGAAGCAGTCCTTCGCCCAGATCCAGATCCCGCCTGGCCCCCGGCTGGGCCAGGTGGTCATCGAGGCCGACAATCTGGAAAAGGCCTATGGCGACAAGCTGCTCTTCAAGGATCTGACCTTCCGCCTGCCGCCCGGCGGCATTGTCGGGGTCATCGGCCCCAACGGGGCGGGCAAGTCGACCCTGTTCAAGCTTCTCACCAAGCAGGAAGTCCCCGACGCGGGCGATATTCGCCTCGGCGAGACCGTCCAGCTCTCCTATGTGGACCAGAGCCGCGATGCGCTGGATCCCAACAAGAACGTCTGGGAGGAAATCTCCGGCGGCCTCGACGTGATGAAGGTCGGCGCCCGCGAGATCATCAGCCGCGCCTATGTGGGCTCGTTCAACTTCAAGGGCGCAGACCAGCAGAAGAAGGTCGGCCTTCTGTCCGGCGGTGAGCGCAACCGCGTCCACCTGGCCAAGACGCTGGCGTCCGGCGGCAATGTCATCCTGCTCGACGAACCGACCAACGACCTGGATGTGGAGACCCTGCAGGCCCTGGAAAGCGCCCTTGAGGACTTCCCCGGCTGCGCCGTGGTCATCAGCCACGACCGCTGGTTCCTCGACCGCCTTTGCACCCACATTCTCGCCTTTGAAGGCGACAGCCATGTGGAATGGTTCGAGGGCAACTTCGACGCCTACGAGGAAGACAAGAAGCGCCGCCTGGGCACCGACAGCATCATCCCCCACCGGCTGAAGTTCCAGAAGTTCAGCCGGTAAAGAATAGGGATAATTTTCCCGCGATTGGCGCCTGTTAAGGTGGTGGTTCGCTCAAGAGGCGGCCCCTGGTTGTTTGCCTGGTGGGCGGCGGCTAGTTTCGCCCTTACCGCGAGGGGCGGAACGGGGGGACTATGGCGAGAATTCTTGCAGGCTCGGGGGCGAACTTTGTTGGCGCCGCGCTGAACTTCGATACCTACCGGTTCGGGCATCTGGGCCCCCATGTCATCGACTTCTATAGGGAGTCATTCGCTTCCTCATCCGGCGGTGGGTTGCGAGAGGAGTTCCGCGGGTCATTCGAGTTCAATGGCGCGGGAGAATTGGTTGGGGGGACGCTGACCCAGTTCAGCCAGTTTGGCCCGCCAGGCCCAGCTCTCCTGGAGATTGCTGGCATAAGCCTGCCGATCGCCGAATTTGCGCTGGCCATTCTCAATAACAAGTCTCTTGGCGAGCTGCCCATATTCGATGGGCCAGACTACATATTAGGTTCATCGCAGGGCGATCTGCTGCGTGGCTACGGCGGCGACGACCAGTTCAACGCGAGAGGTGGAAATGACACCGTCTTCGGTGGCGCGGGGAACGACTATATTCTCGGGGCCTCGGGGCACAATTACCTGAGAGGCGAAGAGGGAAACGACCACATCCAAGGCGGCTACGAGTTCGACGACGTCCACGGAAATATGGGCGACGATACTCTGCTAGGCGGCAAGGGCGATGACTGGGTTGTCGGAGGCAAGGGGCAGGATCTGCTTCACGGCGAAGCAGGTAACGACATCGTCTACGGAAATCTGGGTGACGACACTTGCTACGGCTGGGAAGGCGATGACCTGATGCGTGGGGGCCAGGGCAATGACCTTCTGAACGGCCTGGCCGGGAATGATTGGCTGTCAGGTGACAGGGGCGACGATACGATCAGCGGCAACCTTGGGACTGACATCTTCCACACCTTCGGGGACGCCGGCATCGATCGGGTACTGGACTTCAACCGCGCCGAGGGCGACCGGGTGCAGCTTGATCCCGGCACGACCTACAGCGTGGCCCAGGTGGGGGCTGATACGGTCATCAGCATGGGCGGCGGCGGCCAGATGACCCTGGTGGGCGTCAACATGGCGACCCTCACCGACGGCTGGATCTTCATCTGAAAATATAGGACCGGAGGCGAAGCGCGACAGCGGAACCTCCGGCCGCTCCACCTGTTCTCCGCGGGACATTCAACCCCGAAAGGAGACCGCCATGGCGAGCCCTCGTATCGAAGGCGCCAAGGTGGCCGTGCTGGCCACCAACGGCTTTGAGCAATCTGAACTGGAACAGCCCGTCGCGGCCCTGACCGCCGCGGGCGCCACCGTCCATGTCATCGCCCCCAAGGGCCCTGAGATTCAGGGCTGGGAGCACCACGACAAGGGGCGGTCCACCGCCGTCGATTTGGAACTGGCCAAGGCCAAGGCCGGCGACTACGACGCCCTGATGCTGCCGGGCGGAGTGATCAATCCCGACGCCCTGCGGCTAGAGAAGAAGGCCATCGCCTTCATCGGCGAGTTCGTGAAGGCCGGAAAGCCCATCGGCGCCATCTGCCACGGCCCCTGGACCCTGATCGACGCCGGCGGCGTCGAGGGCAAGACCATGACCTCCTGGCCGTCGCTCGAGACAGACCTGAAGAACGCCGGCGCCAAGTGGGTCGACAAGGAAGTGGTGGTCGACCAGGGCCTGGTCACCTCGCGCAAGCCCGACGACATCCCGGCCTTCTGCAAGAAGCTGATCGAGGAGATCGCCGAGGGCCGCCACGCCGCGGCGGCCTGAGGTCCACAGCTAATCCGGCGGCGGTCGCCCTGGCCATAGGGGCGCCGCCACGGCTATAGGGCGGGGGAGCAATCTGGAGCATCGCCCCATGTCCGCCCCCCCGCCCGTCGTCCTTCTCTCTCACGTCATGCTCGGCCCAATGCAGGCGGGCCTGGAGGCCAAGGGCTATCGCGTGGTCCGTCGGTGGGACCTGGCCGACGCTGATCGCGCCGAGGTGGTCGCCATCGCCCATGCCGGCGAGGTGGTGCTGGAGCCGGAGTTCCTGACGACCCTGCCGAAGCTCGCCCTGATCGCCAATATCAGCGTGGGTTATGACGGGGTCGACGTGGCCTGGTGCCGGGCCCGGGGGATCGAGGTCACCCATGCCGACGGCCTCAACGCCGAGGACGTGGCCGACCACGCCGTCGGCCTGCTGATCGCCTCCTGGCGCAACATCGTCGAGGGCGACCGCCATGTGCGCCAGGGCCGCTGGGCCCCCGATGACCGGCTGGGCGCGCGGCCGGCGCTCAAGGGCCGCAAGGTCGGCGTCGTCGGCATGGGCCATATCGGCCAGGCCTGCGCCGTCCGGGTCGAGGCCTTTGGTCTGGAGGTCGCCTGGTGGGGCCCCAATCCCAAGCCAGACCTCGCCTGGCCCCGGGCCGACAGTCTGATCGCCCTGGCGGAGGCCAGCGACATCCTGATCGTCGCCTGCCGCGCCGACGCCTCCAATCGCAACCTGATCTCGCAGGAGGTCATCGACGCCCTGGGCCCTCGGGGCCTGCTGGTCAATGTGGCCCGCGGCTCGGTGGTCGACGAGGACGCCCTGATCACCGCCCTGAAGGACAAGCGCCTGGGCCGCGCGGCCCTGGACGTCTTCTGGCAGGAGCCGACGCCGGCCGCCCGCTGGGCCGACGTGCCCAATGTCGTGCTCTCCCCCCACGCCGCCGGCGGCACCCTCGAATCCATTCCGAAGATGATTGGCCAGGCCCTGGAAAACCTCCGCCGGCACTTCGCCGGCGAGACCCTGCTGAGCCCCGTCCCCTGACATCACCGTGACATGACCCTGTGGGATGAACCCGCGGTCGCCTGGCGCATTTGCACTGGCCACCCCGTCTCCAGGTCAGTTCCATGTCAGTTCCTGCGTCCCCGAAGCCCGGCGTCCCCAGCGGCGCTTTCCACGATCTCTGCGCCCTCTATGACGGGCTTCTGACAGGGCAGGGCGTCGCCCTGTCCGAGGCCGCCCAGACCGATCTGCGGGCCTTCTCCCGCCTGTATGACCTGGCCCTCGAGCAGGCCAGCGAGGCCGAGGTCTGGCGCCAGGTGCGGCTGCGCCTGATGCAAGAGCTTTCGACGCCCCTACAGGCCGTCGCCGAATGGGGCTATGAGGGTCAAAGGCAGGCCGCCTGAGCGCTGTTCCCAGGCTTGACATAACCACATAAAGATATCTTTATGTGGGGCATGGCGATCTCCACCGTCCAGATTGTCGATGTGCTGCGCGCGGCCGGAGAGCCGACACGCCTGCGTATCCTCGCCCTGCTGGCCCATGAGGAGCTGGCGGTGCTTGAGATCTGCCGCGTGCTGGACCAGAGCCAGCCGCGGGTCTCCCGTCATCTCAAGCTCCTGGCCGAGGCGGGCCTCGTGGAGCGGTTCCCCGATGGCGCCTGGGTCTTCTACCGGTTGGTCACCGGGGGCGAGGCCCGCCGGCTGGTGGACGAGGTCCTCGATCTCATCGAACCGGGCGACCATGTGCTGGTCCGTGACGCCGAGCGGCTGCGCAGCGTCCAGGCTGAGCGGGAAACGGAGGCCGGGGCCTATTTCGCCCGCAACGCCGCCCGCTGGGACGAGATCCGCGCCCTCTACGCAGCCGACGAGACCGTCGAGGCCGCGATCCGCGCCGCGGCGGGGTCTGGCCCCTTCCGTCGGCTGGTGGACCTGGGCTCCGGCACGGGGCGCATGCTGACCCTGCTGGGGCCGCAGGCGGAGCAGGCCCTGGGCCTCGATCTGTCGCAACAGATGCTCAATATCGCCCGTAGCCATGTGGGCAAGGCCGGCCTGGACCACTGCGAACTTCGCCACGGAGACATCTTCGGCACCCGCCTGCCGGACGAAAGCGCCGACCTGGTGGTCGTCCACCAGGTGCTCCACTATCTCAGCGAGCCCGCCGCGGCCGTGCGCGAGGCCGCCCGGCTGGTGGAGCCTGGCGGCCGGCTGCTGATCATCGATTTCGCGCCCCACGGCCTGGAACACCTCCGGGACGAACACCAGCACCGTCGCCTGGGCTTCTCTGACGCCGAGATGGAGCGCTGGCTTCAGGACGCCGGACTTGGCCAGGTGGCCGCGAGCGCCCTGCCGCCGACCCGGGACGCCGGCCTGACCATCAAGATCTGGAGCGCCGAGCGCGCGCCGCTCCGCAAGAGGACCGCCGCATGACCTATGTACCCCCCAACGCCCTGGGCCCCGTGGCCCGGGCGGGCGCCGGCGTCGGCCCGCGTCCCTCGGTCTCCTTCGAGTTCTCGCCGCCCAAGGGCCCCAAGAGCGAGGCGAGCCTCTGGGAGGCGATCCGTCGCCTGGAGCCGCTGAACCCCACCTTCGTCTCGGTGACCTACGGCGCCGGCGGCTCAACCCGCGACCGCACCCACCGCACGGTGGTGCGGATGCTCAAGGAGACCACCCTCAAGCCCGCCGCTCACCTGACCTGTGTCGAGGCCAGCCGCGATGAGGTGGACGAGGTCATCCGCGACTATTGGGAGGCCGGCATCCGCCATATCGTCGCCCTGCGCGGCGACCCGCCGGGCTCGCTGGGCGGCGCCTATACGCCGCGGACCGACGGCTATCAGAACGCCACCGAACTGACCGCCGGCATCCGGGCCATCGCGCCCTTCGACGTCAGCGTCGGCCTCTATCCGCAGATCCACCCGGAAAGCCCGTCGGTGGACCACGATATTGACGTGCTGAAGGCCAAGATCGACGCCGGCGCCACCCGGGCGATCACCAACTTCTTCTTCGATATCGACGGCTATCTTCGGTTCATCGACAAGATCCGTAAGGCCGGCGTGACCATCCCGATCCTGCCCGGCATCATGCCGGTCTCCAGTTTCGAGGGCCTGGCGAACATGTCCCAGCGGATCGGCGTCACCATTCCCGACTGGCTGTCCAACCTGTTCGAGGGCCTCGACCAGGACCCGGAGACCCGCAAGCTGGTCGCAGCCTCCGTGGCCACTGAGATGTGCGCCCGCCTGTCCGAGGAAGGCTTCTCCGACTTCCACTTCTACACCCTCAACCGCGCCGACCTTGTCTATGCCATCTGCCGGGTGCTCGGCGTGCGCGAGGCGGCGCCTGCGCCCACGGAGGCCGCAACATGACCCTGAAAAGCTTGATCTTTGGCGCCGCGGGCGCCGTCCTGATCGCCAGCGGCGCCCAGGCCCAGCTGCCGCCGGGCTGGAGCGCGCCGGGCGAGCCGCTGAAGATCGCCGAGAACCTCCACTATGTGGGGACGCAGACGATTGCGGTCTATCTGATCACCACGCCGGAGGGGCATATCCTGGTGGACGGCGCCATGCCCACCAGCGCGCCCCTGATCCTGGCCTCGATCCGCGAGCTCGGCTTCGACCCGGCCGACGTGAAGGTGATCCTCAACACCCACGCCCACTTCGACCACACCGGCGGCCTGGCCGATCTGAAGGCCGCCACCGGCGCGGCCCTGGCGGCCAGCGAAGGTGACCGCAGCGCCCTGGAAAGCGGGACCTATGTGGGGTCCGAAGAGGTCGAGACCTTCGCCTTCAAGCCGGTGGCCGTGGACCGCGTGCTGAAGGATGGGGACACCTTCGAGCTGGGGGGCATGGCGCTGACCGCCCACCTGACGCCGGGCCATTCGCCCGGGTGCACCACCTGGACCTTCCCCCTGGTGGTGGACGGTCAGACCCGCCAGGCGATGATCTATTGCTCCACCTCGGTGGCGGCCAATCGCCTGGTCTCGGCCGACAAGGGGCCGCAGTATCCGGGCATCGTCGCCGACTATGAGCAGACCTTCGCCCGGCTCAAGACCATGAGCGCCGACGTCTTCCTGGCGCCGCACGCCGAACAGTTCGGCCTGGCGAAGAAGCGCGCGGCCATGGGCGAGGGCGCCCCCAACCCCTTCGTCGATCCTACGGAACTGCAAAAGGTGGTCGCCGTGAGCGAGGCCGCCTTCCGTGCAGCGCTGGCCAAACAGCAGGAAGCCGCCCAATGAGCCATAACCATCCCGGCCGCGCCGCGCGCATCGCCGCCCTGAAGGCCGCCGCCAAGGAGCGCATCCTGATCCTCGACGGCGCCTGGGGCGTCATGATCCAGAAGCGCAAGCTGGACGAGGCCGACTATCGCGGGGACCGGTTCAAGAACCATCCCGTCGACATGAAGGGCAATAACGACATTCTCTGTCTGACGCGGCCCGACATCATCGCCGACCTGCACGACCAGTATTACGCGGCCGGCGCCGACATCTCGGAGACCAACACCTTCTCGGCCACCACCATAGCCCAGGCCGACTATGAGGCGGGCGAGGCGGTCTATGACATCAACTTCCAGGGCGCGAAGATCGCCCGTGAGGTGGCCGACCGCTGGACGCAGAACGAGCCGGACAAGCCGCGCTTCGTGGCCGGCTCCGTCGGGCCCCTCAACCGCATGCTCTCCATGTCCTCGGACGTGAACGATCCGGGCGCGCGCACCGTGACCTTCGACCAGGTCTATCAGGCCTATCGCCAGCAGATGATCGCCCTGCACGACGGCGGCGTGGACCTGTTCCTGATCGAGACCATCACCGATACGCTGAACTGCAAGGCGGCCATCAAGGCGATCCTCGATCTGGAAGACGAGGGCTATGAGCCCCTGCCGATCTGGATTTCCGGCACCATCACCGACCGTTCGGGCCGCACCCTGTCGGGCCAGACGGTGGAGGCCTTTTGGAACTCGGTGCGCCACGCCAAGCCCTTCGCCATCGGCCTGAACTGCGCGCTGGGCGCCGACCTGATGCGGCCCCACATCGCCGAACTGGCCCGGATCGCCGACACGCTTGTCTCCGCCTATCCCAACGCCGGCCTGCCCAACGCCATGGGCGAGTATGACGAGAGCCCCGACCAAACCGGCCACCAGCTGCACGAATGGGCCAAGAGCGGCTTGGTCAACATCCTGGGCGGCTGTTGCGGCACGACGCCCGACCATATCCGTCACGTGGCCGATGAGGTCCGCGGCATGACCCCGCGCCAACCGCCGGAGCGCGCCACCGCCCTGCGCCTGGCCGGCCTGGAACCGTTCGAGCTGGCCTGAACCCTTGGCTTGCCCTTCGCCATGCGGGAGAAGGGCGGCTGAAGAACCTATGACGCTGCGCCTCAGGGCTGCGGCGCGACCGTCTATCGGAGTCCCATGCGTCCCACCTTCATAAACATCGGCGAGCGGACCAATGTCACCGGGTCGGCCAAGTTCAAGAAGCTGATCATCGAGGGCGACTTCAACGAAGCCCTGTCGGTGGCCCGCCAGCAGGTCGACGCCGGCGCCTCGGTCATCGATGTGAATATGGACGAGGGCCTGCTGGATTCGCAGCAGGCCATGGTCACCTTCCTGAACCTGATGGCCGCCGAGCCTGACATCGCCCGGGTGCCGGTGATGATCGACTCGTCCAAGTGGGAGGTGATCGAGGCCGGCCTGCGCTGCGTGCAGGGCAAGTCCATCGTCAACTCCATCAGCCTGAAGGAAGGCGAGGAGAAGTTCGTCGAGCAGGCCAAGGCCTGCCTGCGCTATGGGGCGGCCGTCGTGGTCATGGCCTTTGACGAGCAGGGTCAGGCCGACACCGCAGCGCGCAAGGTCGAGATCTGCACCCGGGCCTATCGCAAGCTGGTGGACGATGTGGGCTTCCCGCCCGAGGACATCATCTTCGATCCCAACATCTTCGCCGTGGCGACGGGGATCGAGGAGCACGACAACTACGCCGTCGACTTCATTGAGGCGACCAAGGCGATCAAGGCGAACCTGCCCTATGCGCGGGTGTCCGGCGGGGTCTCCAACGTCTCCTTCTCGTTCCGCGGCAACGAGCCGGTGCGCCGGGCCATCCACTCGGTCTTCCTCTACCACGCCATCGGCGCGGGCATGGACATGGGCATCGTCAACGCCGGCGACCTGCCGGTCTATGACGAGATCCCGGCCGAGCTGCGCGAAGCCGTGGAGGATGTCATCCTCAACCGTGCCCAGCGGACCAACATCTCCAACACCGAGCGGCTGGTGGAGCTGGCGCCCAAGTACAAGGGCGGCAAGAGCGAGTCCAAGGGCCCCGACCTCGCCTGGCGTGAGAGCAGCGTCGAGGAGCGGCTGAAGCACGCCCTGGTCAAGGGCATCACCGAGTTCATCGAGGCCGACACCGAAGAGGCCCGCCAGCAGGCCGAGCGGCCCCTGCACGTCATCGAGGGCCCGCTGATGGCCGGCATGGACGTGGTCGGCGACCTGTTCGGCTCAGGCAAGATGTTCCTGCCCCAGGTGGTGAAGTCCGCCCGGGTGATGAAACAGGCCGTGGCCTATCTGATGCCCTTCATGGAGGCCGAGAAGGAGGGCAAGCCCCGCGAGGCCGCCGGCAAGATCCTGATGGCCACGGTGAAGGGCGACGTCCACGACATCGGCAAGAACATCGTCGGCGTGGTCCTGCAGTGTAACAATTACGAGGTCATCGATCTGGGCGTCATGGTCCCGGCCGACCGCATCCTGGACGAGGCCAAGGCCCACGGGGTCGACATCATCGGCCTGTCGGGCCTGATCACGCCGTCCCTCGACGAGATGGTCTTTGTCGCGTCCGAGATGGAGCGCCGCGGCTTCGACATCCCCCTGCTGATCGGCGGAGCGACCACGTCGAAGACCCATACGGCGGTGAAGATCGCGCCGTCCTACAAGGCCGGTTCGACGACCTATGTGCTGGACGCCAGCCGGGCTGTGGGCGTGGTGTCGGGCCTGCTGTCGCCGGGCGAGCGCGACCGCATCCAGGCCGAGACGGCGGCCGAATACGTCAAGGTGCGCGAGCAGTACGCCCGGGGCCTGACCAACCGCGCGCGATCTAGCCTGGCTGACGCCCGGGCCAAGGCCTTCTCCATCGACTGGGCCGACTATGATCCGCCCAAGCCGAGCTTCACGGGGCTGCGCAGCTTCGAGGCTTGGGACCTGGAAGACCTGGCCGCCCATATCGACTGGACGCCCTTCTTCGCCTCCTGGCAGCTGGTGGGCCGCTTCCCGCAGATCCTCGAGGATGACGTGGTGGGCGAGGCCGCCCGCAATCTCTATGCCGACGCCCAGGTCATGCTGAAGACCATCGTCGAAGAGAAGTGGTTCACCGCCAAGGGCGTGGTGGGCTTCTGGCCTGCCAACGCCGACGGCGACGATGTGGTGGTCTATGCCGACGAGAGCCGGGTGACTGAGCTCGGCCGTTTCCACACGCTGCGCCAACAGATCGCCAAGACTGGCGACAAGGCCAATGTGGCGCTCGCCGACTTTATCGCCCCCATCGGGACCAAGCCCGACTGGATCGGCGGCTTCGCCGTCACCGCCGGCCACGGAGAGGCGGCCATCGCCGCCCGGTTCAAGGCCGCCGAGGACGACTACAACGCCATCCTGGCCGCCGCCCTCGCCGATCGCCTGGCCGAGGCCTTCGCCGAGGCCATGCACCGCAAGGTCCGCACCGAACTGTGGGGCTTCGCGCCCGATGAGCCCTTCGACATCGACGCCCTGATCTCGGAGAAGTACCAGGGCATCCGACCGGCCGCCGGCTATCCGGCCCAGCCTGATCATACGGAAAAGGAAACGCTCTTTCGCCTGCTGGACGCCACGGCGAAGACCGGCATCGAGCTCACCGAAAGCTTCGCCATGACCCCGCCGTCCTCGGTTTCAGGCCTCTACTTCGCCCATCCGCAATCGCACTATTTCGGGGTCGGTCGGATCGAGAAGGATCAGGTCGAGGACTATGCCCGCCGCAAGGGCTGGGACCTGAAGACGGCCGAGCGCTGGCTCAGCCCCATCCTCAACTACGAGCCCTGAACCCCGGGGCCCAGGAGCGCTTGATGACGGATATCGACGACAGGACCGCCGCAGAGGCCTTCCGCCGGCTGTTGGCCCATCTGCAGATGCGCTCCGACGCCCAGAACGTGGATCTCATGGGTCTGGCCGGGTTCTGCCGCAATTGCCTGGCCGACTGGGTCAGCGAGGCCTCGGAAGGCGCCCTGGACCGGCAGGCGGCCCGCGAGGCCGTCTATGGCATGCCCTACGAGGCCTGGAAGGCTGACCAGCCGCAGGCCACGCCCGAGCAGCTGGCGAAGATGGACGCCAGCCTCGCCCTGAACGAACAGCTGCGCGCCAAGGCCTGAGCGCCTCACACGCCTCCCACCAACAGCCACGAAAAAGGGGCGGCGCCTTGCGGCGCCGCCCCGATCCGTCTTCCGTGAGGTCTGCGCTTAGAAGCGCTTGGTCACGTTCAGCTTGAAGTGACGGCCGTAGGGGTTGGCCGTGAAGGGGTCGTAGGACAGGTCCAGCCGGGCGAACGGCGGGTCCTGGTCGAACATGTTGATCACCGTGGCGCTGACCGTAGTGTCCCAGGGCAGGAACACCCGATAGGCCAGATCGGCGGTCACGAAGGCGTCGATCTTCTGACCTTCCTGGTTGGTGGCGAAGGTCGCCGAACCGGCCCGGGTGTCGATCATATTGTCCACATAGCGCAGGGTGGCCCGCACATTGTGGATGTCGCGATTGTACTCGGTGAAGAAGGTGCCCTTCCACTGCGGCTGCGAGCCGTAGCCGAGATAGTCCATCGTGCCGACATAGTCGGTGGCTTCCGCCACGGCCACGCCTTCGATGGTGTTGGCGTCCACCTGGTACTCGATCACATAGGTCAGGTCGGCGCCGAAGTTCATGTCGCCGCCCAGAACGTCCCGGGCCCGGTAGGAGGCCGAGAAGTCGAGACCGCTGGTCTTCACGTCCGGCCCGTTCACGAAGTTGATGCGGACGCGGTTGATGGCGGTCGCGCCGCAGGCGCCGGTGAAGCTCACCCGCGAGAGCAGGGCGGCGAAGGCCGGGTTGGCGCAGTTGTTGGCGCCCGCGGCCCCGTTCGGGAACAGGGTGTTGACGATGTCGGAGCCGGACTCGTTGTCGATGGGGCCTTCGAAGTCGAAGCTCCAGTAGTCCACCGAGGCGCGGAAGTCGCCGAAGTCGAACAGGGCGCCCAGGTTCAGGGTGAGCGCCTCTTCAGGCTCCAGGTTCGGATTGCCGAAGGTGTCATAGGCCCGGTAGCCGCCCGCCGCAGTCGTGTAGGCCAGGTTGGTGGTCGAGGCCGGGCTGATCTGGGTGGTCGGCGGAGCGCGGAAGGTCGAGCCCGCCGAGGCGCGGAAGGCCAGCCAGTCGGTCGCCTGATAGCGCAGGGCGACCTTCGGGTTGGTGGTCGAGCCGACATTGCCGCCGTAGTCCTCGTAACGCACCGCTAGCGTGGCGTTCAGGCTGTCGGTGAGCGGCACGGCCATTTCGCCGAAGAACGAGATGACCGACTGGTCGAGATCATAGTCGGGCAGGGCGCCGAAGAAGGTGAAGGGCCCGTTCTGCGCCACGCAGGTGGCCGCGGGATTGACCGAGGAGTCGGCGCAGGGATTCACCGCGATGTTGGTGAAGTCGCTGTTCTGACGCTCCAGGCCCGACCAGCGGTACTGGGTCCCGGCGGCCCAGCCGATTTCGCCAGCGCCGAAATCGATGGGCAGCTGACCATTGAACACCAGGTCGGCGGTGTAGAGCTGCGAGCGGATATCGTAGGCGTATTCCTCGAAGATGTAGTCGAGGACTTCACGGCTGTTGGCCGTGCCGGCGACGAAGTTCGGGTTGGTGCGGCCGTCGACCGCATTGCCCGAGGTTCCCGACGAGAAGGGGTTGAACCACAGGCAGCCGTTGGCGCCCGGCGTGGAGCCGGTGCAGCCCGCGCCGCCCAGCCCGCGCAGGGCCAACTGCAGACGACCCACCAGGACGTCGGGGGTGGCGATGGAGCTCCAGTTGTCCATGTAGGTCATGGACGCATCCCAGCCGATCCCGCCGCCGAACTCGAACTCGCCGGTCAGGCCGGCCGAGACGCGATAGGCGTCGAAGCGACGCTTGTCTTCCTTGCCGCCGCCGCCGAACAGGTCGTTGCCGTCGACGCCGATCGGACGCCACGCCACCGAGGTGAACAGACCCGCGGTCGCCGCAGACGCCGGGATCTGACCGGGATTGGTGGCCAGCAGGGCCTGCAGGCCCGGGTTGTTGGCGGGGATGAAATAGCCGTTCGGCTGGATCTTGGTGGTCAGCGCCGAGGAGGGGAAGTTGTTCGGCGGATAGGAGGGCGAGGAGTTCTCGGCCGACACGTCGTGGCCGGCATAGAGGATCTCGGCGTGGAAGGTGGTCGTGTCGGTGACGTCGAAGTTGAACTCGCCGTAGAGCTGCCAGTAGTCCTCTTCCTCAACCAGGTTGTTGAAGCCGATGTACTGGAACTGGCAGAGCGCGCCGGTCTGCGGGCCCGAGATCACGTTACAGGCCGGATCGACCACCGGGTTGGTGTAGGTGAAGCCGCCGTTGGCGCTCGACAGATAGAGGCCGGGGTTGCCGAAGGAGGACCAACCGCCCTGCGGGTTCTCGGCATAGGGGCGGACTGCGAAGTCGCGCTCGACCGTCGGCAGCTCCGAACGGTGGCGATAGCCGCCGCTCAGCAGCAGGCTGGAGCGATCATTGGTGAAGCCATAGGTCAGGCTGGCGCTGTAGTCGCCGTCAGAGCCGTCCACATAGGTGTAGCCGCCCTGCAGCTCGAGGCCGTTGAAATTCTTGCGGGTGATGAAGTTGATCACGCCGCCGATGGCGTCGGAGCCGTAGGTGGCGGCCGCGCCGTCCTTCAGAACTTCCACGCGGCCGATGGCCGACTGCGGCAGCAGGTTGGTGTCGACGAAGATCGAACCCGGCGAGGTCGCCATCCGGCGACCGTTGAACAGCACCAGGGTCCGCTCGGCGCCCAGGCCGCGGAGGTTGGCGCTGCCGACGCCCGTGGTCTGGCCGGCGCCGAACTGGTTGGATTCACCCACCGCGCCCTGCACGGCCGGGATCGACTTGATCAGGTCCACCGTCGAGGGCGAACCCTGCTTCTGCAGTTCATCGGCGCCGATGACGTTCACCGGCAGGGCGGCGTCCTCGGGCGTGCCGGCGATGAAGGAGCCGGTGACGACCACTTCTTCAACCAGGGCGGGCGCGTCGGCGCCCGTGGTCTGGGCCGCAGCGGAACCGGCCGACAGGGCCGTGGCGACGGCGAGGACCGAAGCGGTCACCAGATAATGCGAGCTTCTCATGCGTTTCCCCGTTTTGCTTAATTAATAGGCGTTGCGGCCAAATCTGACCGCGAGGGGGCTTAGTGGCGGACTTGAGCGGCAGAAATCAAGGTTCTTGATCCCGATTGAAAGAAACGGTCGAGCTAGAAAAAGTCAAAGGCGACAAAAAAATGGCCAAATCCATGTATATAAAACGATGGTTGGTCAAATAAGCGCGAGCCTCTGGCTGGGGCGCGAAAAAACACCAAAAGAATCAGCGCGCCATAATCGTCCGAACCGTCAAAATAAGCAGAGACGCTAAACTGTCGCAAAGGGGCCACACCTCCGCAGATTTTTGCCTTGGACCCCGTAGCGGCGCATGCCGGCCGGCTCAGTCGCCCCCCGACCAGCCATACCCAACCGTATAGGACGATCCGATTCCGATGTTTGGAAAGGAATGAGGCCACGGCGATGGCCAGAACATGGGGTCGGGTCCGGGGCCAGGGGGCGCGGTCGCCACAAGAAAAAAGGGGCGGCCCCGGGAGGCCGCCCCTTCAGTGTAACTCAGGTATCTGCAATCAGAACTTCTTGCGCACGCCGATCTTGAAGTTACGGCCGTACACATTCCCGATCGCCGGATCGTACGAATATTCAATCCGCGAGGCCGACGGATCTTCGTCGGTCACGTTGAGGATCGAGGCGGTCAGGGTGGTGTCCCAGGGCAGGAACACGCGGTAGGTCAGGTCCAGCGTCGTGAACGCATCCACCTCCTGGCCGAAGGTCACCAGCTGGCAACCCGTGGTGGAGGCCGCATTGGCCACCGTGCAGGGGACGGCCGAGAAGCCGGTGTTGACGACGGTCGGGCCACGGTTGTCGGTGACGCCGTCGATGTGGTTGATCGTGGCGCGGACATTGTGGTCGCCGTTGTCGTACTCGGCGTAGAAGGCCCCGCGCCATTCGGGGATCGTGCCCGGCAGGCGGTCATAGTTGGCGAAGCCGACAGCCTCATAGGACGGGGTCACCGTCACGCCGTTCACGATGAAGGCGTCCTGCTCGTACTCCAGCACATAGCTGACTGTGCCGTGCAGGCTCAGACGTCCGCCGAACACGTCGCCCGGATAGGAATAGTCCAGGGTGGCGTCGATGCCGGAGGTCTTGAGCTCAGGCCCGTTGACCAGGTCCGAACGCACCCGCGAGATGTCCGACCCCATGGTCACGCCCTGAACGCAGGCGTTGTTGTTGGAGAAGGTCACCAGATAGCGGAGCGGATCAGCGCAGTTGACCAGCTGGGCGCCGTTGCCCGGGCCGTTGGCCACCCGGTTGGCGACCACATTGGCCGGCACGCGGACGATCTGATCCTCGAGCTTGATGCTCCAGTAGTCGAACATGGCCCGGACATCGCCGAAGTCGAACAGGGCGCCGATGCTGTAGGTCAGCGCCTGTTCCGGACCGATGGCCGAGTTGCCGAAGGCGTCCACCGACTTGAAGGCGTTGCCGGCGGCCTGGATGCCCGACAGGCCCGTCGCGCCGCCGGGAGCCCGGTCGGTCGGGGTCGGGCCGCGGAAGGTGGTGCCCACCGAACCGCGCATGGAGAACCAGTCGGTGGCGTCCCACTTCATCGACAGCTTCGGGTTGGTCGTCGAACCCGTCTCGCCGCCATAGTCCTCGAAGCGCAGCGCCAGGGCGGCGTTGAGGTTGTCGAGGATCGGCAGGTTCATCTCGCCGAACACCGCGTAGATCGACTCATCCACATAGTAGGGCTGCGACTGGCCCAGGAACATGTAGGGGCCGGTCTGGATCGCGCAGCTGGTGTCGCCGGGAACCGGGCAGGGCGTGATGTTGCGGTCGTAGAAGGCGCTGCCGAGGCGGCGGGTCTGCTCGGACGAACGCCATTGGGCGCCGGCCGCCCAGTTCACGACGCCGCCGGGCAGTTCGAAGCCCGTCGTGCCGTTGAACACCAGGTCGACGACATACAGCTCGTTGGTGGTCTCGCCGATCTGGTCGTCATAGAGCCAGCGGGCCAGCGCGGCGCTGTTGGCCTGGGCCGGGTCGTAGGTCGGGTTGGTCGCGCCCAGCATCGGGTTGCCCGGATAGGCGGTCGAGAAGGGGTTCAGCCACTCGCAGCCATTGGCGCCGGGGGTGTTTCCGGTGCAGTTCGGGCCGCCCAGGCCGCGCAGGGCCTGATCGAGACGGTTGATCAGGATGTCGCGGGTGACGCCATAGGCCTGGTTGCGCGAATAGGTGAAGGCCAGGTCCCAGCCGATGCCGCCGGCGACGTCGAACTCGCCCTTCAGGCCGGTGGCGATGCGGAACAGCTCATAGGAGCGTTCGCCCTTCTGACCGTCATAGCCAAAGGCGGGGTTGCCGCCGCTGGCGAACGGACGCCACAGGGTCAGCTGCAGGCCCGAGGTCGGAATAGCCGCATAGGCGCCCGCCGCCGTCGCCGAGCCGAAGACCTGCGGGTTGGCCGCCAGGAAGGCCTGGACATAGGGGTTCGACTTGGGCGCGAAATACTGGGTGCTGCCCGGGCCGAACGGTCCCTGGGTCGGGGGATAGGACGGCGAGTAGCCGATGTTGGGCACATCGGTCTTGGAGTACATGCCCTCGAGGAAGAACTCGGTGGTGTCGGTCAGGTCGAAGTTCAGCTCGCCGTACAGCTGGTAGCGGTCGGTCTCTTCGATCAGGTTGGCGAAGGGGACGTAGCTGTAATAGCAGGCCGGCAGCTGGCTGGCGCCGGACTGATAGACGCCCTGATAGCCGCCCACCGCGCCGCAGCTCGCTTCACGGATGGAGCCCACGGCGTCGCCGTAGTTGGGATCCGGCGTGCCCGGGATGGTGGGCAGGTCGACGCCCAGACGGGCGACATAGAAGCCGGGATTGGACAGGAACGACCAGCCGCTCGGATTGGTCGTGTAGTCCTGATAGGCCCAGTCGCGATCCAGGGTGTCGAGTTCGGAGCGATGCTGGTACCCCGCGGCGATGAAGGCGCTGCCGCGTTCACCCTGCCAGCCCCAGGCGGCGCTCATATTGTACTCGCCGTCGGTGCCGTCGACGTAGCGGTACTCGCCCGACACCTCGAAGCCCGAGAAGGTCTTCTTGGTGATGAAGTTGATGACCCCGCCGATGGCGTCGGAGCCGTAGGTGGCGGCCGCGCCATCCTTCAGCAGCTCCACCCGGCCGATGGCGGCGGTGGGGATCAGGTTGGTGTCGACGCCGGTCAGCGGGTCGGTCGACATGAAGCGACGGCCGTTGAACAGCACCAGGGTCCGCTGGGGGCCCAGGCCGCGCATGTTGATCGAGCCCGCGCCGATGGCGCCCTGGGCCGAAGTCGAGAACTGGTTGGAGTCGCCCAGGACCGGGCCGCTGATGGTCAGCGACTTGATCAGTTCGGTGGTCGACGGCGAGCCCTGCTTTTCCAGTTCCGCAGAGCTGATCACGTCCACCGGCAGAGCCGCGTCTTCAGGCGTGCCGGCGATGAACGAGCCGGTGACGACGATTTCCTCGACCTCGGTCTGAGCCGAAGCCTGACCCGCCGCGAGGCTGAGGGCGAGAGCCATGGTCGAGGCCGTCGACAAGTATTTTGAACTCCTCACACGTTTCCCCTTCGAGCTTAAGAAGCATATTGGATCAAAACCGATCCGATGCCGCGTAAAGACGTTCGGGAAGACAATAAATCAACCCCGCCATTTGGCGGGTGTGTTCAAATAGTCAGAGAATAGAATTCGGGTATGTCAGTTACAAATGCATCGTAAACGAAAATACGCAGGTTACGTCAAAACAGATACCTTAACTTCGAGGCGGGGCGAGAAAAGCTAAATAAAAACAATGCTCAAAATTGCGCCTGAGGTCGAAAAGCGGGCGGCGCCCAGCCCCTGTAACGTTCCAGCCACACCCGCGGCGAAAAGTAGGAATCCTGTCGCTTTTCCGCCGGTTGGGGCTGTCGCTGCTCAGGTTTGGCCGCGTTCGCCTACAAAAAGCCCCGCCGGAGCGGGCAATCCGCTCGGGCAGGGCTGTCTGACTTGCTTTCCTGGGTCGAAGGGGTCAGCCGCCGATCACCGGCGCCTCGCTCTGAGACGGCTCGCCCGATACATCGCCGGGCTCAGCCTCGACGACGGGGGCCTCGACGATTGGGGCGTCGTTGTCCGGCGTCTCGATGTCCGGGCCGGTCGGCTCGATCTCCGCCGAAAGATCGAATGCCGGTCCCATCAGGCGGGCGCGTTCTTCGAGAGTCACGGCGGTGGTTTCGCATCGAGCCGGCAGGGTCCAGCTCATCCATTCCTGCGCCAGGCGGGCGCGGGGCAGTTCGGCGGCGCGGCTCCAGGTGGCCCGACCCCGGCGCAGGGCCTCGGCGCCTTGGGCGCTGATCGGCCGCGGGCTGGCCTTCTCGGCGGCCTCGATCGCCCGGCTGAACAGGGCGAGATGGCGCTCGCTCAGCTTGTCCAGATCCTCATAGGCCTGCAGGTCGTCCTCGAGGGATGAGCCCGGCCGGCGATAGGTGGTCTCGATGCGCACCACCTCAGGCATCACCTGATCGCGCAGGCCCTTGTGCGCCGACAGGGCGCCGTAGCACCAGGCCACCAGGCCATAAGGATCGCGCGGGGCGCCGGGCGGATAGCCGGCTTCAGCCACGGCCACGGCCGGCGCGGCGGTCTCCACCGGCGCAGTCCCGGCGGAGTCAGCGGCGTCGGCGTCTTGGGCCACCAGGGCCAGGGCGAACAGGAAGGGGGAAATCACGGAATGGCGCCTCGAAGGTCTGGGATCAGGTCGGCGCGGCGGGCCCATAGCCCCCGCCCCCCGGAGTATGGATTTCAAGCGCGTCGCCGGGCGCCACTGAAAGAGAGAAGCAGCCCGGAAGTTCCTTTACCCCGCCCGCCGCGGTGATCAAAGCCTGCCAACCCGGCGCGCCGCCCTCGCCGCCGGCCAGGCCCTCGGGGGGATGGGTCCTGCGACTGGACAACAGCGCCGCCTCCATGGGGGCCAGAAAGCGCAGTCGCCGAACCACCCCATCGCCGCCGCGGTGGGCGCCCGCGCCGCCGGAGCCGGCGCGCAGGCCAAACTGCTCCAGGCGTACGGGGAAGCGACGCTCCAGGATCTCCGGATCGGTCAGGCGCGAATTGGTCATGTGGGTGTGGACGCCGTCGGCGCCGGCGGCGCTCGCCGTCGCGCCGGCCCCGCCACACAGGGTCTCGTAGTATTGGCGGGTCTCATCGCCGAAGGTGAAGTTGTTCATCGTGCCCTGCGCGCCGGCCATGACGCCCAGGGCCGCGTAGAGCACATCGACGACGTGCTGGCTGGTCTCCACATTGCCCGCCACCACAGCGGCTCCCGGCGCCGGGTCGAGCAGCGAGCCCTTCCTCACGCGGATGTCCAGGGGCGCCAGGCAGCCGGCGTTCAGCGGGATGTCGTCGTCCACCAGGGTGCGGAACACATAGAGGGCCGCCGCATCGACGATGGAGGCCGGCGCGTTGAAGTTGGACGCCACCTGATCGGAACTGCCCGTGAAGTCGAGCACCGCGCGGCCGGCCGTCGGATCGACCTTGATCTCGACCGCGATGGTCGCCCCGCCATCCATCTGCGTCACCGCGGCCCCGTCGCGCAGCCGCCCGATGGCCCGACGCACGGCGGCCGTGGCGTTGGCCTGGACATGGCCCATATAGGCCTCGACCACCGGGGCGCCGAAGCTGTCGATCATGGCCGCCACCGCCTCGCCTCCGGCCCGACAGGCGGCGATCTGCGCCTTCAGGTCGGCGATGTTGCGGTCCGGCGCCCGCGACGGCCAGGGGCCAGCGGTCAGGGCCGCCCCCACCTGCGCCTCCAGGAACTGGCCCTCGGCCATGATCGGCAGGGCGTCCAGCAGCACCCCTTCCTCGTCGATGCGCGTGGAAAAGGGCGGCATGGAGCCGGGCTGCACCCCGCCCACATCGGCATGGTGGCCGCGGGCGGCCACATAGAAGCTGGGGCGCTCGTCGCCGCCGACGAAGACCGGCATGACCACGGTGATGTCGGGCAGGTGGGTGCCGCCAGCATAAGGGTTATTCAGCGCAAAGGCCTGGCCGGACTTCAGGACTGGGTGGCGGTCGCGCACCGCGCGCACGCTGGCGCCCATGGAGCCCAGATGCACCGGCATGTGCGGCGCGTTGGCCACCAGCCCGCCGTCCGGATCGAACAGGGCGCAGGAGAAGTCGAGCCGCTCCTTGATGTTCACCGACTGGGCGGTCCGCTCCAGGGCCGCGCCCATGGCTTCGGCCACCCCCATGAAGCGACGGTTGAACAGCTCAAGCGTGATCGGATCGGCGCCGGCGAGGTCGCCGCCGGCGGCGGTCTGGCGATCCTCCCCGTCCAGACGTTGCAGGACGATCAGGCCGTCCTCGCCCGCCTGCGCGCGCCAGCCAGGCGCCAGGGCGATCTGCGTGTCGGGACGGATGATCAGGGCCGGCCCCTCAAGCTCGATCAGGTCCGCAGCCTCGACCACAGGGACCTGGACGGTTCGGCCTTTAATGAAGGCGTCCGCGGACTGGGGGGCGGCGGCCTTGGGCGCCGAGGCCTGGGCTTCAGTCTCCGACACGCCGGCCTCACCGGCGCCGACCTCGGCCTCCACCGCCGCGATCAGGATCTGGCGGTCGGGTTCGATGAAGCCGAACAGTCGGGCGTGGGCCGCCTCGAACGCCGCGCGCACGGCGGCGACCTCGCCTGGCGCCACCGGCAGTTCGGCGTCGGCGCCGTCATAGCGCAGGCGCAGGGTCACCTGGCGGGTCTCGACCGCCGCCCCCTGGTCGGCCAGATCGGCGGCGGCGGCGCTGAGCAGACCCTGCCCCAGCCGGTCGGCCGCCCCCAGGCCCTCGGCGTCCAGGGGCTGCTCCAGCCCCCCCTGCCGCAGGGCCCGCACCTGGGCCTGGCCGATGCCATAGGCCGACAGCAGGCTGCCATAGCGCGGGCAGAGGACCCGGGTGACCCCCAGCGCCTCGGCGGTCTGGCAGGCCACCTGGCCCGCCGCGCCGCCAAAGGCCACCAGGCCGTGATCCCGGGGGTCGAACCCCCGCTCGGTGGAAATCTTGCGGATGGCCAGGGCCATCTGCTCCACGGCGATGGCCAGGAAGCCCTCGGCCGCCGCCTCGGGGCTCTCGGCCCCCATGGCCTGCGCCAGCTCGGCCAGCCGCCGCCGGGCCGCGCCGACGTCGAGGGGGGCGTCCCCATTCGGGCCGAAAATGGCTGGAAAACGTCGAATATCGAGCCGTCCAAGCACGATATTGGCGTCTGTCACCGTGGCCGGACCGCCCCGTCCATAGGCCGCCGGCCCCGGATCGGCGCCGGCGCTGTGGGGCCCCACTCGGGCCCGAAGCCCGTCGAACTCCAGGATCGACCCGCCGCCTGCGGCCACCGTCTCGATGTCCAGCATGGGGCTGCGCAGACGCACGCCGGCCACCACCGCCCGGTCCCGCCGCTCCAGGCGTCCGGCATAGCGGCAGACGTCGGTGGAGGTGCCGCCCATGTCGAAGCCGAGGACGGCGGACTCACCGGCCGCTCTTGCGGTCTCGGCCACCCCGACCACCCCGCCGGCCGGGCCGGAGACGACAGCGTCTCGGCCGCGGAAGGCGGCGGCGGCCACCAGGGCCCCGGCCGAGGTCATGAAGTAGAGGGGCGCCCCGTTCACCGCCCGGGCCACGCCCTGCACATAATTTTGCAGAACCGGCGTCAAATAGGCGTCGGCGACCGTAGTTTCTGCACGCGGCAGGAAACGGGGCAGGGGCGAGACCTCATGGGAAAGGGCGACGAACTCAAAGCCGGCTTCGGCCGCCAGCGTCCCGGCGCGCCGTTCATGGTCCGGGTTCAGGTCGGCGTGCAGAAAGGCGATGGCCACCGAGGTGAAGCCCGACGCCCGGGCGCGGCTCAGCGCCTCGCCCAGCCCGGTCTCGTCCAAGGGACTGACCACACAGCCGCCGGCGTCCAGGCGCTCCTGGGCCTCCACCACTCCGGCGTAAAGGGGCTCCGGCCGCACAATGTTGAGGGCGAAGAGGTCTGGCCGGGTCTGGTCGCCGATCCGCAGGGCGTCGGCGAAACCCGCCGTCGTCACGAACAGGGTCTTGGCGCCCTTGCGCTCCAGCAGGGCGTTGGTCGCCACCGTGGCGCCCAGGCGGATCGTCCGCACGCGCTCGGCCGGGAAGGGCGCGCCGGGAGCCGCCGCCAGAACCCGCCGCATGGCCTCAATGGCGGCGTCAGGATAGGCCGGCGAGGCCGACAGCAGCTTCAGGGTCTGGACCTCGCCGTCGTCCCGGCGGGCGATCACATCGGTGAAGGTGCCGCCGCGGTCGATCGAGAAACTCCAGAGCCTGTCCAAAACTTAACCTGCCTGATGTTCGATTGGCGTTGTCATCCCGACGCCATCTTCCTAAGGCTTGTGGCATTAGACCAATGAGCTTCTGGCGCAAAATTGCAGGCTTGGCTGTCCGTTCTCCTGACGGCGCCGATTGCCCCGACTGCCCGGCTGGCCTGCCGGGGGAGGATCCTGCGTTCTCGACGGCGGTGACCGCCCTCGGCGCCAAGCTCGCCCGGGCCGATGGCGAGGCCGGTCGCGCCGAGTTCGACGCCTTTTCCGAAGTCTTCCAGTCCGACGAAGCCTCGCGGCCCAATGTGCGCCGGCTGTACAATCTGGCGCGCCAGACCACCCGGGGCTTTGAAAGCTACGCCCGGCGCCTGGCGCGGCGCTATCGCAACTGCCCGCAGATCCTCGAGGATGTCCTGGACGGCCTGTTCCACATCGCCGCCTCCGACGGGGCCGTCAGCGATGACGAAATGGTCTATCTGGAACGGGTGGCCGAACTGTTCGGCTTCTCCGAACTGGTCTTCCGCCGCTTGAAGGCCACTCATCTGGGCCTGGCCGCCGACGACCCCTATGCGGTGCTGGGCGCCCCCCATGACGCCAGCGACGACCAGCTGCGGGCGGCCTGGAAGATCGCCCTGATCGAGAGCCACCCCGACCGCGCCCGGTCGCGCGGCCTGCCGCAGGAATTCATCGAAGTCGCCGAGGCCAAGGCCAAGGCGATCAATGCGGCCTTTGAGTCCGCCATGCGCGAGCGGCGGGAACTGGCCCTGGTCGGCGCCGCTTAAAGCGTCATCCTGTCGCCACCTTCCTGGCTGAGGTTGACGCCGCGAAGCGCAGGGCGAACACTGGTTTTAAGGCCCAAGAGAGAGGCGATCCGAGGAGACCATGGAGCAGCAAGACCCCCGGGGCGGCAAGCCCGCTCTCCGTAGCCTCACAGCCATCGGCGGCGCGATCGCGGCCGCTGTGGCGGTCGTGGTCGGCGTGGTCCTGGCCTTCGTGTTCGCCGCCACCGTCGTCGTGGTCGGGCTGATGCTCAGCCTGCTGGTCGGCCTGGCGGCCTTCGCCGTCCGCGCCAGCCGCATGGGACGTCGCAAGGACAAGGGCGGCGCCGAGGACGGCGTCATCGAGGCCCAGCATCTCGGCGGTCACCACTGGGTGGCCTACGGGTGGAACGAGCGGGCCTGATCCGCACAGGCCTTGCCCCGCGCCGGGCCCGCCTCTACCGTCGATTCAAACAATCGTTGGGAGAGCGAGCTTATGATCGGCGTGGTGGCGACCCTCAAGGTCCAGGACGGCAAGGGCGATGAATTCGAAGCGGTCTTCAAGGACCTCATGGCCCAGGTGAAGGCCAATGAGCCGGGTTGCCTGGTCTACCAGCTCACCAAGAGCCGGGCGGAGCCCGGGACCTACAAGGTGCTGGAAATCTACGCCAATGAAGACGCCCTGAAGGCCCACGGCCAGACCGAGTACTTCAAGGCCGCCGGCCCCAAGATGGGCCCCTGCCTCGCGGGTCGTCCCGAGATCGAGATGCTCGACGCCGTCCAGTAGGTCCGGTCGAACGTTCGCAGAGCCCGGGTCGCCAGTGCGGCCCGGGCTTTCGCATGTCTGAAGTCCCGCTGGCCGCCGCGCTGTGGGGGCGCTGACAGAATTTCTAGCGTGACGCCGGCCCTGGATATTCCCTAGGGTCCAGGTCGAACGCCCGTTTGAATGGAGTCTCCATGGCCGCCCTCGACGCCCTCTTCCGTCCCTTCAGCTTCAAGGGTCTGCATCTCAAGAACCGGATCGTCATGGCGCCCATGACCCGGTCCTTTTCCCCCGACGGGGTGGCGACCGAGGAGGTGGCCCAATACTACCGCCGTCGGGCCGAGGCCGATGTGGGCCTGATCATTTCGGAAGGCACCGGCGTCAATCGGCCGGCCTCGGTCAATGACAAGAACGTCCCGCGCTTTCACGGCGAGAAGGAACTGGCCGCCTGGAAACGGGTGATCGACTCCGTCCACGAGGTGGGCGGCAAGATGGCCCCTCAGCTGTGGCACGTGGGCGCGGTGCGCACCCGCGACCCGGAATGGACCCCGCCGGGCCCCTATGACAGCCCCTCAGGCCTGTCGCGTCCGGGCAAGGAGTTCGGCAAGGGCATGACCGACGAGGAGGTGGCCGACGCCATCGCCGCCTTCGCCCAGGCCGCCGCCGACGCCAAGGCGCTCGGCTTCGACGCCGTCGAGCTGCACGGCGCCCACGGCTATCTGATCGACCAGTTCTTCTGGGACGGCACCAATGTCCGCGAGGACGCCTATGGGTCCAAGGACCTGCCCGGCCGCGCCCGCTTCGCCGCCGACATCCTGCGCGCCGTTCGCCAGGCGGTGGGCCCTGACTATCCGGTGATCATCCGGATCAGCCAGTGGAAGCAGCAGGACTATGAGGTGAAGATGGCCGCCGATCCCAAGGCGATGGAGGCCTGGCTGGGCGCCCTGACCGCGGCTGGCGCCGACATGTTGCATTGCTCGCAGCGGCGCTTCTGGGAGCCGGAATTCGAAGGCTCGGACCTGAACTTCGCCGGCTGGGCCAAGAAGCTGACCGGCGTGCCGACCATCACCGTCGGCTCGGTGGGCCTGTCGGGCGAATTCATCGCCGCCTTCGCCGGCGAGGGCTCGCAGCCGGCTTCGCTGGACAAGCTGCTCGACCGGCTGGAGCGGGACGAGTTCGACCTGGTGGGCGTCGGTCGCGCCCTGCTGCAGGACCCTGAATGGGCCAAGAAGGTCAAGGAAGGCCGCACCGACGAGCTGGTCCCCTTCGAACGGGCCGCCATGGCCAAGCTCTATTAGAGACCTGATTGATGACGTCGGCAGGCCTGGCCCCGCGCCGGGCCTGCCGGCCCATCCTCCTTGCGGCAAGATTTATGCGACGCCCGCAGACCTCGCCGCGCTTTCGCACAGAACTTGCGCCGCCCTGGAGCTAGGCTGACCTCCCACAGGAGGGGTTTCATGTTCCACGGCGTTCGCACCATGCTCCGCGCAGGCCTGCTGGCCCTGGCCCTGGCCGGCCCCGCCGCCGCCCAGGGCGGTCCGCCGCCGCGGCTCGACGTGACCCTCACCCCCCATGCCGAGGCGCTGGATGTGCGCATGCGCATGGCAGGCCCCAACCTGGCGCGGGGGGACGGCCTGGTGCGCCTGCCGCTCAGCCTGGTGGGCATCCCCACCGCCCGCTATGACGGCGAGGCGCTGCAGGCCCGCGACGATCTGGGCGTGATCCCGCTGAGCCAGACCGAAGAGCCGCCGACCCCCCAGGGGACCTATCGCCGTTGGGTCGTGGGCCGCGCCACGCAAGGCGACGTGATCGTCAGCTATGCCGCTCCGCCCCGGGCCGTCACGGCGGCCACCAATAACGGCCCTCTGTTTGATCTGCGCCAGGAGGCCGGCGGCTACATCGGCGCCGGGGTGGGTTTTCTGGCCGCCCCCGTCGCCCCGGGGCCGTGGTCGGTGCGCCTGGACTGGGACCTCTCGCAGGTTCCAGCCGCCTCTCGCGGCGCCTGGACCTATGGCGACGGGACCGTGGAGACCATCCTGCCGTCCCAGGCCCTGCCCTTTAGCTTCTATGCCGGCGGTCCCTTGGGCGTCTTCCCGACGGAGGGCGGCGAGGGCTTCCACATGTACTGGCTGACCAAGCCCCCCTTTGACCCCGCCGAACTGGCCGACAAGACCCAGCGGCTCTACGATCAGATGTCGGCCTTTTTCGGCGATCCGCCCGGGACGCCTTACCGCGTCTTCATGCGCGCCAATCCCTATGACGGGGTGGGGGGCACCTCGCTCGGTCGCTCCTTCATGTTTGGCTACAATCCCGCCGATCAGCCCACCGTCGAGAGCCTGCTGGGGCTGGTGTCCCATGAGGTGGCCCACACCTGGCCGGCCATGGCCGGGGAGCACGGGGAGACCGCCTGGTACAGCGAAGGCATGGCGGAGTTCTACTCGCTGGTCCTGTCCTGGCGGGCTGGCGTCACCCCTCTCGACCAGGTGGTGGAGACCATGAACGGTCGCGCCGACGCCTATTACGCCAACCCCCACATCGGCCTCACCAACGCCCAGGCCGCGGAGATATTCTGGACCGATCCGGTGGCCCAGACCGTGCCCTACGGCCGGGGCTGGATGTACCTGCTGCAGACCGACGCGGAGATCCGCCGGGCCTCAGGCGGGGCCAGCAGCCTCGATGACATCGTCAAGGCGATCCGAAAGGCCCAGCTGGCCGGCGAGCCCCACGGCATTCCCCTGTGGCTGGAGCTGGTGGGCGCGCAGATCGGCGCGGATGAGGCCAAGGCCCGGTTCGACGCCATGGCGGGCGGCCAGCGGCTGCTTCCACCCGCTGACCTCTACGCCCCCTGCCTGAAGGTCGTCCCGCGCCAGGTCCGCACCTTCGAGCTCGGCTTCCCCCGGTCGGTCCTGAACGGCGAGCGGATCGTCGTGGACCTCGCGCCCGGTTCGGCGGCGGAGGAGGCCGGCCTGCGCGACGGCGACCAGATCACCGACGTCCGCAACCTGAACGTCGCGCGCAAGGATCAGGACCAGACCATCACCCTGACCATCACCCGCGACGGCGCCCCGCTCAGCCTGACCTACCTGCCCAGGGGCCAGGCCGTGGAGGCCTGGGGCTGGGTTAGGGACCCGGCGGCGCCCGAAAGCGCCTGCCGGTTCTGATCCTCAGGCGTTGTAGTTGAGCTTCAGCCCGGGCCGGGGCCAGCGGACCTTGTAGAGCCGCCCGGTGGAAGAAGCCGTGATCCAGGCGTCGCGCATGTCGGCCCCGCCAAAGCAGATGTTGGTGACGATCATGTCCGGGATCGGGAAATGCTCGGTCGATCCTGCGGGATCGAAGGCGGTGACGCCGCCATTGATGATCGTCGCCACACAGACCTTGCCGCCCGCCTCCACCGCCAGGCTGTCCAGCAGCTGATAGCCGGGCAGGTTGGCGATGACCCGGCCGGGCGCAAAGCCCGTCGGCGCCTTCAGCTGGCCCGGCTGATCGATGTCGAAGGCCCAGAGCCGGCCAAGCTGGGTGTCGGCCAGATAGACCACGTCCTCGTCCGGGGAGAGGCCGACCCCATTGGGGGCGATCAGATGGTCGCGCAGGCGCGCCACATGGCTGCCGTCGATCTTGGCGTAGTAGAGCGCCCCGAACTTGCGGCCCTCCGGGGTCGAACAGCCGTGGTCGCTGAACCAGAAGCCCCCCTGGCGGTCGAACACCAGGTCGTTGGGCCCCACAAACGGCCGGCCATCGCAGGCGTCATAGAGGGTCGTCAGCTCGCCGGTCTTCAGGTCATAGCGCTGGATCATGCCGCCGGTGTGGGTGGGCGGCGTCGGGCCGGGAATGGTCAGGCCGTCCTGCTGCGGCCAGGTGAAGGAGCCGCCATTGTTGGTGATGTAGATCGCCCCGTCCGGACCCATGGCCGCCCCATTGGGTCCGCCGCCGGTCTCCACCAGAGTCTCGCGCCGGCCATCAGGGGTGATGCGCGACAGGCGCTGGGCCTTGATCTCGGTGAGGATGACCGAGCCGTCGGCCATGGCGATGGGGCCTTCGGGGAATTCCAGGCCTTCGCAGACCAGTTCGATGTTCATGGGGCGTCCTCCTCTTGTCTTGTTGAGACGGAGTATGGCCGGCGCCGTTGGGGAAGGACCAGGGGGCTTAGCGGCGTTCCAGCACTCGCAGGACGAAGGGATACTCGTCGTCTTCGCCAGCCGGGTGGCGCACGGCGCTGACCTCGGTCCAGGCGCTCTCGTCGAAGGGAGCCAGGACCACGTCGCCCTCCACCTCGGCTTCGACCTCAGTGAGATAGATCCGCTGGGCGCGCGGCAGGGCCATGGCGAACAGGGAGGCGCCGCCGATGACGCAGACCTCCTCGGCGCCATCATCCTCGGCCATCTCCCGGCCGATCTGGACGGCTTCGGTGAAGTCCTCACAGACGAGGGCGTCCCGCGGACCGAAAGACCCGTCGCGGCTGAGCACGATGTTGGTGCGCCCGGGGAGGGGCTTCTTGGGCAGGCTGTCCCAGGTCTTGCGGCCCATGATCACCGGCTTGCCCAGGGTCACGGCGCGGAAATTGACCAGGTCGCTCTTCAGCCGCCAGGGCAGGCCCCCGTCTCGGCCAATGACGCCGTTGCGGGCGCGAGCAATGGGACCGGCGGTAAGGAGGATGCGAGCCATGGTCATGGGGGTAGCCGACCCAGGGCGCGCAGGGAAGGGACCCTAGCCCTCAGACGGCGATCGGCGCGGCGATCTTCTCGTGGGCCTTGTAGCCGGTGACCTTGAAGTCCTCGTAGTCGAAGGAGAACAGGTCGCGCTTGTCGGCCAGGGTCAGGTTCGGGAAGGGGTAGGGCTCCCGCGTCAGCTGCTCGCGGGCCTGGTCCAGGTGGTTCAGATAGAGGTGGGCGTCGCCGAGCGTATGGACGAACTCGCCGGGCTCCAGGCCGGTCACCTTGGCCACCATCATCGTCAGCAGGGCGTAGCTCGCGATATTAAACGGCACGCCCAGGAACACGTCGGCCGAGCGCTGATAGAGCTGGCAGGACAGCCTGCCCTCGGCCACGAAGAACTGGAACAGGCAGTGGCACGGCGGCAGGGCCATGTCGTCCACATCGGCCGGGTTCCAGGCGCTGACGATGTGGCGGCGTGAGTGGGGTGTGGTCTTCAGGCTTTCGACCACATTGGCCATCTGGTCGATCACCCGGCCGTCAGGCGCGGTCCAGGACCGCCACTGCTTGCCATAGACCGGGCCAAGCTCGCCCTGCGCGTCGGCCCACTCGTCCCAGATGCTGACGCCCCGCTCCTGCAGCCAGCCGACATTGGTGTCGCCGCGCAGGAACCACAAGAGCTCCAGGATGATCGACTTGCGGTGCAGCTTCTTGGTGGTCAGCAGGGGAAAGCCCTGCGCCAGGTCAAAGCGCATCTGGCGGCCGAAGACGCCGAGCGTGCCGGTGCCCGTGCGGTCGCCCCGCTGAACCCCGGTCTCCAGAATGTCGGACAGCAGGTCGAGATACTGCTGCTCGGGATGATCAGGCCGCCGGGGGGCGGACGGGACGTGGGCGTTCACGGGCGAGGCTTTCGCGGGAAATGCAGGCGGCGAGCTTTCCATGATTCGCGCAGGGCTGGCCCGAGGGCGCAACCGCCCTGCGACCCTCTGTCCACAGGGCGGGCGCAGTGATCAACCGGCGAAGCCGCCCTCATCGAGGAAGGCCTGTTCGCTGGGCGTCGTGCGGCGGCCCAGGGCGGCGTTGCGGTGGGGGAAGCGACCGAACCGGACGATGATGTCCCGGTGGATTTCGGCCCACTTCAGGGTCTCGGCGTCGCCCTCGGCCTCGTTCAGGCCTGCGCACAGCCGCACGGCCTCGTCCTGGTCGCCCATGTCCTCGGAATGCTCATAGGGCAGGTAGAAGAAGGGCCGCAGGACCGCCGAGGTGGCCTGGTCGTGGCCCGCGGCGATGGCCGCTTTGGCGATGGCCCTGGCCTTGCCGTCGGTGGCGAAGGCGTGGCCGGACTCGCGGAAGATATTGCGGGGGACCTGGTCGAGCAGGATCAGCAGGGCCAGGGCGCCTTCTGCGTCCTTGGCCCACGCATCCAATTCGCCGCGGGCGGCGGCGTGATGGGCGGCTTCGAAATCCCGGGCGAGGCTGCGGTCAAAGGCCTCATCCTTGGCGAACCACTTGGCCGGGCCGGCCTCCCGCCAGGTGTCGACCACCTGTTTGGCTGTCACGTCCATGGGCGTCTCCAGTGTGGCTCGGGAGTGTCTTCGCAGCCGCCCTGCAGCGCAAGCGGCCTTGATCGTGCAAGTCAGAGGCCTGCTCAGGCGTGGCGCCGCTTGACCTTTGCGCAAAAAAACGGTCGATAGCGCGGCCTTTGCCGCGGCGCCGTTGCTCGGTTCCGCGGTCGAACCCTGTCCCAGGAGAACAATCATGCGCGTCTACTATGATCGCGACGCCGACCTCGCCCGCATCCTGGACAAGAAGATCGCGGTGGTAGGTTACGGGTCCCAGGGGCGCGCACACGCGCTGAACCTGGTGGATTCCGGCGTCAAGAACGTGGTGGTCGCCCTGCGCCCCGGTTCGGCCACCGCCAAGAAGGTCGAGGCCGACGGCCTGAAGGTGATGACCGTCGCCGAAGCCGCCGCCTGGGCCGACGCCATGATGGTGCTGGCCCCCGACGAGCTGCAGCGCGAGATCTACAACAACGAGATCGCCCCCAATATCCGTGACGGCGCGGCCCTGCTGTTCGCCCACGGCCTGAACGTCCACTTCAACCTGATCGAGCCCAAGGCCTCCATCGATGTGCTGATGGTGGCGCCCAAGGGCCCCGGCCACACCGTGCGCGGCGAATACCAGAAGGGCGGCGGCGTGCCCTGCCTGATCGCCATCCACCAGAACCCGACCGGCAACGCCCTGGACTTCGGTCTGGCCTACGCCTCGGCCATCGGCGGCGGCCGCTCGGGCGTCATCGAGACCACCTTCCGCGAAGAGTGCGAGACCGATCTGTTCGGCGAACAGGCCGTGCTTTGCGGCGGCCTGGTGGAGCTGATCCGCGCGGGCTTCGAGACCCTGGTGGAAGCCGGCTACGCGCCGGAAATGGCCTATTTCGAGTGCCTGCACGAGGTGAAGCTGATCGTCGACCTCATCTATGAGGGCGGCATCGCCAACATGAACTACTCGATCTCCAACACTGCGGAGTACGGCGAGTACGTCACCGGTCCCCGCATCGTGACGCCGGAGACCAAGGCCGAGATGAAGCGCGTGCTCGACGACATCCAGTCCGGCAAGTTCGTGCGCGACTTCATGC
>DEWY01000003.1:61358-135957 GCA_002363865.1 Caulobacteraceae bacterium UBA3198
CAAGTTCGTGCGCGACTTCATGCTGGAAAACCAGTCGGGCCAGGCCTCCTTCAAGGCCACCCGCCGCCGCGGTTCGGAGCATCAGATCGAGGAAGTGGGCCAGCGCCTGCGCGCCATGATGCCCTGGATCACCAAGAACAAGCTGGTGGACCAGGCCCGCAACTAGGGCCTCATAGGCCTCACCGCCGAACGACGAAGGCCCTCCGTTTGCGGAGGGCCTTTTTCTTTGTCGGCGACAGTTCCGACGCGCCTCAGTTCCGCGTCGGAATGATCACCGGCAGGGTCTCATAGCCGTGCACGAAGGCGGAGTAGGTGCGCTGAGGCTCGGCCAGCACCTTGATCTCCGGGAAGCGCTTGAGGATCTCTTCCCAGATGATGGTCAGCTGCATCTCGGCCACCCGGTTGCCCACGCAGCGGTGGATGCCGAAGCCGAAGGACAGGTGCTCCCGGGGGCGTTCGCGGTCGATGATGTAGTCGTTGGGCCGCGCGATGCGGCTCTCATCCCGGTTGCCGGAGATGTACCACATGACCACCCGGTCGCCTTCGCGGATCATCTTGCCGCCGACCTCGATGTCGCGGGTCGCCACCCGGGCCATGTGGGCGAGCGGCGTCTGCCAGCGGATCGTCTCCGAGACCATCGACGAGATCAGCTCGGGATTGGCCCGCAGCTTGGCGTACTGGTCGGGGTTCTTGTTCAGCGCATAGACGCTGCCGGAGATGGTGTTGCGGGTGGTGTCGTTGCCGCCGACGATCAGCAGGATGACATTGCCCTGGAACTCCTGGACCGGCATGTCCCGGGTGGCGGTGTTGTTGGCCATCATGGAGATCAGGTCGATGCCGGGTTCGGCCGCGTCCACCCGCTGGTCCCAGATCTGCTTGAACGTGCCGAAGCAGTCCATCATGTCCCGGGCCTTCTGCTCCCAGCTGGTCACAGGTCCATGGCCGGGCGCGTTGGTGACCACGTCAGACCAGTAGGTCAGCTTGCGCCGGTCCTCGAAGGGGAAGTCGAAGAGCGTGGCGAGCGTCATCGCTGTCAGCTCCTTGGAGACCAGATCCACCCAGTCGAACTCCTGGCCGATGGGCAGGGAGTCCAGGATTTCCCCGGCCCGTTCGCGCACGATGGGGGACATCTTGGTGATGTTGCCCGGCGCCACGGTGGGGCTGACCGCCTTGCGCTGACGGCCGTGGTCGGGTTCGTCCATGGTGATGAAGCCGGCGCCCGCGCGCCGCGGGCGATCCTCGCCGAGCGCCTTGCGCTGGGCCTCCATGGCCTCGAGGTTGGGCAGGGTGATGCCGTCGGCCGAGGAAAAGGCCTCGTGATTGGTGTCCACCGCCAGGATGTCGTCCCACTTGGTCACAGACCAGTAGCGGCCGAACTCGCTCTCTTCGGTGAGGTGGACGGGGTCTTCCCGGCGCAGGCGCTCGAAGACCGGCCAGATGGTGTCGTCCTGGAAGCGCGCCGCCCGGCCGGGGTTGAGCTGGGCGAGCGGGGTCGCTTCGACGGCTTCGACGGAGTCCGCCTGCGGGCTCACTCTGATATTCATCGCATCCTCCCTGGGCGTTGACCGCCCTTGTCCGGCGCCTCGACCTCTGAGGGTCGGCGCTTCGTCGGACTCATTCCGACCTTCCGAACAGCATTCGGCAAGCGGAGAATGCGAGCCTGTCCGGCCCAGGCGCCAGACGGGAGGTCAGTCGGCGGTGGTCTCCACGGGCACGTAGCGGGCGACGATCACCTCGGTGGCGTCAAAGCGGCGCTCCGACTTGGCCAGCTCTAGGTGGACATGGTCGGTCATGCCGCCGGGGTACTTGTCCTGCAGGCCCCGGGCGGTCCCGATGGCGGAGCCCAGCCGCACCGCCTGGCCCACCTTCACCCCGGGATCGACATAGAAAACGCGAGCCTCATAGCCCAGCGCCGGATTGGTGATCTCGATGAACTGCAGGCTGGTGTCGCTGGAATAGGCGTGGCCGATCTTGGTCACGTAACCCGAGATGGGGGCGACCACCGGCTGGCCGGCGGTGGCGGCGTAGTCGACGCCCTCATGGGCGCGCACGCCCCCGTCGCGGGAGGCGCCGTAAGCGCCAGAGCCATAGGCGTCATGGGTGCGCGGCGCCTGGCCGGTCGGATTGACGAAATCGGGCTGGCCGTCCCCGTCGATATCCTGGCCCTCCCATTGCAGCTCGCGGACCACCGGCGCCGGCAGGGTCGGCGTCGCCTTGGCCAGAGGGCTGAGGCTCACCTGCGAGAGGCGGGCGGCGAGGCCGATGCTGGCGTCGGCGACGGCGCTGGTGGCCATGGTGGCGGCCATGGCCGCGGCGGTGAGGGCGAACAGGCGGTGGGCCAGGAAACGCCCGTCCATTCCGGGCGCCGACAGGTCAGACAAACTCAAAACGCAGGATCTCTTCGATACGGGCCGGGAACTTTCGGCGGGTTTCGTCGGTTTTCGTGTCAGAGCCGGGGCTGCGCAGAGCCGCCCCGTCGGCCAGCGCGGCCGTTCGCCTGAACCTATAGGTCGGAAATGGGGCGCCCATGCGGCGCATTGTCCCGCAGAATCAACTTGTTATAGTAAAGCTTATCATAACCAGGGCAGGCTGACGGCCCCTCGCAGGATCGCCTCGGCTTCCGGCGTGTGCTTCTCCGTCCCCTCCCGCCCGTGCAGGACCAGCGGCGGCAGGAGCCGCAGAGGCGCCTTGCCGGTCTTGATCGCCCGCACCAGGACCCGTTTGGCCGGGGCGTCGGCGAAGGGGTGGATTCCCCGCACCTGAAACGATCCGGCGCTGATCCCAAGCCCGCTCAGCAGGTCGCCCAGACGGTCGGCCCGGTGGATCAGGGTCACGCTGCCCCCCTCCCGCACGGCCTTCAGCAGGAACCCCGTCCAGGCCGCCAGACCGCCATCGGCCATCCAGGCGCCGGTCTTCTCCGGAGCCGGCGCGCGGAGGGCGCGCACGTCATCGAAAAACGGCGGATTGGCCAGGGCTGCGTCAAAGGGCGGCAGGTCCAGGGCTCGAAAACCCGCCGTCACGTCCCCGGACAGGACGCTCACCTGCGCCGTCATCCCGTTCAGCGCTACATTGCCCTGCGCCAGGGCCAGGGCCTCAGGATCGCGTTCGATCCCGGTGAAGACCACGCCGGTGCGCCGCGCGGCGGCCGCCAGCAGGGCCCCGCCGGCGCCGCATCCCGCCTCAATCACCCGGTCCCCCGCGCGGGCGTCGCAGGCCGCGGCCAGCAGGGCGGCGTCCAGCCCGGCCCGGTAGCCCCGCGCCGGCTGTCGCAGGACGATGCGGCCTCCCAGGAGGCGGTTCTCCGTCGGCGGCTCGACCGGGGGGTGTGACGGCTCGGACATCAGCGGCTCCAGATGCGCGGGCGCGCCTTGACCGCCCCCTATCGCGTGACCATTGTCCGGACGCAACGGCGGCCCCGCAAACGGCCGCCCCATCTGGAGTAATTCGTCGTGGACGCCGCCGCCGCAGACACCAGGGCCAAGCCGGTCAGCCTCGATCACCTGCTGAAGCTCGCCCGTTCGGACATGGCCGGCGTCGACAGCCTGATCCGCGACCGGATGCAGAGCCCTGTCTCCGTGATCCCGGCACTGGCTGAACACCTGATCGGCGGCTCGGCCAAACGCCTGCGCCCCCTGCTCACCGTGGCGGCCGCCCGCCTGGCCGGAGCCCAGGACGACGGCTGCCGCAAGCTGGCCGCGGCGGTGGAGTTCATCCACACCGCCACCCTCCTGCATGACGACGTGGTCGACTCCTCCGAGCTGCGCCGGGGCAAGGTGGCGGCCCACCTGATCTGGGGCGCGCCGTCCAGCGTGCTGGTGGGCGACTTCCTGTTCGCCCGCGCCTTCGAGCTGATGGTCGAGACCGGCTCCATGGCCGCCCTGGAGATCCTGGCCCGGGCCAGCCGGGTGATCGCCGAGGGCGAGGTGCTGCAGCTGACCCGAGCTCACGACCTGGACCTGGATGAGGCGGTCTATCTGGAAATCATCAAGGCCAAGACCGCCGAGCTGTTCGCCGCCGCCGCCGAGGCCGGCGGGGTCGGGGCCGGCGCCAGCCCCGAGCAATGCCGCGGCCTGCGCCGCTTCGGTCAGGACCTGGGCCTGGCCTTCCAGCTGGTGGACGACGCCCTGGACTATTCCGGCGTCAGCGAGACCCTAGGCAAGAATCCCGGCGATGACTTCCGGGAGGGCAAGGCGACCCTGCCGCTGATCCTGGCCATCAAGCACACCGGCGCGACCGAGCGGGATTTCTGGATGCGTACGGTCGACGCCCGCGAGCAGACCGAGGCCGATTTCGAGCGGGCCCGCAAGCTGGTGGACGACAGCGGCGCCCTGGACGCCACCCTTGCGGCCGCCGCCGGCTACGCCGCCAGCGCCAAGGCCGCCCTGGCCGTCTTCCCCGCCGGCGACTGGCGCACGGCCCTGGAAGATCTGGCCGACTTCGCCGTCGCCCGCCTGGCTTAGACCCTTCCGGAGCTAGTTGCCCTCGGCCGCCCCGGCCATATCCAGCAGGTTCACCCGCATGCCGCCGGGCAGCTCCATGTCGCCCGGGCGGAAGCCCTCGGGGCAGGCGCCCTGCCACACAGCCTCGATATTGACGGTGCGGGTTCCGTTCATCTGCGGCGCCTGCGCGCCCACGGTCGAGCTTTCCCCGGTGATCACATAGCGGGTGGCGAAGTCGCCGCTGGCCACGCCCGACGTGGTGGTCTTGCCGCCAGTCCCCATGTCGCAGACCGATGAGAACTGCCAGCTCCCGTCCGTGCGGCGGGTCACCAGGTTCTTCTCGCAGGACTCATCGGTGGCCTGCTGGCCCCACCAGCTCAGACGTTCGTCCAGGGTGTCGTCGATACAGATCCGGGTCACCTGGACGATCCCCTCGGTGGACAGCCGCTGTTCCCAAAGGCCCGCCCGACGGGTGGGGGCGGCCGGCGCGCCGGGTTGGCCGGGCAGGGGCGTCTGGGCGTCCTCGGCGGCGGGGGCCGGAGCCTCGGCCTCCTGGCCAGCCTCGTTGCGATTGCAGGCGCTGAGCGCCAGCAGGGACAGCCCCAGGGCTGCGGTCATGGAAAGTCTGCGCATCGGATCGACATCCTTCATCCCACGCCCTGGCCTCAGGCCCCAGGCCCCGTCATCATCTCCCAGCCTTAGCCGGGATCGAATTCCCCGTTAAGTCCGTTGCGGAGGGCATGATGAGCGAACTTCGAAACAACAGCGACGCGTCCCGCTATGAGATGGACGAGCAGGGCCAGACCTCCTGGGCCGATTACCGGCTCCAGGGCGAACGCCTTTACATAGATCATGTGGAGAGCCCTGTGGCGCTGCGCGGCACCGGCGCGGCCGGGCGGCTGATGAAGGCCCTGGCCCAGGACGCCAAGGACCGGGGCCTGAAGATCACCCCCATCTGCGGCTATGCCGCGGCCTGGCTGCGGCGCAGCCCCGATTACAGGGATCTGGTGGCATGAGTGATGATCGGAAGGACGAGACGACCCAGCCGCCCCGCGAACCCGGCTCGGACGCCGATCAGCCCCGCCGGGACATCGAGACCGATCCGGCGCTGAGCCCGGTCGGGCCCCTGGGCGGCGCGGCCATATCGCCCCTGAAGCCAGGCCGCCGGGACGAGGACTGACGCCCCGCCCCGACCGGCCAATTAGGTCCTGGCCATGATGGCTTCCAGGGCCTGGGCCTTGACCTCGGCGTCCTCGGTGAGCCGGCGGGCGATTTCGCGGACGCCAGGGGGATAGAGCTCCCCGCCGCTGGCGATCTCAGCGCTCAGTCGCTCCACCTCGTTCAGGGCGGTCTCGAGGGCGCGCACGTGCTCGCCCACCAAGCCGCGGGCTTCCGATTGCAGCCGACGCACGCGCTCGGCCACGGCGGTTTCAGATTTCGTCCGGTCCAGGGCGACGACCTTGCCGTCGGCGCCCGCTACGCTGAGAGACGGTGACATCAATTACCCCGTTCTATTGTTGGCGGAACTGCGGGAGGTCTCGAAGGAGACCTCGCCATGACCAGCCCCTGATCAGTCACATCTACGAATGGCGAGGCTGGAAGTTCCGTCCCCACCGTCGCTGGATTATCATGTGGGGCTTTTCGGCCACGGTCGGGAGAGGGCGCAGGACGACGAATGCTGCGGACGCGATCAGCTTTCTGAAGCCGCCCCTACAGCCTTCCTTTGCGGAACCGCTCCTGGGCTTCGGCCCGGGCCTCGGCCTTGACCCGCTTGACCGCTGAGCGGTCGACGGTTTCGCCTTCGCCGGTCAGGGCCTCGTTGGCGAATTCCAGGTCCATTAGCTTCAGGCGCTTGATCTCGTCACGCAGGCGCGCGGCGGTCTCGAATTCCAGGTCGGCGGCGGCCTGACGCATCCTGCCTTCCAGGTCGCGCAGGGTGGCCTTGAAGTTGTCGCCCATGAAGGGCTTGGCCTCCTCGGCCAACTCCGTGCGGACCAGGGGGCGGTCCTTCTCATAGGCGCTGGCGAGGATTTCCTTGATCTGGCTCTTCACGCTCTCGGGCGTGATGCCGTGGGCGGCGTTGTATTCCTCCTGCCGCTCCCGCCGGCGCTGGGTCTCGGCCATGGCGCGCTCCATGGAGCCGGTGATGCGGTCGGCATAGAGGATGACCCGGCCGTCGATGTTCCGCGCCGCCCGGCCGATGGTCTGGATCAACGAGGTTTCCGAACGCAGGAAGCCTTCCTTGTCGGCGTCCAGGATGGCCACCAGCCCGACCTCGGGGATGTCCAGGCCTTCGCGCAGCAGGTTGATCCCCACCAGCACGTCGAAGACGCCCAGACGCAGATCGCGGATGATCTCGATGCGTTCGATGGTGTCGATGTCGGAGTGCATGTAGCGGACCTTCAGGCCCTGCTCGTGCATGTACTCCGTCAGGTCCTCGGCCATCTTCTTGGTCAGCACGGTGATCAGGCCGCGATAGCCCTGGGCGATGGTCTGGCGCACCTCGTCGATGACGTCGTCCACCTGGGAGAAGCCGTCCTTGGAGACCGGGCGCACCTCCACCGGCGGGTCGATCAGGCCGGTGGGGCGGATCACCTGTTCGACGAAGACGCCGCCGGTGCGTTCCATCTCCCAGGATCCCGGCGTGGCCGACACATGCACCGTGTCGGGCCGCATGGCGTCCCACTCCTCGAACTTGAGCGGGCGGTTATCGAGGCAGGAGGGCAGGCGGAAGCCGTACTCGGCCAGGGTGAACTTGCGCCGATAGTCCCCGCGATACATCCCGCCGATCTGCGGCACCGCCTGGTGGCTCTCATCGACGAACAGCAGGGCGTTCTCGGGAATGTATTCGAAGAAGGTCGGCGGCGGCTCGCCTGGGCGGCGGCCGGAGAGATAGCGGCTGTAGTTCTCGATCCCGGCGCAGGAGCCGGTGGCCTGGATCATCTCGATGTCGAAGGTGGTGCGCTGCTCCAGCCGCTGAGCCTCCAGCAGCTTGCCATTGGCCACCAGCCATTCCAGCCGCTCCTTGAGCTCGGCCTTGATCTGCAGCACCGCCTGGTTGAGCGTCGGCCGCGGCGTCACATGGTGGCTGTTGGCGTAGATCTTGATCCCGTCCAGGTCGGCGGTCTTCTTGCCGGTCAGGGGATCGAACTCGACGATGGTCTCCACCTCGTCGCCGAACAGGCTGACCCGCCAGGCGCGATCCTCGTAGTGGGCGGGGAAGATCTCGATGGTGTCGCCCCGGCGGCGGAAGGTGCCGCGCTCGAAGGCCTGGTCGTTGCGCTTGTACTGCAGGGCCACGAGGTCAGCCATCAGCTGCTTTTCATCCACCCGCTCGCCCGGGGCGAGGGTGAAGGTCATGGCCGTATAGGTCTCCACCGAGCCGATGCCGTAGATGCAGGAGACCGAGGCCACGACGATGACGTCGTCCCGCTCCAGGATCGCGCGGGTGGCCGAGTGGCGCATCCGGTCGATCTGCTCGTTAATCGAGGAGTCCTTCTCGATATAGGTGTCGGTCCGGGGCACATAGGCCTCCGGCTGGTAATAGTCGTAGTAGGACACGAAGAACTCGACGGCGTTCTCCGGGAAGAAGGCCTTGAACTCGGAATAGAGCTGGGCCGCCAGCGTCTTGTTGGGCGCCAGGATCAGGGCCGGGCGCTGGGTCTCGGCGATGACCTGGGCCATCGTATAGGTCTTGCCCGAGCCAGTGACGCCGAGCAGCACCTGGTCGTGCTCACGCCCCTCCAGGCCCGCCACCAGCTCCTTGATCGCCTGCGGCTGATCGCCGGCCGGCTGGTAGTCGCTGACCAGCTTAAAGCGCTTGCCGCCCTCCGACTTGGCTGGCCGCGCCGGGCGGTGGGGCTTCCACAGCATCGGCATCGCGGCATCGTCATAGTCGAAGCTCGCCGACATGTCGGCGACGCCCTGGGCGGGCGGGGGAGGGGCGGTCTTGGAACGGGGCATGGGACAGAAGGTAGGCGCGCCAGGCCTCGGGCGCCAGCGGCCCTGCTGACATCATGGTGTCAGCAGGGCGCCGTTCAGCACGCCGAAGGGCCTAGAAGCGGAACGCCGCCCCCAGGCGCAGGTCCAGGGCCTCGGCCTCGGCGCGGTTCAGATCGGCCTCGGCGGCCAGGTGCAGCGAGAGGGGGCCGTCCTCATAGGCCAGAGTCAGCCCTGCCTCCTGCCAGTCGCGATCCCGGCGGCCAAGGCCGGCGCCGACCCGGGCGGCGGGGCTCGCCGCAAGGGCCAGGGTCGCGTCGGCCGCGTCGGCGAACTCATGGGCCAGGGCCAGTCGGCCCTGCAGGGTCAGGCGGGCGGAGGCCAGGGGCAGGACGCCCTCCACCGCCAGGCCCAGCCGGCCCTGGACGCTGTCGGTGGAAAAGCCCTCGACGGAAAGCGCGGCCGGGCCGCCGCGTTCGGTGAAGCCATCCACCTCGAAGCGCGCCGCCCGCATCGAGGCCTGCGGGACCAGGCTCAGGGTCTGATCCAGGGGCAGAGTCCAGGTCCCGGCCAGGGTGGCGGTGTAGAGGTCGGCCCCTGTCTCGCCCGTCGCCCCATAGGTCAGGCCGCCAGCGGTGAAGGTCCGGCGGCTCTCCAGGTCCTGCCGGCCCAGGCCCACCGAGCCCTCCAGGGTCCAGGGCCGCTGGACCCCGGCGAGCCGTACGAAGGCCATGGCCTGCCAGAGCTTGCTTTCCCCCTCGGCCTGGGGCGCAGGCAGGGTCATGTCGCCGCGGCTATAGGCCAGGGCCCCGCCGACCGTGGCCGGGCCCAGGCGGGCCTCGGCGCCGCCCAGCAGCCATTCGGTGTCGATCTGCGTCTTGGCGTCGAAGCCCCGCTTCAGGCCATCGCCGCGCCCCTGGCCATAGGCCAGAAAGGCGCCGGACTCCCGGTCGCCCAGGGCGGCGCGGCCGGCCAGGGCGTCGGCCAGGGCCTCGGTCTGGACCCGACCCAGCACCTCGGCGTTCGCGAGCCCCAGGGGCGCAAGGCTGCGCAGCCCTGTGGCCAGGGCCTGGCCCTCCAGATAGTCGAAGCCGTCATAGAGGCCGGCCAGGGGGCCGTCGGCCGGGCCGCGGGCGGCGTCCAGCAGACGGGCGTAAGGCGCCTGGGTTTCGTCGCTCATCTGGGCGAGGTCGGCATAGAGGCCGGCCGACAGGGCGACGTCGATGGCGTTGGCCGAATAGGCCAGCTGGCCACGCATGACTCCGGGCAGGTCGGCCACGGCGTCGAAGTCGCCTAACAGCCCGCCTTCCGCCGTCACGATGCGGAAGCGATCGCCCGCCCTTGGCCGGTCCGCGGCCAGCGGGTTCAGCACCAGGGTCCCGCCGAGGATCAGGCCGCCGACCGAGGGCTGGGCGGCGTCCGGATCGGCGATCACCGCCAGCTGGTCGGCCCCGGACCTGGCCAGATCGATCTGCAGCGCCCCAGCCGGCGCCAGGCGGGCGTCGGTCAGCAGGGTCAGCCGCCCCAAGGCGCCGAAGCTGCCGGGACCGATCCCCATGGCGGAGTCGAAGCTGTAGGCTCGGACCGTCCCCGCGCCGGTCAGCAGGCCGGCCGCGCCGGTGAAGGTCGGGGTCTGCAACAGGCCGTCCACATTCAGCCAGCCCCCTTGGGCGCGGGTCCCGATGGCCAGGCCCAGGACGGCGGACCCGGTGATGTCCAGGCGCGCAGAGCCGGCCAGGGTGAGGGCGTCGATCTCCGCCTCCCCTGACAGGGTGGTGGTCCCGGACTCCGATAGGGTCACATCATAGAAGCGGGCCGCGCCCCCTGGACCAAATGCGCCGTTGTTGGGGACCCGGCTGGCGGTCCCGGGCCCGGTGGTCGCAAACCGCGGCGTGTCGGTGACCGGGTTATCAGCCCCGGTCATGTTGAGGCAGCCGCCGCCGAGGATGCAGACCTCGCCGAAATTCGCCCCTGCGCCGCTGGCGCCCTGAGCCGGGATGCTGGGCAGGCCGTTGACCAGCGCACCGCCCGAAAGGACCTGATAGGCCGGGTCCAGCCGCTCGACCCAATGTCCGGCGTCATGCCAGTTTCCGTCGCCGGCCTTGGCGCCCACATAGCGGTAGAAATTGTTATCGACGACCCAGTCCCAATAGTTTGACAGCGGCTGATAGAAGCCGAACTGCCCATAGGTCGCGGCGACGCTGTCATTGGGGTAGAAGAGTCCGCCGGAGACGACGCCCGCCAGGATCCGGCCGTCGCCCAATCCAGGCACGATCAGTGGACCGCCGGAATCGCCCGGGGCGACGCTGCCCTCCCGCGCCGTCGCCTCGCCGCCGAGGTTGGCGTAGGGCTTCCCATCCTGCCCGATGCGGACCCCGGACGGGTTATCAAAGTCGTAGATGTAAACGTCGGCTGTAAAGCTGTCGAAGGTGTCTGGGATGGCCACGCCACTGAGGAGATAGATGGGGCTTCGGCGATATCCAGCGGCGAGGCCAGGACGTCCAGGGTGTTGGTCACCGTCCGGCGGTAGAGGCCCTCGTCGCGGTTGGCTCCAGTCGTGCCCGACCCGGTGTTTCCATAGCCCGTGAACACTACCTCGGTGGGGCCGGGCAGGGGCGAAAACAGCAGCTTCCAGTTCGGCACGCCGATGGCCGGCGTGTCCAAAGCCCCGAGGGCCACGTCGGCCTGCTTGTAGGCGCCAGTGTCGTCCGGCAGGGCGAGCGAGCGCGGATCATAGATGAAGTCGAGGATCTCATAGGTGGCCAGGCCGGGCTGACTCTCGCCGGTTCGGTACCAGGCCCCGACGCCCGGCAGCGCGTTGTCCAGGAAGCTGACGGCGGCGTGATGGCTGGCGCCCCAGGCCGCGTCCGGGGTGCGGTTGATGCAATGGGCCGCCAGGATGACGGTGCGCGGATTGATCAGACTCGTGGTGCAGATGCTCTGGCCGTCTGGCGATACGAAGAAGACGACGCCGACGCCGGTGACGCCTGTGGAGTCGCGGACTCCCGTCTCATCGATGGCGCCGTCGGGGCCGAATGTGAGCAGGTTGTCATTGGGTACGACGGCGTTGACCGGGGAGGCGGCCATGAATGACAGGCCGAACGCGCTCGCCAGAAGCGCCGTACGAATGTTCTGCACTGATACTTCCCCCGTTTTTTTTCGGCCAATGGCCGCAATCCAGGGGTGTGTGTCAAGATATCGCCCGAACCGAGCGCTGGGTCAGAATAGTCCCCCGGCGCTGGCCGCGACGGCATAGGCCGCGGCCAGGACCACCAGGGACATCAGCAGATGACGCATCGACTTATCTCCAGCCCACCTTGTGGGTCCGGGGATAGGCCTGTCGCCGTTGGCGAACATGATCCAGATGGACTAGGGGCGCCCGCGATCGGGGGCGCAGGTGCGCCTTAGCGGTCGACGCCCTTGCTCACCGCCGTGCCCACGGCCGCGCCAGCGGCTGCGCCCACAGGCCCGCCGACCACCGCACCGGCGACGGCCCCGGTCGCCGCCCGCTGCTCCACATTGTGGCCACAGGCTGACAGTAGAAGCGCCGCCGAAATCGCACAGACGCCAAGGACCTTAGGCATGTCAGAATCTCCGAGAGTTGTTCGCCAGGAACGGCCGGCAACGGTCAAGGTTCCCAGAGTCAGCGTCGGCCCACTCAAGGTGGAGTTAGGGTGCGGCGCAATATCGCCTTGCGAATCCATCACGGACCCGTCATAAGGCGGGCCACTTTGTCGTAGACCCGTCCGGTGAACAGTGCGGACGGGCTTCGTTTTCGAGATTTCACCCGCAGTGAGGCGGGGCTTCTCTGAGCGATGATGTCGGGGGGCGTTGCGCCCTCGCCGCACGGGACAGGACGTTTTGCAAAATGAAAAATGGGTGCGCGCCGATTGGCGTGCCCTGACCGTTGCCGCCGTTCTCGGCTCCTCGGTCGGACTGGCGCTGGGTGGCGCCTATATGGCCGGCGGCATGGCCGGCGCCGCATCTGACCACGCCCGCGCCGCCCGACTGGCGGCCGCTGCGGCGGATGGTTACTCCGAACAGGCGCTCCAAGACGCCGCCGCGCGGATGGACCCTGGCGTGTTGCGCATCGCGCGCCGCCACGATCCGTTCACAGTGGCCGGTGCGGCGGAGCGCGACCGGCAGAGCGCGATCCTGGTGGCCCGCCTGGAGCGGGGCGCGGGGGCGGCGAGCCAGCCGCCGATCCTGCGCGCCAGCCTGAACCCAACGCCCATTCCCGCGCCGCCGTTCCGTCTCGGCGGTGCGCTCGAAGCCTCCCGCGACATGGAGTGCCTGACCCAGGCCGTCTATTACGAGGCCCGCGGCGAAACCCCGGCCGGCCAAGCGGCCGTGGCTCAGGTGGTCCTCAATCGCGTGCGTCATCCGGCCTTCCCCAAGACCGTCTGCGGCGTGGTGTTCCAGGGCGCCAACAGCCGGGTCTGCCAGTTCAGCTTCGCCTGCAACGGCGCCATGCGCCGCGGGGTCGAACCCGCCGCCTGGCGTCGCGCCGAGCGGGTCGCCCACAAGGCCCTCTCGGGTGAAGTCATGGCCGAGGTCGGCCGCTCCACCCACTTCCACACCACCGCCGTGGCGCCGTCCTGGGGCCCGCGCCTCACCCGCGTCACCCAGGTGGGCGTGCACATCTTCTATCGCTTCGGCCGCGATCCGGCGCCCAGCCGCATGCTGGCCAGCGCCCATGAGATCACGCCCGAACAGACCGAAGCTCCGGTCTATGCCCGGGTCGGCGAGTCCGCCGATGTGCGGGACCGGATCGAGGGCGAGGGCGATATCCGCCTGACCTCCGCGACCCTGGTCCCGATGCCCTCCAAAGTCCTGGGCATGGGCGGCCCCGCCGAGCCGGCTCAGGAGCCCGCGTCGGCCCCGAAGGCTGAGCGTCCCGAGGGCGAGATCGTCAAGACCGGCGTCGCCAAGCCTGCGGCCAAACCCGCGGCCAATCCCGTGGTGGCGGTGAGCAAGCCTGCCGCGTCGGAGGAGAAGTCCGCCGAGGCGAAGCCCCAGTCGGGCGAGCGCGGCAAGACGACCTGATCTGACGGCCTAGAGTTCGGCCCGGGCCTTGCGCCTGAGCGCCTGCGGCGTCTGGCCATAGGTGCGCAACATCGCTCGGCGTAGCCGCTCGGCGTCGCCGAAGCCGGCGGTCCGCGCGGCCTGCTCGACGCTGGCGCCCTGGCGCAGGGCGCCGCGGGCGGCTTCCACCCGCAGGTGCTCCACCGCCTTCGCCGGGGTCATGCCGACCTCCCGCACAAAGGCCCTGGCGAAGTTGCGCGGGCTCATGGCGCTGGCCTCGGCCAGGTCCTCCACGCTCAGCCGGGTGGTCAGTCTCTGGCCGGCCCAGTCGAGCAGGTCGGCGAACCGGCCGCTGGCGCCGCCCATCTCCACCAGGCCGGAAAACTGTGACTGCCCGCCAGCCCGCTGGCGCGGCGCCACAAGTTGCTGGGCGGTCGCCCGGGCCACGGCCTCCCCCAGATCCTCGGCGATCAGGGCCAGGGACAGGTCGATGCCGGCGGTGATGCCCGCCGAGGTCCAGACCGGATCGTCGCGCACATAGATCCGGTCGGGCTCCAGCCGGGTCCTGGGGAACCGGCGCCGGAAGTCGGCGGTGCGGCTCCAGTGCGTGGTGGCCCGCCGCCCCTTCAGCAGCCCCGCCTCCGCCAGGATGAAGGCCCCCGAACAGACGCTGACGATCCGCCGCGCCCGGGGGGCGACGGCGGCGGCCGCGGCGATCACCGCGGGGTCGAGCCGCTCAGGCCGCGTCCCGTCCCCGCCGGACACCAACAGGGTGTCCAGAGGCGCCTCGTCCAGGGGCGCGGCCATCAGGGCAGCGCCGGACGAGCTCTTCACCCATCCAGGCGCCGTGGAGACCACCCGCAGATCATAGGCGCCGGGCGCCAACCGGCCGGCGATCTCGAAGGCGGCGATGGGGCCTGCGGCGTCCAGCAGCTGGAAGTCCGCAAAGATCAGGACATCGACGCGCCGGGGCGCCATGGCAGAATCCGTGGGAAAAATGTCATTTCAGCCAAGACCTGATCGGTCGATGCTGCCCCTGTCAACCTTGGAGCCTGTCCATGACCCAGACCTGCCGCATCGTCTTCCCCCTCTACCCCGGGGTGACCCAGCTGGACTTCACCGCGCCGCATCAGGTGTTCAATCGGCTTCCGGGGGCGGAGACGATCGTCGCCTCGGTGGGCGGGATCGATATCGAGGGCGACGGCCTGGTCTTCGCCCGGTTGGCTGACCTGACCCAGCTCGAGGCCTGCGACGTCCTCTGCGTGCCCGGCGGCTTCGGGACCACCGCGGCCATGCTGGATGAGGCCTATATGGACGCAATCCGCCGGCTGGGCGCCAGCGCCCGCTATGTCACCTCGGTCTGCACCGGCTCCCTGATCCTGGCCGCCGCGGGCCTGCTGAAGGGCCGCCGCGCCGCCTGCCACTGGGCCTGGCGCGACCTCCTGCCCCTGTTCGATGTGGAGCTGGATGAGGGCCGGGTCTGCCGGGACGGCAATGTGATCACCGGCGGCGGGGTGACGGCGGGCCTCGATTTCGCCCTGGTGGCCGCCGCCGAGATCTTCGGCGAGGACGCCGCCCGCCGGGTGCAGCTGGGCCTGGAATACGCCCCCGAGCCGCCCTTCGAGGGCGGACGGCCTGAGCTCGCGCCGCCGCACATCCGCGATCAGGTGCAGAAGATGATGGACGCCGCCCTGGCCGAACGTCGCGCCGGCGCCCTGGAGGCGGCTCGCCGCCTGAAGGCCCGCGCCGCCTGAGCCCTCACCGCCAGTCGAGCACCCCCATCTTGCACAGCCAGATCAGGCCATAGGTGGTGCGCGCCCTGGCCGGCGGCGGGATTGTGGCCAGCAGGTCGCCCACCCGCCGCCAGCCGGACCCCTGGAGGCCGTCCGCCAGGGGCCGCAGGTCGGCCGCGCTCAGCCGCCACGCCTCGCCATAGCTGTCGAGCATGATGCCCGAGGTCAGGGCCGGATCGGCGAGCGGATCGACGCCCGGGCGCAGGGCGATCTCGGTGTCGGCGGTCAGGCTGAGGGTGGCGAAGCTCCCGTGGTCCCTGAACGGGTCCCCATGGACCGGGTTCAGCCTGGGCCCTGGAAAGGCCGCCGGGGCCTGACGGCGCAGGTCAGCGAGGCTGTCGAACAGGACGCGATAGCCGACCACCACCTGCTTCCAGTCGAAGGTCTCGCGCACCCGCGCCCGACCGGCGGCGCCCATCCGACGGCGAAGGTCGGGCGACAGGGCGAGATCCGCCAGGCCCCGGGCGGCGGCGCCCACGTCCACCGCCGTATGCTGGGCCAGCTGGCCGGCATAGGCCTGATAGGTGTCCATGCGCTGCAGGTGCCGGCGCAGCAGCATCACGCTGGGCGGGCCCGGCGAGGGGACCAGCGTCGGGGCGAGGAACCCCTCCTGCCCGTGCCGGATGGTGAAGCGATAGCCGTCCCAGTCGCTGGCCACCACCGGCAGGCCCGCCGCCATGGCCTCCACCGGCGCCAGGCCGAAGGTCTCCTGGATGTTGTCCACCAGGGACAGGAAGATGTCCGCCGCGGCCCACATTTCGCCCAGCAGGACCGGGTCATTGCCATCGATCCAGTGGAGGGGGGTGTTGGGCGCATAGGCCCGCGCAGCCTCCTCGAACAAGCCCCTGTGGTGATCCTGGGGAAACCAGCCGGCCAGGGCGAAATGCAGCGGCCGCCCGGCGATCTGGCCAGCCTCCTCCACCGCCCGGAACATGGGCCGGGGGGAGGCCTTCTCGTAGAAGGACAGCCGCCCGACCCACAGGGCCAGCACATCGTCGTCCCCCAGGCCCAGGCGCGCTCGGGCGGCCCTGCGGACATCGGGACGGTCGGCCAGGGCGGCGATCTCGTCGAGCTCCACCCCGAGCGGCAGGATGGGCAGCTGCGGCATGGGCCGTTTCGAACCGCCGAACCGCTCGCCCAGATAGTCCGTCCAGCCCTCGAACATCGCGCTGATGGAGTCGCGCACCGAGGGCGAGGTGCAGATGATGGCGTCTCAGGGATGGACCGGCGCCAGGCTGGCCTGGGCGATTTCCTCGCGCGTCAGCGGGGGGGCGATGGTGTGGATCAGGCCCGCCAGGCTGTAGGCGCCGTCGAGGCCCGCCCCGCGCCTGGCCCAGGCGAGTTCGGCCAGGTCGGCCTTGCCGCGAAACAGGGTCCCGGCCTGACGGGCCTGCCCGAGCTCCAGCAGGGAGCCGGTCTCGATCCGGGTGGTCAGGGGATCTGGGCCCCGCAGCGCCTCGGCGATGTCGGCGGCGGGGGTCTCGATGGCGGTCAGCATATGCAGGAGGTCAAAGCCGCCATGCCGCGCAAAGGCGCGGCAGAGGGCGAGGTTGGCCACGTCGCGCCCAAACGGGTTGGGCCCCAGTCCCAGACCGCCGCCCAGATGGTGGATCGCCAGTTCGCCCGACATGCCTGATTCCTACCGCGCTATTGGCGGTCGGCTGTTATCAGACGGCGTCGAGGCCGATGTCCAGCGCTGCCGCAGAGTGGGTCAGGGCGCCGACGCTGATTACGTCCACGCCAGTCTCGGCGATGGCCCGGACGGTCTGCAGATTGACCCCGCCGGAGGCTTCCAGGACCGCCCGGCCCTTGGCGGCGGCGACAGCGGCGCGCAGGTCATCCAGGCTGAAATTGTCCAGCATCACCACATCAGGACCATGCCGCAGGGCGTCTTCCAGCTGGTCCAGTCCGTCGACCTCCACCTCGACCTTCATCAGGTGGCCGGCGAAGGCCCGCGCCCGGCGCACGGCTTCGGCCACGCCGCCACAGGCGGCGATGTGGTTGTCCTTGATCAGGATGGCGTCATCCAGGCCGAACCGGTGATTGACCCCGCCGCCGCAGCGCACGGCGTACTTCTCCAGATGGCGCAGTCCAGGGGTGGTCTTGCGGGTGTCGACGATGCGGGCGGCCGTGCCGTCCACCGCGTCCACATAGGCCCGGGTCAGGGTGGCCACGCCGCAGAGCCGGCCGAGCAGGTTCAGCCCTGTCCGTTCCGCCGACAGGATGGCGCGGGCGTTCCCCTGGGCGCGGGCCAGCACGGTCCCGGCCGCCAGCGGCGCGCCATCGGCCACCAGGGTCTCGAACCTGGCCTCAGGATCCAGGGCCGCCAGGGCCAGCCGGGCGCAGGCGATCCCGGCGGCCACGCCAGGCTTGCGGGCGGCGAAGGCCACTGACAGCTTGGCGTCAGCGTCGATACAGGCCATGGCGGTCACATCGCCGGCCCGCCCCAGATCCTCGGCCAGGGCGGCCCGCACCACGGGCTCGATCAGCAGATCAGGCAGGGGGGCGGTCATTCGGCGGCCAGGCAGGCGCCTGCGGCCCCGTTGGGGCCCAGGGTGATGAAGGTGCGCCGGGGCTCGGCGGGCGCTTCCGGGGCGTCGAGACGGAAATGCGCGCCCAGGCTTTCCTTGCGGTTCAGGGCGCAGCAGGCGGTCAGCCGCGCGGCCGTCAGGTCGGCGCACAGGCCATAGGCGCCTTCCAGCTCGTCCATCAGATCGATGAGCCGGGACAGGCCTGCGGCGTCGCGCACCACCCCGGCCTCGGCGCTCATGGCCATGCGCAGCCCCGACAGGGCCGCGTCCGGCAGGATCGGCGCGGCCGCGGCGGGCAGGATCCGGGTGCGGACCTCGGCGGCCTCCCGGGCGGCGGCGCCGGCTCTGGTTCCGAACACGGCGGCCTCAAGCAGGGAGTTGGAGGCCAGGCGGTTGGCGCCGTGCACGCCGGTCGACGCGCATTCGCCCGCCGCATAGAGGCCGGCCAGGGTGGTGGCGCCGTCAGCGTCGGTGACGATTCCGCCCATATGATAGTGGCAGGCCGGGGCCACCGGGATCGGCTGAACCCTTGGATCGACCCCGCCCGACAGGCAGGCGGCGAACACGGCGGGGAAGGCCTCGGGGAAGTGCTCGCCCACGGCGGCGCGGGCGTCGAGATAGGCGCCGCGGCCGGCGGCGCGCTCGGCGTGGATAGCGCGGGCCACCACATCCCGGGGCGCCAGCTCAGCGGCGGGATGATAGTTGGCCATGAAGGCCTCGCCCGAGGCGTTGATCAGCAGGGCGCCTTCGCCGCGCAGGGCCTCGGTGGCCAGGGGCGCGGGATCACGGCCGATATCGATGGCCGTGGGGTGGAACTGGACGAATTCCGGATCGGCGATCAGGGCGCCGGCCTGGGCGGCCAGGCCCAGGCCCTCGCCGCGCAGCTCCGGCGGGGTGGTGGTCACCGCATAGAGACCGCCGATGCCGCCGGTGGCCAGGATGACCGCCGGAGCGGTGATCTCGTGCAATTGCCCGCCCTGTTCGACGATCACGCCGCGCACCTGGCCCTCGGCGTCCTGCAGCAGGCCGCGCAGGCGAACGCCTGATCGCACCTCGATATGCCGCTGCGCCAGGGCCGCGGCGGTGACCGCGGCCATGATGGCCCGGCCGGCCTGGTCGCCCTTGACCCGGGCCACGCGGGCGCGGCTGTGGGCTGCCTCAAGGCTGAGGGAAAAGGCGCCGGCGGCGTCCCGGTCGAAGGGCGCGCCGAGTTCCGCCAGATGTCGCACCGCCGCTGCGCCCTCCCGGGCCAGCAGGGCGGCGCGCTCGGCGTCCACCAGGCCAGCGCCAGCGGCCACCGTGTCGGCCGCGTGCCGGGCCGCGTCGTCCTCGTCCGACAGGGCCGCGGCCATGCCGCCCTGCGCCCAGGCCGAGGAACAGCCCTTGTTCAGGGGCGCGCCGGTCAGGACCAGCACCTTGCGCGGCGCGGCGGCCAGGGCGGCCGACAGCCCCGCCAGGCCCGCACCGACGACCAGGACGCCGTCGTGCTGGGTGCGATGGGCCATCAGATCAGCTCCACATCCACATGGTGGCGGGCCTTGACCAGGTCATAGCGGGCCGGAACCGCCGGGGGCGGCAGGTCAATCATCCGCTGCACAGCCAGGCGGGCGCGATCAGCGATCTCCGGATCGACGAACACCTCGTACTGCTCTTTGATCAGGGCTTCGTAGATGTTCTCAAGGCTGATCCGCTTCATGTGCGGGCACAGGTTGCAGGGGCGCAGGAACTCGGTGTCCACCGCGTCCACGGCCACATTGTCGGCCATGGAGCATTCGGTGATCAGGATCACCTGCCTGGGCTTCTTGCTCAGCACATAGTCGTTCATCGCCGCGGTCGAACCGGCGAAGTCGGAGACCTCCAGCACCTCGGCCGGGCATTCGGGGTGGGCCAGAACCTGGGCGCCCGGATAGGCGGCCTTCAGGTCCAGGATGTCCTGGGCCTCGAAGCGCTCGTGCACCTCGCAGCGACCCTGCCAGGCGATGATCTTGACGTCGGTCTGGCGCGCCACGTTACGGGCGAGGAATTCGTCGGGGATCAGGATGACGCGATCGACGCCCCATTCCTTGGCCACATGCTCCACCACCTGCACCGCATTGGCGCTGGTGCAGCAGACGTCGGTCTCGGCCTTCACGTCGGCGGTGGTGTTCACATAGGTGACCACCGGGATGCCGGGATAGCGGGCCTTGATCAGGCGCACGTCCTCGCCGGTGATCGAGGAGGCCAGGCTGCAGCCGGCGCGCAGGTCGGGGATCAGGACGCGCTTGTCCGGCGACAGGATCTTGGAGGTCTCGGCCATGAAGTGCACGCCGGCCTGGATGATGATGGCCGCGTCGGACCGGGCGGCCTCCTTGGCCAGGCCCAGGCTGTCGCCCACATAGTCGCCGACCCCGTGGAAGATTTCGGGCGTCATATAGTTGTGGGCCAGGATGACCGCGTTCTTCTCCCGCTTGATGCGGTTGATCTCGGCGATCAGCGGGGCCTGGAGGCGCCACTCCATGGGCGTGACGTGCTTCTTGACCCGCTCCCAGAGCGCCTGGGTTTCGGCTTCCACCTGCGGGGTGAAGGCGAGGGGGGCAAATCCGTCGGCGGCCATGGCGTCCTCCTTATGCTCAAAGTGAGCATTTCTCTGGCCCAAAAAAGCGCGCCTGCAGGCTCTTGCGAGGCGCTCTGATATGCTCAAACAGAGCATAAGCTGTCGAACCAGATATAGACCCTTAGACGCGGGATGCAAGCGCCCGCTTTTTCGCCGTCTTCATGTCGCCTATAGCTGGTCCCTTGCTGGCCCGGGCCCAGCGCAGCCTCGGACATCGCTTGACCGCTCTCCTTCGACCCCTGTCCCTGCTGGCAGCAAGTCTGGTCCTGGCCGGCTGTTTGACCACCTATGACCGACCGCTCAACGCCGGCCGGGCCGAAGGTCTGGCGACTGTGGCCCGCAGCCTGTCGGATGTGGGACTGCAACGCCTCACCGCCGATATGGACCCGGCCATGCTGGCCCTGGCGAGGCGCCACGACCCTGCGCCGCGCAAGGACTATTGGGGCCGCGTGCCGGGTTGGGAAACCTATGACCTCGCCACCCTGCCGACCCTGGGGTTCGGCACCGCCTTCGATATGGCGGCCCGGGAGATCAACGCCTTCAAGCCCTTCGCCGACCTGCCGATCAATCCCATGGAGCCCTTCATCCTGCGGGCCTCGCGACAGGACCAGGCCCAGGCCCTGCGCTGTCTCAGCCAGGCCATCTATTACGAAGCCGCCCGGGAGCCGCGGGAGGGCCAGCGGGCGGTGGCCCAGGTGGTGCTGAACCGGGTGCGCCATCCGGCCTATCCCAACTCGGTCTGCGGCGTGGTCTTCCAGGGCTCGGCCCGCAGCACGGGCTGTCAGTTCAGCTTCACCTGCGACGGCTCCCTGACCTGGGCGCCGGAGCCGGGGCTCTGGCGTCAGGTGGAGGCGGTGGCCCGGGAGGCCCTGGAGGGCTTCGTCGAGACCGGCGTGGGATCAGCCACCCACTATCACGCCGACTATGTGGCGCCTTACTGGGCCCCGACCCTGGTGAAGATGACGAAGGTCGGCGCGCACATCTTCTATCGCTGGACAGGGCCGATGGGCGAGCCGCCGGCCTTCACCAGCCGCTATGTCGGCGGGGAGGAGAACCTGTCGGTGGCCATCCTGGGGGGCGTCGACGCCCGCACCCAGGGCCTGTTCAACGCCGGTCAGGCCCTGGCGCCTGGCCGCAAGGTGACCCTGGCCCTGGCCGGCGAGGTGCGCACCTATGAGGTGGCCGAGCCCGGAAGCGGGGAGGCGGGGACCCGCCTGGCCGGCGTGCTGCAGCCCACCCGCCGCCAGCCGACTCCTGAAGAGGTCCGCCAGATCAATGAGCGTCTGGCGCAGGTGGAGGCCGAGCTGAACGGGGCGGACCCTGATGTAGGTCTGCCGCCTATAGCTCCGTGAAGGCGTCCGGATAGGCCAGGGTCAGGGGCTGGTCGAAGGCGCCGTCCTCGATGGCCTGGGCCATGAAGGCCGGCGATCCCGCATAGGGCGAGGCGACCATCGCCGTGGCCTCGGCCGAGAAGCCGAAGCGGGGATAATAGTCGGGGTGGCCCAGCACGATGACGCCGTGGGCCCCGCACTCCTTGCAGAACTCCAATCCCGCCCGCACCAGGGCCGAGCCCTGGCCTTGACCCTGCTCGCCCGGGATCACCGCCATGGGAGCCAGCGCCAGGTAGAGGTTCACGCTGTCGGCCCACAGCCGGCTGAACAGGATGTGGCCGACAATCTCGCTGTCAGTCTCGGCCACCAGCTCGAAGACGGCGTCCCCGTCGGCCCGAAGCCGCTCCACCAGATCCGCCTCCGCCGCCCCCGGAAACGCGGCCAGGTTCACCGCCCGGATGGCGGCATGGTCGGCGGCGCGGGCATGTCGGATCATCGGGTGCTTCCTATCAACGTTCCGTCATGGTCGGGCTTGACCCGACCATCACCGTCGAACTCCAGTGTTCATGGGTCCTCGGGTCAAGCCCGAGGACGACGGATTTGAGGGTGTGCTTTGCTGGAGGCGCGCCCTCGCACGACCCCTGCCACCGTCATGCACGGCTTGACCCGAGCATCCATGCACACCCGGCGACTGCGGCAGACCCACAGACGTGCGCTAAACCAGCCCTGCATACAGATCGTCCCAAGTGGGGTTCACCGCTTCGATCAGGGCGATCTTCCAGTCGCGGCGATAGTGTTTGAGCGCCTTCTCCCGACGGATGGCTTCAGAGATCAGGTCGTGCGGCTCGTACCAGACCAGATGCTTGAGGCCATAGGTCTGGGTGAAGCCCGGGTAGACGCCTTCCCGGTGCTCCCACACCCGTCGAGCAAGATCTCCCGTCACGCCGACATAGAGCGCGCCGTGCCGCCGGTTGCTCATCATGTAGACGGCCGGATAGGGCCGCACCCTCTCCCCCTCACCACCCGTCTTGCTCGGGCTTGACCCGAGCATCCATGCACACCGGCGAACTCCAATGTTCATGGGTCTTCGGGTCAAGCCCGAAGACGACGGAGTTTGGGTTTGTGCTGGGGCCAGCCAACCTCTCCGCCCACCACCTGTCGTGCTCGGGTCAAGCCCGAGGACGACGGGCTAATAGGCCCCTCAGTCGCCCAGCACCCACTCCACGTCGGCGCCCAGGGCGTTGAGATTCTCGACGAAGTTGGGGTGGGCGCGCTTGATCGGCGCGGCGTTGTAGATGGTCGACTTGCCCTCAATGCTGGCGGCCAGCATGAACAACGCGATGGCCACCCGGATGATGTAGGGGCTTTCCACCTCGGCGGGGAACAGGGGCTTGCCCCCATAGGTGATCACCCGGTGGGGATCGCACAGCACGGCGTGACCGCCGAACTTGGCGAGCTCCGAGGTCCAGCCGAGCGCGCCCTCATAGACCTTGTTCCAGAACATCACCGAACCCTCGGCCCGGACGCCCAGCGCGATGAAGATCGGCAGCAGATCAGCCGGCACATAGGGCCAGGGGGCGGCCTCCACCTTCTGCAGGATGTGGCTGGTATAGGGCTGGCGCACATGCAGCGGGCCGTCCAGCCTGGCCCGGGACCAGCCGTCCTTGTGGGTCACCTCGACGCCGAACTTGGCGAAGGTGCGGTCGATCAGCGGGAAGGATTCCGAGGCGCCGTTGCGCACCGCCACGTCGCCGCCGGTGATCGCGCCCATGGCCAGGAAGGTGGCCACCTCGTGGAAGTCGTCCTGGAAGGTGAAGGTGGTGGCCCCCAGCCGCTCGACCCCCTCGATGGTCAGGGTCGAGGCCCCGACGCCCTGGACGCTGGCGCCCATCTGGATGAGGAAGCGGCAGAACTCCTGGACGTGGGGCTCGCAGGCGGCGTTGACCAGTTGCGAGGTTCCCTTGGCCGTGGCCGCACAGATGGCGAAGTTCTCGGTGGTGGTCACCGAGGCGTAGTCCAGCCAGTGGCGGGTGGCGTGGAAGCCCTCAGGGGTCGAGATCAGGATGGCGCCCTCGCGGGTCTCCACCCGGGCGCCGAAGGCCTCGAAGACCTCCAGGTGCGGATCAATCTCCCGGGCGCCCAGGGTGCAGCCCTTGGCCTCGTCCTCCAGGCTGGCCTGGCCGAACCGGTGCAGCAGGGCCGGAATGAGCATCACCGAAGAGCGCATGCCCAGCGGCAGGTGCGCCCCTTCGGCCCGGAGGTTCTCGCCGTGGTGCAGGCGCAGGGTCCCGGTGGCGTAGTCCATGTCCACCTGGCTGCCGAGCGCCTGGAAGAACTCCAGGATCTTGCGCACATCGGTGATGTCCGGCACCCGGTGCAGGACCAGGGGCGCGTCGCTGAGCAGGGTGGCGCACAGCACCGGCAGGACGGCGTTCTTGTTGGCGGAGGGCGTGATCTCGCCCCGCAGGGGGCGGCCCCCGCGTACGATCAGATTCGTCATGGGCCCTCGTTAACCGGTCACAGGGGCGCCTACCAGACGCCGATCTTCTCGGCCTCGGCGTGGCTGATCGGGTTGTGCGCCTTGCGGTGGTCTTCCTCGGCCAGGAACCGCACCGCCTCAAGGGCGGCCATGCAGCCCATGCCCGCCGCCGTCACCGCCTGGCGATAGATGTCGTCGGTGACGTCGCCGGCGGCGTAGACGCCTTCGATCTCGGTCGAGGCCGTGCCGGGCTTCACATCCAGATAGCCCGCAGCGTCCATGGACAGCTGGCCTTTGAACAGTTCAGACGCCGGGGCGTGGCCGATGGCCACGAAGACGCCGGCGCAGTCGATGGTCTGGGTCTCGCCGGTCTTGACGTTCTTCAGCCGCACGCCGGTGACGCTCAGGGGATCGGTCTCGCCCAGCACTTCGTCGACCGCGCAGTCCCAGACCACCTCGACCTTGGGATGCGCAAACAGACGTTCCTGCAGAATCTTCTCGGCCCGCAGTTCGTCGCGGCGATGGACCAGGGTGACCTTGGAGGCGAAATTGGTGAGGAACAGGGCCTCCTCCACCGCCGTGTTGCCGCCGCCGACCACCACGACATCCTTGCCGCGATAGAAGAAGCCGTCGCAGGTGGCGCAGGCCGAGACTCCGAAGCCCTGGAACTTCTGCTCGCTGTCGAGGCCCAGCCAGCGGGCCTGGGCGCCCGTGGAGATGATCAGGGTCTCGGCCAGCCACACCTGACCGGAGTCGCACTCCAAGCGGAACGGCCGTTTCGACAGGTCCACCTTCAGGACGATGTCGTTGATGATCTCGGTCCCCACATGCTCGGCCTGGGCCTGCATCTGCTCCATCAGCCAGGGACCCTGGATCGCCTCGGCGAAACCCGGATAGTTCTCCACATCGGTGGTGATGGTCAGCTGGCCGCCCGGCTGCAGGCCGGCGATCAGAACAGGGTTCAACAGGGCCCGGGCCGCATAGACCGCGGCGGTATAGCCGGCGGGGCCGGACCCGATGATGAGGCAGCGTGTGGTGCGAGGCTCAGACATGGGTCCTATTTAGAGAAGATTCCGCGATGCGCGAGGGCGCGGGCGCAACAAGATGATCCCTCAGCCGTGCGATCCCCTGGGCAGGCGGCCGCCGCCGGGGTCGGATTGGGCGCCGTTTTGGGGGTATTTCGCGCCCGAAAGGGCCCGAAAAGGTCGATTTAACGCACTGTTCTGAGGTGCCTCGTTAGACTGTCTCCCATTCACGGGGACTGCGTCGTGCCTGAGCTGACCGACATCGAGATCGCCGGCCGCAAGATCGGCCCGGGCTGCCCGCCATTCGTGATCTGCGAGCTGTCGGGCAACCACAATGGCGACCTCGACCGCGCCCTGGCCATGATCGATGCGGCGGCGGCCACCGGCTGCGACGCCATCAAGATCCAGACCTACACCGCCGACACCATCACCATGGATGTGGACCGGCCGGAGTTCCGCATTGAGGGCGGGCTATGGGACGGCCGCAGCCTGCATGAGCTCTATCAGGAGGCCCAGACCCCCTACGAATGGCATCCGGCCCTGTTCGAGCGGGCCCGGGCCCGGGGCGTGATCCTGTTCTCCAGTCCGTTTGACGAGAGCGCGGTGGACCTGCTCGCCAGCCTGGAGGCGCCGGCCTACAAGATCGCCTCCTTCGAGGCCGTGGATCTGCCGCTGATCGCCTATGCGGCGCGCCACGGTAAACCGCTGATCATTTCCACGGGCATGGCCAATCTGGCCGAGATCGAGGCGGCCCGGGACGCGGCCCTTTCGGCCGGCGCGGCCGGGGTCGTGCTGCTGCATTGCGTGTCCAGCTATCCGGCCAGCTTCGCCGACGCCAATCTGCGCACCATTCCGGACATGGCCGCCCGGTTCGGCTGCCCCATCGGGCTGTCGGATCACACGCCGGGGACGGCCGCGGCCGTGGCCGCCGTGGCGCTCGGCGCCTGCGTGATCGAGAAGCACTTCACCCTGGCCAGGTCCGATGGCGGCCCGGACGCGGCGTTTTCCCTGGAGCCGGATGAGTTTTCGGCCCTGGTGTCCGACACACGCTCAGCCTGGGAGGCCCTGGGGGCGGCGCAATACGACCTGCTGGGGTCGGAGCGGGCCAACGCCCAGTTCCGCCGCTCGCTCTATGTGGCCGCCGATGTGAAGGCTGGCGTCCGGATCACGGCCGCTGATGTCAGGTCGATCCGTCCAGGCCTTGGCCTTCGGCCCGAACACCGCGACGCCGTGGTCGGGCGGGTGGCGACCCGTAATCTCAAGCGCGGCGAACCGCTGGCCTGGGACATGCTCAGCGAGGCCTAGGTCAGGTCGTAGCCCTTGGCGCGCAGGCGTTCGCGGCTAGCCTCGCGCACTTCGACCCAGTCGTCGGCCAGAAGGCCCAGGCCCACCACGTCGCGGGGCTGGCCATTCTTCCAGACATGCTGGCGCAGCAGGGCTTCGCGGCGGAAGCCGAAGGATTCGTGCAGCTTCCAGACAGCCTCGTTCTCCACCAGCACCTCGCACCAGAGCCTGGAGAGGGCCAGCGCGCCGAACACGTGCTCGATGACCCAATATTCCACATAGGCGCCGACGCCCTTACCCCGCACCGATGGCGAGGCGAGGTAGTAGGCCCAGGCGCAGCGGCGGTTGACCGGCGAGATGTCGGCGAGGTTGGCCAGGCCCACCGGCTCACCGTCCAGTTCGATGATCCAGTAGCGGCGGGCCGGGTCCGACAGCGCCGCAGCGAACCAGCGGGCGTGGTCGGCCTCGCTGATCTGCGCGTCTGTGTACATCCACTGGGCTACGTCGGGCTGGTTGCGCCAGACGCGCAGCCGGTCCCGGTCGGCGGGGGTCACATCGCGCAGCAGGACCTGCGGACCGGCCATCAGGCGACCGCCGAGATCCTGGCCGCCGGTCCCAGGCTTTGGGCCATCCGCTCGGTGAGGGCGGCGATGCGGGCGCCGGCGTCGGCGGACTCCCAGCCGGCCACGATGAAGCGGCCCTGGAAGCGGTGGGCGAGCTCAGCCTCAAGACGGTCCAGCCGCTGCACCGCCTCCACCGAAGGGCAGGCGAAGCGGGTGCGCATATTGGTCAGGACGCAGGCGTCGAGGATCATCGGCCGCCGGGCGAAGGGGGCGAGCAGGCGCAGGACCTCGGCGCGTAGGGGCTCGTCGCCCATCTCGTCGACGCATTCGACGCTGACCAGGGTCTCGCCGCGGCTCTGATAGACTCGCAGGGCGCTGACCTTGCCCTCGCCGGTATAGTTGCGGACGGTGAGCGGCAGGGGCGCCTCCAGCCGGGCGCGGAAAACGTAGCTCGCCACCCGCTCGCCGATCAGCCGCGGCTTGGGCGCCTTCTGGGCGGCCAGGTCGAACAGGGGCATGGGGTCGGCGGCCCAGACCACCGTCTCATCCTCGGCGCAGGCCTGGGCGGCCTCGCGGGGGGAGACCAGGCTGTGCAGACGGATCTCGACGCCCAGGCGGGCCAGGGCGCGGCTGGCCGAGGCGAAGAGGCCGTTGAGCCCGTCCCGGGGCACGGCGCCGCGCCTTGGCGCGGAAACATTGGCGATGGCGGCCTCGCCGACCGGCGTCAGCCGGACCTTGTTCAGGCCAAGGGCCGGGGCGGCGCTGGCGTGGATCTGGTCGAGCCACACTCCGAGCCGCCACTGGCAATAGTGGGCCAGGGGATCGGCGGCGGCCCGGGGATAGACGCGCAGGATGTCGTTGAGGGTTTCCGGCGTCGTTGCGGCCGGTGTGGCGCTCATTTCGGCGGCGAGCACCGGGCCCTCGCCCCAGCTGGCGCGGGGTCCGGTGGGGGAGGGGCTGATGGCGCCGTCGTGCAGATCGACCTCGTCGAAGGCCACGCCGCGCCATTCCAGGGCCTGGCGGATGGGATCCTGGGTCGGGCCGAAGGCGAATTCGCCGTCGCGCAGTTCGACGCCATGGGAAACCCGGGGCAGGCTCCAGCCGCCCAGACGGTCGAGGGCGTCCTCCAGGACGATCTCGCGAGCGCCCAGCCGGTGGGCCTCAAAGGCGGCGAGGATGCCGGTCAGCCCCCCGCCGATAATACGAACTCTGGCCATTTCTAGGCCTCCCCACCCGCATGCGAAGAGGGAGGATGCCGGCCAAGGTCGGAAAACTCGGTTAAGGCGACTGCGTCAGACGGTCGCGGCCTGGACGAGCAGGGGCCAGAAGGCGTCGGCGACGCGGGCCGCGCCTTCACCGTCGCAGAGTTCGGCGCTCTTTTCGGCCAGGCTGGCGCGCAGGGTCTCGTCGATGAACAGGCGGGTCATGGCCCGGTCGAAGTCGACGCCGAAGCTCTCGGCGCGGCCATCCACCCGCAGGACGGCGCCGGCCTTGGCCAGGGCCGTGGCGGCGGGGACCTGGTTGTCGGCGATGGTCACCACCACGCTGGGCAGGCCCAGGACACAGCGCTCCCACATGGCCGAGCCCGCTGCGCCCACGGCCAGGTCGGCGGCCGTGGCCAGCTCGGCCATGTCGGGGGTGTCCACATGCAGGGTCAGGCGCGGGTCGTGGGCGGCGATCCGGGTCAGGCCCTTACGGCTGGGGGCGCCGGCGCCGACCACCACGTCCAGTTCGGTCTCACCGTAGCGACGGCGCAGCTGTTCGACCACCTTGCCGGTGATCCCGTCCAGGTCGGTCAGGCCCATGGAGACCAGCACCCGGCGGGGCGTCCCCTTGCGCCGGGCCAGGGCGGTGTTGCGCAGGGCGGCGAAGGCCGGCCGCACCGGCGCGAACTTCGGCCCCAGCAAGAGGCGCGCCCCGCTGGTCAGGCCGCGATAGTCGGCCTCGGTGCGGGCCGGGCCGGAATCCAGGATCAGGGCGCCGCCCAGGGACCGGTCGGCCAGGTCGTCGATGACCAGGGCCGGACGCCCGTCGGCGATCGCCTCATGGTCGGGACGGCCGAGGCCATAGTGGTCGAACACCACCGCCTCGAAGGCCTGGCGTCCGGCCAGGTCGGCCAGCACGTCGGGCGCCATGGAGGCCGCCGCCCGCCGGGGCAGGTCGGGGGCGTATGCCGCCAGGATCGCCTCCACATGGGAGTCGGCCATGAACTCCACCCGGGCGCCGCGCTCGGTCAGAGCCGCAGCCAGGGTGAGGCTGCGCATGACATGGCCGCCGCCCACCTCAGGACCAGCGTTGGCGATGAAGAGAACCCGCGGGGTCATAGGCGTGGCGCTCCGCCAAAGGTGATCAGCTCCGGCCGCGCCCGCACGAAGGCGCGGACATCGTCGGAGGAAAAGGCCGGATTGGCCGGGTGGAGGGCCTCATACACCCTGCGGACGAATTCGTAGTCCTCGGCGGTGTCGACGGTCCAGCGGACCTGGCCCTCGTCCACCGGGGGATCCAGGCGCGCGATGCGATAGCGGCCCGGGGCGTTGCGGACCGCCCAGGTGACGTGTTCCCGGGCCTCGGGGCTGTGATCCTCCGCCGCCGTGCGGCGCAGGGCTGTGGCGGCGATCACCTCCACGTCCTGACCCTTGGGATAGCCGGAGGGATCATAGCGGTTGTGGGTGTAGTCGGCCCCGTCGGCGAGATGCAGGTCGATGGTGGCGTCGATCACCTCAGGGTCGATCAGGGGGCAGTCGCCGGTGAGCCGCACCACATGGTCTGCGGGCCAGACCTCCAAAGCGCCGACGAAGCGGGCCAGGACGTCGGTCAGGGGGCCGCGATACACGGCGAGGCCGGCCTGCTCCAAGGTCTGGACCAGGGGATCGTCGCTGGGCTCCAGGCTTGTGGCCACCACGATCTGGTCGATGCGCCGGGCGCGTCTCACCCGCTCGATCTGCCGCAGCAGCATGGGCGCGCCGGCCAGCGGCAGCAGCACCTTGCCAGGCAGGCGGGTCGAACTGAGGCGGGCCTGAAGTAGGGCGAGAATCAATGGCGGGCTCCTGTGCGCGCAGGGTAGCCCTCATTGCGGCGGCAAGGCGCCGTCCCGCGCGGCGAAGACGCCTATTCCTTGACGAAAAAGCCGCCGGGCGCCGAGGCCCAGCCGAATTTCTCGATCCGGGGCGGGGCGCCATCGAAGAATTCCTCCAGGGCCTCGCTTTCGCCGGGCCATTCGCGGATGGCGTATTCGTCCAGCAAGACCACGCCGCCGGTGAGGATGCGCGGCCAGAAGGCCTTCAGCGCTTCCAGCGTCGGCTCATAGAGGTCCATGTCCAGGTGCAGGAGCGCGATGCGCAGGCCGGGATGTTCGGCCACATAGGCGTGCGCCGTCTGGCGAACATCCCCGTCGATCAGCTCGACCCGCGGCCGCTGAGGCACGAAGGAGTCGGCGTTGAAGGCGTCGACCAGGGAAAACAGGGTGTCGCGGAACTGGGCTGGGTTCCAGCCCTCGGCGGTGTTGCCCACCCGCGCGTCCAGGCCATCCTTTTCCGAGCGGTCGGCCAGGCCCTTGAAGTGGTCGAAGCCCAGCACCTTGCGGGTGCGGTCGCCCGGGCTGAAGGTTTCCAGGAAGCGGGCGAAGGTCAGCAGGGAGGCGCCCTTATAGACCCCGCACTCGACGATATCGCCGGGCATGTCCTCGATCAGCTTGAAGACCTCATAGTGGGCGAAGGCCTTCATGAAGTGCATCCGCCGGCCGAAGGAGGCCAGGTTGGCGATCAGATCGTGATCGTCCAGATGGGCCTTGAGCAGGCTGCGCAGGGTCTCGTCAGCGGGAATCTTGGGGGCGGTGCTCATGGGTGTTCCTCAGAAGCGATCAGGTCCGGATGCAGGGCGGCGAAGGCCTCGAACCCGTCGGCCCGGCGGTTGCGCCAGCCGCGCGCGATGACCTCGGGCGCGAGCAGGTCGCCAAACCGGACCTGGATGGAATAGCGGTGCCGTGGTCCGGGATTGTAGCCCGACCGGTGGGGCACGGTGTTGTGGAACATCAGCACGTCGCCGGGCTGCAGCTCGGGCTTGCGGCTCCGGGCCTCGAAGTCGGGGTGAAAGTCGGCGGCGACAAAGGCGTCGCGTCCCCCCAGCGGCCGTCCCTCGGCGTCGCGCTTCAGCCGGACATCGACGGGAAAGAGGCGGGCTTCCTCAGTCTCGACGACATCCACCCCGCCATTGATCGCGCCGGACGGGGTCAGCGGCGTCCAGGCGGTGACCGAGCGGTGGCAGAGCATGTTGTAGGGATAGTCCTGATGCCAGTCGAAGCCGCGCCAGGGCTCGCCGGCCAGGTCCATGCGGAACACCGCGTGCTGGAAGGGGCTGTGCAGGCGGACCGCGCCGGTCATGGCCTGGGCGGCGTCGCGCAGGGGCTGCGCGGTGACGATGCGGCGGAAGACGTCGGTCTCACGCATGGCGTCGTAGACCTGGCCCAGGGCAGCGCGGTCGGCGGCCCGCAGGGCGTCGACCAGGGCGTCCACATCGGCGTCCGATCCGGCGTCGGCGCCCGCGGCTCGCAGCATGTCCATGAAGGTCTCCAGCGCCTCGGCCACGAGCGGGGCGGGCAGCAGACCCTTCAGCTCTCTGACGAGGGGCGGGGCGGTCACGGCAGGGCTCCGGCGCAGAACGACCGGGCAAGGCTAGGGCCGCGCCTCTAAGCAACTGTTAACCGTAATTCCCTGCGGCGCACGGTCGCCGCGACGCCGGCGTCAGGCCCGGTGATAGTCCCGCAGGCGGGCGATCTCGGCGGCCGAGCCCAGCATGACCGAGGCGCGCTGGTGAAGGCCGGTGACCGCCGCCTCGAGGGTTTCGCCCTGGCCGTCGAAGGACGCCCCGCCGGCCTGCTCCACCAGGAGCGCCATGGGGTTGGCCTCATACATCAGGCGCAGCTTGCCCGGCCGGTCGGGCTCGCGCTTGTCCCAGGGGTACATGAAGACGCCGCCGCGGCTCATCACCCGGTGGACGTCGGCCACCATGGAGGCGACCCAGCGCATGTTGAAGTCCTTGCCCCGGGGCCCTTCGACCCCGGCCAGGCATTCCTCCACATAGCGGCTGACTGGCGCCGCCCAGTGGCGGGTGTTGGCCGTGTTGATGGCGAATTCCTTGGTCTCGGCGGGGATGCGGATGTCGTCGGCGGTCATCACCCAGTCGCCGCTGTCGGGATCGAGGGTGAAGGCGCTGACGCCGGCGCCCAGGGTCAGGACCATCTGGGTCTGAGGGCCGTAGACGACGTAGCCGGCGGCGACCTGATGGCGGCCGGGCTGCAGGAAGTCGGCCTCGGCAGCCGCCCGGCCGACACTGTCCTTCGGGGTCGGCAGGATGGAGAAGATGGTGCCGATGGAGACGTTGACGGCGATGTTGCTAGACCCGTCCAGGGGATCAAACAGCAGCAGATAGCCGCCTTCGGCGCCCACCTCCCGCACGGGATGGATCGTGTCCATCTCCTCCGAGGCCATGGCGCAAAGTCCCTTGGCCTTGGCGCAGCCCTCCAGGAGGACGTCGTTGGAGATCACGTCGAGCTTCTGTTGCACCTCGCCCTGGACGTTCTCGCTGCCCAGGGCGCCCATGGCCTGGCCGAGCGCACCGCGGCGCACATGGCCGTTGATCGCTACGCAGCCCTCGGCCACGGCGAGGATCAGCTCGGCCAAACGCGGATCGACGGCGCCTTGGGACAGGAAGGCGGCCAGATTGGTCGTGCTCACGTCACACCTCGGGATTGAATGGCCTCGGCGGGTATCGCGCCGGGATGGCCCTGTCTAGCGGTTCCCCGCCCGGGCGTCATAGCGGCGCAGCACCTCGGCCGCAGCCCGGGTGGTCTCATTCAGGGGTTGGTAGGTCCAGCTGTGGAAGGCCCCCCCGAAGGGCCGGGCTGCGCCCAGGCGCTCCAGCTCCTCGTGATAGAGGCGGAACTTCAAGCTCTCGCCCTCCAGCTTGAGGATGAACACCGGCTTGCCCGTGGAGGCCGCCTCGGTGGTCATGTTGGTGGATTCCTCGGTGACCAGCACATAGTCGGCCGCCGCCAGGAAGGCGAAGTAGGGATTGTCGCCCTCGCCGTCCCAGATCATGCCCGGCAGGTGGCGCAGGCGAGCGCTCAGCAGGGCCTTGGCGTCCTCGGGCGTGCGGCGGGAGAAGGTGAGCAGCACCGAACCGCCCTCCTGCAGGATCGGCCGCTCGATCTCGTGGGCCATGGATGCGGCCCGTTCCGGCGACAGGCCAAAGGCCTTGGACTTGCCGCCGATCAGCACCGCCACCCGGGGACGGGGCAGGGGCTCAAGCTGGGCGCGGAAGCGCTCATAGTCGGCCGCCAGCCGCGCTGGCGTCACCCGGTGGGGGGAGCCGACGATGGGCAGCACATTGTCGCCCTGCAGGCGGTCATGCTTGGGCGGGATGACGAGGTCGAAGGCGCTGGAGGGCACCCGCGGGTCCTGAAGCTGGACCACATAGGTGGCGCCCTTGCTCCACCGGCGCATGCGCAGGGACAGGGGCAGGGTGGCGCGGCCCGCCGCGATCCAGATGTCTGGCCATGGCGGGGCGATGTCCGAACCGGGCGAAAGCGCCGGCAGGGGGGCGAGGTTCAGCCACCAGGGCAGGGCGCCCAGGCCCCCGCGCCAGCCGATCCGCTTGACGCTGAGCTCGACAGGCCGCAGGGCGGCGAGGGCGTCGGCGAGGCCGAGACCCTGGTTTTCAATGCCCGGCCGGCCGTCGGAGACGACCCAGACCCTGAGCGGCGTGTCGGCGGAGGTCGTCACAGGCCTGTCCATCCCAGCGTCGAAGCGGCGCTGTGGCATAGGGGATGTCCGATCATTGCGGCGCCGACGTGGCGGGCTCAGATCCAGTCGACTCTGAGGACCTCATAGGACTTGACGCCGCCAGGGGCGTTGACCTCGACCACGTCGCCAATCTCCTTGCCGATGATGGCGCGGGCGATGGGCGAGGAGATGGAGATCCGGCCCGCCTTCACGTCGGCCTCGTGCTCGCCGACGATCTGGTAGCGAGCTTCCTCCTCGGTGTCCTCGTCGACGAGGGACACCGTGGCGCCGAACTTCACCTGTTTGCCAGACAGCTTGGAGACATCGATCACCTGCGCGCGGGCAAGCTTATCCTCGATCTCGGCGATCTGGCCTTCGATCCAGCCTTGCCGCTCCTTGGCGGCATGGTACTCCGCGTTCTCCGACAGGTCGCCGTGCTCGCGAGCCTCGGAGATAGCAGCGATCACAGACGGCCGTTCGACCGTCTTCAAACGCTTCAGTTCTTCGTCGAGAGCCTGATAGCCCCCGGCGGTCATCGGGACTTTTTCCATGGCGGATGAGGACTCGGGTAGTGCGCCTAAGGGAATTCTCCGGCCGCGGGCGCCAACGTCCGGGGGGGAGACGATATGAGTGTGCGCTGCGAAACGCAAGGGGCGGCCGCGGGTTCAAAAGCCCGCGCGGCCCGGCCAGCCTGATCTGTCAGGCGCTCTCGCTGACGACGCAGCCGCGCAGTTCGGCCTCGTCGGGCGCCTCATAGGCCTTTTCGGTGAAGTGGAACATCTCCGGCGTCACCAGCAGGCGGAAGCCTTCGCCGCTCACCTCCTGGCGCCCGAGGACGCGCTCGCGGCGGACCTCGGCCGGGGCGGTGACGAAGTGGAACTGAATGGGGATCTCCACGGCCTCGGCGATCTGGGCCACCCGCTGGCGATCGCTGCGCCGCATGAGGCCGAGATCCATCACCACCGAGGTTCCGGCCGCCAGCACGCCTGCGGCGGTGGACCAGATCTGCGCCTCGCAGCGGTCGACCCGGTCCATCATCCACTGGAACTCCAGGGGCTCGGGCATGTCGGGACCGAACAGCCGGCCCATCCAGTCGTCGATGGCGAAGGCCACCGCCGGCAACCTGCGGGCCAGGTCCCGGGCATAGGTGGACTTGCCGGCGCCCTGGGGCCCGAAGATCACATGCAGCGTGGCGGTCATGGCGCGGGCTTTAGCGGACCGAGAGGCCGCCGTCGATGACCAGTTCGGCGCCGGTGACGTAGCGGCTCTCGCTGCTGGCCAGCCAGAGGACGCCGTCGGCGATGTCGGCCGGATCGCCCTTGAAGCCGAGCGGCGTGGCCACGCTGGCCATGGCGTCAAGGCTGGCGGCCCGCTGCGGTCCAGCGTTGGAGCCCGGCCCGCCGGTGCCGATGATGGTGTCCCAGATCGGGGTCTCGATGATGCCGGGATGGACGGAGTTCACCCGCACCTTGTCGCCGGCGGCGGCGCATTCCAGGGCCACGGCCTTGGTGAACAGGCGCACCGCGCCCTTGCTGGCGCAGTAACCGGCCAGGGAGGCGGCGCCCTTCAGCCCGGCCACCGAGGACATGTTGATGATGCTGCCGCCGTCGCCGCTGTGGCGCATCAGGGGCAGGGCGTGCTTCACGCCCAGGAAGACGCCTTCCACATTGACCGCCATCTGCTTGCGGAAGTCGGCCAGGCTCATGTCGAGCACAGACCCGCCGAGGCCGATGCCGGCGTTGTTGACGAGGATGTCGAGGCGGCCGTGGCGCTCGCGCACTGCGGCGATGACCTGCGCCCACTGGTCTTCGTCAGTGACGTCCTGGTGGAGATAGCTGGCCTGACCGCCGCGCTTGCCGATATCGGCCGCCGCCGCAGCGCCGGCCTCATCGGTCAGGTCGGTGAGGACAACCTTGGCGCCCTCTGCGGCGAGACGCTCCGCGCAGGCGCGCCCAATGCCGCTGGCCGCCCCGGTCACCAGGGCCACCTTGCCGTCCACCCGTCCCGCCATGATCTGTCTCCGTCCCTGTGCGTCTGGTTGCGCTTTGAAGACGGGTTAGCCCAGGGGGGCGGGTGTGGGAAGCCTTGGCGGGGGCCAAGGCTCCTCCGGCGAGGCCTGCGCCTATTGCATGTAGGTCGGGCTGCCGCCGGCCGTGAGCAGGCCAAACAGCATGGCCCCCCCGAGCAGAACGATCAGGGCGACGACCATCAGGTCGGTGGCCCCTTCGAACCTTTGCAGCAGGTGACGGCGCCGAGGCGGATGGGCGGCTTCGTGGCCTTCATCCATATGCATGGCGAGCTCCCTATACAGTCTTCTGGTTGCGGGCCGTGGCTTGAACGCCAGGGCTCGATGCCGGACTGCGACAGGCGTCACGGGAGACGCTGCATTGCGGGCGACCGCATAGTCTGAACTGGGCCGCCCGTAAGCGCCCGTGCCTGTCTAAGTCAGGCGACGAACCAAAGCCTGCGCCTGACTCGGAGCCGCGTCAACTTTAACCGAACACTGTTTTTGCCAATTGAGGCAAAAAGAGGTGATTTTTGCCGTTCATGGCAAAAAGGGGCGCGGGCCCCCTTAGCCGTGGGCGTAGCTCTGCAAGGGACGGACGTCGAGGCTGTCGGTGGCGGTGGCGGCGATGGCCTGGGCGGCGGCCAGGGCCCCGGCGGCGGTGGTGAAGTAGGGCGTCTTCATCATCAGGGCGGTGCGGCGGATCTCGAAGGAGTCCGACAGGGACTGCTTGCCCTCGGTGGTGTTGAAAACGAGCTTCACCTCGCCGTTCTTCATGGCGTCGACGATGTGAGGACGGCCCTCCAGGACCTTTTTCACCAGCTGCACCGTCACGCCGTTCTCGGCCAGGTAGTCGCAGGTGCCGCTGGTGGCCAGGATGGTGAAGCCCTGCTCGATCAGCAGACGGACCGGGGTGAGGATCCAGGGCTTGTCGCTGTCTTTCACCGAGACGAAGACCGCGCCGGACTTGGGCAGAATGGTCCCGCCGCCCAGCTGGCTCTTGGCGAAGGCGCGGGCGAAGGCGGCCGAAGAGTCCGGCTCGCCCTCCCGGCGCCAGTCCAGGCCCATGACCTCGCCGGTGGAGCGCATCTCCGGGCCCAGCACCGTGTCGACGCCGGCGAACCGGGCGAAGGGGAAGACCGCTTCTTTGACGGCCACGTGGTCGTAGGGCGCCTCCACGAGGTCGAACTCCGACAGCTTGCGCCCGGCCATGACCTTGGCTGCGATGGCCGCCAGGGGCCGGCCGATGGTCTTGGCCACGAAGGGCACGGTGCGACTGGCCCGGGGATTGACCTCCAGAACATAGATGCGGGGGGCGTCGCTGTGCGGCTCCTCAATGGCGAACTGCACGTTCATCAGGCCGCGGACCTGCAGGGCGTGGGCCATGGCCTCGGTCTGTCGCTTCAGCTCGGCGATGGTCTCGGGCTTGAGGGAGAAGGGCGGCATGGAGCAGGCGCTGTCGCCGGAATGGACCCCGGCCTCTTCGATATGCTCCATCACCCCGGCCACGAAGACGGCCTCGCCGTCGCACAGGGCGTCCACATCCACCTCGGTGGCGCGGGACAGGTACTGGTCGAGCAGGACCGGGCTGTCGCCGGAGACCTGCACCGCGTCACGGACGTAGCGGGCGAGCTGCTCGTCGTCGCGGATGATCTCCATGGCCCGGCCGCCCAGCACGTAGGACGGACGGATGACCACCGGATAGCCGACCTGGTGAGCGGCTTTGAAGGCCTCCTCGTCGGAACGGGCGATGGCGTTGATCGGCTGGGCGATCTTCAGGCGGTGCAGCAGCTGCTGGAAGCGCTCGCGGTCCTCGGCCAGGTCGATGGCGTCGGGGCTGGTGCCCAGGATCGGGATGCCGGCGTCTTCCAGGGGCTTGGCGAGCTTCAGCGGCGTCTGGCCGCCGAACTGGACGATGACGCCCAGCAGGGTTCCCCGCGTGCGCTCGACCTCGATCAGCTCCAGGACGTCCTCGGCGGTCAGGGGCTCGAAATACAGCCGGTCGGAGGTGTCGTAGTCGGTCGACACGGTCTCCGGGTTGCAGTTGACCATGATCGACTCCACGCCGATGTCGGCCAGCGCAAAGGCGGCGTGGCAGCAGCAGTAGTCGAACTCGATCCCCTGACCGATCCGGTTGGGGCCGCCGCCGAGGATGATCGCCTTCTTGGCCTCGGTGGGCTCGCTCTCGCACTCAGGGATCTGGCCGAGCGCGCCGGTCTCGTAGGTGGAATACATGTAGGGCGTCTCGGCGCGGAACTCGCCGGCGCAGGTGTCGATGCGCTTGAAGACCGGGCGCACGCCCAGGCCCCGGCGCTGCTCGCGCACCTCGGCCTCGGTGGTGTGGGTCAGCGCCGCCAGGCGGGCGTCGGAGAAGCCCTGGGCCTTCAGGGTGCGGAACGCCTCGGCGCTGCCGGGCAGGCCTTCGCGAGCGACGCGGGCCTCCTCGGCCACCAGATGCTGGATCTGGCGCAGGAACCACGGCTCGTAGGAACAGGCGGCGTTGACCTCTTCGACGGTCAGGCCGTGGCGGAAGGCCTGGGCGATGACCAGCAGGCGGTCGGGGGTCGGCTGGCCGAGCGCGCGGACGATGGCGGCGTGGCCCATCTCCGGATCGCCGGCGTTCTCGATGGCGATCTCGTTGAGGCCTGTGAGGCCGGTTTCCAGGCCGCGCAGGGCCTTCTGCAGGCTTTCGGCGAAGGTGCGGCCGATGGCCATGACCTCGCCCACGGACTTCATCGAGGTCGACAGCGTCGCTTCGGCGCCCGGATACTTTTCGAAGGCGAACCGGGGGATCTTGGTGACCACATAGTCGATGGACGGCTCGAACGAGGCCGGGGTCGCCCCGGTGATGTCGTTCATCAGCTCATCAAGGGTGTAGCCGACCGCCAGACGGGCGGCGACCTTGGCGATCGGGAAGCCGGTGGCCTTGGAGGCCAGCGCCGAAGAGCGCGACACCCGCGGGTTCATCTCGATGACCACCATGCGGCCGTCGGCGGGGTTCACCGCGAACTGCACGTTGGAGCCGCCGGTCTCCACGCCGATCTCCCGGAGCACGGCGATCGAGGCCGCGCGCATCCGCTGGTATTCCTTGTCGGTCAGCGTCAGGGCCGGCGCGACGGTGATGGAGTCGCCGGTGTGGACGCCCATCGGGTCGATGTTCTCGATGGAGCAGACGATGATGCAGTTGTCGGCCTTATCTCGGACGACCTCCATCTCGTACTCTTTCCAGCCGAGCACGCTCTCTTCGATGAGCACCTCGGTGGTCGGCGACAGGTCGAGGCCGCGCTCGACGATCTCGCGGAACTCCTCGACATTGTAGGCGATGCCGCCGCCGGTCCCGGCCAGGGTGAAGGACGGCCGGATGATGGCCGGCAGGCCCACGAACTCCAGACCTTCCAGGGCCTCGTCCATCGAATGGGCGGCCTTGGACTTGGGGCTTTCCAGCCCGATGGCGTCCATGGCGTCGCGGAATTTCTGGCGGTCTTCGGCCTTGTCGATGACCTCGGCCCGGGCCCCGATCATCTCGACATTGTACTTGGCCAGGGCGCCGGAGGCCTCCAGCGCCAGCGCGGTGTTCAGGGCCGTCTGGCCGCCCATGGTCGGCAGCAGGGCGTCAGGGCGCTCCTTGGCGATGATCTTCTCGACCATCTCCGGGGTGATCGGCTCGATATAGGTCGCATCGGCCACGTCCGGGTCGGTCATGATCGTGGCCGGGTTCGAATTGACCAGGATGATCCGGTAGCCCTCGGCCCGCAGGGCCTTGCAGGCCTGGACGCCGGAATAGTCGAACTCGCAGGCCTGGCCGATGACGATCGGGCCGGCGCCGATGATGAGGATCGAGGAGATGTCGGAGCGTTTGGGCATGTTTTTTCCGCGCGCAAGGACGGCCGCGCACATCAGCGCGCCCGACACCGGTCAGAATGCAGGTTAAGTCGCCCGTTTAGAGAGGGAGTCGGGACCGTGCAAGCGCCGCCTTCACCGCAGGGGTTAACAGGCCTCGCTTGCTCTATGCGACGGTGCCCAAAACCAAAGAAGGCCGGCGCTCGCGCGCCAGCCTTCCGGAAGGTTCTTGCATTAGGCCGTCGGGCCTGCGGGATCAGACCTGCAGGTTGGAAGCCGCCATCTTGCCGCTGCGGCGGTCACGTTCCAACTCGAAGGTGATCTTGTCGCCTTCATTGAGCGTGCGCAGGCCGGCGCGCTCAACGGCGGAAATGTGAACGAAAACGTCGGGACCGCCTTCATCGGGGGTGATGAAGCCGAAGCCCTTTTGGCCGTTGAACCACTTTACGGTGCCGGTAGACATGGAGAGTATCAGTCCTTGGAGAGATCAGCCGCCCGCAAACCGTTCATTGTGCGGGGGATCAAGATCGGCAGGGCTGCGGCAGAACGTGTCCGGGCCGGGAATAGGCTGGAAAAAGTCGACCGTGCCCTAACGAGATTGACTTTCAAAATTTGGCCGACTTTCGGCCGAACCGCAAGTTGAATCACCGTGTTTTGCGGCCGGGAAAAGCGTCCCGATCTGACCCGTCGGGCGCGCCGGCGATTCCCCTGCAACGCGACCACCCCCTCGCCAGTTAGGCATGGCTGGGCTGGCCCGCTGCGTGCTACGGGGTCATGCGGGAGGACCACTATGAGAAAATTAACCCTTATCGGCCTGATCGCGGCGACCTTGCCGGGCCTGGCCTTCGCCGCCCCCAGTCCGCCGCCGGCCATGGAGGCCGTCCACACCTCGCCGCTCAGTCTCGCCCTGCCGCAGGATGACGAGCCCAAGGGGGACAAGGTCCGCATGACCGTGGTCCAGGCCACCCTGGCGCCCGGCGAGAGCCTGCCCGACAATACGCGCACGGCTCTGCGCTACATCTATGTGAAGTCCGGCCGTCTGCAGGTCTCCAACCTGGTCACCGGCGATCGCCAGGATGTGGAAGCCGGAGAGTTCGCCGTGGAGTCGGCTGGCCAGTGGCACACCGGGAAGGCCATGGGCGCTGAACCTGCCGAGGTTCTCCTGATCGAACAGGCCCCCGCCGACCTCTGAGGCTCCGCAGGTCGGGTTCCGCGGGGCTCAGATCAAGGGCGTCGATAGAGCCTTGCCCAAGCTGGGCAGCCCCGGCAGTTTGGCGACTGGCAGATTCCGCTGCCGTCATTCCGAAGAGACGCCGTGCCTGCTGTCACCGCCGACGACCTCTCCGCCTTGATGTCCAGGGTCGCCGCCGGCGACCGCGAGGCCCTGCGACAACTTTACCAGGCCACCTCCTCGAAGCTATTTGGCGTCTGCCTGCGTATCCTCTCCGACAAGGATGAGAGTGAGGACGTGTTGCAGGAGGTCTATGTCACCATTTGGCGCCGCGCCGACCGGTTCGACGCCGGCCGGGCGAGCGTGATGACGTGGATCTCCACCATCGCCCGCAACCGGGCCATAGACCGTCTGCGCGCCCGCGGGCCGCTGGCCCGCGCCGAACAGATCGACGAGATGGAGATCGCCGACGGCGCGCCGAGCGCGACAGCTCTGCTGGAGTCCGCCGATCAGGTGGGCGCCCTGCAGCGTTGTCTGGCCGAGCTCGACGATCGCACGGAACAGGCGATCCGCACCGCCTTCTTCGAGGGCGTCACCTATGAGGCCTTGGCCCAGCGGCTGGATACGCCGCTCGGGACGGTCAAGAGCTGGATTCGGCGGGGGCTGATGAAGCTGAAAGGGTGCCTGGAGCCATGAGCGACACGGGTCCTGAAATGAACGAACCGGAAGCCCTGGCCGCGGAACACGCCCTGGGCGTGCTGAGCGCGCCCGAGCGGGCGGCGGCCGAGCGGCGCATGGCGGCCGAGCCGGCCTTCGCCCAGGCGGTCGACGTCTGGCGGCGGCGCCTTGCACCCCTGGTGATGGAGATTGCGCCGGTCGCCCCGTCCGACGAGGTCTGGCCGCGGATCGAGCGCGCCCTGCCGGTGAACGACAACAATCCGCAGTTGGCCCGCAGGCTGGCCTTCTGGCGCGGCGCCACGGTGGGGGCCATGGGCCTGGCCGCCGCCAGCCTGATGGTCGCGGTCTATCTGGGCAATCGTCCGCCGGTGGTGATCCCGGCCGAGACCCCGGCGGCCATGCCGATGCTGAACGCCAGCCTCAACACCGAAGGCGGGCAACCCCTGTTCGTGGCCTCCTATGATCCGGTGCGTCAGGCGCTGATCATCACCTCCCTGGTGCCGCCTGGGACCGATCCCCTGCATGTGCACCAGGTGTGGCTGATCCCGCCGGAGGACGGCGTGCCGCGGTCGCTCGGCATGGTGGAGCCCGGCACGGCCAAGGCCGTGCCCCTGGACGCCTCGATTTCAGACCTGGCCCACGCGGGCACGGAGATCGCCGTCTCGGTGGAGCCGCCGGGCGGGTCGCCGCAGGCGGGTCCCAGCGGGCCGGTGGCGGCCGTCGGGGCGCTGGGCGAAATCTAGATCAGGCCGGGGCTTTCCCCTGCTGAACGGCCCTTTGCGCCCCTCAGCGCGCGGCGTCCATCATCTTGGCGAAGCGGTCGAACAGGTAGAGCGAGTCCGTCGGGCCGGGCGAGGCCTCTGGATGGTGCTGCACGGAGAACACCGACCGATCCTTCAGGGCGATGCCGGCGTTGGTGCCGTCGAACAGGGAGACGTGGGTCTCCGTCACCGGCGCGGGCAGGCTGTCGCGATCAACGGTGAAGCCGTGGTTCATCGACACGATCTCCACCTTGCCGGTGGTCAGGTCCTTGACCGGGTGATTGGCCCCATGGTGGCCCTGGTCCATCTTCACCGTCCTGGCGCCCAGCGCCAGGGACAGCATCTGGTGGCCCAGACAGATGCCGAACACCGGCACGCCGCTGTCGACCAGCTTGCGGATTTCCGGCACCGCATAGGCGCCGGTGGCCGAGGGGTCGCCGGGGCCGTTGGACAGCAGGATGCCCTGCGGCTTACGGGCCAGAACGTCTTCGGCCGAGGTGGAGGCGGGCACCACGGTGGCCCGGGCGCCGACGCTGGTCAGGGCGCGCAGGATGTTGCGCTTGATCCCGTAGTCCATGACCACGACCTCGAACTTCGCCTCCGGCGCCGGCTGGGCGTAGCCCTCGGGCCAGTTCCACAGGCCCTCGCCATAGACGAAGGGCTGCAGGCATGAGGCGTCCTTGGCCAGGTCCAGGCCCACCAGGCCGTTCCACTGGCGGGCCTTGGCCACCAGGGCCTCCAGGTCGAAGCGGCCCTGGGGATCATGGGCGATCACCGCGTGGGGCATGCCGCGCTCGCGGATGCGGCGGGTGAGCGCCCGGGTGTCGACGCCAGCCAGGCCAACGACGCCGCGGCGGGCCATCCAGCCGGCCAGGTCGGAGTCAGCGCGCCAGTTGGCCGGGGCGGTGGGCACGTCGCGGAAGATGGCGCCCCTCGCCGAAGTCTCGGCCGCGCCGGACATCTGCTCGACGTCCTGCACATTGGTCCCGACATTGCCCATGTGCGGGAAGGTGAAGGCGACGATCTGGGCCATGTAGGAGGGATCGGTGAGGATCTCCTGATAGCCGGTCATGGCGGTGTTGAAGCAGACCTCGCCGACGGCGTCGCCCACGGCGCCGACGCCGATCCCCTGCAGGATGGTCCCGTCCGCCAGGGCCAGCACGCCGGTCGCGCCGGAGAGAAGTTGGCTCGTCATGGGGGACTCCTATTAGGGGCGGGCTATGGTCGCAAAAAGGCGGGCCAGGGTGAACCCCGCCCGCCGTGCAAACGGCGGCGTAGGTACTGAGTCCCGCCGCCGGGGTCAATGCAGGGTGACCCCGCCGGCCCGTGAGACTAGGCTTTCCACCCATAAGCCGACCAATAGCAAGGGGGATGCATGTCAGAGCCTGGCCATATCGATCCGGACCGCGAGGCCTGGGCCATGTTCAAGGGTCTGCCCCGGGACCAGCCGATCCATATGCTGAACCTGATCCGGCTGCGGCCGCTGGCGGACTATCCGGCCGATCATCCCGATCACGGCAAGGGCCTGACCGGGCGCGAAGCCTACCAGGCCTATGGCCGCACGACGGCCCACATCTTCAAGCGACTGGGGGGCGCGCAGGTCTGGGCAGGCGCGCCGCAGGTGACCCTGACCGGGCCGCAGAGCGAGGCCTGGGACATCGCCTTCATCGCGGCCTATCCGAACGCCGAGGCCTTCATCTCCATGGTGCGAGACCCGGAATACCAGACCCTGGTCGCCCACCGCACGGCCGCGGTGGCAGATTCCCGGCTGATCCGCATGACGCCGGCCGAACCCGGCGAAGGATTCGGGGAGTAGGGTCTAGCCCTCCAGAACCTCCGATATGGCGCCGAACAGGGTTTCGGCGCGGATGGGTTTGGCGATGTGGCGGTCGGCGCCGGCCGCGGCGCTGGCCTCCCGGTCCTCGGGCCCGGCGTTGGCTGAGACGACGATGATCGGCAGGCGCTGGCCCGGCGGCTCGGCGGCCCGGATCGCCTTGATCGCCTCAAATCCGTCCATCACCGGCATGCGCAGGTCCATGAGCACCAGGTCGAAGGCGCCGCCCTCCAGGGCCGCGACCGCCTCGGCGCCGTTCTCCACGCTGACCACCTCGATCTCCGCGGCGTCGAGCATCAGCTCCACCACCCTGCGGTTGGTGGGATTGTCGTCCGCCAGCAGAACCCGCAGGCCGCCGTCCGGACTGATCGCGGCGGCCGTCGCCTGGGGGGCGGGGGCGGGGCCAAGCTCATACTGCAGCAGGCCGGCCACCAGGCTTTCCAATCGAGCGCCCGAGGCCGACAGCTCGGCCAGGATCGCCCGCTGAGCCTCGTCCAGGGGCGTGGCCTCCAGGGCCTGGGCCAGGCCCATGACCCCGTTCAGGGGGGTGCGCAGCTCGTGGCTCATATCGGCGAGGAACTCGCTCTTGGCCCGGCTGGCGGCGGCCTCCCGCAGGAGGGCGTCGGCCAGTCTTTCGGCCTGGCGCTTCATCTCGGTGATGTCGACCCGCAGGCCGATGATGCCGCCGTCGGCGGTCCGCCGGTCTTCGACCATCAGCCAGCGGCCGTCGGAGAGCTGCTGTTCCAGCCGCTCGCCGGTGGGGTTGTCGAGCTTGGCCAGGCGTTCGGCCAGCCAGTCGTCTTCGCGTCCGGCCGCCTCGGGATAGTCGCCGCGCGCGACCCCGATCCGCAGGGTCTCAGCCAGGGGACGACCGGGGGCGAACAGGTCGGCGGAGCGGTGATAGATTTCAGCGTAGCGCTGGTTCCAGTGGACATAGTGGCCCTCGGCGTCGAGGAAGACGACGCCCTCGGGAAAGGCGTCGATGGCCGCCTGCAGCCGCGCCGTGGCGTCCGCAGCCTCGCTTTCGCCGCGGGTCAGCGCCCCGCCGCCGATCCACCGGTCCAACGTCCGGACGATGGCGCGCCCCACCGCGCCGATCCCCGCCCCTGACATACGCTACTCCTACACCCTTGAGGTGTGGGAACAGGACGCGACAGGTCTTTCGAAAGTCCTGCCATGACGGCGTTGGGGGCGGTCTTGACGCCGCTGACGGTCCTTTGGGCGCGAATTTTCTTCCGGCGCCGAAGGCCTGGGCGTTGTTCGCAAATCACCGGATCGGGATTATGAGGCCCCATGACCATCACCACCCTCGGCTTGGACGCCGACGACACCCTGTGGCACAACGAGACCATCTTCCGGCTCACCCAGGCACGGCTGTTTGAGCTTCTGGCCGATGTGGCCGATGTCGACACCCTGGGGGCGCGCCTGGCCGAGGTCGAGCATCGCAACCTGCGGCTCTATGGCTACGGGGTGAAGGGGTTCACCCTGTCGATGATCGAAACCGCCATGGAGCTCACCGGCGGCGAAGCGCCGCCGCATATTGTCCGCGAGATCCTGGCGGCGGGCCGGGCCATGCTTACCGAGCCGGTGGAGCCTCTGCCTGGGGTGGATGACGCCCTGGCCGTCCTGTCGGAACGCTACCGCCTGGTCCTGGTGACCAAGGGCGACCTGCTGCATCAGGAGCAGAAGCTGGCGGCCTCTGGCCTCGGCGACCTGTTCGTGGCGGTGGAGATCGTCAGCGAGAAGGACGCCTCGACCTACAAGCGGGTCTTCGCCCGCCATGGAACGGGCGCGGCCCAGGGCGCCATGGTCGGCAACTCCCTGCGCTCTGACATTCTGCCGGCGCTGGAGGCCGGCGCCTGGGCCGCCCACATTCCCTATGCAGTGACCTGGGCCCACGAGATGGCCGAGACGCCCACAGGCCATCCGCGCTTCGCCGAGCTGGCCAGCATCGCCGAGCTGCCGGCCTGGCTCGAAAAGGTGGGCTGAAGCCCCTTCCATGTCACACGGCGCCGGCGCCGGGCGTCTTCTTCCCATCAAGAGGGAGGCGCGTGATGCGATCATGGGAAAGGGCCGGGGGCGGCCTGCTGGGTTTGGGCCTGGGGGCCAACGGGCTGTTCATGCTGGGGGCGCCGTTCACCTGGTATGAGGCTGTGCCGGGGGTGGTGAAGACCGGGGCCTTCAACGGCCACTTCGTCCGGGATATCGGCGCAGCCTATCTGGTCTGCGCCCTGGCCCTGGCCGCCGTCGCCTGGCGGCCACACAGGGCCTGGCCCGCCCTGCTGGCGGCGGCCGGCTTCCTGGTCCTGCATGCGGGCGTCCACCTGTACGATACGGTCTGCGGCCGATCCAGCCTCGGCGACCTGGCCCGCGACCTCCCGGGCGTCTTCTTTCCGGCGATGGCGGCGTCCGTCCTAGCCTGGCGTGCAGCAGGGGAGGCCTGAATGCTGAAGCTCATGCTTTCGCGGCAGCTCGACCGCTTCCAACGGACCTGGTCCTATGATGCGAGCTATCTGCGCCGCCTGCTGGCGGTCAGTTCCGTCAGCCTTCTGAAGTTCAGCCTGGTCAGCAGCATGGCGCCGAGGGACGCCGCGCCGCCGGCGGCCCTGGCGGCTGCGGAGATTGTCGCCACCCTGTCGGAAGACTGTGGACCCTGTGTGCAGTTGGTGGTCGACATGGCCGCCGCCGCCGGGGTCGCGCCGGAGGTGCTGCGCGCGATCCTCAGTGGAGATCAGGACGCCATGGGACAGGACGCCGGCATCGCCTGGCGGTACGCACGGGCCACCCTGGCGCGAGACCTGACCCGCGCCGAGCGCCTGCGCGACGAGATTCTGAGCCGTTGGGGGGAGCGCGGCCTGGCAGCCATCGCGCTCGCCCTGACGACGGCCAGGCTCTATCCGACCCTGAAGTATGCTCTGGGCCATGGAGGAACCTGCGCACGGGTGGTCGTGGATGGCCAGTCGATGGTTCCGGCGCAGAATGAGGGCGTCCCGTGATCCCCACGCCTGATCTTGCGGTCTTTGAAGCCCAGCGGCCTCGGATGCGCCGGCTCGCCTACCGGATGCTGGGGTCCGTCACTGAAGCCGAGGACGTGGTTCAGGACGCCTGGATCCGGTGGAGCCGGTTGGGCGAACCGGTGGAGGCGCCGGCCGCATGGCTGGTCCGCACCACGAGCCGTCTCTGCCTTGATCGCTTGCGCGCGGCCAAGGTCCGGCGCGAGGCCTATCGCGGCCCCTGGCTGCCTGAGCCCCTGATCGAGGACCTGACCGAAGACCCGCTGGAGCGGGCGGAGGATGTGTCGGTCGCCTTCCTGCTCGCCCTGGAGCGTCTGTCGCCATTGGAGCGCGCCGTCTTCCTCCTGCATGAGGTGTTCGACGAGGACTACGCCGCCGTCGCGCAGACGCTCGAGCGCAGCGAGGCCGCGGTGCGCCAGATCGCCAGCCGTGCGCGGGCGCACCTCCAGGCGGCCAAGCCGCGCTACACGGTCGACCAGCAGGCCGCCACCCGCCTCGCCAACGCCTTCATGGCCGCCGCGGCCCGGGGCGACATGGCCGGTCTGCGCGCCCTGCTGGCCGAAGACGCGGTGATGGTCACCGACGGCGGGGGCAAGCGCAGCGCGGCCCTGCGTCCCCTGGTCGGGCCGCAGGACATCGTCGCCATGCTGGAGGGCCTGGCCTGGCGGGGCGCCTGGCCGACGTCCGGCGACCGGCCTCTGCAGTATCGTGCGGTTCGCATCAACGGCCTGCCAGGCCTGATCGCAAGGCCGGACGACGGGCCCATGACGATCGCCTTTCAGCCGAGCGAGGATGGCCGCCTCTCGGCCATCTACATCATCCGCAATCCTGAAAAGCTGGCGCACCTTGACCGCTGAAGGGTGACGCCGTCGGGGTCCTGGCGCATATGTCGGGGGTGAAGTTCGACGAACGATTTCTGGATGAGATCAAGGCCCGCCTGCGCCCCTCCGACGTGATCGGGCGCACGGTGAAGCTGCGCAAGCAGGGGCGCGAGTTCGTCGGCCTGTCGCCCTTCACCAAGGAGCGGAGCCCGTCCTTCTTCGTCAATGACGAGAAGGGCCAGTTCTTCGACTTCTCGTCGGGCAAGAACGGCGACCTGATCACCTTCCTGCAGGAGACCGAGCGGCTGACCTTCATGGAGGCGGTCGAGCGTCTGGCCGCCGAGGCCGGGGTGCCCATGCCTGCGCCTGATCCCCAGTCGGCGGAGCGCGACCGGGTGCGCCAGGGCCTGGCCGAGTGGCTGGAGCAGGCCAGCGCCTGGTTCCAGGCCGAGCTGCGTCGCCCCGTCGGGCGGGCGGCGCGGGACTATCTGGACGGCCGGGGTCTGCCGGAGGCGGATTGGGGCCGGTTCGGGGTCGGCTATGCGCCGGGCGGGCGCACGGCGCTGAAGGACTATCTGGTGGCCAAGGGGGCGCGTCCGCACGAGCTGGTGGAGGCGGGCCTGCTGATCGCGCCGGAGGACGGCGGCGCGCCCTATGACCGGTTCCGCGACAGGATCATGTTTCCCATCGCCGACGGCCGCGGGCGTATTGTCTCCTTCGGCGGCCGGGCGCTCGATCCCAAGGCCCGCGCCAAGTACCTCAACGGCCCGGAGACCTCGGTCTTCCACAAGGGCCACGTGCTCTACGGCATGGGCGAAGCGCGCAAGATCCTGGGGGCCGCACCCTCGGGCGAGAGCCCGCCGCTGGTGGTGGTGGAAGGCTATATGGACGCCATCGCCTGCCACCGCGCCGGCGTGGCCGCGGTCGCCCCCATGGGCACGGCGCTGACCGAGGAGCAGATGGAGATGCTCTGGCGGCTGCATCCGGAGCCGACCCTGTGCTTCGACGGCGACCGGGCCGGCCGGCAGGCGGCCTATCGGGCCATGGACCGGGCCCTGCCGATCCTGAAGCCCGGCAAAAGTTTCCAGTTCTCCCTGGTGGAAGGCGGCAAGGACCCCGACGACGTGCTGCGCGAGCAGGGGGCCGTGGCGCTGCGCCAGCAGTTGGCGGCCACCACGCCCTTCGCTCAGGCTCTGTTCGAGCGCGAACGGGAGCTGGAGCCGCTGGATACGCCTGAGCGCCGCGCAGGCCTGAAGGGGCGGCTGCGGCAAGCCGCCGCGTCCATCGCCGACCCAGACCTGCAGCAGGCCTACCGGCAGGACCTGCTGGAGCGCTATGACGGCATCTTCCGCAAGGCTGACGCGCCCCAGGGCCAGCGGCCGCCGTGGCGGCCCTCGGGGCCGCGGCAGGGGCGGTGGAAGGGCGCGGGCGCCTGGGAAAGCCCGCAACCCCCGACGGCCCAGGGCAAGGCCGCCGCCGGACGACTGGCCAAGGGGCTGGAGGCCGCGCCCGCCGCTCTGGCCGCTTTCGCGCTCGCCCATCCGGCGGTTCTGGAGGCCCATCTGGAGGACGCCTTCGCCACCGACGGCTTCGGCGAACCGGCGCTCTGTGAATTGGTCAAGGAAATCATTCGCCTGCGGCTGGAGTCCGACCATCTTGACTCTGACAGCCTGACGCGCCATCTCCGATCCTGCGGGTTTAATGCGCTGCTGACAGACATCGACCGGGCCGCTGCGAAATCGGGCGCGCCCTTTTTGAAACAGGATGTCTCCCTCGAAGCCGCGAATTCGCAGTGGTCGCAAGCCTTCGCCCGCCTCTCACGGCTGGCGTCGCTCGACAAGGCTCTCGACGCCTCGAAGGGAAACCTTCGGGAGCGATCGGATATGGAAGCCTTCGAGCGTCTAAAGGGGGAACGCGACGCACTCAGACGCGCGACCAGAGAGTGGAACGATTAGAGCTGGTTACGGGTCGTAGACATACGGCCCTCCCGGCCCCTGTTAGTCATGATCGGCCCGTTCCTTGCAGGAGAGGCGGCGGACCGAACCGGAGAATTCGATGAGCACCAATACGGCCGAAGCGGAAACGACCGAAGCCCAGACCAGCGATGGTCCGCTGCTCGACCTGACGGACGCCGCGGTCAAGAAGTTCATCAAGCAGGCCAAGACCCGCGGCTACGTCACGATGGACGAGTTGAACAAGGTCCTGCCGTCTGAGGAAGTCACCTCCGAGGCGATCGAAGACACGCTGGCCATGCTCTCGGAGATGGGCGTCAACGTCGTCGAGGCCGAGGAAGACGCCGAGGGCGGCGAGGTCGCGGTCCGCGAAGAAACCGCCGTCGTCGAGACGACCAAGGAGCCGGCCTACGACCGCACCGACGACCCTGTGCGCATGTATCTGCGCGAGATGGGTTCGGTGGAGCTTTTGTCGCGCGAGGGCGAGATCGCCATCGCCAAGCGCATCGAGGCCGGCCGCGACACCATGATCCGGGGCCTGTGCGAAAGCGCCCTGACCTTCGAGGCCATCATGGTCTGGCGCGAGGAGCTGGCCTCGGGCCGCATCCTGCTGCGCGAGGTCATCGACCTTGAGCAGACCTATGGCGGCCAGAACACCGGGACGGAAGAAGAGACCGCCGAGGTCAAACCGCCCGGTGAGGCGGCGCCCGGCGAGGCCAAGGCCGAAGGCGAGGGCGACGACGACGACGACGATTTTGACGACGGCGCCGGCCCCACCATCAGCGCCATGGAGGCCGAGCTGCGCGACGGGGTCATGGAGACCCTCGACGCCATCGCCTCTGAATTCGACGCCTTCCGCCGCCTGCAGGAAAAGCTGGTGGCCAAGAAGCTGGCCGGCGAAGACCTGGGCGATTCCGACCGCAAGGCCTTCGAGGCCGCCACTACGGTCATCGTCCAGCACCTGAAGACGCTGAAGCTCAACAATAACCGCATCGAGGCCCTGGTTGAGCAGCTCTATGCGATCAACAAGCGCCTGATGGGGCTGGAAGGCCGGCTGCTGCGCCTGGCCGACTCCTACGGCATCAGCCGGGTGGAGTTCCTGAAGGCCTATTTCGGCGCCGAGCTCGACCCCAACTGGACCGACAAGGTCAAGGAGCTGGGGGTCCGCTGGACCAAGTTCGCCGAGAACGACGCCGGCCAGATCAGCGACATCCGCACCGAGATCGCTGCGCTCGCCACCGAAACCGGCGTGGCCATCGACGACTATCGCCGCATCGTCCAGACCGTGCAGAAAGGCGAGCGCGAGGCCCGTCAGGCCAAGAAGGAAATGGTCGAGGCCAATCTGCGCCTCGTGATCTCCATCGCCAAAAAATACACCAACCGCGGCCTGCAGTTCCTGGACCTGATCCAGGAGGGCAATATCGGCCTGATGAAGGCGGTCGATAAGTTCGAGTACCGCCGCGGCTACAAGTTCTCCACCTACGCCACCTGGTGGATCCGGCAGGCGATCACCCGCTCGATCGCCGACCAGGCCCGGACCATCCGTATCCCGGTGCACATGATCGAGACGATCAACAAGATCGTCCGCACCTCGCGCCAGATGCTGCACGAGATCGGCCGCGAGCCGACCCCGGAAGAGCTGGCCGAAAAACTGGCCATGCCGCTGGAAAAGGTCCGCAAGGTCCTGAAGATCGCCAAGGAGCCGATCAGCCTCGAGACGCCCATCGGCGACGAGGAAGACAGCCATCTGGGCGACTTCATCGAGGACAAGAACGCCATCCTGCCCATCGATGCGGCCATCCAGTCGAACCTGCGCGAAACCACCACCCGGGTGCTCGCCTCGCTGACCCCGCGGGAAGAGCGCGTGCTGCGCATGCGCTTCGGCATCGGCATGAACACCGATCACACCCTCGAAGAGGTCGGCCAGCAGTTCAGCGTGACCCGCGAACGGATCCGCCAGATCGAGGCCAAGGCGCTGCGCAAGCTCAAGCACCCGAGCCGGTCGCGAAAGCTCCGCAGCTTCCTCGACAGCTAAGCCCTGTCGTCGTCCGAACGATGAGAGCCCCGCCGGAAACGGCGGGGTTTTTCGTTTGGCCTGGGCGCGCCTGGAAGAGCCCCTCCCCCTTGCGGGGAGAGGGGGCTAGCCCACCCGCCGCGCGCGGAAGGCCGCCTCGACCGCCGGGGTGACGATCCAGCTGATGTCTTCGCCCACCGATTCCAGCTCCTTGGCGGTGCTGGAGGAGACGTGCAGGAACTGGGCGTCGCAGATGAAGTGGACCATGGGGATGGTCGGGTCCAACCGCTCGGCCAGGCCGTGCAGATTGAACTCCTCGTGGAAGTTGGTCGCCTCGCGCAGGCCACGCACGATGTGGGTGGCGCCGATGGCCCGGGCGTAGCGAACCAGGCTCTGGCGGGCGTACTCCCCCACTTCCAGGGTCTGGCCGAGGATGGCTTCGGCCTCCGGCCACAGGTCCAGGACAGAGCGTCGGATCAGATCGGTGCTCTCTTCGACGGTGAAGGCCCGCTGCTTGCGGACATTGGTGCCGACAGCGACATGCACCGCATCGAAGGTGATCAGCGCCTTGCGGATGATGTCCAGGTGGCCCCGCGTCACGGGATCAAAGGACCCTGCATAGAGCGCCTTGGTCTGGCCGGCCCTTTTGGTCTGCATGGTCATCCTTGTCAGAGGGCCTAATGCGCCACGCCGCGCGCCATTTGGTAGAGGGTGATGACGATCTCGAACAGGATCAGGATGACGATGATCGCCTCCAGGCGCAGGGAGCGCTCGGTGTCGATCAGGTCGGTCATCACCGTGGCGGTCTCGCCGATCAGGTCGAGCTTGCGGCCCAGGGTCTCGGCCCGCTCCACCAGTTCGTACTCGTCCTCCAGGCGGGCATAGAGGCGCTCGAGGTCCGGCCGGTCCCAGAGGATGTCGGGCTTTTCGCGCACCGCCACCCGCTCGGCCACCCGATGCTGCACCAGCAGCGAGGCGCCGATCAGGCGGATCATGTCGCGCCGGCCGCCGGGCCTGCGGCCGGTGTCGGAGAGCTTGCGGGCCCAGGGCTCGATGGTGTCGAACACCTTGGCCACCTGTCGTTCGTCCTGCTCCAGCGCCGCGCTCTTGGCCACCGCGTCGGCGACCACCAGCAGCTTGTCCGGCGAAAGCGAGCCAATGCGTACGACGCCGTCGGGCTCGACCCCTTCGCTGGCCCCCTCGCCGGCGGCGACCTGAATGGTCTCTTCCTCGCGGACCTCGTGCTGGCCATGAACCCGGGGCAGGACCCCGCGGATCACCTCGTCCTCGGCCAGGGGATCGAGGCCGATCATCACCACCACCCCATAGCGGAAGACGACCACCAGGCCGTCGGCCACGCGAAATGAGAGGGGCGCGGTGGACAGCGCGTCGCGGCGCTCCAGGCCCAGGGTGTCGATCCGTTCGCCCAGCACCACGGCGCGGGCGGTCAGGGAGCGGTCTTCACGGGGGAGGGGCAGCGCATCGGCGGGCGAATTCATCATCGCCTACAGCACCACAGGTGAGCGGCCGGCGAAAGCCCGCTGAGGCGTCAGGGGTCAGGCGTCGTCTCGTGACGGCGCGGACGCCCGTCCCGACGGCAAGGGGGCAAGCCTAGCGGCGTTCCTGCAGGCGAAGCAGGGCGTCCCACATGTCCTGGGCCGCGCCGATGGTGGCGAGGTTGGCCTTGAACTGGTGCTTGGCCGTGATCTGCTCGACGGCTTCGCGCTCATAGCTGGTGGTCGAGCCGTCGACGCCCATGGTCGCGGTGCGCTGGGCGGAGGCTTCGAAGCGGCGGCTGGCGGCCAGCATGCCGTAGCTGGCGGTGGCGATCGGGTCCATGGGCGGTTCTCCTGCGCCCTCAGTCTGCGACCCCTGCGGTTAAGCTCCTGCTTGCAAGAATGGTGAACGCCGTTTTTTCAGCGCCAGCCGTAGTTGAAGCTGATGCTGATCCGCGGGGTCTTGGCGGCGTTGGCCGGCACCTCGTGACGCAGCCAGCTCTCCCACATCAGGATCGTACCGGGTTGGGGCTGCAGATAGACAAAGCTGCGGTCAGCCTCCGGCGCGTCCGCCAGGCGGGGCGGGGCCGCCATCATGAGCGGCAGCCGGGGATCCTCCAGCTTGAGCGCGCTGGCGCCGGGCGGGGTGCGCACATAGACCGTGCCCGACAGCACGCTGTGGGGATGGATGTGGCCGCTGTGGCTGGCGCCGGGCTTGAGCAGATTGACCCACAGGCTGTCGAGCCTCAGCCGCCGGGCGCCGAGATCGAGATGCAGGGCCTCGGCATAGGCCTTGGCATGGCGATCCAGCCTGGTCTTCAGCATGGAGAAGACGGTGGCCCGTTGCGGCAGGTCGTCCAGGGAGGCGTAGGAGGTGTAGCCGCCATAGGCGTTGGCTTTGCACCAGGCCTGGCCGGCGCGGTCCTCGGCGGCCAGCATTTCCACGGCCTCTTCCAGCTCGGCGTTGAAGTCGGCGAAGCCCGCCGCGTCGGCGAGGCTGGACTCATAGATCTGGGTGACGAAGAGGGGGCGCAGGCTCATGATGGGGCCATAGCCCAGCCCGACCATCAGGGGAAGCCGCGCCTGAAACACGCCGCATTTCCGTGGCTTATGGGTCTCGAAGGAGCCTGCCCCATGACACGACTGCCCGCTCTCGCCGCCCTGGCGGCCCTGACCTTCGCCGCCGCTGGCGCCGCCCACGCCCAGGATCGCGGCCGGGACTATCTGACGCCCACCACCACCGAGGTCTGCCTGGACGTCAGCGGCGGGACCCTGCCCATCGTGTGCAAGGTCCCGGCGAGCCGCCTGGACAAGCGCGAAGACATCTGCAGCTGCCCGCAGGGCATGCGCACCACCGTCCCGGTCTGCGGCCCTGGCCAGGCTGCGCCGGGCGAGACCGTGGCGCTGAACGCCGCGCGCCGGGCCGCCGCCCGGGACGGGAGCCTTGTGGGCGACCTGTTCCAGGGCCGGCCGATCTGCGTCGCCCCGCGGGGCTGACGCAGGCCGCCCTGCCGGCTCAGCCGCCCAGGGCGGCGTAGACCGTCTTCTGGAAGACGGGCAGGGCCGCGCGGCCGCCCATCCGCTGGCCTGTGGCCAGCTGGGCGGCGGCCTCAGGGCCAAGCGGCATGGAGTTCTGGATCAGATAGATCAGCACCATGTCGGCGGCCGGATCGGCCTGCCACCAGGTGCCAAAGGCGCCGGGCCAGCCGAAAGCCCCGGCGTTTCCGGCCCCCATCCAGGCCTGTTTCACCGGATCGGTGATCACCGAGACCCCCAGGCCAAAGCCCTGGCCCAGCCAGAAGGGAATGCCCATGAAGGGAATGGCCTTCTGCGCCTCGGTGAGACGGTCGGCGGTCATCATCTCCACCGTCTCCGTCTTCAAAAGACGCACCCCGTCCACCTCGCCCTTGCCCAGCATCAGGCGCGCAAACTTCAGATAGTCGTCGGCGGTGGAGACCAGGCCGCCGCCGCCCGCAGCGAAGAGCGGGGGTGAGGCGTAGTAGGGGAAGGTCACCTCTTCCATGACGTCAGTCTCCGGATTGATCCGGTAGAGCTTGGCCGCCCGGTCGCTCTTTTCCGGCGGCACATGGAAGGCGGTGTCGGTCATGCGCAGCGGGCCAAAGACGCGGTCCTGCAGCACCCGGTCGAGGGGCTTGCCCTCGATGCGCGCGACGATGAAGCCCAGGACGTCGGTGGCGTGGCTGTAGTGGAACCGCGCGCCCGGCTGATAGCTGAGGGGAAGGCCGCCCAGGCGCTTCATCCATTCGTCAGGGGTCAGCGGCGTGCCGAGCGCCGGGCCCAGGGCCGTCTCATGGGCCTGGGCGATGGGGCCCATGGAGGTGAAGCCATAGGCCAGCCCTGCCCGGTGGGTCATCAGGTCTTCGATGGTGATGTCGCGCTCGGCGGGGACAGTTTGGTCCAGGGGGCCGTCGGCTGCCTTGAGCACCTGCATGTCGGCGAATTCCGGCGCCCAGCGGGTGATGGGGTCGTCCAGCTTCAGCCGGCCCTCTTCCAGCAGCATGAGGGCCGCGACCGAGGTGATCGGCTTGGTCATGGAGGCGATGCGGAAGATGGTGTCGCGGGTCATGGGCTTGTCGCCTTCGACATCGCGGCGGCCGATCGTATCCACCTGGACGACCTTGCCGCCCCGCCAGACCAGGGTGACGAAGCCCGACAGGTCGCCGGCGTCGACCACGCCCTGAAGGGCCGGACCGATGGCCTGCAGGCCGCTTGCGGAAAATTCGCCATCCATCGGTGTCATCCCTTCGTAGAGTGGTTCATGTGGTGCGGGCCGCCATAGCGCCGGGCCGGCGGGCCGGCGTCAAGCCGAACCAAGGAGACCTCTCAACATGACCTTGCCGCCCCTGCGTCAGGCGCTCGCCTTCGCTGTCCTTGGCCTGGCGCTCAGCGCCTGTTCGCCCCTGACCGCCTTCGCCACCCTGACCCCCACCGACCGCGCCCAGCAGGCCGGGCAGGGGCTGGCCTATGGCGAGGCGCCGCGCCAGCGCCTGGACCTCTACGCCCCGCCGAACGGCGCCCAGGGGGCGCCGGTGGCGGTGTTCTTCTATGGCGGGACCTGGGAGGACGGCCGCCGACAGGACTATGGCTGGGTGGGCCGGGCGCTCGCGGCCGAGGGATTCCTGACGTTGGCGCCGGACTACCGCCTCTATCCCGAGGTCAGCTATCCGACCTTCCTGGAGGACGGGGCGAAGGCCATCGCCTGGGCGGTGGAGAATGCGGCCCGCTATGGCGGGGATCCGCGCCAGATCGTTCTGATCGGCCATTCGGCCGGCGCCTACAACGCGGTGATGCTGGGCCTGGAGCGCAGCTATCTGCAGGCCGCCGGCGTTGATCCCTCGCGCATCCGGGCGGTGGCGGGTCTGGCCGGACCCTATGACTTCCTGCCGCTGAAGGGGGAGACGGTGCGCGGCGTGTTCGGCGGCGCGCCGGATCTGGCCGCCACCCAGCCGATCAATCAGGTGGACGGCGCGGCGCCGCCAGCCTTCCTGGCCACCGGCGGCGACGACAATGTCGTACGGCCGCGCAACACCGAGGCCCTGGCCGCGGCCCTGCGGGCGCAGGGGGTGGCGGTGGAGACGCAGGTCTATCCCGACCTCGGCCATGCCGGTGTTCTGCTGGCCCTGTCCAAGCCCCTGCGCGGGCGAGCGCCGGTCCTGGAGGACATGACCGCCTTTCTGCGCCGCCACACTGAGGTCGGCGCAGGGGCGGCCAACGAGGTTGCAGCGCGCCAGACCCCTTGATCCCTTACAGCGTAAAGGCTCCCGCGTAACTTCCCTTGCGGCAGCCTATTGCAACGCGGCAATTGAACCGGAGGGTTGAAATGCGTATATGCCTTCTCCCCGGACAGCCTGAGGGTTGGCGGGATTGTCAGTTTTCGTGAACGCAAGGACGCGCTCCGCCCATGCTGGTCACCCTCATGAAGGCCAAGCTTCACCGGGCTACGGTGACTCAGGCCGACCTGGACTACGAAGGCTCCATCGCCATCGACCGTGATCTGCTGGACGCCTCGGGCATCCTGCCGCACGAGCAGGTGGATGTGCTGAACATCACCACCGGCGCCCGGTTCACCACCTACGCCATCGAGGCCCCCCGGGGCTCGCGGGTGATCGGCGTGAACGGCGCGGCCGCCCGTCTGGTCCAGAAGGGCGACAAGGTCATCGTGGTGACCTACGGCCTGCTGCCGGCCGAAGAGGCTCGCAACTATGCCCCCACCGTCGTGCTGCTGGACGACGGGAATGAGATGAAGCAGGCTGCCTGATGGTTCGCTGGCCCGCCGCGATCACACTCTCGGCGGCCGCCCTGCTGATCTTCGCCTGCTCGCCTGCCGGCCCTGAAGGGGTCGACCCCTCTGTCCTGGATCGCGAAATCGGCCGGCGGATTGGCGATCCCTTGACCTGCGTGCTGCTCGCCGAACGTGGCTCCGGCAAGATCGTCTATCGCTATGGAACGAATACGGTCTGCGCCCGCACCTATCCGGGGTGTCAGGGTCAGGCTGAACGGACGGTGGAAGATCTTCTGAAGAACTTCGATCCTGCGGCCGAGGGCGTGGCGATCAGCTGCCCCACCGCGGCCGACGGCTCGCGCAGCGTCGGCTGGGCCGCCGGGCCGGTCGCGGGCCGCGACCTGGTCTTCGCCGCGGTGATGGAGGGGCAGCGGGCCCTGCCGGGCATGATCATGACCGACCGCCTGGCCAGCGCCTTTTCCGCCGCCGGGCTGGAATAGGCCTCCGCCCCCTTTGGTGGAGCGAAGGCCCGATCCCTTAGCGGGTCAGTTCATAGAGACCCGAAATATCCACCCTCACGGTCAGCTCGCCGCCGGACACCGGCGTGGAGTCCTTCATGCTCTCAGCTCGGGCCATGGCCATGTAGGGCATGGGCGGCTGCGGCGCCGAATAGCTGGTCCCCTCGCTCAGGGTCACAAGACGGCCGACCCGATAGCCGGTGGCCTGGGCGTAGAGTTGGGCCTTGGCCTGAAGGTCGCGGACGGCGGCCTGGCGGGCCTGATTTTCAGCCTGACTGCGGTCGTTCAGGCCAAAGCTGATGCTGTTGATCTGGTTGGCGCCCGCATTGACCGTGGCGTCTACGGCCGCCCCCAGGCGCGACAGGTCACGCACCTTCACCGTCACCTGATTGCTGGCCTGATAGCCGCGCAGGCGAGGGGGCTGGTTTTCCACATAGTCGTACTGGGCGTTCAGATTGAGGTTCGAGGTCTGGATGTCGCGGCCCTCGATCCCGGCGCGGTTCAGGGCCGCCATCACCCGGCTCATCTGCTGGGCGTTGGCCTGCATGGCGGCCTGGGCCGTGGGGGCCTCGGTCTGAACACCGAGATTGATGCTCGCCATGTCGGGGGCCACGTCCACCTCGCCAAGGCCCGACAGGTTGAGGGTGGTGGCGCGGAACATGGAGTCTGCGGCCGGAGCGGCCGGGGCGGGGGCGGACACGGTCTGGGCCAGGGCGGCAGGCGCCAGGGCCGCGAGGCTCAGGCTGAGCACGCCGGCGCGCATGAGGGTTTTCATCGGTATCTCCAGTCCGGTTGAAACTTGACCATAGGCCACTGCAGAAAGCGCCGCGACGGCCTTGGCGTTCCACCCTCGCAAGCTGAACCTGAACCGGAGCTTTAAGCTGCGTGCAGCCCATGCTAACCGCAGGCCCTCCGCTGATGGGGCCTGTAGCTCAATGGTTAGAGCCGGCCGCTCATAACGGTCTGGTTGCAGGTTCGAGTCCTGCCGGGCCCACCAGCGGGGCGTTTCGCGGGGTTTGCCTCCAGCCCGTGGCGACATAGTAAATAGCTGATTAAAAAGCGGTTTTACTATTTTGCGCACATTCTCTGGCTCAATCGGTTTCACCCGCATGCGGATCACCTGTTGGTACGCCTCGGGCTTGATACCAACAGATCGCCGCGCGATACCAACAGCATGCCCCTGTCAGACACCCAGCTACGCAGCCTCAAGCCCGAATCGAAGCCCCGTAAACTCAGTGATTTCGAGGGCTTATTCCTGTTGGTGAACCCCAGCGGGTCACGCCTGTGGCGCTTCAGTTATCGGTTCGGTGGGAAGCAAAAGCTGCTGGCCCTCGGGGCCTATCCGGCCGTGTCTCTGCGAGAGGCGCGCAGAGCAAAGGATGACGCCCGTGAGCTGCTCGCCAAGGGCATGGATCCTGCTCACGAGCGCAAAGTCGCAAAAGCCCGGAAGAGGATGGCGGCCGCAAACACCTTCGAGGCGGTGGCCAATGAGTGGTTTGACGCCCGCAAGGATGGATGGGTGCCCAGCTATTCAGATCGGCTGAAGACGCGCCTGGACGCCGATTTGATCCCCTATCTGGGGCGTCGGCCCATCGCTGAGATTGAGCCCGTCGAGTTGCTCTCGACGATCCGCAGCATTGAGGGCCGAGGTGCGCCAGAAATGGCTCGCAGGGTGCTGCAGATGGCCAGCGCGATCTTCCGATACGGCGTCGCCTTGGGGGTGTGCCCCAGGGATCCCGCCGCCGATCTCCGCGGCGCCTTGAAGAGCGCACCGCCGGCCAAACGGCGCTCCGCCATCCTCCCGAAGGACCTTCCGCAGTTCATGCAAGACCTCGCCGTCTACAACGGCGCGGCGCAGACGAAGCTCGCCCTCGAGCTGTTGATCCATACCTTCGTCCGCACGTCCGAGGTTCGCTTTGCGCGCTGGTCGGAGTTTGAAGACCTGGAAGGGGATGGGGCGCTCTGGAGAATTCCTGCGGCGCGCATGAAGATGCGCCGTGACCACCTGGTGCCCCTGACGCCGCAGGTGATCAAAATCCTGGCCGAGATCAGGGAAGCTTCCGGCCGTTCCGAACTCTTGTTCCCGGCCCCGACCCGCAGCGGTGTGATCTCCGAGAATACGATGATCTATGCGATCTATCGCATGGGCTACCATGGTCGCGCGACGGTGCACGGCTTCCGCTCTACGGCCTCCACCGTGCTCAATGAGCACGAGTTCAACCGCGACTGGATCGAGCTCCAACTCGCCCACGCCGAGGGCGACATCCGCTCCGTCTACAACGCCGCCGAATGGCTTAGCGGGCGCCGCACCATGATGCGCTGGTGGTCAGATCACCTGGATGAGGTGACGAAGGTGAAGCCGGAGGCTGCATAGGAGCAGGCGCGTCGGCTTGAGCGGGCCGTTTTGCCAAGGTCGCAGATGGATAGCCGACGTTGAGGGTGTCCGCTTTCGGGAGGCAATCCGGAGCTTGGCCGAAGAACGTCTGCTCCTGAATCATTGGCGACTTTCGGACAGGCCGCACTGGGGGAAAGCGATCGACTCCCCGGGGAGAGTTGAACCGGAGCAGCCGTGGCTGGCTCCAGGAAAGACCCAGCGGTATGCCCATCTTGTGAGAATGGCGAAGCACGCCGCCTTCAACGACATCGCAGATCGGCTTGCAGAGTGAATTACGGCTTGAACGCTGCCTACGTACTTGGACCCGGCGCTTGGCATGGGCTTGGCCAGCCATGCCTTTGCGGCGGGCCCACCGAGATGCCATCGTGGGGAGGGCGAAATGAACCTGATCAAGCGCCTTATTAGGGCCAAGTCTCTCGAGCCCTCCGACCCCGGTCGCAAGCTGTTTGCGGGCGGCGAGCTGCCATGAGCCTCCAGCTGCTCGCGAAGGGCGCCGCCGGGCTGTGCAAACCCGGGCTGCGCTCGGTCGTGAGGCGCCAACATGCTCGCCACCTGCGCCTAAACCCGGCGAGCCGGGAGTGGCGGCCGGGCCTCGTCCGCCGCATTCTGGGGCTGATCGATCGACACTCGCGCCTGTCACTTGCGCTCGCGCTGGCGGCCTACGTAGCGGTCACCCTTGGCGCGGCCCTGGTCCCGGCGCCTGCATGGACGCCAGATCCGCCCGATGTCGAGGACTACTTCCGGGACCTCCAGACCATCAACCTTGGCCTGTTCGGCGCCCAGGCGGCACTTCTCGGCCTCGTCTACCCCCTGGTCATTGGCCTGGTCGGGCTGCTGTTCGAGGCTCGGTCCTCGCGCGGCAACCGGCTGCAGGTCTACTTCCGGGAGACTGAAGCTCTCGCTGTTGGCGGCATGTCGCTGGCGCTGCTCATGCTCATCGGCCTGCAGCTAATCGCCTTCGGCGTCGTGCCCTTGAACGTCGGGGTCGCCGCCACCCTGCTCAATGTCGGCTGGTTCACCGCCAACCTCAGCGCCCTGGGCTTCTTCGTCATTCGAAGCCTCGACTTCATGCGCCCAGCGCGCCGCCACGCGCTCATGAAAGCCTTCCTGGCCAACACCGCCTGGAGCGCGGAGCTGCGTGACGGGATGATGGCGGACCAATGGGGCAACGCTTCGGCCTATGGCCTCCTTCCCGCTGCAGGCGAGGATCTCGCGGTGGTCATGCCGTTCGATTTCGGCGAGGTGGCGCTTCGGCGTGACCTCAAGGGCCGCCGCGTCCTTTCGGACGTAAGGCTCGGCGCGCTCGCCGCCGTTCTCGCCAGCCGAGGCCCGGACTGCGGCGTGAGCTTCGCGCCGTGGCCCGGGATCGCCTATGACGGCGAGGTCGTCCTGGCGCGGGCGCCCACCGCCGCCCTCTCGCGCCTGGAGCGGCTGCTGATTCGACTGGCCTTCCGGTTCTCCTCGCCGCCACGCCGCGAATCCCCGCCGCTTACGGAGGAGATCCTGCGCGATGCGGCCGCCGACCTCCTGGGCCTGATGGAGGCGGGCCGTTTCGAAGAGTTTCAGTCCTTGTTCTGGGAAACGATCGCGCTGCACCGGCTGCTTTACGCGCTGGCCCAGGGCCCGACAGACCCGGGCAACGCGCCCTTCAACTATGCCGCCCTGAAGCGCGAGGACTCGCGGTCATATGCGCGGGAGTGGGCGCGCGCCTACCGCGACCTGGTCGTCCGCGCCGGAGATCATCCGCAGCGCGACGAGCGGTTCTTCGAGAGTTGCGCCTACATCGCCGCACATGTGATGCGGGAGGCCCGCAAGGTTGCCCCGCCCGAAGCGACCGATGCGCTGTTCAACCTGCCGGCCACGCTTTTTCGGGCGCTTGTGGACGGCGCAGCCCGTCGCCAGGCCGAAGCGGCCGGCGCGCCCCCAGCGCGCGGGTCCCTGTTCACGCCCGCCGGCTCCGGGGCCGCGGAATACAGGTCCGTGTGGCTACGGTTCGTCGGAGGGTGGGAAAGCCTTGCCGACACGATCTCGCCGGAAAGCGAGGCGAGCTGGGAGACGTTGCAGGCCGCGTGGCCGTCTATCAGCCGGCATCTTCATGACAGCGCCCTGCGCATCGCCCAGGCCGCCAAGGCCGGCGAGCGGCAGGCCATCGGCTGGAGCGTCGACATGATGCTCAAGTGGCGCCGGAAAATCCTCTTGGGTTGGAACACCGGTCACGGCTACGCGCTGGTTCGGCCGATCGTCACCGCGGGCCTTTTGCGGAAGCCGTGGGAGGAGGTGGCCGCTGTTGGCCTTGCGCGGCTCGATGAGCCAGCGAAGCGCGCCGAAGTCTTCGAGGCTGTCGTCGAAAATGCCTGGCTGGACAGCCAAGTGGTGTTGGCCTGCAGCTTGATCGGGCTCATGGGCGAGGCGGGCGCCACTGGCCGCATCGAGGATGGACCGGCCGAGGCGGCAGGTGCCCTCTTCCGCAACCAGAGTTTCGATCCGAGCGCCTCCTACCATCCCCGCGAACCGGCGTTGTCGCCCGGCACGATCCTGCACGCCGTCCTGCGTGTCGTCGGAGCAGGGGAGCGGTTCGAGGAGGGCTACGGCCAGGAGATCGGGGCCCTGGCCGAAGAGATCGACCGGCTGGAGGGGCCGAACTACATCAGCGCCCGCATCTACAGCTGGTCGGGCGAGGCGGACGTGGAGGGTCAGGCCGGATTGCAGACCCTCCTCCTGGCCGCCGCGATGCCGTCGCCAAGCGGCCGTCGGCGAGGCGCCGGCGTCGAGATCGGCGAAGACCTGAAGCGACTGCTCCTGCCACGCGACGACCGGACTCGTCGCCGCCTTCTGGAACACCTCGCCGCCATGCGGAAGGCGGCCGAAGATCTCCCGGCAAAACGCGTCGCCGAGGTTGTGGCCACGCTGCGAGCGGATGCGTGCACCCCGGCCCAGGCGACACTGCTGATGGGGGAGGTCGTTCGGACCCTAGAGGCCTGTCAAGCCGAGATCGAGGCGGTCCGGCTCTCGGAGATCACCCGGGCCGTTATCGATCCGGCTCGGCTTGCTGCGATCGCCGAGGCCGCCGGCCGCACCGCGTTTTCCAAGGCCGAGGGTGCCTTCCCGGTGCCCCTCATCGGCGAGGTCAGGTTCGTGCACGACGACCTCTCTAGCTATCGGTATCGATTCCTCACCCAGAAGGCCCGCTACACGCAGCCCCCGATGGAGGAGCCGGTCAGCAACGAGCTTGAATGGTGGGAGGGCACGTTGCGGGAGTTTGCCGCCGCCGCCGCCTTTCGCGAGCTCATCAAGGGAGCGGCGCCGGTTCGCCGCGCGCCCCGCTCCGCCGCCAGCTATTGGCGCGCCCTCAAGGAGGCGGTCGCGGCTGTCCGGGACGCTGGGGAAGACCCGATCATCGTCCGCGGCGGCCGTGCAGAGCCGGCGTGGCTGGCCGGCTGGCACTATGACTTTGACGGGAAGAAGCGTCCCCCCGACCTGCGGATCGAGCAGGTCGAAGGCCGCGGCCCTGGTTACGACTTCGACCTGAACGGCACACCGGTCTACAGCTCACCTTGGACAGGCGCAGCCACCTGGGTCCTGGGACGCGAAACTCTTCGTGTACTCGACGTCCAGAAATTCCAATCGGGTCAGCCGGTTGCCGTGACCTTCGAACCCGATACGGCCGATGTGTGGAAGGGCCGAGTGGTGGCGGCCTTTGCGATCCGCATGGATCGCGGGACCGGGCCCAGCTGGCGGATCGCCCATCCGCGTCCGAAAGCTCGCTAGCTTTCATTGGGGCGTGTGGACGCGTACCTGGCGGCGCGAAGGCGAGGTAGTCGCCAGGACTGATCAGGTGCCCACCGGTTCCACATCGGTCCCGTCAATGTGGTCGAACGCGTTCATGGGGTTGGAAGGTCGCGGATTTCACCGGCCGCGCGGGGAGGCGGGCTGCGGCCTGGTCAGCAGAGATACGGCCAGGCTTCGCGCGCACCGACTTGCGATAAGCTATCGCGATGTTCAAGCGGCTCGAGACGATTTGGCAGGCCGATCCCTACGTCGCGGGAACCACGGGCCGCGACGGAACGGCGCCGCTTACGCTCGAAGAGCAGCACGACTGGGTGGCGTCGATCCAACTGCCGGCGCAGGTCCCGGCCGAGGTCGTTAGATCATTCGACACCGCGCGCAATGCCTTCCTGTACGCCTGGTTCTCATACGACCTCAGCGCGCTTGCCGAGGGGCAGGCGTTCAGGACCGTTGAACTCGCCTTACGCCTGAGACTCGGAGCGAGAGCCCATCCAAAAGACACCTTCGCTCCCCTTATGGAAAAGGCGGTCGCGGACGGGTTTCTGAAGGAACTGGCGGGTGGACCACCCCTGGCGCTGGGGCTGAGAATGATGCGTAACGACCGCGCTCATCCCAGCAGCACCGTGCTCAGCCCCGCGCTTACGCTCCAGACGCTTGAACTCTGCGCCGCCGTCATCTCTCAGCTCTACGCCAGCCCATGAATCCGGCTTGGCGTGTGGGTGAGGTCCGGGTCAGAGTCGGAGACCGGCAGTGACGTCAGAGAGAGGCCCTGGGCGCCTGGACGACGCTGTGACTACCCCGCCGAAGGTCCTCTATCTCGACCAGCCTGGATCGCCCTGGCGCGTGGCGCCTGGGACAAGGCCGAGCACCCGCGAGATCACGCTGCCCTGACCGTCGTCGTCGAAGCGCTGGAAGCGGGCGAGATTGTCGTGCCGCTGAGCTTCACCACGCTGTACGAGACCATCAAGGTCGACAATCGGGTCCGACGAACGCACCTGGCGCATGTGCAGGCGACGATCAGCGGCGGTAGGGTGTTGCGTGGTCGCGGCGGATCCTCGAGGTGATGCTGCTTCGGTGCATCGCCCATGCGATCGGAGCGCCAGCACCCGAGGCGGACGATGATTGGTTCCTATCCGACCTCTGGTTCGAGGCGGCGGCTGAATATGCGTCCGGCGTCTTCGAGATCCCGCCGACCGCCGTGGGCCCCATACGGCAGCGTCCTATGCAGGCCCTATTCAGCTACCTCGCCGGCGGCGATGACGTGATCCGCAGGGAAGGGGTCCGTCGGTTTTCGGTCGAGTCGCAGGCCTTGCTCGCCAGGATGACCGCGCGACGTCAAAGGATGTCTGGCGAGAGTTTCGTTATGCGGTTGCGCGCCTACGGCGCTCTTCTGGTGATCGACGAGGTCGATGTCATCCTGGCGGTCGGGCGGCAGGCCGGCATGCCGTGGAAGGAGGTCCGCGACCTTGGCGCCTGGGCAAAGCGCGTTGTCACCGATGTTCCGGTCCTGAACGCGGAGCGGCAACTGGCCGTACGTCTGGAGGATCAGCCCCGCGCGACGACCGAGAATGATTTGCGGGACATGGCGGCCTTCGTCACGGCGCTGCCACTCGTCGACATCATCGTGGCTGAGAAGCAGTTCGTGAATCTCAGCCGACAGGCCAAGCTGGACACGCAATATGGGACGCGCCTGTTGACCTCGGTTCATGACCTCACGCGGGAGATGCTGGCCGGCGTCGATCGTCCTGAGAGATGGTCGTCGTCGCCCGCCGGTGGTCTCGTGCAACACGGATGGCGGAAACCTCGGCTGACACCATTTCGCGAGCATTGCTTAACCTGCAATATGGCCGGGTGAAACAGCCTCTACGCGAAGCAGCCGCTCACCTGCCTGGCGGCGTCCAAGAGCAGGCCTGCTGATGCTGCACGACGTCTTCATCTGCCACGCCAGCGAGGACAAGGACGACTGCGTGCGGCCGTTGGCGGAGCTGCTTCGCGCTCAGCACCTCGCCGTCTGGTACGACGAGTTTTCGCTCAACATCGGCGACAGCCTACGAGAATCGATCGATCGCGGGCTCGCCAATTCCCGGTTCGGGATCGTCGTCCTGAGCCCGCATTTCTTCGCCAAGCGCTGGGCGCAACGCGAGCTCAATGGCCTGGTAAGCCGCGAAATCGCCGAGGACCGGCGGCTGGTCCTGCCCGTCTGGCATGAGGTCGGCCAGGCCGAAATCCTCAAGCACTCGCCGCCCTTGGCCGACGTGCTTGCCGTGTCCACCGCACGAGGCATCGACTTCGTTGCCGGTGAGCTTCTGAAGAAGCTCCGCCCTGAGGAGAGTCCGCTGATCGTCGCCCGGGATTTCCTGATCGCGAAGGGCGTCACGCCGCCCGTCGTCACGGACGAATGGTGGCTTGACCTCGTCGAGATCAAGGAGTCCGTCCTGCGGTTCCCCGACCTCAATCACGGTCGTCGCTGGATCTTTCCGCTGCCACACCGCCTTGACGACCGAGGCCGAGCCCGGGGTCTGAACCTTGGGTGGTCGGCCCTACAGATGGACTGGGCTGAAGAAGGCGAGGACCTAGGACTTTGCCAGCTCTCCCCGCCGGACCAGGTACACGCCTTCCTGCGTCGATGGCCGGGCCTCATGGAGTGCGCCAGGGACAATCCCGGCACGCTGGCGATGTACGCGCCGCAGCTCACGATACCCGGCCTCGATGACGGCTTCGCCGACGTATTCGACGACCTAATGGCTGCAGGCCGAAAGGACGCCTACCAATCTCCCGGCTATGGAGGCCCGCCGGAAACGACCGACGGCGAACCCCCCTTATGCGGCGAACTCATCGCCTGGCGACACCCGACCTTCGGCAACTATGCGAGCCGCGAGCTCTCCTACACCTTTGTCGACGCGCACAACCTCAGCTACTCCCGCAAGTCCTTCAACGCGTTCGAGTGTCTCGCCTGGCTCCTGAGCGATGCGGGGCCCTGGATGCCGGCGAAGCTGAGAGAGACCCTGATCGAGGGCATGCGGGACCGTCCCTATGGGTGGTCCCAGGAGGTCCTGGCGGGGGATGACGACTTTGCCGATGCCCTGCTTCGAAAATCTCCACGCGCGTTCAGGTTCACGCGGAGCGTCAAGGCCGCGCTGGTCGACCGCCTCGCGAAGGCGCTGGCTGAGATGAACGTCGCTCAGGACGCTTCCGTTGTGGCCGCGCGCTTCATGGACCTCGGCTTCGTCGACGACTACTACCTCGATGAGCAGCGACGCACGGCCGTGCGCCGACGAGGGCGGTCCTAGCAGTCGGCCTGCGGGTCGCCTGGCGCCTAGCGCCCACCTGAGCCTAGCTTGCCCGGTGCGGTCGGCGGCTCAGGACCTGTCCACGGCAGGAGAGGGTGATGGCGCTGCCTGGATATTTCCGCATAGCCGCGTAGTAGAGCGCATAGCCTAGGCCGGCGTGCAGGCTCGCCGCGACCAGGGTCCGACCATCGTTGTCAGGGCTGCGTGAGACGTAGATCTCATAGGGCAGCTCCGGCTCCGCGCTGCGCGGAGCTCGTGCGCCCCACGATCCAGCCCAGCCCAGCCCAGGTCATCGTCGTCGCCAGTCGGAAGCAGGCGGGCCGTGGCAAAACGGAGCAAGCTGTGGTCCTCCTTCTCGGTGGCGCTTCGCGGTCGTGAACGCACTGACCCAGTTTGGTGAACCCCGGCAATGCCAACGCGGGCTAGCTCGCGCCCGGGCGCCGCAGCCTCCAGCTGAGCTGCTGGCCCGGCGCGTGCTCAAACCCCTAGGTCCGGATGGCAAGACGTCGCACGCGCCTGCAAACGTTGCGGGCCGACCCTATCTAGCTGGGCCATGATCTCGCCCGACCCGATCACGATCCGCGTCGAGAAGCTCCGCTTCCTGGTGGAAGAGATGGAGCTCGCCTTCGCCCTATCCCGAGCGGCTCCCGACGCCTGGGAGGGCCGGATGCTAGCCCGCCACGTGCTCGTGAGAGCGTGCGACTTCATCGACCACGCCCGAGCGCTCCGCAAGCCGCTCAAGGCCTACGGGTCGGTCAAGGCGTACAACGAGTTGAAGGAGACCTACGCCGGCTGGTTCGAGGAGTACTTCGCGACGGCCCGGGATCGCCTGGGCGCCCACGTCCAGGACCTCGACTTTGGCCGCCGCATCGAGCTGTGGAACGACATCGAGACCAGCAAGGCCGACGTCTTCGTCGATGGCGCGCGTGAAATCTACAGGCACCTCAGCGCCTTCGGCCTGCCCGGCTACGCGGCCCACCGGGCGCCGATGGAGCTCAGCGACCCAGCCTTCCAGAAGTTGCTCGACGGCTTCCGCGCTTCGGGCCCGGGCGCCGGCGTCGAGGTGAGCTCGGACCCGCTAGCCCTGACGCGGCCGCAGACCGTGGCCATGCTGAACACCCATCCGCTGCATGCGCGCGCGGGGCAACTCAACCTGATCGCGCGCTGGATCCGCCGCGAGCGCGGCGAGACGGAGCGCTTCGGCGCCTTCCTGCGGGTCGTCCGTATCCTGAGGGCGCGCCTTCTGACCGACGTGGTGAGCTTCGCCGACTGCCTGGTCACCCGGCCCGTGGCTGCGACGGCGCCGCAATATATGAAGGGCCTCGACGAACTGTTGAGGGATGACGGCCACCCCTCCGCGGCCCTGGCTTCCCTGACCACAGCGTTCAGGTTTTCCGAGGTCCTGGACCGCCTGCGGCCGCTTCGCAACAGCTTCGCCGCGCACCTGGAGACCGACGAGTCGACGCCGCTTGCCGCGCTTCTCCAAGCGTTCGACGCCCTGGATTGGGCGAACGTCGCAGCGGCCTTCGACACCCTCTTCGCCGCCTTCCGCAGCGCCTGCGGCGAGAGCCTCGTCCTGCGCACCCACCTCGTGGAAGGTCAGACGCTGACCGGCGTCATCGCCAGGCCGCCTCGTGACCTCGCGCCCTACGATCCCGCCGCCCCGCCGCCGCCGACGCCGCAGCTTCCCGCCCCGCTCGGCGCACGGACGGCCGACGACTATCGGCGCGCCGTCGACCGCTGGCTGTCTGGCGGCGACGCCATGCGGGCCGAAGCGGCCCGCTTCCTGGCGGACGGGTTCGGCGCTGAGGAGGGGGAGGCCTTCACCCTCATCCACGACCTGGGCGGCGGCCAGCGCTTCGACGCGCATCGGTTCACCCCGGCCCATGGGGTCGTCCTCGATCTGATGAAGACGCAGGCCCAGCCGGTTGTATTGGGTCTACTGGACCTTCTGGCTCAACAGCGCTCGGGCTATCGCGAGCGAGCCGCCGAGGTCGTCCTGCGGTTCATCGAGGCGGTGCCGGCGGAGGCCCGCCGTGTTGCGCCGCAGCTGAACTGGACCCTGGGCGAGCTGGCCTCCTGGGATGCGAACCGCCACGCCGCCCATCTGCGCCGGCAGGCCCGCTCCGAGCGCCCGTGGCCCGCGCGGCGCGAGGCCATCATCGGCCTCTGCAAAGCGTTCGTCCGCACGGAGGGAATCCGCCGGCTCAACGATCGTCGCGACCTGCTCGACTATGACCGGGACCTTGCGCCGTTGGTGTCGGACCTCGCCGTCGTGCGCGAACTTGAGGTCATGCTTGTCGTGGCGAGCGCCTTCTGCGACGCGCTGAGCTTGTACCGGAAGCCCTTCGAGGCGGAGCTGGCCGGGATCGTCCGGCGGGTGCAGAAGCTCTCCGAGCGCCTCCTGTCACGTCAAGGGCGCGCGGACCGCGCGCCGGTCGTCGAAAAGCTCCTGGTCTCCGATGACTTCGTCGGTGTGGTCCTCCTCCTGGCGGAGGGGGCTTCCAGCGCCATCACGCAGAGTCTCCTTGGCCTAGTGAGGGACGGCACGGTCACGCCAGCCCATCATGATCAGGCCGGACGCCACCTCGTAGGCTGTCTATGGCGCGCGAACGACCGCGCCGGCGCGCTGCAGGTGGCCGAGCGCCTGGCCACCCGTAATCCCACCGAGGCCGCCGGCCAACTCCTTCGCCTGGAGATCCTCGCCGAGCTCCGCCGGGACCTCGACATAGTCCGGCGCGAGTCCGCACGTCTTCGGTCGGACTTCGTGCTCACAGCGGCGGACGAAGCCAGGCTCTCTGCGCTCGACGCCGAGCTCGCCACCCACGCCCCGGCCGCTTAGCGCGGTGATCCGCGAATCACTTGGCAGAGATATCGCCAACCGCAGTTTCCGCCGTCTCGGCCGGCCCCGCAGTCGCCGGCCGGGGCGTGAACAGGAAGGCCAGCCGCCTTACGAGCTGGTCGGCGATACGTGGGTCGCCGTCCGGTAGATCGGCGCGCGCAAGGGGCGGACCATCATAGCAAGCCGGTTTCAATCCGGCCTGGAGCTTGGCCGGCAGCAGCGCCGTCATCGCCTCCGCCGCTCCGTCGGTCCGCTCCAGCGCGGCGGCCGCGAGGGCCACCAGGAGCGCCCTACGGCTCGCGTGCCCGCTCACGGCCTGGGCCACGGCGAGCAGGTGGGCGAGCCCCGCCTTGGCGCCGAAAAGAAGGCCCGCTTCGACCGCCACCGTGGCATGGCGGGAGAGCAGTTCGCGTCCATCCATGGCCGCCAAGAGGTCTGACTCGACCGTCACCTCCGTGTCGAGGAGCGCGCCGGCCGCCGCCGCACCCAGCGGATAGTTTGTCCGGTCGCGCACCAGGTCTACGAGCCGCCCGCGACCGTCGCGGCCGCACACTCGCGCCAGGACGGCTAGGACCTTCGTCCTCAGCCCGGCGTCCTCCGTCTCGCGTGCGCGCGCCACGAGCCCATCGAGCGCATCCAAGGGGACATCCAATCCCTCCGCCAGGACCTCGGCGGCGCGCTGGGCGATCGGGTAATGGGCCTCTTCGCCATAGTACCTCGACTGCGGCTGCCAGCTGTCGCCGATGAGCTGCAGCAGGGTCCCCGTATGGGTGGGCGAGGGGTGGCTCGCCAACAGCTCCACCAACGCGCGCCGTACGCGGTTGCCCTTGTCCTCCGCCAGCGCGAGCAAGGCCGGCGGCAGCGCGCCGACCTCCTTGGCACCCAGTGTCTCGAGCGCGATCTTGCGCACGTCGGCGAACCGGTGGGCTAGCAGTAGTTGGAGTTGGGCCGCGTCGCCGCTGCTCGCGACCTGCGCCGCCGCCCAGACCGCGGCCCGCATGTCCTGCTTATCGCTGTCAGTGACCTGCGATAGAAGCGCCGGCAGGTGTGGTGCCGGGTCTCCGCCGGCGCTGCTGATCAGTCTCGCCCTCGGCAGACCAAGCCGCGGGTAGACGCTCACATCGAGCGCCTCGAGCCAGGTCCGCGACTCCGCCGTAAGGGCCGGCGGGTCCTTGTCATGCCGGGCAACCGCGACAAGGGTGGGGCCGATCACCGGACCTAGCTGAGCCGCCGCGCCCTGCAGGAACGCGCGCTCGTCATCGCCCGGCTCCGTGTCCCAACTCTTGGGATGGAACAGGGCTTCCACCACGGCGGCGAGGCGTAACGGGTCCGTTCCTGCCCAATGCTGGAATCGGGCGAGGAGCTCGGCCGGCTGGTGGCGGCTGGCCGTGCTCGCGGCCGCCGCCAGGAGGTCATGGTCGGCCAGGGGGCCGTCGAGGACGGCCTGCAGCTGAGGCCAGAGCTCGTCGTGCCAGTGGCTGCTGGCGAACCACCAGAAGCGAGCGGCCCGCCCGGCTTGATTGGCCGCCGATGCTAAAGCCAGCACCTCGTCGGCCGACGGCGCCTCTTCTCCCTTGGTCAGGACCGCGATCCAATGTGGGACCAGCCCGTCGACGAGCCGGCTCGCGGCCACGGCCTGCCAGCCGCGAGTGTCCCTTAGCTTGAGGACGTAAGCGTCCAGCAACTCGCCCGCCGTGTGGCCGTCCTCAGCGCGGTCTTCCCAAATCCGCTCCAGCGCGTCGTCGCTGTATTCGCCATTGAGCGCGGCCAGTTCGATGGCGGGATCGTAGGTGGCCTCCCAAACGGCGATCGCCGACTCGGCCACGGCTTCGAAGCCGTCGAGGTCCTGCAGCGCCCCTTCCGCGATCATCTCGCTGTTCCAGTTGACACCGTAACCGACGATGGCGTGGGCGGCGTCCAGGAAGGCCGCAGTGAGGTCCCCGGCCAGGCGTTGCACCCTTTCGACGAACTCGCGCCGGTGATCGTCCCGCTCGTCCGGCAGCACGTCGCGGATGAAGCGGGCGCAGACCATCGCCGTCAGCGGCTCCGCCCGCCGCGCGTCGTACCACGCTTCGTCGTCCGGGTCGGGCGACCAGTGCTCCAGGAAGAGGTCGTGGCCGGGCCGCGTGCGATGCACCAGCCATCGGGCCACCTGGCACAGCGAAGAGCGGCCGACCGCCGCCGCCATCCTGAGGCGCCGCCGGAACTCCGGCTCGGAGCTCTGCAGGCCCGCTTCCAGCCAGGCGTCGAGCCGGGCCTGGGCGGCCGGGCTGACGCGTGCCCGTAGCGGCGAGTCGTCCGCGACGGCGTTGATCAACAGAGCGGCGCTCTCCCGGCCCCAGTCGTCCGCGCCCGACTCGTCGCCGAGGGCTAGGAAGGCGTCGACAAGGCCACCGAGCAGGCGGCCCGTTTGGGCAGGCTTGGCCTTGATGGCCGTCTCTAGGGCCTTCTCGATGCGGTTGTGGTAGTAGCTCAGCCAGACGTCGTCCTGCCTCAGGTGGCGGGCGGCCACTAGCACGCTGACCAGGGGTGAGATCGCGTCCTCCAGCTCGCGGAAGCGCGCGCCGAGGTCGGCTTCGAGAGCGTCGAGGATTTCGGTCGAGACCTTGGGCCGAGCCTTCAGGACGCCCCAGACGATGGCGGCCGCCGGCAAGGCCTCGCGGGCCTGCACCTGCTGGACGACGGTGTCCTCGATGGCAGATTCGTGCGCCGAGGCGATGCACCGCTGGACAAACGCGTGCTCGTTCTCCTCCTGAGGGCCCTCGCCGAGCGCGTCGAAGAACTTCTGGATCTCCAGTGGACTCGCTAGGTCGTCGAGCACCCGACGCCGGTGGCGATCGGCCACCAGCACCAGCTCTTCGCGAAGTTGGGGCAGTCGGTTCTCAAAGAGGCGTTGCCGCTGGAGGGCGCCGTAGTTCTCGACCTCGAGGTTGACGTACCACTTAGCCGCCAGGCGCTTGGCGCCGCTCTCCGCCATCACGTCGGACCGGGTGGTGACGATGAACCGGCGATTGGCGCTCGCCGTCTCCAGTAGACGCCCAAGCTCGTCGTTCCAGGGGCGGGCGCCCGGGCTGAAACGATAGTGGCCCCAGGGGTCGTCGATGAGGAAGATCACTGGTTCCGCTGTCTGGTCGAATCGCACTTGGTCGGGACCGCGCTCGACAAGAACCGGCGTCAGCCCGGGGGTTTCGTCGGCGAGCTCCTCCGCCAGCACCTTGGCCCCTGTCGATTTCCCCGTGCCGGAGCTGCCGGCAAGGATCACAGCATGGTTTTCGGCCATGCGACTCCGGATCTCCGCCCAATTGGTGGGCGGCACGAAGGTCTCGCGCTCCGCCGACCGGGCGAGGCGCCCGCCATGCGCCCGAAGGATGGCCACCAGCTGCTCGCGGGTCCAGACGCCGCCGGCGCCGCCCCGCAATCGATCCGTCGCCTCGGCCCTCAGCGCGATAAGGCAGGCCTCGATGCGCGATCGGGGGACGCGGAAGGACTCCTCCAGCAGCCGCTGCAGGTTGCTGGCGAGCTTGTCCGGGTCCTGGGTCGCCAGCACGGCGAAACGGCCGTCGCCCGTGGGGATCACGTCCTTGATCGTCTTCGGCAAGCCCGCCGGCCACTTGCTGGCGCGCAGGGTGTTGATGGCAGTCTCGCGGGCCCGGCCCACGAGATCTGCGCTGGTCACTAGCAGGTAGGCGCTGCCAGCGTCGCGCTTCAAGCGCGCCGCGACCGACTCCCGCCGCTTGCCATGCTTCAGAAGCCGCTTGAGGTCGTTTAGGCCCCAAGGGCCAGTGTTGCGAAGCTTGGCCTGGATAACGAGTTGGGTCCCGACCACCCGCGCGCCTGTTGCCACCGGGCCGATCTCGTCGTCCGCGAGCGGCGCCTCGACATCGTCATAGCCCGCGGGCTCCAGCACCACCTGCCGGGCCTGGCGCTTGACGAGGACGAATTCCAGCGCGGCCCAGATCGAGACGTCGATCTGGTACAGGTAGCCCTCGTAACCGGGCGAGCCATGCCCCGCTGCCTCTTCGTCTTCGCCATCAGCCATGGATACAGTCTAGGCCGCCGTTGCGCGGGCGCCAAAACGCCGAGCGGGGCCCATCGCGCCGCTCTTGGCGGCTTAGACGCACCGGCCCCAGCAGTCGTGAGGTGGCGCCGGAAATTCGG
>DEWY01000015.1 GCA_002363865.1 Caulobacteraceae bacterium UBA3198
CCGACCTGGTCCAAGGTTGGGGGGCAGGTCCGGCGCAAGACCAACCCCCGGCCATCCCTCGCTGCTCTCCCGCGAGCCTAACAACCCGTTCCGACGTTAATCGCCTTGAATTCGCCGCCATCAGGCGCCCAACTCTTCAGTCGGAGAATATTCCGCAGGAGTTTCGAATGATCGGCAGCATCTCGGTCAAGTTGGGGCGGAAAGTATATTCCGCCACCCTTGAATACGACAGCCTTATCGGCCGCGGGTTGAGGGGTGTCCGGCGCCGGCTTGAGACCCAGCTCGGCTCTCCTTTGGGAGATGTTCCGGCTTTTGCAATCGCCCAGACGATCGAGGACGTGACCGTTGAGGTCGATGCCCCTGGGTATGCCATAGGCGACATGGTCCTGGAGGCCACTCCCACGCGTTTGCGTCTGCGAGCGGCCGGCCGTCTAGGGCGGTCCGGGAACATTGGGCGTCCGTTCGACCTGAGCGTCGATCTCCCGGAGCCGGTCGATCCCGACGAGGTGACGGCGACCCTCGAAGACGGCGTTCTGACCGTGAGAATGATCAAGGCCGCGTGGGTGCGCGGGGAAGCAAGACGTGTTCCCGTGCGCGAAACCTCAATCCCGCCGGAACAGGCGACTCACGAAGGCGGCCAGGCCCACGCCTGACAGGATGACGATGGCGATCCGAGCGACCGCGGCGGCCTGATCGTCCTTCGCGACGATGACGACGGCGGCAGCGACGATAAGGGCCGCGACCACGATCCCGAGCGACAGGGTATCGGCGGCCCGTCTGACCGCTCGCGGCAACTCGGCCAGGTCTGAACTTGAGACCTGGATGACAATGCCCTCACGGCTGATGCGCCCGATACCGCGCCGGATCGCTTCTGGCCCGATGGCGAGGATCTGATCTAGTTCCTTGAACGTCCGGAAGGCGCGGGTGGCGAGCGCTTTCGGCGCAAACCGAGATGCGAAAGCCCGGAGAACCACTGGCGCGATAGCGGCGACGACATCGAGGTCGGGATCGAGCGTCCTCGCCAAGCCTTCGGCGATGCCCAGAGCGCGCATGAGCAGCAGCAGGTCCGGCGGCAACGTCAGTGCGTTTTCTCGGGCGATGGAGATGAATTCGGTGATCGCCTCCGCAAGCCGGATCGGTCGCCCGGAATCCGCGGCGTAACGCAGGAAGAATCGCTCGACACCTTGTTCAAGGCCGGGCGGCGGGGGTCCCGAGCGGCCAGCCCATTCCATCAGCACATCAGAGACCGCCGCTACGTCGGCATCCACGAGGGAGCCGAGGACCACGAGGACCTGCTCTCGCCTTTTCGCCGAGAGCCGCCCGACGGAGCCGAAGTCCAACAGCGCCAGACGACCATCCGGAGTCACCAGAATATTTCCTGGATGAGGGTCCGCGTGGAACACCCCGTCCAGCAGGATCATCCCCAGCAGCCCCCTCGCCGCATCGGGCGCCAAGGCGCGCGCCAGGGCAGGCTCTTCGTTGCGGAACGCGGCGTTAGGACTGCGGCCACGGACGCGTGCGCTGACCATGGTCCTTTCCGTGGTAAATCGCTCATGAACGAGCGGCACATGGAAGACGGTTGCGCGTCTGCGGACCTCCGCTTGATTGCGAGCCTCGATCCGAAAATCGATCTCCTCGAGAAGGGCTTCGCTGAGCTCCGTCACGACACGCACAGGCTGATGTCGACGCAGTGCCGGGGCGCGACGCTCGATGACGCGGGCAGCGGCCAACAGTAGCCGCAGATCAGCGCGCATGACCGCCTCAATCCCCGGCCTGCGAACCTTGAGAACGACATCTTCACCGGTCATGAGCCGCGCGGCGTAGACCTGGGCAATGGACGCAGCCGCAATTGGCGTCGTCGAAAATTCGGCGAAAAGCTCTTCCGGCGGCGCGCCCAGATCGATCGTCAGCTGTTCGCGCAAATGGTCGAAGGGCACTGGAGCCACGTCGTCGTGAAGCCGGCCGAGCCGCTCGGTCAGCTCTGGCGGAAGCAGGTCGGACCGTGTCGCCATGATCTGGCCTAGCTTCACGAATGTAGGGCCTAGGGCCTCAAGTGCCGCAACGAAGGCCTCATATGCCGAGCCCTCGTTCGCCTCGTCGGAAGCCGCGCCCCGGAGCAGACCCAGCCGCACCAAGACCGGCCGCGCGGCTGTAGGGGCTAAGGTGTGGATCACCTTAGCGAGACGACGATAGTCGTTGGGCGAAAGGGTCAAGGGTGACATAGAGCCTCGATGCTTGGTCGGCCCTGGGGGCGCAAGACCCTGGGCTCGAACCGGTGGGCCCCTCACGGGTTATCTCTGGCGGCCCATGTGGAGGATCAGTTTTTGACTAGCTACATGATCGGCGGGCTGAGCGCTCTCATGATTGTGGCGGGCGTTGCGGGCCTGACTTTCGCCATCAGACGCCTTCGAGATTAGAAGGCAGAGGATTATGCATTTGAGTTCACTCGCGATGATGGTGATCAAGCGAACGGTGAGGTGATCCTCCCCCGTTTTGGTGGACTGATCTTCCGCCGAAGTAGTGGACGGGGTTAGGCGGCTCTGCGCTCGGCGGCGGCTGGGGCTGATGTAGCCCAGGGCTGAGTGCAGGCGACGGGGATTGTTAGAAGCCCTCGATGTAGTGGAACAGATCCCGGCGGGGCTGGTTGCGCGTGGCATAGACCCGATGATGGACCCGTTCGGTCTTGAGGGTGGGGAAGAAGCTCTCCATTGGGGCGTTGTCCCAGCAGTCGCCCTTGCGGCTCATCGACGGCGTAATCCCTTGTCGTGACCTGCTCCCGGAAAACTGGTCCAGTTTTCCGGGAGCAGGTCACACGCGCAGGCCACCTTGAATATCAGCAATCAGCCTACGTTTTCAGCATTGACGGTGTTTTGAAATGAAACCCCGTATGCGCAACTCGGTGCAAGGGATTACGTTTTCCGTCCGATTGGAGACGATACATCTCGAAAGATCCATTCTAGGAACAACGCCTAATTATTATACGAATCTCAGAAGCATAACTTTTTGCTGGCTGGCGTGACGGTATTTTCGCATGAGAAGATTTTTTGTCCTGCAGAATCAAAGGGGTTGTGCATACCCGAACAATCGAGTGGGAATAGGGGCGGTCTTGCCTGGCGGGTCCCTCATGGGGCGCGGTGAGGCCATCGAAACGAGCGCCCTGATGAACCCGTCATGGATGGGACGAGCGGCGTTCGCGGCGACGATGCTGGTGTGTGCGCTGGTCAGCGGACCGCCAGCGACGGCGAAGGACCTCCGGACCCTTTCCGCCGCGCCGTTTGATCAGATCGCGGGCCTGATAGGCGAGTGGCGGGTGAAGGAGGCCGCTTCGCTAAGGATCGTCTTTGAGTCCACCGCCGGCGGCGGCGTGATGGTTGAGCGATGGATGCTCGGCGAGCGGACGCACTCCCTCACCATCTATCACCGCGATGGCGATCGGCTGCTCGCCACCCACTACTGTCCGCAGGGCAATCAGCCGCGCCTTGCCGCCGCCGCTGCCGTTCACGGCGAGTTGCGCTTCGCCCTTCTGGATGTGACCGACCTCGATCCGGGCGAGTCCTACCAGCACGATCTGGCGTTCAAGCGGAACCCTGACGGATCGATCTCGCGCAGCGAGATCTACTGGGGACCAGACGGCGCGGGTGAGGAGAGCATCTTCACACTATTTGCTGCGGCAAGGTGAAGGTGCGGGTTCTGGCTTGGCTTGGGACTCCGCAGTTCGTCTTCAATCCGGCAGGGCGTAGGCGATCAGCTCATCCCCGACGGGCGTCTCCATGAAGTGGTGGCCGCCGGCCATGATCACCAGATACTGCCGGCCATCGACCTCGTAGGTCATGGGGGTGGCCTGGCCGCCGGCGGGCAGGGCGTCCTGCCAGACGGTCTCGCCGGTCTCCATGTCGATGGCGCGGATCAGGTCGTCGGTGGCTGCCGCGATGAAGATCAGACCACCGGCGGTGACCACCGAGCCGCCATTGTTGGGCGTGCCGATCTGCAGCGGCAGCATGGACGGAATGCCGAAGGGGCCATTCTTGCGCGCCGTGCCCAGCGGACGATCCCACAGGGTTTCGCCATTGCGCATGTCGATGGCGCGAATGCCGCCATAGGGGGGCTGCTTGCAGAGCAGACCGGTAAAAGGCAGCCGCCAGCCGGCGTTCACGTCGATGGCGTAGGGCGCGCCCATCTGGGGGTCGCCGGCGCCTTCCGCCGAACCGCCACCCTCGGCGCCTTCCGGGGCTTGCTCACCCACGGGGACCCAGCCCCGTTCATTGGCCTCTTCCCGGGTCACGAGGCGGTTGTAATTGGGCATATCGTTATAGTTGGCGACGATCACGCCACGGACCGGATCGACGGCGATGCCGCCCCAGTCCGAGCCGCCGTTGTAGCCCGGATACTGCACCCAGCGCTGGTCCACCGTCGGCGGCGTATAGATGCCGTCATAGGCCGCGCGCTTGAACTGGATCCGGCAGACCATCTGGTCGATGGGGGACATGCCCCACATGTCCTTTTCGGTGAGGTCACGCTTGGCCAGGGTGTGGTAGCCCGAGAAGGGCTGGGTGGCCGCCCGTTGTTCAGGTTCCACGCCGCCCTGGGGCGCCGGGCGGTTCTCCACCGGGGTCAGCGGCTGGCCGGTGCGGCGATCAAGGACGTACAGGTCTCCTTGCTTGCTGGGCAGGATGAGGGCGGGCGCCATGCCTGTGGCGGTGGGGAAGTCGACCAGGGTCGCCTGGGAGCCCAGATCGTAGTCCCACACATCCATACGCACGGTCTGGAACGACCACGCCGGCTTGCCGGTGCTGACGTCCAAGGCCACCAGGGAGGTGGCGTAGCGGTTCTCGGCGGGCGATCGGCCGCTGCTCCAATAGTCGACGGCGGAGTTGCCCATGGGCAGGTAGACGAGGCCCAGGTCCTCGTCCCCCGTCGCGATGGTCCACATGTTGGGGGTGCCGCGGGTGTAGGTGTCATCGCCCTCTGGGCGGCCGGTCAGGTCGGGTCGGGTCATATCCCAGGCCCAGACGTGTTCACCCGTGACGGCGTCGAAACCCTGGACGACGCCCGAGGGCGCGGAGCGCTTCTGGCCATCCAGCACCTGATGGCCCGTGACGATCACGCCCTGGACGACGACCGGGGGCGAGGTGATGGAGACCATGCCGGGGACGACGTCGCCCATGCCGACCTTGATGTCGGCCTGACCGTTTTGGCCAAATCCGGCGCAGGGCCGGCCCGTGCGGGCGTCGACGGCGATCAGGCGGCCGTCGAGAGTCCCCTCGATAATGCGAGTGGCGCAGGGCGTTTGCGGGTCAGCCTCGGGAACGGCGTAATAGACGACCCCACGGCAGGCGGCGGTGTAGGGGATCCAGTCGTCAGTGACGCCCGGATCATGCCGCCAGATCTGGCGACCGGTACGGGCGTCCAGGGCGAACAGGATGTTGGTCGCCGAGCACAGATAGAGGGTGTCGCCGATCTTGAGGGGCGTGGTCTCGGCGCCGTGCTTGTTGTCCGCGTCCGGGGCAGGAAGGTCGCCGGTCTCAAACACCCAGGCGCGCTCCAGGCGATCCACATTCGCCGGGGTGATCTGGGCCAGGGGGGAGTATCGCCGGCTGCTGTAGGTCCCGCCATAGGCCGGCCAGTCGGCGCCGACATCAAGTCTCGACGGGTCCGACATGGCTGCGGCCATCTGCGAGGGGAGCGGGCGAACCGCGTCGGGGCGATTGGCCAGGCCGATTACGACCCCGCTTGCCACGGCGACCACGGCGAAGGCCGCCAGCCCGCCGAGGGCGAAGGTGCGTCCCCGTGACCTTGGGGCAAGCGGCCAAAGGGCAAGAAGGGCCAGAACCAGCAGGACTGAGGGCGCAAAGAGGCGGGGCAGCAGCGCCCAGCCGTTCAGCCCGACCTCCCAGAGCGCCCAGAGAAGCGTAGCGACCCAGACGGCCACGTAGATCCAGACGCCGATCACGCGTTGCTGGATGAGCATCACACCTGACGCCACCAGACCAAGGCCCGCCAGCAGATAATAGGGCGAGCCCCCCAGAGCCAGTAGCCAGCCGCCGCCCACCGTCAGAACCGCGCCGATCAGGGCGAAAAGCCCACCCAGGGCGATAACGGCCCAGGCTGCCGCTCCGCGGGACTCCGGCATGGCGCGCTCCTCAAACATGTCAGGGAACAGGGGCAACGCGCAGACCGGCTGCCGGTTCCTCAGGCGCAGACCCGAACCAGGAACAGGGGCGCGCCAAGCCAGGCGGTCGCCACGGCGCCGACCGCGGCCACGGCCACAGTGGCGTAGCGCAGAAAATGGCCGGGCTCCGTATCGGACCGCCCGCGTCGCCACATGGCCAGGACGTAGAGACCCGATAGGACGCTCATTCCCAGCCACAGGAAGATCAGGACCATCCTGAGCGGCCACGGATCGGCGGGGCTGGCCCAGCCGCTGGCGCAGGCCGTCCCGTGGACGCCATACAGCCCCACGAAGGCGAAACTCCAGATGACCAGGGCGCCGACCAGGGCCAGGAGCTCTCCGAAGGGGCGGAACAGAGATTTCATGTCAGCCATGCCGGACCGTGGAGTAGGGCCAGGCTGATCAGCCCGGCGACCGCGAGATAGAGCCACCAGAGCCGCAGGGCGGAGAACTCCACCGCACGCTGGGCTGAAATCCAACCGTCCCGGGAGCGGGCCCAGGCGTAGGCCGCCAGGATCGCCGCGATCAGACCGTGGAAGGCCAGGTACCCGCTGATGAAGGTCACCGCCGCTCCATAGGCATGGGATCCTGGAGGGGGCGCGGTGAAGGTGGGTACAGCCAGGGCTCCGCCGGCGATCACCGCGCCGGCGCCGGCCGAAACCATCAGCCAGACGCGGCTGTCGCCCGCACGGCCTTGGGCGTTCGCCCGCGTCGCCCGCCAGACGCTGGAGAGGCCCGTCGCCAGACCCGCCAGGACGATCAGCGGCGTCACCGGCTCTCGCGCCAGCAGGGCCGGCGGCGGCCAGTTGGGCGCCACCACCCAGAGGAACAGATATCCGAACACCAGGGCGCCGAAGAAGACGCCATTGGCCATGAGGGTGAAGATCATGCCCCAAAGCGTAGGCGGATCAGCCGCCGTCGGGTGGAGCGGCGCCGTTCGTCCCAGGCCGATCTCCACGGGCCCGGCGTCGGCCCGCAGGCCTGAGTTCCACATCCAGCGCCAGACGCAGATCACGATCAGAATGAAGGCCACGGCCGACAGCGGATAGAGCTTGAACAGGAAGCTGACGAAGAACAGTCCCGTAGCCAGCGCCGTCCAGAGGGGCATGAGGGTCGGTCCCGGCAACAGCACCACCTGCTCGGGCTCGCCGCTCAGCATGTGGACGCTCAGGGTCTCGCGCCAGCCACTACGCGGCTGGCCGAGATAGCCCTCGCCCCTGGCCAGGGCGGCCGGCAGGCCGGGATCGTCCTCCAACGGGTCCCGGCTGCTGACATGGGGTTGCGAGCCGATGTTGTAGGCCGGCGAGGGGGTGGGCATGCCCCACTCCAGGGTGCCAGCCCCCCAGGGATTGCGGCGGGTCCGGCGGCCGAACCGCGCCACCTGGATGATGTCGACCACCACCAGGGCGAAGCCGATGGCCAGGATAAAGCCCGCAATGGAGCTGATCAGATTCAGCAGATCCCAGCCCATCTCGCCGCCATAGGTGAAGACCCGTCGCGGCATGCCCAGCAGGCCTGTCAGATGCATGGGCAGGAAGGCTGTGTTGAAGCCGATCATGATCAGGGCGAAGGCGGTGCGCCCGAGCCCCTCCAGGTGCTTGCGCCCCGTGAAATGCGGCAGCCAGTAGTAGATCCCCGCCAGAACGGGAAAGACGAAGCCGCCCATCAGGACATAGTGCAGGTGGGCGACGATGAAGTGGGTGTCGTGGGCCTGCCAGTCGAACGGCACCACCGCGACCATGACGCCGCTTAGGCCGCCGATGACGAAGGTCGACAGGAAGCCATAGAAGTACAGCATGGACAGCGTGATGCGCGGCTTGCCGCTGAGCAGGGTGGCGAGCCAGGCGAAGATCTGCACCGCCGTGGGGATCACCACCAGGGTGCTGGCGGCGGAGAAGAAGGCCAGCGACAGGTGCGGAATGCCCGTCGCGAACATGTGGTGGGCCCAGATGCCGAAGCTGATGAAGCCGAGCGCGATGAGGGCCACGACGATCCAGGCGTAACCCACCAGCTTCTGGCCGGTGAAGACCGGCAGGATGGTGGAGATGATCCCGGCTCCCGGCAGGAAGATGATGTAGACCTCGGGATGGCCGAAAAGCCAGAACAGGTGCTGCCACAATAGCGGGCTGCCCCCCCTGGCCGGGTCGAAGAAGGGCCAGTCGAAGGCCCGTTCAAGCTCCAGCAGCACGCTGCCCAGGATCAGGGGCGGGAAGCCGAACAGCATCATGGCGGCGGTCACCCAGAGGTACCAGACCATGATCGGCATGCGGTGCAGGGCCATGCCGCCGGTGCGGATCTTCAGGACCGTGGTCATGAACTCCACCGCCGCGCAGACCGCCGAGACCTCGACGAAGGTGACGCCGATCAGCCAGACGTCGGAGTTGATGCCTGGGGAATAGGGCTTGGACGACAGGGGGGTGTACATGAACCAGCCGCTGTCGGGCGCCGCCCCGGCCAGCAGGGCGAGGATCAGGATCGAGCCGCCGAACAGGTAGCACCAGTAGCCAAAGGCGCTGAGCCGCGGAAAGGCCAGGTCCCGGGCGCCCATGAGCTTGGGCAGCATGTAGAGCGCCAGGCCTTCGATGGCGGGAATGGCGAACAGGAACATCATCACCGTGCCGTGCATGGTGAAGACCTGGGCGTAGGCTGCTGCGCTCAGGAAGTCGGTCTCCGGCCCCGCCAGCTGCGCCCGGATCAGCATGGCGAGCACGCCGCCGATCAGGAAGAAGACGAACGAGGTGATGATGAACCGCCGTCCCACGGTGGAGTGGTTCACCGCCGACAGGGCGCCCCAGCCGGGCGGCGTGCCCCACAGACGCTCCAGCGCCTTGTGGCGGCCGATTGCAGTCAGCGGCTGAGCGACGCCTGGGGTCTGATCGCTCATTGGTCCGGCCCTTCGGCGGCCTGCCAGGCGGCGTAGTCAGCCGGGCTGTGGGCTTGAACGACGAAGTCCATCATCGCGTGGGATCTGCCGCAGTACTCGGCGCACTGGCCGCGATAGACGCCGGGCGCGTCGGCCTGCAAGCGGATGACGTTCACCTGACCCGGAATGGCGTCGATCTTGCCGCCGAGCCTGGGCGCCCAGAAGCTGTGAATGACGTCCTGGCTGCTCACATGCACCTCGAAGGGGCGTCCCACCGGAACGTGCAAAACCCCTTCAGTCGCGGCGCGGCCGGGCAGATCCGGATAGGCGAAGGTCCATGCCCACTGGCGCGCCTGAGCCTCCACCCGCAGGACCCCAGGCTCGCCCCGGGGGCTCAGCCGATCCCCCACCAGCAGCGCGGCGACCAGCAACGCCATCAGCACGACAGCGGGAAAAATCAGTCCGCCCCCGATGAGCATGGCCCGCGTCGGCAGGGCGCCTGGTCGACGACGGACGAGCGGGACGAGGGCGGCGCCGACAACCCCAATGAAAATCACCACTGACCCGGCCAGCATGACCCACCAGAGGGTGGCGATGGCCTGGGCGGCCTCGCCCGCCGGCGCCAGGGTGGACAGGGGGCCGCCGCACCCGCTCAGGACAAGAGCGACGGTCGCCGCGGACCCATTACGGCTCAGCCGCGTTGGGCTCCCATGCCGAAGCTCCAGGAGGGACCCTTGTCGCAGGATCGATCCGAAGACCCTTTCGCGGCCAATGTGGCGTCCAGCATTCAGGTCGCGGGACATCCGATCCACGTCATGCTGGTGACCTTCCCGATCGCTCTGGTCTGCGCGACCCTCGGCGCCGACCTGTTCTACTGGTGGAGCGCTGACCCCTTTTTCGCCCGGGTCGGCCTGTGGACCAGCGGCTGGGGCTTTGTCATGGGCGCAGCCGCGGCGGTCAGCGGCACGGCGGAGCTGCTGCTGGTGCGCGGCATCCGGCGCAGCGACGAACCCTGGAGCCATGCGGTGGCCGCCATGATGCTGTTGAGCGTGATCGGGGCCAACTGGGGCCTGCGTCTGTTCGATCAGGCAGCGGCGATCCTGCCCTGGGGCCTGTTCCTGTCGGTCCTGGGCCTGGTCTTTGTCGGTCTGGCCGGCTGGCATGGGGGCAAGCTGGTGTTCGAGCATCATATCGGCGTCGAGGTCAGCAAGGACTGAAGCCCACCGGGTTCCAGGAGCCAGGCTGGCAGCCGGCTTGAGCCCAGGAACGGCTTTTCCAGGACGAGCCAGAGGATTGCCGTCATCACGCCGAAGACCAGGGCCCACACCGCCATCAGGCGCAATCGCGGCGGCTTTGCGTCCGGCTCCGACAGCGCCGCCAGGACAAATCCATATTGCACGTGGGCCATGACCAGCAGGCCCACCAGAGCCAGCTTCAGGAACATCCAGCCCTGCAGGACTCCTGGGGCCAGCAGCAGCAGGGCCGTGCCAGCGCCGATAGCCACAAAGGCGGCGGGCGAGGTGATGGCGCTGTAGCTGAACCGGCTGGCGTTGCGGATCCGGATGAAGTCCTCGCGGTTGGTCATCTTCCGGTGGGCCAACAGCAACCCTGGCAGGTAGACTAACCCGGCGCACCAGATCAGCAGGGCTGAAATGTGCAGGAATTTCAGCCACGCCACGCCATCGCCTCATCGGTTTCAAGACTCTTGAGCCAGCGGGCGGCCAGCCAGATCACCGCCGCGAAATAGGGCAGGGCGCCAGGCGCCCACATGATCAGGCCAGCCAGTTGCTGGTCCTCGAGCGGGGTCAGGCCAAAGGCCTGGGTGGTGGCAAGGTGGGGCGCAAAGAGCGGTTGCTGGGCGAAGGTGATCAGGGCCGCCAGGAGGCCCATCTGCGCCATGGTCAGAATGAGCGCCAGGATCACCGAGGGGGCCTCATGGCGGCGGGCCAGGGCCGCGCTCCAGAACGCTGTGGCGCTGGCGAGGAGGGTGACCTCCATGAGCCAGTAGCTCGCCACCCCGTCCACGGCCCAGTCATAGGCCAGGGGCGCATGCCACAGCCACAACAGGACCATATGGACGACGGCCGCGCCGGTCAGCCAGCGACCGGGCAGAGCCTGGGGCAGAGCGTAGGCGAGCAGAGGCGCCGCCACCGCCACCATCAGCATGTGGTGGGCGATGCGGGCTGAGAACAGGGCCACGCTGAGGGCGCACAGGGGAGAGACAAAGGCGACGAATAGGACCGCCTGGGCGCCGAGGAAGGCCCGTTGTTGGGCGCCCGTCGTTCCGCCTCGCCAGACATAGAGGACGATCGCTGCGCCCAGGCCGGCGAGAAGAAGCGGGTCGAAATTCCAGCTGGTCCAGACCTGGGTCGGGGCCGGCGGGGGGCCGCAATAGGCGAGGTCGAGGGCTTGCGGGCTGACCATGGAGGACACACCCTTCCTATGGGCTGGGCTTGGGGCTTGAGAACTCAGAACAAGCTTGGGCGCAGAGCGTTCCGAAAATTCCTGGGGATGGCGGGTATCCCTGCCTGACCCGCCGCCTCTTTGGTCGACAGCGCCCGCGGCCTTGGCTAGGCCGGAGTGACCAAAGCGACAGGGGCGGGCGAGATGAAACAGTGGACTATTGGCGTCATCGGTGGGTCGGGGCTCTACGACCTCGATGGCCTGCGCAATCGCCAGACCCTGTCCGTCAACTCGCCTTGGGGCGCGGCGTCCGACGAGCTGGTGACTGGCGAGCTGGACGATGTCCGCCTGGTCTTCCTGCCCCGGCATGGGCGAGGCCATCGCATCCCCCCCAGCGCCCTGAACGCCCGGGCCAATATCGATGTGCTCAAGCGCGCAGGATGCACCGACATCCTCTCGGTCTCGGCTGTGGGCTCACTGCGGGAAGAGCTGCCGCCCGGGACCTTCGTGCTGGTGGACCAGTACATTGATCGCACAGTGTCGCGGCCGGCCTCGTTCTTCGGCGAGGGTCTGGTGGCCCATGTCTCCATGGCCGAGCCGGTCTGTCCGCGCCTGTCCGCCGCCGCCGCCGCTGCGGCCCGCTCGGCCGGCGCGCCCACCGTCGAAGGGGGAACCTATCTGGCCATGGAGGGCCCGCAGTTCTCCACCAAGGCCGAGAGCCATCTCTACCGGTCCTGGGGGTGCTCGGTGATCGGCATGACCGCCATGCCCGAGGCGCGCCTCGCCCGGGAGGCGGAGCTGCCCTACGCCAATGTCTGCATGGTAACCGACTATGACTGCTGGCGCGAGGCCACCGCCCATGTGGAGGTGTCCCATGTGCTGGAGGTGCTGCAGAGCAACGCCGACACCGCCCGCCAGATGATCGCCGCCCTGGCCCGCAGCCTGCCCCATGAGCGTGCGCCTTCGCCGATCGATACGGGGCTGGACTATGCGGTGATCACCGATCCCGGCCTGTGGGACCCCGCGCTGGCCGAGAAGCTGGCCGGCATCTGCCCGCGGAAGTTCAGCACAGGCGTCGCGGCCTGAGGGCGCGCCTCAGGGACGCGCCGTCGTCGACGTCTTCGCGGACCTGCAAGAGGGCGTAGGGCGCATCGCTCAAGGCCTTGATCGTGTCGCTGAGGGTATCCTCGCTCGACCATCGGATATCGTCGAAGGGCAGGCGCTCCCGTGGGCGTCGGCGCAGTCCGATCAGCCAGTAACCACCGTCCGCGGCCGGGCCGAGGACGGCGGCCTTGGGGCCCAGGGCGGCGAAGGCTCTGGCTATGTCTGCGCGGGTCACCCCTGGGGTGTCGGCGCCGATGATCACGACGGGCCCGGCTGGCAGGCCTTGCGTCACGCGCCGGAGCTTCGCGCCCAGGTCGCCCGGTCCCTGCCGCGTCGGACGACCGCGACGGACCCAGCCGGTCGGGCGATCGGGCGAGGTGGCGACCCAGAGGGTCCATCGGGCATCGGCGCTCAGTTCGCGCCACAGGCGGTCCAGGGCGTAGCGGCCAAACCGAAGGGCGGCGAGATCGCCGACATCGGCGGCCAGCCGGCGCTTGCCCACGCCGAGCCGCGGCTGGCGCGCAAAGATCACCAGGTGGCGGCGGGCCCGGTCAGCGGCCATAGATCCGCGCGATTTCAGCCGGCGGCGCGCCGGTCAGATAGAGGGCCAGGCAACCCAGGTTCAGCAGGGTCTGGCGCGCCCAGCCCCGTCGACGCCAGCGGGCGGCCGAGGTGATGGCGTGGCCCGGCAGAAGCTGCAGTCGACGGCGTCCCAGACGGCGGACCAGATCGACATCCTCCATCAGCGGCAGGGGCCTGTAGCCGCCCACCGCCTCATAGAGGTCGCGGTGGATCAACAGCCCCTGGTCGCCATAGGGCAGGGCCAGCACCGCCACCCGCAGGCGCACGCCCCACTCCAGCAGTCGCGCCTGCCAGGGCCGCTCATCCAGCTGAAAGCCGAAGACGGCGGCGGTCCGCGCCTGATCGGGGTCCGCCAGATGCGCCTCCAGGGCGCGCCAGGCTTGGGGGTCAAGGCGGGTGTCGGCGTGGAGGAACAGAAGCCATGGCGCCTGCGCCGCCGCCGCCCCGGCGGCCAGCTGAACGCCGCGGCCGGGCGGACTGCGCACGACCTCGGCCGCTGCGGCCCTGGCCACATCTACGGTGCCATCGCCGGAGCCGCCATCGACCACGATCCGTTGGGCTGTGAAGGGCAGGGCTGAGAGGGTCGCGGCCAGGCCCGCCTCGGCGTTCAGGGTCGGAATGATCACCGCCAGGGCGCGGCTCGCCTCGCTCATGCGCTGCAGCTGGCCCCGCCGAGAACGCAGAACTGCGCGCAGAAGGGATGGTTTAGGCTGACCGGGACCATCGCCCCTTCCAGGCTGGCTGCGAGCTCAAACTGCGGATCGTAGGGGGTGAGGGTGCAGGCGACGACGACGGGTCCAGGCGCGCCACGCCGGCGCACCACCATACGGCTGGAGGCGCACATCATCTCATGGGGCGATCGGTTGAGAATGCCCCAGCAAGCCTCGGTGATCTCGGGAACTTCGGCGCGTGGCTCCATCTCCGGGAACAGGACCAGGGCGCCGGGATCGGCGGCGTCCACCGGGAGACCACGGGCATGGAAGAGGGCGGTGAAGGCGGCTCGGGCCTCGGCCTCGGTTTCGTCGGCGATACGGCGCCCGGCGATGGCGATCTGCGCGCCCTGCTCGGTCAGCCAAGTCAGGCCCGCCCAGGCCTTGTCCCAGGCGCCGGCGCCGCGCTCGGCGTCATGGACGACCTGTGTGTGGTGGTCGAGGCTGACCCGGAAGGTGAGTTGGGAGCCGCCCCTGGCGATCAGGGCGGCGAGGCGCTCGCCCCATCGCATCATCGGACGCATGGCGTTGGTCAGGACCAGCACCTGACGGCCGCTGGCCAGGGCCTGGTCGAGCATGACCAGCATGTCGGGGTTCATGAACGGCTCGCCGCCGGTGAAGCCGATCTCCCGGGTCGCCAGGCCCAGCCGATCGATCTCGGCCAGATAGGCCGCCACATCGGCCGCGGTCAGATAGACCAGGGCGTCATTGGTGGGCGAGCTTTCGATGTAGCAGTTCAGGCAGGCGATATTGCAGAGGCTGCCGGTGTTGAACCACAGGGTCTCAAGGGCCCGAAGGTCGACATGGGCCCGGGGCGACCCGTCGGCGGTGACCTGGGGGTCGACAAACCGGCCAGGGCTCGCAGGGCCGCGATGGGTGGCGAAGGGGGACAGGGCCGTCTGGGTCATCGGATCCTTGCTAGATGAGCTGGCGGGCTTCTGCGACGTGGCGACAGGACGTCCCTAGGCTTATTCGGGCCCCAGAGCCGATTGGTTTCAAGCCTAGCCCCCTATCCTGCGAAGGTGGATCGTGAAACGGTCACGCTTGCTGTTCTTCGAGGAAGGTTCACCCCATGCGGCTGCTGATCGCCCGTATTGCGCTCGTTCTGTCCCTGCTGCTGCCGGTCTGGTTCATGGTCGCCGCATTGGGGGTCAAGTTCGACCTCTGGTCCTGGCGTCTGGGTCTGGGCGTCCTCATCGTCCAGTGGGGGCCGCGTCTGTTGATCGCCGCCCTGGTGATCGCCCTGATCGCCCTTGTGGCGACCCTGGTCCGTTCGCCCCGCACCGGCTGGCGCGCGGCCCTGGTCGCCCTGATCATCCCGGTGTTGGGCTTTGGCTACCTGGCCTATGTGCGGAGCCAGTCTGCCAACATCCCGCCGATCCATGACGTGACGACCAATGTGGACGATCCGCCGGTCTATTCAGAGGCGATGATCGCCCTGCGGACCGCCGAAGAGGCCAATCCGGTGGCTGAGTTTTCCGCCCCGCTGACCAGCCTGCCTGCCTATCAGGGGCCGCGCTTCGCGCCCCTGGCGGGCAAGAGTCTCGGTCAGGTTGGGCAGGGAGCCTATCCGGAGCTTGTCACCCTGGTCACGACGACGGCGCCGGCCGACGCCTTCGCCGCGGCGGAGGCCGAGGCTCGGGCGCAAGGCTGGACCATCGTCTCGGCCGACGCCGGAGCCGGCGTCATCGAAGCCACGGCGGAGACCTTCTGGTTCGGCTTCAAGGATGACGTGGTCATTCGGGTCCGGCCGGCCGAGGCAGGGTCGGCCATCGACATGCGCTCGACCTCGCGGGTGGGCCTGTCCGACCTGGGGGCCAACGCCGCGCGGATCGAAGCTTACATGACGGCTCTATCGAGCCGTCTCGCGGACTGAACGCGGCGGGTTCCAGACGCATGAGACTGGTCCTGGTGGGCGCGGGTCACGCCCATCTGCACCTGCTGAATCAGGCTGGGACCCTGCGGACAGCGGGCCTGGACGTGACCCTGGTGGCGCCCGCGGCGTTTCATTATTCGGGCCTGGCGAGCGGCGTCCTGTCGGGGGCGCTGCCGTCTGCGGCCGCCCGGATCGATGTGGCGGCCCTGGCGGCGGCGCATCAGGTGAAACATCGGCAGACCACGGTTGAGGCCGTCAATCGCTCGGCCCGCACCGTCCGGCTGGCCGAGGGCGCTGACCTTCCTTTTGACCTGGTGTCATTCAATGTGGGCTCCACGGTCGAGGATCCGATGGCGCTCGTCGGGGCGTTGGACGTCTGGCCGGTGAAGCCCCTGTCTCGCCTGTTCGATCTGCAGGCCCGTCTTGAGGCGATGCTGAGATGCGAGGGGCCGGCGCCCAGGGTGGTCGTGGCCGGCGGGGGACAGACGGGGTTCGAGATCGCCGCCGCAATCGCCGGGCTCTGCGCCCGCCATGGCCGCCAGGCCGATGTCACCATCGTCAGCCGATCCTCGCCCCATTGGGGTCCGGCGGCGGCCCTCGCCAGCCTGAGGCGGCATCTGGAGACGCGCGGGATCGGGGTTTTGGCTGGCGAGGTCGTCGCCCGCGAGGCGGGGCGTTGCGGTCTGACGGACGGCCGCAGCCTGCCCTGCGATGTGTTGGTTCTGGCCGGAGGTCTGGTGGCGCCGCCCCTGATTAGCGGTCTGGGCCTGCCGACCGATGAGGCGGGACGCTTGCGGGTCACGCCGGCGCTGCATGCCCCCGACGACCCGGCCGTCTTCGCGGCAGGCGACTGCGCTGTGATCGATAGCGCGCCGCGGCCGCCGGTCGGCGTCTTTGGCGTCCGGGCCGCGCCTGTCCTTGCGGCCAACCTGATGGCCCGCGCCCGGGGCGCCGCCTTGCGCGCCTATGAGCCCCAGCGGCGCTGGCTGTCGATCATGGACCTCGGCGACGGGACCGGGCTCGCCCTGCGGGGGGAACTATGGTGGCGGGGCCGGGCGGCGCTCTGGCTCAAGCGGCGCCTCGACCTGGGGTTCGTCGCCGCCGCCCGCAGCCTCAGGCCAGGCGCTTGAGGATCGAGACCACCTTGCGGGTGCGCGGCGAGAACAGCGCCGGGGTGTACCACTGTCCCGCCAGCCGCTTGCTGATCTCCCCGCGGGTCGGATAGGGCGCGATCATACTGGTGATCTGGCTGAGTTTCAGCCCGGCCGACAGAACCAGAGCCCAGAGCGCAATGTGGTCGCCGGCGTGCCGGCCCACCAGGGTGACGCCCAGCACCTTGCCCTTGGCCGTGGTGACCAGCTTGCCCATGCCCCGGGTGTCACCCTCGGCGATGGCCCGGTCATTGCCGGCGAAGTCGAACACCTCGACCCGGACGTCGTCTCCATGCGCCTCGCGGGCCTGGGCTTCGCTGAGGCCCACGGCGGCCAGTTCGGGGTCGGCATAGGTCACGCGGGGGGTGGCCAGGCTGTCGGCGTTCACGGGCAGGCCGAAGATGGCGCGGCGCACCACCAGACCCGCATGGGCGCCGGCCAGATGGGTGAACTGACCCCGTCCCGCGGCGTCGCCCACGGCATAGACGCGCCTGTTGCTGCTGCGCAAGGACTTGTCGGTGATGACCCCATTGCGGTCCCGTTCAATCCCGGCCACGGCGAGATCCAGCTCATCCAGGGCCGGCTTGCGGCCGACCGCCACCAGCAGGTGCGAGCCTGAGATTCGGGTCTCGCCGCGCTCGTCTTCCACCACCAGGGTGGGGCCGGCCTCGACCCGGATCGCCTTGCGTCCGGCCATCAGCTCCACCCCGTCGGCGCGAAGCTGTTCCAGCACGACATTGGCGGCGGCGGGGTCTTCGCGCCCGAGGATCTTGTCGGCCTCGACGATCACCACTTCGCTGCCCAGCCGGCGGAAGGCCTGGCCAAGCTCCACCCCGATCGGGCCGCCCCCCAGCACGATCAGCCGACTGGGGGCTTCGGTCAGCTCGAACACCGACTCATTGGTGAGATAGGGGACGGTGTCCAAGCCCGGGATGGGCGGAACCGCCGCGCTGGAGCCGGTGGCGATGATGATCTTGCGCGCCCGGACACTGAAGCTGGCGCTGCCCAGCGTGCGGCCGTCGAGGAAGCGGGCGGGTTCGCGGATCACGGTGACGCCCAGCCTTTCGAAACGCTCTTGGCTGTCATGGGGCGCGATCGTGGCAATGGCGGCGTGCACGTGGGCCATGACCTGGGTGAAGTCGACGGTGACATCGCCGGCATGGACCCCCAGCGTCTTGGCGTGGCGGGCCTCATGGGCGGCGGAGGCCGCGGCGATCAGGGCCTTGGAGGGAACACAGCCATAGTTCAGGCAGTCGCCGCCCATTTCGCCCTTTTCGAACAGCACCACCTTCAGGCCCAACTGGGCGGCGCCTGCGGCCACGGACAGGCCGCCGGAGCCTGCGCCGATGACGGCGATATCGGCCTTGATGGTCTTGCCGCTCATAGGGTCTCTCCGGTCTTGGCCCGGCGGCGCTGATAGAGGGTGACCCCGAGCGAGAGCAGGCCGAGCGCCACCAGGGGGCCAAGGATATTGGGCTGGAAGATCACCCCCAGGTCGGGCGCCTCGTCCCGGGCCAACAGGTCGCCGATGCCCGCGCCAATGCCGCTATAGATGAAGGTCGCCGGCATGATGCCGATGAAGGTGGCGAGGGCATAAGGCCCCAACGGAGCGTGGGCCAGGGCGGCGGCCACATTGACCAGCCAGAAGGGCGCGAGCGGGATAAGCCGCAGGGTCAGGATGTAGCCGAAGGCGCCGGCGGCGACGCCGTCGATAATCGCCTTCAGCCGTCCCTGAGAAGCTTCCGCCCGCTGCCGGAGGGCCGCGCCAAGCGAGGTGCGCACGGCGTAGAAGACCGCGATGGCGCCGATCGTGGCGCCTACGACAGTGGCCGCGCCGCCGACCCAGATGCCGAACAGGTAGCCGCCGGCCAGGGTGAGGATCACCGCGCCGGGCACGCTGAGCGCGGTGGACAGGGCGTAGATGCCGACGAAGGCCAGCAGCGCCAGGGGCAGGTTGTCGGCCACCAGGGCGCGCAGCGCGGCCTCATGGGTCTGCAGGGCCTGGAGGTTCAGGAACCGGCCCAGGTCGCTGGTGAACACCAGGACAAGACCGATCGCCAGGATCAGCAGGGGCAGATAGCGCTTCAGTCTTGTCATGGGTCCCCCAGGGCTGACCGCCCCCCTCACGAGCGCGGCGATGGTCGACCACCCGGATCTTTCGTGCGGCGGTCGGTCCTGGTTACAGCCACGCCTGGGGGCGCGTCCTGGAAAAAGGCGAACGGCGCGCCAGTCTTTCGACTCGCGCGCCGTCGCGTCTCGGCTGTGAAGTCGCCTTGGACTAGAAGGCCAGGCGCAGGCCGACCCGGAAGGTCCGGCCCAGCACGTCATAGAGGCTGCGGTTGGTCTGCAGATAACCGACCGTGTTTTCCGCGCCCAGGGCCGCCGGGTTGGCGGTCAGGGGCGGGTCGTTGTTGAACAGGTTCTTGATCGAAATGTAGGCCTCGCCGCTGGCGCCGCTCTGGCCCAGGTCGAAGGCGTAGGTGGCCGAGGCGTCGAAATAGAGGGCGCCTTCGATATTGTTGTCGTTGATCGTGTAATAGGGCGGCGCCAGGGTCGGGCAGGCGCTGGTGCATTCGGTGTAGGCGTTGCTGATCACCCCGTCGCTGACCCCGCGGGCGGTAAAGTTCAGGCTGATCGGATCGAGGTCATAGGCGGCCGTCACCCGGTAGACCCAGTCCGGCGTGGCGCTGACATTGGAGCCCGCGAGATCGATGGCGGTGACGCCGTTGTCGGTCACGTTTTCGATGTAGTGCGTGGCCATGGCCCGCAGGGACAGGTCGCCAGCCGCGCTGGGGATGAAGGTGTCGAGCGACGTGCGGTAGGACGCTTCGATGTCCAGGCCCTTGGCGCTCAGGCTGTTCAGGTTCTCATAGAACAGGTCGATGAAGGCCAGGCGGCCGTTCTCGTAACGCAGATTGCTGCAGTAGCGCTGGACGTTGTTCAGGAGACAGAAGTCCGCTGAGTCCTGGGCGGTGACGAAGCTAATCACCCCCTCCACCTTGATCTCGTAATAGTCAATCGAGGCGGCGAAGCCAGGCAGGAAGCTCGGCTGAAAGACCACCCCAAGGCCCAGTCCGTCGGCCACCTCAGGCTCGACCTCCGTGCTGCCCTTCAGGTTCTGGACGAAGGGGGTGGCCACCCCGTTGATCGAGACGGCGTTGCTTCGGGCGGTGCCGGCGTCGAACAGCTCGCTCATATTGGCGGCCCGGATGTCCCGCGACGCGGTGGCGCGCAGGGTGATGTCCGGGATGGGCGAGTAGGTCAGGCCGGCCTTCCAGGTGGTGACGCCGCCAGAGGTGCTGTAGCGCGTGTAGCGGGCCGCGCCGTTGAAATCGAGGCCCTCCATGATCGGGATCAGGGTCTCGATATAGCCTTCGACGACGTCGTACTCGCCGGTGGTGACCTTGTAGTTGCCATATTTCCAGCCCGACTGTGAGGCGGCGTCGACCTCGCCGTCGAGGGTTTCATTGCGCCATTCCGCGCCGAACGCGATGTCGATCGGGCCGGCCCAGCCGGTGAAATCGGTGGTGAAGTTCACCGCCGCCACGTCCTGCACAAACTCCTGGGTGCGCAGCGGCTGGCCGAGGACATAGTCAATGGCCGCCTGGCTGGCGACGCCGACCCCAAAGCGGTTCAACGGCACGCATCCGTTGGTCGGAGCGGCGATGGTGGAGCGGCAAACGATCTGGCCCGTGGTCGGATGCACCACGGCGTCCGTGGCGAGCGCGAGACGCGTGTTGTTCCAGGTGGGGGTCAGTTCTTCACGGGTCTTGGTCACGCCGTGCTGGTAGTAGGCGTCCCATCCAAAGTCGCGACCAAGGAGGCTGAAGTCGCCGTCAGCGCCGACCACATAGCGGGAGGTCTCGCGGATGTTGTTGCTGCCCGACTTCGGGAAGTCGGCGGTGCCAGAGCCCATGACGAACGAGGTCAGGCCCAGGGTCGTCATCTGATCGCGGACCGACGCCGGCAGGAAGGCGTTGTCCGACCGGATCGTAATCCCCGTGCTGGTGGGCTGGATGTAGTAGCTCAAGCCCTCGTATCGGGCATAGGACGCCTGGGCGAAGACATTGATGTTCGGGGCGACCTCGTAGCTCACGCGTCCGAAGAAGCTGTCACGATCCTCATCCGGAAGCAGGGAGTTGGTGCCGTTGAGGCTGGAGGTGTATTCCCAGTCGCCCCCGATCATCCACTGGCCCGACACCTGCCCATAGGCGAGCTGGTTCACGGTCCCGTTGACGCCGAAATAGGTGCCCCGCAGCGGGCCGGCGGTGATCAGACCGCCCGGCGTATAGGAGGAGATGCCCACATTGTCGGCCACCACATAGAAGGGCTGGCCCGCCGCCGTATTGGGATTGCGGATGGCGAAGTGGCCGGTCTTGTTCCAGTCGCGGCTGACCCCGTGGATCCCCTCCTGACTGACCGTCTCGGCGCTGAGCAGGATGTGGCCCTTGCCGTCGGCGAAGGGTGAGCCGGCGGTGAAGTTGTACTTCCAGTTCTCGCCGTCGCCATAGGTGGTCTCGCCGTACTCGGCGGTCATCTTCAGGCCGGTATAGGTCTTATCGAGGATGAAGTTCACCACGCCGCCGACGGCGTCGGAGCCATAGGCCGACGAGGCGCCGCCGGTCACAACCTCGACCCGGGAAATCAGGGACTGCGGGAAGGTGTTCGTGTCCACCTGGCCCGTGGCGGCCGACACCACTGAGCGTTGTCCGTCAAACAGAACCAGCGTCCGGCCAGTGCCCAGGGCGCGCAGGTTCAGGGCGCTGATACCGGCCTGGCCGTTGCTGAGGGAGCCCGAAGAGCTCGAGGCGGTGACCGACCCGGCCACGGACGGCAGGGTGTTGACGAAATCGGCGATGTTGGCAGGCGCCTCGGCGAGAATCTCCGCCGATCCCAGCACGTTGACCGGCGTGGGCGCGTCGTAACCGTCGCGCACGATGCGCGAGCCTGTGACGACCACTTCCTCAAGTTCAGCGCTGGACGCTGTCTGGGCCAGGACAGGGACGGCCTGGGCCATCAGGGCCGCGGCGCTTGCGGTGGCCAGGGCGTAGCGGCGAAGGCGGCGCGAGGACGAAGCGAGCGATGGAGACGGATAGGTCATGGCGATTCTCGACTCTTCTGAAAGGATCCCCGGCGCCTGGGCGCAGAGAACCGTCACGCGCGCCCCCCAAAGGCGTGCGTCGGCAGGGAGGGCCGGTGACGGCCCTTCTCCTCTTGATTTCGGATCAGAACCCGGGCGGTCCCTGCGATCGGGGAGGTGATCTCAGGACTGCTGGGGCATAGGTTGTGGACCCTGGCGCTCTAGACAGACCAGGATGGCGCAGGCCTCATCAGGGACTGCCACGCCAGGCCGGGCCGCTGTGGGCATCACGCGCGGCGGCGCGATGGCGATGACGGGAAAGCGTTTTCAATCGGACACACATGGAGACTACCCCCGGTTATATTTGTTCCAATGCGTCAGTTGCTAGCGACCAAAGTTGCCGACACCCTTCTGCAACCATCGGTCACTAACTCAGCAGGGACAGAATAATTGGCTTGTTGATGATGTGGTTGGATAACTAGAGCCTTTATGCGTAAATCGTCTTTGTGCTCTCGATTTGCGCAGTGAAACAGGGATTGCATGTCGAAATTCGAACACGTGGGCTTGGACGCAATCGACTTTCAAATCCTGCGGGAACTGTCGATTGATGGGCGGGCGTCCGACGTCTGGTTGGGTGAGAAAATCAACCTGTCCAGCACGGCGGTGGCTCGGCGCCGGAAGATCCTGGAGGAGCGCCAGGCTGTGCTCAGCTATTCGGCGGACCTGAACATGCCGATGCTGGGGTTCAGCGTGGTGGTCTTCGTGGCCATCGAGCTCAGCTCTCAGGCCGAGCGCGCCTTGAATGAGTTCGAGCGCGAGGTCGTCAAGTGTCCGTCAGTGTCCTATTGTGGATTCGTCTCCGGAGACACGGACTTCCTGATCATGCTGAATGTGGAGTCCTTTGAGGACTATGATCGGGTTTATCGACGGGAGCTGTCTATGCTTCCCCATGTGTCCCGGATCCGCAGCAGCTTCGTGATCCGGGAGGTGGCGCGGCGCTCGACCCCGCCCATCGTCTTCCAGGACCGAACCGAGGGGCGCTGAGGCCTGAGCCGGTTTTCTTGAGGTCTTTCCTGGTCTTGGAGTTTGGCGTCCCGCGCCAAGGGGATAACGCGGGACGCCGCCTTGGGACTACTTCTTCGCCGGGAGATTGGGGTAGGCGATCCCAAGTTGTTCCAGATAGGTGTCGTACTTGCTGGGGTCGTAGTAGTACGGCTCCATCTTGGGCCGCATGCGGGCCATGATGTCTTCGTTCAGGTGAATGCCCGGCATATCGGTGTCGGTCAGCACAGGATCGTACTTCTGATCTTTCAGCTGAACGTTCTGGAAGTAATCCTTGGCCTCGGCGACCAGGCTCGGCGTGGTGACCAGATCCAGAATGGTCATGGCCAGGGCCTCGGCCCCGACGACGACGCCCTTGTGGGCGATGGGCGTGGCCATGCCGATGGCGGCCGTCACATGGTGGCCGATGGTGTTGGGGATGTTCGAGGGATAGCGGATGGTGATGGTCGGCACCGTCCACATGATGTCGCCGATATCATCCGAACCGCCGCCCATGGAGATACCGCGGGACTCCGGCGTCGACAGCTCGGAAACCTCCGTGGCCAGGGGCTCGACCTTCAGGTGGTTCACCTCCTGCGTGGCGCGGGCGAAGGCCTGGTCGGCTTCGCTCCATTGCGGCATGCCGACGGCCTTGATGTTTGCATAGGCGGCTTCGGCCAGGGGCTTGTTGCCGTAATTGGGAGCCGCATAGCCGAGGACGCGGCGTTCGACCTTGGTGTCGGTGGCCATGGCGGCGGCCTCAGAGATGCGGTTGCCGATCTCGTAGAGCCCGCGGATGGTCTCGAAGTTCTGCTCGCGGAAATAGTACCAGACGCTGGCGACCCCCGGGACGATGTTGGGCTGGCCGCCGCCGTTGGTGATCACATAGTGGGAGCGCTGGGTGACGGGCAGATGCTCGCGCCGCATGTTCCAGGCGGTGTTCATCAGTTCCACAGCGTCCAGGGCGCTGCGGCCGGCCCAGGGAGCGCCGGCGGCGTGGGAGGTCTTGCCGTGGAAGGTGTACTCCACCGACACCATGCCGTTGTTTCCAGCCGGGCCCCAACCGGTGGAGAAGTCGCGGCTGACATGGCTGAAGATGTTGACGTCCACGTCGTCGAACAGGCCTTCGCGCACATAGAAGGCCTTGGTGGCCAGGAGCTCTTCGGCCACGCCCGGCCAGATCATCAGGGTGCCCGGCAGATTGTTGGCCTCCATGATGTCCTTGGCGGCCAGGGCGGCGACCACCATCATCGGCATGCCCGAGTTATGTCCCTCGCCATGGCCGGGGGCGCCGGGAACCTGCGGCTTCAGCTCCGGGGAGCCTGGAACCTGAGACAGGGCCAGCAGGGCGTCGATGTCGCTGCCCAGGCCGATCTTCGGGCCGCCTGAGCCCCAGGTGGCGGTCCAGGCGGTGGGAATGCCGGCGACGCCGCGCTCGATCTTGAAGCCGTTCTCCTCCAGGATCTTGGTTACGTATTCCGAGGTGCGGAACTCCTGGAAGCCCGGCTCGGCGAAGCTGTAGATGGAGTCGACCATTTCCTGGGCCAGCTTGGCCCGGCTCTTCACCCCCTCCGTAGCCGCCGCCTTCATCTCCGGCGGGGCGGCGGCCTGCGCCATGGCGCCAGGCAGGTAGAGCGCGGTGGCGAGCAGGATCGCCGTCAAGGATCTGGTGCGGCTGGCAGCCATATGGTCGTCCCCCAAGTGTGTTCACGGCGGCTCCAGTCATCCGGCAAGCTGCCGACGCCGCCCCTCGATAAGCCTTCAGCTGACTTCCGCCGCCGATCGCGTGGTAGAAAAACCTGGAGGTCTAGCAACCCAGCGCGCAGGAAATTCAACCTAATCGATCAAATTGCTTCGAAAACCATCAGCAATTCCGACGGCATCATACAAAACCGGCGCTGTAAACGTTGGGGTTGATCGCCCGGAGGGGAATCGCCGGGCCGCCGCCATGATGATGATTTTTTATGCGAGCCTCGGGCTTGGCCGCCCAGATGATGGCAGGGCCCGGATGGGCGAGACGGATCGTACCGGGGGCGCCAGCCTTCAATCATGACCAAGATTTCATGGCGGAGCTTGCATCTGTCAGGGACGGCGCGCGCCTCTTATGGTGTGAACGGGCCAGAAGCGCCCGACCGCGCCTAGATAGGAAAACTCCCATGGACGTCGCCATCGCCGGCATCATCTCAAGCGTCTTCAACGTCGCCATCATCTTCAGCGCCATCGTCGCCATCATCGTCGTGCCGCGCTACCTCAAGGCCAAGGAGCGGGCGGCCCTGCACAAGACCATTCAGGCCGCATATGAGCAGGGACAGCAGCTGCCGCCTGAACTGATCACGGCCCTGACGCAGGACGTGAAGGTGAAACCCAAGGCCTCGCCGGCCCGGGATCTTCGTACGGGAATCATCTGGGTCGGGGTGGCGGTCGGTCTGGCGGCGTTCGGCTACGCCATCGGCTTCGAGGAGCCGGACGCCACCTACATCTTCCTGGGCATCGCCGCCTTCCCGGGCTTCATCGGTCTCGCCTTCATCCTGATGTCCTTGATCGGGCGGGATAAGTCCTGAGCGCGCGCGACGGGGGAAAACCATGTCGCGGACTGAACGACACCGACTCTCCAGTCTGCATGACGTCGAGCTGGCCGGCCTGGCCGCCTCCGGCGACCGTCAGGCCTTTGGCGAACTCGTGCGCCGGCACGGGTCAGCCGTCCGCTCGCTGCTGCGGCGGATGGGAGTAAGCGCGGCCGAGGCCGACGATCTGGCCCAGGACGCCTTCATCGCCGCCTTCGAATCCATCGCCGAGTTTCGCGGCGAGGGGGCGTTCGGGGGCTGGGTGAAGAAGATCGCCGCCCGGGCCTGCATCCGCCGAGTGCAGAAGGACCGGCAACTGCGGGCGCGGCTTGAGGCTGCGGAGCTGCAGGAGCCTGCGGTCTTGGCCGACCCCGGCCGGCGCATGGATCTGGATGAGGCGCTCAAGGGCCTCGCCGAAGGCGAGCGGCTCTGCGTCAGTCTTTGTTATGGGGCGGGTCTTTCGCACGCCGAGGCGGCGGAGGCCTTGAACCTGCCACTCGGAACGGTCAAATCCCATGTCAAACGTGGTCTGGATAGGCTCAAGGCCCGGCTGGCCCCCGAAGGGGACACATTGGAGGGACGGCGTGGCAATGGCTGAGATGGAGGTCGAACGCGCTATCGAGCGGTTGTTCGCCCGGACGCCGGAAATGGCCGACGCCGACGCCTTCGCCGAGCGGGTCCAGCGGCGGCTCGACCGGGGTTGGGCCGCGCGTCGGGTCCTGATCGGCTCGGCCGGCATGGTGGGCGGCGTCATCGGCGCAAGCCAGTTGATCATGTCCAACCTGTTTTCCCGCGCCGAGGCGGCCTCCAGCGAATCGGCCCGGGTGCTGACCAGCGGCGTGCGCCAGCTGGCGCCCCAGGCCGAGTGGCTGTTGAACGGCCCGGCCGGCATTGAAGCCGTCTGGCTCGTCGCGGGTCTGGCGGTCGTCGCCATGGGCCTCGTCCTGACCCGCATCATCGAGGAGATCTGACCCTGTCCGCCCAACGCCAGGAGACGGTGCGACGCCTCGCGGCGCCCGACATCACCGGACGAAAGGGCAAGACTCCCATCGTCTGCCTGACCGCCTACACCGCCCCGATGGCCGAACTGCTGGACGAGGCCTGCGACCTGCTTCTGGTCGGGGACTCTGTGGGCATGGTGATCCATGGCCTGCCCAATACGGTGGGGGTCACCCTTGAGATGATGATCCTGCACGGGCAGGCGGTCATGCGCGGCTCGCGCAGGGCCATGGTCGTGGTCGACATGCCGTTCGGCTCCTACGAAGGCTCGGCCGAGCAGGCCTACGCCAACGCCGCACGGCTGATGAAGGAGACCGGCGCCCAGGCGGTGAAGGTTGAGTCCGGGCCCACCGTCGCCGAGACCATCGACTATCTGGTCAAGCGCGGCGTGCCGGTGATGGGCCACGTGGGTCTTCGCCCCCAGGCGGTGCTGGTGGACGGCGGCTTCCGCGCCAAGGGCCGAGGGGAAGCCGAGCGGGCCAAGATCCTTGAGGAGGCTCGCGCCACCGCCGCCGCCGGCGCCTTCGCCCTGGTGGTGGAGGGAGTCGCCGAAGGTCTGGCCCGCGAGATCACTGAGGCTGTGGACGTGCCGACCATCGGCATTGGCGCCTCGGCCGGCTGCGATGGCCAGATCCTGGTGACCGACGACATGCTGGGCCTGTTCGACTGGACTCCCAAATTCGTCCGCCGCTATGCCGACCTGCGGCAGGAGATCCTGGGCGCGGTGCGGACCTATGCCGACGACGTCCAGGCCCGCCGCTTTCCGGGGCCGGCGGAAATCTACTTTCCAAAGGCGGGCTAGCGCCCTTTCGGATCGATTGCGTCACAGCGGCCGGGCGGCGTTGCGGCGCGACCGCTTGCACTATAGGTTCGCCGCCTCTGATTTCGTCGCCTGAGCGCGGGGTTTCCAATTCGTGACTGACGTTTTTGAAGAGGTCGAGGAGCAACTCCGCGCCGACCGCTACAAGACGCTCGCCCTGCGCGCCCTGCCTTGGGTGCTGGGCGGGCTCGCCCTGGCCTTGGCCATCGTTCTGGGTGTCTGGGGCTGGAACGCCCTGCAGGCCCGGTCCATAGCCGAAGCCTCGGAGACCTATGCCGAGGGCGTAGAGGCCTTTGGCGCCGGCGACATGGATAAGGCTGAGCAGCGCTTCGCCGAGGTCGCCGCCGAGGGACCCGACGGCTATGCCGCTCTGGCGCTCATGCAGCAGGCTGGTCTGCGGGTGAATGACGGCGACATGGACGCCGCCGTCAAGCTGTTCGACGAGGCCGCCGACAAGGCGCCAGATCCGATCCTGGCCGACGCGGCCCGCCTCAAATCCGCCTTCGCCCTGCTGGATACCGCCCCCCTGTCCGAGTTGAAGACCCGGCTGGAGCCGTTGACGGAGGAGGGGCGTCCCTATCGCGCCCTCGCCCTCGAGGCCCTGGCCTTCGCCAAGCTCATGGGGGGCGAGATGGATGAAGCCCGTGCCGATTTCGGCGTTCTGGCCCTGATGCCTGGGGTGTCCGAGCTCGCCCGCCAGCGCGCCCAGGCCGCCCGGGCCATGATCGACTCCGGGACCGCCGGCGCGCTGCCTGAGGCCGTCAAGGCCTCGCGCGCGCTTCCTGAGCCCGCTTCCGACGATGCGGCCGCCGCTGAGGCGCCCCAGCAGCAAGGTTCTGCTTCGCAATGATCCTGTCCCGCCCTTCGATGGTCGCCGTCCTGCTGGCCAGCGCCGTCGCGATCTCCGGCTGTTCGACCGTCAATCGCCTCAATCCCTTTGACCGGGATGAGGGCCCCCAGGAGATCGCTGGCGAGGGCGAGCGGATTTCGGTCATCGCCTTCAACGATACGATCGAGCCGTCCGAGACCCTGAGCGGCGCTGATTTCTTCCTGCCGACTCCCTACGCCCGTGCGGCCTGGCCGCTGCCTGGCGGCGTGCCGGAGCAGGCCTCCGAGCATGTCGAGGCGGCTGTGAGCTTTGACATCGCCTGGCGGCGCAACATCGGCGAAGGCTCCGGCCGGGGGCATCACGTCACCGCTCCGCCGGTGGCCGCCGATGGCAAGCTCTATGTGATGGATGGGTCGGCCCAGGTGTCGGCGATCGATCTGAAGTCTGGTCGGACGGTCTGGAGCGCTGATCTCCAGCCGCCCCGTCGTGACGAGCGCGAGGGTTTCGGCGGCGGCGTGGCCTATGCTGGCGGCAAGCTCTATGTGACCTCGGGGTATCGGTTTGTCGCCCGTCTCGACGCGGCGACCGGCGCTGTCGAGTGGCGCCGGGAGACCGAGCAGCCGATCCACGCCGCGCCCACGGTGACGGCGGGCCGCGTGATGGCGGTGGCCATCGACAACACCCTGTTGACCTTCGACACGGCCACAGGTGCGCCCAGCTGGACCTACCAGGCCCTGAGCGAGCCGGCCCGCATCCTGGGCGCCTCCACCCCGGCGGTGTCGGGGGACACGGTCGTCGCCGCCTTCAGCTCCGGTGAGCTGGTCGCGCTTCGCAGCGGCAATGGCAACGATCTCTGGAATGAAGGGCTGTCCCGCGGCAGCCGGACCAACGCCCTGTCGGAGATCCGCGACATCGCGGGCCGTCCGGCGATCTATCGTGGCGACGTCTATGCGGTCAGCCACGCCGGCGCTTTCGCCGCCATCGACCTGCGTACAGGCGCGCCGCGTTGGACCCTGCCGGTCACCTCCACCACCACGCCCTGGCCTGCTGGCGACGTGGTCTATGTGGTGTCCAAGGCCGGTGAGGTGATCTGCGTCTCCCGTGAGAGCGGCCAGGTCTATTGGATCCGCGACCTGAACGAGGGCGTGACGCCCAAGAAGGTCGGCGGCGTGCTGGGCATTGGCGGCCGCCCGGGGGCCAAGCCCCTGTGGACCGGCCCCCTGCTGGCCTCCAACAAGCTGATCGTGGCTTCGTCGACCGGTGAACTGGCCGTGCTCGACCCGAAGACGGGCGCTGTGGAGCGTACGATGAAGCTCGGCGCGGCTGTCCTCCTGGAGCCGATTGCGGTGGACGGCATGGTCTATGTGGTGACCGACGACGCCCAGGTGATCGCCCTGAGCTAGGGGGAGGCGCCGGGGACCTGGCGCTTCCAAAAGACGTTTCTATGTCATGCAACCGCGCCAGGAGCGCGGATTAGCACTATTTGAGCGGAATCTGGTCTATGGAGGCCAGGTTCTGTTCCAGCGCGCCAGGGGGCGCCTATGCCGCTCAAAATCGCCATCGTCGGCCGTCCGAATGTGGGCAAGTCCACCCTCTTCAACCGGCTGGCCGGGCGGAAGCTCGCCATTGTCGATGACCTGCCCGGGGTCACCCGAGACCGCAAGTTCGCCTCGGGTCGGCTGGGCGACATCGACCTTGAGCTGATCGACACCGCCGGCTTCGAGGACGTCACCGACGAGAGCCTGGAGGCGCGGATGCGCCAGCAGACCGAGCTCGCCGTGGAAGAGGCCGATCTGATCCTCTTCGTGATGGATTCCCGAGAGGGCGTCGCCCCCATGGACGAGGTGTTCGGCGAGCTGCTGCGCAAGTCGAGCAAGCCGGTGATCCTGTTGGCCAACAAGGCCGAGGGCCGTCAAGGCGACGACGGGACCCTGGACGCCTTCCGCCTGGGATTCGGCGAGCCGATCCCCGTCTCGGCCGAGCATGGCGAGGGCATGGCCGATCTCTATGCCGAGGTCGTGCGCCTGTTCCCCGAGGCCGGAGAGGACGAGGACGATGGATCCATCAAGCCCGTCCAGCTGGCCATCGTTGGGCGGCCAAATGCAGGCAAGTCCACCCTGGTCAACCGGTTGATCGGCGAAGACCGGCTTCTGACCGGCCCGGAGGCGGGCATCACCCGCGACTCGATCCCCGTCGACTGGACCTGGGATGACCGGGCCATCCGGCTGGTGGACACCGCCGGTCTCCGCCGCAAGGCCAAGGTGCAGGAAAAGCTCGAGCGCCTTTCCACCCAGGACACCATTCGCGCCATCACCTTCGCCGAGGTGGTGCTGCTGGTCATGGACGCCACCCATCCCCTGGAGATCCAGGACCTGCAGATCGCCGATCTGGTGGAGCGCGAGGGACGCGCCCTGGTCTTCGTCCTGGCCAAGTGGGATCTGGTGGAGGATCCGCAGATCCGCCTGAAGGAGCTGGAGGAAGAGGTTTCCCGCAAGCTTCCCCAGGTTCGCGGCGCCCCGATGATCGCCCTGTCTGCGGAGACCGGCCGAAATCTGGACCGGCTGATGCCGGCGGTTTTCAAGGCGCATGACGACTGGTCGACCAAGGTCAAGACCCGCGACCTCAACGACTGGCTGGCCATGGCGGTGCAGAGGCATCCGCCGCCGGCTGTGAACGGCCGCCGGGTCCGCCCCAAATACATCACCCAGACCAAGGCGCGGCCGCCGACCTTCGTGCTGTTCGCCAGCCGGGCCAGCACCTTGCCCGACAGCTATCGCCGCTACCTGATCCACTCCATCCGCGAGAGTTTCGACCTTCCCGGGGTGCCGGTGCGGCTGACCGTGAAGTCGGGCGCCAATCCCTACGCCGACGGGGAATCCCGGTCGCCAGGTCCCTCCCGCACGGCGCCGCGCAAGACTAAGGCCGCCGCGTCCAAGCCGGGCGCCAAGAAGGCTCTCGGCGCCAAGGCCGGCAAGTCGGGCAAGCCGTCGCGCCCGACCAAGTCCTCAGGCTTTGGGGGCGCCAAGGCCAGACCTGCCCGCGCCCGTCCGGTCAGTGGCCGGAAGACGCCTTCGAAGCCTTCCACGCGGAAAAGCTGATCGGCGTATCTGGCTGACCCAGGTCGGCCAGGGCCAGTTCGACCATCATCGGACCGATCTCGGCGGGATCGGGCAGGCTGTCTGGGTCCTCACCGGGCATGGCTTCGGCGCGCATCTTGGTGCGCATGGCGCCGGGATCGATCAGGGCGGCGCGCACGCTCGTATTTTCCAGCTCATCGGCCCAGGTGCGCACCAGATGGTCGGTGGCCGCCTTGGTGGCCCCGTACGCGCCCCAGAAGGCCTTCGGCCGGGCCACACGTCCGCTGGTGAAGATCAGGGCCCGACCGGCGGGCGCGGCCTTCAGCAGCCGCTCTGTGCTGCGGAGCAGGCGGTAGGTGGCGGTGAGATTGATCGCCACCGCCTTGTCCCAGGCCGGCGGGTCGATATGGGAGATCGGGCTCAATCCCCCCAGGACGGCGGCGGCATGGACCAGAATGTCCAGCTTGCCGTGACGCTCATGGATGGCGAGCCCCAGCTGATCGATGCCGTCACCATGGGTCAGATCCAGGGGAACCAGGGTCGCTGGAGCGCCGGAGACCGCGCGGACCTTGTCGTCCAGAACTTCCAGCCCGCCCTGGGTGCGGGCCACACCGATGATGTGGGCCCCAGCCGCGGCCAGGGCGAGGGCGCACTCCCGGCCAATGCCGCGGCTGGCGCCTGTGACCAGGGCGACGCGGCCGGCGAGGGGCAGGTTGGAGGTATCCGTCATGAGAGCTGTCTAGCTGGCCTCTTGGGGGCCATCGGCCCGTTTCGCATAGTGTCCGGCGATGGCCGCGCAGGCCATCAGCTGGAACTGGTGATAGAGCATGATGGGCAGCAGCACGAAGCCGACCGTCGCGGCCGGGAACAGCACCGCAGCCATGGGCGCGCCAGCCGCCAGGCTCTTGTTGGAGCCGCCGAACAGGATTGTCGCCTCATCTTCGACCGGGAACTTCAGGCGCCGGCTGATCCAGACGGTCCAGCCCATGGAGGCGACCAGCAGGACCAGACAGATCAGCGACAGCCGCACCAGATCGCCCACGGACACCTGGCTCCAGATGCCGACGGCCACGGCGCCGGAAAAGGCGTTGTAGACCACCAGCAGGATCGAGCCGCGGTCCACCAGGCTGGCCTGCTTGGAATGGCGCTGGATGAAGCCGCCGATCCACCGGCGCAGCAGCTGACCGGCGATGAACGGCACGAGCAGCTGCAGCAGAATGGCCTCGAACGCCCCCCAGGACAGGCCGCCGCCCTGGGCGCTGAGCAGGACGCCCACCAGCAGGGGGGTGATCACCACGCCGAGGATGTTGGAGGCCGAGGCGCCGCAGACGGCGGCGGCCACATTGCCCCGGGCGACAGCGGTGAAGCCGACGGCCGACTGGATGGTGGAGGGCAGGCAGCCCAGATAGATCAGGCCCGGCGCCAGGGCCGCAGGGACAATCCAGCCCGGCAGGCCTGAGAAGGCGAGGCCCGCCAGGGGAAACAGGGCGAAGGTGGTGCCCAGCACCACCAGGTGCAGCCGCCAATGGGCGATGCCTGCCACCACAGCCTGGGGCGAGAGCTTGGCGCCGTGCAGGAAGAAAACCAGGGCGACGCCGATCTTGGTGGCGATCCCCACCACCTCGGCGGCCTGGCCACGGGCCGGCACGAGGGAGGCGAACACCACCGTGGCCAGAATGGCCAGGATGTAGGGGTCGATCTTGAACCGGGCGAGCGCGCCGCGAACGGCGCCGATCACGCGTCGACCAGGAAGGTCAGTTGCCGTTCGTCGGCCGCATTCCGGCCCTCGGCGATTTCCCGGTCGAGAAGCCGGGTGGGATAGTCGCCGGTGAAATAGTGGTCGGTGAACTGCGGCGCCGCCGGGTCGCGGGGTTCGGACTCCATGGCCCAATAGAGGCCGTCCACCGAGAGGAAGCCCAGGCTGTCGACCTCAAGCATCTTAGCCATTTCCTCGAGGCTCTTGTTGGCCGCCAGCAGCTGCTGTCGCTCAGGCATGTCGATGCCGTAGAAGTCCGGCCACATGATCGGCGGTGAGCCCGAACGGAGGTGGACCTCCTTGGCGCCGGCCTCGCGCACCATCCGCACCACCCGCAGGGAGTTGGTCCCCCGGACGATGGAGTCGTCGATCAGCATCACCCGCTTGCCGGCCAGGACCGCACGGTTGGGTGACAGCTTCATGCGCACGCCGAGCTCGCGAGCGCCCTGGGTGGGCTGGATGAAGGTGCGGCCCACATAGTGGTTGCGCATGATGCCCATCTCGTAGGGCACGCCGGTCTCCTGGGCGTAGCCCAGGGCCGCCGGCACGCCGGAATCAGGCACCGGCACCACCACATCGCAGGGCGGGGCGCTTTCCTGGGCCAGACGACGGCCCATGCGCTTGCGCACCTCGTAGACCGAGCGGCCGTTCACCACCGAGTCTGGCCGGGCGAAATAGACATATTCGAAGATGCAGGGGCGGGCCCGGGCGGCGGGGAAGGGGCGCAGGCTCTCCACCCCATTGTGGTCGATGACCACCATCTCACCATGCTCGATGTCCCGAATGAACCGGGCGCCGATCATGTCCAGGGCGCAGGTCTCGGACGCCAGGACATAGGTGTTGTCGAGCTTGCCCAGCACCAAGGGCCGGATGCCCAGGGGATCGCGCACCCCGATCAGCTTCTTGTTGGTCAGCGCCACCAGGGCGTAGCCGCCTTCGATCATCGACAGGGCGTCGATGAAGCGGTCGGTCATCCGCCCCTTCCGCGAGCGCGCCACCAGATGGAGGATCACCTCGGAGTCCGACGTGGACTGGAAGATGGCGCCTTCGGCCACGAGATGCTGGCGGAGGGTCAGGAAGTTGGTGAGGTTGCCGTTGTGGGCCAGCGCAATGCCGCCGCTCTCCAGATCGGCGAACATCGGCTGGACGTTGCGAATGAAGCTGCCGCCGGCGGTGGAGTAGCGGGTGTGGCCGATGGCGGCCCCGCCGGGCAGGCGCTGGGCGAGGTCGGCGTCGCCGAAGGCCTCGCCGACGCGGCCCATATGGCGTTCGGTGTGGAAGCGATGTCCATCAAAGCTGGCGATCCCGCAGGCCTCCTGTCCGCGGTGCTGCAGGGCGTGGAGCCCAAGCGCCGTCAGACCTGCCGCCTGGGCGGCGCCATAGACCCCGAAGACGCCGCACTCCAGCCTCAGGCTGTCATCGTCAGGGTCTCGGACCGGGAGGGACCAGATCTCAGAAGCCGGGCTCATCGGGATTTCTCCACCAGATCGTCGATGTCTTCGCGCGCGCGCTGGTCATAGCCTTCTTCCGAAGGCGGATCACCCGCGCCGTCTCGAACTGCGTCCGCAATCGCCGGCCGTAACCGATCGGCCACATCCATTCCCTTGGGCGCAAAGGCTTTCAGCACCTCGCCGGCCGCCTTGGTCAAGGGATAAAGCGCCGCACCGCCGATCCATTGCGGCATCCGGTCCGGCGGGGTGGCGGCGTTGAACGCCAGGCTGAAGGCGCCCAGCACCACCAGGGAGCGCAGCAGGCCGAAGCCCGCGCCGATCAGACGGTCTAGAAATCCCAGGACGTCGGTGGCCTGAACCCGATCGGCCATGCCCCCGCCGATGAGTCGCAAGATCACATAGACCACCACGAACACCACCAGGATCGCCGCCACATTGGCCGCCCAGGCCGGCTCGACGATCCCCCGGAGGATCGGACCGGAGAAGCGCAGGCCCCAGAGAGCCGCGGCGCCGGCCACCAGTAGGGCGAGCACCGTCGCCATCTCCCGGACCGCGCCCCGGAAAAAGCCGACGCCGGCCGAGATCGTCAGCAGGCCCAGGGCGATAAGGTCGAACAGGGTCAAGAGCGACCTTTCCAGTCTTGTTCGCCGATCCTTGCGATGGCGTCGGCGAGCCTCGCCACAGGATTGACCTTCATGCCGGACCCGCCTTCAGCCTCCATGGGCGCAAGGGCCTGGCCGAAGCCCAGCTTGGCCGCCTCCTTCAGCCGCCCGTCCATGCGGCTCACCTGCCGGATATCCCCCGACAGGCTGATTTCGCCGAACACGACGCAGTCCTGAGGCAGGGCGACATCGAGGGCCGAGGAGGCCAGGGCGGCGGCGGCGGCCAGATCGGCCGCGGGCTCGGTCACCCGCAGGCCGCCCGCGACGTTCAGATAGACGTCGCGATCGCCAAAACCAAGGCCGCACCTGGCTTCCAACACCGCCAGCACCATGGCCAGCCGACCGGAATCCCAGCCAACGACCGCCCGCCGCGGCGTGCCATAGGCGCTAGGGGCGACCAGGGCCTGGATCTCCACGAGCACCGGGCGCGAACCTTCGATGCCGGCGAACACGGCGGCGCCGGCCGCCCGTTCGCCAGAGGTGTTGAGGAACAGGGCAGAGGGGTTCACCACCTCCATGAGGCCGGCGTCAGCCATCTCGAACACGCCGATCTCGTCGGTGGCGCCGAAGCGGTTCTTCACGCCGCGCAGAATGCGGAAGGGATAGCCCCGCTCACCCTCGAAGGTCAGGACGGCGTCGACCATGTGTTCGATCACCCGGGGCCCGGCGATGGCGCCTTCCTTGGTCACGTGCCCGACCAGGATCACCGCCACCCCGCGCTTCTTGGCGATGCGGACCAGTTCGCCGGCCGCGGCGCGGACCTGGGTGACCGATCCCGGCGCGGCTTCATGGGCGTCGCTCCACATGGTCTGGATGGAGTCGATGATCACCAGGTCGAAGGCGTCGCGCTTCAGGCCATCGAGGATGATGCGGAGGGAGGTTTCGGCGGCCAGCTGCACCGGCGCCTTGGCCAGGCCCATGCGGTGCGCCCGGGCGCGCACCTGTTCCACGGCCTCTTCGCCGGAGATATAGGCGCAGCGGGCGCCGCGCAGGGCGGCCTGGCCGACCACCTGCATCAGCAGGGTCGACTTGCCCACGCCCGGATCGCCGCCCACCAGAAGGGCCGAGCCCGGCACCACGCCGCCGCCGCAGACCCGGTCGAACTCCGCCACCCCGGTGAGGATCCGTGGCGGAGCTGGGGTCTCGGCCTCAAGGGTTTCGAAGACCAGGCCCCGTTGGCCGCGGCCGGACTTGGCCGGCGCAAGAGCGCCCGGGGGCCGGGACTGGGCCTCTTCGACCATGGTGTTCCAGGCCCCACACGCGGGGCACTGGCCAGCCCATTTGCCCTGCACGCCGCCGCAGGACTGGCAGACATAGACCGCGCCGTCTCTGGCCAAGCGGGACTCCTGATTCGCTGATGCGGCAGTCTAACGCCGCAGGCCGGGGTTTGGCCGTCTTGGGGCCACTTATGCGGCTTCGGCGCCCAGATAGAGGCGACGGGCCCTATTCGAGAGGCGGACCAGGCATTCATGGGCGATGCTGCCCGCCGCCTGGGCCTGGTCATCCAGCAGGGCGTGGGGCCCCAGCAGTTCGACCATGTCGCCCGGCCGCGCCAGCCCGTCCCCCAGGTCCACGACCGTGAGGTCCATATCGACGATATAGAGGCGGCGCAGCGCGCCAGCCGCCCACGCCTGGCCCCCGCGGCGGGTGGCGCGGATCACGCCATCGGCATAGCCGGCGCCCACAAGGGCCACGCGGGTGGCCTGTTCGGCGGCGATGGTCGTCCCGTAGCCGATCAGCTCGCCAGCGCCCACGTGACGGATGTCGAGAATGGGCGCCTCCAGACGCGCCACGGCCCGAAGCCGGGGGTCTGGCCGCTCCTGCGGTCCGCCGCCAAAAAGGCTGATCCCCGGGCGCACCAGGTCGAACCGGTAGTCGGGCCCCAGGAAGGCCCCAGCGGAGGCCGCAAGGCTCGCCCTAGCCTGTGGGAACAGCGCTCGTACGGCCTGGAAGGCGGCCAACTGCTGGGTGTTTCGGACGTGGTCGGGGATCGCCCCCGACCCGAGATGGCTCATGACAAGCTCGATCTCCAGCCCCGCCAGGCGGTCGGATTGGGTGAGGGCGGCGGCCTGATCCCGGCCCAGCCCCTGGCGGTTCATGCCAGTGTCCACCTGGAGGACGCAGGGCAGGGCGACTGACGCGGCCCGGGCGAACTGGCTGGCGGCGGCCACCTGATCGAGACTGTTCAGCACGGGGGTCAAGGCTGCGGCGGCCAGGCGCGGACCGGAGCCTGGGACAAAGCCATCGAGCACGATGATGCGGGCGGATCGTTGGGCGATGGCCGCGCGCAGGGCCTCGCCCTCCTCGAGCCGGGCGACGAAGAAGGTTCGGGCGCCTTCCGCCCAGAGGCGGCGGGCGACAGGCGCCGCACCGAGGCCGTAACCGTCGGCCTTGACCACCGGAGCGGTCTCCGCCCCGGCCGCCTCGGCGGCGATCACGTGGTAGTTATGGGCCAGGGCGTCGAGGTCGATGCTCAGCGTGGCGCGGGAGGAGGGGGCCATCTGCTCCCCTTGAACCGCCGACGGGCGGGGCGCAAGTCCGCGCGCTTCAGTGGGGATCGTAGCGGCCGTCCCGGGCGAGATTGCCGAACTTGGTCAGGTCCTCATGGAAGGAGAGCTTCACCGTGCCGATCGGCCCGTGACGCTGCTTGCCGATGACGATCTCGGCCAGCCCGCGGACCTGGTCCATCTGCTCCTGCCACTTGAAGTGCTCTTCGGTGCCTTCCCGCGGCTCGGTGCGGCTGAGGTAATAGCTCTCCCGATAGATGAACATGACCATGTCGGCGTCCTGCTCGATGGAGCCGGATTCCCGAAGGTCTGATAGCTGCGGCCGCTTGTCCTCGCGGTTCTCTACCTGGCGGGAGAGCTGCGAGAGCGCGATCACCGGCACCGACAGTTCCTTGGCCAACGCCTTGAGGCCCTGGGTGATGGCGCTCACCTCCTGCACCCGGTTGTCGCTGGACCCGGAGCCAATGGTCACCAGCTGCAGATAGTCGACCATGATCAGGTCGAGGCCCGTGGTGCGCTTGAGACGTCGGGCGCGGGCGGTGAGCTTGGCCAGGCTCAGGCCGCCGGTGGCGTCGATATAGAGCGGCGCCTCCTGGATTTCGAGGGCCGCGTCCCGAACGCGTCCGAACTCCATGGCGTCGATCTCGCCCTTGCGCAGCCGGTCGCCCGAGACGCCGGAAGCCTCGGCCAGCAGGCGCATGGCCAGCTGCTCGGCCGACATTTCCAGGGAGAAAAAGGCCACGACGCCGCCACTGACGGTCTTGCGCGTCCCGTCAGGGCGAGGCTCCCAAGCAAAGTTGCGGGCCACATCGAAGGCGATGTTGCAGGCCAGCGAAGTCTTCCCCATGGAGGGTCGGGCGGCGAGGATCACAAGGTCGGACGGGTGCAGCCCGCCGATCTTCTGGTCGAGATCGATCAGGCCGGTGGACAGGCCCGCCAGGCCGCCGTCCCGGGCATGGGCTTCGGCGGCCATGGCCACGGCGCCGTGCAGGGCGTCGGCGAAGGGCACGAAACCCTGGCTGACCGAGCCGGTCTCGGCCAGGGCGTAGAGCTGTTGCTCGGCGGCCTCGATCTGGTCGCGGGCCGAGGTTTCGCCGTCGGTGGTCTGGGCGCCGGTGGCGATCTCCTGGCCGATGCGGATCAAATCCCGGCGCAGCGCCAGGTCATAGATGGCCCGGGCATAGTCAGGGGCATGGGTCGAGGGCGGCGCCCGGTCCACCAGATTGGCCAGGTAGCGCAGGCCCCCCAGCTCCTCGAACGCCGGATCGCGGGCGAACTGCTCGGCGATCAGGATCGGCTCGGCCAGCTGCCCCTTGCGGATCGAGGTCTCGATGGCGCCGTAGAGGCGGCCATGGAAGGGCTCGAAGAAGTGCCGTGCCTGCAGGTTGTCCCCCAGGCGCTCGAAGACGGCGTTGTCGTAGAGCAGCGCCCCCAGCAGGGCCTGCTCGGCCTCGATATTGGCCGGGGCGTGATTGTGGTGGGGTTCGTCGTCCTGCGGCATGCGCAGATCAAGGGCGGGAACAATGGCCATGGCTTGCTGATAGCTTAACGCCGGCCTTCCGACTGCCGACGAAGTGTCGCGCTCAACAGGAAATCGCGAGCCTGTGGAAAGGTTGTCCCGACGGCCCAACGAAAAGGGGGCGGACATGCGCCCGCCCCCTTCAAGGTCGTCTCAGGCTGCGGGATCTACCAGCGGACGCTGACCCGGCCGTAGAGGAACCGGCCGTTGAAGCCGAACGGCGAGAACGAGCTGAACGGCGCCGCGCCGGTGGTGTTCAGGTTCGGCGGGATCTGACGGGGATAGACGTCGAACAGATTGTCCGCCCCAAGCGCCACGGTGACCCCCATGGGGAAGGTCCGGCGAGCCTCCAGGTCCACCACGCCGCGCACGCCGGTCTCGCTGTCGGCGCTGCCGTTGGCCAGGGTGCCGGGCGACAGGGCCGAACCGTAGAAGGTGGTGCGCAGGGTCGCGCCCCAGGCTTCGCGGCTCCAGTCACCCTGCAGGGTCAGCTTCTGCTTCGGCGCGCCTTCCTCGAACCGCAGCACGGCCTGGCGGCCGAACAGGCTGGTCGGGGTCGGCAGGATCGATGCGCTGGCGGTCGGCGTCTTGGTGACCTCGAACTCGTTGATGTTGCCGGCCGCGGTCAGGTCGAAGACGCCAGCCTGGGGATCGACGATCCGATAGCGGGCGACCACGTCGATCCCGTTGGTTTCGGTGTCCACGCCGTTGATGAAGAAGCGGGCGGCGGTGGCGCCGAAGGGGGCCAGCAGATCGGCGATCACCCGGGCGTTGGTTCCCGGCGCGGCGGTGGCCGAGCCCTGGAAGGTTTCGCTCAGGACGATGCGGTCCTCGACCTCAATGCGGTAGGCGTCGACGGTGAGCTCGAAGGCGCCGCGACGATAGACCAGGCCCAGGGCGTAGTTGCGCGACGTTTCAGGGTCCAGGGCCTGACCGCCCAGGGCGGCGCCCACGGGGCTGACCGAGGGGTAGGTCCCGGTCTCGAAGGGCACGCCGTTGATGTAGAGGATCGAGGTGGCGGTGTAATACTGCTGTTGAAGGCTGGGCGCCCGGAAGCCGGACGACACCGCCCCGCGCAGGGCGAAGGCGGGGGTGAAGTCGTAGCGCGCCGAGACCTTGCCCGAGGTGTTGGAGCCGAAGTCCGAATAGTCCTCATAGCGGACCGCGGCCGAGGCCGAGAACTTGTCGGTCAGCTGGCCTTCGAGATCCACGTAGACCCCGACCGCGTCCCGATCGACGTCCACTTCATTGCTCGGGCTGAAGCCGGTGAAGCCCCGCGAGCCGAACGAGACATTGGTGATCGGACCGCGGTTATAAGAGGTCGGCTCACCCTGGTTGATCTCGAAGGTCTCGGTGCGCGCCTGCAGGCCGAAGGCCACGTTCAGCGGCCCAGCCAGGCCCACGTCCACGCCGCGGCTGAAGTCGGCGGAGAAGACCGTCTGGCTGTACTCCAGGCCGCCGGCCTCGAAGGAGGTCTGCGAGGCCGCACCATAGGACGGGTTGATGGTGTCGCGAACGCCGAAATTGATGTCGTTCTTGCCGTAGGCGACGTTGAAGTCGGCGTTGAAGCCGGCGATCTCACCGCGCACCCCAAGCGCAGCGCTCAGGTCGCTGGTGTCGGTGGCGAGCTTGGGCAGATAGCCGTTGGGATAGACCGCAGGCACGTTCTGGTTGGCGTCGGTGGGCGTGCGGAAGGTGGCCGCGCTAGAGGCGTCACGTTCCTGCACGCCGAACCAGCCATAGGCTTCCCAGACATCGCCCAGCGGCTTGCCGGCGTTGGCGTAGAAGGACACGTCTTCCACATCGGCGTCGCCGAAGCGCGAGGTGATGCGGTTGGGGGTGACGCGACGGTCGATGTCGCTGCGGTTGGTGTTCTCCCGATCGCGGTATTCCGCCGACAGGGTGAGGAAGCCGTCAGCGCCAAGCGGCAGGCCCTGCCAGCCGGACACCGTGGTGGTGGCGCCGTCGGAGATGTTGCCGTCGCGGCCATAGAAGCCGTCGAATTCGGTCTCGTACTGGCCGTAGGTCACAGACAGGCCGCCGCCGGTGGCGGCTTCGCGCAGGCGAAGGTTGACGACGCCGGCAATGGCGTCGGAGCCGTACTGGGCGGCCGCGCCGTCGCGCAGGACCTCGATGCGCTCAAGAGCGGTGGAGGGGATGGCATTCAGATCGACGGCGGCCGAGCCGCGGCCCACCGAGCCATTGGTGTTGAGCAGGGCGCTCACATGACGCCGCGTGCCGTTCACCAGGACCAGGGTCTGGTCAGGGCCCTGGCCGCGCAGGGTGGCCGGGCGGACCGCGTCGGTGCCATCGGTGTTGGAGGGGCGCGGGAAGCTGATGGAGGGCACGGTGGTCGAGAGCGCCGCGGCCAGTTCGGTGACGCCGCGCTGCTGCAGGCTCTGGCTGGTGACGACGTCGACGGGCGCCAGGGTGTCCAGCCGGCTGCGGCCGGTGGTGCGGGTGCCGGTGACCACGATTTCCTGGACTTCCGCGCCAGCGGGCCCGCCGTTGGACGCGGTCTGCGCCAGGGCGGCGGTCGAGATCAGACTTGTCGCCGAGACTGCGGCCAGAAGAAGCGTACGATACTGCATGTATATCCCCGTTAAGGGGGTCCGGCTTGGCCGGCCCCAGGTCCTTTGATGGCCCCTGGGGCTTAGCTAGTGTGTCTCGCGCGCCAAAAGAATGACATATTTGCAACAGCCTCTGGCCTTCTTCCGGCCAAAGAAAAAGCGGCCCGGAGCCTGGGCTCCGGACCGCTGATTTTCATCTCCAGAAAGACTGGATCAGGACTCGACGTAGTCGCCTTCGATCGAGCCTGCGCCGCCCTCAAGAAGATCTGCGGCGGCCTCGTCGGCGGCGGCGCGATCTTCCTCGAACTGCGAGGTGATGATGTTCTCGCCGCGGGCCTGACGGTCGGCTTCGTCCTGGCTGCGGGCGATGTTGAGGTTGACCGTCACGATCACCTCGGCGTGCAGGCGAACCTTCACGGCATGCATGCCCAGGGTCTTGATGGGCTTGTCCAGCACCACCATCGAACGCTCGACCTTGCCGCCTTCGGCGTTGACGACGTCGGCGACGTCACGGCCGGAGACCGACCCGTAGAGCTGGCCGCTTTCGCCAGCCTGACGGATCAGGACGTAGGTGGTCCCGTCGAGGCCTTCACCGGCCTTGGCCGCGTCGGCGCGGGCCTCGGCGTTGCGGGCTTCGATGGTGGCGCGCTGGGCCTCGAAGACCTTCATGTTCGCCGTGGTGGCGCGAAGGGCCTTGCGGCGCGGCAGCAGGAAGTTGCGGGCGTAGCCGTCCTTGACGGTTACGATTTCGCCGAGGCCGCCACGGCCTTCGACGCGTTCAAGCAGAATGACCTTCATGATCCTGGTCCCTTACTTCACGACGTAGGGAAGAAGGGCGAGGAAGCGGGCGCGCTTGATCGCACGAGCCAGTTCACGCTGCTTCTTGGCCGAGACGGCCGTGATCCGCGACGGCACGATCTTGCCGCGCTCGGAGACGTAACGCTGCAGCAGCTTCACGTCCTTGTAGTCGATCTTCGGCGCGCCGGCGCCCGAGAACGGGCAAACCTTACGGCGACGGAAGAAGGGACGGCGGGGGGCGGCGGCGGCGGCCGGAGCGCCGGCGGTGTCGTTGGTGTCAGTCATGATTCCAGATCCTCCCCTTAGGCGTCGTCGCGGCGCGGTTCGGCGTCACGGCGGGACTCGCCGTCACGACGGGGACCGTCCTCGCGGCGCGGTTCGCGCTCACGGTCACGGCGGGCCAGGACCGGCGACAGCTCGAGGTCGAGCTCTTCGACGCGGACGGTCATGTAGCGAAGGACATCTTCGTTGAGGGAGAGCTGGCGCTCCATCTCCTTGACGGCCTCGGGCTTCGCATCGATGGCCAGCAGGGAATAGTGACCCTTGCGGTTCTTCTTGATGCGATAGGTGAGGTTGCGGAGGCCCCAGTATTCGATCTTGGCTACGGCGCCGCCGCTTTCCTCGATCATCGACTTGAGCTGGTCATTGAGGGCTTCGGCCTGTTGCGGCGAGATGTCCTGCCGCGAAATGACCACGTGTTCGTAAAGCGCCATTTTTCCTCTTCCGTTGTGGGAGGCGGCGTGGGCGGCGGCGGAAGTCCGTCGGCCACGATGGATCTCTGGCGCGGCGGTCGAGCGTGCCCCGACCTGTTCGCGTTCCGGCTAGAGACCGCCTTCCGTGAAGAGGCGGGCTAGTACGCCAATTCCGATGTCAGGGCAAGCTCGGCAGGCGGCGCTCGGTGTGACGGTGCGCGGACGGCGCGGGCCAATTCCGTAATCCTGAACCTCGCGTGCTCCAGCACGCTCGGAAAACCTCTATTAATCCAATGTGGATAGGGTGGCGGTTCGGAGTCCCATTGCTCCGCCAAGGAGGAAGAGATGTCTTCCGTCAGAAGTTCGTCCTACCGTCGGGTGGTATCGGACCATTTCGAACCCCAGGATGAGAGCGATCCCGCCGCCCATCGTCGCCTGCGGGGTCTTCTCGAACAGATCGATTACACCGCTTTCGCCTCGAACCGCGAAGTGGTCGCGCAGATGCTGGGGCCGGTGGATGTGGCCAAGTTCCAGCGACTGGCCCTGGCTGCGGCCCACGCCCGCGCGGCCTGGGTGGCCGAGGGGCTGGCGCTCGCCGGACGCTCGCACCTGATGAGTCCCGAGCAGACCGGTCGGATGGCGCAATTGCGCGCCACCTATGAAGAGCTGACCGAGGTCTATGAAGCCATGCGGCGGATGGTCGAAAGGGGCTATCTGCACTGCAGCCCCAATGGCGCCGCCTGACGACGCCCGGACCTAGTGAACCGGTCGGCCGATCCAGTCGACCAGCACTGGCAGCACCTGTTCGGCCGGCGCGAAGCCGCGGGTCACGACGCCGTACTTTCCGGTATCGTCTGGCCCGCCGACAAGGGTCGGGAACCCCGTGACGCCGGACTTCTGGGAGATCGCGTAGTCGGCCCAGGTCTCGTTCTCGGCGTCTTCGCTGCGCCAGTTGATGCGGAACGCCTCCTGGTCGGCGCCTGGCACAACCTCGCCCAGGACCTCGGCGAGCACGTCTTCCTGGGTGATGTCGCGGCCCTCGCCATAAAAGGCCCGCTGCAGGGCGCCCAGATAGTCGAGGGCGAGGTCGGGTCGCTCACGGCGGATCACCACCACAGCCCGGGCCGCCGGGTCGGTGTCATAGATAAAGCCCTCGCCGGCCATGGCGGCTTCGCTGAAGTCCTGTCCCGAGGCGGCCGCCACCTCAGCCCAGTGCCCTCGCAGACTGGTCTTGGCCTCCTCCGTCATGGCCTCGGTGGTCCCAGGCCGTAGCCCGCCCATCACCAGCCGGACGGGCAGGCTGTCGCCGAACGCCGCGCGCACGGCGCTGATCACCGGCCAGAAGCCGTAGCACCATGAGCACATGGGATCGGCGAAATAGATCAGATGGCGGTCGGTCACGGTGGGCTCCGGCTTGTCGGGGGGCAGCCTCGAGAGTCTGACTCATCACGCCGGCCCCGTCACCCCAGGCGGGGTGGGAGAGGCCCCATGCTTGCCGCCCAGGGCCTAATCCCCTAACCCTCGCGGCTCGGAATCGACAGAGCGCGCGCCGGGCCCCGGACGCCGCCAGCCTGGGAGCGCAACCCATGAGCCTCGCCTTCATCTTTCCTGGCCAGGGCAGCCAGGCCGTCGGCATGGGCGTTGACCTGGCCGAGACCTTCTCGGCGGCCCGCGAGGTGTTTCAGGAGGTCGACGACGCCCTGGGGCAGAAGCTGTTCGCCCTGATGCGAGACGGCCCGGAGACCGACCTCACCCTGACGGAGAACGCCCAGCCGGCCCTGATGGCCGTCAGCCTGGCGGTCGCCCGGGTGTTGGAGAAGGAGTTCGGAGTCGGAGTTGATCGCGCCGCCTTTGTCGCTGGCCACAGCCTTGGGGAGTATTCCGCCCTGGCCGCGGCGGGCGCCATCAGCCTGGCCGACACCGCCCGCCTGCTGAAGCTGCGGGGCCAGGCCATGCAGCGCGCCGTGCCGGTGGGCGAGGGCGCCATGGCCTCGCTGATCGGACCCAAGACCGACGTCGCCCTGGCCGAGGCCGCCGCCGCCGCCGGCGCCGAGGTTGGCGTCTGCGTTGTGGCCAACGACAACAACCAGGGCAATGTGGTGATCTCCGGCGCCAAGGCCGCCGTCGACCGGGCCATCGAGAAGGCCAAGGAGCTTGGCGCCCGGGCCATCCCGCTGAACGTCTCGGCGCCCTTCCATTGCCCCCTGATGCAGCCCGCCGCCGATGAGATGGCGCAGGCCCTGGCGGCGGCGACCATCGTCTCGCCCCGCGCGCCCCTGGTAGCCAATGTCACGGCGCGCCCGGTGCACGAGCCTGAAGAGATCCGCCGCCTGCTGGTGGAGCAGGTTACGGGGCGGGTGCGCTGGCGCGAGAGCATCGCCTGGCTGGTGGAAAGCGGCGGGGTGACCCGCTTCGCAGAAGCCGGCTCCGGCAAGGTCCTTTCGGGCATGGCCAAGCGCATCGCCCCGGACGCCGAGGCGACGCCGCTGAACACGCCCGCCGACCTGGAAGCCTTCGCCAAGTCTCTCTAGAGTTTCAAACGCCGCTGGAGGCGCTCACATGTTCGATCTTTCAGGCAAGACCGCCCTGGTCACCGGCGCGACCGGCGGCATCGGCGCCGCCCTCGCGCGGTCCCTGCACGCCCAGGGCGCCCATGTGGTTCTGTCGGGCACCCGGCAGGCGGTGCTGGACGAGATGGCCGGCGATCTGAAGGACCGCGTCAGCGTGGCCTCGGCCAATCTCTCCGATCCCGACTCCGTTGACGGTCTGGTGGCTGCGGCCGAGGCCGCGGCCGGCGCGCCGTTGGACATCCTGGTGGCCAATGCCGGCATCACTCGCGACGGCCTGCTGATGCGGATGAAGGACGAGGACTGGGACGCGGTGATCCGCGTGAACCTGGAATCCTATTTCCGCCTCAGCCGCGCGGCGGTGAAGGGCATGATGAAGCGCCGCTACGGGCGAATCATCGGCATCACCTCGGTGGTCGGCGTGATGGGAAATCCCGGCCAGACCAACTACGCGGCTTCGAAGGCGGGGATGATCGGCTTCTCCAAGGCGCTGGCCCAGGAGGTCGGCAGCCGGGGAATCACCGTCAATTGCATCGCGCCTGGCTTCATCGAAAGCCCGATGACCGACGCCTTGAACGAGGCCCAGAAGACCCAGATTCTCTCTACCATCCCGGCCGGACGGCTGGGCAGTGGCGATGAAATCGCCGCGGCCTGCGTCTATCTCGCCAGCGGAGAAGCGGCCTATGTCACGGGCCAGACGCTGCATGTGAATGGCGGCATGGCGATGATCTGATCGGGCCTGCTGGCCGCTGGCCTCGCCGAAAGGAACATGCTACGGCGCTCGCCGATTAAACTGGCCTGGACTGCCTGGGGCCACTTCAGAGGCCCCAAACCCAACACCGCCGAAGGTTGACAAGGCGTCTCCCGTCGCGGATGCATCAGTTGAATTTAGAGGGACTAAAAGCGAATGTCCGACATTCTGGAACGCGTGCGTAAGATCGTCATCGAGCACCTCGACGCCGATCCCGAGAAGGTCACTGAAAAGGCCAGCTTCATCGACGACCTGGGCGCCGACAGCCTCGACAACGTCGAACTGGTCATGGCCTTCGAAGAAGAATTCGATATCGAAATTCCGGACGACGCCGCTGAGCACATCCAGACGGTCGGCGACGCCGTGAAGTTCATCCAGGAGCGTCTGGGCGCCTGACGCCTGGGCGTCTTCGCCTGACGTCTGACACATGACCGCCGCGTCCCTTAGGCCCCAGCGCCGGAGAGGCGCGGCGGTTTTGTTTTGGGGCCAGCCCTGGGAGTAGAAACGCCATGTCCACCGCCAATACCCGCCGCGTCGTCGTCACCGGCCTCGGCCTGGTCACCCCGCTTGGTTCAGGCGTCGAGGTGACATGGAAGGCGATCCTGGCCGGCAAGTCCGGCGCCGGGAACATCACCACCTTCGACGCCTCAACCTATGCCTGCAACGTCGCCTGCGAGGTGCCGCGGGTCGATGGGCGTGGCGGCGGCGGCCCGGACGTGGAGGGCGCCTTCGACCCTGACAGCGTGATGTCCCAGAAGGACCAGCGCCGGATAGACGACTTCATCCTCTACGCTATCGCCGCGGCCGACGAGGCGGTGAAGGACTCCGGGTGGGCGCCGGAGGATGACGAGGGCCGCGAGCGGACCGGGGTCATCATCGGCTCGGGCATTGGCGGCCTGGCGACCATCGAGAAGACCAGCATCGAACTGCATGAGAAGGGCCCCCGCCGGGTCAGCCCCTTCTTCATCCCGTCGGCCCTGATCAACCTGGCCTCGGGCCAGGTCTCCATCCGTCATGGTTTCAAGGGCCCCAACCACTCGGTGGTGACCGCCTGCGCCACGGGCGCTCACGCGGTCGGGGATGCGGCGCGCATGATCAAGTATGGCGACGCTGACGTGATGGTCGCCGGCGGCGCCGAGGCGGCTGTCTGCCCGGTGGGCATCGCCGGGTTCATCGCCTGTCGCGCGATGTCGACCGGCTTCAATGATGATCCCACCAAGGCCAGCCGCCCCTATGACAAGGACCGCGACGGCTTCGTGATGGGCGAGGGCGCCGGCGTCCTGGTGTTGGAAGAGTACGAACACGCCAAGGCCCGCGGCGCGAAAATCTATGCCGAAGTAGCCGGCTACGGCCTGGCCGGCGACGCCTACCACATCACCGCTCCGGCGGAGGATGGCGATGGCGGCTTCCGGGCCATGCAGGCGGCGATCAAGGATGCGGGCGTTTCGCCGGCCGACATCGACTACATCAACGCCCACGGCACCTCGACGCCCCTCGGTGACGAGATCGAGCTGGGCGCGGTCGAACGGATGCTCGGCAATGCGGCCTCCAAGGTGACCATGTCGTCCACCAAGTCGGCGACGGGCCACCTGCTGGGCGCCGCAGGCGCCATTGAGGCGGCGTTCACCTGCCTGGCCATCCGCGACCAGATCGCCCCGCCCACCATCAATCTGGACAATCCTTCGGTGGAGACGCCGATCGACCTGGCGGCCAACAAGGCTCAGCCCCGGGAGATCAAGGTGGCGCTTTCCAACAGCTTCGGCTTCGGCGGCACCAACGCCTCCGTGGTGTTCAAGCAGGTCTGATCCATGCCGCGCGCGCCTCGCCCCCGACCGGCCAAAAGGGGCGCCGGCGTCTCTCCCCTGCGCCGCCTGCTGGTGACCCTGACCAGCGCGGCGGTGACCTTCTCCCTGGTCCTGGCCCTGGCCGGGCTCTGGACGCTGTGGATGTTTCAGGGACCGGGCCCCACCGCGCAGGGCGAGACCACGACCGTGATCCTGCGCCGGGGCGCGGGCCTGCCGGAAATCGCCTCGAGCCTGGAAGGCGCCGGCGTGATTTCCTCGGCCCCCATCTTCCTGGCCGCAGCCCAGGCCACGGGTGCGGCCCGCAGCCTGAAGGCGGGGGAGTATGAGTTCTCCTCTCGCCAGTCCATGGCCCGGGTGCTGGACGACATCCGCGCCGGTCGGGTGGTGCGCCATTTCGTGACCATTCCCGAGGGGGTCACCTCCGAAATGGTGGTGGAGATCCTGGCGGCCAACCCGCTGCTGAGCGGGGTGGCGCCGTCGCCGCCGGAAGGGGCGTTGCTCCCGGAAACCTACCAGATCGAGCGCGGCGAGGACCGGGCCGCGGTCCTGCAGCGGATGATGGACGCCCATGACGAGGTGCTGGCCCTGCTGTGGTCCAAGCGGCAGCCCGGCCTGCCGATCAGCAGTCCGCAGGAGGCGGTGATCCTGGCCTCTGTGGTGGAGAAGGAGACCGCCCTCGGCGCCGAGCGGCCGCAGGTCGCGTCCGTCTTCGTCAACCGGTTGCGGCGGGGCATGCGGTTGGAGAGCGATCCGACCATCATCTATGGCATGACCAAGGGACGGCCCCTGGGGCGCGGAATCCGCCAGTCCGAGCTCAATCGCCAGACGCCCTACAACACCTATCAGATCGATGGCCTGCCCCCGACGCCGATCTGCAATCCGGGGCGCGCGGCCCTGGCTGCCGTGCTGGATCCGCCGGAGACCGACTATCTGTTCTTTGTCGCCGACGGCAGCGGCGGCCACGCCTTCGCCGCCACCTATGACGAGCATCGGCGTAATGTGGAGCGTTGGCGCCGGATCGAGCGGGCGAGGGCGTCGGCCAGCGAAGCCGCCGCGCCGCCGGTGGATGCGCCCCTCAGCACCGAGCCATGAGCCAGTCGGCCAACCGTTCGCCGCAGTCACGGAGAGACTGAATATGGGCCTTTCGGGCATGACCGGCTTTGGCCGAGCAGATGGCGTCCAGGACGACTGGACCTGGGCGGCGGAGGCCCGGTCGGTCAATGGCCGTAACCTGGATGTCCGCTTTCGTAGCCCACCGGGGTTCGAGACCCTGGAACGGGCCGCCCGGGATGGGGCGCAGGGGCGTTTTCAGCGGGGCCAGATCACCGTCGGTCTGCAGGCGAAGCGCGCCGAGAGCCAGGCCCAGGTCCGCATCAACCTCGACCAGATCGAGCGCTATCTGGCGGTCACGCAGGGGCTTGTGACGGAAGGGCGCGCAACGCCGCCCGCCCTGGACGGTCTGCTGGCCCTACGGGGGGTGATCGACGTGACGGACGCCGAGCCAGATCCAGAAGCCCTGGCGCGGGTCGAAGCGGCCATGACCGCCTCCATCGGACAGGCCCTGGATGCGCTGAAGCTCGCCCGGGAAGCTGAAGGCGCGGCTCTGCAGGGCGTTCTCCTGGGCCTTACGGACCGGATCGCCGAGCTCACCGCCCAGGCCGAGGTCCTGGCCGCCGAACAGCCTGAGGTGATCAAGGCACGCTTCGCCCGTCGGATCGCCGAGCTGATCGACGATCCCGCGGGACTGGAGGCCCGGATCGTCCAGGAGGCCGCCGCCATGGCTGTGAAGGCCGATGTCCGCGAGGAACTCGACCGTCTGGCGGGTCATGTGGACGCCGCCCGCGGTCTACTGACCGGCGAGGGGCCGGTGGGGCGACGACTGGATTTCCTGACCCAGGAGTTCATGCGGGAGGCCAACACGCTCTGCTCCAAGTCGGCCCTGTCGGCCCTGACGGCCGTGGGCCTGGAGCTCAAGGCCGTGATCGAACAGCTCCGCGAGCAGGTCCAGAATGTGGAATAGACATCCCGCGCCGGCCCGCCCTGACCAGACCCGAGACCAATGATTCAAAGCTCCATTCCCCGCCGCGGCCTGATGCTGCTCATCTCCAGCCCGTCCGGCGCCGGCAAGACCTCCCTGTCGCGGCGGCTGGTGGCCGATCACGCCGAGCTGGAGCTGTCGGTTTCGGCGACGACCCGCGACCCGCGGCCGGGGGAGGAAAACGGTCGCGAGTATCACTTCGTCGACCGCGCCGCCTTTGACGCCATGATCGCCGCTGACGCCTTCCTGGAATGGGCCAATGTGCATGAGCACCGCTATGGCAGTCCCGCCCAGCCGGTGATGGACGCCCTTGGCGGCGGTCGTGACGTTCTGTTCGACATCGACTGGCAGGGGGCGGCGCAGATCGCCCAGAAGGCCCCCGATGACGTGGTCCGGGTCTTCATCCTGCCGCCCAGCATGGCGGAGCTGTCGCGCCGGCTGCACGCCCGGGCTCAGGACCGCGAGGACGTCATCCAGCGGCGGCTCGGCCGCGCCTATGGCGAGATCGAGCGGGCCGTCGACTACGACTACGTCATCATCAATGACGACTACGACCGGGCCTATTCGGACCTGGCCCACATCTATCACGCCGAGCGGCAGAAGCGGGTGCGCAACCCCGGCCTGCGGGACTTCGTTCAGCGCCTCCTGGACGAACGCCTCTAGCGCGCCTCGCCGCCGATCTTTTCGGTCAGGCCGCGCATGTCCCGTCCGGTGGGGGCCTGGAAGAGCCGCAGGTCGAATTCCGGCAGGATCGACAGGACGTGGTCGAAGATGTCGCTCTGGATCGCCTCATAGTCCTCCCACACGACCGTATTGGCGAAGGCGTAGATCTCCAGGGGCAGGCCCTCGGGCGTCGGATCGCGCTGGCGGACCATCAGGGTCTTCTCCTTGGCGATGCCCGGATGAACCTTCAGATAGGCCTGCACATAGGCCCGGAAGGTGCCCACATTGGTCAGCCGCCGGGTGTTGACCGGATCGCGGCCTGACTTCACCAGGGACTCGTTCCAGGCCTCCAGCTCCTTGTCCTTTTGCCCCAGATAGACATCGAGCAAGGCGAAGCGCTTCAGGCCTTCCCGCTCCTCCGGGGTCAGGAAGCGGATGGCCGTCTGGTCCAGCAGGATGGCGCGCATGATCCGGCGACCGCCGGACTCCTGCATGCCGCGCCAGTTGACGAAGGACTCGTTGATCAGCCGCCAGGTGGGGATGGTGGTGATGGTCTTGTCGAAATTCTGGATCTTCACCGTATGCAGCGCCAGGTCGATGACATCGCCATTGGCGTTGAGCTGCGGCATCTCGATCCAGTCGCCCACCCGGATCATGTCGTTGCTGGTGAGCTGGACCGAGGCCACCAGGGACAGGATGGTGTCCTTGAAGACCAGCAGCAGGACCGCGGCCATCGCGCCGAGGCCTGAGATCAGCAGAAGGGGGGAGCGGTCCAGCAGGGTCGCCACGACCAGGATGGCGGCCGCCGCGTAGAGGACGATCTTGCCAACCTGGATATAGCCCTTGATCGGCCGCTGTCGGCTTTCAGGTCGGCGGGAATAGAGGGCGTTGAAAAGGTTCAGCGCGCCCGTGATCGCCAGGATCACCGTCAGGATCATGAAGGCCGCGGCGACATTGCGCACCACGGTCTCGGCGGCCTCAGGCAGGTGCGGCACCACCAGCACGGCCTGATAGACCACGATGGCCGGCGCCACATTGGCCAGTCTGGCGATCACCTCCCGGAAGAAGAGTTCGGCCTCGTCCTTCAGGGACAGGCTGAGGGCGCGGCGCACGATCCGCAGCAGCACGTGCTGGGTCAGCCAGTTGACCACCACCGCCAGGGCGGCGAGCAGGGCCAGCCCGATCAGGGTCTGCAGATAGGGATAGTCATTGAGGCCCGCGAGGGCCTGATCCAGTTCCAGCATAGGGCGGTCCTAGAGGAGGGGGCTTGGTGCGGGCAAGCCCTGTCAGGGCTCAGTTCGCGCCCTCGGCCCGCCGCAGGGCCTCGGCCAGGCCCATGAACTCCTCAAGCGACAGGGTCTCGGCCCGTCGTGCGGGATCGATTCCCGCCGCATCGCACAGCGCCGCGCCGCCCAGCACCTTTAGGCTGGACCGCAGCATCTTGCGGCGTTGCCCGAAGGCGGCCTGGCTCACCCGCTCCAGGGCTGCGATCAGGGCCTCCGGCGGCCGCTGGTCCAGGGGATCGAGGCGCACGACGGCGGAGTCGACCTTCGGCGGCGGGGTGAAGGCTCTGGCCGGCGCCTCCATGACGATCTTCGCCTGGGAGGTCGCCTGGGCGATGATCGCCAGCCGGCCATAGGCGTCGTCCCCTGGACGCGCCACGATCCGCTGCGCGACCTCCTTCTGGAACATCAGGGTCATGGAGGCGGGCCGGTAGGGCCCGGTGAGCCACTTGATGAGCAGGGCGGTCCCGACATTGTAGGGCAGGTTGGACACGATCGCGACGGGCGCGCCGCCGGTCAGCGTCGCCTCATCGGCCTTGAGCGCGTCCGCCAGTTCGATCTGCAAGCGATCGTCAGCGACATCGCGTAAATCATTGAGAAGTGGAAGAAAGCGCGCGTCTTTCTCAATCGCGATGACATGCGCGCCGGCTTCAAGCAAGGCGCGGGTCAGCCCGCCGGGACCAGGACCCACCTCGATCACCCGCACGCCCTCCAGAGGGCCGGCCAGGCGCGCGATCTTCCGGGTGATGTTGAGATCCAGCAGGAAATGCTGGCCGAGCCCCTTGTCGGCCATCAGGCCATGCGCCTCCAGGCTCTGGCGCAGGGGCGGAAGATCAGCAAGCGCGCTCATAGGCGGTGTAAGGCGATGTCTTGCGCCATGCGGATGGCGGCGATCATGCTGTCAGGCCGCGCCTGCCCCCGCCCGGCGATGTCGAACGCCGTGCCGTGGTCCGGTGAGGTCCGGACGATGGGGAGGCCGAGGGTGATGTTCACCCCACCCCAGAAGTCGAGCATCTTGACCGGGATCAGGGCCTGATCGTGGTAGAGGCAGAGCACCGCGTCGTACTTGGCCCGCGCCGCCTCATGGAACAGGCTGTCAGCCGGGCTTGGTCCCATGGCGTTGACCCCCAGATCGCGCAGGGCCCGCACCGCTGGGCTCACCACCTGGACTTCTTCGCGCCCGATCGTCCCGCCTTCGCCTGCGTGAGGGTTGAGCCCGGCGACCGCCAGCCGCGGGTGCTCGACGCCGAAGTCCCGTCGTAGAGCCTGGGCGGTGACGAGGCCGGCATTGACGATCTTCTCGACGGTCAGGCTTCCAGGCACCTCAGCGAGAGGCGTGTGCACGGTGACCAGCGAGACCCGCAGTCCCGGGGCCGCCAGCATCATCACGGGACCGCGGGCGCCGTCATAGCGATGGGAGAGGGTCAGTTCGCCGAGGAACTCGGTGTGGCCGGGAAAGGGAAAGCCAGCGCCATAGAGGCTTTCCTTGGCGATGGGCGCGGTCACGACGCCGCCCACGGCCCCAGAGAGGGCCAGACCGACGGCGGTCTCAATCCAGGCGATCACGGCCTTGGCCGCCCGCGGCGAAGGGACGCCGGCGACGACGGGCTCAAGCAGAGGGATGTCAATCACCGGCAAGGCCTGGGGAAAGGTCCGAGCCGCGTCCTCCGCTGTGCTGATTCGACGGACAAGGCCGCTGGCCCCGCCTGGAGCGGCGATGACCTGATTCAGATCGCCCACCACCAGGAAGGGTGGCCCGGTATGACGTAGGGCGCTCCAGGCCTTGACGACAATCTCGGGGCCAACCCCGGCGGGATCTCCGAGACTGACGGCCAGGGGTCTGTTTTTCACCGGGTCTCGATGGTGGCTGCGTTCCGAAGGTCACGCATGTAACGCCGCGCGATCAGCCCCAGTTGCTCGAAGAACAACCGGCGCTCGACCAGCTGGGCCGAAAGCTCCGGCCCGCCGGAGGCGCGCTTGCCGCAGACGGCGACGATGTGCATGCCCGCTTCGGTGCGGATCGGCTCGGACAGCTCGCCCACCTGCAGGGTTTCGGCCGCCGAGCGGAACGCCGGAGCCAGATCGGTGATTTCAGCCTCGCCGAGGTCGCCAGCGATGACCCCGGTCTCCTGACCGGCCACCGCCTCAAGATCCTCGCAGCCGGTGATCCGTGAGCGCAACGCAAGCAGGCGGGTGCGGGCGGCCTCGACCTCGCTGGCCGGGGCGCCAGCGGGGACGCCCACCGCCGCCTGCTTCAGATTGACGACCGTCGCGCCGGCCCCCGAACGCTTATCGCGCAAGTAGACGATATAGACACCGTCGGTCACCGGAATCGGCCGGGACAGCTGGCCTGGCCGCATCTGCTCCAGGGCCTGCTCGACCTCTGGGGGCATTTCCCCTGGGCTGACCCAGCCGGCGTCGCCGCCGGACGCCGCCGTCGGGGCGGCCGAGAACTGCCGGGCCACGGCCTGGAAGGGCGCGCCCTGCTGCATCTGGCTGACTAGCTGTTCGGCGCCGCGCAGGGCGACATCCATGCCGCCGACCCGTGCGCCGTCGATGAAGACTTCGCTCACCTGGAACTGGGCCTTGGAGGCCTGGGCACGCTGCTGTTCCAGGACGGCGCGAACCTGATCCTCGCCGATTCGCAGACGCGAGCCGTAGCGGCCCTGGATCCATCGCTGCCAGCTGGCCTGGGCGCGGAGCTGCTCCCGCAGGGAGTCGAGGACGCCCTGGCTACGGAGCATGGAGGTGAACTGCTCCAGCGTCATCTCATTGCCGCTGGCGAGCTCGGCCAGCTCTTCGTCGACATCCTCGTCCGTGGCGATGATGCTGAACTTCTGCTCCCGCTCGACCCGCCGAAGCTCCTGCAGCTGCAGGGTCTCGTCCACCAGGGCGATCAGGGCTTCCTGCTGGATCTGCGGCAGGTTCTGCTCTGTGGGCTGCACCCCCGTCGTGGCGATCAGCAGGCGCATGCGCTGCGCCAGGTCATAGGTCGAGATGATCTCGTCATTGACCACGGCGGCGGCATATTCCGACAGCCCAGGCGCTGGCGCGGCGGGGGCAGGGGCAGGGGCCTCCTGCGCCAGGGTCGCCGCCGGCAGGGCGGTGGTCGCCAGAAACGCCACAAGGGCGACGCCGCAGGCCGCTCGGCCGCGGACTGAACGCGCAGACAACATCGCTTGGGTCATTCCTTCGTGGCGGCTTGGCGCGCCGCTGATCCTAGTTGGCATAGATAGGTTCGCCCAATGTGGCGAGGGTTAGGCGCACGGCCACCGACTCGCTGGGGCCCAGGCGGCCGACGATGGTGTCCTCGCGCCGGTAGATGACTTCGATCCGTGTGCACTCGTCCCGATAAACCACACCGACGTCGCGCACCACCCAGGCGTTCTGCACCATGTCGCGGTTGCCATAGGCGGTGAGACCCCAGTTCTGGGTCAGAAAGAGCTCGCCCCCGACGTCCAGATTCTCGCGCTTGACGCCATTGATGTCGAGATCATCCCACAGGTAGCGGAAGAAGCCCGACCCGCGGCCCAGGGCGACATTGGCCCCGGCCTCCGCGCGGCGGACCTCCAGGCTGTCCCCGTCCAGGCGCGCCCGACCAAACGTCGAGACCCCGCGAATCGGCTGGGCCTGAACCGCGACGATCCAGTCCGAGGCGGTGTCCCGCAGGCCGGTGCGTTCCGGAAAGGCCGGCTCCTCCTCGTCCCGGAAGCTCCGGCCCACCAGCAGGGTGGCGCGCCGGCCATCATCCCACAGAAGACTGCCCCTGGCCGCGACGTTGGCCCGCAGTCCGCCCTCCATCAGGTCAAATCCCGGGAAGCGGTCGGCCATCAGCAGGTTGGTTTCGTCGAACTCAAAGGCGAGGCTGTCCTCGTCCAGATAGATAGGCTCGCCGGCTGCGGACACGCCGGTCTGGATCTGCTCTGGACGGGGCGACGCCATGACCTGGACCAGGGGTTCAAGAACGGCCGTTACATTGTTGAATCGACGGTAGAAAGGCCAGCTCAGGTCTGCGCCGACCGTGCCCATGGCCCGGGTCTCTGTCCGCCCGCCATAGGCTTCCAGCGGCACATCGCTGAGGCTGTAGGCGTCGGCGCGAAGATTGACGAAGGGCTCAAGGCGGACGCCCGCCCGCGTCGTGAAGGTCCGTCGCCATTCGGCCTGGGCCACCACGCGGCGGCTGTCGAGGCCCGGCACATAGGTCGCCGCCGTATTGCTGGGCGACAGGTCACGCTCCAGGGCCACGGCGTTGGCGCGCAGCCGAACGCGGCCTCCCGCCACGCGGGCATCTGGGCTCCAGCGGCCTTCAATCAGCGGCGCCACGGTGGGGAAGGTGCGGTCGTCATCGCCCGGGCGCAGGCCCTGGATGTCGAAAGCCGCCACGGACAGATAGGAGTCGTCGTCCTGCCGGACGGCGTAGAGCTGGGAGATCAGCCGACGGTCATCGGCGATGTAGGGACCGCGGGACTGATAGACATCTCCGATCTCGTACTTGTCGAACAGCAGGTCGTCGGACGACCGCTCGGCCGTGAAGCCCCATTCCCAATTCTCGTCGATCGCAAAGGCGCCGCGGGCCAGGATGTAGCTGCGCGAGGTTGCTTCGCCGAACTGGCCGTCGGAATCGAAATCCTCGGCATAGGTGTAGCCGCCCCGGACATCGATCTCCCCGGAATAGAAGCGCTTGCGATAGCGGGCGTTGAGAAACGGCTCGACCTTGGCGTTGATCTGCGGGCTGAGAGTCAGGTCGGAATAATCCGACAGGACAATGAGATAGGGCTGTTCGTAGGAAAAGCCGCGGCGGTCGGACGCCGAGATGTCCGGTGTCAGCAGCCCTGATTTCCGCTGCGCCTGAGGATCCGGATGCCAGAACAGCGGCGCATAGAAGACGGGCACGCCGAACAGACGGAACACGGCGTGCCGATAGCTGACCAGCTGCCGTTCGCGATCCTGCACCACCTTGTCGGCCTGGATCGACCAGGTGGGGGTCTTGGACTCGCTGTCTGCGCAGATGTCGCAGGGAGTGTAGATGGCGCGGTTCAGCTCGTTGACGTTCTCATTGCGCCGAACGGCGCTGGCGGCGGCCAGCTTGACGTTCTGGGGCAGGCGCGCGGCGAACCCGCGGGCCACGCCGGCGCGCATCTGGTCGTCCAGCACGATCTCCCGGGCGAACTCCACGCTGCCGTCGGGGTTGAGGATTTCGACATTGGAGGCCTGCAGGACCCCTTGGGCCTCGTCATAAACCAGGGTGTCGGCGCGCAGATTGCGGCGATCATAGCGGGCCTCGACCTCGCCGGTCGCTTTAGTCTTGGGGCGATTGTCGTCGCGCACGACCGAGTCCGCCTCAAGATAGATGGCGCCGGGGATCAGCCCGTCGGCGCCGGGCGCGGGTGTCGCGGCTGGCTGGGCCTGGGCCAGAGCGGTCCCTGCGCAAAGGCTCGCCAGCGCCACCCCGGCCAGGAGGCTGCGCTTGACCGAGGCGAGAGAGCTGCGCCGAGGTGACGTCTTCAAGCGTGAATCCCTTCTTGCCGCCGGCCCAAGCGCAGGGAATAGCGGCGTGGCGGCGTCTTTCAACCGTCTTCGGTGTAGCAGAGCAGGGTGAGACCCGACAGCAGGGCGATCAGGGGCGGCGCCCAGGCCGCCGCCACGAGAGGAATGATGTCCGCATTCGCCAGGGCGCCAGCGAACTCATTGAGGAAGAAGAAGACAAAACCCAGGGCCACGCCGCCACCGGCCAGCCCCGCCAGTCCCCCCAGGCGCGCCAGCCGCAGGGAGAAGGCGGCAGCCAGCACCGTCATGGCGGCGAACAGCAGCGGCGTGGCCAGAAGTTGCTGGAACCTCAGCTGATATCGACTGGCGCTGAACCCGGCCTGTTCCGTGGTGCGGATGGCTGCGGGCAGCCGCCAGAAGGCGATCGCCTGGGGCGAGGCGAACCGCTCCAGGGCCGACTCGCTGTCGAGGCTCGAGCGGAGCGACAGGCTCTCGGAACGCACAGAGCTCTCACCAGCGGCCGCCTCTCGCACGTCGGTGAGCCGCCAGAACCCCGGCAGCAGTCGCGCCTCGGCGGCCTCCAGGCGGCGCCTGAACTCGGGGACCCCGTCCTCGTTCTTTTGATAAATGAACAGGGAGACGCCCCGGAGCACGACCGTGCCATCGACCATCTCGCGGTCCTTGGCGTGAATGACGATCTGACTGCGTTCGTCGCCCTGTCGCAGCCAGATGTCCTCCGGCGCATCCACCAGATAGTTGTCCATGATCTGCGCGCGTTCCAGGCCGAACCTGGCGTTGGACGCGGCGGCCAGGGGATTGAGCAGGGTGACAGAGATCACGCCGACAAAGGCCGCGGCGGCCGCGGTGGGCAGGATGAACCGCCAGGCGGAAACCCCGGCTGCGCGCATGGCCACCAGCTCGCTGCGGCGGTTGAGGCTGACATAGGCCGCCATGCTGCCGAACAGGAATATGAAGGGCAGGAGCACCAGCACAAGGCTGGGGGTGCCCAGCGCCGTCAGGCCAAACAGCTGAGCCACGCTGACCTCGGCGCGGACGCCTACCGAGCGGGACAGTTCGACAAACTGAACCAGGATGATCACGGCGGTGATCACGGCCAGGGCCACGCCGACGCTCAGCAGGCTGCGCGAGAGCACATAGGCTTCGATCCGGCCGAACCTCATGCAGACGCTCCAGCTCGCGCAATCCGCACCGGCCGTTGGCGCATATCGATGAAACGCGAGACCCGCTGGCGAAATACGCCGTGCAGGGCAAGGCCCATGGTCAGCAGCGGCACGACATACTGCAGAAGATTGATCCAGGCGCCAGACTCAGACGCGGCCTGGACCACGAAGCCGAGAATCCGGCTCAGGGCGGCGGCGGCGCCCGCCCAGGCGATCCGGCGGCCATAGCCCATGCGGTCGTAGCCGCCCCCCAGGATGGCCGCCAGGGCCAGGGCCATGAAGGCGATGTTGTAGAGGGGCGTGGCCAGGCGCGCGTGGCCTTCCGCCAGCATCTCCAGGCGATTGCGCTGCTCCCAATCCTGTTCCAGGTCTGGGAAGAACAGCTCGTGCAGGTAGCGATCCGACGGCTTGTAGTGGACCAGCTCCTCGGAGGCGACCAGGGGCCCCAGGTCGAAGATGTACTCGTCGAAGGTCAGGTAGTTCAGCACGCCGGTGGGGCTGAATTCCTGGGTCGAGCCGCGGGACATGACCAGCACCGGCGTTCCGCCGCGGGTGGCCATGCGGCCCTCGTCGGCGGTGTAGGTGGTCGCCGCGCCGTCGCTCTCGGCCACGTGGATGAACAGATTGCCCATGCGTCCGCGGCTGTCGACGCTCTGGGCGTAGACGGTCAGTCCTGGGGCTGGCTCGGTGAACTCGCCCTCGCGGACGAGGGTGGCGGCCAGGTCCGTGCGGACGTCGAACAGGGTGTTGCGCAGTTCCCGATAGGCGGCAGGCTGGATGAACAGGTTCATCACCAAAGCCAGCAGGGCGATGATGACCGCCAACCGCATCGGCGGGGCGATCACCCGCCACCGGCTCATGCCGCCGGCGAAACACACCACGAGCTCCTGCTCGCTCTGCAGTCGGTTCAGGGCCACCAGCGCCGCCACGAACAGGGCGAGCGGCAGGACCATATTGAGCAGCTGCGGCATGGCCAGCAGGGTGATCTTGAGGAAGACTCCGGCGCTCTGCCGCTGATTGATGATGACATCGAGCGCCGACAGGCTCTGGCTCAACAGGGCCACAGCGGTGAGGGCGAGCGTCGCCAGCAGGGTGGGACCCAGCAACTGGCGAAGCAGATATCGATCGATCAGGCGCATGGAAAAAAGGCGTCGCCGGGCTGATTTGGCGCGCCCTGGGCGCGAAGCTGTTCTAAACCATGCGTCGCCGCGCCACACAACCGCCGCAGGTGACGCCAGACTGGGTGTCCTGACGGTGGAGCGCCTTCAGCTTTGCTTTGGTTGAGATATCGCATGGACATTCAATTCGTCACGGCCGCCACGGACATCGCCGACAAGTCGGCCCTGGCTATCATCGTCTTCGAGGGCGCCGCCGCCGAGGCCGACAGCCTGACCGGAGGTGTGGTGGGCAAGGCTCTGGCGCAAGGCCGCTTCACAGGGGCCAAGGGGCAGGTGCTCGATCTCGGCGCGCCTGCCGACCATCCGGCGGGCCGTCTGCTGCTGATCGGCGCAGGCAAGCGCGAGGCCTTTGACGCCGTCGGCGCCGAGCACGCCGCCGCCAGCGCCTACGGAGCAGTGAAGCTGTCGGGTCTGACGACCCTGAGGGTGGCCTTCGCCGATGAGGGCGCCGCCCAACCCGACCGCGCCGCCCTTGGCGTGCGTCTCGCGGCCTACCGGTTTGATCGTTATCGGACCAAGGAGCCCGCGGACAAGAAGCCCTCCATCCAGAAGGCGGAGATCGTCTGCGGCGATATCGATGCGGCCAAGACCGCCTTCGCCACCCAGTCGGCCCTGGCCGACGCCATTTCCTTCGCCAGGGACCTGGTCTCCGAGCCGCCGAATGTCCTCTATCCGGCCGAGTTCGCCCGCAGGGTGAAGGGTCTGGAGGCCCTGGGTCTCGAGGTCGAGATTCTCGGCGAGGCCGAGATGGAGAAGCTCGGCATGGGCTCCCTGCTTGGCGTCGGCCGCGGCAGCGCCAGGGAAAGCCAGCTGGCCATCATGCGCTGGAACGGCGCCGCTGATCCCGCCGCTCAGCCCATCGCCTTTGTGGGCAAGGGCGTCTGTTTCGACACCGGCGGGATCTCGCTGAAGCCGGCTGACGGCATGGAAGATATGAAGTGGGACATGGGCGGCGCCGCCGCGGTGGCCGGCCTCATGCACGTGCTGGCCGGCCGCAAGGCCAAGGTCAACGCCGTCGGCATTCTGGGCCTGGTGGAAAACATGCCGGACGGCGACGCCCAGCGCCCCGGCGACGTGGTCACCAGCATGTCTGGCCAGACCATCGAAATCATCAACACCGACGCAGAGGGCCGCCTCGTGCTCGCCGACGCCCTCTGGTACTGCCAGGAGCGCTTCAAGCCGAAGTTCATGGTTGACCTGGCCACCCTGACGGGCGCGATCATCATCAGCCTGGGCAACGACTATGCCGGCGTCTTCTCAAACAATGACGAGTTGGCCGACAACCTGCTGGCTGCCTCCAAGACCGAGGCCGAGCCCCTGTGGCGCTTGCCCCTGCCGGCGGCCTACGACAAGCAGATCGACAGCATGATCGCTGACATGAAGAACACTGGCGGCCGTCCCGGCGGCTCGATCACCGCGGCGCTCTTCCTGCAGCGTTTCGTCAACGGTCTGCCGTGGGCTCACATGGATATCGCCTCCACCGCCTGGAAGAAGCCTTCCACCGTGCCGACCAGCCCCGAGGGCGCCACCGGCTATGGCGTGCGCCTGCTCAACCGGATGGTGGCTGACAAGTACGAGGGCTGATGCCTGGCGGTCTGAAGGAGGGGCTCGGTTTGCGGTTCGTCCTACTGCACAGTCCGTTGCTCGGTCCGCTGACCTGGCAGGCCGTGGCGGAGGATCTGCGGGGCCGTGGGGTCGAAGCGGAGACGCCGGCCTGGCGACCCCTGTCGCGGGTCGACGACGGCTTCTACCGCGCCTTGGCCACCGACCTGGCCCAAGCCGTGGACGCGGCCGGCGGAGATTCCGTGACGCTGGTCGCCCACAGCGGCGCCGGCGCCCTGGTTCCAGCCCTTGTTGCGGCTCTGTCGGCGCCCGTGGCCGCGACCATCCTGGTGGACGCGATCCTACCGCATCCCGGCCTCAGCTGGTTCGACACCGCCCCGCCAGCTCTGCGGCAGGAGCTGACCCTGGCCTCTCAGGGCGGTGAACTGCCCTCATGGGACGGCTGGTGGCCCCCAGGGGCGCTGGAGCGGCTGGTCCCCGATGCGGAACTCCGCACCCGTCTGTTGGACGAACTTGGCCCGCTGCCTCTAGCCTATTTCGAGGAGGCGGCGCCTCTGGGCGACCTCACCGGGCCCTGCGCCTATCTGCAGCTCAGTGGGGCCTATGAGGATCAGGCCCAGGCGGGCCGCGAGCGCTGCTGGCGGGCGCGGCGATTGCAGCTGAACCATCTCTCGCCGCTGACCGCCCCGCGCGAGGTGGCCGCGTCCATCTACGCCCTTGGCCAGGATCTGGCGGAGCTTGCCCGTGGCTGACACGCCTTGCGAGGTGTGGTTCTACCACATGGAGCGATCCAGCCTTGATCAGGTGTTGCCCGACCTGTTGGAGCGCACCCTGGCGCGCGACTGGAAGGCCCTGGTCCGCTCAAGACTTCCGGATCGGCTTGAGCATCTGGATGGCCACCTCTGGACCTATCGCGACGACAGCTTCCTCGCCCACGGTCTGGCCGACGAGCCCCATGCCGCTCACCAGCCGGTCCTGCTCACCACCGGGATGGATAATCCTAGCGGGGCCAATGTGGTGTTTCTGCTGGATGGCGCAGAGGCCGGGAACCTTGACGGCTTCACCCGTTGCATCGTGCTGTTTGACGGTCGTGACGAGGCGGCGCTCGCCACAGCGCGGGCGCAATGGCGTGTTATCAAGGCATCTGGGCTACCGGTGAGTTACTGGAAGCAAATGGCCCGCGGTTGGGAGAAACAGGCATGACACTCAAGCTCGCACTGGCCTTGGGCGCCAGCCTCTTTCTGATTGGGGCCTGCGCCAGCGAGCCTTCGGCCCCGCCGCCGTCCGTCGAGCGGCCGCCCCCGCCGCGGCCCGACCCGGCGCCCCCCGCCGACCAGTGCGGCGCGGCTCAGGCTCAACGCCTGGTCGGCCGCAATCGCAGCGAGATTCCCGTGCCGGTAAATCCGGGATTGCAGCGCGTGGCGTGCACCACCTGTCCGGTGACCATGGACTTCCATCCGCGGCGCCTGAACTTTTTTTACGACGCCGAGACCGGGATCATCAAAGAGGTCCGTTGCGGCTGATCTAAAGCCTGTATCCCGGGGGCCAGTCAGTCCTTTGGCGGCCGCCGGAGCCAGCGGGCGATGATGGCGAAGGCCGCCGGCGCCACCAGTACGGCGGCGAGCAACATATAGAACACACGCGCCCAGTCCGGCATCAACGCCTCTCCCTCAGCCCCCCGGCAGGGAGGATGAGGCGCCGGTCAGCACCGTGTCCAGGGCGCCCAGAAGCCGCTCCAGTTCAATGGGCTTGGGAGTCAGGGCGTCCATGCCCGCGTTGAGGTACTCCCGCTCATGGTGCGACATGGCGTTGGCGGTTAGGGCGATGATCGGGGTGCGCGGTCGGCCCTCGGCTTCCTCCCGGGCGCGGATCAGGCGAGTGGCCGTCGGACCGTCCATCCGCGGCATTTGGACATCCATGAGGATGACGTCCCATTGGCCGTCCGACCAGGCGGCCAAGGCCGCTTCGCCATCATCCACAAGATGCAGGTCGATCCTCAGGGGCTCCAGAAGGGTTTTGAGCACCAGCTGATTCATCGGATTGTCCTCAGCGGCGAGGATCCTGAGGGGTGAGCCTTCGGCCGCCGACGGACTTGAACTGGGCGCGGCCACAGCCTGATCGTCAGAGGGGCCTTCTTCGACCGAAAGCGGCAGGATCACCGTGAATCTCGATCCCTGGTTTATCACGCTTTGCACGCCAATCGTCCCGCCCATCAGGGTGCAGAGTTCGCGACAGATGGCCAGGCCGAGGCCTGATCCGCCAAACTTTCGCGTGGTCGAGGTGTCGGCCTGAACGAACTTCTCAAACAGGGCGCCAAGGCGCTCTGGCGCGATGCCAGGCCCGGTGTCCGTCACCGACATGACGAGATCGCCCGCCTTGGCGGCGACCGAGACCTGAACGGAGCCGCGGGCGGTGAATTTCACGGCGTTCGACACCAGATTATACAGGATCTGGCGGACCCGCGTCGGGTCGCCGCGCCAATAGCTGGCCGCCTCGGGGTCGATCACCACCTCGAAGGACAGGTCCTTCTCGGCCGCCAGGGTGGTGAAGGTCGCCTGCGCCCCACGGGCGATACGTCCAATGTCCACGACCCCGTCTTCCAGCTCCAGGCGGCCCGCCTCGATCCGCGAGAGGTCCAGCAGGTCATTGAGCAGGATGAGGAGCGTCTCGCCCGCTTGTCGGATCACCGCCAGGCGCTCCCGCTGGGTCTGCGGGAGGTCCTCCCTGGCCATGGCCTGGGCCATGCCCAGAACGCCATTGAGCGGGGTGCGAATCTCGTGGCTCATCGTGGCCAGGAAAGCGCTCTTGGCAAGGTTCGCCGCGTCGGCCTGATCCCGGGCGCGTCTGAGGTTGGTGTTAAGGTTGCGAAGCCGCCGTTCCGAGCGCTTCAGGTCGGCGATGGACTGGGTGAAGATCACCACCCGGACGGGCCCGTCCCCTTCGAACCGTGAGGCGCTCAGGCGATACCATTCGCCGCTGAGCGACTCATAGGCGCGGGTGAAGGTCGTCTTATGCCCGTCGATGACCGCCCGGACGCCGCGCTCCAGACCTCTCCCGTGTCCGCCGGGCAACCGCCGGAAGATCTCGAACAGGTTGAGCTTCGGGGTGTTTTCGATCGAGGTGCGCGTCCCGCCGGCCTCACGAAAGCTCCGGTTGGCCTCCACCAGTTGGCCGTTGGCGTCGATCACCGCCACCATGGCGGCGATACCGTCGATCACACCGCGGGCGAAGCCCTCAGATTCCCGAAGCTCCCCCATGGCCTGGCGGACGGTGGTGGTGTCCTGGCTCGCCCCGCGCACGGCGACGCACACGCCATTGATGATCTCAGCCACGCCCATGACCCGCAGCCAGACCTTGCGCCCATCGCCGGTCATGGCTTCGGCTTCGAAGTCCATGCGCTCGCCGTTCTGGGCGGCCCCGATGACGGCGGTGACGGCGGCCTGCCGGTATTCCGGCAGATAGACCTCCAACGCCTTGGGCAGGCTCTCGGCGGTCTCAGTGTAGGCCATCATGGTGCTGAGTTCACGGCTGTAGCGCACCTCCGCAGCCCGGAAGTCGATCTCCCATCCGCCAAGCCCGGCCATCCGGGCGGCGTCGCGTAGGGCCGCCGAGGCGGCGTCGGCGCGCCGCTGACCCTCACGGATGGTGGTGATGTCGGTCAGGGTGAGGACATAGCCCTCCAGCTCGCCAGCAGTGTCGTGGACCGGTCGGAGATCGGCGTCGACCCAATAGGTTTCGCCGGTCTTGCGGCGGGCCGAGGTCTCTGCACGGTGGCCCAGACGTGCCTGCAGACGGCGGGCCAGCACGGCTTCCTCGGTCTTCGCCTCCGGTCCCAGCAGGAGATCGGCTGCATCCTGACCGATCGCATCGGCTTGCTCGTAGCCCGTGATGGACGTGAAGCCCTCGTTGATCCAGGTGATCGCACCCTGAAGATCGATCAGCGCCATGCCATGGGATACGGCCGCAAGCGCCCGAGCGAGCCGGCCGTCAAGAGCGGTCTCGGAAGCTGGCGAACTGTCGGCGATCCGGGCGTCCATGCGCATCTTGTGCCCGAGCTTAGGATTCGGGTGTGAACAAACGCGAAATGTCGGCCAGAATCAACTGCCAGGACCCGCGCGAGTCCTTATGGCGTAGGGGATTTCAGCGCTTCATACGCCTCGACCGCCGCCATCCATTCAGCCTCTGCGGCGTCGAGCACGGCCTGGGCCTTGGTCCGTTGCCGCCCAAGGGCCGCGGCCTTTTCCGGCCCCTCGGCGAAGACGGCGGGGTCGCTCAGTTGGGCGTCAATCCTGGCCACAGCCTCGGTCGCCCGCGCCAGGGCGGCCTCGGCCGCCTCGGCCCGACGTCGCGCATTGCCAGTGGGCGCCTTCCGCGCTGGAGCCGGCGGAGGAGGCGGAGGCGGCGGCGCCTCTTCACGCACCTGGGTCGGCGCCCGAACCCGGGCCTTGGCGCGCTCGATCACGTACCGGGAATAGTCCTCAAGGTCGCCGTCGAACGGGGCGATGGTCCCATCCGCGGCCAGCCAGAGGCGGTCGGCGACCATCTCCATCAGGGAGCGGTCGTGGGTGATCAGGATCACGGCGCCGGCGAAGTCGTTCAGAGCCTCCAGCAGGGCGCGGCGGGAGTCGATGTCCAGGTGGTTGGTGGGTTCATCGAGGATCAGCAGGTGAGGCGCCTCGGCGGCCACCATGTTGAGGAGCAGGCGTGCGCGCTCCCCTCCGGACAGGTCGGCGACCGTGGTCTCCACCTTGTCGCGGTTGAAGCCGTATTGAGCCAGCCGTGAGCGTCGGGAGGCCTCCGAGGCCTCGGGCATGGCGCGGCGGATGATGTCCAGCGGTGTGTCCGTCGGATCCATCGCTTCGATCTGGTGCTGGTGGAACCAGCCCACCCGCATGCGACGGTCCCGGTGCATGTGGCCATGTTCGATAGTCAGGGCCTCAGCCACCATCTTGGCGAAGGTCGACTTGCCTGCGCCATTGACGCCGAGCAGGCCGATGCGGTCGTCAACGTCCAGCCGCAGGTTCAGGTCTCTGAGGATCGGCGGTCCGCCATAGCCGACGCTGACCCCTTCCATCCGAACCAGGGGCGGGGCTAGGGGCCGCTCAGGTGAGGGCAGGGTGAAGGGGGCGACGCTCTCGCTGCCCACCGCGTCGATGACCGGCAGCTTGGCCAGGGCCTTCAGGCGTGACTGGGCCTGGGTCGCCTTGCTCGCCTTGGCGCGGAAGCGGTCCACGAAGGACTGCATATGGGCCCGTTTGGCCTCGATCTTCGAGCGCATGGCCTCGTGCAGACGCGCCTTCTCGGCCCGCTGGGTCTCGAAGGCGTCATAGCCCCCGGCATAGAGGGTGAGCTTGCCGTCGGCCAGATGCAGGGTGTGGTCGATGGAGTTGTTCAGCAGCTCGCGGTCATGGCTGATGATCAGAGCGTTGTAGGGATAGACCTTCAGCCGCGCCTCGAGCCAGAGGGCCCCCTCAAGGTCGAGATAGTTGGTAGGCTCGTCCAGCAGCAGCATGTCGGGCTCGGAGAACAGGGCGGCCGCCAGGGCCACCCGCATCCGCCAGCCGCCGGAGAATTCCGACATGGGCCGATCCAGGTCCTCGGTGGAGAATCCCAGGCCGGCCAGGATCTCCGCCGCACGGGAGGGCGCACGGTCGGCGTCGATCTCGATGAGGCGGGCGTAGATCTCGCCCATCTGCTCGGGTTCGGCGGTCTCCAGGTCGGCCAGCAGGCCATGCCGGATCTCATCGGCGGCCAGAACCGTATCGATAAGCGAGACCGGCGTCGCCGGATGCTCCTGGTCCACCGAGCCCAGGCGCGCGCCCTTGGGCAGGCTGATTTCGCCCGAGCCCAGGACCAGTTCGCCCTTGATCAGCTTGAACAGGGTCGACTTGCCGATGCCATTGCGCCCCACTAGGCCGACCTTGGCGTTGCGGGGCAGGGTGACGCTGGCCCCGTCAAAGAAGCGGCGGCCCCAGGCGTCGAAGACGAGATCTTGAATTTGCAGCATATCAGTCAGGGCACAACACAGAGGGGGCGGCCCGCGGGCGCGGGCTCGGCGACACGGTCGAAGGGCCGTGAGGGGGAGGGCCGGGAAACTCGAGATCTGCGCCGCCGCCGTCCCGACCGTGGCCGGCTCATAGCAGACGAGGCCTTCCGCGTCAGGGGGTATCGGCCGCAGCGGCTTGGCGCGGGCGGGTCTCGGGGCTATACACGCGCGCCTCTGGGCGAAACCCCGCCTCTAGACCCCATTCCTGAAGAAAAATCCCATGACCGAACGCACCTTCTCGATCATCAAGCCGGACGCGACCGAACGGAACCTGACCGGCAAGATCAATGCGGTGATCGAAGGCGCAGGCCTGCGCATCGTCGCCCAGCGCCGCATCCGCATGACCGAAGCCCAGGCCAAGACCTTCTACGAGGTCCACAAGGAACGTCCGTTCTATGGCGAGCTGGTTGGCCAGATGACCTCGGCCCCCGTGGTCGTCCAGGTCCTGGAAGGCGAAAACGCCGTGGCCAAGTATCGCGAGATCATGGGCGCGACGAACCCGGAACAGGCCGCTGAAGGCACGATCCGCAAGCTGTTCGCCAAGAATGTCGGCGAGAACTCGGTCCATGGCTCCGACAGCCAGGACAACGCCAAGCTCGAGATCGCCCAGTTCTTCACCGAAGACCAGATCGTCGGCTGATCGGCGTCACCGCCGAAACGAGCAAGGGCCGCAGCGGCGACGCTGCGGCCCTTTTTCATGGGCGATGAGGCCGAGCGACTAGGCTGCAGCCAGTTCGCCGCAGATGAAGGCGTCTTCACCGGACGCCAGCAGGGCGTCGAGCACGATGGGCGCTTCCTCGGCGCCCACGATCAGCACCATGCCGAGACCGCAATTGAAGGTCCGGCGCATTTCTTCCTGGGCGACCCCACCGGTCTCGGCCAGCCAGGCGAACACCGGCGGAAGGGACCACGCGTCCCAGTCGAAGCGCGCCGCCAGCCCCTTGGCGATGGCCCGGGGCGGGTTCTCGGTCAGGCCGCCGCCGGTGATGTGGGCCAGGCCCTTGACCTGTCCGGCCTTGATCAGCGGCGTCAGGCTGCGGGCGTAGATGCGGGTCGGGACCATCAGGGCCTCCGCCAGGGTCTGGCCCTCGGCGAAGGGGGCTGGCGCATCCCAGGCCAGGCCCGATCGCTCGACGATCTTGCGGATCAGCGAATAGCCGTTGGAATGCGGGCCCGATGAGGCCAGGCCGATCAAGAGATCGCCGGCGCCCTGATCATCCATGCGCGGCAGAACCCGATTGCGATCCACCGCCCCGACCGAGAAGCCCGCCAGGTCGTAGTCCGCGCCGGCGTACATTCCGGGCATCTCGGCCGTCTCGCCTCCGACCAGAGCGGCGCCCGCCAGCTTGCAGCCCTCGGCGATGCCGGCGATCACCCGGGTGGCGACCTCCACATCGAGCTTGCTGGTGGCCAGATAGTCCAGGAACATCAGCGGCTCGGCGCCCTGGGCCAACAGGTCGTTGACGCACATGGCCACCAGGTCGATCCCGACGGTGTCGTGCAGGCCGGTCTCGATGGCGATCTTCAACTTCGTGCCCACGCCGTCGGTGGTCGTGACCAGCAGCGGGTCATCATAGCCCGCCGCCTTCAGGTCAAACAGCGCCCCAAAGCCGCCGAGGGAGGCTTCGGCGCCTGCCCGCCGGGTCGCCTTCGCGAGCGGCTTGATGGCGTCCACAAGCGCATTGCCGGCGTCGATATCGACACCCGCCTGGGCGTAGGTCAGCCCGTTTGGCCGTTCGGTCATTTCAAAGCCCTCGCCCCGGGAGGCGTAAATAAAGTGAGGCGCCCTTGCATCGGGCGCTTGCAGACTCGGTCGCGCGCGAGGCTATAGCTACGTGATGACGCCGATTACAACCACCGCCGAACTCGCGGCGTTCTGCGACAGACTGAAAGGCCAGCCCTTCGTCGCCGTAGACACCGAGTTCATGCGCGAGACCACCTACTGGCCCAAGCTCTGCCTGATCCAGGCGGCGACCCCCACGGACGAGGCGGTCATCGACCCCATGGCCGAGGGCATGGCCCTGGAGCCGTTCCTGGAAATCATGCGTGACGAGACCATCCTCAAGGTCTTTCACGCTGCCCGCCAGGATGTGGAGATCTTCAACAATCTGAAGGCCATGCCCCGGCCTCTGTTCGACACCCAGGTGGCCGGCATGGCCGCCGGGTTCGGCGAGCAGATCGCCTACGACGCCCTGGTCCGCCAGATGCTGAAGATCGAGCTCGACAAGTCGAGCCGCTTCACCGACTGGGCCCGGCGCCCGCTGGCGGACTCGCAGCTCACCTACGCTCTGGCGGATGTGACGCATCTGGCGCGTCTCTACCCGATGCTGCGTGAGCGGCTGGAGAAGGAGAACCGTCTCGTCTGGGTCACCGACGAAATGCAGGCGCTCACCGATCCGGCGAACTACGACGTCGTTCCCGAAAACGCCTGGAAGCGTCTGAAACCCCGGCGGCACACGGCGAAGTATCTGGCGGTCTACAAGGCCGTCGCCGCCTGGCGCGAACGCACCGCCCAACATCGCGACCAGCCCCGCGGACGGATCCTCAAGGACGAGGCCATCGACGAGGTCGCGACCCAGGCGCCCACAGACGCCGCCGCGCTCGACCGTCTGCGCTCGGTGCCCAAGGGGTTTTCGGGGTCCAAGTTCGGGCCGGACCTGCTCGAGGCGATCCGTGAGGCCCTCAAGAATCCGGAGGCCTACGCCCCGGTGGTCGAACGGACCAAGACCACGAACTCGCCATCCGCCGGCGCGGTGGTGGAGCTGCTGAAGGTTCTGCTCAAGGCCCGGGCCGAGGATACGGGTGTGGCCTCGAAACTGATCGCCACGGTGTCCGATCTGGAGATGATCGCCAACGATGACGACGCCGACAGTCCGGCCCTAAAGGGCTGGCGCCTGGAGGCCTTTGGCGCCGACGCCTTGCGCATTAAGCGCGGTGAACTGGCCCTTGTGCTCGACGGCGCGCGGGTGCGTGTGGTCGAGGTGCGCCGTGCGCCTAAGGCTGCGAGCTGAGGCCTAGGCCAGGACCAGCTTCAGCTTCAGCGCGCCGGCCAGCGTGGCCGCGCGCTTGGCGGTCTGCTCGCCGAGCAGCAGATCGGACCAGGACTCTGCGGCGCTGAGGCGCAGGGTCTGTCCGTCGATCGTCAGCTCCGCCTTGGCGAGCAGGCGGCCATTGCGACCCGACAGGTCGCCCCCCAGCCGGAGGGCCGCCCCAAGCGCCCGAGCCCGCGCCCGGCGCTCGACGCTTAGGACACGGTTGAGGGTGTCCGGCTCGGGCAACTGACTGGACGCCGAATGGCGGGCGAAGGTGGCCAAAGCCAAGAAGCAGCGCTCGGTGTGGGACATGCCGGCGATCGGCGCCCGCAGCACCTGGGCGAAGGCGAGTTCGGCGCGATGATCGGGGTGCAGGCGGCCCCCCAGATCGGCTAGCCGACAAGCCGCGGCGATCAACAGCGGATCGCGGACGCCGAACACCGGCTCGAGTTCGGCGAAGGCCGGGCCCAGCCAGCGCTCCAGGGCGTGCGGCATGTCGCCCGCCGACAGGCCGCGCATGGCGCTCATCGCCTCGCAGCCCTCCAGCAGCGGATCACGGCGGCGGATGTCGGGGGACATGCCGTCCCAGAGTAGTCCCTCGCGCAGACCAAAGGCCGAGACGACGATGCGCTCCAGGCCCAACTGCTCGATAAGGGTCTCCAGCACCAGGGCGGCGTAGGGGAGGGTCTCGTAGCGCTTCTTGGAGAGGCCGACGATCCGCTCCAGCGATGAACGGGATTGCCGGACCACGAACCGGGTCAGGTCTAGGGCCTCGGTGCGGGACATCTCATACTGGTGGGCCACCCTAAGGGGGTAGTCCGTCATGATCATGTGCAGCAGGCCGAGGTTCCGCCAGGCGCCGCCGACGGCGTGGAACTCGCTGGCGCCAAACTCGCCGGCGATGGGCGAGAGGCTGTCGGCGATGAGGTTCCGTGTCGGCTCCACCGCCAGGGGCCGCGGCGCCCCCAGGGCGAAGGGCCCCATGGGCAGGGTGATGCCGGGCGCCGGACCGTCGGGACCGATGCGGACCAGCTCCAGGCTGGATCCCCCCAGGTCGCCCACGAGGCCAGATGCGGCGGGATGACCGGCCAGAACGCCGGCGGCCGCGAAATAGGCTTCCTCTTCACCACTCAACACCCGCAAGGGCAGGCCCAGGTCCTGGCGGACATGGTCGGCGAAGGCCGGGCCATCCTCGGCTTCGCGCACCGCGGCGGTGGCGACCGCGATGATGTCGTCGGGCGCCCAGTCCTGGAGGATGGCGCGGAACCGCCGCAGGGCGCCAAGGGCGACCTCCACCCCTTCGGGCGATAAAAGGCCGGTCTCGGCCATGTCGCGGCCGAGGCCCGCCAAGGCCTTCTCGTTATAGACCGTCCAGATGGCCCGGCCCTCCAGTCGGTAGATGACCAAACGGACCGAGTTTGAACCGACATCGATGACCGCCGCCTGGCGGCTGTCAGGTCTAGGTTCGGGCGGCGACATGATCGATCGCGCGCGGCATGTCCTTCACACGCTGGCCTCGGCCAGAGAGGCTTGGATTGGTCATGAAGTACTCGTGCGCGGAAAAGGCGCTGGGGTGATCCCAGTTGGGATCGCGGGTGTAGCCCCCCTGGGCGTCCAGGGTCCAGCTCTGAGCTTCGTCCTTGAGATTGGCGACCATGATTTGCTGCAGAACCTGCTGATGGACGGTGGGGTTCTCCACCGGCACCAGGCTCTCGACCCGGCGGTCCAGGTTGCGCGGCATCCAGTCGGCCGAAGAGATGAAGACCCGGGCCTTGCTGGAGGGCATGGCGTGGCCGTTGGCGAAGGCCACGATGCGGGAATGCTCCAGGAAGCGGCCGACGATGCTCTTGACCCGGATGTTCTCGGAGAGACCGGGGACCCCTGGCCGCAGGCAGCAGATCCCGCGGATCACCAGATCGATGCTCACTCCATCCTGGCTCGCCGCATAGAGGGCGTCGATGACCTCCGGGTCCACCAGGGCGTTCATCTTGGCCCAGATGGCCGCGGGCTTGCCCGCCCGAGCGTTGGCCGCCTCCTGGGCGATTAGCGCGATCAGATCGCGCTTCATGGTGATCGGCGAGAACGACAGGCGCTCCAGCTTGGTGGGCTGGGCGTAGCCGGTGATGAAATTGAACACCCGCGAAGAGTCCCGCGCCAGGGCCGTATCCGTGGTGAACAGGGAGAGGTCGGTGTAGATCCGCGCGGTCACCGGGTGATAGTTGCCCGTGCCGTAATGGCAGTAGGTGCGGACCTGATCGCCCTCGCGGCGCACCACCACCGACAGCTTGGCGTGGGTCTTGTACTCCACAAAGCCGAAGACCACGTGGACGCCGGCCCGCTCCAGGTCGCGGGCCCATTTCAGGTTGGCCTCTTCATCGAACCGGGCCTTGATCTCGATGACCGCGGTGACGTTCTTGCCGTTCTCGGCCGCCTCGATCAGGGCCGCGACGATCGGGCTGTCCGACGAGGTTCGGTAGAGCGTCTGCTTGATCGCCAGCACGTGCGGGTCGCGGGCGGCCTGCCGGACGAACTGCACCACCACATCGAAGCTCTCGAAGGGGTGGTGGACGAGGATGTCCTTCTCACGGATGGCCGAGAAGCAGTCGCCCCCATGATCCAGGATCCGCTCGGGGAAGCGGGGGGTGAACGGCTTGAACTTCAGATCCGGTCGGTCGGACGGGATGAGCTGCGACAGCTCGTCCAGGCCCAGCAGGCCATCGATCAGCAGAACGTCATCGGGCTGGGCGTTCAGATTCTCGCAGATGAAGCCCCGCAGGGCCTCGGGCATGGCCGATTCGATTTCCACCCGGACGACCGAGCCCAGCCGCCGCTGCTTCAGGCGGGCCTCAAACTCCCGGACCAGATCTTCGGCCTCTTCCTCAATCTCCACATCTGAGTCGCGGATCAGGCGGAACACGCCGCTGGCCTCGACATCGCAACCGGGGAACAGGTGGTCGACAAACAGGGCGACCATGCCCTCCAGGGAGATGAACCGTCGCTGCGGCTTCGCCGGCTTGCGTCCGCTCCGTGGGGCTTCCAGCTGCCAGAAGCGCGCGACCTGGGCGGGGATCGGCACCAGGGCGTTGAACTTCCGGCCATCGGCGTCCCGGCGCAGGGTCAGGGCCAGGGAGAAGGCGAGGTTGGGAATGAAGGGAAAGGGGTGGGCCGGGTCGATCGCCAGGGGCGTCAGGATAGGAAAGACCAGATTGAGGAAGGACTCTTCCAGGCTGGCCCGCTCGGCCGGCGTCACTTCGTCGGCCTCGATCAGCCGCATGCCTTCACTGGCCAATTCCTGGCGCAGGTCCCGCCAGCGGGTCTGCTGGTCGGTCATCAGCATGGCGGCCTCGGCGTTGACTCGTTCCAGCTGCTCGGCCGCTGTAAGGCCATCCTGGCTGACCGAGCGAACGCGCTCGCGAACCTGGGCCTTCAGGCCGGCCACCCGCACCATGTAGAATTCGTCGAGATTGTTGGCCGAGATCGACAGGAAGCGAAGTCGCTCCAGCAGCGGGTGGCGGGGGTTCTTGCTCTCCGACAGCACCCGCTCATTGAAGGCCAGCCAGGAAATCTCGCGGTTGAAGAACCGGTCGCGCGACTCCGCCAGGTCCGCATCCCAGCCCAGGGCCGCGTCGGCCTTCGGCGCGCCTGGGGAAGGCGGGGATGCAATATAGGACATAGGGGCCTCTTTAGGTCAGCTGCTCGGAGAACGTCGCCGATCATGGCCGCAGGGTCACTCGAAAAGGTCAAGATTCTCCGTCTCGTCCTCGAGTATCTGCCTGGCCAGCACCCGCGACACCGGACGGTGGGTTTCGCCCGAGACGGCGTCCAGCCGCTGGACCAGGGCCCAGGCGGCCGGCGCTGAACGTTCGATGCGCTTGACGAGGTAGGGGATGACATCGTCGTACGGCGTAATGTTGCAGCGGGCGAACAGTCGCCGCAGGACCGCCTCCAGCACCTCGTCGTCCGGGGGTTCAATCTCTGCCACCGGCAGGGCGTTGAGCCGCGACCGGAGGTCGCCGAGCGTCACTGGCCAGGCGGAAGGCAGGGTGCGGGCGCTCAGCAACAGGCCGCCGCCCGGGCGGGCCGCCATGTTGATGCGGTGAAAGAGGAATTCCTCATCAAAGCCCTGGTCAAGGTCCTCGATCAGAGCGGGTCCGGGATGGGCCAGATCACCCCCCTGAGGGGGGAGCTCCCGGGCGCCGGCCGTCTCGGCCCAAAGGCGCGCCAGATGCGTCTTGCCGACCCCTTCCGGGCCAACCAGCACCAGGACGCCCCCGTGCCACGCGGGCCAGGCGGCCAGGGCGCCTCTGGCGGCGGCGTTCGAGGGCCCGGCGGCGAAGTCATCCCGGTCGTAAGACGGTGGACGTCGAAGCTTCAGCCGAAGCTGCCGGGCCATGGTCCGTTTCCGCAGGCGGTTACTCAACAGCGCCAATCCTAGCAGGCCGGGGTTCGGCGGTCGATCTAGGCAGGGCTCGCTCCTGGGGACGGGGCGCCGATCTCTGTGGGCCGCGTCGGAACGCGAAAGGTTGTCTGGGCGCTTATAAGGCGCGCCGTCCAGGCGCGATGCACAGGAGCTATCTATGTCCGAACACGTGTACCGGGTCGTCGAATTGGTTGGATCGTCCAAGGACAGTATCGACGACGCCATTCGCAACGGCATCTCCGAGGCCTCCAAGTCGTTGAAGGACATGCGCTGGTACGAAGTCACCGGGACCCGTGGGGAGATCATCGATGGCCAACTGGGCCACTTCCAGGTCTATCTGAAGGTCGGCTTCACCCTGGAAGATTCTCGGGCCTAGGTCGCCTAGCCGCGGGAGGCGTTGAGAATCTCGCGGCTGTTCACCCGGGCCCAACCCTCGGGACGAAGCAGTTCGATGGGTGAGAACCGGGCCTTGTAGTCCATCTTGTCGCTGCCTCGCACCCAATAGCCCAGATAGACGTGAGGCAAGCCGAGGAGCCCGGCCTGAGCCACATGGTCGAGGATCATGAAGAAACCCAGGCTGCGGCGGGTCTGCTCGGGGTCGTAGAAGCTGTAGACCATCGACAGGCCATCCCCCATCAGGTCGATCAGGGCGCAGGCGACGAGATCACCTGGGCCGCCGTCGTCGGCGCGGATGCGGTACTCCACCAGATGGGTGCGAACAGCTGTGTCTTCGACCATGGCCACATAGTCGGGCCAGCTCATCTCGGCCATGCCGCCATCGACGTGGCGGGTCACGAGGTAGCGTCGCAGCAGATCGAACTGCTCCATGGTCGCCTCGGCCTCCACCACAGAGCGCTCAATGTCCTCGTTTCTGGCGAGGGCGCGGCGTTCGGAGCGCGAGAACACATAGTCGGCCACCGGCAGGCGGACTGAAACGCAGGCCATGCACGACTCGCAGGCCGGGCGGTAAGCGATGTTCTGGGAGCGGCGGAACCCCATCTGCGTCAGAGAGTCATTGACGCCGGGACCATCGGTCAGGGGCAGGTGCGCAAACACCTTACGTTCGAAGCGATCCGGCAGATAAGGGCAGGGCGACGGGGCCGTCAGGAAGAACCTTAGCTGTCGCGTCGGGAAATGCTGCGTCACGGAGCGAGTCTGGACCTTAAGCCTCTGTTTCGCCGGTGATTAGGCGGCATGGATCCCAATCAGGCAAGCCGCACATTTCGGTGATCCCGAGGCGAAACACCCATATCCGGCGCCCCTATGGCTGGACATCTGGCGGCAGAACCGGGGCCTCGCGGAGCAGAACCACGGCGATGCGCCGGTTGCCCGGCAAGGTGGGGTCATCCGGATAGAGCGGCTCGGAATTGGCCTTGCCCGAAACCTGATAGATGCGGTCCGACGCCACGCCGGCGCTTTGCAGCACCCGGCGCGAAGAGTCGGCGCGGGTGGCCGAGAGCGCCCAGTCACCCTCAGAGCGGGCGCCGTTCATGTTCACGCTGGTGTGGCCATAGATGCTGACCCGGTTGGGCAGCTGGGTGATGATCTTGGCCACCGCTCGCAGCAACAGTCGGGCGCGCTCATTGGGTTGGCCGGAGCCCTCGGCGAACATCGAGCGGCCTTCCTGGTCCACCAGCTGGATGCGCAGGCCCTCGGGCGTCTGATCGATGATGATGTTCTTCGACAGTTCGGCCAGTTCGGGCATGTCCTGCAGCGCCTGTCGCAGGGACTGGGCGGCGGACTGGAAGGCGGCTTCCTCACGCTTTTGCAGGGCCTCGCGCAGGGCCTCGGTGCTGGCTTCCTGCAGGCGGCTCTTGGCGGAGGGGTCCTGGGTTTCGCCGTCTTCCTCCGGATTTGGCGACTCAGGCGACATCTGTTCGATGATCGACATGGAGCCCGACGACTTCGCGCCGTCTTCTCCAAGGGCGGTGCCCCCGAGAATGCCGCCGGAGCCCGAGGTGGTCGATGAGATGCTGGCCGGGGCGAAATAGTCGGCGATGCCGCGCTTCTGTTCCGGGCTGGTGGTGTTGATCAGCCACATGAGCAGGAAGAAGGCCATCATCGCGGTGACGAAGTCGGCATAGGCGACCTTCCAGGCGCCGCCATGGTGCCCATGGGCCGCCTTCTTGATCTTCTTGATGATGATCGGCCGCTCGCCCGACGCCATCGTCCCACCCCGGTTAACGCTAATTCTGCGTTAGACTCCCTGGTCGGCGTTAAGATGCCGTTGCCATTTGTGAGTCTGGGAAGCGGTTATGAAGCTGGCGTTTGTGGGTCTTGGGATCATGGGGTTCCCCATGGCCGGTCACCTGGCTCGGGCGGGCCACGAGGTTGCGGCCTTCAACAGGTCGCCGGCCAAGGCCCTTGCCTGGGCCGAGGCCCATCCAGGGAGAGCGGCGGCCACCATCGCCGAGGCCGCCCGCGGGGCTGAGGTCCTGATCCTCTGCGTTGGCAAGGACGACGATGTCCGCCAGGTGGTTGGCGAAGCCCTGGAGGCTCTGGCGCCTGGCGCGGTGATCCTAGACCACACGACCACCTCGGCCGTCGTGGCCCGGGAGATGGCCGAGCGCGCGGCCGCGGCGGGGCGCAGCTTCATCGACGCCCCGGTCTCGGGCGGCCAGGCCGGCGCCGAGGCGGGCAAGCTCACCGTCATGTGCGGCGGCGAGCCCGAGGCCTTCGACCGGGCCAGGCCGGTGATGGAAGCCTACGCCCAGGCCATCCGCCTCATGGGGCCGCCGGGCTCGGGCCAGCTGACCAAGATGGTCAACCAGATCTGCATCGCCGGCGTGGTGCAGGGCCTGGCTGAGGGGCTGCATTTCGCGCAACGGGCCGGGCTGGAGCCCGCCGATGTTCTGGCGGCGATCTCCAAGGGCGCGGCCCAGTCCTGGCAGATGGACAACCGCTGGCCGACCATGGCGCAGGGGCGGTTCGATTTCGGATTCGCCGTGGACTGGATGCGCAAGGATCTCGGTCTGGTCCTCGATGAGGCGCAGACCAACGGCGCGCGGCTCGACATCACCCGCCTTGTCGACGGCTATTATGCCGAGGTTCAGGCCATGGGCGGGTCCCGCTGGGACACCTCGAGCCTCGTGGCCCGCCTGAACCGGCCGACATGATCCTGGAGACCCCACGCCTGACGATGCGGGAGGCGACGACGGACGACGCCGCCTTCATCCTCGATCTGCTGAATGCGCCGGGTTTCATCCAGGGGATCGGCGATCGCGGCGTTCGGACCCTTGATCAGGCGCGAGACTATATCGAGACCCGAATGGTCGGCAGCTATCGAGACCACGGCTTTGGGATGTGGGTGGTTACGGCCAAGGGGGAAGGCGAGCCTGCCGGCCTCTGCGGCCTTGTTCGGCGCGATGTGCTGCCGCACGTGGACCTAGGCTACGCCTTCCTGGAGCGTTGGTGGGGGTGCGGCTATGCTCAGGAGGCGGCCGCCGCCGTCCTCGCCCATGCTCGCGCCGTTCTGGCGCTTACGACCGTGGCGGCCATCGTGAATCCCGACAATGCCGCCTCGCGCCGCGTGCTGGAGAAGACCGGCTTCAGCTTCATCGACGTCCGCCATCTGGACGGATGGGACCAGCCGAGCGCCTACTACTGCGCCTGAGGACATCGGAGGGGGCTCATGACCATCAGCACGCGCACGGTAGAGGCGAACGGGTTCGCCTTTGCGGTGGACGAGGCCGGCGACGGCGACCGCCTGGCCCTCTGTCTGCACGGATTCCCCGAAAGCCGCTTTTCCTGGCGCGCCCAGATGCCGCTGCTGGCGGAGTTGGGCTACCGGGTCTGGGCGCCGGACCTGCGCGGCTACGGGGAGACCGAGCCCAAGCCCCAGGATGTAGACAGTTACCGGATGGAGCGGTTGCTGGAGGATGTCGCCGCCCTGATCGACGCCGCCGGCGCCCGGGAGGTCATGCTGGTGGCCCATGACTGGGGGGCGGCCGTCGCCTGGACCTTCGCAGCGCGGAAGGTTCGGCCTCTGACCCGGTTGATCATCATGAATGTCCCCCATCCGGCGGTGTTCGCGCAGGTCCTGCGCCGTTCGCCGAAACAGATGCTGCGCTCCTGGTACATGGCCTTCTTCCAGATCCCCGGACTGCCCGAGCGCCTGCTGCTGGCCAATGACGCCCGCGCTATCCGGCGGGCGTTTTCGGGCATGGCCAAGGACAAGAGCCGATTTCCCGAAACCGTGCTCGACCGCTACGCCGCAGACGCCCAGCGGCCGGGCGCCATGACCGGCATGATCAACTGGTACCGGGCCGCCGCCCGCCACCCCGACTTCATGCGAGAGCCCTGGGCGAAGATCGAAATCCCCACCCTGGTCATCTGGGGCGAGGCCGACGCGGCGCTGGGCCTGGAGACCCTGGAGGGGACGGATGCTTTCGTCCCCGACCTGCAGATCAAGCGGCTGCCGGGCGTCTCCCACTGGGTGCAGCAGGAAGCGCCTGAGGTGGTCAATGCGCTGATGGCGGACTGGCTGGCGACTTGAGCTGAGCGGGCCTTCAGCTTTTCGTTCAAAGGTTTCTGTCGGTCAGCCGAGGTAGAACCTCAAACTGCAGCAGCGGCGCGAGGGCCGCCGGGTAGGGACCCTGTGGGGAAATCCAGAGCAGTTCGGCGATTTCCGCACCGACGGCGGGCGTCTCGGACGTGGAGGCCATGTAGATGTCGCCCACCACCTGGCGCCCAGGCTCGTTGGCGGCCGGCGCGTGAAACCGACCGATAAACGGGCCGACCCGGATCTGTATTCCAAGTTCTTCGCGGAGTTCTCTGGCCAGCGCGGTCAGGTCATCCTCGCCAGGTTCACGCTTTCCGCCCGGCAGCATGAAACGGGAGGTTCCGGCCTTGCGCACGGTCAGCACGCAGCCGGCGTGATTGCGGAGAACCGCCGCGACAATGTGGATCGACGGGGCGGTCACGCGCCCAGAAGACGCGCCGCGTGGGGGGCGAAATAGGTGATGGTCCCGGCCGCGCCGGCCCGCTTGAAGGCGCCCAGGCTTTCCAGAATGGCCCGATCCTCGTCGATCCAGCCGTTGGCGCCCGCGGCCTTGATCATCGCGTATTCCCCCGACACCTGGAAGGCGAAGGTCGGCAAGGCGTAGGCCTCCACCAGCCGGCGCAGGATGTCGAGATAGGGCAGGCCGGGCTTGACCATCACCATGTCGGCGCCCTCGGCGATGTCCAGGGCGACCTCGCGCAGGGCCTCCTCGGTATTGGCCGGGTCCATCTGGTAGGTCTTTTTATCCCCAGGATTATCCACAGACCCTGTGCCCAGTTTCCCCGAGCCGATGGCGTCGCGATAGGGGCCGTAGAAGGCCGAGGCGTACTTGGCCGCATAGGACATGATCATCACGTCCTGCAGGCCTTCGGCCTCCAGGGCGGTGCGCAGGGCGCCGACCCGGCCGTCCATCATGTCGGACGGCGCCAGGATGTCGCAACCGGCCTTGGCCTGGACCAGGGCCTGCTCCACCAGCCGCTCGATGGTCGCATCGTTGAGGATGCGGCCTTGCTCTATCACCCCGTCATGGCCGTGATCGGTGAAGGGATCGAGCGCCACGTCGCACATAATCCCGACCTCAGGGGCGGCGTCCTTCATCGCCTTGACCGCCCGGCAGATCAGGCCGTCCGGGTCGGCGGCCAGGGAGCCGGTGGGGTCCTTCCGGGCCATGTCGATGTGCGGGAAGATGGCGATGGCCGGAATGCCCAGCCGCCGGGCCTCCACCGCAGCCTTGGCGGCCTCGTCCACCGACAGGCGGGCGACGCCCGGCATGGAGGCGACGGGAACCTGTCCCTCGCCCTCGTGCACCACCATTGACCAGATGAGGTCTGCAGGGGTGAGGACCGTCTCGCGGACGAGGCGGCGGATCCAGTCGGCCTGACGCAGGCGGCGCAGGCGCAGGGCGGGGTAGGCGGCGAGGGGGGGCAGGCTCATGGGGTCCGGCTCTTACCCATCCCCTGATCGGAGGCAAGCCTGATGGCGCCGATGACCGAAGCGCCGATCAGGATCAGGCCGGAAAGAAACGCCAGGGCGACGGCGCCGACGATCATGAAGAGCAGCGAGGCGTCTATGGCCACCTGACCGATCACCACCTCCATCTTGTCGAACCCGTCCCAGCCCAGGGTGTTGGCCACCCCATAGAGGGAAGTCACCACGTGAATGACCGCGGCGAGGCCGCAGACACCCGCCAGAAGGGCGAGGGCGAACGAAACCCAGAAGCACCTGATCTGAAAGGTGAAGTGACTGCGGCCGGGCTCCGCCGCCGTGTCGCGCTGGGTGTAGGCGATGATCACCGCCACCAGGGCCGGAACGCCCGCGAAGAAGAAGGCGGCGAATAGCAGGCCGTAGTTCATCAGAGCGAGGTTGCGGGCGGATTCGCGGGGAGCCCCGCCGACGCTATCGAAAGTCATGCTTTAGTCCCCCCTGTCGTTGACAGGGTGCGCCGCCCGGGCAAGTTCCTCAAGCCTACGGAGTGGCCAGACCATGGATTTTGAGTTTTCCGAGGATCAGCGCGCCCTGCAGAGCGCGGCTCAGGCCTTCGCCGCGGCCGAACTGGCGCCTCATTCGGCGCGCTGGGATGCTGAGTCGCATTTCCCGGTCGAGACCCTCAGGCAGGCCGCCGGGCTCGGCTTCGCCGGCATCTATCTGTCGGAGGATCTGGGCGGATCTGGCCTGTCGCGCCTGGACGCCTCGCTGATCTTCGAGTCGCTCGCCTATGGTGATGTGGCCACGACGGCCTATCTGACGATCCACAATATGGCCGCCTGGATGATCGATCGGTTCGGCGGCGAGGATCTGCGCTGGCGCTATGTGCCGCGCCTCTGCAGCATGGAGCTGATCGCCTCCTATTGCCTCACAGAGCCCGGCGCGGGATCGGACGCCGCAGCCCTGTCGACCACGGCCCGGCGGGACGGCGAGACCTATGTGCTGGACGGCGCCAAGGCCTTCATCTCTGGCGGCGGGGTGTCGGACATCTATGTGGTCATGGCCCGCACCGGTGGGCCAGGCGCCGGCGGCGTCTCCGCCTTCGTGGTGGAGAAAGGGACGCCAGGTCTGTCCTTTGGGGCGCGGGAGCGCAAAATGGGCTGGAACGCTCAGCCTACCGCCCAGGTGAACTTTGACGGGGTGCGGGTCCCCGCCGCCAACCGTATCGGCGGGGAAGGTGAGGGGTTCCGCTTCGCCATGATGGGCCTGGATGGCGGCCGGCTGAATATCGCGTCCTGCTCCCTCGGCGGCGCGGCCCTGGCCCTCGATACGGCGCAGGCCTATCTCGCCGAGCGCCATCAGTTCGGGCGGCCCCTCCGTGAGTTTCAGGCCCTTCAGTTCAAGCTGGCCGATATGGCCACAGAGCTGGAGGCCGCCCGCTTGATGGTCCGCCGGGCCGCCGCAGCTCTGGACGCCGGGCGCCCCGACGCCACCAAGCTCTGCGCCATGGCCAAGCGGTTCGCCACCGACGCCGGCTTCCAGATAGCCAATGAGGCCCTGCAACTGCACGGGGGCTACGGCTATCTCGCCGACTACCCGCTGGAGCGGATCGTCCGCGACCTGCGCGTCCACCAGATCCTGGAGGGGACGAACGAGATCATGCGGGTGATCATCGCCCGGGAGATGTTCCGATGAGCGAGACCGCCGAGGTTCTGACCCGCGTCGAGGGCGCGGTTGGGCGCATCACCCTGAACAGGCCCCAGGCGCTGCACGCCCTCACCACGTCCATGTGCCGGGCGATGATCGACGCCCTTGTCACGTGGCGCAGCGATCCGGCGGTGACGTTCGTGCTCATCGACCATGCCGGCGAACGGGGGTTCTGCGCCGGCGGCGATATCCGCATGTTGGCCGAGAGCGGGGCCCGCGACGGTTTTGCGGCGCGGGAGTTCTTCTTCACGGAGTACCGGCTCAACCACCTGCTTTTCGAATATCCCAAGCCGGTCATGGCCATCATGGACGGCGTGACCATGGGCGGCGGTGTCGGCATCGCCCTGCCGGCCCGCTATCGGGTGGCGACCGAGAAGACCACCTTCGCCATGCCCGAGACCGGCATTGGCCTGTTCCCAGACGTGGGCGGCGGCTGGCATCTGCCGCGCCTGCCGGGCAAGTCGGGGCTCTGGCTCGCCCTGACCGGCGCCCGGATCAAGGCCGCCGACTGCGAACTGCTCGGTCTGGCCACCGACTTTATTCCCTCAGACCGCCTGGACGAGCTCAAGGCGCAGATCATCGCTGATCCGGCCGCCGTGGAGACGCATCTCACCGTCATGGAGGCCGACGCTGGCCGCCCGCCTATGGGCGCCCACAGGGACGAGATGGATCATCTCTTCGCCGGCGACAGCGTCGAAGCGATCTTCGCCGCCTTGGAGGCTGACGGAGGGGAATGGGCGAGCGCCCAGCTGGCGACGCTCAAGACCAAATCGCCCCAGACGTTGAAGGTGGCCTTCCGACAGCTGGCCCTCGGCGCCCAGGCCGAAACCTTCGCCGAGAATATGGAAATGGAATACCGCATCGGCGCCCGGGTGGTTGGACTGTACGACTTCATCGAAGGGGTTCGGGCGGTGATCATCGACAAGGACAATGCCCCGCGCTGGAACCCGGCGAGCCTGGCGGGGGTGAGCGAGGCCATGCTGGACGAGATCTTCGCCCCGCTGCCTTACGCCCAGACCTGGCGACCGATACCCTTCGACTAAGGGCGGCGTGCGTTCGCCCGACGACGGGAGGACTGTGATGCGACGCGACAAGCCAAGGGGGCGTACATGACCAGCTACGCTTTGATCGGCCTGGGCAATATGGGCGGCGGCATGGCCGCGGTTCTGGCCGCCGCAGGCCACAGGGTGCAGGCCTTCGACCTTTCGGCCGCCGCCCTCGCACGGGCGGCCGAAGCGGGCGTGAGTCCGTGCGCCTCCGCCGTTGACGCCGTCACGGGCGCCGAGGTGGTGCTGACCATGCTGCCAGCCGGCGCCCATGTGCGGGAGGTGTACGAGCAGGCCATCCTGCCCCACGCGCCGCCTGAGGCGCTGCTGATCGACTGTTCGACCATCGATGTAGACAGCGCCCGGGCGATCGCCAGTCAGGCCCAGGCTGCGGGTTTTGCTGTCGTCGACGCGCCGGTGTCCGGTGGTGTCGCGGGCGCCGCGGCCGGGACGCTGACCTTCATGGTGGGTTGCGCGGAGGCTGATTTCCCGCGGGCCAAGGCGGCCCTGTCGCCGATGGCGAAGACCGTGGTCCGCGCCGGCGAGGCGGGCGCGGGGCAGGCGGCGAAGATCTGCAACAATCTGCTGCTGGGCGTCTCGATGATCGGCGTCTGCGAGGCTCTGACCCTGGCCGAAGGGCTCGGGCTGGATCCGGAGCGATTCTTCGAGATCGCTTCGACCTCCTCGGGGCAATGCTGGTCCCTGACCGCATATTCCCCCTGGCCGGGGCAGGTGGCGGCGGCGCCTTCGAACCGGAATTACGAGGGCGGGTTCGCTACGGCCATGATGTTGAAGGACCTGCGCCTGGCGCAGGGGGCGGCGGCGTCAGTGGGGGCCTCAACGCCGCTGGCGGCCCAGGCCCAGGCGCTTTACGCGCTGTTTGACCGGCTCGGCTATGGCGAAAAGGACTTTTCGGGCCTACTTCAGATGCTGCGCGGGCGGCTGGAGGATCTGGCCTGACTGTTCACGCAGAACTGACGGTCGTTGACGCAGATCAAGCAGGCGCGACACAGCGCCTTGTAGACTTTTTCCGAACCCGGCGCCAAAAACCGGGCGGTTAATAGGGGACTGGTTGCAGCGTGAGATCGTCGAGCGCGCGGCCGGATTTCGTTGCGATGGATTACAGAGCCGCTTTCCAGAACGCCCTTGAGCGGATTCACGCCGAGGGTCGTTACCGGGTTTTCGCCGATCTGAAGCGGCATCGCGGCGCCTTTCCCCGGGCCACCTGGACGCGGCCGGACGGCGCCTCGCAGGACGTGGTGGTCTGGTGCTCCAACGACTATCTCGGCCAGGGTCAGAACCCTGTGGTCGTCGACGCCATGAAGCAGGCCATCGACGAGGCCGGCGCGGGGTCGGGCGGCACCCGCAACATCTCGGGCACCACCCATTATCATGTGGAGCTGGAGCACGAGCTGGCCGACCTGCATGGCAAGGAAGCCGCGCTGCTGTTCACGTCCGGCTATGTGTCGAATGAGGCTTCGCTCTCGACGCTCTACAAGATCCTGCCTGGCCTGATCATCTTCTCGGACGAGCTGAACCATAACTCGATGATCTCGGGCATCCGCGCCGGGGCGCGCGAGCAGCGCCGGGTCTTCCGCCACAACGATCTGGCGCATCTCGAGGAGCTGTTGGCTGCTGCGCCCGCCGACGCCCCCAAGCTGATTGCGTTCGAAAGCGTCTACTCCATGGACGGCGATATCGCCGACATGAAGGGCATGGTCGCCCTGGCCAAGCGCTACAGCGCCATGACCTATCTCGATGAGGTCCATGCGGTGGGCATGTATGGCCCGCGCGGCGCCGGCGTCGCTGAACGTGACGGCGTCATGGATCAGATCGACATCATTGAAGGAACTCTGGGCAAGGCGTTCGGCGTCATGGGCGGCTATATCGCCGCCGATGCGGTCATCGTCGATGCGATCCGGTCCTTCGCGGACGGCTTCATCTTCACGACCTCAATCCCGCCGGCCCTGGCCGCCGGGGCCGTGGCGTCGATCCGCTATCTGAAGGAACATGACGAGGTCCGTCAGGCGCACCAGGCCCGCGCCCAGGCCCTGAAGGAACGTCTGACCAAGGCCGGCATCCCGGTCATGCCCTCGGAGAGCCATATCGTTCCGGTGCTGGTGGGCGATCCGGTCCACTGCAAGATGATCTCGGACATCCTTCTCAGCGACTACGGGATCTATGTCCAGCCGATCAACTACCCCACCGTGCCGCGGGGCACGGAGCGGTTGCGCTTCACGCCTTCGCCGGCGCACTCAGACGAGATGATCGACCATCTGGCTCAGGCGCTGGAGACCCTCTGGGTCCACTGCAACATCAAACGCGTCGGCGGCGTCGCAGCCTAGGATCTGCGGCGGACTCCCTTGCCCAGGCCGATCTGCTTGGCGAAGTCCGACCGCTTGGCCGCATAGGCGGGCGCGACCATCGGATAGTCCGGCGGTAGCCCCCAGCGACGGCGATAGTCCTCCGGGCTCATATCGTATCGTGACCGCAGATAGCGTTTTAGCATCTTCAGGCGCTTCCCGTCCTCAAGGCAGACGATGTACTCGTCCTGCACCGAGCGACTGATCGGGATGGCAGGCTTAGGGCGTTCCTGCGGCGCAGCCGGCTCGGTGTCGCCCAACTGGTTCAGGGCTGCGTGCACCGAGCGGATCAGGTCCGGAACGGCGTCGGCGCTGACAGCGTTTCGGCTGACATAGGCCGCGACAATATCGACGCCGAGGCGTCGGACGTCATTGGGCCGCCCTGCGGCTTCGTCATCAGCGCTCATTCGGAATATCCCCTGGACGGTACGCGACTGCGCCACGGCGTGACTTGAAACGCCGGCGATGGGTGGCGAAACGCGCAGATTTGGGCTTGGTTCCGCGCGGTTGCAGCCGTGGTTGGAACCTCTCGGAGATGGGAGTAAAAGGCGCCTCCGCCCCCATCGACTCCGACCCGAGGTCCGCCCTTGACCGCTCAAGCCCAAACCGCCTCCGCCGCCGACACCTTCTTCAGCCAAGGCGTCGACCAGACCGATCCCGACATCGCCCGCGTCCTGAGCAAGGAACTGCGGCGCCAGCAGGATCAGATCGAGCTGATCGCGTCCGAGAACATCGTCTCGCGCGCGGTGCTGGAGGTTCAGGGCTCGGTCCTGACCAACAAATATGCCGAGGGTTATCCGGGCAAGCGTTACTATGGGGGCTGCGAAGAGGTCGACGTCGCCGAAACCCTGGCCATCGAGCGGGCCAAGCGGCTGTTCGGCGCCGAGTACGCCAATGTCCAGGCCCACTCAGGCAGCCAGGCCAATCAGGCGGTCTTCATGGCCACCATGAAGCCGGGCGATGTCTTCATGGGGATGGATCTGGCGGCTGGCGGCCACCTGACCCACGGCAAGGACGTCAACCAGTCGGGGAAGTGGTTCAGTCCGGTGGCCTATTCGGTCCGGCAGCAGGACCATCTGATCGACTATGATCAGGCCGCCGAGCTCGCCCTCAGCGCCAAGCCCAAGGTCATCATCGCCGGCGGCTCGGCCTATAGCCGGGAGATCGACTGGGCCCGTTTCCGTCAGATCGCCGACAGCGTCGGCGCGATCCTGATGGTCGATATGGCCCACTATGCCGGCCTGATCGCCGGCGGCGCCTATCCCAACCCGGTCCCCCACGCCCATGTAGTGACCAGCACCACCCACAAGACCCTGCGCGGTCCGCGGGGCGGCCTGATCCTGACCAATGACAAGAAACTCGCCAAGAAGATCGATTCGGCGGTCTTCCCCGGCCTTCAGGGCGGCCCCCTCATGCATGTGGTCGCCGCCAAGGCTGTGGCCTTCGGCGAGGCGTTGAAGCCGGAATTCAAGCTCTACGCCCGTCAGGTGGTGGAGAACGCCCGGGCCATGGCTGAAGCCCTGGCCGCCTCTGGCCTGAAGATCGTGTCCGGCGGCACCGACAGCCATCTCATGCTGGTGGACCTGACGCCCAAGGGCGTCACCGGCGCCGACGCCGAGGTAGCCCTGGAGCGGGCCAACATCACCTGCAACAAGAACGGCATCCCCTTCGACCCGCTGCCCTTCATGCAGACCTCGGGCCTGCGTCTCGGCTCGCCGGCCGGGACGTCCCGCGGCTTCGGACCCGCCGAGTTCCGTCGCATCGGCCAACTCATCGCTGAGGTTGTCGATGGCCTGGCGGCGGGCGGCGACAATTCCGCCGTCGAAGCCAAGGTTCGCGAAGAGGTGCTGACCTTGACCCGGCGCTTCCCCATCTACAACTAGGCCGTCTGGGATGCGGTCCGGGAGGGGCTGAACAAATGCGATGCCCGTTCTGCGGCCACGCCGAAAGCCAGGTGAAAGATAGCCGCCCGTCGGAAGACGGCGCGGCCATCCGCCGTCGTCGGCTATGCCCGGCCTGCGGCGGCCGGTTCACCACCTTTGAGCGGGTGCAGCTGCGGGAGCTGGTGGTGATCAAGCGCTCGGGCCGGCGCACGCCCTTCGACCGCGAAAAGCTGCTGCGCTCCATAGACATCGCCATCCGCAAGCGCCCCGTTGATCCTGAGCAGGTGGACCGGATGGTCAATGGCATCACCCGCCAACTGGAAAGCATGGGCGAGACTGACATTCCCTCCGAGGTGGTCGGCGAACTGGTGATGAAGGCGCTGAAATCCCTCGATGACGTGGCCTATGTCCGCTACGCCTCGGTCTATCGGGACTTCCGGGAAACCCGCGATTTTGCCGATTTCCTCGGCAGCGAAGGGTTTGGCGACTCCCCCGAGGAGGAGCGCTAGGCGCGCCCCGCCCGGCGCCGTCGACCGGCGATGATCAACTTGAAACTGGCCACCTCCCTGGATGGGCGTATCGCCACCGCCCGGGGCGAGAGCCGCTGGATCACCGGGACGGAAGCTCGTCTGCAGGTCCACCAACTTCGCGCCGCCCACGACGCGGTGGTCATTGGCGCGGGCACGGCGGTGGCCGATGATCCCGAACTGACGGTTCGTCTGGAGGGGTTCGAGGGGGCTCAGCCGGCGCGGGTGGTGCTGGATACGCGGCAGAGACTCGCCGCGGACTCCCGTCTGGTCCGGACGGCGCAGGACATCCCGACCTATCTGGTGTCGTCCCAACCCCTCCGGCCGGATCTGGCCACCGCGGGGGTGCGTGGGGTCCAGATCCCGGGGACCGGAAGGCCTGAGATGAGCCAGGTGGCCGCCGCTCTGGCGGGGCAGGGGTTGCGACGTCTCTTTGTGGAGGGCGGCGGTGAGGTGGCGGCGAGCCTCCTCCGTGCGGGGCTTGTTGACCGCCTGGAATGGTTCCGGGCCCCGATCGTGATCGGCGGCGATGGCCATGCGGGTGTCGGCGACCTTTTGCTCGACGCGCTCGCCGATGCGCCGCGCATGCGCCGCGTTGACCTTCGCGTCCTGGGTGACGATGTGTGGGAAAGCTACGAGAGGATCTGAATGTTCACCGGCATCATCACCGACATCGGCAAGGTTCGCGCCGTTCGCGACACCGACCGTGACCGCAGGTTCGAGATCGAGACGAGCTTTGACCTCTCGACGGTTGATATCGGCGCCTCCATCGCCCATGCCGGCTGCTGCCTGACGGTGGTGGAGAAGGGCTCCGACTGGTTCGCCGTGGAGGTTTCCGGCGAGACCCTGGACAAGACCACCCTCGGGGACTGGGTTACGGGCCATCGGGTGAACCTTGAGCGCTCGGCGCGGGTCGGCGACGAACTGGGCGGACACATTGTCTCTGGGCATGTGGATGGCGTTGGCGAGGTGGTGTCGGTGCGCGCCGAGGGCGGCTCCCACCGCGTTCAGGTCCGCGTGCCCCGTCCGCTGCACCGATACATCGCGCCCAAGGGCTCGATCACGGTGGAGGGAGTGTCCCTGACCGTGAACGAGGTGGAGGACGACCTGTTCGGCGTGAACCTCATTCCGCACACCTGGGAGGTCACGACCCTGGGGGACCTGCAAGCGGGCTCCAGGGTCAATCTGGAGATCGACATGCTGGCGCGCTATCTCGCGCGCTGGCGCGAAACCGCCTAAAGGCAGGGAGAAGATCGCCTTCCGCGGTCGCTGGGATCCAAGATGCAAGACCAGAAGCTGCGCGTCCTCGTGGTCGAGGCGCGGTTTTACAGTGAGATCGCCGACGCCCTGCTGGCCGGGGCAAGCGACGTGCTGAGCGCCCATGATGTCGATTTCGACGTCGTGACCGTTCCCGGCGCCCTGGAGATTCCAGGCGCCATCGCCATCGCCGACGCCTCGGGCGCGGGCGCGGGCGTCGCCTATGATGGCTATGTGGCCCTGGGCTGTGTGATCCGTGGGGAGACCTACCACTTCGAGTTGGTGTCAAATGAGTCGGCCCGCGGCCTGATGGACCTGTCGATCGGCCGGCGTCTGTGCATCGGAAACGGCATCCTCACCGTTGATGAGGAAGCCCAGGCCTGGGCCCGCGCCCGGGCCAGCCAGGCCGACAAGGGCGGCGGCGCGGCTCGCGCCTGCCTTGAAATGATCAGCCTGAAAGCCCGGCTGTCGGGGCATGACCAATGAGCGACGACCTGCCGCCTCCGCCGCAGCCCCCCCGTCAGGCCCGTTCCGTAGCGCGTCTGGCCGTCGTTCAGGCGCTCTATCAGATGGAAGTCTCGGGCGCCGGCGTCGAGGCGGTGATTCGCGAGTTCTCAGACCATCGCTTTGAGCGTGACGTTGAGGGATTCGCCCTGACCGGCGCCGACGAGGCGTTCTTCGCCGAGCTTCTTCGTGGAGTCGTCACCCACCAGGCCCAGGTGGATCGAGCCGTGGTTCGCCGTCTGGCCACGGGGTGGCGGCTGGAGCGGCTCGACGCCACGGTCCGCGCCATTCTCCGGTCCGGAGCCTACGAGCTCTCTGAACGGCCCGATGTGCCCACCGAGGTGGTCATCGACGAGTATGTGGAGCTCGCCAAGTCCTTCTTCGAAGGGCCCGAGCCCGGCTTCGTCAATGGCGCCCTTGATGGCGTGGCGCAGGATGTCCGGGCCTGACGACCCCGGCCCGCCGCCGGGGGAGTTTGAACAGATCGCCCGGCTCTACCGACCCCTGACCCGGGGCGCGCCAGAGGCCCTCGAGCTACTCGACGACGTCGCCGTGATACCTTCGCGGCCCGGGCAGGATCTGATCGTCACTAAGGACGCCCTCGTCGAAGGGACGCACTTCCACGAGGGCGAGGCTCGCGACCTTGTGGCGCGCAAACTGCTGCGCTCCAATCTCTCAGATCTGGCCGCCAAGGGGGCCGAGCCCTTCGGCTATTTTCTGGCGGTGGCCTGGCCGTCGGGCACGGGGTTCGGGGAGAGGCAGGCCTTCGCCCGGGGTCTGGAGATCGATGGCGCGGCCTTCGACATTTCTCTGCTGGGGGGCGACACGGTCTCCACCTCCGGTCCCCTGTGGGCGAGCCTGACCCTTTTGGGATGGGCGCCGCACGGCCGGGCGATCCTGCGGTCGGGCGCCCGGCCAGGCGATCTGATCATGGTCAGCGGGCCCATCGGCGATGGGGGCCTGGGCCTGGCCGCCGTCGAGGGCCGCTGTCCTGACCCTGACGGCTATCTGGCTGACCGCTACCGGCTGCCACGGCCGCGGCTGGATCTGCGCGAGGACCTGCGCCGCTCGGCGTCGGCCTGCGCCGATATCTCCGACGGGCTGATCGCCGACGCCGGCCACATCGCCAAGGCCAGCGGAGTCGCCCTGCGGCTGGATCTGGACAGGTTGCCGGTCTCGTCGCCGGCCGAGGCGTGGCTATCGGGCCAGGCCGACCGCGCCATGGCTCTCAGCCATTTGGCCAGCTCCGGAGACGACTACGAGCTGGTGGTTACGGCCCCGCCGGCGGCGGCCGCGGCCCTCGGCCTGCCGGTCGTCGGGCGGGTTGAGGCCGGGGAGGGGATCACTGTCGCCTATGAGGGCGCGCCGATGGCGACCGGGTCTGGCGGCTGGACCCACCCGTGACCGTAAGAATGCGGCAACCCTGTCGGGGTAGGCTTTGTCCATGCATCGTCGAAACCTGCTTGCCCTGTTGCCCGCCTTGATGTTCGCTAGCCCAGCCGCCGCCGCGGGGGGATCTGGCAAGGCGGCCGACAAGGGCGGCTCGTCCCAATATATCGACATCTCCCCAGTGGCCCTGCCGGTAGCGATAGGGTCGCGCGTGGTGAACTACATCTTCGTCGGTGTGCGGCTGAACCTTACCGCCATCGCCAATGTCCAGAAGCTCCGTGAGCGCGAACCGTTCTTCCGGGACGCTCTGGTGCGGGCCGGACACCGGGCGCCGTTCACCGGCAAGAGCGACTTCACTACCGTCGATGTCGAGCGGCTGAAGGCCGTGATGATGAAAGAAGCCGCCCGCCTGGGGGCCAAGGATGTTCAGAGCGTGGCGGTCATGTCCCAGACCGCCAAGCGGCAAAGCGGCCTGCCCAAGCATCCCGGCGCCGCAGCAGGCTGAGTCCGCGGCTCTTCACAACCCGTTGCGCCCCTATCGCAACCTTGGCACAGTCGCCGCGCGACCAAGAAAATAGGGGCGGCGCAATGACGTCGCCTCAACCCAGAGGAAACGTTGCGGCCTGTCCTTCCCGTCGTCCCGGCGGTGAAGCGACCTGTCGCGCCATTGAATAGGGGCGTCTGAACTATGAGTCTCGAGCTTATGCTGGTGATTGTCGCCGGCTTGCTGGCGGTGCTGTACGGCGTCGTCCAGTCCGCATCCCTGATGCGGGCCTCCCCTGGAAACCCACGAATGCAGGAGATCGCTGCGGCGATCCAGGAGGGCGCCCAGGCCTATCTGCGTCGCCAGTACACCACCATCGCCATGGTGGGCGTGGTCATTCTCATTGGTGTGGGGGTCCTGCTGGGGGTCCTGCCGGCGATCGGCTTTCTGATTGGCGCGGTGCTGTCCGGCGCTGCGGGCTTCGCCGGCATGTGGATTTCCGTGCGGGCCAATGTCCGCACCGCCCAGGCGGCGTCCGAAAGCCTGGAGAAGGGCCTCTCGCTCGCTTTCCGCTCCGGCGCGGTCACCGGCATGCTGGTGGCGGGCTTCGCCCTGGTGGGCGTGGCCGGCTACTTCTTCGTGCTCACCGGCCCGATGGGCTTCGAGCTCACCAGCCGCGAGGTCGTGGACTCCCTGGTCGCTCTGGGCTTCGGCGCTTCGCTGATCTCCATCTTCGCCCGTCTGGGCGGGGGCATCTTCACCAAGGGCGCCGACGTCGGCGGCGACATGGTGGGCAAGGTCGAGGCCGGCATCCCTGAGGATGACCCGCGCAACGCCGCCACCATCGCCGACAATGTGGGCGACAATGTCGGCGACTGCGCCGGCATGGCCGCCGACCTGTTCGAGACCTATGCGGTGACCACGGTGGCCACCATGGTCCTGGCGGCGATCTTCTTCCGCGGCACGCCGCTGGTGGAGACGATGATGATGCTGCCGCTCGCCATCTGCGGTGTCTGCATCATCACCTCGATCATCGGCACCTTCTTCGTGCGCCTGGGCAAGTCCCGCAACATCATGGGCGCCCTCTATCGCGGCCTGATCGTCACGGGCCTGCTGTCTGTGGGCGCGATCTGGTGGGTCACCACCCGCATGGTGCCGGACATGGTCACCCTGGGGACCCGCAGCTTTGACGGCCTGTCGCTCTTCTATTGCGGCGTGGTCGGCCTGGCCGTGACCGCCGCCATCGTGGTGATCACCGAATACTACACCAGCACGGCCTTCCGGCCGGTGAAGTCGGTGGCCAAGGCCAGCGTCTCGGGGCACGGCACCAACGTCATCCAAGGGCTGGCCGTCAGCCTGGAGTCCACGGCCCTGCCGGCCCTGGTGATCATCGCCGGCATTATCGTGGCCAACGGCCTGGCGGGCCTGTTCGGCATCGCCATCGCCACCACCGCCATGCTGTCCCTGGCTGGCTTCATCGTTGCGCTCGACGCCTTCGGGCCGGTGACCGACAACGCCGGCGGCATCGCCGAGATGGCGGGTCTGCCCGCCGATGTCCGGGTGTCCACCGACGCCCTGGATGCGGTCGGCAACACCACCAAGGCGGTCACCAAGGGCTACGCCATCGGTTCGGCCGGCCTCGGCGCCCTGGTGCTGTTTGGCGCCTATACGGAGGACCTGAAGTTCTTTTCGTCCACGGCTGAGCCGGGCTCCTTCTTTGAGGGCATGGGCGCGGTCGCCTTCGACCTGTCCAATCCCTACGTGGTGGTCGGCCTGCTGTTCGGGGGGCTCCTGCCCTTCCTGTTCGGCGGCATGTCCATGACGGCGGTGGGCCGCGCGGCCGAGGCCGTGGTGGTCGAGGTCCGCCGACAGTTCAAGGAGAACCCCGGGATCATGACCGGGGAGGTCAAGCCGGAATACGGTCGCGCGGTGGACATCCTCACCAAGGCGGCCATCCGGGAGATGATCGTGCCCAGCCTGCTGCCGGTCGTCTCGCCCGTGGTGCTGTTCTTCGCGATCATGGCCATCGGCGGCAAGGCTGACGCCTTCTCCGCCCTGGGCGCCATGCTCATGGGCGTCATCGTCACCGGCCTGTTCGTGGCCATTTCGATGACGTCGGGCGGCGGCGCCTGGGACAACGCCAAGAAGCTCATTGAAGAGGGCCACCACGGCGGAAAGGGCTCGGAGGCTCACAAGGCCGCCGTCACCGGCGACACCGTCGGCGACCCCTACAAGGACACGGCCGGCCCGGCCGTGAACCCGATGATCAAGATCACCAACATTGTGGCCCTGCTGCTGCTGGCGATCCTGGCCCACGGGGTTGGCGGCTAACGCCTCCACAGTCCGCAGAACGAGAAACGCCCCGGAGAGCAATCTCCGGGGCGTCTTTCTTTGCGAGCGCGTGGACCGACGGAGGGCTTGGCGCCTAGCGGCGGTCGCCGGGCCGGTTGCCCGGCACCGATTCGTCGTCCCGAGGCAGCATGCCGCCGCGGCCGACATTGCCCAGAAGCTGTTCGAGGATCGTCAGCTCCCGTCCGCGGGTGGGCGTCTCGCGGTCGTTGAAGGCGACGACCTTGCCGTCCTTCAAGGTGTAGTGATCCACCGACTCGACCACTTCGCTGTCGCCGTTGAACCGGATCGCCACAACCTCACGGCTGACCACCTGAGGCTTGCGGAAGGCCACCTGCTCCTTGACCTGCGCGATGTAGAACCAGATGTCGTCCTCGAAGGTCGAGGTGGTGGAGGGCGATCCCAGCCGGCCGCGCACGGTGGACTTGGTGTCCTCGCCGACCTTCACGTCCTTCGGACTGGCGTCGATGGCCTGGAATCCGGAATAGCTGGTGATCGGCGCGCAGGCGCTGGTGGCCAGCAGTCCGGCCGAGAAGACGGCGAAGGCGACACGGCGAAACATGAGGGAACCGGACCTGTTCAAGATTTCAAGACTTTGACCTATCGCCCGCAGGGCCTTAGTTCAATGCCGCCGTTAACGCCCCGTGGCGGCGAAATCGAGGCCAAGATGATCCTAGAGCGTCTCTTTCGTCCCAAGCCCGCGAAGATCGCCGGCCAGAAACTCTATGCCGGGGTGGTCTCCCAGGCCCGGCGGCCGGACTTCTACAGCCGCCTGGGGGCTCCTGACACGGTCGAGGGACGGTTCGAACTCTATTCCCTGCATGTGGTGCTGCTGCTGGACCGGTTGAAGCGCCAGGGGGCGGCGGCCGGCGTGGTGGCTCAGGCCCTGTTCGACGCCTATGTCTCGGCCCTGGACGACGCCCTGCGGGAAATGGGGGTCGGCGACCTGTCGGTGGGCAAGAAGATGCGCAAGCTGGGCGAGGCCTTTTATGGCCGGGTGAAATCCTATGAGGCCGCCCTGGCGAGCCTGCCGGACGAGGGCCCCCTGGGCGCCTTGATCACCCGTACGGTCTACGCCGAGGCCGAGGGCGCCCCGGCCGAGGCCCTGGTGGCCTATGTGATGCGCCAGCGTCAGGCCCTGGCCGATCAGCCCCTGGAGGGCATTCTGGCCGGCGAAGTCGAATGGGCGGCGCCATGAGCGAGGCTCCCATCTGGTCACACCGGTTCCGGATGTCCGACCTCTCGCGGGGGCCTGTCGTGGTGTCGCTGGAGGCCGACGAGACTGTGCGCGCGGCCCTGGCCAAGCATCTGGGCGTGCGGGCCATCAAGTCGCTGACCGCTGAGGCCCGTCTCCGTCCCTGGCTCGATGGGGCCGAGATGGGCGGGCGTTTCGAAGCGGTCGTGGAGCAGGAATCTGGGATATCCCTCGAAATCTTCGACCAGGTCGTGACGGGTCCGCTGGAGGTGCGGCTTGTTCCCGCAGGCAGCCCCAATGCCCCAGATCCTGAAGTGGAGATCGAGCTGGATCCTGAGGCGCCCGATCCGCCCGAGATCCTTGAAGGCGATGTGATCGACGTGGCCGCCTATGTGGTCGAACACCTGGCCGTGGAGATCGATCCGTTCCCACGTAAGCCGGGTGAGACCTTCGAGTACAAGCCGCCGCAGGATGACGACTCGCCCTTCGCCGTGCTTAAGCGGTTGAAAGACGATAATGGGTGAGCGCCCGCCGGTCGCCGCTGCGGCGGTCCTCGCCGGCCAGCGAAATGGGGCTGTAACCACGCCGTGAGCCAAGTTTTCATCATTTCCATCGACGCCATGGGCGGTGATCACGGCCCTGGGGTCACGATTCCGGCGCTGGCCTTGGCGGCGCGACGCCTCGGCCCCGACGTGCGCTTTCTGGCGCATGGCGAGGCTGCGCTGATTGAGGCCGAACTGGCCAAACTGCCGGACCTGGCGGGCCGCGTTGAGGTTCGCCACACCGACAAGCAGGTGGCGAGCGATGAGAAGCCCGCCACCGCCCTGCGCCGCGGCAAGGGCTCGAGCATGTGGAACGCCGTGGAGGCCGTGAAGCTTGGCGAGGCCGGCGGCGCGGTCTCGGCGGGTAATACAGGCGCCCTGATGGCGATCTCCAAATTGGTCCTGCGCATGAGCGCCGACCTGGATCGGCCTTGCCTGACGGCCAGCTGGCCGACTGTGCGGGGGTTCACCACCGTGCTGGATGTGGGCGCCAATGTGGATTGCGACGCCGCCCGGCTGGTGGAGTTCGCCATCCTTGGCGAGGCCTTTCACCGGGCCGCTCACGGGGTCGAGCGTCCCACCGTCGGCCTCCTGAATGTGGGATCGGAGGACATCAAGGGCCACGAGGAGGTCCGCGAAGCCCATCGAATCCTGCGGGAGGGCGCGGCGGGCCTGAACTATTTCGGGTTCGTCGAGGGCGATGACCTGACCCGCGGGGTGGTGGACGTGGTCGTCACCGACGGCTTCACCGGCAATGTGGCGCTGAAGACCGCCGAGGGTGTGGCGAAATTCATCTCTGGCGAATTGCGGACGGCCCTGATGTCATCGATGCCGTCGAAGCTCGGCGCCTTGCTCGCCCGCAAGGCTTTGCTGGCCTTCCGGGAAAAGCTGAGCCCGCCGGCGGCCGCGCCCCTGCTTGGCCTCAATGGTGTGGTGGTGAAGGGGCACGGCGGCGCCACCGTCCGCGACTTCGCCGACGCCATTCAGGTGGCGGCCGATCTGGCGCGGAGCGATTTCGCCGCCGAGATCACCCGTAGTCTGGAAAGACTGGGCCTTGCGGCCCAACCGATGACCGCCGAGGCGGGGCAGGGAGGCGAGTAGCTTGAGTTCCGTGCGTCGCAGCGCCGTCACAGGCGTAGGGGGGTATCTCCCCGATGAGATCGTCACCAATGACGATCTCGCCAAGTTCGTGGACACCAGCGATGAGTGGATCCGCGAACGGACCGGCATCCGGATGCGTCGGCGCGCCAGCCCCGACCAGGCGGTCTCCGACCTCGCGGTCGAGGCGGCCAGACAGGCGTTGAGCGCGGCTGGGCGCACCGTCGACGAGGTTGATCTGATCATCGTCGCCACCACCACGCCGGATCTGACCTTTCCGGCTACGGCGGCCATCGTCCAGCGGAAACTGGGCTGTCCTGTGGGCGTCGCCTTCGACATTCAGGCGGTCTGCTCGGGCTTCGTCTATGCCCTGTCGGTGGCCGACGGCTTTGTCGCCGGAGGCCGCAGCCGCTGCGCCCTGGTCATCGGGGCCGAGATGATGACCCGGCTCATGGACTGGACCGACCGCGGCACCTGCGTCCTGTTCGGGGACGGCGCCGGCGCGGTCGTTCTGGAGCCGATCGAGGGCGATGGGACGACCGCCGACCGCGGACTCCTGGGCTTCGCCCTGCGGGCCGATGGGACCAAGCAGGATCTGCTCTATGTGGACGGCGGTCCCTCGACCAATGGCGAGGTGGGAAAGCTGCGCATGCAGGGCAATCAGGTTTTCCGGCATGCGGTTGTGAACATCTCAGAGGCCGTGACGGCCGCCGCCGCCGACGCTGGCGTGGCTGTGGCCGATGTGGACTGGTTCATCCCCCACCAGGCCAACATGCGGATTCTCGAAGGCGTCGCCCGACGGCTGGGCATTGAGGAGTCCAAGGTCGTCACGACCGTGGCCGAGCACGCCAACACCTCTGCGGCATCCATTCCGCTGGCCCTGTCGGTGGCGGTCGCCGATGGCCGCATCAAGCGCGGCGACCTGCTTCTGCTGGAGGCCATGGGGGGAGGGCTCACCTGGGGCGCCTGCGTGGTTCGCTTCTGAGCAAGGCGTGAAATCAGGGCGGGAACCCTTTGACCTTGCCCGACAATCACGGCATGAGGGGGCTTCATAGTTGTCCGGGGCGGGGTGCGTATGAAGGGCTCGACATTGACGCGGGCTGATCTTTGCGAGGCGGTCCACGACGAGGTGGGGCTGTCGCGTCAGGACTGCGCCACTCTGGTGGAGCGCACGCTGGAGCTCATGATCCAGGCCCTCGAGGCCGGCGAGCAGGTCAAGCTTTCAGGCTTTGGCGTCTTCCAGGTCCGCGCCAAACGCGCCCGGATGGGCCGCAATCCCAAAACCGGCGAGCCGGCGGCCATCGAGCCGCGCCGCGTGATCGGCTTCCGGGCGTCTCAGGTCATGAAGGCGAGGGTCGACAAGGCGCTCGCTGGAGGCGACTAGACCGTGGCCAAGAGCCCCGAAGCCTTCCGGACCATATCGGAAGCCGCTGAGGAGCTGGACGTGCCTCAGCATGTCCTGAGGTTCTGGGAGACCAAGTTCTCCTTTATTCGTCCCATGAAACGCGCCGGCGGTCGCCGGTTCTACCGGCCCCAGGATCTGGCCGTCCTGAAAGGCGTGCGTCGGCTGCTGCACGACGAGGGCTACACCATCAAGGGCGTCCAGAAGCTGCATAAGGAACAGGGCGTGCGCCGGCTCCTGGCGATCGCCGAGGTGGATCTGGGCGTCACCATGGTCGAAACGACCAGCCTTGGCCCCGCGGGGCAGGACAGGTTGTGGCGCGTCCTGGAGGCGCTTGAAGCCGCCAAGGCTCAGCTCGATGAAGGTCTTGGGGACAGCCGCGATCAGGGCTGACTTTGCGGGTTGCCCGGGGCGGGGCGCCCGCCTATAAGACGCGACCTCGCCGCTGGCGACGGAGCGTAGCGCAGCCTGGTAGCGCACTTGACTGGGGGTCAAGGGGTCGTGGGTTCGAATCCCGCCGCTCCGACCATCGCCTCATTTGGCGGGGTCGAATGGGGGTCCACATGGCGCCGCGCGCCGGGACCCAAGGGGCTTAGTGACCCCGGTTCATCCAGCTGATCAGCGGCAGTATCGGGACGCCCCAGGCCAGGCCCGCCACCGCGAAATAGACGGTCTGAATCCAGAGGCTGTCGGGCAGGCGTTCGCCGATGGCGATCGCCGCCACCGCATAGGCGGCCACGAAGGCCACTATGCCGAACAGGCCGATCAGTTTGCGCAGGCGGGCGCTCATCAAATCCTCGCGACTAGCGGCGCCGGGGCGGCGCGAGCCCCATATAGGGTGCGCCGCCGCGCGATGTCACTTGCGCCGGATCAGGCCCAGGATCGCCAGGAGCAGGATGGCGCCGATGGTGGAGACGATCAGGCTGCCAATGAAGCCGCTGAACGGAAAGTCGATGGCGTTGGCGATGAAGCCGCCGATCAGGGCGCCGACCAGGCCGACCACCAGATTGGTGAAAAGCCCATGGTCACGCTTCATGACCTTTTCAGCGATCCAGCCGGCGAAGATGCCGATGATGATCGCAGTGAGGATTCCGACGCCGCTCATGCCTTGTTCTCCGCTACGCGGCGCTGTCGCCGCCCCATCACAATGCGGTCAAGCTTGGGCGGTTCCAAATGTGCTGGCAAGGACTGGGGGGGATGGAAAGAGAGGGGGGCATGGACGGATATGCCCCGGTGCTTTAGCCCATGACCCAACTTAAACCCCAAAGAGGCACGATCCCGCCGCAATGACCTCGTTCCTGCGCTCGGACCGGTCGACGCCGGTCGCCATCTGGCTGTCCATCGTGGCCGCCCTCGTTCTGGTGATGGTGGTCGTCGGCGGCGCCACCCGCCTGACGGACTCCGGCCTTTCGATCACTGAGTGGAAGCCCGTGACCGGCGCCCTGCCGCCCATGTCCGACGCCCACTGGGTGGCGGAATTCGACAAGTACCGGCAGATCCCACAGTACCAGCTGGTCAACCGGGGCATGTCCCTGGAAGAGTTCAAGGTGATCTATTGGTGGGAGTGGGCGCACCGCTTCCTGGGCCGCCTAGTGGGCCTGGTCTATGCGCTTCCGTTCGCCTACTTCCTGGTCCGCAGGCAGATCCCCAAACGGCTGATCCTGCGTTGCGTCGGCCTGCTGGCCCTGGGCGGCCTTCAAGGGGCGATCGGCTGGTGGATGGTCTCAAGCGGCCTGGCCGACCGGGTCTCGGTGGCCCCGGAGCGTCTCATGGTCCATCTGGGCCTGGCCTTCATCCTGTTCTCCGCCCTGATCTGGACGGCGCTGGACGCCTGGCGAGGCGAGGCGCGCCAACCCTTGCCCAGTCCGTGGAGCTTGCTGGCGCTCGGCCTGATGGCGTTGATCTTCCTGCAGATCCTGCTGGGCGCCCTGGTGGCCGGCAATGATGCCGGCCGGGTCTACACCGACTGGCCGCTGATGAACGGAACCCTCTTTCCTCGAGACTATGCGGGCGAGGGGATCTGGGGAACCATCGCCCACAGCCAGGGCGCGGTGCAGTTGCATCACCGCCTGCTGGGCTATGTGCTGACGGTCGTGGTCATCTGGATGGCGATCAGCGCGCGGCGCACCAACTATGTGCCGCCGCCGGCCAGGCGGCTGATGATGGCCACCACCCACGCCACCCTGCTGCAGGTGGTGCTGGGGATCGCCACCCTGGTGATGGTCGCGCCCCTATGGCTCAGCATGATCCACCAGTTCCTGGCCGCTATCGTGCTAGGTCTGGCGACGGCCTTCGCCTGGCGTATCCGCCGGGTCTAGGCCGCCGCCGGACGCCCATTCAGGCGCGGAAGCTGTCCCAGGGTCCGGTGATCGCCACCGTCAGACCCGGCCAGTAGATGTTGACGAAGCAGGTGGAACCGTCCGGGGAGAAGCAGGCGCCGGCCAGCTCGGCGTTCCCCTCGAAGACGTTACGGGCGATGGTGTAGACGCGTCCGTCGGGCGTGATGCCCTTCAGGTGATTGCGCAGGGTCTCGGAATAGCGGTCCTCGCACGCGAAGATGTGCCCCCAGGGCGAGATGGCCAGGTTGTCGGCGAAATCCATGACCCGGTTGTCGGTCGGTTCGACAAATAGCTCCAGATAGCCCGGATCGTCGGCCTCACCGGCCTGTCCCTCCTGCGGGCTGGGGATATAGCGCAGAACCTGTCCATGGCCGGCCGGGCCGCTGGAGGTGCAGGTGAAATAGACCCCCTCCGGGCTCCAGAAGATCCCTTCGCCCCGGCCAATGAACGCCGCGCCGGCCTTCTGCATGCGGAAGCGCAGGTCCTCATTGGGATTGTCGGCGCCCTCCACATCGATCCAGACGCAGGCCTTGCGATCCCCCACCTTCCAGGTGGGTTCAGAGCCTTTCATATTGCGCGCGTCGCCGCCTTCCGGCGCATCCCGGAATCCGAGAGTCTGCAACCGCCCGCCCTTGCTGAGATCGCGGCGGTCATGGGGCAGGAAGCGGTAGAACAGCCCCTTGGAGTCAAACGAGTCTTCGGTCTCGTAGACGACGCCGGTTGTGGGATCGACGGCGGCCGCCTCGTGCTGGAACCGCCCCATGGCCTTAAGCGGCACGGGATCGATCAGCCCTCGATTGCGCGCCGGCACCTCGAACACCCAGCCATGGTCTTTACCCAGCCCAGCCTTGGGCGAGAGGGTGGTTTCCTCACAGGTCAGCCAGGACCCCCAGGGCGTCACGCCCCCCGAGCAGTTGACCAGGGTGCCGGTCAGGCTGAGGTGCTGGCTCTCCAGCCGCTGACGCTTCAGATCGTAGACCAGGGTGGTGACGCCGCCGCCCAGGGGATAGCCGTCAGGACCCACGTCATAGGCCTGCTCCGGCTTGAGCTTGTCAGCCAGCTTCCGCCCGTGGCCGAGCGGCCCATAGTTGAGATCGCGGGGGCTGAGCTCGTGGTTGCGCAGCAGGGCGAGCCGCGACCCGCCCAGGGGGACCACCCCCATGCCGTCAGCCTTGTAGGGCACGAAGAAGCCGTCATCCATGGTCTGGCCGGCGTGGGAGATGACCCGGTAGGAGAAGCCCTCGGGCAGGTCGAGGATCTTGTACGGGTCCGGCTTCAGCGGGCCGTAGCCATAGATCTCGTTGAGGTAGGTTTCGGAATTGGCCTGGGCCTGGGCGCGGAGGGCGTAGCCGGAAAAGGCCGCGCCGGCCGCGGCGGCGCCCAGCAGGGCGCGACGATGAAGGGACATGGGGCTCCAGAGTTCAAAGGCGTTTGAACCCATTCTAGCCGAAACCCGTGGCGAGGCGATGACTAGAGCGCGTTCCGATAAGTGGAAGCCGGTTATCGGGACGAAACGCGCTCAAGACTTGGAGTGTAGAGCCTGATTCAACGATCGGACGGTTCCGTCCGATCGCATCGGGCTCTAGCATCAAATCGGGGTTGGAGCGGGTCGATATGACAGTTATCGTGTCAATACATATGGGCGAGGATTTCGCCTGAGCGGCGCAGCGGAGGCTCCCTTGACCCTGACCTATGATCTCTACTGGTCCTTCCGCTCACCCTATTCCTACATGATCACTCCGCGGCTGATGGCCCTGGAGACCGAGTTTGACGTCAAGGGCGTGATCCGTCCGGTCTATCCCTTGGCGGTGCGCACGCCGGAGTTCTTCGAGACCCGCGATCCCCTCTGGTTCAGCTATTTTCTGACGGACATTCATCGCGAGGCGGCCTTCCTCGGGGTGCCGTTCGCTTGGCCCCGCCCAGACCCCGTCTATATGGACATGGCCACCCGCACCTATCCCAAGGAGCAGCCGCACATCCATCGCCTCACACAGATGGGCGTGGCGGCCGCCGAGCGTGGCAAGGGGCTGGCCTATCTGACGGAGGTCAGCCGGACCATCTGGAGCGGCGAGGTCGAGAACTGGCATGAGGGCGACCACCTGGCCCGTGCGGCCGAGCGGGCAGGGCTTGATGCGACCGAACTCGCCGCCGCCGTGGACGCCGAAGCCGATCGGCTCGACGCCGTGGTTGAGGCCAACCAGGTCGCCCAGCGGCAGGCCGGCCACTACGGGGTGCCGATGATCGCCTTCAACAACGAACCCTTCTTCGGCCAGGATCGGTTTGATCAGTTCAGATGGCGCCTGGAGCAGCAGGGCCTGACCCGGCGCGCCGGCTGACGACCATAAGCTGGTAGGCGGCTTGGCTGGACCTGATACAGTCGGGGCAGGGATGCGTTCGGCGCGGCCCCGGCCCGACGATGGCCTCACCTTTCGACAGATGGTTCATGAGCGATTCCAAACCGCCCTCCGGTCTGCCGGAGCCAACGCCCGTCTCGGCCAAGATCCGGGCGCGGCTGAAGTCCTCCAACAAGCGCTTCTTCGCCAACGACAATATCGCCGCCTTCCTTGAGCCAGGTGAGCTCGAGGGGCTGCTGGACGAGGTCGAGGGCAAGTTTCGATCCGTGCTCGACAGCCTGGTGATCGACACCGAGAGCGATCACAACACCCAGGACACCGCCCGCCGGGTGGCCAAGATGTACCTCACCGAGGTGTTCCGCGGCCGCTATGCCGAGGCCCCGCCGGTAACGGAGTTTCCCAACGCCGCGGCTCTGAACGAGCTGATGATCGTCGGGCCGATCACGGTGCGCAGCGCCTGCAGCCATCACTTCTGTCCGATCATGGGCCGGCTCTGGGTCGGCCTGATGCCCAATGAGCATTCCAACCTGATCGGCCTGTCGAAATACTCCCGCCTCGCCGAGTGGGTGATGTCGCGCCCCCAGATCCAGGAAGAGGCCATCACCCAGATGGCCGAATTATTGATGGAGAAGGTGCGTCCCGATGGTCTGGCTGTGGTGATGGAGGCCGACCACTTCTGCATGCACTGGCGCGGGGTCAAGGATTCCGAGACCAAGATGACCAACAGCGTCATGCGCGGATCGTTTCTCAAGGACCACACCCTGCGCAGCGAGTTTCTCTCGCTGATCAAGTCCAGCAAGTAGGTAAGGCGTCATGCTCGTCCGTTGTCTCTACGCCAGCCGCCCGTCGTCCGCCTTGCAGGGCGCCGAGCTGGATCGCATTCTACATCAGTCCCGGAAAAACAATCCGGCCCTGGGAATCACAGGCCTTCTCTGTGTCTCCGATAACCTGTTCATCCAGGTGATCGAGGGCGGTCGCGACGAGGTCTGCGAGCTCTACAACGCCATCGTCCGTGACGAGCGCCACCAGAATGTCCGCATGCTTGCCTATGAGGAGATCTCCGAGCGCCAGTTCGGCCATTGGACCATGGGGCAGGTGAGCATCAGGAAGCTCAACCCCTCCCTCGTTCTGAAATATTTCCGCCGTCTGGAATTCGATCCCTTCGAGTGTTCCGGGGCGGCCACCCTGTCCCTGCTCAACGACCTGGTGGCGACTGCGTCCATCGTCAATCGGGGCGACTGAGCAGATTGTGGTAACATAATACCGCGCTCATTTGACCCGTGATTTACAAGGCTTTCCGGGCCATCTGTGTTGACAAGGTGGCGTGCGGCACGTACATGCCGCGCCTCACGTCGCCGGCGCTACGCCGCCGTCGCAACTAACGGATCGTCCCCATGATGAAGACCACGGCTTCTTTGAAGCCTGCCGAGGTCGAGAAGAAGTGGATCGTGATCGATGCTGAGAACGCCGTGGTCGGCCGCCTCGCTTCGTTCATCGCCATGCGTCTTCGCGGCAAGCACCGGCCCGACTACACCCCGCACGTCGATTGCGGCGACTATGTCGTCGTCGTCAACGCCGACAAGGTGAAGTTCACCGGCAAGAAGCTGACCGACAAGGTCTACTACTGGCACACCGGCCACCCCGGCGGCATCAAGGAACGCACCGCGGACAAGATCCTCGGTGGCAAGTTCCCCGAGCGCGTGCTTGAAAAGGCCGTCGAGCGGATGCTGCCCAAGGAAAGCCCCCTGGCCCGCAAGCAGATGACTCACCTGCGCATCTATACCAGCGCTGAGCATCCGCACGCCGCCCAGAACCCCGAGACCATCGCGTTCGCCGACATGAACGCCAAGAACGTGCGGAGCGCCTGAGGCCCATGTCCGAGACCCAAGGTTTCGAGGCCCTGCAAAGCCTCTCGTCCAATCCTGAATCGGCTCCCCGCGAGCCGGTCATCGACCAGTACGGCCGCTCCTACGCCACCGGCAAGCGCAAGAACGCCGTGGCCCGGGTGTGGATCAAGCCCGGCAAGGGCAAGATCACCATCAACGGCCGCGACCAGGAGATCTATTTTGCGCGCCCCGTGCTGCGCATGATGATCGCCCAGCCGCTGGAGATCGCTGACCGTCTGGGCCAGTTCGATGTCATCGTCACCGTCAAGGGTTCGGGCCTGTCGGGCCAGGCCGGCGCGGTGCGTCACGGCATCGCCAAGGCGCTGACCTATTACGAGCCGGGCCTGCGGCCGGTCCTGAAGCCGCACGGCTTCCTGACCCGCGACTCCCGCGTCGTTGAGCGTAAGAAGTACGGCAAGGCCAAGGCCCGCCGTAGCTTCCAGTTCTCGAAGCGCTAATCGCGCGCGAACACCGCGTATGCGAAATGGGGCGCTTCGGGAGACCGGAGCGCCCTTTTTCTTGTCCATCGTCCCAAGCGGGAAACGACCATGGCCCACAAGATCTTCATCGACGGCGAGGCCGGCACCACGGGTCTGCAGATTCGCCAGCGGCTGGCCGACCGGCGCGACCTGGAGGTGGTGTCGATCGACCCGGCGCGGCGCAAGGACGCCGACGCCCGGGCCGAGCTGCTGAACAGCGTCGATGTGGCCATCCTCTGCCTGCCGGACGAGGGCGCCCGTGAAGCCGTGGCGATGATCGTCAATCCCGACGTGCGAGTCATCGATCCCTCCACCGCCCACCGCACCGCGGCCGGCTGGACGTTCGGCTTTCCGGAACTGAGCCCAGGCCATCGTGTGACGATCGCCGCCTCCAAGCGGGTGACCAATCCCGGCTGCTGGTCGACCGGGTTCATCGCCCTGGTCGCGCCCCTGGTGCGGGCGGGATTGATCCCGGCAGAGGCCGCACTCTCGGTCCACGGCGTGTCGGGCTATTCCGGGGGCGGCAAGGGGTTGATCGCTGAGTTCGAGGACGCCCCGGCGCCGGCGCCGTCAGCCGACGCCTTCCGTCCCTACGGTCTGACCCTGGCGCACAAGCACCTGCCTGAGATGGTGGCCTATACAGGTCTGTCCCATCCGCCCATCTTTTCCCCCGCTGTGGGGCGCTATGCGCAGGGCATGATCGTCGAGGTTCCGCTCGCCCTATGGGCCCTGCCGGGTCAGCCGAAGGTCAGTGACCTCACCGCGGCCCTGTCCGAAGCCTACGCTGGGGAAGTCTTCGTGACTGTCGCGACGGATCTGGAGGTCGCAGGACTCAGCCAGGCGCGAGCTGGGGCGGCCGGTTATGTCCGGGCGCTGGACCCAGAGGCCCTGAACGGCGCCAACAGCCTCAAACTCTATGTCTTCGGGGATGACGCCAAGGGGCAGGCGCGACTGGTGGCGGTGCTGGACAATCTGGGCAAGGGCGCCTCAGGCGCAGCCGTGCAGAACCTGAATCTGATGTTGGGGCTCGACGAAGGCGCCGGCTTGACCGTGGCCTAGGAGAGGCGTGGCCGTGCGGACATGAGCTCTTAACCCGCCGGCCTTACCTCTATCGGGGTCATAGTCTGGCGCTTAAGGACCTTCCGCTCATGACCCATGCGTCATTCCTCGATCCAGAGTCGGAGGCCGGTTGGTCGCGATCGGAGGCGCCGGCCCTCGACGCAGCCGCCTTTTTCGATGTGTCCCACGATCTGCTGGTCATTCGGGATATCGATGGCCGGGTGCTGAAGGCCAGCCGTTCCTGGCTGACGACCCTGGGTCATGATCCCGCAGAGATGGAGGGGCGACCGCTTCTTCGGCTGGTCCATCCCGACGATCTTCCAGACACCCGGGGTAGCGTCGAAGAGGTGGAGCAGCGGAAGCCCGGGGATCCGGTGCTGGGATTCATCAACCGCTATCGGCATCGGGACGGCGGCTACCGGACCCTTGAATGGCGGGCGCAGAGGTTCGGCGACCGGATCTATGGCGTCGCCCGGGATGTGACCGACCGTGTCGCCGCCGAGCAGGCCCTGCTCGAGGCCAAGGCCGCAGCCGAGGCGGCAAGCCGGGCCAAGACCGATTTTCTCGCCAATATGAGCCATGAGGTGCGGACCCCGCTCAATGGGGTGATCGGCATCATCGACGCTCTGTCGCGGACGCAGCTGAGCCCCGAGCAGGCCGAGATGGTCGGCCTCGTCCGGGATTCCGGTGTGATTCTTGAGCGGCTAGTGTCTGATTTCCTCGTGGTCTCCAAGATTGAGGCGGGGCAGCTGGATCTGGAGCGCCGGGCGTTCGATCTGGAGGAGGCGCTCCGGCCGTCTATTGAGGCGACCCGCCTGCGGGCCCATGAAAAGGGCCTGGTCCTGCATGTGACGCGGGAGGAGGGGGCCCTCGGCCGGTTCGTCGGGGACGCCACCCGGATCAGTCAGATCGTCGGCAATCTGCTGTCCAACGCCGTGAAGTTCACCGAGACCGGCCACATCGCCCTGCGGATCGGCCGGGTGGATAGCCCAGGCGGCGACCATCTGACCCTGGTGGTGGAGGATACGGGCGTCGGCTTCGACGCCGACGCCGCGTCGCGCTTGTTTGACCGCTTCAGGCAGGCTGACGAAACCATCAGTCGCCGCTTCGGCGGCACAGGGCTGGGGCTTTCCATCTGCCGTTCCCTCGCCGACCTGATGGGGGGAGAAATCTCGGCCACCTCCGAGCCTGGCCGGGGGAGCCGGTTTGCGGTGTCGATCCCCTTGCCGCGGGCCGAGCCGGCCTCGACCGATGACAGTTCGCGAGGGGCTGAGGTTGGTATCGGCGCGCGAATGCGGCCCCTGCGGATCCTCCTGGCCGAGGACCACCCCACCAACCAGCGGGTCGTCCAATTGATCCTCGCCAGCCAGGACGCCGAACTCGTGACAGTGGAGGATGGTCGTCAGGCCGTTGCGGCCTTCGCCGGCGGCGGGTTCGACATCGTGCTGATGGACATGCAGATGCCTCACATGGACGGGCTGGCCGCAACCCGCGCCATTCGGGCCTGGGAAGCTGAGAACGATCTCGCGCCCACCCCGATCGTCATGCTCAGCGCCAACGCCATGGCCGAGCATCAGCAGGAGGCGATGCTCGCAGGGGCCAACCTGCACGTGGCCAAGCCGATCACAGCCGCCAGTCTGCTGGCGGGCATCGGAGCGGCGCTCGCCGCCTGATCCTGCGGATTCATCCGACCGAGGCAGATGGGCGTATAGTGGGGCATGACCCTGTTGCACGCCCTCCACCGCCGCGCTGTCCTCCTCGGCGCCACTGCGCTCGCCGCCTGCGGCGGCGCCCCCCAGGCCAAGGCCGCCGATCCCTATGCGGGGTCGCCCTGGCGCAAGCTGAGCGACGCCGACTGGAAATCCCGCCTTTCGCCGCCCGCCTATCGCGTGCTGCGTCAGGAAGGCACCGAGCGGGCCGGAACCAGTCCGTTGGACAAGGAGACTCGGCGCGGGACCTATGTCTGCGCCGGCTGCGATCTGCCTCTGTTCAAGTCGGACTGGAAGTACGACAGCCGTACCGGCTGGCCGAGCTTCTACCGCCCCATCGAAGGGGCTCTAGGCGAGAAGACCGACTTCAAGATCGGCTTCCCTCGGACGGAGTATCACTGCGCCCGGTGTCTCGGTCACCAGGGTCACGTCTTCAAGGACGGGCCGCGGCCGACAGGCTTGCGCTATTGCAACAATGGCGTGGCGCTGAAGTTCGTTCCCGCCTGAACGGACCGATGAAATTCTAGGCTCCGGTCCGGCGGCGCCCTAAGACGTCTCTCAACAAGGGACGACACCTTAGGGAGGACGAATGAGACACGATTTTGCACGCCGGCTGGCGACGGCCGCTTCCGCCGCGGTCCTGGCCGCCCTGGCGGCGGGTTCCGCCTCTGCGGCAGAGGTCGCGGTCGTCCCGCCGGCGCAGGTCGGCTTCGCAACCCCCGGCGTCGAGGCCCTGAAGGCCGAGATGCAGAGCCTGGTTGATCAGAAGAAGCTGGCCGGCGCCGTCACCCTCCTGGCCCGGCAGGGGAAGGTGGTCCATTTCGAGGCCTATGGCGTCCAGGACGTGGCCACCGGCCAGCCGACCAGTCGCGACACCATCTATCGCATCGCCTCCATGACCAAGCCGATCACCGGCGTGGCCATGATGATCCTCTGGGAAGAGGGCAAGTGGAGCCTGGACGATCCGGTCGCCAAGCATATTCCCGAGTTCGCGGATCTGAAGGTCGCGACGGCCGACGGCGGAACCGAGCCGCAGGCTCACCCCATGACCATGCGCGAACTGATGAGCCATACGGCCGGCTTCGATGTCAGCGCCGGCTATGAGGACGATGGCCTGCAGGATGGCGACCTTCAGGCGATGATCGACAAGCTGGCCGCCCTGCCGCTGGCGGTCCAGCCGGGGACTGACTGGCGCTATGGGCCCAGCGTCAATATCCAGGGCTATATCGTCGAAAAGCTGTCCGGACAGAGGCTGGATGACTTCTTCAAGAGTCGGATTTTCGATCCGCTGAAGATGGACGACACCGGCTTCCACGTGGACAGCGCCAAGCTGTCGCGGGTCTCGGCGGTGCACACCTATGGCCAGGACGGTCTGATCGCCCCGGCCGGCGAGGTGAGACCTGCGCCCACGAGTCCGCCGGCCTTCCTCTCGGGCAGCGGCGGCCTGTTCTCCACCGCCGAGGACTACTGGCGTTTCGCCCAGATGCTGGCCAATGGCGGTGAGCTCGACGGCGCGCGCATCCTCAAGCCGGAAACCGTGAAGCTGATGCGCACCGACGTCCTGGCCGATGGGGTGACGGTGGATCTCTATGGGCCGAGCCAGACGGGTGTGGGCTTTGGTCTGGATTTCGCGGTGATCACCGATCCGGCCGCAGCCGGCACGCCCCAGGGCGTCAACTCCTTCTACTGGGGCGGGGCCTTTGGCACCTGGTTCTGGATCGATCCCACCAACGACGTGGTGTTTGTCGGCATGATCCAGAATCTGCGCGGCAGCATTCTGGGCGCCGGCACGCCGCCGATGCGCGATATCTCGCCGCGGCTGGTCTATGAGGCCCTGACGAGCGAGTAGGGACGAGGGCGGCCGCCGCTTGCCGGCGGCGGCCAGCCCTTACGACTTCACCTGGACGTAGCTGCCCGGCGCGTCCTCAATCGGCTTGAGCGGCCCCTTGGTCGGATTGCGGGCCGGGACCATGTCGCCGGAATACGATTTCAGCCACGTGATCCAGTGGGGCCACCACGAGCCGGGGGTCTCCACCGCCTTCGTCTGCCAGGACGCCAGATCTTCGGGCAGCTGATCGAAGGTCCAGTGCTGGTATTTCTTGGCTGACGGCGGATTGACGACCCCGGCGATGTGGCCTGATCCAGCCAGGGTGAAGGTCACCGGCCCCCCGAACAGGCGCGCGCCCCGATAGACCGAACGCGCCGGCGCGATGTGATCTTCCTTCGAGGACTGGACATAGATCGGAGTCTTCACCGTCCCGAGGTTGAGCTTGATCCCGTCAACCTCCAGCTCGCCCTTGGCCAGGGCGTTCTGGCCGTAGAACTTGCGCAGGTAGAACATGTGCAGCGCCTTGGGCATGCGGGTCTGGTCGGAATTCCAGAACAGCAGGTCGAAGGGGCGCGGCTCCTTGCCCATCAGATAGTTGTTCACGAAGAACGACCAGATCAGATCGTTGGAGCGCAGGACATTGAAGGTGTCGGCCATGGCCTGGCCGGACAGAACGCCGCCCTCGGCGTCCATCTTGTGCTCCAGGTCCTTCAGCCAGGACTCGTCGGTGAACAACAGCAGGTCGCCCGCCTCGCTGAAGTCCTGCTGGGCGGCGAAGAAGGTCGCCGAGGCGATCCGCTTGTCGCCCTTGGCCGCCATGTGAGCCAGCGCGGCCGAGAGGAGGGTCCCCCCGATGCAATAGCCGACCGCGTTGACGGACTTGACGCCGGCCTGGGTCATGGCCGCGTCGGTGGCCTCGTAGATGCCCTGGCGCAGATAGTCGTCGAAGGTCTTGGTCGCCAGGCTCCGGTCGGGATTGACCCAGGACACGACGAAGACCGTGATCCCCTGGTCCGTGAGCCAGCGGATCATCGAGTTATCGGGACGCAGATCGAGGATGTAGAACTTGTTGATCCAGGGCGGGAAGATCAGCAGCGGGATCTCGTGGACCTGCTCGGTGGACGGCGTGAACTGTAGCAGCTGAAGCAGCTCGTTCTGAAACACCACCTTTCCAGGCGCGGTGGCGACATTCTCCCCGATCTTGAACTGTTCATAGTCGGTCTGGCTGATCGAAAGCTGCCCGCCGCCGCGGGCGAGGTCGGCGGCGAAGTTTTCCATGCCGCGCACCAGGCTCTCGCCGCCTGTGACCATGATTTCACGCAAGGCCGTCGGATTGCTCGCCAGGAAGTTGGTCGGCGAAAAGGCGTCGGTGAGCAGCTTCATGAAGAACTCGACCCGGCGCCGCGCCATGGGGTCGACCCCCTCGACGTCGCCCACCAGGCTGTTCAGCCAGTCCGCCGTGACGAGATAGGACTGCTTCATCACGTCGAAGACGGGGTTCTCCGACCAGTCGGGGTCGAGGAATCGCTTGTCGCCCTTGGCGGGGCTGGCGACGGGAGCGGGAGTCTCACCAGCCATGCGGCGGGCGGTCGACTGCCAGAGATCCATATAGCGCGACAAAAGATCGGCCTGAGCGCGGACCAGACGGTCTGGCTGGCTGGCGAGCTTGCCCATGACCTCCGTGAGGGCCGGGGCGATGTGGAAGGGGTCGGTGGACAGAGCCGCTGGTCGGTCGGCGTTGCGCAGAGCCGCCTCGGCTATGGCCCCCTGGGCGGTCATGGCCGCCCGGGCGAGGTTGGTCGACAGGTTCTCCAGCATCCGCTGTTGATCGCCGCTCAGCTGAGCGGCGGCCGGCGGGGGGAGGGTTTCTTTCGGCGGCGGCGGCGGGGCCGTGTCTCGCGCGGTCGTTGGCTGCGGGCGCTTGGCGGCTTTCGGTTTGGTCGCTGGCGCGCCTGCGACCGCGGCTGCGGCCTTGGTTTTCGCCGAGGGCGACTTGCCGGCAGAGGGCTTGGGAGGCGGTGCGGGCTTGGCGGCCGTCTTTCGGCTCTTCTGGCTCTTTTCGCTCATGGACGGCCGTCCTCCGGACAGATGGGCCGATTGCAGCCCTTTCGTTGGACCGCATCATGTCATAAGAGCGAGGCGGAAATGAATGTCTCAGCGGGTCTTTTTCGAAACACGACAGGCGTCCGCCTCCGGCGCTGCGTCGCCCTGTGCCTGGGGACGGCGGTCCTGACCGGCTGCGCCAGCGTCAATCCGTTCGCCACCGCCCCCGTTGACCCGCAGTCGCCTGCGGCGAAGGCCGTCCTCGAGGCGGCGCGCGCGGACCGCGCCTACCCCAAGTTCAGCGACATTCCGCCCGCGCCGACTGATGTTCGTCCGCCCAGAGCCTGGGCCGCGGCGGTCGCCGATGTGGAGGCCGCTCGCGCCAACCTCTACGCCGAGACGGCGCCGGCGACCTGGACCCTGAGCGAAACCGAAGCCTTTGCGGCGAGGGCGCTGGCCGATGTGTCGCCGCCCCCTGTGGCCGGCGCCCCGGCCAATACCGAGGCCTTCGCCCGGGACGCCCGGGAGCGAGCTACACCGCCTCCGTCGTCCCGTTGAGGGGACCTGCGGAGGCGAAAAGATCCCCGAACCTGCTTGGCGGACTCCAGCCCGGAGTCTATCCATGCGCGACTTTCAGCTCCCCAACGCCGCAACAGCGGCAGAGCTCGCAATGACCCCCGAATTCCACCGCATCCGACGCCTCCCGCCCTACGTCCTTGAGGAGGTGAACCGCATCAAGGCGCGACTGCGCGCCGACGGCACCGACATCATCGACTTCGGCATGGGAAATCCGGACATGCCGACGCCCAAGCACATCGTCGAGAAGATGATCGAGACCGCCCGCGACCCCAAGGCGGGGCGCTACTCGGCCTCCAAGGGCATCATCGGCCTGCGCCGCGCCATGGCCGGCTACTATAAGCGTCGCTTTGGCGTGACCCTGAACCCCGATACCGAGGTGATCGCCACCTTGGGCTCAAAGGAGGGGTTCGCCAACCTCGCCCAGGCCCTGACCGCGCCCGGCGATGTCATCATCTGTCCGAACCCGGCCTATCCGATCCACGCCTACGGCTTCATCATGGCCGGCGGCGTGATCCGCCATGTGCCCGCCCATTCGCCGGAGGAGTATCTGGCCGGGGTCAGCCGGGCGGTGAAGCATTCGGCCCCGCCGCCCAGCGTGCTGATCCTGTCCTATCCGTCCAATCCGACCGCCCAGTGCGTGGATCTGGAGTTCTACAAGGACGCCATCGCGCTGGCCCGGAAGCACGACCTGCTGGTGATTTCCGACATCGCCTATTCGGAGATCTATTTCGACGACAACCCGCCGCCGTCGGTCCTGCAGGTCGAAGGCGCCAAGGAGATCGCCGTCGAGGTCAACTCCCTGTCCAAGACCTACGCCATGGCGGGCTGGCGGGTCGGCATGGTCGTGGGCAATGAGCGGATCTGCAACGCGCTGGCCCGGGTGAAATCCTATCTCGACTACGGCGCCTACACCCCGATCCAGGTGGCTGCGGCCACGGCGCTTAACGGTCCCCAGGACTGCGTCGCCGAGATCCGGGCGATCTACAAGTCTCGCCGCGACGTGCTGGTGGAATCTATGAAGCGCGCCGGCTGGGATATTCCCTCGCCTGACGCCTCGATGTTCGCCTGGGCGCCCGTGCCTGAGAAGTTCAAGGAGGCTGGAGCTCTGATGTTCTCCAAGCTGCTCATTGAAGAGGCCAGCGTGGCCGTCGCGCCGGGCGTCGGGTTTGGCGAATACGGCGAAGGGTTCGTCCGGGTGGGTCTGGTGGAGAACGAACATCGGATCCGGCAGGCGGCCCGCAATGTGAAGAAGTTCCTGGCGAACGCCGACGATATCCTCGCCCGGGCCCATAATACGGTGAGCAGCTGATGAGTCCTCGCAACTGGCGCGTCGGCGTCGCTGGCCTCGGCACCGTCGGCGCAGGCCTGCTGACCTTTCTGAGCGAACGGCCGGGCTTCGCCCCGGCTGGCGGCCAGGTCACGGTCAGCGGCGTCTCCGCGCGCTCCCGCAGCCGGCCGCGGCCTTTCGACATTTCCGGCCTGCGCTGGTTCGACGATCCGGTGGCGCTCGCCCAGTCGGATGAGGTGGATCTGTTCGTCGAGCTGATCGGTGGCTCCGATGGCCCCGCCAAGGCCGCCGTTGAGGCCGCTCTTAAGGCCGGCAAGCCCGTGGTCACCGCGAACAAGGCGCTGATCGCCGAACATGGCGCGGAACTGGCGGCCCTGGCCGAGGCGGCGGGCGTCCCGCTGCTGTTCGAGGCTGCGGTGATGGGTGGAACCCCGGCCGTGAAGATGGTCCGCGAGGCCATGGTCGGCGATGATGTCCGCAGCATTTCCGGCATCCTCAACGGCACCTGCAACTTCATTCTCAGCGAGATGGAGCAGGGCGGCCGAGCCTTTGAGGACGTCCTGGCCGAAGCCCAGCGCCTGGGCTACGCGGAGGCCGATCCGACCATGGATGTCGGCGGCTTCGATGCGGCCCACAAGATCACCATCCTGGCGGCGCTCGCCTTCAACTGCGCGCCGGACTTCGCGGCCTGCGAGGTGGAAGGGGTCGATCAGGTCGAGCTGCTCGACATCCGCATGGCCAAGGACCTGGGCTATCGCATCAAGCTGATCGCCTCGGCCGAGCGCAGCGATGAGGGCGTCTCGGTGCGCGTGCACCCCTCCCTCGTGCCTCTGGCCCATCCCCTGGCTCAGGCTGGCGGGGCGCTCAACGCCCTGTTCATCGAAGGCCAAAGGCTGGGGCGGATCTTCATCCAGGGGGCCGGCGCCGGCGCTGCGCCCACCGCAGCCGCCGTCGCCGCCGACATCGCCGATGTGATGACCCAGGCCGTGCGTCCGGTCTTCCAGCGGCCGGCCACCGAACTGGCGGCCTTCACGCCGGTGGACCGCAGCCGCAGTCTGGTGCGCGCCTATCTGCGTCTGCTGGTCAAGGACGAACCCGGCGTCATCGCCGCCGTCTCCGAGACCCTGGCGGAGGCCGGTGTGTCCATCGAAAGCTTCCTGCAGAAGCCGGTGGAGGACGCCGAGGGCGTGCCCATCGTCCTGACCACCCACTCGGTCTCGGAGGCGGTGCTGGCCCAGGCCGTGGAGCGGATTGCGGGTCATCCGGCCGTCATCAAGGCGCCACGTCTGATGCGAATCGCCCGGATATGAGACTTCCCGGAGACTGAGAGGCCCGCGGGGGCCGGACGGAGACCGATATGAGCGCTGAGACCCTCGATCGCGGACTGGTGCTGGACTCGGTGCGGGTGACGGAGATCGCCGCCATCGCCGCCTGGAGCCTTGTGGGTCGCGGCGATGAGAAGGCCGCCGATCAGGCTGCTGTCGACGCGATGCGCACGGCGCTCAACGACCTGGAGATCGACGGCGAGATCGTCATCGGCGAGGGCGAGCGCGACGAAGCCCCCATGCTCTATATCGGCGAGAAGGTCGGCCGGGGTGGCCCGGCGGTGGATATCGCCCTCGACCCGCTGGAGGGCACGACGCTCACGGCCAAGGCCATGTCCAACGCGCTCACCGTCATGGCCTGGGCGCCCAAGGGCACGCTGCTGAACGCCCCTGACACCTATATGGACAAGATCGCCTGCGGGCCCGGCTATCCTGCCGGCCTGATCGATCTGGACGCATCCCCGGGCGAGAATGTCCAGGCCCTCGCGCGGGCCCGTGGGGTGGACGCCAGCCAGATCACCGTCTGCGTCCTCGATCGCCCCCGCCACGGGGAGATTATCGCCAGGCTGCGTGAAGTGGGTGCGCGGGTGCATCTGATCACCGACGGTGACGTGGCTGGCGTCATCAACACCGCGGACCCCGACACGGGCATCGACCTCTATCTGGGGCAGGGGGGCGCGCCGGAGGGCGTGCTGGCCTGTGCGGCGCTGAAATGCGTCGGCGGGCAGTTCCAGGGTCGCCTGGTCTTCCGCAACGCCGACGAGCGGATGCGCGCCGAGCGCTGCGGCATCACCCAGCTCGACAAGAAGTACGACCTTCACGAAATGGTCCGGGCAGACGCCATATTCGCGGCCACCGGAGTCACCAAGGGCGTGCTGCTGGACGGAGTGCGCCTGAAGAACGGCTTCGTCCACACCCACTCCATGGTCATGAATTCCTTCACCCGCACGGTTCGGGAAGTGCGGATGAAGCGGCCTGTCTGACCATGGCCAGGGTTTGACCATGGCCGACGGCGCCGGCGTCCTGGGCTATCTCGACGTGGACCGCTCGCTCAGCGGTCGCCTCTGGCGCGCCCGGCCGGCCGATCCGGCCCTGGTGCGCAGCCATCAGATGGCATTGGGCCTCGATGAGCCCATGGCCCGCGCCCTGGCCGCCCGTGGCGTCACCGCCGAGGCGGCGGCGAGTTATCTGCAGCCGACCCTCAAGGCCTTGTTCCCCGATCCGTCGAGCTTCGCCGACATGGACAAGGCCGCCGCCGTCCTGGTGGACGCCCTGGTGGCCGACAAGGCTGTGGTGGTGTTCGCCGACTACGATGTGGACGGAGCCTCCAGCGCCGCCCTCCTGGTGCGCTGGTTCGCCGCCATGGGCAAACGCCTGACCATCTATGTCCCTGACCGGGTGACGGAAGGCTATGGCCCCTCGCCGGCGGCCTTCCGACGGTTGCGGGAGGAGGGGGCTGATCTCGTGGTCACCGTCGACTGCGGGGCCGCGGCCGTCGACGCCATCGCCTGCGCCGCCGAGATCGGGCTCGACGTGGTGGTGGTCGATCACCACCTGATGCGTGACGAGGTCCCGGTCTGCGCCGCCCTGGTCAACCCCAACCGGCCCGATTGCGGCTCGGGTCAGGGCGTCCTGGCCGCCGCCGGCGTGACCTTCGTTCTGCTGGCGGCCCTCAACCGCGAAGCCCGCGCCCGCGGCCTGTTCGCGCAGCGCCCTGAGCCGGACCTGCGCCAATGGCTCGATCTGGCGGCCATGGGGGCGGTTTGTGACGTGACCCAGCTGGTGGGCTTCAATCGGGCGCTTACGGCGCAGGGGCTCAAGGTGATGTCGGCCTGGGCCAATCCCGGCCTCAAGGCGCTTCTGGAGACCGCTGGCTCCAAGGGGCCGGCCACGACCTTCCACGCCGGATTCGTCCTGGGCCCCCGGATCAATGCAGGCGGACGGATCGGCCGCTCGGACCTGGGCGCCAGGTTGCTGTCCACCGATGACGCCGATGAGGCGCGCAAGATCGCCCTGGAGCTAGACGCCCTGAACGCCTCACGCCGGGAGGTGGAGGCCGAGGTGCTAGAGGCCGCCGTGCGGATCCTGGAGCGGGAAAGCAATTTCGCCGACCAGCCGCTGCTGCTGGTGGCCGCCGATGACTGGCACCCCGGCGTCATCGGCATTGTCGCCGGCCGTCTGCGCGAACGCTATCGCAAGCCGACCCTGGTGGTGGGAATCGACCGGGCCGCTGACGTGGGCAAGGGGTCGGGGCGCTCCCAACCCGGCGTAAATCTCGGCCGCGCGGTTCAGTCGGCGTTCGAGGCCGGCCTGCTCCTGGCCGGGGGCGGCCATGCCATGGCCGCCGGTCTCTCGGTGCGTCCGAGCTCGCTGCCGGAATTGCGCGAGTTCCTTTGCGCCCATCTGAGCGACGAATCATCGGCCGCGGCGGAATCAGACGCCCTGGAAATCGACGCCCTGATCACCGCTGCCGGCGCCGACCGCGGCCTTCTGGAGTCATTTCAGCGGCTGGCGCCTTTCGGTCCGGGGAATCCCGAGCCGCTCTTCGCCCTCGCAGAGGCCCGCGTAGAGCGGCCCATGATGCTGAGGGGCGGTCACGTGCGCTGCACGCTCACAGACCGCTCTGGTGGCCGCCTGAAAGCCGTGGCGTGGCGGGCCGAGGAGACCGAGGTGGGTCGACGCCTGATGGGCGGCGGCGGAGCCGTCCACGTGGTGGGCCGTCTGAAGGCGGATGATTGGAACGGGCGACGGGGCGTCGAGCTCGAGATTGACGACATCGCCGACCCCCGTCGCAAAAACGTCTAGCGAGCGGCTTGCGTGGGGCAGGGAAGGCGGATATAGAGCCGCCCTCCGCGTCGAGTGGTCCCTTCGTCTATCGGTTAGGACGCCAGGTTTTCAACCTGGAGAGAGGGGTTCGACTCCCCTAGGGACTGCCACGCGGAGCTCTCCAATCCCCTGATGTTCTGTGGATCGTCGTGGCGCTGAGGCGCAACGAACAGCGGCGCCTTGCGTTGGTCTCCGACAATCTGACGGAGAGCGCTTTCAATGAAGATTCTGACCCTGATGGCCGCCAGCGCCGCCGCCCTGACGCTGGCCGCCTGCACCAATCCCAATCCCGAAGACACCGAAACCGCCGCCACCATGCCTGACACTAGCACCGCAGAATCCCCTGCGCCGGACGCCGGTGACACGGGCGTCGCCGGGAGTTCCGCCATGTCCGATGATCCGGCTCAGAGCGGGGCTGGGATCGGGGCGGAGACCGATCAGAACCTGCCTCCCGTGGATGTGCCCGAAGTCTAGAAGCCCCGGACACGCCCCTCAACGCTCCCTTGGCGGCCATTTGCGCGACAAACCGGCGATTTCACCAATGCCAAGCTTGATCGCGTAAATGGTTATTGACGGCCTAGGTCCAACGAGAACAGTGTTATAACTGGCCCGGTTCCGAGGATCGAAGGAGACGGAGCCAGAGGGGCGCATGTCTGGTTACGATTATCACGATGCTGGCGCAGATGACGCTGTACGCATCAGCGGTCGCGTGAAGTGGTTCGATGCGGGAAAGGGTTACGGCTTTGTCGTTCCCGACGATCCCAGCAAGACGGATCTCAAGGACGTCCTTCTGCACGTCACGTCCTTGCGGGATTCCGGCCACGAAAGCGCGCTTGAAGGTGCGGTTATCGTCTGTGAGGCCATTCGCCGTCCAAAAGGCTGGCAGGTGGCTGAGGTCCTCGAACTGGATGAAAGCGCCGCGCCGCCGCCGGAGCCTCGTCGCGCCCGCGAGGATGGACGACGGGACGGCTATGAACGCGTTCCGGATCGCAGCGATGCCTTCGCCCGTCCCCGCCGGCCCGCCCTGGCGGGAGGGCCCCTCGAACAAGCTAAGGTGAAGTGGTTCAACCGCGCCAAGGGCTACGGCTTCGTGGTGCGCGAGTCGCAGCCCGGAGACATCTTCATTCACATCGAGACCCTTCGTCGGGCCGGGCTGGAAGACCTGCAGCCGGGCGATGATGTGAAGGTTCGCTTCGCCGAAGGCCCGAAAGGGCTTGTGGTGGCGGAGATCGAGTCGGTAGGTCTGGCCTAGAGGCGTTCGTCCCGCGGTCCAGGCGGGCCGGGATGTCCTGTCGCCCGCCGTCTGCCGGAGGTCCCGTCTTGTCCCAGTTCCAGAACGAGCGCGTCGCCGCGCGCCCGAACCATCTTCCAAGGCGCGCCCTGTTGGGGGGATTCGCAGCGCTCGCGGCGCCGGCGCCCCTGCTGGCCAAGACCGCGCCGGTTCTGGAACCCCTCGAGATTCTCACCGCCCGGGGCCCGGCGCGCTTTCAGGTGGAGCTCGCCGCCGACAACGCCAGTCGCGCCCAGGGTCTGATGTACCGGAAGTCGCTCGCGCCCGACCGCGGGATGCTGTTCGATTTTCAGACCCCTCGTCCGGTCTCCTTCTGGATGCGCAACACCTACATCTCTCTGGACATGATCTTCATCCGGGCCGACGGCCGCATACTGTCGATCGCCCGAAACACCGTGCCCCTCTCCGAAGAGGGGGTGCCATCCGGCGGGCCGGTGCGCGCGGTGCTGGAACTGGTGGGCGGCCGGGCCGCCCAGATCGGCGCCCTGCCGGGCGACCGCGTGGTTCACCGGATCTTCCCCCGTGGATGAGGTCGAAGACCAGATTCCTGACCCACCGGAGGGCTTTGTCCGTTCGGAAGGCCGCGGCGCGTACTCTGGTCACAACGGGCCCTATTTCCACCGCGCTATCCAGGGGGAGACCACAGAGCAGGCCTTCTTCGCCCTGCCGCGCCACGCCAATGGCCTTGGGCTGGTCCATGGGGGCATGCTGACCAGCTTTCTTGACGGCCTGATGGGGGCTGCGGTGTTCCGCGCGGCGCGGCGGCCGGGGGTCACCATTCACCTGTCGGTGGACTTCCTGCACATGGGCCGGGTGGGGGAGTGGGTCATGGGCGAATCCCACGTCACCCGGCTCACCCGCGAAGTGGCCTTCGTCGAGGGGCGGGCCTATGTGGGCCGCCGGGATGTCGTTCGGGGCTCCGGCGTGTTCAAACTGATGCATCGGCGGGATTGATCGCCTCAGGTCACATTGCGGCGCAGAGCCTTGCATGGCATGAGACGGCCAATGTCGGCGTCCGTCTCGGGGCGTAGCGCAGCCTGGTAGCGCATCTGCTTTGGGAGCAGAGGGTCGCGTGTTCGAATCACGCCGCCCCGACCAGACGCCGACATGGGGCCGCTTCGACCTTCCGACGGCGGGAGGCCGCGACGGCCGTGTGTTTCGCCTCAGGCCGCCATGGTCGGTTCAGGATGACCCCTGACCAGACCGGGGCGCCAAGATCGCCAATGGGACAGCCACATGCTTGCGCGCATCCTTCGCCCCGCCAAGAACGCCATGCAGTCCGGGCACGGCAAGTCCAAGGACTGGGTTCTTGAGTTCGAACCGGCCAGCGCCCGCCGCCCCGACGCCCTGATGGGCTGGACCCAGACCGACGACACCCGCACCCAGCTGCGCCTGTCCTTCGACACCAAGGAGGAGGCCGTGGCCTATGCCGAGCAGAACGGCATCGCCTTCGAGGTCTTCGACCCCAAGCCGGCTAAGCGGATCATCAAGGCCTACGCCGACAATTTCGCCTTCGGCCGCAAGGTCCCCTGGACCCACTAGGGCCACCCCCCACAAGCGCCCTTAGCTCAACCGGATAGAGCATCCGCCTTCTAAGCGGACGGTTGCAGGTTCGAGTCCTGCAGGGCGCGCCAGCCCAGGTTATCTTGCTCAGCATTTCCGATGCTATCGGCGACGGGCTCACTCCGTCGCCTGATGCGTCTTGTGGAGCCAAGAATGGACTGGGATGCCTTCTTCGCTGTACATCGCGATCTGCGCCGGGAGGGGCCGGGGCTTGCTGAGGACGTTGCTTGGGTCGGCGGCCTGATTGGAATCTCGCCGCAGGGACAGGTGTGCGACGCCGGCTGCGGTCCTGGCGGCGATCTTGCGGCGCTTCGTCAGCTTGTGCCGGAGGGCCGGATTGATGGATTTGAAATGGCGCCGCACTTCGTCGACGCGGCAAGAAAGAGGTTCGCTGGCGACCCGTCTGTGCGGATTTTTGCAGAGAGCATGGAGGGCCTCACCGGTCCCTATGATCTGATCTGGTCGGCGGGTGCAGTCTACTTCTTAGGTGTGGCGCGAGCGCTGAATGCCTGGCGCGGCGCGTTGAGCGACCAAGGCGCCGTGGCGTTCAGCCATCCTTGCCTATTCACCGATGCGCCTTCCAAAGCGGCGCTGGCCTTCTGGGAGGCGGAGCCGGGGGGAATCGAAACCGAGCTCACCACACGCGACGAGATCGCTGCGGTCGGTTGGCGGGTGCTCGCCGCCCGCCCCCTCTCGGACGCAGCATGGGCTGCATACTACGAACCTATAGAGGCGCGCTGCGACGCTCTCGAGGCGGCGGGGGTGAGTGAGGCCGTGGCGGCCGCCATCGCCGCAGCCCGCAAGGAAGCGTCCGACTGGCGTACGGTGGCGCGCGAGACGGGCTATATGCTGTACGTGGTTCGCCCAGTCTGACCTTTTCGGATTTGTTGCATAAGGCCAGGGTAGAAGCCGCGCTCTGAAGGCGGTTAGGGCGCGCCAGCGGCCTAGCGCCGGCGTCGCAGCCGCCATCCGGCGACCACGGCCATTAGGATGATCAGTCCGCTGCCGGCCAGCATCCAGATGATCATCGTCCCAGCCTGCATGACGAACAGCAGGGCGTCGACCTTGCCCGTCTTCCAGTAGACCCACTCGCTGGCGAGGCGGGTCGCGGTCAGGTCGCCGCCAGTCTCCAGCACGACGATCCCGTCGCCCGTGGCGGGATCCAGACGTACGGCGGTGTTGATGGCCGGCTCATTGTCGCCATCATGGCCGATGATGAAGTCCCCGCGCCCGTTGGGGGCGTAGAGCATTGTGCCCAGCCCCCAGATGTCCGCCCCGAACTGCGCCGCATGGGGTTCCCGCATAACCGCGCGTGTTTCTGCCGACAGGACCGCGTCCGGATCAGGCGCGCGGGGCGCCTGGGCGGCGACGAAACGCGCCATGTCGTGCGCGCTTGTAAATAGTGAGGCCGCGCCCAGCGCCGTGTAACGTCGCAGAGGTTCGACCACGCCATCTAATGTGAAGCTCTGCGCCAGGTCGCGCCTGGACGCCGCGTCGAAGTCGAAGGTGGTGTCGTCCATCCCGAGGGGTTGGAAGACCTCCGCCTGCATGTAGTCGGTGAAGGTCTGGCCGCTGACCTCTTCCACAATGAGCTGCAGCAGGGTGTAGCCGCCCCCCGAATAGTCCCAGCCGCTCCCCGGTTCGGCCACGACACGCACCGCGCCATCCGCCCCCGGCGAAGCGTCACGGGCTTGGGTCAGGGACTCTTCCAAGGATTGAACCTCATTGGAGGAGGCGAAGCCGGCATAGCCGAGCCCGTCGCCCAGGCCGGCGGTATGACTGAGGAGTCGGCGCACCGTGACGGCGTCCTCGTCGAACGGGCCGTCGGGCAGACGCCAGCGCGTGAGATAGCTGGCGACCGGCGCGTCCAGGTCGATCCTGCCATCCTCGACAAGGGTCATGACGCCCCAGGCGGTCACCCATTTGCTGAGGGAGGCGACCTGAAACAGGGTGTGCGGGCCGACCGGCGCGTCAGCCGATGTGTAGTAATCGGCCGCGACCGCGCCATCTTCGATGAGCACCATGGCCAGGTTGCCTGGACCCGCATCTGCGATCTGCGGCCGTGCGGCGCTGATAAAGCCCTCAGGCTCCGGCGAGGACGTTATTGGCGCGCGCCCCCAACCCTCGCTGAAGCCGAGAAAGACCAGCCCGCACCAAACCACCACGACGGTCAGTGTCGCAGCCACGATCACAACAAGCCGTTTCACACCTTCTCCACCCTGCGGTCGCTGGGCGAGCGACCCAGCCTTAAAGCTCCACCTTAACATGTGGGGTGTCCCGGTTCGACCCGTCCCGCCCGGGGCGTCCGGACCCGGGAGGCCGGACAGGTCAACACCCGTTCAATTTCATGACAACTGTCGGATGTGTTGCAGACAGAAGCGCCATGAGGTGGTCATTCTTCTGACGTGTGAAGCGTCCAAAGCGGCGCCTCTCGCAGACGAGAGGATCAGATGACCTGGCTTTGGAAAGTCGGCGCGGTTCAGGACAATATCATCAGCGTGACGCCTGTTGGCGGCGGCTGGGCGGTCACGTCCTCGCTTTCGGACCAACCCTTGATGTTCCTGTCCGGGGCACAGGCCGAGACCAAGGCGCGTAGCCTCGCCCGGGTGATTGCTGGGGCAGGCGGCGACGCCCAGGTGATCGTCCATGACCGCCGCAATGTCATGATCGGCGCCGTTCGTTACTTCGCAGATGAAGGCGCCGGCGCCGACCTCAGCCCGTCGGAGGCCTCGGCCCCGCCAACCGCATAGATTGGTCGGCCTCAAGATCCACGACCAGATCGGCGCGGTCCGGCAGGGTGGCGAGAATGTGCCGGGTGAGCCGTTCATAGAGTTGGATGAAGGCGGCGATCTGCGCCCTGTCCATGGTGCGGCTGGCGTCGTTCCCCTGCGCCTGAAGCCGCGCCCGCAGCCTCTCTTCCTGCCGCCATCGCCACTCAGCAACCACCTCGAAGCTGGGGGCCCTCAACAGGGTCAGGTGATCGATCCGGCTGAACAGGTCCTGGTAGGGGCCGGCCAAGGCGTCGTTCGCATAGGCCCGCCAGACGCCTGTCGGGTCTTTCTCGGCCTCCAGTCGATTGACGGGCAGGTCCAGGGCAGGCGCCGCCTCCGGCACGGCGCCGACGCACCAGCCTTCGAACAGGATCAGGTCTGCGGGCGTCTTGATCTGGGGCCAGTGATCGGCCGGCGTAGGCTCATCCATGGCCTTGTCGAACCGCGGCAGGGCGACATCGCCCGTTCCGGACAGGGCGTCGAACAGCTTGAGGCCCTGCGCCACGTCATGGGTGCCTGGGGGGCCGCGGGTGGCGAAGAGAGGATGGACGCGGGCGGCCAGCTGCGCCCGGGCGTTCCGGGAAAGATAGAGGTCGTCCAGGGACAACACCGCGATCCGCATGCCCCGCCGGCGCAACAGGCGCGCCAGCGCCTCGCACAGGGTCGACTTTCCCGAGCCTTGCGCCCCGCAGACGCCAGCGATGACCGGGCCGCGACGGCCTGCCGCCAGGGCGGCCAGACGCTGGGCCAGGGGCTCGGCCACATTCTGGATGGTCTGGCGGTAGTCCGGGGGCAGGGACTCCTCACGCAGGAAGTTGGCGATCCAGTCCGCCGCATCGGCCATCTAGGTCGCCGCGCCCCAGGCGGCGAATCCGCCCTCCAGGTCGGCGATGAGGTCTACCGGATCCTCCAGCCCGATATGAAGCCGGATCAGAGGGCCGCCGTAGTCGCCTCGCGCGCTGCGGCCAGACAGCTGAGGATCGCAGTCGATGGCCAGGCTCTCAAAGCCGCCCCAGGAGAAGCCCAGGCCGAACACCGTCAGCGCATCGAGGAAGGCCGCGGTGGCCGCAGCAGACGCAGGGTTGAGGGTGAAGGCGAACAGGCCACAGGCGCCGCTGTAGTCGCGGCGCCAGATCTCGGCGCCGGGAGCGCCCGGCAGAGCCGGATGCAGCACCTGTCCCACCTCGTCGCGCTTGGCCAGCCAGGCTGCGACCTGGCGGCCAGAGGCGTCGTGACGGGTCATGCGGGTCGCCAGGGTCCGCAGGCCCCGGAGCATCTGGTAGGCGTCGTCCGGCGACACGGCCCAGCCGATATTGAGCACGCCGTCGTCGAGGGCTCGCACCAGGCTCGGCTCCCGCACGGCCGCGGACCCCATGAAGACGTCGGAATGGCCGCCCACATACTTGGTCAGGGCTTGGACGCTGATGTCGACGCCATGATCCAGGGGTTTGAACAGCAGTCCCGCCGCCCAGGTGTTGTCGATGAGGGTGAGGACGCCGCGAGCCCTGGCGGCGGCGGCGATCGCGGGAACGTCCTGGAATTCAAAACTTAGCGACCCTGGAGACTCCAGGACGATCAGCCGGGTGGCGGGACCGCAGGCGGCCATGAGCCCGTCGGCGTCCAGGCTGGCGCGATAGTAGCGGACCCCGACCCCGAAGCGGCGCAGCACCGTGTCGCAGAACCGCCGTGTCGGCTTGTAGATGGTGTCGACCACCAGCACTTCGTCACCGGCTTTCAGGACCGCCAGCATGGCGCCCGTGAGCGCCGCCAGCCCCGATGGGTAGAGGGTCACGCCTGCTGCCTGCTCCAACTCGGCCAGGGCGGAGATAAGGGCCGACTGGGCGGCCAGTCCCTGCCGTCCATAGGTCACCTGAGACTCGTGATCGTACAGCGCCGCGGCGTTAGGCAGCAAAACGGTTGAGCCGCGCTGAATCGGCGGGCCGACCGTGCGAGCCAGGGGCGTTTGCGCCTGACCGGAGTGGATCAGGCGTGTTTCTTCGGTCATGCGGGTTGACGATCGTGAGGCATCAGGGGCGAAACTCCCTGTACTAGACCTTTCCCGTCCTGTCCGATCAAGGAGCCCCCCATGATCCGACGCCTCACGGCGTCCGCTGTCCTGTTGCTGGTCCTGGCCGGGTGTGGCCGGGAGGCGGAGTCTCCGGAACCTGAACCGACGCCAGCCCCGACCCCGGCGGTTGTGCGGGACTTCGCCCCCACGCCCAGTCCAACCCTGCAGGCGGTGCGACGGCGGGGGCACGTCCTGTGCGGCGTCCATGCGGGGCTGGCAGGGTTCGCCGTGCGTGATGTGCGGGGCGTGTGGCGGGGGTTTGACGTGGACATCTGTCGCGCCGTGGCCGCTGCTGTGCTGGGCGACGCTGACGCCGTGCGCTATCGCGCCGTCTCGGCGCAAAACAGGTTCGCCGAGCTCCAGGATGGCTCGGTCGACGTCCTGTCGCGCAACACCTCCTGGACCCTGTCTCGGGATGCAGGCCTCGGACTCGATTTCGCAGGCGTCACCTATTACGACGGCCAGGGCTTCATGGCCCCGCGGTCTCTGAACCTGACCAGCGCCGACGAGCTCACCGGCGCGCGGATCTGCGTGCAGGCGGGCACCGCCACCGAAACCAATCTGTCGGACTACTTCCGGGCCCGGGGCCTGGAGTTCACGCCGGTGATCCTCGATGACGAAGCCGAGGCGCGTACCGCCTACGAGGCTGAGGCGTGCGATGTCTTCACCGCCGATGTCTCGGCCCTGGCGTCGGCCCGCTCGCTGATGAGCAACCCCAACGCCCACGTCATCCTGCCGACGGTGATCTCAAAGGAGCCCCTCGGCCCGGCTGTCCGCCAGGATGATCCAGCCTGGACTGACATCGTAAGATGGACGGTTAATGCCTTGATTGTGGCTGAAGAACTAGGCGTGAATTCAACCACAGCCGAAGCCTCGCGCGAGACCGCGTCCGACCCCGACACCCGCCGCCTGCTGGGGGTCGAGGGCGACCTGGGCGCCATGCTGGGGCTTGAGGCGGACTGGGCCTATGAGGCGATCAGCCAGGTGGGCGCCTACAACGAGATTTTCAGACGAAACCTGGGCGCCGACTCTGGTCTGAAGCTCGAGCGGGGGCTGAACGCCCTCTGGAGCGCGCCGGATCCTGGGCTGATCTACGCCCCTCCGGTTCGCTAAAGCCTGAGGATCATCGCGCAGCGGCGGGCCGGATCGAGTCCGCGAGCGGCTTCCCGGTCGAGATAGCTCTGGAGCGCGCCCCGAGCTTCTTCCCCTTCGATGATCTCAAACCCAGCCGACGCATAGAAGGGCGCATTCCAGGGGGTGTCCCGGAAGGTGGTGAGGCTCAACCCCGCCAGGCCACGTCGCTGCGCCTCTTCAATGGCGAAGGCCAGCAGACGGCGCCCCAGCCCGTTCCCCTGGTGCTCGCGATGAACGTCGAACTCCAGGATATGCAGGCGATCCTCTTCGATCCTTGCCGCCAGAAAGGCGCCCGCAGGCCCATCGGGCTCGGCCATGACCCACAGCAGACCGTCCGCCAGGATCGGCGCCCAGACCTCGGCGGGGGTGAAGTCGATCGGCGTGTCGTCGGTTTCCCCGGCGAAGACCTCCACCCCCTGGTCACGGAAGAGGGTGGCCGCTGAGACTTCGATCTCGGGCAGGCGCGGAAGATCCTCCGGCGTCGCGCGACGGACGATCATCGCCGGGCTCATGGCCCGATGACCACGGGCGTGTCAGCGCGGGCGCCCCACTCGCTCCAGGAGCCGTCATAGATTGGAATCTGCTCCACCCCCAGCCGCGCCAGGGCCAGGGCCAGCACAGCGGCGCTCACCCCGGAACCGCAGGTGGTGATGATCGGCCGATCCAGATTGATCCCCGCGACGGCGAAGGCGGCCCGGAGTTCATCGGGCGCGCGAAGGGCGCCGTCAGCATCCACCACGGCGCTCCAGGGCAGATTGCAGGCGCCGGGCATGTGGCCGCTTCGCAGACCGGCACGCGGCTCCGGCGCCTCGCCGCGGAATCGGGCCGCCGGCCGGGCGTCAAGAATCTGAATGGCGGGATCCTCGATCGCCGCCTGCACATCGGAAAGGGTGCGCACCAGCTCAGGCTGATGCCGGACTGAGCTTGGGACCGGCTGGGGCTCAGGCGCGCCGGTCGCCAGGGGCTGTCCCGCAGCGCGCCAGGCTTTCAGCCCGCCGTCGAGCACGGCGACCTGGTCGAAGCCCATCACCCGCAACGTCCACCACACCCGCGGCGCAGAGAAGATTCCGTGCCCGTCATAGACGACGATTCTGTGCTCGGGGCTCAGGCCCAGGCTCGATACCGCCTTGGTAAAGGCCCCGGGGCTGGGCAGCATGTGCGGCAGGTCGCTGGACTGGTCGGCGATCAGATCGATGTCAAAGAAGACGGCGCCAGGAATGTGGCCCTTCTCGAACTCCGCCAGACCCGGCCTGTTCTCGGCGGGCATGTACCAGGTGGCGTCAACCACGCGCAGATCAGCGTCGTCCAGGTGATTAGAGAGCCAATCGACGGAGACGAGGGGGCCGGTCTCCATGCTCAGAGCCAGCTGGGGATCGGCAGGCCCTTTTCCGTAAGGAAGGCCCGGTTGAAAATCTTGCTCTGGTAGCGCGCGCCCTGGTCGCAGAGGATGGTCACGATGGTGTGGCCGGGACCCAACTCCCGGGCCAGCCTGATAGCGCCGGCCACGTTCACCCCGGTCGACCCGCCCATCACCATGCCCTCGTGCTCCACGAGGTCGTAGATCACTTCCAGCATCTCCTCGTCGGAGATCCGGTAGGCGTGATCGACGGTGAGACCTTCCAGATTGGCGGTGATCCGGCCCTGGCCGATGCCTTCGCTGATGGAGCCGCCCTCCGACTTCAGCTCGCCGGTCGTGTAGTAGGCATAGAGCGCCGCGCCGTAGGGGTCGGCCAGACCGATCTTTACGTCGGGCCGCTTGGCCCGCAGCGCCTGGGCGACGCCGGCCAGGGTGCCGCCCGAGCCCACCGCGCAGATGAAGCCATCCACCTTGCCGTCGGTCTGCCGCCAAATTTCCGGCCCCGTGGTCTCGGCGTGAGCCTGACGATTGGCCACATTGTCGAACTGGTTGGCCCAGATGGCGCCGTTGGGGTCGCTGGCGGCCAGCTCCTCGGCCAGACGGCCGGAGTAGCGGACATAGTTGTCGGGATTGGAGTAGGGGACCGCGTCCACCTCCACCAGCTCGGCGCCGAACAGGCGGATGGCGTCCTTCTTTTCCTGACTCTGGGTGCGGGGGATGACGATGGTCGCCTTGTAGCCCAGGGCCTTGGCGACCATGGCCAGACCAATGCCGGTGTTCCCGGCCGTGCCCTCAACAATCCGGCCGCCTGGGCGCAGCAGCCCTTTGGCCTCGGCGTCTCGGACGATGTAGAGGGCCGCGCGGTCCTTCACCGACTGGCCGGGATTCATGAACTCGGCCTTGCCCAGGATCTCACAGCCGGTGAGTTCGCTGGCGCGGTTGAGGCGGATGAGCGGCGTATCGCCGATGGTGTCGAGAACGCTGTGTGCGACGGTCATGGGCCGCTATTTAGGGCCCTGCTGAGCGCCGGAACAGGGGGCAGGGCGCTCCGGCGCTATGATTTCGACAGGGCGAGCTGGATCACATTGGTGCGCTCGGTGCGAAAGCCCGCCTCGCAATAGCCCAGATAGAAGCGCCACAGCCGCCGGAATCGGTCGTCAAATCCCTGCGCTTCGATCTCCGGCCAGGCAGCTTCGAACTCGCGCATCCATTCGGCCAGGGTGTCGGCGTAGTCCTGGCCAAAGCGGCTGATTTCATCCCAGGCCAGGCCGACAGTGTCAGTTTCCGCCCGCAGCCGGGCCTCGCTGATCAGCATCCCGCCGGGAAAAATGTAGCGCTGGATGAAGTCGGCCCGACGGCGATAGAGGTCGAAAAACTCGTCCTTGATCGTGATGATCTGCAGGCCGGCCCGGCCGCCGGGGGCCAGAACCTCGGCGATCTTGCCGAAATAGCTCGGCCAGTATTTTTCCCCAACCGCCTCGAACATTTCGATGGAGGCGACCCGGTCATAGGTCCCGGCCACATCACGATAGTCGATCAGCTTGATCTGCGCCCGCTCGTTGAGGCCCAGCTCGAAGATGCGGCGGGCGGCGAAGTCGTACTGCTCCTGGGAGATGGTGATGGCGGTGACCTGGGCGCCGATCTCGCCGGCGGCATAGGCGGCGAACCCGCCCCATCCGCAGCCGATCTCGAGGACATGATGGCCAGGCTCCAGCCGCATGTGCTGCGCCAGGGCGCGGTACTTGTTGATCTGGGCCTCGGCCAGCGGCTGGCCCTTGTGGGCGTAGCGGGCCGCGGAATAGGTCATGGTGGGATCCAGCCACCGGGAATAGAAGGCGTTGCCCAGGTCGTAATGGGCATGGATGTTCTTCTTCGCGCCCGTCCGGCTGTTGTCGCGAAACAGGTGCAGGATGCGGTTCAGCACCCACATCAGCGGGGCGCCGAGAGCCAGGCGCTCAATCTTGTCGAAGTTCAGACTGAAGACGCAGAGCAGGGCCGCCATGTCCGGCGTCTCCCACTGCCGGGCCATGTGTCCCTCGGCGAAGCCGATATCGCCAGCCGCCAGCACGCGGTTCATGAAGGCGTAGTCGCGGATGATCAGCCGCCCGCTGGGGCCAGGCTCCGGGCCGACCAGGTCCAACTCGCGGCCGGTGGGCAGAACGAAGGTGAGTGTGCCGACAGTCCAGTTCCGCGCCAGCAGGCCAAGGGCGCTGCGAAAGGCCGCCGGGGCGCCGCTCAACTCTGGGGCCCGGCGAAGCGCCCCCGGGGTCCCGGCGAGCTCGGCCAGGGATGACGAGTTATGGGCGATGGTCATCGTCGCTTACCCCTCGTGTCGAACGCAAAATAGCACAAACCGCCTCCAGGCGCGACACCCGCCCAGAGCCGAGTGTACGGCCGCGGTGGAGCGCCGGACGCAGAACACCCGACCCTGGTGCGGGATTTCCGGCTTGTGAAGCTGAGAGACGGGCGCCACTTAGGCCCTGATCCGCTCACCCCAGGGACGATCTCATGGCCGCACTCGAACTGAAGCATTGGAACCTGTCGATCGGCGCCGGTCACCCCTTGGTGGTGATCGCCGGCCTCAATGTGCTGGAGGATCTGGAGCTGGCCCGGGACGCCGCGCGCCACCTGAAGACCGTCTGCGGCGAGCTTGGCCTGCCCTATGTGTTCAAGGCGAGCTTCGACAAGGCCAATCGCTCGTCGATCCGCAGCTATCGGGGACCAGGACTGGAGGAGGGCCTGAAGGTCCTGCGGCAGATCAAAGAGGAGTTCGACGTCCCGATCTGCACCGATCTGCATGAGATCGATCAGGCCGAGCCGGTCGCCGCCGTCGCCGACCTGGTGCAGATCCCGGCCTTTCTCTGCCGCCAGACAGACCTCGTGGTGGCCACCGCCCAGGCGACAAAGGCCGCGGGCGGTCTGCTGCATGTGAAAAAGGGGCAGTTCCTGGCCCCCTGGGACTGCCGCAACATCCTCGACAAGATCAAGGAAGCCGTCGAAGTCGACATGACCATCCTGTGCGAGCGCGGCGTCAGCTTCGGCTACAACAACCTCGTCGTGGACATGCTGGGCATCGCCGAGATGCAGGGGCTGGGCGCCCCGGTGACCATCGACGCCACCCATGCGGTCCAGCTGCCCGGCGCCAATCCCAAGTCCAATGGCGCGTCCACCGGCGGGCGACGCGAGGGCGTGCCGATCATCGCCAAGGCCGCGGTGGCGGCGGGCGCTGATGGGGTCTTCCTGGAGTTCCATCACGATCCGGACCGGGCCCTGTGCGATGGCCCAAGCTGTCTGCCGCTCAAAGAGGCTGAACCGCTCCTGCGGACGTTGAAGGCCCTGCGCGACGCCGTACAGGCTTAAGGGACCCGCCCATGGATCTGGCCGCTCTGCAGCATCTGCTCTCCACCGTCCCCGGTGTCCGCGTCGCCTGCGTCGGCGACCTGATGATCGACCGCTTCGTCTATGGCGAGGTGACGCGGGTCTCGCCGGAGGCGCCGATCCCGGTGCTGGCCCGGGACCGTGAACTGGTCATGCTCGGGGCGGCGGGCAATGTGGCGCGCAATGTCGCGGCGCTGGGCGGTCATGTGTGTCTGGTCGGCCTGGTGGGCGGCGATGGCGAGGGCCATGAAGCCCTCAGGCTGGTCGCCGCCGAGCCCGGGGTCGAAGGTTTTGTCGTCACTGACGCCGCCCGGCCGACGACACTGAAGACTCGCTTCGTCTCCGGCGGCCAGCAATTGCTGCGGGTGGACAACGAAGTCGCCGCTCCCGCCCAAGGTGAGGTCGAGGAGCGGCTGGTGCGCACCATCCGCGATGTGGCCGCCGATGTGGGCCTCATCCTGCTGTCGGACTACGGCAAGGGGGTCGTGACCCCGGCGGTGATCGCCGCCTGCCGGGCGGCGGGCGCGCGCATCATTGTCGATTCGAAGGCCCGCAGCTTCGCCCGCTATGGCGAGGTGGACATCATCAAGCCCAATGCCGCCGAACTGGCCCACGCCACAGACATGCCAACCTCTACGGACGAGGAGATCGCCGCGGCGCTGACCCATGCCTTGAGCCTTTGCGAGGCCCGGGCGATCCTGGTGACCCGCTCGGCCAAGGGCATCTCTCTGGCGGTGCGCGGCGAGCCCGTCCGGCACTTCCCCGGCACGCCGAAGGAGGTGTTCGACGCCTCCGGAGCCGGCGACACCACCCTGGCGGCCCTGGGCCTGGCCCTGGCGGCCAAGGCCAGCATCGAGGACGCGGCGGCCTTCGCCATGCTCGCTTCAGGGGTCGCTGTGGGCAAGGCCGGGACAGCTGTCGTCACGCCTGGCGAGTTGATCGAGGCGGCGCTTGCGGCCCACCAGGCGCCGGCCGAGGCCAAGGTCTGCACCCCCCAACGCATGGCCGAGGAGGTCGCCCGATGGAAGGCGCGAGGCCTGCGGGTCGGCTTCACCAATGGCTGCTTCGACATCCTGCACAAGGGGCACGTCGCCTATCTGAACCAGGCCCGCAGCTGGTGCGATCGGCTGATCGTCGGCGTCAATGACGACGCCTCGGTGCGACGGCTGAAGGGCGAAAGCCGACCGGTCAACGACCTGGAGAGCCGGGCCGTGGTGCTGGCGGGTCTGGGCGCCGTGGACCTGGTCGTTCCGTTCGAGGCTGACACGCCGATCGAGCTGATCGAGTTGGCCCGTCCCGATGTGCTCATCAAGGGCGCCGACTATGCCGAGGATCAGGTGGTGGGCGCGGCCCAGGTCAGGGGCTGGGGCGGCGAGGTCCGGCTGGCCCAGATCGTCGACGGCTATTCCACCACCGCAGCCCTGAACCGAATGCAGGAGAGGACATGAGCCGACGTATCGTCTTCGTCACTGGCGGCGCCGGCTTCATCGGCTCCAACATCGTTGCGCGGCTGGCGCAGGATCGTAGCCTCGACGTGGTGGTGTGCGACCGTCTGCGCGAGGCCGACCTCGGCAAGTGGCGGAATATCGCCAAGCATCCCATCGGCGACTTCGTGGCCCCTGAGCAGATGTTCGACTGGCTGGAGAAGCGCTGGCGCGATGTGGAGCTGGTCATCCACATGGGCGCGGTCTCGTCCACCACCGAGCCGGACGCCGACAAGATCATCCAGTCCAATTTCGGCCTGTCCAGGGATCTGTTCCGCTGGTGCGTCGACCGTCAGCGGCGGATGATCTACGCCTCGTCGGCGGCCACCTACGGGGATGGGCATCTCGGGTTTGGCGACGACAATAGCTTCGAGGCCCTGGCTGCGCTCAAGCCGCTCAACGCCTATGGCTGGTCAAAGGCCCTGTTCGACATTTTCGCGGTCCGGCAAGCCGCCCGCGACTATGCGCCGCCGCAGTGGGCGGGGCTGAAGTTCTTCAATGTCTACGGCCCCAATGAGGGGCACAAGCACGGCATGAAGTCGGTTGCCGCCCAGATCTGGCCCAAGGTTCGCGACGGCCAGCAGGTTCAGTTGTTCAAATCCCACCGGGACGACGTCGCCGATGGCGGACAGTTGCGGGACTTCGTCTATGTCGGCGATGTGGCCGATGTGGTGGCCTGGCTTGCCGCCAATCCGCAGGTGAATGGGGTCTATAATCTGGGATCAGGGCAGGCTCGCAGCTTCGCCGACATGGCCAAGGCGGTGTTCGCCGCTGCGGGCCGGCCTGCAGACATCGACTACATCCCGATGCCGGTGGAGATCCGGGACCGCTACCAGTATTTCACTGAGGCCGAGATGACGCGGCTGCGGCAGGCGGGATACGAGGCGCCCTTCACGAGCCTTGAGGCGGGCATCGAGGATTATGTCCGCAACTATCTGTCCCAGCCCGATCCCTATCTCTGAACCGCGGCCCGGGTTGATTTCCACCGGCGTCGCGGGAGGCTAGGCTGGGGCCATGGCGGAAGCTTCTCGACGCACACGGCTATGGCTCACGGGCGCAGCCCTGCTTCTCGTGGGCCTGCTGGCGGCCGCCGGGATGGTCTGGCGTGACGACATTCTGCGCACCGGCCTCGATCCGAAGGAGCCCTTCCAGACCTATGAGCCGCCACCAGCGCCTGACTATGGGTCGCGGGAGGCCTGGGCTCTGGCGCCCCATCAGCCTCTGACCTGGGGACCCGACGATCCGCCGGCCGACGTCTTCTTCGTGGCCCCGACCAGCTATGACGGCGGGAGTCATTGGAACGCGCCCATAGACGATCCCCGCGCGGCACAGTTCTTTCGGCGCACCGTCGGCCCCAACTATGTGGGGCCGTTCGTCCGCATGGGCCGGGTGTTTGCGCCCCGCTACCGGCAGGCCAGCCTCTATTCGATGCTCACCCTGCGCGACGACGCTCGCGAGGCGCGACGCTTCGCCTATGGCGATGTCCGACGGGCGTTCGACCACTATATGGCCGAGTACAATCAAGGCCGGCCCTTTGTGATCGTGGGGGTGGAGCAGGGGGGAACCCTGGCCTCCCGCCTGCTGGCTGAGGAGGTGGCCGGTGATCCCGACCGCCGTCGCAGGCTCGTCGCGGCCTATCTGATCGAGACGGCCGTCCCGGCCGACTCGCCCCCCTTGCCGCTATGCCGGACGCCTGAAGAAACGGGCTGCCTGGCCGCCTGGATGTCCGCCTACGAAGGCGAACGGGAGCGCGCCCAGAGGCTCCGGGATCGCTCACTGGTCTGGGACGCGGGACAGCTGGTGAACCTGTCGGGCCCGGCCGCCTGCTATAATCCGCTTCTGGGTGCGGTGAGCGACGCCGAGGCCCCAGCCCGCCTGGCCAAGGGCGCCACCAACGCCACCAGCCTTGAGTGGGGCGCGCGACCGGCCCTGCAGACTCGCCAGGTCAGCGCCCAGTGCGAAGAGGGAATTCTGTGGGTGTCGCGGCCGCGATCGGTCGCCTTCCGCCCGACGGGATCATGGGCCAATCAGCGAAAGATGCCTGGATACAATCTCTTCTATGGGGATCTGGAGGCCAGCTATGAGCGGCGGCTGACCGAGTTGCTGGCCGACCCCGATTTTCCCCGCGCCGCCCGTCCGATCCCGACGGGGGAGGCGGTCGAACCCTCGCCGGTTCATCGCATCGACTGAGCTTAGCCTGCGTCCTGCAAGGTGGACTGCGCCTGCCAGTCGAAGAGGGCCTGCAGGACCCTTAGGGCTTGGCCGCGGCTGGAGGTCAGATCGGGATCCCGGGCGAGGATCAGGCGGGCGTCGTCGCCGGCTGCGGCGATCAGGTCCCGGTGGGAGATGGGATCGGCGAACACATAGGCGGGAAATCCGCTTTGGCGCAGGCCAAGGGGATCGCCGCCGCCGCGGAGTTCCAGGTCCCGCTCGGCGATCAGAAAGCCGTCATCAGTGCGTCGCAGGATGTCGAGGCGCTTCTGACCTGTCTCCGACAGGGGCGGGTCGTAGAGCAGAACGCAGGCGCTCTCAGCCTTTCCCCGGCCCACCCGACCGCGAAGTTGGTGCAGCTGAGCCAGGCCGAACCGTTCAGCCTGCTCGATCACCATGATGGTGGCGTTGGGGACATTGACCCCTACCTCGACCACAGTGGTGGCCACCAGCACCGACAGCTCGCCTTGGGCGAAGCGGGCCATCACAGCATCCTTTTCAGGCCCTGGCATCTTGCCATGGACCAGCCCCACGCTGGGACCGATGCGCTCGCGAAGCTCCGCGGCGCGGCGCTCGGCCGCGGCCAGGTCGGTCTTTTCCGACTCCGACACCAGCGGGCAGATCCAGAAGGCCTGGGCGCCGGTGGCGACCACCGATTTCAGGCGCCCCTCCACCTCGGCCATACGGCCCATGGGTATGGCTCGCGTGGCGACCGGGGTTCGGCCCGGCGGCTTTTCGTCAATGCGAGACACGTCCAGATCGCCGAACACTGTCAGCTCCAGCGTCCGTGGAATCGGCGTGGCCGACATGGCCAGCAGATGGGTGGCCTGCCCCTTGGCCTGCAGGCGCTGGCGCTCGGCCACCCCGAACCGGTGCTGTTCATCGATCACCGTCAGGCGCAGATCGTGGAAGACCACGTCGGTCTGAAAGAGGGCATGGGTGCCGACCGCGACCTGGACGGCGCCGCTGGCCAAGGCGCGCAGCTTTTCGGCCCGGGCCGGGCCCTTGTCCCGGCCCGTCAGCAGAACGGCGGCGATCCCCTGCGCCTCCAGGGGGGCGGCCAGGGTCTCGAAGTGCTGGCGAGCCAGGATTTCCGTCGGGGCCATCAGGGCGCTCTGGCCCCGCGCCTCAGCGACGTCGGCCATGGCAAGCATGGCCACGACAGTCTTGCCGGACCCAACATCCCCCTGCAGCAGACGTGACATGCGCTCGCCGCACGCCAGATCGGCGCGAATGTCGGCCAGGGCGCGGGACTGGGCGCCGGTGAGCTGGAAGGGCAGGGCGGCGGCCAGGGCCTCAGCCAGGCGGCCGGCGCCGATGGGCGGGGCCGGTTCGGCCCGACGCTCGGCCTTCTTCTGACCCATGGCGAGTTGGTGGGCCAGTAGTTCGTCGAACGCCAGCCGCTGGCGATGCGGCGCCTGGGCGGTGAGGTCGGCATCGGACTGCGGGGCGTGCAGGCGCGCCAGGCTTTCACGCCAGCTCGCCCAGCCCTGCCGCGCCAGCCAGGCGGGGTCCTGCCACTCGGCCAGGTCGGGGCAGCGCCCCAGGGCGTCGAGCGCCAGGCGCCGCACCGTTCGGGCCGGCAGGCCGGCGGTGGCCGGGTAGACCGCCTCCACCTCGGGAATCTGGTCGGCCTTTTCCACCGGAACCAGATAGTCCGGATGGGCGATCTGGATCTCCGAACCGAACCGCTCGACCTTGCCGCTGACCAGCCGCTGCGCGCCCACCGGGTTCTGGCCCTCGATCCGCCCGCCCAGACCTCCGAAATAGACCAGGGTCAGAGAGCCCGTGCCGTCAAAGGCCCGCACCCGCCACGGCTGGGAGGGGTTGCGGGGCGCCTGATAGGCCTCGATCGTAACCACGAAGGTCTGGACCGCGCCCTCGACGGCCGCCTCCACCCGGGCGGGCTGTCGGTGGATCAGGCTGTGGGGCGTCAGAAAGGCCACGTCCCGCACCACGGGGCCGGCAAGCTTGGAAAGCAGCGGCGCAACCCTCGGCCCCACGCCCTTCAGCGTGTCGATCGGGGCGAACAGGGGGTACAGAATCTCCGGACGCATGGCGGCGATCATAGCGTGGCCGAGACCGCCGCGCGCGGTGGACTGGGCGCCTGGGCCATGATGATGTGCGGGCCCAATCAGAGCCTTGGAGGGTGAGATGCGCCGATGGATGCTGGTCGCGACGACAGCGGGTCTCCTGAGCGCCTGTGGCCAGGCCGAGCCGCCCGCCCCTGCGCCGACCCAACCGACGCCCGCTGCGACCGAGGCCGCTGAATCCGAAGCGATCTCTTCGCCTGCAGATCTGGAAGGCTTCACCCATGCGACGGGCGAGGATCTGTTCGGCTACTATTTCCCGACCCAGCCCGTACAGATCGGCGACTGGCGCCTCGACCACATCCATATCGGCGGGGCGATGGAGTTCGCCGCCTGGGAAGGGGGCGAGCGGACGGAGACCTACGCGCCGGTGATGCTGGAGTTCTCGGACGTCACCAGCTCGATCTCCACCAATGAACTTGGGCAGGAGTTCCACGAGCGGAGCATCCGCGTCTTGCCCACCGCCTATCGAGTCGGTGACGGCGACTTCCGGTTTGTCGGCCGCCATCCGCAGATCGGCGATGTCCGCATTGATGGCATGATCGATCTCGCCCAGTTGAAGGCTGAGCGCGACAGGGGCGGCCTGTCCCAGGCCGAGGCTTCGCCGCTGCTGAAGACGTCGGCCCAGATCGGGCCAGAGGCGTTTCGAAACCTGTCTTTCGTGTGGTTCGGCGGCGACTGAAGGCGCTGTGGCGCGTTCAGACCATCCTTGACCCTGGCGCTTGGGCGGTGGGGCCTCTATATCCGCGCACGCCATGGCCGACACACACGACATCCGACTCAAGCGTCTCAAATTCCGCTCCTGGCATCGGGGGTTTGTGGAAGCCGACCTGATTTTAGGCGGCTTCGTGGATCGGCATGCCCGTGACCTCAGCCCGGCCCAGCTGGACGTCCTGGAGCATCTGCTCGATCAGCCGGACCAGGACATCTATGCCTGGATTGTGGAGCGGACGCCGACGCCGTCGGAGTTCGACACCGAGATCATGAGCATGATCAAGACGTTCCGCGACGAAGCTCACAAAACCATCGGCGGCGCCCATGGCGGCTGACGGAGCCGCTGCTCCCAGCGCCACCCAACTCAAGCGCATCAATACCGATCCCGAACGCATCGATCTCGTCGGCGCGCCGGAGGGCTATGACGCCCTGGTGATGTCGGACATCGTCCGGGCCCGGGGTGGCCTTAGCGTCTTCATCGCCCGGGACACCGCCCGGATGAGCGCCTTCGCCGAGGCCTTCGCCTTCTTTGCGCCGGACGTCGAGGTGATGCGCCTGCCGTCCTGGGACTGCCTGCCCTATGACCGGATCGGGCCGTCCCCGGGTGTCGCCGCCCAGCGGATGACGACCTTGGCGCGGCTGGCGACGGGCGGCTTCGCGCCCAAGACGCCGGCCCTGCTGGTGGCGGCGATTCCGGCCATGATCCAGCGCGTCCCGCCCAGGTCGGCCGTGGAAGGCGCTTCCTACAGCGCCCATGTGGGCCGGCCGGTGAAGATCGCCGATCTGGAGCGCTACTTCGCGGTCAACGGCTATCAGCGGGCCTCCACGGTCTCCGAACGCGGCGAGTTCGCCATACGCGGCGGGGTGATCGACGTATTTCCACCCGCCGCCGACGAACCCGTCCGCCTGGATCTGTTCGGCGACATCCTCGAATCCATCCGGGCCTTCGATCCAGAGACGCAACGCTCCACACGACAGCTGACGGAAATCAGCCTGCTGGCGGTGAGCGAAGCCCTGCTGGACGCCGAGGCGGTGTCACGCTTCCGCAAAGGCTATGTGGCGACCTTCGGCGCCGCGGGCGATGATCCGCTCTACGCCACGGTGAGCGAAGGCGGCCGCCGGGCGGGGATGGAGCATTGGCTGCCGCTCTATTATCCGGGCCTTGAGACCGTCTTCGACTATCTGCCCAACGACACCCTGATCGCCGTCGATCATCTGGCGCCTGAGGCCCGGGATGAGCGGCTGAGCATGGTGCGGGACGCCTATGAGGCCCGGGCCGAAGCCGGTCGAAAGTCCAACTACCGCCCGTTGCCGCCAGAACAGCTCTATCTGTCCGCCGAGGAATGGGAGCGCGCGCTGGCCACCCGGCCCAACCGGCGCTTTTCCGCCTTCAACGCCGTCGAGGGCGAACAGGTGATCGACCTGGGCGCCCGGGCTGGGCGCAGCTTTGCGCCGGAACGGCAGCGCGACAGCGTCAATCTGTTCGAGGCCACCGTCGATCACGCCAAGGCCCAGACGGCGGCGGGCAAGCGTGTCCTGTTCGCCTCCTGGACCGAGGGCGCCTCGGAGCGCCTGGCGGGCATGCTGGCCGATCACGGCCTTCAGAAGATTTCCCTCGCGCCCTATTGGCAGGCGGCCAAGGCGGCCGATCCGAAGACGCCGCAGCGCGTGGTTCTGCCTCTGGAGGCGGGGTTCGAGACCGACAGGCTGGTGGTCATTTCCGAGACGGACATTCTCGGCGACCGGCTGGCGCGGCCTCGTAAGCGCCGGCGCGCGGCCAACTTCCTGGCCGAGGCCTCCGCGCTCACGCCGGGCGATCTGGTCGTGCATATCGAGCACGGCATCGGCCGCTATGAGGGTCTGAAGACACTCGACGTCCAGGGCGCGCCGCACGATTGCCTGGAACTGCAGTATGGCGGCGAGGCCAAGCTCTACCTGCCGGTGGAGAACATCGACCTGCTGACCCGCTATGGGGCTGAGACCGAAGGGGTGACCCTCGACCGCCTGGGCGGCGCGGCCTGGCAGGCGCGCAAGGCCAAGGCCAAGGAACGTCTGCGAGAAATGGCCAGCGGCCTGATCCGCATCGCCGCCGAGCGCGCCATGAAGTCGACGCCCGGCATCGATCCGCCGCAAGGGGTGTTCGACGAGTTCTGCGCCCGGTTCCCCTATGAGGAGACCGAGGACCAGCTCAACGCCATTGGCGACGTGCTTACCGATTTGGGCTCGGGCCGACCCATGGACCGTCTCATCTGTGGCGATGTGGGCTTCGGCAAGACCGAGGTCGCCCTGCGGGCCGCCTTTGTCGCGGCGATGAGCGGACAGCAAGTGGCCGTGGTCTGCCCGACCACTCTGCTTGCGCGTCAGCACTACAAGACCTTTGAGGCGCGGTTCCAGGGTTGGCCGATCAAGGTCCGGCGCCTGTCACGGCTCGTGCCCGCCAAGGAGGCCGCTGAGACCCGGGAGGGGCTCAAGAGCGGCGAGATCGAGATCGTGGTCGGCACCCATGCCGTGCTGTCCAAACAGGTTGGGTTCAAGGATCTCGGCCTGGTGATCGTCGACGAGGAGCAGCACTTCGGGGTCAAGCACAAGGAGAAGCTCAAGGAGCTTCGCGCCGATGTGCACATGCTGACCCTGACGGCCACGCCCATCCCGCGCACCCTGCAGATGTCCCTGTCGGGCATCCGCGAGATGTCGATCATCGCCACCCCGCCCGTCGACCGCCTGGCGGTCCGGACCTATGTCACGCCGTGGGATCCCGTGACCGTGCGCGAAGCCCTGCTGCGGGAGAAGTACCGCGGCGGCCAGGCCTATTTCGTCACCCCACGGATTTCCGACCTGCCCAATCTGGAGCGGTTCCTGCGCGAGCAGGTGCCCGAGGTCCGGTTCGTGGTCGGCCATGGTCAGATGGCGCCAACCCAGCTGGAGGAGGTCATGTCGGCCTTCTATGACGGCCAGTACGACGTCCTGCTCTCGACCACGATCGTGGAGTCGGGGCTGGACGTGCCCACCGCCAACACGCTCATCATCCACCGGGCCGACATGTTCGGCCTCTCACAGCTCTATCAGATCCGCGGCCGGGTCGGCCGAGCCAAGGCCCGCGCCTACGCCTACATGACCACGCCGGAGGACAAGGCGATCACCTTGTCGGCGGAGAAGCGCCTGCGGGTGCTGCAGTCCCTCGACAGTCTTGGCGCGGGCTTCCAGCTGGCCAGCCATGACCTGGACATCCGCGGCGGCGGCAATCTGCTGGGCGAAGAACAGTCGGGCCACATCCGCGAGATCGGGGTCGAGCTGTACCAGCAGATGCTGGAAGACGCGGTCAACGAGCTGAAGGAACTGGCCGGCGCCGAGGGCGTGCCTGATCGCGGCTGGTCGCCGCAGATAAACACCGGCGCCGCGGTGCTGATCCCCGAGGCCTATGTGCCCGATCTGAATGTACGGCTCTCGCTTTATCGCCGTCTGTCAGAGGCTGAGCAGGCCGCCGATCGCGAGGCCCTGGCCGCCGAGCTGATCGACCGCTTCGGCCCGCTGCCGCCGGAAACCGACCAGCTGCTCAAGGTTGTGGCCATCAAGGGCATGTGCCGCCAGGCCAATGTCGCGAAGATCGATGTGGGCCCCAAGGGCGCCGTCGTCACCTTCCGCAACGACGCCTTCCCGAACCCCGGCGGCCTCATCGAGTTCGTCCACCGCAACCAGATGGGTTGGCGGCTGCGTCCGGACAACAAGGCCGTGGTGAAGGGCGAATGGGAGAGCGCCGAGCAGCGTCTGAACGCCGCTGAGCGCATTCTGACCGAACTGTCGCGCCTGGCGACCGCCGCCTAGCTTCCTGGCTAGGTGGCCATGGCGCGGCGGGCGGCCTCCTCAAGGGCCCGGCCGGCGCCGTGGGCGGGGGTGACCTCGGCCACGCCGATATCGAACTCGACCACAAAGGGCGGGCGGTTGTCGCCGGCTTCGAACGCGGTGCAACCGATCACTGCGGCGATCCGCTCTCCGGCGGCCCGGGCGGCGGCGGCCGGCGTGGCGGGCAGGGCCAGGGCGAAGACCTCATGGCTCAGTCGCGCAGCGGTGTCTTCCACCCGAACGAGGCGGCCGATCATGGCGCCGATCTGCGGGATCGCCCGGTCGAGCCAGCCCTGGGCGCGGGCCTCAGCCACCTCCTGCCTTTCTGAAACCTTTAGGACGCAGACGCTGAGCGGGCGGTTGCGGATACGGGCGGCCTGGGCCAGGCGGCTCAGATGGGTGGCGAACAGCTCGCGGGTGAACAGGCCGGTGGCCGGGTCCATGAGGCCCGAGGCGCGGGCCCGCTCCAGGGCCTTCCGGGTCGCCGTCTGCTTGCGGTAGGCGCGGGCCAGTTCGATGACCCGACCAGCGGTCTCCCCCTCGGCCGAGCCCGGAGAGGCCACGTCCGAGACGCCGCGGTGATAGGCCTCCGACATGGTGAGATAGGAGTCCTCTCCCATGTAGAGGAGGGCGGGCACGTGATAGAGGCGGGTGTTGCGTCGCATGCCAGCGGCGATGGACAGCGCCTCGTTGGGGTTGTCCCCGGCCCAAAGGACGACCGTGTCGAACGGCCGCTCGTGCAGATAGTCGAAGGCGGTATAGGCGGTGAACGCGCCCACCACCTCAGCCCCGCCGCGAGCCAGGGCGTTGGACAGGGCCAGAAACTGCGGGGCCGGCTCGCCGATGGCCAGGATGCGGAACGGGGCCGGATCGGGTTCTGCAGCGTCGAGAGCGCGGTTCTTCTCCGCGAAGGTCTGCTGCCGAAGCTCGTACTCCTCCTCGGCGACCGCCATTCGCACCAGATTCTCCAGGCGCAGCACGGCCTGGGCCGGATGAAGCGGCGGGGCGAGAATGAGGTCGAAATCCTGGGCGCCGTCGTCGGGCTCGCCGATGGCCACCACCGGCAGGCGGCGCGGCGCACAGGCCGCTTTCAGACGCCGAGCGAGGGTCAGGGCCTCCGGCCCGCCGCTCCGCAGATCCACGATGGCGGCTTCGATCTGCAGATCCGCCAGGGCGGCGATGCCTGCATAGGGCCCGCGGGCCGTGATGGTGCGCCAGCCGAGACGGTCGAGACCCTCGGCCAGGGGACCCGCCAGCTCGTCGTCTCGCGCGACAATCAGAACCCGCGCCTGGACGCCTGCGGACATTCTCTGCACCTTTGACGCAATACACATTCCCCGGCTTGCGCCCAGGGCGCCAGAATCGGGCGTCCGCGAAGATATCCCGCCCAGGCGGCGCGAGCGAGGGATGAGGCGTCGCGTCGTTGGCACAAGGAAGAACATATGGTCGCTGAAAGAGCCCTGGAGGGCAAGGTCGCCCTGGTGACGGGCGCCTCGGGCGGGTTGGGCGCGCACTTCGCCCGGGTCCTGGCCAGGGCCGGCGCCGAGGTGGTGCTGGCCGCGCGCCGTCTTGAGTTGGTGGAAGCCGGCGCCGCCCAGATCGTGGCCGAGGGCGGCCGGGCGCACGCCCGGGTCCTGGATGTCGCGGATGTGGCCCAGATCGGCCCCCTGTTCGACGAGGTGGCGTCCACCGTGGGCCCGGTGGAGATCCTCATCAACAACGCCGGCGTGGGCGGGGAGGGGCGGGCCCTCGACCTGACGCCCGAGGCCTGGGACCAGGCCTTTGATGTCAATGTGCGCGGGGTGTTCTTCTGCGCCCAGGCGGCCGCCCGCCAGATGATCGACGCCGACCTTGCGGCGTCCGGCGGTGGGCGGATCGTCAATATCGCCTCGATCGCCGCCCATACGGTGCTGCCGGGTCTGTCGGCCTACAACGCCTCCAAGGCGGCCGTAGGGATGCTGACCAAGGCCCTGGCCCGGGAGTGGGCGCGGCATCACATCGCGGTCAACGCCCTGTGCCCCGGCTATGTGGAGACCGACATCAATAGCGACTGGTTCGCGACCGAAGCCGGCCAGAAGCAGATCCGCGGATTTCCGCGCCGGCGTCTGATGGAGGCGCAAGACCTTGACGCCGCCCTGCTCATGCTGGCGGGCCCCGCCGCCGCAGCGATCACTGGAACCCTGGTCACGGTCGATGACGGCCAGTCATTGCCCTGATGGTCTTGGCTGACGGCGCGTCACGGCGCCTAGGTGGGCTCAGAACGTCAATGACAATGGAGGATCGCGCCATGCGCCAGGGACCCTTGAGCGGATTGAAGGTCGTGGAGTTCGCCGGGATCGGACCAGGCCCGTTCTGCGGCATGCTGCTATCCGACCTCGGCGCGGACGTGGTCCGTATCGACCGAAAGGGAAAGGGGCGGGCGTCTCCGGCCGACGTCACAAGCCGCGGACGCCGCTCCATCGGCATGGATCTGAAGTCCCCGGACGCCATTGAGGCCTGCCTGAAGCTGATGGAAGGGGCCGACGCGATCTTCGAGGGCTTCCGACCCGGCGTCATGGAGCGTCTGGGTCTGGGCCCGGACGTGGCCCTGAAGCGTAATCCAAAGCTGGTCTATGGCCGGATGACGGGTTGGGGGCAGACTGGCCCCTACGCCCATGCGGCCGGGCACGATATGAACTACATCGCCATCACCGGAGCGCTGGACGCCATTGGGACGACCGACAAGCCTGTCCCGCCCCTGAACCTGGTCGGCGACTTCGGCGGGGGCGCCCTTTATCTGGCCTTTGGTCTGCTCGCCGGGGTGCTCCACGCCCGGGAGAGCGGGCAGGGTCAGGTGATCGACTGCGCCATGAGCGATGGCGCGGCGTCGCTGATGGCCATGTTCTATGGCTTCAAGGCCTCAGGCATGTGGAACGCCGGGCGGCGCAACAATCTGCTCGATGGCGGCGCGCACTTCTACGACACCTACCAGTGCAAAGACGGGAAGTGGGTGTCGATCGGCTCCATCGAACCACAGTTCTACGCCCTGCTGCTGGAGAAGACCGGCATCACCGATCCAGCCTTCCAGAAGCAGATGGATCGTGGGGAATGGGACAATCTTCGCGCCAAGCTGGCAGAGGTGATCGCGGGCAAGACCCGGGACGAGTGGACGCAGATCATGGGCGGCACCGATGTCTGCTTCGCCCCTGTACTCGACATGGACGAGGCGCCCACCCATCCGCACAATCAGGCCCGGCAGACCTTTGTCGAGGTGTCCGGCGTTGTGCAGCCGGCGCCCGCCCCGCGTTTTTCGGCGACGCCCGGCGCCATCCAGGGGCCGCCTCCGGCCATCGGGGCGCATGACGAAGAAGCCCTGGCGGATTGGGGCTTTTCAGGGCAGGAGATCTCCGCTCTGCGGCTCGCTGGGGCGGTGACAGAAGCTGGCTAAATTCCTGAACGGTAAGACGAAATCCCGTTCAGGCGCGGTTCAGCGTGCGCACCCTAACCTGATCAAAGGTTGAGGCCGCGCTCTCCCGTCCCTCGAGCGGCCCCGACCCGATGGCTGACACGCCCATCGATGGCGCGCCCCCGGCGATCCCGGAGGCGCGCCATCACTTTTTCAGGGGCGCTTGCGCCGCCGCAAAATCCTTGATCAACGTGTGGAGATGTCGATCCACCAGGAGCTGGACCCTTTGGGCCTGCGTCGATGGGAGCCCGTTCGGGCGGCCCGCCTCGGCCTGAGCACGGTGGGGCGCGCCCTGACCCGTCTGTGGGGTCGCGACGTCATGCTCTATGTGGGCGGCACGTCCTTCTTCATCATGCTGGCCATCTTTCCGGCCGTGGCCCTGCTGATCGGGGCCTACAGTCTCCTGGCCGACCCGGCCCAGGCGGAGTTCCAGGCCGAGGCCCTGGCGCGCCTGATGCCCGCGGGCGCGCGCGACCTGTTCCGCGCCGAACTTGAACGCCTGGCCCACGCCCCCCGGGACGCCATCTCGGCGCAGAGCGGGGTCGCCCTGGTCATCGGCGCCTACGCCGCCCATCGCGGCTTCAAGGCGTTGCTGGCCGGACTTTCCTTCATCCACGACGAGCCTGACCCTCGGGGTTTTGTGGGATTCAACCTCCTGGCCCTGGTGGTCCTGCTGGCCGCCGCGGCGATGATGGGTGTCGTTTCGTCCCTGTTTCTGGGGCTGCGCGTGGCGGCCGCCAGCTTCGACCTGCGGCCGCTGGCCGGCGTGTCCTGGCTCTACAGCGAGTGGACATGGGCGAGTTCGGGGCTGACCCTGGGCATGAGCCTGGTCTATCGCTACGCCATGTCCCGGCGCACGGTCGCCTGGGGCGCGGCGGCCTGCGGCGGTTTCACCTCGGCCGTGCTGTGCCTGTTCGCCTCCTGGGCCAGCGCCTTCTATGTGGAGCAGATCGCCCACCTGGGCGCGACCTATGGGTCCATCACCGCTGTGGTGGTGTTCCTGATCTGGCTGTCCTGGAGCGTGAACGCTGTGTTCTTCGGCGGGGCCCTGGCGACTGAAATCGAGATCCGTCTGGATGAGCACAGGCGTCAGGCCCTGCTCGCCGATCTCAGGCCAAAGAGCCCCCGCCTGACGCCTCCACCAGAAAGCTGAGCGTCTCGCCGTCTTGCGCCTGTTCCACAAGGATTAGGCCGAGGTTGGCGACGAAGTGTGGGACGTCGACCCGGGCCAGGGGATCATCGGCCAGCAACCGGACGCGGGCGCCGGCGGGGGCGTTCTCCAGCGCCCGGCGCAGCCGCAAGGTGGGCACCGGGCACCGGTGTCCGCGGGCGTCAACGAGGATTTCGGGCGAAGACATGTCGCCCCATAGCCCCCTGTTTCAGCCAGCGAAAGCCCGAAGCGGTGGCTTTTTTGACCAACCGAATGCGTCCAATCTCGGCCTTGGAGCGTTACGCCAAGGTTTTGGGGAGAGGGGAATCCATGGCCAGTCCCGACGTCTTCGTCACCCGGGTGCCCGCCCGTCTTGATCGCTTGCCCTGGAGTCGGTTCCACTGGCTGGTGGTGACAGCGCTCGGGGTCACCTGGATCCTAGATGGATTGGAAGTGACCTTGGTGGGTTCGCTTTCTCCGGCCATCGCCGGTCCCGGCGGTCTCAACCTCACAGCCACACAGGTCGGTCTGACGGGCAGCGCCTATATCCTTGGGGCCGTGGTCGGGGCGTTGACCTTCGGGAGACTGACCGATCGTTTCGGGCGCAAAAAGCTCTTCACCGCCACGGTCTTCGTCTACATGGTCGCGACCATCGCCACCGGCTTTTCCTGGGATTTCTGGTCCTTCATGGTGTTTCGGTTCCTGACCGGCGCCGGGATCGGGGGCGAGTATGGCGCGGTGAACTCCGCCATCCAGGAGCTGATCCCGGCGCGGCGCCGCGGGTTCACCGACCTCGTCATCAATGGCAGCTTCTGGCTCGGGGCGGCGCTCGGGGCGCTGAGCTCAATCTTTCTACTGAACGCGGCCTTCATCGATCCGGCTTGGGGCTGGCGGCTGGCCTTCATCATCGGTGGGGCGATGGCCCTGATCATCATCTGGATCCGGCGCTTCATGCCCGAGAGCCCTCGCTGGCTGATGACCCATGGCCGGGAGGCCGAAGCCGAGGCCATCATCACCGAGATCGAGGCCCGGGTCGAACGGGAGACCGGCCAGAAGCTGCCGCCGCATGATGACTTGCTCAGCCTGCGTCTGGTGCGACGTCCGCCGACCTCCTGGCTGGAGATCGCCAGCACGCTTGTGCGCCGGTATCCGCAGAGAACGGTGCTGGGCGTCGTGCTGATGGCGACCCAGGCCTTCTGCTACAACGCCATCTTTTTCACCTACGCCCTGATCCTGACGCGGTTCTACGACATCGCACCGGCCAGCATAGGCTGGTTCATGCTGCCCTTCGCCCTGGGCAACTTCATGGGGCCATTGCTCCTGGGGCGGCTGTTCGACAGCTGGGGGCGCAAGCCGATGATCAGCCTGACCTATGGGGTGGCCGGTGTGCTCATGTGCCTCACAGGCTGGCTGTTCAGCATCGGGGTGCTGTCGGCGCCGGCCCAGACGGCGGCCTGGACCGTGATCTTCTTCTTCGCCTCAGCTGGGGCGAGCGCGGCCTATCTGACCATCGGCGAGACCTTTCCCCTGGAGATCCGCGCGGTCACCATCTCCATGTTCTACGCCTTCGGCACCCTGGTGGGCGGTGTGGGCGGGCCGGTTCTGTTTGGCGCCCTGATCGACACTGGCGAGCGCAGCCAAATTCTCTGGGGCTATCTCCTCGGGGGCGGCCTCATGCTGTTGGCGGCCATGGTGGAGATGAAGCTTGGTGTGGCGGCCGAACGCCGTCCCCTGGAAGAGGTGGCCCCGCCCTTGTCGCAGGCGCCCCTGGACGCCCCATAGGCGGGGCCTGACCGGCCGCGGCCCAATGACGCACGGGTTTGAAATTGCGAGCGAACACGGAGAGAAACTGAAGGATAGGGCGCCGCCGCCGGGGACGTTTGCCGATGAAGTCTCTGACCCGTCAGTTTTTGGTAAGTATCGCCCTTACTACTCTATCTCTGACTGTATTGGCTGCAGCCATTGCGGCGCTGATTTTTCAGAGCGAGCTGGCGCAGCGGCAAGTCGCCTTCCTTGGGGATTATGTCCGGGAGCGCAGTCTCAACCTGGATAGACGTTTCGCCGCCCTGACAACCCTGCAGCTTGCTGCAGCCAAGGAGTTGGAGCGCCGCGCCCTGGCGCTGGAGCCTCGGGAGGCCGAGCGCCTGGCCGATCAGTACTTTCCTCTACGGCCCGACGGCACCCGGCGCAGCCGACCTGAGTATTATGACGGCGTCCGGCGGCCGGATGGCGGCTTTGTCTATGGCATGGGCGCCTTCATCGCGCAGGCCGAGGCCACGCCGCCCGAGGAACTGGCGGCCCTGGCCGCCAGCTTCAGCGTCGTGTCTGATCTAGGGCAGGCGGCTGGCGCGGACTTGGACAACCTCTATTTCTTCACTCCGGCCACCCGTCTGGTCATGTTCGGTCCAAAGCGACCCGACCGCCTGATGTTCTATCGGGAGCAGGCGCCCGCCGATCTTGATGTGAGCGGCGAGGAGATGACGCTCATCTCGCTGCCGGCCAACAATCCCAATGGTGAAACCCGGTGCACCAGCCTGCAGCGTCTGGTGCAGGAGGCTGACCTCCAGTTGCGGCTGGGGTCCGCCTGCCTGACTCCGGCCTATATCGACGGCCGCTTTGTCGGCGCCTTCGGCTCATCCATCGAGCTGTCGGGCCTGTTTCTGAGCGCTGTCCGCGAAACCCTGCCGGGGGCCACGGCCATGATCATGACCCGGGACGGCGAGATCATCGCCGACGAGGCCTTTGGTCTTGGCAACACCACCTCGGAAAGCCAGGTGAAGGCCCTGGAGGAACAGACGGGGACGGGGGCGATCGCCGAGGCGATTCGAACCCACCCTGAGCGATTCGGCGTGCTGGATAGTCCCGATGGAACCTCGATCATCGCCTTCGGCCGTCTGAATATGGCCGACTGGAATCTCCTGCTGGTCTATCCGAAGCGGGCTCTGATGATCAGTGCTGCCCGCTCGGCCTCTTGGGTGCTGCTGTTGGGCGGGATCGCCGCGGTGCTGCAGGCCCTGCTGATGATCTACCTGGCGCACCGCCACATCACGGGACCTGTGCGGCGACTGGCGGATTCCTGCGATCCAGACCTCGCGCCGCCGACCCTGTCGCGTCTGGCGGCCGATGAGGCCCGCCAGGACGAGATCGGCCTTTTGGCGCGGGCGCTGGCCCGTGAGCGCGCCAAGGCCGAGAGCGCCCGGGCCAGTCTTGAGGATCGGGTCCGCGAGCGCACCGCTGAACTCGAACAGGCCAATGCGGAGAAGTCTCGCTTCCTGGCCAATATGAGCCATGAACTGCGCACGCCGCTCAATGGGGTGATCGCCATTTCCCAGGCCCTGAAGGCGCGGCAGGTCGACCCCAAGGATCAGGAACTAGCCGAGTTGATCGTGTCATCCGGCCGCCTGTTGGAGCAGGTGCTCACCGACATCCTCGATTTCTCCAGCATCGAGGCCGGTCGAATCCATCTGGCCCGTGAAGCCTTCGAGATCGAACCGCTGGTCGCGCGTATCGCTGAACTTCACAGGGCTGCGGCTGCAGAAAAGGGACTCAAGCTGGAGTGGACCGTGGAACCGGATGTCCAGGGCGCCTATCTCGGCGATCCGGTGCGGCTCACCCAGGTCCTCTCCAATCTGTTCAGCAATGCGGTGAAATTCACGCCCTCGGGTAGGGTCAGCCTGACAGTCAGCCGGCGCGGGCGGGCGCTGGAGTTTGCGGTCCGAGACACCGGTATCGGCTTTGATGAAGTGGTCCGGGCGCGGTTGTTCCGGCGGTTTGAACAGGCCGACGACTCCATCCGTCGCCGCTTCGGCGGCACCGGCCTGGGTCTCGCCATCAGCCGTTCCCTTGTGGAGCTGATGGGTGGGGAGATCACGGTCTCCTCCAAACCCGGAGAGGGATCTGAATTCTGCGTCCTCCTGGAGCTTCCCCGTGCTGAGCCGTCCAGCGAGATGGATGAGCCTGCGGCGGGGGAGACCGACGCCGCGCCGCTTGGCGCCCTCCGAATCCTGCTCGCCGAGGATCACCCGACCAACCAGAAGGTGGTGCAGTTGATCCTGGGTGCGGTCGACCTCACGCCAGTTGTTGTCGGAGACGGGCAGGCTGCCCTGGACGCCATGGCGGCGGAGCCGTTCGACGTGGTGCTGATGGACATGCAGATGCCCGTTCTGGACGGGCTGAGCGCCACCGCCGAAATTCGTCGACGCGAGGCCGCTCTCGGAAGGCCCCGAACGCCGGTGATCATGCTGACCGCCAACGCCCTGGAAGAACACGTCCAGGCGGGGCAGGCCGCCGGTGGGGATTGGCATTTGTCCAAGCCCATTCGTGCGGAGGATCTGTTGGGGGCCATCGCCGCGGTGACGGCGCCGCCAGACGATCCACAGAAAGCTCGGGCCTAGGCGCACAGGGCTGGAGCTTAACGGGACGCACGGGCATTATGCCGATGGCCTCCTGTGACCCAAACCAGCTCATCAGACACCCGTGCGGGCTCTCCCGTTCCCGATCCGGCGCCGCGCGGCAGCCGGCGTCGTCGACGCGTGGGGTGGGCATTGGGGGTGATTATCCTCGCCCTCCTGGCGACGCTGGCGGCGACCTATCTCGCCCGGCGAGCCCTGGCTCGGGAAGCCCTCGTGGCCTGGCTGGACGCCAGAGGCGTCGAAGCTGAAGCGAACTTCGAGGCCATAGGACCCCGCGGGTTGGTGGGGGAGCTACGGATAGGCCCAGAGGCCGCGCCCATCCTGACTGCGGAGCGGGCTGCGGTCGGCTATCACATCACCGGCCCCTGGGCGGGTCGACCTTTTGGGGTCGAACTGGAACAGGTGGAGCTGTTCGCCCCCACAATATTCGTCCGCCTGACGCCCGAGGGGCCCAGCCTGGGCGCCCTGGACTCTCTGGTCGAGGAGTTTCGACGCCGCCCGGCCCGGCCCGGTGCGAGCTCGCCGGATATCATCGTTCATGACGGCCTTCTCCGTCTGGAGCATGCCGGCGGACGGGCCAGAATCCATGCCGACGCTCGGATGATCGAGGGGGTGCTTGTCTCGCTGTCGGGCCGGCTGGAGCCCACGCGCCTCACCCTTGACGGCCTCTCACTTGATCTCGAGGAGGCGAGGCTAGGGCTTGTGACCCGTGACGGACGCGCCAGCGCCAGCCTTGCTGGCGGCCTGAAATCCGGTCGCATTGGAGATATCTCTGTGGGGCGAGGCGCCCTATCCCTCGCGTTGAACGGGCCCTACCCGGATGGGCGAAGGCCCCTGGGCGAAGGGCCGATCACTGCGGTCGCAAACTTGACGGCTAGCCGCCTGCGCCGGGACAGCGTTGAGGCCGAGGCTGTCAACGTCTCCGGGAGCTTCCGTGGGCATGCCAGCGGCGGCCTGGCGGCTCTCGCGGTCCGGGGGGAGGGGACGCTGCGCGCTGATGTGAAGCAGGGTCGCTCGGGGGACCTTCATGTGGGCGCCCTGTCCGCCACTGCTCAATCACAGGATATCACCTGGCGTCGCGGCGACGGCGTCTCCGGCGACCTGCGCCTAAGCCTGATCGGACAGCGGGTGACGACGGGCGCCCTGGCCCTTACGCGCCTCGCCGCGGATCTTACAGGGCAAATGGCCCGTGAAAACGGAACCCTGACGGCGACATTGGATGGTCCGGTGAGCCTCTCCGGCGGCTGGTCAGGCCTGGGGCCCGTGAGGGCCGATGATGTTGAGACCCTCGCAGCCATCAAGCGTGCGGCCCAGGCCTTCAGTGTGAGCGCGCCCGCCCTGCGGCTGGCCCATGGACAGGGTGGCCTCCGCGTCGGTTTGGCGGCTCCGGCGGTCCTGAGGTCCGTCAGCGGCGGACGGCTGACCCTCGCCCCACGGGCGGCGAAGGCGGTCTATGCCGACGGTGGCGGCGCCTTCGATCTACGGGTCGAGTATGGCGGCCTGCCAACCGTGGATGCGCAAATTCCTGACTATCAGCTGGCGCCGGGCGCCGTGAGGGCGCGGACCAGCCTGTCTGTCGAAACCGATTTCGGGCCGATGGAGGGAGTCGCTGCGGCGGTTGGGGGCGACCTGACGATTGGGGGGGGCGGGTTAAGCCTGCGCGCCGACGCCTGTGCGCCCATTCGGATGGATCGCTTCGAAGCTGGCGACACCAGTGTCGAGGATATTCGGCTTGCGCTGTGTCCGGGGGCATCCCCCCTGATCGTGGTCAAGGACGGCCAGTGGCGGATCAGCGGCCGCGCCAACAGCATCTCCGCCCAGGCCCCCTTCCTGCAGGCCGGCTTGCAAGACGGCGTGGCCGACCTTGTGTTCGGCGCACAGCCGTCGGGGCTCTACGCCGATGTCTCGGTCATGGACGGGCGGCTGGTCGACATGGCTGACAGCCCAAGGTCCAATCCGCTGGAGGTCGCCGGCGACGTCAATCTTGCCGACGAAACCTGGCGCGGAGAGTTGGCCTTGGCCTCGGACGGGCGATCGGTGGCCGGTGTCGAGCTTGCCCATGATGCGGCGACAGGGGTCGGCGCCGTCGACGTGGACACCGGCAAACTGGTCTTCGCAGAGGACGGCCTGCAGCCCATCGACCTGTCGCCACTGGCGGCGGCGATCGGGTCGCCGGCCACGGGAAGCGCGCAGTTCACCGGCGGATTCCAATGGGGCCCAGAGGGTGGTCGCAGCGGGGGCGAGCTCACGGTGTTCGAGCTGGATTTCGCCAGTCCCGCAGGCGCCGTGCGTGGCTTGTCGGGGGACCTCCTCTTCACCAGCCTCGCCCCCCTGGAAACCGCGCCGGGTCAGGAACTGGCCGCCCAGCAACTCCAGCTGCTGGCGCCGTTAGCGACGCCACGGGTGACTTTCCAGCTTCTCGGCCAGAGTCTGGAAATCGCGGGCGGGGCCGTGAAGGTGGGCGGCGGGACGGTGAGCATCGAACCGATGAGCGTCCCGTTCGACGGTTCCCAGGCCTGGCGTGGCGAACTGGTGGTGGAAGGGGTGCAACTGGCTGACATCGTCGAGGCCACGCCGTTCGCTGACCACGTGTCATTGTCCGCCCGGGTCAGCGGCCGGCTGCCCTTTATCGTCGGGCCTGATGGATTCCGGCTGGTCCAGGGGCGGCTGGCGGCCATCGAGCCTGGTCGCCTGTCCATCCGGCGCGCCGCCCTGACCGATGTCAGTGCGACGGGCGGCGACGCCACCGCCGCCGTCGAAGGCTTGGGGGAGGCCGCGGCCGTCGCGCCGGCGGAGGAGACCAACACCGCTGTTGAGTTCGCCTACCAGGCGATGGAGCACCTGGCCTTCGACCTGCTCGACGCCGAGGTCAACAGCCTGCCGGGCGGCCGCCTCGGGGTCCTGTTCCGGGTGCGGGGTGAACACAGTCCGCCTCAGCGGCAGGAAATTCGCCTCACCCTCGGTGAGCTGATCCGGCGCGACTTCCTCAACCGCGAATTGCCACTGCCCTCGGGCACCAAGGTGGATTTGACGCTGGACACATCTCTCAACCTGGATCAGCTCTTGGCGGACTACGCCCAGGCGCAGGCCGCCCGCGGTTCAGGCGAGGTTCAGACCCCTGAGCCAGAATAGACCCAGAGAAACACCGACCGAGGAGCCGCCATCTTGATAACTCCAAAGCGACAGATCACAGGTGCGCTCCTCGGGGCCGCCGTCCTGACCGCGGGACTTGGCGCCTGCGCCCCCACCGTTCGCGTCCAGGTCGACCCGATCACCATCTATGCAAAGCTGGACGCCGACGTGCGCGTGCGCCTGGACGAGGACGTCAAGGCGCTGATCCAGCAGAATCCGAACCTGTTCTAGGGGAATGCTCATGACCCGAATCAAGTACCTGGCCCTCGCCGCAGCCATCCTCGGCGCGGCCGGAGTCGCCACCGTCGGCCTCACCGCCGGGGCCGCCATGGCCCAGACCGCCCAGGCCAAGGCCCTTGTGGACGCCGCCAAGGCTCAGGGCATTGTCGGCGAGCAGAATGACGGTCTGCTCGGCTTTGTCGTGGCCAGCTCCGACCCGGCCCTGGAGGCGGCGGTCAACGAGATCAACGCGGGGCGCTCGCAGCTCTACCGGCAGGCCGCCGCCCGGAACAATGTGACGGTCGCGGCCGCCGGCGCCGCGGCGTTCACCGAGGTAGTCAGCACCCGCCTGCGGCCGGGCGAGTACTATCAGTCCTCCACCGGAGCCTGGGTCCAGAAGTAGGTCACGGCTCACCTCCATGACGATTGAGTCCACCCGCGTCCGCACGCTCAAGGATGCGCCGGAGCATGCTGAGGGGCGGTACGTCCTTTACTGGATGCAGTCGTCCCAAAGGGCGGAGTTCAACCCCGCCCTGGAGTACGCCCTGGAGCTGGCCAACCAGCGAGACCTGCCGCTGTGGGTGGCGTTCGGCCTGACCGATGACTACCCCGAGGCCAATGCTCGCCACTACGCCTTCATGCTTGAGGGGCTGGCGGAGGTGCGGCGGCGTCTTGAGGCCCGGGGGATCGGCTTTGTCCTTCGTCACGGCGCGCCGGACGCCGTGGCGTTGGAGCTCTCCCGGCAGGCTGCTCTGGTGGTCTGCGATGCGGGTTATCTCAAGGTCCAGCGGCTCTGGCGCCGACGATTGGCCGAGGTCCTGGATCGCCGGCTGATCCGCGTGGAGGGCGATGTGGTCGCCCCCATCGCCCAGGTCTCGACCAAGCACGAGTACGCTGCCCGCACCATTCGACCCCGCATCCAGAGGATCATGGACGACTACATCGTCCCCCTCCGGACACGGCCCGTGGCCCGTCGGGCCGAGCTGGACCTAGGCTCTGACTTCGACTTGGACAACGTCCCCGCCATCGTGAGCGGCCTTCGTCTCGATCAGGCCTGCGCGCCCGTCAAGCGGTTCAGGGGCGGGGAGGGGGAGGCCCGCGACCGGCTCTCCCGGTTCATCGACCAGGGCCTGGCGGATTACGGCGCCGGACGGGGCAAGCCAGAGGCCGAGGTCGTCTCCTATCTCAGCCCCTATCTGCACTTTGGCCAGATCTCGCCTGTCGAGATCGCCCTGGCCGTGCGCGGGTCGGGACGGGGCGCGCCGGACTCCCGCGCGACCTACCTTGAGGAACTCATCGTCCGTCGCGAACTGTCGATCAATCACGTTTGGCATTCGCCCGACTATGACCGCTACGAGGCGCTGCCCGACTGGGCCAGGGCGACCTTGGACGCCCACGCCGACGACCCTCGCCCCCACATCTATACCCGCGAGCAGTTCGAACAGGCATGTACCCATGACCGCTACTGGAATGCGGCCATGACCGAGATGAAGTCCACGGGATACATGCACAATCGCCTGCGCATGTATTGGGGCAAGAAAATCCTCCAGTGGTCTGAAACTCCACAACAAGCCTTCGCGACCGTGCTGGAGTTGAACAACCGCTATCTGCTGGATGGGCGCGACGCCAATTCCTACACCAATGTGGGTTGGATCTTTGGCCTCCACGACCGACCCTGGCCGACCCAGCCGGTCTTTGGAACGGTGCGCTCCATGGGGCCGAACACCTTCAAGAGCTTCGACGCCGACGCCTATGTGGCGCAGGTCGATCGGCTCCGCGCCGCAGAGGCGTGAGCCGATTCAGGCTGTCTGCCGGACAGCAGAGGCCGGGACCGGGTCAGGACGGGCGCTGAGCTGCAGGGAGGCGAGGTTCGCCGCGCGGATTTCGGCCCCGGCCTCGTCGTAGAAGAAGGGCAGGAAGCAGTATCTTCGGCCGGCCGTGACCGGCGTGGCCTCATGCAACAGCGAGCACGAGAAGATCACCGCCCCGCCGGTGGGCGGACGATAAGTCTTGGACCCGAACTCCGGGAAGCGCAGCTCCCCGCCCTCATGGGCCTCGGCGTTGAGGTTGATCGAGCAGGCGAAGCGCCGATGCGCCGTGCCCTTGGTGGTGTTGTCGCGATGAGGCTTGAAGTAGCCCCCGCCATCGGACTCGTAGCAGGCGACGATGTATCGCTCGATCCGACTGACCTGAAACTGGAACGCCTTGCGGATTTCTGGCAGCAGCCGCGTCTCCAGCCGCTTTCGAATCAAACCCAACAGGGCCTCGTCTTTGATCAGGGCGTCGCGTCGCCGTTTCATACCGTCCATGACAGGAACGGTCTTGCCACCGATCTCTCGCATCACTCCGGAGGGCGCGCCTCCGTGGCGATCATAGTGGGCGATCAGTTGCCGGCACAGGTCAGGCTCGAACACCCGTGGGACGATCAGGACTGGGGCATGCAATGGCACGCCGGCGTGATCGTCTGGCGCCGGCAGGCGCGCGACGACCCGCAGCACATCGTCTGAGTGCTCCAGGCTCGCCACGGCGAAAATCCGCATGGACGGATCGATCACCGCCCAGTGGGGATTGTCGACGCCCTCGGCGCTGAGGGCGTGGTAAAGCCGGCTCACCGCGCCGCTGGAGTCGAGAAACCAGTAGAGCCCTGGCTCGTTGCGCGCCATCGCGATCGTCTCTGCGTCCCTGGCGACGGCAAAGACCGGTATGTTCTGCCGAGCGCGGTCAGCCGCGCTGTCGCGAACCTTCGCCATCACCGCGGATCGAAGCTCACGATCCTCAGGCAGGAACAGCAGCAATACGAAGTGGCCGCCAAGACTGCTGAACGCGAACTCCGGATTGGTCGGCAGTTGCGCCAGAAGCTTGAGGAAAACCCCTCCGCGCCTCGGGTCGTGCTCACAGAACCCGGGGTCGGCTACCGCCTAGCGACGGACGAGGACGTTTAGCGCCGTCTCGCGCCGGCCATGGCGGCGGTTTTAACGAGACTTTCTAGACCGCTCCACCACGGGACGATGCCCCTCGGCGTCCAGGGCGCCCGACGGGGCGATCGTGTTGTTGGGGACGGGCGTCATGCCCTCGTCGGCGGTCTGTCCCGCAGGCGGGTGGCCGGGGCCGTCTGCGTCGCGTTTCATCTTCAGGGCCCGTTGGGCGGCATCCGATTGGACGGAGGTCTTGTCTTCAGGCATCGCACTGTTCCCTCTGTGGCTTCCATAGGAAGGCCTGAGGGGGCGCCTTAGTTTCACGAGTTATCGCTGGTATCCCGGGTTTGGCCCGACGTTCCCTTCAGGTTTTCGGGCCGAGGGCGGCCTGATCCCAGGCGGCGCCGACTGGACCGCAATCAGCCCCTTGCCCCCCGCAGCAGTCGGTCATGAGAAAGACCGCCAGATCCTGAACCCGGCCCAGTTCGGCGCGATATATGATCGAGCGGCTGCGTCGCTCCGAATTGACCAGACCCGCTCGGCTGAGGACGGCCAGGTGGGCCGACATGGTGTTGGCCGGCGCCCCCATGGCCTGGGCGATTTCCCCGGCGGGGAGGCCGAGAGGCTCGTGGCGCACCAGGAGGCGGAAGGTCTCCAGCCGCGTGGGCTGGGCAAGGGCGGCGAAAGCCGAGATCGCGACGGCAGGTTCCATGTTTCCACTATCGTTGCATCCCGGGGGCTAGCAAGAGGCTCGGGCGCGGCGACTGCGCCATCGATTGCATTTTGGAACGGCCGGTCCATAATGGCCAAATGGCCCGCCCCCTTGAGTTTGATCGCACAACCGCCACCCAGAGCGCTCTGCTTCTGTTCTGGAGCAAGGGCTATCAGGCGACCTCGTTGGCCGACCTGGTGGCGGCCATGGGTATCAGCCGTTCAAGCCTGTATGCGGCCTATGGCGACAAGCGTGGGGTGTTCCTCGAGTGCCTTGATCTGTTCGCTGCCCGAAGCATCGCGATTCTGACCGAGGCGCGAACCCGGCAGCCGCCGCTGACGGCCCTGAGATCCTTCTTCCTCCAGCCGATTTCTGAGGAGGCGGGGGAGCGTTGGGCGTGGGGCTGCATGCTCGTGAACACCGTGCTGGAACTGGCCGGCGTCGATGACGCCCTCTGCGCCCACGCCCGGCGGCGACTTGCCGAGGTTGAGGCGGCGTTCGAGGCCTGCCTGTCCGATACGGGATGCGGCGCGGCGAAGGCTGCTGAACTCTCGGCCTTCCTCATGGTCGTCAACGAAGGACTGCGGGTCTCCAGTCGGCGGGCGCTGCCGCAGCCCGTCCACCGCGCCCAGATCGAGACCACCTTTCGTCTGCTTGAGTCCACCATCGCCTGAAGCCCACCCCTCAAACCGGTGACACCGCCATGAAGACTGCTGTTCAGATTGAAGTGCTTCGTGAACTCCTTCAGCAGCTGGACGACGGCGTGAACGCCGACGCGGGCGGCATCCGGGCCTTTCCGGCCGAAGCCTACACCTCGCCAGAAATCGCGCGCCGGGAGTGGGAGGTGATGTTCAAGGCCAGACCCCAGCTGGTCGGCATGACCTCTGACCTGCCGTCCCCCGGCAGCTTCCTAACCACTGAGGATTTCAGCTTCCCCGTCCTGGTGACTCGCGACGACCAAGGTGTGGTGCGGGCTTTCCTCAACGCCTGTCGTCACCGCGGTTCGATGGTCGAGACCGCGCCAAAGGGACAGAAGTCACGCTTTTCCTGTCCGTTCCATGCCTGGACCTACGACGCCAAGGGCGCTCTGATCGGCGTGCCTATGGAGCAGCAGTTCGGCGCCATCGATCGCAGCTGTCTTGGCCTCATCGAGCTGCCGGCCCTGGAACGCTACGGATTCCTCGTGGTCCACCCCGACCCTCAAGGCGTGATTGATCCAGCCGAGCTGTTCGAGGGCGTCAGCGAGGACCTGGAGAGCTGGGACTGGGGCCGTTATCAGCTCGCCTATGAGCAGACCCTGGACATGAAGATGAACTGGAAGCTCGCCACAGACACCTTCGGCGAGACCTATCACTTCAAGCGCCTGCACCGGGACACCCTGGCCAACAACTTCCACGGCGATGTGCTGTCCTACCGCAGCTATGCGCGGAACCACCGCATGGTCCTGTGTCTGCGGGGCATCGATGACCTGAGAGGCCGGCCTGAGGCGGACTGGCGGATCGAGGACGGGGGCTTTCCCGTCTATTTTCTGTTCCCCAATGTGGTGGTCAATGTGGGCAACAAGCGGATCGCCGTGGTGCGGGTCTATCCCGATCCCAATGATCCGGGCCGATCGATCTCGAAGATCAGCTACTACTTCGACCGCGAAGTGTTGGCCGAGAACCCCGGTTTCGCCCAGCTGTTCTCCGAGGGCTTCACCCGGGTCGTGGCCGACGAGGACTACGCCACCGCCGAGACCACTCAGCGGGCGCTGTCCTCAGGTCTGATGTCGGAGGTGATCTTCGGGCGAAACGAGCCACCCCTGCATCATTACCACAACACCTTTCGCGCCGCGCTTGGCGAGGCGCCGCTGCCGTTCGTGGGGTGAGTGCGCCCCTCGGCGGCTGGCCGAGCCGTGGTGGCGGACGGGGTGGGATTCGAACCCACGGTGGGCTCTCACCCACGGCGGTTTTCAAGACCGCTGCCTTAAACCACTCGGCCACCCGTCCGGAGGGGCGGGCTATAGCAGGGCCAGGCCCGGTGATCCAAGGCTTCTGACGTCAGCTTAACCTCGCCTCAAGCCTCCCTGTTCACACTCCGGTAAGCACGGGCAGAGGAGGCCGACATGCAAGGCGAACCGCGGAGCCGGATGACCATCGTCCGCACCCTCGTGGGGGTGAGCCTCGGCGCGCTGGTGATCACCGCCTGCGCCGCGCCCAAGCCCAAGCTCGCCAGTCGGTTGCCTCAGGCCCAGTCCTCCGGCGCCAAGGCGCCCAGCGGAGCCGGCGGCACCTACAAGGTGGGCAAGCCCTATCAGGTGGCTGGCGTCTGGTACGTGCCCAAGGAAGACCCGAGCTACAACCGGGTGGGCACCGCCTCCTGGTATGGCGCTCAGTTCCACGCCAAGGCGACGGCCAATGGCGAGACCTTTGACATGGACGCGCTCACCGCGGCCCATACGACCCTGCCCCTGCCAAGCCTGGTGGAGGTCACGAACCTGGAGAACGGTCGCAAGGTGATCGTGCGGGTCAACGACCGCGGGCCCTTTGTGGGGGACCGGATCATCGACATGTCCCGCGCAGCGGCCCGTGAACTGGGTTTTGAGTCCAAGGGACTGGCCAAGGTGCGGGTGCGCTATGTCGGACGCGCGCCCCTTGGCGGCGGGGGCGATTCCGGCGTGCGTCGCGCCCAGGCGCCGGCGCCCCCGGCAAGCCTGCCGCCGGCGCCCATCCCCTACAGGCAGCTTGCGCGCACTGCGCCGCCGCCGCCCGTCGTGACGCCGCCACCGCCAGCTGCGGCGACGCCGGTTCCCGCGCCAGAGGCCACCTACCGGGTCCAGGCCGGCGCGTTTGGAGATCGGATAAATGCCGAGCGCGCAGTCAATCAGCTGGCGCATGCGGGACAGGCGGTGATCGAGTCCACCCAGGGCGGGCTCTATCGCGTGGTGCTGGAGGCCGGCGCAGACGAGGGCCGGGCCTGGGCGGTGCGTGATCAGGTGGCGAGCGCCGGATTCGCCGACGCCCGCGTCATCCACCCCTATTGAGCCCCGGCGCCCTGGACTTACGGCGCGAAACGGCCAATTTGGGCGCGTGAGCACGGGCCGTTTCATCACATTCGAAGGCGGGGAGGGGGGCGGCAAGTCCACCCAGCTACGCCTGCTGGCGCAGCGCCTTGGTGACCTTGGCGGCGAGGTGGTGGCCACCCGCGAACCTGGCGGTTCGCCGGGCGCCGAGGCGATCCGGGATCTGCTGGTGCGCGGCGCCGCCGACCGATGGTCGGCGATGACCGAGACCCTCCTGATGTACGCCGCCCGGCGTGATCATCTGGAGCGGGTGATCAAACCCGCACTCGACCGGGGCGCCTGGGTGTTGTGCGACCGGTTCGCCGATTCTACCCGGGCCTATCAGGGCGCGGCGGGCGGGACCGATCCGGCCTTTATCGCCGAGTTGGAGGCCCACGTCCTGGGGGACATCCGCCCGGATCTGACCCTCATTCTTGACCTGCCGCCAGAGGCGGGGCTGGCGCGGGCGGCCAGTCGCGCCGGGGCCGAAACCCGCTTTGAGTCCAAAGGCGCGGCTTTTCACGGTCGTCTGCGGCAGGCGTTTCTCGATATCGCCCGGGCCGAGCCGGACCGGTGCCGTGTGATTGACGCCACCCAGCCCCTGGAGGCCGTCAGCGCCGACATCTGGTCGGCCATCGGCTCTGTGGGAGCCCGGGGCGATGGCTGAGGCTGGCCAGCCGCCCCACCCAAGAGATGTCTACGATCTCACCGGTCACGAGGGGCCAGAGGCCGCCTTTGAGGACGCCCGGTCCCGGGGACGCCTGCACCATGCGTGGCTGCTGACGGGGCCAGAGGGGGTCGGCAAGGCGACCTTCGCCTACCGGGCCGCCCGGCGCCTGCTGGGGGCGCCGCCTGCTGGCGGGCATGGGGTGCTGGGGGTTGACCCTGACCATCCGGTGAGCCGTCAGGTCGCCGCACGGTCCCACCCCGATCTGCTGGTCATCGAGCGGATGGGCGAGGACGGAAAGCTCCGCAAGTCGATCCCGGTCGATGAGGCGCGCAAGCTCGCCGACTTCTTTTCCAAATCCCCGGCCGCCGCGCCACACCGGGTGGCGATCATCGATCCGGCTGACGATCTGAACGTCAACGCCGCCAATGCAGTCCTGAAGACCCTGGAGGAGCCCCCGCCGCGCGGGGTCATTTTCCTGGTGTCTCATTCGCCAGGTCGGCTCCTGCCCACCATTCGGTCGCGCTGTCGACGGCTGCTGTTCCGTCCGCTCGGCCTTGAGGCCACCGCCGCCTTCGTCCGCCACCACGTCAGCGTCAATCCCGAGGAAGCCCTGCGCCTGGCCCGGATGTCGGGCGAGGCGCCTGGCCGGGCGCTGACCATGGCCGCGGGCGCAGCCCTCGCTCTGGACGACGCTGCCCGCGATATCCTCGCCCGCCTTCCTGATCAGGACGAAGCCGCGGCCCTGGCTCTGGCCGACCGGTTCCGGGGCGGGGAGGGGAGCGCGAATTTCGCCCTCTTCATGGAGCGTCTGGGTGAGCGGGTGCACAACCTGGCCCGAGAGCGCGCCGCGGCCCGTGTGGGCGGTCTTGATCCCTGGGCCCAGGCATGGGAGAGGCTCAGCGCCCTGCCGCGCGAGGTCGAGGGTTTGAATCTTGACCGCGCCGACGCCCTCTTCACGGCGCTTCGCGAGCTGCGGATCGCCGCTCGCGCCTGAACGATCGTTCCCTGATCCATGCTCATCGACAGCCACGTTAATCTGCACGCCCCCCAGTTCGACGAGGACCGGGCCGAGGTGATCGCCCGCGCCCGGGCGGCCGGCATCGCGCTGATGGTCAATATCAGCGACAAGGTCTCCGGCTTCGACGCGGTCCGCGCGGTGGCCGAGGCGCCCGACATCTGGTGCACGGTCGGCACCCACCCGCACGAGGCCAAGGAAAATCCGGATCTATCGGCCCAGACCCTGGTCGAGCTGGCCACCGACCCCAAGGTGGTCGGCATCGGCGAGACTGGTCTCGACTTCCACTATGATCTCAGCCCCCGGGACATCCAGGCTCGGGTGTTCCGCGCACATGTGGCGGCGGCCCGCGAAACGGGCCTGCCCCTGGTGGTCCACACCCGCGAGGCCGACGAGGTCATGGCGGAGATCCTGGAAGAGGAATACGCCGCAGGTCCCTTCCGCATGCTCATGCACTGCTACACCAGCGGCGCGGACCTCGCCCGGCGGGCCGCAGCACTGGGCGCGTGGTTTTCAGTCTCCGGCATCGCCACCTTCAAGGCCGCTCAGGACGTCCGTGACGTGATCGCTCAGATGCCGGCCGAGCGGATCATCGTCGAGACCGACTGCCCCTATCTCGCGCCGGTTCCCCAGCGGGGGCGGCGCAATGAACCAGCCTATCTGCCTCACGTCCTGGCCAAGCTGGCCGAGATACGAGGCTGGACGCTGGCCCAGGCCGAGGCCAACACCGAGGACGCCTTCTTCGCCCTCTTCGACAAGATTCCGCGTCCATGAGCGGCGCCCTCGAGATCACCATCCTCGGGAGCGGGTCATCGGGGGGAGTCCCCCGGGCCGACGGTGACTGGGGCGCATGCGATCCCACCGATCCCCGGAACCGGCGATCACGCTGCTCCCTGCTGGTGCGACGGATCGACGCCGGCGCCGACGGGGCTGACCTCACAACGGTGCTGGTGGACACCTCGCCTGATCTGCGTCTGCAGACCGCTGCAGCCGGGGTTCGCCGACTGGACGCCGTGCTGCTGACCCACGATCATGCCGATCAGGTCCATGGCATCGACGACGTACGGGCCTTCTTCATTCGCCAGCGCGCGAAGATTCCCTGCCACATGGACACCGCCACCTGGACCACGATGCAACGGCGGTTCGGCTATATATTCGAGGCTGAGGGCGGTTACCCCGCGATCTGCGACCCGGTGATGCTGCCGCCGCTGGGGGAGGAATTCTCGATCGACGGGCCGTCGGGCGTCATACCCGTCACCACCTTTGACCAGGACCATGGCGGGGTTCGGTCGGTAGGCTACCGGTTTGGCGATGTGGCCTATTCCAGTGATCTGGTGGATCTGCCCGAGGCGTCCTTCGAGGCGCTGCGCGGCCTGGACGTCTGGATCGTGGACGCGCTTCGCTGGCGGCCACATCCGACCCATGCTCATGTGGATCTGGCCTTGTCCTGGATTGAACGGCTGGCGCCGCGTCGGGCCATCCTCACCAATATGCACATCGACCTCGACTTCGCTGACCTGGCCGCGCGTCTGCCCAAGGGGATCGAGCCGGCTTTTGACGGCCTTCGATTCACGCATGAGCTCAGAGCTGAAATCTCCTGATGCTTGAGCCTCTTAAACTCGGGTTTCTTGCCTCGAAGAACGGCAGCTCCATGCGCGTCATTCTCGCGGCCATCGATCAAGGCGATCTCCGCGCCGAGCCGCGTCTGGTGGTCAGCAACAATCGCGCCGCGCCCGCCTTGGGTTACGCCGCTACGGCTGGCGTGCCCACCGCCTGCATTCCCACCAAGCTCGACCCTGAAGCAGCCGACCGGGCCCTGGCCGACGCCATGGGTGATGCGGGGGTGGAGCTGATCGTGTTGTCAGGCTATCTGCGCCGCCTGGGCCCGGTGTTCCTTGACCGGTTTCGTGGGCGCGTCCTGAACATCCACCCAGGCCCCCTGCCGGCGTTCGGCGGGGAGGGGATGTATGGTCGCCGCGTCCACGAAGCAGTGATCGCCGCCGGGCTCAGGCGTAGCGCAGCTGTGATTCACCTGGTCGACGGTGAGTATGACCACGGACCAGAGGTGGCGCGCCTTGAACTCGACGTGGCGCCCGGCGAGACGGGGGAGAGCCTCGAAGCCCGCCTCACGGCGCTTGAGCCTGCGTTTTACCTGCGAACACTCCAGGAAATCGCCCGTGGCGAGCGGGCTTTGCCTGAGCTCTGAGGCCTGACGACCCTATCTTACCGTCGCGCGGCGCTGCGACATTTTCGCCGAACAACATTCATTTGCCTTTAAGCGACGCCGGGGCAGGGTACGGCGTCCTAGGGGAGCGATTCATGACCGCAACGGCTGCAAAGATTATGGAACGCGTTCGCATCAGTCCGGCGAAGGCGCTCGATCTGCTGGCCGGCGAAATCGCCATGGCGTGCCACGCCTCGCAGCACCTGGACGACACTTTGGGCAAGATGCTGGAACTGATCGCGCCGGAAGAGCGCCTGAAAGTCATGCAGGACCTGCACGCCATCGATCTGCTCAACCAGCACCTGACGGCCTTGGCGAACTTCGCCCGGGATCTTGGTCTGCAGGCCAGTGAAGAAGCCGCTGTGGATCTGACCTCTGCGCTCAGCCACATCACGCTGGGCGACGTGGTGAAACGCATAGAAGGCGCCGCTACGGGCGTCGGCTTCGGCGCGGTCGACGAAGACGGCGATCTCGACCTGTTTTGAGGGTTCGGGATTCTATTCTGCCCGAACACCCCGCCGACATCGCGTATTTCCGATAATCTATCTTAGGCGATAAATTGTTGCCGACGTCTCGCTCGATCGGGGCCCCGCGAGACCTCACTCCAGCGCCCAAACGTGAAAAAGGCCGGCGCTACCGGGCGCCGGCCTTGTTCGTCACGACGCCTTGGGGGGCGGCGCTAGACTTGAGGTGCGGAACCTCAGCTGTTGACGGCGTCCTTGAGGGCTTTGGCCGGCTGGAACGACACCTTCTTGGAGGCGGCGATCTGGACGGCTTCGCCAGTCTGGGGGTTGCGGCCCGTGCGCGCCGGCTTGTTCTGCACCTTGAACTTGCCGAAGCCCGGCAGGGACACTTCCTCGCCGCTGATGGCGGCGTCGCGGATCGCAGCGAAAACGCCGTCCACGATCTGCTTGGCCTGCGCCTTGGTCAGCTTGTCGTCGGCCGCGGCGACGCGATCGATGATGTCGGAGGTGTTCATGGATGGCTCCAGGTTGGGAATCAGCTTTCGACACTGCCAAGGGTGGGCGCCGGTGTCACCTGAGCAAATGGTCCAATCGCCGCCGATTCAAGGGAATTTTGCACCCTTAGGGTGAACGGCGGTACACGATGTCCACCTGACATCGGGCTCAGGTGGACCCACACACACGACTCCAGGCAGGTTCAGCCTATGCCGCAGACGCCAGACTCCCCCCCAGACTCCGCCGCCCAACTCGCCTCCCCCTCCTACCGGCTGGCCGCCCTGGACCAGGAATTCCTGCTGGGGGACTCCATGCGCGGGGTTCGGTTTCTGTTGGAATATGCGAAGGCCGAAGCGGCGCTTCGGCAATGGGGCGTGGAGTCGACCATCGTCGTTTTCGGCAGCGCCCGGGTCGCCCCCGACGGCCCTGGTCGCCAGGCTCACTGGTACGAGACCGCCCGCGGTTTCGGCCGCCTGGCCTCTCAGCGGGGCGGCGCGCTACGCAACGGGGGCGAAGGCCGACACAATGTGATCGCCACAGGCGGCGGTCCTGGGATCATGGAGGCGGCCAATCGAGGCGCACAGGAGGTCGGCGCCCCCTCCATCGGCTTCAACATCACCCTGCCCCATGAGCAGACGCCCAACGCCTATTCGACGCCTGAGCTGACCTTCCAGTTCCATTATTTCGCCATGCGAAAGATGCACCTGGCCATGCGGGCGAGCGCCCTGGTCATTTTCCCCGGCGGCTTTGGGACGCTGGATGAACTGTTTGAGCTGCTGACTCTGCGCCAAACCCAAAAGAGCCCGCCGATCCCGATCGTGCTGTGCGATCAGGCCTACTGGTCCCAGGTCATCAATTTCCAGGCCCTGGCTGATCAGGGGATGATTTCGCCGCAGGATCTGAGCCTGTTTGGCTATGCTGACACGCCATTGGAAATCTGGGAGTCGCTGGAGTCCCGCGGTCTTCATGCCGTTGACTGACCGTCAGGCGCTGACGGCCGACCTGGTCGCCACAGTAGCGCCATGGTTTCGCCTCAACCTCTCGGCGTGCCAGAGGAGGCCAGTGGCATGCGCGCCGTTTCGAGTCTGATCCTGGCTATTGGCCTGGGGCTCACCCCCACCCTCGCCCCCCCGGCCCTTGCGGGCCAAGGCGAAGCCCCAACGACAGCCGCCGCCGCAGGCCCTCAGGTCACTGTGCGGTTGAGCCCTGCCCTGCGCGAAAATGCAGCGGAGACCTACGGCCTGGCGGAGGTCGAGGCGCAGGCTGAGCGACTTAGGACCCTGGTCACCGAAGATCTGGAGCAGATGGGTGTGATGGCCGGCGGTCGGGTCGACCTCGTCCTGCTCGACCTCAAGCCCAGTCGGCCGACCCGCCAGGAAATGCTCGCGCGCCCGGGGCTATCCTTCCGCAGCGCCGCCCTCGGCGGCGCCCGTATCGAAGGCAAGATGACCACCTTCGACGGCAAGGTCACGCCATTGAGTTTCAGTTGGTTTGCGTCCGATCTCGCGGACTCTCGGCGCCAGGCTGTGTGGGGCGACGCCCAATGGGCGTTTGAGCGGTTCAGCCATCGGCTCAGCCGCGGACAGCTCTACGCCCTGCGCTGACCCAGGCTTGCCATGCGCCGCGGCGCGGGGTCAGATCGCGCGCCTATAGTTCCAGTGAGATTTTCCCATGTCGTCTGAGCGCCGCTCGAGCTGGACCCTGGCGGCGCTGGCCGCCCCCTGCCTGCCCCTGGCGGGGCTTGGCCTGCCCTTGGTCGTCTATCTCCCAGAGTTCTATGCGAACGAGTTGGGGCTGAGCCTGTCCGCTGTCGGGGCGGCGTTCATGGGCGTCCGTCTGCTCGACATCGCCTTTGACCCGTTCATCGGCGGAATCATGGACAAGACCCGGACCCGCTATGGCCGCTTCAGGCTGTGGTTCGGGATCGGCATCCCGATCCTGATGCTGGCGGCCTATATGCTGTTTATGGCCAGGCCGGGCGTCAGCGCAGGCTATCTGTGGCTCTGGCTGCTGGTCATTTATGGCGGCTTCTCCATCGCCACCCTGGCCCACCTATCCTGGGGCTCGGTCCTGTCGCCCGGCTATGACGAGCGATCGCGGATCTATTCCTGGTGGCAGGGCGGCAATGTGGTGGGCATGATCCTGGTCCTCACCCTGCCCCCGCTTCTGGGCCTGCTGGGCGTGCCAGGTCACGCCCTGGGGGTGGAGGCCATGGGCTGGTTCATCATCCTGCTCCTGCCGCTGACTGGCCTGTTGGCGCTCTGGAAGGTGCCCGAGCCCTTCATCGTCCGGCCTCAGCAGCGCTCTGGCCTGCGGGAGTATCTGGGCCTCTTCAAGCGCAACAGCGTTCGACGCCTGCTGGCCGCCGACCTCGCCATCGGCACGGGGCCAGCGATCACCGGCGCCCTGTTCTTCTTCTATTTCGAGCGCATCAAGGCCTTCGACAAGGCCGAGGCCGGCGGCCTGCTGCTGGTCTATTTCATCGGCGGCCTGGTCGGCGGCCCCATCTGGACGCGGCTCTCCTACAAGATGGGCAAGCACCGCGCCCTGGCCGTATCGACGGCATTCTATGCGATCGTCACCGCCGGCGCCCTGGTCATCCCGCCTGGCGCCTGGCTGATTGCTGCGGGCCTGATGTTCCTGATTGGCCTGCCCTTCTCGGCTGGCCCCTTCCTGCTGCGGGCGATGATGGCCGATGTAGGCGATGAGGAGCGGCTGGAGTCCGGCGCCGACCGGACGGGGCTGCTTTACGCCCTGTTGAGCGGGACGGTGAAGATCGGCTCGGCCGCCGCCATCGGCATTACCTATGTGGGGCTCGATCTGGTGGGTTTTGAAGCCCGCGCGGCGGATTCGACCTCGGGCCTGGTGGGTCTGCAGGTGATGTTCCTGGCCGCGCCGGCGGTTCTTTCGCTGCTGGCGGGCTGGATCATCATGAACTATCCCCTCAACGCCGAGCGACACGCGGTCATCCGCAGCGCTCTTGAAGCCCGGGATCTGGCGGAAGCCGCGCCGGAATTTGGCGCCCAGCCGAAGACTTCTGAGGAAATCCATGCCGTCACCCGCCCCGCCCAGTGATCTTCCGCCTCTGGAGCGCCTGCTGGCCATCATGGCCCGGCTGCGCGACCCGCAGGAGGGCTGCCCGTGGGACCTGGCGCAGAGCTTCGCCACCATCGCCCCCTATACGGTGGAAGAGGCCTATGAAGTGGCCGACGCCATTGAGCGGAACGACCTCGGGGATCTGAAGGAAGAGCTGGGCGACCTCCTGCTGCAGGTGGTGTTCCACGCTCGCATCGCGCAGGAGCAGGGCGCGTTTGGCTTCGAGGACGTGGTCCAGGCGATCAACGACAAGATGATCCGCCGCCACCCCCATGTGTTCGGTGACGAGAGCTGCGCCACTGGCGAAGCGCAGACGGCGGCCTGGGAGGCCATGAAGGCGCAGGAGCGCGCCGGTAAGGGCCGCGCTCAGAGCCTCCTGGACGACGTGCCCGCCGGTCTCCCGGCCATGACCCGGGCCGTGAAGCTGACCAAGCGCGCCGCCCGGGTGGGTTTCGACTGGCCGGAGGTGTCCTTTGTGCTGGAAAAGCTGCGCGAGGAGATCGGCGAGATGGAGGCCGAGATCGAGGCGGGCGACAAGGACGCCCTGCGCGGCGAGATCGGCGACGTCCTGTTCGTTATGGCCAATCTTGCCCGCAAGCTGGACATCGAGCCCGAGGACGCCCTGCGCGCCACCAACGCCAAGTTCGCCCGCCGCTTCCAGTTCATCGAAGCCGCCCTCGCCGAACGCGGCCGGACCGCTGAGCAGTCCGACCTCGCCGAGATGGACGCTCTGTGGGATGCGGCCAAGGCCGCCGAGCGCGCCTAGAGGTCGTCCGCCCCATGTGAGACGGCGCCCAGGTCAATCCTGGGGAAGAGCTGTTCGAACTGTCCGAGGGCTTTAGGCGTCAGTCGAACGGCCATGCGGACGGCGCCATCATCCTCAGTGTGACGGTCAATCACCCGACCGTTCTGATAGAGCCAGGCTATCGCGGCCCCCTCCCCGGCTGGCAGAAGAGCCTCAACCGCCGGGGACTCGTCCACCAGACTGGCGACCGCCAGCAGCAGGGGCGTAACCCCCTCGCCGGTCACCGCCGAGACGAGCAGGGCGGGCGGATGGGCGCGGCGGGCGTCGCCCTCCAGCATCGGCCGGTCCTCTTCCGGTGTCAGGTCGATCTTGTTCCAGACCTCCAGCACCCGGCGTTCATCCATGTCGACGCCTAGACGCTCCAGCACCTCACGGACATCGGCCGCCTCGGCCGCGCTCTCTGGGCTGGCGATATCGCGGACGTGCAGGATGACGTCGGCTTCCTTGACCTCCTCAAGGGTGGCCCGGAAGGCCTCCACCAGTTCGTGCGGCAGGTCGGAGATGAAGCCCACCGTGTCCGACAGGATGGCCGGACGACCGTCGGGCAGGTTCAGCATCCGCAGGGTCGGATCGAGGGTGGCGAACAGCATGTCCTCGGCCATGACCTTGGAGTCGGTCAGGCGGTTGAACAGGGTGGATTTGCCGGCGTTGGTGTAGCCGACCAGCGCCACCACCGGATAGGGACGGCGCTTGCGGGCCGACCTCTGCAGGGTGCGGGTGCGGCGAACCTCCACCAGCTCCTTTTTCAGCCGGCCGATCTTCTCGGCCAGCAGGCGGCGGTCGGTCTCGATCTGGGTTTCGCCAGGACCGCCCATGACCCCGAAGCCGCCGCGCTGGCGCTCCAGGTGGGTCCAGGTGCGGACCAGGCGCGAGCGCTCATAGGAGAGCCTGGCCAGCTCCACCTGCAGCCGGCCTTCCCGCGTGCGGGCGCGCCGGGCGAAGATCTCCAGGATCAGGCCGGTGCGGTCGATGACCTTCACCTTCCAGGCCTTTTCCAGATTGCGCTGCTGGACCGGGGTCAGGGCGTCGTCGACGACGGCCACATCGATCTCGAGCTCCTCGCAGAGCTCGCCAATCTCGGCCACCTTGCCCTTACCGAACAGGGTGGCGGGCATGCGCTTGCGCACCGGGGCGACCATGCCGCGGCGGATTTCGAGATCCAGGGCCAGGGCGAGCCCCTCGGCCTCTTCAAGGCGCGCCTGGGAGGACCGGGCGCCGCCGCGGCCCTCGCGTTCAGGATGGATGATAAGAGCGCCCTGTACGGGCGTCTCATGGTCGATGGATGGGGAACTCAATCGGTCTCGTCTTCCGCCGGCTCGTACAGCTGGACGGGCTGGGCCGGCATAATGGTGGAGATGGCGTGTTTATAGACCAGCTGCGACTGGCCATCGCGGCGCAGGAGCACGCAGAAATTGTCGAACCAGCTGACCACGCCCTGCAGCTTGACGCCGTTGACGAGAAAGATGGTCAGGGGGGTCTTGGCCTTGCGGACGCTGTTGAGGAAGGTGTCCTGCAGGTTCTGCTTTTTTTCGCTCATGGCTTTTCGCCCTTTTCTCCGATCGAGGGGCCACGCGCCCCCACACACATAAGGCAAGCTAGTCCAACCTTGAGCCGCCGCGCAATCGCGGTCGGCCGCTTAGACGGCGGTCTGCTTCGCCCGCTCGATATAGAGGCTCCGCAGCCGCTTCGCCACCGGACCCGGCGCTCCGCCGCCGATGGGCTGGCCGTCGATGGTGATCACCGGCAGCACCAGCGACCCGGCGCCGGTGATGAAGGCTTCCTTCGCCCGAGCTATCTCCTCAGGGGTGAAGGGCCGCTCCTCCACCTTCAGACCGGCCTCGGCGATTACGTCGAGCAGGGTGCGGCGGGTGACGCCGCGCAGGATGTTGGCCTGGGTGTCGCGGGTGCGCAGCACGCCGTCCCCGTCGAGGATCCAGGCATTGGCCGACGCGCCCTCGGTCACCAGGCCCATCTCATCGACGAAGAGGGCCTCCCCCGCCCCCCGCTCCCGGGCGGCCTGACGAGCCAGGACATTGGGGAGCAGGCCCACCGTCTTGATGTCGCAGCGCCCCCAGCGGTTCTCCGGGGTGGTGATAACGGCGATGCCCTTGGCCGCCTTGGCCTCTGAGGCGGCGCGGTCGAGGCTCTTGGCGGTGATGACGACCGAGGGGCTGAGGTCGCCGTCCGGAAAGGCGTGGTCGCGGGGCGCCACGCCACGGCTGACTTGCAGGTAGATGAGGCCTTCCCGCACCTGGTTGCGGCGCAACACCTCCCGCAGGACGATGGTCAGCGCCGCCCGGGACATAGGCGCGGGGATCCGCAACTCGCCGAGACTGCGGGCCAGGCGGGCGAAATGCCCCTCGGCGTCGGCAAGCTTGCCGCCAAACACCGACCACACCTCATAGACGGCGTCGGCCAGCTGGTAGCCCCGGTCCTCAATGTGGACGGCGGCGTCGGCGTGCCGCTGATAGCGGCCGTTCACATAGGCGATGCGCCCCATGGCTATTCGACGCCCTCCTCGAGCGCGCGCGCCCCGGACAGGCCGAGGGACTTGAGTTTACGGTGCAGGGCCGAGCGCTCCATGCCGATGAAGGCGGCGGTCCGGGAGATGTTGCCCGAGAAGCGCATCATCTGGGCGCTCAGATATTCCCGCTCGAAGGTTTCGCGGGCCTCGCGCAGCGGCAGGGCGATGATCTTGTCGGCGCCCAGCAGGCCGCCGCCATCGGTGGGCGGGGCGTCGGAGGGCACCATCTCGGCGGTGATGGGCTCCTTGGGGTCGCCGGAACTCAGGATCAGCATCCGCTCCACCACATTGCGCAGCTGGCGCAGGTTGCCCGGCCACGGCCGGACCTGCAGGGCGCCGATGGCGTCCTCCGACAACACGCGCCGGGGCATGCCGCTGGCCTCGCAGATTCGCTCGATGAAGTTCTCCACCAGCTCGGGGATATCCTCCCGCCGCTCCGACACGCCTGGCACCGCCACGGGCACCACGTTCAGGCGATGGAACAGATCCTCACGGAACCGCCCCTCGGCGATCTCTTCCCGCAGGTTGCGGGAGGTCGAGGAGATGACGCGCACATCCACCTGCACATCGGCGTCGCCGTTCACCCGCCGGAAGCGCTGCTCCACCAGCACGCGCAGGATCCGGCTCTGGGTCTCCCGCGGCATGTCGGCCACCTCATCGAGATAGAGGGTGCCGGCATGGGCGCGCTCAAAGACGCCGATCTTGCCAGGACGGCCGCCCTCCCCCTCGACGCCGAACAGCTCCACATCCATCCGCTCTGGCGTCATGCCCGCGGCGCTGATGGCCACGAACTCGCCCTTGCCCCTGGGGCTTGCCGAATGGATCAGCCGCGCGACGGTCTCCTTGCCCGAACCGGGCGGTCCAGCGATCAGCACGCGGCTGTTGGCCGCCGCCAGCTTGGCGATCATCTGGCGCAGATGCTGGGCGGGCATGGATTTGCCGATCAGGCCCTCCGGCATGATGGCCTGGGTGCGCAGGCGACGGTTTTCCCGGCGCAGATTGGCCGCCTCCAGGGCGCGGTCGACCACCAGCAGCAGCCGGTCGGACTTGAAGGGCTTTTCCAGGAAGTCGTATGCGCCGCGCTTGATGGCGCTGACGGCGGTTTCGATATTGCCGTGGCCGGAGATCATGACGACAGGCAGATCGGGATCCAGGGACTTCAGGAGGTCCAGAAGCTCCAGACCATCCATCCCGCCGCCCTGCATCCAGATGTCCAGGATCAGCAGCGACGGCCGCCTGGCCCGAACGGCGGCGAGCGCGCTCTCGGAGTCCGAGGCGGTGCGGACCTCATAGCCTTCGTCGGACAGGATTCCGGCCACCAGGTCGCGGATGTCGGCCTCGTCGTCCACCACCAGCACGTCAGCGGCCATGGGCTTCTCCTTCGAACATCAATGTAGAGTCGGGCGCGGCGGCCGCTGGGCGTCTGGCGATGGGCAGACTCAGAACCACCCGCGCCCCTCGTCCCCGAGCGGCGTCGGTCAGGACCAGGTCGCCGCCATGGTCCTCAAGGATCCGTTTGACGATGGCCAGGCCGAGGCCCGTCCCCTTCTCGCGGGTCGTGACATAGGGCTCGGTCAGGCGGTCGCGATCCTTTTCCGGCAGGCCCACGCCATTGTCCTCCACGGAGATGGTCGCCGTCTCATCGGCCAGCGCCATCTTCACGGTGATCTTTCCCGCAGGGCGGGGGCTGGTTTCGAGCCGGGCGTGCACGGCCTCGGCGGCGTTCTTGAGGATGTTGGTCAAGGCCTGGGCCAGCATCCGCCCATCGGCCATGACCGAAACCTCTGGCGCAGGCTCGGCCAGGACGATCTTCAGATCGGGATTAGCCACCCCCTGGGCGAAGACCTGGGCCCGGACCAGTTCGGCCAGGTCCTGGGGTGAGAACCTGGGGGCGGGCATGCGCGCAAAGGCGGAGAACTCGTCCACCATCCGGCCGATGTCGCCGACCTGCCGCACGATGGTGTCGGTGCAGCGGTCGAAGGTCTCCAGGTCGGCCGCCGCCACATCCTTGCGGAACTTCCGCTGCAGCCGTTCGGCCGACAGCTGGATCGGCGTCAGCGGGTTCTTGATCTCATGGGCGATGCGCCGGGCCACGTCCTTCCAGGCGGCGTTGCGCTGGGCGGCCACCAAACGGGTGATATCATCAAAGGTCAGGACCAGCCCGCTGTCGCTTCGACTGGCGCGCACCCGCAGGCGATGGCTTTCCCGCGCCCGCTGGATATCGACCTCGGCCTCGGCCTCGCCCGAGACAGCGGCCTCGCCGGCCACGGCGCTGAGTTCGGGGGCCAGTTCGGTCAGGGTGAGTCCCTCCACCTCGCCGTCGCTCAACTCCAGCAGCTGGGCGGCCTGACGGTTCAAGGCCGAGATCCGCCCGCGGCCATCGAGCCCGATCACCCCGGCGCTCACCTCCGACAGCACCGTCTCGATGAATTCCCGGCGTCCCTCAGCCTCGTCGCTGGCACGCCTCAAGGCTTCCTGCTGCGCCTGAAGATCATGTGTCATGCTGTTGAAAGCACGAGAAAGAACCGCAATTTCCTCCGGGTCGTTCTTCGAGTCCACCCTGGCGCTGAGATCACCGCCGGCCACGCGGCCCGCCGCCTGCACCAGCCTCGCCACGGGTCCGGAAATGGCGTTGGCGGCCGACATGCCGAGCCAGACTGCCCCCACCAGCACCAGCAGGGCGGTCTCCACATAACTCAGCGCAAACACCGTCTGGATGCGCGCCCGGCTCTGGGCCGCCTCCCGATAGGAGATGAGCGAGCCCTCGGCCTCGATCAGGTGGGTGATGATCCCCGACTCTACCGGGCGCGCCACATAGAGATAGGCGTCGGGATAGTCATTCAGCCGGTACAGGGCCCGCATCAGATCCGATGAGTCGAAGGCCGGGACCGAGATGTCGCCCTCGTCGGCCGCCTGGAAACTCGATTCCGGCGGCACCACGAAGGGCGGCGCATCCGGCGCCTCGGCCCGGGCCAGGACCCGCCCCTCCCGATCTATGAGATAGGCGGCGGGAAAGGCGTGATAGGCAGACTGGTAGGACAGGAAATGCGCAAAGGTGACCGGCGAGGTGGCCAGGGCCGGCGCGGCCCGATTGAGATCCACCGACATCAATGAAACATGCTCGCCGATGTAGCGCTTCTGGTCCTCCACATAGGAGCGGGCCACCGTGGCGGAGTTCTCCACCACGGTTTGAACCCGCTCGCTGAACCAGTTGTCGACGCCGCGGTTGACCAGCACCCCATAGAACAGGGCCACGACCACGGCCGGGGCCACAGCCGCCAGGGCGAACAGGGTGACAAAACGCAGGTGCAGCCGAGCGCCGGCGTCCACCGAACGGGCGTCTAGAAGGGCCAGCAGGCGGAACCCGACCAGGGCGGCCAGGGTCAGGATCAGCACCAGATTGAGGCTGAGCACCGTCAGAATGGCGTTGGACGCCGGCCGAAGCGGCCCGGCCTCCGGCGGCGAGGCCGCCAGGAGGATCGCCACGGCCGTCAGGACGGCGGCGAGGAAATAGCCCCCGCCAAGCACGTACCGCGACTGCATCGCACGCCAGAGTCTGGCGGACGGTCTCGCGGTTTCCAGGCTCCCGACCAGCGACGTCATGATGACGCAGCCTAGGCTCAACTGTGTCTGGAACTCAACACAGATGTTGCCAGATTACGTCAGGTTGTTCCCAGGTGCGGAATCGCCTGGCGTCACCTGCGCCCGCGGGTGAGGTCGACGCCCAGGTCCTGGATCTTCTTGCGCAGGGTGTTGCGGTTCAGGCCGAGGATTTCGGCGGCCCGCACCTGATTGCCCCGTGTCGCAGCCAGGGTCAGCTGGATCAGGGGCCGCTCCACCTCTTCGAGCACGCGATCATAGAGCCCCACCGGCGGCACGCCGTCAGGCTGCTCGGCGAAATAGCCGCCCAGGTGACGCTCCACCAGTTGGGCGAGGGTCAGCGGACCCTCCTGGCCCGGCTGACTGGGCTGCTGGTCGGCCAACTCCTTCTCGACAATGCGGGCGGTGATCAGCTCTTCGGCATAGAGGGCGCAGACCCGGCGGATCAGGTTCTCCAGCTCGCGGACATTGCCCGGCCAGGCGTGCAGCTTCAGGCGCTCCAGGGCCGCCTGATCGATGGTCTTGGAGGGCAAGCCCTCCCGATTGGCTCGCAGCAGGAAGGAGCGGGCCAGATCGGGGATGTCCTCGGTGCGGTCACGCAGGGGCGGCAGACGGATGGGCGCCACGTTCAGCCGGAAATAGAGATCCTCACGGAACAGGCCCTGGGCGATCAGGGCGCGCAGATCGCGGTTGGTGGCGGCGATCAGACGGGCGTTGGGACGCCGGCCGGTCTTCGGATTCAGCGCCGGCTCGGACCCATCGATCACCCGCAACAGACGGGTCTGCGCATCCAGCGGCATGTCGCCGATCTCGTCCAGGAACAGGGTGCCGCCATCAGCCTCCACCAGCTTGCCGCTGTCCCCGTCGGCGCGCCCGAACAGCTCGGCCTCGACCCGCTCCCGAGGCGTGGCGGCCAGATTGATGACCACGAACTTGCCGTCCTTGCGGCGGCCCATGTCGTGCAGGGCCCGGGCCACCAGCTCCTTGCCGGTGCCGGACTCCCCGAGGATCAGGACGGTGAGGTCGGCGCCCACCAGTCGGGCGATGGTGCGATAGACCTCCTGCATCGGCGCAGACCGCCCGATCAGCGGCAGGCGCTCATCACGCATAGCCCGCGCCTGAGCCCGGGACGCCTCCGGATCGGCCGGCCGCGCCAGGGCGCGGCGGGCGAGCGCGGTCATGTCGTCCAGATCGAAGGGCTTGGGCACATAGTCGAATGCGCCAATCTCGGCGGCGTTGACTGCGGTCAGCAGGGTGTTCTGCGCGCTCATGATGATGACGGGCAGCTTGGGCCGCTCCTTGCGGATCCGCGGCAACACGTCGAACACGTTCTCATCGGGCATCATCACATCGGTGATGACCAGATCCCCCTCCCCCTCGGACACCCATTTCAGCAGGGTCGAGGCGTTGCCGGTGGCCCGGACCTGGTAGCCGAGCCGGGTGAAGGACTGGGACAGGACGAGGCGGATGGAGGAGTCATCATCGGCGATCAGGATCTTCTTTCCGGCGGCGCTCATGCCGTAACGTCCTTTTCAGTCACAATGGGAAGCAACACCCGGAACACCGTCCGACCGGGCTCGGATTCGAAGTCGATCAGGCCGCCGTGGCCGACCACCAGCTTGGAGACCAGGGCGAGGCCCAGGCCAGCCCCCATCGGCTTGGTGGTGACGAAGGGCTGAAACAGGCTCTCGCGAAGGTGGGCGGGAACGCCCGGGCCATTGTCCTGAATGCGGACCTCAAGCGGCGCGCCGCGCAGCTGACGGTCCTTGGCCGACCGCACGCGGACACCGTGGCGGAACGCCGTGGTGATCAGCACCTCGCCGCGACCGTCGCCGCGCATGTGGGCGGCTTCGGAAGCGTTCTTCACCAGATTGAGGAAGACCTGGATCAGCTGATCCTCGTCGCCGGGGGTGGAGGGCAGCGAGGGATCATACTGCTCGCGCAGCACGAGGCCGTCGGCCACCCCGTTAACGGCCAGGGCGCGAACCCGGTCCAGAACCTCGTGAATATTGACGGGATCGCGGGCCGGCGGCGCGTCGTCGGCGAAGACCTCCATGCGGTCCACCAGACGCTTCACCCGGTCCGTCTCATCGACGATCAACTGCGCCAAAGGCACGTCGTCGGCACGGGCGCCCGCCTTCAGGAGTTGGGCAGCCCCGCGGATGCCGGCCAGGGGGTTCTTGATCTCGTGGGCGAGCATCCGCCCCAGGCCCATGATCGAGCGCAGTCCGGCCGCATCGCCGCCGAACTCGGAAAAGACGCCCCCCTTGACCTGTAAGGACAAGAGCACCGACCCATCGCCCAGGGGCGCAGCCGCCCCATCGGCCTCGAAGGTGGGCTGGCCGAACAGGTTGATCTCCAGCCCTCGCTCCCGCACCGCGCCGCCTTCTTCCAGGGCGCGGTTCAACAGCGCCACCATTGGAGAATCCGGCGGCAGGGCGGCGCGGAAGCGTCCCCGCGCCAGGAGCCCGAGCCCCTGCCCAAACAGCGCCTCGGCGGCCTCGTTCACAGCGATCAGGGCGCCTTGGCCATCAATGACCAGGGCCGGTTCAGGACTCAGGTCGAAGGCGGCCGATTTCAGGGCCTGCAGGTCGACCCCTGCCGGTTTGGTTCTGGTCCGACTGGTCATGCGGCCAACCTCGTCTCGGGATCGCGCCACAGCGCGATCAGCTCCAGTTTCACCTGGGACGGATCCTCCAGTCGGCAGATCCGCCCGCGGGCGGCTCGCCTGGCCTCGGCCTGCGTGGGCCAGGGCGCGTTATCGATGTAGGCGGCCAGGTGCTTGCGGAAGATCCGCAGCCCAAGACGTTCGCCGTAGAAGTCGAGACTATCGTCGAGATGGGCCAGGACGATCGCCAGCCTGGTCTCCACGTCGGGGCTTTCGAAGACTGCGCCCGACAGCGCCGCCTCGATCTCGGCGGCGATCCAGGGGCGGCCATAGACGCCCCGGCCGACCATCACCCCGTCCGCGCCGGACTGGTCCAGCGCTGCCTGGGCGGTGGCGCCATCGACGATGTCGCCATTGACGATCACCGGGATGTCCACGGCGGCCTTGACCGGCGCGACGGCGGCCCAGTCGGCGGCGCCGCGATAGAACTGGCTGCGGGTGCGGCCATGCACCGTGATCGCCTGGACCCCTCGGCCCTGGAACCGCACGGCGAGGTCGGGCGCATTGAGCGAGGCCTCGTCCCAGCCGAGACGCATCTTGGCGGTCACGGGGACGTCGACGGCCTCGACCACAGCCGCGACTATGGCTTCAGCCAGATCGGGCTCGCGCATCAGGGCCGAGCCACAGGCGACCCCCGTCACTTCGCGGGCCGGACAGCCAAAGTTGAGATCGATGATCTGGGCGCCGGCCTGAACCGCCAGGCGGGCGCCTTGCGCCATCGTGGCGGGGTCCTTGCCCACCAGCTGAACGACCATGAGGGGCAGGCCCTCGCCGACCGCCGCGCGCCGGACGACATCGGGCCGTCCCTTGGCGAATTCGTCCGACGCCACCATCTCGGTGGCCACATAGGACGCCCCCAGACGACTGGCCAAACGACGGAACGGCAGATCAGACACCCCGGTCATAGGCGCGATCCAGACGCGCCCGCCCACCTTCACCGTACCGACCTTGAGCTGTTTGCTCATTTTATAGTCACCCCTACCGACCGCTTTTTAGGCAATTTGTGCGGCGCCGTAAAGCCTGGACAACATCGTCCAGGCGCCTAAACACAGGCCATGAGCTTTTCGGCCATAGTGGTCGCCGCGGGAAGCGGTCTTCGCGCCGGCGCCGGCGTCCCCAAGGCGTGGCGCCATCTGGGCGGCCGTGCTGTGGCCAGATGGTCTCTCGAGACCCTGGCCGCGGCCGGCGCGTCGCCACTGCTCGTCGTCGTCGCCGAGGACATGCGCGTAGAGGCTGAGACGGCCCTGAGCGGGCTGAGCGGGATCACCCTTGTCCCGGGCGGGGCCACCCGCGCCGCCTCGGTCCAGGCGGGGCTGGCCGGGCTCGGTGATGCGCCGGATGACCACAGGGTCCTGATCCACGATGCGGCGCGGCCGTTCCTCACCAGAGCGCATGTGGAACGGCTGCTCGTTGGCCTGGAAGGAGGCCAGGGCGCCATCCTGGCGCTTCCCCTGGCCGACACCTTGAAGCGGAATGACGAGGCTCATCTGGCGACGCCCTCACGGGAGGGGCTCTGGCGGGCCCAGACGCCGCAGGCCTTCCGGCTAGCCGCTCTCAAACGAGGTTATGAAGCCTGGGATTTCTCCGTCGAACCGACCGATGACGCCCAGGTGGTCACCAACACCGGCGGCAAGGTCGCCCTGGTTGCTGGCGATCCCATGCTGTTCAAGCTGACCTATCCGGAGGATTTCGTCATGGCCGAGCAACTGGCCGGCGGCGCCCGGCAGGTCCGGACCGGGATGGGCTACGACGCCCACCGGTGGGGGCCCGGCGACGCCGTCTGGCTGTGCGGCGTCAGCATCGACCATGATCAGACCCTGATTGGCCATTCCGACGCCGACGCCGGGCTGCACGCCCTGACCGACGCCTTGCTGGGCGCCCTGGGGGCCGGCGATATCGGCGAACATTTCCCCCCCAGCGATCCGCAATGGCGCGGGGCCTCCTCCGACCGGTTCTTGGCTCATGCCGCGGGCCTGGTGAGAGCTCGGGGCGGACAGATCGTCAATGTCGATGTCACGCTGATCTGTGAGCGGCCGAAGATCAGGCCGCACCGGGACGCCATGCGCGCCCGCGTCGCCGAAATCCTGGCCGTGAAAGAAGACCAGGTCAGCGTGAAGGCCACGACGACCGAGGGCATGGGCTTCACCGGCCGCCAGGAGGGCCTGGCGGCCCAGGCCATCGCGACGATCGAACAGCCCCGCTAGGCTGGCGGCGCCGCCCTCACGGGAGCCAGGTCCAGACTTCCTTCATCCGGGCATAGAGGGCCCCTGGCAGGTTGGTGTAGGCGTCCGTCCACGGCGCCGTCAGTGTCCCGTCGACTGGATCCCAGCGCACATCATTCTCATAGGGCAGCAAGCCCTCCGGCGTTCGCGCCACAATGACCACATCCTCGGCCGACTCCCAGAGGACCGGGCTGTCATAGGCCGCCGCATGACGCTGCAGCAGCCCATGGCCGCCGGCCGCCGTCACTACAGCCATGGCTGGCGAGATCAGGTCCAGATTGCGGTTGGACAGATGCATGATCAGCACGCCGTCCGGCTTCAGCTTGGCCAGATACATCTCCACGGCTTCCACCGTAAGCAGGTGAGCCGGGACGGCGTCCGAGGAGAAGGCGTCCAGCAACAGGAGGTCGAACCGGCCCTCCGGCTGGTCTTCCAGGGTCAGGCGCGCGTCACCGATCACATAGTCGATCGGCCCCTTGGCGCACTCGGTCGTGTAGGAGAAGTAGGCGGGGTCATTGGCGATCTCGACCATCAGCGGGTCAATCTCGAAGAAGGTCAGCCGATCCTCCGGCCGCACATAGGCCGCCACCGTGCCGGTCCCCAGGCCTACGGCCCCGATGATGAGGCTGGCCCGCTCAGCCCGTTTGGCCGCGAACACCTGACCGATGGGCGTCTCCGGCGCGTAATAGACCAGCGGCCGGCAGCGGTGCTCAGGGGCCCGGGCCTGGGCGCCGTGCAGGGTCGTGCCATGGGCCAGCATGTGGACGGTTCCACCCAGGGCCTGGACCGGCATCACCGACTGCCGCGCGACGCCGAAGAAGCTGCGCCAGGTCTGGCGCACATCCACCCTGTCTCCGGCCATTTGCGCCGAGATCAACAGCATTGACACCGTCGCCAGGAACAGGATCGAGCTGCGCCGCATCAGGAAGGCTGAAACGGTCACCACGCCCAGCAGGATGCGCACGACAGAGTCGCTCTGGGCGTACAGGCCCGCCAGGATGGGCGCGGCGATGACCGCCACGACGCAGACCGCGAACAGGCCCCATCGCCAGAACGGGCCAGTCTCCCACGTCCAGGGCCTCGCCAGGCACGACAGAGCCAGCACCAGGGGGTACTCCCAGACATTGGTGAAAATGACCGGGGCGACGAAGGCGTTGAAGCCGCCCCCCACCACCCCGCCGATGGACAGGCAGAGATAGAACTCCGTCAGCCGGGCCGGCGGCGGTCGCCGGGCCACCAGCGCCTGATGGCAGACCAGCGCCGTGAGGAAGAAGGCTGCCAGATGAACGCCGAGCTGGATGACCAGATTGGTGGTGTGGAACGGCATGATCACTGCGCAGGCCACCACGGCGGCGGCCTGGAACATCAGCGCCGTCTCCGGGGAGATCAGCGGCCGCTCCTGGAAGGCGATGATGAAGGTCAGCAGATAGAGGGCCAGCGGCACCACCCAGATGAAGGGGGCCGAGGCCACGTCGGTGGTGATATGGGTCGTCACCCCCAGCATCAGGCTCGACGGGATCGCCGCCAGTCCGATCCAGATCAGCCGCTGGCGCCAGGGCCGACCGCTCAGGGCGGCCTCGATCTGGACAATCGGATTGGGCGTGCTCACCTCAAGGCGAGGCGCCCGGGCTACCAGCAGGCCGAGACTGGCCATCAGCACCACGAAACCCCCGTAGGCCAGGCTCCAGATGAAGGTCTGGGCCTGGACGGCCAGGGTCGGCTCGACGACCAGGGGGTAGGCCAGCAGGGCGATCAGGCTGCCCAGATTGCTCGCGGCATAGAGGACATAGGGCCCCCGCCCCTCCCCTTCGCGAAAGATGCGCGCGTGCCAGGCCTGGGCGAGCGGCGCGGTCGCCGAGAGCACGGCGAAGGGCGCGCCCACCATGAGGGCCAGCGCCGCCAGCAGCCAGAGGGCCGGATGGTCCGAGGACGGCGGCCCCAGCAGCTCATGTACGCGCAGCGGCAGCACCAGGGCGGCCAGCAGCAGGGCGCCGCCGTGGATCATCGCCTGACGGCGCACGGTCCCGACCCGCTGCAACAGGTGAGCATAGGCGTAGCCGGCCAGCAGCGCGGCCTGGAAGAACGCCATGCTGGTGTTCCACACCGCTGGCGCGCCGCCCATCAAGGGCAGCAGCAGCTTGGCGGCCATGGGCTGCACCATGAAGACGAGCGTGGCGCTGGCGAAGACCGTGAGGCCAAACAGGGCCGGCGCGACGGCGGGTCTGGCCTTGGGGAGGGTGTCCTGCAGGGTCATGGCGCCGATTCGGCTTGTAAGATCAGGGCGGCCAATGGTGTGGTCTGCCCGACCCGGCGCCTAGCGCCCTTTCGTACCTGGCATCGGATACAGCCATGTTTTCTTTGGAAATCGAGACCTTGGCGCGGCTTCTCATCGATGAGGCCCGCCAGAAATCCCTGCGAATCGTCACCGCCGAGAGCTGCACGGGCGGACTGGTGAGCGCGGCGATCTGCGCGATTCCGGGCGCGTCTGACGTCCTGGACCGGGGTTTTGTCACCTATTCTAACCGCGCCAAGCAAGAGATGCTCGGGGTGCCCGGGGACCTGATCGCCGATCTGGGCGCGGTCTCGGAGCCTGTGGCACGCATGATGGCCGAAGGCGCGCTGGAGAATTCGAACGCCCATCTGGCGGTGGCGATCACCGGCATTGCGGGCCCCGACGGCGGCACCCGGATGAAGCCCGTCGGCACGGTGCATATCGCCACCGCGCGGACCAATCACGGTCTCACCCACCGGGCGGAGCTGTTTGAGTTCGAGACCCGGTTTGAAATCCAGCAGGCCGCCGCCCAGGCCGCTCTGGAAATGTTGCGCGAGCGGCTGACCTGAAGACTCAGGCCGGATCGGCGGGGGCGCCGTAGAGGTCGCGGGCCCTTGCCTCGAAACAGCCGATCAGTCGATCCACGGCGTTGTGGAAGTTGGCGCTCAGCAGAGCGGCCAGCATCTTCGACTTGAATTCGAAATCGATCTCGAACTCGATCCGGGTCCCGGCCGGGTCCTCATGGAACCGCCAGCGGTTCTCCAGCCGCTTGAAGGGTCCAGAGATCAGGCTGACCTGGATGACGCGTCCCGCGGAGTCGCGCCGCACCCGTGTCGAGAATCGTTCCTTGAGGAACGAGAACCCCACGGCCGCTTCGGCGTCCAGCATGTCGACGCCCTCGCCCACAGGCCGCTGGTTCCAGCTGCGCATGCCGGTGATCCAGGGAACGAAGTCCGGATAGCGGTCCACGTCCCCCACCAGATCAAACAGCTGGTCGGGCCGGTACGGCAGCACCTTCTGAACGCGATGGTACAAGGATTTCGGCCTAGGCCTGGATCGCCGCCTGCGCCGAGGCCTGGGCGGCGGCGCGGGCCTCCTGGGCCTGCCGGGCGGCCTGCAGCTTGGCGAAGTCCTTGCCAGCATGGTGGGACGAGCGGGTCAGCGGGCTGGCGGAGACCATCAGGAACCCCTTGGCCCGGGCGATCTCCTCATAGGCGCCGAACTCTTCGGGCGTCACATAGCGGTCGATGGCCGCATGCTTGCGGGTCGGCTGCAGGTACTGGCCAATGGTCAGGAAGTCGACGCCAGCCGAGCGCATGTCGTCCATCACCTGCATGACCTCTTCCTTGGTCTCCCCAAGGCCGACCATCAGGCCCGATTTGGTGAACTGGACGGGATCGCGCTCCTTGACCCGCTCCAACAGGCGCAGGGAGCTGTAGTACCGGGCGCCGGGCCGGATCGACAGATAGAGCCGCGGCACCGTCTCCAGATTGTGGTTGAACACGTCCGGCCGCGCATCGATCACTGTCTCGATGGCCGAGATGGGCTTGCGCAGGAAGTCCGGGGTCAGGATCTCCACCGTCGCCAGCGGAGCTGCGGCGCGGATGGCGCGCACCACCTCGGCGAAGTGGGCGCCGCCGCCATCGGCCAGGTCATCGCGATCGACCGAGGTGATCACCACATGTTTCAGACCCATCTTGGCCACCGCATCGGCCACGCGGGCCGGCTCGGTCGGGTCCAGGGGGTTGGGTTTGCCCGTCGTCACATTGCAGAAGGCGCAGGCCCGCGTGCAGATCTCGCCCATGATCATCATGGTGGCGTGGTTCTGCGACCAGCACTCGCCGATATTGGGGCAGGCCGCCTCCTCGCAGACGGTGACCAGCCCGTGGGCCTTCACAACGCTGCGGGTGGCGGCGTAGCCCTCGGAGCCCGGGGCGCGGACGCGCAGCCAGTCAGGTTTGCGCAAGAGCGGGGTGTCGGGCCTGGCCTGCTTTTCAGGGTGGCGCGGACGGGGCTTGGCCAGATTGTCGATGACGACGGTCATAGGGCCTAGATCGTCCCTCCGGGCCTCAGGATCAAGCCGCGATTGTGCGCCCTTGCGTAGCAGGCCCCAACTGCGCTGAAACTGCCCGATGCGCCCATGGCTCGCCCTTCTCGCCGCCCTCGTTCTGACGGCCTGCGATTCCGGCGCCCCGCGCCCCGCCTTGCTGGACAGTCGGCCGCCGCCTGGACTTGGCCCGCGCTTCCTGGCGCCGGAGGGGTGGGCCTGGGGCGCGATCCAGCCCCCGGACGGGCCGGAACTTCGCTACGGGGTCACGGCGCCCGCCGGCGCGGCCCGGCGGGCCCAGGTGCTGATTCTGCCCGACAGCGATGAGCCGGCCGAGGTCTGGTTCGAAACCGCTGCGGATCTGACCCGGGCGGGCTATGTGGTCTGGACCCTGGAATGGACTGCGTTCGGCGGATCCGGACGCCTTCTGCCGCCCTACGACATGGTTCATCCTGGCCCGCCAGGGACCGCCCCGCAGGCGCTCGAGGCTCTGATCACACAGGTCATCCGCCCGCGGCCCGACCGCCCGTTGATCTTGTTGGCCTCAGGGGACGCCGCGGCCACTGCGCTTGCGACCCTTGCGCGCCAGACCCCGACTGCCTCCGTCATCCTGAGCGCGCCTGACCTCTCGAACGGGGCGGCGCTCCGGCCGTGGGAGAGCCTGGCCGTCCGTGTCGGCCTTGGTCGCCTGCCGAGCCCGGGCTGGCGGCCCTGGTCCAGGACCGCGTCTGAGGCGGCGATGGCCGCGGGAGCCGACCCCTGGCGGGGACGGGTGGCTCACAGCTGGCGTCTGGCCAACCCCGACCTGCGCCAGAGTGGAGACAGCCTCGCCTGGCGCGCCCAGCAGACCCAGCTAGCGGCCGACGATCTCGCCTCGCTCAGAACCCGCCCGACCCTTGTTCTGGCGGGCAAGGACGTGGGCCTAGCCTCGGCGGAGGCGTGCCGCGAGACTCTGGGCTGCCGGGCGGCGATCCAGCCACAGCTCGGGTCCTCGCCGCACCTGGCGCCGGATTTGGTCCGCGACGCCTGGCTTGCGGAGGTGACGACCTTCCTGGACGCCCAGGTCCCCCCTGCGGCCCAGGTCGCGGGCGCGCCCGGCGCCATTGAATAGCCGCGCTGAGATCACGAACTGTCACACATCTTTTCATCGGCCAGCGGCCCCTCTACGGTCGCGGCCAGCACAGGACGCCCGACAGAATAGCGTCAGGGACCAGGGAGGCCTTCGCCCGTGACCGCCGCATATGATCCCCGCGACAGCCAGATCTCGATCTTCGACGCCCTGATCGCCGCCCGCGCCCGCTACGGCGCCAAGAAGCCGATCCTGGAAGATCAGGAGCGCAATCCGCTCACCTATACCGGCCTGATCCAGGCCGCCTTCGCCCTTGGCCGCAAGATCGCCGGCTTCACCGCCAAGGGTGAGCGGGTGGGTGTGATGCTGCCCTCCAGCGCCGGCGGGGTGGTGACCTTCTTCGCCCTGCACGCCTTCGGCCGCACCCCGACCATGCTCAACTTCACCGCCGGGATCCGCAACCTGAAGGCCGCCTGTGAGCTGGCGGGGGTGAAGACCGTGCTCACCTCCCATCGGTTCATTGAACAGGGCAAGTTGCACGACCTGATCGACGCCCTCGAGCCCATCGCCAACGTGGTCTATCTGGAAGAGGTGCGGGAAAAGGTCGGGCTTGCGGACAAGCTGTTCGCCGCCGCCGGCGGGGTGATGACCCGGCAGTTTCGCGCCAGCAGCAAGCCCACCGATCCCGGCGTCATCCTGTTCACCTCCGGCAGCTTCGGCGCGCCCCGGGGCGTGGTGTTGAGCCAGGCCAATCTGGTGGCCAATGTCCAGCAGATCGCCGCCCATATCCCGCTGGATCCGGACTGGGTGATGTTCAATCCCCTGCCGATCTTCCACTGTTTTGGTCTCACCGGCGGCGTGCTGCTGCCGATCCTGACCGGGATGAAGGCCTTTCAGTACCCCTCGCCCCTGCACACCAAGCAGATCCCGCCGCTGATCCGCGACTCCCAGGCCTCCATCCTGCTGGCCACCGACACCTTCGTGAACCAGTACGCCCGGGCCGCCGAGCCTGGGGAATTGTCTGGGCTGAAGTTCGTGGTCTGCGGGGCCGAGAAGGTGCGCGAGGAGACCCACAATCTCGTCGCCGAACGCTTTGGCCCCATCCCACTGCTGGAAGGCTATGGCGCCACCGAGGCGGCGCCGGTGATCGCGGTGAACAAGCCCCTCGACAACCGTCGCGGCACGGTCGGGGGCCTGCTGCCCGGCATAGAGACGCGGCTGGAGCCGGTGGAAGGCATTCCCGGCGGGGGGCAGCTCTTCGTTCGCGGTCCCAATATCATGGCCGGCTATCTTGCCGCCGACGGCACGATCGAGGCCCCGGTCGATGGCTGGCATGACACGGGCGATGTGGTCGGCATCAGCAACGACCAATGGATCAAGATCCAGGGGCGCGTGAAGCGGTTCGCCAAGGTCGGCGGCGAGATGGTGTCCTTGACGGCCGCGGAAGACATCGCCGTGGCCGTGTGGCCGGAATGCCGACACGCGGTCATCGCCGTCCCCGATCCGCGCAAGGGCGAGCGGCTGATCCTGCTCACCGATCGTCGCGAAGCCGAGGTCGACGCCCTGCTGGCCCACGCCAAGGCCATCGGCGCGCCGGAGCTGACCGTCCCGCGCAAGATTCTGGCGGTCCCCGAGATCCCGGTCCTGGGCACCGGCAAGACCGACTATGTCGCCATTCAGCGGATGGCCGAGGCGGAGCTGCGGCGGGTCGCCTGACGGGGCGACCCGACCGGATCAGGCGTGCAGGACGAGCCCGTAGGCGTCGAGGGCGGATTCGTGCATCGCCTCGCTCATCGTCGGATGGGGGAAGACCGTCGCGTGCAGCTCGGCCTCGGTGGCCTCCAGCGTCATGGCCAGGGCGTAGCCCTGGATCATCTCGGTGACCTCGGCCCCGATCATGTGCGCGCCCACCAGGGCGCCGGTCTCGGCGTCGAACAGGGTCTTCACAAAGCCCTCGGTTTCGCCTGAGGCGATCGCCTTGCCATTTGCGCGGAAGGCGAAACGCCCCACCTTCACCATGCGCCCGGCCGCCTTGGCCGCGGCTTCGGTCAGGCCCACGGAGGCGATCTGCGGGTTGGCGTAGGTGCAGCCCGGGATCGGGGCGTTCAGGTTCTTGGCCGGCTGGCCAGCGAGATGCTCGACGCAATGCACCCCTTCGTGACTCGCCTTGTGGGCCAGCCAGGGGGGACCCGCCACATCTCCGATGGCGTAGAGACCCGGCACGGCGGTCGCCCCATGGGCGTCGGTGATCACGTGGGTCTTCTCGATCTTCACACCGAGGGCCTCAAGCCCCAGATCCTCGACATTGCCGACGATGCCGACCGCGACGATGGCCCGCTCGGCCTCCAGGGTCTCGGTCTTGCCGCCGGTTTCGATCTCGACGGCGACACCGGTCTTGGACTTGGTGAGTTTCTTGACCGTGGCGCCGATGCGGAACTTCAGCCCCCGGCGCTCGAAGGCCTTGCGCGCGGCGGTGGAGACCTCTTCGTCCTCCACCGGAAGAATGCGCGACAGGGCTTCGACCACCATCACCTCAGCCCCCAGGGCGCGGTAGAAGCTGGCGAACTCAATGCCGATGGCGCCTGAACCGATGACGATCAGCGACTTGGGCGCCGCCTTGGGGACCATGGCCTCGCGATAGGACCATACCCGGTCGCCATCCGGCTCCAGGCCGATCTGCGGCAGGGTGCGGGCCCGCGCCCCGGTGGCCAGGATCACGTGCTTGGCCTGCAGCGTGCGTTCGCCGCCCCGCTTCTGGGAGATGACGACCTTGGGGGCCGGGGTTCCCTTCTCGAGCCGGGCGGTCCCCTCGATCACCTCGATCTTGTGCTTGCGCATGAGGAAGCCGACGCCGGAATTCAGCTGGCCGGCCACCTTGCGGGAGCGTTCGACTACCTTGGCGAAGTCAAAGCGAGGCTTGTCGGCGGCCAGGCCATAGTCGGCCAGGTTATGCAGTTGCTCAAAGACCTCGCCGGACTTCAGCAGCGCCTTGGTGGGGATGCAGCCCCAGTTCAGGCAGACCCCGCCCAGGGCCTCGCGCTCGACGATGGCCGTCTTCAGACCCAGCTGGCTGGCGCGGATGGCGGCCACATAGCCGCCCGGGCCTGCGCCCACGATGATGACGTCGAAATCCATGTGTCTTGGCCCCTCAGACCATCATCGCCAGGGGCTCTTCGATCAGAGCCTTGAACGCTTCCAGCCACCGGGCGCCGGTGGCCCCGTCCACGACGCGATGGTCGCAGGTCATGGTCACAGACATCACCGTGGCGATGCTCAGCTGGTCGCCGCGGACCACGGGCTGTTTCGTCCCCGCCCCCACCGACAGGATCGCCCCTTGAGGCTCGTTGATGATCGAGGCGAAGGACTTGATGCCGAACATGCCGAGGTTGGAGACACTGAAGGTGCCGCCCTGGAATTCCTCGGGCTTCAGCTTCCGGGTCCGGGCCCGCTCGGCCAGGTCGTTGGTTTCCTGGGCGATCTGCGCCAGGCCCTTGGTCTCGCACTTGCGGATGATCGGGGTGATTAGCCCGCCCTCCACGGCCACCGCCATGGCGATGTCGGCATGGTGGTGCAGGGCGATGCCCTCAGGCGAATAGGAGGCGTTGGCCTCGGGCACCCGCTTCAGGGCCACGGCGCAGGCCTTGAGGATGATGTCGTTGACGCTGACCTTCACCCCGTCCTTTTCGAGCATCTTGTTGATGCGACCCCGCGCCTCGAGCAGGCGGTCGATCTCCAGGTCGATGGTCAGCGGGAAGTGCGGCACGTCGCGGAAGGAGTCGGTCATCCGCCGGGCCACGGTCTTGCGCATGCCGTCCAGCGGGATCAGCTCGTAGCTCCCCTCAGGGATTCCCATCTGCTGCAGGGACTGGACCGGCCGCGTTTCGCCGCGGCGCTCGGCCGGCGCAGCCGCAGCCGTCGTGGCGGGCTTAGCGCCCGGCTTGGCGTCCTTCACGTCGCGTTCGATGATCCGGCCGTGGGGGCCAGAGCCCGTGATGGCCGAGAGGTCGAGCCCCTTCTGCTCGGCGATCCGTCGGGCGAGCGGCGAGGCGAAAATGTGCTCGCCATCCTTAGTCCTTGTCGGAGCGGACTTCGGCGCTGCAGGCTCGGCCTTGGCGGGCGCGTCAGATCTGGCTTCAGCCTTGGCTGGCGCTTCAGGCTCGGCCTTCTCCGCGGGCTTGGGTTCAGGCGCCTTGGTCTCGGTTCCGCCGGACAGACGGGCGATAGGCGCATTGACTTTCACGCCCTCGGTTCCGGCCTCGACCAGGATCTCCTCGACCACGCCCTCATCGACCGCCTCGACCTCCATGGTCGCCTTGTCGGTCTCGATCTCGGCGATCACGTCACCGGCGGCGACCGTGTCCCCCTTCTTGACCAGCCATTTGGCGAGGGTGCCCTCCTCCATGGTGGGCGACAGCGCCGGCATCAGGATGTCGGTCATGCGGATTCCTTGGAGAGGTGCGTGAGGCCCGCGGCGTGGGCCTCCCAATTCTGGCCGTCGAACGGCTCGATGTCGAAGTCCAGGTCCTCGGCCGGGTCCAGGCAGCGGACATTGACGGACCAGCCGTCCGGGTTTGACCGGGGGCGGTAGAAGCTCTTCACCCCACACACCTTGCAGAAGGTGTGCTGGGCGACGCCGGTGTTGAACACATAGGTGGTGATTTGGTCCTGGCCGAAAATCAGGCGGAACCGACTGGCCGGGACGATGGCGTGGATGAACCCCGTCATGGCGCAGATCGAGCAGTTGCAGGCCTGGACGGTCACCTTGGCCGGCAGGGCGGCCTCGAACCGCACAGCCCGGCAATGACAGCCGCCGCTGCGCCAGGTCAGGTCAGCCGCAGCCGTCATGAGCGATAGCAGACCGCCTTGGCGGCTTTCACGATCTTCTCCACCGAAGGCAGGGAGGCGGCTTCCAGATTGGCCGCATAGGGCAGAGGCACGTCTTCCTGACAGACCCGCGCGGGCGGGGCATCCAGATAGTCGAAGGCGTGCTCGATCACCCGGGCGATCACCTCGGCGCCGACGCCCATGGGGCCCCAGCCCTCCTCGACGGTCACCAGGCGGTGGGTCTTCTTGACGCTGTCGACGATCGTGTCGTGGTCCAGGGGACGGATGGTGCGCAGGTCGACGACCTCGGCCTCGATCCCCTCCCCGGCCAGTTCCTCGGCGGCCTTGAGCGCCAGGCCGACCATGCGCGAATAGGCGGTGATGGTGACATCGGCGCCGGTGCGGCGCACCTTGGCAAGGCCGATGGGCAGGACGTAGTCGTCTCCCTCCGGGACGTCGAATTCCTGGCCATAGAGCATCTCGTGCTCCAGGAAGACTACGGGGTTCGGATCGCGGATCGCCGCCTTCAACAGGCCCTTGGCGTCGGCGGCGTCATAGGGCGCGATCACCTTCAGCCCGGGAACGTGGGCGTACCAGGCGGCATAGTCCTGGCTGTGCTGGGCCGCCACCCGGGAGGCTGCGCCATTGGGCCCGCGGAACACCATGGGCGTGGTGATCTGCCCCCCGGACATGTAGTGGGTCTTGGCCGCCGAATTGATGATGTGGTCGATGGCCTGCATGGCGAAGTTCCAGGTCATGAACTCCACGATGGGCTTCAGGCCGGCCATGGCCGCGCCGACCCCAAGGCCCGCAAAGCCATGCTCGGTAATCGGCGTGTCGATCACGCGGCGCTCGCCGAACTCCTCCAGCAGACCACGGCTGACCTTGTAGGCGCCCTGGTACTGGGCGACCTCTTCGCCCATCAGGAAGACAGTGTCGTCCCGGCGCATCTCCTCAGCCATGGCGTCACGCAGGGCGTCGCGGACGGTCGTCTTGACCAGCTTGGCGCCCTCCGGGATGTCCGGATCGGCCAGGGCCTCCTTCGGCCGCACTGCGGCGGGGCCGTCGCCGTCGGGCTGCTCGGCCTTGGCCTCGGCCGGGCTGGTCTTTTCCGGATCCCCGGACGCTTCGGCCTTCGCAGCCTTGGGCTCATCAGCGGCCGGCGCAGATTTCGCCGGCGTCGTACCACCAGACAGGCGAGCGATGGGGGCGTTGACCTTCACGCCTTCAGCGCCGGCCTCTACCAGCAGTTCCTCGATGACGCCCTCATCGACGGCTTCGACCTCCATGGTCGCCTTGTCGGTCTCGATCTCAGCGATCACGTCACCGGAGGCGACGGTGTCGCCGACCTTCACGTGCCACTTGGCCAGCGTCCCCTCTTCCATGGTCGGAGACAGGGCCGGCATCAGAATGTCGGTCACTGGGCGGCCTCCACATAGACCTCGGTATAGAGCTCGGAGAGGTCCGGCTCAGGGGACGTGCGGGCGAATTCGGCGGCGTCGGCGACAATGCGCTTCACCTCCGCATCGATGCCCTTCAGCGTCGCCTCGTCGGCCACGCCGTCGCGTTCAAGCTGCTCGCGCAGATGCTCGATGGGATCGCGGGTCTTGCGGACTTCGTCCACCTCTTCCCGGGTGCGGTACTTGGCCGGATCGCTCATGGAATGGCCACGATAGCGATAGGTCTTCATCTCCAGGATGAAGGGCCCTTCCCCGCTGCGGGCGTGAGCCGCCGCGCGCTTGGCGGCGTCACGGACGGCCAGAACATCCATGCCGTCAACCTCTTCCCCCGGAATCCGGAAGGAGGCGCCGCGCTTGTACATGTGGGTCTCAGACGACGACCGCTCCAGCGATGTGCCCATGGCGTACTGATTGTTCTCGATCAGATAGACGACCGGCAGTTTCCACAGGGCGGCCATGTTGAAGCTCTCATAGACCTGCCCCTGGTTCGCAGCCCCATCGCCGAAATAGGTGAAGGCGACCTTGCCGTTGTCGCGGTAGCGGTTCGCCAGCGCCAGGCCGGTCCCCAGGGGCGCCGGCGCGCCGACAATCCCGTGACCGCCGTAGAAATTGGCTTCGCGGGAGAACATGTGCATCGAGCCGCCCTTGCCCTTGGACGAGCCCCCGGCGCGGCCGGTCAGTTCAGCCATGACCTCCTGAGGATCCATGCCGCAGGCCAGCATGTGGCCGTGGTCACGATAAGCGGTGATGACCTGGTCGCCCTTCTCCTGGATCGACTGGACCCCGACGGCGATGGCTTCCTGGCCGATATAGAGGTGGCAGAAGCCGCCGATCAGACCCATGCCATAGAGCTGGCCAGCCCGTTCTTCGAAGCGGCGAATGAGCAGCATGTCGCGATAGAAGCCCAGCAACTGATCCTTGCTGAGGCTCTCGACCGTCTCGGCCGGCGATCCGCCGGTCTTGGCGGCCTGTTTGGCGCGCGCCATGTCTGTCTCCCGGGTCGTGTTTGCGTTCTGGCACCCTAACCCGGAGCCGGCCGTGCCGTCAGCCGCCCGCCGAGTCGTCGTGCTGGATACGGATCACATAGTCCCTGGGGTCGCTGTAGCCTAGGAGGGACCTGGCCCGCTCTTCCAGCAGATCCGCCGAAAGCGAGGTGTCGCGCAGCAACTTGGCCCGGGTTTCCAAATCCTGCCTCTGGGCGATCAGCTGCGTCAGCTCCGCCGACTTCACCGCCAGGGTCTGGGCGCGCTGGGCCGAGGTCAGCAGACCTTGCTCGCCGGTGAAGGCGTGATAGGCGAAATAGACGATGAGGAGCGCCAGGAAGGCGGTCGAGATGTAGGAGCGGACTGCGGTGAGCACGGCGATTCTGCGTTAAGGATGAGCCAGACTCGGCGGGTCTGCTTAATTTTGCGTTGCAGCTCAGCCGTTTGCCGTGAAAACTCGCGGTCATGGATCGCAAGCACCCGCCCAATTGATCTGACGCCGTCGCCGCCCGGCTGAAGCGCGCCGCCCAATGGGCGCTGCCGCCGCTCGCCCGCGCGCCCTATGCCCTGACCTGCGCCCTGCTGTTGGTGGGGTTCGCCGACGAGTGGTTCACCTTCCTGCCGGCCGGCGTGCTGGAGGAACTGCGTGAAGACGTGGGCCTAAGCTACGCCCAGGACGGGCTTGTCCTGGCGGCGCTGAGCTTCGGCGGCATTGTTGGCGTCGTGTTCCAGGCCGCCGCCGACTATGTCAGTCGCCGCGCCTTGGCGGCCCTGGGCGCCCTGGCCTACGGCGCAGCGATGATCACCTTCGGTCTGGCCGACGGCTTCTGGGTCCTGTTCGTGGCGGCCTTCGTCTGGGGCGCGGCCAGCGACGCCTTCATCCATGGCTGCGAGGTGGCCCTGGTGGACCTGGCTGGGCCAGACCTGCCCCGCGCCCTGGCCCGGGTGAACGCCTGGTCGTCGGTCGGCGATCTGCTGGCGCCCCTCACCCTGATCGCGGCTACGGCCCTTGGGTTCGGCTGGCGGGGCCTGTTCATGGCCGGCGGCAGCCTGATGCTGACCTACGGCGTGTGGCTGACCAGCCAGCGCTTCCCGCCGCCCCACCCCCGAGGCGAAGACGCCCACGCGGCCCGCGACCTGCTGGCGGTGCTCACCGACGGGCGGGTGCTGCTGATGGCGGTGATGATGGGGCTGTTCGCCCTGCTGGATGAGCCGCTCCTGGCCTTCCTGATCGCCTATCTCAAAGAGGTCGCAGGCCATGGCCCCGGCATGGCGGTCGCCCTGTCCACCGGCGCCCTGGTGGGCGGCCTCATCGGCTACGCCCTGGCGGAGCGGCTGATCCCCGACGATTCCCCCGGCGCCGTCCTGGCGCCCTCGGCCCTGGCGACGGCGCTGAGCCTGCCGGTCCTCGCCTTCGGGCCCCAGGCCTGGATGGTGGTCGCGGGCGGCCTGGCCTTCGGCGTCAGCGGCGCGGTCTTCTACAATGCCCTGCAGAGCCTGGTCCTGACCCTGCGGCCCGGCCAGGCCGGATCGACCGGCGCGGTGGTGTCGATCATTGGCCTGGCCGGCGCTGGCTTTCCCGCCTTCGTAGGATGGGTCGCAGATGCGTGGGGACTGGGCGCAGGGCTCGGCCTCTATGTGGCATTCCCCGCGCTGCTCCTGGCCCTGACCCTGGTCCTGCGCCCAGGGGGCTGGCCCTAGATGTGCTTGAGCGCCTTGCGGCCGATATAGAGGGCCTGGTCGCCCAGCTCCTGCTCGATGCGCAGCAGCTGGTTGTACTTCGCCGTCCGGTCAGAACGCGCCAAAGACCCGGTCTTGATCTGCCCGCAGTTGGTGGCGACCGCCAGGTCGGCGATGGTGGAGTCCTCGGTCTCGCCCGAGCGGTGGCTCATCACGGCGGTGTAGCCGGCCCGGTGGGCCATATCCACGGCGTCCAGAGTCTCCGACAAGGTGCCGATCTGATTGACCTTCACCAGGATGGAGTTGGCCAGACCCTGATCGATCCCGTCCGACAGGCGGGCCGGATTGGTCACGAACAGATCATCGCCCACCAGCTGGACCTGGGCGCCCAGCTTGTCGGTCAGCAGCTTCCAGCCGGCGAAGTCATCCTCGGCGCAGCCGTCCTCGATCGACACGATCGGGAACTTGGCCACCAGGGCGGCCAGATAATCGACCATGCCGGCCGGATCGAAGGTCTTGCCCTCCCCGTCCAGCACATACTTGCCGTCCTTGAAGAACTCGGTCGAGGCCACGTCGAGGCCCAGGTGGAAGTGGTCGCCGCAACGATAACCCGCCGCCTCGCCGGCCTTGACGATGAAGGCCAGGGCCTCTTCGGCGCTGCCGATGTTCGGCGCAAAGCCGCCCTCGTCGCCCACATTGGTGTTGTGGCCGGCGTCCTTCAGGGCCTTCTTCAGGGCGTGGAAGATCTCGGCGCCCATGCGCAGGCCCTCGGCGAAGGTGTCGGCGCCGGTGGGCAGGATCATGAACTCCTGGATGTCGATGGGATTGCCGGCGTGCGCGCCGCCATTGATGATGTTCATCATCGGCACCGGCAGCACCCGGGCCGAGACCCCGCCCACATACTTGTAAAGCGGCAGGTTGGCGCTGATGGCCGCAGCCTTGGCAGTCGCCAGGCTGACGCCGAGGATGGCGTTGGCGCCCAGGCGCGACTTGTTGGCCGTGCCGTCCAGTTCGATCAGGGTGGCGTCCAGGCGGCGCTGGTCCTCGGCCTCGAAGCCGGCCAGGGCGTCATAGATCTCGCCGTTCACCGCATCGATGGCGCCCAGCACGCCCTTGCCGAGATAGCGCCCCTTGTCCCCGTCCCGCTTCTCGACGGCCTCGTGAGCGCCGGTGGAGGCGCCCGAGGGCACGGCGGCGCGGCCGAGCGCCCCGTCTTCCAGGATCACATCGACCTCGATCGTGGGGTTGCCGCGGCTGTCGAGGATTTCGCGGGCGGTGATGTCGACGATCTCGGTCATGGCGGTCCTCACAGGCTCGGCGGCGCAGGGTTGCAGAAAGGCCCGGGAGGCTTAGCCACCTTCGCGCGGGCGGGCAATCGGCCACGCAAAAGGCCCCGCCCGGTCCGGGCGAGGCCTCGATGTCTTGCGACGGTCGATAGGCTTCTGGAGCCTTAGTCTCCCTTCGGCGTCAGGACCTGACGGCCCTTATACATGCCGGTCTTCAGGTCGATGTGGTGGGGGCGCTTCAGCTCGCCGGTTTCCTTGTCTTCGACGAAGGAGTTCTTGCCCAGCGCATCGTGGGAGCGCCGCATGTTGCGCCGCGAGGGCGATACTTTTCGCTTAGGAACGGCCATGGGAATCTCGCAGGCGTATAAAAATTGAGACGGCGGCCGCGGGGGCCGCCGACATGAGCGCGCGTGTATGACGCAATCCGCCCGGAGTTTCAAGCGCCTGTCTGGCGTGGCCCTTGATCGGACGAGCGGCAGCCACCCTGGGGTTGCAAACCGCCGTTTGGTTGAGCTAGCTCGACGGGCTCCTGAGGGGGGATGCACATGACTCAGAAAGCTGCGGCCGCACTGGCGGCGATTTCAATCTCTGTCGCGCTGGGCGGTCCGGCCTGGGCCCAACTCGGATCTCTCACCCGGTCCAATGAGACCACCCGCTCCAACACGACGGGCCAGAGCCAGTCGACGACGACCACCCAGACCCGGCAGAGCGGATGGGGAAACAACACCGTCACCGAGACCAATAGCCAGACGACCGGCACGAGCAGCAGCCGGACGGAGTCGACCACCCGCGGAACCTCGATCACAACACCCAGCTGGAACGCCGGCGCCGCCGCGCCTCGCCAGGGCGGCAACGACACGGCCGCTGCGGTGGGGGCCCTGATCGGGGTCATCGGCGCCATTGCAGAGGACCGAGAAGCGCGCAACGCGCCGCGTATCCAACCAGAAGAGGCCTTTGGGGACTGGGTCGCCTCGGCCAGCAGCTGGAGCGGGACCTCTACCTGCAGCCTGGAGCTGAAGTCGGAAAAAGCCTTCCTGAACCAGGGGTTGAAACTGAAGCCCGAGAAATGCTGGGGCGGGCCCTACGCCCAGATCTTCGCCTGGAGGCCCATCGACGGTGCGGTCACCCTGATCAAGCACGACGGCAAGCCCCTGGCGACCCTGCGCGGCGACGCCAACCGCCTGTCGGGGCGCACCGCCGACGGCGTGCAACTCGTGCTGCACCGGCCGGGCTACTAGACCAACCGGCTCCGCTCCTTGGCCGCGCCGATGAAGCTGGCGAACAGGGGGTGGGGTTCGAAGGGACGACTCTTCAGTTCGGGGTGGAACTGGACGCCGACGAACCAGGGATGGTCGGCGCGCTCGCAGATCTCGGGCAGGACGCCGTCCGGCGAGAGGCCGGAGAAGGTCAGGCCGGTGCCCTCGATGGCCTCGCGATAGCCGATATTGACCTCATAGCGGTGGCGATGGCGCTCGCTGATCGCCTGACCGCCATAGATGTCGAACACTTTCGAGCCGGGCGTGAGCACTGCGTCATAGGCGCCCAGGCGCATGGTGCCCCCCAGGTCGTCGCCCTCGCCGCGGGTCTCCCGGGCGTTGCCGCGCACCCATTCGGTCATCAGGCCGACCACGGGTTCCGACGTCGGGCCAAACTCGGTGGACGAGGCGTCCTTGAGGCCGGCCAGGTTCCGGGCGGCTTCGATCATGGCCATCTGCATGCCAAAGCAGATGCCGAAATAGGGAATTTCGTGTTCGCGGGCGAAGCGGACCGCGCGGATCATGCCCTCTGAGCCCCGCTGGCCGAAGGCGCCAGGCACCAGCACGCCGTGCACGCCGGTCAGGCGCTCGGCGATCATCGCCTCCTCGCCGCCCTCGAAGGCCTCGCCCTCCACCCAGTCGAAGCGGACGCGGACATTGTTGGCCACCCCGCCATGGACCAGGGCTTCGACCAAGGACTTATAGGCGTCGGTCAGGCCGGTGTACTTGCCGACGATGGCGATGTTCACCTCGCCGTCCGGGTGGGTCAGGGTGTGGCCGATGGTCTCCCAGCGCGACAGGTCGGGCGCAGGCGCATCAGTGATGCCGAACACCTCCAGCACCTCGGTGTCCAGGCCCTGGCGGTGATAATCCAGGGGCACGGTGTAGATGCTGGAGGAGTCCTGGGCTTCGATCACCGCGCTCTCGCGGACATTGCAGAACAGCGCGATCTTGCGCCGCTCCCCGGCGGGGATCTCGGTCTCGCAGCGGCAGAGCAGGATGTCGGGCTGGATGCCGATGGACCGCAGCTCTTTCACCGAATGCTGGGTCGGCTTGGTCTTCATCTCGCCGGCGGTCTTGATGTAGGGCAGGAGCGTCAGGTGCACGAAGCACACATGGCCCCGGGGCAGCTGCTGGCCGAGTTGGCGGATGGCTTCGAAGAAGGGCAGGCCCTCGATGTCGCCGACGGTGCCGCCGATCTCCACCAGGACGAAGTCGACCCCCTCCCCCGGATCTGACAGGACGAAGCGTTTGATCTCGTCGGTGACGTGGGGAATCACCTGGACGGTGGCGCCGAGATAGTCGCCGCGCCGCTCCTTCTCGAGGATGGTCTTGTAGATCTGACCCGTTGTGACGTTGTCGCCGCGGGTGGCGTTGACCCCGGTGAAGCGTTCGTAGTGGCCGAGGTCGAGGTCCGTCTCGGCGCCGTCCTCCGTGACGAAGACTTCGCCGTGCTGATAGGGGCTCATCGTGCCCGGATCGACGTTCAGATAGGGGTCAAGCTTGCGCAGGCGGACCTTGTAGCCGCGAGCCTGCAGGAGCGCGCCGAGCGCGGCGGAGGCGAGACCTTTTCCCAAGGAGGAGACCACGCCGCCGGTGATGAAAATGTACCGGGTCATGGGCGATCAACCTACCATTGATTCGGGGCGCCGCCCCCCATGGGGGGTGCGCCATAACGTCTTGAAGAGCCGCAAGCTGCGGCCTGTGACTGGAAGCTCAAGGTCCCGACGCCGCAAACGGGACGCCGACGACCGGTGGACCTTTGGCCCCTAGGGTGCGGGGCTGCTCGTCCCCTCGCCGCTCTCGCCGTCGAGGAAGGGGTTGCGGATCTGGGCGGCCGGCGCATCCAGGGCGCCGCCGGTGGCGGGCGAGGTCTCGGCCGGGACCACAGGCGCAGGAGCGACCGGCGCGGTGTTCAGCTGCGTCGGGTCAAGGGCCTCGATATCGAGCCGGTCGACGGCCGAGCCGCCGCTGATGCGCCCGGACACCAGAGTGATGGTCAGGCTGAGCGCGAAGAACACCCCGCCCAAGATCCAGGTGAAGCGCGACAGGAAATCCCCGGCGCCGCGGGCGCTCATGAAATTTCCCGATCCGCCGCCGCCCATGCCGAGGGCGCCGCCTTCGGAGCGCTGCAGCAGCACAAGGCCGATCAGGGCCAGGCACACCAGAATCTGAATACCGAGCAGAATGCTGAGAAGCATGGACAAGTCCAAAACGTCTGGGCGCGGGGGTCCGAAGGAAACCCGCGCCGAAAAACCAAGCGCGCGCTCTATCATCCCGAGCGCCGCAAAGCCATAGGGCCAAAGATCCGACAGCGGCCGATCCAGGCGGGCTCAAGGCGCCGCCAACGCTTAGCTAGGCCTTCGGCGCGCCGGCGACAATGGCGAGGAAGTCGGCGGCCTTCAGCGAGGCGCCGCCCACCAGGGCCCCACCCACCTCAGGCAGCGCCAGGATTTCAGCCGCGTTGCCGGGCTTCACCGAGCCGCCATAGAGAATGGCCGGCGCCGCCCCCGCCTCGCCGAACATGTCCTTCAGAGTAGCGCGGATGGCGTGGTGAACCTCGGCGATATCCTCAAGGGTCGGCGTCAGCCCCGTGCCGATGGCCCAGACCGGTTCATAGGCGACCGTGAAGGGCTTGCCGGCGAGCTCGGCCGGCAAAGAGCCTCGGATCTGGCGGGTGACGACGGCCAGGGCGCGGCCCTCCTCCCGCTCGGCGCGGGTCTCCCCGACGCAGATGATCGGCTCCAGCCCCGCCCGCAGGGCCGCCAGGGCCTTGGCCGTGATCAGGGCGTCCGTCTCGCCGTAACCGGCCCGGCGCTCGGAATGACCCAGGATCACCAGCCGTGCGCCGGCCTCTCGCAGCATCTCGGCCGACACATCACCGGTGAAGGCGCCAGACGCGTCGGCGTGGCAGTCCTGGCCGCCGATCTCCAGCCTTGATCCCGCCGCCTCACGGCTCATCCGCTCGACCAGGGTGGCGGGCGGGCACAGCGCCAGACGGACCCCGGCGACGTCGGCCGCATCCGCGATGGCGCGCGCCTCAACCAGGGCAGGCCCCGTCCCATTCATCTTCCAGTTGCCGGCGATCAGGGGTGTGGGTGGGGTCATCTGGCCTCTCCTTGGGATGGGTCTGGCCGATAAGCCAAGCGATCGACGCTGTCACGTGCTTGCGGGGGGGAAGCCGCCTCCACTATACCCGCCCCTCTGGACTTCGCGCCCGAGGAAGGGTCCTCCCATGATCTCCGCTTTTCGCGCCTTCGCCAAATCCTGGGTGGCGGCCATCCTGATCGGCCTGCTGGTCATCAGCTTCGCCGTGTTCGGCATGTCCGACATCCTCCAGGGACAGATTTCTTCTTCTGTGGTGAAGGCCGGCGGCCGAAGCTTCAGCGATCAGGACTTCCGCCGGGAATATGACCAGTGGCGCCAGGGCGCCGAGCAGCAGATGGGCCAGCCCATCACGCCCCAGATGGCGGCGGATAATGGCGTGATCGCCGGCCTGCTGGAGCAGGTGGCGACACGGGAGTCCCTGGCTGAAATGCTGGACCGCATGGGTCTGCGCCCGGGCGACAGCCTCGTGGCCGACCAGCTCCGTCAGATCCCGGCCTTCTTCGATCCCATCAGCGGGCGTTTCGACAAGAACCTCATGGAGCAGCGCCTGGGGGAGACCAATCTCACCTCCGACCGCTTCATCGAAGTGCTTGAGGACGAGATCGCGCAGCAGCATTTCGCCTCAGGTCTGGTCAGCGGCCTGCGGGCGCCCCGGGCCTATGGCGCCCTGGCGGCCATGGTCGACCTGGAGCAGCGCGACGTGGGCTACTTCCCGGTGGGAATCGCTTCGGTCGAGGCGCCTGGCGCGCCGACCGACGCCCAACTCCAAGCCTTCATGGAAGAGAACGCCGACCAGTTGCGCATGCCGGAATTCCGGGTGCTCTCCATCGTGCGCTTCGCGCCCCGGGCGCAGGACCTTGAGGCCGAGGTCTCCCAGGCCGACCTCGAAGAACGCTTCGCCTTCCGGCGCGACACCCTCTCCCAGCCCGAGACCCGGACCCTGGTGCAGATCCCCGCCAAGGATCAGGCGACCGCCGCCCGCATCGCTCAGCGTCTTCGTCAGGGCGAGGCGCCGGCCGCCGTCGCGCAGGATCTGGGCGTCGAGCCGGTGACCTATGACGCTCGTCCCCGCAGCGCTATCGCCGACCGCAAGGTGGCGGAAGCGGCCTTCGGCCTGGCGCAAGGCGCCGTCAGCGACCCCATTGAGGGCGATCTGGGGCTGTCGGTGGTCAAGGTCACATCCATCACGCCGGGCCGCGAACCCACCCTTGAAGACGTGCGTCCGATGCTGGAGGCCGAGATTCGCCGAGATCAGGCCGCCGAGAAGGTCTACGAGCGCACCCAGACCTACGAAGAGGCCCATATCGGCGGCGCCACCCTCGCCGAAGCGGCGCAGGCGGCTGGCGCGACGGTCATCACCCTCCCGGCGGTGAGCGAGCAGGGCCGCGATCAGGAAGGCCAGCCCGTTCAAGGCGTGACGCCGAAGATCCTGGAGACGGCCTTCGGCTTGTCCGAGGGCTCTGAATCCGATCTGACGGAGCTCACCGAAGGCGAGTATTTCGCCGTCCGCACCGAGCGCGTGATCCCCGCGGCCCTGCCGCCCCTCGACGAGGTCCGGCCGCTGCTTACCCAGGTCTGGATGCAGCGCGAAATGCTCCGCCGCCTGGAGGCCAAGGCCACGGAACTGGCCGAGGCCGTCCGCGGCGGCCAGAGCCTGGAGGCCGCCGCCAGCTCCATCGGGGCTCGCGTGACCCGCGCCACCGGGCTCAGCCGCGCCACCGCTCAGCCCGGCGAACGCCTGTCCGAGGACGCCCTGGTGCGCGCCTTCGGCGCCGCCCCGCAGGAGGTGTTCACCGCCCGCGACGTCCAGTTCGGCATGGTGGTCGGCAAGCTTGAGGCGGTCCGCCCTGGTGACGTCGCCCAGGTGGCCCAGGCCGTCGAGGACGGGCGCGGTCAGGCGAGCATGGCGCTCTTCCGCGACATGGCCGAGGCCTCAAGCCTGGCGGCCCGCGACAAGGTCAAGGTCCGGGTGGACGAGGCCCGCGCCCGGGCGGTTCTGGGGCTGGATCCGGAAGTCCCCGCCCCCAAGGCCGCCGCCAAGACGCCGGCTTCGAAGGAGTTCGCCGAGTGAGCCTGGAGCCCGATTCCGCCGACTTCGCCGCCCAATACGCCTCGGGCGCCGCCCAGGTCGTCTGGACCCGCCTGATCGACGACCTGGAAACGCCGGTCTCGGCCTATCTGAAGATCGCTCAGGGCCAGCCCTACGCCTTCCTGTTTGAGTCGGTGGAGGGCGGCGCCTGGCGGGGTCGCTATTCGGTGATCACCCTCAAGCCGGACCTGGTCTGGCGCTGTCGGGGTCAGGTCGCCGAGATCGCCGAGGGCGACGACATCGCTGCAGGTCGGTTCACGCCGCAGACCGCCCAGACCCTCGATTCCCTGCGGGACCTAGTGGCCAGCGCTCGCCTGGAGATCCCCAAGGGTCTGCCGCCCATGGTGGCGGGCGTGTTCGGCGCCCTCGGCTATGACATGGTCCGGCTGGTGGAGCGCCTGCCCAACGTCAATCCTGATCCGCTGGGCCTGCCCGACGGCATCATGACCCGCCCCTCCATCGTCGCCATCTTCGATTCGATCGGACAGGAGATCATCCTGGCGACGACAGTGCGTCCGGGCCCGGACTCGGCCGAGGCCGCCTATGCGGCGGCCAAGGCCCGCCTGGAAGCTGTGCAAGACGACCTGCGCCGGCCCGCCCCGGGCCTGACCGGCCAGGGCGTCCCAACGCCAGACGCCTTCACGACGCCGGTCAGCCGCGAGACCTATCGAGACATCGTCGAGAAGGCCAAGGCCTACATCCGGGCCGGCGACATCTTCCAGGTCGTGCCGAGCCACCGGTTCCGCGCACCCTTCCCCCTCGATCCCCTGGCGCTTTACCGCTCACTTCGGCGCACCAATCCGTCGCCCTTCCTGTTCTATCTGAACTTCGGGGACTTCCAGTTGGCGGGCTCCAGCCCGGAAATCCTGGTCCGCCTGCGGGACGGGAAGATCACCATCCGCCCCCTCGCCGGCACCCGCCCGCGGGGCGCCACGCCGGAAGAGGATCTGGCCCTCGAACAGGAGCTGATCGCCGATCCCAAGGAGCGGGCTGAACACCTCATGCTGCTGGACCTCGGGCGCAACGATGTGGGCCGCGTGGCCATGCTGCGCCAGCCGGGACGGAACGCTGAGACGCCCCGGGCCAAGGGGCCGGCGGTGCGGGTGACCGACTCCTTCTTCGTCGAGCGCTACAGCCACGTCATGCACCTGGTCTCCAATGTCGAAGGCGACGCTCCGGAGGGTGTTGATCCTGTGGACGTGCTGATGGCCGCCCTGCCGGCCGGCACCCTGTCAGGGGCGCCCAAGGTCCGGGCCATGCAGATCATCGACGAGCTGGAGATCGAAAAGCGCGGCATCGGCTATGCCGGAGCGGTGGGCTATTTCGGCGCCGACGGCTCGGTGGACACCTGCATCGTCCTGCGCACGGCCTGCTTCAAGGACGGCCAGATGTTCATCCAGGCCGGCGGAGGCGTAGTGGCCGACTCCGATCCTGACGCCGAGTATGACGAGACCATGCACAAGGCCCGGGCCCTGCGCCAAGCCGCCGAGAACGCCTGGCGGTTCGTCTAGAGCGCCAAGTCCAGCGACTCTGAATCCGTCTGCACCATCGGTTGGCTGACCACTGGCGGCGCGGTGATCATCGCGCCGGCCAAGGCCAGGGCGGCGACCGCGGCGAAGGCGGCCGCGGCGACCACGGGCCAAAGGCGCTCCTTGCTGGGCGCCGGCGCAAGCAGGCTTCTGGCCTGGGCGATGGCGTCGGAATCAAGCGCGGAATCGGTGAGCGACATGGGTTCAGCATCAGCCCGCCCGCCCCCATATGCAACGTGGCGCTTTGCGCCCCCCGAGCTTTCGCTTAGAGGAATGGCATGATCCTGGTCGTCGATAACTACGACAGCTTCACCTACAACCTCGTCCATTATCTGAACGAGCTTGGGGCCGAAACGCTGGTCCACCGCAACGATGCGTTGAGCGCCGAAGAGGCGATCGCGCTGAAGCCCGAGGGTGTGCTCCTTTCACCGGGCCCCTGCACCCCCAATGAGGCGGGCGTCTGCCTGGACCTGCTGGCCAAGGCGCCGGACGACCTGCCGATCCTGGGCGTCTGTCTCGGTCACCAGGCCATCGGCCAGGCCTTTGGCGGCGAGGTCATCCGCGCCGCCAGCCTGATGCATGGCAAGACCAGCCCGATGCATCACACCGGCAAGGGCGTTTTCGCGGGCCTGCCCAACCCCTTCACCGCCACCCGCTATCACAGCCTTTCGGTTCGCCGGGAGACCATGCCCGACGTTCTGGAGGTCACGGCCTGGACCGAGGATGGCGAGGTCATGGGCGTGCAGCATGTGAGCCGGCCGATCTTCGGGGTTCAGTTCCATCCCGAATCCATCGCCACCGAGGGCGGCCACGCGCTTCTCTCCAACTTCCTGGACCTGGCCGGCGCCCGGCGCCTGAGCCTGGCCTGAGGCCCGCCCATGTCCGAGGCCTTCAAGCCGCTCCTCGCTCGCCTGGCGGACGGCGCCACACTCTCTGAGGAAGACGCCCAGGTCTTCTTCTCTGCGTGCCTGCGCGGCGAGCCGACCCCGGCCCAGGTGGCTGCAGCCCTGACCGCTATGCGCATGCGGGGCGAAACGGTGGGCGAGATCACCGCGAGCGCCCGGGCCATGCGCGAGGCGGCCGTCACCCTGGATCACCCCCATCAGGTGATCGATGTGTGCGGCACCGGCGGCGACGGGCTGCACACCCTGAACATCTCCACCGCCGTGGCCTTTGTGGCGGCGGGCGGCGGGCTGAAGGTCGCCAAGCATGGCAACCGGGCACTGTCCTCCCGGTCGGGCGCCGCCGATGTGCTGACCGCCCTTGGCGTCAACATCATGGCCGGTCGTGACCAGCAGTTGCGCGCCCTGGACGAGGCCGGCATCTGCTTCCTGTTCGCCCAGGCCCACCATGGGGCTATGAAGCACGTCTCGCCCATCCGGGCTGAGCTGGGCTTCCGCACCCTCTTCAACCTGCTGGGCCCCCTGGCCAATCCCGCCGGCGCCCAGCGGCAGGTGCTCGGCGTATTCTCCGAGCGCTGGGTCGAACCCCTCGCCCGCGTGCTCGGCGGGCTGGGCGCCGAGCGCGCCTGGGTCGTCCATGGCGGCGGCATGGACGAGATGACCACCACGGGCGAGACCCAGGTGGCCGAATGGAAGGACGGCCAGGTTCGTCTCTTCACCATAACTCCCGACGCCGTCGGCCTGCCCAAGGCGGCTCTGTCCGACCTGACCGGCGGGGCGCCGGAGGCCAACGCCGCGGCTCTGCGTCGCTTGCTTGAGGGTGAAACCGGCGCCTATCGCGATATCGTCGCCCTGAACGCCGCAGCCGCCTTCCTGGTGGGAGAGCGGGTCGAGACCCTGCGCGAGGGCGTGGAGCTGGCCGGCCAGGTGCTGGACGACGGCCGCGCCCTGAGCGCCCTGAACAAGCTCTGCGAGATCACCGCCTGATGAGCGACGTGCTGGACAAGATCGCCGCCTACAAGCGCGACGAGGTGGCGAGCCGCAAGCGTGAGCGGACCCAGGCCGAGGTGGAGGCCGCGGCCAAGGCGCCCTCGCCCCCCCGCGGCTTCCTGGCCGCCTTGAAAGCCGCGCACAGGCCTGGCGGCCTCGCCCTGATCGCCGAGATCAAGAAGGCCTCCCCGTCCAAGGGCCTGATCCGCGCCGACTTCGATCCGCCATCGCTGGCCAAGGCCTATGAGGCCGGCGGCGCGGCCTGCCTGTCCATCCTCACTGACGGCCCCAGCTTCCAGGGCGCCGATTCCTATCTGAGCGCCGGCCGTGAAGCCGTCAGCCTGCCGGCCCTACGCAAGGAGTTCCTGGTCGATCCGTGGCAGGTGGCGGAATCCCGCGCGCTCGGCGCCGACGCCATCCTGATCATCCTGGCCATGGTCGATGACGTCCTGGCTGGCGAGCTGCAGGCCGAGGCCCGCCGGCTCGGCATGGACGCCCTGGTCGAGGTGCATGACGCGGATGAGATGGCCCGCGCCGGCCGCATGGGCGCAGCGCTCGTCGGGGTCAACAATCGCAACCTGCGCACCTTCGAAACCGACCTGGCGACGACCGAACGCCTCGCCGCCCTGGCGCCACCCGACGCCCTGCTGGTCACCGAGAGCGGCATCGCGGGCCCTGCCGACGTCCGACGGCTGGCGGCCGCCGGCGCCCGCGCGATGCTGGTCGGGGAAAGCCTGATGCGTCAGGCTGACGTCACCGCCGCCGTCCGCGATCTCATGTCGTGATCTGGCGGGGCAAGGCCGCCCGCCGCGTCGCCGCCGCCAAGGCCCGTCAGCCCGGAAAGGCCCTGGCCGCGCCCGGGGGCTGGGTCTTCCTGGTCAATGACACCAATGACTTCCTGCCCTGGCAGTTCGGGATCACCCGATGGACCAGGGGTGAGCGCGAGCAGGTCGCGGCCATACTGAAGGCGCGGCTCGAGGCTCTGGCGCCGACCCCCTATCTGATGTTCATCACGCCCGAGAAGAGCGTCGCCTATCAGGAATACCTGCCGATGGGCCTGGCGGAGCTGAAGTCCGACTCTGGCCGCCCCGCGACCTGGATGGCCAGACACTTCCCGGCGCAGGTCCGATACCTCCAGCCCTGGTTTGAGCGGATGAAGCGGCTGGGCTTCCTCTATTTCCGTGGCGACACCCATGTGAACTGGCTGGGAGGCTACCTGCTCTACCGATTTGTGATCGAGACCCTCGATAAGGCCGGCATCATCACCCGCCCGGCCATCACCTCCAGCGAACTGCTGCCGGCAGGGGCGGGGTTCGAAGGCGACGTATACGTCCAGCTCGATGAGACCCAGCGACCGGAGTTCGACGTCGACGCCGACTATGGCCGCTGGCGGGCCATGCTCGAGATCACCATCAAGTACGATATGGACGAGGCCCTGATCCGAGCCAAACGCCTGACGCTCACGCCCGAGGATCAGGCCGGCTTCCACGGCCGGGAGATGCTCATCTACGAAATCCCCGATTCGGATCTGCCGCGAGCTGTGGTCTTCCGCGACTCCACCGCCACCGATTCGATTCCCTTCCTGGCCGAGCACTTCTCCCGCTCGGTCTATGTCTGGCACGAAGGCGACGTGCTGGCCGAGATCATCCAGCGTGAGCAGCCCGATGTGGTCCTGCACTTTGTCGCAGAACGCTTTCTGGCCACCTACCCCACCACTCTGCCGCTGAACTTCGCCGCCCCCTGACCCGCGGGCCCGTCGTCTTCCCAGGCCCGTCCCCGGTAACTTGACATTAATATAGAACGCCTAGAGAACATCGCTAACGTTTGCGCTTTGTTCTCAAGGTTGGGAAGACCCATGCTGACCCGTAAGCAGCACGAACTGCTCATGTTCATCCATGAGCGGATCAAGGAAACCGGCGTCTCGCCCTCCTTCGACGAGATGAAGGAGGCCTTGGACCTGGCGTCCAAGTCCGGGATCCACCGGTTGATCACCGCCCTGGAGGAACGGGGCTTTCTCCGGCGCCTGCCCCACCGGGCTCGGGCGCTGGAGGTCGTGAAGCTTCCGCAGGAGGCGACCACCTCGGCTCCGCCCAAGGGGCGCCAGGCTTTCAAGCCGCAGTTGGTGGCGCCCGGCGAGGCCGCGCCAGCGGCCGCGGCTAACGACACCCGAGAGCTCTCGGTGCTCGGCAAAATCGCAGCGGGCACACCCATTGAGGCGATCCAGCAGGAAAGGGACCGTCTGCATGTGCCCGAATCCATGCTGGGCGCGGGCGAACACTTCGTCCTGGAGGTCCAGGGCGATTCGATGATCAACGCCGGCATCCTGGACGGCGACTATGTGGTGATCCGGCGGGCGGACTCCGCCAATTCGGGCGAGATCGTCGTCGCCCTGGTTATGGGCGAAGAGGCCACGCTGAAGCGACTGCGCCGCAAGGGCGCTTCCATCGCTCTGGAAGCGGCGAACCCGGCCTATGAGACCCGGATCTTTGGCCCCGATCAGGTCGCCGTGCAGGGTCGCCTGGTCGGCCTCATTCGTCGCTACCACTAGATCCCCAGCTCCAGGGTCTGCGGCCACGCAGGTCCTGCGCCCACTGGGCGCGCCAGACCCCGTCCCGCCCCCGACCTAGCTCCACCGACCCGCCCTGGGCGAAGTCTTCGCCGCTCAGGACGATCCGCCCCGGACACGGCTCCGGAGGCAAGGCGGGCCGCACGATCACGAGTTCGGCTGAGGCGCAAAGCCCTCTCAGAGTGCCGGCGTCAGGCGGCTTGCGGCTCCAGTAGGCGGCGATGGAGACTGGCGCAGCTGGCCGCGGCCGGCAGGTCCAACGGTCGCAGGCGAACAGGGCCTCCCGCGGCGGCTCACCCTGGGTCGGCGTCAGGCCCCAGCGCTGAGCCCAGCGCTCTGCGGCGAACCGCTTGACATCTGGGCGTAGCAGGACCGCCTCGTCCCCCAGCCGCACCGCGACCTGCGCGCCATCGGCCGCGATCCAGACCCCCGGGGCCTCGGGGCGAGGCGCCAGGCTCACGGCCAGGGCGAAGGGCAGGCCGATCCAGCGGACGGGACCACGCCATAGGCACATCCATAGGATCCCGAGGAAGGCGCTGGGCAGGGCCCAGGCGGGCGCGCTTGAGACCAGCATGTTGGCGCCCGGCGCCTCAGCGGCCGCCTCCGCCACCCGGGTGATCGCCTCTATCCCCCAGCCGGACACCATCAGAGGGATGTCGCCCAATCCGATGGGGGTCAGGGCGGCCCCTATGGCGAGGCTGGGCATCATCAGAAACGATGAAATCGGCGACGCCGCCAGGTTCGCCGCCAGCCCGTAGGTGGCCATGCGGTTGAAATGCTGAAGGGCGAAAGGCCCGGTCGCCATGCCCGCCACAAGACTGGCGGCCAGGCTGGCGGCCAGCCAGGTCATGGCGGTCTGAACCAGCCGGATGGGCCAGGGCGCGCTGATTTCCCGGATCGCCCTTGGCCAGGCCTCGGCAAGCGCCACCAGGGCCGCGGTGGCGGCGAAGGACATCTGGAAGCCCGGCTCGGTCACCGCCTCGGGATGGATCAGCATGACGATCAGGGCGGCGAGCGCCAGACCATGCAGGCTGATGGCCCGCCGGTCGAAGATCACCGCGGCAAAGGCCACCGAGGCGGTGATCGCAGCGCGCTCCGCCGGCGCCGGCGCCCCGGAGACCACCAGGTAGCAGGCCACGGCCGCCAGACCCATGAGGGCCGCAACCTTCTTGCTCGACACCCGCAGGGCGAGCCACGGCCAGGCCGCGACGCCCGCGCGGACGGCGGCGAAAGCGAAGCCGCCGACGATGGCCATGTGGAGTCCCGAAATGGAGATCAGGTGGGCGAGCCCCGAGGCCCGCATATGCTCGATCTGTTCGGGCGGGATGAAGGCCTGATTTCCCATCACCATGGCCGCCGCCAGCCCGCCAGTCTCCGGCCCCATGCTGGCGACGATCTGCTGGGCCAGACGCCAGCGGGCCGCGTTGATCTTCATGTCGAGCCGCAGCCGTGGAGGCGGGGCCAGAAGTCGCAGGCGCTCGGGCGGCGTCAGCGCAAATCCCACGCCGCCGATGCTCTCGTAGAAGGCGTCCCGGGCGAAGTCATAGCCGCCGGGGCTTGCGGGCGGCGGCGGTGGGTTCAACAGAGCGAGCACCCGCAGCGCTGCCCCGGGTGCTGGTGGTACGACGCCGCGAAGGGTCACCCGCACGCGCGTCGGCGTGACCTCCGGCGCAAGCCCCTCGATCTGTGTCGGGGCGATGATGATGCGGCTGCCGCCACTCTGCCCCGGACTGGCCACGTCGACCACCCAGCCTTCGATCTGGACCGGGCCAGAGACAGCAGGGGCGACCGGGCCCGCCACAGCCTGGGTTCGAAGCTTGGCGGTGGAGAACCCCGCCAGCGCGAAGGCTGCGAGAATCAGCACCAGCGCCGTCTCGCGTCGGACCGGCAGCCGCCTGGCGGCCACCAAAAGTGTGAGGGCCAGGCCCAGAAAGCCCACCGCCACGCCCGTCAGGGGCTCTCGTCCAAGCCCAAAATAGACAGCACAGCCCATGCCGAAGGCGACCGGGGTCCACAGGCTCCACCGGTCGGCCTGGTCGGCCATCTGCCGACCGAGAAGGCCCAGGATCGCCCGCACACTAGGAGGGCTGGACAGGCGCGTGCTAAGACGCCGGCCCCATCGCCCGGCGATCCCGCCGGCCTGCGACACCTCAAGACCCCCGACCTCGATGCCCGACCGTCCCGTCGTCACCCGGATCGCCCCTTCCCCCACCGGCTCCATGCACATAGGCACGGCCCGGACGGCGCTTTTCAACTGGCTTTATGCGCGCCACACCGGCGGCAAGTTCCTGTTGCGCGTCGAGGACACCGATCGCGAGCGCTCCACCCAGGCCGCCGTAGAGGTGATCTTCGACGGCATGAAGTGGCTGGGGCTCGAGGCCGATGAGCCCCCCGTGTTCCAGGCCGCCCGCGCGGACCGCCACCGGGCCGCGGTGGAAGACCTGCTGGCCAAGGGCGAAGCCTATCGCGACTACATGACGGCCGAGGAGCTTGAGGCCGAGCGTGAGACCGCCCGGGCCGAGGGCCGCGTGGTCCGCTCCCCCTGGCGCGACATCGCCCGCAATGACGCCCCAGATCGGCCTTTTGTCGTCCGCCTGAAGAGCCCGCTGACTGGCGACACCGTCGTGGCCGACAAGGTGAAGGGCGATATCCGGTTCCAGAACAAGGATCTCGACGACCTGATCCTGCTGCGCACCGACGGCTCGCCGACCTACAATCTTGCCGTCGTGGTCGATGACCACGACATGGGGGTGACCCATGTGATTCGCGGCGACGATCATCTCAACAACGCCGCCCGCCAGACCCTGATCTACAAGGCGCTCGGCTGGGAGGTCCCGGTCTGGGCCCACCTGCCGCTGATCCATGGCCCCGACGGCGCCAAGCTCTCCAAGCGCCATGGCGCCCAGGCGGTCAGCGAATTCGATTCGATGGGCTACCTCCCCGAGGCCATGCGCAATTATCTGGCCAGGCTCGGCTGGGGTCATGGGGACGACGAGATCTTCACCGACGCGCAGGCGATCAGCTGGTTCGACATCGTTGATGTGGTCAGCGCCCCTGCCCGACTGGATTGGGCCAAGCTCAACCACATCAACAACCACTACATCCGCCAGGCCGATATCTCCCGTCTGGCGGACCTGGTGACGGCGATCCATGAAAGCCGCGATCTGAAGGTCCCCGCCGCGCTGCGCCAGGTGCTTGAGCGGACAATTCCGCTGGTGCGGGACGGCGCCAAGACCCTTCTGGACCTGGCGGACTCCACCGTCTTCGTGCTGACGCCGCGCCCCCTGGCCATGCCGGAGAAGGCCGCCGGTCTGCTCACCGAGGAGACGCGCGGTCGACTGAACCGGCTGCGCGACCGACTGGCTGCGGCGACCACCTGGGACGTCCCCAGCCTGGAAGGCGAGATTCGCGCCTTCGCCGAGTCGGAAGGCGTGGGCATTGGAAAATTCGGTCAGGCCTTGCGGGTCTGCCTGGCCGGCGTGGCCTCTGCGCCCGACCTCGCCGGAGCCCTGACGGCGCTCGGCCAGGAGGAAAGCCTCGGCCGCCTCCACGATGCGCTTTCGCCCGCTGCGTAAACCGCTATAAGGCCAAGCGAACAGACGTTTTAATTCCTACTCATTGAAAGGGGATGGCATGGGCGATACGGCGAAGATCAGCATCGGCGCCAAATCCGTCGAACTACCCATCTTGAAGGGTACGACGGGTCCGGACGTGGTCGACGTGCGCAAACTCTACGCCGAGGCCGATGTCTTCACCTACGATCCAGGGTTTACTTCGACGGCCAGCTGCGAGAGCAAGATCACCTATATCGACGGTGACGCCGGCATCCTGCTGCATCGGGGCTACCCGATCGACCAGCTGGCGGAGAAGTCCAGCTTCCTGGAAGTCTGCTACCTGCTGCTGCACGGCGAACTGCCCACGGCGAGCCAGTTCGCCGAGTTCGACCACAACATCACCTACCACACGATGTTGCACGAGCAATTCGACCGGTTCTTCGCGGGCTTCCGTCGCGACGCCCACCCGATGGCCATCATGGTCGGCGCGGTCGGCGCCCTGTCGGCCTTCTATCACGACAGCACCAACATCGATGATCCGCAGCAGCGGATGATCTCGGCCCACCGCATGATCGCCAAGATGCCGACGATCGCCGCCCGGGCCTTCAAATACTCCAAGGGCCAGCCGTTCGTGCATCCGCGCAACGACGAGTCCTATGCCGAGAACTTCCTGCGGATGTGCTTCTCGGTTCCGGCCGAGGACTGGAAGCCCAACCCGGTCCTGACCCGGGCCATGGACCGCATCTTCATCCTGCATGCCGATCACGAGCAGAATGCGTCCACCTCGACCGTCCGTCTGGCCGGTTCGTCGGGCGCCAATCCGTTCGCCTGCATCGCCGCCGGCATCGCCTGCCTGTGGGGCCCCAGCCATGGGGGCGCCAACGAAGAGGCGCTCAACATGCTGGCCGAGATCGGGTCGGTGGAGAACATCCCTGAATACGTCCAGGGCGTGAAGGACCGCCGCTACCGGCTGATGGGCTTCGGCCACCGGGTCTACAAGAACTACGACCCGCGCGCCAAGGTCATGCAGGCCACCTGCCACGAAGTCCTGGCGGAAGTCGGCAACACCGATGACCCGCTGCTGAAGGTGGCCATGGAGCTCGAGAAGATCGCGCTCAACGACCCCTACTTCGTGGAGCGCAAGCTCTATCCTAACGTGGACTTCTATTCGGGCATCACCCTGCGGGCGCTTGGCTTCCCGCCGGAAATGTTCACCGTGCTGTTCGCGCTCGCGCGGACCGTCGGCTGGATCGCCCAGTGGAAGGAAATGGTCGAGGATCCGTCGCAGAAGATCGGGCGTCCGCGTCAGATCTACACCGGCGCCCCTCAGCGGGACTACACCTCGGTCGACAAGCGCGGCTAAGCCTCGCTTCGACCCAGGATTTTCAGAACGGCCAGCGCGGCGGCCTCCGAGGGATCGGGGCCGCCGCGTCCCATTTTGACTAAGGCCTCATCCTGGGCCGCTACCTGCGCCTCGCGCTTGTAAGGGTCGTCCAGTCGCAGGGCGACTTCACGAGCCAGGGCCGGACCATTGCAGTCCCCCTGGATCAGCTCGGGGGCCACGTAGTCCTGAGCGGCAATGTTGAACAGCGTCACATAGTCGGTTCGGATCAGCCGCTTGAGGATCGCGTAGGTCACCGGACCAAGCCGGTAGCCCACCACCATGGGCGCGCCGGCCAGGGCCAACTCTGTTGTCACAGTGCCCGAGCAGGCCAGGGCCACGGTGGCGGCTTTCATCGCCGAATGGCGGTCCGCCTCCCCTTCCACCACATGGGCCCGATAGGGCCATCCCGCCACGCGAGCCTTCACGATGTCGGCGACCGTCGAGGCGGCGGGCACGATCACCTGCAGGTCCGGGCGCGCCGCTTTCAGAAGCGCGACAGCGTCTTCGAAGGGTGGCATCACCCGCTCGATCTCACTGCGACGACTGCCCGGCAGAACGATCAGCACCGGCGCCTCCGGCGAGATGGCCAGCCGACGACGGAGCGCCATGGGATCGGCGTCGTTCAGGTCGAGGCTGAGGGTGCTGTTACCGACAAAGGTGGTGGGCAGCCCCACCTTTTCGAAGAAGGGGGCGTCGAAGGTGTGGATGGACAGCAGATGGTCCACCGTCTTGGCCAGCACCGCCGCGCGGCCGGGCCGGGAGGCCCAGACCTGCGGCGCGACGTATTTGACGACGGGCAAATCGGGCGACTGCGCCTTCAGCCGCTGCGCGACCCGCAGGGTGAAGCCCCAGGAATCGATCAGGATCGCCAGGTCAGGCTGCTCCCGGCGCGCCAGGGCGGCCATCTCATCGGCCCGCCGCACGACACGTCGATAGGCGAGCAAGCCCTCGAGCAGCCCCAGGATCGACAGCTCTGACATGTCGAAGGGACTGACCAGCCCCTCGGCGGTCATCCGCGCGCCCCCCAGGCCGACAAATCTGACTCCGTCTGGACCGAGGCGGCGCTTCAGGGCGGCCATCAGGCCGGCCCCGCGGTCATCTCCCGAAGCCTCTGCGGCGACCAGCATGATGCAGAGCGGCCGGCTCATGACGCCTCAGGATCGACGCCCAAGACGAAGAGACCGAGATCGTCGGCCATCTCGATCAGGGCGCTGCGGTCGAGCACCAGAAGGCGCCCCGCCTCCCCCACCACCCCGGCGAGGCCGGCCCGCGCCGCGCGCTGGATCGTGGCCAGGCCGATGGTGGGCAGATCAACCCGGGTCTCCTGGATGGGCTTCGGCGCCTTGGCCAGGACGCCGCGCAGGGCGTCAGGCGCCCCGCGTATGGCGCCCGGCAGTTCGGCGACCCGGCGCAGCATGGCGTCTGTGCCCTCCTGGGCCTCTACGGCGAGCACAAGTCCCTCGCAGACCACGGTGCCCTGACCGATGTCCATGCGTCCCATCTCCCGGGCCACGTGCAGGGCGCGGGCGATATCGGCGTGGTGGCGAGGTTCGGGCGAGATGCGGCCCAGAACGCCCAGGGGCAGCCGCAGGTCACCCAGAGCCTCATCGGCGCCTTCGATCCGGAAGCCCTCCTTCTCGAACTCCTGCAGCAGCGCGCGCAGCAGGCCATCGTCCCCGTGACGGGCTGCGGCGATCAACCCAGGCAAGGCCTTCAGCCCCCTTACGTCAGGCCGCAGGGCGGCGAAGTCGGGGCGGTTCACCTGGCCGGCGAAGCAGATCGACTCGCAGCCCGCGCCTTGCAGCGCGCGCATGCACTTGCCCAGTTCGGCGATGCCGATATCGGCCCCGGGAAAGCCCGCCAGCTCAACTCCGGCGAACCCCTTGAGACGCACGACGAACAGGGGCCGGCCGGCCTGCTGACAGGCTGTGGCGATCTCCACCGGAAGTCCGCCGCCGCCCGCGATCAGGCCGAGCCTGGACAAGATGCTAGACCTCCCGCTCCGGCAGACAGAGCGGCCGGTTGGCTTCGGCGCGGATGAAATCGATGATCTCCATCACCGGGGCGCTGTGGCCGAAGGTGGCCATGGCGTCATCGATCCGCTCCTGGAAGGTCCCCTCCTCCGCAAAAAGCAGGCGATAGGCTGAGCGGAGTTCGGCGATCATCTCGCGGGAAAAGTTCCGGCGCTTCAGTCCCACGAGGTTCAGCCCCTCGAGGTGGGCGTGATTGCCCCAGACGAGCCCGTAGGGGATGACGTCCTTGGTCACCGCGGCCAGGCCGCCGATGAAGGAATAGCGGCCGACCCGGCAGTGCTGGTGCACAGCGGCCAGGCCGCTGACCATGACGAAGTCGCCCACATCCACGTGACCGCCCAGGGTCGCCGAATGGGCCAGAACGACATTGTCGCCCACCACGCAGTCGTGGCCCACATGACTGGTGGCCATGTACATGCCATCATCGCCAACCCGGGTGACGCCGCCGCCCTCGGGGGTGCCGATGTGCATGGTGACGTGCTCCCACAGCCGGTTACGATCTCCGATGATCAATTCGGTGGGCTCGCCCTTGTATCCCGTGTGGTGGGGGGGACCGCCAAGATTGGCGAAGTTGCGCACGCTGCAGTCGGCGCCGATGGTCGTGTGGCCCTCGACCACCACATGGGACAGGAGCTCGGTCCGCGGGCCGATCTTCACATGCTCGCCGATGATGGAGTACGGCCCGATCTTGACGCTGTCGGCCAGCTCCGCGCCGGGGCTGACAATGGCTGTGGGGTGGATCTCGACCGTCATTGGGTGGCCACCACCATCGCGGCGAACTCGGCCTCAGCGGCCACCTTGTCGCCCACCATGGCCTGGCCCTTGAACTTGAACAGGTCTCCCCGATGCTTGACCACCTCGACCGGCATCCGCAGCACATCCCCAGGACGCACCGGCTGGCGGAAGCGGCAGTTGTCCAGGGAGATGAACAGGATGGTCTTGCCGGCCACGTCCACATCCAGGGACTTGGACATCAGCACGGCTCCGGTCTGGGCCAGGGCTTCGACGATCAGGACACCCGGCATGACCGGATACTCCGGGAAATGGCCCGCGAAGAAGGGCTCATTGAAGGTCACGCACTTGATCCCGACGATCGACTCGCTGGGCTTGTAGTCCTCCGCCCGGTCGACCAGCAGGAAGGGATAGCGGTGGGGGATCCGTCGAAGGACCTCGGTGATATCGATCTCGGTGGGGTTCTCATTCACCGGCGCTTTGCGGCTCATGCGCCTGCTCCATCTCCGCGACGCGTCGCCATCCTCGATAGCCACGCCACTTCGCGCATCCATTTCTTGATTGGTCGGGCGGGGAAACCGCCCCAGGTCTCGCCCGCGGGAATGTCCTTCATGACGCCGGCGGCCGCGGCCACCCGGGCGCCCTCACCGATGATCAGATGGTCGGCCACGCCTGCGCGGCCGCCAAACTGAACGCCATCACCGACCACCACGCTGCCCGATATGCCCGTCTGGGCGGCGATTGCGCAATTGCGGCCGATGCGGACGTTGTGGGCGATCTGGACCATGTTGTCGATCTTGGTGTTCTCGCCGATGACAGTGTCCTCATAGGCGCCGCGATCAATGCAAACGCCGGCCCCCACAGTCACGCCATCCTGCAGGATGACGCGGCCAAGCTGGGGAATATCCATCAGACCGCCCGCGCCCACGGTGGCGCCGAATCCGGCCTCCCCGATCATGGCGCCGGCGAAGACCTTCACCCGGTCTCCCAGCAGGGCGAAATTGACGGTCGCCCGGGCCCCGATTTCACACTGACGGCCGATGGCGACGCCCGGCCCGATCACCGCGCCCGCGCCAATCACCGAACCGGCGCCAATCTGAGCGCCGTCGCCGATCACCGCCCCAGGCTCAATCCGCACGTCGGGCTCGATCTCCGCCTTGGCCGAAACCATGACGTCCGCCGCACTCCGCCGGGGCCGGTGGAGCGCCAGGCTCGCCAGGGCGTACCCCGCCTGGGGCGAGGCGATCAGTAAGGCGACACAGCCTTTGCGGACAGCCTGGGCCTGACGCGGATGAACGAAGCAGGCGCTCGCCTGGATGTCCGCCAGCTCAGCGGCCCGACGATGGTCGGAGAGAAAGGTCACTGACCCCGCCTGAGCGCGGCCGAGCACGGCGACCCCTTTGATCTCCACGGAAGGATCAGCGCCGGGCGCCAGCTCAGCGCCGGTCAGCTCGGCGAGGCGGGAAACACGAAGGGGACCGAGGTCCTCAAAGAAGCGCGGGTCAGGCATATGGATTCCAGGCGCAACCCGCGCCCCTTGGGCGAGTCGCTGGCTTACCTAGTCTGGGCGCCGACGGCCTGCTGGTCCAGACGTTCACGGTCGAAAGCGAACTGGGTGATCTTGGCGTTCAGCGCCGTGACAACCGCAGCGGTGACGTCCATCTGCGGGTTGGACAGCAGCAGGGCGTCGCGATTGATCAGCATGGCGCACTGGCGCTGCTGATAGACCTGACGGATCAGCGGCTCCATTTCCTGACCGACGCGGGCGATGGCCTTCTGCTGGGTCACGGCCAGTTCGCGTTCGCGCAGGGTCGCCTTGCGCTGGAAGGCGTTGACCCGCACCTGCAGATCGGCCCGGCGCTTGTCGAAGGCGTCCTGGCTGAGGCTGGCGCGGCCGGTCTCGATGGCCTGGGCCTCATTGGTGATGGCGGTCTCTTCGCCCTTCAGCTCGGCCTCCACCTGAGTGGCGATCTGCTGCAGCCGGGTCTGGACGTACTGGCCGACGGTGGAGCCGCCGATAGCGTTATCGAGCGACATCACACAGACCCCCGCAATGGCGGCGCCGTGGGAGACCTGCGGGGCGGCGGGCGCCTGCTGGGCCTGCGCGCCCGGGGCGAGCGCGAGCGCGAACACCGCGGCGGAGAGGCCGGCGGCGAGGGTTTTGGTGGTCATGAAATCAGAACCTAGTTGAGGTGGAGAACCGGAAGGTTTCGGTCTTATCGTAATCTTCTTTGGCCAAAACTTGGCTGAAGTCGAAACGGATCGGACCCATGGGCGAGCGCCAGAAGATGCTGACGCCCGCAGACGCCCGCAGAGAGAGGTCGTCGACGATGTTGGGATCGACGGCCCCGGCGACGGTGAGCTTATCCTCATCGTCCAGCATACCCAAGGTGCCGAAGTCGGAGAAGAGCGCAGCCTTCACCCCATATTGCTCGGGCAGGAAGGTCGGCACGGTCAATTCCACCGAACCGATGGCGTAGGCCTTGCCCCCCAGGGCGTCGCCGCGAGCGGAGTTGAGGTCGCGGGCGCCGATGCCGGCGGTTTCAAAGCCCCGGAAGCTGTTGCCGCCCTTGTAGAAGCGCTCATTGATCCGGACGGTGTCGCCGTTCCAGCCGTCCACATAGCCCGCAGAGCCGGTGGCGCTGAGGATGAAGCTCGGTGAGAAGCCGTAATAGATGCCGCCTTCGACCTCGGTCTTGAGATAGTTCACGTCCCCGCCGACGCCCGCCAGATCCTGGTTCAGCGCGGTGTAGAACCCGCGGGTCGGGTTGATCGGGTCGTTGCGGCGGTCAAGGCGCACGCCGTAGCCCACCAGGGAGGTCGTGTAGGCCCCGCGCTGCTGGCAGAGCGAGATGGAGACGACCGCAGCATTGGGGTCGCAGAAGGAGGCCGGGATCTCGACCTCATCCCGACGCAGTGTGTAGCGGGCCGAGGCTCGCGCATTCAGAGTCAGGGGGAAGCCCAGACGCACGCCGCCGCCGATGGTGTTTGTGCGATAGGCCGAATAGTCGGTCAGGTCGTAGCGATAGGAGTAGAGGTCTACGCCGGCGCCTAGATCGCGCCCCATGAAGCGCGGCTCGGTGAACGAGAAGTCCACCTGCTGACGAAGCGAGCCCACAGAAACCCGGGCCCTGACGTTCTGGCCGCGACCGCGGAAGTTGCGCTCGGTGACGCCGAGATCGAGGATCAGCTGGTCCACCGAGCTGTAGCCGGCGCTGAAGGACAGTTCGCCCGTCGGCTGCTCCTCGACCTGGACCTGCAGGCCCGTGCGGTCAGGAGCCGAACCCGGGACCTCCTCGATGGTCACGTCTTTGAAGAAGCCCAGCGCCCGGATCCGATTGCGCGAGCGATCCACGAGCACCCGGTTGTAGGCGTCGCCCTCGGCTAGGTTCATTTCCCGGCGAACCACATAGTCCAGGGTGCGGGTGTTACCGATGATGTCGATACGTTCGACATAGACCCGCGGCCCTTCATTGACCTGGAAGGTCACATCGACCGTGCGGGTCTCGCGGTTGGGAGTGTAGCGCGGGCGAACATCCACAAAGGCGAACCCCGCCGCGCCGGCGGCGAAGGTCAGGGTGTCGGTGGCCTGTTCGATCCGCTCGTCCTGATAGATTTGCCCCTCACGGATCGGCAGGATCTGGACCAGGGTTTCCTTGTTCAGCTTTTCGAGCTCGGTCGCGACCTCGACATTCCCGAACTTGTACTCAGGCCCCTCCTCCACCGTATAGGTGACGACGAAGCCGTTCTTGTCGGGGGACAGCTCGGCGATGGCCGAGACGACGCGGAAGTCGTAGAAGCCACGGTTCCGATAGTGCTCGCGCAGCTGTTCCTTATCGTATTCAAGGCGATCGGGATCATAGTTCGCATTGCTGCTGAACAGCTTGTACCAGGCGCTCTGTTCGGTCACGACCACGTCGCGGAGGTCGTTGTCCGAAAACTCCACATTGCCGATGAAGTTGGTGCGCAGCACGCCGCTCTTGGCGCCCTCGTCGATCTCAAAGATGACGTCGACGCGCTTCTGGGGCAGCTCGACGATCTTCGGCGTCACATTGGCCGAGATCCGTCCGGAGCGCCGATAGAGCTCCACAATCCGCTGGACGTCCTGCTGGATGCGCGCCCGGGTGAAGATGCCGCGCGGCCGCAGGGTGACCTCGTCGCGAAGCTTGTCTTCCTTCAGGCCGCGGTTCCCCTCGAAGATGACGCGGTTGATGATGGGGTTCTCCACCACCTCGACGATCACCTCACCGCCCACCGCGCTGATCCGGACATCTGCGAACAGATCCGTGCGGTAGAGCGCCTTCAGCGCCAGGTCGAGCTGGGCGGCGTCCACCCGGTCGCCGGGCTGGATGGGCAGGTAGGACAAGACGGTCGCCTGCTCGATCCGCTCATTGCCGCGGACCGCAATGCGCTGGACCACCTCGGCCTGGGCCTGGGCGAGCGCCGCCGTCGGCGCCGTGAGCGCCGTCGAGGAGAACAGCAGGGCGAAGCCGGAAGCGAGCGCAGCGCTACGAGCGCGAGATCTTTGCATCTGATCAGCCGTAAAGGGAGGAAGGCGAGCCTAGGAAATCAGGCCGCCGAGAAATTTGAACACGCGCAGTTGCTGCAGATCGTTCCAGGTGGCGAACAACATCAATCCGAGCAGCAGCGCAAGGCCCACACGATATCCTGCCGCCTGAACCTTGGCCGCAAGAGGGCGCCGCGCCACAGCTTCGTAGGCGTAGAAGACCAGGTGACCGCCGTCGAGCACCGGCACGGGCAGCAGGTTCATGAACCCGATGCCCACCGACAGCACTGCGGTCAGCCCCAGCAGCGCCACGCCGCTGCCGAGCAGCATGGAGCCCGCATCCGGGGCGCCCTGGGCGCCGGACTGGGCCACCTGGCCTGACGCCTGGGCGATCCGCAGGGGCCCGCCCAGCTGATCGGCGCTTTCCCGGCCGGTCACCACCCGGCCCAGATAATAGACTGTCGTACTCAGGACCCGCCAGGTGCGCTCCACCCCGCCGGCCACTGCCTCGAGGGGGCCATAGCGGCGGACGGTGCGCTCGCCCACCTGGGCGGGGCTAGCGATGCCCAGGACGCCGATCTTCTGTTCTCCGCCCATCCGGTCAGAAACCAGCCGCCGTTCTGGGGTGGCCGTCAGAGAGACCAATTGACCGCCCCGGTCGACCACGAAGCTGGTCGGGGCGTTAGAACGCACGGCGATGATCTGCTGCAGATCGAAGAAGTTGTCGATCTCCTGGCCATTGGCCCGCACCACCACGTCGTCCACAGCAAAGCCGGCGCGGGCCGCGGGGCTGTCCGGCTGGACGGCGGCCACCCGGGCCGGGATGACCGTCTCCCCGACCGCCATCAACAGGGCGGCGAACAGCACGATGGCCAGCACGAAGTTGGCCAACGGCCCGGCGGCGGTGATGAAGGCCCGCTGCCACACCGGCTTGAAGTGGAAATAGCGACTGGCGGCGCCAGAGCCCTGCTCGGCCTCGATCCGCTGCCGCAAGGCTTCCAGATTCTCGTGATCGGGCACGCTGGCGGCGTTCTCGTCGCCGGAGAACTTCACATAGCCCCCCAACGGGATCCAGCCGACCCGCCATTCCACGCCCTGACGGTCGCGCCAGCCGAACACCTTGCGGCCAAAGCCGATGGAGAACTGGTCAATGGCCACGCCGCAGGCGCGGGCCGCCCAGTAGTGTCCCAGTTCATGAATGGTCACCACAACGGTGAGCACCAGCAGGAACGGGATGATGTAGCCCAGGGCCGTCTGCAGGAAGTCGATCATCGGGTAGGGCTGCTCCTATGGGGCCTGGCGTGAGCCAGAAAGCCCGGCCGTAACGGCCGAGGCGATGCGCCGGGCCGCGGCATCTGTCTCCCGGGCTGATTCCAAGGCGTCTTCGCCCCCCCCGCCGGCGAGGTCTCCTGTGCGATCCAATCGCTCCAGGGTCTCCGCAACCGTGGCCGCAATATCGAGAAAGCCGATCTTGCGGTCAAGGAAGGCGGCCACGGCGACCTCATTGGCGGCGTTGAGGGCGCCTGGCGCAGCCCCGCCGGCCGCGAGGGCGGCCTTGGCCAGACCGAGGGCGGGAAACTTTTCAAGGTCCGGCTCCTCGAAGGTGAGCGGCCCAGACTTGACCAGGTCGAGGCGCGGCGCCGGCCACGGGAGTCGGTCGGGCCAGGCATAGGCGCAGGCGATGGGCGCGCGCATATCCGGCGGCCCAAGCTGCGCCAGGGTCGACCCGTCGGCGTACTCCACCATCGAGTGAATGATCTGCTGATGGTGGATCAAGACCTCAAGGCGCTCCGGCGGCATGGCGAACAGATAGGCGGCCTCGATGATCTCAAGCCCCTTGTTCATCATGGAGGCTGAATCGACCGAAATCTTGGCGCCCATGGAAAAGTTCGGATGGGCGACGGCCTGCTCGGGCGTGGCGTGCGCCATCTGGGCCTGGGTCCAGGTCCGGAAGGGCCCTCCTGACGAGGTGAGAATCACGCGGGAGACCTGCGCATTGGCCCGGGAATCGAACACCTGGAAGATTGCCGAGTGCTCGGAATCCACCGGGATAATGGCGCCGCCGGCGAGCTTGGCGGTGCGCAGCAGGCCGGGACCTCCACAGACCAGGCTCTCCTTGTTCGCCAGCGCAACGACCGCCCCGGATTTCGCCGCGGCGAGGGTCGGAGCCAGACCCGCAAATCCGACGATGGCCGACATCACCCATTGAGCGTCTGCGGACGCTAGATCCGCGATCGCGCCGGCGCCGGCGGCGGCCTTCACGCCGGAGCCTTTGAGTCGGTCCCGCAGTTCCGGCAGGCCGGCCTCGTCCTCGATCACCGCGATCTCCGGGCGCCAGCGCAGGGCCTGTTCGGCCAGGCGCGCGACGTTGCGCCCGCCCGTCAGTCCGACGACCTCGACCTCGACCTTGGCCAGATCGAACAGGTCCAGGGTCGACATGCCGACCGAGCCGGTGGCGCCGAGGACGGTGACCTTCCGCGGCAGGACGTGGGCGTTCATGTGAAAAGCTCCGCAAGACGGGCAATTGCCAGCACCAGCACGGCGAACATGAGGCCGTCCACCCGATCAAGCAGGCCGCCATGCCCCGGAATCAGGTCTCCGGAGTCCTTGACCCCGAACCGACGCTTCAGCATCGACTCCCAAAGATCGCCACCCATGGTCGCCAGGCCGCCGGTCAGGCCGATCACCGCCCCGGTCAGTGGGTCCATGGCCTGACCGAACAGGGCCGAACACAGCGCGCCCGTCGCCGTCGAGGCGGCCAGCCCACCGGCGAACCCAGACCAGGTCTTGTTCGGCGAGAACCTCGGCCACAGCTTGGGCCCCTTGAGCACGCTTCCGACCAGGAAGGCGGCGATGTCGGCCGCCCAGGTGACGGCGAACAGCATCAGGACCCAGAGCGCGCCATCCAGGGTGCCGCGCAGCCAGACCAGGGCCAGACAGGGGACGCCGATATAGACGACCCCGAAGGCCGCATCAGCGGGACGCTCGGCGACCCGGCGCGCCACGAGGGCGGCTGCGCCGGCGCCCAGGGCCATCATCGCCCAGGCCAGCGGCACGTAGCGCAGATAGATGAGGAAGACCCCGGCCAGGACCGAGATCAGGACGATGCTCAGCACCCGCAAAGGCGCCTTGGGGGCCGACATCCCGGCCCACTCGATGGAGAGGAGCGCCACGCCCACGGCGATCAGCAGCAGGAACGGCGGTCCGCCCCACCAGACCGCCCCAACGGCGGCGGGCACCAGCACCAGGGCTGAGGCCGCACGAATGGCGAGATTGGACCAGTCGAAGTGCTTAGCCGGCGGCAAGGGCGTCATCGGCGACGGCGCCATAGCGGCGCTCGCGAGTGCGGAAGGCGTCGATGGCGGCTTTCAGATGCTCCGGCCCATAGTCGGGCCACAGGACATCCTGGAAGATCAGCTCGGAATAGGCCGCTTCCCACAAAAGAAAATTGGACAGACGCTGCTCCCCTGACGGCCGGACGATCAGATCCGGCGGCGGCGTCGCGGCTGTGGACAGATAGGTCGTGAACCGCGCCTCATCCAGGTCTTCGGCCTTGACGAGCCCTGCGGCGACATCCTGGGCGAAACGGCGGGCCGCATCGGTCACATCAGCCTGTCCGCCGTAATTGAAGGCGACCTGCAGGAAGAACTTGTCGTTCGCGGCGGTGCGGCGCTCGGCTTCCTCGATGATCTGGATCAGATCGGCATTGAGGCCGGCGCGGCGGCCGATCACCCGGACACGGACCCCTTCCCGCTCAAGTCGGCCCAGGTCGCTTTCGAAATAGCGGCGCGGCAGGGCCATCAATTCGGCCACCTCCGTCGCCGGCCGGCTCCAGTTCTCGGTCGAAAACCCGAACACCGTGAGATAGCGGATATTCAGCTCAGGCGCGGCGGCCACGGTGCGCTTCAGCGCCTCCACGCCAGCCCGGTGGCCCAGACTGCGGGGGAGACCCCGGCGCTTGGCCCAGCGGCCATTGCCATCCATCACGAGGGCCACATGCAGAGCCTCACCCGCCAGATTGCTGGCGGGCGGTCCGGAAGGATTCGGCTCTGGGCTGCGGGCCATGGGTTCCTCGCGCGTCCTTTGGCGACAGGCTAGCCGATCAAACCTGCATGATCTCTTGTTCTTTGACTTTCAAGGCTTCGTCCACGCGCTTGACCGCCTCGTCGGTGAACTTCTGAACCTCGGTCTCCATGCGCTTCTGCTCGTCCTGGCTGATCACGCCATCCTTTTCGGCGCGCTTCAGGTCGTCATTGGCGTCGCGGCGGATGTTGCGCACAGCCACCTTCTGCTGCTCGGCATATTTGCCGGCGACCTTCACCAGATCCTTCCGGCGCTCCTCGGTCAGGGGCGGGATGGGAATCCGCAGGGTCTGGCCGTCGACCACGGGATTGAGGCCAAGGCCGCTGTTGCGGATGGCCTTCTCCACCGAGACGGCGACGCCTTTATCCCAGACGCTGACGGTCAGCATGCGCGGCTCAGGCACGCTGACGGCGGCCACCTGGCTGATCGGAACGGTGGAGCCGTAGGCGTCGACCATCACCTGGTCGAGCAGACCGGCTGAGGCCCGGCCGGTGCGAAGGGAGGCGAACTCCTCCTTCAGGGCCAGGACGGCCTTGTCCATGCGATCCTTGTAGCTCGAAAGAACCGGCTTCGGTGCGGCGGCCATTGGGGCTCCTCCATGGGGTCGTTGGGTTGTCGGCGGAAGTTCAGGCGATCGTCGTAAAGACGCCCTGCCCCTTCAGCACCTTCAGGAAATTTCCCCGCTCGCGGATGGAAAACACCACGATCGGAATCTCGTTGTCGCGCATCAGGGCGATGGCCGAGGCGTCCATCACCCGTAGGTCCTGGGCCAGCACGTCATGATAGCTGAGCTGTTCATAACGGACCGCCTTGGGGTCCTTCTTGGGGTCGGCGGTATAGACCCCGTCGACGCTGGTGCCCTTGAACAGAGCCTCGCACCCCATCTCGGCCGAGCGCAGGGCCGCAGGCGTGTCGGTGGTGAAGTAAGGCGCCCCGAGGCCGGCGGCGAAGATCACCACGCGGCCCTTCTCCAGGTGGCGCATGGCCCGACGGCGGATATAGGGCTCGCAGACCGCATCCATGGGGATGGCCGACTGGACCCGGGTGAAGACGCCTTCCTTCTCCAGGGCCCCCTGGAGGGCCAGCGCGTTCATCACCGTGGCCAGCATGCCCATATAGTCGGCGCTGGAACGCTCCATTCCCTTGCCGGCCAGGGAGACGCCTCGAAAGATGTTGCCGCCGCCGATCACCAGGCACAGCTCGACCCCGTGGCTGACCACCTCGGCGATATCCTTGGCCACCGCCTCGAGGGTGTTGGGGTCGATGCCGAAGCCCTGCTCCCCCATCAGAACCTCGCCAGAGACCTTAAGCAGGATCCGCTTGTAGCGCAGGGCGGGGGCTGGCGAGGACATGAGCGCGTCTTTCCGAATCTGGCTTGGGCAAGATAGCGCAAGGGCGCGGCCCGCGTCGAACGCGCCGCGCCCTGCAGTGTAGATCGTCTGAGGCCTAGGCCTGGCCGCTGAGCTGGGCCACATCGGCGGCGAAGTCGTCGGTCTTCTTCTCCACCCCATCGCCCAGGCCAAAGCGGACGAAGCCGGTCATGGTCACCGGCGAGCCGGTTTCCTTGGCCAGTTCGGCGATCAGCTGCTCGACGGTCTGATCCGGGTTCATCACGAAGGCCTGCTTGAGCAGGACGACTTCCTCGAAGAACTTGCGGATGCGGCCTTCAACCATCTTTTCGACCACGCCGGCCGGCTTACCAGAAGCCAGGGCCTGTTCAGTGAAGATGGCCTTCTCGCGCTCCACGGCCTCGGGGTCGAGGTCGTCGGTGGAGAGCGACAGCGGGTTGGTGGCGGCCACGTGCATGGCGATCTTGCGACCGACCTCCTGCAGTTTGGCTTGGTCGCCGGCGCCTTCCAGGGCCACCAGCACGCCAATGCGGCCGAGGTCCGGCGCCGCGGCGGCGTGGATGTAGGAGGCCACGGCGCCCTGGGCCACGGACAGGCGCGAAGCCCGGCGCAGCATCATGTTCTCGCCGATGGTGGCGATCAGGTTGGTGACCACGTCGGACACGACTTCGCCCTTGGCGGTCTTGGCCGCCGAGATCGCATCGACGCCTTCGACGTCCAGGGCCACCTGGGCGATGTCCTTGGCCGCCGATTGGAACAGCTCGTTGCGGGCCACGAAGTCCGTTTCGGCGTTGAGCTCCACGACCACGCCGGTCATGCCCGCGCCATCCTTACGGGTGGCGGCGGCCACGAGGCCCTCGGCCGCAGCGCGGTCCGACTTCTTGGCGGCCTTGGACAGGCCCTTGGTGCGCAGCCAGTCGATCGCGGCGTCGATGTCGCCGCCATTCTCCTGGAGGGCTTTCTTGCAGTCCATCATGCCTGCGCCAGACTTCTCGCGCAGCTCTTTGACCAGCGCAGCGGTGATTTCCGCCATGGCTCGGCTCCCTTGGTCTAGAATCAACGGCTGGGCCTCTGGATAGAGCCCCAGCCGTCACAGTTTGATGTCGAAGCCCGCCCCGGAGGGCGGACCGGGCCTTAGGCCTGGGTCGTCTCGCCTTCCGGGGCGGCAGGCGCGGCGGCCTCCGGCTCGGCGGCGGCGGTCATGGCCAGGGCCGGCTCCATGGGCGCCTCAGACGCGCCCAGGTCCACGCCAGCGGCGACCTGGCCGGCGGTGAGGCCGTCCAGAATGGCGTCGGCCATCAGGTCGCAATAGAGCTGCAGGGCGCGGGCGGCGTCGTCATTGCCCGGGATCGGATAGGTGATGCCAGCCGGATCGCAGTTGGTGTCCAGGATTGAGATCACCGGAATGTTCAGTTTCCGGGCTTCCTGGATGGCGATGGCTTCCTTGTTGGTGTCGATCACGAACATCAGGTCGGGAATGCCGCCCATGTCCTTGATCCCGCCCAGGGAGAGCTCGAGCTTGTCGCGCTCGCGAGTCAGCTGCAGCAACTCCTTCTTGCTGCGCTTGGCGCCTTCGCCTTCCAGCAGACCTTCCAGCTCGCGCAGGCGGGCGATCGAGCCCGACACGGTGCGCCAGTTGGTGAGCGTGCCGCCCAGCCAGCGGTGATTGACGTAGTATTGCGCGCAACGCTTGGCGGCCACGGCCACCGGGTCAGACGCCTGGCGCTTGGTGCCGACGAACAGGATGCGGCCACCGCCGGCGGCGACGTCGCGGGCCTTGACCAGGGCCTGATGCAACAGAGGGATGGTCTGCGACAGGTCGATGATGTGGATGTTCGACCGCGAGCCGAAGATGTAGCGTTCCATCTTCGGGTTCCAGCGGTGGGTCTGGTGGCCGAAGTGGGCGCCAGCTTCCAAGAGCTGACGCATGGAGAAGTCGGGAAGCGCCATGAATGGCTCCTTTTTCCGGTATGCCTCCGCAAGCCAAAACCCCCTTTTGGGGAGCCCGGAACGGTAACCCTCGGGATGTCTCCCCGGGAGTCGCCGCACGCCTGCGTGTGTGATGGGCGCGGCATACGTGCAGATCACAGAAAAAGCAAGCGCCAGGCGCCCGGAGCCGCCCCCGCCGCGGCGCCCTAGAGTTCTTCGACGTAGAGAACCCCAGGCGCGGTCTTCAGCGCGCCGCGCATGGAGCCGTCCAGGGTGAACCGGCCGGGCAGCTTGACCTCCACCTCACGCCCCCCCTCCAGGGGCGCGGTCAGAATGATTTCGCCGCCACGGGCGTTGGCCGCGCCCTCGAGTCGGCGCTTGAGGGCGTCGATCTCGGCGCTGCGCGGCGAGATGTGCACCCGCAAGCCCGCCACCGCGTTCTCGATCGCCTTCTCCACCGGCTCGGCCTCGTCGCCGAAGAACCGAACCTCCCCGTCCCGGGCCTTGGCCCGGACCTTGATGGACACCGCCTTGCCCGGCTCCAGCACGTCGCGACAGCGACGCAGTGACTCAGGGGGAAACAGGACCTCATACTCGCCGGTCGGATCCGACAGGGTGACGAAGGCGAACTTCTCGCCACTGGACTGGGAGGCCCGCTCCTGCTTGCGCCGCACGACCCCGGCCATGCGGAACACCTCGGCGCCGGCCTCAGCCTTGATGATCACTTCGGTGAGAAGCTCGGTGCGCCGACGGCGCAGGGCCGGCACCATGTCTTCCAGCGGGTGGCCGGAGAGATAGAAGCCGACCGCCGCCAACTCCTCGTCGAGGCGCTCAACCGGGGTCCACATCTCCGCCCGGGGCAGCCGGGGCCGCCCGACGCCGGCCTGATCGCCGCCAAACAGGCTGGCCTGGGCCGAGGCCCGGTCGGCCGCCACGCTCTGGGCGTAGGCGATCAGGGCGTCGGCGGCGGCCACCAGCTGGGCCCGGTTGGGGTGGATGGATTCGAACGCCCCGGCCCGGGCCAGGGTCTCGAAGGTCCGCTTGTTCACATGCCGCGGATCGACCCGCTCCACGAAGTCGAAGATGTCCCGGAAGGGGCCCCCTTCCCGGCGCAACTCCGCCACGTGCTGCATGGCCGCAAGGCCCACATTGCGCACCGCGCCCAGGGCGTAGAGCACCTCCCCGGCGGCCACCTCGAAATCGGCCCCGGAGCGGTTGATGTCCGGCGCCCGGATCGTCACCCCGAACCGCTTGGCGTCCTGATAGAAGACCGCCAGCTTGTCTGTGTTGGCGATATCGAGGCTCATGGAGGCGGCGAAGAACTCCACCGGCGCGTTCGCCTTGAGCCAGGCGGTCTGGTAGGAGACGACCGCATAGGCCGCCGCGTGGCTCTTGTTGAAACCATAGCCGGCGAACTTGTCCACCAGCTCGAAGATCGAGGCCGCCTGACTTTCCGGCACTCCGCGCTCCGAGGCGCCGGCGACGAACATGGCCTTCTGCTGGGCCATCTCGTCCTTCTTCTTCTTGCCCATGGCCCGGCGCAGTAGGTCCGCGCCCCCGAGGGAATAGCCCGCCAGGATCTGGGCGATCTGCATCACCTGTTCCTGATAGACGATGATCCCGTAGGTCTCTTTGAGCACGGGCTCTAGGGAGGGATGCAGGTAGTCGATGGTCCGACGGCCGAACTTGCAGTCGACGAAGGCCGGGATGTTGTCCATCGGGCCGGGACGGTAGAGGGCGCCGACGGCGGTGACGTCTTCAATGGAGTTGGGCCGCAGCTGCCGCAGTGTGTCGCGCATGCCCTGGCCTTCCATCTGGAAGACCCCGACCGTGTGGCCCGCCGACATCAGCTCATAGGTCTTGGCGTCATCCACGGGCAGGACGCCCATATCCACCCGGGCGCCGCGCTGATCGAGGAACTTCAGCGCCTTGTCGATCACCGTCAGGGTCTTCAGCCCCAGGAAGTCGAACTTCACCAGACCGGCGCTTTCGACCCACTTCATGTTGAACTGGGTGGCCGGCAGGTCCGAGCGGGGATCCTGATAAAGCGGTGTCAGCTCGGTGAGCGCCCGGTCGGCGATGACCACGCCCGCCGCATGGGTGGAGGCGTTGCGGTAGAGGCCCTCCAGCTTGAGGGCGACATCCAGCAGGCGGGACACCGCCTCGTCCTCATCCCGGGCCGCGCGCAGACGCGGCTCGATCTCGATGGCCTTGGCCAGGGTCACCGGGTTGGCGGGGTTGGCCGGCACCATCTTGGCCAGACGGTCCACCTGGCCCAGGGGCAGCTGCAACACCCGGCCCACATCCCGCAGCACGGCGCGCGCCTGCAGGGTGCCGAAGGTGATGATCTGGGCCACCCGGTCGCGGCCGTAGCGCTGCTGCACATAGGAGATCACCTCCTCCCGCCGATCCTGGCAGAAGTCGATATCGAAGTCGGGCATGGAGACCCGCTCGGGATTCAGGAAGCGCTCGAACAGCAGGCCATAACGCAGCGGATCGAGGTCGGTGATGGTCAGGGAATAGGCCACCAGCGAGCCGGCCCCGGAGCCCCGTCCCGGGCCGACGGGAATGTCGTGGGCCTTGGCCCACTTGATGAAGTCCGCAACGATCAGGAAGTAGCCGGGGAAGCCCATCTCGGTGATGACCCCGATCTCCCGCTCCAGCCGCTCGAAATACTCGGTCTCCGGCGCATGGCAGGCCTGGCCCGCGGCGATACGGCCCTTGAGCCCCTCGCGCGCCTGATGGGCCAGTTCCTCAGCCTCGGTGCGGTCACCTTCGGTGGGAAAGCGCGGCAGGATCGGGTCGCGCTTGCGCACCATGAAGGCGCAGCGACGGGCGATCTCCAGGGTGTTGTCGCAGGCCTCCGGCAGATCAGCAAACAGGGCTCGCATGTCGGCCGCGGGCTTGAACCAGTGCTCGCCGCTCACCCGGCGACGTTCATCCTGGCCGACAAAGGCGCCATCGGCGATGCACAGCAGCGCGTCGTGCGCCGCATGCATGTCCGGCAGGGTGAAATGGGCGTCGTTGGTGGCCACCAGCGGCACATCCATCTCATAGGCGAAGGCCACCAGTTCCGGCTCGGCCAGGGCCTGGGGCGCCAGGCCGTGACGCTGCAGCTCCACATAGAAGCGGTCGCCAAACGCCCGGTGCATCTCGCTGAGCACCGCCCGGCCCTCAGAGACCTTGCCCGCGGCCAGAAGCGGGTCCGCCGGGCCATCCCATCCTCCGGAAAGCAGGATCAGCCCCTCGGCATGATCCACCACCTTGCTCCAGGCGACGGCCGGTTCTTCGACCCCGCCGACGCTGTCGATATAGGCCATGGACGACAGGCGCGAGAGATTGAGATAGCCGGCTTCGGTCTGGGCTAGGAGGACGATGGTCGGGGTCTTGGCCCACTTGTCAGGCTGCCGTTCGCCAATCCCGGTGACCGCGAGGGCGCAGCCGACGATGGGCTGGACCCCCTGCCCCTGGGTCGCCACCGAAAACTCCAGGGCGCCATAGAGGTTGGTGCGGTCGGTCAGCGCGACAGCGGGCATGTCGTTGGCCGCAGCCAAGGCGCCGATGGCGTCGGCCTTGATGGCGCCTTCCAGAAGGGAGTAGGCCGATCGCACCCGCAGGTGAACGAAGCCCTCGTTCTGCTGCTGGTTCATCTCCGCCTCCCTGGCTGTGCTGCTGGCCTAGCCCACCAGATAGGCGAACTGACAGACAACCCACACGAAGCCCGCCACAGAAACAAAAGCCAGCGATTCCCGCGCCAGATGAATGACCATAACCAACCCCCTTGTGGATGTTCCGTATATGTTCTTATTCTGGTTTTGTTCTCCCCGTCAACCCTGCTCATTTCCGCCGCCGGAGCCGCCTCATGGACCAACGTCTCAGCCTGATCACCCTTGGCGTTGAGGATATTTCCCGCGCCCGCTGCTTCTACGAGGATGGTCTAGGTTGGAGCCCGGTCAGCGCGACAGAAGACGTCTGCTTCTATCAGTTGCCAGGACTGGCCCTAGGTCTGTTTGGACGCGCCGCGCTTGCTGAGGACGCCAGGCGCCCCATCGATGGGACGTTCAGCGGCGTCACCATCGCCATCAACGAACCCAGCCGCGAGGGCGTGGACGCCACCTTCGCCGAGGCGCTGGCGGCCGGCGCTGAGGCCCTGAAGGCGCCAGAGCCGGTCTTCTGGGGTGGTTATTCCGGCTATTTCGCCGATCCGGACGGCCATGTCTGGGAGGTGGCCCACAATCCGGGCAGCGTCATCGGCCCGGACGGCGCGACCACCTTCGGCGGCTGAGAGGCCTTAGCTAGAACAGCGACTGCGGCTCCAGATGCCCGTCTTTCAGGGCCAGGACCCGGTCCATGTGCCGGGCCAGCTCCAGATTGTGGGTGGCGATCACCGCCGCCACCCCGGTCTCCCGGGCCAGGCGGTAGAGGCTGTCGAACACCTCGCCCGAGGTCGTCGGGTCGAGATTGCCGGTAGGCTCGTCGGCCAGCAGCAGGCGGGGCGCGTTGGCGAGTGCGCGGGCCAAGGCCACCCGCTGCTGTTCGCCGCCGGACATCTGCGCCGGCTGGTGATCGACACGTTCGGCCAGACCCAGTTGACCCAGGAGCATGGCCGCCCGCTCCCGCGCGGCCTCGTGGTCCTGGCCGGCGATCATCATCGGCAGGGCGACGTTGTCCAGGGCGCTGAATTCCGCCAGCAGGTGGTGGAACTGATAGACGAAACCGATGGAGCCCAGGCGCACCCGGGTCCGGGCCCGTTCATTGAGGGTCGAGCAATCGCGGCCTTCGATGAAGATCTGGCCGGCGTTGGGGCGCTCCAGCAAGCCAGCGGCGTGCAGCAACGAGGACTTGCCTGACCCCGAAGGTCCGATCAGGCCGACAATCTCGCCTGGCGAGACATCCAGATCGACGCCGCGCAGGACCGTCAGGCTGCGATCGCCGGTGACATAGGTGCGTTCCAGGCCGCGCACGGCCAGGACGGGGGCCTCACTCATAGCGAAGAGCCTCCACCGGATCGAGACGCGAGGCCCGCAGGGCGGGCGGCAGGGTCGCCAGGAACGAGACGGCCAGCGCCCAGCCGACCACGATCATCACCTCCAGGGCGTCCACCTTGGCCGGGATGTGGGCCAGATAGTAGATGTCGGAGCTGAACACTTCTGCGCCTGTGGCCCATTCGACCGCATTCTGGATTGGGCCGATGAAGATGCAGAACAGCACCCCTAGAACCAGGCCTACCAACGTGCCCAGGGCGCCGACCGATGCGCCGGCCATGAAGAAGATGCGCAGGATCGCGCCGCGTCCCGCCCCCATGGTGCGCAGGATGGCGATGTCGCGGCCCTTGTTCTTCACCAGCATGACGAGGCCCGAGATGATGTTCATGGCCGCAATGGCCACGATCAGCATCAGGATCAGGCGCATGACGCTGCGCTCGATCTTGAGCGCATTCCAGAAGCTGGCGTTACGCTGGGTCCAGTCGGTAACGATGGACGCCGGGCCCGCCAGCTCCGCGATGGAGGCCTTCATGGCCGGGGCCCGGTCAGGATCGGCCACGCGGATCTCCACCACATCGACCATGCCTTCCCGGGCGAAGAACAGCTGGGCCTGTTCCAGGGGCATGTAGATGAACAGCTGGTCGTACTCGCTCATCCCGACGCTGAAGGTGCCGCCGACCGTGTAGGTCTTGCGCTGGGGCGTATAGCCAAACGCCGTGGCCCCGCCGCTGGGGGAAATCAGGGTCAGGGGATCGCCGGGCTGGACGCCCAGGGTGTCGGCGAGACGGTCGCCGATCAGCAGCATGTCGCCGCCATACTCGCCGACGCCGAACCCTTCGAGGGAGCCGCGGACAATGTTGCTGGAAACGATTTCGGTGCGCCGCAGGTCCGGCTCGCTGATGCCGCGGACCACGACACCGCTGATCTGTCCCTGCCCGAGCGCCATGGCCTGGGCCTCCACCAGCGGCGCAGCCTGAGTGACGCCGGGCAGCGCGGCGATCTCACCGGCCAGGGTCTGGACCTCGGGCTCGTAGAGCGAGCCGCCGGCCACGTAGACATGGCCGTTGAAGCCCAGGGTCCGGTCCAGAAGCTCGGTGCGGAAGCCGTTCATCACCGACATAACGATGATCAGCACCGCCACAGCCAGCATGATGCCCACAAAGGAGATGATCGAGATCAGCGCCACCCCGCCCTGGCTGCGCTTGGCGCGCAGATAGCGGCCGGCGAGCATCCGCTCCCAGCGTCCGAAGGGCGCGGCCACAGTGCTCACGCGATGATCGCCTTCAGCGCGTCTTCCAGCGGCAGCGACTGGCGCTCGCCGGTGGCGCGGCGCTTGATCTCCACCTTGCCCTCAGCGACGCCCTTGGGTCCGATGATCAACTGCCAGGGGGCGCCGATCAGGTCCATGGCGGCGAACTTCGCGCCCGGCCGCTCGTCGGTGTCGTCCAGCAGCGGGTCCTTGCCGGCGTCGCGCAGGGCGCCATAGGCCTGCTCGCAGGCCAGATCCACCGCCGAGTCGCCCGGCCGCAGATTGATCACCGCCACGCCGAATGGCGCGACCGCATCGGGCCAGATGATGCCGGCGGCATCATGGCTCGCCTCGATGATGCCGCCCACCAGACGGGACACCCCGACCCCGTAGGAGCCCCCATGGATCGGGCGTTCCTGGCCGTCGGGGCCCGTGACGACCGCCCGCATGGGCTTGGAGTATTTCTCGCCGAAATAGAAGATGTGGCCAACCTCGATGCCCCGCGCCGACAGACGGTCGGACTCAGCGACTTCGGATTCGAAGCGCCCCTGATCGTGCATGTCCTCGGTGGCCGCATAGAGGGCGGTGCGTTGGTCGACGATGGGCTGCAGGTCGCCGTCCCAGTCCACGTCCCCCGGCGCCGGCATCTCCACCAGGTCGCGATGGCAGAAGACCTGGCTCTCGCCGGTTTCAGCCAGAATAATGAACTCGTGGCTCAGATCGCCGCCGATGGGGCCGGGATCGGCGCGCATGGGCACCGCCTTCAGGCCCAGGCGGGAGAAGGTGTTCAGATAGGCGACGAACATGCGGTTGTAGGAGCGACGGGCCGCGGCCTCGTCCACGTCGAAGGAATAGGCGTCCTTCATGAGGAACTCGCGGCCGCGCATCACCCCGAACCGGGGGCGCCGCTCGTCCCGGAACTTCCACTGGATGTTGTAGAAGTTCTTCGGCAGGTCCTTGTAACTCTTCACATGGGCCCGGAAGATTTCGGTGATCACCTCTTCGGCGGTGGGCCCATAGAGCAGGTCGCGTTCATGGCGGTCCTTGATGCGCAGCATCTCGTCGCCATAGTCGTCATAGCGGCCGCTCTCGCGCCACAGGTCGGCCAGCTGGAGGGTCGGCATCAGCACCTCTATGGCGCCGGCCCGGTCCATTTCCTCACGGACGATCTGCTCGATCTTCTTCAGGACCCGCAGGCCGAGCGGCAGCCAGGCATAGATGCCGGCGGCTTCCTGACGGATCATTCCGGCCCGCAGCATGAGCTGATGCGAGGCGATCTGGGCGTCGGAGGGCGCCTCACGCAGGGTGGGAATGAAATAGCGCGACAGACGCATTCGGCGGGCCTTCGGATACGAAACTCGGACGGGAGGCCCTGATTAGCCCCGTGCGTCCGACCTTGGCAATCGAAGCGGCGAAAAGAAGGCCGCCTGCGTTTTGCGGGCGGCCTTCAAGTTTGGTCATCGGGGAAAACGCGCGCAAGCCGGCCGGACCGGTTTGGCTGTTTCAAATGTAACCGCCGTAACAGGGGCGAGGTATCGGCAAGCGCCGCGCGCCCGCCGCCCCCGTCCTATCGCCCATTTTCCAGGCGTTCTCGCTCAGACATGGCGCAGAACCTGCGCAGGCGCCCGCAGCCAGGCTCAGAAGTTGGCGGCGGAACTCGGCATGGGCACCAGCCCCAGGCGGATCACCAGATAGACGATCACGAAGACGATGGCCGAGACCCAGGTCGTGGTGATGAACTTCTTCTTCAGCTTGGGATCCACCGGCGCGCCGGGATCGCCCCCATCGCCCTTGTCGATGCCGGCCTCGGCATGGCTGATCACCCCGATGGGCAGGATGGTGAACAACACCACCCACCAGATGATGAGATAGATGGCGATGGCTGTCGTGACGCCCATCAGTGGCCCTCCTTCGGGATTTCCATGAGCTCGACGAGGACCCCGCCCATGTCCTTGGGGTGAACGAAGATCACCGGAGTCCCATGAGCCCCGATGCGCGGCTCCCCGGTCCCCAGAACCGTGGCGCCCTTGGCGCGCATCTCATCGCGGGCCGCCAGGATATCCTCGACCTCGAAGCAGACGTGGTGCTGCCCGCCGGCCGGGTTCTTGGCCAGAAAGCCCTTCAAGGGGGAGTTCTCCCCCAGGGGCTCGATGAGCTCGATCTGCGAGTTCGGCAGGTTGACGAAGCAGACCCAGACGCCCTGCTCCTCCATGGCCCACTTCTCGGTGATGGAGGTGGCCCCCAGGACGTCACGATAAAGCGCGACGGCGGCGTCGATGGAGGGCGTGGCGACGCCCACATGGTTCAGTTTCCCGATCATGGAGGACGGTATACGCCCCCTGCCCCTACGGCGCGAAGAGCCTAAAGTCGCAGAACCGTCGTCTCCACCACGGGGCGGCGGCCCCACACCCGCTGGCAGGCCTTCTTGACCGCCCGCGACATGGCCGTCTCCACGGCCTGATCCAGGTCGCGATCGGCGCCAGACAGGCGCGCCAGAGCGCGCTCGGCCTCTTCGGCGAGATCGTCCAGGGCCTCGTCCATGGGATAGTCATCATCGGTGGGCATGCCGATGGCCCGCACCTGGGGTCCCGAGGTGATCTTTCCGCGGCCATCGAGGACCACGGCCACGGTCACCACGCCATTGTGGGCGGCGTGCCGGCGTTCGCGCAGGGCCTCGCCATTTTCGCTGACCACCACATTGGCGTCGACATAGAGCCGGCCGGCCGGGGTCTCGTCGATGATCTCCGCCCGTCCAGGCGCCAGACGCACCATGTCGCCATTACGGGGGGCCACCGTCTGCGGCACCTGCAGGTCGCGGGCGAAGGCCGCATGCTCCAGCAGGTGACGGCGTTCCCCGTGCGTCGGGATGGCGATCTGCGGCCGCGCCCAGGCGTACATGCGCGCCAGCTCGTCCCGGCAGGGGTGGCCAGAGACGTGGATGCCCGGATGGTCATTGTCGGTGTAGAGCCGCACCCCGCGGTCGGCCATGCGGTTCTGCAGGTTGCGGATGGCGATCTCGTTGCCGGGAATGACCCGCGAGGAGAAAACGCAGGAGTCCCCCTTCCCCAGGCTCACATGGGGATGGGTCCCGTCGGAGATCCGTGACAGGGCCGCGCGGGCCTCGCCCTGGCTGCCGGTGCAGAGATAGAGGATCGAGTCGGCAGGGAAATAGCCGGCCTCGCTCTCGTTGACGAAGTCCTTGAGGCCGGTGAACAGCCCCACCGAACGGGCGGCGGCCGCCATCCGGTGCATGGAGCGGCCGACCAGACAGACCCGGCGGCCGTTGGCCTCGGCCGCCCGGATGACGGAGTCCATCCGCGCCACATTGGAGGCGAAACAGGCCACGGCCACCTTGCCCTTCAGCTCGCCGATCAGGCGGGCCAGAGCATCACGGACATCGGCCTCGGAGCCCGACTCGCCCTCCACGAAGACGTTGGTGGAGTCGCAAACCATGGCCAGCACCCCCTCGTCCCCCAGCTGGCGGATGAAGGTCTCATCGGTGGCCTCTCCCAGCACCGGGTCGGGATCGATCTTCCAGTCGCCGGTGTGCAGCACAGTCCCCAGCGGCGTGCGGATCGACAGGCCGTTGGGCTCCGGGATCGAATGGGTCAGGGTGATCAGGTCGATCTCGAAGGGACCCAGCGTCACCCGGCCGCCGAGTGGCACCACATTGATCTCCACCTGACCTTCAAGCCCGCCTTCACGGAGCTTCTCGCGCAGCAGGAAGGCGGTGAACGGGGTGGCGTAGAGCGGCGCGCGAAGGCGGGGCCACAGCCAGGCCACCGCGCCGATATGGTCTTCGTGTGCGTGGGTCAGGACGATGCCGAGGATGTCGTCGGCGTGCTCTTCAATAAAGGTTGGGTCGGGCAGGATCAGATCAACGCCCGGGGTAGTCAGGTCGCCAAAGGTCACGCCCAGGTCGACGATGATCCACTTGCGCGCATGGGGCGGCCCGAACCCATAGAGGTTGAAGTTCATCCCGATTTCGTTCGAGCCCCCCAGCGGGAGGAAGACGAGTTCGTCCTGGGTCTTGTTGGCGGCCATCAGGCGCCTCCGGAATTGCGGCGATGGATCTCAAGGAGACCCCTTATGGTCAGGTCCGGATCGAAGTGGTCGATCGCCAGACTGGCCCCGTGGAACAGTGATGCGACGCCGCCGGTTGCAATGACGGTCAATGGCTGGGGCCATTCGGACTTGATGCGGCCGATCAGCCCCTCGATCAGGGCGATATAACCCCAGAAGACGCCGGACTGCATGGCGCCGACCGTGTCCTTGCCGATCACCCGTTGGGGCTTTTGGATCGCCACCCGCGGCAGTTTGGCGGCGGCCGCATGCAGCGCCTCCATGGACAGGTTGATCCCAGGGGCGATCACTCCGCCTTCGAAGCCGCCGTCGGCGCCGATGACGTCGAACGTGGTGGCGGTGCCCGAGTCGATCACGATCAGCGGGCCTTCATACATGATGTGCGCGCCGATGGCGTTGACCAGCCGGTCGGCGCCAGCCTCGGACGGCTTGTCGATACGCACCGCGATGCCGAGCTCGGCGTTCTCGCCGATCACCAGCGGCTCTACATGCAGGTAGCGACGGGCCAGGTTGCGCAGGTTGAAGATCGACTGCGGGACAACGCTGGAGATGATGCAGGCGTCCAGCACGCCGAACTGCAGGCCAGCCATGTGCAGTAGTTGCGAGAGCCAGACGGCGTACTCGTCAGCCGTCCGGGTGGAGTCTGTGGCCGCACGCCACTGGGCGATCCAGGTCTGGCCGTCATGGACGGCGAAAAGGGTGTTGGTGTTGCCCTGTTCGATAGCCAGCAGCATCAGGCTTCTCCAAAGAAAACGTCACCGGCGGTGATCCGCCGGACCTGGCCGTCAGCCATACGCAGGCGCAGGGCGCCATCGGGATCCATGCCCTCGGCCAAACCCTCCACAGTCTCGTTCGGCAGGCGCGCGACGCAGGGCTGGCCGAGACCGTGCGCCCGGCGGGTCCAGCCCTCTGCGATAGCTGGGAAGCCCTGCGCGGCCCAGGCGCTCCGCCAGGTCTCGAATGATGAGGCCAGGATGTTCAGCGCCGCCTCAGGGGTCGGGGGTGCGCCGTCCATGTGTTCGGCGAAGGTGGTCGACGGTCGTTCAGCAGCCTCGGGACCGCTCACCAGATTGATCCCAATTCCCACCGCAAGCCAGAGCCGGCCGTCGGGGCGTGCGCCCGACTCCACCAGGATGCCGGCGGACTTGCGGCCGGCGATCAGCAGATCATTGGGCCACTTCACGCTGACCAGGCCCGGCGACAGGCAGGACTCAGCCAGGTCGGCGGCGGCCAGGGCGGCCACGAACGACAGCTGTGCGGCTTCCCCGGCCGGGCGGTCGGTGGTTATCAGCAGGGTGGCGGCGAGATTGCCCGAGCCCGTCTCCCAGGCTCGCCCCCGCCGGCCGCGGCCAGCGGTCTGGCGCAGGGCGGCGATCCAGAGGGGGCCGGCCTCTCCCGCCTCGGCCCGGCGACGGGCCTCGGCGTTGGTGGAGTCGAGCTCGTCGAAAAACGCGATCGGCGGATGAGCGGTAGCCAAATCAGGCCAGGCCGAAGGCGGCGGCCGCGGCCGCCGCGAGCGGATCGAGGAAGGCGAGGGCCACCAGGACCACAGGGAAGGTGAACAGAGCGAGCGCCAGGGCGATGGTGCGGGCCTCCACCGGCGGGGTTTCCGTGGCGCCGGCCGAAGCGTCGAACCACATCACCTTGATCAGCCGCAGATAGTAGAAGGCGGCAACCACGCTGCCCACCAGGGCGATGACCGCAACCACGCCGAGCCCGGCGCCGATGGCCGCCTTGAACACGTAGAACTTGGCCCAGAACCCTGAGAAGGGCGGCAGGCCGAGGGCTGAGAGGGCGAACGCGCTCATGGCGAGCGCAATGCCGGGACGTTCCTTGAACAGGCCCGCCATGTCCGAGATCGTCTCCATGGGCCGGCCATCCCGCGACAGCGCCGCGAGGCAGGCGAAGAAGCCGGTCACGTCGACCATGTAGAGGACCATGAAGACCAGCATGGCCTGAACGCCGGCGGTGTCGCCTGAGGCCAGGCCCAGCACCGCGTAGCCGATGTTGGCGATGGAGGAATAGGCCCACAGGCGCTTGAGGTTGGACTGGGCGAGGCCGGCGAAGGCGCCGACGGCGACAGAGGCGAGCGCGATGATGATCAGGATCTGGCGCCACTGCTCAGCCGCGCCGCCAAAGCCTTCGGCCAGGACCCGCGCGAAGAGAACCATGGCCGCCATCTTCGGCGCCGCGCCAAAGAAGGCCACGACCGGAGTCGGGGCGCCCTCATAGACGTCCGGCGTCCACATATGGAACGGAGCGGCCGAGATCTTGAAGGCCAGGCCGCAGATCAGGAAGACCAGGCCAAACAGCACGCCCACATTGGCCCCGCCTTCGACCGCCTGGGCGATGACGGTGAAGTGGGTAGAGCCGGCGAAGCCATAGATCAGCGAAGCGCCATAGAGCAGCAGGCCCGAGGACAGGGCGCCGAGCACAAAATACTTCAGGCCGGCTTCCGAGGCCTTGGCGTTATCGCGATGGATGGCGGCCAGGACGTAGAGGGCCAGGGAGTGGAGCTCCACGCCGATATAGAGCGAGATCAGGTCGCCGGCCGAGGCCATCATGCCCATGCCCAGCGCAGCCAGGACGATCAGGATCGGGAACTCGAAGTTGTTGACGCCGCGCCGCTGGAACCACGGCTGGCCCAGCGGGATGGCGATGGCGCTGGCGGCGTAGATGGCCACCTTGGCGAAGGCCGAGGCCTGGTCGGCGATCAGGCCGCCAGAGAAACCGCGCCCCATGGGGCCAAGGACAGCGGCGGCGCCGGCCGCCACCAGCAGGGCCACGGCCGCGAGGCTGAACACCATGTTGGCGCGGCTCTGGAAGGCGCCCCAGACCAGCAGGACAAGGGCGCCCCCGGCCAGGATCAGCTCAGGCAGGGCGAGGCTCAGATCTGTGGAGAAGTTCATCTCAAAAGCCCCCTCACCCGCCGGTCGCGGCGCGGTAGACCGCGACCAGATTGTCGACCGAGGCCTGGGTGATATCGAAAACGGCGGCCGGATAGATGCCGAGATAGAGGGTGCCGATGATCAGGGGGGCGAAGATCGCCACCTCCCGCCAGTTCAGGTCCTTGATCTCGGCCAGGGCCGGATTGGTGATCTCGCCGAACACGACCCGCCGGTAGAGGCTGAGCGCATAGACGGCCGAGAGGATGACGCCGGTAGCCGCCACAATGGCCGCCCAGGTGGAGGCCTGATAGGCGCCGGCCATGGTCAGGATCTCGCCCACGAAGCCCGAGGTGCCCGGCAGGCCCACATTGCCCATGGTGAAGAGCAGGAAGATGGCCGCGTACCAGGGCATCCGGTTCACCAGGCCGCCATAGAAGGCGATCTCGCGGGTGTGCATGCGGTCATAGACCACGCCGACGCAAAGGAAGAGCGCGCCAGAGATCAGGCCGTGGCTGACCATCTGGAAGATGGCGCCCTGCTCGCCCTGGGCGTTGCCCGAGAAGATGCCGAGCGTGACGAAGCCCATATGGGCCACCGACGAATAGGCGATCAGCTTCTTGATGTCGGTCTGCCGGAAGGCCACCAGCGAGGTGTAGACGATGGCGATGACCGACATGGCGAAGACCAGCGGCGTGAAATAAGCCGAAGCGTCGGGGAACATGGGCAGGGAGAAGCGCATGAACCCGTAGCCGCCCATCTTCAGCAGCACGCCGGCGAGGATGACCGAGCCTGCGGTAGGCGCTTCCACGTGGGCGTCGGGCAACCAGGTGTGCACAGGCCACATGGGCATCTTCACCGCAAACGAGGCGAAGAAGGCCAGCCACAGCCAGATCTGGATCTCCTGACCAAAGTCGTAGGTCATCAGTTCGGGGATCGAGGAGGTGCCGGTGATGCCGATCATGCCGAGCACCGCGGCCAGCATAAGCACCGAGCCCAGCAGGGTATAGAGGAAGAACTTAAAGGCCGCATAGACCCGGTTCTTGCCGCCCCAGACCCCGATGATCAGGAACATCGGCGCCAGGCCGAATTCGAAGAACAGATAGAAGAGGATCAGGTCCAGCGCGCAGAACACGCCGATGACCAGGGTCTCCAGGGCCAGGAAGGCGATCAGGTACTCTTCGATGCGATGCTCGATCGAACGCCAGGAGGCGGCGATGCAGAGCGGCATGAGGAAGGCGGTCAGAACCACGAACAGCACCGAAATGCCGTCGACGCCCATGCGGTAGTGGAGGCCGCCGAACCAGGCGAAGTCCTCGACGAACTGGAAGTCGGCCGTGGTCCGGTCGAACTGGCCGAGCATGACCAGGGACAGGGCGAGCGTCACCAGGGTGGTGACCAGCGCCACCCACTTGGCCAGCTCCGCCGAACGGGGGCTGCCAGCAGGGGCCACAAGGCGCAGGGCCAGGATCGCCGCGACGCCCAGGAGCGGCGCATAGGTGATGAGCGAGAGAATGCCAGTCATGACCTATCCCCGCCTCAAGCCTGCCAGAAGAACAGGGCGAAGGTCAGGAGACCCGCCACCCCGAGCAGCATTACGAACGCATAGTGGTAGACGAAGCCCGTCTGCAGCTTGCCCGTCAGCCGGCCGATCATCGCCGACGTCGCCGCCACGCCGTTGGGCCCCAGACCATCGATGATCTTCTGGTCGCCCACCTTCCAGAACAGGTCGCCCAGACCGCGGGCGGCGCGCACGAAGGTGGCGTTGTAGAGCTCGTCAAAGAACCACTTGTTGTAGAGGAAGCTCCAGACCGGACCCTCCTTGGCCGCCATCCGGGCGCCGAGGCCCTCGCGCAGCACGTAGATGTAGAAGGCTACGGCCAGACCCAGCATGGAGGCCACCAGGGGAGCGTAAAGCACCCACTGCGGCACGTGATGGGCGTGTTCCAGCACATGGTTGGTGGGCGCCGTGAAGATCGCCCCGCGCCAGAACTCCGCCTGATGGTCGCCCACGAAGTGCTCGACGAAGGCGAAGCCCGCCGCCACAGCGCCGAGCGCCAGCAGCAGCAACGGAACCACCATCACCAGCGGGCTCTCATGCGGGGTGTGCCCGTGATGATGGCCATGGTCGTGAGCGTCCGGCAGTGGCTCGTCATGGGTCACATGCTGGGCCGGCGCATGGGCGTGGTCGTCGTGAGTCTCATGTCCCCACTTGGCGTGGCCATGGAAGGTCATGAAGGCCAGGCGCCAGGAGTAGTAGGCCGTCAGGCCCGCCGCCAGGATGCCGATGACGAAGGCGAAATAGGCGAGGCCGTTCTCTTCGCCGGCCGCATAGGCCGCCTCGATGATGGTGTCCTTGGAGTAGAAGCCGGCGAAGCCCAGGTGCAGGTCGGGGATGCCGAAGCCGGTGATGGCCAGCGTGCCGATGACCATCACTGCGTAGGTGACGGGCAGCAGCTTCCACAGGGCGCCCATCTTCCGCATGTCCTGCTCGTGGTGCATGCCGTGGATCACCGAGCCGGCGCCCAGGAACAGCAGAGCCTTGAAGAAGGCGTGGGTGAACAGGTGGAACATGGCCGCCTGATAGGCGCCGACGCCGGCGGCGAAGAACATGTAGCCCAGCTGCGAACAGGTCGAATAGGCGATGACCCGCTTGATGTCGTTCTGGGCCAGACCCACTGTGGCGGCGAACAGGGCCGTGACCGCGCCCACCAGGGTGACGATCTGCTTGGTCACCGGGGCGTATTCGAACATCGGCGACAGCAGGCAGACCATATAGACGCCCGCCGTCACCATGGTGGCGGCGTGGATCAGGGCCGAGACCGGGGTCGGGCCCTCCATGGCGTCGGGCAGCCAGGTGTGCAGGAAGAATTGGGCCGACTTGCCCATGGCGCCGACGAACAGCAGGGCGCAGGCGAGGTCGACGGCGTGCCAGGTCTGGCCAGCGAACGACCAGCCGACCGAGGCGAACTCCTGAACCCGCGGGAAGATCTCGGCGAACTCGATGGTGCCGAACATCCAGAAGACGGTGATGATGCCGAGCGCGAAGCCGAAGTCGCCCACCCGGTTGACCACGAAGGCCTTGATGGAGGCGGCGTTTGCGGTGGGTTTCTTGAACCAGAAGCCGATCAGCAGGTAGCTGGCCAGCCCCACCCCTTCCCAGCCGAAGAACAGCTGCATGAAGTCGGCCGCCGTCACCAGGGCCAGCATGGCGAAGGTGAAGAGCGACAGATAGGCGAAGAAGCGCGGCCGGGAGTCGTCCTCGGCCATGTAGCCCCACGAATAGACGTGGACCAGGGCCGAGACCGAGGTGACGACAATCAGCATGACGGCCGAGAGGCCATCGATACGGATCGACCAGGCCGACTGGAAGTCGCCCACATTGATGAAGGGCAGCAGGGTCAGCGTGAAGGCTTCGAGCCCGCCCCAGGTCCACTGGATGAACAGGGTCCAGGACAGGACGCAGGCCAGCAGCAGCAGGCCGGTGGTCACCGCTTGCGAGGCGAAGTCACCGATGCGACGGCCAAACAGGCCCGCGATCAGGGCGCCCAGCAGGGGCGCGAAAACCAGGATGATGGCGAGAGACTGAGGGGTCATAGGGTCCGTCAGCCTTTCATCACGGCGGCGTCGTCCACGGCGATGCCGCCGCGGTTACGGAAGAAGGTGACGAGGATGGCCAGGCCCACGGCCGCCTCGGCGGCGGCCACGGTCAGGACGAACATGGCGAAGATCTGCCCCACCACGTCATGGAGATAGGCGGAAAAGGCGACGAGATTGATGTTCACCGCCAGCAGGATCAGCTCGATCGACATCAGGATGACGATGATGTTCTTGCGGTTCACGAAGATCCCGAAGACCCCGATCGTGAACAGGATGGCGGCGACCGCCAGATAGTGACTGAGCCCGATGGTCATTCGCCCATCCCCTCGCCCGGCTTGATCTGAACGGTGCGCATGCCGCTCTGGGCGTTGCGCGCCACCTGGTCGGCGATCACCTGACGGCGGACGCCGGGCTTATGGCGCAGGGTCAGGACGATGGCGCCAATCATGGCCACCAGCAGCACCAACCCCGCGGCCTGGAAGAAGTAGACATAGTCGGTGTAGAGCACCCGCCCGATGGTCTCGGTGTTGGACAGGCCCCCCAGGGCCGACATGGGCTCGCGCACGCCGCTGGCCGCCCCGCCCCGGGCCACCGCGGTGGCGACGATGATCATCTCGATGGCCAGGATGCCGCCGACGAAAGCCCCGACGGGGGCGTATCTCGCGAAGCCCTGCTTCAGGGCTCCGAAATCCACGTCGAGCATCATGACGACGAAGAGGAACAGCACCGCGACCGCGCCCACATAGACGACGACCAGGAGCATCGCCAGAAACTCCGCCCCAAGCAGCAGGAAGAGGCCCGCCGCCGAGAAGAAGGTCAGGATGAGGAACAGCACCGAGTGCACAGGATTTCTGACGGACACCACGGCGAGGCCGGAGCCGATGGTGACTGTCGCCAGCAGATAGAATGCGATCGCCTGCAAGGCCATGACGGCTCTACTTTCGCCCCTCAATCATCAGGTTGGTCCGCCCGCCGGGCGCATGGCCCGGTTGGGACGCCAACGTCCAAAAGCCCCGGAATCGCGCCTGTCTCTTAGCGATAGGGCGCGTCGAGTTCCAGGTTCTTCGCGATTTCCCGCTCCCAACGGTCCCCGTTGTCGAGCAGGCGATCCTTTTCGTAATACAGCTCTTCCCGCGTCTCGGTGGCGAACTCCAGGTTCGGCCCCTCGACAATGGCGTCCACCGGGCAGGCCTCCTGACACAGGCCGCAGTAGATGCACTTGACCATGTCGATGTCATAGCGGGTCGTCCGGCGGCTGCCGTCGTCCCGGGGCTCGGCCTCGATGGTGATGGCCTGGGCCGGGCAGATGGCCTCGCAGAGCTTGCAGGCGATGCAGCGCTCTTCCCCATTGGGATAGCGGCGCAGGGCGTGCTCGCCCCGGAAGCGCGGCGACTGCGGGTTGCGCTCGTTCGGATAGATGACGGTCGCCTTGGGACGCATCATGTACTTCATGCCCAGGCCAAAGGCCCCGATGAAGTCCATCAGCGCCGCCCCCTTGGCGGCCTGGCTGAGACGGGCGGCGAAACTCATCAGATCGCTCCTTGGGCCGGGCCAAACACGCGCCAGGCGGCGACCAGCACCACAGCCACGAGGGAGAAGGGCAGGAAGACCTTCCAGCCCAGGCGCATCAGCTGGTCATAGCGGTAGCGGGGCACGATCGCCTTCACCATGGCGATCAGGAAGAAGAAGAAGACCGTCTTGGCGAAGAACCACATGAAGCCGAAGAAGCTCTGCGCGGTCGCCGGCCAGCTCTCGATGAACGGCGTCGGGAACGGCGCCTGCCACCCACCGAAAAACAGGATGGTGATGATGGCGCACATCAGGACGATGTTGGCGTACTCGCCGATCATGAACAGCAGGTACGGGGTCGAGGAATATTCGACCTGGTAGCCGGCCACGAGCTCGGACTCGGCCTCCGGCAGGTCGAAGGGCGGGCGGTTGGTCTCGGCCAGGGCCGAGATGAAGAACACGACCGCCATCGGGACCATGATCAGGATCATCGGCAGGTTCGAAAGCCCGCCGCCGAACACGTACCAGTTCCAGAATCCGCCCGCCTGCTGCTCGACGATGGTCTGCAGGTTCATGGTGCCGGCCAGCAGGATCACCGTGATGATCACGAAGCCGATGGAGACCTCGTAGCTGACCATTTGAGCGGCCGAGCGCAGGCTGCCCAGGAAGGGGTACTTCGAGTTGGACGCCCAGCCGCCCATGATGATGCCGTAGACGCCCAGCGAGCTGATCGCCAGCAGGTACAGGACGCCGACATTGATGTCGGAAACCACCCAGCCCGGCGCCAGCGGCACCACGGCCCAAGCGGCGAAGGCGAGGACGAAGCTGATCAGGGGGGCCAGGATAAAGACCACCTTGTCGGCCCCATCCGGGATGACGATTTCCTTCAGCACGAACTTCAGGAAGTCGGCGAAAGACTGCAGCAGGCCGAACGGACCCACGACATTGGGGCCTTTGCGCATCTGCACGCCGGCCCAGATCTTGCGGTCGGCCAGCAGCAGGAAGGCCAGCGACAGCAGGATCCAGATCATGACGGCCAGGATCTGGCCCACGGTGATCAGCGTCCAGCCGCCCGGCGTCGCCCAGAAATTGGTGGTGGCGTCCATGCCCTACTCCGCGGCGATCTTTTCGGCGCCCGGCACGAGCGCCTGGCACTCGGCCATGGTCACGCTGGCGCGTGCGATCGGGTTGGTCAGATAGAAGGCCTTCACGGGACTCGCGAAGGGCGCGTCCGACAGGTCGCCCTCCCCGCCGAGAACCGACAGGTCGAGCGCTCCGGGCGCGTCCGGCACATAGTCGATTCGGCCGAAGGTGGGGTGATCGGCGAACAGCCGCGCACGCAGTTGGTCGAGGCTGTCATAGGGCAGCTTGGCGTCAAGCAGTTCGGACAGGGCCCGCAGGATGGCCCAGTCTTCCTTGGCCTCGCCCTTGGGGAAGACCGCCCGCTCACCGCGTTGAACCCGGCCCTCGGTGTTCACATAGAGGCCGTTCTTCTCGGTATAGGCCGCGCCCGGCAGGATCACGTCGGCCCGGTGCGCGCCGGCGTCCCCATGGGTGCCCATATAGACGACGAAGGCGTCGGTGGCCGACAGGTCCATCTCGTCGGCGCCCATCAGGAGCAACAGGTCCGCGCCGCCCTTGGCGGTGAGCTCCAGTGCGCTCTTGCCGCCTTCCCGGGGGATGAAGCCCAGGTCGAGGCCGCCGACGCGGGCCGCAGCCGTATGCAGCACGTTCCAGGTCGCCTTGAAGGTCTCGGCCACGCCAGCAGCGGCCTTCACAACGGCTGCGCCGTCGCCGCGCGCCAGAGCGCCGGCGCCGAGGATCACGGCGGCCTTCTCAGCGCCTTTGAACGCTTTGGCGAAGTCGCTGCGGGACTTGGACAGGCCGTTCAGCGTGTCGGCGCCCGCGCCCAGATAGTCATAGCCATAGCTCAGATCGGCCTGCTCGCCGATGACGCCGATCCGCAGGGCGCCGGCCAGCCAGCGCTTGCGCAGACGGGCGTTGAACACCGGCGCCTCCAGCCGGGGATTGGTCCCCACCAGCAGAATCACGTCGGCGTCCTCGATCCCGGCGATGGTTGAGTTCATCAGCCAGCTTTCCCGAGGACCATCGCCCAGGGCCATGCCGTCCTGGCGGCAGTCGAGGCTGGTGACGCCCAGGCCGCCGAACAGATCCAGGGCCGCCTTCATGGACTCAGCGTCCTGCAGGTCGCCGGCGATGACGCCGATGCGCTCGGGCGCGGTCGCTTTCACCTTGGCGGCGACCGTCTGCAGCGCTTCGGCCCAGGTCGCAGGACGCAGCTTGCCGTTCTCGCGGATGTACGGGCGATCCAGGCGCTGCCGTGACAGGCCATCGACGGCGTAGCGGGTCTTGTCGCTGATCCACTCTTCGTTGACGTCGTCATTGATGCGCGGCAGCACACGCAGCACGGCCGGACCGCGGGCGTCGACCCGAATGGCCGAGCCGAGGGCGTCCATGACGTCGATGCTCTCGGTCTTCTTCAACTCCCAGGGCCGGGCGTTGAAGGCGTAGGGCTTGGACGTCAGGGCGCCGACGGGGCAGAGGTCAATAACGTTGGCGCTCAGTTCGGACGTGACGGCCGCGTCGAGATAGGTCGTGATTTCAACGTCTTCGCCACGGGAGATCAGACCGATCTCCGGCACGCCGGCCACCTCGGTGACGAAGCGCACGCAGCGTGTGCACTGGATGCAGCGGGTCATCACCGTCTTGATGAGCGGACCCATGAATTTCTCTTCGACCGCGCGCTTGTTCTCGCCGTAGCGGGAATCATCGCGGCCATAGCCCATGGCTTGGTCCTGCAGGTCGCACTCGCCGCCCTGATCGCAGATCGGGCAATCCAGCGGGTGGTTGATCAGCAGGAACTCCATCACCCCGTGACGGGCCTTCTTGACCATCGGGGTGTCGGTGAAGATCTCCTGGCCTTCGGCCGCCGGCAGGGCGCAGGAGGCCTGCGGCTTGGGCGGGCCAGGCTTCACCTCGACCAGACACATACGGCAGTTGCCGGCGATGGACAGGCGCTCGTGATAGCAGAAGCGCGGGATTTCCTTCCCGGCCAGCTCCGCGACCTGAAGCACCGTCATGCCAGGTTCAAACTCGACCTCGACGCCGTCGACCTTTGCGATGGGCATGTCTTTTACTCCGCAGCCACGAGCGTGGCGCCCTGCACGTGCGGGCGCCCGGCGCGGTACTGGGTGATGCGATCCTCCACCTCATGGCGGAAGTGACGGAAGAGACCCTGGATCGGCCAGGCGGCGGCGTCGCCGAGGCCGCAGATGGTGTGGCCTTCGACCTGGGAGGCCACGTCGAGCAACATGTCGATCTCGGCCATGTCTGCCTCGCCCGTCACCATCCGCTCCATGACCCGCCACATCCAGCCGGTGCCTTCACGGCATGGCGTGCACTGGCCGCAGCTCTCATGCTTGTAGAAGTAGGACAGCCGGGCGATCGACTTCACAACGTCGGCGTCCTTGTCCATGACAATGACCGCCGCAGTGCCGAGCCCGGAGCGCATCTCGCGCAGGGAATCGAAGTCCATCAGCGCAGTCTCGGCCATCTCGGCGGTGATCATCGGCACCGACGAGCCGCCGGGAATGACCGCCTTCAGATTGCCCCAGCCGCCGCGAATGCCACCACAATGCTCTTCCAGCAGCTGGCGCAGAGGGATCGACATGGTCTCTTCGACCACGCAGGGCCGGTTCACATGGCCGGAAATGGCCATCAACTTGGTGCCGGTGTTGTTGGGCCGGCCAAAGCCCGCGAACCACTCAGCCCCGCGGCGCAGGATCGAGCCCACCGTGGCGATGGTCTCGACATTGTTGATGGTGGTCGGGCAGCCATAGATGCCGGCGCCGGCCGGGAACGGCGGCTTCAGGCGAGGCTGGCCCTTCTTGCCCTCCAGGCTCTCCATCAGGGCGGTCTCGTCGCCGCAGATATAGGCCCCGCCCCCGTGCGTCACATAGAGCTCGAAGTCCCAGCCATGAACATTGTCCTTGCCGATCAGCCGGGCCTCGTAGGCCTGCTTGATCGCCGCTTCGAGCCGCTCGCGCTCAAAGACATATTCGCCGCGGATATAGATGTAGCAGGCATGCGCGCGGATCGCGTAGCTGGCGATCAGGCAGCCCTCGATCAGCAGGTGCGGATCGTTGCGCAGGATTTCGCGGTCCTTGCAGGTGCCCGGCTCGGACTCATCGGCGTTGACCACGAGGTAATGCGGCCGCTCGCTTTCCTGCTTGGGCATGAAAGTCCACTTCAGGCCGGTGCCAAACCCCGCCCCGCCGCGACCGCGCAGACCGGAGTTCTTGACCTGATCGCAGATCCATTCCGGCGTCTGCGACAGGATTTCCCGCACGCCATTCCAGGCCCCGCGCCGCTTCGCGCCCTCAAGGCCGAAGTCGTGCAGGCCATAGAGGTTCGTGAAGATGCGGTCCTTGTCTTCGAGAATCCCGACCACGCCCCTCAAACTCCTTCTTTCGCGCGCCGGAAGGCGGCGATGAACCAGATCTGCGCCGCAAACCCTGCCGCCAGGGCGACGCCGAAAATGGCGAACAGCCAGTCCTGCCCCGAAACCAGCGCGCCAACCACGGCAGCGATCGCCGCAGCGAGGCACAGGCCGTTGATCACCGCCATGCGCATGAACCGCGCCTTGATGCCCGGTTCTGCGCTCACGCCGTCGGCTCCGCCTTGGCCTTCGGCTTGGGCGCGGCGTTGGGGATCTTTTTCAGCGGCTTGGCCGCCGAACCGTCATAGAGGGCCGGATCGGACAGAGTTAGCGGACCGCCCTCGGGCGCCGATCCCTGGCGCTTCGTCGCTGAGCCCGGCGCAGGCGCCTTGCCGACGGCGAAATCGTCCAGCAGGGCCTCGAAGCTCTCCGGCGTCAGATCTTCGTAATAATAGTCGTTGATCGCAGCCATGGGGGCGTTGGCGCATGCGCCCAGGCACTCGACTTCCTGCCAATAGAATTTGCCGTCGGCTGAGAGGTGATCCTTCGCACCGATCTTGCGCTTGCAGACCGCCATCAGGCTCTCCGACCCGCGCAGCTGGCAGGGCGTGGTGCCGCAGACCTGAACCAGGGCGACGCTGCCCACCGGCTCCAGCATGAACATGGTGTAGAAGGTCGCGACCTCCAGCACCCGGATGCGGGCCATGCCGAGCATCTCGGCCACGGTGCGGATGGCGGGCTCACTGACCCAGCCGTCCTGCTTCTGGATCAGCCACAGGATCGGGATCACCGCCGACTGCTGACGGCCTTGCGGGAACTTGGCGATCCACCACTTGGCCTTTTCCAGCGTCTCGGGCTGGAAGGCGAAGCTGGTGGGCTGGTTGGGCGAAAGACGACGAACGCTCACATGCCCCTCACTTGACGAAGTCGATGCGGGCGATCTTGCCGCCGGCGATGGTGTAGATGGCGGCCACTTCGAAGCTCACCGGACCTGGCTTGCGATAGACCCGCTCGTGATCGATCACCCGGTCGCCGATGACGATCCGATGGGCCAGCTCGGCGCGGTTCTGCGGATGCTCGGCGAACAGGGCCACGTGCTTGGCCCGGAAGGCCCCAAGGCCGTCCACGGTCACCGCGCCATTGAAGTCGGCGACGATCAGATCGTCGGCGAAGAAGCCGCAAAGGGCGTCCACGTCCTGGGCATTGTAGGCGTCGAGCTGACCCTGGGCCAAGTCCGCCGCGGTGGGAGACGTCACCGCATTCATCGGTCGATCTCCCCGAACACGATGTCCAGCGAGCCGAGAATGGCCGAGACGTCGGCCAGCATGTGGCCGCGGTTCATCCAGTCCATGGCCTGCAGGTGCGGATAGCCGGGCGCGCGGATCTTGCACTTGTAGGGCTTGTTGGAGCCGTCGGAGACCAGGAAGACGCCGAACTCGCCCTTGGGCGCCTCGACGCAGGCATAGACCTCGCCCGGCGGGGTCCGATAGCCCTCGGTGAACAGCTTGAAGTGATGGATGAGCGCTTCCATCGAGCGCTTCATCTCGCCACGTCGCGGCGCACCGATCTTGTTGTCCTCGATGAGCACCGGGCCGGGGGTCTTTTCCAGGCGATCGCAGCACTGCTTCATGATGCGGACCGACTGGCGCATCTCTTCCATGCGGCAGAGATAGCGGTCGTAGCAGTCGCCGTTCACGCCGAGCGGAATGTCGAATTCCAGCTCGTTGTAGCACTCGTAGGGCTGGTTGCGCCGCAGGTCCCAGGCGATGCCCGAGCCTCGCACCATCACGCCGGAGAAGCCCCAGTCGAGGGCCTCTTGCTTGCTGACCACGCCGATATCGACGTTGCGCTGCTTGAAGATACGGTTGCCGGTGATCAGGCTGTCGATGTCGTTGAGCGCCTTGGGGAAGGCGTCGCACCAGGCCGAAATGTCGGCCACCAGGGCCGGCGGCAGGTCCTGGCGCACACCGCCGACGCGGAAATAGTTGGCGTGCAGCCGGGCGCCCGAGGCCCGCTCATAGAAGACCATGAGCTTTTCGCGCTCTTCGAAGCCCCAAAGCGGCGGGGTCAGCGCGCCCACGTCCATGGCCTGGGTCGTGACGTTGAGCAGGTGGTTCAGGATGCGGCCGATTTCCGAATAGAGCACCCGGATCAGCTGGGCGCGGTACGGGACCTCGACAGCCAGCAGCTTCTCGATGGCGAGCACATAGGCGTGCTCCTGGTTCATTGGAGCCACATAGTCCAGGCGATCGAAATAGGGGATCGTCTGCTGATAGGGCCGGTACTCCATCAGCTTCTCGGTGCCGCGATGGAGCAGACCCACATGGGGGTCCACCCGCTCCACAACTTCGCCGTCCAGCTCCAGGATCAGGCGCAGCACGCCGTGCGCGGCCGGATGCTGGGGACCGAAGTTGATCGTGAACTTGCGGATCTCGGTTTCGGTGGAGGGGCTGTGGGCCAGCTGGGCCTCGGACGCGGGGACGACTTCGCCGGTCATGCCTTGGGCTCCGCCTTTTCGTCACCCGGAAGGGCGGCGAAGCCGCGCTCGGCGCCTTCCCAGGGGCTGAGGAAGTCCCAGTTGCGCCACTCGGTCATCTTGATGGGCTCATAGACCACGCGCTTGAGCTCGTCGTCATAGCGCAGCTCCACATAGCCGCTCATGGGGAAGTCCTTGCGCAGCGGATGGCCGTGGAAGCCATAGTCGGTGAGGATGCGGCGCAGGTCCGGATGGCCTTCGAAGAAGACCCCGTACATGTCGAAAGCCTCGCGCTCATACCAGTTGGCGCAGGGATAGGCCGGGGTCGCGGTGGGCACCGGGGTGTCCTCGTCCGTCACCAGCTTGACCCGCACCCGCAGGTTCTTGCTCATCGACAGCAGGTGATAGACCACCTCGAAGCGCTTCTCCCGCTCGGGGTAATCCACGGCCGTCAGGTCGATCATCACCTCGAACCGATAGTCGGGGTGGTCGCGCAGGAAGGTCAGGGCGTCGACAATGCGCGGCAGCGGCGCGCTGAGCGACAGTTCGTCATAGGCCACGTGGGCGGCAGTCAGGGCGCCGGCGCTGTTGGCCACCATGGCCTGACCAAGCGCCTGCAGATCGGCGGCGGAGACGGGCCAGCTCATCGTTCGATCGTCCCGGTGCGGCGGATCTTCTTCTGGAGCTGCAGCACACCGTAGACCAGCGCCTCGGCCGTCGGCGGGCAGCCGGGCACATAGATGTCCACCGGCACGATGCGGTCACAGCCGCGGACGACCGAATAGCTGAAATAGTAGTAGCCGCCGCCATTGGCGCAGGAGCCCATGGAGATGACGTAGCGCGGGTCCGGCATCTGGTCGTAGACCTTGCGCAGGGCCGGAGCCATCTTGTTGCACAGGGTGCCGGCTACGATCATCACGTCCGACTGACGCGGGCTGGCCCGCGGCGCGAAGCCGTAGCGCTCCAGGTCATAGCGAGGCATCGAAGCCTGCATCATCTCGACGGCGCAGCAGGCCAGACCGAAGGTCATCCACATCAGCGAGCCGGTGCGCGCCCAGGTGATCAGATCATCGGCGGCCGCGGTGATGAAGCCCTTGTCGGCCAGCTGGTCGTTGACCCCATCGAAGAAGGGATCGTGAATCTTGGGGTCATAGCCCTCGACGGTCGCCCGGGCGGCCGAATTGGCCGGAACGATCACTCCCATTCGAGGGCCCCCTTCTTCCATTCATAGATGAAGCCGACAGTCAGAATGCCCAGGAAGGTCATCATCGACCAGAAGGCGAACTGCATGGCTTCGGTGGGCAGGTTCATCAGGCTGACGGCCCAGGGGAACAGGAACGCGACCTCGAGGTCGAAGATGATGAAGAGGATCGAGACCAGATAGAACCGGACATCGAACTTCATCCGCGCATCGTCGAAGGCGTTGAAGCCGCACTCGTAGGTCGACAGCTTTTCCGGGTCGGGCGCCTTGGGCGCCAGCACGGCGGCGGCCAGCACGAAGGCCAGGCCCAGAACCGCCGCGATCCCCAGGAAAATCACGATGGGCAGGTACTGCAGAAGGAACGCGTTCATGGAGTCCTCGAAGGAGTCGCGGGCCCTTCTAGACCAGCAATGCGCAGGGTTCAAACAGCGGATTCCGACAACAGAGATACGCCACAGCCACGCCCGCTGCGGCTGCGGCCAGACGTCGCGAGGTGAGCGGCGCGCCTGAGAAGCGGGCAAGGACGGGATTATTCTGCGAATGCTTCGCAAGAACCGTCACGGCGGTTTGCGCGCCCTCCCCCGCGCCCTAGGCTGATCGCTCAGCGGGGAGGAGAAATTGACCGCAAAACCCATATTGCACCGGGCGCTCGACGCCATCGAGCGCCTGGGCGACCGCTTGCCGGACCCGGTATTCATCTTCGCCTGGATCGTCGGCGCTCTGGTCTTGGCCAGCGTCATCTGCGCCTGGGCCGGCGTCAGCGCGATCAATCCTGTGGATGGGACGCTCCTGCGGGCCCAGAGCCTCCTGGCTCCGGACAATATCCGCACCCTGCTGGTGGAGATGCCCAAGACCCTGACGGGCTTCGCCCCCCTGGGCTATGTGCTGCTGATCATGCTGGGCGCGGGAATCGCCGAGCGGGTCGGACTGCTGTCGGCGGCGATTCGGGCCATGATGAGTCGCACGCCCCACCGGCTCGTGACCCCGGTGGTCATCTTCCTCGGTCTGATCGCCAACCACGCGGCTGACACGGGCTTTGTCATCCTGCTGCCCCTGGCCGGCGCGGCCTTCGCCGCGGTGGGCCGCCATCCCGTCGCGGGAATCGCCGCGGCCTTCGCCGGCGTGGTCGGCAGCTTCGCCGGCAATCCCCTGCCCGGCCAGTTCGACGCCCTGATTCTCGGCCTGTCCGAGCCTGCCGCACGCCTGATCGACCCGACCTGGACCGCCAACCTGGTGGGCAACTGGTACTTCACCGCCGCAGGCGCCCTGGTGTTCATCCCTGTGGCCTGGTGGGTCACCGCCAATGTGGTGGAGCCGCGGCTCGGCCCGTGGACCCCGCCGGCCGATCTGCCGCCCCAGGACGCGCCTCTCTCCCCCCAGGAGCGCCGCGCTCTGCGGTGGTCGGGGGTGGCGGTGCTGAGCGTCATGATCCTGTGGGCGGCCCTGGCGCTCATGCCCGGCGCGCCCCTGGTCGACGACAGTCTGGAGGGCCCCGGGCGCTGGACCCCCTTCTTCCGATCCCTGGTGGCCGGCTTCTTTGTGCTCTTCCTGGCCGGGGGCCTGACCTATGGCCGGCTGACCAGACAGATTCGCAGCGATCGGGACGTCGTGCGCCTGGCCTCGGAGTCCATGGCGTCCATGGCGCCCTACATCGTACTGGCCTTCGCCGCCGCGCACTTCATCGCCATGTTCACCTGGTCGAATCTGGGGGTGATCATCGCCATCAACGGGGCCGAGGCCGTGCGGGCCTCAGGCCTGCCGATTCCCGTCCTGCTGATGGCCATCGTCGTCCTGACCGCTGGCCTCGACATGCTGATCGGATCGGCCTCGGCCAAATGGGCGGCCCTGGCGCCCGTCCTGGTGCCGATGCTGATGCTGCTCGGCGTCAGCCCGGAAATGACCACGGCGGCCTATCGCATGGGGGATTCCAGCGTGAACATGGCCTCGCCGCTCATGCCCTACTTCGCCCTGGTGCTCGGCTTCTGCCAGAGATGGCGGCCCGGCTTCGGCGTGGGCGGCCTGATCAGCGCCATGCTGCCCTACTCCGCAGCGATGATGAGCGCCGGCCTGATCCTGGTCGGCCTATGGTCAGCGCTCGAACTGCCCCTCGGTCCACAGGCTGATGTGCATTATTCGCCGCCTGAGGCCACATCATCGCTCGTGCCCAGTTGACACGATTCCGGTCGGGACCTATCAGACGCCCCTCGCGGCGACGCGAGCGCCATATGCGGGTGTAGCTCAGTTGGTTAGAGCGCCGGCCTGTCACGCCGGAGGTCGCGGGTTCGAGTCCCGTCACTCGCGCCATGGTCTTCTTTGAGAAGACCTGGCGCGTCCCCCTCCCCCTAAGACTCTTCCACGCCCCGACGAGCCGCCGCCTGATCCCGGCCTCCTGCGCCCCTTGATGATGGTTTGGCATCAAGCGAGGTCGAGCGCCGCCTGCCCGCGCCGATGAAACTCCGCACATGGCTGGATGAAAACCGCTCCCTATGGGCAGGACGTGAGGTCAGCCCGTCCGAGGATCATCCACGAGCTCCATCGCTCTGGTTCGGCTGGCGCCCGTGGCAAAGTGCGCCGCACACGCCGAGGAAGGCGGATACTTCAGCGGGGCTGCGCGGCCGTAATCCGCGCCCGCACATCTGGGGGTAGGATCAGACCAGAGGCCGCGGCGTTCGCCTCCAGGTGAGCCCGCCGTGTGGTGCCCATCACCGCGGCCGAGACGCCGGGATGCTCCAGCACATAGGCCAGGCTCGCCTGGGCGGCGCTCATGCCCTCAAGGTCACGGAGAAAGGCGAAGCGCTGGGCCAGAGCTACCTCATGCCGGTGGTTCTTCAAGGCCCTGGCGGCGTACCAGAGGTCGCGCAAGCTGCGCAGCTTGCGGATCTGACCATCCACCTGGCCCATGGCCAGCGGCATGCCGGCGAGGACGCCCTTGCCCTGAGCGAGGGCGGCGTCGATCAGCGGCCCCCGCTCGGGCCGCAGCACATTATAGTCCAGCATCACCACATCGAGGCCGGGTGCGGCGATGACCGCGGCGATCACCGCCGGATCGAAGCTGTTGGCCCCGAACGCCGTCACCAGGCCGCGCTGGCGGAGGCGCTCCAGGGCGGCGAACAGGTCGTCGTTCAATTCCGCCGCCGCCGGACCGTGCAACTGGACCAGCCCCAGGTGTTCGAGGCCAAGCCGGCGCAGGCTGGACTCCACACTGGCGGTGATGGCGGAGGCTGAAAAATCGCGCCCCGTCCGTCCGCCCCCGGCGTGAAAGGTGCCAACCTTGGTGGCGATCACCAGGTGGTCCAGATCGCGCCCCTGGAGGGCCCGCCCCAGCCGCGGTTCGGCTTCGCCCCGCGAGTAGCCGGGGGCGGTGTCGAACAGGGTGACTCCGAGATCCAGGGCCCGGTGAACGAGCCGCGCGGCCTCCCCTTCGTCGAACCTGGGCAAGCCCCAGTAGCTGGCGCAGCCGAAACCAATTTCAGAAACGGTGAGCCCGGTGCGGCCCAGGGGACGGTATCGCATGGGTCCTTCGCCGAGGCTTGGTGGGCGGCGAGGGGTTCGAACCCCCGACCCCCTGGGTGTAAACCAGGTGCTCTGACCAGCTGAGCTAGCCGCCCTCGCCTGCTCTCTTAGCGTCTCCGCAAACAGATTCGGAGCGGCATTCGGCAGGATAGACACAATGAAGGGGCGGCCGCCCCGCCGCGACCGCCCCCGTCAAACATCGCAGCCTGGCCCTGATCAGCTGTTCAGAGCGTTTTTCAAGCCCTCGCCGATGCGGAACCGCGCGGTTTGCGAAGCGGGCCGATTGACGCTCTCGCCGGTCCGCGGGTTGCGGGCGACGCCAGCGGCGCGACTTACCGGCACGAAGCTGCCGAAGCCGACCAGACGCACCTCCTGCCCCCCCTTGAGCGATCCGGTGACGGAATCGACGAAGGCCTCAAGGGCGTCCTTCGCCTGCGACTTGGTGATCCCGGCCTTCTCAGCCATCGCCGAAACCAGTTCAGCCTTGGTCATGGTAGTTTCCTCTCCCTGCCCTTTTTCTGTTTTTCGCGAAGCGCCGGCAGCGGCAAACACCTTCGCGCCAAGGGATTATGCGGGCTTAAGCAGGCGCGTCAAACAAAGCGGCGCGGGGGTGAGCCCGCGCCGCCTGTGGTCTGGTATGGAGAAGACCTGACCCTCAGTGAGTCATGATCGCCTCGGCCTCGCCGTCGTCGCCGGCGACCGGTGTCTTGGCCGGAGGTTCGGTCCACTCGATCGGATCGGGCAGCCGGGTCAGGGCGCGGACCAGGACCTCATCCATGGTGTTCACCGGGATGATCTCCAGGGCCTCCTTCACCTTGGCCGGAATGTCGGCCAGGTCCTTCTCATTCTCCTCCGGGATCAGCACGGTCTTGACCCCGGAGCGCAGGGCCGCGAGCAGCTTTTCCTTCAGGCCGCCGATGGCCGTCACCCGGCCGCGCAGGGTGACCTCGCCGGTCATGGCGATCTCCTTGCGGATCGGGATGCCGGTCAGGACCGAGACGATGGCCGTGGCCATGGCCGCGCCGGCGGACGGACCGTCCTTGGGCGTGGCGCCGTCAGGCACGTGAATGTGGACGTCGGTCTTCTCGAAGTTCGGGGGTTCAATCCCGAACTGCGTGGCCCGGCTGCGGACATAGGAGTTCGCCGCCGAGATGGACTCCTTCATCACGTCCTTCAGGTTGCCGGTGACCGTCATGCGGCCCTTGCCCGGCATCTTGACCGCCTCGATGGTCAGGATGTCGCCGCCGAAGTCGGTATAGGCGAGACCGGTGATGATCCCGACCTGATCCTCGGTGTCCATCTCCCCGTAGCGGTACTTTCGCACCCCGGCATACTTGGCCAGCCGGTCGGGATCGATGGTGATGCTGGTCAGCGACTCACGCCCCAGGTCCCGCACCGTCTTACGGGCCAGGTTGCCCAGTTCCCGCTCCAGCGACCGCACGCCGGCTTCCCGGGTGTAGTAGCGGATCAGGTCGCGGATCGTGTCCTCGGGCACCATGAATTCCTCGGGCTTGAGCCCGTGGTCCTTGGTCAGCTTCGGCAGGACGTGCCGCTTGGCGATCTCGACCTTCTCGTCCTCGGTGTAGCCCGGGATGCGGATGATCTCCATCCGGTCCAGCAGGGGCTGAGGCATGTTGAGCGAGTTGGCCGTCGTGACGAACATCACCGGCGACAGGTCGTAGTCCACCTCCAGATAGTGGTCGGCGAAGGTGGAGTTCTGCGACGGGTCGAGCACCTCAAGCAGGGCCGAGGCCGGATCGCCGCGATAGTCGGCACCCATCTTGTCGATCTCGTCCAGCAGGAAGAAGGCGTTGGTCGTCTTGGCCTTCTTCATCGACTGGATGATCTTGCCCGGCATGGAGCCGATATAGGTCCTGCGGTGACCACGGATCTCGGCCTCGTCACGCACCCCGCCCAGGGATACGCGCACGAATTCCCGCGCCGTGGCCTTGGCGATCGACCGGCCCAGGGAGGTCTTGCCGACGCCAGGGGGGCCGACGAGGCAGAGGATCGGGCCCTTCAGCGCGCCAGTGCGCGCCTGCACCGCCAGATACTCCAGGATCCGCTCCTTGACCTTGTCGAGACCGTAGTGGTCCTCGTCGAGGATCTCCTCGGCGCGGGCGAGATCGATGGGCTTCTGCTTGGCCTTGCCCCACGGAATGGAGAGCAGCCAGTCGAGATAGTTCCGGACGACCGTCGATTCCGCCGACATCGGGCTCATGGAGCGCAGCTTCTTCAGCTCCGCCTCGGCCTTGGAGCGGGCCTCCTTCGACAGCTTGGCTTTCTTGATCCGCTTTTCGAGCTCGTTGAGCTCGTCACGGGTGTCGTCCTGCTCACCCAGCTCGCGCTGGATCGCCTTCATCTGCTCGTTCAGATAGTATTCGCGCTGGGTCTTCTCCATCTGACGCTTCACGCGGTTCCGGATCTTCTTCTCGGTCTGCATGACCGAGATTTCGCCCTCCATGAGGGCGTAGACCTTCTCCAGCCGCTTCACGACGTCGAAGATTTCCAGCAGGGCCTGCTTTTCGCTGATCTTCACCGACAGATGCGAGGCGACGCGGTCGGCCAGTTCGCCCGGATTCTCGATCTGCGGCATGGCCGCCAGGGCCTCAGGCGGCACCTTCTTGTTGAGCTTCACGTAGGACTCGAACTGCTCGACCACGGCGCGGCTCAGGGCCTCGGCCTCGGGCGAAGCCAGCGCGTCGTCGGGCAGGTCGGCGATCTCGGCTTCGTAGTAGTCGGCCTGATCGGTGTAACGGGCCACGGCTGCGCGGGCCTTGCCCTCCACGAGCACCTTCACGGTGCCGTCGGGGAGCTTCAGGAGTTGGAGGATGGTGGCGACGACGCCGATCTCATAGATGGCGATGGGCGCCGGGTCATCGTCGTCCTTGTCCTTCTGGGTCAGCAGAAGGATGTCCTTGCCCTCGTCGCGCATGGCCTCTTCGAGCGCCCGCACGGATTTTTCCCGTCCGACGAACAGCGGCACGGGTTGATGCGGAAACACGACAATGTCCCGCAACGGAAGGACAGGAAGGGTCTTCTTGGTCTCAGACATATGCTTTCACTCCCGGTCGGCCCCCTCGGAATAAAAGCAGGGCTCGACCCTCGGGCCGCGGTTACCTCAGACGATGCGCCTGAGTCGGACGGTCCGTCCGCCGGTGTGGCGGTGTCTTCAGACTATTTATGTGGACGCTTCGGAGCGCGGTTCAAGCGGCGCCGGAGCCGCGCGCGACAACTTGTCTTCGGCGCCGCAACAGAAAGCTGTGATCAGGACGGCCCTCAGGCCGCCCCGCCTTTGTCCCGCCGCTCGGCATAGATGATGAGCGGCTGAGCGCGGCCTTCGACCACCTCGGCATTGACCACAACCTCTTCGACGCCGTCATAGGTCGGCAGCTCGTACATGGTGTCGAGCAGGATGCCTTCCAGGATGGAGCGCAGGCCCCGGGCGCCGGTCTTGCGCGCAATGGCCTTGCGGGCCACGGCGTTGAGCGCGTCGTCGGTGAAGGTCAGTCCGACATTCTCCATGTCGAACAGACGCTGGTACTGCTTGACGAAGGCGTTCTTGGGCTCGGTCAGGATCTTGACCAGGGCTTCTTCGTCCAGGTCGTCCAGGGTGGCGATCACCGGCAGGCGCCCGATGAACTCCGGGATCAGGCCAAAGCGAAGCAGGTCGTCGGGCTCCACGCGGCGGAAGATCTCGCCGGTGCGCCGATCATCGGGATCAGACACCTTGGCGCCGAAGCCGATCGAGGTCCCCTGCCCGCGGGCCGAGATGATCTTGTCGAGGCCCGCGAAGGCGCCGCCGCAGATGAACAGGATATTGGTGGTGTCCACCTGCAGGAATTCCTGCTGGGGATGCTTGCGGCCGCCCTGGGGCGGGACCGAGGCCACCGTGCCTTCCATAATCTTCAGCAGCGCCTGCTGGACGCCCTCGCCCGACACGTCGCGGGTGATGGAGGGGTTATCCGACTTGCGGCTGATCTTATCGACCTCGTCGATATAGACGATGCCCCGCTGGGCCCGCTCGACATTGTAGTCGGCCGACTGCAGCAGCTTGAGGATGATGTTCTCGACGTCCTCGCCGACATAGCCAGCCTCGGTGAGCGTCGTGGCGTCGGCCACGGTGAAGGGCACGTCGATGATTCGGGCGAGCGTCTGGGCCAGCAGGGTCTTACCGGTGCCGGTCGGCCCGATGAGCATGATGTTGGCCTTGCCCAGCTCCACGTCATTGTTCTTCGTGGCGTGGTTTAGACGCTTGTAGTGGTTATGGACCGCGACCGAGAGCACCTTCTTGGCGTGGTCCTGGCCGATGACGTAGTCGTCGAGGACTTCGCGGATCTCGCGGGGCGTCGGCACGCCGTCCTTCGACTTCACGAAGGAGATCTTGTGCTCCTCGCGAATGATATCCATGCAGAGCTCGACGCATTCGTCGCAGATGAACACCGTCGGGCCCGCGATGAGCTTGCGGACTTCATGCTGGCTCTTTCCGCAGAAGGAGCAATACAGCGTGCTCTTTGAGTCCCCGCTCGCGGCCTTGGTCATGTTCAGTCTCACTCTCTCGACGACGCCGGTCGAATCCGCGCCCGTGGCGCAGGCGGCGACTTCCCGCCGTCCTTGCAGGATACGCGCCGGGGGTTGTCTAATCCTTGACATTCCCCGATCCGCGCCAGGATCACAAGCCTTGCCGGAGCTGCAACGTATGGCAGGTCACCCGGGCGGATGGCGCGCAATTTCGAATCTCTAGATGGGATTGTATCGGATTGGCGCAAGTCGCCCCACGCCTCCCTTACGGGAAAAGGGGTAAAAGGCCTTGCCCGGCACGGGAAGGGATCGGCCCGCTTCTGGCATGGAGGGCCCTGCGGTTGCGCTCCTGGGGCCAGACTGCGCTATTTCGGCGCAAGCCGCGTATTTTGGGGGAATGATGGACGATCCGGCTGACGACACAGGCGTCGTGGCCTTCGATTTCGACGGCACGCTCACCACCAGGGACAGTTTCACGGCCTTTCTGCGGTGGCGAGCCGGCGCGGCGCGCTATGCCCGTGGCATGCGCCGCCTCGCCCCGTCAGGCGCCGCCTATCTGTTTCATCGCAACCGGGGCCGCATCAAGGCGGCGGCCGTGCGAGAGTTTCTGCTCGGCGCGCCAAGGGTCGAACTCGAAGCCGAGGCGCGCGCCTTCGCCGAGGCCTATGCGCCGCGGCTCCTGCGGCCCGACGCGCTGCATACTTGGAGGCGCTGGCGGGGTCGGCGGGCCACCATGGTGATCGTCACGGCGTCCCCCGACATCATCGTCCAACCCTTCGCCCGGGGCCTGGGCGCTGACCATCTGATCGCCACCCGTCTGGCCTTCGACTCCGAGGACCGGGTCGCGGGCATGTTTGACGGCCGCAATTGCCGGGGTCCGGAAAAGGTGACGCGGCTGCAGGCGGTCTTCGGTCCGGACCTTCGCCTGCGGGCGGCCTATGGCGACACCAGCGGCGACCGGGAGATGCTGAAGATCGCCGAGGAGCCAGGCTACCGGGTGTTCAAGGAATCCCCCTGATGCGGTTCCGGGTGGAGAAGCTGATCCGGGATGGTCTGCCGCAGATGATGCAGGATCAGGGCCTGTCGGTGTTCTGCCATCGCCTGGACGACAGAGCGTTTCTCGAGGCCCTCAAGGCCAAGCTCGTCGAGGAGGCCCAGGAGGTCGCGGCCGCCGAACCAGACGACCTGGTCGAGGAGTTGGCCGATGTCAGCGAGGTCATGATGGCCCTGATCGCCGCCGCAGGCCTCACCCAAGAGGCCGTGGAAGCCGCTCGCCTGGCCAAGCTCGCCCAAAGGGGCGGCTTTGATGGACGGATCTACAACCTCGCCGTGGAAGGCGAGGACGGGACGCCGGGGGTGGCCTACTATCTGGCGCGCCCCGACCAGTATCCCCCCGCCCCGCATCTCCAGCCGGCTGAGGATCGCCCCCCGTGCGACACGCCCGAGCCGAAGCCCTCGATCAGCTAGAGCCGCTGCTCGCCGAGCTACGCCAGCTGCCAGGTCTGAAGGAGACCGCCCGCGGGGTCTTTTATCGCGGCGGACGGGCGTTTCTGCATTTTCACGAGGACGCCCAGGGACTGTTCGCCGATCTCAGGGCCAAGGATGCGCCGGGCTTCGAACGCTACGACGTCACCGGCGAGATCGGTCGCGCGGCGCTGCTCAGCGCCGCGCGACGAGGTCTCTAGTCTTCCGAGCGCCGCTCATAGACGTGGTCCACCAGGCCCCAGGCCTTGGCTTCTTCGGCGGTCATGAAGTGGTCGCGGTCAAGGGTCTGTTCGACCACCTCGATCGGCTGGCCGGTGTGCTTGGCGTAGAGCTCGTTCAGACGGCCCTTGGTCTTGATGATGTCCTCGGCGTGACGCTGGATGTCCGACGCCTTGCCGGTGTACCCGCCCGAGGGCTGGTGGACCATGATGCGGGCGTTGGGCAGCGAAATCCGCTGATCCTTCTCGCCGGCCATCAGCAGGAACGAGCCCATGGAGGCCGCCATGCCCATGCAGACCGTGGAGATCGGGCTCTTCACGTATTGCATGGTGTCGTAGATCGCCAGGCCGGACGTCACGATGCCGCCCGGCGAGTTGATGTACATGGAAATCTCTTTCTTGGGGTTCTCGGACTCCAGATAGAGAAGCTGGGCGCAGATCAGGGCGGCCATGCCGTCCTCGACCGGGCCGTTGAGGAAGATGATTCGTTCCTTCAGCAGCCGGGAAAAAATGTCGAAGGCGCGTTCGCCGCGGCTGGTCTGTTCGACCACCATGGGCACGAGGTTGAGCGCGGTGGTCACATGGTCACGCATAAGCTTAAGAGCCCTTCTCGATTGGCGAACGTCTGATCGCCGCCGTCCCTTCCGATATCGCGTCTGCGGCGGCCGGTTGCAAGGCGACCCTCCAACGCCGGCCCTTTCGGAAGCCCTAAAATGCATGATCCCGGCGCCGCCTGCAGGCCACGCCGGGATCCGCAATCACATTGTCGCGCCGGTGCGGCGTGACACGCAAGACTTACTCGCCATAGCCTTCCGGCAGATCGTCTTCGGCCATCAGCTCGTCCTTGCTGACGTCCTTGTCTTCCACCTTGGCCTTCTCGACGATCAGGTCGACGACCTTGTCCTCGAAGATCGGCGCACGCAGCTGAGCCTGGGCGTTGGGGTTCTGGCGGAACATGTCGAAGACCTGCTGCGCCTGGGGACCGTAACGCATGGCCTCCTGGCGCATGGCCTCTAGCAGCTCCTGCTCGGTCACCTGAACGTTGTTGACCCGGCCGATCTCGGCCAGGACGAGGCCCAGGCGCACACGGCGCTCGGCGATCTTGCGATACTCCGACTCCAGCTGCTCGTCGGTCTTGTCGGCGTCTTCCGGCGGGAGGGATTCCTGCGCCTTGTCCTGCTGGACCTGGTTCCAGATGGCGGCGAACTCGGCCTCGACCATCTTGGGCGGCAGCGGGAAGTCGTGCTTGGTGTCCAGCGCATCCAGCAGGGCGCGCTTCAGCTTGAAGCGTGAGGCGCTGACATACTGCTGCTCGATATTGTCCCGCAGCAGGCCTTTGAGCTTGTCCAGGCTCTCGATACCGAGCTTCTCGGCGAAGGCGTCGTCAGCGACCGTGTCCACGGGGGCCGAGACGGCGGTCACCTTGACCTCGAATTCGGCTTCCTTACCGGCCAGATGAGCGGCCTGGTAGTCCTCGGGGAAGGTCACCTTGACCAGGACGTCGGTGTCCGGCTTGGCGCCGACCAGCTGGTCTTCGAAGCCCGGGATGAAGCTGCCCGAACCGAGCACCAGTTGGGCGCCTTCGGCCGAGCCGCCTTCGAAGGCCTCGCCGTCGATCTTGCCGACGAAGTCGATGGTGACCTGGTCGCCGTCCTTGGCCTTCACGGTCTTGCCGGTGCGCGGCTCGAAGCTACGGTTCTGCTTGGCCAGCTCGGCCAAGGCCTCGTCGACCTCGTCGTCGCCAGGCTTGTAGACCGGGCGGACCAGTTCGAGGGTGGCCGGATGGACCGGATCGAATTCCGGCATGATCTCCAGGGCGATCTCGAAGGACAGGTCGGCCTTGCCGTCCACCACGTCCTGCAGGTCGCCCTCAGGCTTCAGGTCAGGCTCGCCAGCGGGGCGCAGCTTGTTTTCCTCAAGCACCTTCTGGGTGGTTTCGGTGATGGTCTGCTCGACCAGCTCGGCCATCAGGGCCTTGCCATGAACCCGGCGCACATGGGCCGGCGGCACCTTGCCCGGGCGGAAGCCCTTGATGTTGAGCTGGGGGGTGATCTCGGTGATGCGCGCGTCCAGGCGTTCGGCCAGGTCGGCGGCCGGAACAGTGACGCCATAAACGCGGCTCAGGCCTTCACCGGACTTTTCAACGATCTGCATCGACATTCTTGCTTCCGGACTCCGGGGCGCTGTCACGCGCTCTTGACGGTCCGCCTAAAGGTGAAACGGGAAGCGCCGCCTACGTCGAGGCGGCGGGAGGGCGCCCTTATGTCACGGGCGCCTCCCCTGTCCAAGTGCAAAGGTGGTGCGGGCGAGAGGACTCGAACCTCCACGCCTTGCGGCGCTGGAACCTAAATCCAGTGCGTCTACCAGTTCCGCCACGCCCGCGTTCCGCCCCCTGCCATCGGCGGTTTGGCCCACGGCGTCAAGCCGCCTCGCCGCCGCCCGCCACAGCCTGGACGAGCTCAATGACGATGGGCGTCAGCGACGCCAGCAGGAGAGCCGCCATGGTCCAGTTGAAGAGTCGCAGCGCGCCTGGCCGCTCGAGGATCCGCCGCAGCGCCACGCCGGAGCCCGCCCAGGCCGCGGCGGAGGGAATGCTGATCAGGAAGACGACCAGACCGGCCAGCAGCATGTCAGACGCCCCGCCCTGCTGAGGCACATAGGCGGCGACCACCCCGATGGCCATGGTCCAGGCCTTGGGGTTCACCCACTGAAAGCCGGCCGCCTGCAGGAAGCTGAACGGGCGACGGGGGGCGGTCCCCTCCCCCAGCCCGCGGGCTGTGGCGATCTTCCAGGCCAGCCAGACGAGGTAGGCGGCCCCCACAGCCTTGAGCACCGTGTGGGCTAACGGGACCGCGGCGAACAGGCCGCCCAGGCCGAACCCTACGGCCAGAAGCAGCAGCGCGAAGCCCACCACCACGCCGGCCAGATGCGGCAGGGTGCGGACCAGGCCGTAGTTGGCGCCGGACGCCATCAGCATGGCGTTGTTCGGGCCAGGCGTGATCGACGAAGCGAAGGCGAAGAGGGCGAGCGCGCCGAGGAGCTGGGGCGTGTAGCTGGTCATGGGGCCGGTGTCCGAAATGGCTCGGCGGCGGATATCGGCATCCTGCTGGACCCCACCCGTCGCGAAAGCCGGAGGTGGAGAAAGGTGTCGCAGCCGAACGCGGCGGCTAGATCCCGTTCCTCGCCTCGCCGGCGCAGACCACGCCCATCACCGCTACGCCGGCGGCGACCGGCGAAGGAGCAGGGGCGGAAATGGCGCGTACGCGATGCAAGGCTCGGGGCTCCGAAGCGACGTCAATCGGCTAGCAGAGGCTGCGAGGCGGGTCTAGCCGGCCGCGTAGAGCCCGCGCAGCACGCCCGGCGTCAGTCCCGGCAGATCTTCGGCGATCAGGCCTGGACCATGAGCGTGCGCCGCCTCGGCGTGGATCCAGGCGGCCGCGCAGGCGGCCTCGAAGCTATCCATGCCCTGGGCGATCAGCCCGCCGATATAGCCCGCCAGAACATCGCCCGTCCCGGCCGTAGCCAGCCAGGACGAACCGTTGAGCGCCACAGCCGCGCGCCCGTCCGGCGCTGCGACCACGGTGTCGGCGCCCTTCAACAGCACCACCGCGTCGGCCAGCGCCGCAGCCTTGCGAGCGGCGCCAATGCGATCGGGTTCACGCTCCAGTATCCCTGGAAACAGTCGGTCGAACTCGCCCGGGTGGGGCGTAAGCACGTCATCGCGGTCAAGCACAGAGAACAGCTCTTCCGGGTCCTGCTGGAACACGGTGATGGCGTCGGCGTCCAGGATCAGGGCCGCGCCTGTCCTGGCGAGGGCGAGAACATTCATCAGCGTGGTCTCATTCACGCCAGCCGCTGGACCGATGACCGCCGCGTCCACCTCTGTGGCCAGCCCCTCTAGTTCCGATTCGGTCTCAAAGGGCCGGAGCATGATCGCTTCAAGATGAGCGGCGTTGGCCGACAGGGCGTCGGGGGGCGACAGGATACTCACCACACCGGCGCCGATCCGCAGCCCCGCCCGCGCCGCGAGCCGGGCCGCCCCTGTGCTCCAGGCGGGCCCGCTGACGACCACCAACCGGCCGCGGGCGTGCTTGTGCGAGGCGGCGTTCGGCCATGGAAACCGCGCAGCCCAAAGGTCGGGACCGTTCTCAGACAGCTGGGAGGCGGTGAGGCCCAAGCCAATATCGGCCACGATCACCTCCCCACAACGGCCCCGGCCTGGCTCAAGCACATGGGCGGGCTTGCGCGCATGGAAGGTCACGGTCAGCGCGGCTCGACCACATACGCCCAGGGGCTGACCTGTGTCGCCGGGCAGGCCGGTGGGGACATCGACGGCCACCACCCGTTCCGGCGCGCCGTTGATCTGCTGGATCACCCTGGCCACGTCTCCGGTCAGAGGCCCGGACAGCCCCGCGCCAAAGATCGCGTCGATATAGAGTTCGGCTTCGAGATCGCCGTCGAGATCGAGGGTTTCGCCGCGCCATTGGGCGGCCATGGCCTTGGCGCCCTCCGATCGCGGGGGCGCTGCGACCGCGACGCGCACCGGCCAGCCCTGCTCCGCCAGGAGCCGGGCGATGACATAGCCGTCGCCGCCGTTGTCCCCCGGCCCGCAGAGCACGAGGGTGTCGCAGGGGGCGTGCCGACAGACTACGGCGCCGACGACCGCGGCCCCAGCGCGGGACATCAGCTCAAGGGCGGGTGTTCCGGCGGCCACCGCCGCGCGATCAGCCGCCGCCATCTCGGCCACGGTCAGAATCTGTTTCGCCGCCACGGGACCTCCGCCAGTCGACTAGAGTACGCCGGTGGAGGCTTCGCGCCCCTTCTCGACCAAGGTCAAGGTCTTGCCGTCAGTTTCAAACACGGTGATCGAAGTGTGATCGGGGCGGAAGCTGACCACCCGGTCCTCCCCCGTCAGCAGGGAAACCACCGCATTGATCGCCACGAAGTGACTGAAGATCGCGGTATCGCCGCGATCCTGCAGGGCCGCGGCCACCTGTCGCCGCCAGGCGTCATAATCCAGGTCGCCATCGATCTCCGCCCACGTCCCCTGAAAGGCCTGACGCAACCATTCGCCACGGTCCGCGGCGGCCAGGGTGACCGGCGTCGGGATTTCGCCCACGCCGGAATCGATCTCCACCTCGACCCCGAGCGCCTTAGCGGTCGGCTCCGCCGTCTCTCGGCAGCGGGCGAGCGGCGAGGATACCACCCGGCGCGGCCGCTGGCCGTCGGGCAGACCCAGCAGGTGATCGCGGGCGGCTGCCGCCTGCTGCTGACCGGTCTCATCCAGCCCCGGATCGTCGTCATGACCGCCCCAGCTGGCGGCGGGCTTTCCGTGGCGGATCAGATAGAGGCGCGGCATGAGCTAGTCCGGGACAAAGAGGTTGCGTTGGCCCTCGGGGGCAGGTCCCACCGTACCTGTCCGACCGACGGATTCCACCGCCTCCAGACTCGCAAGTACGGCCGGGTCGGTCGGCGTGTGGGCGACGAACCGTCGATCGGCCTCGTCCCGTCCCACGACAATCCCCATCAGATAGCCTTCCCGTCCATGGACGACCGTATAGGTCTCGATGACGGCGCGACCCTGCGGCGACTCTGTGACAACCGGATGCGGAAGGGCGTCAATCTGGCGCTGAATGATCGCCGGGTCCTCGCGCTCAAAGGGGGCCTTGGGCGGCCGACAGGAATAGATGCCGGTGGACTGCTTGGTCAGGAACCAGCCATTGGCCGTCACCAGGCCATAGTCATCCCGCGCGGCGCGCAACCGCTGCATCATGACCGCGATGGAGTGCATGGCGTAGTTGTTCCCCGGCCCGCCCGCATAGGGCAGCCCGCCGGTGACGGTCAGGCCGCGGGGATCATCCAGGGCCAGCCCCAGCTCCTCCGCGCCGATCTCCACAGCGACGGGGAAACAGGAATAGAGGTCGATGATCCCGATCTGGTCCAGGCCGATCCCGGCCATCTCCAGGGCCCGGGCGCCAGTCAGCCGCATGGCCGGACTGGAATGGAAGTTCTGGCGATCCAGGGGATACCAGAGGTCGGCGGCGTCGGCGCAGCCGTGCAGATAGACCAGCCGGTCCTCCGGCACGCCGAGTTCCCTGGCCATGGCCAGGCTGGCGACCAGGACGCCTGCGGACTGGTCCACATCCATGATCGCATTGAGGTACTTGGTGTAGGGAAAGCCGACCATACGGTTGCGGTTAGTGACAGTGATCAGTTCCTCGGCCGTGCGGGCGATCGGGAACCAGGCGTCGCGGTTGCGGGCGGCGACTTCGGTGAACGGCGCAAACAGCTCCCCCAGACGCTGCTGATGGTCGGCGATGCTGCGCCCGTCGCGGGCGCGCAGGGCGTTCTCGAGCAAAGGATAGGTGTTGATCGGCCGCCCCAACCCATGGCGCGCCTCATAGGGCGTGGCGCCCGGCCGGGGATCTCCAATCCGCTCCGGCGCCGGCAGGCTCTGGTCCTCGGCCCAGTCGTCAAACCCTAGCCCCTTGGTCAGCCGCTTGGTGGCCGAGCCCAGGAACTCGCAGCCGACAACCAGGCCAAGGCCCGTCTCGCCCCGGGAAACTCGCTCGCACAGCACATTGATCAGTTGTTGGGGGCTGTTGCCGCCCATGTGGGAATAGACCGACCAGGCCGGCGTCGCCCCCAGCGCCCTGGCGAGGCTCAGGGGCGGATTGGCGCTGTGCGGCGTCGCGCGCCCCCCGCCGGGCGCATCGACCGTGAACCCCACCACGGCCAGGCTGTCGATGGCCGCCAGATCGCGCTCGGCGAGACCCGCGTCCTGCGCGGCGCCAAGCGCCGCAATCTTCAGCAGTTGGGTCGGCGCCGGCGAAGCCTGCGGTTCGCCCCGATAGGTGAATTGTCCCGCCCCGATCAGAACTGGGGTTCTATCATCCATGGCAACGCCTCCGCACCCAACTGCGCCGCGCGATCCTAGGGGCCTATCGGCGGCTCACAAGGCCATTTCAGCGACGCTCATCAATTGGGCGCCAGGCGCCCATTTTATTCGCAGCTGGCGATTTCGCAGGCTCAGCCGAAACTCCCGGCGCGGCGCCCTCTTGTCGCCTCGCAGCCCGGCATGCTCCGTCCAATCCACCCCCTTGAACAGGGCGGCGCGTTCAGTCCGACGAGGCCCCATGAAGAAGATCGAAGCCGTCATTAAGCCCTTCAAGCTGGACGAGGTGAAGGAGGCCCTTCAGGAACTGGGCGTCCAAGGCATGACCGTGCTTGAGGCCAAGGGCTATGGGCGGCAGAAGGGGCAGACGGAGCTGTACCGCGGCGCTGAATATGTCGTGGACTTCCTGCCCAAGATTAAGATCGAGGTGGTGGTCGCCGACGACCAGCTCGACAGCGCCCTTGAGGCCATCACCACCGCGGCGCGTACGGGCCGCATCGGAGACGGGAAGATCTTCGTCTCCGAAATCATCGAGGTTCTGCGCATTCGCACCGGTGAGACCGGCGCGCTTGCGGTTTGACGTTCTGACCTATCACGCGAGTTAGGGGATAACCGCCATGACCACCGCCAAAGACATCCTGGATATGATCGCTGAGAAGGACGTCAAATATGTCGACGTCCGCTTCACCGACATCCGCGGCAAGATGCAGCACGTCACCTTTGACATTGACCTGGTCGACGACGACTTCCTGACCGACGGCACCATGTTCGACGGCTCGTCGATCGTCGGCTGGAAGGCGATCAACGAGTCCGACATGAAGCTGCGTCCGGACCTCAACTCGGCCTATATCGACCCGTTCTACCAGCAGACGACGCTCTGCCTGTTCTGCGACGTGCTGAACCCCGACACCAACACCCCCTACAACCGCGATCCGCGCTCCATCGCCAAGGCCGCCCTGAACTACGTGAAGGCCGCCGGCATCGGCGACACCGTCTATTTCGGCCCTGAGGCCGAGTTCTTCCTGTTCGACGACGTCCGCTGGTCCACGGCCGGCCACAACACCGGCTACGCCTTCGACTCCACCGAACTGCCGGTGAATTCGTCGAAGGAATACGCCGAGGGCAATATGGGCCATCGGCCCGGCCCCAAGGGCGGCTATTTCCCGGTCAACCCGATCGACTCGGCCCAGGACCTGCGCGGCGAAATGCTGGCGGTCATGGGTGAGCTGGGCATGCAACCCGAGAAGCACCACCACGAGGTGGCGCCGGCCCAGCACGAACTCGGCCTGAAGTTCGCCGACCTGCTGACCATGGCCGATCGGATGCAGCTCTATAAGTACGTCATCCACAATGTGGCCGCCGCCTACGGCAAGACGGCCACCTTCATGGCCAAGCCGATGTTCGGCGACAACGGCTCGGGCATGCACGTCCACCAGTCGATCTGGAAGGACGGCCAGCCCATGTTCGCTGGCGACAAGTACGCTGGCCTGTCGCAGGAGTGCCTCTGGTACATCGGCGGCATCATCAAGCACGCCAAGGCGATCAACGCCTTCGCCAACTCCACCACCAACAGCTACAAGCGCCTGGTGCCCGGCTACGAAGCCCCGGTGAAGCTGGCCTATTCGTCGCGTAACCGCTCGGCCTCCATCCGCATCCCGCATGTGGACTCGCCCAAGGCCAAGCGCATCGAGGCCCGCTTCCCCGATCCGATGGGCAACCCCTATCTGACCTTCGTGGCCCTGCTGATGGCCGGCCTCGACGGGATCGAGAACAAGATCGATCCGGGTCCGGCCATGGACAAGAACCTCTATGACCTGCCGCCCCGCGAGCAGAAGAAGGTTCCGGAAGTCTGCGGCTCGCTGCGCGAAGCCCTGGAGAACCTCGACAAGGACCGCGCCTTCCTCAAGAAGGGCGGCGTGATGGATGACGACTTCATCGACGGCTATATCGAGCTGAAGATGGAAGAGGTGATGCGCCTGCAACTGCATCCGCACCCGGTCGAATTCGACATGTACTACAAGTGCTAAGCCTCAACGCCTGAGGTTGGGCTAGAGGGGCCGCGGCGCAAGCTGCGGCCCTTTTTCCTTCTCGTCCCTCGCGCATTGATTTGTCTCAGCACCCGATTCATACCGGGGCCTCCCGAATCGCCCCAGCTTCCGAGCCAATGTCCAAGGCCCCTCCCCAAGCCTCCCTGTTCGATGACGCCCTGAACCCGGCGCCGGCGTCGCCCCTGGCGCAGAGCCATGAGCCGCGACCCAGCCCGCCGCCGCCCCCGCAGGGCGCCGAGAGCGGGCCCGCCGGCGGCTACTCGGCCAAGGACATCGAGGTCCTCGAAGGGCTCGAGCCGGTGCGCAAACGGCCGGGCATGTATATCGGCGGCACCGACGAGCGCGCCCTGCACCATCTGTTCGCCGAGGTGCTGGACAACGCCATGGACGAGGCCGTCGCCGGCCACGCCAAGTTCATCGAGGTCAGCCTCGACGCCGACGGCTATCTGAGCGTCAAGGACGACGGCCGCGGCATCCCCGTCGACCCCCACCCCAAGCACCCGGGCAAGTCGGCCCTGGAAGTCATCATGACGGTGCTGCACTCGGGCGGGAAATTTTCCGGCAAGGCCTATGAGACATCCGGCGGCCTGCACGGGGTCGGCGTCTCGGTGGTCAACGCCCTGTCGGAGCTCGTCGAGGTGACGGCCTGGAAGGACGGGTTCGAGTGGCGTCAGGCCTTCGCCCGCGGCAAGCCGCTGGCCCCCATCGAAAAGGGCCAGCCCAGCCGCAAGCATGGGACGATGATCCGCTTCCTGCCCGACCCGCAGATCTTTGGCGAAGGCGCCGCCTTCAAGCCCGCCCGGCTCTACCGGATGGCGCGATCGAAAGCCTATCTGTTCGGCGGGGTCGAGATCCGCTGGAAGTGCGATCCGGCCCGCATCCAGGACCAGACCCCCGCCGAGGCGGTGTTCCGCTTCCCCAACGGCCTGGCTGACTATCTGGCCGAGCAGGTCGAGAAGCTTGAGACCGTGACGCCTGAACCCTTCGCCGGGCGCTTCACCCGCCAGGGCGAGGCCGGAGCCGTGGAATGGGCGATCACCTGGACCGCAGACGGGTTTGGCGAGGCCGACGGCTTCATGCGGTCCTACTGCAACACGGTGCCGACGCCCGAAGGCGGCACCCATGAGGCGGGCCTGCGCGCGGCCCTGACACGGGGCCTCAAGACCTATGCGGAGCTGACCAACGAGAAGCGCGGGACCCTGATCACCGCCGAGGACGTGGTCGCCCAGGCCGGCGCCCTGATCAGCGTCTTCGTCAAGAATCCCGAGTTCCAGGGCCAGACCAAGGAACGCCTCTCCTCCAGCGACGCCCAGCGGCTGGTGGAGGCCGCCCTGCGCGACCCCTTCGACCACTGGCTAACCGCCCAGCCCAGGGCCGCCAGCGCCCTGCTGGCCTTTGTCATCGAGCGCGCTGAGGAGCGGCTGAAGCGGCGCAGGGACCGGGACGTCGCCCGGGCCTCGGCCACCCGAAAGCTCCGCCTGCCGGGCAAGCTGGCTGACTGCGCCATACAGGCCTCCGACGGCACCGAGCTTTTTCTGGTCGAAGGCGATTCGGCCGGCGGCTCTGCCAAGCAGGCCCGCGATCGCCGCACCCAGGCGATCCTGCCCCTGCGCGGCAAGATCCTGAATGTGGCCTCGGCCGGCGCCGACAAGCTGGGGGCCAACAAGGAGCTCAGCGACCTGATGCTGGCGCTGGGCGTCCAGCCGGGCGTCAAGTTCAAAGAAGAGGACCTGCGCTACGAGCGCATCGTCATCATGACCGACGCCGATGTGGATGGGGCGCATATCGCGTCCCTGCTGATCACCTTCTTCTATCGGACCATGCCGGGCCTCATCCGGGCCGGCCGGCTTTTCCTGGCCCTGCCCCCCCTCTATCGGCTCAGCCACGGGGGCAAGACGGTCTACGCCCGGGACGACGCGCACCGCGAAGAGCTGCTGGCCACCGACTTCAAGGGCAAGAAGCCCGAGATCGGACGATTCAAGGGCCTGGGTGAAATGATGCCCGCCCAGCTCAAGGAAACCACCATGGACCCGGCCAAACGTATCCTGGCCCGGGTCACCCTGCCCCGCTCCGAAGAAGCCGTCATCGACCTCGTGGAGGCCCTTATGGGGCGCAAGGCCGAACTTCGCTTCCGCTTCATCCAGGAGAATGCGGAATTCGCCACCGAAGATCTCGATGTCTGAGGCCTGCGGCCCTGGGCGAACAATCGACGTCTCCAGGGGGCTCAGCCGGGCGACATGCGTTGACTTGAAAGCGCTTCCGCCTATGTTCCGCGGCGCGCGTCGATCACGCCGCGCTTGTCGATCAGGGGCGCGACGTGACGCCCGCTGATCTTGATTTGCCGATGAATGACTGAATTTTCCTCTCTGGGCCTGTCGGATTCGACACTGAAGGCCATCGCCGAAACCGGCTACACCGACGCGACTCCCATCCAGGAGGCGGCGATCCCTGTCGCCCTTGCCGGCCGCGACGTCCTGGGCATCGCTCAGACCGGCACCGGCAAGACCGCGGCCTTCACCCTGCCGATGATCGATCGGCTGGCGGCTGGCCGCTCCAAGGCGCGGATGCCGCGGGCCCTTGTGATCGCCCCGACGCGGGAGCTGGCCGACCAGGTCTCCATGTCCTTTGAGCGGTACGCCAAGTACCACAAGCTCAGCTGGGCCCTCCTGATTGGCGGCGTCTCGTTCGGCGATCAGGAAGCCAAGCTCGACCGCGGCGTGGACGTGCTGATCGCCACCCCCGGTCGCCTGCTGGACCATTTCGAGCGCGGCAAGCTGCTGCTCACCGGGGTCCAGATGCTGGTGGTCGATGAGGCCGACCGCATGCTCGACATGGGCTTCATCCCCGACATCGAGCGCATCTTCAAGATGACGCCGCCCAAGCGCCAGGTGCTGTTCTTCTCGGCCACCATGCCGCCGGAAATCACCCGGCTGACCAAGCAGTTCCTCAATGATCCCACCCGGATCGAGGCCAGCCGCCCGGCCACCACCGCCGACACCATCACCCAGTACATCACTGAGCTGCCGGTCTCTGATTCCAAGGCCAAGCGCGCAGCGCTGCGCGCCCTGGCCGAGCGGGCCGATGTGAAGAACGGCATCGTCTTCTGCAATCGGAAGACCGAAGTCGACATCGTCGCCAAGTCGCTCAAGACCCACGGGTTCGACGCCTCCCCCATCCACGGCGACCTTGATCAGGCCACCCGGACCCGGACCCTGGAGAGCTTCCGCAAGGGTGAGCTAAAGCTGTTGGTGGCGTCCGACGTCGCCGCCCGCGGCCTGGACATCCCTGCCGTGAGTCACGTCTTCAACTACGACGTCCCCCACCACGCCGACGACTACGTTCACCGCATCGGCCGAACCGGCCGCGCCGGCCGGACCGGCGAGACCTACATGCTGGTGACGCCGGCGGACGCCAAGTCCCTCGACAAGGTGCTGAAACTGATCGGCAAGACGCCCCAGATGGCGCCTCTGGACCTGGATTGGGCCAGTCTGACCGATGAACGCGGCGGCCGCGGCGGCCGTAGCGGCGGCGGACGCGATGGCCGTCGCAGCGAGTCCCGCGCCCCGGCCCGCGGCCGGCGTTCGGAGCGAAGCGAGGCCGAAGCGCCGGCCCCCTCCCCAGCTCCGATCACGACGCCCGACGCCGCGCCCGCGCCGGCGCCCCAAGACGCCGCGCCGGCCGAGGATCGTCCCCGTGCGCGCAGCCGGACACGAACCCGCACCCGGGCGGAAAAGCCCGCCGTCGTGACCGAGTCCACGACCGCCGCCGTCGAGGCCTCCGTGCCTGAGCCGGAAGCGGACAAGGCCCCGGCCCGGCGCTCATCGCCTCGTGCAGAGCGTCCCATCCGGGGCGTCAAGGCGCGGGATGAGTCCGACGACAACCGCAACGGCGTGCGCGGCTTTGGCGGCGATACGCCAGCCTTCCTGCTCCGCCCGACGCCGACGCGGGACGAGTAGCTCCCTGACCGGCGGTATCGCTTTAACCGCTCGTTTGACTCTGCCCCCTAGGATCACCGTCGAAGTGCGGGAGGTTCCGCGGGGTCGTTCGCCGGCCGCGGTGGGCAGGGAAGGCAGTCAATGTCCCATGAACTCGAGATAAGGCTCAGGGGGCCCGAAGGCTTCGGTCTGGCTCGCAAGGCCATCGAGGAGATGGAGCGGCACCGCGTCTGGCCGACCTCGATCAATTTCGAACTGTGGATTCACTTCCTCGCAGCGCCCGACGGACCGCTCGGCCGGGAAATGTCCCGTATGCTCACGGCGGGCGCCGCATTCACCGACTCGGTGAGCGAGGAATTGGCGGCCCTCTATCTGCCGAAGGCGAAGCTCAATGAGCAGATCCGCGACACTGGCGATCAGTTGAGCCGCGAACTGGCCTCGGTTTCGGCCGCCATCGACTCAGCCAAACAGTCCAGCATGGCCTATGGCCTGACCTTGGCCACCGCCAGCCAGTCTCTGGCTGCTGAGAAGGATGTGGCCAGCCTCGAGGCGACGGTGAAGACCCTGGCTGGCGCCACCCAACGGGTGCAGCTGGAGAACCAATCTCTCGAAAAGCGCCTGAGCGAATCCAGCAGTGAGGTCGCCCGCCTGCGCGAACACCTGGAGCTGGTGCGCCGCGAGGCCACCACTGACGGCCTGACCAATCTCGCCAATCGCAAGGCCTTCGACGAGGAACTCGATCGGGCCTGCCAGGAGGCCGACACCGGACGGGGCTGCCTGGCCCTGGCGCTTATCGACATCGACCATTTCAAAGGGTTCAACGACACCTGGGGTCATCAGACCGGCGACCAGGTCATCCGCTACGTGGCCAGCGTCATCGGCCGGGTGGGCGCCACCCCTAGAATGGCCGCCCGCTACGGCGGTGAGGAATTCGCCATCATCTTCCCCAATGAGGATCGCCAGGCTGCGTCGGCGGCGCTGGAGGAGATTCGCGAAGAGATCGGGTCCCGGGTGCTCAAGCGCCGCTCCACAAACGAAGACCTCGGCAACATCACGGTATCGGCGGGCTTCGCCGAGCGACACCCCGGTGAGTCGGCCCACAGCGTGATGGGGCGGGCCGACGCGGCCCTGTACGCTTCCAAGCACGGCGGGCGCAACCGCGTGAGCATGGCCGAACCCTTGTCCGACGCCGCCTAGGCGCCTCAGCCCCATTCCCTCCTTGGCTGACGCAACGTAGGTTCCTCCAGGATCGTCTCGAACGCGACCGGAGGAACCGCCCATGGCCTATAACAAGATCAAGACCTCGGTCGCTGACGGCGTAGCGGTCATCACCCTTTGCGATCCCGCGACCCTGAACGCGGCGGGGCTCGACCTGGTGGCCGAGCTGGATGACGCCATGGCGGGCTTCGCCCAGCCGGAGTCCGGCGTACGCTGCCTGGTCATCACCGGCGAGGGCCGCGGCTTCTGCTCTGGAGCCAATCTGACCGGTCGGGCCGACGCGCCCGCCGCCCAGGATCAGATGGAGGCCCAGGCGCGTGATTCCGGCAGCGCGCTGGAGACCGTCTACAATCCTTTCGTCACCCGCATGCGGAACTACCCCATCCCCATCGTGACGGCCGTCAACGGCGCGGCCGCCGGGATCGGCTGCTCGATCGCCCTGATGGGCGACCTGATCGTCGCCGGAGAAAGCGGCTACTTCCTACAGGCCTTCCGCAGGATCGGCCTCGTTCCCGATGGTGGCGCGACCTACATGCTGAGCCGGCTGGTGGGCAAGGCCCGGGCCATGGAGCTAACCCTGCTGGGCGAAAAGCTGCCGGCGGCCACGGCGCTTCAGTGGGGCCTGATCAACCGCTGCGTGCCGGACGCGGCGCTGATGGACACCGCCATGGAGCTCGCCCGGGCGCTCGCCACCGGGCCCAAGGCCCTGGGCTATATCCGCCAGCTGGTCTGGGACGGCCTGGACGCCGACTGGGCCGAACAGCTGCACGCCGAGCGGGTGGTTCAGCGTGAGGCCGGTCTCACCGAGGACTCCCGCGAGGGGGTCGTCGCCTTCCTGCAGAAGCGGCCGGCTCAGTTCCAAGGCCGATGAGGCGAGCCTAGGCTTCGGCCTCGTCGGTCTGCGGTACGATGGTGACGCTCTCGCCACAGCCGCAGGCGTCGGTCTCATTGGGATTGCGGAAGACGAATTTCGAGGACAGGGCGGTGGTCTCGTAGTCCACCACGGTTCCGATCAGGAACAACACGGCCTTGGGCTCGACGAGGATGGTCACGCCCTTATCCTGCACCACCTCATCCATCGGATCGGCGGCCTCGGCGTATTCCAGGACGTATTCCTGGCCTGCGCAGCCGCCGTTCTTCACGCCCACCCGCAGGCCGGCATAGGGCTTGTCAGCCCGGGCCATGATGTCACGCACCCGGTCAGCCGCGGCCTCGGTCAGGGAGACGACCTGGGGCCTGGGACGGCGGGCGCGGGGCGCAGGAGCGAGGTTCAAAGGTTCCATGATCAGGATATGGGGTCAGAACATGTTGAGTTGAAGCTTGGCCTCGTCAGACATCCGTGAGGGATCCCATGGGGGATCAAACACCAGCTCGACCGTACAGGACCGAATGTCGCCGATCTCCATGACGGCGTCATGGACCCAGCCCGGCATTTCCCCGGCCACAGGACAGCCCGGCGCGGTCAAGGTCATGTCGATGGCCACGTCCTTGTCGTCGGAAACGTCGACCTTGTAGATCAGGCCAAGCTCGTAGATGTCGACCGGGATTTCCGGGTCATAGACCGACTTGAGCTTGTCGATCAGCTGATCGGTCAGCTTGTCCAGCTCCGCCTGGGACAGGGGCGTAGCGTTGGCGGTCGTGGCGGGGGCGTCATCCATGGCGTTCACCCGAAAAAGGTCTGAGTCTTGAAAAGAGCCGCGGCGAAGGCGTCGGCCTCCGCCTCGGTGTTGTAGAGGCCGAAAGAGGCCCGAGCGCTGGAGGTCACCCCAAACCGGCGCATCAGCGGCTCGGCGCAATGGGCGCCGGCGCGGACGGCGACGCCGTAGCGATCCAGAATCTGAGCCACATCATGGGCGTGCGCCCCCTCCATGGTGAAGGAGAGAATCGCACCCTTGCCGGGCGCCTCGCCGATGACTCGCAACCAGTTGGCCCCGGAAAGCTGATCGAGCACCCGGGCATAGAGGGCCGACTCATGGGCGGCGATGGCCGGCCGGTCGAGGCCGTTCAGCCATTCGATCGCCGCGCCCAGGCCGATGGCCTCGATGATGGCCGGCGTCCCCGCCTCGAAGCGGTGGGGCGAGTCCGCATAGGTGATGGCGTCTTCCGTCACCGTGGCGATCATCTCGCCGCCCCCCTGATAGGGCGGCAGCTCCTCCAGACGTTCACGCTTGCCGTAGAGGACGCCGATGCCTGTGGGCCCATAGAGCTTGTGGCCGGAGAAGACGTAGAAGTTGGCGTCCAGCGCCTTGACGTCCACCATCTGGTGAACGACCGCCTGGCACCCGTCCACCAGGGTCAGGGCGCCCGCCGCCTTGGCCATGGCGATGATCTCGGCGGCGGGATTGATGGTGCCCAGCACATTCGACATGTGGCTGAAGGCCACGACCCGCGTGCGCGGGCCGATCATCTCACCCATGGCCGCCAGATCGAGCTCGCCGGTGTCGGTGACGGGGGCAAACCGCAGCACGACCCCCAGGCGTTCGCGCAGGAAGTGCCACGGGACGATGTTGGCGTGGTGCTCCATTTGGGTGAGCAGGATCTCATCGCCGGCCTGGAGGCGCGCGCCCACGCCCGCCGCCACCAGATTGATGGCTTCGGTGGCGCCCTTGGTGAAGACCACCTCGTCGGTCTCGGCGCCGATAAACCGGGCCACGGACGCCCTGGCCTGCTCGAAGGCCTCGGTGGTCTCGTTGGCCAGGGTGTGCAGGCCGCGATGGACGTTGGCGTAGGAGGTCTCCATGGCCCGGCTCATGGCCGAGATCACGGCCTGAGGCTTCTGGGCCGACGCCGCAGAGTCCAGATAGACCAGCGGATGGCCGTTCACCTGACGCTGCAGGATCGGGAACTCGGCGCGCACGGCCTCAACGTCGAACGCCATCAGCCGACCCGCCTGTGAGCGGCCCAGGCGCGGGCGACTTCCCGGGCGCCCTCATGGACGATGCGATCGATGACCTCGCCGATGAAGGCCTCGGTTAGCATAGCCCGGGCCTCGGCCTCGGGGATTCCCCGCTGCTGGGCGTAGAACAGCGCGTCCTCATCGAGCGCGCCGACGGTGTTTCCGTGGGCGCAGGCCACGTCATCGGCGAAGATCAGCAGTTCCGGCTTGGCATTGACCTCGGCCCGGTCCGACAGCAGCAGGGCATGATGCCCCATCCGCGCGTCGGTGCGATCAGCCCCGGGGCTGACGGTGATCCGGCCCTGGAAGACGCCGCGGCCCTGGTCGGCCACAACGCCCTTGACCAGTTGGTCGGTGGTTCCGTCAGTTCCGGCGTGATTGACCGCCGTGGTCAGGTCCGCATGCCGGCGATCGGCCACCAGATAGGCGCCGTCCATCCGAACGGCGGCCGACTGACCTGGATGCTCGACTCGGGTCTCCAGGCGCTGACGCCGCGCCCCATCGGTCAGCACCGTCTGGGCGAAGTCTGCCCCGGGCGCCAAGCTCACACTCGCGGTGCTGACGCTGACCCCCTCGGCGTGGTCGCCAGCCAGGACAATGCGCTCAAGGCGCGCGCCCGTCTCCAGGCGGACGCCTAAGGCCGCGTCGGCCAGATAGTCCGGCGCGAGGCCCTCGTAGGACTCAAGCAGCGTCAGCTGCGCCCCGGGCGCCAGGCTGACGGCCAGCTTGACCCCATGCCCGGTGGCGGCGGTAGCGGAGACAAAGCGGAGGCGAACCACCCTCGCCTCGCCCTCGGCCAGGGTGAGCAGGCCAGCGTCCCCACGGACCCGGCCGTTGACGACGAGCAACTCGGCCTCGCCTTCATCGCCGAACGGGCCGGGCGATATCTCGGCCGTCACTTCAGGCGAAGGGGCCGGCAGTTCGCGGATCAGGCCGCGCAGGTCGGTCCAGCGCCAGTCTTCATCCCGGCGGCTGGGCAGTTGCGAGAGGTCGCGCGCCTCAAGGGCCAGTGAGAGGGTCAAGCGGCCCTCGCATACTTGTCATAGCCTTCCCGCTCCAGCTCGTGAGCCAGTTCGGGGCCGCCCGTGGCGGCGATGCGGCCGGCGGCCAGCACGTGGACCTTGTCGGGGCGGATATAGTCCAGCAGGCGCTGATAGTGGGTGATGACCAGCATGGCCCGGTCAGGGCTGCGCAGGGCGTTAACCCCGTCGGCGACGATCTTCAGGGCGTCGATATCCAGACCAGAATCGGTCTCGTCCAGAATCAGCAGCCGGGGCGAAAGCATCGCCATCTGAAAGATTTCCATCCGCTTCTTCTCACCGCCAGAGAAGCCGACATTCAACGGCCGCTTCAGCATGTCGAAGTCCATCTTCAGCTGGCCAGCGACCTCTCGGGCCCGCTTCAGGAACTCGGTGGCGCTTACTTCCGGCTCGCCGCGGGCCTTGCGCTGGGCGTTCATGGCGGTGCGCAGGAAGGTCATGGCCGGCACGCCGGGGATTTCCAGCGGATATTGGAACGACAGGAAGACCCCGCGCGCGGCGCGCTCATTGGCTTCCAGGCTGAGCAGGTCTTCGCCGTCCAGGGTCGCGGTCCCGTCGGTGACCTCATAGCCCTGCCGGCCGGTCAGCACATAGGACAGGGTCGATTTGCCGGCCCCGTTGGGGCCCATGATCGCGTGGACCTCGCCGGCCGGCAGCTCCAGGCTCAGTCCCTTGAGAATCTCGGCGGCCTCGACGCGGGCGTGCAGGTTTTTGATCGACAGCATCAGCGGGTCTCGTCAGCCAGGAATTGCGCCATGATCAGCACCGTGTCCTCGACGCTCTCGGCGAACTGCTGCTTGCGCGGCGCAGCCGAGGTGGTGGCGTTGCGTTTGTCTGAGGCCGTCACACTCACCTGGCCGTCCTCGAAATAGGCGGCGATCCGGTAGTCGGCGTGATCGAGGGTCACCGTATAGCGACGACGCTCGAGACCGACGCCGCGGCTGGCCAGAAAGTCGCTGTCCTTGGCCAGGATCGCTTCCAGGCCCTCGGCGCGCGCCAGGTCTTCGGCCTGACGCTGCTGCTCAGCCGCTTCCCGGGCCTGGCGCTCGGCCTCCCGGCGGGCGTGTTCGGCTTCAAAGGCGGCTTTCAGGTTCATAGACAAGGTCCGAGTTTGATCTTGGGTCATCCGACGGACCCTTCGAGTGAGATGGCGACGAGCTTCTGAGCCTCGACGGCGAACTCCATGGGAAGCTCCTGCAGCACGTCCTTGACGAAGCCGTTGACTAACAGCTGGACGGCCTCCTCCTGGGAGAGGCCTCGCTGCATTACATAAAAGAGCTGGTCATCCGACAGGCGGGTGGTGGTCGCCTCGTGCTCGAACACCGACTGGCCGTTACGGGCCTCGATATAGGGGACGGTGTGGGCCGCGCAGGTCTTGCCGATCAGCAGGCTGTCGCATTGGGTGAAATTGCGGGCGCCCTTGGCCTTGGGATGGGCCGACACCAGGCCGCGATAGGTGTTCGACGATTTGCCCGCCGAGATGCCCTTGGAGATGATCCGCGAGCGGGTGCCCTCCCCCAGATGGATCATCTTGGTGCCGGTGTCGGCCTGCTGGCGACCATTGGTGATGGCGATGGAATAGAACTCGCCCACGCTGTCCTTCCCGCGCAGAACGCAGGAGGGATATTTCCAGGTGATGGCCGAGCCGGTCTCCACCTGGGTCCAGGACACCTTGGAGCGGTCGCCGCGGCAGTCGGCGCGCTTGGTGACGAAGTTGTAGATGCCGCCCTTGCCGGTCTCCGGATCGCCCGGATACCAGTTCTGGACGGTGGAATATTTGATCTCCGCATCGTCAAGGGTGACCAGTTCGACCACCGCGGCGTGCAGCTGGTTCTCGTCCCGCATGGGAGCCGTGCAGCCCTCCAGATAGGAGACGTAGGCGCCCTCATCAGCGATGATCAGGGTCCGCTCGAACTGGCCGCTCTCGGCCGCATTGATGCGGAAATAGGTCGACAGCTCCATGGGACAGCGCACGCCGGGCGGCACATAGACGAAGCTGCCGTCGGAGAAGACGGCGCTGTTGAGGCAGGCGAAATAGTTGTCGGAGGCCGGCACCACGGTGCCGAGGTACTTCCTCACCAGCTCAGGATGCTCGCGGACCGCCTCGCTGAACGAGCAGAAGATCACCCCGACGGCGGCCAGCTCCTTCTTGAAGGTGGTCACCACCGAGACACTGTCGAACACCGCATCCACGGCGTATTTCGGCGCCCCCTGGACCCCGGCCAGAACCTCCTGCTCACGCAGGGGGATGCCGAGCTTGGCGTAGGTGGCCAGGATTTCCGGATCCACCTCATCCAGGCTCATCGGCCCGATCTTCTCCTTGGGCGCGGCGTAATAATAGGAGTCCTGGTAGTCGATCTTGGGGAAGCTGACCTTGGCCCAGTCGGGCTCGTCCATGGCCAGCCAGCGCTCATAGGCCGCCAGACGCCATTCCAGCATCCACTCCGGCTCCTGCTTCTTGGCGGAGATGAAGCGGACAGTGTCGGCGCTCAGCCCCTTGGGAGCGAACTCCTGATCCACGGTGGTGATGAAGCCATGCTGGTAACGCTCCAGGGACTCCACGTGATCGACGGTCTGTTTGACAGCAGGCATTGTTCTTCCTTCAGGCCGCAGGCGCGCGACGGCGCGCGGCGTGGCGGTCGTAGGCCGTGATCCAGGCTTCGACCATGTGTTTCCAGTCATGCGCCCCGGTGGACCAGCCGCCGGAGACGCGGATTGCCGCGCCGGCCAGTTGATCCAGGCCCATGGCCATGAGGACGTGGCTCGCCTTCACCTTGCCCGAGGAACAGGCCGAACCGGCGCTGACCATGATCCCGGCGAGGTCCAGGGTCATGACCTGGAGCTCGGCCGGAAACCCCGGGGCGGCGACGCATAGGGTGTTGGGCAGGCGCGGCGCCTGTCCGCCAACAGAGACAGCCCCAGCCGCGACGAGGGCCGCCTCGGCGGCGTCGCGCCACTCAGCCTGGGCGGCCGCGGCCTCAAGATCCCGCAAGGCGGCTTCCGCGGCGGCGCCGAAGCCCGCCAAGCCGGCCACATTCTCCGTGCCCGCACGGCGACCGCGCTCCTGCCCGCCGCCATGCAGGCGACGGACCAGCTTGGCCCTAGGGCCGAAGGTCAGGGCGCCGGCGCCGCCGGGCCCGCCCAGCTTGTGGCTGGACAGAGCCAGGGTGTCGGCGCCCAGGGCGCGACTGTCGATGGCGACGCGGCCGACCGCCTGCACGGCGTCCACATGCAGCCAGCCGCCGGCCTCGCGCACCAGCACAGCGGCTTCCGCCACGGGCTGGATCACGCCGGTCTCATTATTGGCGAGCATCAGGGCGACAAACGGCGGGCCCTCGGCCGCATCCCAGGTCGCCAAGCGCGAGGCCAGGGCGTCGAGGTCGAGGCGGCCGTCCGCCCGCACAGGCAAAAGCTCAACCGCCGCGCCGGAGGCCTTGGCGGTTTCCAGGACGGCGTCATGTTCGATGGCGCTGATCAGCAGCCGCCGGGCCCCGCCAGCCACGGCGCTGTCTATGGCCAGCGCATTGGCCTCGGTGCCGCCGGAGGTGAAGACCACCGTGGAGGCCGGCGCGCCGATCAGGGCGGCCACCTGGCTGCGCGCCTGCTCCACCCGGGCCCGCGCCGCGCGGCCCGCCGCGTGAACCGATGAGGGGTTGCCGCCAGCCATCAGGGCTGCAGTCGCCGCCTCCAAGGCCTCGGGCCGGATCGGCGAGGTGGCGTTATGGTCGAGATAGACGGACTTCATGCCGCCACTGTCCCTCGGTCCGCCAGCCGGCCATGGACCACGTCCGCCAGGGAGACCGACTCCAGATAGGTATGGATCTGACGGCCCATCTCTTCCCAGAGATCGTGGGTCAGACACTTCTCGCCGCTGAGCATGCAGCCCTTGCGGGCATCCTTGGTGCAGCGGGTGGCCCGCAGGGGTTCGTCCACCGCCAGCACGATCTCGGCGATATTGGTTTCGCTGGCCAGCCGGGCCAGGCGGTAGCCGCCGCCCGGCCCCCGGGCGCTGACCACCAGACCCTGGCGGCGCAGGCGGGCGAACAGCTGCTCCAGATAGGACAGCGAAATCTCCTGACGCTGGGCGATCTCGGCCAGGGCGACGGCCTTGTCGCCCTCCCGCCGGGCCAGGTCGGCCATGGCCATGACCGCGTATCGTCCCTTGGTGCTCAAGCGCATGGGGTCAGGCCCGCCTTGCAGTTTTCCCGCGCATCAGATCGAGCCTGTGCTACAAGCCGCGGCTTCGCAGGGCTCAATTTTCCGACTGAACGCATGGATGCGATCTAGGAAGACCAAGCCCTGTAGTCAAGTATTCGGCGGCACGAGAGGATGGCATGCCAGAAGTGGTTCTGACGGGCGCAGCCGGGCGGATTGAGGGGCGATACGCCCAGGGCAAGACGGAGAACGCGCCTGTGGCGCTGATCCTCCATCCCCACCCCAAGGCCGGCGGCCAGATGAACAATCCGGTGGCCGTCCAGCTCTATCACCTGTTCATGAAGCGGGGCTTCTCGGTCCTGCGCTTCAACTTCCGTGGCGTCGGCCGCAGCCAGGGCGAGTTCGACTCCGGCATCGGCGAACTGGCCGACGCGGCCACGGCGCTCGACTGGCTGCAGTCCACCAACCCGGCCGCCTCGCAATGCTGGGTCGCCGGCTACGACTTCGGCGCCTGGGTCGGGATGCAGCTTCTGATGCGCCGGCCGGAGACCGACGGCTTCATTTCGGTGTCGCCGCCCACCAACATGTACGACTTCAGCTTCCTGGCCCCCTGCCCGGCCTCAGGCCTGATCCTGCAGGGTTCGGCCGACACGGTGACCCCGCCGGTGGAGGTGGAGCGCGTCGTCTCCAAGCTGCGCACCCAGAAGGGCATCGTCATCGACTATGACCTGGTCGATCAGGCCAACCACTTCTGGACCGAACGCCTGGTCGAGGTGGAGACCCGGGTCGGCGCCTATCTCGACAAGCGCATGGCCGCCTCCGAGGCCTAAGGCCTCCGCGCGCCTCAATCGGTCGAGGCGCCGGCCGTCCTATCCAGATAGTCCAGGGCCGTGAGGACCTGAGCCCGCACGCCCACCTCCAGGGCCGCCTCGTCGATGGTGAAGAAGGGCGAGTGGTTGGTGCCCGGCGGGAAGCCGACCCCCAGCCGGTAGAACAGGCCCGGCACCACGGCCTGGAATTCCGCAAAATCCTCCGCCCCGGTGATCTTGCCCGTGTCGGGATCCACCGGACCGGACGCGGCCGCCGCCAGGGTCGGCGCCATCAGTCGCGCCAGTTCCGCGTCATTGCTGACCACCGGCGTGGCCCCGCCCATGGTCAGTTTTCCCTCCGCCCCATAGCGCGCCACGATGCTATCCACGGCGGCCTGCATCTGGGCGATGGTGGCGGTGCGCATCTCCGGATCGAAGGTGCGCAGGGTCCCGCCCATCATCATGTCCTCGGGAATGATGTTGTGGCGCACGCCGCTCTGGATGACGGCCACGGTGATTACGGTCGGCGAGCGGGCGACATCGAGCCTGCGCGAGGCGATCTGGTTGAAGGCCTGGACGATCTCGGCGCTGAGGGAGGCCAGGTCGATCCCGTCCCAGGGCCTCGCCCCATGGGTTTGCTTGCCCTTGATGCGGATCTCGTAGGAGTCGGCCGCGGCCATCATCGGCCCGCTGCGATAGGCGATTGCGCCGACTTCACCGGGGCTCACATGAAGGCCAAACACCGCCCCCGGCCGCGGATTGGCCAGGGCGCCTTCGGCCACCATCAGGGATGCGCCGCCGGTTTCGCCCGGGGGCGGCCCCTCTTCGGCCGGTTGGAAGATCAGCGCCACGGTTCCGGCGATGTCCGCCTTCATGCCCGCCAGCACCTCGGCCGCGCCCATCAGGATCGCCACATGGGCGTCGTGCCCGCAGGCGTGCATCACCGGCGTCGGCTGGCCGTTGTATTCGCCGATGACCTTGGACGCGAAGGGGAGGCCCGTCTTCTCCGCCACGGGCAAGGCGTCCATGTCGGCGCGCAGGGCGACCACGCCCCCGGGCTTGCCGCCCTTCAGGGTCGCCACCACGCCAGTGTGCGCCACCCCGGTCTTCACCTCATAGCCCAGGGCGCGGAGGTGGTCGGCCACCAGGGCCGAGGTGCGGAACTCCCGGTTGCCCAGCTCGGGATGCTGGTGAATGTCGCGCCGCCAGGCGACGACCTTGGGCTGCAGCGCCTCAGCCGCGGCGAACACGGCATCCTTGTGCGCGCTCTCCTGCGACAGGGCCGGACCGCCCCAGGTGATGACGGCCATGGCGGCGCCCATCAGGACAGCCTTGCGGAAGGACGGGCTCATCTCAGCGCTCCTGGTGCGGGACGGCAGGTCGGACGATTCGGCCGCCCTTCATGGGGCTCGGCGCCCCGGTGGTCTTTGGAAACGAGATTGGCAGATCCCGCGCCGTGCGGGCCGCCAGATAGGCGAAGGCTTCAGCCTCGATGGAATCGCCGCGCCAGTCGACATCCTCGGCGGTCAGCACCTGAGCCTTCAGGCGTTCGCGCAGGGCCTTCATGATCTCGGGATTGTGGCGCCCCCCGCCACAGACAATGACGGTCGCCGGACTGGTCTCCAGCTTCTGGAAGCCCAGCTTCACCGCTTCGGCTGTGAACGCCACCAGGGTCGCGGCGGCGTCCTCCAGCTTCAGCTCCTCCAGGGGCTCCAGCGAAAAGTCGTAGCGGTCCAGGGACTTGGGCGGGGCGGCGTCAAAATAGGGATGGGCCAGCAGGGCCCGCAGCAGGCCTTCGTCCACCAGGCCGACGCTGGCGTAGTTGCCCTTGTCGTCAAACCGGCCGGCCCCGCGGGCCTGCACCAGCAGGTCGATCATCCCGTTGCCCGGCCCAGTGTCGAAGGCCACCAGTTCGCCGACCCCCGGCCAGAGGGTGACATTGGCCACGCCGCCCACATTCAGCACCGCCAGCGGCGGGCTCATGTCGGAGGCCCGCGCCCGGGCCAGGTGGTAGATCGGCGCCAGAGGGGCCCCCTCCCCGCCGGCGGCCACATCGGCCGAGCGGAAGTCGAAGGCCACCGGCACGCCGGTCTGGTCGGCCAACCAGGCGGCGTCGCCCAGTTGCACCGTCCGGCCCACCTGCCCGTCGCGCGGCCGCTCATGCAGCACGGTCTGGCCGTGCATGCCGATCAGGTCGATATCGGACCAGGCGAGATCATTGTCAGCCAGGAAGGCGTCGGCCGCCTCGAAGTGCTCGCGGGCGATCGCGGCGGCGGCCTCGGCGAACACTCCCGGCTCGGGTGAGTTTCTCTCCCAGCCCCGGGCGGCCTCGGTAGCGGCCAGCACCAGCTTACGAACCGGCTCGCTGAGCTTGCGCTCGCCGGCCGGCCCGAACGCCTCGATGGTCTCGCCGTCGGTCTCCAGCACCGCCATGTCGACAGCGTCGAGGGAGGTGCCGGTCATGAATCCCAATACGCGCATCCGCCTTGACTGCCATGGCTGACGCCCGCTAGCTAGCCGCCATGATCGACCGCCGCACCAGCACCGGCCTGTATTACCGCGCCCCTTAAGCGGCGCGGATCGATCTCTTGCGCCCACCACCCCATGGTCGGCGCGCCCTTCGAACCTTTCGAACCCCAGCGTTTCCGGCCCCGCCCACCGGAGACCCACAGATGACTCTCGAACTATCCGATCCCAGCGTGCTAGAGCCCGGGCCTTCCCACTCGAAGCCCGGCGCCATGACCAGCGATCCTGCGTTCAAATCCGAATTCCTGCGTCTGATGCAGACGCGCGGTTACATCCACCAGATCACCCATCCAGCCGAGCTGGACTCCGCCAGCATGGCTGGGCCGATCGTCGCCTACATCGGCTTCGACGCCACGGCGCCCAGCCTGCATGTGGGGCACCTGTTCTCGATCATGACCCTGCGCAGACTGCAGCAGAGCGGCCACAAGCCCATCGTCCTGATGGGCGGCGGCACCACGAAGGTGGGCGATCCGACCGACAAGGATCAGCAGCGCCCCCTGCTGACCGACGCCCAAATCCAGGGAAACATCGACTCCATCAAAACCGTCTTTCAGCGGTTCCTGACATTCGGCGACGGCCCCACCGACGCGGTCATGGTCAACAATGCGGAGTGGCTGGAGAGCTTCGGATACCTCCAGTTTTTGCGGGACTACGGCGTCCATTTCACCATCAACCGCATGCTGAGCTTCGACAGCGTCAAGACCCGGCTGGACCGCGAACAGCCGATGACCTTCCTCGAGTTCAACTACATGCTCATGCAGTCGGTGGACTTCCTGGAGCTCGAACGCCGCTACGGCTGCGTTCTGCAGATGGGCGGGTCCGACCAATGGGGCAATATCGTCAACGGGGTCGAGCTGATCCGGCGCGTCGATCAGAAGCCGGCCTTCGGCCTGACCACCCCCCTGCTCTCCACGGCGTCCGGCCAGAAGATGGGCAAGACGGTCGGCGGGGCCGTCTGGCTGAACGCCGACATGCGTAGTCCCTACGACTACTGGCAGTTCTGGCGGAACACCGAGGACGCCGATGTGGGCCGATTCATGCGGCTGTTTACCGACCTGCCCCTGGACGAGATCGTCCGGTTGGAAAGCCTGGAAGGCGCGCAGATCAACGAGGCCAAGAAGGTCCTGGCCAATGCCGCGACCACGCTTCTCCATGGGGAGGAAGCCGCCAAGGCCGCCGAGGCCGCTGCTGTCGCCGCCTTCGAACAGGGCCAGGTCTCCGGCGACCTGCCGACCTTCGAGATCCCGAAGGCGGATCTTGAGGCCGGCGTCGTTCTGGCCGCCCTCGCCGCCGATGCGGGTCTCGCCGCGTCACGGGGAGAAGCCCGCCGTCTCGCCCAAGGTGGCGGCCTGCGGGTCAATGATCAGGCCGAGACCGACGCCAATCGGACGCTGAATGCATCAGATCTCGTCGACGGGGTCGTAAAGCTGGCGGCGGGCAAGAAGAAGATCGTGCTGGTGCGGCCCGTCTGAGCACGCGGCCCAATATGGAGAGGTCAGCCATGGCTGAGCTGGAGATCGGCGCCCCGGCGCCCGCCTTTGAACTTGAGGGGCCGGCCGGCCCCATCCGTCTGGCCGACTTTGCGGCCCAGACCCTGGTGCTCTATTTCTACCCCAAGGACGATACGTCCGGCTGCACGAAGGAGGCGATCGACTTCTCCGAGCAGATCGACGCGTTCGCCGCCGCAGGCGCCGTGGTCCTGGGCGTCTCCAAGGACTCCGTGGCCTCGCATGGCAAGTTCGCCGCCAAGCACGATCTGAAGGTTCAGCTAGGCTCTGACCCAAGCGGCGCGGTGGTCGAAGCCTTCGGCGTCTGGGTCGAGAAAAGTATGTATGGCCGCAAGTATATGGGGATCGACCGCTCCACCTTCCTGGTGGATGGCGAGGGCAAGATCGCCGGGGTCTGGCGCAAGGTGAAGGTGCCAGGCCACGCCGCCGCCGTGCTCAAGGCCGCCCAGGCCCTGAAGAGCTAATCGGCAGACAATTGGTCCGCCTCGGGAACGCTCCTGGGGCGGACTGTGTTGTAGAATTGTCGCGCCCCTGGGGAATGTCATTTGGACGCCCTGGGCTGTGTCTGATCCGTGTGGCGCTGCGATTCAGTCTCGTCTAACGAGATGCTGCGGGCGTGAGCGAAGCTGGGCTTTTGTTCCCTTGCGGCGCGAAGGGCCTTGCGCGCCCCATTCTTCTCATTGCATATCGTCGTCGCTGCTCCTGGTAACTGTAGCGATGAGCATGAAACGCATAACGCGCCTCCGCCGTTCGCTCGAAGAGCTTTTCCCCGAGCGCCATCTCTATGTCCGTTCCGGCGGCGAGATGCGGGCCTACGTCCTGACCACCCCCAAGCAGATACTCGGCGCCGGCGCTGTCGCGGCCGCGGCCCTGTGGATGGGGGTCTGCACGGCGGCCATGATGGTCAGCGCCATGCAGATGTCGGCCAGCGATCAGGAGATCGCCCGGACCGAAGCCAAATATGAGCGCTGGATCGCCGACCGGCAGGCCCGGCTCAACAGCGCCGTCGCCCAACTCAACGCCACCAATGGTTCGATCGACGATCTCGCCCTGTCGGTGGAACGTCGGCATGCCGCTCTGGCCATGCTGCTGAGCGACTACAAGGACACCCCTGGCGCCGCCAAGGTCCTGGCCCCGGAAATCCAGCGGGTGGCCACCACCCCCGAGATCGCCGACCCCGTCCGTCGGGTCGAACTGGTCCGCGCCAGCCAGGAGCGCCTCCTGGATTCGGCGGACAACTTCGCCAAGGGCCGCGCCGAGCGCCTGCGCATGGCCTTCCGTCTGGCCGGGCTCAGCCCCAATGGTCACGCGCCCAAGTCGGGCGCCCTGGGTGGTCCGCTGATCGAAGCCCGCGACCCCAAGGCACTGGCTGCTGTGCTCGACGTGGATGAGGACTTCGCCGCTCGCATCCAGCACGCCGCCACCAATCTTTCCGAAGCCCGCGCCCTGGGCGCGGCGGCGCAAAAGCTTCCCCTGGCCAAGCCCACCGCCGGCGGCCGGCAGACCAGCAGCTTTGGCGTGCGCTTCGATCCGTTCACCAAGCGCCCGGCCTTCCATTCCGGTCTGGATTTCGGGGGTGGGTTCATGACGCCCATCCTGGCCACCGCCCCGGGGGTCGTCTCCTTCGCCGGTGTCCGCTCCGGCTATGGAAACACCGTCGAGGTCGACCACGGCCAGGGCTTCAAGACCCGCTACGCGCACATGCAGGCTATCGCGGTCAAACCTGGCCAACGGGTCGCTGTCGGTCAGCGGGTCGGCGGCATGGGCTCCACCGGACGCTCGACCGGTGTCCATCTCCATTATGAAGTCTGGGTCAATGGCCGCGCCCAGAACCCCAGCCGTTTTGTCAAAGCGGGCGAGTATGTTCAGCAAGCAGCCGACTAAGTCAGAGTCTTCTAAAAGCCCGGCGCGCCTCGACGCACCGCCGCCTTCCCTGTCTGACGGGGCCTCGACCCGCAAGGCGCCCACCGTCGCCTCGCTCGTCGCCGAGAACCTGACGGTCGAAGGTGGGATCACCGGCGAAGGCGAACTGCATATCGACGGCATCGTGCGCGGCGACGTGCGTATTGGCAAGCTGACGATCGGCGATACGGGCCACGTGGAAGGCTCGATCTTTGCTGACGCTGTCGAAGCCCGCGGCCGGGTGATCGGCGCCATCACCGCCAAGCAGGTCCGCCTCTATGGCACCTGCTACATCGACGGCGACATCACCCATGAGCAACTGGCCATGGAGACCGGCGCCTTCTTCCAGGGCCGCAGCCTGAAATTCCAGCGTCCCTCCGCCCCGCCGGCCGAGGCTCCCGCCAAGCCCGCGCCGCCGGCGCTCGAAGCGCCAGCGACGGCGCCTGCCGCCAGCAACAGCGCGCCGCAGGCCAAGCCCGTCTTCTAAGGGCGGGCTGGCGACCGGGCGAAGGCCTAGTCCTCTCGGGTTATCCCCACCCGCTGAGCCAGAGACGCGCCCATGAAGGCGTCCAGGTCCCCATCGAGAACACCGTCGGTGTCCGAGGTCTCCACGTCGGTCCGCAGATCCTTGACCATCTGGTAGGGCTGCAGGACGTAGGAGCGGATCTGGTGGCCCCAACCGATATCGGTCTTCTGGTCCTCGAGGGCCTGCTGTTCGGCCTCCCGCCGCTGCAGCTCTCGCTCATAGAGACGCGCCCGCAGCATTTTCCAGGCTTCTTCCCGGTTAGCGTGCTGTGACCGGCCAGCCTGGCAGGCCACCACCACCCCGGTGGGAACGTGGGTCAGACGCACAGCGGAGTCGGTCTTGTTGATGTGCTGCCCGCCGGCGCCCGAGGCCCGGTAGGTGTCGGTCCGCACATCGGCGGGGTTGATCTCGATCTCGATGGTGTCGTCCACCACCGGGAAGACCCAGACCGAGGCGAAACTGGTGTGCCGCTTGGCGTTGGAGTCGAAGGGCGAGATCCGCACCAGACGGTGGACCCCGGCCTCGGTCTTCAGCCAGCCATAGGCGTTGGCGCCCTTGACCTGCAGGGTGGCCGACTTGATCCCCGCCTGTTCGCCGGAGGTCTCTTCGATCAGCTCGACGCTCATGCCGTGCTGCTGGGCCCAGCGGCTGTACATGCGCAGCAGCATCCCGGCCCAGTCGTTTGACTCGGTGCCGCCGGCGCCGGAATTGATTTCCACATAGGCGTCGTTGCCGTCGGCCTCACCAGACAGCAGGGCCTCCAGCTCGGCGCGAGCGGCCCGCTCCTTGATGGCCTTCAGCTCGTCCCGCGCCTCGTCGAGGCTGGCTTCGTCACCTTCCTCGTCGGCCATCTCGGCCAAGGCGAGGGCGTCCTCAAGCCCGCGTTCCAGGCTCCGGACCGCGTCCACCTGGCCCGCGAGCCGCTGGCGTTCGCGCATCAGGGCCTGGGCCTCGGCCGCATTGTCCCACAGGGTCGGATCCTCGACCCGAGCGTTCAGCTCATCCAGGTGACGAAGGGCTGGTTCCCAGTCAAAGACGCCTCCTGAGCAGTCCGATGGACTGCTCGATGTCGGCCGCCATGGCCTCGACATCCGCTCTCATGGATCGCTCCTGGCAATCGGTGGAACCCCTGCCCCGGGCGGCAGGGATATGGGGGGGCCGCGAGATAACGCGGCCGGAGGCCTAATACAATCCGCTCATGTCATCGGCGGGCGCGGCGGCCTCGCCGGCGTTTCCTGCTCCGCTCACCCGACCGTCGGGCCAGACCTTGTTGTAGGGCATGGGGCCGCTGGAGCCAGGCGTCACGGTCTGGGTCGGCGCCCGCGGCTCAGTGCCTGGACGGAAGGCCTCACGGATGCCGCGCACCGTGGCATACTTGGCGTTCTCCGGCTCCTGGAAGTCCGTCACTGGCGTGCCCTTGACGGCCTCCTGCATGAAGGCGGTGAAGATGGGGGTCGCCGCGGTCGTCCCGGTCTCCCCGAAGCCGAGCGGCCGATTGTCGTCGAACCCGATGAAGACGCCGGCCACGATCTGCGGGGTGAACCCGACGAACCAGGCGCTGCGGTATTCGTTGGTGGTGCCGGTCTTGCCGCCCACCGGGCGCCCCAGGACCGAGACTGAAGTCGCCGTGCCCCGCTGGACCACGCCCTGCAGCATCGAGGTGATCTGATAGGCGGTGATCGGGTCCATGACCTGTTCGCCGGCCAGGGGCACCCGCGGGCTCTCATCCCCATTGAAGCCGGCCACGCAGCGCGGACAGTCGCGACGGTCGGCCCGGTAGATGACCTTGCCCTCGCGGTCCTGCACCAGTTCGATCAGGTGCGGCTCGATGCGGCGCCCGCCATTGACGAAGGCGGCATAGGCGGCGGTCAGCCGGAAGGGCGTCGTCTCGCCAGCCCCCAGGGACATGGCCAGCACCGGGTCCATCTTGTCGACAACTCCCATCCGCACCGCCAGGTCGCTGATCTTGCGCATGCCCACTCCTTGCGCCAGGCGCACGGTCATGGCGTTGCGAGACAGCTCAAGCCCCCGGCGCAGGGTCAGGGCGCCATAGTACTGCCGGTTGTAGTTTTCCGGGGTCCAGGTCTCGCCTTCGCGCGCGCCTTTGAGGGTGATCATGGAGTCCATCACCAGGCTGGCCGGCGTGTAGTCGTCCTCCAGGGCCGCGGCGTAGACGATCGGCTTGAAGGCCGAGCCGGGCTGGCGCATGGCCTGAGTGGCCCGGTTGAAGTTCGACAACGAGAACGAGTAGCCGCCCACCATGGCGAGCACCCGGCCTGAATAGGGCTCGATGGCCACCAGGGCGCCATTGACCTGGGGCACTTGCCGCAGGCGGAACGCCCCGCCCTCCCCGTCGGCGGGTTCGACAAACACCAGATCGCCGACAGCCAGGCCCTTGCCGGCCCGCGCCCAGCTCACATCCTGACTGACCAAGGGGCCTGTGGCCCCGCTCTCAGCCACCTGAACCTGAATATCGCCGCCGGCCACGCGCGTGACGGCGGCAGCCCGCCAACGGCGTCGCTCAGCCGGGGCCGCGGCCTTGCGGGCGACAGCCTGCCAACCGTCGTCCAGCTCGACCGTGCCCCAGGCGCCTCGCCAGCCGTGGCGACGGTCATAGGCTTCGAGCCCGTCCATCAGCGCCACGCGCGCAGCGGTCTGCAGCGCCGGATCAAGGGTCGTGCGCATGTAGTAGCCGCCCTCGTTCAGCCGCGACCCCAGGGTCTCCAGGCCCCGACGCCGAACCTCCTCGACGAAGTAGTCGGCGTCCCGGTACTTGGCCCGGGTCGGCGCCGCCTGAACCACAAGGTCCTGGCCGACGGCCTCGGCGGCTTGCGCCTCGGTGATCCAGTCGAGATCGGCCATTTCGCCGATCACCCAGTTGCGGCGCGCGATGGCCGCGGCCTTGCGGCGCAGCGGATGATAGTTCTGCGGCCCCTTAGGGAGGGCCGCCAGATAGGCCGCCTCAGCCACGGTGAGGTCGGTGATCGACTTGCCGAAATAGTTGTAGGCGGCCGCGCCCACCCCATAGGAGCGATAGCCCAGCCAGATCTCGTTCAGATAGAGCTCGAGGATCTGTTCCTTGCTGAGCGTCTTCTCCAGACGCTGGGCGAGGACAGCCTCCTTGAACTTGCGCCCGATGGTCGCGTCGCTGGTCAGCAGGACATTCTTGGCCACCTGCTGGGTGATGGTCGAGCCGCCCTCGAGACGACGGCCCTGAACAGCGTTGAGCACGTTCTTCATCATCGCCCGGGTCAGGCCCATGGCGTCGACGCCGCCATGCTGGAAGAAGTTGCGATCCTCTGCGGCCATGAAGGCCTGCACCATGTGCGGCGGCATCTGGTCGTAGGGCACATAGATCCGACGCTCACGGGAGAATTCGCCGATCAGGGTGCCGTCCCAGGCGTAGGCGCGGGTGGAGGTGGGCGGACGGTAGTCCACGAGGTCCCCAGCGTCGGGCATGTCATGGAACAGCCAGGCGGCATAGATCGCCACGGCGAAGCCCGCCACGGCGATCAGGCTGAGAACCGCCACGCCGGCGATCGCGACCCATCTCTCTGGGGGATGCAACTGTGCTGACCTCCGCAGGCGCCCTCGCCCGTCAAAGCGTCATCTAACGCGCATCAGGCCGGGCGCCAACGGTCGCGACGCCGCGGTCGGACAAGCCCCGGGATCAGCGGGCGGCCAGTTGGCCCTGCTGCAGGAAATAGTCGTCGATGGCGTCGCCGATGCTGTTCATGAACCGGGTCCGCCGGCCCTGATCCAGCAGGTTCGCCTCATCGTGGCTGTTGGTCATGAAGCCCATCTCCAGCAGGATCGCCGGAACGTCCGGCGCCAGCAGGACCACAAAGCCGGCGTCGCGATGGCTGCGGCGCAGCAGGGGCATATGCGAGTCTGCGCGGGCCAGGACCAGTTCTGCGAAGGTCGCCGAGCGGTTCTTGGTCGCTCGCTGGGTCAGGTCAAAGAGAATGTCCCGAACGCCCTGATCGCCCCCGCTCAGGCTGGTGTTCATGAACCAATCGTCCTTGGAGACGAACTTGGCGGCGCGGCTCGAGGCCTGCTCCGACAGGGTGTAGACAGAGGTGCCGCGGGTCGCGGAGTCGGCGCCGGCGTCGGCGTGCAGAGAGATGAAGAGATCCGCCCCGGCCCGACGTGCAATCTGCACCCGGGTCTCCAGGGGCACATAGACGTCGCTGCTGCGGGTCATGACGACCTTGTACTTGCCGCCGCGCTCGAGCCGCTCCTGCAGGGCCAAGGCGGCCGACAGGGTGACGTCCTTTTCGAAGCCGCGGGCGCCGCGGGCGCCGGGATCGCGTCCCCCGTGACCGGCGTCGACCACCACCACCTTCTTCAGCGGCAGGGGCTTTGCGGTCGAGGCCGCAGGACGGCGGGCGGGTCGGGAAATGAATGTGGCGCTGGGCGGACCGGCCGCGGCGATGTCGATCACATAGCGGTAGTGGCCAACCCCGTCTGCGGGGGGCAGCAGGAAACGGCGCTTGATCACCCCGGCGCCGGCCAGGTCGATCTGCAGCCGGGCCGAGCCCTGCGAATTGTCGATCATCCAAGCCTTGACCAGACCCCGGCCCGCGCCCTGCAGGCTGGCCTTGGCGTCCACGCCTGGCAGGGAGAGAACCACGCGGCCGCCTGCGCCGTCCTGGCTCACCTTGCCGGTGGCGCCGCGATCAAGGTCGATGACAAGTCGGGTTTCAGCGCCGTCGCCGCCCAGACGCACGCCAAGCACATCGGCGCCCGGGGCCGCGGCATGCGACACAGCGACCGCCGCCAGGCCGCCCAGGGTCGCCACGGCGACACCGGCGCACAGCAGCCGCGCCTTCCGGAAAACCTTGCCCAGCCTTGCGAGCATACGCTTACACACCCACCAAACGTTTCTGCGACGTTGAACCTCCCTTAAAGCCCATCCCCGTGGAAAAAGGGTTAAGCGGTCTGACGCCGAGAGGACGGCTTTCCTTTTTTCCTTTGGTGTTGCAAAGTCGCCCGGCGCAAGGAGGGGCCTGACTCACAGGCCCGCCATTCCGCGCGAACACCTGCGTCGGCCCGACCGAAGTTCGGCGACGACGCTCCACCGATCCCCGCCTTGCAGGCGTGACTAGGACACACCCATGGGCAGCGTCGCACGAGCCCCATTCCGGCGTCTGGCCGGCCTCGCGGCCGCCTCCGTCGCTGTGAACAGAGACCCTGCACGCGCCCTCATGATTAGCCGGCAGCGCCCGAACGCGAGTTTCGCGGCGCGCCGTGGAGACTCACTAAATGTCGAAGAAGATGCTTATCGATGCGGCCCACGCCGAAGAGACGCGTGTGGTCCTCATCGACGGAACGCGTGTTGAAGATTTCGATTTCGAGAGCAAGAACCGCAAACAACTCAGAGGGAATATCTACCTCGCCAAGGTGACCCGTGTGGAGCCCAGCCTCCAGGCGGCCTTTATCGAGTACGGCGGCAACCGCCACGGCTTCCTCGCCTTCAACGAGATTCATCCGGACTATTACCAGATCCCGGTCGCCGACCGGGAAGCTCTGATGCGTGAGGAGGCCGAGGAGGACGAGTCCTTCGAGCCCGCGTCCCGCAGCGCCGATCCGGACGACGAAGACGCCGAAGCCGTCGCCGATGAAGACGACGTGATGGAAGAAGAGGTCGCCCGCCGTCGCCGGCGCCTCATGCGCAAGTACAAGATCCAGGAAGTGATCCGCCGCCGGCAGATCATGCTGGTTCAGGTCGTCAAGGAAGAGCGCGGCAACAAGGGCGCGGCGCTCACCACCTACCTCTCCCTGGCCGGCCGCTACGGCGTCCTGATGCCCAATACCGCCCGTGGCGGCGGCATCAGCCGCAAGATCACCACGGCCACCGACCGCAAGCGCCTCAAGAGCGTCGTGCAGGGCCTCGACGTGCCGCAGGGCATGGGCCTGATCGTCCGCACCGCCGGCGCCAAGCGCACCAAGGCCGAGATCAAGCGCGACTACGAGTATCTCCTGCGCCTGTGGGAGAATATCCGCGAGAACACCCTGCACTCCATCGCCCCGGCCCTCATCTATGAGGAAGAGGACCTGGTGAAGCGGGCCATCCGCGATCTCTACGACAAGGACATCGAGGGGGTCTTCGTCGAGGGCGAGGCCGGCTTCAAGGAAGCGCGCGACTTCATGCGCATGCTGATGCCGTCCCAGACCAAGAAGGTGCAGGCCTATCGCGACCCCGAGCCCCTGTTCGTCAAGTACAAGGTCGAGGACCACCTCTCGCAGATCTACAGCCCCGTCGTGCCCCTGCGCTCCGGCGGCTATCTGGTGATCAACCAGACTGAGGCCCTGGTGGCCGTCGATGTGAACTCCGGCAAGTCGACCCGCGAGCGGAACATCGAAGCCACCGCGCTCAAGACGAACCTGGAGGCCGCCGAGGAGACTGCCCGGCAGCTGCGCCTGCGCGATCTGGCCGGCCTGATCGTCATCGACTTCATCGACATGGATGAGTCGAAGAACAATCGCGCCGTCGAGAAGAAGCTCAAGGACGCCCTCAAGGACGACCGCGCCCGCATCCAGATGGGCAAGATCAGCGGTTTTGGCCTGATGGAGATCAGCCGTCAGCGCCGCCGCACGGGCGTGCTGGAAGGCACGACCCATGTCTGCGAGCACTGCAATGGCACTGGCCGGGTTCGCTCGGTGGAATCCAGCGCCCTGGCCACCCTCCGCGCCCTGGAGATCGAGGCCCTCAAGGGCGGCGGCGAGGCCACCCTGAAGGCGCCCCGCGCCGTGGCCCTCTACATCCTCAATGAGAAGCGCGCCCATCTGGCCCGCATCCACGAGACCTTTGGCCTGTTCGTCACCGTGGTGGTGGACGACGCCATGCCGCACGCCGATTACGAGATCGAGCGCACGGCCAGCGAGACCCGTCCTGATCACGCTATTCCGATCCCCTCGGCCCGGTCGCGCCTGGAGCCCATCGAGGACGATGGCTACGACGACTCCTACGAAGACGAGGAGGACGAGGACGAGGAAGACGAGGAGGAAGGTCCCGCGCCCGTCCGTTCCGCCTCTGTCGCCGATGAGGATGACGAGGACGAGGACGAGGACCGCGAGGAAGCCTCGGGCGAAGACGACGCTGATGGCCGCACCCGTGGCCGCGGTCGCCGTCGTCGCCGTCGCGGCGGTCGTCGCGACGAGGAAGAACGCGCGCCCGCGCCGGAGGCCGACGCCCGCCTTGAGGACGAAAATGGCGGTCGCCGCCGTCGTCGCGGTCGCCGCGGCGGCCGGCGTCTGCGCGAGGACCGTCCCGGCGAGGCCTTCGCCTGGGTCCGTCCCTGGGTCCCCTATGGGGAGGATCCCTTCGTGTGGTTCGACCTCTCGGAAGACCCTCGCATGGCGGTCCCGGAGGTCACGGCCAGCGCCGCCGCCTCGCAGGCCCCCGCCGCTGAGTCGTCCGCCCCGGCCGAACAGTCTGCGGCGCCGGTCGCCCGCGCTCCGGCCCAGGCCGGCGGCGAGGACGATATCTGGGTCGAGCTGCCTGAGCCTGAGGACAAGCCCAAGCGCCGTCGCAGCCGTGGCAAGGCCAAGGCCCTAGCGGCTGAGGCTGTCGAAGCCGCGTCGCCCGAGGCCGCCGTCGAGGCGCCTGAGAGCGTTGCGGAAGCTGAAGCCCCGGCCGTCGCCGCCGAGGAGACGCCCGCCGCCGAACCGGCCAAGCCCAAGCGCACGCGGACTCGCCGCAAGGCCGAGCCCAAGGCCGAAGCCGATGCGGTCGCCGACGTGATCGCCGAGGCGGCTGAGGAGTCCGTCCCCGTCGCCGCGCAGCCGGCGCCGCAACCGGAGGCTCAGCCCGAGCCGCAGGCTGTCCCGGAGCCCATGGCCACGCCGGCCCCGCAGCCCGTGGAAGCCGTCGCAACGGCCGAACCGGCGGCCCCCGATCCGGCCGAAATCACCGCTCCGCCCGCCAAGCCCCGGCGTGGCTGGTGGCGGCGCGGCTGACGGGTTAGTCTGCTGATGGGCAGGGGGGACGCGAGCAAGAGAGTGTGCATGGCCTCCCCCCTGCCTGTCCCGACCCCTGGCGCGTTTCTAAGTCGCCTGAAGCCCCTGCGGCGCCTCGCCGGGCGGCTCGCCCTGGCAGCCGTCCTGGCGGTCGCCCCCCTCGCCGCCCAAGCCCAGCAGGGTCAGAAGGGCATGTCCCTGATCCGGGACACCGAGATCGAGGCCATTCTTGAAGCCGATTCCCGGCCCATTCTGGAAGCGGCCGGCATCAACCCCGACAGCATCGAGATTCTGCTGATCGGTAGCCGTGAGCTCAACGCCTTCGCCGCGCCGGGCACCATGGGATTCTTCACAGGCCTGATCCTGGAGTCTGAAAACCCCAATCAGCTTCAGGGGGTGATCGCTCACGAGGTCGGCCACCTGGCCGCCGGCCACAGCGCCCGGTCTGGCGAGATGCAGCGGGCCGGCATGCAGCCCTTCCTGCTGACCATGGGCCTTGGGGTCCTGGCCGCCTTCGCTGGCGCTGGCGACGCCGCCATCGCCCTGATGGGCAGCGCCAGTCAATTCGGGACCCTGGCGGCCCTGGGCTATAGCCGCGAACAGGAAAGCCGCGCCGACCAGGCCGGCCTCAACATCCTTGACCGCGCCGGCCTGTCGGGTCGGGGCCTGGTCGAGTTCTTCGACAACTTCCGCTACCAGGAGGTCTTCCAGGAGGCCCGGCGCTACGCCTATTTCCGCAGCCACCCGCTGTCCTCAGAGCGGATCGACACCCTGCGCCGCAAGGCCGAGACCCTGCCCGACTGGGAAAAGGTCGACAGCGAAGAGGCCATGGAGCGGCACCGCATCATGCAGGCCAAGCTGCAGGGCTTCCTCAATCCCCAGCGGGCCATCGTCGACTACAGCGAGACCGACAAGAGCTATCCCGCCCGCTACGCCCGGGCCATCGCCTACTACCAGATGAAGGAGCCGGACCAGGCCCTCCGCCTGATCGAGGCCCTCCTGACCGAGCAGCCTGAGAACGCCTATCTCTGGGAACTGAAGGGCCAGATCCTGTTCGAGTTCGGCCGCACCGCGGAGGCCGAGGCGCCTCAGCGCCGCTCGGTCGAGCTCATGCCGAACGCCCCGCTGCTGCGGGTCAATCTCGGCCAGACCCTGATCGCCATGAATGACGAGACCAAGCTGGACGAGGGCATTGACGAGCTGCGCAAGGCCCTGACTCAGGAGAATGACAACGCTGTCGCCTGGCGCCTGCTGGCCGAGGGCTATGACCGCCGCGGCGACGACGGCGCGGCCCGGCTGGCGACCGCGGAGTACAACTTCCATGTGGGCGACCGCCAGCAGGCCCGCGTCTTCGCCATGCGGGCGCGGGATCTGCTGACCCGCGACACGCCGGAGTGGCGGCGCGCGACCGATATCGTCCTGACCTCCAACCCCTCCCGGGACGACCTGCGCGAGCTCGCCCAGGAGGGCGCGATCCGCCCCGGCTCCGTTCGCTAGCCGGGGACAGGGGCCCAACAGGGTCGCAACCGGCGCCAAACATCCCTATCTGGTTTCCCGATGAGAAAATCCTTGCCTGTCCTCGCGGCGCTCTGCGCCTCCACCCTGGCGCTGGCCGCCTGTGACCGCACCGGCGACGGCGCCTTTGGCGAAAAGGTCCGCGCCTATCTGCTCGAACACCCTGAGGTGATCGAGGAAGCCGTCCAGAAACTGGGCGAAAAGCGTGAGATCGAGGCGGCCCAGGCCGCCACCTCGGCCATCGAGACCCACAGGGCGGCCCTGGAGCAGGACCCGCGGGACTTCGTGGCCAATCCCAATGGGACGGTCACCGTCACCGAGTTCTTCGATTACCGTTGCGGCTACTGCAAGATCGCCGCGACCGAGATGTCCAGCATCATTGAGGAAAACCCCGACGTGCGGGTGGTCTTCAAGGAATTTCCGATCTTCGGCGAACAGTCCGACGAGACCGCCGCCATCATGCTCACCGACCTGGCCAAGCCCAAGACGCTGGAGCTGCACGAGCGGCTGATGGCTGAAAAGTCCCTGGACGATGCGGCGCTCGACCGCCACCTGCGCGCCGTCGGGATCGACCCGGCCGCCGCCCGCAAGGCGGCACAGGCCCCGGCCATCCAGCAGCAGTTGGTCGACACCCACGAACTGGCCGCCAGCCTGGGCATCAACGGCACCCCGGCCTTTGTCATCGGCGATCGCCTGATCTCCGGCGCGGACATGGAGGCGGTCAAGGCCGCCATCACCTCGGCCCAGGCCGAGAAGATCGCCGGCTAGATCAGGCCCGCCAGGGGCGAGGACGGATCGGCGTACATCCGCTTGGGCATGCGGCCCGCCAGAAAGGCCTCGCGCCCGGCGATGACCGCGTGACGCATGGCGCTGGCCATCAGGATCGGATCGCGCGCCTCGGCGATGGCGGTGTTCATGAGCACCGCGTCGCAGCCTAGCTCCATGGCCACAGCCGCGTCAGAGGCTGTGCCGACGCCGGCGTCCACCAGCACCGGAACCTTGGCCTGTTCTATGATCAGGCCGAGGTTCAGCATGTTCTGGATGCCGCGGCCAGAGCCAATGGGCGCGCCGAGCGGCATGATGGCCGCAGCGCCCGCCTCCTCCAGCTTCAGCGCATAGACGGGATCATCGCTGCAATAGACCATCACCTCGAAGCCGTCGGCGATGAGCAGCTTCAGGGCCCGCAGGGTCTCCTCCATGTCGGGCAGCAGATGCTTGGTGTTGGACAGCACCTCCAGCTTGACCAGATTCCAGCCGCCGGCCTCCCGGGCCAGACGCAGGGTGCGCACCGCGTCCTCGCCGGTGAAGCAGCCGGCGGTGTTGGGCAGGAAGGTGAAGCGGTCAGGCTTCACATGGTCCACCAGCATCGGCTGACTGGGGTCCGACAAGTTCACCCGGCGGATGGCGACGGTCACGATCTCGGCCCCGGCCGCCTCGGCGGCGGCGGCGTTGGTGGCGTAGTCCTTGTACTTCCCCGTGCCCACGATCAGCCTCGAGGTGAAGGTGCGGCCAGCGACGGTCCAGGTGTCGGCGGCGCTCAGGCCCGGGGTTCCGGTGTCGTCCATGTCAGCCGCCTCCGATAAAGTGCACGATCTCGATCCGGTCGCCGTCGGCCACCGGGGTCTGCTCATAGGCCGAGCGCGGCACGATCTCCAGATTGCGCTCTATGGCCACCTTGCGGGGATCCAGGCCCAGGGCGGTGACCAGGGCCGCCAGATGCGGCAGGGGCGCCATGGCCCTCGCTTCGCCATTGATGGTCAGGTTCATGCTCAACTCTCGCCGCACCGCAGGGCTTGCGGCGCTTGTGACCCCCGCCTGCGACCGTTACAAGACAGCGGAATCGCCGGCGGAGCCGAATGTCCAAACCGATCTATGTGCTGAGCGGCCCCAATCTCAACCTCCTGGGCGTCCGCGAGCCTCAGATTTATGGGAAAGAGACCCTGGACGACGTTCGCAAGGCCTGCGAGCGCCGGGCGGAGACGCTCGGCCGGACGATTGAGTTTCGACAGTCCAATCATGAGGGTGTGCTGATCGACTGGGTGCAGGAGGCGCGAACCGCCGCCAGCGCCCTGGTGATCAATCCCGCCGGCTACGGCCACACCTCCATCGCCCTGCTCGATGCGCTCAAGACCCTCGAGGTCCCTGTCGTCGAGTGCCATCTTTCGAACCCGGCGGCGCGCGAGACGTTCCGCCGCCATACCTATGTGTCCCTCGCTGCGACGGGAGTCGTGTCCGGCTTCGGCGTGGCGAGCTATGAACTGGCCGTCGAGGCCGCAGCGCGTCTCAGCGCCTGACGCCTCCCAGCAGCAAGGGTCCTTTCCATGGCTAGCAGCCCCAAGGCTTCCGCCGATCCGCTTGACGCACGCCTGGTGCGCACACTGGCCGATATCCTCACCGAAACGGGGCTGTCGGAAATCGAGGTCGAGCGCGACGGGCTGAAGGTCCGCGTCGCCCGTCAGGTGTCCGTCACCGCCACGGTCGCCGCCCCCGCCCCGGCCGCCGCCGCGCCGGTGGCTGCGGAGGCCCCGGCCGCCCCCGCCGCGCCTGTGCGCGCGGCCGGCGACGCGGTGAACTCGCCCATGGTCGGAACCGTCTATCTGCAGCCGCAGCCGGGCTCCCCCAGCTTCGTCAAGGTCGGCGACACGGTCACCGCCGGCCAGACCCTGATGATCATCGAAGCCATGAAGACCATGAACCCCATCCCGGCGCCGCGCGCCGGCAAGGTGGTCGAAATTCTGGTTTCCGACGCCCAGCCCGTCGAGTTCGGCGAGCCGCTCGTCATCATCGAGTAGTTCGATGTTTGAAAAAATCCTGATCGCCAACCGCGGCGAGATCGCCTTGCGCATCCATCGGGCCTGCAAGGAGATGGGCATCTCCACGGTTGCGGTCCATTCCGAGGCCGACTCCGGCGCCATGTGGGTGCGGCTGGCCGACGAAAGCGTCTGTATCGGCCCGGCCTCGGCGGCGAAGAGCTATCTCAACATCCCGGCCATCATCGCCGCGGCCGAGATCACCGGCGCCCAGGCCATCCATCCGGGCTACGGATTCCTGTCAGAGAACGCGCGGTTCGCCGACATCGTCGGCGCCCACGGCTTCACCTTCATCGGGCCCAAGCCCGAGCACATCCAGATGATGGGCGACAAGATCACCGCCAAGCAGGCGGTGATGCGGGCCGGCATTCCCGTGGTGCCCGGCTCGGCCGGCGCCCTGACCACGGAAGAAGAGGCGATCGCCGCCGCCGACGAGATCGGCTTCCCCGTCCTGATCAAGGCCGCCGCCGGCGGCGGCGGGCGCGGCATGAAGGTGGCCCTCGATCGCGAGAGCCTCGCCGAGGCGGTCTCCACCGCCCGCTCGGAAGCCAAGGCGGCGTTTGGCGACGACGCGGTCTATATGGAGCGCTACCTCCAGAAGCCCCGCCATATCGAGATCCAGGTCATCGCCGACGCCTTCGGCAATGTCTGCCACCTGGGCGAACGCGACTGCTCGCTTCAGCGCCGTCACCAGAAGGTGCTGGAGGAGGCCCCCTCCCCGGCCATCGACGCCGCCGCCCGCGAGAAGATCGGCAAGGTGGTGGTCGATGCGATCAAGGCCATCGGCTATCTCGGGGTCGGCACCATCGAGTTCCTCTACGAGAATGGCGAGTTCTTCTTCATCGAGATGAACACCCGCCTGCAGGTGGAGCATCCGGTCACCGAGGCCATCACCGGCATCGACCTGGTCCGGGAGCAGATCCGCATCGCCGCAGGCCTGCCGCTGTCCTTCACCCAGGAGCAGGTGGTCTTCGAAGGCCACGCCATCGAGTGCCGGATCAACGCCGAGAACGCCCGAACCTTCACGCCCTCGCCGGGCAAGGTCACCGACTTCCACGCCCCCGGCGGCCTGGGCGTCAGGCTCGATTCGGCGGTCTATGCCGGCTACGTCATCCCGCCCTTCTATGACAGCCTGATCGGCAAGCTGATCGTGCACGGGCGCGATCGGGAAGAGTGTCTGGCCCGGGTCAACCGCTGCCTGGGCGAGATGGTCGTGGGCGGCGTGGACACCACGATTCCGCTGTTCCAGGACCTGATCCACCAGCCCGAAATTATCGCCGGGGACTACAACATCCATTGGCTGGAAAAGTGGATCAAGGCGCAGGCTGACGAAGCCTGAGACCATGGAGACCTTCGGTCCGGCGCAGCTGCTGGCCTGCTACGCCCGGGGCGTCTTCCCCATGGCCGACGCCCGCGACGACCACCGCATCTTTCTGGTCGATCCAGAGCATCGTGGCGTCCTGCCCCTGGCCGGATTCCACGTCCCCCGCCGACTGGCGCGGACGGTCCGCAGCGAGCCCTTCGAGATCCGGTTCGATACGGCCTTCGATCGTGTGGTCGCCCTGTGCGCCGAGTCGGCCCCCGACCGTCGCGAGACCTGGATCAACCCGGTGATCCAGGACCTCTACGCCCAGGTCTTCGCCATGGGCTGCGCCCACAGCGTCGAGTGCTGGCGGCGGGACCGCCTGGTGGGCGGGCTCTATGGGGTGTCCCTGGGCGGCGCCTTCTTCGGGGAGAGCATGTTCTCCCGCGCCACCGACGCATCCAAGATCGCCCTCGTCCATCTGGTCGCCCGACTGATCGTCGGCGGCTACCAGCTGCTGGACGCCCAGTTCATCACCGAACATCTGACGCAGTTCGACGCTGAGGAGATTCCCCGGGCCGTCTATCATCAGCGCCTCGCCAAGGCCCTGACCATCAAGGCTCGGTTTGGCGATCAGCCCGCCTTGGCGGGCGCCGCAGCCCTGCAGGTGATCAGCCAGGCGTCATAGACCGGGTGTTCAAGGGGATTCAGCCCCGGGGCGGCGGCGTAGGTCCAGCCGCGAAAGATCTGCCGCGCCGGCGGGGTCGGACGGCCGGCCACGGCGCGCGGCTGCGAATCGACCGTCATGTAAGCCATGGCGTCGGTCGCCCGCTCGTCAGGCGCCGAAAGCTCGCAGGCCCGCACGGTGAACACCAGGCTCTTGTAGCGGATCGGCTGGCCGACCGGCGCCTCGAAACGGATGGTCTCGGCGCTCACCTTGTCCAGCGCCTGGATGATGGCGACGTCGTAACGCGCCCGCTTCATGGGCGGCTTGGGCTCGGGTGGCGGGTCCGGCGCCCGTTCAGCCCGCGGCTGCGGCTCTGGCGCGACCACTGGCGCAGGTTCTGGCAGCGGCGCGGGGATTGGCGCGACCGCCTCCGGCGCGGGCCCCTGTGGCGCGACCGGCGCAGGCGTCGGCGTCGGCGTCTCTGGCGTAGTCTGGGCCACCACGGCGCCCGCCGCGGTCAGGGCCGCCAGGCTGACGCCGAGGATCAGGGGCCGCGCGCGGCGCATCGGCCCGAGCCTATTCCGGAGTCCAGGGAATGTAGTCGCCGGTCGCCTTCTGACGCTCGCCGCCGCGGGCCAGGGAGCCCTGCGGACGATAGGCGTGCACCGTGCCGGTCAGGTTGGGACGATGATCCTTTTCCCACGCCTGGCGCAGCAGAGGTTGAACCGTCGGCGGCTCATCGAAGGTGTAGTGCAGCCAGCCGTGCCACTCGGCCGGGACCTTGGAGGCCTCGGCATAGCCGGAAAAGATCACCCAGCGGCGCTTGCGGCCGTCATAAGAATCCGAGGCGTCCTTGGCCTCATAATAGCGGCTGCCATAGTCGTCCTGCCCGACGAAAACGCCACGGCGGCCGATGTGGAAGCGGGCCCCGAGGGTCGCGCCGTTCCACCAGGTGAATATCGCTTTGAACACGTTGAACTGACCCGGCTGGCAGGAATTTCGCGCGGACTATAGGTCTCCGCCCCCAAACCGTCCAGCACCCCGCGTAAGTCAACATCTTGGGGACGAACGCGTCACCAGACGCAACATCTATTGCCGGGCGGGACTCACCTTCCTAGGCTCGCCGATGAGGGAGTCTGTCATGAGTCTGGAGAGCGGCAAGATGGAGCGTCGGACGCTCGAGCGCAGCAGCAATGTTGTCGAGGTCCTGGCCCCGGCCGCATGGCCCAACGCCCAGGTCGAGGCCTGGCTCGACTGGGCCGGCGGCGAGCCGGATCTGCCCGCCGCCATCTTCCGATTCGCCGAGGAGCTGGTCCAGGCCGGCCAGCGGCAGGGCCTGTTCGAAGGCGTCGGCGCCCGCGGCCGGTTCCGCCGGGAGCTAGGGGCCGCGCTGATGGCCGGCCGGATCGCCCTGCGTCCGGTGTCCAGTCCTGAACCGATCGCCCTGACCGAGGACCATGATCTGGCGGAGCGACTCAGCCGCCTGCGGGCCGAACACAGGGGTCTCAACGCCGCCCGGCAGGCGGCCCTGGCCATGGCCGCCTGCTGTCAGGGGGTTGTGGACGCCATCCACCGCTGCCAGGGAGATCCTGACGCCTGCGCGGACCCGCACCGAAATCCGAGCCTCGCGCGGGCCGCAGAGGCCGCCCGCGCCGCCGGCGCCTCAGACGCCGCCATTCTCGACGCCATCGCCCTGGCCCGCGCTGGCGAAACCCGACTTGCCGTCAGCCTTCCCGACCTGGCCGACCCGCCCCAGGCCCTGGCCCTGGTGGGTCGCCAGGCGTCTGCGCCCCTGCAGCGGGCCCTGGGCCTCGCCGCCTGGGAGACCGGCCGTCTGACCGTGGCTTTCGACGCCTCGGCCGAGGGCGCGAGCGCGCACGGCGCCGTGGCCCTGATGGCGTTTGGATCCGGCGACGACTTCGATGAGGAGGCCTTCCATCGCACGGTGGGCCTGTTGGCCACGGCCTTGGCGGCCATGACCGACGGCGCGCCGGCCGCGCTTGGCCTGGGGGGGCTCGCCGAATGGCTCGCCGCCCATGGCCACGCCTATGATTCCGAGAGCGGCCGGGCCGCGGCCCTATCCCTCTTCGAGGGCGCAGGCCGCGCCGCGCGACTCGCCTGCCCGCAGCTGGTCGGCGGGCTCACCCTGTTCGAAGATCCCGAATTGGCCCTGATGCTGGGCGGGGCGAGCCCGGCCGGGGAGCCGTGGGAAGGGCCGGTGACCTTCGCCGAGACCGCCGACGGCCAGGTGGTCCGGGTCATGAGCGAGGCCGCCCTGTGCGGTCTGCGGGCCGTCGGCGCCGATCTGGACGGCGCCCGCTGGCGGCTGCTGGGCCATGGGACCCTGGCGGACGCTCCGGGCATCGATCACGCCGCGCTCACCGCCCGGGGTTTCACCGAACATGAGATCGGCGCGGTCGAAGCCGCCCTGCCCTATTGCGCAATCCTGAGCGAGGCCTTCCGGCCCGAGGTGATCGGCGAGGGCTTCCTGGCCGATGTCCTGGGCGCGCCGGGCGAAGACCTCCACGATCCCCGTTTCGACGCCCTGCGGGTCATGGGCTTCAGCGACGCCGACATCGATCAGGCCGAGGCCTACGCCCTGGGGTCCAGCCGGCTGGACGGGCCAGAACTCGCGCCAGAGCAGCGCAGCATCTTCCTCACCGCCGATGACCTGGGGCCGGCCCCTTACCTGGCCATGCTGGCTCATCTCGCGCCTGCGTTGGCGAGGCCCGCCCAGGCTGACTTCACCCTGCCCTGGGACGCGACGCCCCAGGACGTGGAGACCCTGCTGACCCAGGCCCAGGAGGTCGGGGTTCCCCTGGTGCGGATCGCCCGGGCGGAGCCAGCGGCCTATCAGCGCCTCGACCTGCCGCCCCCCCGCGAAGCGCCCCGCAGCGAAACTGCGCACCGCCCGCAGCCCGCCCCAGAGCCTGCGGTGGAGCGGGTGGTCGAACGGGTTGTGGAGCGTGAACGCGCCCGGCGGAAGCTGCCGGATCGCCGCAAGGGCTATATCCAGAAGGCCTCGGTGGGCGGCCACAAGGTCTATCTGCACACCGGTGAGTACGACGAAGGCGAACTCGGCGAGATCTTCATCGACATGCACAAGGAAGGCGCCGCCTTCCGCTCGCTGATGAACAATTTCGCCATCGCCGTTTCCATCGGCCTGCAATACGGCGTGCCCCTGGACGAGTTCGTCGAGGCCTTCGTCTTCACCCGCTTCGAGCCCGCCGGTCCGGTGACCGGCAATGATTCCGTGCGCTCGGCGACCTCGATCCTGGACTATGTGTTCCGGGAGCTGGGCGTCTCCTATCTGGGCCGCGACGATCTGGCCAACGCCGATCCGGACGAGCTGAACGCCGACGGCCTGGGCCGGGGCAAGGCCGACGAAAACAGTCTGGCCGCGGGCGAGCCGCAACCGGCCTCGCGCTACATCTCAAAGGGCTTCTCCAGGGGCGCGGCGCCGGACAATCTGGTGGTCCTGTCCCTGGCCGATCACCGCGCCGCCCGCGCGGCCAGCGCCCAGGCGGCCGATGTCTGCCCCTCCTGCGGCGATATGGCCGTGGTCCGGAAGGGGGCCAGCCTGATCTGCGAAACCTGCGGGGCGCGGGCTGGACGCTTCGACGACGCCACAGGCTAGAGTGGCCTGCGCAACGCACACCTGGCCTTAAGCTTGCACGGGCTAGGGCGTTGCCAGTTCCGTTAGATGCAAGGCGCCGCCATGAAGCTGTCTGGACCGCTCGCCCTCCTCGCCGTTCTGACCCTGGCGTCGCCGGCGGCGGCGCAGAACGCTGGACAGATCAGCCAGGTCCGGGCCGGCGCCAACTGCCCCAAATGCAACCTGTTCCAGGCGGAACTGGGCGGCCTGACCCTCAAGGGCAAGAATCTGGCCGGCGCCCGCCTGCGGCAGGCCGACCTCAGCCTGACCATCATGAACCGCACCAATTTCGCCGGCGCCGACCTGCGTGATGTGGAGGCCTATGGCGGCGTCTTTTCCAGCGCCAGCTTCGCCGCCGCCGACCTGACCAACGCCAGCTTTGTCGGAACCCACCTGGAGGGCGCCAATTTCCGGGGCGCACGGCTGAGGGGGGCGAATTTCTCTGGAGCGGAAATGGACCGGGTCACCGGCCTCACCCAGGCGCAGCTGAACCAGGCCTGTGGCGACGCGGCCACCCGTCTGCCGGGCGGGCTGCGCATCCCCCCCTGCTAAGGTCGTAAAATTACTAGGAATTAAGTGGTCATTCCGGCCGCCGCGCCCCAGATGGACAACTGAACCTGGAGCATTCCGCCGCATGACACGGCTTTCTTGCCTGCTGACCCTTCTCGCTGTCCTCGCCGGCGCCCTTCCCGGCGTGGCGAGCGCCATGATCAGCGACCGGTCGGTGGCCAAGATGGTCGCCTTCGGGGGCTCCTGCGCCAAGTGCGAACTGTCGGGCCGCAAGCTGGCCGGCGCGCGCTTCATGGGCGCCGACTTCACCGCCGCCGCCCTGGTAGGCTCGGATCTGCGTGGGGCGCTCTTCCACGGCTCCGTGTTCGACAAGGCTGACCTGACCCGGGCCGACCTGTCGGAAAGCCAGATGATGGGGGCCAGCTTCGAGTCCGCCAGTCTGACCGACGCAGACCTGCGCCGGGCTGAGCTGAACGGCGCCGATTTCAGCCGCGCCGATCTCAGCCGCGCCGACCTGCGCGAGATCGAGGGCATGGGCGCGACCTTCGCCGCCGCCAACCTGCGCGGCGCCCGCCTGGACAAGGCGGAGCTCAACGGCGTCGTCCTGGCCCGCGTGAATGCCCAGGAGGCCAGTTTCGAGGCAGCCGAACTGACGGCCGCAAATCTGAGCGGCGGCCGCTTTGACAGGGCCTCCTTCCGCGACGCGGAACTCGACATGGCCAACCTGCGCGGGGCGGTCTTCAACGCAGCAGACTTCCGCAAGGCGAGCCTGGACCGCACCAATATCAGCGGCGTCGACCTGTCCAAGGCCCGCGGCCTCACCCAGTCTCAGCTGGACGAGGCTTGTGGCGACAGCGCCACCAAGCCGCCGCCGGGTCTGGTCGTCCGGTCCTGCGGCGGACGGCGCATGACTGTCCGGATCGCTGCGCCGCCGGCCCCGCCCGCGCCGCCCGCTGCGCCGCGGCGCCTGATCGCAGTCGACTAGGCCGGCTTCAGCGGCAGGGCCAGCCTCAGGCTGAGCTCCTTCAGCTGCTTTTCCTCGACCTCCGAGGGCGCGCTCATCAGCAGATCCTGCCCCTGCTGGTTCAGCGGGAAGGCGATCACCTCGCGAATGGCCGTCTGACCGGCCAGCAGCATGACGATACGGTCGATGCCCGGCGCCAGGCCCCCGTGCGGCGGCGCGCCATAGCGGAAGGCGTTCAGCATCCCGCCGAACTGATCTTCGACCACCTGCTGGCTATAGCCGGCGATCTCGAAGGCCTTGAGCATAACGTCTGCCCGGTGGTTCCGCACCGCGCCCGAGCACAGCTCATAGCCGTTGCAGACGATGTCGTACTGGTAGGCCAGGATGTCGAGCGGGTCCTGGGTCTCCAGGGCCTCCATCTCGCCCTGGGGCATGGAGAAGGGGTTGTGGGAGAAGTCGACATGGTTCGACTCCTCGTTCATCTCGAACATCGGGAAGTCGACGATCCAGACGAATTCGAACCGGTCCTCGTCCACCAGCTTCAGGTCGGTCCCGACCTTGGTCCGGGCTGAGCCTGCGAACTTGTAGAAGACCTTCGGATCGCCAGCGACGAAGAAGGCCGCGTCGCCCTGGCCAAGACCCAGCGCGCCCATCAGGGCGTCGGTCTTCTCGGCGCCGAGGTTCTTGGCGATGGGACCGCCCCAGCCGCCCTGATCCTCGCTCCAGAAGATGTAGCCAAGGCCCGGCTGGCCCTCCCCTTGCGCCCAGGAGTTCATCCGGTCGCAGAAGGCGCGGCTGCCGCCCTTGGGCGCCGGAATCGCCCACACAGCGTTCTTGGCGTCTTCCAGGATGCGGGCGAACAGGCCAAAGCCGCCGCCGCGGAAGTGGTCGGACACCGCCTGCATCTGGATCGGGTTGCGCAGGTCGGGCTTATCCGAGCCGTACTTGGCGATCGCCTCCCGGTAGGGGATGCGCGGGAACGGATAGGGCGTCACCGGCTTGCCGTTTGCGAACTCCTCAAAGACCCCGTGCATCACCGGCTCGATGGCCGCGAAGATGTCTTCCTGGGTGACGAAGCTCATCTCGACGTCGAGCTGGTAGAATTCCAGGCTGCGGTCGGCCCGCAGGTCCTCGTCGCGGAAACAGGGCGCGATCTGGAAATAGCGGTCGAAGCCCGCCACCATCAGCAGCTGCTTGAACTGCTGCGGCGCCTGGGGCAGCGCGTAGAACTTGCCCGCATGCAGGCGAGACGGCACCAGGAAGTCCCGGGCGCCCTCCGGCGACGACGCCGTCAGGATCGGGGTCTGGAACTCGTTGAAGCCCTGGTCGGTCATGCGCCGGCGGATCGAGGCGATCACCTGGCTGCGCAGCAGGATGTTGCGATGCAGGGTCTCGCGCCGCAGGTCGAGATAGCGGTGCTTGAGGCGGATCTCTTCCGGATAGTCCGGCTCGCCAAACACCGGCAGGGGCAGCTCGGCGGCCTCCGACAGGACCTGGACGCCCTTGACCTGCACCTCGACCTCGCCGGTGGGCAGGTTGGGGTTCACCGTCTCCGGCGTACGGGCGACCACGACGCCGTCGATGCAGATGACGCTCTCGGCCCGCAGGCGCTCCACCGCGGCGAAGCCCGGCGTCTCTGGCGCCAGCACCAGCTGGGTCAGGCCGTAATTGTCCCGCAGGTCCACGAAGACGAGACCGCCATGGTCGCGCTTGCGATGAATCCACCCCGAGAGGCGGACGGACTGCCCTGTGTCGCCAGCGCGAAGCTGACCGCAGGTGTGGGAGCGATATGGGTGCATGAGGAGTCGCAGAAAAAGCAGGGAAATCGAGGCGCGGAAGGGCGCATGTGGGGCCCGCCTTGTCAAGGCGAAGGACCGCTGGCCCCCCGGCCCTGTCGGCTACTTCGCCGGATCGACGAGGGCCTGATAGACCAGGGTCCGAGTCGCCGTACCCAGGTCAGGCCCGCCGGTGCCGCCGAACCGCTGGATCATGCCGATGAAGACCACATCATTGGTCGGATCGACCCAGAACCAGGTCCCGGCGGCCCCGCCCCAGCTCAGGGTGCCCTCACCCTCAAGACCGCCGGCCTTGCGCGGGTCCTTGATGACCATGAAGTCGAGGCCGAAGCCGACGGCCTCGTTGAAGCGCAGGCCCACAGAGCCGTTGGAAGAGACCAACGCCTTGGCGGGAATCATGTCGGTTCCCATCAGCTCCACCGCGGCCGGGGACAGGATGCGCACGCCGCCCAGTTCACCCCCATTGCCGATCATCTGGGCGAAGCGGGCATAGTCGCTGGCGGTGGAGACCAGACCGCCGCCGCCAGATTCGATGGCCGGGGGCTTGGTGAAGTCCTGGGCCGGCGCGCCGGCCAGTTCACGGGCCTCGATCAGCTGGCCGTTCCGGGGATCGCCCACATAGACTGACGCCAGGCGGCTGGCCTGGGCTGCGGGAATCTGAAAGCCGGTGTCGGTCATCTTCAGCGGCGTGAAGATCCGCTCGGACATGAACTGGCCCAGGGTCTGGCCGCTGAGCTTCTCGACGATGCGGCCCTGGAGGTCGACGGCGATGGAATAGCTCCAGTCGGTTCCCGGCTGGAATTTCAGCGGGATGGCCGCGGTCTTCTCCACCATCTCCTGAAGTGAACCCGCCCCCAGGACGCGGGCCTCCTGGAACATGCGATCCACCGGATGGTCGTCCGACAGACCATAGCCGAAGCCGGCCGTATGGCTCATCAGCTCGCGCATGGTGGGCTCGCGGACCGCCGGCTCCAGGATCGGCGCGCCATCGGCGTCGACCCCGGTCATCACCTTGAGATCCTTCAGTTCCGGCAAGTAGCGGCTGACCGGATCATCCAGACGCCAGCGGCCCTCCTCGAACAGGATCATCATGGCCACGCCGGTGATCGGCTTGGTCATGGAATAGATGCGAAAGATCGCATCCTTCTCCATGGGCCGTCCTTCGGCCAGGCTGGCCTGGCCATAGGTGTTGAAGGCGACAACCTTGCCATGGCGGGCCAGCAGGGTGGTCATGCCCGCCACCCGGCCATCCTCGACGGCCTTGGCCATGGCCCCGTCCAGCCGCTTCAGCCGCTCGGACGAGAAGCCCACGGACTCGGGACTCGCGGCCGGCGCCAGGACCGCAGGCGCCCGCTGGGCGAGGACCGGCGCAGGCGCGAGTGAAAGGGCCGCGGCGGCGAGCGCCATGGCCAGATGATGACGTCCAAGCATGTGATGGCTCTCCCCAAGCGTTCGCCGCAGAACCTAGCGGAGAACGCCGCTCCAGCAATGGCCAAGCTGCTTAGGCCCGAGGCCTATTTCGGCTTGAACCGCTTGCTGGTCGGGAAGCCCTTCGGCGCCAGCTTGCCGGCGCCTGCGCGGCGGCCGAGCCAGTCGCGCCACTCGCCCCAGACCCGGGTGCGTCCGGCCGGATCGATCCAGACAGCCCCGGTCTCGGCGGCGAACACCGTGGCGTCCCGCAGTCCCCCCTCGCGGTAGGCCTGCAGCTTGACCCCCTTACCCCGGGGCATCTCCGGCAGCTCGGCCACCGGGAAGATGAGGATCTTTCCATTGTCGCCGATGACGGCCATGTGGTCGCCGCTCACGGTCAGGGTGGGGACGGCGCCGCGCTTGTCCACGGTCAGCACCTGCTTGCCCGCCCGGCGGGCGGAGACCGCGTCATCCTCATTGAGGATGAACCCATAGCCGGCCTTGGAGGCCAGCACCCGGCGCACGCCCGGCTTATGGGCAAAGACGTCGATGATATCGACCTGATCTTCCAGATCGATCATCAGGCGCAAGGGCTCCCCGTGACCCCGCGCCGAGGGGAGCTTGTCGCAACCGATGGTGAAGAACCGGCCGTCCGAGGCGAGGATCAGCAGCTTGTCGGTGGTCTCGGCCGGGACGATAAAGCCCAGCTTGTCCCCCTCCTTGAACTTCAGTTCGGAGGGGTCCTCCACCCTGCCCTTGGCCGCCCGGATCCAGCCGCGTTCGGAGAGGATCACCGTGATCGGCTCGCGGGGGATCATCGCCTCCATGGCCGCCTCGGCGTCCACATCGGGGGCGTCGGCGAAGATGGAGCGGCGGGCGCCCAGCTTGGTCTCCTGGCCAAGGACCTTCTTGACCTCCTTGAGGCCGACGCCCACCAGCTTCCACTGGCGCGGTTCGGACTCTAGCAGCTTCAGCAGGCCGTCGCGCTCTTCCGACAGCTCGCCATGCTCGCGCCGGATCTCCATCTCTTCCAGCCGGGCCAGCTGCCGCAGGCGGGTGTTGAGGATGGCGTCGGCCTGCAGCTCGGAGAGCGTGAAGGTCTCGATCAGCTTGGCCTTGGGCTCGTTCTCGTGCCGAACGATGCGGATCACCTCGTCCAGATTGAGGTAGGCGATCAGCAGGCCATCGAGGATGTGCAGCCGGGCCTCGATCTTGGCCAGCCGGTGCCGGGCGCGGCGCACCAGCACCTCGCGCCGATGGTCGAGGAAGGCGCGCAGGGCCTCCTTCAGGCTCATCACCCGCGGCGTGCCCCGGGCGTCCAGCACATTGAGGTTCACCGGGAACCGGGTCTCGAGGTCAGAGAGCTTGAACAGGCTCTCCATCAGGACCTCGGGCTCGATATTGCGGCTCTTGGGCTCGAGGATCAGGCGCACATCCTCGGCTGATTCATCGCGCACATCCCCCAAGAGGGGCGCGCGCTTGTTCTCGATCAGATTGGCCAGCTGCTCGACCAGATCGGCCTTCTTCACCTGATAGGGAATCTCGGTGATGACGATCTGATAGGTCCCGCGGCCGGTGTCCTCCCGCGTCCAGGTGGCCCGCGTGCGGATGCCGCCCCGGCCGGTCTCATAGGTCTCGACCATTGAGGCGTGAGGCTCGACGATGACCCCGCCGGTGGGGAAGTCCGGCCCCTTCACATGGACCATCAGGTCGGCGGTGCTGACATCCGGCGCGTCCAGCATCAGCAGACAGGCGTCGATCAGCTCGCCGGCGTTGTGCGGCGGGATCGAGGTGGCCATGCCCACGGCGATGCCGCTGGAGCCATTGGCCAGGAGGTTGGGGAAGCCGGCCGGCAGGACCACCGGCTCCTCGTCCTCGCCGTCATAGGTCGAACGGAAATCGACGGCGTCCTCGTCGATCCCGTCCAGCAGAAGCTGGGCGGCCTCGGTGAGCTTGCACTCGGTGTAGCGCATGGCCGCGGCGTTATCGCCGTCGATATTACCGAAATTGCCCTGGCCATTGATCAGCGGGTAGCGCTGGGAAAAGTCCTGCGCCAGTCGGACCAGGGCTTCATAGACCGCCGTGTCGCCATGGGGGTGGTACTTACCGATGACATCGCCGACCACCCGAGCCGATTTCTTGGCCGACGAGTTCGGGTCCAGACGCAGCTGGCGCATGGCGAACAGCAGCCGCCGATGCACGGGCTTCAGGCCATCGCGCACGTCGGGCAGGGCCCGGCCCGTGATGGTCGACAGCGCATAGGCCAAGTAGCGCCGCGACAGGGCCTCGGTCAGCGGCTCATTGATGATGCGGTCGCCGTCGTCGTCGGACGGCGGGGGAACGTGCTTGCTCATTGATTCTCCGTCGGCGCGATTCTAGCGCGCCGCGCCCTCGCCGTCACAGTCGGTTCGCATCCGACAGCCGGTCGATCATCCAGACCCTGGCCGGCGGCAAGGGTCGGTTCAGGGGATTGAACACGAAGGCCTCCAGAAAGTGGCCCGTCAGGTCTAGGCCCGCGCCGATATCGCCGGCCTCCAGCCCCCACTGCGCCGACAGCATGAAGGGCGGTAAGCGCAGCAGCTTGTCCTTATAGGGTTCGCCGGCCTGGGCGCTCACCGCCCGCCCGGTGCGGGGGCTGACATAGATCAGGTCGTCCATGGAGCCGGTGGCGGCGCACTTGGACAGGTCCAGGCCAAAGCCCAGGTCCTGCAGCAGGCCGGCCTCAAACCGCACGAAGACCGCCGGCCAGATGTCGGGGACCGCCAGGGCGCTGATCAGGGCCTCCAGGGCCAGATAGGCGCCATGGTGGGGCTCCCGTTCCGGCAGCGCGCCGGCGGCCACTGCAGCGGCCGCAGAGAGGCCATGCAGGGCCAGGGGATCATCGAACAGGGCGCCGGGCCCCTCCCCCATCGGCTCCAGGGTCGCAGCGCCCAGTTGCTCGGCCACCCGCGCCCGGAACCGGACCCGCACCTGAGCGCCGGGCTGCAAAAAAGGCTTCAGGCGGCGCGACGCCCCGCCGGCCACATGAGCGGCGTAGCGGCCGTGCTCAGACGTCAGCAGATCGACGATAGCTCCGGTCTCCCCATGAGCCCGGGCCGAGAGCACGAAGGCGTCGTCTTCGAACTCCATCAGACGTCGAAATCGAGGCCCACGTCGCCGTAGAACTCGCGCTTGTCGGCCCAGGTCTCATCGACCTTCACGTGCAGGAAGAGGTGCACTTGGCGGTCGAACAGCTCGGTGAGCTCCTCCCGCGACTTCTGGCCGATCCACTTCAGGGTCTGGCCGTTCTTGCCCAGGACGATCGGCCGCTGGCTGTCGCGTTGCACATAGATGGTCTGCTCGATCCGCACCGAGCCGTCGCGGCGCTCTTCGAAAGCCGTGGTGTCCACCGCCGCCGCATAGGGCAGCTCCTCATGGACCCGCAGGTAGAGCTTCTCCCGGGTGATCTCGGCGGCCAGCAGACGGGCTGGCAGATCAGCGGTCTGCTCGGCCGGATAGAGCCAGGGGCCCTCCGGAACCAGCTCGGCCATCCGGCGCTTGAGGTCGTCCACGCCGGAGCCATCAGCGGCCGAGATCATGAAGACCTCGGAATAGACGCCGGTGTCGAACAATCGCTGCGACAGGGCCAGCAGGCGCTCGCGCTTCACCCCGTCGATCTTGTTGAGCGCCAGGATCGCCTTGCGGCCTGAAATCTTCAGGCCCTCGATAATGGTCTGGACATCAATGACCGCCCGCTTGTCCGCAGGACTGCCTTCAGCCACGCCAACGGCGAGCTCGGCCTGGACATCGATCAGATGGACGACCGCGTCAGCCTCTTCGGCCCCGCCCCAGGCTGACCGGATCATGGCCCGGTCGAGGCGCCGTCGCGGGGCGAAGATGCCAGGAGTGTCCACCAGGACGATCTGGCTCTCGCCTTCGATGGCCACGCCGCGCACGGGGAAGCGGGTGGTCTGGACCTTCTGGGTGACAATGGAGACCTTGGCCCCCACCAGACGGTTGGTGAGGGTGGACTTGCCCGCATTGGGCGCTCCGATGATGGCGACGAAGCCGGCGCGGGTCATTGTGGTCCTTCGTGTTTCAACAGCATGGCCAGGGCGGCGGCCTTCTCGGCCTCCTGCTTGGAACGCCCCTGGGCGGCTTCGGGATCATAGCCCTGGACCCGCACCTCAACGGTGAAGGCGGGCGCGTGGTCAGGTCCCTCGCGGGCGACCACGCCATAGGTCGGCAGAGGCAGGCCCTGGCCCTGGGCCCATTCCTGGAGCTGGGTCTTCGGGTCCTTGCCCCGGGGAGCATTGAGACCAGCGAACGCCTCGGCCCAGAACCGCAGGAAGAAGGCCCTGGCGGCCTCGAACCCTCCGTCCACATAGAGCGCGCCGATCAGCGCCTCGCAGGCGTCGCCCAGCACCGTGTCAGAGTCCCGCGCCCCGATCTTGGTGGCGCTGGCTGAGAGCCGCAGGGCCTCGCCCAGGCCGATATCCCGGGCGACCGTCGCACAGGCCTGATAGTTGACCAGATTGGCCAACCTGCGGCTCAACTCCCCTTCCCGGGCCTCGGCGTCGAGCCCCATCAGGCGCTCGGCGGCCAGCAGGTTCAGCACCCGGTCCCCCAGAAACTCCAGACGCTCATAGTGACGCACCTTGGTGGCGCCCTCGCCGACGCTGGCGTGAGTGAGGGCGCGCTCAAGCAGGTCGCGGTCCGAAAACTGGTGTCCGATCCTCGCCTCGAGCTGAGCGACCGCCGCCGCACGCCGGTTCATGGGCGAAGGATCACTGGAGGATGTTGAAGAACCGACCGGGCCGGGCTTCGGTGACCCAGGTCCAGGGCTTGAACAATGAGGCGCCGCGCTCCCACGACAGCAGGATCACCTGCGCCTTGCCCACCAGATTGTCGGCCGGCACATAGCCCACGCCGATCTCCTCAGGCGCCCGGCTGTCCAGCGAGTTGTCCCGGTGGTCGCCCATGAAGAAGTAGTGGCCTTCGGGCACCAGGAACGGCCCCTTATTGTCCATCTCCCCGTCGGGGCCGAGATCATAGGTCACATAGGTGCGGCCATCGGGCAGGGTCTCGCGATAGCGCATGACCTCGCGGGTGAAGCCGTAGCCGGTGTCGATGATCCCCGGCGACATGGCTTCGCGCGGGACAGGCTGGCCATTGAGGATGATCTGGCCGCCACGGATCTCGATGCGGTCGCCGGGCATGCCGATCAGCCGCTTGATATAGTCGGTGCGGCCATCCCTCGGCAGCTTGAAGACGACGATGTCCCCCCGCGACGGCGTCCGCGCCATGATCCGGCCGTCAAACAGCGGCGGGCTGAACGGGATGGAGTGGCGGGAATAGCCGTAGGAATACTTGGAGACGATGATGTAGTCGCCTTCCAGCAGGTTCGGCTCCATCGACGCCGAGGGAATGGTGAAGGGCTGGAAGAACAGCACCCGCAGGACCAGGGCGATCAAGAGGGCGTAGACGACCGTCTTCACGATCTCGACAATCTCTTGGATGGCGTCTGGCTTCTCGGAAGCCGGCGCGCTCTGCACGTTCTCGCTCATGCGGTGTCCTTGGGGCGCGAAAAGAGCGCGCGGAATGGGATTAGCTATCTCCTGGACCGCCCCGTAGCAAGCCAAGCGCCCCAGAAGCGGGCCTTCTGGCCCATTCCCCTGCGGCCTGATGCTATTCGGGCACGGCCTCGATGATCACGAAGGCCTGGGCGTAAGGGTGATCATCGGTGAGCGTCACATGCACGACGGCCCGATGGCCGGCCGGGGTGATCTCCTGCAGCCGCTTCAGGGCCCCATTGGTCAGCGCCATGGTCGGGGCGCCCGATGGCATGTTGGCCACCCCCATATCGCGCCAGAAGACGCCCCGCCGGAACCCCGTGCCAAGCGCCTTTGAACACGCCTCCTTGGCGGCGAACCGTTTGGCGTAGCTGGCGGCCTTGTCGGGCTTGCGCTCGGAACGGCGCTGTTCAGTCTCGGTGAAGATGCGGTTCGTAAACCGTTCGCCGAACCGCTCCAGGGTCTTTTCGATGCGCCGGATATCGGCGAGGTCGGAGCCCAGGCCGATGATCACGCCGCCTTCTCCCCACGGACCTGGTCCATCAGGGCCCGCATCTGGGTGATGGCGGCCGGCAGGCCGATGAAGATGGCCTCGCCGATCAGGAAGTGGCCGATATTCAGCTCCACCACCTGCGGGATGGCCGCGATCGGCTTGACCGTCTCGAAGTCGATGCCATGGCCAGCATGGACTTCCAGGCCCAGCCGTCCCGCCTCGGCGGCGGCGGCGGCCAGGCGCGACAGGTGCTCGGCCGCACGCGGATCGCCGTCCCGCACGGCGTCGCAATAGGCGCCAGTGTGCAGCTCCACCACCTGGGCGCCCATGGCCTTGGCTGCGGCCACCTGATCGAGATCAGCGTCGATGAAGCAGGAGACCCGGATGCCGGCCGCGGCCAGCCGGCCGACCACGGGCGCGACATTGTTGTGCCCCTTGATCAGGTCCAGCCCGCCTTCCGTGGTCACCTCCTCCCGGCGCTCAGGCACGAGGCACGCCGCATGCGGCAGATGGCGCAGGGCGATGGCCTCCATCTCGGAGGTCACGGCCATCTCGAAGTTCAGCGGGCGGCCCCGACGCTTGAGGACCACGGCGAGCGCATCGATGTCCGCGTCGGAAATGTGCCGGCGGTCCTCCCGCAGGTGGGCGGTGATGCCATCGGCGCCGGCCATGAGGGCGAGCTCGGCGGCCCGCACCGGGTCTGGATAGGCCGCGCCCCGGGCGTTCCGGATGGTCGCCACATGGTCGATATTGACCCCCAGGCGCAGGAAACTCATCGATTCAGCCTCTTGGAGCCGGGTTCCTCCGCCGGCAGGGCGGCCAGTTCCGGCGGCACCTCATCTGGCGCGTAGGACGGGAAGTCCACCGTGGCCAGGGCGACCAGCGGCCAGCCGACATTGGCCCGGCCGCCAGACCGATCCACGATGCAGGCGCAGCACAGCACCTGGCCGCCGGCCGCCTCAATGGGCTCGACGGCCTCGCGGAAGGAACCGCCGGTGGTGATCACATCCTCGACCACCACCACCTTGGCGCCCGGCGCGATCTTGAAGGCCCGGCGCAGCTGGAAGCGGCCGTCTTCGCGTTCCACATAGATGGAGGGAACGCCCAGGGCGCGAGCGACTTCGTAACCTGGAATGATAGCGCCCACGGCGGGGGCGACGATCACGTCGGGCTTGCCGAATTGCGCGACAATCTGGTCGGCCAGGGCGCGACACAGGCGCTCGGTGCGATCAGCGTACTGGAAGACCAGGTTCTTCTGGAGGAAGATGGGGCTGTGGCGGCCTGAGGCCAGGATGAAGTGGCCCTCTCGCAGGGCGCCGGCGCCGCGGAATTCCTCAAGGACGTCGTCAGTGGTCATTTGGCCGCCTCCTTGGGGCGAATTATCTGAGGCCGAACTAGATGTCACCTCCGCCCGCCAATATGGGGTTGGAGATTCGCAGGAGCCGAGCGCGCCCCATGCCCGGGATTATCACGACCGAGCGCCTGACGCTGCGCCCCGCCCAGGCCAGCGATCTTGAGGCCATGCACGAGATCCTGTCCTCGGCCCACGCCATGGCCTTCTGGTCCACCCTGCCCCACGAGACCCTGGCCGAGACCCGTCTGTGGCTGGAAGGCATGATGGCCACGCGCAATGACGACTTCATCGTCGTGACCAAGGCCGGCGAAGTGGTGGGAAAGGTGGGCTTCTGGGCCGATCCGGAGATCGGCTACATCCTGCACCCCAAGGCCCAGGGTCAGGGCTACGCCCACGAGGCGGTCTCGGCCGTGATCGACCGGGCGTTCAAGGATCGGGGTCTCAACGAAGCCACGGCCGATGTCGACCCCATCAACACCAGCTCCCGGCGGTTGCTGGAGCGCCTGGGTTTCGTGGTGGTGGGCAGCGCCAAGAAGACCTACCTGCTCGGCCACACCTGGGCCGACAGCCTCTATCTGCGCTGCACGCCAGAAACCTTCCCCGGCGCCAAGACCGCCTGGTCCTGGAAGGCGCCGCAGCCGGCCTGAAGCGGCCCAGGGCTCAGCCCTTCGCCCGGTCCACCGTCTCGACGCTCGGATTGGCGCGCAGGGCCGCGGCGATATGGGTCAGGTGCTTGGCGTCCTTGACCTCCAGGTCGAAGTCCACGTCGAAGAAGTCCCGCTGGCGGTGGTGCATGCGCAGGTTGACGATGTTGCCGCCGGCCTCGCCGATCACCGTACAGACTTGGCCCAGCATGCCGGGCGCGTTCTTGATGGTGGCCGCGAGGCTCGCCCGCGAGATGGTGTTGCGCTCGGCTTCCGGCGTCCATTGCAGGTCGCGCCAGACCTCCTCGCGGTCCTCGTATTCGGCCAGCGTCGCGCAATCGATGGTGTGAACCGCCAGGCCCGCCCCCTCAGGATCGAGGATGCCAACGATGCGGTCGCCGGGCACCGGGCTGCAGCAGGGGGCGAAATGCAGGGTCAGGCCCTGGGTCAGACCGCTGCCGCGCACATAGAGCCTGGCCCCGGCCCCGCCCTCAATCCGGCGCTGGGCGGTGGCCGCCTCACGGTCATGGGCGTTCAGGCCGGGGAAGACCACGTCCAGCACCTGGGTGGGCGTCACCCGACCCCGGCCGACGGCCTCATAGAGATCATCCTCGGCAGCCGTGGCGAACCGGTCGAGCGCGGGGCGCAGGGAGACGTCGGCCAGGCGCTTGCCGGCCCGCTCAAAGGTCTGCTCCACCGTGGCGCGGCCGAGCCGTGTGAACTCGTCCTTCTCGCTCTGACGGATGTGCCGGCGGATGGCCGAGCGGGCCCGGCCGGTGACTGTCAGCGAGCGCCAGTCCGGCGGCACCACCGGCTTGGCCCCGCGGATCACCTCCACCACATCGCCGTTCTGCAGCAGGGTGCGAAGGGGCCGCAGCTCGCCATTGACCTTCACCCCGATGCAGGTGTCGCCCACATCGGTGTGGACCGCATAGGCGAAGTCCAGCGGCATGGCGCCCCTTGGCAGGCTGACCAGCCGACCCTTGGGCGTGAAGACGAAGACCTGGTCGAGGAACATTTCGAGCTTGGCGTGCTCCACCAGCTCGTCCACATCGCCGCCGTGCTCCAGCAGCTGCACCAGGTGGCGCAGATTGACCAGCGGATCGCGTCCGCCGGCCGCGGCCTGGGCCTCGGCGTCGAAGCCATAGCTCTCGTTCTTGTAGCGCCAGTGGGCAGCGACGCCGTCCTCGGCCACCCGGTCCATGGCCTCGGTGCGGATCTGCATCTCGATCCGCATGCCGCGAGGCCCCACCACCGTGGTGTGGATGGAGCGGTAGTTGTTCCGCTTGGGCGTCGAGATGTAGTCCTTGAACCGCTCGGGCACGCTGGACCAGGCCCGGTGGATGACGCCCAGGGCCCGGTAGCAGTCCTCCTCGGAGTCGACGATCACCCGGAAGGCGTAGATGTCCGACAGCTGGGAGAAGCCGATCGATTTGCGCTGCAGCTTGCGCCAGATGGAGAAGGGATGCTTCTCGCGGCCGAACACCCGGGCCGGAACCCCGCCCTCGGCCAGCTTACCCAGCACCTCGTCGGAGACCACCGAAACCGCCCCGCCCTGCTCCTGGCGCAGGGCCGACAGGCGCCGGCCGATGGCGTCCCGGGCCACCGGGTTCAGGTGGATGAAGGCCAGCTCTTCCAGCTCGGTGCAGATGCGGTGGCAGCCGATGGAGCGGGCCAGCGGCGCATAGATGTCCAGGGTCTCCCGGGCGATCCGCTCGCGCTTGGCCGGGTTCTTGATGAACTCCAGCGTGCGCATGTTGTGCAGCCGGTCGGCCAGCTTGACCATCAGGACGCGCACGTCCTTGGAGATAGCCAGGATGAACTTGCGCAGGTTTTCGGCCTGCCGGGTGTGTTCGGAATTACCTTCCAGCTGCGAGAGCTTGGTGACGCCCTCCACCAGCTCGCCGATCTCTTCGCCGAACAGCTGGTCGATATCGGCCCGGCTGACGGGACAGTCCTCGATCACGTCATGCAGCAGGGCCGTGACGATGGTCGCGGTGTCCAGCCGGTAGTCGGTGAGGATGCCCGCCACCTCGATGGGGTGGGCGAAATAGGGGTCGCCGGACGCACGCTTCTGCGAGCCATGCATGCGCATGGCGTAGACATAGGCGCGGTTCAGAAGCGCCTCGTCGGCGGTGGGATCGTAGGAGCGGACCTTGTCGATCAGCTCATACTGACGAAGCATCTTGGGCGGACGCGCCGGAGCGGGCGCGTCCTTGGGCTCGGCGACGGGATGGGCCGCCTGGACGGTAAGAGGGTCTGCGCCTTCGGGGCTCAGTACCGCTCCTCCTGACCGCCATCCCGGTCGCTCTGCAGGGCCCGGATCAATTCCAGCTCGCTCATCTGGGCGTGGGTCGGGTCGGCCAGCAGGGCCAGGGTTTCGGCCTCTTCCTCAGCCTCGGTGTGCTCGTCCACACGCTGCAGGCTGGAGATCAGGTTCTCGCGCAGCTCCTCGGCGTCGACCACGTCATCGGCGATCTCGCGCAGGGCGACCACGGGGTTCTTGTCGTTGTCCCGGTCCACCAGCAGCTGGGCGCCGGCCGAGATGCCCCGCGCACGATGGGCCGCCAGAAGAACCAGGTTGAAGCGGTTCGGAACCTTCTGGATGCAATCTTCGACGGTGACGCGGGCCATGAAATCCTCAGATCTGATCTAGAACCCGCCAAAATAGGCGGTTTGGTCCGATTGTGCAACGCCGCAGAACGCGATGGTCTTCAACTTAAGGGGACGGCGGCAGCAGAGTCGTAGCCCCGCCAGAGTCGTCAGCACCGACCGATCGAGAAAGGGGATGCGCAGACTCCGGCAGTTCCTGGCAGCGCCCTAGTGGCCCAGACTACGAAGAAACGCGCTGGGCATCAGATCGCCAATTCGCAAATGCCCCGAAAAATGCACTTAAAACTAGCTGAGGCCCCGCAACAAGAATTCCGAATAACATGAAATATATTTGCGTTTCTGCAGGATGAACCCTCTCGAAAACTACAAATCTGAATTGATAGATGGTCGCCATGCTAGCGATTGAAAAGGTGAAAGATACAAAAATTGCGGTTGTCACGCGCACGATGACGGAGTTTACACCCCTCGTCGCCAGAACACACGACCACAATGCCGCGACATATGAGTAAATCATTGGGAATATTTCAAGATCTTCCCAGCCCAAAAATGCATCCACGCAATACAATGCTAAACAAGAAAGGAGGAGAAATAGGACTAAGAGAAGCTTCCTCATCGCCGCCCTCGCCGATTCACCAGCATCTCGAACTACCGCTCAATCTTCGGCGCAATGCATGGATCGTAGCGAATCGACCTTGGCCGGACAGCTTTCGACAGCGCCTTCAGGTCTTCGACAGAGGCGACTGACGCGGCCGAAGCCCCCGAAGGTTGGATCTCTACGTACATCGGAAACGCAAACCCAGTGGCCGAGAACAGCCCAGTGATTTCAGACTTTGGCGCCCACTCTCCAGGCTTAGGTCCCGCATTCGAGTAACGCGGCGGACGGACCCCATTGCCCGAATAAACCACCCACACGACATCCCTGTAGGCGATCCTGGCGACGTCAAAGTCGGGTCGCCGATCGTCGGCGAGAACGACGATGTCGTCACCGGTCACATAGAAGCCCAGGCCACAATAGGTTGGCTCCTCTCGCCCCAGGCGCTCGCAGCCCGTGGCGATCACCAACATGGACATGACCAATGCTACGCGGGCTTGGTTCGGCATGGCTCGGCTCTTGGGATGTCACATCGCGCGGCTAAGCGTGACCATTGCACGCGCAAGTAGCGCCGACCATCTCCCGCCCCTCACCCCGCCCGCGCGTCGCAGCCCACGCTCGCCGCGGCCGCCAAAGCCTGCGCCGTCAGCCCCGACGCCGGATGGCGCCAGTCCGGGGCGATTTCGGCGAGCGGGCCCATGACGAACAGGCGGGTGTGGGCGCGGGGGTGGGGCAGGATCAGGTCTTCGCTGTCGATCACCGCCCGCCCATGGGCGATCAGATCGAGATCCAGCGTCCTGGCGGCGTTCCTTTCGCCCCGATTGCGGTTGAATTCCGCCTCGATTGAAAACAGGGTACGCAGAACCGAACTCGGTTCATTCGGCGTCTCGACAATGGCGACGCCGTTGCGATACTCCGGGGCCGAGGGGTCCGGCCAGGCGGCCGAGCGCCACCAGCGGGACCGATGAAGAACAGGCAATCCCGCCTGATCCAGACGCGCCAGGGCGGCTTCCAGAAGGGCTTCCGAGGACGAGAAATCTCCGGCGAGATTACTGCCCAGGGCGATCACCACCGCTCCGTCCCAGCCCGACCCCGCGCCGCTTTCAAGGAATTCCACGCTTATGACCTTCTACCCCACCGATCGGCTCGCCCTCTTTATCGACGGCGCGAACCTGTACTCGGCGGCCAAGGGACTCGGCTTCGACATCGACTACCGCAAGCTGCTGGAAGAGTTCCGCAAGCGCGGCGTGCTGGTGCGGGCCTACTACTACACCGCGCTCGTCGAGGACCAGGAATACTCCCCCATCCGCCCGCTGGTGGACTGGCTGGATTACAACGGCTTCCGTCTGGTGACCAAGCCCGCCCGGGAATACACCGACGCGCAAGGGCGCAAGCGCTGGCGCGGCGACATGGACGTGGAGATCGCCGTCGACATGATGGAAATGGCCGAGCACGCCGACCACCTGCTGCTGTTCTCCGGCGACGGGGACTTCCGTTGCCTTGTGGAGGCGGTGCAGCGTAGGGGCGCGCGGGTCACGGTAGTCTCGACGGTCAAGTCGCAGCCCCCCATGGCGTCCGATGATCTGCGCCGCCAGGCCGACGCCTTCATCGATCTGGCCGACCTGTCGGAGATCATCGGCCGGCCCTCGCGCCTGCCCCGGTTCATCCAGGAAAGCCGGATGCCGAGCTCCAGCGAGAATGAGGCGGATGCCGAGGCCTGAGCCGGCCGTGAGCTCCGCCGAACCGCCCCGCGACTGTCCGCTCTGCCCCAGGCTGGTGGCCTATCGGCAGGTCAATCGCGAGGCCCATCCCGACTGGTGGAACGGCCCAGCGCCCTCCTTTGGCGATCCTACCGCCCGCCTGGCCGTCGTGGGGCTTGCGCCCGGGCGCATGGGCGCCAACCGCACTGGCCGGCCGTTCACCGGCGACTTCGCCGGCGTGCTGCTATTTGAGACCCTGATCAAGCAGGGCTTCGCGCAGGGGTCCTATGAGGCGCGGCCCGACGATGGGCTCAAGCTGGTGGACTGCCTGATCACCAACGCCGTGCGTTGCGCCCCGCCGGGCAACAAGCCCGAGACCAGCGAAGAGAACACCTGCCGGCCGTTCCTGACCGCGCGGCTCGACCAATTGCCGAACCTCAAGGTGATCGTCACCCTGGGCGATGTCTCCCGTCGCAATGTGCTGAAGGCCCTGGGTCTGAAGGCCAGCGCCGGCGTCGGCGGCCACGGGTCTGAATTCCAGGCCGGCCCCTATCGGGTGATCAATTCCTACCACTGCTCGCGGTTGAACACGAACACCGGCCGGCTGACGCCGCAGATGTTCGAGGACATCTTCATCCGCGCCCGCGAACTGCTCACGGACTAGAGGCTGGTCCAGCCCGCCTGCAGACGAAAGTCGCCTCACCTCCTCCGTCATGGTCGGACTTGACCCGACCATCCATGAACACCAGGGCCAGACCCGTGTGCATGGACCCTCGCGTCAAGCGCGAGGGTGACGGGAAAAATGAAGGTCTAGGCGAGCCGCCAATAGTGGTAGCGCCAGAGCGGCGCAAAACCCGCCCGGCCGTAAAGGGCGAGCGCCGACGCATTGCCCGTCTCTACCTGCAGGAAGACCGTGGATGTCCCGCGCTCCAGGCCGGCCTTGGCCAGACGCGCCATCACCTGGCCGGCCAGACCCTGCCCGCGGCGATCCCGACGGGTGCGCATGCCGTGCAGGCTGGCCCAGCCCTCTGCGAGGCTGAGTACGCCGACGGCGTGTGTCCCGGCCTCGTTGCGGACGGCGGCGAACACCGCGCCTGGCGAGTTCGACAGCACCGCCACCCGCTGGGCGCCGTCCTTCGGATCGAACCCCTCGCCCAGAAACACCGAGGCCCAGGCCTCGTCCGGGCGCTCCAGCAGCATGGCCGGCCCTGGATCAGCGACCGCGGCCACGCTGGCCAGGTCGGCGCTCATCACCTGGGTCGGCTGGGTCGGGACGTAGCCCCGTTCGGCAAGGGCCTCGGCGAGACTGGACAGCCCCTCGACCTCGGGCAGACGGAACACCGGCGACATGGACCGGGCGCGATAGGCCGCCTCGATCCGGGCGATCAGCCCGTCATCGCGCACCAGGGTGTGGGTCAGGGGCGCGGCCGAATGGGCCCGGCCGATGGAGCCTGGGCGCAGGCCAAGGATCCAGGGTCCGATCACCTCATGAGCGTCGTGGGCCACCGTAGCGATTGTCGCCCGCTCGATGGCCTCGATCTCGGCCGGGAGAGGCGCGCTCCGGCTCACCCCTTGTCGCGGAGCAGGCGGGCCTTGTCCCTCGCCCAGTCCCGTTCAGCGGAGGTTTCGCGTTTGTCGTGCAGCTTCTTGCCCTTGGCGAGCGCGATCTCCAGCTTGGCCAGGCCCTTGTCGTTCCAATAGAGCTTGGTGGGGACGATGGTGCGCCCCTCCCGCTGGACTGCGCCGATCAGCCGGTCGATCTGCTTGCGATGCAGCAGCAGTTTCCGCGGCCGGCGCGGCTCGTGGTTGAAGTGGCTGGCCTTGGCGTAGGGCGGAATGTCGGCGTTGATCAGCACGATGTCGCGCCCCTCCACCGCCGCATAGGATTCGGCGATATTGGCCTTGCCCGCGCGCAGGGACTTCACCTCGCTGCCGGTCAGGGCCAGGCCCGCCTCCATGGCGTCGTCGAGGAAATAGTCGAACCTTGCGCGCCGGTTCTCGGCGATGGGTTTTCCCGCCATGAGGTCCTCAGATCAGCCCGGCGTCATGCATGGCCGCCAGGACTTCCTTGCGCGAAGCCTCGGACGCCGGGGTGATCGGCAGGCGCGCCTCCTCCGAACACAGGCCCAGATGGGCCATGGCGAACTTGGTGGGGCCTGGCGAGGCGTCGGTGAACAGGGCCCGGTGCAGGCGATAGAGCCGGTCCTGCCAGTAGAGCGCGGTCTTCCAGTCGCCGCTGAGCGCGGCGTTGTAGAAGGTGGCGCAGAGGTCAGGCGCCACATTGACGCTGACCGAGATCGAGCCGTGGCCGCCGTGGGCCATGTAGCCCAGCGCCGTGGGGTCATCGCCCGACAGCATCACCCAGTCGGCGCCGCACAGCAGGCGCTGCATGGTCGGCCGGGTCATGTCGCCGGTGGCGTCCTTGACGCCGACGATGTTCGGCAGCTTCGAAAGCCGGCCGAGGGTCTCGTTGGAGATGTCCACCCCGGTGCGCGAGGGCACGTTGTAGACGATCACCGGCAGCTGCACGGCCTCATTGATCGCCGCATAGTGGGCGTACATGCCCTCCTGGCTCGGCCGATTGTAATAGGGCGTCACCACCATGGCCGCGTCGGCGCCGACGGCCTTGGCGTGCTTGACCAGCTCGATGGCCTCGCGGGTGGAGTTTGACCCCGCGCCCGCGATCACCGGCACCCGGCCAGCCGTGGTTTTGATGCACAGGTCGACCACCCTGCGGTGCTCGTCATGGGAAAGCGTCGAGGTCTCGCCGGTGGTGCCGACGGGCACCAGGCCGTGCACCCCGCCGGCGATCTGGCGCTCGATCAGGGCCACATAGGTGTCCTCGTCCACCGCGCCATCGCGGAAGGGGGTCACCAGGGCCGGCATGACGCCCCTGAATAAAGGTTCGGACATTGTCTGCAAAAAGCCGTGAAAGCGCCGCATGCTGTTGCGGCCTATGATGTTGCGCGGACAATATGTCCGGCGCGGCCCTGGCCGCAACCGCCCGTATCGTCCCTGAGAGGACGAGAGCCTGGAGTTCCTGTTTGCACGTCCTTGCGCCGAAGACCCTTCTGACCGCCGCCGCCCTGTTCCTGGTGGTGGGCGTTCCCCATGCGCAGACGCCGCGAGCCACGGCGACCGATCCGTTTCCCCGTCCCATTGAACTGCAGCCGGTCAACCGCGCGCCGCTGGCGCCGCTGTCGGCCAGCGAGAACCAGCTGCTCCGCCAGGCCCTGACCGCGGCCCGGCGGGGGGATGTGGCGGGCACGCGCAGCCTGATCGACGCCATGTCCGACGACATCGCCAAGAAGATCGCCGTCTGGGCCCTGGTCGATGTGGCCGGCGAATCGGTAGGCTTCTTCGAGGCCGATCAGGCCCGTCGCGACCTGGCCGCCTGGCCCCGCAGCGCCGGACGCCAGGAGACCGCCGAGAAACTCCTGGCCACCTCCGGCCTGAGCGCGGAGCAGACCATCGCCTGGTTCGGCGGCGAGGCGCCGGTGAGCGCCCGCGGCGCCATGGCGCTGGCCAGCGCCCTGAACGCCACCGGCCAGCAGGCTGAAGCTACCGCGCTCATCCGCCGGTTCTGGCGCGATGAGACCTTCGAGGCCGACGCCCAGGCCTCCATGCTGGCCCAGTTCGGCGGCTATCTGCGTCCTGAGGACCATGTGGAGCGCGCCGACCACCTGCTCTATGGGCAACAGGGACCCGCGGCCCAGGCCATGCTTGGCCTGCTGCCCGCCAGCGAGCGGGCTATCGCTGACGCCCGCATCGCCCTGCGCAACCGTTCATCCGGCGCTGAGTCCATGATTGCGCGCCTGACGCCCGATCAGGCCGCCCATCCGGGCATCGCCTATGAGAGGGCCGCCTATTACCGGGCCCGGGGCGACGAGGCCCGCGCCTATGAGACCCTGGCGCCCCTGCCCCCGGGCCAGGGCGAGGTGAGCGCCGCCGCCAGCCGGGTCTGGCGCGAACGCTATCCCATGACCCTGGCGGCTCTGCGGGCTGGAAACTACCGCAACGCCTATCGAGCCTCGGCCAATACGGGCCTGACCGTCGGCGCCTCCGCGGCAGAAGCGGAGTTCTACGCCGGCTGGATCGCCCTGCGGCGCCTGAACAACGCCGAACTGGCCGACCGCCACTTCGCCGCCATCGCCGAGATCGGCTCCTCGCCCATCACCCGGGGCCGGGCCCTCTACTGGCGGGGTCGGGCGCACGAGGCCATGGGCGACGCCGCCGGCGCCCAGCGCTTCTATGCCGCCGCCGCCGAGCACAACACGACCTTCTACGGCCAGCTGGCCGGGGAGAAGGTCGGCGACGGGACCATGACCCTGCCGCCGGAACCGGAGATCACCGAGTTCGACCGCGCTCGGTTCGAGGGCCGCGATGTGGTCCGCGCCGCCCGCCGACTGAACGAGATCGGCGAGTCAGGCCTCTTCAGGACCTTCGCCCTCCACCTGAAGGACACCGTGCCCAACAGCGCCGAGCAGGCGCTGATCGTCGACATGGCCCGCGGCTATGGGGACCAGACAGGCTCCATGCTGGTGGTGCGCGGCGCCGCCACCCTTGGCCATGTCCTGCCCCTGCGCGGCTATCCCCACCGGACCCCGCCGACCGTGTCCAATGCGCCCGAACTGGCGCTGACCCTGGCCATCACCCGGCAGGAGAGCGGCTTTGACCCCGAGATCCGCTCGCCTGCCGGCGCCCGCGGTATGATGCAGGTCATGCCCGGCACCGCTCAGATCGTGGCCCGCCAGTTGGGAATGTCCTACTCGGCCGGCATGCTGAACGACCCGGACTACAACATGCGTCTGGGCCAGACCTACATCTCCCAGATGCTGGACCGGTTCAGCGGCTCCTATCCCCTGGCCATCGCCGCCTACAATGCAGGCCCCGGCCGTCCGGCCCAGTGGGTCGGATTCTGCGGCGACCCCCGCGGCGCCGGCACAGATCCCATCGATTTCGTGGAGTGCATCCCGTTCTCCGAGACCCGCAACTATGTGATGCGGGTCATGGAGGGGGCGCAGGTCTATCGCGCCCGCCTCAACAACGGCACGGCCAAGATCACGATCTCGCAGGACCTGGCCAAGGGCGGCTACGCCTATGCCCGCCCGAGCGAGGCCGCAGCGCAATAGCGGCCTTCAGTCGACCGTAATGCCGGTCAGCAGGCCTTCGATGGTCACCTGGATCAGCTCGTCCTCCGGCTGCCAGGGGAAGTTGGGGCGCGACAGACGCAGGGCCACCACCCCGTGACAGGCGGCCCAAAGCGCCTGGGCGGCGCTATCGCCGTCGCCCAGCCTTAGCCGGCCTTCCGCGGCGATCTCCCGGACGACGCCGCTGAACTTGTTGTAACAGGCCGCGGCCAGCTCTCCGGTGGCGTCGGTCCCATCGGCGCCCTGGGGAAACGGATGGGTGGCGGAGAAGACCAGCTGATAGGCGTTGGGATGCTCAAACCCCCAGCGCATATAGGCGTCGAGCATCATGCGGGTGCGGTTGACCGCATCCAGCGGGCGCTCGGCGATCTGGCTGTTGCGGTCCAGCAGCTCCTGCATCACCCCCTGGCAGATCTCCAGCAGGATGCAGGCCTTGTCGGGAAAATGCATGTAGAGGGCGGTGGAGGAGACTCCGACCTCCTCGGCGATCCGCCGAATGGTGGCGCCCTCATAGCCGTCGGCCACGAAGATGCGCTCGGCGGCCTGCAGGATCTCCGCCCGCCTCAGATGTCCGTCGCCCTTGGCCTTGCGGGCCGACCGGCGCCGTGTGGTGCTGACGCTCACCAACTCGAACTTCCCCCTCGTACACAGCAGGCCAACGGAAACCAATTTCCGCCCTGTGACAACCCCGGGTCGGATTTCCAAGGCTTTTCAGCCGCGGCGCACCCTACCGCAGCCCATAGAGTTTCATCCTCTGGCGCGCGGGGCGGGTTTTTCGTAATCGAGACCCATGACCTCCAGACGCCCCACCGTCGCGCCGGCCCCCGGCGTCATGCGCACCACCGGCTGGGCCGACTACGCCCTGCTGGATTCCGGCGACGGCAGAAAGCTGGAGCGCTATGGCCCCTATACCGTGGTGCGGCCCGAACCCCAGTGTCTGTGGGCGCCGCGTCTGGACGCCGCCGCCTGGGAGACCGCCGACGCCATCTTCGATCCCAGCGACGAGGAGGACGCCGGCCGCTGGCGCTTTCAGGGCAAGCCCCTTGAGGCCTGGGCCATGTCCTGGCGCCAGGCGCGGTTCAACGCGCGCTTCACCGCCTTCCGCCACCTGGCCTTCTTCCCTGAGCAGGCGGCGAACTGGGAGTGGCTGGAGGCGCGTATACGTAGCCAGATCCAGAGCGAAGCCGAGCCGCCCCGGGTGCTGAACCTGTTCGGATACACCGGCGTGGCCAGCCTGGTGTGCGCCGCCGCCGGCGCGGCGGTGACCCATGTGGACGCCTCCAAGAAAGCGATCGCCATGGCTCGTGAGAACGCCGAACTTTCCGATCTCGCCGACCGCCCCATCCGCTGGATCTGCGAGGACGCCCGCCGCTATGTCCAGCGCGAGGTGCGTCGCGGGTCCCACTATGAGGGGATCATTCTCGACCCCCCAAAATATGGCCGCGGCCCCACAGGCGAGGTCTGGCGACTGTTTGAAGATTTGCCTGAGCTTTCGGCCCTATGCGCTGAACTTCTCTCGGAAAAGGCGTCCTTCCTGATCCTAAACGCCTATGCCGCCCGGATCTCTGGCGCAGCCCTGGCTGGCCTCTTATCGGACCGGCTGGCCGACCGTGGCGGAACCATTGAGTGGGGCGAGTTGGCCTTGGCTGAGGAGGCAGGCGATCGGCAGATCGGCCTGTCATTCTACGCGCGGTGGGCCTCGTGAGCGGCCGCACCGTCACCTCCCTGACCAATCCGACGGTCAAGGCCGTGCGCGCCCTGCATCAGCGCAAGACCCGCGACGAGACCGGTCTGTTCGTGGCCGAAGGCCTGAAGAACGTCACCGAGGGCGTCGAGACCGGCCATGCGCCGGAGATCCTGCTCTATGGCCGGGACGCCGCCGACCATCCGCTGCTGCAAGCCGCCGCCCAGGCCACCCACGAGGCCGGCGGCGAGGTGATCGAGGTCACGGCCGAGATTCTCGCCAAGGTCTCCCGCCGGGACAATCCCCAGGCGGTGGTGGGCGTCTTTCCGCAGGTTTTCACCCCCCTCACCGCTCTCCAGCCCCGCCTCGCCAAGGCCTGGGTCGCCCTGCACAGGGTACGCGATCCCGGCAATCTGGGGACCATCATCCGCACCGCCGATGCGGCCGGCTGCGGCGGCGTGGTGCTGGTGGGGGAATGCTGCGATCCCTATTCGGTGGAGGCGGTGCGGGCCACCATGGGCTCCATCTTCGCCGTGCCGATCGCCCGGGCTGGCGAGGCCGAGTTCGCCGCCTGGCGCCGCGACTGGCCAGGCTCGGTGGTCGGCACGCTGCTGAGCGCCGAGGTCGATCATCGCAGCGCCGACTATGTTCATCCGGCCCTGATCCTGATGGGCAACGAACAACAGGGCCTGCCACCGGACATGGCCGGGCTCTGCGACGTCAACGTCAAGATCCCCATGCGCGGCCGGGCCGACAGCCTGAACCTGTCGGTCGCCACCGGCGTGATGATCTACGCCGCCAGCTAGCTTCGCGGCTTGGTCCGGGTGGTCGGGTCGGCCACGGACGGATCTTCTGGCCAGGGGTGACGGGGGTAGCGGCCGCGCATGTCGGCGCGCACGTCCCGCCAGGAGCCGCGCCAGAAGCCCGGCAAGTCCTGGGTCAGCTGAATGGGCCGTCGGGCCGGCGACAGCAGGGCCAGCGTCAGGGGCCGGCCGGCCACCATCGGGTGCTCATTCAGACCGAACACCTCCTGCACGCGGATCTCCACCCGCGGGCCGCCTTCGGCCTCATAGTCGATCTGCGCCCGGTTGCCGGTCGGCGCGGTCCAGTGGGTGGGCAGCTCCGCCTCGACCCGTCGCTGGAGGTCCCAGGGAATGAGACTGCGCAGGGCGCCGTCCAGCAGGTCGGGCGTCAGGTCGGCGAGCCCGCGAAGGCCGGACAGCAGGGGCGTGAGCCAGTCGTCCAGCACCGCCACAAGCGCCGGGTCTGACAGGTCCGGCCAGGTCTGAGGGTCCTGCTCGTGCAGGAAGCCGATGCGTTTGCGCAGAGCCGTCGCCGCTGCGCCCCAGCGCAGGGCGCCTAGCCCCTCCCGCCGCAGGCGCGCGGCCAGGGCCTGGGCGACAACCTCCGCCGGCGGATTGTCATCCAGGCTTTCCTGGAGCGCCAGCCGGCCAAGCCGCGTGAGGCGGCGCACGCGGATTCGGCCGCCGGGGCTCTCCTCGATCCGGTCCTCGGTCTCCAGGATCGGCGCAAAGGCGTCGAGGATGTCGTCCTGGGTCAGGGGCGCGGCCAGCAGGATACGGTCGCGGCGATCCCCCCCGCCCAGCTCGGCCACGGCCAGCCAGGGCTGGCGGGCCAGGACGTCGCCCGGCTCAATGAAGGCGCCGCGGCCGCTGGCCAGCTGGAACTCCCCCAGCGGCCCGCGAGCCTTGGCCACCCGCTCAGGATAGGCGAGCGCCAGCATCTGGCCGTCGCTGAGCGGCGCAGCCCGACCTTCCCGCACGCCCCGACCCCAGCGCTCGGCGAGGGCGCGGGCGTCCCGGGCGCGAGGCGAGCGATCGCGATCAAAGGCCTCCAGCCGGTGGGTGAGGTGCGCCTCCCGCCCGCCGATCCCCCGCTCGGTGACCAGGGCGGCGATCCTGGCCGCCCGGCCGGCCTGCCCGTGCTCGGCCGCCCGCAGGACCATGTGCGCCAGACGCGGCGGCAGGGGCATGCCAGCCAGGGCCTCGCCGTGCGAGGTCAGCACGCCGGACGCGTCCACCGCCTCCAGCCGACGCAGCAGGGCCTGGGCCTCGGCCAGGGCGGCCTTCGGCGGCGGGTCCAGGAAGGCGAGATCATCGGCCGACTTCGCCCCCCATCTCGCCATATCCAGGGCCAGGCTCGACAGGTCAGCGTCCAGGATTTCCGGATCGGCGAAGGCCAGCAGGGCGCGGGTCTCAGGCTCGTCCCACAGGCGATAGCAGACGCCAGGCGCGGTACGGCCCGCCCGCCCCCGCCGCTGGTCGGCAGCCGCCCGGCTGACCCGCACGGTGGCCAGGCGCGTGAGGCCGCTGGCCGGATCAAAGCGGGGCACGCGGGCCTGGCCTGAGTCGATCACCACCCGCACGTCCTCGAGGGTCAGGCTGGTCTCGGCGATGGAGGTGGCCAGCACCACCTTGCGAATCCCGGGCGGCGGCGCCGCCACCGCCCGGTCCTGCGCCTTGGGGTCCAGGGCGCCATAGAGGGGCGCGATCAGCACGTCGTCGCGACGCAGGCGATCGGCCAGGCGCTCGGCGGTCCGCAGGATCTCCCCCTGCCCCGGCAAAAAGACGAGGACGCCGCCGGTCTCTTCCGCCAGGGCCCGCTCAATGGCCCGGACGACGGCGTCCTCCAGCCGGAGGGTCTCGTGGCGGCCAAGATACCGGGTCTCCGCCGGATAGGCCCGGCCCTGGCTCTCGATCACCGGCGCATCGCCCATCAACCGGGCGACGGCCGCGCCGTCCAGGGTGGCCGACATGACCAGCAGGCGCAGATCGTCCCGCAGCACCCCCTGAGCGTCCAGGGCCAGCGCCAGACCGAGATCGGCGTCGAGACTGCGCTCATGGAACTCGTCGAAGATGACGCAGGCCACGCCCGACAGGCCCGGATCGCCCAGGATCATGCGGGTGAAGACCCCCTCGGTGACCACCTCGATCCGGGTGCGGCCCGAGACCTTGGACTGCATCCGCACGCGAAAGCCGACGGTCTCGCCCACCGCCTCGCCCAGGGTGGCGGCCATGCGCTCGGCCGCGGCCCGGGCGGCCAACCGTCGGGGTTCGAGCATGATGATCCGTCCGCCCCCAAGCCACGGCGCCTCCAGCAGGGCGAGCGGCGTGACCGTGGTCTTGCCGGCCCCAGGGGGCGCCACCAGCACCGCGCGCGGAGACGCCATCAGGGCGTTCTGCAACGCCTCCAGCACATCGTGGATCGGCAGCAATGGGGTCGCAGACGGTGGGACGACGGACGCTCCCTAGCTGATCAGCTGCGGGAACAGGCCAAACAGCAGGATCAGGAAGACCGCGATCGGGCAGAGCCAGGCCACCAGGAAGCGCCACAGCGGCAGCAGAGGTCCGCTCTTAAGGCCCGTCTCCTCGTCCACCAGCTTGCGGTCGGCGATCCAGCCGATGAACACCGCCGTGATCAGCCCCGACAGGGGCAACAGGATGCGCCCCGTGACCCCGTCAAACACGTCGAACCAGTTGGCGTTGGTGAAGCCCGGCACCAGGGCCAGGGGCCGGTGATCGGCCCAGACATTGAAGGACAGCACCGAGACCATGCCGATCAGGAAGAAGCCGCCGCCCAGGAGGCCCGCCGCCAGGGTCCGGCTCATCTTGAACCGCTCCACCAGATAGGCGGTCGAGATTTCCAGCAGGGAGACCGATGAGGTCAGGGCGGCGAACAGGGCCAGGACGAAGAAGGCGAAGGCCACCAGGGCGCCAGCCGGCATGCTGTGGAAGGCCGCCGGCAGGGTCTGGAACATCAGGGTCGGGCCGGCGTCCGGCGTCAGGCCGACGCTGAAGACGATGGGGAAGATGGCCAGGCCCGCAATGATCGCCACCGAGGTGTCGGCCGCCGAGATAAGGCCCGACGTCTGGCCAAGATTGGTGTCACGGGAGGCGTAGGCGCCATAGGCGACCATGGCCCCGCCCCCGAGGCTCAGGGAGAAGAAGGCCTGGCCCAGGGCCGAGTTCAGCACTTGGGGCTGCAGAGCCCGCTCGAAATCCGGGGTGAACAGGAAGGCGACGGCGGCGGCGAAGTCGCCGGTGATCCCGGCATAGACCGTGATGCCCAGCAGCAGCACGAAAAAGGCCGGCATCAGCCAGGTCGCCGCCACCTCGATCCCGCCCTTGACCCCACGCGCCACCACGAATGTGGTCGCTGCGGCGAAGATGAAGTGGGCGATGCTCATCTTCACCGGGTCGGCGAAAAGGTCCGGCATCTGCTGGCGCACCTGATCGATCGTCAGATCGGCGTAGGCGCCCGCAAAGGGCTGTCCCGCCGCCACCGTGCGCGCAACATCAGCGCCCGAGGTCCAGATGAAGTAGAGCACCCAGCCAGCGACCACGCTGTAGAAGGTCAGGATCAGATAGTTGGCGATCATGCCGATGACCGCCAGCGCCGCCCAGCCGCTGCTGGCGTTGGATTGCCGGGCCAGCAGCTTGGCGCTGCCCACGGTGGAGCGCTGCCCGTGGCGCCCGATCAGGGTTTCGGCTAGCAGCAGCGGCGCCCCGATCAGGGCGACGCACAGAATGTAGATCAGGACAAAGGCCCCGCCGCCATTGGCGCCGGCCTCCGAAGGAAACCGCCACAGGTTCCCAAGCCCCACGGCCGAGCCCACGGCCGCAAGCACAAAGGCGGCCTTTGACGACCAGTGGGCCTGACCCGGAACAGAAATGCTGGCGACCATGGTGTTTCTGCCCCAGGGACGGCGTCACCCCGACGCCAAAACCCTATCCTTGGCTAGCGTCGGAGCAACAATCAAGCGCCCGCCTCAGGCCCCCGCGCCCTTGCAGGAAACAGCCGCGCCGATAAGGTCGCGCCATGTCTGAACCTCAAGACCCGCCCATTCGCGCCCTGATCGCGCCGGTCACGCCACTGGCGCAGAATTGCACCATCGTGTGGTGCGCAAGGACGAAGAAGGCGGCGATCATCGATCCCGGCGGCGAGGTCCCGCGCCTGCTGCAGGCGCTGCAGGACAACGACCTGACCCTGGAGAAGATCTGGATCACTCACGGCCATCTGGATCACGCCGGCGGAACCGCGGCGCTGAAGGCGGCCACTGGCGTTCCCATCGAAGGCCCTCACCGTGACGACGCCTTCTGGATCGACCAGATGGACGCCGACGGGGCCCGCTGGGGCATGCCTGAAGCCAGGTCCTTCGTCCCTGACCGCTGGCTGGAGAACGGCGACGTGGTCACGCTGGGGGAGACCGAGTTCGAGGTCTATCACTGCCCGGGCCATACGCCGGGCCATGTGGTCTTCTTCCATCGCCAGGCCAGGTTCGCCCAGGTGGGCGACGTGCTGTTCCAGGGCTCCATCGGCCGCACCGACTTTCCCCGGGGCAACCACCAGGATCTGATCGCGGCCATCACCGGCAAGCTCTGGCCCCTGGGCGAAGATGTCCGTTTCGTCTGCGGCCATGGGCCGATGTCCAGCTTCGGGGCCGAACGGCGCAGCAACCCCTTCGTCGCCGATCAGGTGCTGGCGCGCTGATCGGCCGCTGGCGCCTTTCAAGCGTGAAATCTGAGCGTTACCCGGGAGGCAGAAAATGGCCCGCATGCAGACGCCCCCTACAGACGCGCTCGGTCCCACGGCGCGGATCCTGATGGTCGATGACGATCCCGGAATCCGGGATGTGGTCTCCGACTTTCTGGGCCGGCACGGCTATGCGGTCACCACCGCTGGCGACGCCCGCGAAATGGAACAGGCGCTGGAGCGCGATCCGGTCGACCTGATCGTGCTGGACGTCATGTTGCCAGGCGAGGACGGCCTGGCCATCTGCCGCCGTCTGGCCGTGGGCGAGGCGCCGCCGATCATCATGCTGTCGGCCATGGGCGAGGATACCGACCGCATTGTCGGCCTTGAGCTGGGCGCTGATGACTATCTCTCCAAGCCCTGCAACCCTCGGGAGTTGCTGGCCCGCATCCGCGCCATCCTCCGGCGGGCCGAACAGACCCGTCACGGGGGCGGCGAAGATCTTGGGGCCGCCTGCGAGTTCGCCGGCTGGCGACTGGACCTGGTGCGCCGGGAGCTGCGCTCGCCGCAGGGGGTGGTGGTCAATCTCTCCAGCGGGGAGTTTTCCCTGTTGCGGGCCTTTGTCGAGCGGCCGCAGCGGGTGCTGACCCGCGATCAGCTTCTGGATTTCGCCCGCGGGCCGTCCTCCGACGCCTTTGACCGGGCCATCGACGTGCAGATCAGCCGCCTGCGCCGCAAGCTTGATGACGGCGGCGGCCACGACCTGATCCGCACCATCCGCAATGAAGGCTATATGTTCACCCCGAAGGTGAAGCGCCCGTGAGCCGCGCTCCGGACCGGCGCGCCACAGCCTCCCTCTTCGTCCAGGTGCTGATGCTGGTCGGCGTCAGCCTGATCACCGCCCAGGCGATCAGCATCTTCCTGCTGTTCAACCTGCCCCCGCCGGTGCCGGACTTCTACCGGTTCTCCGAGATCGCCGAGGCCCTGCAGGGGCGCCCCGGCGATCTGATTGAGCGGCGCGACCTGCAGTATCGGGTGACACGCATCCCGCCCGAAGGACAATCCACCGCCGACAGCATGGTCTGGGCCCGCGACCAGCTGGCCGAGGATCTGAGCGTGGCTCAGAGCGACCTGGTCATCGCCAAGACCTATCGCCTGCCCATATCTGACCGTCGCGTCTTCCGCATCGTCCGCGACCGCATGGAGCGGGCCGGCGGCGAGGGCCAGGAGGATCGATTCCTCGTCGCCCCGTTCGAGATCGCCATGAAGCGGCCTGATGGCCAGTGGGCCGTGGTCCACCCCGAGCGCAGCCTGGGCCTGAACGTCTGGCAGCAGCGCGTGCTGCTCTGGTTTCTCCTGTCGGCCCTGGTCATGGCGCCTATCGCCTGGATGTTCGCGCGGCGGCTCTCCAAGCCGTTCCGGCTGTTCGCCGAGGCCGCTGAACGCCTGGGTCGCGACCCGGATTCCCCGCCGCTGGAGATCGCCGGCTCGGCGGAAATCTCGGTAGCCGTCCGCGCCTTCAACCAGATGCAGGAGCGTCTGCGGCGCTATGTGCAGGATCGCACCGCCATGGTCGGGGCCATCGCCCACGACCTGCGCACCCCCCTCACCCGCCTGCGCTTCCGGATCGAGAACGCCCCGGAGGATCAGAGGGCGAAGATGGCCGCCGACATCGACCAGATGGAGGCCATGGTCGCCGCCACCCTCGGCTTTGTCCGCGACGCCACCAAGCCAGGGCAACGGACCCGGCTCGAGCTCGCCTCCCTGGTGGAGAGCGTCTGTGACGAGATGGCCGAGACCGGCGCGGCCATTGAGGTCGAGCGGGCGGAAAAGGTGGTGATCGAAGGCGATCCCATCGCCTTGCGCCGGCTGGTCACCAATCTGGTGGAGAACGCCGTGAAGTTCGGAGACCGGGCGCGGGCGCGGGTGATCATCGAGGGCCGGACCGTGGTCATCGAGATCGAGGACGAGGGGCCAGGCATCCCCATCGAGGATATGGAGCGCATCTTCGAGCCCTTCTATCGCCGAGAGCCCTCCCGCAGCCGGGGCACCGGCGGGATCGGCCTGGGGCTCGCCGTCGTGCGGTCCATCGCCCGCAGCCATGGCGGCGATGTGACCATGATCAACAGGCCGGGCGGCGGCCTGACCGCCCGGGTCCTGCTGCCGGCCTGAGCGGGGCCCCGCCCTAGGGGTTGGCCGTAACCACCGGCGAAAATTCAGAGATTCGGGGACGCAACTCCTGGCGAGGCTCGCGGGTTGCTAGAGCGGAGCCTTAGACGGGCCCTCCGGGTTCGGAGGGTCTCAAGGGCGCCGACGCCGCCTATTAGGAGTGACCCCATGAGCATTGCCGATCAAGATCCCCCCCGCACCCGTCGAGGCTTCGCCGCCATGAATCCCGAGCGGCGCCGCGAAATTGCGCGCAAGGGCGGCGCCAGCGTCCCCGGCGAAAAGCGTAGCTTCGCCAAGGACCGGGATCTGGCCGCCTCGGCCGGCCGCAAGGGCGGCGAAGCTTCGCGGGGCGGTGGCCGCCGCGAGGGTGAAGAGACGACGGAATCCTGATCCCAGGTCCCGAGCGAAATCAGATCCCTCGGGATCGGATTTCGCTTCGGACGACCGAGGGGGCTCGCCTCGCCCGCCTTAGCTCTCGCCCGCCTTAGCTGGCGAGCAGAAACATCCCGAAGGCGGGCTCGGGGCTCGCCCATTGCCCCTCAAGCCGCCATCCCGCCTGAGCCGCCAGCCTGGCGAACCCCTCCGACGTGAACTTGTGCGAGTTCTCGGTGTGGATCGTCTCTCCCGCCCGAAATTCAAAGCTCCGCCCCGCCACCTGGACCGTCTGGTCGCAAAGCGCCTCCAGGTGCATTTCGATGCGTGACATCGGCGCGTTCCAGACCGCGCGATGCGCGAAGGCTGCAAGGTCGAAGTTCGCCGCGAGCTCCCGGTTCATGCGGGTCAGCAGATTGAGATTGAAGGCGGCTGTGACCCCCTGAGAGTCGTCATAGGCCGCCACCAGCACAGATTGAGCCTTCACGAGGTCTGCACCCACGAGGAATCTCGCTCCGGGCCCCAGCAGGCGCCGGGCGTTGACGAGGAACTCCACCGCCTCCTCCGGCAGGAGGTTGCCGATGGTGGATCCTGGGAAGAAGCCAAAGGCTGGCCGCCCCTGGGCCGCCTCAGGCAGCTCCAGAGCCACTGTGAAGTCGTCCACCAGCGGGGCCACTGTCAGTCCCTGATAGTCACGGCTCAGGCTTTCGACCGCTGCGTCGAGGGCGCTGGGGCTGATGTCGATCGGCGTATAGACGGCGATCTGCGGCGCATGATCCAGCAGTTGTCGAGTCTTCAGGCTCGCGCCGCTGCCGAACTCCACCAGGGCCGCGCCCTCGGGAACATGGGACGCCACCTCCGGGGCCACCTGCGCCAGCAGGGCGAGTTCAGTCCGGGTGGGATAGTATTCCGGCAGTTCGCAGATGTCCTCAAACAGCCGGGACCCAGGGGCGTCATAGAAGTATTTTGGCGGCACCGACTTCTGCCGCCGCGACAGCCCGGCCAGGACATCGGTCTCGAAGGCGCTGCGCCGCGGCGCTGGCGCCGCGCCATCCCGCGCCAGCCTCAAACCGGAGAACATCCAGCGCTGATGGGGCTGGAAGAAGTTGCGGTAGGTGGCGCGCACATGGCCCGGCGGCGTCACGCAGGCCCCGCCGCGCAGCACCATCTGCCCGCTCATGAACTTGCCGTTGTACTCCCCCACCGCCCCAGGGGCCGCGGCGAACCCCGGATAGGGGCCGTAGGCGCTGCGGGTCCATTCCCAGAGGTCGCCGAACATCTGGCGCGGCGCGCTGGCCTCACCTTGCGCCGGCGACGGCGCCGGAACGCCACGGGCCAGAAAGCCTCCACGGACGGGAAGTTGGGCGGCGGCGTGCTCCCACTCCGCCTCGGTCGGCAGCCGGGCGCCGGCCCAGGCGGCGTAGGCCTCAGCCTCATAGTAGCTGAGATGGGAGACGGGCGCGGCGGGGTCCACAGGATGCAGGCCGCGCAGATCCATGACCTTCCAGCCGTCGGGGCTGGGCTCCCAGTAGAGCGGCGCCTGCCAGCCTTCGGCCTGGACCTTGGCCCAGCCGTCGGACAGCCAGAATTCGGGGCGCTCATAGCCGCCGTCGGCCATGAAGTTGAGCCACTCCCCATTGGTCACCAGCCGGTCGGCCAGGCTGAAGGGGGCGAGGAAGACCTGATGCCGGGGCCCTTCATTGTCGAAGGAGAATCCCTGTCCATCATGACCGATCTCCACCAGACCGCCCTCATAACCGATGAAGGCCGGCGCGGCCGGAGTGCGTCCCGGCTCCGGCGCAGGGCCACGGCCATAGGCGGGCGCCAGGGGCGACTGGGCGAACAGGTGCAGGATATCCATCAGGATCAGTTCCTGATGCTGCTCCTCATGGGCGATCCCCAGGTCCAGCAGATCATCAAAGGTCTGATCATCGGACAGGAGCAGACGGGTCATGGCCTCGTCCACATGGGCCCGATAGGCCATCACCCTTTCCTGGGACGGTCGGGTCAGCAGGCCCCGCTGCGGCCGCGGCTGCCGAGGGCCGAGGGCCTCATAATAGGAATTGAACAGAAAGCCGAACCGCGGATCGAAGGGCTTGTATCCCTCCAGATGCGGAGTCAGCAGAAAGGTTTCGAAGAACCAGGTGGTGTGCGCCAGGTGCCATTTGGTCGGGCTGGCGTCCGGCATGGACTGGGCCAGTTGATCTTCGGGCGACAGATCCCGCACCAGATGCTGGGTGCGGGCGCGGAGCGCCAGATACCGTTCCAGCCGATCCTGGGTCACCACGGCCTGGGGCCGATGGGTCATGGTTGCGTCGTCCGAAGGCGCCATTCCACCCCCCTCCCCTGTAGCCTGGCCCCATCCCTGACGGGCTGTGACCAACATCGCCCGCCTGCGAAGCCGCGAGCCGATGAACAACGCCAAGCTGTCGCTTCGCGTTCCTAAGGTCGGGGCCAGGGGCCTCTGACGCAACCCGGAACGGAAATTAGCGTCGCCACGTTGGACCTCGGACCGGGGCGGGAAGGCCTCGTCCGAAGTGTCACGAGGGCGCGATGACGGGCTTGGACAGCTGGCGAGACTCGGTGATCTCCATGATCCCGGCCCTTCGCGCCTTCGCCTGGTCGCTTTGTCATAACGGCGCTGACGCCGACGATCTGGTCCAGGACACGCTCATCAAGGCCTGGAGCAACCGGGACCGTTTCGAAGTGGGGACAAACCTGCGGGCCTGGCTCTTCACTATTCTGCGCAACACCTATTACACCCAACTCAATCGCCGCCGACGGGAGGTTCGCGACGAGGACGGCGACTACGCTAAGCTCCTTCGCAGCCCCCCCACCCAGGACTGGAGCCTGGCCATGCAGGACCTGCAATCGGCCCTGGCGCGTCTGCCCGACGAGCATCGCGAAGCCCTCATTCTCATCGGCGCGGCAGGGCTGAGCTACGAGGAGGCGGCCGAAATCTGTGGCTGCGCCGTCGGCACCATCAAGAGCCGTGTCAATCGGGCCAGAATCAAGCTTCAGCGGCTGCTCGACACCGAAGAGTCGCCGACATCGAAAACGCCCGGCGCCGCCTCGATCTAGGGCACGCGGGCAAGTCGCCTTGGAACGACTCCCGCGCCGCGGGGGTTCAATCGGTCCCGCCAACCGCGCTGGAGCCGTCATGACTGACCACCCCAAGCCCCCCGCATCGTCCCGCGCTCGACTGGCGGACGAGCCTGGCAAGACCAAGCCGGGCGCTCAAGCCTATGGGTTGGGCGCAGAAGAAGCCCATCCCGAACCCAGCGCGCTGGTGCGCGAACACAAGGACTATGTGGAGAAGCTGGGCCACAACACCGCGCCGGACACCGACCTCGGCGAACCGGCCGAATCGATGCCCGATCCGCCTGAGAAGCCGTAGGCCTGCGCCATGGGCGGTCTCGCCGATCGGCTCACCGCCCTTCTGCAAAATCATCCGGAACAGGCCGGCCTAATCATCGGCCTCTTGGTCTTCGCCGAGAGCCTGGCCTTTGTTGGTTTTCTGGTTCCCTCAACGGCGCTGCTGCTGGCCATGGGCGCACTGGTGGGGACCGGCGTCGTCGCGCCTGGACCCGTCTTGATCTTCGCCATCGCCGGGGCGGTGGCTGGCGACGCCATTTCCTATGAACTGGGACGGTGGATGGGGCCCGCGGCCCTGCGCAACAAGGCCTTGCGTCGGCATCGCCGAACCGTGGCCAGGGCCCGGCTGTTTATCCATCGCGCCGGGATTCTGGCGATGGTTCTCGGTCGCTTCACCGGACCGGTGCGCTCCTTCGTGCCGCTCGTGGGCGGGATGCTGCAGATGGGTCGGCTGCGATTTCAGATCGCCAACCTCGCCGGCGCCGTCCTCTGGATTCCCGTCATGCTGGCTCCGGGCTTCCTGGCGGCGCAGGGCCTGACCCTGCTGCCCGCCGGGATGCTGGAGCCGACGGTCACCGCCCTGGCGGTCGGAGGTCTTGCGGTCCTGGTTTGGCGCTGGCGCCGGCGGGCGGCCAGGAGCCGCTGATCACTCGTCCTCGGGCGGCGCCTCGGCCCGTCGTCGGCGTATCTCTACGGAGATCTCCTCGTGCCGTAGGCGCCCCACGGCGTAGGGCGCGAACAGAACCATGGCGATAAGGGCCACCAGGGCCGAGCCTGGGCCCCAGGCGAGCAGCAGACGGGTCAGGACGTCGGCGGGCAGCTCGATCCCGACGGCGCGGCCGGCCTCGCGGGGAAACCGCATGGCGTCCAGGGCGAGCCCCGCCACCAGGACTCCGACGCCGGAGGCCGCCTTGGCCGCAAAGCCGAGGCCCGCGAAATAGAGCCCTTCCCGTCTGCGGTGGAACAGGAACTCATGCTCGTCGGCGGCGTCGGCCATCATGGAGGGATAGGCGATCATGGCGAAGCCGACCCCCACGCCAGCCATGGCGCTGTTGGCCGCCAGCATGATCGTGGCCGCCGCGCCTTCGGGCCGGTAGAGCCCGCTGACCCAGACCAGCGGCAGTACGACCCACGACACCAGCACAAGACCTAGCCCGACCAACACCACCGTGCGCTTTTCCAGCCGCCGCGTCAGCTGAGGGGTCACCGGGATGCCGGCCAGGATGCCGGCCAGATAGGCGTAGCCGACGAACTGCATCATCTCTGGCCGCAGCTTCCAGACGAAGAGCTGGCTGTGGGTGTTCAGCGTGCCATTGGCGCCCACAGCGGCGTAGAAGATCACGGCCGAGAAGAAGAGGATGCGGAACGAGCGGTTGCGCAGAATCTCGGCGACTTCGCCCGGCAACCGCTTGGCCATGGAGGCGTCCACCGAGGCCACCTTCGGCAGGCTGGCGGCGAACCGATAGACCCCGAGGCAACACAAGGTCATGGCGGCCAGCACCAGGGCGGCCACCGACCAGCCGAACGCCGGATAGCGGTCGGGGCTCTGCAGGCCGCCCTCGCCGGCGAAGAAGACCGAATAGGCCAGGGCGGTGATCAGGATGCTGGTGAGGATGCCCACCACCACCCGCCAAGCGACAATGGAGGAGCGCTCCACATAGCCGTCGGCCATTTCTGCGCCCAGGGCGAGATAAGGCACCCAGAAGACCGAGATGAAGGCCCTCACCGCCACCGATGTCACCGCGAGCCAGACAAACAGCAGGGTCGGCGACAGGCCGCTCGGTGGGGTGAACAAGAGGCCCAGCGCCAGGGCCGTCAGCGGCGCGCCGATGAACATCAGGGGCGCCCGCCGACCAAAGCGCGACTGCAGATTGTCCGACCAGGAGCCGATGAAGGGATCAACACCCGCGTCGGCGCACAGCCCAATGAAGAGGGCCGCCCCCACCAACGAGCCTGAGAGGCCCAGCACGGCGGTATAGTAGAAGAAGATGAAGCCCGCCGCGGTGGTGAACAGGGCGTCGCCCGCCCCGCCAAGGCTGTAGGCGAATTTCACCTTGCGAGGGGGCCGCAGAGATGTGGCCTCAGCGAGGCTCGGCGTCGGAATCGCGGTCATGGGCGCGGTCCGCCGAAATGATCCATGGCCTGCCGCAGGGCGCCGACGGGATCATCCCGGGGGATGAATTCATGTCCCACCCAGCCCTCATAGCCCAGGTGACGTAGCAGGCCTGCCACCGCGGGCCAGTGGATTTCCTGCCGGTCATCCAGGTCCCTGCGGCCCGGCGCGCCGCCGGTGTGGATGTGACCGATCAGGGGGAGGTTGGCGCGGATCGTCCGCAACAGGTCCCCCTCCATCAGCTGCATATGATAGGCGTCGTAAAGCAGCCGCAGGGCCGGCGAATTCACCTGGGTGACCACCTGCGCGCCCCATGCGGTGTGGTCGCACTGCTGGTCGGGGTGATCGACCTTGGAGTTCAACAGCTCCAGCAGCAGCATGACACCGGCGGCCTCGGCTTCCTGCGCCAGCGGCGCCAGGCCTTCCACCGTGTTGGCGATCCCTTCAGCGTCCGATCGGCCCTTTCGATCGCCCGAAAAGACGATCACCTTCTCCACGCCGTGGGTTTGGGCCAGAGCAATGGAGGCCCGGACCTTATCCTGCAATTTCAGATGATTGTCGCGATCATTGAACCCGATCTCGAGGGGCTGATGTCCCGTCAGGGTCACCAGGGCGAGGCCGGCGTCCCGGGCGGCGGGCCAGAGTTCCTCCGGCGCCATCTCGACCCCTTGCGCGCCGCCCGCGGCCATCTGCGCCAGGAAGGCAGGCCCCTCCACCTCACGGCGGGCGGTGAAGGACCACCAGGCGAAGGACTGGCGAAAACCGCTCATGCTGAAATCCCTGTCCAGGCGCCGTCGGCGGCGTGGCTCTTTACGACGGCCTCGATGAAGGCCACCCCCTCGACCCCGTCCTGGACGCCCGGGACGAGGCTGGCCAGCGCATCGGGCGCCCGGCCGTCCCGGTGGGCGGACACCAGTGCGGCGGCGTCGGCATAGATCTGGGCGAAGCCTTCCAGATAGCCCTCCGGATGGCCGGCCGGCAGCCGGGTGGCGGCCGCCGCGGCCGCCGAAAGCCCCGGCCCGCCCCGGCGCAGGATGCGGGGCGCCTCGCCGAGCGGCGTAAACCGCAACAGGTCCGGCTCCTCCTGCGCCCATTCGAGGCCGGCGTTCTCGCCGAACACCCGAAGGCGCAGGCCATTGGTCGCCCCCACCGCCACCTGGCTCGCCCAGAGCTGACCGCGCGCGCCGCCAGCGAAGCGCAGCTGCACCCGCACGTCATCATCCACCCGGCGCCCGGGCACGAAGGTCGAAAGATCGGCGCTGAGGGCCTCAAGCGGCGCACGGGTGACGAACCGCGCCAGATGATAGGCGTGGGTGGCGATGTCCCCCAGGGCGCCGCCGGGTCCCGCCCGCTGCGGATCGCCCCGCCAGTCAGCCTGCTTGTTGCCGGGCAGGTCCCGGGCAAGCCAGTCCTGGGCGTACTCCACCTGAACGCCGCGCAAGGGCCCCAGGCGTCCCGCCGCCATCAGGGCGCGGGCCTCCCGCACCATGGGATAGCCGGAATAGTTGTGGGTCAGGATGAAGGGCAGGCCGCTCTTCGCCACCTGCTCGGCCAGGGCCCTGGCGCTCGCCAAATCGGTGGTCAGGGGCTTGTCGCAGATGACCGGGACGCCCGCTTCCAGGAAGGCCGTGCAGATCGGCGCATGCAGATGGTTTGGCGTGACCACGGCCACCGCATCGATCCCGTCCGCGCGGTCGGCCTCGGCCCTGGCCATGTCGGCCCAGTCGCCATAGGCCCGCTCAGGGTTGAGCCCCAGGGATCGGCCAAACTCGGCCGAGGTCGCCGGATCGGCGGAAAACGCCCCAGCCGTCAGGACCCAGCGGCCATCCAGCCGCGCGGCCATACGATGGACCCCGCCGATGAAGGCGCCGGGACCGCCGCCCACCATGCCCAGACGTAAGGTCCTCAACGATCAAGGCCCAGCAGCCGGCGATTGGCCGCCTGATCGACATCTGTGGCCACGAAATCGTCGAAGGCCCGGTCGGTGACCCGGATGATGTGATCGGCGATGAAGGCCGCCCCTTCCCGGGCGCCGTCCTCCCAGTGCTTCAGGCAGCACTCCCATTCCAGCACCGCCCAACCGTCGAAGTCATAGGCCGCCAGCTTGGAGAAGATGCCCATGAAGTCCACCTGGCCATCGCCCACCGAGCGGAAGCGCGCCGCCCGGTCGATCCACGGCTGGTAGCCGCTATAGACCCCCTGCCGCCCGGTCGGATTGAACTCCGCGTCCTTGACGTGGAACATCTTGATCCGCTGGTGATAGATGTCGATATATTCAAGGTAATCAAGCTGTTGCAGCAGCAAGTGACTAGGATCATAGAGGATGTTGCAGCGGGGATGATTGTCCACCCGCTCCAGGAACATCTCGAAGGTCGCCCCGTCGAACAGGTCCTCGCCTGGATGGATCTCGTAGCACAGGTCGACGCCGGCCTCATCGAAGGCGTCGAGGATCGGCCGCCAGCGTCTGGCCAGCTCGTCAAACGCGGTCTCGATCAGGCCCGCCGGCCGCTGCGGATAGGGATAGATGTAGGGCCAGGCGAGCGACCCTGAGAAGGTCACATGGGCGTTCAGGTCAAGCCGGCGCGAGGCCTTGGCCGCCATCATCAACTGGTTCTCCGCCCAGGCCTGCCGGGCGGCGGGGTTCCCCCTCACCTCCCGCGGCACGCCGCTGTCATAGAGCGGGTCATAGGCCGGATGGACCGCCACCATCTGGCCCTGGCTATGGGTGGAGAGCTCGCTGATCTCGACCCCGGCGTCGGCCAGCATGCCCTTCACGTCGTCGCAATAGGTCTGGCTCTCGGCCGCCAGCTGCAGATCAAACAGCCGCCGATCCCAGGTGGGGATCTGCACGGCCACAAAACCCATCTCCGCGGCCCACCGCGCGATTCCGGGCAAGGTGTTGAACGGCGCCTCGTTGCTGGCGAACTGCGCCAGGAACAGTCCGGGTCCCTTGATGGTCTTCATGAGTTTCCGCCTCTCTGGTCTCGCCCGGTAGGTCCGGGTCTTTGGGGTTCAGGCCGCCTCGGTCAGCTTTCGCAGGTGACCAAGGCTGGCGGCCACGCTGTCCCAGGGCTCGCTTGGCCGGTCGTGCTCGACGATGAAGTGCTCGGCCCCGGCCGCCTTGGCCGCCTCCAGCAAGGCGGCGTAGTCCATGATCCCCGACCCCACATCGGCCATGTCACCGTCCTGCGCCATGTCCTTGAGGTGAACCAGCTTCACCCGGCCCTTCAGCCGATCCAGCATGGCCAGCGGATCCTCGCCGGCCCTGCGGGTCCAGTAGAGATCGAGCTCCAGCCCCACGAGATCGGGATCGGTTTCGGCCAGGATGCGGTCATAGGGCCGCTGGCCCGCCGCGCCTTCGAACTCGAAATCGTGGTTGTGATAGGCGAAGCCGAAGCCCCCCTCGACCACCGTGCGGGCCAGACCATTCAAGGCCGGGATCACCTCGTCCCACTGGCGCTGCTCTGGCGTCAGATAGGGCAGCACCAGGTAACGGCACCCCATCAGCTCGCCCATCTTCAGCACCTCGGCCGGCCGCTGGCGCAAATCATCCAGCCCCACATGGGCCGAGGAACAGGTCAGGCCGATGGCGTCCATCCGCGCCCGCAGAGCGGAGAAGTCCATGTCCAGCGGCGCGGCCAGCTCCACCTCGTCATAGCCAACCGCCCGGACCTTCTCGAGGGTGTCCAGCGGATCGTCCCGGAAGGCCCGGCGCAGGGTGTAGAGCTGAAGGCCGATCTGCATGGTCAGAGCGCTCCATCGCGCAAGAGGTCGGCGGCGTGGTTCGCCGCCCGGGCGCTGAGCGCCATATAGGTGAGCGAGGGGTTCATCGAGGCTGAGGACGTCATGGCCGCTCCGTCGGTTATGAACAGGTTCGGAACCTCGTGGGCCTGGCTCCAGCCATTCAACACCGAGGTCTTCGGGTCCCGGCCCATGCGGGCGGTCCCCATCTCGTGGATGCGGTCGCCCGGCGGGGTGATCTTCTCGCCCGCCGCCTCCCAGGGGGTGATGTCCACGCAGCCGGCGGCCTTGAGCATCTCATAGGCGTCGCGGGCGGCCTCGCGCATCATCACCTGCTCGTTGCGCCCGTGGGCCGCGTCGATCACCGGCACCGGCGCCCCCCACTGGTCGGTGCGTTTCGAGGACAGGGTGACCCGGTTCTCGGCATAGGGCAGCACCTCGCCAAAGGGCGTCAGCGCCATGGACCAGGGCTTGCCGCCGCCAGCCTCCTCCCGCTCGGCGCCGCCCATGGCCCGGGCCTCGATCCGCCGGGTGCGCCCGGCCCCGCCCTGCATGCCAAAGCCCCGCAGATAGGGCTTCTCCTGCTCGGTGATCTGGGCGTAGCGCGGGATGTAGATTCCCGTCGGCCGGTCGGCCGGGTCGTGCACGTCGTTGAAGCCGGGATAACGGCCCGTGATGCTCTCGCAGCTCACATGGTCCATCAGGTTGCGGCCGACCTGGTCGCTGCCATTGGCCAGCCCCCTCGGATGGGCGTCGGAGCGCGAATTGAGCAGGATCGCCGCCGTCGCGATGGTCGAAGCGTTGAGGAAGATGATCTTGGCCTCGAAGACCTGACCAGCCTTGGTCAGCCGATCGACCGTGCGCACGCCGGTGGCGCGGCCCGTGGCGGGGTCGTACTCGACGGCCGTGACGATGGTGTCGGTCATCACCGTCAGATTGCCGGTCTTGCGCGCCGCCGGCAGGGTGGCCGCCAGCGTCGAGAAATAGCCCCCCAGGGGGCAGCCATGGACACAGCGCATCCGCTGCTCGCAGCGGCCGCGGCCCAGATCCTGGTGGACCTTGGTCACCCGCGACAGCTGGGCGGCCCGGCCGATGATCATCCGGCGGCCAGGAAAGGCCTGCTCGATGGCCGCCTTGGCCGCCTCCTCCACCACATTCATCGGATAGGGCGGCAGGAAGTCCCCGTCGGGCAGCTGCTCGATTTCGTCATAGTCGCCGGAGACCCCGGCGAAGGCCTCCACATGGTCATACCAGGGGGCGAGGTCCTCATAGCGGATGGGCCAGTCTACCCCGTGCCCGTCCTTGAGGTTGGACTCGAAGTCCTGCGGCGCCAGCCGGTAGGACTGCCGCCACCAGGTGATCGAGCGCCCGCCCAGGTGATAGCCGCGGATCCAGCGATAGGGCTTGCCCGGGACCGTCTCGTAGGGGTGGTCATGGTCGCTGGCCCAGAACTTCCGGTTGGAGTTGAACAGGGCGTAGCTGACGCCGGGATAGTAGGGATGGTGCAGTTCCCGCTCATCCACCGGCACCTGATCCTCACGGCGGCGCAGCTGAGCGGCCAGATCATGGCTGTAGTCGGCGCCGTGCTCGATATGTGGCCCGCGCTCCAGCATCAGGACCTTCAGCCCCCGCTCGCAAAGCTCCTTGGCCGCCCAGCCGCCGCTGATCCCTGAGCCGACAACGATCGCATCGAACCCCATGCCGTTTCCCCGTGCTTTTTTCTGAGCATGTCAGGGGCGCGCAGACCGCGCAAACCCTAGCTGGAATGGGATCTGCGGCGCCGAAAGGTGACGCAGGGGCGGTAAGGGTCGCGGGCCACCGACTGCCTTGGTTGTCATCCAGCTGGCTCCGAGCAGGCGCCAGCTACAGGCTCATCGGAGCCCAGACCGCAACAAACAGGCTGAGGACGCGTTTCTGACACCGCAGGGCGAAGCTTGGGCGCTCTGCCAAGCCGGAGCCGCTCCACGTCGCTCTGGTGGGCCCAGGCGCCAACCCGCCCTCGCACGAGAGACCGCCATGACCCGTTTGCTCACCCTGGCCGCCCTGACCGCCGGTCTGTTCGCCGCCTCGGCTCCATCCGCCCAGGCGCAGTATCGCTCGTCCACCGCCAGCCTCGGCGGGTCATGTCAGAACATCCAGACCCTGCAGACTGGCTATGTCACAGCCGAGTGCCGCGACGATCAGGGGCGCTATCGCTGGAGCAGCATCTATGCCCCCCAGTGCCGCAGCGACCTTATCAACCGCAACGGGGTGCTCGCCTGCCAGGGCGTGACGGGGAGCGCAGGCGGGTATGTCGATCAGCCCACCACCCAGGGCTCCACGGCCGCCAGCGTCATCGGGGCCATCGCCCAGGCCCTGCTCGGGGGTGAAGCAGATCCCGCCGACACGAACCCGGTCTGGGGGCAGCCTGGTTATGGCGATCCGGCCTCGGGCCCGTCCTACGGGACCCCGGACTGGGGCTATGGAAACAATGGGCAGTGGATCCCGATCGCCAGCCGCCAGACCTGGCTGGAGACCCGCCTCGACGCAGGTCAGCGTGACCGGCGACTGAGCAACCAGGAGGCCTCGCGCCTCCGGTCAGAATTCCAGGCGATCGTCCGGCTCGAGGCCCAGTACCGCCGTGGCGGCCTGACCAGCTCAGAGCAGGCCGATCTCGATCGCCGTTTCAACGCCCTGAGCGCCCGCCTCCCCGCCGAGGCCCAGGACGGTTCGTATGGCTGGGGCGGCGTCAGCGCCCGGCAAGCCGAGATCGAGGCGCAGATTGACGGGGCCCTGCGCGCCCGCAGCCTCACCACCCGGGACGCTGCCCGTCTGCGGGCTGAATTCCAGCAGATCGTGCGTCTGGAATCCCAGTATCGCACCAATGGCATCAGCCGCGCCGAGCAGGCCGACCTCGACCGGCGCCTCGAAGCGCTGCGGGCGCGCATCCCGGGTCAGACCGACCAATATGGCTGGCGCGGCATGAGCCAGCGGCAGGCCGAGGTCGACGCCCGCATCGACACCGCCCTGCGCGATCGCGCCCTGACCGTGCGCGACGCCGCCCAGCTGCGCGCGGAATTCCAGGAGATCGTCCGGCTCGAGGCCCAGTATCGCCAGGGCGGACTGAGCGCCGCCGAGCAGAACGAGCTTGATCGCCGCTTCGCCGTCCTCAGCGCCCGCATTCCGAGCCAGGGACCGTATGGGCAAAATGACCCGTACGGCGGCTACGGCTGGACCAGCATCAGCCAGCGTGGCCCGCAATTCGAGGCGCGCATCGACGCCGGCCTGCGCAATCGCACCCTCAACAGCTGGGACGCCGCCCGCCTTCGGGCCGAGTTCAATGAGATTGCGCGGCTGGAAGGCCAGTACAGCCAGGGCGGCCTGAGCAGCGCCGAACAGGCCGACCTCGATCGCCGCTTCGAAGCCCTCAGCGCCCGACTTCCCGGCGCAGACCCTTACTAGGGGCCGGCCGCGAACGCTGTAGAAGTTGCGGGAAGGTGGCGGTGACGGAGGGATTCGAACCCTCGATACCCTTTCAGGTATGACGATTTAGCAAACCGTTGCCTTCAGCCACTCGGCCACGTCACCATTGTTTAGAGCCGGGTTGTCTCCCGCCCCTCGCGGCCGGTCGGGAAGGTGAATCCCCGGGCGGTCTCGAAGGAGGGACTGCATAGCCGAAACCCTGGCCCCGGGGCAACGGCTCAAAATCGTGGGCATGGCAAACAGGGTCGGGCCTGCGGTTAACCTGTCGATCAGAGGCGCAGCCCATAATGGGCGGGAACCTGAAGGGTCCCTCGCGCAGAATGTCCAACCTAGTTCGCCTTCCCCTACGTGATGACGGGGCGCAACCCGCCCCGGCGCCGGAGGCGTGGACGCCCGTCCAGGACGATCCGGACTTCGCCGCGGGCCATGATTACGCCCTGCCCCCGGCCGAGACGGCGCCGGCCCAGGACCGGCGCGGCCCCATGCGGCCCGAACGCCTGAGCCCCACCCGCCGCCGGCTGGATGGGCAGGCCTATGCCTGGGCGTTTCAGGGGATTGACGGCCTGTGGCTGGGCGCCTGCGCCCTAGGGGCCTTCGTCATGGGCGGCGGCCAGGCCGGCGTCTATGCCGCGCCGGCCCTGGCGGTGATGGTGACGCTCAGCCTGTTCGACCTCTACGCCTTCCGAAGCCGTCAGGGCCTGTCCTATCATCTGGCGCGGACCTCCGTCGCCGTGGCCCTGGGACTGGGGGCCGCCATTCTCATGCTGGCGGCCTTCCTGCCCTTGGGCCTGGTGCTCGCGCAGCTCGCGGTCTGGACGGTGGCGGCGTTCCTGGGTCTCTACGCCCTTCACGCCCTCTGGTGGCTGCGGGTTCGCCGCTGGCGCAGCGAAGGCCGCCTGACCCCCAATGTGGTCATCGTCGGCGCCACCAAGGCGGCCGAGCGCCTGATCGGCCAAGCGATGAAGTCCGGCGAGGTCAACATCCTTGGCGTGTTCGACGATCGCCTGGCCCGGGCGCCTGACGCCCTGCGCGGGGTGCCGGTTCTGGGCGACACCCAGGCCCTGCTGAGCCACCGGATCATGCCCTATGTGGACCGGGTCATCGTGGCCGTGCCCACCGGCGCCCAGGAACGGGTCCGCCAGGTGATCGCCGCCCTGCGGCCCCTGCCCAATGAGATCAGCCTGCTGCTGGAGGATGAGCTCGTCCCTGCCGACGCCATCTCTCCCCACCATACCGCCCCGATCAGCGACCTGCCCCTGGCGCGGGTGTCGGGCCTGCCACGGCATCTGGGCCGCGCCATCGTCAAGCGGACCCTGGACCTGCTTATCGGCAGCCTCGCCCTCGTGGTCGCCCTGCCGGTCATGGCCCTCGTGGCGCTGGCCATCCGCCTCGACAGCCCTGGCCCCATCCTGTTCACCCAGCGCCGCCAGGGCTTCAACAACGAAGAGATCGTGGTCTGGAAGTTCCGCTCCATGCGCCACGACGTGGCCGACGCCAATGCGCGCCGCCAGGTCCGGGCCGACGATGACCGCGTCACCCGGGTCGGTCGGCTAATCCGTAGCACCAGCCTCGATGAGCTGCCGCAGATCTTCAACGTGCTGAGCGGCGAGATGTCCCTGGTGGGCCCCCGCCCCCACGCCATCGGCATGATGACCGGCGATGTGGAGTCCGCCCGTCTGGTGGCCGAATATGCCCATCGCCACCGCATGAAGCCCGGCATGACCGGCTGGGCCGCCATCCATGGCTCCCGCGGGCCGGTGGACACACCCGAGGACGTCCGCCGCCGGGTCGAACTCGACATCAAGTACATCGAGCGCCAGTCGGTCTGGCTGGACCTCTACATCATCGCCATGACCATCCCCTGCCTGCTTGGGGATCGGCAGGCCGTGCGCTAGGCGGCAAGGCATGTTCTGGCGCGGCGTGGTCGGCTACCTGCCGGTCAATATCATTCAGGGCCTGGTGGGCCTGGCGACCATCGTCACCTTCACCCGCCTGCTTTCGCCTGGCCAGTTCGGCGATTACGCCCTGGGCTTTTCGGCCATGAGCCTGCTGCACACCGCCATCTTCACCTGGAACGAGGCCGCCATGGCCAGGTTCTGGGTCGGCGAGGCCGACAAGGGCCGGGGCGGCGACCATTCGGCCACCATCTATCGCACCTGGCTCGCCCTGCTCGTGGTCCTGCCGGTGGCGCTGGCCATCGCCCTGCTGCTGCCCCTGTCGCCGGGCCTCAAGCTGGCGGTGGTCTGCGGGGTGCTGGCCGTCCTGCCGCGCACCTTCGCCAAGCTGGCCCAGGAACGCCGGCGGGCGGCGGGCGAGGTGGCCGGCGCGGCCTCCATCGACATGATCCAGACCCTGGGCGCCTTCGGCGTCGGCGCCATCTTCGCCTGGCAGGGCTTTGGCGGGGCCGCCCCCCTGATCGGCTTTGGCGTGGCCGCCGCCGTCTGCATGGCCTGGACCCTGCCCTCGGAACTCCGTCACAGCCGCCAGGGGCGGTTCGAATCGCCCCGGGTGCGGACCTATCTGGGCTATGGCCTGCCGGTGGCCATGTCGCTGATCCTGGCCCTGGTGCTGTCGACCACCGACCGCTTCCTGCTGGCCGCCTTCCTCGATGAGGCCTCGGTGGGCCTCTATCACGCCGGTTACAGCCTCGCGAACCGCACCCTGGATGTCCTCTTCATCTGGTTGGGGGCCGCGGGCGGCCCGGCCCTGATCGCAGCCCTTGAGCGCGGCGGTCCCGGCGAACTGGGTCGGGCGGCCCGGGAGCAGGCCAGCCTCATGCTGCTGCTCTGCGTACCGGCCGCCGTGGGTCTGGCCCTGGTGGCCGCCCCGCTCGCCCAGCTGATGGTGGGGCCCGAACTCGCCGAGGGCGCGGCCCACGTCACCCCCTGGATCGCGCTCAGCGGCCTGCTGGCCGGCCTGACCACCTACTATTTCCACCAGGCCTTCACCCTGGGCCAGCGCACCCAGTTGTTGCTGGGCGCCATGGCGATCCCGGCGATCGTCAATCTGGTGCTGAACCTGATCCTCATTCCGCGCTTCGGCCTGGACGGAGCGCTCTGGGCGACTCTGGCCAGCTACGCCCTTGGCCTGGCCGCCTCCATGGCGCTGGGCGCCCGCAGCCTCGTCCTGCCCATTCCCTGGCTGGCGCTGGTGCAGACCCTGGGCGCCACCGCTGTCATGGCGCTCGCCGTCAGCCGCGTGCCGGCCCTGGGGGGCTGGGCCGAGCTGCTGCTGAAGGCCGGCCTCGGCGGGCTGGTCTTCGGCGCCATCACCTTCGTCCTGGACACCGGCGCCCTGCGCAGCCGTGGCCTGACCCTGTTGCGGGACCTAAGGGCGAGGCCGGCATGAGCGCGACCCTGTTCGACAACGCCCCCTGGGCGAGCGCCCAGCCCCGCCTGTCGGTCCTGATCCCCTTCAAGGGCGATGACCCGCGCGCGCTGATCGCCACCCTCGCCCGGGAGCCCGCGGCCGTAGAGATCGTGCTGCTGGACGATGGCACAGGCGACAGCGCCCTCAGCGGCGCCCTCCAGGCCCTCATCGCCGACCTGCCCCTGCCCATCCGCCTCGTGACCCTCGCGGTCAATGAAGGTCGGGCCAAGGGCCGCAACCGGCTGGTCAGCCACGCCCGGGCGGGCCACTTCCTGTTCCTCGACAGCGACATGGCGCCCGACAGCCCAGACTTTCTAAAGACCTGGCTCGCGCTCATCGAGCGGACGGACCCTGCCGTGGCCTTCGGCGGCTTCTCCCTCGACCAGGTCGAGCCCCGCCGCGACCAGGCCCTGCACTGGGCCATGGCCGCCCACAGCGACTGCCTCAGCGCCGCCGAACGTAGCCTCTCGCCGGAGAAGCACGTCTTCACCTCCAACCTGCTGGTGCGCCGGGACGTCTTTGCCGCCGAAGGGTTCGACGAAGGCTTCGCCGGCTGGGGCTGGGAGGACGTGGAGTGGGGCATGCGGGTGGCCCGCCGCTGGCCCATCGTCCATATCGACAACACCGCCACCCATCTGGGCCTGGATCCGGCGTCGGTGATCGCCGCCAAGTACGAGCAGTCGGCGGCCAATTTCGCCCGGGTGGTGGCCGCCCATCCAGACGTGGTCAGCGCCTATCCCAGCTATCGCGCGGCCAAGATTCTGCGGCGTGTTCCCCTGCGCGGGCTTTGGCGGCCTTTGATCAAGGCCTTCGCCCTCAATGCCTTGGCGCCGCTGCCCAGCCGCGCCTTCGCCATGCGGCTCTACCGCGCCGCCCTCTACGCCGAGGCTGTCTGATGTCGCCTGAGCAAGCCTACCAGCCGGACCGGACCCTGAAGGGCAAGCTGCGCCGAAGGTTCGTGCGCCTGGCCCATCGCCGGCCCCTCGCCCACGGCCCGCGATCGCCCATGGTGTCCTTCACCTTCGACGACGCCCCGCTGACCGCCGCCGAGACCGGCGCGCGCCTGCTGGAGGCCCGGGGCGCCCGGGGCGTCTTCTATGTCTCGGCGGGGCTGGCCGGGACCGAAGGGCCCATGGGGCGTTTCGCGGACGCTGCCGACTATGCCCGACTGGCGCAGGCGGGCCACGAGATCGCCTGCCACACCTATTCCCACCTGGACTGCGGCCAGGCCACGGGCGCCGCCGCCGATGAAGACGCCGCGCGTAATCGAACCGCCCTGGCGGAGTGGGGCGCCGGTCCGGTGAGCCACTTCGCCTATCCCTATGGCGACGTCGCCGCGGGCCCCAAGGCGGCGCTGGCCGGCCGCTACGGCGTGCTGCGCGCCTTGCACCACGGGGTGATCGAGGCGGGCACGGACCTGAACCAGGCGCCGGCCGTCGGGATCGAGGGCCCGGACGGAGAAGCCATCGCCGAACATTGGCTGGCCAAGGCGCGCGCCCGTAACGCCTGGCTGATCCTCTACACCCACGATGTGCGACCAGATCCCTCCCCCTGGGGCTGTACGCCCGACGCCCTGGCCCGCCTGATCGACCGGGCGCAAACCAGCGGGATGGAGATCGTCACCCTGGCCGAGGGCGCCCAGCGGCTCGGCGTCGTTCCAGCGGCCGCCTGAGGCCCTAGCCCTCTTCCTCGGCCCGTCGGCGGCGACGCTCGGTCTTGGCGCGGCCGGCCCACAGCTTGCGGTGAGCGATGGCCGCGGCCGGGTCTTCCTTGCGCTCGATGAAGGCCCCCTCGCGACCGAGCTTGCGATAGCTCTCCAGGCGCTCGGCCGAGAGCTCGCCGGACGTCAGCGCCGCCTGCACCGCACAGCCCGGCTCGGCCACATGGCCGCAATCGCGAAACTTGCACTGGCGGGCCAGGGCCTCGATGTCCTCGAAGGTCTGGGCGTTCGCCTCGCCGGGATCCCACAGCCCGAGCTCGCGCATGCCCGGCGTGTCCAGGATCAGGGCGCCGCCTGGCAGCAGGACCAGCTCTCGATGGGTGGTCGTATGGCGGCCGCGGCCGTCGGTGGCGCGGACCTCGCCCACCGCCTGGCGGTCCTCGCCGGCCAGGGCGTTGACCAGGGTCGACTTGCCGACCCCTGACATGCCCAGCATCACCGCCGTCGTCCCCGGCGTCAGATAGGCCCGCAGATCCTCAAGCCCCAGCCCGGTCGGCGCCGACAGGGCCAGCACCGGCGCGCCCAGCGCCACGGCCTCCACCTGGGCGACCATGGCGGCCACGTCGTCCACCAGATCGGCCTTGGTCAGCACCACCACCGGCTGGGCGCCGGTGCCCCAGGCCGCGGTCAGATAGCGTTCGATCCGGCGAAGGTTGAAATCGGTGTCGAGACCCGTGGTCAGCAGCACGACGTCGAAATTGGCCGCCACCACCTGCGGCTTGTCCACCACGCCGGCCGCCTTGCGGACGAACTGGCTGGTGCGCGGCAGAACCGCATGGATGGTCGAGACGCCTTCGCCGGCCTGCCGCGCGACAGCCACCCAGTCGCCCACCACCGGCAGGCCCGTAGTCGAGGCGTTGTGGAGGAACCGCCCCGCGGTCTCGGCGGAGAACTCGCCCTCCTCCCCCATCAGCACGAACCGGGCGCGGTGCTGGATCACCACCCGCGCCGGGGTCAGGCCCTCGCGCGCATAGGGGGCGAAGTCGCGGTCCAGCGCCTGCGTCCAGCCATAGGAGGTCAGCAAATGGGAGCGTCCTTGGAGGCCAGCGGCAGGGGGCTACGGCGGGAGGGCCTCACCCCCGACGGGCCTCGATCTCGCGGTCTGGCCAGGCCAGCTTCACCGCGATCGCCAGAAACAGCACCCAGCGGAAGTCATTATAGGTCACCGCGATGCTCTCGGTGATGGTCATCAGGCTGTAGACGATCAGAAAAGGCGCAGCGAGATAGGCCCCCTTGTCCCGGAACAGGGCGACCCCAGCCAGGATCAGGGTCTGGGCGTACAGCAGGGCGAAGGCCGCCAGCCCCAGTATCCCCATGCCGAGCCACTGCTCGATCCAGGAGTTGTGAGCGTGCTGCGGGGTGAAGCCGGCGTCCCGGGTCATCTGGGCCAGGGGCGCCCAAGGGCCCAGATCATCCCATACCACGCCGAAACCGAACCCCGTCCAGGGCCGACTCTGGATCTGGGTCATGGCCGCCGCCCAGATCTCCGTGCGCCCGGTCAGGGTGGCGTCCTTGCCCAGGATGTCGAAGATCACGTCGGCGGCGAACAGCACCACCCCCAGCCCCATCCCGGCCGCCACGATGGCCAGCCAGAGAACGGCCACCCGCGTGGCCGGCCCGCGCCGGACGATGGCCACAAAGACCAGCCCGCCCAGCCCGAGGATTAAGGCCACCAGCGAGGTCTTGGAGGTCGACATCAGGGTCAGCAGCAGGGCCAGCCCCGCAAACCCCCACCACATGAACCGGCGCTGGGGATTGAGCATGGCCGCAGCCCCCATGATCGCGAACCCCAGCGCCATATTGCCGCCCAGCGCGTTTTTCTCCGACCAGACGCCCCGCCACGCGCCGGGGAAGATTTCCTGCATGATGCCCACCGACGGCAAGGCGAGCGGCACGAGGAGCGAAATCACCGCCAGGATGGCGAAGGCCGTCCCGGCCGCCTCGGCCAGCTCCGACCACTTCAGCCGCGAGGCCAGCACCACGCCGCCGAGCGCCGAGCAATAGGCCGCGAACACCCGCCGCAGGGTCTGGTCCGGAGCTATCGACCACAGGGTCGAGGCCGCCACCAGCAGCATCAGGGCGACGAGAAACGGCTGGCGAAGCAGGGCCTGGAAGGCGGCGCCCGGCGAGACCGTCAGCAGCAGGAAGCCCACCGCATAGGCCGGCAGGTAGAGGGCGCGGATCAGGCCGCCCTGGCTGACATCGGCCTGCGGTCCCATCAGGGGGAAGACCCAGGCCTGGCTGTAGACCAGCAGCAGGAAGACCGAGGCGCCGGCCAGCAGCAGCCGCCAGGCCGTCAGCGGCGGCGCGGGCGCCGGCCGCGCCAGGGACGGCGCATAGGCGAGCCCGGTCACCGCAGGAAGGCGCGGGCGAACGGCGGCTGCTCCACCGTCGCGCGGTTGAAGAAGAGGCCGACCACATCGGCGCCCGCCCCGGTCAGGGCGTCCCGCAGCAGGGCCGGCGCGCGGACATCAACCTCGTCGGCGGCCACCACCATCAGGGTCTGATCCATGAAGGGCGCCACGGTCATCGCCGCCTGGGAGCGGTCGGCCGAGGGGCAGTCGACGATGATCAAATCGGCGAAACGGCGCAGGGCGCTCCAATAGTCGCCGTCGCCGAGGATGTGAACGCTCTGGCGGCCGCGCAGGGCCTCGCGCCGGAACCGGGTCACCCACCAGCGGGCCGCGCCCACCCGATGGGCCGAAATATAGCGCGCATCGGGCCAGGGCTTGCCGTCCGGCCCCTGGGCCGGCGGCTGAATAGAGAAGAAGATCGAGCCGTCGGGGCTCGCCGCCGCAGGCTGGCCCAACAGGCCGTATCGATCGCTCTCGGCGGCGACAGCGGCGTGCTGCGGCGAGGCCATCAGGTCCAGGTCCACCAGCCAGACGGATCGCCCGGCCCGGCGGGCGGCGAAGAAGGCCAACTCCCGCGCCACGGTGGAGGCCCCCTCGCCCCGCCTCGCCGACACGATTTGGATGGTGCGCGCGCGACCGGCCGCAGGCGCCCCGAGGGACGCCCAAAGTTCAGCCATCTCGGCGTTGAGGTTCACCATGACTCGAATCGCCGCGCACTCACTGCGCGAGCCTATCGGAAAGCGACATGCCGCGCTGACGTCATCGATCAGGCCGCCTTCAACGGCGCCATGCCCAACACCGGCAGATCGAGCGTACGCGACGCCGACGCTGGGGTCGGCAGGCCAGGCCGCAGGAACATGCGCAGGAGGCCGGCGCACAGGGCGGTGAAGCCGGCGAACAGGAAGGCCAGCACCAGGACCGGCTTTTTCAGGCTGGAGCCCCGGGCCGGCGCGGTAGCCCGCTGGACGATGCGGATATTGTCATTGGAGGCTGCGGCGATTTCCCGGGCCGCGCGGCTCTGTTCTTCACGGACGGCGAAGTCACGGACATTGGCCTGCAGAACGTCCCGGTCGAGGCTCAGCGCCTGGAAGCGCGGCTCAAGCTCGGCCAGCTTCAGACGCCGGTCGAGAAGCTGGCTCATCTGGGTGTTCAGCGCGTCCAGGGACTGCCGCAGGGCGGCCACCTCGGCCTGCAGCTGAATGCGCTCGGTCTGCAGGGTCTGGTAGACGGGATTGACCCCGATGCGGCGGGCGCCCTCACCCGTGGTGCGGCCTTCGGAAATCCCCGCCTCCAGCCGCGCGATCTGAGCGTCCAGCGCGCGGACCGGCTGTGCGTCGGGCCGGTAGCGGCCGAGCAGGTCCTCCCGCTGCAGCTTCAGCTCGATCAGCTTGTCGGACGCGGCGTTGTTCACATCGCGATAGAGACCGACCTCCGGCTCGACCTGCCCCATCTGGGCCTGCAGCGCCGCCAGCCGGCCGCTGCGATCCTGCAACTGGGCCTCGGTCAGATACTTCTGTTGCTCGATCTGCGACTGCAACTGAGACAGGGCGGCCTTTTCGGCCACGAAGTCGGCGATCCGGTTGCTGGTCAGAAAGTCCTCATAGGCCGAATCGGCCTCCTCCAGACGGGTCTCGAAGGCCTGACGCTGCAGCGCCATGGCCGGGGTGTTGGCCTCCACCAGCACGGTGCGTCGGAAGATCAGATACTCCTCCAGCAGCGTGTTCAGCACCAGGGCCGCAGTTTTGGGATCTTCGTGAGTAAAGACCAGCCGCACGATGGGCGTGTCCGGCGCGGTCTGGATCTTCAGGTTTGTCTCCATGGCCCGGACGGCCTGGCCCATGACGACCCGCTTCTCGGCGGCCGACGCCTCGGCGAACTTCTTGGCCAACTCCGGATAGATGCGCATCAGACCCAGCCGGTCGATGACCCGCTGTTTCAGCTCGCTCGACCCGATGATCTCGGTCTCGGCCTGGATGACCTGGTCGGAGTCGGGCACCGCCCCGCGCCCGGCGTCCCCGGCCCGGGGCTCGTATACGTATTCCTGCCCCAGCCGCACCAGGATGCTGGAGCTGGCCGGATAGGTGGTCTTCAGGTTCAGGGCCACGGCCGCGCCGATGACGAACAGGACGGCGAACACCGCCAGCATGAGAAACCGTTCGCGCCACAGGAGCACGATGAAGTCGGAGGGCGCATAGCGAGGCCGCGCCACCCACTCGGAGCGCGGGGCGGCGTCGTGCGATCTGACGGTCCAGGCGCTCGTGGCGGCCATAGCGAATCCGGTAATCCGAGGGGAGACTTCAGCCGACCGTGGCGGCCCGCGCTTAAGACTTCGTTACCCATTCCTGTTAACTCTGGGGCCATGCTGAACCGACGCCGATTTCGCGCCCTGACAAGCCTCGCCGCCGCCTTGATCGCTGCGGGCTGTGGCGGCGTGCGCGCCATGCCGGGCGCCGATCGTGTGGGCCTCGCGCCCCCGGCGCACGAGGCCCGGTTTGCGAACATTCCCTACGCCCGGTGGACCGAGGACGAGCCGGCCTATCGATTCTATCCTGGCGATGAGATCGAGGTGGCCGTTCCCTCGGCGCCAGAACTGACCAAGACGGTCACGGTGCAGCCGGATGGGCGCATCACAGTGCCCCTGATCCCGCCGGTGATGGCGGCGGATCGGACGACCCTGCAGTTGGAGGCGGCCCTGTCGAGGGCCTACGGGGCGCATCTTCTGCGCCCTGAGGTGTTCGTGACGGCCAAGGCCGCGCCATTGAAGGTCTTTGTCGGCGGCGAGGTGGGCGCGCCAGGGATCTATGACATGCAGGGCGACGCTGACGCCCTGCGGGCGGTGATCCAGGCCGGCGGGTTCCGTCCCACGGCCGATCGCAGCAAGGTCATCATCATACGGCGCGGGTCTGATGGTCAGGGCATGATGCGAACCGCGGACCTGTTGGCCGGCCTGAGACAGCCGACCATGGATCTGGTGCCCCTGCGGCGCTTCGACATCGTCTATGTGCCGCGCAGCGGGGTGGCCAACGCCGGGCTGTTCGTCCAGCAGTATTTCCGGGACCTGTCGCCGATCCAGTTCGGGTTCAGCTACGCCCTGGGCGAAACGGGCGTGAACTGAAGCCGGCGAAAGCGGCTCAGCCCTGGGCCAGCCACTCGCGGGCGGCGCGTTGGGCCTCGGCCACGTCTTCGGACGCCATCTCCTGCGACAGCTCCTTGCGGTAGACCTTGGCCTCGATCGAGCCCTTCATGGCCGCCAGGTTGAACAGCATGTGCGCCGACACATAATCGAGCGGCGCGCCGCCCTGTCCGGTTGAATAGAGCATGCCCAGCCGGAACAGTTCGTCACCCGAGGCTTCGGGGCCCGGCAGGGGAAGGCCTTCGGCTTGTCCCACTTCCACGTTCGCAAACATGACTTTCGCGTCCTCATCCAGCGGCGGGCGGCGTTCTGACGTCCCTGCTCCGCTATCCATGCAGCTACAAAAGTCGAGATCGGCTGAACATATGGTTAAGTCCGAAAAGAAGCCGAATTCATGCGACATTCTGGCAGACTACAGACTGCTTACTACTGCGAAACCTTTGTCTACACGGCCTTAACAGACGCTCGTGCGACTCCCGTCCCATGGCGCCCCATTGACGCCCCAGGCGTTAATCCTGACCGAGCCGTTCAGGTTGGGTTCAGGGCGCCAAGGGGATGGTGTCGGGATCGGGGGATGTGGCGGCCCGCTCTGGCGGGCCCGCAGAAAACGGAGACGTAGAATGAGACGTCTGATCTTGAGTCTTGCGGCCATCGCCGCTGTTGCGGGCCCCATTGCGGCGTCGGCCACGGCGGCCCAGGCCCAATCCTGGGACCGCCGGGAACATCACGCCGACCGTCGTGGGGATCGCTGGGACCGTCGCGATGACCGCCGTGACCATCGCTATGAGCGCCGCGACCATCGGTATGACAATCGCCGCTACCAGCCGCCGCGGGCCCAGTCCTGGGATCACCGCCGCTACAACGGCTACTACTACCAGAACCGCTGGGCCTATGGTCCGCCGCCGGCGGTCTATTACGGCCATCCGCAGTATCGCCCCGGCTATGTCACCTGGCGGCGGGGCGCGGTCCTGCCGCCCCATTATCGCGGCTATGTAGTCCACGACTACCACCGCTATCGCCTGCGGCCGCCGCCGCGGGGCTATGCCTGGCATCAGGTGGGCAACGACTATCTGCTCGCCGCGGTCGCCACCGGCATCATCTTCGAGATTATCAGCGGTCGCTGAATCTCCTGAACGGCGAGGGCCCCGGATCATCGATCCGGGGCCCTCTTCGTTCTGATAGAGTCGTCGGAGACCTAGAGGCCGAGCTTGGCCTTCAGAAGTTGGTTGACCGTCCCCGGGTTGGCCTTGCCGCCGGTGGCCTTCATCACCTGACCGACAAACCAGCCAATGGCCTGGGGCTTCTCCTTCACCGACTCGGCCTGGGCCGGATTGCCGGCGATCAGGCCATCGATGATGGCTTCCAGTTCGCCGGTGTCGGAGACCTGCATCAGGCCCTGCTTTTCGACGATCTCAGCCGGCGCGCCCCCGCCGGCCCACATCCGCTCGAACACGTCCTTGGCGATCTTGGACGAAATGACCCCGTCCTCGATCAGCTTGACCAGATCGGCGATCTCACCGGCGCTGATCGGGCTGTCTTCGATATCCAGGCTGGCGGCCGTCAGCCTGGCGGCCAGGTCATTGGTCACCCAGTTAGCCACCAGTTTGGCGTCGCGACCCTTGGCGGCGGCTTCGAAGAAGTCGGCCCGGGCCTGATCGCCCACCAGCACGCCGGCGTCATAGGCCGACAGGCCATACTGGCTCTGCAGCCGCGCCTTCTTCGGATCGGGCAGCTCGGGCAGGCTGTCCTCGATCGCCTTCACCCAGGCCTCGTCCAGCACCAGCGGCAGGAGGTCCGGATCAGGGAAGTAGCGATAGTCGTGCGCCTCTTCCTTGGAGCGCATGGAGCGGGTCTCGCCCTTGCCGGGATCGAAAAGCCTAGTCTCCTGGTCGATCTTGCCGCCGTCCTCCAGAATCTCGATCTGCCGCCGGGCCTCATATTCGATGGCCTGCTGGATGAAGCGGTAGGAGTTGACGTTCTTGATCTCGCAGCGGGTGCCCAGATGGCTGAAGTCGCCTGTGGCGCGGAACTTCTCATAGGCGCCGGGACGACAGACCGAGACGTTCACATCGGCCCGCAGATTGCCCTTCTCCATGTCCCCGTCGCAGGTGCCCAGATAGACGAGGATGGTCCGTAGCTTCTTCACATAGGCCGCGGCTTCCGGCGCGCTGCGCATGTCCGGGCGCGAGACGATCTCCATCAGGGCGGTGCCCGAACGATTGAGGTCCACATAGGTGGAGTCCGGATCCTGGTCGTGCAGCGACTTGCCCGCGTCCTGCTCCAGGTGCAGCCGCTCGATACGCACAGTGATGGTCTCGCCGTCGTCCAGCTCCACCAGGACCTCGCCCTCGCCGACGATGGGCTCCTTGAACTGGCTGATCTGATAACCCTGGGGCAGGTCTGGATAGAAATAGTTCTTCCGGTCGAAGGTGGACTTCAGATTGATCTGCGCCTTGAGGCCCAGCCCCGTGCGCACCGCCTGTTCCACGCAGCGGCGATTGATCACCGGCAGCATGCCGGGCATGGCGGCGTCCACCAGACTGACCTGCGCGTTGGGCCCGGCGCCGAAGCCGACGGCCGCCCCGGAGAAGAGCTTGGCGTTCGAGGCGACCTGGGCGTGGACTTCCAGCCCCAGGACCAACTCCCAGGGGCCGGTGCGACCCTGGATCAACTTGGTGTTCTCAGTCATGCGTTCTTCCTAATCCCAGCCGCCGCCCTGCGGAAGCGGCCAAGTTAAACCCCTTGCGAAACGCCCGCGCCTGCCGCTCACTCCGCCTCGGCAACAACGCCGTTCCAGGGAGGAACTCCATCCATGCGCAAGGCTCTTATGACGGGCGCCCTCGCCCTTTCGCTGACGCTCGCCGCCGTCTCCGGCGCCGCAGCCTCCACCCTCAGCATTGAATCCCATTCCGTCGCCGAACTGGTCGCCGACGAAAAGGCCAAGGCCGTGCTGGAGAAGCACATCCCCGGCATCAGCACCCATCCCTCCTACGACATGTTCAAGGGCATGACGCTGGTGGAGCTGAAGCCCTTCTCCGAAGGCCTGATCACCGACGACACCCTGGCGGCCATCAAGAGCGAACTGGCCACCGACTGAGCCCCGGCGTAACCGCTTCCGTCCGGCGCCTCAGTTGGCCGGACGGAGGCGCCTACCACCAGCGGTCGGGACGCGCGGTGAAGCCCGCCGCCTGTTCGATCACCCCGCCGAGGGAGAACAGCGAGCCCTCGTCCAGGGCCCGGCCGATCAGCTGAAGGCCCAGCGGCAGCCCCTTGGCGTCGACGCCGGCCGGCACGCTCATCCCCGGCAGACCAGCCAGGTTCACCGTCACGGTGAAGATGTCGTTGAGGTACATGGCCACCGGATCATCGGCGTTCTCCCCCAGGGGGAAGGCGGCCGAGGGCGCCGTTGGCGTCAACAGGGCGTCGACCTTCTCGAAGGCCTGATCGAAGTCGTCGGCGATGCGCCGGCGGACCTTCTGGGCCTTGAGGTAATAGGCGTCGTAATAGCCGGCCGACAGCACATAGGTGCCGATCAGAATGCGCCGCTTGACCTCTTCGCCGAAGCCCGCCGCGCGGGTCTGTTCATAGGTCTCGGTCAGGTTGGCGCCGTCCACTCGCAGGCCGTAGCGCATGCCGTCATAGCGGGCGAGGTTGGACGAGGCCTCGGCCGGGGCGACGATGTAATAGGCCGGCAGGGCGTATTTGGTGTGCGGCAGGGACACCTCGACGATCTCGCAGCCGGCCTCCTTCAGCCAGGCGACGCCCTGCTCCCAGAGTTGCTCGATCTCGGCGGGCATGCCCTCGACCCGGTATTCCTTGGGGATGCCCACCCGCATGCCCTTCACCGACTTGCCCACGAAGCTGGCGAAGTCGGGGACGGCCACGTCCAGACTGGTGGAGTCGCGGGCGTCGTGTCCAGCCATGGAGGTCAGCAGCAGGGCGGCGTCCTCCACCGTCCGGGCGATCGGGCCGGCCTGATCCAGGGACGAGGCGAAGGCCACCACGCCCCAGCGCGAACAGCGGCCATAGGTCGGTTTGATACCCACCGTGCCGGTCAGGGCCGCGGGCTGACGGATGGAGCCGCCGGTGTCGGTAGCCGTAGCGCCGAGGCAGAGCTGAGCAGCGACCGCGGCGGCCGAGCCGCCGGACGAGCCGCCCGGCGTCAGCGCCGTGGTCTCGCCCGACGCACGCCAGGGATTGATCACCGGGCCAAAGGCGCTGGTCTCGTTGGACGAGCCCATGGCGAACTCATCCATATTGAGCTTGCCGAGCATCACCGCCCCGTCCCGCCACAGATTGGCGGTGACGCTGGACTCATAGGTCGGCTGGAAATTGCCAAGGATCTTGGAGCAGGCCGTCGAGCGAACGCCCTCGGTGCAGAACAGGTCCTTGATCCCCAGGGGCGCGCCGTCCAGGGCGCCGGCCTGGCCCCGCGCGCGGCGCGCGTCGCTGGCCTGCGCCATGGCAAGCGCCTTGTCCGGCGTCTCCAGCACATAGGCGTTCAGCGCCTTGGCCGACTCCACCGCCTCGATATGGACCTGGGTCAGCTCCACGGCGGAAAAGGCCTTGGTTTCGAGGCCTTCAAGGGCGGACTTGAGGGTGAGCTTGGTCAGGTCGCTCATCTATTCCACCACCTTGGGGACAACGAAGAAGTCCTTGGCCGCCTTGGGCGCATTGGCCAGCACCTTGGCCGGGTCGCCACCCTCGGTGACCACGTCCTCGCGCATGGGCAGTCCCTGGTGAACCACCGAGGTCATGGGCTCGACCCCGTCGGTGTCCACCTCGTTCAGCATCTCGATCCAGGTCAGGATGCCGTTGAGCTCCTGGGCCAGGGGCTCGATGCGCGCTTCGGGTTCGGCGATGCGCGCCAGCTTGGCGACCTTGCGCACGGTCGCCGCGTCGATGGCCATGGGGGCCTCCTTGCAATCTGACCCGTGGGTTAGCCGTGCGACGCCACCTTTGACAAGCCGCGCGCAACGCAATCCCGTCACGCTCGTCAGTCTGCCGCCGCCCGTGGGCCCTATACAGCCACGCCCTCGGCCAGCCAGGCGGCGGCCTGGGACCCCAGTTCGGCCTGCGCGCGCGCCTCATAGGCGGCGATATCGGCCGGCGTCAGCACATCGCGCCAGCGGCCGTTCACCCCCTTGTTGATGAAGGTCTGGGCGCCGCCCTCGAAGATCGCCCCGCCGAGCGGCGCCACATTCTCCGCATGGGCCTTCATCCAGTCGAAGGAGCAGTGCTCCAGGATCTGCGGCCAGCGGTCCTCGGGGATGTCGCAATCGAGGAAGGCGGCGATTTTGCGCATCTCGCCTTCCAGGTCCTGCTTCAGGTCATTGAAGTGGACGAGCTTGACATTGGGCAGGTCGCGGATCGCCCACCAGCTGGCGATATTCTCCCAATAGGCCCAGAAGGGCGCGCCATCCTGCTCGAGCCAGGTGAGGAAGTAGCGGCGGATGTCGGGATCCGGCCGCCCGATCGGCGGACCAACCCGGCCCGGCGTGTCGTTCATCGCGTCGTACCAGAGCTGATTGGCCCCGGCATGATGGTTGTAGAGGCTCCAGACCACGTCGCGGCCATCCCGGCCGATATAGAGATACTTGGCCTTGGGCGAAAAATTGAGCGCATCCACCGGCAGGTGGGTCTTCATGATCCGCCGGTGGGACTGCGCTTCCAGAATCTCTGGAAGATTCGGCGGCATGACCCGCAGGTCCACCCACGGCGAAATCTCGGCCACCTTCACCTCAGGATCGCCGGCGAAGACCAGTTGCCCTACGATGTGCTGGGTCCAGGTGGTGCCGGACTTGGCGTAGGTCGCCACCACCACGTCATCGTCCCGGAATTCGATCCGGTCCCAGACGGTGGAATCCATGTGATGATTGTGAATATCCCGCGTCTTGCGCGGCCAGTCGGTCGTCTCCGTCGTCGACATCTCAGTCCCCCGCCTTGTTTCCCCGGTCTACGCTCAAGCCTGGCCTTGACCAATATAGCCGGTCGATGAACCGACAGCCCGAGCCCTCGAAATCCCGTGGCGCGTGGGGGCGCCGGTGGTATGAGCGGCGCATGCCCGTTCTTGACCTTCTCGACCTGCCCGCCGCCCTGCCGCCGATCGCGCCTGTGCTCGGCCTGGACCTGGGGGAGAAGACGATCGGGGTTGCGGTGTCCGACGGCATGCGGATGGTCGCCTCGCCGCTCGCCCTGATCCGCAAGACCAAGTTCACCCAGGACGCCGAGGAGCTGTTTGCGCTCATGGCCGATCGCGGCGCCCTGGCCCTCGTCATCGGCCTGCCGGTCAATATGGACGGCACTGAGGGCCCCCGCTGCCAGTCCAGCCGCGCCTTCGCCCGCAACCTGCTGCGCCTTCGAGACCTGCCCATCGCCTTCTGGGACGAGCGGATGTCCTCGGTGGCGGTCAACCGCATGCTGGTGGACGAGATCGACATGACCCGGGCCCGCCGGGGCGAGGTGGTCGACAAGACCGCCGCGGCCTGGATCCTCCAGGGCGCCCTGGAGCGCCTGCGCAACCTGCCGGCGGCGGAGGCCTAGGGCGAATGGAGGGGCGCAGGACAGACGTCTTGGCGAGACCGCCCCGCCCCCTTAAGAGGACGGCCCCATGAGCGCCCCCGATTCCAGTCTGATCGACGTCCTGGGGAAGACCTTCCCCTTCCCCAAGCGCCACTTCCTGTCGGTCCTGGACCTGAATCCTGTCGAAGTGACCGACCTGCTGAACCTGGCCGACGGCTTCGTCGCCCTCAACCGCCAGACCTCGAAGAAGCTCGACCTGCTCAAGGGTCGCACGCTGATGAACCTGTTCTTCGAGAACTCCACCCGCACCCAGAGCTCCTTCGAACTGGCCGGCAAGCGGCTGGGCGCCGATGTGGTCAATATGAGCCCGCGGGCCTCGTCCATCTCCAAGGGCGAGACCCTGATCGACACCGCCGTGACGCTGAACGCCATGCAGCCGGACCTGCTGGTGGTGCGCCACGCCTCGTCCGGCGCCGCCTCGCTCCTGTCGCAGAAGGTGTCCTGCTCGGTGATCAACGCCGGCGACGGCCAGCATGAGCACCCAACCCAGGCCCTGCTGGACGCGCTCTCCATGCGCCGGGCCTTTGGCCGCATCGCCGGCCTGCGGGTGGCCATCTGCGGCGACGTGCTGCACAGCCGGGTGGCCCGCTCCAATGTCGGCCTCTTGCAGATGATGGGCGCCGAGGTTCGCCTGGTGGGTCCGCCCACCCTGATGCCCGCCGAGGCCGACCGCTGGGGCTCGGCGGTCTATCACGACCTGCGCAAGGGCATCGAAGGCTGCGACGTGGTCATGATGCTGCGCCTGCAGCTGGAGCGCATGGACGGGGTGCTCGCGCCGTCTCAGCGGGAGTACTTCCGCTTCTTCGGCCTCGACCGGGAAAAGCTGGCCTGTGCGGCCCCCCATGTCCGGGTCATGCATCCCGGCCCCATGAACCGCGGGGTGGAGATCGATTCCGAGGTGGCCGACGACCTGGCCGTCAGCCTGATCCAGGATCAGGTGGAGATGGGGGTCGCCGCCCGCATGGCGGTGCTCGCCGCCCTTTCGGCAAGGCTGGATAACGACTGATGGCTTCCCGTCCCCTGGCGATCCTCAACGCCCGCCTCGTTGATCCGGCGTCCGGCCAGGATGCGCCCGGCGCCCTTCTGGTCAAGAACGGCAAGATCGCCGACGTCGTCTTCGGCGGCGAGCTGGGAAGCCTGTCAGACGAGATCGAGACCCTGGACGCCCGCGGCGCCATGCTCAGCCCCGGCCTCATCGACCTGCGGGTCAAGACCGGCGAGCCGGGTGCCGAGCCCAAGGAGACGCTGAAGTCCGCCGCCCTGGCGGCTGCGGCCGGCGGCGTCACCTCCATCGTCGTCCAGCCCGACACCTCGCCGGTGGTGGACGATCCCTCGGTGGTGGACTTCATCCTGCGCCGGGCCCGGGACATCGAGTTGGTGCATGTCTATCCGGCCGGCGCGGCCACCAAGGGCCTTGCGGGCGAGCGGATGGCCGAGATCGGCCTGATGCGCGACGCCGGCTGCGTCTATGTCACCGACGCCGACCATCCCATCGTCAATTCAAAGGTTTTCCGCCGCCTGCTGGCCTATGCCCGCAGCTTCGGGGTGCTGGTCGCCCACCGACCAGCCGATCCCTGGCTGTCGGCCGGCGCGGCGGCCACCGAGGGCGAGCTGGCCGGCCGCATGGGCCTTCCGTCAGTCCCGCCCATCGCCGAAAAGATCATGCTGGAGCGCGACCTCGCCCTGGTCGAACTCACCGGCGGGCGGCTGCTGGTGGATCAGATCACCACGGCCTGCGCCCTGGAAAGCCTGGAGCGGGGCAAGGCCCGCGGCCTGGACGTGACCGCCACCACTTCGATCAACCACCTGTCCTTCAACGAGGTGGACATCGGCGACTACCGCACCTTCTGCAAGGTCGACCCGCCCCTGCGCGGCGAGGACGACCGCCAGGCGGTGATCGAGGCCCTGGCCTCAGGCCTCATCGACATCGTCGTCTCGGCCCACGCCCCGGCCCCGGCCGAGGACAAGCGCCTGCCCTATGACGAGGCCGCGCCGGGCGCCGTGGGCCTGCAGACCCTGCTGCCGGCCCTGCTGGCCTTCCATCACGAAGGGCGCATCCCCCTCATCGACCTGATGGCCAAGGTGACCAGCCGCCCCGCCGCCCTGCTGGGCCTGCCCGCCGGACGCCTGGCCAAGGGCGCGCCCGCCGACCTCGTCCTGTGCGACCTGGCCGCGCCCATGGTGGTGGAACTGGCGGACCTGAAGTCCAAGTCCAAGAACTCCCCCTTCGACGGCCGTCGCCTGCAGGGGGTCGTGCGCATGACCCTGGTCGACGGCCGGGTGGTCTATCGGCGAGATTAGAACCCTCCGTCCGTTTCGCCGCCCATTGCCAAGCCGCGAATTCTGGAACAAAACAGCAACGTCAAGCGCAACCGTGACGGCGGCGCCGGGCGCGGCTACGACTGGGGCGACAGACAAGACGGGGGACTCGCCATGCCGACCGACCAGCTCAGCCTGATACTCATCGCCATCGCCGTGATCGGCGGCTACCTCCTGGGCTCCATACCCTTTGGCGTCATCGCCACCCGCCTGGGCGGCGCCGGCGACGTCCGCTCCATCGGCTCGGGCAATATCGGCGCGACCAATGTCCTGCGCACCGGGCGCAAGGACCTGGCCCTGCTGACCCTGCTGGGCGACGGGGGCAAGGGCGCGCTTGCGGTGTTCATCGCCTGGTCCCTGACCAGGACGGCGCCGCAGGGCGTGCAGGCGACCCTGACCTCCCTGGCCGGCGGGGCGGCCTTCATCGGCCACATCTTCCCGGTCTGGCTGGGTTTCAAGGGCGGCAAGGGTGTGGCCACCTTCTTCGGCACCCTGCTGGCCGCGGCGTGGCCGGTGGGCATGCTGGCCGGCGCCACCTGGATCCTTATGGCCCTAGTCTTCCGCATGTCCTCCCTGGCCGCCCTGACCGCGGCCGTCCTGGCGCCGGTCTATGTCTTTCTCACCGATCGCCCCTATCCGGTGGCGGTGCTCGCCCTGGTCATGGCGGTGCTGATCTTCATCCGCCACAAGGACAATATTGGCCGCCTGCTCAAGGGCCAGGAGCCGAAGATCGGCGGCGGCAAGGCGACCAGCCCCGAAGAGCCTGCATGACCCATACGCTGTCGCCCGAGGCCCGACGGGACTGGCTGCGGCTGGCCCGCACCGAGGGTGTCGGCCCGGTGACCTTCGACCAGCTGATCCGCCGCTATGCCGAACCGGGACGGGCCCTGGCCGCCCTGCCCGAACTCGCCCGGCGCGGCGGCCGCAGCCGGCCTCCGGCCATCCCCACCGTGCAGGAGGCCGAGGCCGAGCTGGCCGCCGGCGAGGCCCTGGACGCCCAGCTGATCTGCGCCTGCGACCCCGTCTATCCCCCGTCGCTGGCCGCCCTGGACCCGCCGCCGCCGGTGCTCTGGGCGCGGGGGGATGTCAGCCTGCTGGAGCGCACCACCGTCGCCATCGTCGGGGCGCGGGTCGCCTCGGCCGCCGGTCAGCGATTCGCCCGGGGCCTGGCGGCTGATCTTGGTCAGGCCGGTCTCGTGGTGGTCTCCGGCATGGCGCGCGGGATTGACGGCGCCGCCCATGAGGGCTCGCTGGAGCATGGCGCCGTCGCCGTCCTGGGGGGCGGCGTGGACGACATCTATCCCCCCGAACACCGCGATCTCTATCAGCGGCTGATCGAACACGGCTGCGTGGTGGCCGAACACCCCCCCGGCCGCCAGGCCCAGGCCCGGGACTTTCCCCGCCGCAATCGGATCATCGCCGGCCTGTCCCGCGCCGTTATCGTGGTCGAGGCCGAGCTGCGCTCCGGCTCCCTGATCACAGCTCGGCTGGCCGGCGAACAGGGCCGCGAGGTGCTGGCGGTGCCGGGCTCTCCCCTCGACCCGCGGGCCCGGGGAACCAATGACCTGATCCGCCAGGGGGCCGCCCTTTGCGAGGGCGCCGCCGATGTCTTCAGGGCCCTGGAAACCCTTGGCGGGGTTCGCGAGCCCCCCTGCGCCTATCGCGGCGCGGGCGACATGACGGACTCCGACGTTGGCTTGACCGAGACGGTCGCCGCCCTGCTGTCGCCGACGCCGGTGTCCCGGGACGAACTGGTGCGCGCCACAGGCCGGGAGGCCGGCGCCGTGGCCGCAGCCCTGGTGGAGCTGGCCCTGGCCGGACGGGCCGAACTTCTGCCCGGCGGCATGGCGGCGACCGGATGAGGCGTCAGATTTCGGTGTCTGGCGCCCCGGCCGAGGCGCGGGCGGCTTCCAGGGCGGCGACCATCAGGGTCGTGGCCAATCCCCGATACCCCTTGACCGCCGCCAGCTCCGACAGATCACGCAGCATCTCTTCGATAAACAAGGCCACCTGTTGGGGCGAAGCGTCATGCGGCAGGGGTGAAGTCATCGCATATCGGAGATATTCAGATTCGAGATCTACACCAAATACGATTTTCTTAGATACTCAAGGTTGTATTTTCAGGCCGGTTGACACGGCCCTACCCCCCGGCCCACCTTTCGCGCCTTTGTGTTCCGGGCGTTTTGCTCGCGGAACCCCCAGTCAAAGCTCCATAAATGAACGTCGTCGTCGTTGAGAGCCCGGCCAAGGCCAAGACCATCAACAAGTACCTGGGGTCGGACTATATCGTCCTGGCCTCCTACGGGCATGTGCGTGACCTGCCGCCCAAGGATGGCTCGGTCCGTCCCGATGACGACTTCGCCATGAGCTGGGATGTGGACGCCAAGTCCGCCAAGCGGCTCAACGACATCGCCGACGCCATGAAGGGCGCCGACCGCCTGATCCTGGCCACCGACCCCGACCGCGAAGGCGAGGCCATTTCCTGGCACGTGCTGGAGGTGCTTCAGAAGAAGAAGGTCATCAAGACCGCCACGGTCCAGCGGGTGGTGTTCAACGCCATCACCAAGTCCGCCGTCACCGAGGCCATGAAGGCGCCGCGGGACATCGACATGGAGCTGGTCGAGGCCTACCTCGCCCGCCGCGCGCTCGACTATCTGGTGGGCTTCACCCTGTCGCCGGTGCTTTGGCGGAAGCTTCCGGGCTCCCGCTCGGCCGGCCGGGTCCAGTCGGTGGCCCTGCGCCTGATCGTCGACCGCGAGCTCGAGATCGAGCGCTTCAAGACCCAGGAGTACTGGACGGTCGACGCCGACGTGTCGGCTGGCGGCGATCCGTTCCTCGCCCGGCTGGTCAAGCACCAGGCCAAGCGCCTGACCAAGTTCGACCTGGGTGACGAGGCCGCGGCCGAGGCCGCCAAGGCCGCCGTCCAGGCCGCCAGCTTCACGGTCGCCTCGGTGGAGAAGAAGCCCGCCAAGCGCTCGCCCGCCCCGCCCTTCACCACCTCCACCCTGCAGCAGGAGGCGTCTCGCAAGCTCGGCTTCTCGGCCCAGCGCACCATGCAGGCGGCCCAGAAGCTCTATGAGGGCGTCGACATCGGCGGCGAGACCGTCGGCCTGATCACCTATATGCGGACCGACGGCGTGCAGGCTGCGCCCGAAGCCCTGGACGAGGCCCGCCAGGTGATCGCCGGGGTCTATGGCAAGGACTATGTCCCCGAGCAGGCGCGGATCTATCGCACCAAGGCCAAGAACGCCCAAGAGGCCCACGAGGCCATCCGTCCCACCAGCCTGGCCCGCAATCCGGGCTCCTTGCGCCTCGAGGGCGATCTGGGCCGGCTCTACGAGCTGATCTGGAAGCGGATGATCGCCTCGCAGATGGAGAGCGCCCGCATCGAGCGCACCACCATCGAGCTGGAGAGCGCCGATGGCCAGACCGGCCTGCGCGCCACCGGCCAGGTGATCCTGTTCGACGGCTATCTGGCCGTCTACGAGGAGGGCCGCGACGACGCCGACGACGAGGAGTCCGGCCGCCTGCCCCAGGTCAGCCAGGGGGCGGCCGCCAAGGTCGCCACCGCCCGGGCCGCCCAGCACTTCACCGAGCCGCCGCCCCGCTATTCCGAAGCCAGCCTGGTCAAGAAGATGGAGGAGCTCGGCATCGGGCGGCCGTCCACCTACGCCTCGGTGCTCACCGTGCTGCGGGACCGCGACTATGTGAAGATGGACAAGAACCGGTTCGTGCCCGAGGACAAGGGCCGGCTGGTCACCGCCTTCCTGGAGCAGTTCTTCCGCCGCTATGTGGAGTACGACTTCACCGCCGCCCTGGAGGAAAAGCTCGACCTGGTCTCGGCCGGCGATCTGAACTGGAAGGTGCTGCTGCGGGAGTTCTGGCAGGACTTCCACGCCGCCGTGGGCGAGATCTCCGAGCTGCGGGTCACCAACGTCCTGGACGCGCTGAACGAGGCCCTGGGGCCCCACATCTTCCCGGCCAAGGCCGATGGATCAGATCCCCGGGCCTGCCCCACCTGCGCCACGGGCCAGCTGTCCCTGAAGACCGGCAAGTTCGGCGCCTTCATCGGCTGCTCCAACTATCCCGAGTGCCGCTTCACCCGCCCCATCGCCCAGAGCGAGGGCGACGAGGCCGACGCAGCCAACGCCGACCGGGAGCTGGGGACCGATCCGGAGACCGGCCTGATCGTGCATCTGAAGAACGGCCGCTTTGGCCCCTATGTGCAGCTCGGCGAAGGCGACAAGCCCAAGCGCTCCAGCCTGCCCAAGACCTGGTCGCCGGCGGCCATGGACCTGGAAAAGGGCCTGCGCCTGCTGCGCCTGCCCCGCGAGGTGGGCGAGCATCCGGAGGACGGCCAAATGATCCTGGCGGGGCTTGGCCGCTATGGCCCCTTCGTCCAGCACAACGGCGCCTACGCCAATCTGGAGAGCATCGACGAGGTGTTCGAGGTGGGCCTCAACCGCGCCGTGGCTCTGATCGCCGAAAAGAAGGCCGGCGGCAAAGGGCGTCGCGGCGAGGCCGCTGCGCTGAAGGACCTGGGCGTCCACCCGGCCGACGGGGCGCCGGTGCGCATCCTGTCGGGTCGCTTTGGCCCCTACATCAAGCATGGCGCCACCAACGCCAACATCCCCCGGGGCGGCGATCCCCAGGAGGTGACCCTGGAGCAGGCCGTCGCCCTGCTGGCCGAGCGCGAGGCCAAGGGCGGGACCAAGAAAAAGCCGGTGAAGAAGGCGGCCGCCAAGCCCAAGGCCGAGAAGGCTGAAAAGGCGCCTGCCGCCAAGACGGCCGCGAAAAAGCCGGCAGCCAAGAAGCCGGCAGCCAAAAAACCCGCCGCCAAGAAGACGCCGGCCAAGAAAACCGCGGCGAGTTAAGACCGGTGGACCTGCCTGTCCGCGACATCTCGGTCTCAGGCTACCGGTCGCTGCGGGCCATCACCTATCCGATGTCGCGGCTGGACGTGTTTGTCGGCGCCAATGGCGTCGGCAAGTCCAACCTCTACCGGGCGCTGGACCTGTTGCAGGCCGCCGCCCAGAACCAGCTCGGCGCGCGCCTGGCGGCCGAGGGCCTGGACCTGGCCATGTGGGCCGGCCCCCGCAAGGGCAAGGAGCCGACCCGCATCGCTCTGTCGGTCACCCTGGCTGCGCCGGGCGCCCGCAACAGCGCCTTCCGCTACGAGGTGGAGGTGGGCTTCCCCCAGAAGGTCACCGCCGCGGCCTTCGAGCTGGAGCCGCAGGTGAAGGCCGAAAGCCTGACCTATCTGTCGGGCCAGCGCCGGTCGCGCCTGGTGGAACGCCGCAACGCCTCGGTGATGGCGCGGGACGCCGAGGGCCGGCCGGCCGAGCTCGACATCGACCTGCTGTCCTCCGAGACCCTGCTGGGCCGGCTGGAGGATCCCGGCCGCTATCCGGAACTCGACGCCGTGCGGCGAACCCTGCTGGAGTGGCGCTTCTATCACGACGTCCGCACCGACGCGGACTCAGCCCTGCGCCGGCCGTGCGTGGCCGTGGCCGCCCCGACGCTCGCCTCCGACGGATCAAACCTGGCGGCGGTCTTCGCGACGCTCGCCCATATCCGGCAGGATCGGCGCGACCTGGACGAGGCGGTGACCAGCGCCTTTCCCGGCGCGGTGCTCAGTCTGCCTTTTCCGGACCGGACCGCCACCTTCGGCCTGCGCCTGCCCGAATTTCCCCAACGGTTCTTTGAGCCCGCCGAGCTGTCCGACGGCACCTTGCGCTTCCTGGCCCTGGCCGGCGCCCTGCTGGCCTATCGCCTGCCGCCCTTCATCGCGCTTAACGAGCCCGAGGCCAGCCTGCATCCCGACCTGATGGAGCCCCTGGCGGCCCTGATCGCCAAGGCTTCGGAGCGGACCCAGGTCTGGCTGGTCACCCACTCAGAGCGTTTGGCGCAGGCCCTGAAGGACCACGGCGCGGTGCGCACCGTGCGCAAGACCGACGGCGCCACCACCATCGAAGGCCTGACCCTGTTCGGCGCCTTCAAGGACGATGACGACTGAAGCGTAAGCGCGATTCCCGCGTTACAAGGCGCGATGGCCAAGACCCGCAAGCCCAAGTCCGAACGTTTCGCCGCCGCCCGCGCCCCGGGCCTGCCTGACCGCGAGACCCTGCTGCGCCACATTCGCGAGACCGGCGAGACAGATCGCTCGGAGCTGGCGCGGACCTTCGGGCTGAAGGGCGCCGACCGCCGGGCCCTCCGTGAGATGCTGGGCGAACTGCAGGCCGAAGGGACCTTGAGCCGACGGGGGCGCAAGGGTGTGGCCGAGACCGGCGCCCTGCCGCCCGTGGGGGTCGTCGACGTGGTCGAGCGCGACACCGACGGCGACCTGCTGGTGCGCCTGACCAAGGGGGCGGAGGACACGCCGCTCGTCCACCTGGCGCCGGACAAGGCCGAGGAAGTGGCTGGGGCGCCGGGCCTCGGCGACCGGCTGCTGGTCCGCTTCGTCACCCTGGAGACCGGCGAGATCGAAGCCCGGCTGATCAAGCGCCTGGGCCAGAGCGCCCACCGGGTGCTGGGCGTGGTGCGTAAGCATCGCCGCGAGGTCCGCGTCGAGCCGGTGGACCGCAAGTCCAAGGAAAGCCTGATCGTCTTCGATGACGGCCAGCTCAAGGATGGCGACCTGGTCCTGGCCCAGGTAGGGACGGCAGAGCGCCATCATGGCCCCAAGCGCGGCAAGGTGCTGGAGGTGGTCGGCCGCGAGGACGAACCCCGGGCCGCCAGCCTGATCGCCATCCACAGTCACGGCATTCCCACCGGTTTCTCCGACGAGGCTGTCGCTGAGGCCGAGGCCGCTCAGGCGCCGACCCTGGCCGGCCGCGAGGACCTGCGCGACCTGCCGCTGATCACCATCGACCCCGCCGACGCCCGCGACCATGACGACGCCGTCTACGCCCAGGCCGACGAGGATCCGGCCAACGAAGGGGGCTGGATCGTCTGGGTCGCCATCGCCGACGTGGCCGCCTATGTGCGCCCGGCTGGCGCCCTGGACCGCGAGGCCCGGGACAAGGCCAACAGCGTCTACTTCCCCGACCGGGTGGAGCCGATGCTGCCCGAGCGGCTCTCCAACGGCCTTTGCTCCCTGCGTGAGGGCGAGACCCGGGCCTGCATGGCCGTGCGCATGGTCTTCGACCGCCAGGGGCGCAAGCGCAGCCACAAGTTCGTCCGCGGCCTCATGCGCTCCGCCGCCAAGCTCGCCTACGAACAGGCCCAGGACGCCATAGACGGCCGCCCCGACGACAAGGCCGGCCCCCTGCTCGACCCCATCCTCAAGCCCCTGTGGGCCGCCTACCTGACCCTGAAGAAGGGCCGCGAAGCCCGCTCGCCCCTGGCCATCGAAAGCTCTGAACGCCGCATCGTCATCGGCGACGACGGGAAGATCGATTCGATCACGCCCCGCCCTTCCCTCGAAGCGCACAAGCTGATCGAGGAGATGATGATCCAGGCCAATGTCTGCGCGGCCGAGACCCTGGAGGCCAAGCGGACGCCGCTGATCTACCGCATCCACGATGCGCCCAGCCCGGAGAAGCTGGACTCCCTGGGCGAGTTTCTGGGCTCGATCTCGGTGAACTGGTCCAAGGGCGAGGCCGTCCGCACCGACCGGTTCAACCGTCTGCTGGACCTGACCCGGGAGGGCCCCCACGCCGAGATCGTCAATGAGGTGGTCCTGCGCACCCAGATGCAGGCCCATTACTCCACCGACAATATCGGCCATTTCGGCCTGAATCTGGCCCGTTATGCGCACTTTACGTCGCCTATTCGCAGGTACGCCGACCTCATCGTCCACCGGGGCCTGATCAGCGCGCTGGGCCTCAACCTGCCGGGCGCACCAGACGGTCTCAGCGACTGGGACATCTCCCACATGAAGGCCACGGCCGAGGAGATCACCCATGCCGAGCGCCGGGCCATGGCCGCCGAGCGCGACGCCACCGACCGCTATGTGGCCGCCTTCCTGTCCGACAAGGTGGGCGCGACCTTCGGTGGCCGCATCACCGGAGTGACCCGCTTTGGCCTGTTCATCCGCCTGGCCGAGACCGGCGCCGACGGTCTGATCCCGATCTCCAACCTGGGGGATGAGTTCTTCATCCACGATGAGAAGATGCACGCCCTGATCGGCGAACGCTCCGGCGCCCGCTGGCCGCTGGGCATGAGCGTTGAGGTGCGCCTGCGCGAGGCCACGCCGATCACCGGCGGCCTGCTGTTCGAGATGCTGAGCGAGCCGGCAGCGCCCGACCCCACCGCCCCGCGGCCGCGCCTGGGGATCCGCCGCAAGGCCGGCCGCCCGCCCCTGCCCCGGCAGGGCGGCAAACACCGACGGCGCTAGGGGGCGATTGCGCTCCCATCGCCAAGCTGACGTCCGTTTCCGCTAGGCGCCACTTGCGGACATAGGCTCCGAGCCAGACTGCGGACATTTGAGACCTCAGTCCTGTCGGCCAGGCGGCAAGATGATGAGAGGCGTCATTGCGCGAGGCTGCAAGCGCGGCTACCAGCGGATTGGCCACGGGCGCCAGTGGCGAGGATTGTACTTCCTGCTGTTGCGAATGCCGGTTTGATCAAAACGGGTCTTCACCCCGATGCATACCCCCGCCAGATAGAGTGCGGCTAGGCCCAGTCGGACCAATTCGCCGGCCCTGCCCTCGGGTCCGTAGGCCAGCAGACAAGATGCAATGACGTGGACGGCGCCAGCGGCGAGGACCGAGCGCCATCTGAAGCCAAAGCCGAGTATCGCGAGCATTAGGGTCGCTGCGCCGCCAATAGCGAAAGACCAGGGCGGCCCGATGAGGAAGGCTTCAGAGGAGCACGGTGACATGTCTCGTGCGGTATCATGGCTCTACTAACATCGACTTTTCACCCTGCGGCTCAGCGGGCTGTCCCGGAGCGAGGGTAGCCAGTTGAGGGGGCATCGAGTCAGCGCCAGAAGCAAACGTTCGCAGACTGTCGGAACGCGGACTTTCGGCAGCCAGTTCGACGGGTGCGGCCTGCCTGCCTTTAAAACGGCCTGGCAATCACGCCGACTGCGGGGCGGCGGGCCGGCGACTCTCTGATGTTCAGCCTGGGTTTTGGCCCGGTGGTGCTGCTTCCGGATCTGGCCATTCGCCTTCATCGGCGGATCCGCGGATCGTTCGCAGGGTCGCCCGAAATGCGCGGTGGCTTTCGTCATCCGGACCAAGCCGCTCCGCGAACACGAGCCGAAGAATGGCAAGCGCTGCAGCGCCTGCCTCAAGCACCGCATGCAGCCCGAACACGAGCCGAGGGCCGTTCTGATGCAGATAGATCTGGATAAATGGCGGCCTCCTTCGTCAGGCATTGCCTGCGCATTCGCGCTCAAACCCCGTTCGTTCGGGTGGCCACCGTAGTCGATCGATTGCTGATAGAGCTCACCGAACAGCGCGCCTACTCTTGCGTCCAACGCCATCACGCTTGCTAGGACTGTGGTGTGGTGAAAATCCCGCCCTCGCGCCACTTTCATTGCGGCGGCTCCATCATGCCGTCTCAACCATGCTTCCGTCCGCTTCGCGTCACCCTCTAGGTGGACAGCGTAGGCCGCCGCCTCGATGCAGGCGCGAATCATCGGGAACATGTCGCCAAGCTGACCTGCCAAGGCGTGTTCGCAGGCCGCGCGGAAATTTGAGTGGCTGCGGAAAGCGAGGTGCGGCGTGACAGGGTTGGGAGGGTCGCGCCAGCCATCCAAGCCCATGAACTGGGCGTCAAGATAGGCGAGATTTCGCATCGTCGGCCCGTAGTGCGCGAATGTCGCCCACCGGTTTCGCGCTGCGTCAGCCATAAAGGACGTCAGCGGGTCGGCGCCCCACCCAGGCGGTGGTGGAAGGTCGGTCACGTGCGCCTTGCCGATCAGCACGTGCCACGCCTGCCGAACTCGTTCACCCGAAAGCATGGGGACTCCTTGGTCGTTTATTCCTGCGGCTCTGTTGGGCCGCGTCGCATCAGTTCAATTAGCTTCTCCTGCATCGGCACCAACGGTTCGCACTCGCGCGCGAATTCCATAGGCAGGGACTCTGTGATGAACGCGGCGTCCTGTTCGTACCGCGCCTTCAGCTCCATCAATCGGACCTCCACCAAGTTGTCGAAGGTCGCCGTCGCCTCCGTAGCTCGACTGGGCGCCATCCCCTCGACCATGAACAGGAGTCCCGCCACCTTCCAGCCGCGCGCGCGACCCTGCGCCAGCGTCACCGTCTCGGGCATGCCGGTGCGCGTTGCGACCACCTCCATGAGTCCGAACCACGCGCTACAGTTCGCGAACCGCTGCGCCGTCGCGTAGTTGTCTTCGCGGGTCGTCGGCAAGGGTTGCAGTTGCTGCGCTACAGCAGAGTTCGTCACGACGAGGACGCTAAGTAGCGCCGCGATGCTCAGCTTTTTCATGCACCAAGCTTCGCCCAAGCTGGGCCTTCTGGCTACGGGCCTATGAAGCAAGACGAAATGGGCGATGAAGCTCACCGCCCCAAAGCGGACATCCCGGACGCCTCCTAGGAGCCCGATGCAGGCGCATTGGATTTAGGTTCCAGTGCGTGCTCGGGAGCGGACATTCCGAACCGCCGCTATGAGCCCATTCGAGACGCAGGAGATTTGAGAGCCGGTCCTCGTCGCCACTCTCCCCCTGCCCTAACGTCACCCTTCCTCTGCGTCCCGTCGCGGTCATACAGTTGTTTCATGACTGAGCCTGAGATTCCCCGCCGCCCCGAGGGCGGCCGTATGCGCCCCGAGGGGGCCCGAGCCGTGAAGCCGCGGGATGCGGCCACCATCATCCTGGTCCGCCGGGACGCCGCCAAGCCCCGCGTCCTGATGGGCAAGCGCAACAGCGGCCACGACTTCATGCCCAATCTCTGGGTGTTTCCCGGCGGGCGCATTGACCGGGCCGACTTCCGCGCCCCCCACGCCACCGACCTGCGGCCCGAAGTGGCGGCCAAGTTCGACCGGCACATCAAGCCGGGCCGTGGCCGGGCGCTGGCCATGGCCGCCATCCGTGAGACCTTCGAGGAGGCGGGCCTCCTGCTGGCCAAGCCCGCCCCGCCGAGGCCGGGCGTCGGCCCCTGGCGGGAATTCCTGGCGCAAGGCGCCATGGCCGATCTGGAGGCCATGGAGATCATCGCCCGGGCGGTCACCCCGCCCATGCTGGCCAAACGGTTCGACACCTGGTTCCTGATGGCCGACGCCGAGCGGCTGATCAGCCTGGATCGCCAGCCCGATTGCGGGGAGCTGGAGGAGATCGCCTGGGTGGATTTCGACGATGCGCTGGGCCTTGAGCTGCCCATGGTCACGCGGACCATGATCAAGGAAGCAGTGCTTCGTCTGGATGATCCGGAGCGTCCGTCCCCCTATATGCGTTTCGGCGTGAAGGGCCATAAGCTCGGCCACCTCTAGAAACCCATTCAGGAGTCCGCATGTCCGATCGACCCAAGGTCGCCGTCATCGTCGGCAGTCTTCGCGCCCAGTCCGTCAACCGGCGTCTGGCCGAGGCCATCGCCAAGACCGTCGCCGGAAAGCTCGACCTGCAGATCGTCGATTATGCCGATGTGCCGCTCTACAACCAGGACCACGAGGCTGACCCGCCCGCTGCGGTCATCGCCTTCAAGGACGCCCTCAAGGCCGCCGACGCCGTCCTGTTCGTGACCCCGGAATACAACCGTTCCATGCCGGGCGTGCTGAAGAACGCCATCGACTGGGCCTCGCGGCCGCCTGGCCAGGGCGTGTGGTCGGGCAAGCCCGCCGCCATCGCCGGCGCGACGCCGGGCGCGGTCGGCACGGCCGCCGCCCAGGTGGACCTGCGCAATGTGCTGACCGCCATCAATGTGGCGGTGATGGGCATGCCGCAGATCTATTTCACCCACAAGGATGAGCACTACACGGCAGACGGCGGTTTTTCCGATCCCAAGTTCGCAGCCTTCATCGAGGGCTGGGGCGACAAGTTCGCCGCCTGGATCGCGAAGATGAACGGCTGAGCCGATGGCGCTTGCGATCGACCGCATCGAGACCGCCGGCCCCCGCAATGTGCTGGGCCCCCGCCACCAGAACCGCCTGATCATCGCCCCGCAGGAGCACGGCCCCTACAGCCCCTTCCTGTTCCTGGCCGAGGACTGGTTCGCGCCGCCGGCCGGCTTCCCCACCCACCCCCACCGGGGGATGGAGACGGTAACCTTCGTGCTGGAAGGCCAGATGCTGCACGAGGACCATACCGGCGCCCACGGAGAGCTGGAGGCTGGCGACGTTCAGTTCATGACCGCCGGCGGCGGGGTGATGCATTCAGAGATGCCGGGACCGCGCGGCGTCCATTCCCTGCAGCTGTGGCTGAACCTGCCGGCGGCCCAGAAGATGACCCCGGCCCGCTATGGCGACCAGCGGGTCAGCGACACCGCGCGGGTCACCGGCGAGGGCTACGAGGCCAGGCTCTATGCCGGCGAGCTGGGTGGGCAGAGCCGCCCCCACGGCAGCCTCTGGCCCCTGGCCCTGATGGATCTGCGCCTGGAGTCTGGCGCAGCGCTGGCCCTGCCCCTCAAGGCCGGCTGGCGGGGCTTCCTGCTGGTCCTCGAGGGCGAGGCCCAGGTCGGGGCCGACCTGGCCGCCCTGAAGGCGGACCAGCACGCCTGGGCCCATGCCGCCGAGGCCGACGACATCCTGCCGGTGAGCGCCCAGACGCCCGTCCGCGCCCTCTTCTACGCCGCCCCGATCATCGATGAGCCCGTGGTCGCCCACGGCCCGTTCGTGATGAACACGGTGGACGAGATCCGGCAGGCCCTCCTGGACTATCAGAGCGGGCGGTTGACCGCGGTTCGGGGCTGAGGTCAATCAACGCCCTCCCGCATTGACTTTGGTCTGCGGATTCGTATTGTCCGCGGCTCATTCGAAATGACTGCCGGGGTAAGCGCGCTTGCCCGGCCCCGCGAGGACCGACCATGGCGAAGCCAGCTTCCATCAAGATCCGCCTGAACTCCTCGGCGGACACCGGCTTTTTCTACGTGACCAAGAAGAACGCCCGCACCAAGACCGACAAGCTGGTCATGAAGAAGTACGACCCCGTCGTGCGCAAGCACGTGGAATTCCGCGAAGGCAAGATCAAGTAGGATCGCCTCGCCACGAGCGAACAAGGAAACGCCCGGCTGGATCAGCCGGGCGTTTTGCGTTTCGTCCCTAAGAGTCCCGAGTCGTTTTACGCCGCCCGGGATATGACCTTGTTGCGGCCTGAGGACTTGGCCTCATAGAGCCCCTCGTCGGCGCGCTTGAGCAGGGCGTCGGGGGTGTCGTCGGGGCCGAGCGTCGCGGCGACGCCGATGGAGATGGTGGCGGTCAGGAGCTCGGTCCCGTGGGCCACGCGGAAGGGCGAGCCGGCCACGTGCAGGCGGATGCGCTCGGCGATGCGTTCGGCGTCCTCGATCCGGGTGCCGGGCATGACCACCACAAATTCCTCGCCGCCATAGCGACAGGGCAGATCGACGGCGCGCACGTTCGAGGCCAGGCGCACGGCGAACTCCCGCAGCACCTCGTCGCCCACATCGTGGCCGTAGCCGTCATTGATCTTCTTGAAGTGGTCGATGTCGATCAGCAGGGCCGCCACCGGCTCGCCCCCATGGGCGGCGCGCTTGACCAGGGCTTCAAGCTGGCCGGTCATATAGCGGCGGTTGTGCAGGCCCGTGAGCTGGTCGGTGACCGCCAGCTCCAGGGAATGGTCGAGATTGTCCCGCAGATAGTCGGTGTAGCGCTTGCGGCGGATCTGGGTGCGCGCGCGCGCCGACAGCTCCTGGGGGTCGATAGGCTTGGACAGCAGATCGTTGACCCCGATGTCCAGGGCCTTCATCAGCCGCGGCCGCTCGTCGAAATCGACAATCGCCAGGATGGGCAGGTGGCGGGTGGCTTCGTCCGAGCGAAGCTGGGCGGAGAATCGCAGGCCATCGAAGCTGCGGGCGGTGACATTGACGATCACCAGGTCCACAGGGCCGCGGGCCGTCAGCAGGGCCTTGTCGGGCTCCGATTCGATGACCGGGCGGTGTTCGATGGAGAGCTCGGCGGCGACCCGCTGGGCCTGGCGTTCATGATCATCGACGATCAGCACCCGGCCGCCCGTGCCGCCCAGGCGCGAGCCGGCGCCGGCGATGACGCCGATGCGGCGGCCCGAGGCCTCGCGCACCCGCAGCTCGTCGATGACGGTCTTCAGGCGGGTCAGGCTGCGCACCCGGGCGAACAGCATGACGTCGTCGATGGGCTTGGTCAGGAATTCATCAGCCCCGGCCTCGAGGCCCGCGATCCGGTCGGCGCGGCCGTCCAGGGCGGTGACCAGCACCACCGGCACATGGCGGGTTTCGGGATCATCCTTCAGCCGGCGGCAGACCTGGAAGCCGTCCATGCCGGGCATCATCACGTCCAGCAGGACGATATCGGGCTGCTCGGCCGCAGCCATGGCCAGCGCTGTGGGACCATCATAGGCCGTCAGCACCTCGTAGTATTCGGCGCTGAGCTTGGCTTCGAGCAGCCGGACATTGGCCTCGATATCGTCCACGACCAGGATGCGTGCGGACATGGCGGCCTATCCCAGCAGTCGGCGGATCGTGTCGAGGAAGTGCGACACCGAAATCGGTTTGGAGATGTAGGCCTCGCAGCCGCCCTCGCGGATACGCTCCTCATCGCCCTTCATGGCGAAGGCTGTGACGGCCACGACGGGAATACCCGCCAGCTCGTCGTCTTCCTTCAGCCACTTGGTGACCTCCAGCCCGGAAATCTCCGGCAGCTGGATGTCCATGAGAATGAGGTCGGGACGGTGCTCACGGGCCAATGAGAGGGCTTGCAGGCCTTCGCGGGTCTGCAGGGTCTCATACCCCTGGGCGTCGAGCAGATCATGAAACAGCTTCATGTTCAGCTCGTTATCCTCGACGATGAGGACCTTCTTGGCCATGGTCATCCCGACGATGCTCTTGTCGGCCAGCGAATCTGCCGCCGACCCCACCTTTGGTTCCATTGATCCCACGGATATCCTTAAACTGGCGTTAGCCGCACGAGAGAGCCAGTGGTCGACACGCCGCACCCCACCCCGCCCGTCCCCGACCCTGTGACGACGTCACGGGCGGCTGGCCCTGCGCCGAGCGCCCGGGACCGCGCCCGCACCCCGCAGGTGGAGGCCCTGGGGCTTGATCCGGCCCGCCCCCTGGTAATCGTCGACGTGGACGAGGTGCTGGGGCATTTCATGGAAGGCTTCGGCGCGTTTCTGGAAACCCGCGGGCTGGAGTTCCGGGTGGAGCGCTTCGCCCTGTTCCAGAACATCTATCGTCCGGGCGAAGAGGCTCACCTGGCGATCGAGGAAGGCCGCCGGCACTATGACGACTTCTTCCGCTACGGGTCGGGCGAGATGCGGGTCGCCGAGGGCGCGGCCGAGGCCCTGCGCCGCCTGGCTGAGCAGGCCGGGGTGGTGATCCTGACCAATGCCCCAGGCCAGGGCCGTCTGGCCAGGGCCCGCTGGCTGGGCCGCAACGGACTGGACTATCCCCTGCTGCTCAATACGGGGCCCAAGGGGCCGCTAGCCGCGGCCCTGGCGGAGCAGGTGAAGGGGCCCGCCGCCTTCATCGACGACCTGCTGCCCAACCTGGACTCCGTGGCAGCGACGGCGCCCGCAGTGACCCGGTTCCAGCACGTGGCCGATAAGCGTCTGCGCCCGCTCGCCCCAGCCGCGCCGGACCGACACACGCGAATTGACGACTGGGACGCCCTGCGCATCGCCATCGCCGATTCGATCTCCTGACGTCGACACGACCATGATCCGCATCGGGGTCGATTTCGGCGGCACCAAGATCGAGGCCGCCGCCCTGGACGCCAGTGGCGACATCGCCGCGCGCCTGCGCCGGCCCAATCCGGGCGCCTATGAGCCCGCCCTGTCCGCCGTGGCCGAGCTGGTGTCTGCGGTAGAGGCTGAGATTGGCGGGAGGGCCGCAAAGATCGGCGTCGGCATGCCCGGCTCGATCTCCCCGCGCACTGGCCTGATCCGCAACGCCAACTCCGTCTGGCTGAACGGAGAGCGGTTCGGCGAAGATCTGGAGGCGACCCTGGCTCGCCCCGTGCGCCTGGCCAATGACGCCAACTGCCTGGCCCTGTCGGAGGCCGCCGATGGTGCGGGCGCTGGCGTGAGTGTGGTGTTCGCCGCCATCCTCGGCACTGGCTGCGGCGGTGGGCTGGTGGTGGACGGCCGTCTGATCGAGGGGCGCAACGGGGTGGCCGGCGAATGGGGCCACACCCCCCTGCCCTGGGCCACGGCGAAGGAGCATCCCGGGCCGCCCTGCTGGTGCGGACGCCGGGGCTGTCTGGAGACCTGGATCTCTGGCCCGGCCCTGGCCGCCGACCATGGGACGGGTCTGACGGCCCCACAAATCGTCGAGGCGGCGCGGGCGGGAGAGCCCCGAGCCCAGGGCGCCCTTGGCCGATACGTGGACCGGCTGGGCCGGGCCCTGGCCGGCGTGGTCGACCTGATCGATCCCGACGTGATCGTGCTGGGCGGCGGCATGTCCAATGTGGCCGAACTCTATGAGCGCCTGCCGAGCGCCATCGGGCCGCATGTGTTCGCCGATGGGTTCGACACGCCGATCCGGCCTGCGGTCCACGGAGATTCCTCGGGCGTGCGGGGGGCGGCCTGGCTCTGGCCGCTGGAAAACCGATGAAAGCCCTCTGCCGCGACTGCATCTGGACCGGCGAGGCGCCGGCCACCCGCCGTTGCCCATCCTGCGGCTCCCCGCGACTGGTGGCCCACGTCGAGCTGTTTGACCTCTCCATGGCGCACCTGGACTGCGACGCCTTCTATGCGTCGGTGGAGAAGCGCGACCGGCCAGAGCTTCGGGATCAGCCGGTCATCGTCGGCGGCGGCGTCCGGGGCGTGGTGACCACCTGCTGCTACCTGGCCCGCGTCTATGGGGTGCGTTCGGCCATGCCGATGTTCAAGGCCCTGGCCGCCTGCCCGCAGGCCGTGGTGATCAAGCCGGACTTCGCCAAGTACAAGACCGAGAGCAAGACCATCATGGGCCTGCTGGCGGAGCTGACGCCGCTGGTCCAGCCCCTGTCGCTGGATGAGGCCTGGATGGACCTGTCGGGCACCGAGCGCCTGCATGGGGCGCCGCCGGCCGTGACCCTCGCGAGGGCCCAGGCCCGCATCGAGGCGCAGACGGGGCTCACCGTCTCCATCGGCCTCGCCCCCAACAAGTTCCTGGCCAAGATCGCCTCGGACCTGGACAAGCCCCGGGGCTTTTCGGTGATCGGGGCCGCCGAGGCGCAGAGCTTCCTGGCGCCGCGTCCGGTGGGCCTGCTGCCAGGCGTGGGGCCGGCCATGGTGAAATCCCTGGAGGCCGCGGGCCTGAAGACCATCGGCGATCTGGCCCGGTGGGACCAGAAGGACCTGGCCCGGCGGTTCGGGGCGCACGGTGTTCGCCTGCATGATCTGGCGCACGGGCGCGACACACGGCCGGTGGATCCTGATCAGGTCCGCAAGGGAATCAGCGCCGAGACGACCTTCAACACCGACATCGCCGCCTATGAGGCGCTGGAGGACCGGCTCTCACCCCTCTGTGAACGGGTGGCGATCCAGGCTCGCGCCGCCGGCGTCACCGGCCGGGTGGTGACCCTGAAGCTGAAGACCCCGGACTTTCGGCTGCTGACCCGAAGGCGCGCCCTGGTCGAGCCGACCCAGACCGCCAAGACCCTGTTCGCCGCCGCCCGCGAGCTTTTGCGTCGCGAGGCCGATGGTCGCACCTTCCGCCTGATCGGCGTGGGGCTGAGCGAGCTTTCCCCCGCCACACAAGGGGCCGGCGAGCTGTTCGGCGGCGACGAGCAGAGGATTCTGAAGGAGGAGACGACCGCCGACGCCATAAGGGCGCGCTTTGGTCCCCAGGCCCTGACACGGGGCCGCGCCCTGCGCTCAAAACCCCTTGATCGGGATTGAGGCGGGTCAAAAACGCCTGTAGGCGCAACGATAAAAAGATGGGCGTCGGCTGCTTGGGGTCGGGCTTCGACGATTTCAACCCTTTCAAACGCGCCCCTTTTCCATATCTAATCCCTTAGCGGCGGGAACCAGACTCCCGCCAGGAGACGTTTTCGATGGCCGAGCGCAAGCAAGGTGATGTGTCGACGGGCGTCAAATCGGCGGTCATCACTCAGACCAAGCCGAAGACGCAAAAGCCGTCCATGTACCGAGTCCTGCTGCTGAACGACGACTACACGCCGATGGAGTTCGTCGTTTACGTCCTGGAGCAGTTTTTCAACAAGTCGCGCGAAGATGCGACAAGGATCATGTTGCACGTTCATCAGTATGGCGTGGGCGTTTGCGGTGTCTTCACCTTCGAGGTGGCGGAGACCAAAGTCGCGCAGGTCGTAGATACCGCCAGGCGGCATCAACACCCGCTTCAATGCACCATGGAAAAGGATTGAGAGGCTCAGATTGCCCTCGTTTTCGCGCCCCCTAGAAGAATCACTGCATCGCGCGGTCGCTTACGCCAATGAGCGAAAGCACGAATATGCGACCCTGGAGCATCTGCTCCTGGCGCTGATCGACGATGAAGAAGCCGCGGCCGTCATGCGCGCCTGCGACGTCGACCTGGGCGCCCTTCGGGCCACCCTCACCGGCTATGTGGACAATGAGCTCCGCTCGCTGGTGGTCGATGACGGGGAGGACGCCAAGCCCACGGCGGGCTTCCAGCGCGTGATCCAGCGCGCGGTCATCCACGTCCAGTCCTCGGGCCGGGAGGACGTCACCGGCGCCAATGTGCTGGTGGCCATCTTCTCCGAGCGCGAGAGCCACGCCGCCTATTTCCTGCAGGAGCAGGACATGACGCGGTACGACGCGGTGAACTACATCGCGCACGGCATCGCCAAGAAGGCCGGCGCCAGCGTCGAGGGCAAGCCCGTCAAGGGCGCCGACGACGAGGAGAAGCCGTCGGTCAAGACCGGCGGCGAGGCCCTTGAGGCCTACTGCGTCGATCTCAATGAGAAGGCCAAGGAGGGCAAGGTCGATCCCCTGATCGGTCGGGCCGCCGAGGTCGAGCGCTGCATCCAGATCCTGTGCCGGCGGACCAAGAACAATCCGCTGCTGGTAGGCGACCCTGGTGTGGGCAAGACCGCCATCGCCGAGGGCCTGGCGCGCAAGATCGTCAACAAGCAGGTGCCTGAGGTCCTGGCTGGCGCGACCATCTTCTCCCTGGACATGGGGGCGCTGCTGGCCGGCACCCGCTATCGCGGGGACTTCGAGGAGCGGGTCAAGCAGGTGGTCAAGGAGTTGGAGAACCACCCCGACGCCATCCTGTTCATCGACGAGATCCACACGGTGATCGGCGCCGGCGCCACCAGCGGCGGGGCCATGGACGCCTCAAACCTCTTGAAGCCGGCCCTGGCCTCAGGCGCCCTGCGCTGCATGGGCTCGACCACCTACAAGGAGTTCCGTCAGCACTTCGAGAAGGACCGGGCGCTTGTCCGGCGCTTCCAGAAGATCGACGTCAACGAGCCGACGCTTGAGGACACGATCAAGATCCTGAAGGGCCTGAAGACCTACTACGAGGAGTTCCACAAGCTCCGCTACACCAATGACGCCCTCAAGGCGGCGGTGGAGCTGTCGGCCAAGTACATCAATGACCGCAAGCTGCCGGATAAGGCGATCGACCTGATCGACGAGGCCGGCGCCAGCCAGATGCTGCTGCCCGAGAGCCGTCGGAAGAAGACCATCGGGGTCAAGGAGATCGAGGCCGTGGTGGCCAAGATCGCCCGCATCCCGCCCAAGTCGGTCTCCAAGTCCGACACCGAGGCGCTGAAGCAGCTGGAGACCGACCTGAAGCGGGCGGTCTATGGCCAGGACGATGCGATCGATCAGCTGTCTGCGGCCATGAAGATGGCCCGGGCCGGCCTGCGCGATCCCAACAAGCCGATCGGCTGCTACCTCTTCTCGGGGCCCACCGGCACCGGCAAGACCGAGACCGCCCGTCAGCTGGCCTCGACGCTCGGCATCGAGCTCCTGCGCTTCGACATGTCGGAGTACATGGAGCGGCACACGGTCAGCCGCCTGATCGGGGCGCCTCCCGGCTATGTGGGCTTCGACCAGGGCGGCCTGCTGACCGACGCCGTCGACCAGCATCCCCACGCCGTGGTCCTGCTGGACGAGATCGAGAAGGCCCATCCGGACGTCTACAACATCCTGCTGCAGGTCATGGACCACGGGGTGTTGACCGACTCCAATGGCAAGAAGATCGACTTCCGCAACGTGGTGCTCATCATGACCACCAACGCCGGGGCGGCCGATGCGCAGCGCAACACCATCGGCTTTGGCCGAGGCAAGGCTGACCATGAGGCCGAAGAGGCGATCAAGCGGGTCTTCACGCCGGAATTCCGCAACCGCCTCGATGCGGTGGTGGCCTTCCGTCCGCTGGACTCCTCGATCATCCGCCAGGTGGTGCAGAAGTTCGTCATGCAGCTCGAGGCCCAGCTGGCCGACCGGCACGTGACGATCGAGACCAGCGACGAGGCGGCCGGCTGGCTGGCCGACAACGGCTTCGACGAGCTCTATGGCGCCCGGCCTTTGGCCAGGGTCATCCAGGAGCACATCAAGAAGCCGCTGGCCGACGAGATCCTGTTTGGCCGACTGGTCAAGGGCGGCCACGTCCGCGTGGTGCTCAAGGACGGCAAACTGGACTTCGAGATCGAGGGCGACGACCGCCCGCCCGGTGCGCCGACGATCGAGAACCCGTCCAAGGATGCGGCCACCGAACTGGCCGACTGATCTGGACGCACCTCAAAGACGTCAAAGCCCCGGCCATCGGCCGGGGCTTTTTCGTGGGCGAAACCGCGATCCTGAGTTCAGGCGATCTTCCGCTCAGGTGATCTGGGCGGCGATCTGTTCAGCCAGGGCCTTGAGTTCGGCCGGATCGGCCATGCCGCCCGAGGCGTGGCGGCCGACCGCCACCCCGTCCCAGCGGGGCAGGATGTGAAAGTGCGGATGGAAGACCGTCTGGCCGGCCGCCGTCCCGTTGAACTGGGTGATGACCAAGCCGTCGGGCTCAAGGGCTGCGCGCACCGCCCGGGCCACCCGTTGCACCCCCAGGATGAGGGGGCTCAGCACCTGGGGCTCCTCCTCCAGCAGGTTGCGGGCGCTGGAATGCTTGGGGATCACCAGGGTGTGTCCCTTCACCTGCGGAAAGACATCCATGAAGGACAGGACGTGGTCGTCCTCGAACACCCGGGCGCAAGGGGCCTCGCCGCGCAGGATCTTGGCGAAGATGTTGTTGGGGTCGTAGGTCCCGTCCAGGCTCATGGCGCGCTCCTTGGTTTCCTGCCCTCTTCCTAGCGGTTTCGCGCTGCTGAGGGAATCGCGCCCGCTGATCCCTTGCGCCATAAGGGATTTTTCTCACGCCCGACAAATTTAAGCCTGTCACGGCATCGTCGCGCTTCTATCACTCGACCGTCAACGAGCGCCCCTATCGCAACGCCGATTAGCAATTGCAGCAAAGCTGCAGGGGGATCTCCACATGCACCGCAAGAGCCAACTTTTGCTGGGCGCCGCCCTGGCCGTCCTCGGCCTGGCGACCCAGGCCCACGCCCAGTCCGCACCGGCCGACACCGTCGTCGACGAACTGATCGTCACCGCCCAGCTGCGCGAACAGAAGTCCATCGACGTGCCGATCGCGCTCACCGCCTATGGCGCCGGCCGGCTGGATGATCTGGGCGTGCAGGAGTTCGAAGACCTCGCGCTCTTTGTCCCCGGCTTCGAGGTGCAGAACCAGTCGCCCAACAACCCCGGCTTCGTGATGCGCGGCATCACCTCCGACTCCGGCGAGGCGACCAACGAGCCCCGGGTGTCGGTCTTCCAGGACGGTGTCTCTATGTCCAAGTCGCGGGGCTCCTATGTGGAGCTGTTCGACCTGGAGCGCGCCGAGATCTCCAAGGGCCCGCAGTCGACCCTCTATGGCCGCGGCGCGCTGATCGGGGCTGTGAACCTGGTTCAAGCCAAGGCTGACCCGAGCGCCCTGAAGGCCGCCTCCAAGGTCGAGGTCGGCAACTATGGCTACGCCATGGTCGAGGGCATGCTGAACATGCCGGTGAGCGACACCTTCGCCGTGCGGGCGGCCGCCCGCCTGAAGGCCCGCGACGGGTTCGTGGAGAACCTGCTGGGCGGCAAGGACTTCAACTCCACCGACACCCAGGCCTTCCGCGTCGCCCTCAACTGGGCGCCCAACGACCAGTTCAACGCCGACCTGATCGTCAACTACCAGCAGGACAATCCCAGCGGCACCTCGTTCAAGTCGCTGACCTTCCTGCCCACGGATCCGACCACTGGCGCCGTGATCGGCGATCTGGGTCGCAATTCGGGCGCCGCCCTGTCCAGCGGTCTTGGCTTCCTGGGCGGCAAGGACCTGGGTCTTGACCGCCAGGTCTGGGGGGCGACCCTGCTGGCCGACTACGCGATCAGCGACAGCCTCAGCCTGAAGTCGATCACCGCCTATCGTGAGTTCGACAGCCTGGAAGTGTTCGATCCGGACGGCTTCTCCCTGCCCCTCTTCGTCTTCGCCGAAGACGCCATGGGCGAGCAGGCCAGCCAGGAGTTCCGCCTGAACTATGACGCCGGCGGCCGCCTGACCGCCTTCGCCGGGGTCGGCCTGTTCCACGAGGAAGGGTCGCAGGCCGTTCCCCTGCAGTTCAGCGAGAAGATCTACGCCCTCTATTCCACTGGCGCCCTGGCGCCGCCCCGCGGCCTGCCCCTGCCCGTCATCGAGGCCGTGGCGCCCGGCCCGCTGAAGTCCGCGCACCGCGAGACCTACGCCAACTTCGGCGAGACCACCGCCTATGACGTCTTCGCCGACGTCACCTACAAGCTCACCGACACCCTCGAGCTGACCGGCGGCGTCCGCTACACCACCGAGGACAAGACCAGCGGCTATCAGGCCCAGCTGATCAATGGCGGCTCGGTCCTGGCCGGCAGCACCCCCACCGTGGGCCGCGGCCTGTTCGTCCAACCCACCGCTGGCGGCGCTGTCGAGAGCCGCGACATCTCCGATGATGGCCTGACCTATCGCGTGGTGGCCCGCTATGCCCCCACCGCGACCCTCAGCGCCTATGCCTCCTACGCCAAGGGCCGCCGCCCGAAGGTGCTGAGCGCAGGCTCCCCGACGACGCCCGGCGGTCCCGTGCGGTTCACCGAACTGCCGGCCGAAGAGGTGGACTCCTTCGAGGTGGGCGTGAAGAGCGAGCTGTTCGACCGCGCCCTGTCGCTGGAAGGCTCGATCTATCGCTACGACTACCAGAACTTCCAGACCTCCGTGCTCAACAGCGCCGGCCAGATCGTGGCGGCCAACGCCGGCGAGGCCGACGCCACGGGCTTTGAAGGTCAGTTCACCTGGCGGCCGAGCAACCGTTTCGAGGCCTTCGGCACCTATGGCTACAGCGACGCCCGGTTCGGCAACGGCCTGTTCAAGGGCAACCAGTTCCGCCTGGCGCCTGACCATGCGGTCTCCCTCGGCTTCCGGGCGGCCATGCCCCTGGCGGGCGGCGACCTGGCCTTCATCCCGGCCTACACCTGGCGCTCGGAGGTCTTCTTCGACAACAACAACGACCGCTCCGACCTGCAGTCCCAGGACCGGATCGTCGATGAGGTTCAGAAGGCCTATGGGCTGCTGAACCTGCGGGTCGTCTATCAGCGCGACGACGCCCCGTGGACCCTGGGGGCCTTCGTCACCAACGCCCTGGACCAGGACTATATCAAGGACGCCGGCAACACCGGGGACGCCTTCGGCATCCCCACCTTCATCGCCGGCGAGCCCCGCTATTACGGCGTCTCCTTCGCCGTGAGCTACTAAGTCCGGATAAGCGCGATCCGTCCCGCAAGGGGCGGGTCGCGTCTTCGAACACGCTCTACCCCTGGCGGAAGGGGGAGTATTCCTCGGCCAGCCATTCCATCTCGCCGTCCACGGCCGCCTTTTCCCGGGCCACGAAGTCCTCGACCGGGCCGCGAAGGGCGGGATCGGCGATGTAGTGGGCGGAATAGACCGGGGTGGGCAGATAGCCCCTGGCGATCTTGTGCTGGCCCTGGGCGCCGGCCTCCACGCGGGAAAGACCCCGGCCGATGGCCCACTCGATGGCCTGATAGTAGCAAACCTCGAAATGCAGGAAGGGCACGTCCTCGACGCAGCCCCAGTTACGCCCGTAGAGGGCCTCATCGCCGATCAGGTTCAGGGCCCCGGCGATCCACCGCCCGTCCCGCCTGGCCATGATCAGCAGCACCCGCTCGGCCATCCGCTCCCCGAGCAGGGAGAAGAACAACCGGTTCAGATAGGGCTGACCCCATTTGCGCGAACCGGTGTCCATATAGAAGCCATAGAAGGCGTCCCAGGCGTCCTCGGTGAGGTTCGCGCCGGTCAGGCAGACGATCTCCAGCCCCGCCTGGGCGTCACGGCGCTCGCGGCGGATGGTCTTGCGCCGGCCTGAGGACAGGTCGCCCAGGAAGTCGTCAAAGGTCCCGTAGCCGCGGTTAAACCAGTGGTACTGCTGGCCCTGGCGCTGGGCGAGGCCCTGGGCGCCCAACCAATCCCACTCGGCCTGCGGCGGGAAATTGATGTGAACCGAGGAGACGCCCATCTGCTGGCAGAGCGTCAGGGCGCCCCCCAGAAGCATCTCATAGCCAGCTTCGGCGGGGATATCGGAACGGACCAGCAGGCGCGGCCCGGTGGCTGGGGTGAAGGGTGCGGCGGCCAGCAGCTTGGGATAGTAGCGCCCGCCCGCCCGCTCATAGGCGTCGGCCCAGCTGTGGTCGAAGATGTATTCGCCCTGGCTGTGGGACTTCAGATAGAGGGGCATGACGGCCCCCACCTCCCCGGCCTCGTCCTCGATGGCCAGGTGCTGCGGCCCCCATCCGGTGCGCTCGACGGCGCAGCCGGACTGCTCCAGCACATCGAGGAAGTCGTAGGCGACGAAGGGATTGCCGCTGGGCGCGGCGCAGGCCTCCCACGCCGCCTTGCCGATGTCGGCGATGCGGCGGTTCACGCGGACCGCCGGCTTCAGGCTCACGGCTTGAAACCCTCGAAGATCAGGTTGTCACAGTGGTCCTTCACCGCCTCCCACTGCTCGGGCTGGCGGACGGTCCAGGCCACCACCGGCATGCCGTCGGCCCGGTAGGCGTCGGCCCGTTCGCTGGGAAGCATGTCCAGCCCAAGCGCCAGAAAGTGCGGGCGGGCGATCGCCACCTGCTCGAGGCGGGCATAGGCTTGGCGCTCGACCTCGCTCAGGTGCTTCACGCTATTATAGCTGAAGGAGTCCAGCCCTCGCAGAACGCCGGGATAATGGTCGGCGAACCAGGCGTGGGAATAGGGATTGAAGCCGATGATGCAGAGGGGGCCGGCGTGGTCGATGATGATCTCGTGGACCCGTCGCTCCAGGGGGCCCACCTCGCCCCAGTGGGTCTTGAGCTCGATATGCACCATGGCGCGATGGCCGATCAGGGCCAGGGTCTCCACCAGGGTCGGAATGGTCTCGTCCGTGCCCTTGAGGGACATCTCCCCCAGCTCGGCGGCGGTGTGATCCCGCAGACGCCCCTCGATCCCGGTCATCCGGTCCAGGGTGTTGTCGTGAAAGACCATCGCCTCCCCGTCCGAAGACAGGTGGACGTCGAGCTCTATGCCGTAACCGGCCGCGCAGGCGGCCTGGAAGGCGCCGAGCGAATTCTCGGGAGCGCCGTCCGGCGTCCACAGGCCCCGATGGGCCACCGGCGGGTGGAAGAGTAGGTCCCAGGCCTCGCCGAAGCGGTCCCTCACGACAGCTCCACCACGGCGTCGACCTCGACGGCGAAGTTCATCGGCAGGCGGTAGACGCCCACCGCCGAGCGCGCGTGGCGGCCAAGGTCGCCAAAGGCGTCGACCATCAGGTCCGAGGCGCCGTTCACCACCTGGGGAATGTCGAAGAAATCGGGTCCGGCCTGAACAAAGCCGCCGAGCTTCACCACCCGCACCACACGGCCGAGGTCGCCGCCGCAGGCGGCCTTCATCTGGGCGATGAGGTTGATGGCGCAGAGACGTGCGGCGTAGCGCGCGGTCTCCATATCGACATCCTGGCCGACCACGCCGGTGACGCCGCCCTGGGCGTCCCGGGACACCTGTCCGGAGATGTGGAGAAACCGGCCGGCCCGCACGAAGGGCACATAGTTGGCGACCGGGGCGGAGGGCTCGGGCAGGCGGACGCCAAGCGCGGCCAGACGTTCTTCGACGGTGGACATGCCATAGTCTCTAGCGCTCAGGCCGCCATGAGAAAAGCCCGGTCCGTCGCCGGACCGGGCTCTCAACAGATCGTGCGGCGCCCAGGGGGCGCCAGGCCAGCTTAGCGGGCGGCTTGCAGACGCTCGACGGTCGCGGTGACGCGCTCGTTGATCGGCTTCATGGAGTCCTTCATCGAGGCGGTGAAGATCTCCGACATGCGGGTCATTTCCGACATGTAGGATTCCATCGCCTTCTTGGTGAAGGCGGTCTGGAGCTCCATGGCTTCCTGCAGGCTCTTGGCCGAGGCCAGGGTCTTGGCGGCGGCCATCTGCTCTTCGACGTTCTTCTTGGCGAAGGCGATCGCCTCGGCGCTGACAGCTTCGGCGCCCTTGGCGGCGGCGGTGGCCGAGGCGACCAGGGCCTCGAGGTTCTGCTTCGAATAGGTGTTGGTCTCGGCCAGGGCGTTCATGGACTTTTCCATGACGTCCTTGAAGGCGGTGTTGCCGGCGAGGGTGAATTCTTCGGCGGCGGTTTTGGCGGTCTTGGCGGTGTCGGCGGCGGCCATGGCTGAACTCCTTCAGAAGTCAGATGCGCGGCGTCGGCCGCGCGGGGATGTCAGGGGGCGCGGCGGCGGCCGCGCAAACGCTTGGTCGAAACTGGGCTCTACGCAACTGCAACATCCCATGTTGCACCGCAGCAGTCAACCTTGTTTTTGTGCAGCGCACAATGAACGAGGCGCTCGCCTCCTAAGCGGGCTTTGCGACAATTTGGGATACTCAACAGGTGTTTACTCTCGCGCAAGGCGGGACGTGTCATGTTAGCCTTTGATCCATGGCGCGCGCCTCGGGGGGCGTGTCAGAACCCCAGACCGTGACGGACGACGCGATGCTCAAACACGCCCGCCGCCAGATTCTCGCCGGCCTCATCGCCGCGGCGACCCTGCTCGGCTTTGCCGCTCCAGCCGCCCAGGCTCAGATCCCCTATCTTCAATTGCCGGCCCAGCAGCCGAAGTACGCGTCCATCGTGGTGGACGCCGAATCCGGCGAGGTCCTCTATGGCAAACGCGCCGACAGTGCCCGCTATCCAGCCTCCATCACCAAGGTGATGACCCTCTATCTGATGTTCGAGCAGCTGGCCGCCGGGCAGATGACCCTGGAAGATCGGGTCGTCTTCTCGCCCCGCGCCGCCGCCGCGCCGCCCACCAAGCTGTTCGTGAAGGCAGGCGACTCGATCTCGGTGGAAGAGGCCATGCACGCCCTGGCAATCCGCTCGGCCAATGATGTGGCCGTGGCCGTCGCCGAGAAGCTGGGGGGCAGCGAGGCGCGCTTCGCCGCGCTCATGACCCTGCGCGCCCGCGAACTGGGCATGGACTCCACCACCTTCGTCAACGCCTCGGGCCTGCCCGACAGCCGCCAGCTGTCCACCGCCCGGGACCTGGCGGTGCTGTCGCGGGCCATCATGCGGGACTTCCCGCAGTACTACACTCTGTTCAGCACCTCGCAGTTCACCTTCCGCGGCTCGGTCATCCGCGGCCACAACAGCCTCCTGCGCCGGGAGCTGGGGGTCGACGGGCTGAAGACCGGCTACACCAACGCCTCGGGCTACAACATCGCCATTTCCGGCGTGAAGAATAACCGCCGCCTGATCGTGGTGGTGCTCGGCGGCGCCTCGACGGCGGCCCGGGACAATCATGCCCAGGACCTGCTGCTCACCGGCTTCGACGTGGCGGACCGCCGCTCGCGCGGCGAGCGGATCACTGTGGCCCAGAACCTGTTCGAGCCCGAGCCCACCGGACCCATCATGCGCCCGTCGCGCGAACAGGGGGATGGCGAGCAGGATGGGCTGAAGATCGTGCTGGCCACCGCCCCGCCCCCGCCGGCTCCGACCCGGGCGGCCGCCCAGGCGGCGCCCGCCGGCCAATGGCAGGTGCAGGTGGGCGCGTTCAAATCCAAGGCCCTGGCCCAGGAGCAGCTCAAGCTGAGCCGCCGCCGGTTCGCCGAGGCTTTCTCTGGCGCCGGCACGCTCGTCACCGACGCCACCGCCGGCTTCTACCGCGCCCGCTTCTCCGGCCTGACCGAGGCTCGTGCCAGGGCGGCCTGCGAAACCCTGAAAGCCAAGAACCAGGCCTGTATGGTCATCGGACCGGCCTGAGGTCGGGTTCTAGCGTTTGAGCAGACGGTCGCGGGCGGCGTTGATCTGAGCCGCCAGACCTGCTGAGCCCCCCGCATCCGGATGGGTGCGACGCATCAGCCGCGTATAGGCCGCCTGGATTTCGTCTGCATCAGCTTCAGGCCCGACGCCCAATATGTCCCGGGCTTCCCGCTCGCTCATCCCGCCCTTGCCGCCGGAACGCGCGCCGGCGTCGGCCCCAAGGCCAGGACCAGCGCCGGCGGTGCGGGCGCTCATGGCCAGCCACAGACCGATCACCACCAGCACCGGGGCGAAGGCCCAGCCGCCACGGACGGCCAGGAAGGCGGCGGCGGCGAAGGCCGCAACGCTGGCCAGACCCGACAGGATCCGCCATTCGCGGCGCTGGAACATGGGTCGGCCGCGACGGCCCATCCACACGAACAAGGCCAGGGCCGCGCAGCCCAGCGCCAGATAGAGCATGGGCCTATTCGGCCGCCATCAGGGTCTGGCCCGTGACATCCCCGAGGCCCAGGGCGCCGATCAGGGCGCGAAGCTCCTGCCGGGCGGCCACGTGCTGCAGGGAGATGGCCACAGGCCGGATGGCCGGCGACAGGTCGGCGATGGTCAGGCCGAAGGGATAGAGCTCGCGATAGATGACCCGGTCGCGCAGGCCGGGACCCACGCGGAAGCCCACCCGGCGCGACAGGGCCTTGACCCGTTCGTCCAGGCGACGGCGGTTGCGGGCCTCGGTGGGCGCCAGACGGTTGCGCAGCACCACCCAGTCGATGGACCGACCATCGGCCACGGCGCGCGCCTTGCGGCTGTCCCAGACGGTGACCGAGTAGAGGCCAGGCCGTTTCAGATCGAGCGAGACCGGATCGACGACGCCCAGCATGTCGAAGTCGACGAAGCTGTCATTCATCGGGGTGACGATCAGATCGGCCAGGCCATGGGCGGCCCGGGAGATGGCGGTGTCGCCGCCAGGGGTGTCGATCAGCACGAAGTCCGCCGCCTCATTGGCCGCCTCGAAGGCCTGGTGGAAGGCCGCCAGTGCCTCCCCGTCCGTGGCCAGGGCCAGGTCAGGGCTGAGGGGGAATTCGAGGGGCATCGGGGCTTCGGCCTCGTTGGCCGCGAGCCAGGCCCGCCGGCTGGCGAAGAAGTGGCCCAGGGACTGCTGGCGCAGATCCAGGTCGAGCACAGCCACCTTGGCGCCGCCATACATCAGGGCCACGGCGAGGTGCAGGGCGATGGTGGACTTGCCAGCACCGCCCTTCTCATTACCGACGACGATCACACGGGGTTGGGACATGAGTCCTGCTCCATCGATTCGGCCAGGCGGGCCTATAGGTTAACGAGAGGCTTATGCCGGCCGCCACGTCAACTTGGCAGGCCCCAGCCCCTGTGGACGGATGGACGCACCCCCCAGGGTTCAGCCATAAGCCGCGGGCCGCTTTAGACCGTGAGATGAGGCCCCATGTCCGCCGATCACCTGCCCATTGTCCGCACCGTCGCTGAACTTCGGACCCAGGTCCGCGCCTGGCGGGCTGCTGGCCAGACCGTGGCCATGACGCCCACCATGGGCGCCCTGCACGAAGGGCATCTGTCGCTGGTGCGGCTGGCCAGGACGAAGGCCGACCGGGTGGTGGCCAGCATCTTCGTCAACCCGGCGCAGTTCGGGCCCAATGAGGATTTCGAACGCTATCCCCGGGACGAGGCCGGCGACGCCCGGCTGCTGGCCAGCGCCGGCTGCGACCTGCTCTATGCGCCTGACGTCAGCCAGATCTATCCGCCCGGCTACGCCACCAAGGTCAGCGTCTCAGGGGTCAGCGAACCCCTGGACGGGGCCGCCCGGCCCGGCCATTTCGACGGCGTGGCCACCGTGGTGGCCAAGCTCCTGAACCAGGCCCAGCCCGATGTGGCGGTGTTCGGCGAGAAGGACTTCCAGCAGCTGCAGCTGATCCGCACGCTCACCCGCGACCTGGACATTCCCGTCGAGATCGTCGGCGCCCCCATCGCCCGGGACGCTGACGGCCTGGCCCTGTCCTCGCGCAACGCCTATCTCAGCGCCGCCGAACGGCCCGTCGCCGGCATGATGAACAAGGTGCTGGCCGATGCGGCCGCCAGGCTCGTGGCCGGGGATTCGGTGGAAAAGGTGGAGGCCACCGGCCGCGCGGCCCTGGAGCGGCACGGCTTCCAGCGGGTGGACTATTTCGAGGTCCGGCAGGTGGAGGATCTCTCGCCCGCCGGCCCGCCGCCCTATCAGGGCCGGGTGCGCATCTTCGCCGCCGCCCACCTGGGCAAGACCCGGCTGATCGACAATATGGCGGTCTAGACCGCTACCAGAGACCGGCCTCGCGGAGCTGCCGGGCCAGTTCGGGGGGCGTGTCCTGACCGCTGTCGCTAGCGAGGTCCGGCGGGACGTCTTTGGGCTCCAGATAGCGCCACCCCTGGAAGGGCCGCCTGGGCGTCGGGGCGACCCGCACCAGGGTCTCGTCGAGCAACATCTCGCAGCGGGCGTCCTGCCCCTCCCCCACCGTGGTCACCTCCAGGATCAGCTGCCGGGTGAGGATCGCGCCCTTATAGACCCGGTAGAGGGAGCCCCCGTCTGTGAGTTCGGCCGCCCGCTTTGGCGTCTGGCGGGTGCGCAGAATCCAGGGCTGGCCAGCCCTGGCCTGGGGTTCACGCCAGTCCAGCAGTTCCTCCACGGTGTCGCAGCCGACGACGAGCTTGATCAGATGCACGGTCATGGCGGAGGGTCTACGGGCTGGGCGACAGCCGCGCCAGCACCACGCCCTCGCTGACCTGGGCGCCGACGCTCACCGAAACCGACTCGACCACGCCGTCGAAGGCCGCAGTCAGGGCGTGCTCCATTTTCATGGCCTCGAGCGTCACCAGGGTCTGGCCGCGGCTCACCTTGTCGCCCTGCGCCACCGCGACGGCCACTACCTTGCCCGGCATGGGGGCGATCACCACGCCATCGCCCGCAGGTCCTTCCCCGGCCACCGCCGCCGGCGCCTGGCCGGAGAAGGCGTAGGCCTCGCCCGCCTCGAACACGACGGTGGCGCCGGCCGCATCCAGCAGGACATCGGCTGACAGGGGGCCCGCCTCCAGGGGCGCCTCCACGGCCGCGCCGTCACGATAGAGCCTGAGGCTCGCCTGCGGGGCGGCGTTCAGCCTGAAGCCGGTGAGCGCGCTCCAGGGACCGCCCGGCTCGCACGCCGTAGTGGGGGCCTGGGATAACAGCCCCTGGGCGGCGGCCGACAGGACCGCTGGGCTGGGATCAGGGGACTGAGCCAGGGCGTCCTGGCGGGCGGCGATGAAGCCGGTGTCCACCTCGCCGCGCAGGAAGTCGGGCTCCCCCAGGCAGCGGGCGAGGAAGCCGGCATTGGTCCGCACGGGCCAGACCTGCACCTCGCCGCAGGCCTTCTCAAGGCGCCGGGCGGCCGCCTGCCGCGTGGGGCCATGGGCGATCAGCTTGGCGATCATCGGGTCATAGTGCGGGCTGACGGCGCCGCCGGCCTCGACGCCGGTGTCCACCCGAACGCTGTCGGGCAGCACGAAATGCTCCAGTTCGCCGATCGACGGCAGGAAGCCCGCCGCCGGGTTCTCGGCATATAGCCTGGCCTCCATGGCCCAGCCGTTCAGGGTGATCTGGTCCTGGGCCAGCGGCAGGGGTTCGCCAGCGGCGACCCGCAACTGCCACTCCACCAGGTCCTGTCCCGTGACCGCCTCGGTGACCGGATGCTCCACCTGCAGGCGGGTGTTCATCTCCATGAACCAGACGCGGTTGGCGCGCAGGCCCTCGCTGGCGTCGGCGATGAACTCCACCGTGCCGGCGCCCACATAGTCCACGGCCTGGGCTGCGCGGACGGCGGCGGCGCAGACGGCCTCGCGCACGGCGGCGCTCATGCCCGGCGCAGGCGCCTCCTCGATCACCTTTTGGTGGCGGCGCTGGAGGGAGCAGTCGCGCTCGAAAAGGTGAACCACCTGGCCGTGGCTGTCGCCGAACACCTGCACCTCAATATGGCGCGGCCGGGCGACATAGGTCTCCAGCAGGACGCGGTCATCGCCAAAGGCGCCGGCGGCTTCGCGCTTGGCCGCGCCGAGCGCCGCGGCGAAATCGCTGGCGCGCTCGACCTTGCGCATGCCCTTGCCGCCGCCCCCGGCCACGGCCTTGATCAGCACCGGATAGCCGATCTGCTCGGCCTGGGCGGCGAGATGGGCGGGGTGCTGGTTTTCGCCGTGATAGCCCGGCGTCACCGGCACCCCGGCCTGGATCATCAGGGCCTTGGCCGCATCCTTCAGCCCCATGGCGCGGATGGCCGACGGCGGCGGTCCGACCCAGGTCAGGCCCGCGCCCATCACCGCTTCGGCGAAGTCGGCGTTCTCCGACAGGAAGCCATAGCCGGGATGGATGGCGTCGGCGCCGCTGGCCCGGGCCGCCTCCAGCACGGCGGCGACATTGAGATAGCTCTCCCGGGCCGCCGCCGGCCCCAGGCGCACGGCTTGGTCGGCTTCGCGCACATGCGGGGCCTGGGCGTCGGCGTCGGAATAGACCGCCACGGTGGCCAGGCCCATCTGGCGGGCGGTGCGGAAGATCCGCCTTGCGATCTCGCCGCGGTTGGCGACCAGGAGGGTCGTGATCATTCGGACCAGCGGGGCTTGCGCTTTTCGAGGAAGGCCAGGACGCCCTCCTGCCCCTCATCGCTGACCCGCACCCGTGCGATGACCTTGGCGGTGTCTTCCATCAGGCCGTGATCGATCTCCTGATAGGCCACGTGCTCGACGATCTTCTTGGACTCGATCACGGCCATCGGGCCGCAGGCCATCATCTCGGTGGAAAGGCCGGCGATGGCGCCGTCGAGGGCGGCGTCGTCGGCCACCACCTGGGTGATCAGACCGATCTTTTCGGCATGGGCCGCATCGAAGGTGCGCCCCGTGGCGAACAGGCCCCGCGCGGTGCGCGGGCCGACGGCGGCGACCACATAGGGGCTGATGGTGGCGGCCACCAGACCGAGCTTGACCTCGGCGAAGCTGAACTTCGCGTCCGCCGTGGCGATGGCCATGTCGCAGGCCGCCGCAAGTCCCGCACCGCCGCCATAGGCGCCGCCCTGGACCAGGGCCACGGTCAGGGCCGGAATGTCCCAAAGGAGCTTGAGCATCTTCGCCATGGCCATGGCGTCTTCGCGGTTGTCGTCCTCGGTGTGACCGGCCGCGGCCCGCATCCAGTCGAGGTCGGCGCCGGCGCTGAAGGTCCCGCCCGCACCGCGCAGGAAGACCAGCCGCACATGCTCGGCGCCATGCAGGGTCTCGAAGGTCTCCGACAGGGCGGCGATCAGGGCCGCGTCAAAGGCGTTGCGCCGCTCGGGCCGGTTGATGGTGACGACGGCCACGCCCTCAACCGTGGCCTCCAGGCGCACCAGGGGCGAGGTGGCGTCGGTGTCGAGGCCTTCCACCAGGGGATCAACGATGGGATTGCTCATGATCTCAAAAGGCTCCGTCACATGCGGAAGACGCCAAAGCGCGTCTCCGGTACTGGCGCATTGAGCGCCGCAGATATCGAAAGGCCCAGCACATCTCGGGTCTGGGCGGGGTCGATGACGCCATCATCCCACAGGCGGGCGGTGGCGAAATAGGGGTCGCCTTCGGTCTCGTAGCGTTCCCGGACCGGGGCCTTGAACGCCGCTTCGTCTTCATCGGACCAGGCCTCGCCGCGGGCCTCCAGGCCGTCGCGGCGTATGGTGGCCAGGACGCTGGCGGCCTGCTCGCCGCCCATGACGCTGATCCGGCTGTTGGGCCAGGTCCAGAGGAAACGCGGGGAATAGGCCCGGCCGCACATGCCGTAATTGCCGGCCCCGAAGGAACCGCCAATCAGGACGGTGAACTTGGGGACCTCGGCGCAGGCCACCGCTGTGACCAGCTTGGCGCCGTCCTTGGCGATGCCGCCGGCCTCATAGCGGCCGCCGACCATGAAGCCGGAGATGTTCTGCAGGAAGACCAGCGGGATCTTCCGCTTACAGGCCAGTTCGATGAAATGGGCGCCCTTGAGCGCGCTTTCGGAAAACAGCACGCCGTTGTTGGCCAGGATGGCGACCGGATAGCCCCAGATCCGCGCAAAGCCGCAGACCAGGGTGGTCCCATAGAGCGCCTTGAACTCATCAAAGTCCGAGCCGTCGACAATGCGGGCGATGACCTCGCGCACATCGTAGGGGGCCCGCACGTCGCCCGGAATGATCCCGTAAAGCTCTTCGGCGTCGTAGGCCGGAGGCCGGGGCTCGGCCAAAGCCATCTCATGGGTCTTGGTGGTGTTCAGGTTGCCGACGATGGAGCGCACGATGACAAGCGCGTGCTCGTCGTTCTCGGCCACATGGTCCACGACGCCAGAGCGGCGGCCATGGGTGTCGGCGCCGCCCAGCTCCTCGGCGCTGATGACCTCGCCGGTGGCGGCCTTAACAAGGGGCGGACCGCCCAGGAAGATGGTGCCCTGCCCCCGGACGATCACCGTCTCGTCGGACATGGCCGGCACATAGGCGCCGCCGGCCGTGCAGGAGCCCATGACGCAGGCGATCTGGGCGACGCCCGCCGCGCTCATCTGGGCCTGATTGAAGAAGATGCGGCCGAAATGGTCGCGATCGGGAAACACCTCGGCCTGGTGCGGCAGGTTGGCGCCGCCGGAATCCACAAGATAAACGCAAGGCAGATGGTTCTGCAGGGCGATCTCCTGGGCCCGCAGATGCTTCTTCACGGTCATCGGGAAATAGGCGCCGCCCTTCACCGTGGCGTCGTTGGCGAGGATCATCACCTCGCGGCCCGCGACCTTGCCGACGCCGGCGATCAGGCCTGCGCCCGGCGCCTCGTCGTCATACAGGCCGTGGGCGGCCAGGGCGCCGATCTCCAGGAACGGCGCGCCGGGATCGAGCAGCCGCATGACCCGGTCCCGGGGCAGGAGCTTGCCGCGCGATTCGTGCCGCTCGCGCGACGCGGACGGTCCGCCCAGGGCGGCTTGCGCCAAATGCGCCCGAAGCTGGTCAACCAGGCCGCGATTTTGCTGAGCCTGGGTCTGAAATGCCTCGGAAGCGGGGTCGATGGAGGAAGTTAGCCTCGTCATATGCATGGCATAGCCCCGCACGCCGTCCCGCGCTAGGCTCCCCGACTGTGGCACGGCTGCCGGACCTTCCCAGTGATTCCGCTCTGGCCCAACTGTTCTTCAATGAACAGGTGGAGGGCGACGCCACGTGGTTTTCGCTGCCCGGCGGCGGGGTGCTGTTCGAGCCCGGCGAGGCCGCCGACCAACTCTACTTCCTGCGGGCCGGTCGCCTAGGCGCTTTCCGCCGCGACGAGGGTCAGGAGCCTGAATTCCTCGGCGTGATCCGGCCAGGCGAGCCGGCGGGTGAGATGTCGCTCCTGTCGGGCACGCCGCACACCGCCCGGGTGGTCGCCCTGCGCGACTCCGAGGTCTTCGCCCTGCCCCGCGACCTGTTCCTGGAGGCCGCCGAGGAAGACCCGGGGGTGATGCTGGAGCTGGCCCAGCTCATCGTCCGGCGCAGCCGCCGGCAGACCCATCGCACCGCCGGCGCCGAGCCGTCAGTCTATGGCTTCGTCACGGTGGGAGAACCGGTCGCCGTCCGCCCGGTGGTGGACCGCATCGCCCGCCACATCATGCGCCAGGGCTATAGCGTCACCGTCGTTGGCGCCGAGGCCGCCGTGGCGCCGACCGAGTGGTATTCCGAGGTCGAGCGGACCCACGACTTCGTCCTCTATGCCGCCGAGGGCCAGGACCTGGGCTGGCGGGCGGTTGTGGCCCGGCAGGTGGACCGCCTGTTCCGTATCGGCAAGGCCGCCGCCCAGCCGCCGACCAACATCATTCTGCATCCCGCCCAGCCCCTGCAGGCCCACCAGCTGGTGGACCTGATCCTGCTGCATCCCCGGGAAAGCCCCGCGCCCCGCACCTCGGAGGCCTGGGTCAAGGCCGCCCAGCCGGCCCGGCTGTTCCACATGCGACGGGACGACGAGGCCGACGCCGCGCGGCTGGCCCGGGTGTTGACCGGCCAGTCGGTAGGGCTGGTGCTGTCGGGGGGCGGCGCACGGGCCTACGCCCATGTGGGCGCGATCCGGGTGCTTCGAGAACGGGGCGTGCCCATCGACTTCATCGGCGGCGCCTCCATGGGCGCCATCGTCGCGGCGGGCCTGGGTATGGGCTGGTCTGACGAGGAAGCGGACCGGCGCATCCGCGACGCCTTCGTCGCCTCCAGCCCCCTGGACGACATCGCCTTCCCCCTGGTGGCCATGACCCGCGGGGAGAAGGTGCGGGCGCGGCTCTATGAGCATTTCGGCGACACCAGCATTTCGGACCTGTGGCTGCCCTTCTTCGCCGTCTCCTCGAACCTGACCACCGGCGCCTATCAGATTCACCGCAGCGGCCGGCTGGTGGACGCCCTGCGGGCCACCATCGCCCTGCCCGGCGTCATGCCACCGGCCACGCAGGGCGATGATGTGCTGGTGGACGGGGCGGTGCTGAACAACTTCCCCGCCGATGTGATGAGCGCCCTGCACCTGGGGCCGGTGGTCGGCGTCGACGTCACCCGGGGCCGCAGCATCACCGCCCGGGATGTGGCGCGGCCCTCTTCTGTCTTTCGGTGGATCCTGTCCGGCGCCTGGCGCCAGGGGCCGCCGATCGTCTCCCTGCTAATGCGTGCGGCCACCGTGCCCACGGGCCGCGACCTGCGGGCCGCCCGGGAAAGCGTCGACCTGCTGGTCACCCCAGACATGACCGGCGTGGAGATCCGCAACTGGGAGGCCTACGACCCGGCCGTGACCGCCGGCTATCACGCCATGGGCGAGGCGCTGGATCGCCTGACCACCCCAGTGACGGAGATGCGGCGGCGCAAGGCGCTCAGCGAAGGCGGCGGCAAGGGCTGGCGTTGAAACGCCGCAGCGATCACGCAGAGTTGGGGTTTGCCAAACCCGGAATCGCGTCCCATATTCGTTGTGGTGTTCAACAACTGAAAGGAGGTGATCCAGTGTCTCATTGTCATTCGTCGCAGTCGGTGACCGTAGCCTGGGCCTCCCACGAGGTTCGCGCTTAAGCGCTGCTAAGGTTGCGGGCCGCCGCACTTGCGGTCCGACAATGGAAGGGCCGGCCCCGACAATGGGCCGGCCCTTTTTTGTGGTCGGTTTCGAGGGATGAGTTGGGCGATGATCTTGCCCAGGCCAGGCCTCTTCTAGTTGCGGCGGTCTGTGGTGGCCGCACCGGCGACGCCGCCGATAGCTGCGCCCGCCGCAGCGCCCGACAGGTCGCCGCTGACAGCGCCGCCGACAGCCGCCCCGCCCAGGGCGCCGGTCGCCGCCCGCTCCGTCACAGTGGCGCCGCAGGCCGCAAGGGCCAGGGCGGAAAAGGCGATGGGGATCGCGATCAGGGTCTTGCGCATAGGGGACTCCTCTGGGTTTCCCTGAGAGGAAGGCGCCGGCCCCGCCGAGGGTTCCGCCCCTAGAAGGTCAGACAGACCGGAGCGGTCAGTTGCAGGACGGCCTCCTGCAAGAACCGATCGCGATAGGCGGCGCGGATCTCCGAGAGGGCTGAGCGCTCAATCGTACCGGCCTGGACGAGGACCACCACCTTGGCCGCCTCCGTCATGACCTGACCCTGGCTCGCCCATCGCCCTTCAGCGTCAAGGATGGTCATACCGGAAGGGAAGCGCGGCGAGATCTCGCGAGCCACGAAGTCCTGGAAGGCCGCCTCGTCGACGCCGAGGGTGGGGCCAATATTGCGGCCAAAGAACAGCTGAGCGCTCTCGCCGGCGCGCTCGCCGGGCCCGCAGGTCGGGACGCTGGCGCACCCGACCAGGGAGAGGGCGGCCAACAGGGCGACCGCAAACCCCCTCACCCGCCGATCAGCTCCCGGCCGATCAGGAAACGGCGGATCTCGTTGGTGCCGGCGCCGATGTCATAGAGCTTGGCGTCCCGAAGCAGCCGCTCCACCGGATAGTCCTTGGTGTAGCCTGCGCCGCCCAAGGCCTGGATAGCTTCCAGGGCGCATTTCACGGCGTTTTCGGAGGCCATCAGGATGGCGCCGGCCGCGTCGAACCGGGTGGTGAGGCCCGCATCGCAGGCCTTGGCCACCGCATAGACATAGGCACGGGCCGAATTCAGGGCGACATACATGTCGGCGACCTTGGCCTGCATCAGCTGGAAAGAGCCGATCGGCGCGCCGAACTGTTTGCGCTCACGCACATAGGGCAGCACGGCGTCCAGGCAGGCCTGCATGATGCCCAGCGGACCGCCGGCCAGGACGGCGCGCTCATAGTCGAGGCCGCTCATCAGGACGCCGACGCCGCCGTTCAGGGGGCCGAGCACATTTTCCTGCGGGACCTCGCAGTCCTCGAACACCAGCTCGCCGGTGTCGGAGCCGCGCATGCCCAGCTTGTCCAGCTTCTGGGCGCAGCTGAAGCCCTTGAAGTCCTTCTCGATCAGGAAGGCGGTGATCGCCCGGCCGGTCGCCTCGGGGTCGGTCTTGGCGTAGACCACCAGGACATCGGCGTGCGGCGCGTTGGTGATCCAGAACTTGGTTCCGTTCAGGACGTAGCGATCCCCGCGGACCTCGGCCCGCAGGCGCATGGAGACCACGTCGGAGCCCGAGCCAGCTTCGCTCATGGCCAGAGCGCCCACGTGCTCGCCGCTGATCAGCCGGGGCAGATAGCGCTGCTTCTGCTCTTCGGAGCCCCAGCGGCGGATCTGATTCACGCAGAGGTTGGAGTGCGCGCCGTAGGACAGGCCCACCGAGGCTGAGGCCCGGCTGACCTCCTCCATGGCCACCACATGTTCGAGATAGCCGAGGCCGAGACCGCCATAGGCCTCCTCAACAGTGATCCCATGCAGGCCAAGGGCGCCCATCTGGGGCCAGAGGTCGCGGGGGAAGGTGTTGGAGGCGTCGATCTCGGCCGCCCGGGGCGCGATCTTGTCGGCGGAGAACCGCGCGGTGGTCTCACGGATGGCGTCGGCGGACTCGCCGAGGCCGAATTCGAGCGATGGGCCAGTCTGGAGGGTCATGACTTAGGGCTAGCACGGCCCGTGACGGGCCGCGAGAGGAACAGCCCCCAAACCGACGCTTCGTCAGCAGGTCATGCCTCGCCAATGGCCGCGACGCCGTCAGTTAAACCCTTCGTCCTGCTCTTCCGGATCGTCTTCACCGCCCAGGCGCTGCAGCACCAGATAGGCGGCCACCCCGAAAAAGGCCACGCCAGCGATGCCAGCGATCCAGCCGACGGTCAGCGGGCTGATCAGTCCCCCTTCGGTGACGCGGGCGTTGAACGCCCAGAAGAGACCGCCGGCGAACAGGGCGAGCCCCGCGCCAGCCAGGGTCAGCAGGGCGCCGAAGTCGCCGCGATTGATCGCCCGGGGCACGGGCTCGAAGGTCATCAGAGACGGTTCGGCCACGGTGTCATCAATGAGCAGCCGCGGCCGAGTGTCCTCGACGGTTTCGGCTTCCGGCGGGGCGGCGGGCGCCTCAAGCGGATCATTGGCCGCCAGGATCGGCGGAACGACCCGGTTCGGGGGCTCGCTCGGCGCGGCCGTCGGCTGAGCCTCCCGGGTCTCCAGTTCGGACTCTTCGGGCGGCGTCAGGACGAAGGCGCGCTCGGCGCCGCCGCTGACCAGGCCAAGGCCACCGCCCCAACCCGCCGCCGAGGCCGCGCGGGGGGCCTGCGGGTCGGGCTCCGGGGGCGCGATCTCGGCGCTTTCCGGGGGTGCGGGTAGATCGTCCGTCAGGGAGACCGGACTCGCCTCGTCCTGGCTCACAGCCTCAGGCTCCGGCGCGACGTCAGGCTCAGACGAGGCGGTCTGCTCGGACTCCGGCTCGGCCTCCGTCTCTGGCTGAGCTTGGTCCGAGGACGGCTCGTCCTTGAAGATGGCGGCCAGGCGATAGCTGACCGCCGCCGCGGCGGCCTGGGCGGGGCTCGGGCTCGAGGCTTCCTCCTCCGGCGGCGCAGGGCGCAGGGTGGCGGCGGTCGGGTCGCGTTCGGCGACGGCGTTCAGTCCGTCCAGGGCCGCACGCACGGCCAACGGGGTCTCCCGCGGGACAACGCCGGCGATATCGGCGTCCACATTGGGCCGCAGGATCGGCGACGGCGCCGGCACCCAGCCGTCCATGGGCGTCAGGAACAGGGTCTTTTCGGCCGCGCGGCGACGCACCAGGGCGTCGATGACGATCCGCTCGCCCTCGAAATCGGCCTTGCGCCACAGCTCCATGGCGCAGGCCGCCTGCAGCAGCTGGCCCTCATTGATCCGCCGCAGGACCGAGGAGCGCCGGAAGTTGTCCAGGCCGATATTGAAGGCGAAGCAGCACAGGGCGTCGAACTGGTTCTGCGTCAGCGGCGCATAGGTGATCTCGTTCACCAGATGCGCCACGGCGATCAGGTCGTAGAGCAGCAGGGCCTCGGCGTCCCGTTCAGAGACTTCCGCCCCCTCCCGCGCCGTCAGGGTATGGCCATAGCCAATCGTCCATCGGCCGTCAGCCAGCCGTGCGGCCTTGGCGCGGTAGCCTTCGAAGCGCTTGATCAGGTCGATCGCAGCGCGGGAGATCTGGTGACGCGGTTTCATGGCCGTCCTGATCCATGTTGAGACACAAACACGGGGTCCAGGCCTCAGGCCGCAAGATAGGGGCCGCTTACAACAGGATCAGGGCGGCGATCCCCAGGAAGGCGAAAAATCCTGTGAAGTCGGTGACGAAGGTCACAAAGACGGCAGACGACACCGCCGGGTCGCGGCCCATGCGCTCCAGGGCCAGGGGCACCAGGGCGCCGGCGACGGCGGCGACGAACATGTTGATGATGATCGCCGCGCCAAAGGCCGCGCAGAGCCGCAGGTCGCCGAACACCAGATAGATGGCCACGCCGGTGACCACCGCCAGCACCCCGCCATTGACCAGACCCACCAGCATCTCGCGGCTGACGGTGCGCACGGCGTTCACCGCCGAGAGCTCCCGGCTGGCCAGGGCCCGGACAGCGACGGTCAGGGTCTGGGTGGCGCCATTGCCCCCCAGGGAGGCGACGATGGGCATCAGGACGGCCAGGGTGACCACCTGGGCGATCTGGGCCTCGAAGGCCTGAATGACGCTGACGGCCAGGGCCGCGGTCAGGGTGTTGAGCAGCAGCCAGGGCAGGCGCGAGGCGACCATGTCCCAGACCCCGCCATGGCGGCCGCTGTCGGAGACGCCGGCCAGGGCCAGGATGTCCTCCCGGCTCTCCTCATGGATGACGCCGACAATGTCATCGACGGTGATCTGGCCCACCAGGCGGCCGCCGGGCTCCACGACGGGGGCGGAAATCAGGTGGTACTTGTCGAAGATGTAGGCCACCTCTTCCTGGTCCATATCGACCGGGATTTCGGAGAGGGACTCCATGATCTGGGCGAGCGGCACGTCGCGACGGGCGCGCAGCAGGGTGCTGATCGGCACCGCGCCCACCGGCTTGTAGGCCGGGTCGACGACATAGACGTCGAAGAACAGCTCGGGCAGGTCGTCGGCTTCCCGCCGAAAATGGTCGATGGCCTGACCGACGGTCCAGAACTGCGGGGCGGCGACCACCTCGCGCTGCATCAGGCGCCCGGCGGTCTCTTCGCCATAGGAGAGCGCGCTCTCGATGGCCGCGCGGTCCCCTTCCGGCAGGGCGGCAAGGACCTCGGCGCGCTTGTGGACCTCCAGGTCCTCGACCACGTCGGCGGCGTCATCGGAGTCCAGCTCGCCCAGCGCCCGGGCCAGGACCTCGGGCGAGACCGCCTCAAGAATTTCCTCGCGGATTTCGTAGTCGAGTTCGGACAGGATCTCGGCCAGGGCCTCGGGATCCAGATGCGGCAGGATTTCCTTGCGGTCGTCGGCCGCGAGAAAGCCGATCAGGTCGGCGACGTCGGCCGGATGCAGGGCGCTCAGCAGCTCCCGCAGGCGATCGGAATCGCCGCGATCGGCCGCGTCCACCACCATGGAGACGAACTGCGGGTTAAGCGCATAGTCCTCGCCCAGGGCGAGGTCTTCCAGGTCTTCTTCGCGGTCGATCTCGATATCGGCGGCAGGGTCGGCCCGTTCTCGGCTCATCTGGCCCTCCCCCGTCCTGCTATCGCAATCTACCGCTTCTGCTGTTCCTGGTTCACTGGTGCGGTCGAGAAGACTCGAACTTCCACGGGTTGCCCCACAGCGACCTCAACGCTGCGCGTCTACCAATTCCGCCACGACCGCTCGTGGTGAGCCGCGGGGCGTAGCAAACCGCCGCTGCTTTGTGAAGGAGAGTTTTGCGCCCTCAGCTTCCGCCGGCCATGTAGTCGAACACATTGGCCTCGCGGGTGACCGCGATGGCGATCTTGTCGTCGCTGATCTGGATCTCGCCCCGGGCCACAGGATGGTTGTTGGCCAGGATCCAGACCTCTTCATTGACGGTGGCGTCGAGGGGAATCACCGCCCCGCGGCCCATCCGCAGCAGTTGCTGCATCGGCAGGGAGGCGCGGCCGAGCACGACCGAGATCTCCACATTGACCGCCTGAACCTGATTGGACAAACCACCACCCCTGAGCGCCGCCGCGTCTGCGACTTTGCAGCCGACGGCGTGAGGCCCCACATTGACCCCACCATGCTTGACCACGCGTTAAATCCCGGACCCCTGCAGACAAAGTTCCAGCGTCAAGACGGCGCACCGGCCGGCTGGGCGGTCTCCCGCGGGCTAGTGGACTATGAGGCGGCTGTTCAGGCGATGGAGGCCCGCGCCGCAGCCATCGCCGAAGGCCAGGCCGGGGAGCTCGTCTGGCTGCTGGAGCATCCGCCGCTTTACACCGCCGGCGTCTCGGCCAAGCCCGCCGATCTGCTGACGCCGGAGCGCTTCCCCGTGTTCCAGAGCGGGCGGGGCGGACAGTTCACCTATCATGGGCCAGGCCAGCGAGTGGCCTATGTGATGCTCGACCTCACCGCCCGGCGCCGGGACGTGCGCGCCTTCGTCGCCGCCCTGGAAACCTGGGTCATCGAGGCGTTGGGGAGGTTCAATGTAGAGGGCGCCGTCCGCCCCGGGCGCGTGGGCGTCTGGGTGGAACGCCGGACCCCCGGGGTTCCACCGCAGGAGGACAAGATCGCCGCCATCGGCGTCAAACTGCGCCGGTGGGTGTCATTTCATGGGATCGCGCTGAATGTGGAGCCCGACCTCAGCCACTTCTCGGGCATCGTGCCCTGCGGGGTCACCGAGCATGGGGTCACCAGCCTCATCGATCTGGGCCTGCCCGTAAGCATGGATGAAGCCGACGCAGCTCTCCGCGCCGGCTTCGAATCCGTATTCGGGGCGACGGCGGAGGTCGAGCCTCCGCCCCTGCCCTGAGCGCCAGGCTAGGCCGTGGCGCCGTAGTAGCCGGCCACCTCAGCGCGCCAGCCATAGTCATCGGTGTTGAACCGCGACTTGTCGTAGCCGGGGGCGCCTTCGAGGGTTTCCTTTTCAAGGGAGACGACGAAGCCGTCCTGATCGGTGTCGTAGGTCAGGACCGACCAGGGCAGCGGATAGTGCTTCTCGCCCATGCCCAGCAGGCCGCCAAAGGCCATGGTGGCGTATTCGGCCTGGCCGGAGCGCTTGTCGATGAAGATGTTCTCCACCGTGCCCAGCTTCTCCCCCTTGGGGTTATAGACGCTGACGCCTTCGACCTTGTCGGCGGCGATCAGGCGCATGTCGGTGCGGTCGGCGGGATCGTTTGCCATGTCAGGCTCCTCTCGTGGTGGACTGCCTCAAGGGAACCCTCCAGAGTCGCCTCTGTTCCGACGGCCACGCTCGCGGTCTGAAATCAGGCGAACTCGGCCAGCACCTCGTCGGCGGCCACCGAGTCGCCGGCCTTGGGGCCGACCATTTTCACCGTCCCATCCCGCTCAGCGCGGATGATGTTCTGCATCTTCATGGCCTCGATGATGGCCACCACCTCGCCCGCCTTGACCTCCTGACCCTCGACCACGCTGAGGCTGACCACCAGGCCCGGCATGGGCGAGAGCACCAGCTTGGCGGTGTCGGCGGCCACCTTGGGGGGAATGCGCTTGTGCAGCAGGGCCGAGACGGGCGTCAGCACCAGGACCCGGGCCTCGGCCGCCCGGTGCCGGATGACAAAGCCCTCGGCCGCCGGTCGCACCTGGACGCTGAACCGGGCGCCATCGAGCGTGGCGGCGAAGACCGGCTGGCCCGGACGCCAGTCGACGTCCGAGAGCACGAGACGTCGGCTCGCCTCGGTCAGCTCCACGCTCACAGTGTCGCGATCCTGGCTGAGACGCACCGGATGGTCGACGCCCCCCAGATTGACCACCCAGTCGTCACGGCCCCGGCCGGGCCAGGCCCGCTCGCTCATCACTTGATGCATGGCGCAGGCCGCGGCGATCTGGATGTCGGTCTGACGTGGCGTCGGCTCGGTTCCCTGGAAACCCTCGGGGAACTCGTCCTTGATGTAGCTGGTCGACAGCTGGCCCGAGCGGAACCGGTCCTCGTCCATCACCGCCACCAGGAAGGGGATATTGTGGCCCAGGCCCTCGATGTGGAAGGTCTCCAGGGCCTCGCCCATGGCGTCGATGGCGGCCAGCCGGGTCGGCGCCCAGGTAGACAGCTTGGAGATCATCGGGTCGTAGAACATCGAGATCTCGTCGCCCTCGCGGACGCCGGCGTCATTGCGTACGGTGAGGCCGTGGGCCTCCCGCTCCTGCGGCGGGCGGTAGCGCACCAGCCGGCCGATGGAAGGCAGGAAGGCGCGATAGGGATCCTCGGCATAGATGCGGCTCTCGATGGCCCAGCCGTTGATCTTCAGATCGTCCTGCGTGAAGGCGAGCGGCTCGCCGGCGGCCGACCGGATCATCTGCTCCACCAGATCGACGCCGGTGATCAGCTCGGTGACCGGATGCTCCACCTGCAGGCGGGTGTTCATCTCCAGGAAGAAGAAGCTGCGGTCCTGGCCGGCGACGAACTCGACGGTGCCAGCGCTGTCGTAACCGACCGCCTTGGCCAGCGCGATGGCCTGATCGCCCATGGCCTTGCGGGTGGCCTCGTCCAGCAACGGACTGGGCGCCTCCTCGATGACCTTCTGGTTACGCCGCTGGATCGAGCATTCCCGCTCGAACAGGTGAACCACGTGGCCGTGCTTGTCGCCCAGCACCTGGATCTCAATGTGGCGCGGGCTCTCGATGAACTTCTCTATGAAGATCCGGTCGTCGCCAAAGCTGGACTTGGCCTCCGCCTGCACGGCGGGGAAGCCCTCCTCCACGTCCTGGCGACTCCAGGCCACGCGGATGCCCTTGCCCCCGCCCCCGGCCGAGGCCTTGATCATCACCGGATAGCCGATCTCCTCGGCGATCTGGACGGCGTGGGCAGTGTCGGAAATCTCGCCCACATGGCCCGGCACTGTGGAGACGCCGGCCCGGCCGGCGGCCTTCTTGCTCTCGATCTTGTCGCCCATGGCCGCGATGGCCTCGGGGTTCGGACCGATGAAGACAATGCCTTCCTCGGCCAGCCGCCGGGCGAAGCCGGCGTTTTCAGACAAGAAGCCAAAGCCCGGATGGACGGCCTCTGCACCCGTCTCGCGGCAGGCGGCGACGATCTTGTCAGCCACCAGATAGCTCTCAGACGCCGGCGCAGGCCCAATGAACACCGCCTCGTCGGCCATCTCCACGGCCATGGAATCGGCGTCGGCCTCGGAATAGACCACCACCGTGGCGATCCCCATCCGGCGGCAGGTCTTGATGATGCGAACAGCGATTTCGCCGCGATTGGCGATCAGGATCTTGGAAAACATGCTCACCGAACTCAACGCAGCTTCACCGCCGTACCCGAGGCGCTGACCATCAGCATCCCGTTCTCAACGCCCAGGGTCTCGTAGTCGAGGTCGACGCCGACCACCGCGTCGGCGCCCAGGCTGCGGGCCTCGTCGCACATCTCCTTGAGCGCGATGTCGCGGGCCTCGCGAAGGGCCTTTTCATAGCCGCCGGCCCGGCCGCCGATGATGTTGGTGATGCCGGCGAAGAAGTCCCGGAAGATGTGGGCGCCGATGATGGCCTCTCCGGTGACGACGCCCAGGGTCTGGGCGGTCTCGCGCTCGGCGAGGCTGGGGGTGGTGGCGGTGATCATTCCTGGGCTCTCCGACATCGCCCCCATTTGTCAGGGGGTCCTTCCGATCCGTCGGGGGCGACCTTAGATTGGCTCACATGACCAAGCCAGCCGAGTCCCCCGCGACGCCCTTCGATCTGACGCCCCCCGACCTTGCGGAACGCAAGACCCTGGAAGCCGACCTGACGCTGGAAGAGGCCGATGTCCTCCTTCGCCACGGCACCGAGGCCCCCTTCTGCGGCGGCCTGCTCGATAACAAGGAGGACGGCGTCTATTGCTGCCGCCTCTGCGGCCTGCCCCTGTTCCGGGCGCACACCAAGTTCGAGAGCGGCACCGGCTGGCCGAGCTTTTTCGCCCCGATGAACGAGGCTCACGTGATCGGCGTGCGGGATGTCAGCTATGGCATGGTCCGGGTCGAAACCCGCTGCGCCCGGTGCGACAGCCACCAGGGTCACGTCTTCCCCGACGGCCCGCCGCCTACCGGCCTGCGCTACTGCATCAATTCGGTGTCCCTGGAATTCGTGCCCGACGGCGAGCCCCTGCGCGATCCCCTGGGCCGGGGCGACAACGCCCAGACGGGCGCACGCTAAGCGGATTCAAGGATGGCCAGCATGGCCCGGGCCGTGGCCGGGTCCGTGCCGTCCTGGGTGTGCCAGGCGGCAGACAGGCCCGCATGGGCGTGGGCCCAGGCCCTCAGGCGGGCCGGCTCCAGATCGGCCGTGCGTGCAATCTGCGCCAGGCGTGCGGCGAAGCGGTCTGGGGTGACAGAGGCGAGGTCGGGATTGGGGAAGATGTTGGCGTAATCATAGGCCCGCTCCCCCACCAGCCCCCAGGGATCGATGGCCAGCCAGCCGTCAGCGCCAAAATCCAGCACGTTGGCGTGGTGAATATCCCCGTGCAGGAGCACTGGATCGCGCGGGGACTCCAGCAGGGTCGTCGCGATGTCGCGCGCCCGGGACAGGGTCGGGTCATCTGCTTGGATGAGGGCGTCGAACAGCTTTCCCAGGGGCGGCGCCGTCGGCGGGGCTGAGCCACGCGGCGCGTGCAGCCTGGCCACCACCTGGCAGAGGATCGCAGTGGCCGCCTCGTCCCGTCCGGCCTGAACCATCGGGACCAACGTACCGCCCGCCGCGCGTCGCATCAGCAGCGCCTCATCCTGGAACGCTAGCACCGGGGCTGCGCCCTGCCCGTCCCACCAGGCCATGATGCTGGCGCCCCGCCGCTCGTCGGCGCTGTGGGCCAACTTCAGCATGGCGGGCTGGTCCCCGGCGCGGACCGGCAGCAGGCGCGAGCGGGTGACGGGCATGGACATGACATCGCCCTCCGGAACGAGGGTCCAGAGGGCGAGCCAGGGTTCGAAATCGCTCAGATCAGCGCCCATGCGGCCAGCCTAGGCTGGCGGCGGCGCCGGGCGCAATCGCGGCCTACTCCTCGCCGTCGGTGACCTTGGCGAGGGTGGAATTGGACGCCATGCGCGGCGGTTGACCGGTGGCGGAGGCCTGGTCGACGCGAGCCTGCACCCGCAGGTTATTCTGCACGTGCTTCACGCCGTGAATGTCCTCGATGCAATGCTCGGCCCGGTGCTTGGCGCGGCGGTCGTCCACCGTCCCGTTCAAGGTCACTTCGCCATCCTTCACCTGCACCTGGATTTCCGAGGCGTCGAGCCACGGGTCGTCGGTCAGATGATGATGGACGTCGTCGCTGATGCGGTCGTCAGGCCGGACATAGCCCTTGGGACCGCGGCCGCGATGGCTGCGGGCATGGTCCCGGTCGCGGCGGCGCTCGGCGTCTTCGTCGCCGAACCACGAGGCGACCTCATCGCTGGTGCGATCCCAGAAGCCGCGGTCCTCGCCCCGGTCGATGCGCCGTTCATGACCGCCATAGGCCCGGGCGTAGGCGTCCCGGGTGGAGGCCCGCTGGGGCGCGGCCGGACCACCGAAGCCGCCGCTCTCCATCGCGTAACCTTCCTGTCCGAAATGACCTTCGCCATAGATCCGGTCACGTTCGTAGGCGCGGGAGTCGTCGCGAACCTGAAGGCGGCCATCGTCCTGGCGGCCATACTGGGCGCCGGTCTCACGATCGCCGAACACCGGGCCGCGGCCGCCCTGGCGAGGCGCGAAGCTGCGGCCCTCGTCGTCGCGTTGCCCGGAACCCGAAGAGCGGCGGTCCTGGTCGCCGCGCATCGCACGAATTCGGTCGTATTCCTGGTCTTCAGTCCACCTGTCGGCCATGGCTGGATCTCCCGTTGTTGATTGAGTGCGCGCCGCGCGCGCTGTCCCAAGACAACAGGTTCAAGCCGACCTTGTTCCGAGACGCCGCCGGTCGGCGGCCGCCTCAGAGCGGGATATTGTCGTGCTTCTTCCAGGGGTTGGACAGGGTTTTGCCCTTCAAAGATCGCAGGCCCCGGACGATCCTGCGCCGGGTCCCGTGGGGCATGATGACGTCATCGATATAGCCGCGGGCTGCGGCCACAAACGGGTTGGCGAACCGCTCCTTGTACTCCGCCTCCCGGGCCACCAGCTCCTCGGCCGTCTGGTTGCGGAAGATGATTTCCACGGCGCCCTTGGAGCCCATGACGGCGATCTCGGCCGTGGGCCAGGCGTAGTTGAGATCGCCGCGGATATGCTTGGAGCTCATCACGTCATAGGCGCCGCCATAGGCCTTGCGGGTGATGATGGTGATCTTGGGCACCGTGGCCTCGGCATAGGCGAACAATAGCTTGGCGCCGTGGCGGATCAGGCCGCCCTGCTCCTGCCGGGTGCCTGGCATGAAGCCCGGCACGTCGACAAAGGTCACCAGCGGGATTTCGAAGGCGTCGCAGAAGCGCACGAAGCGGGCGGCCTTGCGGCTGGCGTCGATGTCCAGCACCCCAGCCAGCACCTGCGGCTGGTTGGCGACGACGCCCACCGGCTGGCCATCCATGCGGGCGAAGCCGCAGATGATGTTCTTGGCGAAGTCCGGGGAAATCTCGAAGAAGTCGGCCTCGTCCACGACCTTCAGGATCAGCTCCTTCATGTCGTAGGGCTTGTTGGGATTGGCCGGGACCAGGGTGTCGAGGCTGGGCTCCTCCCGCTCGGCCTCGTCGAAGCTCACCCGCACGGGCGGGCGTTCGCGGTTGGAGGTGGGCAGGAAGTCCACCAGACGGCGCACCTGGGTCATGGCCTCCAGGTCGTTCTCGAAGGCGCCGTCGGCGACGCCGGACTTCATGGCGTGGACGCGGTAGCCGCCCAGGTCCTCGTGGCTGACATCCTCGTGGGTGACCGTCTTCACCACGTCAGGGCCGGTCACGTACATGTAGCTCGTGTCCTTCACCATGAAGATGAAGTCCATGATCGCCGGCGAATAGACGTCGCCCCCGGCGCATGGGCCCATGATCACGGCGATCTGCGGAATGACGCCCGAGGCCAGGGTGTTCTCCAGGAAGATGTCGGCATAGCCGGCCAGCGAATCCACGCCCTCCTGGATGCGGGCCCCGCCGGCGTCGAACAGGCCGATGATCGGCGCGCCCATCTTCAGGGCCTGGCGCTGAACCTTGAGGATCTTTTGCGCATGCGCGCTGGAAAGAGATCCGCCGAAGACCGTGAAATCCTTGGAGAAGACGAAGACGGTGCGGCCGTTGATCGTGCCCCAGCCGGTCACTACGCCGTCGCCGGGCACCTTCTGATCGGCCATGCCGAAGTCGGTGGCGCGATGCTCGACGAACATGTCGAACTCCTCGAAGGAGCCCTCGTCCAGCAGCAGGTCGACCCGTTCCCGGGCGGTCAGCTTGCCCTTGGCGTGCTGGGCTTCGATCCGGCGGGCGCCGCCGCCCTGGCGGGCGGTTTCCCGCATGGTTTCGAGCTGCTTGAGGATCTGCTTCACGCTGCGTCCCGTCCCTGAAGACCACTGTAGGGCTCAGGCGTAATGGGCGCCGCGAGACCGCGCAAGTTCACGCGGCGTCAGCAGAATTGGCCCTTACGCCGCGTCCAGGGCGCGGAACCAGGCCTCAAGCATGGCCGACTCCACCGACAGGCGCGCCACCCGCTCAGCGGCCTCCTCATCGATCCCCCAGGCCTCTTCCTGGAAGATCTCGTCCAGGCGCGAGAGCGTCAGGGCCTGGGCGCCGTCCAGCCAGCCCCGTTGCAGGGCCAGCGCCAGGACGCCGGATCCGTATAGGGAGGCGCCGAAGGCGACGCCGGCCAGACGGAAATCGTCGAGGGCGGCGGCCAGGTCGCGGACCTTGCCCAGGGTCTCCTCCGGCTGGGGTCTATGAATGATGCCGGCGGCGCGGACGAAGCGGAGGCCAAGTTCGCCCTCGGCCCGCTGCAGCACCGGCTCCCATTGGGCGGTCTGGCGCGCCACCAGGGCCTCAGGCTCTTCGGCGAAATAGCAGAGCAGGTCAGAGCTGGCGTAATCGGCCACCGACTGGGCGGTGGCTGCGCGGGCCTGCGAGATGGAGTCGATGGCGGTGTTGGCCAGCCGGGTGGCGTGCATGCCGGCCACGTCCAGGATCTCGCCCTGGGACTCCCATTCCCGGGCGACCAGGTCGGCCAGGGCCCGGGTCGGGGTGATCAGCCGGCCGCCCCTCGGCCCACGGACCTGACGCTCATCCAGCAGGACGGCATGGCCGCCATCGGCCTCTGCGACAGACACGGTCTTGTAGAATCGACGCGGCCGGTCGGAGGCCTCTTGAAATCCACGTCTCAAATTCGACTCCATTGGGTACGACGGAGATGGGGCGGATAATCGTGGAATGGGGGATCGCCCCACCGCGCGCAAGGAGGCGCCTTATGGCCCTGCCAGACCGTGATCTCCAGGCCGCAATCGCCGCGACCCGGTTTGGCCTGGGCGCAAGACCCGGCGAAATCAAGGCTGTGCGGTCTGATCCGCAAGGCTTCCTGCTGGCCCAGACCGCGCCAAGGGGCGTTCCAAATCCGCTTCGCGCCCTACCCCGGGACCGTGTTGAGGCCCTGCAGGAATTTCGGCAGGCTCAGTCGGCCTTCCAACAGGCCAACCAGCAGCAGGACCGCAAGGCCCGCGATCTGCGCCCGGAACTCAACGCCCGGCGGGCCGCCCTGCGCGACCAGATCGCCAGCGACGTCCTGCAGCGGGCCGCTCTGGGCGCGACCACCGAGCAGGGGTTCGCCGAGCGCTGGGCCCTCTTCTGGGCCAACCATTTCAGCGTCGGGGCCGGAAACTTTGTGCGCACGGCCACCATCGGCCCCTATGAGACCGCCGCCATCCGCCCGCATGTGTTTGGCCGGTTCGCCGACCTGCTGGTCGCCGCCGAGACCCATCCGGCCATGCTGCTCTATCTGGATCAGAACGCATCGGTGGGACCCGACAGTCCGCTGGCCCAGCGCACGGCCCGGCGGCCGGACGCCAAGCGCCAGCTTGGCCTCAACGAGAACCTGGCGCGGGAGATTCTCGAGTTGCACACGGTCGGGGTGGACGGGGGCTATACCCAGGCCGACGTCACCGAGTTCGCCCGGGCGCTCACAGGCCTGAGCTTCCGTGGCTTCAACGCCCCGGCCGAAAAGGCGGGAGAGACCTATTTTCGCGAGATCGCCCATCAGCCGGGGCCACGGTCGGTGATGGGCGTCGCCTATGAGGTGGAGGGCGAGGCCCAGGCCCTGGCCATCCTGAACGACCTGGCCGCGCGACCGCAGACCGCCCGGTTCATCTCCCGCAAGATCGCCCGTCACTTTGTGGCCGATGATCCGCCAGCAGCCCTGGTGGCGCGCCTGGAGGCCGTTTGGCGCGACACCGACGGAGCTCTGGACCAGGTGGCCGCGGCCCTGATCGCCGCCCCTGAGGCCTGGGCGCCCGCGCCGGCCAAATTCAAGACGCCCTACGAGTTCATGATCTCAAGCTGGCGGGCGGTGAACGCTGCGCCCAGAAAGCCCGCCGATCTCGCCATGCTGACCGCGATGGGCCACCGCCCCTTCTATGCTCCCTCTCCGGAGGGTTGGCCCGACGAGGCGGCCGCCTGGGCGACGCCGGATGGGATCATCAAGCGGCTGGTCTGGACGCAGGACTTCGCCCCGCAAGTCATCGGGACCGCCGATCCTTCAGAGGTCGCAGCCCAGGCCCTCGGCGCCCGCCTTTCGCCGGCCACAGCCAGGGCTGTGGCCCGGGCGGAGTCCCGCGGCGAAGGCCTGGCCCTTCTGCTCATGAGCCCGGAGTTTCAGCGCCGATGACCTCCTTCAGCCCTGTCCTTGCTCCGCCATCCCTGTCCCGACGCCGCCTGCTGGCCGCTGGCGCTGGCCTTGGCCTGCAGATGTGGGGCTCCCGCGTCCTGGCGGCCTCGAGCCGCCGGAAGTTCGTGCTGGTCATCCTGCGCGGCGCAGCTGACGGCCTGTCCATCACGCCGCCGGTGGCCGATGGCGACTATGTGGCCCTCCGGCGTGAGCTGGCGATCACCGAGGCGGCCCTGCCCCTGGACGGCGACTTCGGTCTGCATCCGGAGCTGAAAACCGTTCACCGCCTGATGGGCGCGGGCCAGGGGCGGTTCGCTCCGGCTGTAGCCATGCCGGCGGCCGGCCGGTCGCACTTCGAGGCCCAGGACCGGCTGGAGGCGGCCGCTGGGAACGATGTGAGCTCCGGCTGGCTGAACCGCGCCATGGCCGCCCTGGGCGGCGGCTCGACGCCCGAGGGGTTGTCTGTGGGGCCGGTGGCCCCATTGGTGATGCGCGGCGATCTGGCTACCTCCTCCTGGTCGCCGGGACGGACGGTGGAGACGGCGGCGAGGCTGCCCATGCTGGTCCAGGACCTCTATGCCGACGACCCATTGCTCGGCCCCGCCCTGGCCCGGGGGCTGAAGACCGAGGTCCTGGCCCAGGCCAATCTCGCCAGGTTGGCGGCTGACCTGCCCGACGCATCCGGGACGATGAACAGCGCGAAACTGAGCCGGACCCTGCTCGGCGACAACCGCGACGCCGGCCGCCTGGGCGGGGCGGTGGCGGGCTTCATGCGCGAAGACGAAGGCGCAGACGTCGTCGCCGTCTCCCTGGACGGCTTCGACACCCATGCCAATCAGGCCGGCGCCCTGTCGCGCAGACTGGCCTATCTGGACGCCTTGCTGGCTGGCCTGCAGGGGGGTTTGGGCGGCGGATGGCGTGAAACGGTCGTGCTGGTGGTGACCGAGTTCGGGCGCACGGCGCGGGTCAACGGGACCTCGGGCACCGATCACGGGACGGCCTCGACCGCCCTGCTGCTGGGCGGCGGTCTGAAAGCCGGCGGGCTCATCGGCGACTGGCCGACCCTGCAGGAGTCCCGCCTGTTCGAGAACCGCGACCTGGCCTCGACCACCGACCTGCGCAGCCTGTTCAAGGGCGTGCTGGCCGACCACCTGGGCCTGGAGCGACGGACCCTCGATACGACCGTCTTCCCAGACAGCGCCCAGGCGCGGCCGATCTTCGGCCTCGTCTAGCGCCGCTTGCGGCCGAAGGGCTCGGGATCGGCCTCGTGCTCGTCGAAGCCGAAGCGGGCGAAGCCGGCCTTCATCTCCGGACTCAGGGGCGCCTCAAGGATCAGCATGCCGCTGGAGGGGTGCGGCAGGGTCAGACGCCGGGCGTGCAGCTGCAGCTTGAGCTGACCGGACAGCTGGGCTGAGGCCTCATCGCCATACTTGGGATCCCCCAGGATCGGGTGGCCCATGGCCTTCATATGGGCCCGCAGCTGGTGGGTGCGGCCGGTGTGGGGGCGCAGGGCCATCCAGGCGGCCCGGGGACCCGCCCGGCTGATGGTGACGAACTCGGTCTCGGCGGGATCAGCCTCCTTGTCGCCCTTCTCGGCCGGCACGATCATCTCCCGGTCGCCGACGCCGCGCTTGATCAGGGGCAGGTCCAGCACCCCTTCGGTGGGACGGGGATTGCCCATGACCAGAGCCCAGTAGGTCTTCTGCGCCTTACGCCGCGCAAACGCGCCGGCGAGCTTGGCCGCCGCCGACGGCGTCTTGCCCAGCACGAGGACGCCGGAGGTGTCCCGGTCGAGCCGGTGGACGAGCCGCGGCCGCGACAGCCCCTCGCCCCAGGCGCCCAGCAGGCGGTCCACATGGCTGTTGGTCTTGGTGCCCCCCTGCACGGCCAGGCCCGAAGGCTTATTGAGGACCAGCACCTCCTCGTCCTCATAGATGACGAGGCCCTTTACGAAGGCGACGTCCCGGGGATGCAGCTCCACGGCCTTGCGGCTGTCGCCCTTGGCCGGCGCGTCCGGCAGGGGCGGCACGCGCACGGTCTCGCCGCCCTCCAGCCGCGTGTCAGGCTTGGCGCGAGCGCCGTCGATCCGCACCTGGCCCGAACGGATCAGCTTGTGCAGCTGGCCCTGGGTCAGGTGGGGCCAGCGGCGGCGGAACCAACGGTCCAGACGCACCCCGCCTTCGGCGGGATCGACGACTATGTTGCGGACCTCACGCATCAGGCGAACCTGCGCATGAGCATCAGGCCGGCGAACAGGGCGGCGACGGAGGCGAGCACCGAAACCAGGACATAGCCCAGGGCCTCGCCATAGGCGCGCCGCTCGATCATCAGGACAGTCTCCAGGGAAAAGGCGGAAAAGGTGGTGAAGCCCCCGAGCAGGCCAACGCCGAGCAACAGGCGGATCCGCTCTTGCTCCCCGCCTCCGCGCAAGGCCAACCAGCCCACGAGCAGGCCCATCAGCAGGCCGCCGGACACGTTGGCGATGAAGGTGCCCGCCGGCCATGACATGCCGAAACGGTGAAGGCTGGCCACGCCCAGCAGGTATCGCGCAGCTGCGCCGACCCCACCGCCGACGGCGACCAGAAAGAGCTTTTCCATGGCCCCTTATGCCGGGGGAGGCTTAGGCTCGCCAAGCGCCGAATGCGGCGGCGACTCAGACGCGGGGTCGCAGGGACTCCCGGACGCCGCGGGCCAGATAGGCGTTGGGATCGGCCGGTCGCTCGCCATGGCCCATGACCACCTCGAGGCTATGGGCGACCGCAGGACCGCCGCCCAGCGAAAAGCTGGTGCCGACGCCGACGCCAATGGCGCTGCGCCCACCATACGAGCCGCCGCCGGTGCCCAGGGACAGACGCGGCCCGGAGTCCCGCCGGCCGGAGGTGGCCCGGTCGGTGATGGCGAACCAGTCATAGCCCTCGGCCAGGGTCAGCTCGGCCGCCCGCAGCAGGGCGTAGTCAGCCACCTGTTGCGGCGGCGCGCCGGGGCCGCCCTGGAAGGTCACGCGATAGCGGCCTGGCTCGATGCGGTACTCCGAGAAGCCCGCCCCACGGGGACCATAGGCCGGCCCATAGGCGGTGTCGGCCATGGCGCAGGCGCCGAGCGCGGCGCAAAGGGAAAGGCAGGCGAGAAGGCGCTTCATAGGGCCACAACGTATCGCAGGCGACCGGTGTTCCCTCGCCACTTCAAGGCGTTGGCGTCTTGAGGTCCAGGGCTGCGCAGAATGCAGTCATATCCGCCGGCGGCGGGGCGGTGATGCGCAGGCGCTCGCCGCCGGCCAGGGGCACGTCCAGGGCCGCGGCGTGGAGCATCAATCGAGAACAGGCCTGTCCCCCCAGGCTCAGCGCCCCGCCATAGCGGACATCGCCGGCGATGGGCCGACTGATGGAGGCCATATGAACCCGCAGCTGATGCATCCGGCCGGTCTTTGGCGACAGCTCCACCAGGGCGGCGGTGGCGGTGGCGCTGAGGGTTCGGTAGCGGCTCTGGGCGGTCTCGGCGCCTTCGGCCTCGGCGGCGCAGATGCGCATATAGGCCTCGCGGCCGATCTCTTCCCGGCGCATGGGCTTGTCGATCAGGCCTTCGCGGGGTTCCGGCGCGCCGGGGGCCACCACGGCCAGATAGGTCTTGCCGAACCGCCTGGCCATCATCGCCTTGCCCAGCGCCGAGGCCGCCGGCTTGGTCTTGGCCGTCAGGATGACGCCCGAAGTGTCCCGGTCCAGGCGGTGGATCAGGCGGGGCCGCGCCTTGCCCGGCTTGGCGAAGGCGAACAGCAGCTCGTCCAGCGTATGGACCTGGCCGCGCCCGCCCTGGCTCGACAGGCCCGAGGGTTTGTTGAGGGCCAGCAGGTCAGCGTCCTCATAAATCACTAGTCCGCGCACGAAGGCGATTTCGTCGGCCGAGAGCTGGATGTCGCGTTGGGGCTTCACCCGCCTCCCTTAGCGCAGAACCCCCCGGCGGGTCATCGCCCATGCATAGGCCAGCAGAGCCACCCCGATCCCGCCGATCACGAAGGTGATCGCGCCGCCCATCAGAGCCCAGCCCCCCGGCGTGAACAGGGCGTAGCCGTTGCTGCCGATGATCCCCAACAGGGAGAGAATGAAGGCGTGAACGGCGAACCGGCTGCGCAGCAGCAGCAGCACCGAACCCGCCACCGCACCCCAGACCCCGAGCGCCCATACGGCATGCATCCAGGCGGGATAGGCCGCCATGTAGGCGATCTGAGCGTCGCTCATGCCCACCTGCTCGTAAAATGCTGCGCCCTGCAGATGGCTCATCAGGTAGTCGTAGCCGCCATACCCGTTCCACAGCAGCGCTACTGCGCCGACGACCCACAGATGCCAAGGGGTCGTCCTGGCGTTGACGGTATCAGACATATCAACCTCCCCGATCTCGACGCGACCCTAGATCGCGCCGTTTGGGAGAACAATGGTCTTTGATCTAGGCCTTGCCGTTGCGGATCGCCGCCCAGCGCTCCAGTCGCGCCTTGATGGGCGCCTCGGCGCCCTCGCCCTTGGGACGGTAGAAGGTCGGCCGCTCCATCTCGTCGGGGAAGTAGTTCTGGCCGGAGAAGCCTTCCTCGGTGTCGTGGTCGTAGGCGTAGCCCTTGCCATAGCCCAGGTCGCGCATCAGCCGGGTGGGCGCGTTGCGGATGTGGGCCGGCGGCATCAGGGAGCCGGTCGCCTTGGCCGCCTTTTGGGCTGCCTTGAAGGCCACATAGACGGCGTTGGACTTGGGCGCGGTGGCCAGGTGGACCACCAGCTGGGCCAGCGCAATCTCGCCCTCGGGGCTGCCCAGGAAGTCGTAGGTGTCCTTGGCCGCATTGGCGAGGACGAGCGCCATGGGATCGGCCGCGCCGATGTCCTCAGCCGCCGTGCGGATCAGGCGCCTGGCCAGATAGAGCGGGTCCTCCCCGCCCCCCAGCATGCGGGCCAGCCAGTAGAGGGCGGCGTCCGGGTCTGAGCCGCGGATCGACTTATGGAGGGCGGAGATGAGGTTGTAGTGCTCCTCCCGGTCCTTGTCATAGGCCGGGCTGCGCTTCTGCAGGATGGCGCCGAGCTCCTTGGTGGACAGAGCCTTGGCCGTGCCGATGTTGAACAGGGTCTCGGCCAGGGTCAGCAGATAGCGGCCGTCCCCGTCGGCCAGGGCGACCAGGGCCTGGCGGGCCTCAGGCTCCAGCGGCAGCGCGCGGCCCTCGAAGGCTTCGGCCTTGGCCAGCAGCGTGGTGAGCGCCTCGTCGTCCAGGCGCTTGAGCACGAAGACCTGGCAGCGCGACAGCAGCGCCCCGTTCAGCTCGAAGGACGGGTTCTCGGTGGTAGCGCCCACCAGGGTGACGATCCCCTCCTCCACAAAGGGCAGGAAGCCGTCCTGCTGGGCCCGGTTGAAACGGTGGATCTCGTCGACGAACAACAGGGTCGACTGGCCGGCCAGCCGCCGCGCTCGGGCCTGTTCGAAGGCCTTTTTCAGGTCGGCCACCCCGGTGAAGACCGCCGAAAGCTGCTGGAACTCATAGCCCGCCGCCTTGGCCAGCAGCCGGGCGATTGTGGTCTTGCCGGTCCCCGGCGGCCCCCACAGGATCATGGAGGCCAGGCGATGGGCCTGAGCCATGCGGCCGATGGGGCCATCCTCCCCCAGCAGATGGTCCTGCCCCACCACCTCGCCCAGGGTCTGCGGGCGCAGGCGGTCAGCCAACGGCGAGGGCGCATGCGGGGTCAGCCCAGCGGCTTCGAAGAGATCGGCCATCGGCGACTCATAGCAAATGCCGGGCGCGCTCGCCGCAACCACTTGGGGGGCGCGTCAGCCCGATGGGCCGAGCCGAAGTCCGCTTTCGGGCCGGGCACCTCATCAAGCGAGCCTGCGTCTGACGGCTGTACCGCGCTGGGTTTCTGACACCACCTTCGACAATGCGAACTGGACTGCAGCGCTTAACTAAGGTCGTCTCCGCTGATGGGCGGCGAGATCATATTCCTAGTCCCGGCGGTGTTCGGTTTCGCTGCTGTCGCAACGGTCGGCGGTACGCTCGTGCTCTGGCTGGTCTGGCTCGGAGCCCACCGATGGAGTCCTCTCTCACGGCGCACGGGTTCGTCGCGCTTTCCGGTCGGCGTGGCTGCTTCGGTACTGCTTGTGATCTCATTGCCTGTCGGCTGCATGCGAGCCTGCCAGCCCGTCCCCCAGCCCGAAAGCGCCAGGACAGTGGCTGCCTTCGAGGTGCCGCTGACCACGGCGGTCGACCGGGCCGACTTCCTGACTATCCTCGCCGCTGATGCGGCGGCTGAGGGTCTCGACGTCAAGGTTGAGACGGCGGAGGAAATGGAGCGCAATGCGGAGATTTCGCCCATCCGCCGCAGCTCGATCCATGCCATCGTCTATCGCGCCGGTGATATCCACCAAATCGAGGCTCGAGTCTCAGATCAGTTTCACCTCGGCCATGTGTGGATATCCTTCAGCCAAGGGGAAGACGTGGCATTGGCGCGGCGCTTCCGCGACCGGCTGATGTCACGGACCATTGAGCGCTGGCCGGAGACACTGAGCGTGCCGGTCGCCCAGACAGGCGCACTCCCGCTTAAAGAGGACTTGGTCCGGGGCGACCACGGCTATGACATCGACCCTACCAAATTGGCGGGATACGTTTGCGGGACCGCTCCCGGTAACGCGCCCCAGTCAGCCTGCGACTAGGCGAACTGCCGTTCCGCCCATCGCAGGCCTTGAGACCGTCGGCTTACGGGAAGCCCCGGGGAGCGACAGCCGCCTCCCTTAAAGACGGAAGTTGGCGGTCACCGGCTGGCCGTTGCGCTGGATGGTCACCTGCCAGGCGCCGGTCTCGGCCCCGGCCGCCGCAGCGGCGGTCAGGTCGCGGACATTGCGAATCTCCCGGCCATTGACGCTCCGGATCATGTCGCCGGGACGCAGGCCGGCGTTCATGGAGAAGCCGCGGCCGACGCGGATCACCATCACCCCCGGACCCTGGAAGGGATCGACGCCGAGTTCGTCGGCCAGGGCTGGCGACAGATTGACCACGGTGGCGCCGTCGAAGGGATTGCGGCCGCTGAGCACCTGCTCATCTCGGGCCGGCGTGGCGGGCGGGGCCTCGGCGCGCAGGTTGAGCGTGGCGGTGGTTCCGTTTTCACGACGGACACCCAGCCGCAGGGTCTCGCCCAGCCGCCTTGTGCCGACCGCATAGTTCAGGCCGCCGACGTCGCTGACCGCCTGGTCATCGACGCTGAGGATGACATCGCCCTGACGCAGGCCCGCGCGCGCCGCCGCGGCGCCCGGCCAGATGTCGGCCACCAGCACGCCCTGCGGCGCGCTCATGCCGATGGAGCGGGCGATCTCGGCGGTGACGGTCTGGGTCCGAGCGCCCAGCCAGGGGCGCTCCACCCGCTGGCCGCCGCCCACGGCGGTTTCGACCACCCGCTTGACCATGGCCGCAGGCATGGCGAAGCCGACGCCGCTGGAGGTGCCCGAACGGGAGACGATGAAGCTGTTGATACCGATCAGGTCGCCGTCCATGTCCACCAGGGCGCCGCCGGAATTGCCCGGATTGATGGCCGCGTCGGTCTGGATGTAGCTGGCCGCCGCATCCCCGCTGGGATCAGCGGTGCGGTTGAGCGCCGAGATGATGCCATTGGTCACCGTCTGGCCCACCCCGAACGGATTGCCGATGGCCAGGACCAGGTCGCCCACCTCGGCGTCGGTGGAGTCGTCGATGGCGAGCACCGGCAGGCGCTCCTCCCCCAGGTCGATCTGGAGCACGGCCAGGTCGGTGCGCTCGTCGGCCAGCAGCAGCTTGGCGGGGAACTCCCGACGGTCGGCCAGGGCGACGATGATCTCCTGGCCGCCGGCCACCACGTGGTTGTTGGTGACGATCACCCCGTCAGCGCGGACGATGACGCCTGAGCCCAGGGAGCCTTCCACGCGACCGCGGGGCGCGCCGAGGCCAAACAGGTCCCAGAAGGGATCGGCCTGGCGGCGCACGATCCGGCGGGCCGAGATGTTGACCACGGCGGGCGCAGCCTTTTTCACCACGGGGGCGAAGGAGGTCTTCATGTCTGCGGCGGTCTCCGGCGGGGACCGCGTCGGCTGGGCGAGCGCGGGCTGAGCCTCGCTGCGGCTGGCGGGATCGGTGCAGGCGGCCAGAAGGACCAGGGCCGGAAGAAGCAGACGTACGGCGCGCATGGAGACTCCGTGGGACAGTCGGACCTCGCCGTTTGGCGAAGCTTTCGGGCGCAATGATGACACGCCCTATAGCACAGGCCTGGCTCGGGCGGCCGCGGGCGCCGTGGCGGGCGGCCTTGCGACCCGGGTTCCCAGGATCAGGGCGACCACCAGCAGGGCCGAGGCCAGATAGATGGCCAGGCCCGGGGCCTGAAGCTGATCGGCATGGCGGATCGACCAGGCGAAGGTCAGGCCAAACAGGGCTGGCCCCGCCATGGAGGCGATGCCCTGCAGGCTCTGATTGGCGCCCTGCAGCTGGCCCTGCTGGTCCGGCGCCACGCGCCGGGTCATCAGGCCCTGGAGTCCCGGCATCAGGAAGTTCATCAGGGCGAAGACCGGCACGCCGGCGAGATAGAGCAGGCCTGTGGGCGCAAAGCCGTACCAGGCGAAACCGATCGCCCCCGCCGCCGCCCCCAGCATCAGGGCCCCGCGCTCGCCGATGCGGGCGACCACAGGCCCCACAAGCAGGGTCTGGACGACGACGCCCGCCACCCCGGTGGCCATCATGGCCAGACCCATGGTCGAGGGGCTCCAGCCATAGCGATAGCCGGTGTAGAGCACGAAGATGGCCGGCAGCACGGTGTGGGCGAGCTGGAACAGCAGGCCGATGGTCGCCAGGCCCAGCAGGTCGGGGTGAGAGCGCAGCAGGCGAAGCGAGCCCAGGGGATTGGCTCGGGCCAGATCAAAGCTCTTGGTACGCCGCTCCGGCGGCAAGGATTCCGGCAGGACGAACAGGCCATAGAGCCCGTTCACCAGGGCGAGGCCCGCCGCCACATAGAAGGGCAGACGCAGGTCGATGTCGCCCAAGGCGCCGCCGACGGCTGGGCCGATCAGAAAGCCGAAGGAGAAGGCCGAGCCCATCCAGCCAAAGGCCTTGGCCCGGCCCTCCGGCGGGGTGACATCGGCTACATAGGCCCCGGCTGTGGCGAAGCTGGCCGCCGTCATGCCGTTGAGGATGCGCCCGACCAGCAGCCACATGAGGTTGGGCGCCACGGCGATGATGATGAAGTCGAGCGCCAAGCCGAAGATGGAGACCAGCAGCACCGGCCGACGGCCGATCCGGTCCGACAGGAGGCCGAGCAGCGGCCCGCAGATGAACTGCATGGCGCCCCAGGTCACGGCGAACACGACGTTCCACTCGGCGGCCTGGGCGGTGTCGCCGCCGGTGAAGGCCTTGATGAGGTTGGGCAGGACCGGGATGATCAGGCCAAACGAGATGCTGTTCATCAGCGCCGTGGCGAAGATGAAGCCGAAGGCCGCCCGCCCACTCCGCCGCGGGCCGCCGGCCGCCCCCTCGCCGATCACCGCCATCTCACGCTCCCCCCGGACCCTCTAGAAACAAAAGCGGAACGATCCCTACGCCTGAGCGGCGTGGTCGTCCAGGCTCGCCAGTTGGCTGCGCCACCATTCGGCCAGGCGCATCTGTAGCGCCTGATCGGGGAAACCATGCCGCGCCGCGCTCTCGGTAGGAACCCGTGTGAAGCCCCGATGCTCGATGCTGACCCGGGTCTCGCCGCCGACCAGCTCGAAGCACGCTTCCACTTCGGTGTGCAGGTCCGGCGGGAAGGTCGCCTGGCGCCAGGAAAAGACCAGCCGATGGGGCGGCGCCCAGGTCACAATCCGGCCGATCTCGAACACCTTGCCGTTCGCCAGCGTCTCGGTCAGGCGGCCGCCCTCTCCGGCTTCAAACGCCAATCGCCCTAGCGCGCGCGGCGTGGTCTGGAACAGCGGGCTTGGCCGCCACCAGAGACCAATCTCATCGACAAAGGCCTGAAAGGCGCGCTCCGGCGAGGCCTTCACCCGCAGCGCCACATAGACCTTGGACGTCATGCGTCGGACTCTAGGTGGGCCTTGAACGCCTCAAGCTGAGCGCTCCACAGGGCCTCGCTCTCCTGCAGCCAGGTCATCAGCTCCGACATCGGTTCGTGACGCAGGGCGTAGATCCGCACCCGGGCGTCGAAGCCGGGGTGGGAGTCCTCCACCAGGCCGCTTTCGCGCAGGGTCTTCAGATGGCGGCTCATGGCCGGGGCCGACAGGCCCACGGCCCTGGCCAGCTCGCCGGCCTGGCGGGGCCCTTCCCTCAAGAGTTCGATCACCCGACGACGATGGGGGTCGGCCAGGGCGGCCAGGGTGCGATCCAGCACCGCGATCATCGGGTCGAGGGGCGCTGCGTGGTGGACGTGCCAAGTTCGGCGTCCCACTGGGCAGGGCTCATCGGCGCCACGGTCTGGCCGAAGGACCAGACATGGCCTTCCAGGTCCAGCGCCAGATAGGTGCGGTCCCCATAGGCCTGGGTCTCCAGGGGGCGGATGATCTCCGCCCCGGCCGCCACGGCGCGGGCGTGATGGGCGTCGATGTCGGAGGCGAGCTGCAGATGAACGGTCTGGGTGTTGCGCCCCTGGACATCGGCCGGCGTTGCGTGGCGGTCGGACCAGGCACGGGACACGCCGATGGTCTGGCCGCGAAAGCTCATCTCGGCATGGACGAGGCCACCCCCATCATCGGTCACATAGATCTTCGGCTCCAGCCCGAAGGCGGTCTCCAGCCAGGCATAGGCGGCCTTGGGATCACGGTAGGAGACATAGGGGGTGACGGGGGAACGCGCCGCCTCGGCAGATGGTCGGCTCTCCCCGCCAACCGCGTAGATGAGGCCCGTGGCGGCGGTGATCTCAGCCGGACTGACCGTCCGCCGGGGCTGGCTGAAATTCCAGACATGGCCTTCCAGGTCCAGACAGCGGTAGGTGCGATCCCCGTAGAACTCGTCCTGCGGGGCCTGGGTGATCTGGGCGCCGGCCAGGCGGGCGCGGTCACAGTGCTGGTCGATGTCGATCTGAAGCGGAAGCTCGATCCGGCAGAACTGAGTCCCCTGCTCCCCCAGCCCGCCAGGGCTCCGCATCCGGGCGGGCCCCAGGACGCCGCCCTCCCATTCGCCAGCGATTCCCAGCTTCACCCCGCAAAGCTCCATCTCCGCATGGGCCAACCGTCCCTCGGCATCGGTCAGCAGGACGGCGGTCTCGAAGCCGAACGCCGCCGACAGCCAGTCCAGGGCGGCCTGGGGGTCCCGGTAGAAAGCCACGGCGGTCAGCTGGGCCTGGGCGGTCATCGGGTCGTCCTCAGCATGTTGTCATTTTCTGCAATATTTCTCTCATTTCATAACTATCTGGTCAAGCCCCAGCAGGCGACCATGAAAAAACCCCCGGGCGTCGCCACCCGGGGGTCTTCTGATTCAAAGCGCTGGAGGGGACCTTAGTCCTCGCCGTAGGCCTCAGGCTTGGGGCCGCTGTCCTTGCCCTTTTCGGACGGATCGCGGTCCACAAACTCGATCACGGCCAGCGGAGCGTTGTCGCCGTAGCGATAGCCGGCCTTGAGCACGCGGATATAGCCGCCGTTGCGGGCGCTGTAGCGCGGGCCCAGGGTGGAGAACAGCTTACCCACCTGTTCCACGTCGCGGACGCGGCTGATGGCGATACGACGGGCGTGCAGGTCGCCGCGCTTGGCCAGGGTCACCAGCTTCTCGACGAAGGGACGCAGTTCCTTCGCCTTGGGCAGGGTGGTCACGATCTGCTCGTGCTTGATCAGGCTGGCGGCCATATTGGCGAACATGGCGGTCCGGTGGGCGCTGGTGCGGCCCAGCTTACGGTGCGCATAACCGTGACGCATAAGTGTCTCTCCTGGGCTTACCGCCCGCCTGGCGCGCCCGCTTCTGTGGGGCGACGCCGTGTCTCACCAATCCCAGCCTGCTCCCGCCTGGGTCATTACGAAGCGCCGAGCCCCTCCACCGCTGGTGCGGCTTCCCGGGAGCCTGGCCGCCGAAGCGGCCCGAAGTCAGCGCGGATAGGGATTACATCTGGTCTTCGAACTTCTTGGCGAGGTCTTCGATGTTCTCCGGCGGCCAGTTGGGCACATCCATGCCCAAGTGCAGCGCCATGCCGGCGAGGACTTCCTTGATCTCGTTCAGCGACTTGCGGCCGAAGTTCGGGGTGCGGAGCATCTCGGCTTCGGTCTTCTGGATCAGGTCGCCGATATAGACGATGTTGTCGTTCTTCAGGCAGTTGGCCGAACGGACCGACAGCTCGAGCTCGTCGACCTTCTTCAGCAGGGCCGGGTTGAACGGCAGTTCCGGCTTGGCCTCGCCTTCGACCTTCTTCTTCGGCTCTTCGAAGGTGATGAAGATCTGCAGCTGGTCCTGAAGGATGCGGGCGGCGTAGGCCACCGCGTCAACGGGGCTGACCGCGCCGTTGGTCTCCACTTCCATGATCAGCTTGTCATAGTCGAGGCTCTGGCCCTGGCGGGTGGGCTCGACTCGGTAGGCGACGCGCTTGACCGGCGAATAGAGGGCGTCCACGGCGATCAGGCCGATGGGGGCGTCCTCGGGGCGGTTCATCTCGGCCGGGACATAGCCCTTGCCGGTCTGCACGATGAACTCCATGCGCACATTGGCGCCGTCGTCCAGGGTGCATAGGACGTGGTCGGGATTGAGGATCTCGATGTCCGAGGGGGTCTCGATCTGACCAGCGGTCACCACGCCCGGGCCTGTGGCGCGCAGGGTCATGCGCTTGGGGCCTTCGGCGTGCATGCGCACGGCCAGTTGCTTGATGTTCAGCACGATGTCGACGACATCCTCGCGGACGCCTTCGAGGGAGGAGAACTCGTGGACGACGCCGTCGATCTGGACGGCGGACACAGCCGCGCCCTGAAGGGAGGAGAGCAGCACGCGCCGCAGGCTGTTGCCCAGCGTCACACCAAAGCCGCGCTCGAGAGGTTCAGCGACGATGCGAGCCTTGCGGCTGGCGTCGGAACCGGTCTCGATCTGCGGCTTTTCGGGACGGATGAGCTCGTTCCAGTTTCTTTCGATCACGGATGGGTGTCCCTAAACGCAGGATCGCCGGCCGCGAAACGCGGGCCGGCGTTGGGGGATGCGAAACGCCAGTCCTTAGACTCGCCGGCGCTTGGGCGGACGGCAGCCGTTGTGCGGAATCGGCGTCACATCACGGATGGTGGTGATGGTCATGCCGACCGACTGCAGCGCCCGCAGCGCCGATTCCCGTCCCGAACCCGGGCCGGACACGTTCACTTCCAGGGTCTTGACGCCATGCTCGGCGGCCTTGCGGCCCGCGTCCTCGGCGGCCATCTGGGCGGCGTAGGGGGTCGACTTCCGCGAGCCCTTGAACCCCATCATCCCGGCCGACGACCAGGAGATGGTGTTCCCCTGCGCATCGGTGATCGTGATCATGGTGTTGTTGAACGAGGCGTTCACGTGCGCCACGCCGGAGGTGATGTTCTTGCGCTCACGCCGTTTGACGCGCGCCGGTTCTTTGGCCATCGGCTAAGCTCTCTTATTATTTCTTCTTGCCGGCGATCGGCTTGGCGGGGCCCTTGCGGGTGCGCGCATTGGTGTGGGTCCGCTGACCACGGACCGGCAGGCCCTTGCGGTGGCGCAGGCCGCGATAGCAGGCCAGGTCCATCAAACGCTTGATGCTGACCGCCGTGTCACGGCGCAGATCGCCCTCGACAAGATAGTCGCGGTCGATGGTTTCACGGATTTGCAGCACCTCGGCGTCCGTCAGCTGGTTCACGCGCCGCGCGGGCTCGAGACCAACCTTCTGGACAATTTCGGCGGCCTTGGCCTGACCGATGCCGTGGATGTACTGCAGCGCGATCACGACGCGCTTGTTAGTCGGAATGTTGACGCCTGCGATGCGGGCCACTGGGGTAATCTCCTGGTCACGCAGAGATGCGCGAACGGCGCCTGGCGACCCTGAGGCTGCCGTGCGTCCTTCGCGCCCTTTCGCGGAAGCGCCCCGTTATATGGATCGTTGCGTTTCCGTCAATGGCGGAACGTCACATTTCTGTGGGTTCCGTTGGGCGAAGGTGAGAACTCCGGGATCCCCGGAGGCCTCGTAGAAGGGTTTTGCGGGCCGCCGCGTCCTTAGGACGCCGAGGCCCCCATGGCCCGGTCGATGGCCTGGGCCACCGCCTCGATCGTCTCCATGCCGTCCACCTCAACCAGTTTGTTCTGGCCTTGGTAGTAGGGCAGCAGGGGGGCGGTCTGTTCGTTATAGGCCCCGAGGCGAACCTTGAAGCTTTCGGGATTGTCGTCGGGACGGCCGGTCTCCGCATAGCGGGTGGCGATCCGTTCCATCAGAGCCTGGTCGTCAACCTTGAGTCGGATGACCAGGTCAATCTTGGCGCCGCGGCTGGCGAGCATGGCGTCGAGCGCCTGAGCCTGGGCCAGGGTCCGCGGGAAGCCGTCGAAGATCGCGCCGCCGGCCTTCTCGGCCTCTGGCAGGCGCTCCTCGATCAGGGCGATGACGATCTCATCGGAGACCAGCTCGCCCCGCTGCATGATGCCCTCGACCCGCTTGCCGAGCTCCGAGCCCGAGCTGATCGCAGCACGCAGCATGTCGCCGGTGGAGAGCTGGACCATACCCTTCTCGCTCACCAGCCGCTTGGCCTGGGTGCCCTTCCCCGCCGCCGGCGGTCCGAACAGAATCAGATTCATTTCGAAATACCTCCCCCACCGGCCTGAAATGGCGCGGCGTATGGCGAACGGTCCTCCTTTAGGACCGCCCGCGACCGCCCCGCAGCTTCGACTTCTTGATGAGGCCTTCGTACTGGTGGGCGAGCAAATGCGATTGGATCTGGGTCACGGTGTCCATGGTGACGGTGACCACGATGAGGATCGAGGTGCCCCCCAGATAGAAGGGCGCGTTATAAAATCCGATCAGCGCCTCGGGCAGCAGACAGACAATGGTGATGTAGGCTGCGCCGATCACCGTCAGGCGGGTCAGGACATAGTCCAGATACTCCGCCGTCCGCCGGCCGGGCCGGATGCCGGGCAGAAAGCCCCCGTACTTTCGGAGATTCTCCGCTGTGTCGTCCGGATTGAAAACGATGGACGTGTAGAAGAAGCAGAAGAACACGATCAGGGCGCCGTAGAGCACCATGAAGAGCGGCTGGCCATGCTGCAGCGCGCCCACCGTGCCCGGCAGCCACTGAGCCCAGGGCGGCAGGTCGGCGGTGGCCAGGAAGCCCATCACCGTCGTCGGCAGGAGCAGCAGGCTCGAGGCGAAGATCGGCGGGATGACCCCGGCGGTGTTGATCTTCAGCGGCAGGAAGGACGTGTCGCCGCCGACCATGCGGTTGCCCTGCTGGCGCTTGGGATACTGGACCAGCAGGCGGCGCTGCGAGCGCTCCATGAAGACGATGGCGATCACGACGGCGATGGCGATGGCCATGATCAGCAGCATGCCGACGCCCGACAGGGCCCCGGTGCGGGTCATGGAGAACATCTGCCAGATGCCCCGCGGCAGGACCGCGACGATACCGGCGAAGATGATCAGCGAGATGCCGTTGCCGACCCCGCGGCTGGTGATCTGCTCGCCCAGCCACATCAGGAAGAGCGTGCCGCCCGTCAGGGTGACCACGGTGGACACGATGAAGAAGGGCCCCGGGTTCTGGACCAGCCCCTGACTGGCCGAGAGGCCCATGGCGATCCCGGCCGACTGGAACACGGCCAGCACGACGGTGAGATAGCGGGTGTACTGATTGAGCGTCTTGCGACCTGCCTCACCGCCCTCTTTCCGGAGCTTCTCCCAGGGCGGATAGACCGCGCCCAGCAGTTGCACGATGATGGAGGCGGAGATGTAGGGCATCACGTTCAGGGCGAAGATCGCCATACGTTCCACGGCGCCGCCGGAGAACATGTTGAACATGCCGAGAATGCCGCTGGCCTGGCCTTCGAAGGCCTGGGCGAAGGCGATCGGGTCGATGCCCGGGATCGGAATATAGGTGCCCAGGCGATAGACGATCATCGCCAGAAGGGTGAACCCGATCCGCTTGTGCAGCTCCGTCGCCTTCTGGAAGGCGCCGAAGTTCATATTGGCTGCGAGTTGTTCGGCGGCCGAAGCCATTTAGATCCCCGCGTCTAAGAACCGGTCACACATAGGGGAGGCCCGGGCGCATGTCATCCGGCGAGAGCCGGAAGTGCGATGAAAGCGCCCTGCCCCCACCGGTCGCCCGATGGGAGCTGGAAGCGCTTAGGGGCGTCCGTCGGGCCTCAGCCTTCCGATTCAGCTTCGGCCTGCGGACGCAGGGTGGTCACCTTGCCCCCCGCCTTTTCGACCGCGGCGATCGCCGAGGCCGAGGCGGAGTAGACCGTGATGTCGATCTTGGACTTGATTTCGCCCTTGCCGAGCAGTCGGACGCCGTCCTTCTCCCGACGCAGCACGCCGGCGGCCACCAGGGCCTTGGCGTCAATGGCGGACTTGGCGTCGAGCTTGCCGGCCGCGATGGCCTGCTCCAGACGCCAGAGGTTCACCTCGGCGTAGTCCTTCGGACGGTGAATGTTGAAGCCGCGCTTGGGCATTCGCATGTGCAGCGGCATCTGGCCGCCCTCGAAGCCGGCGATGGAGACGCCGGTCCGGGACTTCTGGCCCTTGACGCCGCGGCCGGCGGTCTTGCCCTTGCCCGAACCCGGGCCACGGCCGACGCGCATGCGGGCCTTGACGGAGCCTTCACGGGGCGAAAGTTCATTAAGCTTGGTCATAGTCGCCTCTCCTGACGAGATCTGGCGCCGGGGGCAAACCCCGACTCGGCTGAAACAGGCCCCGCATATGGGGGCGTGGGTATCGGGGTGGAAGGTCTAGCCTTCCACCACCTCAACCATGTGCTGAACCTTGCGGATCATGCCGCGGACCGACGGGGTGTCGTCCAGGGTCGCGACGCGACCCACGCGGTTCAGGCCCAGGCCCACCAGGGTGGCGCGCTGGTCCTTGGCCCGACGGATCGGGCTGGCGGTCTGACGAACAGTGATGCTGGCCATATCGCTTATCCTTCGGCGTCGGCGGCGACGGCGCTTTCGGCCGAGGCGCCGTCGGAACGGCGGCCGATCACGTCGCTGACCTTCTTGCCGCGCTTGGCGGCGACCTGGCGCGGCGACGCCTGGGCCTTGAGGGCCTCGAAGGTGGCGCGCACCATGTTGTAGGGGTTGGACGAACCAACCGACTTGCCGACCACGTCCTGGACCCCGAGGGTTTCCAGAACCGCACGCATCGGACCGCCGGCGATGACGCCGGTGCCGGGAGGCGCCGCGCGGACCATCACCTTGCCTGCGCCCCAGCGGCCATTGCCGTCGTGATGCAGAGTGCGGCTCTCGCGGAGCGGCACACGGATCATAGACTTCTTGGCCTCTTCGGTGGCCTTGCGGATGGCTTCGGGCACTTCACGCGCCTTGCCATGCCCAAAGCCGACCCGGCCCTTTTGGTCGCCCACCACCATCAGAGCGGCGAAGGAGAACCTGCGCCCGCCCTTCACCGTCGCCGCGACGCGGTTGATGTGCACCAGCTTCTCGACGATGTCGCTGTCGGCGCGATCGTCTGCGGGGTTCCCGCGATTGCGGTCCCGGCGATCACCGCCGCCGCGTTCGTTTCCACGAGCCATTCGCTTACCCCTAGAAGTTCAAGCCGGCTTCACGCGCGGCATCGGCCAGCGCCTTGATCCGGCCGTGAAAGATGTAGCCGCCCCGATCGAAGACGACGTCTTTGACGCCCTTTTCGATGGCGCGCTGGGCGACCAGGGCGCCGACGCGAGCCGCGGCGTCCTTGTCGGAGCCCTTGGCCGGCTTGTCGCCTTCCAGAGACGAGGCCGCGGCCAGGGTCACGCCACGTTCATCATCGATGACCTGGGCGTAGATGTTCTTGTCCGAACGGAAGACCGACAGACGCGGGCGGCCGTTGGAGAGCGCACGAAGACGCCGGCGATTCCGCTCGGCGCGGCGCTTGGAGGTGTCACGAGGAGAGAGCGCCATGGCTTACTTCTTCTTGCCTTCCTTACGACGGACCTTTTCGCCCGCGTAACGAACACCCTTGCCCTTGTAGGGCTCAGGCGGACGGATCCGGCGAATGCGGGCCGCAGTCTCGCCGACCAGCTGCTTGTCGATGCCGCTGATCTTGACTTCGGTCTGCTTGGGCGTGGCGAAGGCCACACCCTCCGGGGCTTTGATCTCGACGTCGTGGCTGAAGCCCAGCTGCATGGAGAGCGTGTCGCCCTTCATCGCCGCGCGATAACCGACGCCGACCAGTTCCAGGGTGCGCTCGTAGCCTTCGGTGACACCGACGACCATGTTGCTGACCAGGGTGCGGGACAGACCCCACATGGACTGGGCGCGGGTGGTCTCGACCTTCTTGGCCAGAACCAGCTCGCCGCCCTCCTGGCGGATCTCGATCTCTTCGGCGACCGTCCAGGCGAGTTGGCCCTTGGGCCCCTTCACCGTCACGGTCTGCCCGGCGATCGTCACCTGCACCCCGTTCGGGACGGGAACCGTCTTCTTTCCGATACGAGACATATCAGTAGACCCTGCAGAGCACTTCACCACCCACATTGGCGTCGCGGGCGGCGGTGTCGGACATGACGCCCTTGGGCGTCGACAGGATCGAGATCCCGAGGCCGTTCTTGATCGGCTTCAGGTCCTTGATCGACGAATAGACGCGGCGGCCCGGCTTGGACACGCGACGGATCTCAACGATCACCGGCGCGCCGTCGAAGTACTTGAGCTCGATCTCGAACTCCGGGAAGGCGCCGGGCTTCTGAACCAGCTGGTAGCCGCGGATGTAGCCCTCTTCAGCCAGGACATCGAGGACGCGCGCGCGCATCTTCGAGGCCGGCGTGGAGACCTTGCTCCGGCCGCGCATGGCGGCGTTCTTGATACGGGCGATCAGATCGCCGATGGGGTCGTTCACCATGGGCCCCTCCTACCAGCTCGACTTGACGAGACCGGGGACGAGCCCGGCAGAGCCCAGATCACGCAGGGCGATCCGGCTCATTCTCAGCTTACGATAGTAGCCGCGCGGGCGGCCGGTGACGTCGCAACGGTTGCGAATCCGCACCTTGGACGAGCTGCGCGGCAGCTCGGCCAGCTTCAGGCGGGCTTCGAAACGCTCTTCCAGGGGCAGGCTCTCGTCATTGGCGATCGCCTTCAGCGCGGCGCGCTTTTCGGCGTATTGCTTGACGAGGGCTTTGACCTTCTCGTTGCGGTTGACTGCGCTTTTCTTGGCCATGTCTTCTATCCTTCCCCGTTCCTAAGCGTTGAACGGGAACTGGAATTCCCGGAGAAGCTGTCGGGCTTCGTCGTCGGTCTTCGCAGTCGTGCAGACGATGATGTCCATGCCCCAGACCTGGTCGATCTGGTCATAGTTGATCTCGGGGAACACCAGGTGCTCCTTCAGGCCCATGGCGTAGTTGCCACGGCCGTCGAACGAGGTCGGCTTCAGGCCGCGGAAGTCCTTCACCCGCGGCAGGGCGATGGTCACCAGGCGGTCGAGGAACTCGTACATCCGATCCTTGCGCAGGGTCACCTTGGCGCCGATCACCATGTTCTCGCGCAGCTTGAAACCGGCGATGGACTGGCGGGCGCGGGTGGGCGCAGGCTTCTGACCAGCGATCTTGGTCAGGTCGGTGATGGCCGACTGGATTTTCTTGCTGTCGGCCACCGCTTCGCCGACGCCCATGTTCAGGACGATCTTGTCCAGCTTGGGGATCTGCATCTCGTTGGTGTAGCCGAACTGTTCCTTCATCGCTGCGCGGATGCGCTGGCGATATTCGGTTTTCAGCCGGGGTTCGTAAGCCTGATCAGCCATTGATAACCTCGCCGGTCGTCTTGGCGACGCGAACCTTCTTATCGCCTTCAACCTTGAAGCCGACGCGTGTCGGCTTGCCGTTGGAGTCGATGATGGCCACGTTCGAGACGTGAAGCGGCGCTTCCTTGTTCTTGATCCCACCCTGGGGATCGCCCTGCGTCGGACGGGTGTGACGCTGAACCATGTTCAGGCCTTCCACCACGACGCGCTCTTCCTTCGGCATCACGCGGACCACAGAGCCCTGACGGCCCTTGTCCTTGCCGGCCAGGACGACGACGCGGTCGCCCTTCTTGATCTTTGCGGCCATCACAGCACCTCAGGGGCGAGGGAAATGATCTTCATGTGGTTCTTCGCGCGCAGTTCACGGGGAACCGGGCCAAAGATCCGCGTGCCGATCGGCTCGCTCTGCTTGTTGACGATCACCGCGGCGTTCTTGTCGAAGCGGATGACCGAACCGTCCTTGCGCTTGATGGCCGACGAGGTGCGGACCACGATGGCCTGCAGCACGTCGCCCTTCTTCACGCGACCGCGCGGGATGGCTTCCTTCACGGAGACGACAATCTTGTCGCCCACGCCAGCGTAACGCCGACCGGCGCCGCCAAGGACTTTGATGCACATCACACGACGCGCGCCGGAATTATCGGCGACTTCGAGGTTAGTCTGCATCTGGATCATTAGAAGCGATCCTCTCTTATGTCGCTGACTGGGCGGTCTGCTTGGGCAGGACCTCCCAGGTCTTAAGCTTGGACTTCGGCGCGCACTCGATGATCCGAGCGCGCTCGCCGATCTTGTAGGTGTTGCCCTCGTCGTGCGCGTGATAGCGCTTCGAACGACGGACGATCTTCTTCAGAACCGGGTGCAGGATGGTGCGCTCGACACGGACCACAATGGTCTTGTCGCCCTTATCGGAAACGACCACGCCTTCCAGAATACGTTTCGGCATCAATGGTCTCCTTAGGCCGAAGCCTGCTTGCCGCGCAGGATGGTCTTCAGCCGGGCGATGTCCTTGCGGATCTCGTTGACTCGGTGGGTCTTCTCCACCTGGCCGGTGGCCGCCTGGAAGCGCAGGTTGAACTGCTCCTTCTTCAGGTTCAGCAACGACTCGGCGATCTGATCGGGGGTCATGCCCCGGACGTCAGCGGCTTTCATCACGCGTGCTCCGCGATAGGATCGATGCGGGTGACGATACGGGTCTTCACCGGCAGCTTGGCGGCGCCGAGGCGCAGGGCCTCACGGGCGATATCGTCGGGAACCCCGTCGATCTCGAACATGATCCGGCCGGGGTGAACCCGGGCGGCCCAGTATTCCACCGAGCCCTTGCCCTTGCCCATACGGACTTCGGCCGGCTTGTCGGTGACGGGAAGGTCCGGGAAGATCCGGATCCACACCCGGCCCTGACGCTTCATCTGGCGAGTGATCGCCCGACGAGCGGCCTCGATCTGGCGCGCGGTGACGCGTTCCGGCTCGAGGGACTTCAGGCCATACGAGCCGAAGTTCAGCGTGAAGCCGCCCTTGGCCGCACCGTGGATGCGCCCTTTGAACTGCTTCCGAAACTTGGTCTTCTTAGGGGACAGCATGACTAGTAATCCTTACGCGCCAGCCTGGTCGCGGCGGTCGCGGCGCGGGCCACGGTCGCCACGATCACCACGGCCACCGCCCTCGCCGGCCGGACCGGACTCGGTGGCCAGGCGCTTATCCAGAGCCATGGGGTCATGTTCGAGGACTTCGCCTTTGAAGACCCAGACCTTCACACCGATGATGCCGTAGGTCGTCTTGGCTTCGGCGAAGCCGTAGTCGATGTCGGCGCGCAGGGTGTGCAGCGGAACGCGGCCCTCGCGGTACCATTCCATACGGGCGATTTCCGCGCCGCCGAGACGGCCCGAAACATTGATCCGGACGCCCTTGGCGCCGAGACGCATGGCCGACTGCATCGAACGCTTCATGGCGCGACGGAAGGCGATCCGGCGCTCGAGCTGCTGGGCGATGTTCTCGGCCACCAGCTGGGCGTCGGTTTCCGGCTTGCGGATCTCGACGATGTTCAGGTGCACGTCACCGTCCGTCAGGGCCGACAGGTCCTTGCGGAGCTTGTCGATGTCGGCGCCCTTCTTGCCGATGATCACGCCAGGACGGGCCGCATAGATGGTGATGCGGCACTTCTTGTGCGGACGCTCGATGATGATGCGCGAAACACCGGCCTGCAGCAGGCGCTTCTTCAGTTCCTTGCGGATCTTCAGGTCTTCGTGCAGCAGCCGCCCATAGTCACGGCCGTCGGCGAACCAGCGGCTGTCCCAGGTGCGGTTGATGCCGAGGCGAAGCCCGACTGGATTGATTTTCTGACCCATCAGGCAGCCTCACCAAGTTCGCGGACCACGATGGTGATCTCGGAGAAGGGCTTCTCGACCCGCGAGGCGCGGCCACGCGCACGGGCATGGAAACGCTTCATCACCAGGTTCTTGCCCACGAAGGCCTCGGCGACGACGAGCGAGTCGATGTCGAGGTTGTGGTTGTTCTCGGCGTTGGAAACGGCCGAATACAGGGCCTTGCGCACATCGCGGGCGATGCGCTTCTGGCTGAATTCGAGCTCGTTCAGCGCCTGCTGGACCTTGAGGCCGCGGATCGACTGGGCCACCAGGTTCAGCTTCTGAGGGCTGATCCGCAGGGTCCGCACCTTGGCCATGGCCTCGACGGACGCCAGGCGGCGCGCTTTCGCTTGCTTGGCCATGACTACTTCCTCTTGGCCTTCTTGTCGGCCGCGTGACCCGGGAAATACCGGGTCGGAGCGAATTCGCCGAACTTCATGCCGACCATCTCTTCGGAGACCAGAACGGGCACATGCTTGTGGCCGTTGTGGACGCCGAAGGTCAGGCCGACGAATTGCGGCATGATGGTGGAGCGACGCGACCAGGTCTTGATCACATCCTTGCGGCCGGAGCTTTGAGCAGCTTCGGCCTTCTTGAGCAGGTATCCGTCGACGAACGGACCTTTCCAGACGGAGCGGGTCATGACTTAGCGGGCCTTCCGAGCATGGCGCGAGCGGATGATGAACTTATCCGTCGTCTTGTTGGTGCGGGTCTTGCGCCCCTTGGTCGGCTTGCCCCAGGGGGTCACCGGGTGGCGACCGCCAGAGGTCCGGCCTTCACCACCACCATGGGGGTGGTCGATCGGGTTCATGGCCACGCCGCGGACGTGAGGACGACGACCCTTGTGGCGGGACCGACCGGCCTTGCCCAGGACTTCGTTCATGTGGTCCTGGTTGGACACCGCGCCGACCGTGGCCATGCAGGTGTCCTGAACCATACGCAGCTCGCCCGAGTTCAGGCGGATCTGCGCGTAGCCGGCGTCGCGGCCGACCAGCTGGGCGTAGGCCCCGGCCGAACGGGCGACCTGGCCGCCCTTCAGGGGCTTCAGCTCGATATTGTGGATGATCGTGCCGATGGGCATGCCGCGCAGGGGCATGGCGTTGCCCGGCTTCACGTCAGCCTTTTCGGAGGCGATCACCTCGTCGCCGGCCTTCAGGCGCTGCGGGGCCAGGATGTAGGCCAGCTCGCCGTCGGCGTACTTCACCAGGGCGATGAAGGCGGTGCGGTTGGGGTCGTACTCCAGACGCTCGACCATGCCGACCACGTCGAACTTGCGACGCTTGAAGTCGACCTTGCGGTAAAGGCGCTTGGCGCCGCCGCCGCGGAAGCGGACAGCGATACGGCCACCGCCGCCACGCCCACCGGACTTGGTCAGACCCTCGACGAGGGACTTCTCAGGCCGGCCCTTGTGGAGCTCGGACTTGTCGACCAGCACCAGGCCGCGACGGCCGGGCGAAGTCGGATTGAATTGCTTCAAGGCCATCGGATCAGAGCCCCGTAGTGATGTCGATCGACTGGCCTTCGGCCAGCGTCACGATGGCTTTCTTGACGTCGGAACGACGACCGGTGATGCCGCGGAAACGCTTGGTCTTGCCCTTGACGTTCAGGGTGTTGACCTTGGTCACATTGACCTTGAACAGCGTTTCGACAGCGGCGGCGATCTCATCCTTGGACGCATCGGCGGCGACCCGGAAGACGACCTTGTTCTGCTCGGAAAGCAGGGTCGCCTTTTCGGTGATCACCGGCGCCAGGACGGTGTCGTAGTGGCGGGCGGTCGGCTCAGCCATCACGCAGCTTCCTTCTCAGAGAACCGCGCATTGATCGCATCCACCGCGTCCTTGGTCAGGACCAGGGTGTGGCGACGCAGCACGTCGTAGACGTTCAGGCCGGCGTTCGGCAGGACGTCCACATTGGGGATGTTGCGCGCGGCCAGGCGGAAGTTGCCGTCAACTTCGGGGCCGGCGATGACCAGAGCATTGGTCCAGCCGAGCTTGGCGAAGTTGGCGCGCAGCGCCGCAGTCTTGGCCTCCGGGATGGCCGCGGAGTCCAGCACCACGAGGGCGCCGGCCTTGGCCTTGGAGGACAGGGCGTGACGGAGCGCCATGGCGCGGATCTTCTTGGGCAGATCGAAGGCGTGGCTGCGGACCACGGGACCGTGGGCCTTGGCGCCGCCGACGAACTGAGCCGCCCGGCGCGAGCCGTGACGGGCGCCGCCGGTGCCCTTCTGCTTGTACATCTTCTTGCCGGTGCGCGAGACTTCGTTGCGCACCTGGATCTTGTGCGTGCCGGCCCGGCGCTTGGCCAGTTGCCAGGTCACGCAACGCTGAAGAATGTCGCCGCGGATGTCTTCGATGCCGAAGATGGCGTCGGACAGCTCGATCGAGCCGCCCTTGCCGCCGTCGAGGGTGATGACGTCGAGCTTCATTATTCCTGCCCCTCCGCAGCCGGCTCTTGAGCCGGGGCTTCTTCGGCCGCAGGCGCGGACGCCTGGGCGCCGGACTTGCGGACGCCAGCCGGCTTCGGCGCGTCAGCCGGCAGGGCCGACTTCACCGCGTCGCGGATCTTGACATAGGAACCTTCCGAGCCGGGGACAGCGCCCTTGACCAGGATGAGGTTGCGCTCTGCGTCCACCCGCCAGACCGTCAGGTTCAAGGTGGTGACGGTCTCGACCCCGTAGTGGCCGGCCATCTTCTTGCCCTTGAAGGTCTTGCCCGGATCCTGGCGCTGACCCGTCGAGCCGTGGGCCCGGTGGGAGACAGACACGCCGTGGGTGGCGCGCATGCCGCCGAAGTTCCAGCGCTTCATGGCGCCGGCGAAACCCTTACCGATGGTCACGCCGGTCACGTCGACCTTCTGGCCGGGCACGTAATGCTCGGCGCTCAGCTCGGCGCCGACATCGACCAGGTTGTCTTCGGACACGCGGAATTCGCCAAGCGTGCGCTTGGGTTCGACCTCGCCCTTGGCAAAGTGGCCGCGCAGGGCTTTGGTGGTGTTCTTGGGCTTCTTGAAGCCAGCGCCGAGCTGGAGGGCGACGTAGCCGTCCTTCTCTTTGGTGCGCTGCGCCACCACCTGGCAGCCTTCAAGGCTCAGGACGGTGACGGGCACATGGACGCCGGTTTCATCGAAGAAACGCGCCATGCCCAGCTTTTTGGCGATCACGCCGGTACGCATCGGCTGGTCCCCTTAGAGCTTGATCTCGACGTCCACGCCGGCGGACAGGTCGAGCTTCATGAGCGCGTCCACGGTCTGCGGGGTGGGGTCGACGATGTCGAGCACGCGCTTATGCGTGCGGATTTCAAACTGCTCGCGCGACTTCTTGTCGATGTGCGGCGAGCGGTTGACGGTGAATTTCTCGATGAGGGTCGGCAGGGGGATGGGACCCCTGACGGTGGCGCCGGTGCGCTTAGCCGTGTTTACGATCTCGCGAGTGGAATGATCCAGCACGCGGTGATCGAAGGCCTTGAGCCGGATGCGGATGTTCTGACGATCCATATCGCTCTTAATTTTCCCTACAGACGGCGGTCCGCCCGCGTGACTTTGACCATTTCAAAGACCAACTCCGGAGCCTCCAAAGTGAAAGGCGCCGTACGCGTAGCCCGCAAAAACGAATTCGGCCCTCGCGTCGCCGCGAAGGCTACCCCCAAGATCGCCGTGATAGCGGGCGATCCCGGGTCGTTCTGCGGACCGCGTCTGCGACAGAAGCCGCACAGCCGGTCCAACAGGAAGCGCGGTAGTACAGAGGCGACTCGCCTGCGTCAAGGCCTGCGAGCCGTTCCCTCCCCTTATGAGGCCTCTTCGACCCGGACATCGCCCGATCCCATGACCGAGCGCTCGACGGAGCCGCGCACCTGGCGGACCCGGATATCGCCAGAGCCGATGATGGAGGCCTTCAGCGCGCCGGCTTCGCCGTTGAAGCGGACATCGCCTGAGCCGGCGACCGTGGCCGACATTGCGTCCACCCGTCCATCGTCCACCGTGATATCTCCTGAACCGGCCACCCGCGCCTCCAGGCTTGGCCCGGTCACCTGGGCCACCCTCACATCCCCAGAGCCCGCCACATCGGCCTCCAGGCTGCCGGAGACCTGCCGCACCGCTACGTCGCCGGAGCCGGCCACTCGCAGGACAGCCGATCCGGTGCTGCCCATCCGCATATCGCCCGAGCCGGCCTGGGAGGCCTCCACCCCGCCGGCGACATTGGCGATGGTCCATTCGCCGCATCCGGCGTTGGAGATCTTCAGACTCTGACTGCGGCCGACCGCTCCGAACACCGCGCCGCCGACCTTGAGGTCGACATCCATGGGGGTGCGAATGACCACCTGGGGCAGGTCAGCATAGGACACCTCTCCCACCCCGGAAACGGTGACGCTCGAGCGCCCTCCGCGGCTGCTGCAGGACCGGATCTTGCGATCCAGATCGCCATCGATGATGACGGCGTCGCCCCGGGTGCGGACGCTCAGGGGCAGACTGGGATTGGTGGTCAGCATCTCGACGCGGATATCGCTGCGCGCCTCAGGCGTCACCACGACCCGGGCGACGGCGTCGCGAACCTCGACTGTGGCGGCCTGGGCGGCGCCGCCCAGAACAAGACTGGCGGCGGCCAGGCTGAAAATAGTGATCGAACGGCCCATGGGCGGCTCCCCTCATATCTGTCTGCAGGAAAGCTAGCCGCGGCTTGGCGACCGCACAGCTTAATTCGAGGTCATGACCTCACGGTCATCTTCGCGCAGCTGATCTCTGCGCGGCTTCGAACGCCGCCAGCAGAGCCTCGTGGCGCCATTGCTCGCGAGCCTTGTCACTGGACTCCACCAGGACCGCGCAGGCGCCGCGGGGGACAGCCGCGCCCACCTGCCGCCGACAGGCGTCCGCTGGACGACGATAGTGGCCAGGGTCGCTCCAGAGCCCCTCCCCTGCGAGAAACGAGAAGGCCAAGGCGTTGCGGGCCGAGCGCTTGAGGTCGTCATAGGTCGCCCCATAGGCGTGGGCGCGCTCATACTCGTGCGACAGGTCGATGCGCAGCAAGCCGGCGTCGTCGGTGGAGAGGCTCACCGGCACCCCCCGGTCACGCAGCCATTCGTAGGGATGATCGTCCGGGCCAAGCTCGAGGATCACCGCATTGGAGGTCAGATTGACCTCAACCAGCACGCCGTTGCGGGCCATCTCCGCGGCCAGGGCTTCGGCCCCCATCTCGTGGGGCAGGTCCACCCCATGACCGATGCGCCGGGCGCCGGCGATGCGGACCGCCTGGGCGATGTGATCGCGCAGGTGTTCGGGCGGGGCGTAGTCGAAGGTGAGCTCCCCGGCGTGCAGGGCCACTGGCGAGAGCTGGCCACGGCCGGTGAGGAAGCCGACCATCTCCATGTGGCGGCTGTAGTTCGCCAGGGCCGTAGGGTGATCCTCCGGCGCCACCATCTGCAACCCGACCCAGCGAGGATCGGCCTGCACCAGGGCCACGCCCAACTGCAGCTGGGCGAAGGTCGCCTCCGGCGGCAAGACGCGGATGGTCTGGACGAGATAGCGGACGGTGACCTGGCAGCCCGGGCGGGCGGCAGGCGTGCCGCAGGCCAGCACCTGACGGGCCCGGGCCTCCAGGGCGTCGGTCCCGGCGATGGCGGCGGAGACCAGCGCAGGAAGGCCGGCGGCGTCGATCTCGGCCTTCATCTGCCCCAGGTTGTCCTTGAGGCCGACCTTCAGGCCGAGCGCAGCGGCCGGACCGCCCTGCGGGGTGATCATGGCCTCAAGATAGAAGGTGTTCTGGTGGGCCAGGTCGTCCATGACCACGGCCAGCATGTCGCCCGCCCGTCCGGGACCCAGGCCGCCAATGCGGTCGAACACCCCGAAGAACTGGTCGTGTCCCGATCGGTCGAGAAAGCCCGGCTGGCGGCTGCTGAAGCTATCCAGCAGGTCGGAATAGAGCTCCCCGTCCACGATCGCCTCGGCGGCGGGCCGCAGGCCCTCACGGTCGCAGGGGGGCGGCGCCAGGGCGAGTTTCGGCACATCCACGCAGCGCCCATCCTCGGCCGCCCAGGCCAGGAGCGTTTCGGGAAACACCGCCCCGGAGATGTGATTGTGCAGCTCCCCGCCCTTGGGCATGGCCTTGGTGAAGGCGATCCGCTCACCGGCGCTCATGGCCTTCAGATCAGGTCCAGCGCTGGCGGTCCCAGCAAGGCAAAGGGCTAGGACGAACCCCGCCGCGCCGATGTAGGTCTTCAGATATCCCATGGCCCCCGCCCCTGACGCGCCGGCTCTCCGGCCGTCCGGCCGATAGCGCCCTGCCCCATCAAGCCAGGAACTCCCCCAAAGGAAAAGGCCGCCG
>DEWY01000001.1 GCA_002363865.1 Caulobacteraceae bacterium UBA3198
GCAAGTGGCGCATCCTTGCCATCGCCCTCATCGCCGAGCGGGCGGCCGCAGTGCGGACGCCACGAACTGCCGAGATGGGTGGGAAGCGGACCTAGCCTTTAGCCCAAGACGGCAGCGCGGCTCTTGCGTCCGTCAGCAGGCGATCGACAGCGGCGATGAGCATGTCGGCGGTTGGGTCGTCCCAAGGTACCTCGTGGCTCCCATGTTGGGTCCGAGGTTGTCCACCGCTCGTGGAGTACCAAGTCTGTGCCGTCCAATCAGCCTTGAAATGGCTGGGTTCTCCCGCCTGCGTCGATACTAGTGTGATCGTGGCTGTGATGCGGCGGTTGTCCGCACCGTCGACTTGAGATTGCTGCACCTCCACGCCCCACCAAGGCCAGTCACGGTTTGAGCGGTTGGAAGCGTCGCGGACGACTGCGGAAGCGAATGGTTCGTGGTCCCTGCACTCCGCCACAAGAGCGTCTAGCTGAGCCATGCGCATGTCAAATGAGGTGACCATCTACGTAAAGTAGCGCCGCAACGGCTGTCCCAGAAGCAGAACCTCCCAACGTCCGAGATGGGTCGGATTCAGCCGTGGCCAACGGGCCGACAACCGGACCTTCGTCCTTGCCGAGCAATGTCGGGAATCCGGCCCTCAGCCAATGACAGCAAGTGGCGCACCTGCGACCGCTCGACGTGCTGGAACTCACCGAGTGCTCGCGTAGAGCCGCGTGTTGCGAAGCGTCCCATCCGGCTCTGCACGCTCGTGTTTGAGCAAGCCTTCATAGCTCATGCCGACACGCTCGCAGATGCGCCAGCTGGCGACGTTTTCGTCGTCCGGCAGGGCAAACACGCGACGGGCTCTCAGATGTTCGAACGCAAATTGGATGATCGCGCCCACGGCTTCGGTGATCAGGCCGCGTCCGCTGTATGTCGAACGTCCCCACCAGCCAATCTCGAGCTTGGGCACGCTCCAGTCTGGCCTGTGGAGGCCGCTTGATCCCACGATGGTCTGGTCGTCGCGTAAGGTGATGAGGAGTGGAAAATCTTGTCTTTCGTCGAAGGCAGTGCGGCAGGCTCGGCAGAACGCCTCTGTTCCTTCGGGGGTCTGCTCCGCCAATGCCCATCCCATAGCAGCTGGCCACTGGCGCAGATCATCCAGGCTCTCGACGATCGCCTGGAAGTAGGCCGCACCGTCTCCGGCCTTGTGCGGACGGATCAGCAGCCGCTCGGTAGTGATGACGTCCGGGATATCGTGCAGCCAGTCACGCATACACAAGGAGTATACCCGGAAGCGTCAGCGCCCAAGGACCGGAACGGGATTCGCCGCGCGCAGTTGGGGCCAACGGGGAGAACCTTTGATGCAGCGACCGCCGCGGTGTTGGGGCCTTGGATTGGCCCGGACGGGGAATACGTCCTTCTGCGCCAGCCTCCGACTCCTGGGCTGCGATCCCGTTGAGCAGGACCCGAGCTTTGAAGCGCTCCGCAATCTACGAGGCGGATCGGGGAACACGGTCGTTCTCCACTTCAAGTACCTGGACTACTTATTCCCTGGCTCAAAGTTCGTGCTGACGACGCGCTCTGTAGAGAGCTGGCTGGCCTCAATGGAGCGGTCTCACCGCCGCAACCCGCGCCCCATACTAGGCGAACACGAGCGTATTGCTCGCCGGATGGCGATCTATGAGACGGTCGGGTTCGACCCGCAGATCCTAGTCAGCTCGTTTGGGCGACACCACGCAGAGGTGCAGCGGTACTTCGCCCAGCGGCCTCAAGACCTGCTGGAGCTCCGCGTCGCGGAAGGCGAAGGTTGGGAGCGTCTCTGTCCCTTCCTTGGGGTCGATGCCCCTGCGGGCCCCTTCCCACTCCTGAACCAAGGGTTCGCGCACTAAGCGTCCGGGCGCCCACGGGGGAGCCGGGACCGGACTCTCATACCCTGCTTCTGAATGTCCGGCTTTCGGCCAAGATATAAGGTCAGGTAGTGGCGCATCCTTGCCGCGGCGCTCATCGCCTGGCGGGCGGCCGCAGTGCAGATGTCGAGAACCACCGAGAGGGGTGGAGAGCCGCCACTGCGTGATGCAGCTTCGTGCGAGAGTGACGACTACGAGCACTGGCTCCTTAGTGTGTTGACCAATTGACGCGACGTCTTGAGGCGCTCTGATGCGTGGAAGCGATCCTCCCACGGGAAGCTAACGTTTAGGCGCGTGGGTCGGGCTATGATGCCATCGTGAATAGTGCAGCCGTATTCCAGGCCACATTCCATGAACGCGTCTAAATCTTCGCTGATATAAATGATCAGCCCGTCGTCGGCGGGATAGCCCTTGAAGCCAGATACGTCGAAAGCTGGATCATGCGCAGAAGGCTTTTGAGCGTCCTCAGTAAGCCACTGTTCGGCGTAGGATCTGTAATCGGCCAGGGTAGCGCCCGCGCTCGATACGCTAATAAGATGGCTGAAGCGAGGCGCGTATGGCCGGAACAGCTCTCCGGGAAGCCCAAACTCTGCATTGTTGGAAGTTGTCGATGCAGATATACGCCAGGGCGCTGGCAAAACACTGAGATCTAGACAATCTCCATCTGGAAGGCGCACCTCTGCTATCGGGATGTTGCTATCCCACCAGGGCGCGGTTAATTCGTCTCTCGCTCGTTGATCTGGGTTGCACCCGACGATCAGGGCCGCCGAAACCAAGCATGTAAATACAGCTCGAACCGCCAATGGACCACCTTCGCTGATCGCAAGCTTGGAGCACCGGTAAGGGTGCAACCTGGAAGCTCTAACAGTGCGCGGAAGCAGATATCTTGCACGTCTATATTGCATAATTCTTCCCGCCCTATCGAGAATGCTACACGGAAAGCGGGAGATTTCAAAGTTTCCACTTCGGCCTTCGCCATCCTGAGGGTTAAGCCTTTTCGCGCCAAACAGACGACCGGCGGAAGGGCTGCTTAGGGGCGGCGTCGTGATCTGGCTTCAGGCCGGCAAAGGGACCCCAAGCGGTGGGGCGCGAAGGTCCGGCTTATGACGCGGGCGCAAGGTCTGTTTATGGCGCACTCAGGGCCTCTGATGCCCACCAGATCATGGCCAAAACTACCGGGTGGCGCCAGCAAGCCAACGCCTCGCATCTTCCATCACCTCAGGGAGACGATCTTCGCCACCGGCCTCCCTCATGAAGTGGTCCAGCGCCGGATACTCGAAGTAGACGACATCCTTGCCGGCGGTCGTCAGATAGTCACGCCCTGCACGGGCCGCTTCGACGGGCGAGGACGTGTCCTGCGCCCCGTGGATCAGCAGGATGGGCGCCGACGACAGCGCCAGGGCTCTTGCTGGCATTACATCGGCGGCGTCCGCCCACCACTTGTAGCTCAGACCAGCCCATCGCGTGCCGCCTGAGGGGTGGTCCCTCGCGGCTGCGATTTGCGCGTCCAGATCTGCGGCGACAGGGGGCGGCAAGGCGCGTCTGATCAGCTCTCGCACCGTCATGCCGGCGCCTGACGAGAAGACAATCGCCGCCTGCGTTTCTGGAAGCAAAGCGGCTGCAAGCGCGACAACTGCGCCGCCCTCGGATCCGCCGAACAGCACCAGCTCGCCAGACCACCAGTCACGTCGCCTGAGCTCTGCCACCACCAGAAGCATGTCCAGCGTTCGTTGATGGAGTGTGGATCGCTCCCAATAGTCCGTGGGGCAGCCATCCACCAAGTTCACTTCCGCACCCGCAATGACGCCGGGCTGATTGATCAGCACCAGCCGATGGTCAGGCGCCAGGAGTTCCGCCACCCGGGCGGCCGAAGGGTTGTCGCTGACTTCCCGGCAACCGGTGCCCTGCAAGATGATCAGAGCATCCTGTGTTCCTCCGGCGCCCGCCTCCACCAAGAAGCTGACTGGTGATCCGTCGGCGCGGTGAACGACTGACCGCTCGAGCGGGCCAACCTCAGCCGCCGAAACAGCGGGGCGAAGGGCCAGCAGCATGAGCGCTGCGACACATGTCGCCTTCAACACGAATGTCTGTATCCGCACAGGGTCGCCTCCGAGTTGGGGCTTCCAAACGAACCGTTATCAAGCGTCCTGATGCCCATAGGCTGAGGTTGGCGCTTGGATCGGCGTCGCGCAACTCTGGCGAGCGCCGGCCCTAGTCTCGGAAGGTCGGGTTGTGGAACGCGGGTCGACTTCCGGTTCTGGCGCCGATCGGACGCTGATCCTCTACGTCAACAATCTGTCGGTGAGCAGGTCTCCGATACCTCTGAAGAGTATGGCGAGAGGCAGAACCACTGATAGCTTGAAGTTTGGACTTACGATGGGGCGCTCAATGGCAATCATTCGGGATCTCGCCGGAGCTGATGTCGCCTGCATTCCGGAGGTATTGGGCGGGCCGGCCTGGAATGGGGGCTTGAGCAAGTGGTCTCGCTACTGGGAGCAGCACCTTAGCGGCGCCCGCACCTGCCTGGTGGCGCAGGAGGCTGAGAAGCTGGTTGGCTACGTATCCGTCGTCTGGCGCTCGCAGCATGAGCCTTTCCGGCGAGCAGGCATCCCTGAGATCCAAGATCTGGTGGTCGCCGACTTCGCCCGAGGGCGTGGCATAGGTGGAGCGCTCGTCGCCGAGTGTGAAACCCGCGCCAACGACCTCGGCCATGCCGAGTTGGGCATTGGGTTTGGCCTCTATGCAGACTACGGCGCAGCGCAGCGACTCTATGTGCGGAGCGGGTATGTTCCCGATGGCCTTGGACTGACGTGGAACAACAAGTCAGCGAACGCCGGCGACATGGTTCGCGTGGACGACGACTTGGTCCTTTGGCTGCGAAAGCGCCTCGCTTGAGTAAATTCCGCCGAGGGTTCGATTGTCCCGCAACCGGTAGCGGCGAAGCGACCCTTAAGCGCGTCAGAGCTGATGGCTTCACAGCCATCCAAGCTGCGCCTGCTTGATCAAAGGCACTGCTAGCCCTGCCCTGCCTAGGGCAGTCGGCTCCCGTGAACCTGTTCGACGGGGATGTCGTCGAGATCGACGCCTTCGAGACAACGCACGTTGACGGCCCAGAGATGGGGCGCCGTCCGTGGCCGCCGAAACGGAAGAACGCCGCATTTGGGACAGAAGTAGTCGGTGGCCTGATGGGTATGAAATCTGTAGGTCGCGAGGTCCTCAAGCGGGGTGAGCAAATCCAGGGCGCCTTCGTCCACACGGTGGATCAGGGCTCCGCGCCGCCGACAGATGGAGCAATCGCACGATCGAACGTGGTCGATCTCCGCCCGAACCCTGAAGCGCACCCGACCGCAGTGGCAACGACCCTCGTATTCCTTCATCCCGAGATCATGGTCGGCCCGGAAGACGCCGCCAAGACAACCATCGGAAGCTGATAGGCTGCGGTTCATTCATGAAACGCCCCAAGAGCTTGAAGCACGCGGTCCTGAACCGGCGGGCTGGGTCGCGGAGGCTCGAACGTCTGGCCGGTGATCCGCGCGTGGGCTTCGACATAGGTCAGCGCCGTCTTCCAGATGAGTTCGGGCGGGATGTCGGGGATTTCGTCCACGTACGGGTCGCAGCGGGCGGCGACCCAGTCGCGAATGACGTCCTTGTCGAAGCTGTCAGGCCGCTCGCCCGCGGCGAGGCGCTGCGGATAGGTGTCGGCCCGCCAGTAGCGGCTGGAATCTGGGGTGTGGATCTCATCGGCCAGGCGGATAGTCCCCTCGGCGTCCACACCGAACTCATACTTGGTGTCGGCCAGGATCAGGCCCCGCTCGGCGGCCAGGGCCTGCCCCCGGGCGAACAAGGCCAGGGCGGTTTCGCTCACCTGCCGCCACTGATCCTCGCTGAGCAGCCCGCGGGCCAGGATGGCGTCGGCCGTCAGCGGTTCGTCATGAGCGCCGTCCGCCGCCTTGGTGGTGGGGGTGATCATCGGCCTCTCCAGCGCCTGGTTCGCCGCCAGCCCATCGGGCAGGGTCTGGCCGTACATCTGGCGACGCCCGGCTCGGTACATGGTCAGGATGGACGTGCTAGTCGCGCCCGCCAGATAGCCGCGGACCACAATCTCAACAGGGAGGATATCCAGCCTCCGCCCGACGACGATGTTCGGGTCCGGGTAGCCGAGCACATGGTTCGGACAGATGTCGGCGGTTTGCTCGAAAGCCCACCGGGCGACGCTGTTCAACACGTGGCCCTTGAACGGGACACAGCAGAGCACCCGATCAAAGGCCGAGAGCCGGTCGGACGTCACCAGGACTCGTCGCCCGTCGGGCAGATCGTAATTGTCCCTCACCTTGCCGCGGTAGAGGTTGGGCAGGTTCGGGTCGATCGCGTCGGGCAGGATCTGATGGGCGCTGGCTGAGAGGCGGGCTTCGTCGATGGTGGACATGTTGGTCTCCTTGGCCAGTTTGAGGAGGTCGTCCAGGGAAAGCCGGCCATCATGAGCGAGTTTTGTTCGGGCGGCCTGAACCGAGGCCCGCGCCCGCTCCAGATCGCGGATGCGGGCCGTGAGCACGTCTTCCTGCAGGGCGAGAAGACCCGGAAGGTCTGCGTCTCGACCCCGCAATAGCTCGGTGATGCGGGCGAGAGACAGGCCCAGCGACTTCAGCGTCAGGACCTGGTGCAAACGCTCGATCTCGTCGGGGCCATACGCCCGCCACCCCACCTGGGTGCGGGTCGGACGCACGAGTCCCTTCCGCTCGTACAGGCGCAAGGCTCGCACGCTCACCCCAAGTCGGCGGGCGGTCTCGGCGGGGCTCAAGAAACGTGGACTCATACGACCTGGCGTCTCCATGGGACGCAGCCACCTATGAGGCCGGACCCTGGCGCCGGCTCAAGCCCTTTCTTCCAGCCCCCCCTCTGGCGAGGGAGCGTTGTTGGCTTCGGAGGAAGCCGTCCTGATAACCGGAGCATGGGCGAGCACTTCGCGACCGCTGACATGGCGCGTGACTCTGCGTTGTCATGAGCGCCAACAAGGCGCCGAGCCTCCACGACGCGAAAGTGCGCAACCCTGATCAACGGCACTTGGGCTAGCCTTCGCCCATGCTCAAGGCTCTCACCTCAGACGACTACAGCCGCCGCTTGCAGCGCGTCGTGGCCCACCTGACGTCACATCTCGACGAGACGATCGACCTCGCCGCGCTGGCGGAGATCGCCTGCTTCTCACCGTATCATTTCCATCGCATCTACCGGGCTTGCATGGGGGAGACCGTACGACAGACGGTCGCGCGACTCCGACTGGCGCGCGCGGCGAACGATCTCGCGCGCTCCAGCCAGACCGTCACGGAGGTGGCCCGGCGGGCCGGCTACGGCTCATTGGCGGCCTTCAATCACGCCTTTTCAGACGCCTATGGGCAGTCCCCGACCGCCTTCCGGCGCACGCGGGACCACCTGCACAATGAGGCTCATCTCTCTGGAGAAGGACCAAGCCTGATGCCCATCACCATCCGTGAGCGAGAGCCGATGCGGCTTGCCGCGATCGAGCACCGCGGAGCGCACGCCGATGTCGGTCGGACATTCCAGAAACTGATGGCCTGGGCCGGACCGCGCGGCCTGCTGGGCGGAGGCGCCACGGGGGTGACCCTCTATCTCGGCGACCAGGACGGAGCGAGCGATGATGCGCGAGCCATCGTGGGGGTTACTGTCGATGAGGACTGTGCTGGTGACGACGTTGTTTCGATCTACGACGTCCCTGGAGGCCGCCATGCCATCCTGACCCATCGAGGCCCCTATGCCCAGCTACCCCAAAGCTACAATGAACTGTTCGCCTGGCTTCCCACGAGCGGCGAGGCGCCAGGGGACGCGCCGCTCTTCGAGGTGTACCTGAACGACCCGAGAAGCACGCCGCCCGAGGATCTGCTCACCGAAATCTGCCTACCGCTGCAGCCTCGGACCTGAGGGGGTTCGCGCCGCTTGCCGCTTAGCCCGCAAAGTCCCATCCGGCCGCCATCTCGCCGAGGATCGTTGGCTTCAGGATCGCACCACCGCCCGGTAGAGATGCGTCTCGTTGGCCAGTGACAGCACGCCCAGCGGACGAAGCGCTGTCTCCACCTCGGCAAGCAGGCGCTCCCGGCGGGCCGCTTCAACCATGTTGTAGTCCGAGCGCGTCCGGAGCTGGCGAACGAAGGCGGCTGGGGTCACCTGCTCGGTCCAGGTGAAGGCCCGGTGCGTGACCGGCCCGAACAAGCCCGAAGCGTCAAAGAGCTCGCGAACAGGACCTTTCGGCAGGTACCAGGCCTGGGGCGGCGGTCGCCAGAGGTCGGGCGCGATATCCTGATAGATCGGCTCCAGTCGCCGGAGGATGTCCGCAGGCGGCGACGTGGGCACATGGCCGAAGACGGCCAGAACGCCGCCGGCCTGCAACGCTCGGGCGGCGCGGGGGAAGCTGAGCGTCGGATCGATCCAGTGCCACGCCTGGGCCGACGCCACGAGGTCGAAGGCGCCGGGTTCGGTCTTGAAGGTTTCGAACGGGGAAACGTGGAAGGTCACCTCTCCAGTCAGGTTCGCTTTCGCCAGGGCGACGAGTTCATCGCCCGGATCGACGGCGACAACCTTCCAACCCCGATCGAGAAAGCCTTGGGTGGCTTGGCCGCTGCCACAACCGACTTCGAGAACCAGTTCGCCAGCCCCGCCGACGACGCTCGCCAGATCGTCGTATAGCTCGGCCGGATAGGTCGGCCGCACCGCATCGTACTCTGCGGCCACTGCGTTGAACGTCTCTCTCTGATCAGGCACGGCGGCTCCCCGGCGGCGGTCCTCTTGGAGCGACGCTACACGAGAGAGGGCCAGCCGCCATCTGCCGGCTGCGACGAGGACCGCAGGGAGTGGAAAACGTCAGCAGCGGCCGCTAGCCTGAACCGCCCTCGCTGACGAGAGGACGCGCCGGGGGGACCACACAGGTGAACGAGACCGACGAGCTGGTTGAACTCTGCGTGCGCGCGCTTGCCATGCAGATGAGCGCAGCGCCCGGCGCTGAGCTCCATACAACCCGGCGCTGCATTCTGGCCCTGACCGATGAAATCTCCGCCGATCATAATCGCCTGATCCTGGGGGCCGACACCGATGTCGAAGGCTTCCTCGTTCGGTCCGTCACGCGGGCAAGGGAACGAGATCGGCCGCTCGTGGCGCTCATGGCGCCCACGGTTGCGGAGGCCCTGGCGCCGCTCGCGACGCAGCTTGGCCTCACCGCCGTCGGCGCAAGCCCGCTCATGGTGCTTCGCCCCAACGTCGCGGTTCAACCGACCCGGCCGATCAAGGTTGTTCGCGCGCTTGGTCCGGAGTTGGTCAGCGTCGCAGGCGACCTGATCGCCGCCGCCTTCGACGAGCCCCGCGACGTCATCGCCCGATGTATCGAGGCCAGCATCACCCCGACCTCAGGGGTGGAGACCTATGTCGGCTGGGCGGAGGACAGGCCCGTCTGCACCGTCTCGCTGACCCTGACGGGGGATACGGCCGGCGTCACGCTCATGGCCACGCCGCCTGAGCACCAGGGCCAGGGCATGGGCCGCGCCCTGCTGACCCAGGTGATCGATGACTACCGACGCCGTGGCGTGGAGCGCTTCCACCTGGGCGCCACCGAGGCCGGCCGGCAGCTCTATACGAGCCTCGGCTTTGAGCTGGTCGCCGACCTGCCGGTGTGGGTCCTGGATCGGGCTGGTCCGACGCCGCAAAGCCTGCCCTAGGCGCCCATGCCGACGCCCCCTCCTGACGCTCTGAAGATGGGACGCCGGTCCATTCCGGTCGCCGCAGGACGTTGATAGATTGCCAGGGTGGTGTTCTCAGGCGGTGGATGATCGTGAACGAGCAGGCGTGTTCTGAAGCCTTCATCACCGCCCTGGAAAGCGGCGACCTCGAAGGGATCAGACGGGCGCCCAAAGCCGAGTCCCACACCCATGGACCGTTTGGCGGGGACCGCGCCTGGCTGCGGGACCAGACGGGGCGGGACATAGCCCCAATCGCCAAGCCACTCGGATCCATGGACGAGATGCATGCCTGGACCGCCAGCCATGTCGGCGACCTTTTCAAGGGCAGGGTTGGGCGGCGGCTGGGCTGGGAAGGCGCGTTCGTGCGAGCGCGTCTAGATGGTCTCACGCGCGTCGAGTTTGGCGACGACGTGTGGATGATCACCCAAGGCGTCGGGGACGCTGCGGAGCTATTTGCGGACATCGAAGCGGCGCGCGTAGCGATCTGTCCTGAGATGGAGTGGACGCCTCAACTGGGCTTCTCACGTCACTGCAAGCGATCGTGGCTGTGGCACTGGCTGACGCCGTTTCTGGACGCTGGCGGATGGAAGGCCGTGGACCTTTCCGGGGACGAGTTCGCCCAGCCGATCGATATCTTTCAGCCGCTCTATCGCGCCTGCAAGGAACGAGGCATGCGGCTCAAGGCCCACGTGGGAGAGTGGGGAACGTCCGATGATGTTTGGCGGGCTGTTGAAATACTGGAGCTTGATGAGGTCCAGCACGGCATAGCTGCAGCCGATTCACCGCAGGTGATGCGATTTCTGGCCGACCATGCCGTCACGCTCAACGTGTGCCCGACATCGAACCTTCTGCTCGGACGGGTGGCGCGCCTTGAAGATCACCCGATCCGCAGGCTCTACGACGCCGGGGTGAAGGTCACGATCAACAGCGATGATGCGCTCGTGTTCGGGGTCGGAGTTTCCGAGGAATTCTTGGCGCTTTACCAAGCCAACGTCTTCACGAGCACAGAACTGGACCAAATTCGCCGTTGGAGTTTGGAGCAGAAGCCGGCTCCTGCTCTCAAAGGTCGATCACCCGTTTGAGCCTCGCCACGTTTGGTCGCCGTCGCAGACCGTCGTGGGGGACTAACTTCCGCTGACGCTACGGGGCCGTCTGAATTTGGGCCCAGGTCGCACTGAAGGGCTCATACGGCGCGTCCGGAATGTAGCGTCGGGCCCTGTCATTGCCGAACAGGTAGACCTCTTCCAGCGGCCACACCCAATGGTCGCGCACGACAGAGAAAGCCGCGGCGCCTTGCGCCAGTTCGTCGGCTGATGCGCCGGAGACCTGGCGCCAACTGGAGAGAAACACCGCCGTCCGCTCAGGCTGACCGTCAAACATGTACGTCGCAGCCCTGACAGCTTCATAGGCTCGGGGAAGCAGCGCCATCTGCTCCCAATCAATGACGGCTGAGACCTGCCCTTCGTCGAAGAAGAGATTGCCGTGGTGGTAGTCGCCGTGGGTGACCTGAAGCCCATCGCCAAGGTCATGGCTGTGGCGGCAATCGGGGTGCGCCATCCAGGCTCTCTGCGCCCGTACGCGCGCCAGGGCGATCTCGTCACGCCCGTCGGCTTCAGAGCGCCCGAGAATGGCGTGCTCGAGGACCGTCAGCCGTTGTTCCCAGGCGCTCCGGTCCCAGAGAAGGCGTGGAGGCCGCCACTCAGCTGTAGGCAAGCCGCCCAAAACCCCGTGCAGCCGACCGAGCATGTCGCCCGCGGCGGCGGCGTCCTTAAGCGTCAGGTCCGAGGCGGCCTTCTGGGCTCCATCGGCAAACGGAAACAGGGCGAAACAGACGCCGTCGCGCTCAACATGAAGCTCGCCGCTGACCGAGATGATCGGCGCGATGGCGGGCAGTCCATGTCGTCGAACCCACGTGGTCACGCGGGCCTCGCGGTTCAGCTGGCTTGGTGTGCCGGCGCGATACCGGCGTAGAACGTAGCGACCTGCCGAAGTTCTGACCGAGAAGACGCGGTTGACGGCCCCGCCCGACAGCTCCTCCACCTCACACCATCGCCCGATGTCCCACAGACCCCGGAGGTCATCAGGGATGACGGTGTCAGTCTGGGCGAGGTCGGCTAGACTCATGGCCTGCGACGGTGGCGCCTCTACAACGAGAGGTCGAGGATGATTCTTGAGCGGGCGGTCAGACCACCTCCCATCGTTGCGACCGAACCTTCCCTACCTTGCCATCGCAGCCACCTCTTCGACCGCGGCGACAACGGCCTTTGGGTGTTCGATCGGGATGTTATGTCCGCAATCCACTAGGCGCCGGAAGCCACGCTCCGATAGGGCGGCGAGCTCATCGTGCATACCGAACCAGGCCGCCGTCTGCGCGTCGCTTTCCAGGAAAGCGCTTTGCGTCGTGTCCGTAGCGCTGAGCACGGCGAGCGGCGTTTGGCCGAGCGGCTTCTTGTCGGCCGCCGCCTCAATGGCGGTTGAGGCCCGCAGATGCAGGCTCTCCGATATGGCCGTGCGCAGGTAGGACGGGCGCGTCCACATGTCGTGGAAGGTCGCGTTCATGGCCGGGGAGAGGTCTGATCGTGGCACAGCGATCCGAGCCTTGTAGTCAGCAGCCTCAGGTGTGAGCCGTCCCGCCTCGGCCCGCTCCAACAATCGCTGGAAGACCTCCCGCTCCTGGTCGAGGTGCGGGCTTGGCCCGCCATAGAGGCGCTGCTCCCAATCTGCGAAGCAGGAATCGACCATCACCAGACCCAGGCAGTCCTGAAGATAGTGGGCGGCGAACAGGCGCATGCGTATCCCGCCCGCCGAGTGCCCGACCAGGATGTAGGGCGGACCCAACTGCGCCGCGGCCAAGGCGGCTCGCAGATCGCTGACGATGGCGCTTGAGGTTCTGGGCTCCGGCCCGAGGTCACTGAAACCCAGGCCCGCATTGTCGAAGGAGACGACGCGAAACCGCCGCGAGAGCCGATGCTGGACGAGCGCCCAATCCAGGGTAATGCCGAGGTAGCCTGCGGCGAGAACCACCGTGATGGGGCCCTCGCCCGTGATGCAGAGGTTCAGCCTTCGGCTGGCGGAAATCGGCGCAAGGGTTTGGGCGCGGGCGTAGACGTCCATCGCAGCCGGCGGGCCGTGGGGTGTCGTGTTCACGGGATGATCCTGAGAGAAGATTGAGGCGAGCCGACAGGCGCGCAGGCCTGCGCGTCTGGGCGTTCACGGCCTCGCGCACAGCGCGAGAAGGGCTCAGCTCATCTTCACGGCGCGAGCCTAGCCGCACGCCTGAGCGACTGCAATGCAAGTCGGCCGACCGGGATCGAGCGCTCAGACTCTCTTGACCCGCCTCGTGATCGGTCAGAAGGTTTGCGAACGATCACCGCGCCTCGCGGTGAGCCGCGGTACCGCCGTGGTGGATCAGTCGTTCTGGCGCTCGCGCCGGAGGGATGATTCACCGCGGGGCGTCTCAGCCAGGAGACGCCAATGCCACACCCCCTCACCGCAGATCAGCAGGACGAAATCGCGCGCAAAGGCGTGCTGTCCCTGCCTGGGTTCTTCTCCACGACTGACATCGCGATCATGCGCGACCGCCTCTGGGAGGATCTTGAGGCGAGATATCGGCTCAGTCGCCAGCACCCCGCCAGCTGGCCGACGGCGTCGCCGTCGCAGTTTCAGAAGCTGAGGCGCTCTGGCGCCTTCGCGGCCCTGGCGTCGCCCAAGCTGTTCGCCCTTGCCGACGCCCTGATCGGCCCAGACCGCTGGGCGGCGCCAGAGCATTGGGGCGCGCCTCTGGTCACCTTTCCGAGCCTGGCCCCGGTTCTCCCAAGACCGCCGTGGCATCTGGATATTGGTGGCCAGGAGCCGCTCAGTCCCTTGCCCACCTTGAGGATCTTCACCTTCCTTGAGCCGGTTGGCGCGCACGGCGGGGGCACGCTGTACGTGGCTGGCTCACATCATCACGCCTTGGCGTGCGAGCGCTTCCAGGGGGCGCCAGTGCGGTCTGCCCAGGTGCGCGACTGGCTGAAGCAGCACCCGTGGTTCGCCCGCCTGCTAGCCACGCCCACAGAAAGCCTGAGGTCCTTGATCGGCGTAGAGGCCCAGGTTGGCGCTCGCGTGGTCGCCCTGGGAGAGATGACCGGCCAGCCCGGCGACCTCATCATCATGCATCCCGCACTTCTTCATGCGCCAAACCACAACGCGTGCGATCGGCCCCGGATGATGCTGACCGACTCCATCCGTCGGCGCGAAGGGACCAATCCGAGCGTCTAGCCTGGGGCGATAAGGGGTGAAACGCGACTTCTTCAAAAAAAAGTCGGGGGATCGGCGACCGTTTTCCGACCGGCCCGGGGGCAATATCTCCGCGGTTGGCGGCGCCCCCCTATAAGCAATGCTTATTGCTTTAAGCTCTAGTCGCGCGCGAGCAGTTCTATCTCCGCTAAACTCGTTACGAAACCGTTGATTTTAGAAGCTTTTTTAGAATGTACACGTAACGTTCTGTGAACATTTGCGCGTGATTTTCGCGGTTGCCGCTGATTGAGCGGGCAACACATGGAACCTGAATGACCCAACAGACGAAGAAGAAGCTCATCGCCTGGAAAGCCGTCCGGCCGATGGTGGGCGACCTTGGCCGAACGACCTGGTGGCGGCTCGTCCGCGACGGCAAGGCGCCGCAGCCAGTGCAACTGACACCGGGGCGAATCGCCTGGGTGGAGTCCGAAATCCTGGACTGGATTGATCGCCGCCAACCTACCTACGCCAAGGCAGCGGCACATGTCCTCCCCGAGACGCCTGAACGGATCATCCGCAGGTAGCTGAGGCGACCTACTGAGCCTCCCCTCCTCACACGTCGCTGAGGCAGGCGCGTCGACGTCAAAGCTCTGACGACCCGCGCCTGCCGACAGCCCCCTCCCCCGTCGGACGAACACCCATGTCTCAATCCTATCCGATCCAGGTACGACTACCCTCTGAGCTCTTCGTCGAGCTGAAGGAGGTCGCCTCCTCCACGAACCAGACCCTCCCTGCCGTGATCAGGGAGCGCTTGGCGCTGGCCTCGTTTTTCCATCAGACGGTACTGTCTCTTCGCACAGACCTGGCGCTATCGGGCGCCCTGCCGTCGGCCCGCGGACTGGCAGGACATCAACCCCTTCATCCCGCCGTGCTCGAAGGGATGCTCGCGGAAATCCTGATGACCCTGCGCATCCTGGCCAGTCCCCAGAAGGTAAGGGAGGCCCAGGCCTCGGTTGAGTACGACGGGCTGCCGCTCTGGAAGCCTCGGTGATCGTCCGCCCGTGCTGAGCCACAAAGTCCTCACCCGAACCGATGTCGGTGCTGTTGGCGCCTACTATGCCGACGGCGCCGACGACTATTTCGCCAAGGAGGGCGAGAGCCAGGTCTGGCAGGGACGGGGCGCTGAGATGCTGGGGCTCTCGGGGCAGGTCCAGGCCGGTCGGTTCCAGGATCTCCTGGCTGGGCGGGTCACGCCTGGCCAGACCGCGGCCCGCGGATCAACCCGGGCCGACAGCAAGAGCCGGATCGGGATCGACTTCACCTTCTCCGCTCCAAAGAGCGTCTCCATCCTCGCCCTTGTCGGTGGCCATTCGAACCTTGTGGAAGCCCACGACAGGGCCGTCACCAAGGTTATGGAGTTGGTCGAACAGCAGGCGCGGGCCAGACAGAAGTCGGCTGGCGTCACCCATGAGGAGCGCACAGGAAACCTGATCATTGCCAAGTTCCGGCACGAAACCACGCGAGAGCAGGATCCGGCGCTTCATACCCACGCCGTCATCATGAACCTGACGCGACGCGCCGACGGCCAGTGGCGGGCGTTGAGCAACGAAGCCATCATCAAGATGACCGGCTACCTGGGCGTCCTTTACCGGGCCGAACTCTCGCGGGAGCTCCAGGAGAAGGGATATGAGCTGCGCTTTGGGCGGGAAGGCACGTTCGAAATCACGAGCGTCAGCCGCGCCCAGATCGAGGGGTTCAGCAGGCGCGGCGGGCAAGTGGAGGCGGAGCTCGCCAAGTCCGGTTTGACCCGCGCCACGGCCACGACGGCCCAGCGTCAGATGGCGACGATGAAGACGCGGCAGAGGAAGTCGCCGGAGATGGATCGCGAGGCGCTCCACGCCACTTGGCGACAGCGGGCTAGTGAGCTCGGGATCGAGTTGGGCGAGCGCGCACGCACGGCGCGTCAGAGAAGCTCAATCATGGCCCTCTTCAAACCGCCGGCCGCCATCGCCGCGTCCCGCCATGCCACAGCTGCGGTCCGCTATGCCATCGGCCACCTGTCGGAACGCGAAGCCGCATTCACCGGCGCGAGACTGATGGAGGTGGCGATGCAGCACGGGGTCGAGGGTTCGACTCTGGAGGCCGTATTGGCCGCAGTGCGTCGCGAGGTCGATCAGGGACGATTGGTTCAGGAGGAGCCGTGCTACGCGCCGGCCAAGGAGCGCAGCGCGACGGGACGCACGTTCTCGCAGCTCGTCGGTGATCTTCAAACGGCGGGAGAGCCGGCCAACCAGGCCCATGAGCGCGTCTATCAGGCCATTGACGAAGGGCGTCTTGTGGAGCTTCCGCCGAGGTTCACGACTCCATCGGCCATAGAGAACGAGCGAGAGATCCTGCGGATCGAGCGCGAGGGACGTCGAGCCATCCGTCCGTTTCACAACCCTGAAAGGGCGGCGCATAGGCTGCCGCACAACGAACTCACCACTGAGCAGTGGAAGGCGGCAGTCTTGATGCTCTCCACCGCTAACCGCGTGGTTGGGATCGAAGGCCTGGCTGGGACAGGCAAGAGCCACATGCTCCAGGCCGCCAAAAAGGAAATTGAGAAGGCCGGCCACGAGGTCAGGGTCCTCGCCCCGTATGGCGCCCAGGTGAAGGCGCTGCGAGAACTCGGCGTCAAGGCGAACACGGTCTCGTCCTTTCTCGCGGCGAAGTCGCGCGAGCTGTCGCCCGCGACCGTCCTCGTTGTCGATGAAGCTGGCGTGCTCCCCACCCGACAAATGGCGGCGATACTGAAGCTGGCCGAGGCGGCGGACGCCCGTGTCGTCCTGATCGGAGACCGCCAGCAGACCAAAGCGATCGAGGCGGGCAGACCCTTCGATCAGCTCATCAAGGCCGGTATGGATTTGAGCCGGATGACCGAAATCCAGCGCCAGCTCGATCCAAAGCTGAAGGAGGCTGTCGGCCTCGCGGCCAGCGGAAAGGCCGCCATGGCGCTGGAGCGGATCAAGGACGTCTACGAGATTGGGAATCCGCACGCGAGGCGTGAAGCCATCGCAGATGCTTACGCGCGCCTCTCACCGGCGGAGCAGCAGCGGACACTGATCATCTCGGGCACCAATGAGGCCCGCCGCGAGATCAACGCCAACGTCCGGCGGGCCCTGCGCCTCGATGAGGGCGGCGTCCCCGTCGAGTTTCTGGTTCGCCGGGACACCACCCGAGAAGAGCGGAAGTTCGCCAAGAACTATGAGATCGGAGACCGGGTCCAGCCGGAGCGGGACTACCCGGCCCAGGGTCTGAAGAAGGGTGTCGCCTACCAAGTGACCGCTATCGGCAACGACGATCGCCTGACCGTCGCCGACCCCGGCGGCCGCAAGATCACGGTCAGGCTCGAGGAGGCGCAGGAGCTCTCGGTCTACAGCGCTACGAAGGCTCAGCTGACAAAGGGTGATCTGGTCCGGATCACGCGCAACGACGCCGCCCGCGATCTGGCCAATGGTAATTGTCTCCGTGTCGAGGCCATCACCAGCCAGTCCATCTATCTCAGTGACGGTAAGCACGACGCTCTACTGCCCAGGAAGGATCCGCTTCACCTCGACTATGGCTACGCCCGGACCGTCCATGGCAGCCAGGGCCTGACCGTCGACCGGGTCATCTACGAGGCTGAAGCCGGCAGCCCCACCACAGCGCAGGACACCTTCTACGTCGGGCTTTCGCGAGCGCGTCTCGAAGTGCAGATCTTTACCGACGACTCGAAGCGCCTGCCCGGCGCACTCCAGCGCGAGCGCAACAAGACCGCCGCCCTCGACCTTCAGCGCGAGCGTGATCTTGAGCGCACCCAACGCGGCATCGGCGGACGCGAGCTCGGCTGAGCAGGGAGGCCGCCCCTCTTGAACAGGCCGCCGGGAGAGATTTGGAGGCGCGTTGCGCCGTCTCCGACCCACTGTACAGGCCACTACGTGGCGTCCGACACTCTTGCGGAGAAAGTCGTCATCTTTTCAGTAACTTGCGCGGTCCCGCGCCGACACCTCTGTAGTGATCCCCGACCCGCACAACTCACACTTTCCCCCACATTTACAAACACTTGCGCGGCACCCGAAGGTGCGTCTGGTGTATAGGGAAATTAAGGACCGAAATGGGAAGCGATCGGGTCAGAACAGACACAAAACCCAGAAGCATTAGGCGCGGTGAGAGCATCAAGAGCAGGAAACGAAAGATGTGAGACGGACATGAGACCACTGTAAGACGGATGCGAGACGGATATGGGATCATGGAGGGACCAACGTGAGACCATCATGAGCCAAAGGTGAGACCAACCTTAAACTGAGCTGATACCCAAAGCCGATATCGGGAATGTTCAGGAATATTGCGCGACCTAAACCCGCCGTTATGCCTGAACCTGAGACACTTTTAGGGACCGAGGCCAGGGTTGGGCCAGGCCCCCGGCGGATCTTGCGAGGCGCGATAGTCCCGCAAGCCAGCGCGGATGTGAGCAATGAGCAACGGAAGAAGTCTGCCTCAGAGTTGGCCCGGTCTAAGCGCAGCCGCAAGGCTGCGGCTGGTCCTCCCGGAAATCGAGGCCTGGGCGAGAGAGTACGGGAGTCACGACGTAATCGTCGCCGACCTGGCCGACCGCGGCCTCGTCGTGAGCAAGGCGCTCCTACGAAAGGAGCTGCTAAAGTACCGGCGAAAGATGGCCTCCATGGCCGCGGCCGGGAACTCAGCAGCGCCAAGCGCCGACGCCCCACAGGCCAGGATAGTCGAGGATCCCGAGCCAGCCGGTCTAGCTGGACTGCAGAACCTTGAAGCACTGGCGACCAAGCCGGCGAGGGGCGCCTCGACAGAAGAGTCGCGAACGATGCTGGGTTCGCGATGGCGTAGCAGTGTGGCCGACGAGTTCATGCACGTGCATGAGAGACCGTGGCTTGGCAGCAAAAAACGGGAGGAGGAAGCCCGCGCCAAAAGCTTGTCACCAGAGCCGGACTAGCCTCCGCGACGTCGGCCGACGTCGGTCGACGGCCGACGCTACCGAACCTCGACCGTTGACGTCCGCGCCGGCTCCCCAACGTGTTCGACCGGCTATAAGCCCCGCATGAAGAGTTCGATGAGCGGCGGAAGCACGGGAATTTTGTACGTCGTTTTTAACACGTCGGAATTCTCATGTTCGAATTTCCCGAACGTTTTAACACGACGAGCCCCACGTGTTCGCACCTGCGTTCGCTGAGAACAACGGCCCAGCCATGCGAGCTTGAGCTCAAAGAGCGATCCAAGGCTCTGGGCAAGGAGGCGTACAACATCGGCCGAAAAACGTTTCCTCCTCAGGCTATGCCGCTGGGAGATTTTCAGCCAGCTCTGGCCATGGCCAGCGCCGCGTTGGCAAGGCCAGAAGGCTCTCCAACGAGGGCATCCGCGCGCGCGGCCTCCAGCTCGTCACGACCTCCGTAGCCCCAGAGCACGCCCAGCGCACGCATCTCGTTGACGTGGGCACCGACGATATCGTAGCGGCGGTCGCCGACCATGACGCAATACCTCGGCTTCAGTCCATTTCGGTCAATCACGTAGGCAATGAGTTCGGGCTTGTGGTCGAGCAGGCCTCCAGGCTCTGACCCATGGATGGCGACGAAAAGATCATCGAGACCGACATGCTGCAAAATGCGCTGGGCGAACTCGGTGCGCTTGGATGTCGCTAGGATGAGCTCTGCCCCGCAGCTTCGCATGGTTCGCAGCGCCTCTGGAATCCCGGGATAGACCACGCTCTCGAACAAACCGCGCTGGCCGTAGTCAGCGCGATATGCCGCCACGCCCTCGCTGACGCGATCGTCCCTGTAGGGTTCCAGCAGCAGCCGCATGACCTCCTCAACAGGGGGACCGATGAGAGCGGTGAGATCGAACCCAGGATCAGGCTCATGGCCGAGCGCGCGGAGCGCCGCCGCGCAGCTGGACCAGATCCCAGGCGCCGAGTGGATCAAGGTGCCGTCCAGATCCAAGATGATGGTGGGAGTCGTCACTCAGCTATCGCTCCGAGCTGGCGATGATGCTCCCAAATCGCTGCTCACCCTCGCGGAGACCACCCAGGTTGCCGCCCGCAGGCAAGGGCCACTTGGAGTATCCCGCTGAGCTAATGCAGCGCGCAGCGCCGCAACCGCCCTTGCACGCAGGTCGGGATGTTCTCGCAGGATGGCCCCTAAGGCGCCCACCCGAGAACAAACCTCCACCATCGACTCCAAGTCTCCGCTGCTGACCATCGTGTCGTGAGCATCTACCCTGACCCCGAGCAGGCCAACCTCGCTCAAAAGGCGTTTGATTTGCTCCGGATCGGACAAGGAAAACGGCGCGGACTGCGCGGCGCGTCGCAGAAGCTCTTGCGGGAGATGGGGAGCCGCGGCGGCGAGCGGCAAGGCGTCGAGTTCGTTCTCTTCCAGCGCTCGCCAGCAGACGAAGCTGAGCCGTCCACCCGGCCGAAGCGCCTGACAAAGATTGGCAAAGGCCGCCCGCGGCTCATCGAAGAACATCATGCCAAAGCGGGAAAAAACCGCGTCCAAAGAGTGAGGCTGGAGCGGGAAGGACTGCGCGTCGCCGCACTCGAACGAGATGTTCGGCGGCTGGCCCCGGTGGCGTCTAGCTGCCTCGACGGCGGCCGGAAGGAGTTCTAGGCCGACAACCCCGCCCGTCAAGCCAACCGCCTCGGCAAGAGCCGCCGGCGTCCGGCCAACACCACAGCCCACGTCGAGCACACGCTCGCCCGGCCCAAGCCCCAAAGCTTCAATCGCTGGCCGGCCAAGTGGTGCGAGCTGAAGCTCAATCTGCTCGCCCAGCTCCAGCCAAGTGAGTATCTTCGGATCGAGGGTAGGGAGCGTTGAGACCACGACCTAGGCTATAGGCGTCGCTGACGGATGTCACTCAGGGCTGGGCGATCTCGACTGGCCGGAGAGTGCTCTGGCAAGTTCATATGTCCGTCTGCTCTGACAGCTCCAGGGCGTCGTCGACCTCAATTCCCAGATAGCGCACAGTGCTCTCCAACTTGCCGTGTCCCAAGAGCAGCTGGCACGCCCGGAGATTGCCTGTGCGTTTGTAGATCAGCGCTACCTTGGTACGCCGCAGACTATGGGTGCCGTAAGCTCGCGGCTCTAGGTCTGCGAGTTGAACCCACCGATCAACAAGCCTGGCGTACTGTCGCGTGGTGAGGTGTTCCCCTGGCCGACTCCGGCTCGGGAAAAGCCAGTCGTCCGAACGGCGTCCACGAGCGGCGAGCCAGCTCAGCAGCGCCAGGCGTGTCGGCTCGGTGATCTCAAAGGGGACGGGTCGTCCTGTCTTTTGCTGAATGATTGTCGCGCGGGTCCTGACCGCACCGCCCGGGGCCACATCGCTAACGCGCAATTTTACGAGGTCGCATCCGCGAAGCTTCGCGTCGATCGCGCAGTTGAAGAGCGCAAGATCACGCAGCTGGCCGCCATTCTTTAGCAACTGTCGGATTGCCCAAATGTGCTTCGGCTTTAGGGGCGGCTTCGGCCCGATTATGCGGCCGGTGTTCCAGGGTTTGGACTGGACGCGGAACAGGTCAGGTTGAGACATAGCTCACCTCCCAAGGCGGACCCCCGACCAGGATGAGTTTCTCATGTTTTGGTTAGCCCAAAGTGCACACCAACCACTTGGGCTGAATTGCGCCTTTGCTGTCATTGGCTGACGGCCGGATTCCGGACATTGCTCAGCCGGGACGAAGGTCTGGTTGCCGGCCCGTTGGCCACGCCTGAATGCGACCCTCAGACGACCTTGCGAAATTCTGCTCGGCAGAGCGTGTGCTATTTCGAAAACTGGCAACGGACTGAGGTGGCGCCGGTTCTCCG
>DEWY01000013.1:0-386266 GCA_002363865.1 Caulobacteraceae bacterium UBA3198
TCCACCAAAACGAGGGAGGATCAAACTCGTCTCTACAGGGCTGAGTACGTCGTTGTGCCGAGGGGGTAGGTTGTGAAGGCTTCCCAAGCTGCTCGTGATGCGCTTGGGCCACTGGCTGGTGAGCTCGCTGAAGACTCACCTGATCATGTTCACGCGCGATGGCCTCACTTCGCGCGATTGCTGCACGGCGCGGCTGAGGCGTCGCGCTGGCACTACGTCGCGCTGCTTTGCCTGGCCGCCCTTGTGGACGAGGGTGAGTTAGCGCCGACCGCCCCTGAGTATATCGACAGCTTGGTGTTCAACCACCGGATCAACGAAGCGCTCTATTTCAAGCTCTATCATGACCGATTGGTCGCAGAGGGGCGGCTTTCCAATCGTCCTTTGCGCTCGTTGCGGCTGCCGGCGCGTCGATGGAATCTGCCCAATACAGATTGTTGGGTATCGTGCGGCGATGTCAAAAGTATCGTGGTCGAGGTCGCGGAGGAAGCGGCGGCTGTTGGTGCTGACGCCCGTCCTGCGTGGATCTCCCACGCACTATCCGAGCGGCTCGGTGAGCTGAACGACCGGTTGAAAGATGCGGCGGTCATGCAGATGATGCGCCATGCTGGCGCGCTGAACGGGATGCAATGGCGGCGGCTGACGAAAAGCACCTCGCGCGAGGTGGTGCATGTCCGCCTACATGCCGCATCGGGCATGTTGACCACGACGATCCGAGTTGGCGGCGGATCGCCACAACGCAAGACGCACGCCCTCCCTTTGCTCGTGCTGCCGCGTCTGTCCGAGTTTGAAGCGGCGCGCTTCGACAGTCACTTCGGGGTTCGGGCGCTGGGACGGCTGGTGTTCGATGCGCTTGTCGCGCTGCGTGATCGCTCGCGCGCGGCGTCTGAGGCTCTGGAATCGTTGCAGTGGTTCTATGATCAGCTGCTGGCCCCACTGTTTGCGAAGCGTGGGGTTGCCGGGCGCATCGCCGAACTCGGCGAGCGCCCGACATTGGTTGTCACAACTCATGGCGCGTTGGCGCAGTTGCCCTTCGCCGCGCTGCACGACAAGCAGTGCTACCTCGGGGAGCGGTTCAACGTCGTGCAAGCGCCGCCGCTATTCCCCGAAGAGGATTTTGCTACGGGCGACATCGACTGGGACTCGATGCAGGGTGGCGAGCCATTGCCCCAAGGCCTTCCAGTACGCGGCATGTTCAACCCCGATCTGCCGGAGGCTCGGACCGAGGCGGTGAACTTGCGACGCCACTTTGGTGTGCGAGCATCGCTGAGCGAGGGGGATTGGGACATCGCGGCTCTACGCCAACTCACCCGTGGGCGAGGGCTGGCGTTTCTGTCGTCGCATATCGACCCCTCCGAGGACGGTGTTGCGGGCGCGATGCTCAGAACGCCTGATAAGCGGGCGCTGGCCTTTACCTCCATCTTGGGAGAGCCGATGGCGGCGGATCTGCTAGTGCTGGCCGGGTGCATCAGCACCGCTCAAAGCGACTGGCTTGCCGATGGCGAGAATAGCCTCGTCAGCCTCTATCGGCGGGCAGGCGTGGCTTCGGTGATTTCGACGTTGTGGCCAGTGGATGACCGGGCGACGCGTCTCTATACGGACGCGCTGATGGCGGCGCTGGCGACGGGCAGAAGCCGCGCCCAGGCCCATGGCGAGGCGCAGCGGCAAGTGATGGGGGCGGTGGTTTCCATCGGGCAATCGCAGGAGCGGCTGATCCGGCAGCCGAGCGTGGGTGCCGATGCTATTCCGGCAGAGCCGCAGATGGCGTTCGATCACCCCTATTTCTGGGGTGCTTTTACGCTAGCGGGAGCGTGGCGGTAGAGACTTGGTCAGATAGCGGAAAACCCAAGTAGAAAATGGCATTCCAATGCCGAGGGCTTCGCTATTTTCCTTAAATTGGTGCCTTGACTGCTCAAACTGCTCAGCGCTTTCTCGCTGGCGCTGCTCCTGCCAGGCACGCAGTTTGGGACCTGGATTGTCGTAATCCGGTTTCTCGCCGGGCTCGATACCGCGCTCGGTCATGAAGCGCTCGAAGCGTTGCTCGATATCGGGTTTGATGAAATCCACAAAGCGAACACCGCCACGCATGCCATTACCGTGCCGGATGAAATCTTCGCCCTTTACGAGGCCAACTTCGTTTTCCAGATAGGCTTCGAGGCGCTCGCCGTCCTGGCCGGGCGCCGTTCGCATGCGCATGTACACTTTGGGCAACTCAAAGCCGATGCCGCTGTCGAGAAGCTCCGCAGGAAGCCCTTCGGGGGAAGCCCAGCAGCTCAAAGCGGCGTCGGCCTGTTCCGATATCGCTGCGCCTATGCTGTAGTTCTCAAGGTGTGTGAATTTTTCGCGATCCATAAGCCTCCGAAGATGATCATATATACTATAAGTTAACTAATATTTAGTAAATATTGTATACAATTATTCTGTTGATTGGGAGTGATCTATAGCGCACCAAACTACAGGTTCAGCGGGTCAACCGACGCAGTCGGGTGACCCGGAGGCTAGCCTCCGCGATGGCATCGCCAGCGATCTCGCTGGCGCTCTTCACGTATTGGAAGCCGAACTGGCCCACGTCCGCGGCGCGGGCGATGCAGGTGCAGCAGGTCAGCTCTCAGCCCAGCAGCAGATGTTGAGCGGCCTCCTCCAACGCCTCCACCAGGCCAGCGGCGCAGCCCTCTCAGGCTTACGCGCCGAGGTCGGCGCGATGGTGGCCGCCACTCAGGCAATGGCGCAGCAGGCGCGGCAATCTGGCCAGTCCGCCCATGCGGCCGATCTGCAATTGCACAAGGCCGAAGCCCATGCTCGCCAGGTGACAGAAGACGCGGCCCGCGACTTGTTCGAGCGGCGGATCTTCGATCCTTATCTCCGCTTCGGCTCAGCCGAGGAGGAAGCCGCTTACCGCAAACGAGAAGCCGAGCGCGAAGCGGCCATCACCAAGGCGCTCGACGACGGCACACCGGAAGGCACCCTCCGCGCCAACCGCCTGGCGATCGATCAAGTGAAAGATGCTGGCGCCCATGGGGCAGATCGTCATCCGAAGTATGCGACGTTGATGAACGACCTGACGAGTGCTCAGGAGCCGCTGCGCGAGGCGCTAGACCCACATGTCACGGGGCCGAAGGAAGCCAAGAACACAGCGCCCGAGGAGTTGGCTGACGTTCTCGCCGCGTTGCGTCAGGCGGGGGTCTCGGGCGGGACTACGGAAAATCTCGGGCATGGCGTGACTCAGCACGCCTCTATCGCAAGCCAACCCAATCGGTCACCGGCCTAACTCAAGCAAGCCCAAGTGCTTTGCAGGTCTGAAGGGACTGCCGGGCATAGGCGGGGTTCGAGACGATCTGCGGCAGCTCTCTCATCTGCGTCAGCCTGAAATCCTGTTCGACGCGTGTGCCCGAATGACCCAGCAACTCCCCCAGGCGAACGGCAGCGTCAAAGGACGCCCGCGCTTTCGCGTCGAATGCCGCCGCCTCGGCCGCATCGCCAGCCTTCTGTGCATCACCATATGCAGAACCATTCGCCACGAAACACTTCAGCGCCGCCTCGTAGGCCGACCTCCGAGCCTCGTCAGTGACGATCTGTGATGTCGCGGGAAAGGCTGAAGCGAGCACCATCGCGCTGACTAGTGGCACCAGGAAACGCACGGGCGACCTCCACCTCATTTCGAGGCGGAATCTTCTCAGGATGCAACACTATCGGCAATAGGGTTGCAGAGATAAATTTGCGATGTGGGCGCGGCTCTCGGTAAGGGCGAGCGCGTCCAAACGGCATTTAGGCGACATTGGTAGCGTCGGCCCCGCGACCCGACTGTTGCGCCGCGCAACCTCCGCGATCGCCACTACCCCTTGGCAGCGCCCTCAGACAATACGGAGGCGACGCAGCGCACGCGAATGTCGGCGAACACTACGAGCCCCTTTCAGCGTCAGGGAACGAGGCCTCATCAAGCACTCCACTATTAGCGCTAGGCTTTGCAGTACTTCTCGAGATCGGAGTGATGGTCCCCGTCCACGGTCTTCATGAGATGGAGTAGGGCGGTATTCGCGTCGCGGCTCTCCTCCACCGTCATCGCTGACTGCGTGATTAGGTCGTCCAGATTGTCGGAGTGGGATTCCACCTGCGTAAGACGCTCAAGGGCGTTAAGGCGGTCTAGGTCCAGATCCTTATGTCGTTCACAGAGTGTCTTCAGCTTATCGCTGATGTTGCCGCTCCGCGGCACTTTGAATGCGAGGAAAATTTCGAGAACGCGACGCAGCACGTTGGGCATCATGAACGCGTAATCGAAATGCCCTTCAGCAGCCTCTTCAAACCTGAGTACCTTTTCGAAGAGATAGTGGTACTCGGACTCATACTCGCGAAGGTGCACAGGGAGGTCGATGATGTTTGCGGTTCGTAGCATGGTCGATGCGGGCACTATGACGTCGATGAATTTCAGGCGCGCCTTGACCTTGTCAGGTTCCCCCTTGGCCCAACCTTTCCAGTGCTTTTTGAACTCGTTCATGCAGTGCTGGTTGTGGGTCAGAACGATTAGCTGTGCCGCGCCGGAAAGGCGATTGCGCACGAGGCTGCACGCATAGTTCATCGCCTTGGTGTCGAGACTCGAAACCGGGTCGTCGATGACCACGATGAGGTCCTTTATTTTCCTGTCATCTGCCTCCAGCGTGGACAGGAAATAGCAAAGCGCGATGGCTGTCTTTTCGCCTTCGCTTGGCGCGCCGGTCACAATTGAGCCGTGGCGATGAAGCTCGTAGCCATCTTCGACGGCGACAATCGTCAGCTCGTCGTGCCCTAGATAGGACTTAACGAGCCTGTTGATTTTGTCGGCAGCCGGGCCGTGTTGCTGCACCTTGGCGCGTAGTTCGCTGATCCTGTCGTTTATTTGGGAGATGGCCGCTTCAGCGGCCTTTTCTTTGCCGACTCCTTCTTCGACCCTCTTGACGTGTTCTGCGTACTCGCTCGCAGTCTTGGCGACGAAGTGCCGCCGGATGTTCTCACGGGCTTTCGTCTGGTGGTCTGCGAAAGTGTCCACCATGTCGCTGTGCTGTTTGCAGATGTCATTCACGGCCGCACAGCTGTCCGAAAGCGCCTGTATCCGCTCCTTCACGTCTTCAATGCCAGGTAGGTTGGGTGTCACCGCGGTGGTTGGTGCACCTTGTCGGGCGCGAAGACTTCTCAGCGCGCTGAGCAACAGTGGCGTGACATCGTCGAGAGCCGTTATCAGCTTGCCCGCGGCCGCCTCGAACGGCGGCTGAAACTCGGCCGAAAGTGAGGCTGCGGCCGGTACCGCTGCCTTCGCAATGTTGAGGGCTTCAGCACAGCCATTTGCAGCGTTTATGGACGTGTTTAGGTCCGTGACAAACGCTGAGAGCTGGTCGTCGAACGCAGCAGTCAGTAGGGCCTTTCGCTCTACGGGAATGTGGGACCCGCAATAGAGGCAGGATTCCAAGTTGTGGCTGGCATGGTACTCGTGGCCATGCTTTGCCCAGGGCACCATCGTGGGGTGAGTAGCAAGCCCTTCGATCACGATGCTTCCGATCGATTTCGGCGCCAACTCGGATGCGGAGCGGATAGCATCGAAAATGGCCTCTGCAGGGATGCCGACCGGGTCCACCTTCGCGGGCGGTTCAGACCTCGCACATGTCGCGATGGCCGCATCCAGAACATCGTCGCTGAGCACGTCAGCGGCTGTCGCGCCCAGCTTCTCAACGTCCGACATAAATTGCGTGGCTTCGTAGCGCGCCACTTGCCGCAGACGCTCTCGGATGTTGCCGGCCGTCAGTTTCTTGAACTCGGCGAAGGCCTTCTCTCTCTCGCGAGCAACCTTGGATTCCCCCGAAAGATTCTGCTCAGCGGTTGGAATTGTGGCCTCCAGTTCCTTGATTTGTTGAGCAGCTTCGGCCTGGTCTGCGCCAATGTAGAAGACTGGTGTTGCATATCCGGTGTCCCAACGTAGATTCCGTTCAATGAAATCATCATTGAAGACGCAGACGCGCTTTTCGAGGCCTGCAAAGCTCTTCGGATAGCTGAGCCTTGCCCCGTCTGACATCTCAATCTCGAACGTGCAATTTGGTGGGAGGCGATGTTGCACTTCTCCAGTCTGAAGCGCGGCAAATATGCGTGATATCGTTGATTTTCCGGAACCGTTAAAGCCGTAGAACAGGTTAAATTGCTTCAAATCAAGGCTAGCTGTTGAAGCCTTTCGCTCGGCGAGTACCGCAGCGTCTTTAAGCATTCGGATGTTGCAGACTTGTACCACGGCCGCCCCCAGCGCGCTTTCCGGTCAATAGAGAGGTTGGTGAGGAACCGGATGAACAATTACTAGCTCGCAATTGCCGGTTGTAAAGCGAAGTCTACCGCGCATGGGTACAGGTATGTACACTCAGTCGCCGACCGCACACCTTTGCTGCGCCAGGCTCAATCCGCGGCGCGAAGGGCCGATCTTCGAAGCGGTCTAGGTGTCTGATTCTGTCGCATAGCTGAAATCTGCGTGGATTTCGGGAATGCGTTAATGTGGCGCAACAAAATTGCCGATAGTGTTGCGAGGTAGGCGTGGCGGACATCGATGGCGCATCACTGTTCGACCGGCGGGGCAGGCGGAAATACCTGTCGGCCGCCGAGCGGGCTCGCTTTCTCCATGAGGCAGCGGGTGTCGACAGACGCACCAGGGCGCTATGCCAGGTTCTTGCGCTGGCCGGTTGCCGCGTCAGCGAAGCCCTCGCCTTAACCCCGCAGCAGCTCGACCAGGAAACGGGCTGTGTCGTGTTTCAGACGCTCAAGCGTAGGAAACCGCATTTCCGAGCCGTTCCCCTTCCAGATGGACTCCTCCTGGAGCTCTCCGCCCTCCAGAAGGTGGGGGGATCAGCGCCTTTGGCCCTGGTGTCGGCAGACCGCCTGGCGGCACGTCAAAGCCGTGATGCGAGCCGCGGCGATCATTGGGCCGCAGGCCAGTCCGAAGGGACTGCGCCATGGCTTTGGCATCGCGAATGCCCAGGCCTCTATTCCGCAGAGCCTGACCCAGCGCTGGATGGGGCACGCCCGGCTAGAGACTACGGGCATCTACCAGAATGCCGTGGGCTCGGAGGAACGCGCGTTCGCGCAAAGGGCCTGGGTTGGTCAGTCCTTCACCTCAGGTGAGCCCTAGAATGTCAGGTGCAACGGGTAGCAACGGCCTTCTCCCCGCACCCGAGCAATCGTTCTCCGCAGCACTTTGCAGCGGGAGCACTGGCAATGAATTGGTTTGAACAAGTTCCGTGGGACCAAGTGGCAGCTCAGTTGCGCGAGCAAGCTGATGCCCAGTCTGGAACGCGGGGGGCGCTCATCGGCGCTGGCCTAGGTGTCGTCTCGACGGTCGTGGCGCTCCGGGCCGTTGGGAAGAAGCCCACCGTACCTTTGCTGCTTACCGGGGTGGCGATTGGCGTCGCCTATGGCGCGACCGATAAGGAGGTTCTCAGGGGCGAGAGCTAGGTCAACGTGTCCGCTTCTCCGGGCGCGAGATTGCTTGGTCTTCGGAGGGGGGCCGGTCTCTGACAGACGGCAAGGCGCTTGCTTCCGTGCGCGGGCGCGTGTGCAGCTTCGCCCACTCTGTGGCCCTGGCCCTGCCTTTGCTGCCTCTGTTCCGGCTGCTGTCCCCTCAACCAGCGCACTTCGCGCGGGAGAAAGAGAGGACCCATGACCTACAGCGATATTGCCCTAATCGTAGCCGCGATTGCGGAGTTCATCGCCGCAGTTGCAGCGCTCATCACCGCATTCCGGGGCACGCCGTAGCGTCCCGGATTTTCCTTCCAGCATAGCGTGGTGACCGTCGTCGCTCGACCAGCGCAGGCAAATCACTGCTTCGAGAGGCCGGCATGCCGGATCGGATTACCTACCGCGTGAATGAGGTGCTCGCCATGACGGGCTTGAGCCGCTCGACCCTCTATCGACTTGTCGCTCGGGGGGAGTTGCCGTTGGTGAAGGTCTGTGGTCGAACTCTGATCGCGCGCGACGACCTTGAAGCCATGCTGCGCAGGATGCGGCATTCTCGCGCTACGCTGCGGCACTCGGTTTCGCGGACCTGACCAATGATATATTGGTCAGGTACTCAATCTAAGTCAGCGCGAAAACGGATGTGTGCCCGACGGGCTCGCGGCTTGGGCGGATGACGATCTCCACGTCCTGCTCAAGCGCATTGAGGAAGCTCATCAGCTTCTCGACCGAGAAATGATCTAGCCGGTAGTTGGCGAGCGCCGACACTTTTGGTTGCGGGATGCGCAGGACGGCCGCCGCCTCAGTCTGCTTTAGGCGGCGCTCCTTGAGTAACGCGTTCACTGCCATCGCTAGCCGTGTCTTGGTCTGACGGTCGGCGGCGTCTGGGAGGCCCAGATCGGCGAAGACGTTGCCGGTGCCTTCGGTGATGTCATTTGCCACGTTTGCCTGCCTTGCCCTTTGGGGGCGGTTGGTAGTTGCTCTCATAGTGCTCGCGGGCGCGTTTCAGGCGCTCGCTGACCAGGTCGATATCCGTCTGCGCCGTTCGGATGCCCGAGGGCGACTTCTTCTGAAAGACGTGGAGCACATAGACCACGCCCTCGAAGCGGACGGTGTAGATGCCGCGATAGGCGTTGCCCTCGAAGCTCTCCACGATTTCAAACACACCCGCGCCTTCGCCTTTCCAAGGCTTGGCCTGCGGATGCTTGCCTCCGAGCTGGGCCAAACCCAGCGCGTACCCCAGATCGCTCACCACTTCCTGCGGCAGCGCCAGCAGGTCGGACTTGGAAGACCCGATCCAATGGACGGGTTTCTCGTTGGCGGGCGGGAGGTGAACCATACGACCTCTTTTATACCCAATTTGATATAATTTGGCAAGGAGAATAGCTGTGGTGCTGCTCCAATCCCCAGAAGCAGTCTCAGCGAGCCGGCCAAGCTGGGAGGGCCAGGAAGCAACCGGGCCGAATCTGATCGCGTACCCTTTTGGCGCTATGCCGCCTTCTTCGACGGCGCCATCAGTTCCTTCGCGCAGAAGCCGGCCCATGCCTGCATGAGGCGTTGGCGCTTCGCAAACGCGTCGGAGCGTCGATAGGCTCGCTCGACGGCGTTGCCCACCGTGTGGGAGAGCGCGGCCTCGATGAGTTCACGCGGGAAATTGGTGCAATCGCCTCCCCAATCCCGAAAGGTGGACCGGAAGCCATGCACGGTCACTTCCATCACCCCCATGCGTCGCAAAAGCATCAGCATGGCCATCTGGGAAAGCGGACGGGTGCGGCTTTGCGCTGGAAAGATCCAGTCGTCGTTGCCTTTGCCAGCCAAGGGGCGGACCTCGGCGAGGACTGCCAGGGCGGCGGTTGAAAGCGGAACGCGGTGCTCAGCGCGGGCCTTCATGCGTTCAGCGGGCACAGTCCATACGTTGGTGGTGAAGTCGATCTCCGACCAGCGCGCACGCAGGCTCTCGCCCGTGCGAGCTGCCGTCAGGATCGTGAACTCCAATGCGCGTGCCGCCACGGCCGGGCGGCGGCGAAGCGCAGCCATGAAAGCGGGGAGGGCCTCGATGCCCATAGCGGCGTGATGACCGCGCACTAGGCGCTTTTGGCGCGGCAGAAGGACGTCGAGATGGCCTCGCCAACGGGCAGGGTTCTCGCCGCTACGCAGGCCACGCGCCTTCGCGGCGTCTAGAACGCGCTCAATCCGTCCACGCAAACGGGAAGCGGTGACCGGCGTGCGCTGCCAGATGGGACGAAGCACCGCGAGTACGTCGTCCGTCGAGACTTCATCCACCAAAAGGGGGCGCAGGGGTCTCGCCGCCGTTGTGAGTGCCGTCTGCCATTGAGCGAAGTGCTTGGCGTTGCTGAGCGATGGCTTGAGGTCTGCAAGCACGGCATCGGCGACATCACCAAACGTCGTAGCCCGCAGTTCCGACTGGCGCTCTGCGATGGGATTGATCCCAGCGGCCACCTGGCGTCGGGCATCAAGCGCCGCATCTCTGGCCTGCGCGAGCGACACGAGCTGTGCGCTACCAAGGCCCATTTCGCGGCGCTTGCCGCGCCATTGGAAAACGAAAACCCAGCGCTTAGCCGAGCTTGGGTCAACATGGAGATAGAGACCCCCTCCGTCAGCATGGCGGCCGGGCTTTTTGAGACTGGCGACGGTGCGGGCGGTGAGGCGATGCGTAGGGCGGGCCATGGTTTTCTCCGGCCCCTCGGGTGCCCTCCGTCCTAAAACGCGTCCTAAATGGAGCTTGAGATCGGAGGGTTCGAGCGGACACAGGCTGGGACAAGCGTTGAGAATTGTTGATTAATCACAACAGCTTGTAGGATAGCCTGCGATTGCGGGGCATTGCAGAGCGACTGCCTCTCTCACCGCCACCGTCTCGCGCCAGGTCGCAGGCGGGGGCGAACCCCAGCCAACATCAGATCCTCATCCCTCCGCCATCTCGCGCAGGTCAAGCTCGGCGGCGATGTAGCCGAAGGCGAAGCGGCTGCGGCCCTGCAGGATCTGTTCGAACACCGCCCGGGCGTGGTCGGTCTCGCCGTTGTAGAGATACCAGTTGCCGACCCCATAGCCCTGGGTGGCGTAGATCGTCTCCACGTCGTGGATCACCTGGGATCCCTTGTCGGGGCTCAGCAGGTCCTCGGGCGCCAGCTCGCCGCGGTACATTCGCAGGCGGCGGTAATAGGACGGCCCCTCGACAAAGGCCTCATCGGCCAGGCCGTCGGCAATGGCGGACAGCACCGCCTCGGCGGCGGCCTCGTCGCCCTTGCGGCGCAGGGTCATGTAGAGCCAGTCATGGCAGGCGGTCAGACCGTCATAATCATCCTCGCGCACCCACTTGATGCATTGGCGATAGGCGGCCTCGGCCTCGTCCCATTCGCGGAGCAGGTAGTGGGCCAGCGCCAGGTGGTACCAAGTGTTGAACTGAATGCTGGTGGGCGGCACGGGCAGCTCGTTGTCTTGGCCGTCAGGCTCGATCCATTCGGCCATGCCCTCGATCAGGTCTGCGGCCCGGGCGAGGTCGGCCTTGCCCTCGGCGAACCGACGCGTCGACAGATAGCGATGGCCCCGCTGGCGCAGCAGTTCAAAGGAGTCTGGAAACCGCTCCAGGCCCTCGCTGAACACTGCGATGGCCTCTTCGATCCGGTAGCGGAACCCCAGCACCCGCCCATACCAGACGGTGGCGGCCAGGGAGGGGTCGGCCTCATAACGGGCCTGGGCGCGCTCAAGGGAGCGGCGGGAACGGTCTCGGATGCTGTCTTCGCTCATGGAGACAGTAGGGCGGCCATTCGGCGCCTTGGCAAGCGGGGCCGCGCTTTGCCCTACTCTCCCGCTAACGCGCCTGCGACCGCCGGGGCCAGGCGCTGGGCGATGACCTTCACGCCTTCCGCATTGGGGTGGATGCCGTCGCTCTGGTTGAGGGCGGGGTCGAGGGCGGCGCCGTCCAGCAGGAAGGGATAGAGGGCGACGTCGTGGTCGCGAGCGAGGCCTTCGAACACCGCGGCGAAGTCGGTGGCGTAGGCGCCGTAGCTGGGGGGCGCCTGCATGCCGGCCAGCAGGACCGGGATGTTGCGGCCCTTCAGCCGGGTGATGATCCCCTCCAGATTGGCCCGCATGGTCGCCGGCTCGATCCCCTGCAACAGGTCGTTGCCGCCGAGCGCCACGACGCACAGGTCGGTATCGTCCTGAATGCTGAAGTCCACCCGGGCCAGCGCGCCGGCCGTGGTGTCGCCGGACACGCCGGCGGCCCGCACCCGTGCGGGCGTTCCAGCCGCCGCCAGGGCCGCCTCCAGCTGGGCGGGCAGGGCGTCCTTGGCCGGCAGGCCGTAGCCGGCGGTGATGGAGTCTCCCAGCAGGGCGACCACCGGCAGGTCGCCGGCGGCCTGCGGCTGCGGCGGGGGCGCAGCCTCGTCGGCGGCGGCTGAAGCCGGGGCCTCAGCCTCCCGGCTGCAGGCGCTGGCGCCCAGGGCCAGGGCGCTGAGCAGAAGGGTGCGGCGGGAGAGCAAGGATTGGGGTGCGATCATGGCTGTGCTTCCCCATATAGGTCGGCCGGGCGGGCATGAAACGCCCAATCCGCCCTCGGGAGCCCCATGACCGAATCCCCGTCCGCCCCGCCGCCGCTTTGCCTGTCGGCCCTGACGCTCAGCCTGCCGTCGGTGGCCGGCTCGGTAAACATCCTGCGCGGCGTCGACCTGACTGTGTCGGCCGGCGAGACGGTGGCCATCATCGGCCCCTCGGGCTCGGGCAAGTCGTCCCTGATCTCGGTGGCCGCCGGGCTGGAGACCCCCACCAGCGGGACGGTTCGACTGTTTGGCCAGGACCTCGGCGCCCTGGACGAGGACGGCCGCGCCCGCCTGCGTCGCGGCCGGGTGGGGCTGGTGTTCCAGAGCTTCCACCTGCTGCCCAACATGACCGCGCGGGAGAATGTCGCCGCCCCCCTGGAGCTGGCCGGGCGGGACGACGCCATGGGAGAGGCCGAGGCCTGGCTCGGGCGGGTGGGCCTGGGGTCGAGGCTGACCCACTATCCGCACCAGCTGTCGGGCGGCGAGCAGCAGCGGGTGGCGCTGGCCCGCGCGCTCACCGTCCAGCCTGAACTGCTGTTCGCCGACGAGCCCACCGGAAATCTGGACGGCGCCAATGGCGCCATGGTGGCCGACCTGATGTTCGACCTGCTGGCCCAAGCCGGCGCGGCGCTCGTCCTGGTCACTCATGACGAGGCCCTGGCCCGCAGAGCCGACCGCATCGTGCGCATGGCCGACGGCCTGATCGTCCCGACCGCGCCTGAGGCCGCCGCATGAGGCTCGCCCTGCGGTTCGCCGGGCGGGAGCTGAGAAGCGGGGTCGCGGGCTTCCGCATCTTCCTGGCCTGTCTCGCCCTGGGCGTCGCGGCCATCGCCGCGGCGGGCTCCACGGCCGAAGCCTTCCGCCAGGGCCTGGCCAGTCAGGCCCGGGAGATCCTCGGCGGCGATGTGGTGTTCAGCATCGACCAGCGCCGCTTTACGCCCGAAGAACGGGCGGTGTTCGAGGCCCTGGGCCCCAGCGCCTATTCGGTCCGCGCCAATGCCATGGCGCAGACCCCGACCGGCCAGCGCCGGCTGGTGGACGTGCGCGGGGTGGCCGACACCTATCCCCTGGTGGGCGTGGTTCAGCTTGAGGGCGCGGAGAGCCTCGCCGCCGCGCTTGCGCCCACAGGCGGCGTTCCGGGCGCTGCGGTGGAGCAGGCCCTGCTGGACCGTCTGGATCTGGACCTCGGCGACACCTTCGCCGTCGGCGACCAGACCTTGCGGGTCGGCGCGGTGCTGATCTCCGAGCCCGACCGGATCGGCCGGGGCTTTGCGCTCGGCCCCCGGGTGCTGACTGATGTGACCACGGTGGAGGCCGCGGGCCTGCTGGGCGCCGGGGGCCTGTTTGGCGAGGCGGTGCGGGTGGTGCTGCCGGCTGACGCCGACCCCAAGGCGGTGATCGAAGAGGTCCGCGAGACCTTCCCCGACGCGGTGTTCGAGGCCCGCGACCGCTCCGAAGCCGCCGCCGGCGCCGGCCGGCTGATCGACCAGCTGGAGTATTTCCTGGGCTTCATCGGCCTGGCCTCCCTGGTGGCCGGCGGCCTGGGCGTGGGCGGGGCGGTGTCGTCCTATCTGGAGGGCCGCAAGGCCTCCATCGCCACCCTGAAGGCCCTGGGGGCGTCAGGCGTGCTGATCCGCGACATCTATCTGATCCAGATCGGCGTGCTCGCCCTGCTGGGCGTGGGCATTGGCCTGGCCATCGGCGCGGTGACGCCGCTGATCATCGGGGCTTTGGCGGCCGAGCAGCTGCCGGTGCCGGCCCTGTTCGCCGTCTATCCCGAACCCCTGGTCCGGGCCGCCGCCTTCGGGGTGCTGGCTGCGGCCGCCTTCTCGCTTTGGCCGCTGGCCAGAGCCAGGACCACCCCGCCCTCGTCCCTGTTTCGCAAGGAGATGTCGGGCCGTCCGACGCTCAGCCTCGAGACAGCGCTTGCGGTGGCCGCGGCCCTCGGCCTCGCAGGCCTGGCCATCCTCACCGCCCCCAGCCGCTGGGCCGCCGCCGGTCTGATCGGCGGGGCGGCGGGCGCCTTCCTCGCGCTCAGCCTGCTGGGTCTGGCCGCAGCCTGGGGGGCTGGACGGGTGCGCAGGTTCGCCAGGGGTTCGGTGCGCCTGGGCCTCGCCAATCTGGCCGGCCCGCGCTCGGCCGCCCGCACGGCGACCCCCGCCATCGGCCTTGGCGTCGCGCTGCTGTCGGCCATCGTGCTGATCCAGTCGAGCCTGCTGGCCCAGGTCAGCGTGGTGGCGCCGCGCACCGCGCCCTCCCTGGTCTTCACCGAAATCCCCGGCGAGCGGGTCGCGGCCTTTGACGCGGTGATCGACCGCGCCCTGAACGATCCCGGGATCGACCGCTACAACCGCCTGCCGCTGATCACCGGCCGCATCACCCGCCTGAAGGGCCAGCCGGTGGACATCGAGGCCATCGACCGCGGCGAACGCTGGGCCTTTGACGAGGACCTGACCATGTCGGCCCTGGACGGGGCGCCGGAGGCCTCCAAGGTCACGGCCGGCGCCTGGTGGACGCCGGACTATGCCGGCCCGCCCCTGGTGGCCTTCGAGCAGGACGCGGCCAGGGGCGCGGGCCTCAAGGTCGGCGACATGATCACCCTGCAGGTCCTGGGCCGCGAGTTCGACGCCCAGATCGCCGTGCTGCGCGAGGTGGACTGGGGCGGCTTCGGGGCCAATTTCGGCGTCATCCTCAACACCGGCGCCATCGAGGGCGCAAACCCCCGGCACGTGGCCATCGCCATGGCCAGTCGCGAGGAGGAGGCCGCTGTCACCCAAGGCCTCGCCGCCGAGTTCTCAGGCGTCAATGTCATCAGCATCCGCGACCAGCTGGAACAGGCCGCCACCCTGTTCGACCGCCTGGCGCTCGCCATCCGCGGCGCTGCGGCCGTGGCCGGGGCGGCCGGCGTCCTGGTGCTGATCGGCGCCATTGCGGCCGGCGCCCGTTTCCGCGCCCGGGAGGCCGCCACGCTCAAGGTCTTGGGCGGGACCCGGGGCCAGATCGTCAGCGCCTATCTGGTGGAATATGGCCTGGTGGGCGTCATCGCAGGCCTGGCCGGCGCGACGCTCGGGGCCGCCGGCGCCTGGCCTGTGGTGACCCAGGTGTTCAACGCCACCTGGAGCGTCGACTGGCCGGTGATCTTAGGGATTCTCGGCGGCACCACAGCGCTCGGCGCCCTTGGCGGCGCCCTGGCGGCGTTCGCGGCCCTGTCGCGTCGTCCCGCCGCCGTCCTGCGCGAAGCCGGTTGAGGAAAGACGAGACCTAATGAAGATCGCCATCATCGGCGCCGGCATGGCCGGTCTCTCCTGCGCGCAGGCGCTTAGCGCCGCAGGCCACGCCGTCCAGGTGCTGGACAAGGGCCGGGGGCCGGGGGGGCGCATGTCCACCCGCAGGATCGAGACCCCCCAGGGTCAGGTGAGCTTCGACCACGGGGCCCAGTTCTTCACCGTCCGCGATCAAGCCTTCGCCGCCCGCGCGGCCGCTTGGCAGGCTGCGGGCGTCGCCGCGCCCTGGCCCGCCGCCGGCCCTGAAGCCCTGGTGGGCGTTCCTGGCATGAACGCCCCCATCCGCGCCATGGCGCAGACCCTGGACGTCACCTGGCAGGCCCGCGTGGACGAGGTCGTACGGGACGGCGAGGCCTGGCGCCTGAGCGGGGAGGGGTTCGCCCCCTTCAGCGCCGACGCCGTAGTGGTCGCCGCTCCCAGCGAACAGGCCGCCGTCCTGCTGGCCAACATCGCCCCCGACATGGCCGCCCAGGCTGCGGCCGTCGTCTCCGAACCCTGCTGGACGATGATGGCGGCCTTCGCAGGCCCTCTCAGCCTTGCCGCCGATGTCCTGCGCCAGGACGGCCCGCTCGCCTGGGCCGCGCGCAACAGCGCCAAGCCCGGCCGCACGGGGCCGGAGGCCTGGGTGGTCCAGGCCTCGCCCGACTGGTCCCGGGCGCATCTGGAGGAGGGGGCTGATCAGGTGGCCCACGCCCTGCTGGCGGCGCTGGCCGAGGCCCATGGCCAGCCCTTGCCGGAGACCCTGTCGCTCCAGGCCCACCGCTGGCGCTACGCCCGCACGACAGCGCAGGGCGGCGCGCCCCCGTGGGTCGGGGCAGATGCGGATCGGCGCCTGCGGCGACTGGCTGGCCGGCGCCCGGGTGGAGGCCGCCTGGCGCTCCGGCCACGATCTGGCCGCCGCCATCCTGGCCGCATCCTGAAGAGACGCGGCCAGGGGCGTCTAGAGGCTTACGGGCGGTAGAGCGCGCAGAGCTTGTTGCCGTCGGGGTCGCGCACATAGGACAGGTGCAGGGAGCCCATGCCGCCCTCGCGCAGGCCCGGCGGGTCCTCGATGGACACGCCGCCGTGGGCCACGGCCACGTCGTGGAAGGTCTTCACCTGTTCAGGGCTGTCGCACTTGAAGCCGATGGTGCCGCCATTGCCGAAGGTGGCCGGCTCGCCATTGATCGGCTCGCTGACGCAGAAGACCGAGCCGTTGTGGATGTAGAACAGCCGCTTGTGCCCGGTAGGCGCCGCATTGGCCATCGGCTGCCCGGCGCCCAGCGTGGCCAGCACGGCGTCGTAAAAGGCCTTGGACCGCTCGATATCGTTGGTCCCGACCATGATGTGATTGAACATGTGTTTCCCCGTCTTGATGGTGATGTTGTGCGACGCGCCCCAGCTTGTGACGCCCTCACGACTTCGGCGGCTTGAGCTGCGCCTTCAGGGTGAGAGACCGGAGCGTCGTCTGTCCATAGCCGCCAGATTGCGTCCAGTCTTCAATCGCCTCCGGCGGGGCTTCCCCTCGGCGGTTCCACGGTTCGAACAGGGCGTCTTCGGGCATCAAGTTCAGGAAGTCCTTGGGCTGGATGTGACCGGTGGCGAGGCCTGCGAGAAAGCCTGTCAGGTCGCAGTCCAGGGTCTGCATGGCCATCAGGTCCCGGTCGCACAGGAAGATGCGCCAGGTCGATGGCGGGCCGTCCACGATCCAGAAGACGGTGTCGCCGACTTCCGACCGTCCCACGGGCAACAGCCCGCCCGCCTGCGGCCACAGGGGGTAGGGCAGCTCGTCGGCTTCGCGCAGGGGCTCGCAGATCTCCCGGATGCTGGTTTCAAAACGGACGTGCGAGACCCGGCTTCTGGGCACGTGGATGTGCAGGATTTCAAAAAAGGTCCCGTGCCCATAGCGCCGGACCAGGGCCTTGTAGTCCTCCGGCAGGGCGGTCCCGAGCTGATATTCCAGGGGCTCCCAGGGCCCCTCGAACGGCGCCGCGGGCAGAACCGGCGGCGGGATCGCCTTGATGAGCGCCTCGATGGTCATGGCTGGTTCGGCTCACTTACCGGGGGAGCTCGATATCGTTGGTCCCAGCCATGATGTGATTGAACATGTGTTTCCCCGTTCTCACACGCAGATGATGCCGCAGTTTGGCGGGGCGTTAGGGGCAGGGCGGGGGAGGCGTCTAGCGGGGCATGGGGGTGGGTCAGCTTTCCGCCATGGGTGTAGCCGGGAAGGTTGTCGACTCTGAAGTATTGAATCTGCCGAGCGGTCGTCTCTAAATTGGTATTAAGATCTTTCAATTGTCACCGATACGTTTGTGACGTCAAAGACCTCAACAGCGCCCGGTACGGCGCGAGTGGGGTCGAAAAGCGCTAGATTGATGCCGTCACTAACCGAACTACGATAGATAACTCCATCGTAACCGCGCTTCTTGATAAACTCACATAGGTATTGGCTGGGTATATAGTCGATTGCTGCACCGCGCGGCAGAACCGGTCGAGTCAGCTCCTCACCAAGCCGCTCGAGGAATGGGATATCTGCCCGGAGTTGCCCAATGGCGACGGCGTCGGCCAGCAAGAATGGAGATACAAGCTGACGCGGATTGCGCAAATCGACGGCCGTCAGGGTCCCATCAATTTTGAAATCTGCGACACAGGCCTTTTCTCCCGTGTGCGGCCTCACCTCAGCAACGGAGGTTTCGGGCTTAGACCCGACATATAGATAGGGAATGCCTGGAGGATTGGCCCGGCCGTGGGAGACCTGACGTGGGGGTGGCGCGCCCATTTCGTCGATTGGGTAAGGTCGCTCAGCGGTCATGATCCGCGCTCGATACCAAACGTCCGGCATGTCGTCCGCCGGTAGGAATGCCAATAAATCCCTGAGCCGCTCCTCATCGATGACTTGGTCGACGAAATATCGATTCTTCCACATCAGCTCCTCGCGGAGTGTTTCCCATTGCGCAAGACCGACGCTGGTGAAGCTGGAGGAGGGCGAGAACCGCTTCCGGACAATCTCGCCATCATTGAGGATATCGCCGAGCAGCTCTTTTGCGTGGGCGGCGTCCATAGCTAGATGCGAGAATAGCTGCCAATCTTGCTTCATTAGCTCGACGAGCGTCGAACCCTTGTCGTTGACCTCATATGCGCCAACTAAAAGTTCGAAGTAGTCGGCCAATGCCTCTGGAGGCACCAAGGGCACGCCCACTGATCCGCAGTAGTCGCAGTCACCTCTTCCTGCGCTCAGCGATGGGATGATGTCCCGCCGCAAGCCGCGGTCGCCAAAACATTCCGGACAGCAAAGTGCGCCCATGGAAGCTCCTATGACAAGTAACGAGCCATAGTTTCGATGTGGTGGATCATCGAGAGCTTCTTCACTTGGCCGAGCCCAGGGAAGTGCTTCTTGGTGTGCAAGTCACGGAACTCGGCAATCGCGGAAGTGTCTGCCAAGTGGGATGCCCCGCTATCGAGCTTCTTTATAAGCTTCGCCAGCGCCTGGGCGAACTTGCCAGCCGGATCGGTGGGCGTGTCCTTGGTGTCAGAGACGAAATGATAAATGTACATCACGTCGTCCTCTTCTGGGTTGATGAAGGTTAGATGGATGGCCACGGCATACGCTGGACCGCCGCCTTCGCTGTAGTCGTCACCGACGGTCAGGAAGTCGCCAAAGCCGTCCATACCGTCGTCTTCATAGGTAAGATGCAGCTCGGAGAAGACTTCCCTTGGTGGGTGGTCGGCATTGCGCCGCCGCTCGAACCCGTCCCGCAGCAAAATCCGGCGGCTGTCGCGATAGTGTCTCCGGTACAAAGTTCCGCAATATTTCTCGAAAAACACATGCTGGCTCTCAGAGAGGATTTCGGCGATATCTTCCGCCAAGCCCTTGCCGTCAGTGAAACCAGCGTGAATAAAAACGGGGCTGTGGTCCTTGTGAGCCTCGTAGCAATTCAAGGCATCCGTCCGCGACATATGCTCCTTAAGCAATATACCTGCGCTGACGCCCCCTTTACCGAGGTATTTTGTCTTCAAGAGGGTGGAGATACCTGCGCCGTCTTCGGAATGGTCCCCATGGTAGGGATTGACGATGGTAATGGCGCTACCCCCGGCTTCGCAGACCGCCGTTAGGGCACGATCTAAGCCGTTTAAGGTTTCTTTCACCGGCTCAATGATGGGGACGAATCCGGCTTCCGCCATTACGGCGGCAGTTTCCCGAACCGTGATCAATTCGAACTGCTTGCCGCGGAAATAAGGGTGGTACATGTCCGCGTCAGCCCCAGTTCAGCGCTTCCTCGAATGGTGTCGACACAGCCTTGACTAACCGTTCGTGATGGCTGCGGCGCACCTGGATCGACAACGCAGCAGGCTGCAGTGAAGCTGGCAATCGGTCAACCAGGGCGTTTAGCGGCGCTAAGTTACGCGTCCGCTTCAGGGTCGATACCATTTCGCAGTGCACGGCCGCCGGATCTAGGCCCTCAAACTCTGCGCGCAAGGCGCCATACAACTCCGTATTGGGGACATCTGGCGGGTCGCTACCTAACGCCGTCAGGATGAGGCAAGCCTCAGCGGTCCGTAGCGAATCAAAGATTGTCACCGGGCAAACCGCGTCGAGAGTTTCGATGGCTTCTCGCACAGTGCTGATCCTATCCCAGCGGACCAAGCTGAGCACGCCGACCTCGGCGGGCGTGGCCTCAAGCACTTCGCGGACGTGGCCTTCGCCGGCAATTACATAGACCTTCCCGAAAACGCGCCGATATTGACGGATCTGGTTTTCGAGGCGTGCCAGCGAATCGCGATCGGACTTAATCTCGTAAACAGTCGCGGTACCATTGAGGATAACTACGTCGGCCTTGCAGGCTCCGGCGCGGAATTCGGTTAGCATAGCGGCTGTATTGAGGGAGTGCTTGCCGAGCAGAACATTGTGGGTGAGAGCGGAGCGGTAAACGTATTCATCGCGGCCCCCGGCCCGGCGCAGACGCAAAAAGGCAGCATCAAATGCCTCGCCCACGGTTCGGCCCGAAAACCCACCATCGACAAGCCCGGTTTCGCCGATGAGCCTCGCGAAGGTCCCCGAGCGGCCCTTGGTCGCCATCTCGCGAAACACCGTCGCCGAGAAGAGGCGTGAGAGCGCTGCTAGCTGGCTCGGACTGTACGCCATGATCCCTCCACGTCCCGCCGCGCGGTCCGTCCGGTAACTCGACCCTCCTTCTAGAGCAGGAGGCACGATGTGTGAATCGATGAATCTTCGAGCTTTCGTGGAGGACTCTGATGGGGGCCCTAGTTTGTGTGCAGGCTCGGCTCTGCCACTTCGTCTCCAAGCTCTCGCCCCTCACCCCATCGGGTACAGGATCTCCTTCGACACCTTGTCGATGGCCTTCATGACCTCGTCGCTGAGGGTCAGGTCCATGGCGGCCAGGATGTCGGGGAGCTGGTCTTCGTGGGTGGCGCCGACGATGGTGGAGGCGACGAAGTCGTGCTGCTTGCTCCAGGCCGTGGCGAGCGTCACCAGCGAGATGCCGGCTTCAGCGGCGATGGCGGCGAAGCGGTCGGTGGCCTCCAGGGACTTGTCGTTGACGAAGCGCTTGGCCATGGCCGCCTGGCGCCCGCCCAGGTTCAGATAGTTGGAGAAGCGCGCACCCTCGGGTCGCGCCCCGTCCTTGTACTTGCCCGACAGCACCCCGCCGGCCAGGGGCGAATAGGGGATCAGGCTGACGCCCTCCTGGCGGCAGGCCTGGGCCAGCTCGTCTTCGAAGCGGCGGTTGTTCAGGCTGAAATTGTTCTGGATGGTCTCATAGCGCACCGTGCCCTCGCGCTCGGCCACGGCCACCGACTTGGTCAGGCCCCAGCTGGTTTCGTTGGAGCAGCCGATGATGCGCACCTTGCCGGCCTGGACCAGGTCATCGAGGGTGCGCAGGGTCTCCTCATAGCCGGTCCCGTGGTCGGGCCAGTGGGTCTGGTAGAGGTCCACATAGTCCACATCCATGCGGGTCAGGCTGCCCTCGATGGCGCGGGTGATGTTGTGGCGGTCGAGTGCGGTCATGCCGGCCCGCATGGAGCCCTTGATCCAGCCGTGGCTCGGTCCGCAGACCTTGGTGGCGATGATGACGGCGTCGCGGTTCTTGGTCTTCAGCCAGCGGCCGAAGATCTCCTCGGTGCGGCCGGCCCATTCGGGGCTGGGGGGCACGGGATAGTTCTCGGCCGTGTCATAGAAGTTGATCCCGGCCTCGAAGGACTTGTCCAGGATGCGGTGGGCCATGGCCTCGTCGGCCTGGCCGCCGAAGGTCATGGTGCCCATGCAGATGTCGGAGACCACGATGGCGCTGCGGCCCAGTCGCTTATGGCCCATGACGTTTCTCCCCAATGTCTGGTTCAGCGTTCTGATTGGCCCCTGGGATAGCACCGCTTTGCGACCTCCCGCCACCCGTCGGCTTGGCTGCCGCTACGTCATGCGCGCAGGTCCCTGGCGGACGCCGCGCAATGGGCTAGCTTGGCGGCAAAACAACATCGGGAAAACGCTCCATGACTCGCCCCCTTGCGCTCGCCGTCGCCTTGGCCGCCGCAGGCCTCAGCGCCACGTCCGCCTTCGCCCAGGTGCCGCTGGACCCAGCCACGCCCAACTTCCTCATGTGGTCGCCGGAGCTGCAGAGCCGCGGCTACCGGACCATCGAGGACATCTTCCAGGTCAACACCATCGAGCGCGGTGAGACCGTCCGGCCTCTGGTCATGGCCGAGCGCCAGATCGATCCCACCTTCGAACACGCGGGCAAGAGCTGGACGGTGGACAGCTATATGGAGGCCTTCAACGTCTCTGGCGTCCTGGTGCTGAAGGACGGCCAGATCCTGCTGGAGCGCTATGGGATGGGCCGCCAGCCGGCTGATCGCTGGACCTCGTTCTCGGTGGCCAAGTCCCTGACCTCCACCCTGGTGGGCGCGGCCATCCAGGACGGCAAGATCGCGGGCCTGAACGCGCCCGTCACCGACTACATCCCCGAGCTGAAGGGCTCCGGCTATGACGGGGTCACCGTGCGCCAGCTCCTGATGATGAGCTCGGGTGTGAAGTGGAACGAGGACTACACCGATCCCAAGTCCGATGTGGCCACCGCCGGCGCTACGCCCGCCGAGCCCGGCATGAACGCCATGGTCAGCTATATGCGCAAGCTGCCGCGGGAAAATCCGCCCGGCGCGGTGTTCAACTACAACACCGGCGAGACCGACCTGGCCGGCGTGCTGGTGGCCAACGCCACGGGCCAGAGCCTGTCGGCCTACGCCTCGGAGAAGATCTGGAAGCCCTATGGCATGGAGCGCGACGCCATCTGGATGCTCGATCCCTCGGGCCTGGAGCGGGCCGGCTGCTGCATCTCCATGACCCTGCGCGACTACGGCCGGGTGGGCCAGTTCATGCTGGAAGGCGGCATGGCGGGCGGCAAGGCGGTGGTCCCAGAGGGCTGGGTGGCGCAGGCCACCAGCGCCCAGATTGACAATGGCGACGCCGGCTACGGCTATTTCTGGTGGATGAACCGGGACGGCGCCTATCAGGCCTCGGGCATCTTCGGCCAGTCGATCACCACCTATCGCGACGACGGCCTGGTCATCGTCATCAACTCCGCCTGGCCCCAGGCCACGGGCCGAGACCTCTCGCTCGCCCGCTCGGCCTTGCTCACCGCCATCCACGCGGCGGCGAAGTAGCGGCGGACCTTCGGATCAACTCGCGGTAAAGCTTCTGAAATTTCAGTGACCGCCGTCATGCGATTGACTTGCAATCACGTGACGGCGCCGCTAGGGCGAGTGCGAAGCATTCTTATTCGCCCTGGGGGGATCCATGTTCGCACACCGTCTGACCGGCCTGTTCTGCGGCGCCGCCGTCTGCGCCCTGGCCATCTCATCGGCTCAGGCGGAGGTGATGGATGATGCGGGCGCGCCGCTGCTGGACGCGGTGCTGGTCACCGGCTCCACCACCAATGTGCGGGAGATCGGCGGTTCGGTGCAGGTGATCGACGCCGAGACCCTGTCGACCTTCGCCTATAGCGACGTGAACCGCATCCTGCGTCAGGCGCCCGGTGTCTATCTGCAGGAGGAGGAGGGCTTCGGCCTGCGGCCCAATATCGGCATCCGCGGCTCGGGCTCGGACCGCAACAGCCGCATCACCGTGATGGAGGACGGGGTGCTGATCGCCCCGGCCCCCTATGCGGCGCCGGCCGCCTACTACTTCCCGCGCATGACCCGCATCGCCGCGGTGGAGGTCAGCAAGGGCCCGGCCGCCATCAAGTACGGGCCGCTGACCGTGGGCGGGGCGCTGAACCTGTTCTCGACCCCGATTCCCGATGTGGCCAATGGCGAGATTTCCGGCCGGCTCGACCTGCTGGGCGGAGAGTATGGCGGCCGCCGCGCTCTGGGCTCGGTGGGCGGCTGGGCGGCCCTGGGCGGCGGGTGGGAGATCGGCGGCCTGGTGGAGGGCCTGTATGAGGCCTCCGACGGCTTCAAGGTCATCGACGCCGGCGGCGACACCGGCTTTGAGATCACCGATGGTCTGGTGAAGCTCGGCCTGCGCTCGGCCGACCGCCGCCATCAGTGGGAGGCCAAGTACCAGCGCTATGACGAGACCAGCGACGAGACCTATCTCGGCCTGACGCTCAGCGACTTCGCGGCCAGCCCCTATCGCCGCTACAACGGCAGCGCCGCCGATGTCATGAACGTCGAGCATGAGACCTTCCAGCTGACCCACCGCTTCCAGATCTCGCCGAACGTCAGCCTGACGACGCTCGCCTATCACCACGAGACCGCGCGGGCCTGGTACAAGCTCAATGACGTGCGCAACAGCGCAGGCGCCGGCTGGGTGGGCATCAGCTCAGTGGTGGCCAATCCGGGCGCCAACGCCCTGCAGATGGCCGACCTGATCGGCGCGCCGGGCTTCACCGGGCGGGCCGGCGCCCTGCGGGTGCGCAACAACAACCGGCAGTATTCGGCCACCGGCTTGCAGAGCGTCGTGGCGGTGGACGTCCAGACCGGCGCCGTCGACCACAGCCTCGAATTCTCCGTCCGCCATCACCGGGACGAGGAAGACCGCTTCCAGCAGGACGACCGCTACACCATGGTCAACGGCCGTATGGTGCTGGCCTCGGCCGGGGCGCCGGGCAGCCAGACCAATCGCCTGGGCGAGGCCAAGGCCTGGTCCTTCTTCCTGCGCGACGAGATGGCGTTCGGCGCCTTCACCCTGACGCCAGGCCTGCGCTACGAAACCATCCGCCTGAAGCGCACCGATTGGGCCCTGGGTGACGTGTCCCGGGGCGCCCCCACCCGTGTCATTCACTCCAAGACCGATGTGCTCATCCCCGGCGTCTCTGCCACCTGGCGGCTGAACCCGGAAGTCTTGCTGTTGGCCGGCGCCCATCGCGGCTTCGCCAATCCGGGTCCTGGCTCTACCGCCGACGCCGAGACCAGCTGGTCCTATGAGGCCGGCGCCCGCTGGAGCCGCGGCGGCTGGCAGGCCGAGGCCATCGCCTTCCTCAACGACTATGACAATCTGGTGGGGACCTGCACCGCCTCCACCGGCGGCGGCTGCAATATCGGCGACCAGTTCGACGGCGGCGCCGTCGAGGTCCGCGGCCTGGAGGTCACCGCCGCCCACACCTTCGCCGGCCTGGCGGCCCATGGCTTCGCCGTGCCGGTCTCGCTGGCCTATACGCTGACGGATGCGGAGTTCAAATCGAGCTTCGCCAGCGCCTATGGGCCTTGGGGGGCGGTGGCTGCCGGGGACGAGCTGCCCTATCTGCCCGAGCACCAGCTGAACCTGTCGGTGGGACTGGAGCTGGCCAAGCTGAAGCTCACCAGCGCCTTCAACTGGGTGTCGGAGGCCCGGGAGACGGCCGGCTCTGGCCCCATCGCCGCCGGCGACAAGATCGACGAGCGCCTGGTCATCGATCTGGCGGCCGAATACGCGCTGACCCCGAACTTCGCCCTGTTCGCCACGGTCCAGAACCTGGCCGATGAGACCTACAACGTCTCCTTCTCCCCGGCCGGGGCGCGGCCGGGCGCGCCGCGTCTGATCATGGCCGGGGTCCGCGCCAGTTTCTGAAGGCTGGCGACTAAAGGGCGTCGACCAGGGCGGCGACGGCGGTCTCCAGGGCTTCCACCGTGCGGCGGGGGGACAGGCCCTGGTCCCGCCGCAGCCGGTTCCAGGCGTCGAAGCTGAGCAGCATGTCCAGGGCCTCGAACCGGGCCTTGTCGCGCAGCAGTTCCGGCGGCGACTCCCGTCGCAGGATTTCCCGCCCCAGGGCCACGAACCTGGCGTGGTCGGCGGCCAGGACCTGCGAGCGCTGCCGGTGGATGTCGCCCGCCCGACGAAACGGGGCGATCCGCTCATAGACGGTAGACCGGCGCTGTACGAGCTCAACCATCCGGCCGCGCCAGTCGGCGCTCTTGAACGGCTGGCTGATGATGCCCTGTAGCTCGGCCTCGATCACCGCGGACATCTCGCGATAGAGGCTGTCCATGTCGCTGAAGTGCCGGAAGACGGTGCGCAGGCCCACCTTGGCCCGGTCGGCGACAAGTTCGGCGGCCGGCGAGGTTTCGCCCGCATGCACCAGCTCCAGCATGGCCTGGACGATGCGGGCGCGGCTGTCCTGCGAGCGGCGGCGCCGGCCATCCGCTTCAGGGGCGGCGGGCGCTGGCGTCGACACCTCGACCTTGATGGCGCGGGGCGCGTTCACGCTTGGAGGCTCTGCCCAGTCATGAATTGCTGATTAGAACGCAGTGAAGGCGTGCGCCAGAGGTCAGGTGAAAATCCCCGCCAGGCCGCCCTGCCGCAGCAGCGGATCGACGGCGCTTCGGGCGTCGGCGTCCAGCTTCGCATAGGAACCGCGCAACCATTGCAGGCACTTGCCCTGGTAGGGGAAGGGCGACTGGGTCCAGGCCAGGCCGTCCACCTCGGTGCGCACCTCGGTCGCGCCCTCCGCCAGGGCCTGAGCGTTGGCCAGCATGACCGGGACATAGACCCGCCCCATCTCCGCCAGCAGCGCGCCAAGCGTCTCTGGCTGGTTGCTCAGCGGCGTCCAGTCGCCGGCCTGCGGCTCCACCCCCGACGCATCCTCCATCAGGCTGACCCAGGCGAACACCCGGGGCGCGATCTTCAGAGTCAGGGCCATGGGCGTGGGGTCGAACTGGGCGAGCTGGGTCAGCTGGCCGAAGACGGCGAAGTCACCGGCCCCCGGCCGGCGTCCCAGCAGATAGGGCTGGCGGGTCAGATGGGCCTCGAAAGCCTCCAGGAAGCGGCGATAGCTGGCCTCGATCACCGGCCCGGTGACCGGATTGGAGCCGACCACATAGAGCCGGTCAATCTGCCGGCGGCTGAACATCTCGCCCCGCTGGGCAAGCGCTTCGTCCGGGATCGACAGCCCTGACCAGGCCGGCAGGATGCGGGCGGCCCGGTCGATATCCTCCGCATAGGCCCAGCGGTAGTGGAACATGGCCTTGGTCAGCCACTCGTCCGCATAGTCCTCGATCAGCTCGTCGAGGAAGGCGAGCGCCGGGTCGTCCGGGATGACCGAGCGGCTCTCCACCTCCTGCTCCAGACGGCGGATCAGCGGAGTGGAGTCCACCACGGCCTGAAGGACGCCGGCCTCGTCGGGCAGATAGAAGGTCGGCAGCAGCCGCACCTTGGGCTGGGGCAGGTCTGCGACCGCAGGGCTGTTGGCTGTCAGAAAGCGGTAGGGAATGCGCCGATACCGCAACAGGGCCAGCATCTTGCGGGTGTACGGCGAGCCGGGCGAGCCGGAGAGGGCGATGGGCTGGCGGTCGGGCATTGGTCAGCTCCGCTTGATTTTAGCACGAACTATGCCAATAGTTGCACCAAGCGCAAGGCTCGAGGGAGGCGCAGGTGAGGGGGTGCGGCCAGCGAACGGGACCGGGCGCGCGACGCCCCCAGGCCCTCGGCCTCTGCCTGGCGGTCATCGGCGTCCTGGGCGGTTGCAACCGGCTCGCCGAGGCGCCCAAGGCCTGTCTGGCGGACCTGACCCTCCCTGACCCCGCGAGCCCCACCGCCGGCATGGTGCGCCTGACCGGCGGAGTCTTCGCCATGGGCGCTTCGCCCGAGCATCCAGAGGAAGGGCCGCCGCGGCAGGTCCAGGTGGGCGACTTCTGGATCGACCAGACCGAGGTCACCAACGCGGCCTTCGCCCGCTTCGTCGACGCCACCGGCTACGTGACCCAGGCCGAGCGCCCCTTGCCCGAGGCGGCCTATCCGGGCCTCTCGGCCGAAGAACGGCGGCCGGCCTCCCTGGTTTTTGTCGGCGCCGGCGCGGCCGGGGGAAACCCTGCGGCCTGGTGGCGGATCATTCCCGGCGCCGACTGGCGCCATCCCGAGGGGCCTGACAGCTCCATCACAGGCAAGGAGTCCTGGCCTGTGGTGCATATCGGCTGGGAGGACGCCTTGGCCTATGCCCGTTGGCTGGGCCGCGACCTGCCCACCGAGGCCGAATGGGAGTACGCCGCCCGCGGCGGTCTCGTCGGCGCCCGCTTTGCCTGGGGCGATGCCCCCGCTTCGCAGGGCGAGCCGCTGGCCAACACCTGGCAGGGGGTCTTCCCCGTGGCCGACACTGGGGATGACGGCCACAAGGCGCGGCCTGCGCCAGTGGGCTGTTTCCCGGCCAATGGCCATGGCCTCTACGACATCACCGGCAATGTCTGGGAATGGACGTCGGACTGGTACCGGCCGGGCCTTCTCCCGGCCTCGGTGCTGGAACAGGGCGGGCCCTCCCGGGCCATGTCCCGGGACCCTGCTGAGCCGGGCCAGCCCAAGCATGTGATCAAGGGCGGCTCCTTCCTCTGCGCCGACAATTTCTGCTTCCGCTATCGCCCTGCCGCCCGGGCGCCCGGTCCCCATGACAGCGGCGCCTCCCATGTTGGGTTCCGGACGGTCCTGCGGGTTCCTGCCGCGCCGGAGCCCGGCTGACCTTCGCTCAAGATCCCAGACCTGGAGCCTCGCCATGCGCTGGCCTGCCAAGCTCGCCCTTGTTCTTCTCGCCCTGGTCCTCGTCGCCGGGGCAGGGCTGTGGGTCGCCCGTGGTCCCCTGGCGCTGGCCATGATGGACAGGCTGATGACGCGGAACATGGCGGCCGATCCGCTGGCCGACCTGCCCGACGGCCTGCATGTCGCCCTGTGCGGTGCCGGATCGCCCATGCCTGACGTGGCCCGGGGTGGTCCCTGCACGGCGGTGGTGGCGGGCCAGAGGCTGTTCATCGTCGACACTGGATCCGGCGCCAGCCGCAATCTGACCCTGATGAGCCTGCCCCCCGCGCGGGTGGAGTCGATCCTGTTCACCCACTTCCATTCCGACCACATGGATGGTCTGGGGGAGCTCCTGATGCAGCGGTGGGCGACGAGCTCGGCGGCCGCCCCGACCCCGGTCTATGGCCCGCCAGGCGTCGAGACCGTGGTGGCCGGCTTCGCCCAGGCCTACAGCCTCGATCGCGGCTACCGGATCGCCCACCACGGGGAGGACGTCACCCCGCCCACGGGCTATGGCGCGACAGCGCGTCGCTTCGACATTCCCGAGGGCGAGACCAGCCTTGTTGTCCTCGATGAGCCTGATCTGAAGATCACCGCCTTCCGGGTGGATCACAATCCCATCGAGCCGGCCGTCGGCTACCGGTTCGACTACAAGGGCCGCAGCGCCGTGCTCAGCGGCGACACCACCCCCTCGCCGGTGGTGGAGGCCCAGGCCAGGAGCGCTGACCTGCTGGTGCACGAGGCTCTCTCCATTGATCTGGTGAACCGCCAGCAGGCGGCGGCTGAAGCGGCCGGCAGGACCAACCTCGCCCGGATCTTCGCGGACATCACCGACTATCACACCACCCCAGAACAGGCCGCGCAGCTGGCTGAGCGGGCCGGTGTGAAGTTTCTGCTGCTCAACCACATCGTGCCGCCCCTGCCGGTCCGCGCCTTGGAAGGCCCGTTCCTGGGCGACGCACGCGGCCAGTTTTCCGGCTCGCTTAAGGTCGGCCGCGACGGGGACCTGATCTCCCTGCCGGCAGGAACCGAAGAGGTCCGCGTGGGCCGGCGCATGAACGGCCAACGCTGAGACGTCGCCTCGGCAAGGCGGGCGCCAAGGCGAGGCTTGCGGATAAGATGACGCGATGCGTGCCATAAAGTGGCGCGCGAGGGGGTTTGATGGAGATCTGGTTGCTGCCCTGGGGCCTCGCGCTGCTGGCCTACACCGTGTTCCTGGCCTGGTACGTCAACTGGCGCGGCCCCCTGTCCAAGGCCGAGGTGCAGGCGGCCCTGGCCGATCTGGTGGCTACGGGCCTGGAGATGGATGGGCGCAACGATCTGGCGACGCTGCAGGCCTTCCTCGAGGCTGACGACGGCCGTGAATTCTTCATGCTCAACCTGGTGAGGATCGCGTCCGGCGACATTCCAGATCCCGTGAGCGGCCAGCCCAAGCCGGCCCGGCAGGTCATGGAGGGCTATACCCGCATGTTCCTGCCGGCCCTGTTCGCGAGGGGCGGCCACCCGGCCATCGCGGCGCGCAAGATCGGCGGTTATTTCGACGCCTGGGGGGTGGAGGCCGACCCCGGCTGGTCGATCATCGGCTATATGCGTTACCGCAGCCGCCGCGACCTGGCCGCCCTGGTGGTCGATCCCCGGTTCGCCGGGGCCCATGAATTCAAGTTCGCGGCCATGCCGCAGACCTATTCCTTCCCGACCAGGCCGCAGATCATGACCCTGGCCGGACCCAAGATCTGGGTCGCCCTGGCGCTCGCCCTGGCCGCCGCGCTCGGCCACATCGTCCTCCTTCACGCCGAACTGAACTCGACCCCGATCCTGGCCGGCTGAGGCCAGCCGACTTCTGGAGGGCGCCATCAACGTCCTGCGCACCCCCAACGAAGACGCCGCCGACCAACTGGTGGCCGCCACCACCGCCTTCCGGGCGGTCAGCTAGCCGTGCGCCTCGCCGGCTCGCGGACTCGCCGTGGGTTGCCCAGCCCGCCTTCGCCGTGGTCTTCCTGCTGCTCTCCCTGCGCCCGCGAAAGGTTGTGACGCCGTGATCACCCAACTCCAGTTGCGCCGCGATGCGCTGACCGAGAGCCGTCTTGTGGAGCTTCCCCAGCCGGAGCTGGCCGAAGGCCAAGTTCTGCTGGCCATCGACCGGTTCGCCCTGACCGCCAACAATGTCAGCTACGCGCTCTCGGGCGCCACCATCGGCTATTGGGGCTATTTCCCGGCGCCTGAGCCCTGGGGCCTTGTTCCGGTCTGGGGGTTCGCCGATGTGGTGGCCTCGCGCCATCCCGACCTGCCCGTCGGCGAACGGATCTATGGCTTCTTGCCGACCGCCTCTCACGTCGTCTTGACGCCCGATGCGGTGGGTCCACGGGGCTTTGTGGATTCAGCGCCCCACCGCGCGGAGCTGCCGGCCTTCTACAACCACTATCAGCGGACCACCGGCGAGCCCGAGGCCATGAAGTCCCTGGAGGACCAGCGGTGTCTGCTGCTGCCCCTGCTGGGCACCGGCTACCTGCTGTATGATTACCTGGTCGACAACGCCTTCTTCGGCGCCGAACAGGTGCTGGTGGGCAGCGCCTCGTCCAAGACGGCTATCGGTCTGCTCAACATGCTGGCCCGCCATCCTGAGCCTCGGCCGAAGGTGATCGGCCTGACCTCCCCGGGGAACATGGCCTTCGTGGAGGGGCTCGGCCTCTGTGATCAGGTGATCGCCTATGGGGATATCGACAGCCTGGACGGGGCGGTGGCCTCGGCCTTCGTCGACATGGCCGGGGACGGGGCGGTCATCGGCGCCGTCCACCGCCGCTTCGGCCGCCAGCTGAAGCTCAGCTGCGCGGTGGGCGCCACCCACTGGGACCAGCCCCGCTCCACCGGCAAGGTGGAGGGCGCGCCCTCCCACGACTTCATCTTCATTCCCGCCCACATCGCAAAGCGCGACGGCGACCTGGGGCCAGGCGTCATCCAGCGCCGAACCCAGACCGAAACCCTGCGGATGGTCGAGGAACTGAAGGGCGGCCTGACCCTGCGCCATGTGTCCGGCCCCGAGGACGTGCGCGCGGCGATGAGCGAACTGGTGGCCGGCCGCACGCCGCCCACCGTCGGGCTGATCGCCAGTCTCGGCTGAGCCCCAGGCGGCGCCGAAGCGAGGCCTGGGCCCGCCTCGGCGCGCGTCATCAGCCGGGCCAGTAGACGAATTCGTCGGTCTCGGTGGCGGCGTCGCCCAGGGTCTTGTCCACTGTCACGGGCACCGAACCGACATTGGGGAACAGGGGCCCGCGACCGGCCGCCTGGTGGGCCGCCAGCAGGGCCTTCAGCTCGGCCACCTTCTGGGGATTGGCCTGCGCCAGATTGGTCTGCTCGGTGGGGTCGGCCACGAGATTGTAGAGCCAGTCCTTCCTGGGCAGGTCGGAAGTCTGCAGCTTCCAGCCCTTGTGCAGGACCGCACGGTAGTAGCCGCTCCGCCAGAACAGGGTGTCGTGCGGCGCCTGGGCGGGACGCTGGCCGGTCAGCCAGGGTAGCAGATCGACCCCGTCGATGATCCGGTCGGCCGGGGTCGCTGCGCCGGCGGCCGAGGCCAGGGTCGGCATCAGGTCGATATGAGCCACGGGATCGCTCATCACCGTGCCTTGGGGAATCCGGCCGGGCCAGGCGACGAACATCGGCACCCGTACGCCGCCTTCGAAGAAGGTCATCTTCCAGCCCCGGTAGGGCTTGTTGACCTCCGGCAGGCCGATATAGCCGGCGCCGCCATTGTCGCTGGTGAAGACCACGATGGTGTTGTCGGCCAGGCCCTGGGCCTCCAGGGCGGCCATGATCTTTCCGACGCTGCGGTCCAGGGCCAGCATCATGGCGCCGTAGACCCGCAGGCGGTGATCCTTGATCTCCGGAAGGGCGTCATAGTCAGCCCGGGTCGCCTGCAGCGGCGTGTGGATCCCCCAATGGGCCAGATAGAGCAGGAAGGGCCGGTTGCGGTTGGCCTCGATGACCTTGATCGATTCCTCGGTGTAGTAGTCGGTCAGATAGCCCCGCGGCGCGAACATCGGCCCGCCGTTGAACTTGGCCGCCGCTTGCATCCGCGCCCAGAGGAAGCGGTCAATGGGGTCGAAGTCGACCTTGGCGTTGACCACGTCGGGATGGTCTTCGGGCAGGTAGAGGCCGCTGGCCATCAACAGACTTTCGTCAAAGCCCTGGGCGTTGGCGCTGAACTCGTCGGTGTCGCCCAGGTGCCACTTGCCGATGTGGACGGTGTGATAGCCCCGGGCCTTCAGCACCTCGGCCATGGTGACCTCGCTGCCAGGCAGGCCCTGCTCGGCCATGGGCGGGGTGTTCCTGGCCGCCTCGGCGTCCCGCAGCATCGGGTGCGGACGAGAGCCGTCATTGTAGAACATCTCCAGGATCCGGATCATGCCGTTGGGCGTCGGCGTGAACTCGAACCCGTGCCGGGTGGCGTAGCGGCCGGTCATGATCATCGCTCGCGACGGCGCGCAGGTCGCCTGTCCGGCATAGGCCTGGCTGAGATTGGCGCCCCGGGCCGCCAGGGCGTCGATGTTCGGCGTCTTGACCAGGCCGCTGGCGATGCCGCCGCCAAAGGTGCTGATGTCGTTCATGCCCAGGTCGTCGGCCAGGATGACGATCACATTGGGCGGGCGCTCGCCTTCAGGCGCCGTCTCGGGACCCCGGGCCCAGTTGATCTCCTGGTTTTCGGCGATCTCCTGCTTTCCCAGATTTCCCACCAGGAACAGGATGATGGACTTGTAGTTGGCCAGGCCAAGGCCGATGGCCACCAGGAGGGCGAGCCCCACTCCCAACCAGATCTTGCGCGACATAGACGGCCTCCCCAGACCAAATATTTTGGCACGTTACGCGCCATTGTCTTCGAGACTCAAGCCCCCTGGATCGGATGCGCGATCGGTGCGAGCTTGCATAAATTGGCAGTCATCGTGCATATTTATCGCAGGCATTGATGGGGGCGGCGCATGTCGGGTCAGGTTGGGGTGATGGGGCAGGGGGCTTCCCGCCGTCTGATCGGTCTAGTCTGCGGCCTGTTGGCCCTGACCTGCGCGCTGCTGGCGCCGCGGGCGGAGGCTCAGGCTCAGGCCGCCGCCGAGCGCCCCAATATCGTCCTCATCCTGGTGGACGACGCCGGCTATACCGACTTCGGCGCCTATGGCGGCGAGATCGCCACCCCGACCATCGACGCCTTGGCCGCCCGTGGGGCGCGGTTTTCCAACTTCCACGCCACGCCCATGTGCGCGCCGTCCCGGGCCATGCTGATGACCGGTCTCGACAGCCATATGGCCGGCGTCGCCAACCTGCCGGAGTCGACGCCGCCGGCCCATCGCGACCTGCCGGCCTATCAGGGGCGTCTGGCCCAGGGGGTCGAGACCGTGGCCACCCGCCTGAAGCGCGCGGGCTATCGCACCTACATGGCCGGCAAGTGGCACCTGGGTCATGGGCCCGGGGACCTGCCGGACGCCCACGGCTTCGACCGCTCCTTCGCCCTGGACGCCACCGGCGGCGACAATTGGGATGAGCGGTCCTACTTCCCCCTCTATGAGCGCTCGCCCTGGTTCGAGGACGGCAAGCCCGCGACCCTGCCCACGGACTTCTATTCGTCGGAATTCCTGGTCGATCAGATGATCGGCTATATCGGCGATGGGTCGGGGCAGGCCGCGCCCTTCTTCGCCTATCTGCCCTTCCTGGCCATCCACATCCCGGTCCAGGCGCCGGAGGCCTTTGTCCGCAAGTACGAGGCCACCTATCGCGACGGCTGGACCGCCCAGCGGGAACGCCGGCGCCAGGGCGCGGTGCGCACGGGCCTGATCGGGGCCGACACCCCCATGGGCCCGCCGCCGCGCAATGTGGCGGAGTGGAACGCCTTGTCACCGGAAGCCCAGGCCCTGGCGGCCCGGTCGATGGCCATCAACGCCGGCATGCTCGAGGCCATGGACCACCACTTCGGGCGGCTGGTGGATCACCTGCGGGCCACCGGCCAGTACGACAACACCCTGTTCGTCATCCTCTCGGACAACGGGCCAGAGGCCGGCGATCCGGTCGCCGAGCCGCTCTTCCGCCTGTGGCTCCGCCGGCAGGGATATGAGTATGGGCCCGACATCATGGGCGGGCCCGGAACCTACGCCGCCATCGGCCCAGGCTGGGCCAGCGCGGCGGCCGCCCCAGGGGCGCTCTACAAGTTCTACACCAGCGAGGGCGGCCTGCGGGTGCCGCTGATCATGGCCGGTCCTGGGATGGCCGAAGGCCAGACCGTGCGAGCCTTCAGCCTCATCTCCGACATCGCGCCCACCCTGCTTGACCTGGCGGGTGTCGACCATCCGCCCCTGCATGGCCGCAGTCTGCGGCCTGTGCTCACCGGCGAGGCTGAGCGGATCTACGGGCCTGACGACCCCGTCGGTCTTGAAGCAGCCGGGGATGCGGCCCTGTTCAAGGGCGACTACAAGCTCACCCGCAACGCCGGGATCTGGGGCGATCCCGCCTGGCGGCTCTACGACATTGTTCGCGATCCGGGCGAGACCACGGACCTGGCGCAGGCCCAGCCGGAGCGGGTGGCGGCCATGTTGGCCGACTACCAGGCCTATGCGAAGGCGGTGGGCGCCGCGGACATTCCCGAGGGCTTCTCCGCCGATCGTCAGATCGCCCTCAATCTCATCGCCCACATCCTGGCCGATTTCCGCGGCCTCCTGCTGACCGGTCTTGTGATCCTGGTCGCGGTCATCGGTCTGGCCGTCTTCGGCTGGCGGCGGTTCGCCCGGCGCAGTCCTGAGCGCGCCGGACGCCTCGGCCGGGGGATCACCCGCGGCCTGGTCGGTCTCGTGGGCCTGCTGATGGTGGCCATCGCCCTGCGGATCTGGACGGCGCCCCAGGCCTTCGCCGCGACCCTGGGTCTGGGCGCCGACAGCCTTCTGGGGGTGGCCAGCCTGCGGGCCGATCTGGGGGGCTTCTTCGGGGGCGGGGGGATCTTCGCCCTCCTGGCGGCCCTGCGGTCAGATCGCCGCTGGCTGGCGCCGGCCATGATCCTGCTTGGGCTCGCCCTCACCGGGCGGGTGATCAGCCTGGTCGCCTCGGGCGGCGGCGTCCCGCAAATCCCGCCGATGATCGTGGAGGCCCTGCTGATCGTCATCCTGGCCCTCGGCTGGCGGGCCCTGCGGCCGGCGCCTGACCGTGAGCCGTCCCTGGCGTGAGCGCCTCCGGCGCGGTCCGCCAACAGGGTTAACGCGATCTTCAGGGGGTGGCGTCGACACTTCGGAGGCCATTCCGGAGGCTCCATGACCGCCGTCCGCGCCGCCGCGCCCGTTTCGCCTCACCCCGCCATCACTGACTTCATCGCCGATGGCGCCCATGTCTTCGACGATCTGGTCGACCCGCAGGCCGCCGCCGCCCTGCTGGCGGACATCCGCGCCACCCGCCCCTTCGACCACCGACTGTTCCTGAGCGAGGCCGAGTTCGACGCCGACCCCCAGCATGTAGGCGTCAATCCCCGCCCAGGCCGCAACCTGCTCGAGCGTTTCGAAGATCGCCTGGATTTCGTGGAGCAGGCCCCGCACATCGCCGGCGCCCTGCGGGCGCTTCTCGGCGAAGGCTACGAGCTCCTGAACCGCAAGGTCGTCTGCGGCGTGCCCCAGGCCTCGGTGCCGGCCTGGCTCCAGGCCCGGATCCTGGGCAATCCCGTGAACAATCTCGGCGCCTATGTCCGCCCGGAATATCGGGATGTGACCTATTTCTATGGCATCGATTTCCACCAGGACCTGATCGACTACCGGGACCGGCCGGCCGACTTCCTGACCCTCTATGTGTATCTGCATCCGGTCAGCCGACTGGACGCGCCGCTGTTCCTGCTCACCGGTTCGCACCAGCTTGGCGGGACCGTGTTCCCCCACGACCTGACCCGCCAGGGCCCTGAGGCCTGGCTCTATCGCGACGGTCGTGGCGAAGAGGTTGAGGTCCGTCAGCGGCTGCTCACCGGACCGGCCGGCTTCGCGGCCATCTGGCATGCCTGCACCCTGCACGGCACCCAGCCCGACGCCGCCGACCATGAGCGGATCTCCCTCCGCTACCTGCTCGCGCGGGGACCCGCCCCGGCGGGGATCGACGAGGTGAACGCGGCCCTGCGGGGGCCGCTCGCCCTGCCTCAAACCCGCCTTGACCTCGCCCCTGACGGCCAGGCTGTGGTCAAGGGCAACATCGTCAATCAGGTCTGAGCGGCCTAACGCACCGCATTCAGGACCTCCAGAAGCTCGGCCGCTCGGACCGGCTTGGCGACGAAGGCGGTCATGCCGGCGTCCTCGTCGCTGACAGAGCGGGGGCTGCCCACCGACCTCAGCTCGGCGTCGTGGGTGAAACCAAAGTTGCGATGATAGGTCGTCGGCCAGTCTGCCGCCGAGGGCTGGCGGCCTTTCTGAGCGAGGAGTTTGGCGAAGGCGCAGACGTCGAGCGGCGCCCTTGAATGACTTGGACGCTGGCCTGTCCTTCGCCTTGCTGATGGTGGCCGTGTGTCCCCGGCTGCGGTGAGCCGCCTCTTGAAGAGGTCAGACGCGCCGGAGGGTTGACCCCTCCAGCGCCTCCGGCCGCAATGGCCCACGCTCGGTTGGCTCCTCAGTGGCTCAGCAGCAGGTAGCGGGTCGGTTCGTCCATCAGCGTCCGCGTGACGCCGCCGAACACCCATTCCCGCAGCCGGCTTTGACCATAGGCGCCAGCCACGATCAGGTCGGCGCCGATCGCCTGAGCCGCGGCGTTCAGCTCGCCGACCACGCCGGCGTCCGAAGCGACGCTGACCTTCGCCGTCGCTCTCGCCGCCACGCCGCGCCGGGAGAGGTAGTCAATGACGTCGTCGACCTGCCTCTGGACGGCGCCCGTCTCGTCCTGACTGCAGACCGCCGCCACGACGACCTGCTTGGCCCGTTGCAGGAAGGGCAGACCGTCCTGCAGGGCGCGGCGGGCCTCGCGGGTGTCCTTCCAGGCGACGACGACAGCATCCCCCTTCAGGGGCGCGCCCTTGTCCGGGACCACCAGAACGGGCCGGCCGCTGCGCATGACCACCTCGGCCGGGTCGGCGGCGCGGTAATAGTTGGTCTGGGGGTGAGCGCTGACCACGATGAGGTCAGCCGATCTGGATAGGGCCGCCAGGGCCCGGGCCGGCGTCTCGCGCATGGCGCGCCATTCGCTGTCGAGGCCTGCGGCCTCGTGGCTGAAAACCTTCTGGGCGGCGGCCAGGTCCTCTTCGATCTGCTGGTTCATCGCCACCACCCATTCGGCGGTGTTCACCCCGCCATAGGGACTGGCCACCAGGGGCTGGGCCATCTCGGCGCCCAGACCGATCAGTCGCGCGCCCATGGTCTTGGCCAGGCTGATCGCCACCTGAACCCGGTCGTGGGAGGCTTCGCCCGGCTCTACGTGGACAAGGACGCCGCCGAGGGCGGATGGGTTGGGGGAGGTGTCAGACATGGCGGCTTCCTCAACGACCTGAACGGGCGCTCCTGGCCCAGCGCTCGCAGACTAGGCCTTCTGGCGGTCGACCCCCAACTCAGGGTTATCCCTTAGGTTGTTCGGGCCTCGGCGCTCGTCCGGATTGATCTGTGTCAGGGCGCGCCCACCGGCTGCGCGCCCCTATGCGGATCCTAACGGAGGGCACGACCATGGATGTGACAGGAACCACCTGGATTCTGGTGGCCGATGGCGATCAGGCGCGGATCTTTGAGGAACGCCAGCGGGCCGGCGAGGTGCGCGAAGTCGTGGCCAGACACATGGGGCGGACCGGCGGCGACTATCCCAAGGCCGCCGCCCACGGCGCGACCGTGCATGACCGGGCCGGTCACGGCCAGCACGGCGCGGGCGAACGGGCGCCGCATGAGGAGGCCGAGGATCGCTTCCTTGAGCGGGTGGCCGAAAGTCTGGCCGAGCCCGCCCGCGGCGGCGTCTTTCAGGGGCTGGTGATCATGGCGCCGCCTCGGGCGCTTGGGGTCTTGCGTCAGGCCTTGCCCAAGCCGGCTCAAGCCCTGGTGGAGGGGTCTGATCCCCATGAGTGCGTGCGCGAGACCGCTGAGGACATCCGCCATCGTCTGCGCCACCTCCGCGCCAAGGCCTGAGCCTCAGGCCATCTGCGGCCGGGGGCTGACCAGGTCTGGCAGGACCGGCAACTGTTCAATCCGCCAGGGCCGCCCCCCCACGGGGCTGCTCTGGCTGCGACAGACGCCCGGGCCGGACAGGAAGGGGGCTTTGCCTTCCAGGGCGACCTCCAGTTCCCGCCGGCTGCGGACATTGGTGACCCCAGGCCAGATCCGCCGCCGCTTGTAGGCCTCCATCCGCGCGATGAATCGCCTGAGCACCACCAGTCGCCGTTCGGGCGCGGCCTGCGGCAGGACCAGGGTGACGCTGGTGACCGCCTCGGCGGACAGCTGTTCGATCTCGAAGCCGGGATCGTGGGTGCGCAGGTCGATGGCGCTGAACCGGGGATCGAGAACCTCGTGCAACTGCTTCAGGGCCTGGAAAGAGGGGGCACGGGGGACGTCATAGACGGCCGCGGCCAGACGTCGCCGCTCGGAGGCCGGAAGGATGGCCAGGAGCTCCACATAGGCCGCCCGGCGGGAGGGCCGCAGCAGGGTGGAGAAAGAGACAGGCAGATAGAGCGGCGCGTCTGAGGGGCTTTCGGTCAGAAATCGGAAGGCGGCGATGACGCAGTCGGCGTCAAAGGCCGACGGGTCGCCTGGCAGGTGGTCGTCTCCGTCCACGAGGCTGAAATGGGTGCGCGCCTCGGCCGGCGTGCTGGCGACCACGTCGGCCACAAAGATCTGCCGGCCGCTGTAATAGACCCCCTGGACCGCCTCGATATTGGGGTCCCGCGTCGGGATGGGCGGCGGGGCTGAAGGGGCCGCCGGCGCATCATCCGGCGCGCCGCTTGATCCGCTGGATGGGGGAAGTGGCAGACGCCGGCCATCCGGGGTGATGCGGCTGAGACGGCCGCCGGGCAGCGCGGCGCTCGGATCGGTCATGGCCCGCGCCAGACGGTCCTCGTTCAGCTCGGCGAACCGTCCCATGGCCGGGTCGTCCCCCTCGAACAGAAGGACCGTCACATCTGAGCCCTCGTGATCGCCCTCGCCGAACAGATGGGCGTGCAACTCCGCCGACAACCGACCCAGTTCGGCGATGTCCAGTTCGAGGGCCTGCGGATCGTTGAGCAGGAAGGCGTAGGGGTTGATCACCGAGAACCTTCGCGGCCACGACCAGCGCACCTCCAGGAAGGCGGTGGTGAACTTGGCCACGAGCAGGCCGAGGGTTTCTTCCGAATGTGCGCTCTGATCGGAACGCACCACCACGCGCAGACAAGCCAGGGCCGACAAAAACGCTACTCCTTTTCAGCGAGTTAGCGTCCCACGACAGGATGAAGGGCCCGTTAGCGAGGCCGCGGCCAGAAGCCGCAAGGCGACATACAACCCTCTACCCGCCTTGAGTAATGAATGGCCAGGAATACCTAGTAAAGCTGACCGATCTTGGTGAATCTACTGAATCACTGTCGATAGGTACCTCATAGGTAGCCGCCATTCTTCGTCACAACCTGAAAGAGGTGCGGCCATAAAGGAATCGTTAATGGGATACACGTAACGGTGTTCTTCATTGGCGGGCCCCTTAGGGGCAGATGGGCCAAGGCCGAGCAGTGATGAGGGATGATGTTCAAGAAGTCGCGATCGAAACAGGCAGTAAAAGATCGGTACCTGGCCGAAGCTGAGGGCATGATCGCGGCCTTCAATCGTTCGCAGGCTGTGATCGAATTCAGCCTTGATGGCACGATCCTGAAGGCCAATCAGAACTTCCTCGACGCCATGGGCTACACCGCCGACGAGATTGTCGGTCGCCATCACCGTCTGTTCGTGCAGCCCGACGAAGTATCCAAGCCTGACTACAAGGAGTTCTGGGCGACCTTGAACCGCGGCGAATTCCTATCCAGCAAGTATCTCCGCCTCGCCAAGGGTGGCCGCGAAGTCTGGATTCAGGCGACCTACAATCCGATCCTCGATGCGGACGGGAAGCCAGTGAAGGTGGTGAAGTTCGCCACGGACGTCACCGAGATCGAACTGGACCGCAAACGCCGGCTGCAGGAGCAGCAGGCGGCCCAGGCCCGTCAGGAGCAGGCCATGGCCGCGATCGGGGCCGGCCTCTCGGCGGTCGCGGCCGGCGATCTGATGGCGCGCATCGATGGCGACTTCCCCAGCGAATATGTCCGCCTCCAGACCGATTTCAACGCCGCCATCGCCAGTCTGGCTGAGGCCATGGGCGCCATCATCGGCGCGACCAGCAGCATCGATGGCGCCACCGCCGAGATCGCCCAGGCCGCCGACGACCTGTCGCGGCGCACCGAGCAGCAGGCCGCCAGCCTTGAGGAGACCGCAGCGGCGCTCGATGAGCTCACCGCCACGGTCAAGCGCACGGCCGAGGGAGCCACGGAGGCCCGCGACGTGGTGGGCGCCGCGCGCACCGATGCTGAGGCGTCCGGCCAGGTGGTGGGCGAGGCGGTCGCCGCCATGGGCCAGATCGAACAGTCCTCGGCCCAGATCAGCCAGATCATCGGCGTGATCGATGAGATCGCCTTCCAGACCAACCTCCTGGCCCTGAACGCCGGCGTTGAAGCCGCCCGGGCCGGCGACGCCGGCCGGGGCTTCGCCGTCGTCGCCTCAGAAGTGCGGGCTCTGGCTCAGCGCTCGGCCGAGGCCGCCAAGGAGATCAAGGCCCTGATCAGCGCCTCGACCGAGCAGGTGTCGCAAGGGGTCGGATTGGTCGGCAAGACCGGCGACGCGCTCCAGCGGATCGTCAGCCAGGTGGGCCGCATCACGGGTCTCGTCTCTGAGATCGCCGCCAGCGCCCAGGAACAGGCCACCGGCCTGCAGGAGGTCAATACGGCGGTCAATCAGATGGACCAGATGACCCAGCAGAACGCCGCCATGGTCGAACAGTCCACCGCCGCCAGCCAGGCCCTGGCCCAGGACGCCGGCGAACTCACCCGCCTGATCAGCCGCTTCTCGGTGGCCGGCGTCGAGGCCCGCGCGGCGCCCGCCCGACGGCCGACCGCGCCGCCGCCGCGTATGTCGCGCCCGCAGGCCCGCCCCCAGACCCGCGGCTCTGCGGCCCTGAAACTGGCGCCCCAGGCCCAGGACGACACCTGGGAGGAGTTCTAAGCCTGCGCTGATCCTGCCAGGATAGGGGCGCGCTCCGTCCGGAGCGCGCCATGGCGGGGACAGGAAGATGGGCGGGGCGCGACTGGCTGCGGTGTTGGCGGGGCTCTTGGCGCTCGTCTTCAGCACGATCGCAACGGCCTCCCCGCCCCCTGAACGTCCGGCCGATCTCCGCCTGGAGGGCCAACTCACCCGAGCTGATCACGAGACCTATCTGGAACTGCCCTTCGCCGTGCCGACGGGGGTGGGGCGTATCAGCGTCGCATTCCGGCATGACGGGGCGGACCAGCGCACCACGATCGACCTTGGCCTGCGCGATCCGGAGCGGTTTCGCGGCTGGAGCGGCGGCGCGCGGGATCGGTTCACCCTCGCGGCCACCGACGCCACGCCCTCCTATCTGCCGGGGCCGCTGCCGGCCGGGACCTGGGCGCTTGTCCTGGGCGTGCCCAACCTGCGGGCTGGGGTGACCACCCGCTATGTCGCAGAGATCTGGCTCGAGCCGCAGAATGCGCCCTTTACAGGCCTGTCAGAGGCCCCCCTTGCCGCGGGGCCGGGCTGGTGGCGCGGCGACCTGCATGTCCACTCCGGCCACAGCGACGGGACCTGTCGCAGCAGGCGCGGGGCGGCCGTCCCCTGTCCCCTGTTCAAGATCATTGAGGCCGCGGCGGCGCGGGGCCTGGATTTCGTGGCGCTGACTGAGCACAACGCCGCCTCGCACGCCCAGGGGCTGCGGGAGCTGCAGCCCTTTTTCGATGACATTCTGCTGATTCCGGGCCGGGAGCTGACCACCTTTCAGGGGCACGCCAATCTGTTCGGCCTGACCGCTCCCCTGGAGTTTCGCCTGGGGTCGCCGGGTGCGACAGACCTGAACGCCGTGGTCGACCGGGCCGCCAGCCTCGGCGCCGTGGTCTCCATCAACCACCCGCGCATGCCGTCTGGGGAGGCCTGTATGGGCTGCGGCTGGCGGGGTGATGTCGACCCCTCCAGGATCGACGCCGTGGAGGTGTTGAACGGCGGGGCCATGGCCGCCTTCGGCGGCCGCGCCGAGTCGCCGTTCAGCGGGATCGGCTTCTGGGAGAGCCTGCTCGACCAGGGCCATCAGATCACCGCCATCGCCGGCAGCGACAGCCATGACCCCGACCGTCCCGGTGACGCCCCAGGCGCCCTTGGCCGCCCCGCCACCGTGATCTGGGCCCACAGCCTGTCCCAGGCCGACCTGATGACGGGCCTTCGGGCAGGCCGCGCCTTTGTCGACCTCACCCATCCAGGACTCGCGGCCTTCGACATTGAGGCGCGCTCTGAGGACGCCAGGGCGAGGATGGGCGGACAGCTGAACACGCCCGCCGGCCAGACGACCGCCTTCCGCGTGGCCGTCGAAGGCGCGCCGCCCGCCCGTCTGCATGTGGTCGAGCCTGGCAAGGTCGTTGAGGTTCTGCCCTTGCCGGCCGGCGCGCAGGCGGAGGTGACCTTCACCCGGCGCAGCGAGGGCCGGCCGGGTTGGCTCAGGGTCGAACTGCGGGACCTGGAAGGCGTGCTGCTGGCCCTCTCCAATCCCATCTATCTCAATGCGCCGGCCGCTCCCGCGCCCTGAGCGGCCCAGCCGCCGAACATGCTTAATCAGACATTAAGCCAAGCTGCCCCATTCATGCCTTCGAGAGACGGGACGATCCCACCGTCATCAGGAGAACAGACATGGACCGTCGCAAGCTGATCGTAAGCGGACTGGCGGCGGCCGGCTCGGCGGGCCTCGCCAGCTGCGCCACGGCCCAGCCCCAGCCCCAATCCTCGCCCCAAGGGGCGCCCCTGCCCGAGCAGGATCCCAACTTCCCGGTAGAGGCCCAGCAGGCGGCCACCTATTCCCGCGACGAGATCGTCCGTGATGTCTCCGACTTCCTCGGCGTCACGGCTGAAGCCGCCGGCGGGGCCATTGAGCGCGTCTTCGCCGAAAACGGCAGCCCCACCGGCTATATCGCCGGCGAGGAGGGCTCAGCCGCCATCAGCATCGGGGCCCGCTATGGCCGCGGCCTACTCTATATGAAGAACCGCCAGACCCAGGAGGTCTTCTGGCAAGGACCGTCCATCGGCTGGGACCTGGGCGCCAACGCCAGCCGGGTCTTCACCCTCTGCTACAATCTGCACTATCCGGACGCCATCTATCAGCGCTTCCCCGGCGTGGAGGGCTCGGCCTACCTCGTAGGCGGACTGGGGGTGAACTACCAGAAGGCCAGCGACATCATCCTGGCCCCGATCCGGGCCGGCGTCGGCCTGCGCCTGGGCGCCAATATCGGCTACCTGGCCTATAGCCGCCAGCGCAACCTCTTCCCGTTCTAGAGCCTGGTGGGCGCGGCCTTCGCCGCGCCCTAACCTTAGCTCCGCAGCTTCGCGCCCACGGCCTTCGCCGCAGCGGCCACGACCTTCGCCGACAGCTGCTCGATCTCGGCCTCGGCCAGGGTGTGGTCCTGCGGCTGGACCAGGATCTCCACGGCCAGGGACTTCACGCCCTCGCCAAGTCCCGGACCGCGATAGACGTCGAACACGCGGGCCTGGGCGATCAGCGCCTTGTCGGCCCCGGCCACCGCCCGGATCAGGTCCCCGGCGGCCACGGCCTCGTCCACCACGAAGGCGAAGTCGCGGCTGAGCGGCATGTGCGGCGAGAGCGAGAGCGCGGCCTTGGTCTTCACCGCCTTGCGCTTGCCCTCGGGCAGGGCGTCGATGTTGAGTTCGAAGGCCAACACCGGCCCCGCCACGTCCAGGGCCTTCAGCACCCGCGGATGCACCTCGCCGAACTCGGCGATGATCGTCTTGGGCCCCAGCTGCAGGCGGGCCGAACGGCCCGGATGCCACCAGGACGAGTTCGAACCCTGGGCGGTCTGCAGGGCCGGCGCCCCCAGCTCGTCCAGCAGGGCCATCAGGTCGGCCTTCAGTGCGAACAGCGGGTCATCGCCGCCCCCGTCCCAGCGCCGGGGCGCATGGGGGGCGATCAGGCCGGCCACCACCGCCGACTGACCCTCCGGCGTGTCGCTGCGATAGATGGGGCCGATCTCGAACAGGGCCACATCGGCGAACCCCTTGCGCGCGTTGCGCCCGGCCGCCTCGATCAGGTTGGGCAGGACCGAGGGCCGCATGCAGTCCAGGTCCGAGGAGATCGGGTTGGCGATCATCAGGGCCTCATCGCCGCCGCCGAACAGGCGCGCCGACTCGCGCGGCAGGAAGCTCCAGCTGACGGTCTCGGCGAAACCAAGGGCCGCCATGGCCCGCCGCGCGGTCCGCATCCGGCCCTGGCGCACGCTCAGCACGCCGCCGGCGGGGCGGGGCATCTCGGGAAGCGGCTCGACGGGCAGGGCGCCATAGCCCTCGATGCGGGCGACCTCTTCGACCAGGTCGGCGCGGCCTTCGACGTCGCGCCGCCAGGTGGGCGGGGTGACCTGGCCGCCCTCCACAGCGAAGCCCAGGTCCCGCAGGATCTGGTCGATGCGCTCATCGGATAGGGTCAGGCCGGTGAGCTGGCGCACATAGGAGCGGTCGAAGGCGATGGGGCCCGGGGCTGAAGGCGCCGCGCCTGCGACCACGACCTCGGACGCCTCGCCGCCGCACAGGTCGAGGATCAGCCGGGTGGCCAGCTCCAGGCCATCGACCACGAATCCTGGATCAACGCCCCGGGCGAACCGGTACTGGGCGTCCGAGGTGATGCCGGTGGTCCGGCCGGTCTGGGCGGTGCGGATCGGGTCGAACCAGGCGCTTTCCAGGAAGACCTCGGTGGTCTCCTCCGAGCAGCCGGTGCTCTCGCCGCCCATGACGCCCCCCAGGCCCACCGGGCGCTCGCCGCCGGCGTCGGCGATGACGCTCATCTCCGAGGTCAGGTCATAGGTCTTGCCGTCCAGGGCGATCAGCTGCTCATCCCGGTGTTCGGCTGGCGTCGGCGCGTCGGTGTGAGCGGGCGCGCTGGCGTCGCGACCAGCGCCCAGGCGGGCCACGATCACGTCGCCCACCAGCTTGGCCCGGTCATAGACGTGCAGGGGCCGGGCGCGGTCGTAGGAGATCAGGTTGGTGATATCCACCAGGGTATTGATCGGCCGCAGGCCCACCGAGATCAGCTTCTGTTGCAGCCAGGCGGGCGAAGGGCCGTTCTTCACGCCGCGGATCAGCCGACCGGAAAAGATCGGGCAGGCCTCTGGCGCATCCAAACGAATGGCCACCGGGCAGGGGAAACCGCCCTTCACCGGGGCGACCGAGGTGTCCTTCAGCGTACCGAGGCCCGCGGCGGCCAGGTCCCGGGCGATGCCCACGACGCCCAGCCAGTCGGGCCGGTTCGGGGTCACCTCGAAATCGATCACCGCCTCCAGGCCCAGCGCCTCGGCGGCCGAGGTCCCGACGGCGAGAGCGTCCGGCAGCTCCATGATCCCGTCGGACTCCTCGGCGGTCTCCAGCTCCGAGGCTGAACACAGCATGCCGTTGGAGACCACGCCGCGAACGGGGCGCGCCTCCAGCGTAATGCCGGAACCGGGCACATAGGCGCCCAGCGGCGCATAGATGGTGGTCAGGCCAGGCCGTGCGTTCGGGGCGCCGCAAACGATCTCCTTGCGGCCGTCCCTGGTGTCCACCTGGCAGACCCGCAGGCGGTCGGCGTTGGGATGCTGCACGGCCTCGACGATCTTGGCCACGGAGAAGGCCGCCAGCTTCGCCGCCGGGTTCTCCACATGCTCGACCTCCAGGCCGGCCATGGTCATGGCCTCGACCACCTCATCGACGGTGGCCTGGGTGTCCAGGTGTTCCTTGAGCCAGGAAAGGGTGAACTTCATCGTATCAGCTCGTCAGGTCCGTCCCCTCCTGCGAGGGGGCTGGGCAAGCTGCGAAAAGGGTCTCGCGCTTGCGCCGGGGGGTGGCGTCGGTCTTGGAGACGCCTCGAAGGCAGATCAGCTCAGTCCCGTGGCCGGGTTGGGCATGGCGAAGGGCGAAAAGCCGTAGTGGCCGAGCCAGCGGGCGTCGCCGGCGAACATGTCGCGCAGATCGGGCATGCCGTATTTCAGCATGCCCAGCCGGTCGACGCCGAAGCCGAAGGCGAAGCCCTGCCAGACCTCGGGGTCCAGGCCGCAGTTGCGCAGCACATTGGGATGCACCATCCCACAGCCCACCACCTCCAGCCAGTCGGTCCCCTGGCCGATCTTGATGTCGCCTCCGGAACGGTCGCACTGCACGTCCATCTCCGCCGAGGGCTCGGTGAAGGGGAAGTGGTGCGGCCGGAAGCGGCTGACCACGCCCTCGGTCTCGAAGAACCGCGAGATGAAGGTCTCCAGCGTCCATTTCAGGTGGCCCATATGGACCGCCTTGTCGATCACCAGGCCCTCCATCTGGTGGAACATGGGGGTGTGGGTGGCGTCGGAATCGCAGCGATAGGTGCGCCCGGGCACCACCACGCGGATCGGCGGCTCCTGGCCGGTGGCGACCCAGGCCGGGACCTTCTCGTTGATCTGCCGCATCACCCGCACCTGCACCGGACTGGTGTGGGTGCGCAGCACCTTGCGATCGCCGGCCTCGTCGGCGGCCATGAAGAAGGTGTCGTGCATCTCCCGCGCCGGGTGCTTGGGCGGGAAGTTCAGGGCGGTGAAGTTGTTGAAGTCGGTCTCGATGTCTGGCCCCTCGGCCACCGAGAAGCCCATCTCGGCGAAGATGGAGACCATCTCATCCATCACCTGCATGGTGGGATGGACGCTGCCGCGGCGCCGCGGCGGGGCCGGCAGGGACAGGTCGACGCGCTCAGCGGCCAGGCGCCGGTCGAGCTCAGCGGCCTCCATCTCAGCCTTGCGTTCGGCGATGCGGCCGGCGACGGCGTCACGCAGGCCGTTGATCAGCGGGCCCTGCTCCCGGCGCTCGTCGGGGCTCATCTTGCCCAGCGACTTCAGCAGCTCGGAAATCTGGCCGCTCTTGCCGAGGGCTGAAATGCGGATCGCCTCCAGGGCGGCGGCGTCGGGCGCGGCCTCCACCTGGGCGATCAGGTCGGTCTTCAGGGTGTTCAGATCGGTCATGGCCTGGGTGCTCTATCGCGTGGTCGTATCGGCGGGAAGGGCGCGCAGCAAAAAGCCCTCCGACGGCGACGCCGGAGGGCTTTTCAGTGAGATCGGAGGCAGGCGTTGAAGCCCGCCGCAATCCTTAAGCCAGCGCGGCGCGAACCTTGTCAGCGATGGCCTTGAAACCGGTCGGATCGTTGCCGGCGATGTCGGCCAGCACCTTGCGATCCATCTCGATCCCGGCCTTGTCGAGGCCGAAGATAAAGGTCGAATAGGTCATGCCTTCCAGACGCGCCGCTGCGTTGATCCGCTGGATCCACAGCGAGCGGAAGTTACGCTTGCGCACCTTGCGGTCGCGATAGGCGTACTGGCCGGCCTTGTCGACGGCGGCCTTGGCGGTCCGGATGGTGTTCTTGCGGCGGCCATAGAAACCCTTGGCCTGCTCGAGAACCTTCTTGTGTCGGGCGTGGGCGACCACACCGCGTTTAACGCGTGCCATATCTTATGTGCTCCCGATCACAGGCCGTAGGGCAGGAAGGTCTTGATGATGCGGGTATCGGCCGCGCTCATGACCTTGGTGCCGCGGTTCTGGCGGATGTACTTGCTGTTATGGCTGATGAGCCGGTGGCGCTTGCCCGCGACGCCGGCCTTGATCTTGCCTGTCGCCGTCAGCTTGAAGCGCTTTTTGGCGCCTGACTTCGTCTTCAGTTTCGGCATTTCACTTGCGGAGCGCCAGGCGCCCCGTCCTCTGGCGTATTGATGAACCGTCCTGGCATGCCTGTTGGCCAGACGGCTCCGAAGGGGCGGGTGCTTACGCCAAGCCCGGACAAAAGGCAAGTCCGCGCCCCCTTCGGGCGACGCCGGTCAGGCCCGGCGATCGGTGACCCTGGCCATGATCTGCAGGCACAGCCAGATGGCCGGCAGGATCAGGATGGCGGTCAAGGCGAAGGGCGCGCCTGGCGCCACCAGCGAAAAGAGTTGCCCCGCCAGGACCGGGCCGCCGATCCGGGCGAGCGCGCTGTTGGACATGTTCAGGCCCAGCACCTCGCCCTGGCGTTCAGACGGGGTGGCCATGGAGATCAGGGCCACCAGGTTGGGGAAGGTGATCGACTGGCCGAACACGACGATGGCCAGCCCCACGACGGCCATGGGCCAGCCGATGGCGGCGAACTGGGTCACCATGCCCACGAACATCAGGCACAGACCCGCCAGCAGGACGCGGCCCTCCCCATAACGGCGCACCAGCAGGCCGGTCAGCGAGCCCTGGGCCACCACGCCGATGATCCCGGCCAACATGAAGGCCAGGCCGATCTCCCGCGGGCCCCAGCCAAATCGGACCTCGGTCCAGAGGCCATAGGTCGCCTCGATCCCGGCGAAGCCCGAAATGGTCACGAAGCTGATCAGGAAGACCCGAAGGATGACCGGGTCGGCCAGGGCCTGCCGCAGGACCGCTCCCCGCGGCGGGGCTGGCGGTCGCACCGCGCCCTGGGCCTGCGGGACGACGGTCTCGCGCATGAACAGAATGACCCCGAGCGCCGAGGCCAGGCCAAAGGCGGCGGCCACATAGAGCGGAATCTGGAAGCCCGTCGGGCCAAGCTCTGGCTGGGCCAGCAGGCCCCCCAGGGCGGGTCCCACCATGAAGCCGAGGGAGAAGGCCGATCCCATGATCCCCATGCGCCCGGCGCGCTGCTGCGGCGGGGTGATGTCGGCCAGATAGCCCTGCAGGGTCGAGATGTTGCCCGATAGGAAGCCGCTCACCAGACGCACCGCCAGCGCCGCCCAGATGCCGGGCGCCAGCGCCAGGGCCACATAGGCGAGCGCCCCGCCCGCCGTGGTGAGGATCAGCACCGGGCGGCGGCCAATCCGGTCCGACAGCTTGCCCCAGAAGGGCTCGCCCAGGAACTGGCCCACGGAGAAGGCCGAAAACATCAGGGTGATCTGCCAGGCCGGGGCGTCGAAGGCCTGGCCAAAGAACGGTAACAGCGGGATGACCAGGCCAAAGCCGGCCATGTTCAGGAATATGACCGACAGAAGGACGATCAGCGCCCGCGGATCATCCTTGGGCGCCTCTGAGGTCACGGCCGACTGACCTCGGGCTCGGCTTCGACGAGCTGTTCAATCTCCGCCTCGATGGCCGGCGCCCGCCGGCTGGCCGCCAGGGCCAGCCATATGGCCGGCGCCAGCATCAGGGCGGCGATAAAGAAGGGCCCGCTGATCGAGATGCCGGCGAAGGCGAGGCCCGCGCAGAAGGGACCGACCACCCGGGCCAGGGCGCCCATAGCGTTGTTCAGCCCCAGGATCTGACCGGTGCGGCTGGGATCGGCGGTGCGCGAGATCAGCGCGCTGACATTGGGGAAGGCCACCGACTGGCCCACCGCCATCGTGCACATCAGGGCGATGACCACTGTCCCATTGGGGGCGAAGGGTTGGGCCAGCGCGCTGACCAGGGTCAGCGCCATGCCCACGGCCAGCATCTGTCCCTCGCCATAGCGCTCCGAAAGCCGGCCGGTGATGAACATCTGGGTGGTCGCCGCGCAGACGCCGACAAAGGCGAAACAGACGCCGATCTCCCGCGGTCCCCAGTCGAACCGCGCCTGGGTCCACAGGCCGAAGATGGATTCCACCCCGGTGAAGGCGAAGCCGACCATGAAGGTCAGCAGCATCAGGCGGCCGACCACCGGGTGGCGCACCGCCTCGCCGATGGCCGACCAGCGGCTGGGCTGGTGTTCGAAAACCTCCTGGCGGGCGCGGCTCTCACGGATGAAGACCAGGATCGACAGGGCCGAAGCCGCCGCCAGGCCCGAGGCGATCAGCAGCGGCAGGCGGAAGCCCAGGGGGCCGGCCTCGGGGTGGGCGAAGATGCCGCCGACCGAGGGGCCGACGATCAGGCCGACATTCCAGGCCGCCCCCATGTGGGACATGCGCCGGGCGCGCTTTTCCGGCGGGGTGACGTCGGCGATATAGCCCTGGATCACCGAGCCGTTGCCGCTGGCCAGGCCCCCCAGGAAGCGCACCAGCAACGCGATCCAGACATTGGGGGCGAAGGCCAGGGCCAGATAGCAGAGGCAGTTGCCGGCGATGGTGCTGATCAGGATCGGCTTGCGGCCATAGCGGTCCGACAGCCGGCCCCAGAAGGGCTCGCCGAAAAAGGCGCCAGCCGAATAGGCCGAGAAGATCAGGGCGATCTGCCAGGCCGGGGCGTCGAACGACTTGGCGTAGAAGGGCAGCAACGGAACGATGATCCCGAAGCCGAGCATATTGATGAAGATGACGGCGATCAGCGACGGCGCAGCCATAGCGGACGGAGTCGCCGCGCTACGCGCAGGGTTCGACATGGGGCGGTGTTAGGCGCAGGCCGGGAGTCCGGCAAGACCCCTCATAACGAGATTTTTGAGGGTTACGCCAGTCCTGCTCCGCGCTCCTGGCGCGGGCGTCAAAAAAAGGGGCCAGCGTCGCCGCCGGCCCCTTCTGTCTTGTCTGTAGCCGCGCTTAGAGCCTGATTCGATCAGACGGAACCGGCTGATCGCATCAGGCTCCAAACTCTAAGTCTTGAGCGCGTTTCGTACCGATAACCGGTTCCCCTTTATCGGAACGCGCTCTAGCGGGGCGCCAAGATCATGATCATCTGGCGGCCCTCCATGCGGGGCTCGTACTCGACCTTGGCCACTTCCTCGAAGTCGGCCTTGACCTTCTGCAGGAGCTTCATGCCCAGTTCCGGGTGAGCGAGTTCGCGACCCCGGAAGCGCAGGGTCACCTTCACCTTGTCGCCCTCTTCGAAGAAGCGGTGCATCGAGCGGGACTTCACATCGTAGTCGTGGGTGTCGATGTTGGGGCGGAGTTTGATCTCCTTGATCTCCACCACCTTCTGCCGCTTGCGCGCCTCGTTCTTCTTCTTCTGTTCCTGGAACTTGAACTTGCCATAGTCCAGGATCTTGCAAACGGGCGGATCCGCATTGGGCACGATCTCCACGAGATCGAGGCCAGCTTCCGCGGCCGCTTCGAGAGCGGACGACGTGGGCATCACACCCTGCTTCTCACCAGCTTGGTCGATAAGCAGGACGCGCGGAACGCGGATGTCCTCGTTGATGCGCGGCCCTTCCTTTTGGGGCGGCGCTTGCATGGGGCGGCGAATAGGCAAAGCTCCTAAGTCTGTTTCAGTGAATGTCGCAGGCGCGCAGACGCGCCGACCAATCCCTAGACTATATGACGAAGCGACCGGAGGCGATCAAGCATTCGACCCGTCGGGAAACCGGGTGAGCGCCCGGGCGGCCTGCAGCACCTGGGCGACGGGCATGTCGGCCAGATTATCGGCCTGCAACACCGCCACATGGCCTCGCGGCGCCGACAGGATGGGATCCGAAGCCTTTGAGAACAGGACGATGGTCGGCGGCCCGGCCGCGGCGGCCAGGTGCACGGGGCCGGTGTCATTGCCGACCACAAGGGCGGCGCGGGCGCCCAGCATGGCGATTCGCGCCAGGTCGGTCCGCCCGGTCAGGTCACGGGCCTTGCCGACGCTCCGCTGGATGCTGCGGGCCATGGCGCTTTCCTGCGGTCCGCCGATGACCACGATGTCGAAGCCCGAGGCGTAAAGATTCCGGGCCAGCTCGCTGTAGTGCTCCACGGGCCAGCGCTTCTCAGGCCGGTGGGCCGAGCCGCCCGGCGCCATCAGCACATAGGGCCTGGGCTGGATTCCGCCGGCCACCGGCCGGGGGGCCTCGGCCTTGCGCAGGATCCAGGCCACGTCGGGGCCTGGCGCCGTTCCGGGCTCGGTGGGCGCGTTGGGCCAGATGCCGGCGGCCTTCAGCTGGTCGGCGTGCCGCTCCAGCGTGTGCATGCGGTCGCGCCGCGGATTGCGGTGGGGCAGGGCGCAGCCGGCGGCCACCCCCGACCATTCCGGCGGGAAGGGCCGCAGCCCATGAAAGATCAGGTTCGATCGGGAGGAAGTCTGCAGATCATAGACCCGGTCATACTTGGCCTTGCGCAGCCGGCCGACCAGGGCCAGCCACTCGCCGATCCCATCAGGCCGTCCGTCGGTCTCCACGGCGTTGAAATAGGGGGAGAGCTTGGCCAGCCCCTCGAAGGGCGGGGTGGTCAACAGGGTGATCCGGGCCTTGGGGTGGGCCTGCCGGATCTGTTTGGCGGCGGCCAGGGCGAGGATAAAATCCCCCATGGCCGACAGCTTGATCACCAGGATCTTTTTGATTTCGCGGGGCGCCATCAGCTCCGGGCTCCCAGGACCTGTTCATAGGCCTGCAGGGTCGCCGCGCACATGGCGTCGACCGAATAGAGCTGACGGGCCCGGTTGGCGGCCACCAGGCCCATGGCCTGCAGGCGGACAGGGCCGGCCTCCATGGCTCGGCCCAGGGCGTGCGTCCAGGCTTCCACATCTCCCGGGGCGGCCAGCCAGCCGGTCTCGCCGGGGATCACCGTCTCGGTCATGCCACCCAGCTTGGATGCGACCACGGGCCGGCCCATGACCTGGGGCTCGACGGCGGTGCGCCCGAAGGACTCAGGGACGATGGACGGCAGGATGGCCACATCGGCCAGCAGATAGGCCGCCGGCATGTCGTCGCAGTGGCCCACCAGGGAAATCTGGTCCTCCAGCCCCTCAGCGGCGATCTGGGAGGCCAGCTCGGCGCGATAGGCGCTGCGCCCCTGATCGTCGCCGACCATCAGAATGCGGAAGGCGTCGCGCCCTTGGGCCTTGAGGGCGGCGGCCGCAGCGATCACCGTCCCATGGCCCTTGATCCGCGTCAGACGCGCGGCGAGCAGGAAGGTGGTCACCTCGGGGTTGGCCGGGGTGTTCCAGGCGCGCCGCAAGGCCTCGACCCGCTCCGGCGTCACCCAGTTGGGGTTGAACCGCTCCAGGTCGACGCCCCGGGGGATGCTGACGATCTTGTCGCGATCCAGCCGGTGTTCGCTCAGGACGTGGTCACGGGTGAAGTCGGAATTGGCGATCACGAGGTCCCCGCGGGTCATCACCGCATTGTACCAGCGCTTCAGGCGGCTGCGGGCGTTATAGACCCCGTGATAGGTCGCGACGAAGGGCGTCCCTGTGGCCTGCGCCGCCCAGAGCGCCGAAAAAGCCGGGGCCCGCGAGCGGGCGTGGACCACGGTGACCCCCTCCCGGCGGATCAGATCCACCAGCCGGGCGGCGTTGCCCAGCATGACCAGAGGATTCTTGGTCTGGACCGGCATCTGCGCCAACCGTCCGCCGTCGGACTCCAGGCGTGCGGTCATGCGCCCGCCGCGGGTGGCGACCAGGGCCTTGCCGCCGGCGCGCACCACCGCTTGGGCGATATCGATTGTGGTCTGTTCGGCCCCACCCGTGTCGAGCTCGGGCACGACCTGCAGAAGCGTGAAGTCCGGGGGCAATGTCACAGGGCCCTGCATACCGCAGAACACGCGTCGGTAAACCCCAGTCGGCCTGGGATGGGGCCGCCAGGCCGGCTATAGGAAGCCATGCGCGAAGAAACAGGACTTCTGCGCCGCCCGGACGGGACGGCCCTGGCCTGGCGGCGGATCGCCGGCCGCGGACCCACCGTGGTCTGGATGGGCGGCTTTCGCTCCGACATGGCCGGAACCAAGGCCGAGGCCCTGGCCCAGTGGGCCCTGCAGACGGGCCGCGGCTATGTCCGGTTCGACTATTTCGGCCATGGGGAGTCCGAAGGCGACTTCACGCAAGGGACCATCACCCGCTGGCGGGAGGACGCCCTGGCGGTCCTCGACGAACTGGCGCCAGGCCCCGTCGTTCCCGTGGGCTCGTCCATGGGCGGCTGGATCGCCTGTCTGGCGGCCATGGTGCGGCCCGACCAGGTGCGCGGGCTGGTCCTGGTCGCCCCGGCGCCGGACTTCACCGAAAAGCTGATGGGGCCGGAGATCGACTCGGCGGCTCGCCGCTCCCTGGCGGAGACCGGGGTCTGGATGCGCCCGTCAGACTATGGCGAGCCCTACCCGATCAGCCGCACCCTGCTGGAGGACGGCGACCGCTGGTCGATTCTGCCGGGGCCTGTGCCGATCACCGCTCCGGTGCGTATCCTGCAGGGCGGCGAGGACGCCGATGTCCCCTGGCGCCACGCCCTCGAACTCGCCCAGGCGATCAAAAGCCCAGACGTCGTCTTTCAGCTGATCAAGGACGGCGACCACCGCCTCTCCCGCCCGGAAGACCTGGCCCGCCTGATCGCGGCGGTGGAGGAACTGGTTCAGCCGCCGGCCTGAAGGATGGCGCTGAGGCCCTCGCGATAGGTCGGATAGGTAGGACGCCAGCCGAGTTCGGCCTTGGCCCGGGCGTTGGAGACCCGCTTGCTCTCGGCATAGAAGCGCTGCGCCGGCCCGGCCAGATTGGCCTCTTCCACCGATATCTGCGGCGGAACGGGCAGGCCGAGCAACTCGGCCGCATAGGCCACCACCTCGCTGTTGGGGGCGGGCGCGTCGTCGCAGAGATTGTAGATCCCGCCGGCCCGGGGTTTGGCGATGGAGGCGGCCAGGCCTGCGGCCAGGTCGTCCACATGGATGCGGGAGAAGACCTGGCCCGGCGCAGTGATCCGCTTGGCCCGGCCTGAGCGCAGGCGATCAAAGGTGGAGCGGCCTGGCCCATAGATGCCTGGCAGGCGGAAGATGGTGGTGGTCAGGCCCATGCCCTTGCCCACGTCCAGCCAGTCCCGCTCGGCGGCGACCCGGCGCGCACCCTCCATCGACTGGGCGGCCAGACGACTGGATTCAAACGCCCAACCGCCCTGACGGTCCCCATAGACCCCGGTGGTGGAGAGATAGCCCAGCCAGTCCGGAAAGGCGCCACCCCGGGCCATGGCCGGGACCAGGGTCCGCAGGCCAGGACAGCCCTCGGTGTCCGGGGCGGCGGTGACCAGCACCGCGTCGGCCGCCTTGAGCTGGGTGGCCAGGCCCTCCGGGTCATGCACCGACACCGGCTCCACCCCGAGCCCGGCCAGCCGCTCCCTGTCCTCAGGTCGTCGGTAGGAGGCGGCCAGGCTCCAGCCCTCGGCCTTCAGCCGCGCGCCCAGGGCGGCGGCCGAAAACCCGTAGCCGAAGGTGAAGAGCCGCACGGCCCTTCCCCTATTCGGCCGCCACCGCCTTGCCCGGCGCGGTGGCCGCAGCCGCCCGCTCGGCGTTCCAGTGGGACTCGCAGGGTATCTTGCTGAGATCGGCGCGGTCGGCATAGGCCCGGGCGATCTCGGCGACCTCCATCAGCAAGCCGTCCTCCAGCCGGATGGGGTTGAGGCCGTAGTCCAGCAGGCACTTGTTCTCGACCACCAGGTCGTTCTCGTCGGCCTCGGCCCGGGGATTGGGCAGGTGGGCGACCTCGGCGTCGGTGAGGCGGGCGATCATCTGGGCCAGATCCCGCACCCGCCAGGTCTCGGTCATCTGGTTCATCACCTTGACCCGCTCGCCGCGCTCCGGCGGGTGGGCCAGGGCCAGCTCGACGCAGCGCACCGTGTCCTGGATGTGGATAAAGGCCCGGGTCTGGCCGCCGGCCCCGTGGACGGTCAGCGGATAGCCCACCGCCGACTGCATCAGGAACCGGTTCAGCACGGTGCCGTAGTCGCCGTCATAGTCGAACCGGTTGATCAGCCGCTCGTCCTTGCGGGTCTCTTCGGTCTGGGTGCCCCAGACGATGCCCTGGTGCAGGTCGGTGATTCGCAGGTGGTCGTTCTTGGCGTAGAACTGGAAGAGCAGGGCGTCCTGGGTCTTGGTCATGTGGTAGATCGAGCCAGGATTGGCCGGATAGAGGATCTCCCGCTCAACCCATCCGTCCGGGGTCTCGATCTTGACGGTCAGATAGCCCTCGGGGATCGCCGCCCCGGCCGTGCCGTAGCCATAGACCCCCATGGTCCCCAGATGGGCCAGATGGATGTCGAGGCCCGAATCCACGATGGCCGCCAGGACGTCGTTGGTGGCGTTCAGATTATTGTCGACCGTGTAGCGCTTGTGTTTGGCCGACTTCATCGAATAGGGCGCGGCGCGCTGCTCGGCGAAATGGACGATGGAGTCCGGCCGCCAGGTCTTCAACAGGTCCAGCAGGGCGTCATAGTCCTTACCCACCGTGATGTCGTGAAAGCCGATCTCATGGCCCGACACGTCCTTCCAGGCCTCGATCCGGGCGTGGATGTCCTGGACAGGCGTCAGGGACTGAACCCCTAGTTCACCGTCGATGCGGCGCCTGGACAGATTGTCGACGATGGCCACGTCATGGCCGCGGGCTGAGAGGTGGAGGGCGGTGGGCCATCCGCAGAAGCCGTCTCCGCCGAGAATGAGTACGCGCATCGCCGCTCCGATCCGTGCAGGGTTGAACCTTCGCCAGGGCTAACAAACGACGGGGCGTTGTGAAAGCGCTGAGCGGGTGAATGCCTTGAGGGGCCGCGGGTTTCGCTGACTTCAGAGCAGGGTCTTGATCGCGGCGCGCGCATCGGCGCCCAGGCTGGGATGGCGCAGGGCGAAGGCCACATTGGCCCGCAGCAGGCCGATCTTGTCTCCGCAGTCATAGGTCACGCCCTCATATTCCAGAGCGTGGAACGGCTGGACCTTCATCAGCTCGGCCATGGCGTCCGTCAGCTGGATCTCCCCGCCGGCGCCCTTGCCCTGCTTCTCCAGCAACGGGAAAATCTCCGGCTGCAGGACATAGCGGCCGCTGATGAACAGGTTCGAGGGCTCCGTCCCCGGCGCAGGCTTTTCGACCATGCCGCGCATGCGGTTCAGGCGACCTGTCTGGCCCTCCAGGTCCACGATGCCGTACTTGTGGGCCTCGCCCTCGGGCGCGGGCTCAACGACGATGATGTTGCCCCCCACCTGATCGTGCGCGCTGACCGCCTGGGCGAGCGCCGCAGGCTCGGCGGCCATCAGCATGTCGGGCAGCATGACGGCGAAGGGCTCGTCGCCGATGATGTCCCGGGCGCACCAGACCGCATGCCCAAGCCCCAGCGGCGCCATCTGGCGCACAAAGCTCATCTGGCCAGGCTTGGGCAGGTCGCGACGCACCTCGGCCAGGATGTCGGCCTTGCCCTTGGCCTCCAGGGCGGTCTCGATTTCAGGCGAGGCGTCGAAATAGTCCTCGATCGTGCCTTGCCCCCGCCCGACGATGAAGACGAAGTGCTCGATGCCGGCAGCGCGGCCCTCTTCGATCACATAGGACAGGATGGGGCGGTCGAAGACATTCAGCATGTTCTTCGGCGTGGTCTTGGCCCCGGGCAGAACCCGCGTCCCCAGTCCCGCCACCGGCAGCACCGCCTTGCGAACGCGCCTGTCCATGTCCGTCCTCCATCCATCACCGTCCCAGTTCGCTAGACGAGGCCCCGCGTGAAATCCACCACCATCGGATGAATTCGCCAGGGCGTTGGCGCCCGGCCTGGGAACTGATCACGAACTCGGGAACGCGCGCCTGCAGATGGCGTTCACGTTTTTGGGAATTCGTCCCATGGGGAGCCAAGCTCGTGAAACTGCGTAACCTGACCACCCTGTCGATCGGCGTGCTCGCCGCCATCACCCTCGCTGCCTGTGGCGACAACGAGGTCGAGACCATCGAACCCATGCCCGCCGAAACCGGCAGCATGGGCGCCATGACGCCGGCCGATCCGATGACCCCGACGGACCCTGCCATGACCGACCCTGCCATGCCGGCCGACGGCATGACGCCGCCGCCCGTCAATGATCCCGCCGCCATGGATCCGGCTGACACCTCGCCGGCCACCTGACCGGCTACGTTTCACTCCACGGTGACGGACTTGGCCAGATTGCGCGGCTGGTCCACGTCGGCGCCCTTCTGCACGGCCACATGATAGGCCAGCAACTGGATGGGCGCCGACATCACCAGGGTCGCGACCAGGGGATCGGAAGACGGGGCGGTGACCACCACCTTGGCGCCGGCGGGCGCGTGCTTGGCCCCCTCGGTGTCGGTGATGAACACCACTTGGCCGCCCCGGGCCATGACCTCGCTCATGTTTGAGGCGGACTTCTCGAACCAGGCGTCATAGGGCGCGAGGATTATGATTGGCGTCTGATCATCGACCAGGGCGATCGGCCCGTGCTTCAGCTCGCCAGCGGCGTAGCCCTCAGCGTGGATATAGCTGATTTCCTTGAGCTTCAGCGCGCCCTCCAGGGCCAGCGCCGACATCGGCCCACGGCCGAGATAGAGCACGTCCTTGGCCTTGGCGATCTCGGTGGCGATGGCGCTGATGGCGTCCTCCAGGCCGATGGCCTCAGCAATCAGCCGCGGGGCGCCCAACAGAACCTTGACCAGCCGGGCCTCTTCGGCCCCGTCGATCCGGCCCCGGGCCTTGGCCGCGGCGATGGCCAGCGCGATCAGCACGCTGACCTGGGCGGTGAAGGCCTTGGTGGAGGCCACCCCGATCTCAGGCCCGCAGTGAATCGGCCAGACCACGTCCACCTCCCGGGCGATGGTCGACTCGGTGGCGTTGACGATGGCGGCGCTGCGCATCCCAGCCGCCTTGCAGTAGCGCAGGGCCGCCAGGGTGTCGGCGGTTTCTCCGGACTGCGACATGGCGATCACCAGGGCGCCAGGCCGCAGGGCCGGCTGGCGGTAACGGAACTCCGAGGCGATCTCCACGTCGACGGGCAGGTCGGCCAGCTGCTCGATCAGATAGCGACCGATCATGCCGGCGATATAGGAGGTGCCGCAGGCCACGATCTGGATGCGCTCCAGTCCGGCGAAGTCGAGCTCGCCGGGAATGGTCGCCTGGCTGGTCAGGGTGTCCACATAGGCCGCGATGGTGCGCTGGCACCCCTCGGGCTGGTCGTGAATCTCCTTCTCCATGAAATGCCGGTAGTTGCCCCGCTCCACCAGGGCTGCGGCGCGGGCCAGCTGCTTGACCTCGCGGGTGACGGCCGCGCCGTCGTCGTCGAAGATCTGCGCCCCGTCATGATCGATGCGGACATAGTCGCCCTCTTCCAGATAGGCGACGCGGCTGGTGAAGGGGCCCACGGCCAGGGCGTCGGAGCCCAGGAACATCTCGCCCTCGCCATAGCCCACCACAAGCGGGCTGCCCCGCCGGGCGCCCAGGATCGCCCCGTCCTCGCCGGCCACCAGCACGGCCAGGGCGAAGGCGCCGGTCAGACGATCGAGGGTGGCCTTCAGCGCCGCCAGCGGGACAAGCCCCGCCTCCAGCTGCCAATCCATCAGCTGAGCGATGACCTCGGTGTCGGTCTCGCTGGAAAAGGTCCGGCCCTGCGCCTCCAACTCCCGGCGCAGCTCGGCGAAGTTTTCGATGATCCCGTTATGAACCAGGGTCACTCGGCCCGCGGTGTGCGGATGGGCGTTGCGTTCGGACGGCGCCCCGTGGGTGGCCCAGCGGGTGTGGCCGATGCCCACCTGCGCCACCAGGGGATCGGCCATCAACACGTCCTGCAGGGCGCGGATCTTGCCCTGGGCCCGGCGGCGCACCACCTGGCCCTGCGCGGTCACCCCGGCCACGCCGGCCGAATCATAGCCGCGATACTCCAGGCGCAGCAGGGACTCCACGAGCCGGTTCTGGACGTCGCTCTTGCCGACAATGCCTATGATGCCGCACATGGCCTAACCTCACCGTTTTGCCGGATGGCTCCGGCGCGCCTAATGTCTCGCCCCGCGCCGCCTTTAGCATTCGCAAACGCGACGTCGACTAAATCTGGGTTTCCGATCGTTTCGTGAGTCCGACCATGACCAACCGCGCCTATTTTGGAACCGATGGCATCCGGGGGGAGGCCAACCGCCATCCCATGACCGCCGAGGTCGCCCTGCGGGTCGGCATGGCCGCGGGCAAGGTCTTCATGTCCCAGGACGCCCGGCGTCATCTGGTGGTGATCGGCAAGGACACCCGCCTGTCGGGCTATATGATCGAGCCGGCCCTGGTGGCGGGATTCACCAGCGTGGGCATGGATGTCCGGCTGCTGGGGCCCATGCCGACCCCCGGCGTGGCCATGATGACCCGTTCCATGCGGGCCGATCTCGGCGTGATGATCAGCGCCTCGCACAACGCCTATTCCGACAATGGCATCAAGCTGTTCGGCCCTGACGGCTACAAGCTTTCCGACGCCCGAGAGCTCGAGATCGAGGCCCTCATGGACGAGGGGCTGCAGGAGCGCCTGGCCGCGCCCGACGCGCTGGGCCGTGTGGCGCGCATCGATGATTCTCAGGCCCGCTATGTGGAGATCGCCAAGGCCGCCTTCCCCCGCCGGCTGAGCCTGAACGGCCTGCGCATCGTCATCGATTGCGCCAATGGCGCCGCCTACAAGGTCGCCCCCACTGCGCTCTATGAGCTGGGGGCCGAGGTCATCCGACTGGGCGTCGAGCCCAACGGCTTCAACATCAACAACGACTGCGGCTCCACCCATCCCGAGGCCATGGCCAGGATGGTGCGGGAGTATCGCGCCGATATCGGCATCGCCCTGGACGGTGACGCCGACCGCCTGGTGATCTGCGATGAAACCGGCCACGTGGTGGACGGCGATCAGATCATGGCCCTGATCGCCGGCCATTGGGCCGCCAAGGATCAGCTCGCCGGCGGCGGCGTCGTCGCCACGGTGATGTCCAATCTCGGCCTGGAGCGCTTCCTCAGCGACCGTGGTCTGATCCTCGAGCGGACGGCGGTCGGCGATCGCGCCGTGATGAAGCGGATGCGCGAGGGCGGCTTCAACCTCGGCGGCGAACAGTCGGGCCACGTGATTCTCTCGGACTTCTCCACCACCGGCGACGGCCTGCTGGCGGCCCTGCAGGTGCTGGCCGTGCTCAAGGAGGCCGACAAGCCCATGAGCGCGCTCGCCCGCCAGTTCGAGCCGGTTCCTCAGCTGCTGGAAAATGTCCGCTTCGGCGGCGGCCGCCCGCTGGAGAGCGACAGCGTCAAGGGCGCCATCGCCCAGGCCGAGCAGCGCCTCAACGGGTCAGGTCGACTGCTGGTCCGGGCCTCGGGCACAGAGCCGCTGATTCGAATCATGGCCGAGGGCGACGACGAAAAGCTGATCTTCGAGATCGTTCACGAACTCGCCGGCGTGGTGCGGCAGGCCGCGGCCTGACAGGGATTTCCGGCCGGCGACGCAGGAGTTCGGAAACCCTATCCAACCTCCCAGGATTATGTCAGTCTCGTAACGTTCGCGCCGCTCGACCGGCGTGATGACACAAGATCGACTGGGAGAAACGCATGTCTCGCAACACCGCCATCGCGGGTCGCGGGCAGGGAACGGCGCAGCGGGGCCCAGCCTCCATCGCCTGTCTTGCCTTTGTAGCCGTCCTCAGCCTGGCCTTCTGGGCCGGCGCAGCCTTGATCGTGCAGCATCTGTTCAGCCTGATGGCGCTGGGCTAGGCCGCTGGGGCGAGGCTTCAGGCCCGCCCGATGCTCACATAGTCGAACCCCTGGCGACGCACGTCGTCAGGCCGGTAGATATTGCGCAGATCGACCAGGACCGGGGTCTTCATGGCCGCCTTCAGGCGGTCGAGATCCAGCGCCCGGAACTGATCCCATTCGGTGATGATCACCACGGCGTCGGCGTCCTTGGCCACCGCATAGGGCTCGGCGGCGAAGTCCACATCTTTCAGCAGATGGCGCGCCTCGCGCTCCCCCTCCGGATCATAGGCCGTGACCGTGGCCCCTAGCGCCTGCAGGGCCGGGATGATGTCCAGGCTCGGCGCATCGCGCATGTCGTCGGTATTGGGCTTGAAGGTCAGGCCCAGCACCCCGATCTTCTTGCCCTTCACATCCCCGCCCATGGCCTGGACCACCTTGTCGGCCATGGCCTTCTTGCGCTGATCGTTGACCCGCACCGTGGTCTCGATCAGCTGCACCGGCGCGCCGAAGTCGGTGGCCGTGCGCACCAGGGCCAGGGTGTCCTTCGGGAAGCAGGAGCCGCCATAGCCAGGGCCGGCGTTGAGGAACTTGCCGCCGATCCGGTTGTCCAGGCCGATGCCCTTGGCCACCTGCTGCACGTCGGCGCCGACGGCCTCGCAGAGGTCGGCCATCTCGTTGATGAATGTGATCTTCATGGCCAGGAAGGCGTTGGCCGCATACTTGATCAGTTCGCTGGTCCGCCGGCCGGTGAAGACGATGGGCGTCTCATTGAGGAACAGCGGCCGGTAGAGCTCGCTCATCACAGGCCGCGCCCGCTCGTCCTCCAGTCCCACCACCACCCGGTCGGGGCGCTTGAAGTCCTCGATGGCCGCGCCCTCGCGCAGGAATTCCGGATTGGACACCACCGCAAACTGGGCGTCAGGCCGCTTGGCTCGGATGATCTTCTCGATCTCATCGCCCGTGCCCACCGGCACGGTGGACTTGGTCACCACCACGGTGAAGCCGTCCATGAGGCCTGCGATCTCTTCGGCGGCGGCATAGACGTAGGACAGGTCCGCATGGCCGTCGCCCCGCCGCGAAGGCGTGCCCACGGCGATGAACACCGCGTCGGCCTTGGCTACGGCTCGCGCCGCCTCGGTCTCGAAGAACAGCCGGCCGGCCGCCACATTGCGCGCCACCAGCCCCTCGAGGCCCGGCTCGAAGATCGGGATCCCGCCCTCCCGCAGACGCGCGATCTTGCCCGCATCCTTGTCGATGCAGGTCACCTCGTGGCCGAAGTCGGCGAAGCACGCCCCGCTCACCAGGCCCACATAGCCCGTCCCGATCATCGCCACTTGCATGCACTGGTCCTAGGTCTGGAATCGCTCAGGCCGCCGCGGGGAGCGCCTGTCTACGCGGTGATCTAGCCGAAACCGGGCCGACCCCGCCAGACCGGCCCGCCGCAGCTAGATCTCCTGGTTGTAGCCACCCACCTGCGGGTGCTTGCCCAGCCGGGGCTTCACTTCCTTGTGGAACAGGGCGCGCATGTCGTCGGCGGAACTCGTGCTTTCCACGACCACGACGATCTCGGGCTTGTTGGAGGAGGCCCGCACCAGCACCCACGAGCCGTCCTCCAGCGCGACGCGGACGCCATTCACGGTGATCAGGTCGGCGATCTTCCGCTCCAGGATCGTGCCGCCCTCGGCCCGCAGGGCCTCGTACTCGGCGACGATCTTGTCGACCACGCCGTATTTCTCCTCGTCCGGGCAATGGGGGGACATGGTCAGGGAGGTGTAGGCGATCGGCAGGGCCTTCTTCAGGTCCGAAAGCTTCTTGTCGGGGTTGCGGTCCAGCATCGCCAGAATGGCGGCGGCGGCCACCAGGCCGTCGTCATAGCCGCGGCCGATGGGGTCATTGAAGAAGAAGTGGCCGCTCTTCTCGAAGCCGGCCAGAGCCTTCAGCTCGGCGGTCTTGCGCTTGATATAGGAGTGGCCGGTCTTCCAGTAGACGGTCTTGGCGCCGTTGGCGGCCAGGACCTCGTCGGTGGCGTAGAGGCCGGTGGACTTCACATCGACCACGAAGGTGGCGTCCTTGTGCAGGACCGACAGGTCGCGGGCCAGCATCAGGCCGATCTTGTCGGCGAAGATCTCCTCGCCCTCGTCGTCCACCACGCCGCAGCGGTCGCCGTCGCCATCGAAGCCGAGCGCGCAGTCGGCGCCATACTGGCGCACGGCCGCAGCCATCTCGTGCAGCATTTCCTGATCTTCAGGGTTCGGATTGTAGCGCGGGAAGGTCCAGTCCAGATCGCAGTCCATCTCATAGACCACGGCCACGCCCATCTTGCGCAGGGCCTCGGCGGCGAAGGCGCCGGCCGTGCCGTTGCCACAGGCGCAGACGACCTTCAGCGGCCGCTTCAGACTGACCCCGGCCGCCACATCGGCCACATAACGCTCGGCCACGCCGGAGACGTGGGTGAGGCTGCCGCCGGGGCGCAGCTCCCAGCCGCCGCCCAGGACGATCTCCTTCAGCCGGCCCATCTCGTCGGGACCAAAGGTCAGGGGCCGCTGGGCGCCCATCTTCACCCCGGTCCAGCCATTCTCGTTGTGGCTGGCGGTGACCATGGCCACGCAGGGCGCGTCCAGGTCGAACTGCGCGAAGTAGGCGATCGGAGACAGGGCCAGGCCGATATCCAGCACCTCGCAGCCGGCCTGGATGAGGCCCAGCGTCAGGGCCTGCTTGATCGACAGCGAATAGGACCGGAAATCATGCCCGACGACGATGCGCTTCTGGCCCATCTGCTGGATCAGGGTCCCAAGACCCATGCCCAGCGCCTCGACGCCCAGCAGGTTGATGTCGGGCCCAAACAGCCACCGCGCATCATATTCCCGGAAGCCCGTGGCCTTCACCAGCGGCTGGTTTTCATAGGCTAGCGTGTTGGGGACGAGATCGGCGCTGGGGGCGAGAAGCATCTGGACTCCGCAGGTGGGTGGTCGACAGCTCTGAAAGGACGGCCGGCTGACAGGTCAGCCTAACGCCGAGCCGTATCGTCGGTTCGTGACGGTGGCTACATTACGCCTGCCCGAAGCAGGTCATGCACATGCAGTATGCCCACCGGACGGTCGTTCTCCACCACGAAGAGAACCGTGACCGACGGGGCGGGGTCGCTCATCAGGGCCAGGGCCTCAGAGGCCATCATGGCCGGCGGCGCGGTCTTCTTGGGGCCGGCCGTCATGACCTGGCCCGCCGTCTGGCTGAGCAGGCCCTCGATATGGCGGCGCAGGTCGCCGTCGGTGATGGCCCCGACCAGCCGGCCCGCGTCATCGGTGACGCCCACAATGCCCCACCGCTTCTCGGTCATGACCAGCAGGGCCTCGGGCATGGGCGTGTCGTGGGCCACCAGGGGCAGCTCGCCCGCCCCGTGCATCAGGTCGCCAACCGTGCGCAGCATGGCGCCCAGCTTGCCGCCGGGATGGAAGGTCTTGAAGTCCTTGGCCGTGAAGCCCCGCCGCTCCAGCAGGGCGACGGCCAGCGCGTCGCCGAGCGCGATCTGCAGGGTGGTGGAGGTGGTCGGGGCGCTGACCTCGGCGGTGGCTTCGGGCGCGTCGGCCAGGCGAAGCACCACGTCGGCGGCCTGGCCCAGCGCGCTGCCCGGCGCCGCCGTCAGGGCGATCAGCGGAATCCGGAACCGCTTGGCGTAGGCCAGGATGTCGGACAGCTCCCGCACCTCCCCGGACTTGGAGAGCGCCAGGACCGCGTCCTCCTGGCCGATCATACCCAGGTCCCCGTGGCTGGCCTCCGAGGCGTGGACGAAGAAGGCCGCCGTGCCGGTGGAGGCGAAGGTGGCGGCGATCTTGCGCGCCACATGGCCGGACTTGCCGATGCCGGTGCAGGCGATCCGCCCCTTGGCGGCGTAGAGGATGTCCACCGCCTGCACGAAGGCCTCGTCCAGGCCCTCGGCCTGCAGGGTCAGAGCCGCCGACTCGGCGGCCAGCACCCGGCGGCCCACGGCGACGGCGTCGAAGTCTGCCCTCATGGCTGGGCCGCGACGGCTTCGGCCTGCAGGCCGCGCATGGTTTCGCGCGCCTGATTGATCCGCTTCTGCGAGGCCTCTGTCTGGCGTTTCATGGCCGCCTGCATCTCCGGCGTCTGCTGGATGGGCGTATGGCCAAAGGGGCCGGGCGAGCGCGCGCCGATGCCCTGGGGCCAGACCAGGGCCAGGGCGATGACCGTCGCAGCGGCCAGCGCCATCAGTGGAAAGAACAGTCGATCAAGCATTGCGGTTCGATATAGCCGCTCCGGCCGCGCTCGGCCACGCCGAAGGCGCCATCGCGCCTTGACGGACCAGCAGGCGCACCCTAGCCGAACGGGCGACCCCGACGCCCCCGGAGATGCCCTATGCCGACCCTCGTCCTGCTCCGCCACGGCCAGAGCCGCTGGAACCTGGAAAACCGCTTCACCGGCTGGGTAGATGTGGACCTGACCGCCGAGGGCGAGGCCCAGGCGACCAAGGGCGGCGAGCTGATCAAGGCCGCCGGCGTCCAGTTCGACCGGGTCTATACCTCGGTGCTCACCCGGGCGATCCGCACCAGCTGGCTGGCCCTCGCCGCCGCCGGCCAGGCCTTCGTCCCGGAGGTCAAGGACTGGCGGCTGAACGAGCGCCACTATGGCGGCCTGACTGGGCTCAACAAGGCCGAGACGGCCCAGAAACACGGGGACGAGCAGGTGAAGGTCTGGCGCAGGTCCTACGACGTGCCGCCGCCGCCGCTCAGCCATGACAGCGAATTCGATTTCGCCGGCGACCGGCGCTACGCCGGCGCGGTCCTGCCGGACACAGAAAGCCTCAAGACCACCCTCGACCGGGTGCAGCCCTATTGGGAGGGCGACATCGCCCCGCGCCTGAAGGCCGGCGAGACCCTGCTGGTGGCCGCCCACGGCAATTCCCTGCGGGCCATCGTCAAGCTCCTGTTCCAACTGGGCGACGAGGCGATCATCGATGTGGAGATCCCCACCGGCAATCCGCTGCTGATCCAGCTCTCAGACAGTCTGACGCCCGTGGCGGCCCGTTATCTCGATGAGGGCCGCGCCCAGCCCCTGCCGCAGGTTCCGTGACCGACGCCGATCAGATCCACATGCGCCGGGCCATCGCCCTGGCGCGTCCTAACCTTGGCCAGACCGCGGAAAATCCGTCGGTCGGCTGCGTCATCGTCCGGGATGGGACGGTGGCGGGGGAGGGAGCCACCGGTGTCGGCGGCCGACCCCATGCTGAAGAGATCGCGATCCTGGCCGCGGGCGAGGCCGCCCGGGGAGGCGTGGCCTATGTCACGCTCGAGCCCTGCGGCGCCCGATCCTCGGGCGCGCCCGGCTGTGCGACCCGGCTGGCGCGGGCCGGGGTGGCCGAGGTGGTCGTCGCCTGCCAGGACGCCTCGCCCTATGCCGACGGCCAGGGTCTGGCCAGCCTCGCCGCGGCCGGCGTGCGCGTCCGCCTGGGCGTTCTCGCCGAGGAGGCTCAAGCGCTCTATCGCGCCTACGTCCCGAAGGCGTCCGGTGATTAACCGTCGGAAGGGCCTCGTTAATCTTGGGTCGCTAGCCTGAGGCTTCCCCTTCGCAGTGGCGCCAGATGCTGTCCCCCCGTCCCACATCGATCCCCGAACTCCGGCGCCTGACCCAGGCCGAGGTCGATGCGGTGTGCGCGCGGCATGACCGTCTCTGGACCTCCCGCCCCGGCGGCGCCCGGGCGGTGTTCGCCTGGAAGGACCTCACGGGTCTGGATCTTCGGGGGCGCAACCTCTCCGACGCCGACTTCACCGGCGCCTGCCTGAACGAGTGTCAGATGCAGGGGGTCAAGCTGGACAACGCCAACCTGTTCGGCTGCGACATGCAGAACGCCAACCTCACCGAGGCCTCCCTGCGCCGGGCCGATCTGCGCGGCGCCTGCCTGCGCGGCGCCAATCTGACCGCCGCCGACCTGTTCGAGGCCGACCTGCGCGAGGGCTCCATCGCTGCGGCCGACCGGGACAAGGGCCTGCGCATCCTCGAGCACCTCGCCCGACCGGGCGAAGTTCAGGGCGCGGTCCTGGCCGGGGCCAATCTGGAGCGCTCGCGCCTGTCGGGCGTCATGGCCGCCCGGGCCGACTTCTCCGACGCCATCCTCAAGGACGCCAAGCTGGTCAGGGCCAACCTGAAGCAGGCCAATATGTCCGGCGCCAACATGCAGGGCGCCGACCTGTCGGGCGCTGACCTGGCTGGCGCAGACCTCCGCGACGCCATCCTGGTGGGCGCCAAGACCTATTCCTGGAACGTCAGCAAGGCCGAGATGGAGGGCGTGCTGACCGATGCGCCCTCCGGGCTTGCGGTGTCGGACCTGCCCTACAAGACCATGATCCGCGAACACGCCCGCTGGTGCGAGACCGGCGGCGGCGAGGGCAGCCCGTCTGTGTTCGACGGCGCCGACCTGCGGGCCCTGGAGACGATCCGCGGCTTCAACCTCACGGCGCTCTCGGCCAAGGGCGCGGTCTTCTATGGCCTCGACATGGAGGGTGTGCAGCTTCAGGGCGCCCAGCTGGACGGGGCCGATCTGCGGGCCTGCAACCTGCGCCGGGCCGACCTGCGCGGGGCCCGGCTGATCAACGCCAAGCTGTCAGGGGCCGACCTGCGGGACGCCCAGATGGGGCCGCTGCTGATCGGCTCCAATCGCTTACTGCCCTGCAACATGACCGGCGCCAAGCTGAAGAACACCGACTGCGCCCGGGCGGACATGCGCCAGGCCATCCTTCAGGATGCTGATCTTTCTCGCGCCAACTTTACCGGCGCTCAACTGAAACAGATCAATATCAGCGGAGCCAGCCGCGTTGGCGCTCGGGGGCTGTCGGACGTCATTTAGAATACCGGCGGTCTCTTAACCCTTCAGTCGCTGTTCTGCGTCTAAAGGTCGCGGGTCGTCGAACAGTCAGGAGCACCTAAGTGTCAGCCGCCATCGCTCTTTCCGGCCGCCGAAAGCTGTCGCGCGGCGAGATCGAGATGATCCTCACCGCTCATGAGCGCTTCATCAGCGGTCGCCCGGGGGGCAAGCTGGCGGCGATGCGGTTCATCGACTTCACCGGCGTGAACCTGGCTGGCCGCAACCTGCAGGACGCTGATCTTTCCTCATCCATCTTCGACAGCGCCATCCTGGTGGGCGCAGACCTTTCACGGGCCAATCTGTTTGGCTGCGACCTGCGCAAGGCTGACCTGCGCCGGGCCAACCTCACCCGCGCCGACCTGCGCGGCGCCTGCCTACGCGGCGCCGATATGAGCGAGGCCGACCTCACCCAGGCCGATTTCCGCGTAGGCCAGGTGGCCATGCCGCACCCATCCAAGGGGCTCACCTCCCTCATTCACCACCAGCGCAGCGGCGAGCTCGATCACGCCAAGCTGAATGGCGCCAATCTCGACGGCTCGCAGATGGAGGACGTCTCGGCCTTCGCCACGGACTTCACCGACTGCTCCATGCGCGGCGCCAAGCTGAACAGAGCCAACCTGAAGGACGCCAATCTGGAAGGCGCGATCATGGACTGGGCCGATGTCTCCGGCGCCAATCTGGAGGGCGCGCGCCTCGTGGACGCGGTGCTGACCGGGGTGGAAATCCGCACCGCGCGCATCTCCGGCGCCAATCTGGACGGCTGTCTTTCGGCCCCGAGCCAGGAGGCCATGGACATGGCCGACGAACTGCACGCCCGGGCGCTGGCCAATCAGACCTGGTGCAAGACCGGCGGCAAGGAAGGCAAGCCCGCCGCCTTCGACAATCTCGACCTTCGGCCGCTCGACCAGAGGCTGCGCGGCCTGCGTCTGTCGGTGATGAGCGCCCGCGGCGCGATCCTGGTGGGCATGGACCTGTCCGGCGTCCATCTGCAGGGCGCCAATCTGGAAAACGCCGACATGCGCGGCATCTGTCTGCGGGGCGCCGATCTGCGAGGCGCCAAGCTGGCCGGCGCCAAGCTGACCAAGGCTGATCTGCGCGAAGCCATCCTGGGCCCGCTGCCGCTCAGCGCCGACCGGGTCAACCGCGGCGACCTGCACCACGCCAAGCTGCGCTATGTGAAGGCCCAGGGCGCCGACCTGACCGGCGCCATCCTGGACGAGGCCGATGTCCGCGGCTGTAACTTCGCCGGCGCCATGATGCGCGGGGCGAGCCTGCGCGGCGCCGACATGACCCTGGCGCTCGGCCTCGAGCCGCCCGGCGCCTGACCTCCGCCCACGAAAAAGGGCGGCGCGTCGCCGCACCGCCCTTAGACGATTCCGATAAGGCCTTGCGCCTTAGGCGGCCTGTTCGCCTTCGATCAGGTTGGTCCCGGCGGCGCCGGTGGTGATCTGAATCCGACGCGGCTTCAGCGCCTCGGGCAGTTCACGGCGGAGCGAGATGGACAGCAGGCCGTCGGCCAAGGCCGCCTCGCTCACGACCACATAATCGGCCAGCTGGAAGCGGCGCTCGAAGTCGCGCTCGGCCAGACCGCGATGGAGGAAGCTGCGGGTCTCCTCGTTGGCGGCCTTGCGGCCCTGCACGGTGAGCAGGTTCTCCTTCACCTCGATGGCCAGCTCGTCGGCGCGGAAGCCGGCGACGGCGATCTCGATCCGGTAGGCGTTCTCGCCGGTGCGTTCGATATTGTAGGGGGGATAGCCCGTGGCGGCGTCGGCTGCGGCGGTTTCAAGCAGGCCGGCCAGTCGGTCGAAACCGACGACGGAGCGGTACAGGGGAGAAAAGTCGAGGGTACGCATGTGCGTCACATCCTTCTTGTCTAAGCAAGGTTGCGGTTGTCGACCTGAGGCGAGCCAGAGTGGCCTCGCCGGCGATCGGAAGGCCCGGACATCCAGCGCCTTCGACCATGGATTTGGGGGGGGCGATCGCAGGTTTCAAGACCTTGTTCGCCGCCAACCCTTGCCACATGCGCCCATGCCTCTAGGGTCGCCTCCTCAACGACTTGCCGGAGCTCCAGACCATGTTTCACGACAAGTTCCCCGCCCTTATCGCTGGCGCCCTGGGCGCGCTGATTCTCGGTACGGCGGCCCACGCCGAAGACACCGCCCTGCGCGAGGCCGTGGCCGGACCCCAACGGAGCGAAGCCCATCAGGCCCGCGACGCTGCGCGCAACCCCTATGACAGCCTTGTCTTCTGGGGGCTCCAGCCCGGCCAGACGGTGATCGAGATCTCGCCCGGCAGTGGCTATTGGACCGAGATCCTGGCGCCCTACGCCAAGGCGACCGACGGGTCCTATGTGGCCGGCGTCACCGATCTGAACGATCCCAATGTCAGCGAGGCGGGCCGCCGTGGTCGCGAAGCCTTCGCCACCAAATATGCCGACGCCGCGGTGTTCGGCGACATCAAGTATGCGGGCTTCGGCGCGGTGTCGGGCCCCCTGGGCGAGCCCGGCTCGGCCGACATGGTGCTGACGGCCCGTAACCTCCACAACTGGTACTGGCGCGAGGGCATGCTCGACAAGGCCCTGGCCGACTTCTACGCCGTCCTCAAGCCGGGCGGCGTGCTCGCCGTGGAAGAGCATCGCTCGGACCCGCGGCCCCAGGTCGAAGGCGCCCGGGACGGCTATATGGCCACCGACGTCGTCGTCGCTGCGGCTGAGAAGGCGGGCTTCAAGCTGGCCGAGGCCAGCGAGATCAACGCCAACCCCAAGGACACCAAGGACCATCCCTTCGGCGTCTGGACCCTGCCGCCAGTTCGTCAGAGCGCGGCCCGCGGCGAGACCGCCAGCCCCGACTTCGACCGCGCCAAGTATGATGCGATCGGCGAAAGCGACCGCATGACCCTCCGCTTCGTCAAGCCGTCCTGATCCGTGCGACTGTCGAGACTGTCCCGGCGGGGCCTGCTGCTCTCCGGCCTTGCGGCCGGCGGCGCGGCGGCCCTGACCGGTTGTAATCGCGGGGACGATGCCGCCCCCGCCGCGCCGGCCTCGGCCATGACCCTGGAAGAGGCCGTGGCCGGCGACTGGCGCGAGGCGCAGGACAAGGCCCGGGACATCTGGCGTCATCCGGTGGAGACGCTCAGCTTCTTCGGGCTGAAGCCGGGGATGACGGTGGTGGAGATCTGGCCCGGCGCCGGCTGGTACACCGACATCCTGGCGCCTTATCTGGCCGCCTCAGGCGGAAAGCTCTACGCGGCCAATCTGCAGCCCAACGACCCCATCGCCATCGAGGTGGTCGAGGCCTATCGCCAGAAGCTGCGGGCCCGCCCGCGGCTCTACGGCGACGTGGAGATCACCGCCTTCGGCGCCACCAGCGGGCCCATGGCTCCGACGGGCTCGGCGGACCTCGTTCTGACCGCCCGCAACGTCCACAATTGGATGGCGGCCGGCATTGTCGACAAGGCCTTCACCGACGCCTTCACCGCCCTGAAGCCCGGCGGCGTGTTCGGCGTGGTGGAACATCGCGGCAGCCCCGGCGGGGTGCAGGATCCCACCGCCGCCGACGGCTATGTGGAGCAGGCCTATGTCATCCGCCTGGCCCAGGAGGCGGGCTTCATTCTCGACCAGGCCAGCGAGATCAACGCCAATCCGCGCGACACCAAGGACCACCCGTTCGGGGTCTGGACCCTTCCTCCCGTCCGCCGCACCTCGGCCCGGGGGCAACCGGCCGATCCGGCCTTCGACAGCAGCCCCTATGAGGCCGTCGGCGAGAGCGACCGCATGACCCTGCGGTTCATCAAGCCGACCTGAGGCGGCTCACAGCTGCTGGCGGTAGCTGTCGATGATCTGTTCGTTGGTCACCGGCAGTTTGCCGAGGTTCAGCTGGTCGGAGATCATCTCCGCGCCGCTGGGCAGGGCGCTGCGGTCCAGCCGCGCCTCGGGGTCCCACAGCCGGCCGCGCATGATGGCCTTGGGGCAGTGGACGAAGGTCTCCTCCACGGCGATCATCAGCACCAGGCGGGGCAGGCGGCCGAACTCCTCGAACTGGGCCAGCAGGGTCTCGTCGTCGGTGGCGCTGGCCTGACCATTGACCCGATAGACGTCGTCGAAGCCGGGGATCATGAACATCAGCCCGACCTTGCCGGTCCCGGCCAGCAGGTTGCGCAGGGTGTCGAGACGATTGTTCCCCGGACGATCGGGCAGGAACAGGGTCTTGCCGTCCTCGCTCACATGGACGAAGCCCGCCTCACCGCCCCGGGGCGAAACGTCCACGGCGCCGTCGGGACCTGCCGAGCTGACCACGCAGAACGGCGAGTGGGCGATGAAGGCGCGGCCATGGCGCTCCACGTGATCGAGCACCTTGTCCAGCACCAGCTTGCCAGGGGCGCGATAGAGCTGGTCGAGATCCTCCACGGCGAGCTGACGCATGGGGCTTCCTCCTGGTCTTGCGAATTATTCGCAAATCATGACCCAACTCGACCCCTGTGTCACGGGCCAAACCTCGGCTTTGTTTACTTCGCCGGGGCGGCGGGCCAAGCTCCGCGGCCTTGGAGTTCCGATGGCCACGATTGAACAGCTCACCACCCGCATCGCCGACACCCTCCGCGCCGGAGATCCCCTGCCGCACGTGGTCAAGATCGACCTCAAGGGCGCGGGCTTCATCCATATCGATGGGGCCTCGGTGACCAACCGCGACGCGCCGGCCGACCTGGTGGTGACCATCAGCCTGGACGATGTCGTGGCGCTGGGCCGGCGCCGGCTCGATCCGATGACCGCCCTGATGAGTCGCCGGATGCGCATGTCCAATATGGGTCTGGCCATGTCCATGCAGTCCCAGATCCAGACCCTCTTTTCCCAGGCCGCCTGAAGGAACCCGCCATGACGCAAACGGCGCCGCTCATCGACATCCCGGCCGCTCCGGTCCCCGCCGGCGGGGCGGGGGAATGGTATGTGGGCGCAGGGCGCGCGCGGCTGCGGGCGGCCCTGTTTCCGGCCAGGGGCGCGGTCCGCGGCTCGGTGGTGCTGAGCGGGGGCCGCACTGAGCCGATCGAGAAATACTATGAGGTCATCGAGGACCTGACCCTGCGCGGCTTCGTCGTGCTGGCCCATGACTGGCGGGGCCAGGGCCTGTCACACCGGGACCTGGAAGACGACCGACTGAAGGGCCATGCGGTCGGATATGAGCCATTTTTGACCGATTTTGACGCCCTTTTGGCGCATTTCGAGACCCGTCTGCCGGCCCCCTGGATCGCCATCGGCCACTCCATGGGCGGCTGCCTGACCCTGCTGGCGCTGGCCAAGGGCCAGGCGGCTCGCTTCGCCGGCGCGGTCCTGTCGGCGCCCATGCTTGGCGTGCGGGTCGGCCGCTACCCCAAGGCGGTCAAGCTTCTGGCGGCCTGGAACCGGCTGACCGGGCGGAGCGGGGCCTATGTCATGGGCGATCCGGGCAAGCCCTTTGACGACACCTTCGAGGACAATGTCCTGACCCATGACCGGGTGCGTTTCGCCCGGGCCCGGGCCCAGGTGGCCGCCCATCGGGACTTGGCGCTGGGGGCGCCCACCTGGGGCTGGCTCGATTTCGCCCTGCGCGCCGGGGACTTTTTCGCCAGGCCCGCCAACCTGGCTTCGGTGAGCATTCCGGTGGTCATCTGCCAGGCCGAAGCCGAGAAGCTGGTGGACAACGCCGCCCAGGATCAGGTGGCCCGCAGCCTGCCCGACGGCAAGCTGGTGGTGGTCAAGGGCGCCCTGCACGAGATCCTGATGGAGACCGAGGACAAGCGCGCGGTCTTCTTCGCCGAGTTCGACGCCCTGGCCGGCAAGGTCGCTAGCGGGTCGTCGCCGAGCGCCTGAGGGCCACGAGGGCCTCGTCCAGGCAGGCCTGGTCGCCGGCGATGACCACCTGGCCGCCCGCCTGGCCCACCGGCGCGCCACGCCAGTCTGTGACCAGGCCGCCGGCGCCTTCGATCACCGGGATGGCCGCTTCGATGTCCCAGGACTTGAGGCCGGCCTCGATCACCATGTCCAGGGTGCCCGCCGCCACCATGGCGTAGGCGTAGGCGTCGAGGCCGAGCCTCGCCAGCCGCGAGGCCGCCCGCACCTGGGTCCAGGCGCCCAACTCGGCGCCGTTGAAACAGGCCTCCGGATCGGTGGTGGAAATGACGGCGTCGGTGAGCTTGGGACAGGCCCGCACCTTCAGGGGCCGGGAGGCGCCGCGGGACACCAGCCGCGAGCCGCCAGCATGGCCCAGATAGACCTCGTCCAGATAGGGCTGGCCGATCGATCCCAGAACGGGACGGCCCTGGTGCCGCAGGCCGATCAGCACGCACCAGAGCGGCAGGCCGGCGATGAAGGAGCGGGTGCCGTCGATGGGATCGAGCACCCAGACGAACTCGGCGTCCGGCCGATCCTCGCCATATTCCTCGCCGATCACCCCGTGATCTGGAAAGCGCTGGCCGATCAGCCGCCGGATCGCCGCCTCGGCGCCGCGATCGGCGGCGGTGACGGGGTCAAAGGCGTTCAGCCCGGGGGCGCCGCCCTTGTCCTCCAGGCCGTGGTCGGCGCGGAACAGAGGCAGAGCCACATCGGCGGCGGCCTGGTTGAACTCGAGGATCACGTCCTCGAGGGCGGTCAGACGGTCAGGGGTCAGCATGGCCCCGGTTTAGCCCGCCCGGCCGCCCGGTCAAATCCCGCCTGGAGGCGGGATCGCCGGTTCAGCCGTGCTCGACGTCGCCGTTGAGGGACTTGGCCAGGTCCAGCAGCCTGCGGCGGGGCCGTTCGCCCAGCTGATAATAGGCCCGGATCAGGTCCATGGTCTCCTTGCTGGCCAGGACCTCGCCGCCGCTCTCGCACTCGGCGGCCCGCTCCTGAGCCGCGGCCGAGAGGCCGTCGTAGAAGTAGGCCACGGGCACCTCGAGGGCTTCGGACAGCTGCCACAGGCGGGCGGCCGAGATCCGGTTGGCGCCGCACTCGTACTTCTGGATCTGCTGGAAGCGGACCCCGCAGGCGCCGGCCAGTTGCTGTTGTGTCAGGCCGAGCAGCCGGCGCCGACGACGGAGACGCTTACCCAGGTGGACGTCAATCTCATTGCCCATGTCTCTTGCCCCCTTGTGGTTAAGAAGCTGAGCCGTCCCGAAGGGGGACGGTGTGGACCAAACTTGGCAAGTCGCGCGCCAAGCGACTGCGGTTCGCGTTGCACAGAGCCGTCGGGCGAGACTAGTAGAGGGCATGGCGCGCGCCCGATCCTCACAGGCCCAGACCTTCGCCCGGCGGCTCGCCTGGCGTCTGGAGGTGGCCGCCTATGACGCCATCACCGCCCTGGCGCGGCTGTTTCCCATCGACGCGGTCTCGGACTTCGGGGCCGCGGCCCTGGGCCGCCTGGGCCCCATGACCAGCGCCCACCGGGTGGCGGTGCGCAATCTGCAGATCGCCTTTCCGGACCTGGCGCCTTCGGAGATCGACGCCCTGGCGGCCGAACAGTGGCGCCAGATCGGCCGGACCTTTGCGGAATTCCCCATTATCGACCGCATCGTGGCGGCCGGCGACCGGATCGAGATCGTCAACGCCGAGCGCCTGGCCGAGATCGCCCGCACCGCCGAGCCGGTGGTGTTCGTCTCCGGCCACCTGTCCAACTGGGAGATCATGCCCGCGGTCATCGCTCATTCGGGCGTGGTCTGTCACATGACCTATCGGGCGGCCAACAACCCCTATTTCGACAAGCGTATCCGCGACAACCGCTTCCGCTACGGGGTGCGGCTGTTCGCGCCCAAGGGCGGCGACGGGGCCCGGGAGCTGCTCGACGCCCTGGGGCGCGGGGAGTCGGTGGCCCTGATGAACGACCAGAAGTTCAATGGCGGGGTGGCCGCCCCCTTCTTTGGCCGGCTGGCCCATACCGCCCCTGGCCCCTCGCGCCTGGCCCTGCGGTTCGACACGGTGCTGCAGCCCATGTCGGTCCAGCGTCTGGACAAGGCCCGCTTCCGGGTCATCGTCCATCCGCCCATCAAGCCCCTGGTCACCGGCGACCGGGCCGCCGACATCGCCCGCTCGGTGGAGCGGATCAACACCTTCATGGAAGAACGGATCGCCGAGCGTCCGGCCGAATGGTTCTGGGTCCACAAGCGCTGGCCGGCCGAAACCTACGCCCGCAAGCGCCGCTAAAGCGCCCTCAAGCGGCGCTGAAGCCCACCAGGCTCATGGGATTGAGGTTGCGGTCGCGCCACTTCATCCGCCAGCACAGGTGCGGGCCCGTCGCCCGGCCCTCGGCGCCGACCGCCCCGATCACCTGACCCTGGGCCACCGACTGGCCGGCGGCCACGTCCAGGCGCGACATGTGCAGATAGGCGGTGATCAGCCCCTGACCGTGGTCGAGCATGATCAGCCCGCCCTCATAGTGCAGCCCGGTCTCGGCGAAGGAGACCAGGGCGCCGGCCGGGGCGAGGATCGGGGTCCCCCGGGGGGCGGCCATGTCGACGCCATAGTGGGGCCTCGCCGGCACGCCGTTCAGGACCCGCTGGCCGCCGAACCGTCCTGACAGGCGATAACTGGCCAGGGGCGGGATGAAGCCGCCGCGGAAGTCGGTGCGCGGCGCCTGGCTGGCGAAGCCGGCCCGCTTGCGCACCGCCTCGGCGCGGATGCGGGCCAGAAGCTCAGGGTCGGACGGGGCGACCTGATTGCGCGGCAGGCCATTGATCCGCTGGATGTCGAAATCGCCGGGCTGCAGGGTCAAGGGGTGGGCGGTCTCGCCGCCGTCGGCCACCACGCGCAGGACCTGCCCGGACGGGGCGTCGCGATCAAAGCCGATGACGAACCAGCCGTCCTGTCCGGCGGCGCCCACGGCGTCGTCGTCAAGATAAAGGGCCGCGCCCGGGACCGTCTGGCCCACCGCCACGCCGCCCTGCATGAACCGGCCATCCAGACGCAAGGGCAGGGCGGCGGTCTGTGACCGCGCCAGTCCCGGCAGGGCCAGGGCGGACAGGCCGCTCAGGATCGCGGTGCGACGGTGCAGGGCGTGGCTCAGCTGCTGGTTTCCTTCCAGCGGGCATAGGCCTCGGTCGGGCCGGCATAGGCTTCCTGCAGGGCCGGGCTCCAGTAGCGCAGGGCCTGGAGGGGGATCTTCACCCCTGAGACGGCGCACACCACATGGCGGCCGGGCTTGAGGACGACGAACTCGCCGTCGCCATAGTGCAGCACGGCAAGCTCGGCGGGCTTGCCGGAGAGGTCTCGGTCATGGGCGTTCATCGCGCCAATGTAGCGCGCAGGGACAGCCTCGAACAGACCCCGGAACCGGCGCCCCTAGAAGAGGTCGCCTTGCACGGTCGAGGCCGGCGGCGCGGGCGGCTTGCGGGATTTGGGCCGGGCCTCAGGCAGCGGCCGAGGGACGGAGGATGCGTCCCCGTCCACCACGGCGCTGCGGGTGGCGTCGGCGAAGACCAGGGAGACGCCTTCGCCGGCCTCCAGGGCGGCGCCTTGCAGGGCCAGACTGCCATCGGCCCGCTGCACCCGAGCGAACCCCCGGGAAAGGGGGCGGTCGGGGTTCAGGGACTGGCGCAGCTTCTCCACCGCCGCCAGCCGTTCGGCCAGGCGTTCGGTGGTGCGGGCCAGCGCCGGGTTCAGCCGGGCGCTCAGCGCCTCAAGCTGCTGGCGCTGGGTCGCCTGGGGCCTGGCCAGCAAGGAGGGGGAAAGCCGGGCTGAGATACGGGCGAGGTCGCGGCCATGGTCGGCGGCGTTGCGCTGCAGGCCGCTGGTCAGCCGCCCGCCGAGCAGCTGGACCTTCTGGGCCTGCGCCTCCTGCGGGCGCAGCAGCAGGCCGGCCGACAGGCGCGAGGCCACCCGCACGAGATCGCGCTCATGGGCCGCGGCGTTGCGCTGCAGGGCCGCGCTCAGCCGGCCGGCGGCCAGGTTGAAGCGCTGGGCGGCCATCTCCACCAGGTCGGGCACCCTCGCCAGGCTGCGGCCGGCGCTCTGCACCCGGCCCTGGCGGTCCTCCACCACCTTGCCGCCGCAGCGGTGCAGGCGGGCGTGCAGGTCGCTCAAGCCCGCCCGCAGCTCGGCCAGAACGGGCGTCGCCATCTCGGCCGCCGCCGTCGGCGTAGGCGCCCGGCGGTCAGAGACGAAGTCGATCAGGGTGGTGTCGGTCTCGTGCCCCACGGCTGAGATGATCGGGATGTCGGCGGCGGCCACCGCGCGGACCAGGGCCTCGTCATTGAAGGCCCAGAGATCCTCCACCGACCCGCCGCCCCGGGCGACGATGATGATGTCGGGCCGCGGCAGGTCGCCGGTCGTCGGCAGGGCGCAGAAGCCGCGGATGGCGGCGCTGACCTGGGCGGCGGCCTGATCCCCCTGGACCACCACCGGCCAGACGATGACCCGGCAGGGCCAGCGGTCGCGGATGCGGTGCAGGATGTCGCGGATCACCGCGCCCGTGGGGCTGGTCACTACGCCGATGACAGCGGGCATGCCGGGCAGGGGGCGTTTGCGGGCCGGCTCAAACAGCCCCTCGGCCGCCAGCTTGGCCTTCAGCCGCTCCAGCTGGGCCAGCAGGGCGCCGACGCCGGCGGCCTCCATGGTCTCGATGACAATCTGATAGCGCGAGCCGGCCGGGAAGGTGGTGATCTTGCCGGTGACGATCACCTCCAGCCCCTGTTCGGGCCGGATGGACAGGCCCCGCACCGAGCCCTTCCAGACCACCCCGTCAATGGCGGCGCGCTCGTCCTTCAGGGTCAGATAGACGTGGCCATTGCCATGGTGGGTGACCTTGGACAGCTCCCCGCGCAGGCGCACGAAGCCATACCGGTCCTCCAGCGTCCGCTTGAGCGCGAAGGCGAGCTCCGAGACCGAGTAGGGCTGGGCGTTGGAGTCAGGCGCGGCGTCGCTCATGGCGCGAAGCTAGCCCGTCTCGCGGTGGGGCAAAACCGGGCGCGGGGAAAAACTGGCCCCAGTGGAGCGTGCAGCATCAGTTGCGGAACTTCGGTCGACGGCTAGGTTGGTTTTGCATGAAGCGCCGCAATCTGATGGACCTGTTGGCCGACAGGCCGATCGTCCATCCAACAAGAATAGACGCCGTGGTCTGGCGAGGCCGCCAGCTCACCATACATGTGCGCGGCCACCGTTGGTGGGCGAGCCCATACGAGGATCGGCAGTCAGAGGGCGCCATCTCGCTGGTGTTCAACGGCCTTGAAGATGGTCGCCTCTTCACTGACCAGCTTCAGCCGGGCGATGACGGGGCCCTGGCGGGCTTCGAGGTTCTGCCGGTTTCAGATGTGCCGTGGGCGCAGGCCAGCCGGTGGTCGATCTATAGCTCAGGGCCTATCGCCGAGCCGCTGGCGCTCTTTGCGAAGGTCCACGACTACCTGCAACAGACCCAATCCTTCTTGGGAGCTGGTCGCTTCCTGAACCAGGCCAAAGACCTTTCGCGGTTCGTCGCGATGGTTCAGTCAAGCGGCGCATTGGTTGGCCAGGGGCCGACCCCCATCCGCGATCTGATCTGCGCTGAGCTAGAACGCCAGCGTGTGCCTCACAACTTGGTCCAGATCGTCCCAGATGTGGAAGCCCTGTATCTGGTCCGCCTCGGTGACTCGGGGTTCCTGTGCCAGGAAGCGTTTGCCGAGCTGCCAGATTGAATGGCAGCGGCCCGAGTGGCCTGTCGACAAGCGCCGCTGATCATCCGGCGACCAGACCAGAAAACACCACGAAACTGAGGAAGCGCGCGTGAACGTTTCGCCGTTAGGCGAGGCCGTTGCAGAAGGCGCCGACCACTCGCCTCGTCGCGAGGTCAAAGCGCACGTTCACGACGGAGCATCCCCCGTCCAACACCCAAACGGGGACGGTTCGGATGTAGCGACCCGGTGGATCAGGGGCGTTCAGCACGTAGGTCCCGATAAGCATCTCGCGGCCGTCCTTGGCGCCCAGGCTGTAGTAGCGCGCGTATGCATGGATCGGTTCAGCTTGTGGCGGCAACCGAACGACCCGTTCCAAGGCCGCAACGTCCGCAGTCGTCGGCTCGTCGGCCGCGCCCTCCACAGCCGTCGCGGCAGTCGAGATCGAGGTTGCGAGCACGAGGCTGAGCGCTAGTCGCATCATCAGCAGAGCTTGCTGCTTCAAATCGATGTCCGCAACGGGTCAGTCTGCTGTAGGGCGCGTGGGCAATGACCGCTAACGACCCGTTGCAGACATTCAGTTGGCCCGTTTGAGAGAGCCTAGCTAAGGCTGATGCTCGGCTTGGGAGGGGAACTATGGCGCTGGTCGATGACCCACGCGAAATGATTCTGCGGATGTTTTATTTGCAGGCGAAAGAGGGGTTCCCCGAGGATTGTTTGAGCTTCCCGGAGGGGGCGAAATCCCCGGTCGCAGAGCAGGGGGATCCTGTGTTTGCTGCCTTCCGCCAGAAGCACTTCTTTTCTCGGGAGGGCGTCGGGTCGAAGACGCGAGCGGCGCAGGCGTTTATTCGCTGGGCCGATCTACAATCCTCAAAGGTGGCTTACCGAGGCCGGAAGGATATCCTTGTCGTGGCCAGCGATTGCGGCTTGCCAATGGAGATCGATCTCTCCAGCCCCACCGGCGGCAGGCCCGCCTTGCGAATCGTTCAGTTGGTCGAGGGACTGGGAAAGCGATGGAGTACCGCTCTGGTCACGGGTCATGGCTTCGCATCCATCGATGAGTTCTTCTCCGCTGCAAAGCGGGATAACGACTTCGCGGTCAACCTGACCCCCAACCCCGGTCTTGAGCGATTCCGTCACTGCTTTGATACGTTGGCTGCTAGGCCCGACGTCGATGATGTGAAAATCATCCTCACGGACCCCGAAGACGAGGGCGAGGTCTATGCAGAGGCCATTGTAGTCGTATCGAAATCCCCTCCAGACCTCTGGATTGGTACGCTTCTCGAAACCGGAGCGGGCAGGGCATCGCCCGCTGACGCGAATGTCCGCCGTCAGCTCAAGCTCCCTGACACCGCGACGGCCTTGGTGATCACGTGGCCATAGCGAGAAGAACAACTCTCCTAGCAATCAGGTGATGTCCGCTTTCCACCCTTCTCAGACGCTCCGCATGTCCGCTCGCCCGCCGGGCGCAGCGGCGCTAAACTGGGTCGGAGGCGGTGCGATATGACGAAGGACGTGAAGGTTCAGGTCGGCGGAACGCTTCGGGATGATCTCCTCGCGTTCTAGGATGCGTGGAAACGCGCCGAGGCTGGCGATGACCGCCCGGCGCGGGTGATCGCCTTTGAGAGCTGGGAGGCGCTTGCCTCGGTGCTGACGAGGGAGCGCTAACGGGTACTGCGGGATCTGCACGCCCATCTGGAGAAGTCGGTCAGCGCACCCGCCCAAGTCCCGCCGCAACGGACCACCACAGGAATTGAAGCGCGGAAAGAATGGCTGCGAGATACAGCGCACGTTGGATCTGGGGTTCTAGAACGCCCTGTCCGCCTAAGAAGTACAGTCCCACCTCTAGACAGGCTACCGGCCATACCGCAGTGGCAAGCGCCGCTATACTCCATATTCCCCACGTGAATTCACCACTGTCCCGCGCGACGCCACCGACCGCTGTGAGGGTAACGAGGTAGAGAACAGGGGGTACGATGAACGCGAGCGCCCAACACGCCGAGAGCACCTGTGTGCGGAGGGGAAAGCCGGAGGGGAGATAACACGCCGCCACGGCCAGGGCGGCGCAGGCCAAGACAAGGCTGGCTTCCTTAAGCGCAAGCCTTAGGAAATTCCAGCGCACTTCTTGGACAAGCAGTTCCCTGGTGACGATGCGTCTTGCCATATGACCTTCTGAAAGACGCCCAGGGTTCAAACTACCTTAGACAAAGACCCTTGCGACCGGAACGGGAATACGCTGGCGTTGCTTTCGTGCTCATGCGGGAGTTTGTGCTCTCAATGGCGGAAATACCCTGCCGCCCGCAACCGGTGACGGTGGACGAGAAACAGCGCGCCACTGCTGACGGCGAACGAGGCGATCCAGATCCAGACATTGGGACCGTCTCGCCAGGCCGCCAATGCCGGCAAGGCCAGGGCTTTCTCCACCGCAAGCATGGGCAGGAGGCTCGCTGCAACGAAGGCCGCGTAGCTGATCAGCCCCAGCGCCATCTTCGGTCCGCGGCGCAGCTCTGCGAGCTTCAGCAAGGCGCTGAAGTAGGCCCAGGCGAACGCGGTGAGCGAGGTCAGGTAGAAGGCGGCCTCTATCGCGCCCGCGAGTATGGGATGGGGCGGCGACATCAGGCTGCAATCTCAAGACCGCCCGGCGCCCAAGCGGGTCTGGGACCCCCTCGCGCGCCGGGCCGATCTCAGAGGGCGCTCAGATGTAGCGGCGCAGGGAGCGGGCCAGGTCGGAGCCGCCGGCGCGCTTCTTGGACTGGGCCGGCTGATAGGCCACCCGGGCGTGTTCGGTGCAGTAGGGGCTGTCGCTGGCGCGGCGGCCGCAGAAGGTGAAGCCGTCGCTGGACGGATCGCCGATGGGCCACTTGCACATGTGCGCGCCAAGCGTCAGCACGGTGGCCGAGCCTGGCGCCTCGTCCACATAGCGCACCGGGGCGGGCGCCGGGGCGGCCTCGGCCTCCACAGGTTCGGCGATACGGCGCGGCGCCGAGGGCGCCGCGGCGGCGGCCCGCTGGGGCCGGGGCGCCTTGAACACCGGACGGGCCGGCTTGGACGGAATGGCCCGTCCCGACAGGCCCAGGCGATGGACCTTGCCGATCACCGCGTTGCGGGTGACGCCGCCCAGTTGTTTCGCGATCTGGCTGGCCGAAAGGCCGTCTTGCCAGAGCTTTTTGAGTGTATCGACTCGCTCGTCAGTCCAACCCATCAGAGCCTCCCAAAACGGCCGCCTGTCTCGGTGGCCACCCCGCGCGGCCGGCCGAAACAATATCTTGTGGGACCGGTCATCGCCTGACCCCACGGACTACCAGATATCGTAAAGACTTCCTTAAAGGCCACAATAGGCGCCCCTGGTTCCATCCACAGGAACTACATATAGCGTCGGAAGGTCGCACACTTGCAGGCCGCCGCGTCTCGGCGCACATGTGGCGCATGAACGATATGTCGCCCGTCCGCGCCGCCGAGATCGCCACCGCCACACCCCCGGCCCCCCGGGCCTATCACGGGTTCAACTGGCCGGGCTTCCGCACCCTCTATCTGCGGGAGGTCAAGCGGTTCTGGAAGGTGGGCACCCAGACCCTCGGCGCGCCGGTGGTGACCTCGCTGCTCTATATGATGGTCTTTGTGGTGGCCGTGGGCGGGGCGCGGCCGGCGGTGGGCGGGGTGGCCTTCGCCACCTTTATCGCGCCGGGCCTGATCATGATGACCATCCTGAACAACGCCTTCGCCAATTCCTCGTCCAGCCTGCTGCAGGCCAAGGTCAACGGCCTGGTGGGCGACTTCATGACCCCGCCACTGACGCCGCTGGAGCATGTGGCGGGCTTTGCGCTGGGCGCGGCGACCCGCGGGCTGCTGGTGGGGACGGTGACCTGGATCGCGGTCCTGCCCTTCGCCGACCTGCCCCTGACGCACCTGTGGGCGGTGCTCTATTTTGCGGGCGTGGCCTCGATGATCCTGGGCCTGCTCGGCATCATGGCCGGGCTTTGGGCCGAGAAGTTCGACCACATGGCCGCGGTGACCAACTTCGTCATCATGCCCATGACCTTCCTGTCGGGGACCTTCTATCTGGTCGACCGCCTGCCCGAGCCGTTCCGCACGGCCAGCCACTTCAACCCGTTCTTCTATCTGATCGACGGCTTCCGCTATGGCTTCATCGGCCAGGCCGAGGGTTCGCTGCTGACCGGCGTCGGCATGACGGCGGGCATCGCCATCGCCTTCGCCTGCGTCTGCCTGTGGATGTTCGAGAGCGGCTACAAGCTCAAGACCTGAGGCTGGCGGCCGGGACACAGGGCCGGGCCGCTCTTGGCCTGAGCCTGCGAAATCATTGACAGAGCGCGGTTCGCGCCGGAAAACATCGAGCCTTCCAGTCCCCGTCGCCCAGCGTGCGGGGACGTTTCCTTTGGAGGCTTCCTCCCGTGACTGAAAAGACCGCGACGTCCGCCGCGACCGTTCCCAGCGACCACATCATGGGCGTGTACAACCGCGCCCCGCTGGCGTTCGAACGAGGCGAGGGCGCGCGACTGTTCACGCAGGACGGCGAGGCCTATCTGGACTGCATGGCCGGCATCGCGGTCAACGCGCTCGGCCACGCCCATCCGCGGCTGGTCCAGGCCCTGAAGGACCAGGCCGAGAAGCTCTGGCACGTCTCCAACATTTTCAAGATCCCGGGGCAGGAGGCGCTGGCCAAGCGGCTGTGCGCCGAGACCTTTGCCGACGTGGTGTTCTTCACCAATTCCGGGACTGAAGCCGTGGAATGCGCCATCAAGACGGCGCGGAAGTATCACTGGGCCCGGGGCAATCCTGAGCGGGTGGACATCATCGGCTTCGAGGGCTCGTTCCACGGCCGCACGGTGGCCGCGGTCAACGCCTCGGGTAACGCCTCCTATCTGGAGGGCTTTGGCCCGCCGCTGCCGGGTTTCGTCCACCTGCCCTACGGCGACCACGACGCCCTGCGCGCGGCCATCGGCCCGACCACGGCGGCGATCATCATCGAGCCGGTCCAGGGGGAGGGCGGCGCCCGCTCCCTGCCGGTGGCCTGCATGAAGGGCCTGCGCCAGCTGTGCGATGAGCAGGGCATTCTGCTGATCTATGACGAGATCCAGTGCGGCCTCGGCCGCACCGGGCGCCTGTTCGCCCATGACTGGGCCGAGGGCGAAGGCAATCCGGACATCATGTGCGTGGCCAAGGCGCTGGGGGGCGGCTTCCCGGTCGGGGCGTGCCTGGCGACCATCGCGGCCGGATCGGCCATGAGCGTCGGCTCCCACGGCTCGACCTATGGCGGCAATCCCCTGGCCATGGCGGTCGGCGAGGCGGCCCTGGACGAGCTGGCCAAGCCCGAGCTGCTGGCCCATGTCCGCGAGGTGGCCGGCTATTTCAACCAGCGGATCGCGGGCCTGAAGGACCGCTATCCCGACGTGGTGGCCGATTTGCGCGGCAAGGGCCTGCTGATCGGCGTCAAGCTGGTGACCCCCAACCGCGAGTTCATGCAGCACGCCCGCGACGAGCACCTGCTGATCGCTGGCGGCGGGGACAACTGCGTGCGCCTGCTGCCGCCGCTGAACCTCACCCTGGACGAGGCCCGCGAGGCGATCGCGCGGTTCGAAGCCGCCTGTGAGCGAGCCCGCGCCAAGGCCCAGGCGGCCGCCTAAGGTTTTTCACGCCCGGCCCGGCGCCGGGACTCATCAATCAAGGACCCCGCGCTCAGCACGCGCCATTTTCAATTTCCGGCGCAGGCGCGGGGTCGATGGGATTTCCCTTCGATGACCTCTTCTCCGAGACATTTTCTCGACCTCTGGCGGATGGAGTCCGCCGACCTGCGCGCCATCCTGGATGACGCGCGCACCCGCAAGGCCGCCCGGGCCGGCTGGACCCAGGGGCGCGTCGACGCCGACGCCCCGGCCCGCGAGCGCGTGCTGGCCATGATCTTCGAGAAGCACTCCACCCGCACCCGCTTCTCCTTCGATGCGGCCATGCGCCAGCTGGGCGGGGACGTGATCATCTCCACCTCGGCCGACATGCAGCTGGGCCGCGGCGAGCCCATCGAGGACACCGCCAAGGTGCTGTCGCGGATGGTCGACGCCATCATGATCCGCGCCAACACCCATGAGGACGTGGAGCGCCTGGCCCTGGCCTCGTCCGTGCCGGTGATCAACGGCCTGACCGACAGGAGCCACCCCTGCCAGATCCTCGCCGACCTCCTGACCTTCGAGGAGCATCTGGGGCCGGTGAAGGGCCGCACGCTGGCCTGGGTCGGCGACGGCAACAATGTGTGCTCGAGCTTCATCCATGCGGCGGGCAAGTTCGGCTTCAAGCTGAACATCGCCTGCCCGACCATCTATCACCCCGACCTGACGGACCTGGCCCGCGCCGCCGAGATGCAGGGGCAGGTGACGATGACCGAAGATCCCCGGGCCGCGGTCCGCGGCGCCGACTGCGTGATCACCGACACCTGGGTCTCCATGGGCGACACCGACCATGACGCGCGCCTGGCGGCGTTCGAGCCCTATCAGGTGGACGGAGAGCTGATGGATCTGGCCGCCCAGGACGCCATCTTCCTGCACTGCCTGCCCGCCCACCGCGGCGAGGAAGTTACCGATGCGGTGATGGATGGCCCGCGCTCGAAGATCTGGGACGAGGCGGAAAACCGCATCCACGCCCAGAAGTCGATCCTGGCCTGGTGCTTCGGGGCGATCTGAGGGCTCCACAGCCGGGCTCGCAATCGGGGCGCGAGGCGCCTATATGGCCTCGCCATGTCCCAGAACACGCTCCCCATCCCCGACGACGTCGTCGGCCCGTTCCAGATTGAGGACGCCGCGGTCCGCGGCCGCCTCGTGCGGCTGGGTCCGGCGATCGACGAGATCCTGGCCGCCCACGCCTATCCGGAAGCCGTCGCCAACCTGCTCGGCGAGACCTGCGCGCTGGCGGCCCTGGTGGGTTCGGCGCTCAAGTTCGAAGGCCGGCTGATCGTCCAGGCCCAAGGGGAGGGGCCGGTGCGCTATGTGGTGGCCGACTACGACACGGCCGGCCACCTGCGCGGCTATTGCCGGTTTGATCCCGACGCGGTGGCTGAGGCCTCGCAGGGCTTCGTGCGGCCCGGCGCCAAGACGCTGCTGGGCGGCGGGGTCTTCATCATGACCGTGGACCAGGGCCCGGACATGGACCGCTATCAAGGCGTCACCGCCATCGAGGGCGAGACCCTGGCGCTCTGCGCCGAACAGTATTTCGCCCAGTCCGAACAGACCCCGACGAGGGTGCGGCTGGCGGTGGGCCAGGCCGATGTGGGCGATGGCCTGCGCTGGCGGGCCGGCGGCATGCTGATCCAGAACGTGGCCGAGGATCAGGCCCGCGGCTCCACCGAAGAAGCCTGGACCCGCAGCCAGGCCTTCTTCGAGACCATCGGCGAGGACGAGTTGCTCGACCCGACCATTTCGGGCCAGACCCTGCTGTTCCGCCTCTTCCACGAGGACGGGGTGCGGGTGTTCGAGGACCAGGCGCTGGCCGCCGTCTGCCGCTGCTCGGAAGACCGCATCCGCGGGGTGCTCGCCTCCTTCGAGGCCGAGGAGCGCGCCGACATGGTCGAGCCGGACGGCCACATCCATGTCACCTGCGAGTACTGCGCCAAGACCTACCGGATGACGCCGGGGAGCCTGGCTCGCGGCTAGGCCTGGTCGAGCGCCCGCTCCACGTCGCGCTGCAGGTCCTGGGCGCTTTCCAGGCCGACGCTCATCCGCACCCAGCCCTCGGTGAGGCCGATGGACTCGCGTTCGGCCGCCGGCATGGAGCGGTGGGTGGTGGTGCAGGGGTGAGTGGCCATGGACTTGGCGTCGCCGAGATTGTTGGAGATGTCGACGATCTGCAGGGCGTCCAGGAACCGCCAGGCGGCCTCGCGGCTGCCGAGGTCAAAGGCCAGCACATTGCCGCCGCCGGTCATCTGGTTGGCGATGATGGACGCCTGCGGATGGTCAGGCCGGCCGCAATAGACGGTCTGGCGCACCTTTGAATGGGCGGCCACGGCGTTCGCCACATGGGCGGCGTTGTCGCTCTGGCGGCGCACCCGCAGGTCCAGGGTCTCCAGGCCCTTGAGCAGCACCCAGGCGTTGAAGGGCGAGAGCGCAGGCCCCGTATGGCGCAGAATGTCCTTGTAGGACTCCAGCATCACCTGCTCGCCGCCGAGGATCGCCCCGCCCAGGACGCGGCCCTGGCCGTCGATATGCTTGGTGGCCGAATAGACGACGATGTCGGCGCCCAGCGCCAGGGGCTTCTGGAAGATCGGGGTGGCGAAGACATTGTCCACCACCAGCTTGGCCCCGCAGGCCCTGGCGATCTCGGCGACCGCGCCGATCGGGGTCACCTCCAGCAGCGGGTTGGCCGGGCTCTCCACCAGGAAACACCTGGTGTTGTCCCGTACCGCCGCCTTCCAGGCCTCGGGATCGACGGCGTCCACATAGGTCACCTCGACGCCGAAGCGCGGCATCCATTCCGACAGGATCCAGCGGCAGGAGCCGAACAGGGCGCGGCCGGCCACGATATGGTCTCCGGCCCGTACCAGCCCGGTCATGGCCACATGCACCGCCGACATGCCCGAGGCCGTGGCGCGGCAGAGATCGGCGCCCTCCAGCAGGGCCAGGCGATCCTCGAACATCTGGGTCGTGGGGTTGCCGAAGCGCTGGTAGATGAAGCCCGGCGCGTCGCCGGCGAACCGGGCGTCGGCGGCCGCGGCGCTGTCATAGGCGAAGCTCTGGGTGAGGAAGAGCGCCTCGGAAATCTCGCCATAGGCGGTGCGGGCCATGCCGCCACGGACCAGCTTGGTCTCCAGGTTCCAGTCGCGCGGATCTTCGGCCATGGGGGCTCCTCCCGGCAGGCAAGCTTGGAGTGCGCATCAACCGCCTCAGGGCTTGTCGGTCAAGGGCCGCAGGCCGCCGCAGCGGCCTCAGACACCGGCTTGTCAGACTCGGGGCTAGCGGCGAGTGTCCCTGCGATGACAGACGCCAAGCTCTCGCCCGGAATCCTGCCCTGCCAGGCCATTGACGCCCTGATCGCCCAGGGCGCGATCACCAGCGCCAGCCCCTTCGACGCCGATCAGGTGCAGCCCGCCAGTCTCGACCTGCGCCTGGGCGTCCGCGCCTGGCGAGTGCGGGCCTCCTTCCTGCCGGGGCTGGGCCGCAAGGTGGTCCAGCGGCTCGAGGACGTGGCCATGCACGAGCTGGACCTCTCTCGCGGGGCGGTGCTGGAAAAGGGCTGCGTCTATATCGCCGAGCTGCAGGAGGCTCTGGCCCTGCCGCCGGGCGTCGCCGCCCGGGCCAATCCCAAGAGCTCCACGGGACGGGTGGACGTCTTTGTCCGCCTGCTCACCGATCACGGGGCGGCCTTCGACGATGTGGCCGAGGGCTATGCCGGCCCGATCTATATGGAGATCGCCCCGCAGACCTTCTCCGTGCTGGTGCGCACGGGCACGCGGCTGAACCAGCTGCGCCTCAAGCGCGGCGAGCCGCCCAAGCTTGATCTGCGCAGCGTCGGGGTCGACCTCACCGAGGGGGTGGCGGGTTTCCGGGCGCGGCGCCACGCCGGGGTGATCGACATGGACAAGGAAGACGGCCACGACCCGCGGGACTTCTGGGAGCCGCTCGTCCCGCGCCATGGGGAGCTGCTGCTTGATCCCGGCGAATTCTACATCCTGGCCTCGAAGGAGGCCGTGGAGATCCCGGTGCTGCAGGCCGCCGAAATGACCCCGATCGACCCCTCAGTGGGGGAGTTTCGGGTGCATTATGCAGGATTTTTCGACCCCGGTTTCGGCACCGAGGAGGCCGGCGGCCAGGGCTCGCGCGGGGTGCTGGAGGTGCGCAGCCACGAGACCCCCTTCCTGTTGGAAGACGGCCAGACCGTGGCGCGCCTGGTGTATGAGCCGCTCACCGAAAAGCCCTCGCGCCTCTATGGCGAGGGCGGCTCCCACTACCAGCGCCAGGGGCTGAAGCTGTCGAAACACTTCCGCCCCTGGGGCTGACGGCGGCGCTTAATTCCAAGTCTTGAGCGCGTTTTGTCCGATAACCGGTTCCCACTTATCGGAATGCGCTCCTAGCCCATCTTGAAGACGCAGAGCTTGTTGCCGTCCAGGTCGCGGAAATAGGCGCCGTAGAAGTTAGGGATGCGGATGCCCGGCGCGCCCTCATCGGCGGCGCCGGTCTTCAGGGCCAGCGCATGGATCTCGTCCACCAGTTCGCGGGACGGAGCGGCCAGGGCCACCATGGTCCCGTTGCCGGGGCTGGGGGCTTCGCCGTCATAGGGGGTGCAGACGCTGAGCATGGGGCCCGCCCCATTGGCAAAGCCCTGCATCCGCTCGCTGCCGAAGGCCGGCTTGGCGCCCAGGGGGGCGAGCACGGTCCCGTAGAAGCTCTTGGCGCGCTCCAGGTCGCTGACGCCCAATGTGACATAGCCGATCATGATCTTGGTCCTCCCCGACGAGCCTTGAGGCCCGGAGGCTAGCTTGACTGACGGATGGGGAAGCAAGCGCATTCTGCTGGGTGTCTAGGGTCCTTGACAGATGCGGCATGTCATGTTTCCTTGTCAGTAAGACAAGGAGGCTTGCATGTTCCCCCGCTCCGTCGCCGGCCGCGTCATTGTGGCCCTCGCCATGGCGCAGCTGACGCTGTTCGTGCTGTTCGGCTTGGCCGTGGCGGCCCATCCGCCGCTGCTGCGGACCTTCAGCCTGGCCCCCGCCGCAGCCCTCTCGGCGGCGACGGCCGTTGCGCCAGCGGTCCATGCCCTGGTCGGCTTACGTTGAGGCCAGACCGATGATGCAGCCCAAGTCCCCGGCCATGCGCCGTCTTATGAGCAGGTTCTGGCCCCTGATGGCGGCCTATCTGGTCCTGCTTCTCTCTGTCGGTCCGATCATTGACGCCCCGACCGCCTCCCTTGGCGCCTATCTTCTGGCGGGGCTGCCGGCCGCGCCTCTGGTGGGGATCATCGTGGTCCTGGCGCTCTATCTCCTGGAGGAGACGGACGAGTTCCTGAAGGTGCGGATGGTCGAGGCGCTGCTCTGGGGCCTCGGCGCCCTTCTCATCATCTCGACGGTTTGGGGCTTTCTGGAGCTCCTGGCGGGGGCGCCCCGACTGCCGCTCCACTGGCTGTTTCCGATCTTCTGTGTCGCCATGGGGCTGGCCGATCTGCTGGCCCGCTGGAGGTACCGGTGAGAAACCGCCTTAAGGTCCTGCGGGCGGAGCGCGACTGGAGCCAGGGCGAGCTCGCTCAACGCCTGGGGGTTTCACGACAGAGCGTGAATGCGATCGAGACCGGAAAGTACGATCCCAGCCTGCCCCTGGCCTTCAAGATCGCCCGGGTGTTCGACCTGTCTATTGAGGCGATCTTCGAGGATGAGGCCGCCGCGCAGGACGGTTGACACAGCCCCCCCGCGCCCCTGATAGGAAGACCTGCGCGGCCGTAGTTCAGAGGTAGAACGTCAGCTTCCCAAGCTGAATGTCGGGGGTTCGATTCCCCCCGGCCGCTCCAGTTTTCCGCGATGTCACGGTTTAGACGGCCTGCTCCGGCGCCGCCTCAAGCGGTAGTGGTCCGCATGGACTCCTGGTCCAATCGCCATTCAGTTCACGACAGGGCCAGTTGATCATGGGACGCGCGACATCGCTGCCCGAAGGCGGAGTCAGGGAGGCCAGCGTCCGTGAGGCCCTGGCGATCATCGAGCAGGACGGGGTCGAGAAGCTCTCCCTGCGCGAGGTGGCCCGGCGTCTGGGGGTCTCTCACCAAGCGCCCTACAAGTATTTCTCCACCCGTGAGCACCTGCTGGCCGAGGTGATCGGCCGCTGTTTCGATGAATTCGGAGCGCAGCTGGAAGCCGCAGCCTCCGGTGAGGCCGATCTGGAACCCGCCCTCATGGCCATGGGCGACCGTTATCTCGAATTCGCCGCGCAGCGCCCGTCGGCCTATCGGCTGATGTTCTCCTGGCGGCTGCCGCGCGGCGAGACGCACCCGCAAATGGCCGCCAAGGCGAGCCGGGCGTTCCGCGCCCTGCATGGGGCGGTCCTTCGCCTGCATCTGCACCACGGCCGCGACGGCCCCGAAGCCCTGGCTGATCAGGACGCCTTGCACCTGTGGGCGACCATGCATGGTCTGGCGACCATCCTGCAGCACGACTCCATCCGGGTCCTGGGCGTCGATCCGGCAGTGATTGCGGCCGCGCCCCGGCACGCCTTCATCAGCCTCAGCGCCGCCCTGACACCGGAACGCTGCGATCCCAGCAAGGAGACCGTGCAGGCCTTTGGGCCCAGCCCCGCCGGAAGCTGACCGAGGACTCCTCATGATGGGGATTGCCGCCTTGGGGACGAGTTGACGCCGTCACCCTGCTGGTTAATGGCCGCGCCATTCCGGCCAAGCTTGGGTAGAGGGCCGGGAGCGGCGCCCCGGCGAGGCGCCGTCAAGTCAGAGCGCTCGTCGATAGGGACGAACCGACCCCGGGACAGCTCAACCTGCGGGCCATTGGGACAGAATGGATTCGGCGTCGAAATAGTCGCGCCAGTAGACGATCTTGCCGCCCTCGACCTCGAACACCCCGGTGACCGGAAGCTCCACCCACTTGTCGGCCAGCTGGTGGCGGTCCAGCCGCTCGAAGAAGACGGTGGAGCCCTGGGCCGCCTCGCGCACCAGCCTGAATTCGTTATGCAGGGTCGGGGCGAAGAAGGGCTCCAGCAGCCCCCGGACGCCTGCCGGCCCATGGACGACAGGGATAGGCGGCGGGTTCACATATTCGCAGGTCTCGGCCACCCAGTGCAGGGCGGCGTCATAGTCCAGACGCTCCATGTCTTTCAGGAACTGGCGGACGACGTCGAGGGGGGATGGGGCGGACATGAGGAGCTCCTGAGGGTCTGGTGACCGACCCAGGCTCTGCGCCTTGGCCTGGGCTCGCAACGACCTGGCGGGTCGTCGGCGTCAGGCGGGGGCGGCCTCACTGTCCGTGGCCGGCCGAGGCGTCAGGATCATGGTCTGGCCCTCCACCCGCCAGCTGGCCAGGCGGACCAGGACGTTCATGCCCAGGATGTCCACCGGGCCGAGACTGGGGGAGATGGCCACCTTGAGGTCGGTGGCGGTCAGGGCCCCGAGCTGCAACGTCTCCACGGTGGCGGGGCTGGCCTGGACGACGCCATTGCCGGTGCGCGCGAAGATGGGAGCCAGGCCCGGCGTGGGGCGCAGGCCGGCCCGCTCGGCGGTCTCCACCGACAGGGTGGTGAGCGTCGCCCCGCTGTCGACCAGCATGCGGGTCTCGACGCCGTTCAGGGTCACCTCCGCCCAGAAATGGCCGTCGGGCGACATGCGAAGCCGCACCTCATCGCCGCTCACCGTCTGGCTGTCGGCGCCCACACGATCGAGCAGGGGCGCCAGCCAGGGCTGATAGGGCGCCTGCTGCAACAGGAAGAAGATGCAGATCGCCAGGACGCCGAACGACAACATCGCGTGCAGGGCCTGGCCCACATAGGGCAGGCGCGGCAGCAGGGTCAGCAGCAGCGCCGCGGCCATGGCGTAAAGGGACAGCTGCTGCCAGTCGGGAAGGGCGTCGAACATGTGTCCCCTCAGAACGGCCAGGCCGGTGCTTCGATCCTCGCCCCTAGCCGTCGAAGCCCACAAAGGTGGCGGCCTCGGCCACGGACTTGCGTTCGGAGACGACCGCGTTGGCCGGGAAGGTTTCGTCGGGCCAGCCGAGCGCGATGCTCTTCATGATCACCTGATCCTCGGCGATGCCGGCGTGTTCGCGCACGACCGGCGACTGCATGATGCCCTGGCTGTTGATCACCGCGCCCAGGCCCCGGGACCAGGCGGCGTTGACGAGCGCGGTGGTCACCGCGCCGCAGTCGAAGGGGGTGTCGTCGCTGCCGTCCAGCACGCGGTCATAGGTGACGATGATGCAGACCGGCGCGTCAAACTGGCGGAAGCCGCGCAGCACCCAGTCCTGACGCATCTCCTTGTCCTCGCGGGCGATGCCCATGGCGGCGAACAGCTGCTTGGCCACGCCCACCTGTCGGTCGCGATGCTGGCCTTCGAAGGCCTGGCCGGTGCGGAACTCCCGCGACTGCGGCACCCCGGCCACCATCCGCTCGGTGTTACCGGCCCGGATGCGGTCCAGGGGCTCGCCGGTGATGACGTAGAAATTCCAGGGCTGGGTGTTCATCGACGACGGCGCGCGCATGGCCAGGGTCAGGATCTCCTCGATCAGTTCCTTGGGAACCGGGTCGGGCTTGTAGCCGCGGATGCTGCGGCGACCGAGGATGACGTCATCGAACTTCATGTAGGGGCCCTGAGATTTCTGGCGCGGTTCCAAGGGGGCAAGAACTGTCAGCTTTCGGCGGCCAAGCCAATCTGTGCCGTAACGTCAAAGCAAGGCCCCTCAGGCCTCACCCCACATGCGCAGCAGGGCGCCGATCCGTGGCGGATGGCGGCGGCGGCCAGGGACTGGCGCAACTGTCGGGCCTGGTCGGGGGACAGGGCGTCGGGCGGTAGAATCACAGGCGCGGCTCCTTGGGGCCAGGAAAGCAGGTCGTATCTGGCGGCCCCATTTTAAGCCGCAAGGGCTTGAGGGGGCCTTGCCGGGCCACGGCCCGGCGCCCATCTTGGACCTGCGGACCGGGCCCCTCTGGTGACGCCGACCCTGGTCGGCCCACGATGTCGGACGCATCACGTCGCCACGTGAGGTCGAGGGTCCGTCAACGCCATCGGCCTCCGTTGTTCAGAAGGAAGCCTCGATGCCCCTGCTCCTATGCCCCAACGACGACAGCGCCATGCAGATGGTGGGCCGCGCCGGCGTCCAGTTCGATATGTGCCCCACCTGCCGGGGCGTTTGGCTGGACCGGGGCGAGCTCGAAAAGCTGATGGAGTCCGCCGCCCAGAGCGCCGCTGCGCCGCCGTCGCCCGGGGCGGCGCCCCATGGCGGCCCGCCCCCTCAGCAACCTCCGCCGCAGCCCTGGGCCGGCGGTTATGGGGAGCGGGGCGAGCGCGGGGAATATGGCGAGCGCGGGGAGCGCGGGGAGTATGGCCCCCGCTACAAGAAGCGCCCCTCGATCTTCGACATCTTCGACTGATCGGACGGAGATTTCAGGAGCCTGTTTCAGATGACGTCAGACATCTTCCGCGCCCTGGTGCGATCCGCCGCGGTGATCCCGCTCTGCGCCCTGGCCCTGGCCGCCTGCGGCGAGGCCGATCTCGGTCAGGTCGGCCGCAACGCCGCCTGGGCGGCGGTGGAGGCGGCCAATCCGGAGCTCAGCCAGGGGCTGCGGGCCGCTCAGACCCTGCGGCAGGCTGCAGCCACCTGCGGCTGGGCCGATGTGGACGCCGGAGCCCTGGCCCGGATCGGCGTCGCCGGCATCGAGGAGCCCATGCTGCGGGCCGCCGCCGAGAGCCTGGCCGACGACCTGCTGAGCGCGCCGGCGTCCTCGGGGGCCACGGCGAACATTTCCGACTGCTCGCCGGAAACCCGGCGCGCCCTGGAGGCTCGGATCACCGCCATGGCCGGTGGTGAAGAGGCGGGGGAGGCCGAAGGCGGCTGATGACGCGCTTGACTCCGTACCATGGTCCCTAGGGCAAGAAGGCCCTCGACGTCTGAAGCAGAAAGGAGTCCGCCCCGATGATCGACCGCGAACGACGCAGGCTGTTGCGAGCCATGGGCGGGGGCGCAGGCCTTCTGGCCCTGCAGGGGCTCATGCCGGCCTGGGCGCAGTCGGGAACCGGTGGGCTACGCGCTGCGACCGAGACGCTGAGCGGTCCGGACATCCAGCTTCGGGTCGGCCATTCGCCCTTCACGGTCGGCGGGCGCACCGGCCATGCGATCACCGTCAATGGGACCGTGCCCGCCCCGCTGATCCGCCTGCGCGAAGGCCAGACCGCGCGGCTGTCGGTCACCAACACTCTGGATGAGGACACCTCGATCCACTGGCACGGGGTGCTGCTGCCCTTCCAGATGGACGGCGTGCCGGGGATCAGCTTCCCGGGCATCGCGCCCGGCGAGACCTTTCAGTACGAGTTCCCGGTCATCCAGTCGGGCACCTTCTGGTACCATTCGCACTCCAATCTGCAGGAGGCGATGGGTCACTACGGGCCGCTGGTCATTGATCCGGCCGGGGCCGATCCGGTGGCCTATGACCGCGAGCATGTGCTGGTGCTGGCCGACTGGAGCTTCCTCCATCCTCACGAGATCCTCGACCGGCTGAAGAAGAGCCCCGGCTATTTCAACCGGTCGCGCACCACCCTGTCTGGCCTGATCTCTGGCGAGGACGGGATGAGCCTGGAGGAGCGGCGCATGTGGGGAGCCATGCGAATGGACCCCCGGGACATCGCCGACGTCAACGGCACCACCTACGCCTATCTGGTCAACGGCCATGGCCCGGCGGAGAACTGGACGGGCCTGTTCTCGCCTGGCGAGCGGGTGCGGCTGAGGATCATCAACGCCTCGGCCATGTCGATCTTCAATGTCCGGATTCCAGGCCTGGCGATGAGCGTGGTCAACGCCGACGGCGAGAATGTCCGGCCGGTGGAGGTCGATGAGTTCCAGATCTCGGTGGCCGAAACCTATGACGTCATCGTCCGGCCCACGGAGGATCAGGCCTACACCCTGGTGGCCGAGGCGGTGGATCGCTCCGGCCTGGCGCGGGCGACGCTCGCGCCGCGCCTGGGCATGACCGCGGCGGTCCCGCCCCTGCGCAAGGTTCCGACGCTCACCATGCGCGACATGGGTATGGGCGGCATGGGGGCGATGGATCACGCCGCCATGGGCCATGGCGCTGCCATGGATCATGGGAGCATGGACCATGGGGCCCACGCCATGCGCGATCCTGACAACGCGCCGGCCGCCATGGCCGTGGGCGTCGGGGTGGACATGGTCTCCCCCGACCCGGCCAACCGGCTGGGCGAGCGGCCCATGGGGCTGGAGGACGTCCCCCACCGGGTGCTGGTCTATACCGACCTTGTGGCGCTTTCGCCCAACAAGGACCAGAGGCCGCCGTCCCGCGCCCTGGAGATCCACCTGACCGGTAATATGGAGCGGTTCATGTGGGGCTTCGACGGGCGGAAATTCTCCGAGATCGTTGAGCCCATAGCCTTCGCTCGCAACGAGCGGGTGCGGGTGACCCTGGTCAACGACACCATGATGGCCCACCCCATCCACCTGCATGGCCACTTCTTCGAGCTGGTGACCGGCGGGCCTGCGGGGCATCAGCCCCTGAAGCACACGGTCAATGTGGCACCAGGGTCAAAGGTGAGCTTCGACCTGACCGCCGATGCGCCGGGTGACTGGGCCTTCCACTGCCACATGCTGATGCACATGCATGCGGGCATGTTCAATGTGGTCACCGTGCGGCCCCTGGACGGAGAGAGCGCATGAAGGCCCTGCTCATCGCCCTGATCCCTCTGGCGCTCGCCGCCGGCGGGGCCCACGCCCAGGAGCATGTCCACGGGGCGGCGCAGCCTGATCCCCATGCGGGCCACGCCATGGCTGCTGAGGCGCCTGATCCCCATGCCGGACATGATATGGGCGCCGCTGCGGACCCCCACGCCGGGCACGCCATGGGACCTTCGGCCAGCGGACCGCCGGACGTGCCGACCAGCGCCGATGATCCAGGACGGCCGAGGCGTCCGCCGCCGCCCCGGGCCGCCCGCACAGGCCCCGCCCACGCCGCCGACGCCTTGTGGGGCGAGGCTGTGATGGCCCGCGCCCGGGAGGGTCTGCGCCGAGAGAATGGTGACGTGCGCGCCACCGCCGTGATCATCGACCGGCTGGAGGCGCGGATCGAGGACGGCGAAACCGCCGGCCTGTGGGACGTAGGCGGCTGGACCGGCGGCGACATCAACCGCTTCTGGTGGAAGTCCGAAGGCGAGTTCGCCCCGGACGGCGAGATCGAGGGCGAGGTCCAGGCCCTCTACAGCCGGGCGGTCTCCCCCTTCTGGGACGTGCAGGCGGGCCTGCGCCAGGACGTGGCCGAGGACGGTCCCGACCCCACCCACCTGGTGGTCGGTATCCAGGGGCTGGCGCCCTACTGGTGGGAGGTGGACGCCGCGGCCTTCCTGTCGAGCCGGGGCGACCTGACCGCGCGGGTGGAGGCCGAATACGACCAGCGGATCACTCAGCGCCTGATCCTGCAGCCACGGATCGAGGTGGAGGCCGCGGCCGCCGACATCCCCGAGCTTGGCTTCGGCGCCGGCCTGACCCATGTGGAGGCGGGCCTGCGCCTGCGCTACGAAATCGCCAAGGAATTCGCCCCCTATGTGGGGGTCGACTGGAGCCGCGACCTGGGGGGCACGGCCAGCCGCACCCGCGCGGCGGGCGGGGCGACTGAACATACAGCCATCGTCATCGGCCTGCGGGCCTGGTTCTGAAGGAGCCCCTGAACATGCGACCCCTGTTGTCGATCCTCGCGCCTGCCCTGGCTCTGGCGCTCATCTCCGCCCCGGCCCTGGCCCAGGACCCTCACGCCGGCCATGGGGCGATGGCTGCAGCTTCGGCGAAATCCGGCGATCACGCCGCCCACGGGGTGGTCACCAGCCCGGCTGAGGGCGAAATGACCCACGGGGCGCCCGACTGGTTCACCGCCACTTTCGAGCACCCGATGACGCTGACGGCAGTCACCGTGGCCGCTGATGGCAAGCCCGCCCAGGCCGTGCCGGTGGCCGCAGCCGCCGCCACCACCGAGGTCTCCGCCGACCTGCCTGACCTCACGCCCGGCCGCTACGTGCTGACCTGGACGGCCAGGGGCGCCGACGGCCACGAGATGACCGGGGCTGTGCGATTCATGGTCCACTAGAGGCGGACTCTTAAGCCGCCTCCCCCTGGAAGGCGGCGATGATCGGGCAGGGGCCCTGGTCGGTGGAGGCGCAGGCGCCAGCCAGGCGCCGCAGGGCCGCGCGGGCCTCCATCATGTCGGCGATGGCCTTATCCAGCGCCGCCAGCCGCTCGGTGGCCAGGGCGTGCGCCCGGGCCCGATCCTCGCCGGCGTCCAGGGACAACAGCTCCTTGATCTGTTCCAGGGTGAAGCCCGCCGTCTGGGCCGAGCGGATGAAGCGCAGGCGGCGGACATCCTCCTCCCCATAGCGGCGCACGCCGGTTCCGACCCCGTCCCTGGACCAGCGTTCGGGCGTCGGCAACAGGCCGCGGCGCTGGTAGAAGCGCACGGTCTCCACGCCCACGCCGCCCTCGCGGGCCAGGATGGCGATGGTTCGAGATTTCATGATTGACTCCGTACTGACGTACGGAACCTAGGGTCGGTCTCAAGGATTACAAGTCCAAGGAGCCCCCGTGACCTCACCCCAGAAGACCGCCGTGCTGCATCGCATGGTGATGGCCGACCATGTCTGTCCCTATGGGCTGAAGGCCCGCCACCTGCTGCGCAGCCGCGGCTATCAGGTGGACGACCGCTGGCTGACCAGCCGGGAGGAGACCGACGCCTTCAAGGCGCAGCATGGGGTCGCCACCACGCCGCAGGTCTTCATCGCAGGCGAGCGGATCGGCGGCCATGATGATCTGCGCCGCCATTTGGGCCTGAAGGTCCGCGACCCGAAGGCCACAACCTACACCCCGGTCCTGGTGGTGTTCGCCACCACCGCGATCATGGCCGTGATGATCAGCCTGGCGGTCTACGGGACCCCGCTGACGGTCCAGACCGCGGTTTGGTTCATCGCCCTGTCGATGATGGTCCTGGGCATGCTCAAGCTGCAGAATGTCGAGAGTTTCTCGACCATGTTCCTAAACTACGACCTGCTGGCCAAACGCTGGCCGCCCTATGGCAAGATCTATCCCTTCGCCGAGTTCGGGGCCGGCGCCCTGATGGTCGCAGGCCTGCTCACCTGGGTCTCGGCGCCCGTGGCCCTGGCCATCGGCGTCATCGGCGCGGTCTCGGTGTTCAAGGCCGTCTATCTGGACCGGCGCACCCTGAAATGCGCCTGCGTCGGCGGCGACAGCAACGTGCCGCTCGGCTTCCTGTCGCTGACCGAGAACCTGATGATGATCGCCATGGCCGTGTGGATGCTGGCGATGTGAGGGGGGCCGAAGCGGCCGGCGCCTGCGCCGCGCTTGGCCGGCTTCTCGGCCGTGAGGCGATCTGACCACAGGCTGAGGGTGGCGTTCGCCGCGTTCCCGCGCTAGCAGCCGACCCATGATCCGCCTCGACAATATCTCCAAACAGAACGGCCACCAGATCCTGTTCATCGAAGCCTCGATGGGCGTCCAGCGGGGGGAGAAGGTCGGGCTTGTCGGCCCCAACGGCGCGGGCAAGACGACGCTGTTTCGCATGATCACCGGTCAGGAGCAGCCGGACGACGGCGCGGTCGTGATCGATCCGGGCATGACGATCGGCTACTTCAGCCAGGACGTCGGCGAGATGGCGGGCCAGAGCGCCGTCGCCGCAGTGATGGATGGCGTGGGCCCGGTCAGCGCCCTGGCCGCCGAGATGGCGACGCTTGAGGCCGCCATGGTCGATCCGGACCAGGCCGACCAGCTCGACGCCCACATGGAACGCTATGGCGAGGTGCTGGAGCGCTTCCAGGAGCTGGACGGCTACGCCTTGGAAGCCCGCGCGCGCGAGGTGCTGGCGGGCCTGAGTTTCAGCCAGGAGCGCATGGACGGCGATGTCGGCCTGCTGTCGGGGGGCTGGAAGATGCGCGTGGCGCTGGCCCGCATCCTGCTCATGCGGCCCGACGCCATGCTGCTGGACGAACCCAGCAACCACCTGGATCTGGAAAGCCTGATCTGGCTGGAGGCCTTCCTCAAAGGCTACGATGGCGCGCTGCTGATGACCTCGCACGACCGCGCCTTCATGAACCGCATCATCGGCAAGGTGGTGGAGATCGACGGCGGCGACCTCGTCACCTATTCGGGCGATCTGGACTTCTACGACCAGCAGCGCGCGCTCGGCGAGCAGCAGCGCCAGGCGCAGTACGAGCGCCAGCAGGCCATGCTGGCCAAGGAAATCAAGTTCATCGAGAAGTTCAAGGCCCGCGCCAGCCACGCCGCCCAGGTCCAGAGCCGGGTCAAGAAGCTGGACAAGATCGAGCGCGTCGAGGCGCCCCGCCGTCGCCAGTCGGTTCAGTTCGAGTTCCGCAGCCCGCCGCGGTCGGGCGAGGACGTGATCAGCCTGCGCAATGTCCATAAGGGCTACGGGGCTCAGCCGATCTATGAGGGCCTCGATTTCCTGGTGCGCCGCAAGGAACGCTGGTGCGTGCTGGGCGCCAATGGCGCCGGCAAGTCGACACTGTTGAAGCTAGTGGCCGGCGCCATCACCCCTGACCAGGGCGCGGTGAACATCGGGGCCAGCGTCAAGATGGGCTATTTCGCCCAGCATTCGATGGACCTGCTGGACGGCGAGGAGACCATCTTCGAGTCCCTGGACGGTTCCTTCCCGCAGGCGGGGCAGGGCGCGCTGCGCACCCTGGCCGGCTGCTTCGGCTTCTCCGGCGACGATGTGGAAAAGCCTTGCCGGGTCCTGTCCGGCGGCGAGAAGGCCCGTCTGGTCATGGCCAAGATGCTGTTTGATCCGCCCAACCTGCTGGTGCTCGACGAGCCCACCAACCACCTCGACATGGCGACCAAGGAGATGCTGGTGGCGGCCCTGGCGGAGTTTGAGGGCGCCATGCTCTTCGTCTCCCACGACCGCCATTTCCTGGCGGCCCTGTCCAACCGCGTGCTGGAGCTGACCCCCGACGGCGTCCACCAGTACGGCGGCGGCTACACCGAATATGTCAGCCGTACCGGGCAAGAAGCGCCAGGGCTGCACCCGGGCGGGTAAGGAACGGGGTGGCCGAGAACCTGATGATGATCGCCATGGCCGTGTGGATGCTGGCGATGTGTGGGGGCGCCCGGCGAGGCGTTCATGACGTGGACGGGCTGGAAAGCGGCGCGACGTGCGCGTAAGCTATGCGCATGGAAAACGCGCATGCTTCTGGTCGTCAGCGGTTGAACCTCACCCTTCCCGGCCCGCTCGTCGAGGAAGCCAAGGCTCTGGGCCTGAACCTCTCGCGCGCCTGCGAGAGCGGCCTGGAGGCGGCTGTCGCCGCCGAACGGGCGCGGCGCTGGCAAGCTGAAAACCACGCCTTCTTTGACTGGTACAACGCCAAGGTGGAGGCCGATGGCCTGGTTCTGGCGGAATACCGGCAGTTCTGATGAAGCATGGGATTTACCGGCTGCCCAGCGGCGTGCTGGTGGTGGACGTCCAGTCGGATCTGCTGAATCCCACAAACACCCGCGTGGTCGTGCCGCTCATCGCGTCGATGGACCTGAAGGGCGCCCAGCCGGGACGACTTACGCCGATCCTCGAGGTTGAGGGGCGGACGGTCATGCTGCTGCCCCTGCAGATGGCCGCCATTCCGCTCCGCGAACTCGGCCATCAGCCCCTGCGCATGCTCACTGAGGACGAGGCCTATGCGGTGCGCGGCGCGCTCGGCGTGCTGTTCGAGGGCGTTTAGAGGAGGGCCGCGGACGTGTGGACGCGCGCTCTTCTCGGTTGAGCGGGCGGCAGACGTTGTGAGCTTCCCGGTTTCCCCCCGCAGCGCCCTCGACACCATCACCGCCGCCGTCGCGGAGGCCTATGGCTGTCCGGTCGTCACCGGCGACTTTGCGGGAATAGAGGTGCTCAATCCGGTGCGAGTGGTCCAATCGGCGCGCCGCTCGGCGAGCATCGACAGGAAATGGCCGCGAGGTTCAGGGTTGAGCGGAGCGCGATTTGCGTTCGCAAAGTGGTGTGCGCGTCCCCATTTACGGATGGCGGTGTGAGGGGCGGCGTAGTGTCGCCAACGCCACGGAAACGGCTTCACAGGACCAGACGGCTAGAACCTATGGAAGATGCCCCTCAAGTGTAGCTGCCGCCCCGAAGGGGGCGGCAGCTTTGTCCACCTACTTGCGCAGAGGGATCGGCCAGGCCTCATAGCCATAATCGTGGGCGTCGAGGACGCGCCCGCCGCGAACCTTACGGTAGCGGCGGAAAATGACCCCGTTCTTGGGAGGCGGCGACTTAGGCGAATTGCCCATTTTAGACTCACTTTCTGGACGCGGGTTAATCCTTGCGAAACTCGAAAGTGGGCTTATCCTTGTGATTGTTCAGACCACAGGTACCCACCTTCGAGAGCCGCGCCATCAGGTGCGTCCATTCCCGATGGTTAAGGATCTGGCTACGAGCTGGGGCGGAATTTCCTCCCCGGCTCGTTTGTTATGTGCGCCCCCGTTCTTTGCAGATTGTGAAGGCGGCGTTTTGCGCACGCGATTGAGACGCCAAAACGGCGAGAGATCGAATGCGGCGTATCGCTTGGTGTGATTTTGCGGATATCCATCAAGAGTTCCGCAGCGAATGTGTCTGCCTGCCACTCTGGCTGACAGAAAATGGCCGGATCGCCGCGACCTTGTCTCTGCAACAGATTTTCACTCTGATGCAGGATTAGGTGCCCCAGCTCGTGGGCGAGAGTGAAGGCATCTCTCCCTCGACCCCCGCGCGCACCCTCCCAAACGTCTTCCCGGATCGCGATGTAATCGCGATCCGGGCTGGCCAACCCTTCGTTCTCGCCCATTTTTGCCATAGTCTTCACGTCATAGACGAATGTTGGCAAAATCTTCGGAAGGGCAAACTCAAGCATCTGGGTTGTTCGAATTTGTGCGACATCGTGATACCCTAGGGCGTCGCGCACGCTTAGAGCCATCCATCGAATTGTATCGATGCTTCGCGGCACCGCTTGGGATCGAATATCACTCAACGACGTCGTCCTCCAAAAGGGTGCGAATACTAAGTTTCGTATCTGCAGGCAGGTTGTTAAACCTTCGTGCAAACATAGCTACAACTTCTCTGTCGGATCGCGGCGCATTCTTGGCCATTAGAATTTTGATCTCCGACGCGGAAATTTCAGCTGCCTCTCGCAGTTCTTCTGCCTCTCTTGGCGTAAGGTCTAGAGCAGCAATAACTTTCGTAGGATAGTCATTAGGGATCCTCTTGACGCCTGTTTCTACGGCCGATGCAAAAGCGGTACTAACGCCAACGGCCGCGCTCATCTCCGTGAGTGCAATTTCCTTATGGAGCCTGTGATGCCTAACCAACTTCCCGAAAGGAGTTAGTTTCATGGGATTCTCCTTCGTGGTTGATGCGGTGCCTAGCCCCCCATTGAGCTAACAATTTAGCCTCAGTCAGGTTCCGAACATCAACCATATTTGGTTAAATAAGCGGACAAACGCTCGTGGTCAAGCCTCATCGGCAGAGTGATTTCGTACTCACCGGTGTCGATGCAGTGGGGCGAATGAGGGTATGCGGTGCCGGGCCAGCCGGACTGGGCGATACCTTCTAGGGAAGGATTGACACCCCCTGGCGGCCCGGAAGGGACTCGAACCCCTGACCTTCGGTTTAGGAAACCGCTGCTCTGTCCTGCTGAGCTACCGGGCCGGCTTGGGCCTGAGCGATGCCATGGGGCGGGGGGCGGCGCCAAGCCCCTCAACGAAAAACGCCCGGCGCGGGGCCGGGCGTCTTGATCGTCTGACGTGCGCCCAGATCAGGCGGCGGCCGAGGCCTTCACCAGCAGGGACTTGTTGAGCATGATGATGGCCGCGTCGCGGTCGATCTGCTCGATGGCGGCGACTTCCCGGGCCATGCGGTCCAGGGCCGATTCATAGAGCTGACGCTCGGAATAGGACTGTTCGGGCTGGTTCTCGGCCCGGTGCAGGTCGCGGACCACCTCGGCGATGGAGATCAGGTCGCCGGAATTGATCTTAGCTTCGTATTCCTGGGCCCGGCGGCTCCACATGGTGCGCTTGACCCGGGCGCGGCCCTTGAGCGTGTTCAGCGCCTGGCTGACCACGTCGCCTTCGGCCAGGGAGCGGAGGCCAGAGCTGCGCGCCTTGCCGGTGGGCACGCGCAGGGTCATCTTCTCGTGGTCGAAGGTGATCACATAGACTTCAAGCGAAAGACCGGCGACGTCCTGGGTCTCGATCGCCTGCACCTGACCGACGCCGTGCGCCGGATAGACGACATGATCGCCAACCTGGAAATCCAGACCGTTCTTGCTCATTGCGAGACCCTTCAAAATGCGCCTGGCGGCCAATCTGGAGTCACGGAGGCGACGCTCACAGGGACGAACCGGTCCTCGTCGCGGCAGGCGCGAAGTCCGACTAGCTCTGGAGCGGTGAAAACCTCTTTAGACACCCTCGCCCTGGGCGGGCGTGATCGGCCGGCTACGGCTCTTCTGTTGAACGACGGGACAGACGACAGCCGCCTGCCTCCACGCCAAGTGTGACCGTACCATAAATATGAGCCGAAAGAAAGGCTTGGGGCCGTAGCCGGGGGCTAGGCCCCGGTCAATCAGGACCCGCGGCCGGGCTTTTCGCTGAAATACTTGTCCAGCTTGCCGGTCTCGCGCTCGTACTGTTCGGCGTCGGCCGGCGGCTCGCCCTTGACCGTGATGTTCGGCCAGATCCGCGAATACTCCGAATTGATCTTCAGCCACTTGCCGTCCGGATCATCCTCGGTGTCGGGCTTGATGGCGTCCACCGGGCACTCCGGCTCACAGACCCCACAGTCGATGCACTCGTCCGGATTGATGGCCAGGAAGTTCTCGCCCTCATAGAAACAGTCGACCGGGCAGACCTCCACGCAATCCATGAACTTACATTTGATGCAGGGATCCATGACGATGTAGGTCATCGGGTCGAGAACTCCGGTCGCGGCCCTGGCGGGGGATCGCGGGGGGTTGGAAGGCGCGGGTTTTTCAGGGCGCCGGGGGCGCCTTGTCAACCACGGGGCTTAGCGCGTCTTCGCCCCTGATGCGCCTCAGTATATCTGCAAGGGTGAATAGAGGGTTCGGGCCTCGGCCGGGGGGCCGCGCCGCTCGCCCATGGCCTCCACCGTCACCGCCGTGACCCGCCCGCCGATGGCGAAGACCAGCTGGTCGCCGGCCCGCACGGTGCGCGAGGGCTTGTCCAGCCGGTTCTCCTGACCGCCCCGAGTCAGGCGCACGCGCTTGTTCTCCACAAAGGCCGCCGCCAGCGTCCGGGTCTTGAAGAAGCGGGCCCGCCACAGCCAGACATCGATCCGGCAGGTCTCGACGGCCTCGGCCGCCTCGGGCTTCACGCCGCGCCTCCGGCCTGGGGCCTGCGGCGTCGTCGGCGAGGCTTGCGCCGGGCGGACTCTGCGGCGGGGGGCGCAGGCGCCGCGGCGGCGGCCGGACGCGGACCTTTGGGGCGCGGCGCGTTGGGACGCTGGGCGGGCGGGGCGGTTTTCAAAGCCGCCAGGGCGGCGAATGGGGAGTTGGACGGGGCCGCAGGGGCCGTCTGCGCCTTGGCCTCCAGCTTGCGGCGGCGCCAGGGGCGGGGCTCGCCGGTCTTGGCGGGTCCGGTGGGCGCGTAGTCCAGGGCCCGCAGAATGGCCTCGCCCTCGGCTGTGCTCCAGCCCAGGGCCGCCCACAGATCGTCAGGCAGACGCACGCCGCCGGCCTCCTTCGGCGCGGCGCGCAGGCGCTCGTCCAGATCCTCCAGCGACTCCACGGGAACCGACAGCCCGGCTACGGCCCGGTGACCATGGGCGGCGAGGCGCCAGGGGGCGGGGATGTCGGCCGGCAGCCGGGAGAGCCCCGTCATGGCCGGGCGCCACCCGGCCTCGGCCGCGAAGGCCTGGGCGAAGGCCAGCGCCTCGGGCCGCAACAGGCCCGGCATGAACAGGCTAAAGGCCCCTATGCGCACGCCGAGACCCTTGAGCGCCCGGCGCTCGGCCTGGCTGAGCGCGGCGACCTCCTCCCGGACATGAGCCCGGTCAAGCACGCCGCCCTGCTCCAGCAGGCGATAGGCGATGCCTCGGGGCAGGCCCTTGATCCGCCCCTCGGTCACGGCGGCGTCCAGCTTGCGCAGGGGCGAGAGGCGCCGTCCGGCCTCGGCGGCGAGCCAGGCCTCCAGCCGGCGCTGGGCCCGCTCCCGGGCCGCGGCCTCGCCCAACTCGCCGAACAACCTGACCCGAGGCGAGAAGGGACGACCGCCCGACAGCGCGCCCACGGCCTCGCCCCGCCACAGGACCACCCCGTCGGGATTGAGCGCGAAGGCTTCGTCAGTCTCGCCGGCCAACTTGCCGAGCCGCCGGGCGATCTCTGGCCCCACCGCGGCGATGGCGGCGGCGCGCAGGGCCTTGGTCTCCAGGACAGAAGCGCCCTGGTCGGCCTCGAAGCTGACGCCCTGGAGCCGGCCTACATACTGGCCCTCGACCGTCACGGCGCCGTCGCCGCCGACCCCGGCCAACATTTCGTGGCGGACCCGCAGGCCCCGCATGAGCGCGCTGGTGCGGCGATCGACGAACCTCGCCATCAGCCGTTCGTGCAGCGTGTCCGACAGCCGGTCCTCCAGTTGGCGAAGCTTGCCCTGCCAGCCGGTGGGATCGACCAGCCAATCGGGGCGGTGGGCGACGTAGGAGAGGGTGCGGACCGACGACAGCCGTTGGGCGAGCGCGTCGATCTCGCCCTCGGGGCGGTCCAGCTGCTTGTGCTGGCGGGCGATCCAGTCGTCGGGGATGCGCCGGCGCCCGGTGGTCAGGTTGTCGAACAGGTCGCGGACCAGACGCACATGCTCCTCGGCCGAGACCTTGCGGAAGTCCGGCGTCTGGCAGACGTCCCAAAGTTTGAAGAGGGCGGCGCGGTCGCGGACGCGGGCGACCACATCTGGATCGCTGGCCAGCTTGCGCAGGGTGATCTCATCCAGCGCCTCCTGGGCCAGCCGCAGGCCCGAGCGGTCGGGGGTGCGGGCGAGCGAGCGCAGCAGGTCGGGCAGGGAGTCGAAGTCCAGGCGGGCGTTGCGCCATTCGGCGCCGGTGACGGCCTCGAACTGGTGGTTCTCGACGGCCTCGACCAGGTCCTCGTCCATCTCGTCGCAGTCGCCGGTGACGCCGAAGGTCCCATCGGTGCGGAAGCGGCCGGCGCGGCCGGCGATCTGGCCGATCTCCTGCGGCGTCAGCCAGCGATTGCGCCGCCCGTCGAACTTGCGCAAGCCCGCGAAGGCCACATGGTCGACATCCATGTTCAGGCCCATGCCGATGGCGTCGGTGGCCACCAGGAAGTCCACCTCGCCCGACTGATAGAGGGCCACCTGGGCGTTGCGGGTGCGGGGGCTGAGTGAACCCATGACCACGGCGGCGCCGCCCCGCTGGCGGCGGATCAGCTCGGCGATGGCGTAGACCTGGTCGGCGGAGAAGGCGACGATGGCGCTGCGTCTCGGCAGGCGGGTGAGCTTCTTGGAGCCCGAATAGGTCAGGTTGGAGAAACGCTCGCGGCTGACGATCTCGGCGTCGGGCAGCATGCGGCGGACCAGGGGCGCCATGGTCGAGGCGCCCAGCAGCATGGTCTCGTACTTGCCCCGGGCGTGCAGCAGCCGGTGGGTGAAGACATGCCCCCGCTCGGGATCAGCGCAGAGCTGAATCTCGTCGACGGCCAGGAACTCCACCTCCCGCGACAGGGGCATGGCCTCGACGGTGCAGACGAAATAGACCGCGCGCGGCGGGACGATCTTCTCCTCGCCGGTGATCAGGGCGACCGAGCGGGCGCCGCGCAGCTTGACGATGCGGTCGTAGATCTCCCGGGCCAGCAGCCGCAGGGGCAGGCCGATCATGCCCGAGGCGTGACCCAGCATCCGCTCGACGGCCAGGTGAGTCTTGCCGGTATTGGTCGGCCCCAGCACCGCCACCAGGCGGGACGGCGCCGCGCCCGAGGGACGGTCACTCATGGCTCCAAGGTGGGGGGCGAATCGGCCCTCGGCAAGCGTGTCCGGAACGCCAGGCGGCGGGATTCCGTTGAATGGGTGGAACTTCGCAACAGGACAAATCTCATGACCCGTTTGATGGTGGCGGCCCTGGTCTATCCGATGGCCCAGGCCGTCCTGTTCGGGGCTGGCCTGATCGCCGCGCTCATCCTGGCCCCGGGGCTCAGCGCCCAGATCTCGATCCCGCTGGTGGTGGTGATCACCGCCCTGATCTCCCTGCCGCTCAGCTGGTTCATCGCGCCGAAGATGATGGCCCGGTATCAGAAGAGGTCCGCCGCCCGTCTCAACCGGGCCTGATCCTCATCCAAGCGTTCCCCTGAGGCACGATTGACCGAACGCGGGTCTTGCCGGACGGTCTGCGGCAGGGCGCCGCCGGCGCCGACAAGGGGGCTATCAGACCGTGTTTCGATCCCTGCGCCTTGCGATCCTTGGACTTGCCGCGGTGTGTCTCTCCGGCTGTGTGGCCGGCGACATTCCCTATGAAGAGCTGGAGGCTCGCTACGGTGGCCCGGCCTCCCGTTATGTGGACCTGGAGGACGGCCTGCGGGTCCATTACCGCGACGAGGGGAATCCGGAGGCCGAGGTCACCCTGGTCATGGCGCACGGGTTCGCCGCCTCGCTGCACGCCTGGGAGCCCTGGGTCGAACGCCTCAAGGACGACTATCGGCTGGTCAGCCTGGATCTGCCGGGCCACGGCCTGACCCGGGCGCCGGAGGGCTATCAGTCCAGTCCGGAAGGCCAGGTGGCGGTGGTCGACGCCCTGGCCGCCGAGCTTGGCCTGCCGCCCTTCGTGCTGGCCGGCAACTCCATGGGCGGCGGTGTGGCCTGGCGTTACGCGCTCGCCCATCCGCAGAAGGTGCGGGCCCTGGTGCTGGTCAATGCGGCAGGCTGGCCTTCGGCGGCGGTCGAGGGCGAGGCCGATAGCCGGCCGATGGTCTTCAAGCTCCTGGAAAATCCCCTGGGCCGCAGCCTGCTGCGCAATCTCGACCCGCGGCCGCTGGCGGGTCGCGGTCTTCGCCAGGCTTACGGGGATGAGGCCCTGGTCACGCCGGAGCTGGTGGACCGCTATGTGGAGCTGGCCCGGGCGCCGGGCCACCGGGCCATCCTGACCGATCCCCGTCGCCGCGGCGCCGCTGCGCCGGTGACGCCAGAGACCTTTGCGGCGATCCAGGCCCCGACCCTGGTGATCGTCGGGGCGCTGGACCAGGTGATTCCCGCCGAGCGGGGGGCGGGCTTTGCGCAAGGAATCCCGGGCGCCCGGCTGATCACCTATGCCGATGGCGGCCATGTCCCTATGGAGCAGTTGCCCGACCGCACGGCGCAGGATCTACGCGTCTTTCTGGAAAGTCTGCCGCCGGCGTCCTGAGCGAGGTGGGAACGCGGGCAAAACAAAGGGTGACCGAATCGGCGACGGGGCCGGATTCAGCCTTTGTTCCCTACCAGATATTGTAGGCGCCGCCGGGGATGGCCACAAGTCCGCAGCGCCAGCAGGGGCTGTGCGGGCGAGCAGCGGGATAATCAGGTCGATTGCCCCGGGAGTCGCGGCTCCGCCTTGACGGCGCCCGAGGCTTTCGCCTATATCGCCCGCTCTCTTGTGCGGACCGGGGTCCGCGCTTTTTGGTTTCCACGCGAAGGTTGAACACCATGTCGCGCCGTTGCGAACTCACTGGCGTTGGTCCGATGATCGGGCACAATGTCAGCCACTCGAATATCAAGACCAAGCGTCGGTTCCTGCCGGCCTTGTCTCCGGCCACGCTGCAGTCCGACGCCCTGGGCCAGTCCTTCCGACTGCGCATCAGCAATGCGGCCCTGCGCACCCTGGACTTCCGGGGCGGCCTGGACGTCTTCCTGGTCAAGGCCCGCGATGAGCAACTCTCGCCGCGCGCGCTGAAGATCAAGCGTCAGCTCAAGGCCAAGCTGGCCGAGACCAAGACCGCCGCCTGATCGGCGTCGATCTGACGACATGAAAAGGCCGGTCCTTCGGGGCCGGCCTTTTTCGTTGCGCGCGGTCTGGGCGGCTCGCCTCAGGGCGTCCAGTCGAAGGCCATCAGCAGGGTGCGCTGGTTGGCGCTGAAATTGTCGTCCGATAGGATGTAGACCCGGTAGCCCCCCTCAGGCCGGGGCACGAAGTCCAACCCCTCGAAATTGTCCACGGTCAGCGGCCTGGCCATCTCCAGGCGCGCCAGTTCTCCGGACGCGCCGGTGACAGACAGCACGATGCGGTTGCCCCGCAGCGGGTCCCAGGCCCGCAGCAGATAGGCGCTCTGGTCGCCCGGCAGACGGCGCATCGCCACCAGGCCGAACTCCGGCGCCTTGTCGACCGTCGGGCCAGCCACGCAAGGGGTGGCCAAGCGACAGAGCCAGGTCTGGCCGGACTCCTCGCCCCCGGCCACATAGGCGTCAGGGCCACGCTCCGGATCAGCGGCCAGGGCTTCAAGACCGCCATTGAGCGGGAAGTCGGCTTCAGGCGCCGACACGGCCCGCGGCGGGCCGCCGGCGGCCGGATAGAGCCAGATCCGCGCCTGGCGCTCGAAGCTCACCAGCCGGTCGCCACCCGCCAGAATCGCCAGACCCTCGGCGTCAGACATCTCCTTGTTGGGCAGGGTCCCCCCGTCCAACCCGCTCAAAGGCTGCAGCGTCACGTCTTCGAGGCCCGCCAGACGGCCAGCCTCGAAGACCAGCTGCCCCTCAATCAGATCGCCTTCGTCGCTGATGGCGGTCAGCCGCCCATCGGCGTCCACCGCAAGATCCGAGAGGCCATGGAATCGGGAGGTCTCGCTGGAGGACAGCTGGATCCCGCCGGCATAGGTAAAGCCGCCGATCGCCGTCTGGCCCGGGGCTTCAGGGTTCAGGGGAACAGAGACCGTCTGGACCGAGATTGATGATCCGGCAGCCACGGGGGCGGCTGGCAGGCTTGCCGGGGAGGGGGCGCAGGCGGCCAGCCCCGCCAGGGCGATCAGGGCGCCAAGACGGGGCAGGGGGCTCATGCCTGGGCTCTCCGGACTTCCTTGAAGGTCGACCCCCGGCCCGGCCCCGACGGACCCTGGGTGCTGGGCGGCGGCTGCAACAGATTGGCGGTGGCGCGGCTCGACTTGCGGATCTCCTCGTCGAACAGCTCGGCCAGCTGATCGACGATGACGCCGGCCAACTGCTCCACATCGACGATGGTCACGGCCCGGCGATAGTAGCGGGTGACGTCGTGGCCGATGCCGATGGCGATCAGCTGCACCGGGCTCTTGGTCTCGATCTCCTCGATCACCTCGCGGAGGTGGCGTTCGAGATAGTGGCCGGAATTCACCGACAGGGTGGAATCGTCCACCGGCGCACCGTCGGAGATCACCATCAGGATGCGGCGCTGCTCGGGCCGCCCCATCAGGCGCTGGTGGGCCCACATCAGGGCCTCGCCGTCGATATTCTCTTTCAGCAGGCCTTCGCGCATCATCAGGCCGAGATTGCGGCGGGCCCGGCGCCAGGGAGCGTCGGCGGCCTTGTAGATGATGTGGCGCAGGTCGTTCAGTCGGCCAGGCTGCGGCGGCTTGCCCGCCTTCAGCCAGTCCTCGCGGCTGGTCCCGCCCTTCCAGGCCCGTGTGGTGAAGCCCAGGATCTCGGTCTTGACCCCGCAGCGCTCCAGGGTGCGGGCCAGGATGTCGGCGCAGACGGCGGCGACCATGATCGGGCGGCCGCGCATGGAGCCGGAATTATCGATCAGGATGGTGACGACCGTGTCGCGGAACTCGGTGTCCTTCTCTTCCTTGAAGGACAGCGGGGCGGTGGGATCGATGATCACCCGGGTCAGGCGGGCGACGTCGAGAATGCCCTCCTCCAGGTCGAAGCTCCAGGATCGGTTCTGCTGGGCCATCAGCTTGCGCTGCAGCTTGTTGGCCAGGCGGGAGACGACGGTCGACAGGCTGGCCAGCTGCTGGTCGAGATAGGCCCGCAGGCGGCCAAGCTCTTCGGGATCGCACAGCTCCTCGGCCGCGACGATCTCGTCATGGGCGCTGGAGAAGACCTTGTAGGTCGGGATGCGGGCGTCCGGCCGCGGGTCGGGGCGGGAGGGCTGCTCGCCCTCGCCCATGTCCGGCTGTTCGTCGGTATCCTCGGCGTCGGGATCCTCCTCGGCCGACATCATCTGGCTGTCGGTCTCTTCGCTCTCGCGATGGGTGGCCTCGCTGTCGTCCATGGCGGTCTGCTGCGGGGACTGGTCCTCGCCTTCGCCACCGTCCTGGTCCTCAGCCGACTCCGACTCCGCGTCCTCGCCGCCCTCTTCGTCCTCGTCGGGCTGTTCGGGGGCGTCCGACAGGTCGTCGCCCATGGACAGGTCGCGCAGGATCGCCTTGGCCACCTTGCCGAAGGCCTTCTGGTCCTGGAGGTTGGCCGCCAGCTTATCCAGGTCGGGGCCGGCCTTCGCCTCGATCTCCTGCCGGAACAGATCCACCAGCGGGCGGGCGGCCGGCGGCGGCGCCTCGCCCGTCAGGCGCTCGCGCACCATCAGGGAGACGATCTCGTCCATGGGCGGGTTGGCCTGGGCGTCGATCGGATTGAAGGGCTTCTTGGCCCAGGCCTGGTCCAGGGCCGCGCGCAGGTTTTCCCGCACGCCGCCCAGGGCGTTGGCGCCGATGGCCTGGGTTCGGGCCTGCTCGATGGCGTCATAGATGGGACCGCCCTGGGCCGACTGGGGCCGGCCCTTGGCATGAGCACCCTCGTCGTGGTGGGCGAGCCTCAGGGCCATCTGGTCGGCGATGCCCCGCAGGCGGGCGGCGTCATCTGGCCCCAGGTCCCGCGGCGGGTGGGGCAGGATGGCGCGGTTGCCCTGCAATTGCGGGCCCTCGCCGGAGAAGACGATCTCCAGATCAGGGGACTCCGCCAGGGACCGCGCGGCGTTCGCCAGGGCGCGCTTGAACGGCTCGACGGGGCTTTCGGGAGGGGACTTGGCCATCGCCTCCTAGATAAGGCGCCGCAAGGCCCGGGGGGAAGGGGAAGATATTATACGGTCAGGCTTAGGAACGGCTCATGGGGGCGTCGCGTTCTCTCAGTCACACTGATGGCTGTTCTGGAGGCGACCCCATGCTGAAATGGGCACTGATTTTCGCGCTTATCGCTCTTGTGGCGGGCGCTCTCGGCTTTGGCGGCATCGCCGGCGCGGCAGCGGGCATCGCCAAGATTCTGTTCTTCATCTTCCTGGTGGTGTTCGTGGTCTTCCTCGTGATGGGAGTCATGGCCGGCAAGAAGATCACGGGCGGTTAGGGCCGCCACATCTCTTGAAAGACGACGGCCGCCGCTCTGGCTTGAGCGGCGGCCGTTTTCATGTGCGCGGCGTTGCGGCCGCTCAGTCCTTGCGGCTGGCGAGCCAGGCCGCGCCCTGGGATTCCACCAGGCGTGAGATGTCACCCATCGCCAGGTTCACATCGATGAGGTGCAGGCCCCAGTCCTTGGCGATGACGCCGTTCTGGACCACGTCGCCGGCGATGGTGTCCGTGCGCGGATCGGCCGGATCAGCGTTCACGGTGACCGCCAGGTAGTGGAAGCCATCCTTGCGCACGCACTCGCCGCTCAGCAGGCCCGGAACCGAAACGAAGGGCGTCCCGACGGTCGACCCGCCCTTCACCCAGGGCTGCGGCTCTTCCGACGAGCCCAACAGGTTGCCGCTGCTGGCCAGGTAGGCGTGCAGGCCGGCCTTGCCGCCGGCCAGGGCCGCGGGATTGACGCAGGCGGCCTCCATGTTCTGTGCCTGGGGCGGGGCGACGCCGAACCGGGAATTGGCCGGGGGCGGGGCGTCTGCCCGGAAGCTCACATAGGCCACGGCGCAGCCGGTCTGATCGGCCGCCTCGCACAGCGGGATCGATTTGAAGGTCCCGGTCTTGCCGCCCTTTTCCACCGGAAGGTTGGTCCCGATCAAGAAGGCCGAGACCAGCTTGTCCTGCACAGGCTTGCCGTCGACCTCGTTGGCGATCAGCTGGGTCAGGACGCCCGCGCCCTGGCTATGGCCGATCAGGACGACGCCGCGCCCGACGTTTTCATGGGCCAGGTAGTGGTTCCAGGCGTCCACCACGTCGAGATAGCCGGTGTTGGGGCGCGGGCCGCCGGCGGGCAGGGCCCCGCCGGTCACCAGGGCGCGCAGGGCGGTCAGGGTGAACTGGCGATACAGCGGCGCATAGACCCGGCACTTGGCCCCCAGGCGGGAGAGTTGCTGCTCCACCACGCGGCGCTCCTCGGCGTTGGCGGTCATGTCGCTGACCACGCCGGGATCGTTGGAGACCGTCGGATAGACATAGAAACAGTCCACCGGCGCCTTGGGATCGGCGGCCCAGGTCTCCACAGCCATGGCGCCGTCGGCCTGGATCACGGTGGCGGTGTTGTCGCCCGCGCAGGCGTCGTCGCGACCGGGCCAGCAGAGCCAGTTGGCCTTGTCGGCATAGTCGTTCTTGGCCAGCACAGCGCCCTGCGCCTGAGCCGGCGTCTGGGCCTGGGCTAGCCCGGCGCCCGCGGCCAGGGTCAAGGCCCCCGTCGCCGCCAACAGGGCGATCATCTTCCTGGTCATATGGTCCCCACGTGCAAATTGGTCTGCATCAATGGGCCGGACCATCGCCCAGGGCGCCAGGTTCGTCCATAGGCCAGGCTGCAAAGACGGGCAGGGCCAGTCCTAGAAAAAGATCCGTAAGCGGATGAATAGATGCGCCCGGCGACCCGTTTGCGGACGGTGGCGGCTAGTTGTCGCAAATGCGACACTCAGACGTCATAAATCCTTCACAAGAGCCCAAAGCCGTGAGAGCCTTTCCCCAAGTCGAGGCGCAAGCCCGCCATAAGTGGAGGAAACCATGAGAGTTCTTGTTCTGGCTGCGGCCGCCGCCGCCCTTGTCGCCGGCTCCGTTCACGCCGCTCCGCCGACCAACGCCCAGCAGGCCGGCCGCGACGCCGCGGCCCGGGAAGCGGTGAATGGCAAGGCCGAGCGGGTTGTCTATGTGTGTGACCGCTCCGAACTGACCCGCCGGGCCTTCGCCCGGGAGCATGGGGAAGTGAAGTTCGTCACCGCCGAGCAGGCGCTCACCGGCGCGGCCGACGACTGGTCGGCGCCGCGGTGCGTCAGCGAGGTCGAGGCGGCCAAGCTCAGCGCCATGCTGGGCCGCTAAACCCGGCGGTTTGCTGCGAAACGAAAAACGGCGGCCCGGGAGGGCCGCCGTTTCTATGTCTGGTGAGGTCTTAGCCCCTAGGCCACCCGAACCCGGGCGGTGCTTTCGGGCAGGTCCTGGCCGAAGGCGCGCTGGAAGAATTCGGCGACCGTGCCGCGCTCCAGTTCGTCGCACTTGTTCAGGAAGGTCATGCGGAAGGCCAGCGCCACGTCGCCGCCGAAGATTTCGGTGTTCTGCGCCCAGGTGATCACCGTCCGCGGGCTCATGACCGTGGAGATGTCCCCGTTCATGAAGGCGTTGCGGGTCATGTCGGCCACGCGAACCATGGCGTTGATGGTGCGACGGCCCTCGGCTGTATCGTAGTTGGGCGCCTTGGCCAGGACGATCTCGGCCTCGGCGTCATGCTCCAGATAATTGAGCGTGGTGACGATGGACCAGCGGTCCATCTGGCCCTGATTGATCTGCTGGGTGCCGTGATAGAGGCCCGTCGTGTCGCCCAGACCGATGGTGTTGGTCGTGGAGAACAGACGGAAAAAGGGGTTCGGCCGGATGACGCGGTTCTGGTCGAGCAGGGTCAGCTTGCCCTGGGCCTCCAGGATGCGCTGGATCACGAACATCACGTCCGGACGGCCGGCGTCGTATTCGTCGAACACCAGGGCGATCGGGCGCTGCAGCGCCCAGGGCAGGATGCCCTCGCGGAACTCGGTGACCTGCTTGCCTTCCTTCAGGACGATGGCGTCCTTGCCCACCAGATCGATGCGGCTGACATGGCTGTCGAGGTTGACCCGGATCAGAGGCCAGTTCAGCCGAGCGGCGACCTGCTCGATATGGGTCGACTTGCCGGTGCCGTGATAGCCCTGGACCATCACCCGGCGGTCATAGGCGAAGCCCGCGCAGATGGCCTTGGTGGTCTCCGGATCGAACCGGTAGGTGTCGTCGATCTCCGGGACATGGCTGTCGCGGTGGGAGAAGGCCGGCACGCTCATGTCCATGTCGACGCCGAAAGTCTCGCGGACGGAGACCTTCTTATCGGGGACAAGGGTCAGCAGCTCATCGTCGTGGGTCTGGGAAATCGTGCTCATGACGAGGTTCGCATACAGGGTTACGCCCGCAAAGCAAACGTGTGTTTCATAGGCGGCCGATCAAAAACAACCAGGAGACGCCGGCGCCATGCTCGACAGGGTTCGTACGCCAAATTCGAACATTGAAGTGACCCCGACGGCCTCGGGTTTCGGCGCCGTGGTCACCGGTCTCGACCTTTCCAAGCCGCTGGCCAACGGGGTGATGGACGAGGTCCGCCAGGCCTGGGCCGACCATGGGGTCCTGAGTTTTCCAGACCAGCCGCTGAGCCTCGACCAGCTGGAGGCGGTGACCCTGCAGTTTGGCCCGTTCGGCGTCGATCCCTTCATCGCCCCCATGCCTGGCCGGCCCAATGTGCTGGAGCTGCGGCGGGAGCCCGATGAGAAGGCGACCAATTTCGGCGCCGGCTGGCATTCGGACTGGAGCTTCCAGCCGGCCCCACCTGCGGCCACCCTGCTGCACGGGCAGGTCATCCCGCCGGTGGGCGGCGACACCCTGTTCGCCGACTGCACGGGCGCCTACGCCGCCCTGTCGCCGGTGATGCGGGAGATGCTGGCGCCCCTGCGGGCCATCCACAGCGCCGGCCGCGCCTATGGGACGAAGGGCGTCTTCGCCCGGGAGACCGAGAAGCGCACCATGCAGATCATCGTCTCGGAGGAAGCCGACAAGACCCACACCCACCCGTTGGTGCGCACCCATTTGGTGACCGGCGAGAAGGCTCTGTTCGTCAGCCCGGTCTACACCCTGGGGATCGAGGGCATGACCCCGGCCGAGAGCCAGGCGATCCTGGGCTTCCTGTTCGCCCACATGACCCAGGAGGCCTTCGTCTTCCGCCATCGGTGGGCCAAGGACACCCTGCTGATCTGGGACAACCGCCGCACCATCCATCTGGCCGAGGGCGGCTATGACGGCCACCTGCGGGTCATGCACCGCACCACCGTGGCCGGCGAGGTTCCGGTCTGAGCGAGGCGATCGATTTCAGCCGGCTGCCGGAGGCGGCGCGGCGGCGGGCCCTGGCGGAGGGGGGCCGGGGGCAGGCCTGGCTGGAGGGCTTGCCGCCGCTTTTGGCCCGGCTTGTTGCGAAATGGGGCCTTGGGGCTGCGGAGATCCTGGACGGGGGCAGCGAGGCCCTGGCCGTGGCTGGCGAGCTTCCGGATGGCTGCGGGGCGGTGATCAAGATCGCGCCGCCCTGGGCCGACCTCATGGGCGCCGAACGACGTGTCCTGGAGGCGGCGGGCGGTCGCGGATTCGCCGAGCTCTACGCGGTGGATGAAGAGGCCTCCGCCCTGTTGCTGGAGCGGCTGGGAATGCGGCTCGACCTGCTGGGGTGGACGCCACAGGCGCAGATGAACGCCCTGTGCGCGGCGCTTATGGAGGTCTGGCGCGCGCCGGCGCCCCCGAGCGAATTGGAAGATGGCGCCGCCAAGGCCCGCCGCCTGGGGGGATTTATCGAAGAGACCGCACAAACGCTGGGCCATCCGCTGTCAGAGCCCGTCCTGGCCCGGGCCCGGCTCTACGCCGCCGATCGCGCCGCCGCGCACGACCCTGGGCGGGCCGTCCTGGCCCACGGGGACGCCCATGCGGCCAACGCCCTGCAGGCCCGGGAAGGGGACGGGTTCAAATTCATCGACCCGGACGGCCTCTTCATCGAGCCGGCCTACGACCTGGGCGTCATCATGCGGGAGTGGCCCGACATCCTCTTGCGGGGCGATCCCCTGGCGGCAGGAAGGGCGCGCTGCGCCCGGCTGGCCGCCCGTACCGGGGTGGACGCCGAGGCCATCTGGCGCTGGGGCTATCTCGAAACCGTCTCCACGGGCCTGCTCTGCTGCAAGCTTGACGTGTTCGACTGGCGGGAAATGTTCCAGGTCGCCGAGGCTTGGGCCGCTGACTAGCGCTTGGCCTCGCCCGGATCGGCGTCCGCCCGGCGCCAGGGCCAACGGCCCTGAATCTCGGTCTCCAGGGCGAAGCTGAGAAAGGTGCGGATCAGGACAATGGCCGCCAGGGGACCGACGCGGTCGAAGCTCAGCGGCTCGGTCACCGTGGCGATGATGTCGGCCGCCACCAGAAGTTCGAGCCCCAGCAGGATGCCGCGACCCAGATTGGCGCGGTACTGGTCGAAGGCGTCGCGCCAGTCATGGCTCTTCACACCTTTAGCCGCGAAGACCGCCGTGGCGCCGATCACGGCCAGCACCAGGACCATGACTGAAAAATACTGGAGCAGCGTGGCCACCGCCACGACCAGACTATGGATGTTCGAGAACATGGGCGTCTCCCAACGGCTAAGCCCCTGTAGCGGATGACCCCGGGCGCCTGTTCCGGCATGCTGGCCATGGGCCTGGGAGATGGAAGCGGCACATGAGCTATTTAATTGGCCAGTTCCGCACCGCCTGGACCCTTTGCGACTATCACCTCAAGGATCTGACCACTGAGGAATGCCAGTGGCGGCCTGCTGTTCGGGGCCTGCACATCGACCGCGATGATCAGGGGCGCTGGCGGGCCGATTGGCCAGACCACGAGGGGTACGATCTGGGGCCGCCCAGTATCGGCTGGTTGACCTGGCACCTCGGTTTCTGGTGGTCCATGGCCCTGGACCATAACTTCGGCGCGGGCGAACTCACCCGTGAAGACATCCACTGGCCGGGGGACGCGCAAGCCTGTCGGAATTGGATCTATGGCCTCAAGGACCGATGGGCCGCGGAGCTTGAAGTCCTAGATGAGGCCACGCTCGCCTCGACAGCGCGAACCCGCTGGCCCTTCACTGATCGTCCGCTGGGGGATGTGATCGCCTGGGCCAATGTGGAGCTGACCAAGAACGCCGCGGAGATCGGATATGCCCGCTTCCTTTACGCCGCCTCCGATCACCAGGGGTAGCGGCTCGCCTCAGACCGGGCCGCTCACATAGTTGTCCAGGGTGCGGGCCAGGGCCTCGCAGAGTTCCTGCCGTTGCTGGCCGTCCAGCAGGTAGTCCTCATGGATCACGCGGTTCATGGTCGCCCCCATCATGACGCAGGACAGCAGGCGCGCGCGCACCGCGGCGTCGTCTCCCCCCAGCCAGGTCTCCAGGGGCTGATAGAAGGCGTCGTGCGAATGGCGCCGGATCGCTTCGGCGGCCTTGGGCGAAGAGGCTGAGCGCAGCATGATCAGGAAGAGTTCGAACTTTTCCTCACGCATGGGCTCGACCGCCAGCATCTGGGCCACGCGCTCCCCGAACGAGTCCCGGTCGCCATCCAGGAACTCGGCGATATTGGGCCCGCAGGTGAGCACTTCTTCGAAGAGCTCCTCCTTGCCGCCGAAGTAGCGGGAGATCAGCGCCGCATCCACGCCGGCGTCGCTGGCGATGTCCCGCAACCCGGTCTGGTCATAGCCTTCATGGGCGAAGCGGCGCCGCGCGGCCTCCAGGATCGCCGTCCTGGTGGCGGCGGCGTTCCGGGTCCGGACGGGAGACAGGGGCGGGCTCAAATGGCGGTCCTCCAAACTTTTTTTGTCAACACTTGTAGACATACAAGCGCATCCCCACCTAGAAGTCACCAACTGATGACATGGCCCGGTCTTCCCACCGGGTGCGCTAGCCTCGGGGATTGGGCATGCGACGACTCTTTGTGGCTGCGGTTTGCGCAGCGAGCTTCCTTGGTCTGGCCGCCTGTGGCGGCGACCCCAACGCCGGACAGGGTCCGCCGACGCCAACGGTGTCGGTCTCGGTTCCGTTGCAGGAGGAGGTCGTCGACTGGGACGATTTCACCGGCCGCTTCGAGGCGCCAGAACGCGTCGAGGTGCGCGCCCGGGTGGGCGGCTACCTGCAGGGCGTCCACTTCAAGGACGGCCAGAACGTCCGCAAGGGCCAGCTTCTCTTCACCCTCGATCCGCGTCCGGCCCAGGCGGCGCTGGCCGCGGCCCAGGCCCAGGCCGACCTCGCCCGGGCTGATCTGGCCCGCGCCGAGGGGCTGCTTGAGGCCCAGGCCATCTCGCAAGAAGAGTTCGACAGTCGCCGGGCCCAGGCCCAGGTGGCCGAGGCTACGCTGCGGGCCCGCCGGCTCGACGTGGAGTTCACCCGGGTGACCGCGCCGGTCTCCGGCATCGTGTCCCAGCGCCAGGTGGACCCGGGCAATGTGGTGAGCGGCGGCGCCTCGTCGGGCGACATCCTCACCACCATCGTGTCGATCAGCCCGATCCACTTCGCCTTCGACGCCTCCGAAGCTCAGCTTTTGAAATATCAGCGTCAGGTGGACGAACGCCAGGGGGCCCAGGTCCAAATTCGCTTGCAGGACGAGACGGAGCCCCGCTGGACCGGTCGGGTGGACTTCGTCGACACCCTGGTCGACCGCGACACCGGCGCGGTGCGGCTGCGCGCCACCATCGCCAATCCGAATGGGTTCCTGAAGCCCGGCATGTTCGGCCAGGGGCGCATGGTGGGCGCCGACGCCTATCGCGCCCTGCTGATCCCCGAAACCGCCGTCATCACCGATGGCGTCCGTCGGGTGGCCTATGTGGTGGACGCCAAAGGGGTGGTCCAGGCCAAGGCCCTTGAACTTGGCCCGGCCAGCGACGGCCTGCGGGTGGTCCGCTCTGGCCTGCGCCCCGACGACCGGGTGGTGGTCGGCGGACAGCAGCGCGCCATGCCCGGCCAGAAGGTCGAGGTGAGCCCCGGCAAGATCGCCCGCCAGGATGTCAGCGGCGGCGACCAGCCCCGACTGACCTCCGCGCCGGCGGTCTCGGCCAGCCCCGCCAACTGATCCGCACCCCCTCCGACCGCATTTTCCGGGACCGCATTGCATGCGTCTGTCGCACTTCTTCATCGAGCGCCCGATCTTCGCCGGGGTGCTGTCGGTGTTCATCACCCTCATCGGCCTGTTCGCCTATCCGATGCTGGCCCTGTCCCAGTTTCCGGATATCGCCCCGCCCACGGTGGCGGTGATCGCCACCTATCCCGGCGCTTCGGCCGAGACCCTGGCCGAGACGGTCGCTGCGCCCCTGGAGCAGGAGATCAACGGCGTCGAGGACATGATCTACATGACCTCGTCCTCGTCCAACGGGACGGTCCAGATCACAGTCACCTTCCGTCCTGGGACGGACCTCGATTCAGCCCAGGTGCTGGTGCAGAACCGGGTCAATCTGGCCGAGCCTCGGTTGCCTGAGCAGGTCCGTCAGGTCGGCGTCATCGTCAACAAGCAGTCCACCGGCTTCCTGATGGTGGTCGGCCTGACCGCCGAGGAGGGCAGTCTCGACGCCGACTATGTGGGCAACTACGCCACGTCCACCCTGCGTGAACGGCTGCTCCGGGTCGACGGCGTCGGCGAGGTGCAGGTGTTCGGCGGCGGGCTCTACGCCATGCGGATCTGGATCGATCCCGGTAAGGCCGCCGAGCGCAACCTGACCCCCAATGAGATCATCGCCGCGCTTAGGGCCCAGAACGTCCAGGCCGCCGGCGGCACGGTGGGGCAGCCGCCCTTCGGTCCCTCCGTGGCCACCGAACTGCCCGTCGAGGTGCAAGGTCGTCTGTCGACCCCTGAAGCCTTTGGCGACATCGTCCTGCGCCGGGACGCCGAGGGGCGCACGATCCGGCTGCGCGATGTGGCCCGGGTGGAGATTGGCGCCCAGGACTATGGCGTGCGCGGCTATTTCGCCGGCGAACGCGGGGTGGCCATGGCCGTCCTGCAGCAGCCGGGCTCCAACGCCCTGTCGACGGCCGAAGGGGTGATCGCCGCCCTCGACGCCCTGGAGCCCAGCTTCCCCAGCGGACTGGCCTACCAGATCCCCTACAACCCCACCGAATATGTGGCCGCGTCCGTGGAGGCCGTGCAGAGCACCCTGTTCGAGGCGGTTCTGCTGGTGGTCCTGGTGGTGGTGGTCTTCCTGCACACCTGGCGGGCGGCGATCATTCCGATCCTGGCCATTCCCATCGCCCTGGTGGGCACCTTCGCCGTCCAGCTGGCCTTGGGCTATTCGCTGAACTCGCTGTCGCTCTTCGCCCTGGTGCTGGCCGTCGGCATCGTCGTCGATGACGCCATCGTCGTGGTGGAGAATGTGGAGCGGAACATCCGCGAGGGCCTATCCCCGCGGGAGGCCGCCCACAAGTCGATGAAGGAGGTCTCCGGGGCCCTCGTGGCCATCAGCTTGGTGCTGGTGGCGGTGTTTGTCCCGACGGCCTTCGTCTCGGGCATTCCAGGCATGTTCTACCGGCAGTTCGCCGTGACCATCGCCGCAGCGACCGTCATCTCCCTGCTGGTCTCGCTGACCCTGTCGCCCGCCCTGGCCGCCCTGCTGCTCAAGCCGCACCGGGAAGGCGATGGCGCTCACGGGCCCCGCTGGATGGCGCCGCTCACCGGCGCGGCTGACCGGTTCAACCGGGGCTTCGACTGGCTCAGCGACCGCTTCGGTCGTCTGACCGCACGGCTGGTGCGGATGACCTTCATCATGCTGATCGCCTATGGGGTGCTGCTGGTGGCCACCGGCTGGCGGCTGACCGAGACGCCGACCGGCTTCATTCCGGAACAGGACCAGGGCGTGCTGATCGGCGTCGTCCAGCTTCCGCCTGGCACCTCGCTCGAACGCACCGATGCGGTGGTCCAGCGCGCGGCCGCCGAGATCGGGGCCATGGACGGGGTGCAGAACATCGCCGCCTTTGTCGGCCTGGACGGGGCCAGCTTCAGCAACGCCTCCAACGCCGCCACCCTCTTCATCCGCCTGGACGACTGGGGGGACCGGGGGTCCGAGCTCGCCGCCCAGAACATTGCGGGCATGATCATGCAGCGCATGGGCGCCATCGAAGAGGCCAACATCTTCGTCCTGTCGCCGCCCCCCGTGGAAGGCCTCGGCAATGCCGGCGGCTTCAAGATGATGGTCCAGGACACCGGCGGCGTCGGCTACGTTGCCCTGGAGCAGGCGGCCAACCAGCTGGCCGGCGCCGCGGCGCAGAACCCCAAACTGGTCGGCGTCTTTGGCCAGTTCAACACCGGCGCGCCCAGGCTGGCCGCCGATGTGGACCGCGAACGCGCCCTGCTGCTCGGTGTGGAGCCGGCGGAGGTGTTTCAGACCCTGGGGACCTATCTGGGCTCCACCTATGTGAACGACTTCAACATGCTGGGACGCACCTTCCGGGTGACCGCACAGGCCGAGCCTTCGGGTCGCTCCCAGGTGTCCGACATCGCCAATCTGAAGGTGCGGACAGCGTCTGGCGGCATGGCGCCGCTGGGCACCATCGCCACCTTGCGCGATGACTCCGGTCCGGCGCGGGTGGTGCGCTTCAATCTCTATCCGTCGGCGGAAATTCTCGGCGGCGCCGCGCCCGGGATCTCGTCGGGCGAGGCCCTGGCGGAGATGGAACGCCTGGCGGCCGAGACCCTGCCGACCGGGGTCAGCTTCCAGTGGACGGAGCTGGCCTATCAGGAGCAGGCGGCCGGGGACACGACCCTGCTGGTCTTCGCCATGGCGGTGGTCTTCGTCTTCCTGGTGCTGGCCGCCCAGTACGAGGCCTTCACCCTGCCGCTGGCCATCATCCTGATCGTGCCGCTCAGCATCCTGGCGGCCATGCTCGGGGTCTGGATGCGCGGCATGGACAACAACATCCTCACCCAGGTCGGGCTGATCGTCCTGGTGGCCATGGCGGCGAAGAACGCGATCCTGATCGTCGAGTTCGCCAAGCAGGCGGAGGACCAGATGGGCATGACGCGCTTCGAGGCGGCGGTGCACGCGGCCAAGACGCGGCTGCGGCCGATCCTGATGACCTCCTTCGCCTTCATCTTCGGGGTGCTGCCGATGGCCATCGCCTCCGGGCCAGGTCAGGAGATGCGTCAGGCGCTGGGCACGTCGGTGGTGTTCGGGATGATCGGGGTGACCCTGTTTGGCCTGATCTTCACGCCGGTCTTCTACGTCGTCTGCCGACGGCTGGCCGAGCGCCTGCCTGGCCGCAAGGTCGTTACGGAGCCTCCGCCCGAACCCGGCCTCATTCCTCATCAAGCCTCGGAGACGCGTCCGTGATCCCCTCCCGTCTGGCCGCCCTGTTCGCCGGCGCGGCGCTTCTCTCGGCCTGCGCGGCCGGTCCCGACTATCAGGTCCCAACGGCGGGGGCCGCCGAGACGGGGCCCTTCGTCGCCGCCGCCGAAGGCCCCTTCGTCGCGGGCCAGGCGCCTGACGACTGGTGGCGGCTCTATGAGGACCCGCTGCTGGATGATCTGGTCGCCCAGGCGCTCAGCGCCAATCGCGACATCGCCGTGGCTGCCGCCAACCTGGCCCAGGTTCGCGCCGCCCTGGGCGAGGCCCGCGCCGGCTTCCTGCCCTCGACCACCACGACGGCGGGCGCCGCCCGGGTCCGCCAGCAGGACCTGGCCACAGGCGCCTACCAGGAAGGCGACAGCTTCCAGGCCGGCTTCGAGGCCGCCTATGAGCTCGACGTCTTCGGCCGGGTCCGTCGCTCGGTGGAGGCCGCCCGCGCCGACGCCGGCGCGGCCGAGGCGCAGCTCGACTCCGCCCGGGTGACCGTGGCGGCCGAAACCGCCAGGGCCTATGCCGATCTCTGCGCGGCCAATCTGCAGATCGCCACGGCCCGGCAGACCCTGGACCTGCAGCAGGAGACCGCCGATATCACCGGCGTCCAGTTCGAGCTCGGCCGCGGGGCCGGCCTCGATGTCGCCCGCGCCCAGACCGAGCTTGAGTCCACCCGGGCCACCCTGCCGCCGCTGGAGGCCCAGCGCGACAGCGCCCTGTTCCGCCTGGCGGTGCTGACGGGCCGGCCCCCGGCCGAGGCCCCCATCGCCGCAGCGGCCTGCCAGGTCGTTCCGGAGGTGACCACGGCGATCCCGGTGGGCGACGGGGCGGCCCTGCTGGCGCGGCGCCCCGATGTCCGCGCCGCCGAGCGCCGGCTGGCGGCGGCGACGGCCCGCATCGGTGTGGCCACGGCCAGCCTCTATCCCAGCGTGACCCTGGGTGGCGGCGTCTCCACCCTGGGCGCCGAAGCCTCAGACCTGGGGGATGAGTACCAGTTCAACGTCGGCCCGCTGATCTCCTGGAGCTTCCCCAATATCCTGGCGGCCCGCTCGCGGATCAGTCAGGCGGGGGCGGGCGCCGATGCGGCCCTGGCGAGCTTCGAGCAGGTCACCCTGGTCGCCCTGCAGGAGACCGAGACGGCCCTGACCCAGTACGCCAAGGCTCTCGAGCGCCGGGCGGCCCTGCAGCGGGCCACGGACCAGGGGGCGCGGGCCGCGCGGCTGTCGCGCATGCGCTACGAGGCTGGGGTCGACAGCTTCCTCGGCGTGCTCGACGCCGAGCGGACCCTGGCCGGGCTGAAGGCCCAGCTGGCCCAGTCCCAGGCCCAGGTGGCCGACGCCCAAATCGTGCTCTTCAAGGCCCTGGGCGGCGGTTGGTCTCAGGCCGGGGCCTGAACGCCTTCGCATCGCCGCCTTCGCGCGCTTAAGCTCCTCCCGCACGGCCGATCACAGGCCGACGGGAGGAGCTGATGAGCCGCAACGCACAATCCGAGGCCGCCGCCATGGCCTGCCTCGACGCCTTCATGACCGCCTTCAACGCCCGGGACATGCAGGCCTTCGAACAGACCTTCAACTTCCCCTCGATCCGCCTGGCGTCGAACACGATGCGGATCATCAACAAGGGGGACCAGACCCAGGCGACCTTCGATCACGCCTCCCTGAAAGAGTGGGATCATTCGGCCTGGGAGAAGCGTGAGATCATCCATTCCGGGGCCGACAAGGTGCATATCGACACCCGCTTCACCCGATATCGCAAGGACGGCAGCATCATCGGTGGGTTCGACTCCATCTATGTGGTCACCTGCGAGGACGGCCATTGGGGGATCAAGGCCCGCTCCAGCTTCGCCCCCTGAGGCGCAGCGGCGCCCAGGATGTGGGCGCCCAGGCGGCGGGGGCCGCCAAGGCGCATCGCCGAGCGATCCCGAAGCTGAGCTGTGCGTTTGAGACCTGACGCGGCTAACAGCGAGGCCTTCGCGCATGGCGAACCTGATCTTTGCCTATCGTCCTGACTGGGCGCCCCTCTGGCTCCTCAACCTCTTTGTTCTGGGGCTTGGCGCTCTGGCGGGTCTGATCCTGCATGACCTGGTCAGCCGCATGATCCGCCGCACCCTGCGGCGAAAGGACAGCTACTGGGCCACCCTGGTGGTCAAGCTGCGCCGGCCTACGCGACTGGCGGCTCTGATCTTCGGCCTGGCCGCCGGGGCGAGCCTGGCCCAGCTGGGCGAGGGCGGGGTGGAGGCCCTGCGCCGGATCCTGGCGGTGGCCTTCGTGATCCTGGTGGGCTGGAGCGCGCTGACCGCCCTGGAGATCTGGAGTCTGCTGCATGTGAGGCGCTTCAGGCTGGACGCCGAAGACAACCTCACGGCGCGCAAGCATGTGACCCAGACGAGGATCCTGACCCGGACGGCGGGCATTCTGATCGTCGTCCTCACCGCCGGCTTCGCCCTGATGACCTTTCCCAGCGTCCGGCAGTACGGGATCAGTCTGCTGGCCTCGGCCGGGGCGGCGGGCATCATTGCGGGTCTCGCTCTGCAGCCCTTCCTGACCAATCTGATCGCCGGGGTGCAGATCGCCACCACCCAGCCCATCCGCATCGACGACGCGGTGATCGTCGAGAACGAGTGGGGGCAGATCGAGGAGATCACCTCGACCTATGTGGTCGTCCGCCTGTGGGACTGGCGGCGCATGATCCTGCCGCTGACCTATTTCATCCAGCAGCCGTTCCAGAACTGGACCCGGGAGACCGCCTCTCTGATCGGCACGGTCATGCTCTATGTGGATTATTCCGCCCCGATCGAGGTGCTGCGATCCAAGCTGGAGGAGATCGCCAGGGCCTCGCCCCTGTGGGACGGCCAGGTGGTCAATCTGGCGGTGACCGAGACCTCGGAGCGCACCATCCAGGTGCGCTGCCTGGTCAGCGCCCGGAATGCGCCCACGGCCTTCGACCTGCGCTGCGAGGTGCGCGAGAAGATGATCGCCTTCCTGCAGGCCGAACTGCCCCACGCGCTGCCGAGGGATCGGCTGAACCTCGCAGACGGCGGACCTAAGGGGCCGGGAAATCCCCTCTCAGCCTGAGGTCGGCGGTCTCCTGCGCCGGCAGGGGCAGGAGATTGAAGTCATCATCTGCGCTCTGACCGGGATCAAGGCCGTGGTGCTGGGCGATGACGGCGCGGGTGACCGCCTGCATCAGGGCCTGACGTTCGGGGACGGAGCGGGTGGTGTCGGCGATAAACACGGCCACCGCATAGGTGCGGCCGTCCGGGGCGGTCAGCAGGCCGACATCGTTGTAGCCGGTCGCCCGGCGACCCAGGACTTGGCCGGTGCCCGTCTTGTGCGCCAGGCTCCAGCCCTCCACCAGGCCGCCGGCCAGCCGTTCGGGGCCTGTCCGGCTCTGGGCCATCAGGTCGAGCAGGTGGGCGGTCGAGGTCGATGACAGCAGCTCGCCGGCGGCCAGCCGGTCCAGGGCTTCGACCATGGCCACGGGACTGGCGCCGTCGGGCGGCGCCTCGAGATAGGCCTCCAGGGCCGCGCGGCGGGTTTCCTTGGGCATGGCCGCCCGGGCCCGCCAGAAATTGCGGCCGAAGGAGAATTCCGGCCGCCAGTCCAGGCCGGCTATGGCGGTCTGGAAATAGCGTTCCTCGTCGGCGAGGCTGATGGCCCCCAGCTCGCGGGCGCTGATCACCGCCCGCACATGGTCGGGGCCGCCCACCAGGCGCATCAGGACGTCGTTGGCCGCATTGTCGCTGCGGGTGGTGGCGCTGGCCAGCAACTCGCCCACCGTGGTCGCATAGCCGTTGCGCCCCACATGGTCGCGGATCGGCTGGTGGAAGATGCTGAGATCCTCCCGCCGCACCAGGACCGGATCGTCCAGGCTCAGGACGCCGCGATCGACCGCGTCCAGGACGCTGACCGCCACCCAGAGCTTGCTGACGCTCTGCTGCGGATAGAGGGCCTCGCCGTCATGGGTGGCGGTCCAGCCGCCCTCCAGGTCGCGGACAGCGATGCCGGCCCGGCCATCGAAGGCCGCGCCCAGGGCGGCGATCTGGCTGGCGAGCGGGGCCGGCGCCTGGGGAACCGGGGCGGGAAGCCGCAGGCTCGCCCATTGAGCCACGGGCAGTTCGCCGGCGCCACGGCTGGGCTGGGCTGGCGTCAGGGCGCCAGCGCTCAGGGCGATCAGGGCGAGGGTGGCGGCGGTGACGGCCAGCGTCGCGCGACGGCGGGCGAGCGCCCGGGCCCGACGCGCAGCCTGGCGGGCCGCCTTGAGCTCCAGGATGGTGTGCTCGCCCCCAGTCACCTTGCCGCCCCTCAGACCATGCCCGCCTTGCGCAGGGCCTGATAGGCCTTGATCACCCGCTGCAGCTTGTTCTCGGCCGAGCGGTCGCCGCCATTGGCGTCCGGGTGGCAGCGCTTGACCAGTTCGGTGTAGCGCGCGCGGATCGCCGGCCCCTCGGCATTGTCGTCCAGGTCGAGGTCGGCCAGGGCGTTGCGCTCGATCTTGCCCAGCCGGCGGGCAGGCTGGGCCTGGGGCCCTGGCCCCTGGACGCCCCCGTGGCCGAACAGATTGAACGGGTCCTGGTAGCCGCCTTTGCCGCGGGCGAAGTTCTTGGTGAAGGTCGCGGATTCCCGCGAATTGCGGCTGGCCTTGAAGTCCCAGGTCGGCCGGCCGCCGGTGGTCTGTTCCTGCTCCTGCCGGGCCTTGATCTCGCCCTCGCTCATGCCGGCGAAGAAGTTCCAGTTGCGATTGTATTCCGCCGCGTGCGGCTGGCAGAACCAATAGTGCTCGTTCATCATCTCCCGGGACTTGGGCGCGCGGGCCGCCGCAGGCATGGAGCAGCCGGGGTGATCGCAACGGCGTTCACCTGGCTTCAGGGCGAAAACGTCGTCGGCGCGCTCGCTCTCCCCCGGCTTGGGGGGACGAACGCGGATATCGACGAACTTGGGCTTGTATTGAAACGCGCCGGGCATGCCCCAAGTATGGGCCTACGGCCCGCACTTTTGAAGAATTGAAGATTTGAGCAATGGGCGCCATATTCGATGCCATTCACCAAAAGCTGACCCAAGCCTTCGCGCCGAGCCGCCTGGAGATCGAAGACGAGTCTTCGCGCCATGCCGGCCATGCCGGCGCACGGCCCGGCGGCGAGACCCATTTCAATGTCCTGATCGAGGCGCAGGCCTTCGCCGGCGCGCCGAAGGTCGCCCGGCAGCGGATGATCTACCGCGCCCTTTCCGAAGAGATGGCCGGGCCGGTGCACGCCCTGTCGCTCAAGGTCCTGGCGCCAGGCGAGAGCTGACGCCGCAGGACGACCAGAGTTCCAATAGGACGGCGATTTCCGTCCAGCGTTTGGGGAGACGCCCGTTGAAGACCAGTTTTACGCTCAATGGCCAGGCCGCCAGCCTGGACCTTGATCCGCGCACGACCCTGCTTGACGCCTTGCGGGAGAATCTGGGGCTCAAGGGCTCCAAGAAGGGCTGCGACCATGGCCAGTGCGGCGCCTGCACGGTCCTGGTCAACGGCCGGCGGATCAACGCCTGCCTGTCGCTCGCCGTCACCCACGAGGGCGACGAGATCACCACCATCGAGGGCTTGGCCCAGGGCGAGGCCCTGCATCCGGTCCAGGCGGCCTTCCTGGAGCATGACGCCTTCCAGTGCGGCTACTGCACGCCGGGCCAGATCTGTTCGACGGTGGGCATGCTGCAGGAGGCGGCCGACGGCTGGGCGAGTCTGGCGACGCAGGATCTCGCCGCCGACACCGTCCTGACCGATGAAGAAATCCGCGAACGGATGAGCGGTAATCTTTGCCGCTGCTCGGCCTATCCCCAGATTCTCGCCGCCATCCGAAGCGCCGGAGGCGTGGCATGAAGCCCTTCACCTACGAGCGCCCCGGCGATGTCTCCACGGCCCTGGCCCTGGTGGCCGAGATCCCAGGCGCCCGCTTCCTGGCTGGCGGCACCAATCTCGTCGACCTGATGAAGCTGCAGATCGAGCAGCCTTCTCACCTGGTGGACATCAGCCGCCTGCCGCTCAGAGCCATCGAGGACACGCCCGAGGGCGGCCTGCGCCTGGGCGCCATGACCACCAACAGCCAGGTGGCCGCCGATCCCCGGGTCCGCGCCCGCTATCCGGCCCTGGCCCAGGCCATTCTGTCGGGGGCTTCGGGTCAGCTGCGCAACAAGGCGACGACGGCCGGAAACCTGCTGCAGCGCACCCGCTGCGCCTATTTCTACGACACCACCAAGCCCTGCAATAAGCGCGAGCCGGGCGCCGGCTGCGCGGCGATCGGCGGCATCTACGCCAACACCGCGATCTTCGGGGCCAGCGAGGCCTGTATCGCCACCCACCCCTCGGACATGGCCGTGGCCCTGACCGCCCTGGACGCCAAGGTCGAGACCGAATCGGGCGCCGGCGAGGCCCGGGTGCTGGCCATGGACGGCTTCCACCGTCTGCCGGGGGACACGCCTCACATCGAGACCGAGCTTCGCCCGGCCGAGATGATTACGGCCGTGGTCCTGCCGCCACCCCCGCCGGGTGGCCAGATCTATCGCAAGGCGCGCGAGCGGGCCTCCTACGCCTTCGCCATCGGCAGCGTGGCGGTGGCGGGCGGCAAGGTCGCCCTGGGGGCGGTCGCCCATAAGCCCTGGCGGGCCGAGGCCGCCGAGCTCGCCCTGGCCCAGGGGGCCAGTCCCGCCGAGGCCATGGCTGCGGAACTCAAGGCCGCCCGGCCTGACGGCCACAACGACTTCAAGCTCAAGCTGATGGCCCGCCTGGGGGCGGCCTGCCTCACCACCGCTGGCGCAGGAGACGACCAATGAGTTCGGTCAAGGATTGGGCGGCGCCGACCCCCATCAGCGAAAACCGCAGCGGTCTGATCGGCAAGGGCGTCGATCGCTATGAGGGCCGCCTGAAGGTCACGGGATCTGCGCCCTTCGCCTATGAGGTCGAGGCGCCCTCGCCGCCGGCCTATGGGGTGCTGATCGCCTCGCCGGTCGCCAAGGGAATGGTGGTTTCGGCCGACATCTCCGCGGCCCAGGCCGCGCCGGGGGTCCGCCTGGTCTGGACGCCGCATAATGTGCCGGCCCAGGGCGAGCGCGGGGCGAAGATCAATCCCCGTAGCCAGCGGGGATCGAACCCGGCCCTGGCGCCGCGGATCGAACACTTCGGCCAGCATGTGGGCTTCGTCGTCGCCGACACCCTGGAAAACGCCAAGGCCGCCGCGGCCCTGGTGCGCTTCACCTACGAGGAAGCCCCCGCCGACCTGATCTTCGAGGACAACCTCGCCAAGGCCGACCAGCCCGAGGGCGAGGAGGATATGCGGGTGGGCGACTTTGAGGCCGCCTTCGCCGGCGCCCCCGTGCGCCTGGACGAGACCTATGTCAGCCCGCTGCAGAACCACGCCCAGATGGAGCCCTGCGCCACCACCGCCTGGTGGGACGGCGACAACGTCACGGTCCACACCTCGATCCAGATGGTGAAGGGCGGCCAGCACACCCTGGCGGAGACCCTGATGATCCCCTCGACCCAGGTCCGCCTGGTGACCCGCTATATCGGCGGCGGTTTCGGCGGCAAGGGGCAGGCCTATGACGACCTGACGCTGGCGGCCCTGGCCGCCCGCGAGCTCGGCCAGCCGGTCAAGGTCGCCTACACCCGCCAGCAGATGTTCCAGGCCACCATCCATCGGCCGGCCGTGCACATGCGCGTTCGTCTGGGCGCCCAGGCCGACGGCCGCCTCGACGCCTTCGCCCTGGAGGCGGTGACCCACTGCCGCCGGGAGACGCCGTTTACGGAGCACGCGGCCAACTTCGCCCGCAGCCTCTATGCGGCGCCGAACCGGCTGACCGGCCACCGGCTGGTCAAGCTCGACATCCCTGCCGCCGGTCCCATGCGGGCGCCGGGCGAGGCCTCCGGCATGCTGAGCCTGGAATGCGCCATGGACGAACTGGCCGAGCAGCTCGGCCTCGACCCCATCGAGCTGCGGCTGCGCAACGAGCCGGAGACCGACCCCGAAACCGGCAAACCCTTCAGCACCCGCCAGCTGGTCCGCTGCATGACCGAGGGCGCCCAGCGGTTCGGCTGGGACCGCCGCAATCCCAAGCCCGGCCAGGTCCGCGACGGCCGCTGGCTGGTGGGGCTTGGCATGGCCGCCGCCATCCGCGGCAACTTCCTGCTGCCGGCCAAGGCGGGCGTGCGGATCGACACCGACGGAACCATCACCCTGCGCCAGGGCATGACCGACATCGGCACCGGCACCTACACGATCCTGGCGCAGATCACCGCCGAGACGCTTGGCGTGCCGCTCGCCCAGGTGAAGGTGGAACTGGGGGATTCAGACTTCCCGCCGGCGCCGGGCTCCGGCGGTCAGTTCGGCGCCGCCACGGCGGGGTCTGCGGCCTTCGCCGCCGGCATGAACCTGCGCAAGGCCCTGGCCGAATTGGCCATCGGCGATCCCAATTCGCCCCTCTATGGCGATGATCCCGAGCTCGTCACCTTCGGCGGCGGCAATATCGCCGTCGACAACCGCGCCGAGCCCCTGGAGCGTCTGGTGGCCCGGGCTGCGCCCGACGGCGTCTATGTGGAGGGCTCGATCACGCCCGCCGCCGATGCGCGGGACTATTCCCAGCACACCTATGGCGCCCATTTCGCCGAGGTGGGCGTGGATCCCGACACGGGCGAGGTTCGCCTGCGTCGCATGTTCGGGGTGTTCGCCGCCGGACGCATCCTCAACGCCAAGACCGCCATGAGCCAGATCACCGGCGGCATGATCTGGGGCGTCGGCACGGCCCTGCACGAGTACAATGAGGTCGATCCCCGCTACGGCTCGTTCATCGCCCAGGACCTGGCCGGCTATCATGTGCCGGCCCATGCCGACATCGCCGATCTCTCGGCCATGTTCCTCGACGAGGTGGACGACAAGGCCAATCCCATGGGGATCAAGGGGGTGGGTGAACTGGGCATCGCTGGCGCCGGCGCAGCGATCGCAAATGCGGTCTACAACGCCTGCGGCGCGCGGATCCGGGACTATCCCCTGACGCCGGAGAAGGTGCTCGCCGCCCTGCCATAGGGCGGCGAAGGGGCCTCAGACCCGGGCGTGGAGTTCGCCGAGCACCCGGGCGAGGTCGCTTTCGCGGAAGGGCTTCTGGAGCACCGGGGCGCCCTTGTCGACGTCGCGCAGGCCGGCGTCGCCATAGCCGGTGGCGAAGGCGAAGGGCGCGCCCTTGGCCCGCAGGATGTCAGCCAGGGGAAAGATCGGCTGACCGCCCAGATTGACGTCCAGCACCGCGCAGTCGATCTCGTGGCTTTCCACCAGGGTGATGGCCTCTTCCAGCCGTGAGGCCGGGCCGACGACCTTGCAGCCCAGGTCGCTCAGCATGTCCTCGATGAGCATCGAGACCATCATCTCATCCTCAACGACAAGGACCCGCAGGCCAGCGAGCTTGGCGAGATCAGTCATATTAAGGCTCCAGGTCGCCAAAGAGCGGTGGGGGAGGTTGCCGCAAAGCCCCGGCAAAGGCAAAGGCGAAGGCTTCGCCTGCGTGCGCCCTTGCTACGGACAGACTTTACGTGCGGTGCGCTCGCTCTGACCATGTCGCGTACGGCCTCCGCACCAGCTTCACAGGAAGTAACGCCGCCGCATGGTGACGGTTCCCCGCGCGCAGGGACGCGCCGACGAAGGCCATCACTCCTCGACGGGAGCTTCGATAGGCGGTGAGACCCGCAAGGCGGTGATCTGGTTGCGCTCGCGCCGAACGATCTGGAACCGGTGGCGATGGAAGATGAAGGTCTGGCCCACCCGCGGGATGGTCTGGGCCTCGTGGATCACCAGGCCCGCGACCGTCACGGCGTCCTCGTCGGGCAGTTCCCAGTCCATGGCGCGGTTGAGGTCGCGGATGGGCACCGAGCCGTCGACGCTCACCGAGCCGTCGGGCTGGGGCCGGACGCCTGGGACAGCCACATCATGCTCGTCCTCGATCTCGCCGACGATCTCCTCAAGGATATCCTCCAGGGTGATCAGCCCCTTCAGGCCGCCGTACTCGTCCACTACCAGGGCGAAGTGGGTGTGGCGTTTGAGGAAGGCGTTAAGCTGGTCCTTGAGGTTGGTGGTGTCGGGGATGAACCAGGGCTCCCGCAGGATGGCCTGCAGGTCCAGCCGACCCATGTCGCCGTCTGACTCGGCCAGCGCCCTCAGCAGATCCTTGGCGTGCAGGAAGCCGACAATGTCCTCCGGATCATCGCGATAGACCGGCATGCGGGTATGGGCGCTGCCGAGCACCGCGGCGACGAACTCGCGCACCGGCAGGCTGATATCGATCATGGAGATCGATTTCCGGTGGACCATCACCTGGCCCACATCCATGTCCGCGAGGTCGAGAACGCCCCCCAGCATCAGCCGGTCGCGGTTCTCCACCAGGCCTTCTGAGTGGTGGTATTCCACCGCCCCGCGGATCTCCTCATGAGCCGCGAGGACGTCGGTTTCCATATCGAGCTTGATGCCAAAGGGGCGCAGGGTCAGCCGCACCACCCATTGGGCGCTGTTGGCCAGGGGGCCGAAGATCTTGACCACCCAGGTCGCGGGCCACGACAGGATGCGGGCGGCCTTGTCCGGCTGGGCGATGGCCAGGGTCTTGGGCAGGATCTCGGCGAAGATCACCACCAGGGTGGTCATCATCACCGTGGCGATGAGCGGACCGGTGGGGCCGGGGATCGCCGCCGTCAGCACGGTGGTGGCCAGGGCCGAGGCCCCGATATTGATGGCGTTGTTGGAGAGCAGGATCGCGCCGATCAGCTTCTCCTGGTTGTTGATCAGGCGGTTGACCCGGGCGGCCGCCTTGTCGCCGTCCCGCTCCAGCCTGTGCATGCGGCTGCGGCTGGCCGCGGTCATGGCGGTCTCGGTGCCCGAGATCAGGGCCGAGCAGAACAGCAGGACCAGGATGGCGGGGGCCAGGCCGATGAGGATGGCTGTGATCATGCCGTCGCGCCCGTCGAGCGGGCGCCCTCCGCGATGAGAAACTGCAGGACGGACTCAGGATCGACGTCCCGGGCGACGAAGGCCTCTCCCAGGGCGCGATTGAGGATGAAGGTCAGCCGGCCGCCCTCGGCCTTCTTGTCCTGGCCCATGTGCGCCAGGAGCTTCTCGCTGTCGAACGGGTGGCCGGGCAGGGCGTCCATGCGCACCGGCAGGCCCACCGCGGCGATGGCGGCTTCAGCCCGAACAGCGTCCTGGCCTGCGCACAGGCCCTGGCTGGCGGAGAACCGAAAGGCCTGGGCCATGCCGATGGCCACGGCTTCACCATGCAGCAGGTCCTCGCCATAGCCGCATTCGGCCTCCAGGGCGTGGCCGAAGGTGTGGCCGAGATTGAGCAGGGCCCGGCGGCCGGCCTCCCGTTCGTCCTGCGCCACGATTTCCGCCTTCATCTCCACCGAGCGTCGCACGGCCAGGGCCAGGTCGTCGGGCGCCAGGGCTGTGACCTGGCCGCCATGGGCTTCCAGCCAGGCGAAGAAGTCGAGGTCGCCTAGCAGGCCGTACTTGATGATCTCGGCGTAGCCCGCCCGGATTTCCCGCGCCGGCAAGGTCGAGAGCACGTCCAGGTCGGCCAGCACCAGCCGGGGCTGATGAAAGGCGCCGATCAGGTTCTTGCCCCGGGACGTGTCGATGGCGGTCTTGCCGCCCACCGAGGAGTCCACCTGCGCGAGCAGGGTGGTCGGGATCTGCACGAAGTCGATACCGCGCTTATAGATCGCCGCGGCGAATCCGGCGAGGTCGCCCACCACGCCGCCGCCGAAGGCGATGATCAGATCGCCGCGGTCCAGCTCCAGGGCCAGCAGATCGTCGCTGACCCGGGCCAGCATGTCAAAGCTCTTGGAGCCTTCGCCGGCGGGAACCAGCACCGGCGTCGCGCTGATCCCCTCGGCCGAAAGCGCCCCAGTCAGGGCTGCGCCGTGCAGGCGCCAGACGGTCTCGTCGCTGATGATCGCGGTCCGCCCCCGCTTGAGAAGCGGGCGGATATGCTGACCGGCCTGGGCCAGCAGGCCTGTTCCGATGCGCACCTCATAGGCGCGATCGCCGAGGCCGACGGTGACGGTCTGGATCATGCGCCTTCCTCGGAGAGATATTGCGTCAGGGCGTCGATGACCTGGGCGACGGTCACGTGGTGGGCCGTGTCGCCGGTGTCCACCACCACGTGAGCCTGAGCGTAGACGGGATAGCGCTGCTCCGCCTGAGCCTTGAGCACGGTCAGGGGATCTGAGTCTTTCAGCAGCGGGCGCGTGTCCTTGCGCCCAACCCGTCTGGCCAGAAGCTCCAGGTCGGCGCGTAGCCAGACCACAAGCGCCTTGGACGTCAGCAGCGCGCGGGTCTCATCGTTCATGAAGGCGCCGCCGCCGGTGGCCAGCACATGGGGCGGCTCGTCGAGCAGGCGCTGGATCACCCGGCGCTCGCCGTCGCGGAAGGCGGCCTCGCCCAGTTCAGAGAAGATTTCGGTGATGGCGCGCCCGGCGGCGGCCTCCACCTCGGAGTCGGCGTCGCGAAAGGGAAGCTCCAGCGCATTGGCCAGTCTGCGGCCGACGCTCGACTTGCCGACGCCCATCAGGCCCACCAGGGCGATGGTGCGATGGCGGAGGGGTTCGTATCGATCCATGAGGCGCAAGGCTTTACACGAGCCGCGGCGCCTGCGCCAACCGCCGCGGCCCGGAGGCGCCCGGCCAGGCGTCGTTTCACCGGTTGCGCGGATCAACAGCCTTGGCCGGAGACTATTGGAGCCTCTGGCGCGTTGAACCCGCAGTTAGCAACACAGGGGCGCCTTCGCCTTGATCGACCCGGATTTGGCCTACCTTATTGTGCAGAACGCCCGCGACTATGCCGTCTTCACCCTGGAGCCAGACGGCCGCATCGCGGCCTGGTCTCCGGGCGCGCAGACCATCTTCGGCTACAGTCCTGACGAGGCCATTGGCATGTCGTTCGCCGAGCTCTTCATGGCGCCGGACATTGAGGCCGGAACGCCTGAGGCCGAGATGGCCAAGGCCTATCGCGACGGTCGCGCCGAAGACACCCGATGGCATGTGCGGCAGAACGGTCAGCGGTTCTGGGCCAATGGGGTGACCATGACGCTCGGCGATCGGCCACAGCTGATCAAGTTCCTGCGGGACGAGACCGCGGCCAAGCTGGCTGAGGACCAGCGGATTCTGCTGCTGAACGAACTCAACCACCGGATCAAGAACACCCTCGCTACGGTCCAGTCGATTGTCGATCACACCCTGCGCGCCGCCGATGTCAGCGCGAGCACCCGCAACGTCCTGACCGAACGGCTGATCGCGCTCGCCCAGGCGCACAATGTCCTGGTGGCCGAAAGCTGGGCCGGCGCCGATCTCGGGGCCATTGTCGAGCGCGCCCTCGCGCCGCATGACACGTCCGGCCTGGGCCGGTTCCGCATCGAGGGGCCGCGAGTCTTTCTCAGCCCTCAGCAGGCGGTCTCCCTCTCGCTGGTGCTGCACGAGCTGACGACCAACGCCATCAAGTACGGCGCCCTGTCGACAGTGGACGGGCAGGTCTCCATCTCCTGGAACCTGGCCCATGACGTGGCTGGCGCGCGCACCATGACCCTCCTCTGGCGGGAGACGGGCGGCCCGCCGGTGGCGCCCCCGGATGGTCGCGAAGGATTTGGCCTGCGCCTGATCGCCCGCAGTTTCGGCCAGGACGGCGACGGCCTCACCCGCATCGAGCACCGGCCCGAGGGCCTGGTCTGCACCGTCAATGTCCCCCTGGCCGAAGGCGAGAGCGCCCAGATCCTCAACCTGGTGGAAGGCGCCTAGCTCAGCGCTTGACCGCCCCCTTGAGATAGCCTGCGATGGCCGGGCCGTAGGGCGGCCGCATCCGCTGAAGGGGCCCGATGTCCTTTTTCAACTGGCTGTAGACCGACTTGCGATGGCTGAATTCCTTGAAGCCGTCATGGCCGTGATAGGAGCCCATCCCCGAGGGCCCGACGCCGCCGAAGGGCAACTCTTCCTGGGCCACATGGAAGATCACGTCATTGACGGTCGCTCCGCCCGACGTGGTCTGGGTCAGCACCTTTTCCTTCTCGGCCTCGTCAGAGCCGAACCAGTAGAGGGCCAGGGGCCGCTCGCGGCTGTTCACAAAATCGATGGCCGCCTGGGTCCCGCGATAGGTCTTCACCGGCAGGACGGGTCCAAAGATCTCTTCCTGCATCACCGTCATGTCGTCGGTGGGGTTGAGGATCAGGGTCGGCGGAATCTTGCGATAGGGCTGCTGGCTGAAGTCCTCGCCGGCCGGATTGAGCTCGACCACCTCGGCGCCCTTGGCCCGGGCGTCCTCAATATAGCCGGTGATCCGCTCATAGTGGTTCTGGGCGATGATGGCGGTGTAGTCGGGATTGTCCTTCAGCGTCGGGAACATGCGCGCCACTGCGCCCCGGGCCTCCTCGACGAAGGCGCCCACCTGGCCCTCCGGCGCCAGAACATAGTCAGGCGCCAGGCAGATCTGACCGGCGTTGAGCGTCTTGCCCGCCATAATCCGGGCCGCCGCCAGGCCCATATCGGCGCCCTCGGACAGGATGACCGGGCTTTTGCCCCCAAGCTCCAGGGTCAGCGGCACCAGATTGTCGGCCGCCGCCCGCATCACGTGGCGGGCCACCGCCGTGCCGCCCGTATAGATCAGGTGGTCGAAGGCGAGACCCGAGAAGGCGCGGCCGACATCGGGGCCGCCGGTGAAGACGGCGATCTCGTCTTCGCTGAAGGCCTTGGCGAACATGGCCTTCATCAGCTCAGACGTTTTCGGGGTGAACTCCGAGGGCTTGATCATCGCCCGGTTGCCCGCCGCCAGGATGCCGGCCAGGGGCCCGAAGGTCAGGTTGACCGGAAAGTTCCACGGGCTGATCACGCCGACCACGCCCTTGGGCTGGAACTGCAGCTGCGCCTTGGCGCCGAACAGGCCGAGGATGGCCGGGGTCGTCTTGCGCTTCTCCGGCGCCATCCATTTCCGCAGATGGGTCTTGGCGTGTTTCAGCGGCCCGATGGAGGCGGCGATGTCGGTCAGGCCGGTGACCGCCTTTGAGCGGGAGCCAAAGTCCTCGTTGATCGCGTCGGCGATCTCATCGGCGTGGTCGACCAGCAGGTCGATGCAGCGATCCAGTCGCGCCAGCCTCAGCTGCTCGGAGGGCGGTCCCTCAGCCAGTTGGGCGGCCTTCTGCCGCTCGAGGATACGCTGCATGTCGTCACGGGTGGGCTCGACGGACGTGGTCATTGGGGCCTCGCATCTGAGTTTGGAACCAGTGAAGCTCGGTTTACCTCGGGGCTGTCATGTAAAATCCGCAAGGGGGGCATGACGGCTGCTCAAGCCAGTCTAAGGTGAGCCCATGCTGAAGTTCAGATCCCCCGTTCTCGCCGGCCTGGCGCTCGTGGCCTTGGCCCTCCCCGGGCCGGCCCCCGGCCAGACCGTGGAAAGCGCCCTGTTGCCGGCGCCTGACCTGTTCTCCGGCGCCGGGCGGGACACCGGCCTGGGACCGGAACTCTGGAACGGCGCCTCGGCGACCACGGCGCGGACGGTCCTGCCTCTGCTGGCGCAGAAACCCCTGTCGCCCGCCGCCTCGGCGCTTGCCCGCGCGGTGCTGGCCACCGGCGCCCGGGGACCCGAGGGGGCTGGGGACGATCCGGCCCTGGCCGCGGCCCGGGCCCAGGCCCTGATCGTCCTGGGGGAGGCCGGTTCGGCCCAGGCGGTGCTCCGCCGGACGGGTGGGCTCGACCGCAACAGCGCCCTGTCCCAGGTCGCCGCCGAAGCCGCCCTGCTGACCGGCGCCGACCAGGAGGCCTGCGACATCGCCCAGGCCCTCAGCGTCGATCGTGATCAGGTCTACTGGCTGCGGCTGCGGGCCTATTGTCAGGCCCGGGCCGGGGAGGCCGCCGCCCGACTGACCTATGATCTCGCCCAGGGGGTCGAGCGCGACGCCGTTTTCGCCCGGTTTATGGGGGCCAAGCTCGCCGGGGCCAGGGATCCGGGCGAGGCCGCCCTGCGGGGCGGCCTGGATCTGGCCCTGTCCCGCAGCCTGGGCCTCGACCTGAGCGTCGCCGAGCCCGGCCCCGGCGTGGCCGCAGCCCTGGAGGGGCCGCCGCCGCCTGAGGCGCGCTGGCCGATGATCGCGGCCGAGGGGCCCGTATCCGCAGCCATGGCCGTGCTGGCTCAAGGCGACCTGGCCCTGGCCGAAGGGGTCCGCAGCGCCCTGGCGCAGGATGATGCTCCTCAGCCCGACGCCCTGGCTCTCGCCCTGCTGGACGCCCTGATCGCTGCGGCGTCCGGACGCCAGGACCGTCCCACCCTTGACCGGCTGGTCGAACGGGGCGGGGTCGGCGAGGCGCGCCATCGCCGCCGCGCCCAGGAGGCCGCCCTGATCCTGGCCGCCCTGGGGACCCCCTTCAGCCCGCAGGCCCGCGGGGAGTTCAGCGCCTTCAGCCTGCCCCCGGCCAAGGCGCCGGCGGCGCGGGCCTTCGCTATGGACCAGGCCGCGAGCGCAGAACTGTCTGGCGAGACCGCCCTCCTGGCTCTCTGGACCAGCGCCGAGGCCGGGGCGAACGGACCGGCCGCGACCGATCGTGCGCGGATCATCGCGGCGCTGGCGAGGGCCGGGCTTGCCGATCACGCCCGGGCGTTTGCGGTCGAAGGCCTGCTGGCCCTGAGATGAGCGCCCTGACCACCGAGGGCTGGGTCGAGGCGTTTCTCGAGATGATGTCGGTGGAGCGGGCCGCTGCGCGTAACACCCTGACGGCCTATGGCAAGGACCTGACCGACGCCCAGGCCTTTCTGGCCGGGCAGGGGACCAGCCTGGCGGAGGCCAGCGCCGAGGCCATAGAGTCCTATTTCGCCGCCCTGGGGGCGCGGGGCCTGGCCCCGGCGACCGCCGCCCGGCGCCGGGCCAGCGTGCGGCAGTTCTATCGGTTCGTTCTGGGGGAAGGCTGGCGCAGCGACGATCCGTCCCGCCGGGTGGACGCGCCGCGCAAGGGCCGCCCCCTGCCGCGGACCCTGAGCCGGGCCGAGGTTGACGCCCTGATCGCCGCGGCTGCCGCCCGGGACGGCGCCCAGGGGCTGCGGCTGGCCTGCATGGTGGAGCTGCTCTACGCCTCGGGCCTGCGGGTCTCCGAACTGACCGCTCTGCCCCTGTCCGTCCTCGCCCGCGACCCGGCCTATCTGATCGTCAAGGGCAAGGGCGGCAAGGAGCGGCTGGCGCCCCTCAACACCGCGGCCCGGGCGGCCGTGAAAGCCTATCTGCAGGTCCGGCCGACCTTCCTGCCCAAGGGCGACGCCGCCAATCCCTGGCTGTTTCCCTCCCGCGGCAAGGGTGGCCGGCTGACGCCCAGGCGGTTGGCTCAGCTCTTGGACGAGGCCGCCGCCGGCGCCGGGATCGATCCGGCCCGGGTCAGCCCCCACGTCCTTCGCCACGCCTTCGCCACCCATCTGCTGGAGGGCGGCGCCGACCTGCGGGTCGTCCAGACCCTCCTGGGTCACGCCGACATCGCCACGACGCAGATATACACCCACCTGGCCGGCGACCATCTGCGCCAGGTGGTGGAAACCAAACATCCATTGGGACGTAAGCGCTAGATGCAGACCGATCTGGAGCGGGTGGAGGAGTTCGTCCTTTTCACCATTGGCCGCACGCCGGTGACCTTGGGCGGCATCATCGCCGGGGCCCTCGTGGTGGTGATGGCCTTTGTCGTCGCCGCGGCCGTGGCCTTCGCCCTGCGGCGGCTGCGCAGCCGGGTCCGGTATGGCGGCTCGGCGCTCTACATTGTCGAGAAGCTGGTCACCTATGGGGTGGTCATCGTCGGCCTGGTCGCCGGCCTCTCCACCGTCGGCCTCGACTTCTCCTCCCTGGCCATCTTCGCCGGCGCGGTCGGCGTCGGCGTCGGCCTGGGCCTGCAGGGGGTGGTCAAGGAGTTCGTCTCCGGCCTGGTGCTGATCTTCGACCGCGTGGTCAATATCGGCGACTATGTGGAGCTGGAGGACGGCCACCGGGGCCAGGTGCAGGAGATCGGCCCGCGGGCGACCCGGATCCGCAATAACGACAACATCGACATCATCGTCCCCAACTCGCACCTGATCGAGGGGACCCTGGTCAACTGGACCCTGCACGGGCAGACCCGTCGGATCCACATTCCCTTTTCGGTGGCCTATGGGGCCGATAAGGACAGGGTGCGTGACGCTGTGCTGGCCGCCTCGCGGGCCCTGCCTTTCACCATGCCGGAAAGCGACACTCACAAGTCCCAGGTCTGGCTGGTCGGCTTCGGGGATTCGGCGCTGAACTTCGAGCTGCTGGTCTGGCCGGACCTCAACGCCGCCAAGCGGCCCAACGCCATGCTGGCGGCCTATACCTGGGCGATCGACGACGCTTTGCGTGCGGCCGATATCGAAATCCCCTTCCCGCAGACCGACCTGCGGATCCGCAGCCTGTTCGGCCACGAGGGCGACAAGGCGCTCGATGTCCTGCAGCTGAAGACCCCGTCTGCGCCGGAGCCGGCCAAGGTGGCCGCCCCGACCACCAACGACGCCGCCGAGGATGTCACCCGGCCTGTCGTCGAGGTCGAACCGGACGCGCCGACAGAGGGGCCGTCAGGCGCCAAGACCCCACCGGCCTCCTAGCCCGCCAGAGTGGGGGCCAGACGGGCCTTGTGACCATGAGGGTTCCCGCCTAACTTCCGCCGCTTCCGCCCACAGCCAGGGACAGACAGCTCGATGGCCGCACATTATCTCGAGTTCGAGCGACCCATCGCTGAGCTCGAAGCGAAGATCGAGGAGCTCCAGCGCCTGTCGGAGACGGCCGAGGGCGGCGGCATGGACACCGAGATCGAGGCGCTGCGCGCCCGGGCCGCCGAGCTGCGGGTCAAGGCCTACGCCAAGCTTGATCCCTGGCAGAAGACCCAGGTCGCCCGCCATCCGGAGCGGCCCCACTTCGTGGACTATGCGGCGGGTCTGATCGACGAGTTCGTCGAGCTGCGCGGCGACCGCAAATACGCCGATGATCAGGCCCTGATCGGCGGTCCAGGACGTTTCCGCGGTCGTCCGGTGATGATCCTTGGTCACGAAAAGGGCCACGACACAGCCAGCCGGGTGAAGCACAATTTCGGCTCGACTCGTCCGGAGGGCTATCGCAAGGCGATCCGCCTGATGGACATGGCGGAAAACTTCAACCTGCCGGTCATCAGCTTCATCGACACGGCCGGCGCCTATCCCGGCGTGGGCAGCGAGGAGCGCGGCGTGGCCGAGGCGATCGCCCGCTCGACCCAACGGTGCCTGACCCTGGGCGTGCCGATGATCTGCGTGGTCAGCGGGGAGGGGGGCTCCGGCGGCGCCATCGCCATCGCCTCGGGCAACCGGGTGCTGATCCTGGAACACGCCATCTACTCGGTGATCTCGCCAGAGGGCGCCAACTCCATCCTGTGGCGGGGGTCCCGGACGGCCGAAGAGGCCGCCAAGGCCATGAAGATCACGGCCCAGGACCTGCTGAAGATGAAGATCGTCGACCGCATCGTGCCCGAGCCGGCCGGCGGCGCCCATTCCGACCCGGCGGCCATGCTGCAGACCCTCGGCGATGTGCTGGATGAGGAGTTGGACAAGCTCTCCATCCTCTCCGCCGACGACCTGCGCGCCCAGCGGGCGTCCCGCTTCTACGCCATCGGCCGCTCGGGACTCTGATCGCCGCACGGCGTGGCTTGCCTGAACAGCGTTCAAGGGTTTGAGTGCTTCAAACAATTGTTTGGGAGGACGTCATGGCCTTGAAGACCCGTTTCACCGAGATGTTCGGCGTCGAGCATCCGGTCGTGCAGGGCGGCATGCAGTGGGTGGGCCGCGCCGAGCTGGTGGCCGCCGTGGCCAACGCCGGGGGCCTGGGCTTCATCACCGCGCTGACCCAGCCGACCCCGAAGGACCTGGTCAAGGAGATCGAGCGCTGCCGGTCCATGACCGACAAGCCCTTCGGCGTGAACCTGACCATCCTCCCGGCCATCAACCCGCCGCCCTACGCGGAATACCGCCAGGCGATCATCGATTCCGGGATCAAGATCGTCGAGACCGCCGGCAACAAGCCCGCCGAGCATGTGGAAGAGCTGAAGAAGCACGGGGTGCTGGTCATCCATAAGTGCACCGCCGTCCGTCACGCCCTGTCGGCCGAGCGGATGGGGGTGGACGCCATCTCCATTGACGGCTTCGAATGCGCCGGCCATCCGGGCGAGGACGACATTCCGGGCCTGATCCTGATCCCGGCGGCGGCCGACAAGGTGAAGATCCCGATGATCGCCTCGGGCGGCTTCGGCGACGGCCGCGGCCTGGCCGCGGCCCTGGCCCTGGGCGCCGAGGGCATCAATATGGGCACCCGCTTCATGTGTACGGTGGAGAGCCCGATCCATGAAAACGTGAAGCGCCAGATCGTCGAGAACGACGAGCGGGCCACCGACCTGATCTTCCGCACCATGCACAACACCAGCCGGGTGGCGCGCAACGACATCAGCCGCCAGGTGGTCGAGCTGGAGCGCTCCGGCGCCAAGTTCGAGGACGTCCGTGAACTGGTGGCCGGCTCCCGCGGCCGGGTGGTCTATGAGACCGGCGATCCCGAACACGGCATCTGGTCGGCGGGCATGATCCAGGGCCTGATCCACGACATTCCCACCTGCCAGGAGCTGATCAGCCGGATCGTGGCCGAGGCCGAAGAGATCATCGAAGGCCGGATGGCGCGGATGCTCGGCCACCGATCGCCGGCCATGGCCTGACCGACACAGGGTGATCGCACGCATGCTTGGCGGACGGGGCGACCCGTGTAATCTGGGGCCTCCCCCAGTTCCCCCATTTGCGTCTGATCACCCTTGTCCCCTTCGACCGCGCCGAAAGCTGACGCCGCTCAGCTGATCGAGACGATCTACGCCGTCGCCGCGCGTCCCGAACGATGGGAAGAGATCATCGCCGCCGTGGGCGCGGCGCCTGAGGCCGTTCCCGAGGCCCATTCGGCCCTGGTGAATTTCCGCAGCCTCGAGGACGCGGCCCTGGCCGCGAAGCCGAGTCTGGGCGTGATCCTCCTGTCGCCCTCCGGCGGCGTCGTCGGCTGGAATGGCTCTGGCGAGGCGCTGTTTCGCGACCGCCTGGGGGTGGTGGAGAGCCGCGGCATGCGGTTCTTCAATCCGTCGAACCACGAAGCCCTGGCCCACGCCCGCGCCCGACTGGCCGAGTCCCAGGCCAGTCAGGTCATCGTCAAGTTCGTCCAGGCCGATGATGACGATCCTCACTTCGCCTACATGTCGCCCCTCGATGTGACGCCGCCAGAGCTGATCCTCGGGATCGAGGGCGCCGACCGCGCCTCTGCGGCGCTGATCTTCCCGGCGGTGGAGGCCACCGATCATCTGTGGCGCACGATCCGCGAGAGCTTTGGCCTGACGCCAGCCGAAACGCGGCTGGCCGCGCGGTTGAAGGATGGCCTGACCCTCAAGGAGTCGGCTGAGGATCTGAACGTCTCCCTCAACACGGTCCGCAATCAGCTCCGGGCGGTGTTCGACAAGATGGGCCTGAACCGCCAGAGCGACCTGGTCCGGGCGCTCGCCCAGCTCAGCGCCCTGTCGTCGTCCCTTCAGACCTCGACCCCCGATACGGTGGCGGCCACTGAGGCCGGCGCCCTGGGGTCTGCGCCGCCGGTTCGGACGCACAGACTGGAGGACGGCCGGACCCTGGCCTACCGGGTCTATGGCGATCCCAAGGGCCAGGCCTGCATGATGGTCCATCAGGGCCTGGGCTCCAGCCTGCTGCCCCGAGGCACCGATCAGCTCGCCCACGATCTCGGGCTCTACATCCTCTGCGTGGAGCGGCCCGGCACCGGCCGCTCGGACCCGCCCGCAGAGCTGAGCTTTGCGGCCATCGCCGGGGACCTGGTGGCCCTGACCGACGCCCTCAACCTGCGCCAGGTGAGGGTCGCGGCCTTCATGAACGGGGTGGGTTTCGCCCTGGCCTATGCCGACGCCCTGGGGCCGCGCGCCGAGCGCCTGCTGCTGGTTTCAGGTCGGCCTACCGGGGTCGAGCCGGAAACCGAGCGGGATCGCCGCCATCCGATGATCCTGCTGCACCGTCGCATGTCGCGGTCGGCCTGGGCGGTGGGGCCGCTCTATGCCCTGCTTCGGCATCGACTGTCCCTGCGCCAGGTGGAGACCATGGTGCGGACGGCCGCCTCGGCGCCCGGCGACGCCGCCTATCTGCGCAGCCATCCCGACGTGATCGCCTTCATCTACGACTATATGAGCGAGTGTTTGAGCCGAGGGTCCAAGGGCGCCGCCCGGGAGCTGACCCTGTGCGTGAACACGCCGCGGCTGGATCTGCCGCGGCTGAGCGCGCCGATCAGCGTCTGGTACGGCGCCGATGACCCGGGCGCCTCGGCCGAACGGCTGCTGGCCTGGCTCGGTCGTCCCTGCGCGGAGGTGCGGGTCGTGCCTGGCGTCGGCCATTACCTGCCGCACAAGCACTGGCCCGACGTCCTGGCCTGGCTGGCGGCGGATGAGGTCGGTTAGGGCCGCGCGCCCTTGACCGCGTCGATCAAGGTCTCGATCGCCTCTGGCGTGGTGGCCCAGGAGCACATGAACCGCACCGAGCCGTCGATGAACCGGTAGACGAACCAGCCGCTGGCCTGCAGGCGCTTCAGGGTCGCCTCATCCATCTCCACAAAGACGGCGTTGGCCTCCACCGGATGGCGCAGGGGCAGGGGCATCAGCTCGGCCAGGCGCCGGGCCATGGCGTTGGCGTGGGCGGCCCGGCTCACAAAGGCGCCGCTCTCCAGCATGCCGACGAACGGGGCGGCGTAGAAGCGGCTCTTGGACGGCAGCTGCCCCGACTGTTTCAGCCGGGCGTCGAAGCGGGGAACGAGATCCTTGCGGAAGATGACGATGGCCTCGGCCGGCGTCATGCCCGCCTTGGTCCCGCCGATCACCAGCAGATCGACGCCCAGGCCGGCGACGGATTTGAGGTCGAAACCTGCAGCCGCGGCGTTGGCCAGGCGCGCCCCGTCCAGATGGACGCCATAGCCGCGCGCACACACCGGCCGGGTCAGGGTGGCCAGGGCCTCGGCCGAATAGACTGTGCCGTACTCGGTGGCGTTGGTCAGGGACAGGGCCGCCGGCGGCTGGGCGTGGGCGCTTTCGGCTCGCGCCAGGGCGGCGTTCAGGGCCTGCGGGTCGATGCGGCCCGAGGCGCCTTCCAGCCCCTGGATCGCTAGGCCATGGCCGAAGAAGCCCGGCGCGCCGGTCTCGTCGGTGGCCACGTGGGAATCCCGATGGGCCAGGACCCCTTCGAAGGGCCTGGCCAGCGCCGCCAGGCAGATGGCGTTGGCCGCCGTGCCCGAGGTGACGAACCGCACCTCGGCGTCGGCGTCCAGCAGGCCCCGGATCAGGTCGGCGGCCCGGGCCACCGTGGCGTCGGCCCCATAGCTGGCGGCGAAGCCGGCGTTGGCGGCGTTCAGGGCGGCCATGGCCTCAGGGGCGGCCGGGGCGGTGTTGTCGGAGGCGAAGTCGTAGCGGGGGCTCATCCCGCCGTTCTACCCCACGCCTTCACATCGTCCACGAAGAGATCGGGCTCCTCCATGGCGGCGAAGTGGCCGCCGCTCGGCATGTCGGTCCAGCGGACGATGTTGTAGCCGCGATCGGCGAAGGATCGCGGCGGGGCGGGGTAGAGGGCCTCTCCGGGAAAGTTGGCGAAGGCGGTCGGCGTCTCACAGCGCTGGCCCGGCTGCAGGGCCACGCCCCCTTCCTCCAGCATGCCGCGATAATACCAGGCGCCGGTGGCGAAGCTGTCGGTCATCACATAGAGCATGATGTTGGTGAGCAGCCGGTCCTTTGAATAGACCGCCTCGAAGCTCTTGGTGCGCAGGTCCGACCAGTCGTGGAACCGCTCGGCGATCCAGGCGGCCTGACCCACGGGGTTGGAGGCGCCCAGCCAGGCCAGGGACTGGGGCTTGGAGGCCTGCAGACGGAAATAGGCGCCCATCACGTCCATCATCCCGGCCTGGCGGGTCATCCAGGCGGTCTCTTCCGGGGTCTGCGGGCCGCCCGGCGCCCGGAAGGCCATCATGTTGAGGTGAATGGCCCGCACATGGTCGGCGTGGTCGAGCCCGAGCCATGAGGTGATCATCGAGCCCCAGTCGCCGCCCTGGGCCAGATAGGTGGAATAGCCGAGCACCTGCGTCATCAGGGTGTTGAACAGCCGCGCGGTGGTCCGCTGGCCCATGGGCCGCGAGGGTTTGGACGAGAACCCGAAGCCCGGCAGGGAGGGGATGACGAGGTCGAAGGCGTCGGCCGGATCGCCGCCGAAGCGGGACGGGAAGGCGAGCTGCTCGATGACCTGCCAAAACTCATAGTGCGAGCCGGGCCAGCCGTGGGACATCAGCAGGGGCCGCTTGCCGCCAGCCTCGCCGACCACATGCACGAAATGCAGGTCGAAGTCCTCGACCCGGGCGGTGAACTGCGGGAAGCGATTGAGCTCGGCCACCGCAGCGCGCCAGTCATAGGCGCCGGTCCAGTGGTCGCAGAGGCCTTTCAGCCAGGCGCCGTCGCAGCCATAGGCCCAGCCGTCGGGAACTTCAGGGATCGGCGGCCAGTCATAGGCGGCGACCTTGGCCAGGACATCGGCCACCCGGGCCTCGTCCCATTGAACCTCAAACGGCTGAACCTGGCTCACGGCGCGCTCCCTCTGGTGTGGCTGGGGTGGAGGTTGCCCGCCTTGACCCAGGGCGCGTCAAGATCGATCGCGCGCCTCAGGCCGTCGGGCGCAGGCCTCGGGAGATCGCCGGGATCACCTCGGCGATCAGTTTCCGCGCGCCGCCGGGCGGCAGCTTGCCCACCATCTCCAGCACGATGCAGCCGTGGGTCGTCGCCCAGAACATCTCGCCGATCCGCACCGGATCGCCGACCAGATGGCCGGACTCCACCAGGCTGCGGACATACTGGCTCATGGTCGCCCGGGCGCGGTTGGCCGAGCGGGCCAGTTCCGGATAGTCGGCCTCATTGGGCTGATACATGTCGAACATCAGCTTGTAGGTCTGGGGGTGTTCGAAGGCGAAGGTGACATAGGCCTCGCCGACCGCTGCGCCTCTGGCCCGGGCGTCGCCTGGCTGGGCGTAGGCAACCTCCAGGGCTTCAGCGAAACGGTCGAAGCCGGCCGTCCGCACGGCGGCCAGAATGTCGTCCTTGTCCTTGAAATAGCGGTAGGGGGTCATGGGGCTGACCCCGAGCGCCGAGGCCAGCTGGCGCATGGTCACCGCCTCCGGTCCCCGCTCGGCGAACAGCTGCTCGGCCACCTCGCAGAGGCGGTCGCGGAAGTCGGCGACGTCGGACTCGGTCAGGACCCGGGGCATCAGACCTCAGAACAGCAGGTTGAACACATGAACCGTGACAACCTCACTGTTACATTTACGTCGTAAAATCAAGCTGGCCGGGTGTCTGAAAGGGTATCGGGTCCCGCCGCCCTGCGACAGCGGGACCTCAGAACCAAACTCAGGCCTCGACCTCGAAGGTCATGCCGGCATTGGCCCGCAGGCGTTCGATCAGCTTCATGCCCATGGCCGCGCCGGGCGTCCAGACGCCGCCGGGGGCGTCGGTCGCCTCGTTGATCAGGCAGATGGCCGCCTCGCCGATCATCTTCGAGGTGCAGCCATAGCCGGGGTCCTTGTCGCCGGTCACGGCCACCCGCATCTGTTCGTCGCCTTCACCCAGGCCGATGAACAGCACGTCGAAGAAGCCGGTCTCCCGCTCTTCCTTGCTGGGGCCTTCGCCGGGCTTGGGGCCGCCCTCGGCCCCCAGGGCCGGGGCCGGCGGGGCGCTAGGATCGACCACCACCATCTCGTCATAGACCAGACCCTCGCCATAGGCGTGGCCGGTCAGCAGGTTCGACCGATGGACGTTGCGGGTGTTGATGGCAGCCATGACGAAGGGGCCGACCGTGGCCCCCAGGTCCTTGTCCTCTTCGACCTTGTCCCCCCGGGGCTGTTCAGGGCCCTTGAAGCCCGGCGTCAGGGCGAAGGGATCGACCATCAGGGCGAACAGGCTGGGGTCCTTGGACAGGGCCGCCATGGTCGCCTTCAGGCTGGCGGCGGTGCCGCCGGAGAAGCCGCCCTTCATCTTGCGCACGCGCCCCTTCACCCGGGGCAGGGCGTGGCCGAATTTCGCCTTGGCCTCCTGCGCCAGATAGAAGACGCCGAGTTCGAAGGGGATGGAGTCGAAGCCGCAGGAGAAGACGATCCGCGCGCCGGTCTCTTTCGCCTTCGCTTCGTGGGCGTCGATCATGTGGCGCATCCAGACCGGCTCGCCGCAGAGATCCAGATAGTCGGTTCCGGCTTCGGCGCAGGCGGCCACCAGGTCGTTGCCGTAGAGCTGATAGGGGCCGACCGTGGTGATCACCGCCTTGGTCCGCTCAACCATGGCCTTCAGCGAGGCCGTGTCGTCGGCGTCGGCCACCACGAACGGCGTGTCGGCGGGCGCGCCGATCTCGTCACGGACGGCGGCCAGCTTGTCGGCGCTGCGTCCGGCCATGGCCCATTTGACCTCGCCCCCGACGCCATAGCGCTTGGCCAGGTGTTCGGCCACCAGCCGGCCGGTGAAGCCGGTGGCGCCATAGACGATGATGTCGAATTCGGCGTCTTGTCTCACAGGGCGTCCTCCGTCTGGTCCTGGGCCACGAAGCCCGGCCAGTTGTTCATATAGGTGATGAAGGTGGGGCTCAGGCCTTCGGCGGCCAGATGGGCGCGGGTCACGGGCAGGGCGATGGGCGCAAAGTCCGCGTCCGCCTCGACCTTGCGCGGATAGTCATGGTGCAGGATGGCGGCCCGGCCGATCAGCACGTAGTCGGCGCCGGCGGCCAGGGCGTCACGGGCCTGGGCGGCCGTCATGATCTTGCCGGCGACGCCCAGGCGAACGTCCGATCGCGGCAGATCGGCGAAGTAGGACATCAGGCTGCGGCCCTTGAATTCGGCCTCGGTCGGCTCCTTGCGCACGTCCCAGAGGGACATGTCCAGGAAGTCCAGCGCCGGATGGGTCAGCATCTGGGCGGCCAGGTCGCGGATCTCGGTGAGCTTGAGGCCGAAGCGCTCCGGCGACAGGCGGAGGCCGAGCAGGAAGTCTTCGCCGCAGCGGGCGCGGATGCCCTCGACGATCTCGACGATGATCCGGGCGCGGTTCTCAGGCGAGCCGCCATAGGCGTCGGTGCGGTGGTTCAGGTCGGGCGACAGGAACTGGCAGAGGATGTAGCCGTGGGCGCCGTGCACCTCGACCCCGTCGAAGCCGGCCTTTTTGGAGCGCTCGGCGCCGGCGATAAAGGCCTCGATCAGGTCGGCGACCTCGGTCTCCGTGAGCGCCCGGGCGCCGGTGTCGGGATCCTCGGACGGACAGACCGGCGCCTCGCCGATCAGCTCCTTCGGCGAGCGGTTGCCGGCGTGGTGCAGTTGCAGGACCGCGACGCTGCCTTGCGCCTTGATGGCGGCGGCCAGACGGGTCAGCCCCGGCAGATGATCATCGGAGAAGACGCCCAGCTGGCCGGGAAAGCCCTGGCCGATCTTCTGGACATGGGCCGCACACGTCATGGTCAGGCCAAAGCCGCCCTTGGCCCGCATCGTCAGCCAGTGGAACTCCTCGTCCGACAGAGTGCCGTCGGGATGGCTCTGAGTATTGGTCAGCGGGGCCAGCATGAAGCGGTTCGGCATCGCAGGCCCGTGCGGGAAGCTGAGGGGCGCAAACAGATCGGGCGCAGCCATGGTCTCGTCTCCGGCGTCAGGTGAACTCCGTTCATAGACGAGGCCGCCCTTGCAACGAAGGGGCGACGTTGCGGAAGGCCCGTCTTGTCTCGCCCGCCGCAGCGGGCCATCCAGGGCGCCAGGCAATTTCAGGAGGTCACATGCGCGCTGTCTGGTACGACAGAACAGGTCCCGCCCGCGACGTGCTGCAGCTGGGCGAGCATCCCACGCCCCAGGCCGGCCAAGGCCAGGTGCTGATCGCGGTGAAGGCCTCAGGGGTCAATCCCTCCGATGTGGGCATGCGCGGCGGCGTGTCCGGCGCGCCCATGGCCTATCCGAAGATCATTCCCCACAGCGACGGGGCAGGCGTGGTCGAGGCGGTGGGCCCCGGCGTCTCGGCCTCCTGGATCGGCCGCCGGGTCTGGTTCTACAATGGCCAGCGCAATGGTCGGGCTTTCGGCGCGGCGGCGGAATACATCGAGCTGGATGTGGACCTGATCCGGCCGCTGCCCGACGAGGTGTCGTTGGCGGAGGGCGCGACGCTTGGAATCCCCTGCATGACGGCGCACCGGGCGCTATTCCTGGCGGGGCCGGTCCAGGGGCGGACCGTCCTGGTGACCGGCGGCGCCGGCGCGGTCGGCCACTACGCGGTGCAGCTGGCCAAGTGGGCCGGGGCGACGGTGATCGCCACCGTTTCCAACGCCGACAAGGCCGAGCGGGCGCGGGCCGGCGGCGCAGATCACACGATCGACTACCGCCGCGAGGACGTGGCTGCGCGGGTGCGGGACCTGACCGGCGGTCAGGGGGTGCATCACGTGGTCGAGGTGGACTTCGGCGGCAATGCGGCTTCAACCCTGGCCAGCGTCAGCCTGAACGGCTCAGTGGCCTATTACGCCACCAAGGGGAGCCGCGAGCCGGTGATCCCGGCCGGCGTGCTGATGGGGCTCAACCTGTCGATCCACGGGGTCTATCTGCCGGTCAGCCCGCATGAGGCCAGGCGCCGGGCGCAAGCCGACATCATCGCCTGGATCGGAACCGGCCAGGCCATCCTGTCGGTGGCCGGGACCTACGCCCTTGAGGACTGCGCCGCCGCCCACGAGGCCGTGGAGGCCGGGACCAAGGTGGGCACGGTTGTGGTCGAGCCGTGACCGCGCCCAAGGACGCCATCCTCGCCCGCCGACGGCTGACCAACAAGCTGATCGCGGCCAAGGAGGCGGCACGGCTCAGGCCCTTCTTCGTCCCCGGGGTAAATGTGATCGTCGGCGACGGGTCCCTGATCTCAGGGGCCGAGGCGGTCGTCGCCGCCTTCGCCGCCCAGTTCTCCGATCCGGACTTCGCCGCCTTCGTCCGCACGCCTGAGGCGGTGGAGCTGGACGCAGACGGCCAACGCGCCGCCGAGCGGGGCGCCTGGGTGGCTGTCTCCCGCAGCCAGGGCGAACACATCGCCGGCTGGTACCTGGCCGCCTGGACGAAGGTGCGCGGTCAGTGGCTGATCGAGAGCGAGACCTTCATCACCCTTAGATCATGATGCGATCAAACGGAGCCGTCTGGTCGCATCATGATCTAAACTCAAATACTTGAGCGCGTTTTGTTCCGATAACCGGTTCCCACTTATCGGAACGCGCTCTAGGGGGTGACGGCCTCCGCCTCCGCGGCCTTGCGATAGGCGTAGAGAAGCAGGACCTGGGCTGTGATGATGAAGATGGCCGCCCCCGACAGCAGGAAGGCGTCGTCATAAACCTTGGGGGAGAGGACGAACTCGCCCTTCATGATCCTGCGCCAGCCCGCGAAGTGCTGGGTCGACCCCACCACCAGGCCGAACACGGCGAGCACCGCGCCCACATAGCGGCTGATCCAGAAGCCGGGATTGGGCGTCACCATCAAGAGGCCCAGCAGGCCGATCACCGTCCGCTGGGTCCGGCAATAGGGGCAGACATAGACCATGCCGGTCAGTTCGGCGGTCCAGGTCAGGATGCTGATCGCAATGGCGATCAGGCCCAGCAGGCGCATGCGCCCGGTAAAGAATTCCAGCTGCAGCATCACGGCCCCCCGGCTCGACAAGGTCAGGGGCGGATGATGTTACACTGTAACCGACGATGCAATCCCGGGCCGCCCGCGCCTCAGCGGTGGAACAGCCGGCGAAGGGGGGGGCGACGGTCTGGCGCCCCGTCAGGGGCGACCTGGCTGGGCCGGCCCTTCCGGGAGACCAGCACCTCGATATAGGCCGCGCGGATGCCCTGGCTCAGATCATCGATTGTGTGGATGGTGGTCGACAGGCCGCTGGCCCGGTCGAGATAGTCGGCGATGTCATAGCCCCAGTCGATGGTCACCAGGGCGCCGTCGGGGTCCATGGGGTTGCCGTGATATTCGGCCGGCGCGAGATGCTCCACCGAACCATCCCGCCGCCGCCGGGCCCGCCGGACGGAGGGCTCTGCGCTCCGGACGATAGGCACGGTGCAGATGTGGAAGCCGCCGGGCTTCAGGGTCCGGGCGATCTCGGCGATGGCGCGGTCTGGGGCGAACAGGTGCTCGAACACGTCCTGGGTGACGACAACGTCGAAGCTGGCGTCGGCGAAGGTCTGGGCTTCCAGATCCTCGCTGCGGTAGCCGTGGATGTGGGTCTGCCCCCAGGGGGTGGCCGGATCATACTGGGTCGCCACATAGCCCGCGCATTCCGCGCGCAGCCGGTTGCTGGACACCGAGCAGCCGGAGCTCTCGTGGATGGCCAGGCTGCGCCAGTCAGGCGCCAATTCAGCCAGCACCCGCATGAGGGCCCGCTCCCGCGGGATCGAGCCGCAGCCCGAGCACTTGAACCCGTCCCGGAGCCAGTGGTCGCTTGAGGCGAACACCACCTCGGCCTCGCAAACGGGACACCGGCCGCTGGACTCCAGAACCGGAGGCGCGCTCACCTAGACCAGGGCCCCGTGGCAGTGCTTGAACTTCTTGCCAGACCCGCAGGGGCAGGCCGCGTTGCGGCCGGTCTGCTCCCAGCCCGCCGGCAGGGACGAAATGGGCAGGGCCTCGCGCTGGTCGCGCGACATGCCGGACGGCAGGGCGCCGGCGGTGGCCGCATTCTCGCCGGTGAGCGGATCGAGATGGACCTCCACCAGGCGTTCCGGCTGTGGCGGCGGCGGCGGCTGCTCTTCCTGGATCACCACGGTCATCATCCATTTGGTGACGTTGTGGCGCAGGTCCGTGAGCAGCTTCTCGAACAGCGAGAAGGCCTCGGTCTTGTACTCGTTCAGTGGGTCGCGCTGGCCATAGCCGCGCAGGCCGATGACGTTGCGCAGGTGGTCGAGGTGCATCAGGTGCTCGCGCCACTGCAGATCGATGGTCTGCAGCAGGAAGCTCTTTTCCAGCAGCCGCATGCGCTCAGGGCTCAGCATCACCTCGCGCTCGGCGGCGCGGGCCTCGGCGGCCTCGGTGATCCGCTGATGGATCTCCTCATTGGCGATGCCGTCCTCCGCCGCCCATTCCCGGATCGGCAGATCGAGGCCGAGGAGTTCGCGGACGCGTTCGTCCAGGCCTTCAACATCCCACTGCTCGGCATAGGCCTTAGGCGGCATGTGACGCTCGACCATGTCCTCGATGGTGTCGGCGCGCATCTCGGCGATGACCTCGGTAAGGTCCTCAGCCTCCATGAACTCCTGGCGCTGCTCGAAGACGGCCTTGCGCTGGTCGTTGACGACGTCGTCGTACTTCAGGAGGTTCTTGCGGATTTCGTAGTTGCGCTGCTCGACCTTCTTCTGGGCCGTGGCGATGGCGCCGTTCAGCCACTTGTGGGTGATCGCCTCGCCTTCCTGCACACCGAAGGTGCGCATGATGGAGTCCAGCCGGTCGCCGGCGAAGATGCGCAGCAGGTCGTCCTCGCAGGACAGGAAGAACTTGGAGCGGCCCGGGTCCCCCTGGCGGCCGGTACGGCCGCGCAGCTGGTTGTCGATCCGGCGGCTTTCGTGGCGCTCGGTGCCGAGGACGTAGAGCCCGCCGGCGGCCAGGGCCTTTTCCTTCAGCTCGACGATCTCAGCCTCAATCTCCTGACGGCGGACCGCATAGGCCTCCGCGTCCGGCTCGATCCCCAGGCCAAGCTGTTCTTCGCGCCAGCGCGACAGGCGCATGTCGATGCTGCCGCCCAGCTGGATGTCGGTGCCGCGGCCGGCCATGTTGGTGGCGATGGTCACCGCGCCGGGCACGCCGGCGTCGGCCACGATCAGGGCTTCCTGCTCGTGATAGCGGGCGTTGAGCACATTGTGCGGAATGCCGGTGCGGGTCTGGCCCTCATGCTCGAAGACGTGGGTCTTGAGCAGTTCCGACAAGAGCTCGGACTTCTCGATGGACACGGTGCCCACGAGGATCGGCTGGCCGCGGACGTAACAGTCGGCGATCTGCTTGAGGATCGCCTGGTTCTTTTCGGCGGCGGTGCGATAGACCTCGTCGTCCTCGTCCACCCGGCTGACCGGCCGGTTGGTGGGGATCTCGACGACCTCCATCTTGTAGATGTCGCCGAACTCCTGGGCCTCGGTCGAGGCCGTGCCGGTCATGCCCGACAGCTTCTTGTAGAGACGGAAATAGTTCTGGATGGTCACCGAGGCCAGGGTCTGGTTCTCGGGCTGAACCCGGGCGCCTTCCTTGGCCTCGATGGCCTGGTGCAGGCCTTCCGACAGGCGGCGGCCCTGCATCATGCGGCCGGTGAACTCGTCGATCAGGATCACTTCGCCCGCGCGGATGATGTAGTCCTTGTCGCGGGTATAGAGGATGTTGGCCCGCAGGGCCTGGTTGACGTGGTGGACCGCCGAGACGTTGGCCGGGTCGTAGAGGCCGGCGGAGTCTTCCTCCAGATGGCCGCTCTGTTCGAGCATCTCCTCGATGCGCTCAGAGCCGACCTCGGTGAGCAGCACCTGGCGCTGCTTTTCGTCGAGGTCGAAGTTGTCCGGGTCCTTGATCAGCTCCTTCACCAGGACGTCGATGGTCTTGTAGAACTCGCTGCGATCCTCGGTGGGGCCGGAGATGATCAGCGGGGTGCGGGCCTCGTCGATCAGGATGGAGTCCACCTCGTCGACGATCACGAAGTTATGGCCTCGCTGGACCATCTCCTCAGCCTCATAGACGAGGTTGTCCCGGAGGTAATCGAAGCCGAATTCGTTATTGGTCCCGTAGGTGATGTCCGCCTGATAGGCGGCCTTGCGCTGGCCCTGGGACAGGCCGTGGACGATGACGCCGACGCTCATGCCGAGGAAGCGGTAGATCTGCCCCATCCACTCGGCGTCACGTTGGGCCAGATAGTCGTTGACCGTGATGGCGTGGACGCCCTTGCCCTCAAGGGCGTTCAGATAGACCGGCAGGGTGGCCACCAGGGTCTTGCCCTCGCCGGTGCGCATTTCGGAAATGCCGCCCCGGTGAAGCACCATGCCGCCGACCATCTGCACGTCGAAATGGCGAAGGCCGATGGTGCGCTTGGAGGCCTCGCGGACCACCGCGAAGGCTTCTTCCAGCAGCTCGTCGAGGGTCTCGCCCTTGGCGAGACGCGCCCGGAACTCTTCGGTCTTGCCGCGCAACGCCTCGTCCGACAGCGCCTCCAGCTGGGGTTCGAGGGCGTTGATCTTGGCGGCCCGGGCCTGGAAGGCCTTCACCTTGCGGTCGGGAGAGGAGCCGAAGAGCCGTTGGAAAAACATGTGCGGGGGCGTCCGAGAATGCGGTCGATGCGGGGTCGCGGGCGTTGCGCACGGCGCGCCGTCTGACCTTCGCCTGCCCGGAATCCCGCTCTTTGAGCGAGGCCGAGACTTAAGCAGCGGCCCCCGCAGTGTCAACGCAAGGCCCGCTGCAGAGCCGCAATCGGAGGGCTCGCGGCAAGGAAAAGGGCTCCGCCGTCGCCGGGGAGCCCTCCCTGATCAGCTATGCGGATCGAAGATCAGTAGACTTCGAAGAGGCCAGCAGCGCCCATGCCGCCGCCAATGCACATGGAGACCACGGCATGCTTGGCGCCGCGACGCTTGCCTTCTTGCAGGATATGGCCGGCCAGACGGGCGCCGGTCATGCCATAGGGGTGGCCGATGGCGATGGAGCCGCCATTGACGTTGTACTTCTCCGGATCGATGCCCAGCTTGTCGCGGGAATAGAGGCACTGCGAGGCGAAGGCCTCGTTCAGCTCCCACAGGTCGATGTCGTCGATCTTCAGGCCATGACGCTCCAGCAGGCGCGGAATGGCGAAGACCGGACCGATGCCCATTTCGTCAGGCTCGCAGCCAGCGACGACCCAGCCCTTGAAGGCGCCCATGGGGCTCAGACCGGCCTTTTCGGCGGCCTTGGAGTCCATGATCACCACGGCGGCGGCGCCGTCGGACAGCTGGCTGGCGTTGCCGGCGGTGATGAACTTGCCTTCACCGCGGACCGGCTGAAGCTTGGCCAGGCCTTCCAGGGTGGTTTCGGGGCGATTGCACTCGTCGCGATCGACCGTGTAGTCGACGACGGTCTCTTCCTTCGTCTCCTTGTTGACCTGCTTCATCTTGGTCTTCATCGGGACGATTTCGTCCTTGAACTTCTGCGCCTGCTGGGCCGCGGCCATGCGCTGCTGGGATTCCAGCGAGTACTGGTCCTGGGCCTCACGGCTGACATTGTAGCGTTCGGCGACGATGTCGGCGGTGTCGATCATCGGCATGAAGATGGCCGGATACTGCTGCACCAGGGCCGGGTCGATGTTTTCACGACCGCCGCCGCCGCCGGGCATCGACAGGGATTCCACGCCGCCGGCGACGACCGCATCGGCGCCGTCGTTGCGCACATAGTTGGCCGCCGTGGCGATGGTGTTGAGGCCCGAAGAGCAGAAGCGGTTGACCGTCGACCCCGAGGTGGTGATCGGCAGGCCGGCCAGCAGGGCCACCTGACGGCCCAGATTGCCCGCGCCGTGGGCCACATTGCCCATAATGCAGTCTTCGATGGCGGCGGCATCGATTCCCGAGCGTTCGACCGCGTGTTTCACCGCGTGCGCGCCCATGCTCATGGTCGGGGTCATGTTGAAACCCCCACGGCCGGACTTGGCGAGCCCGGTGCGGGCATAGGAAACGATAACGGCTTCACGCATATGTAATTCTCCCGAATGAATACGATCCGGCCATCTGCTTGTGGTGCGGACGCCGAGCTATGATCGCGGCAACCTTTGCATCCCGCGGGGGAAATGGCTAGGGACGGACTGCGCCTTCGGTCTTGCCCGGCGCACTAGGGAAGCTGTCCATGACCCGTGCAAAGCCTGTTCGTTTCGGCGGTCTGGCGGCCGTTCTGACCGCCGTGAGCCTGATCCTCGTCGCCTGCGGCGATCGCGGCGGCGACGAGCGTCCCCCTCAGCCCGGAGACGAGGCCGTGGCCCGCGTCGACGGCAAGACCGTCTGGGCCTCCGACGTCAAGCGCGAGGCCGTCGCCCAGGCGCTGATCGGCGAGGGCGAGCCCCTGGACATTTCCTCCGACCTCTTCCGCCGGGTGCTGGACGAGGTGATCGACCAGAAGCTGCTGGCGGCCGAGGCGCTGAAGCGGAATCTGGACGAAGATCCGGTGGCCCAGCGCCGGCTGGCCGCCGCCCGGGAGCGGATTCTCGGGGACATGCTGGTCGAGAGCGTGGTGTCCGACGCGGTCAATGAGAACGCCATCCGCGGGCTCTATCAGGAGCAGCTCAAACTCGCCCGGCAGTCGGAGGAGATCCGCGCCCGCCAGATCCTGGTGGCGACCCTGGAGGAAGGCGAGGCGGTGAAGAACCTGCTGGCCACCGGCGCCTCCTTCGAGGCCCTGGCCATGGAGCGCTCCACCGATGCGGCCACCCGCTTCAACGGCGGCGATCTCGGCTATTTCACCACCGATGTCATGCCCGAGGCCTACGAGGGCGCCCTGAAGGACGCCAAGGCCGGCGACATCGTCGGCCCCTTCGAGGTTGAGGGCGGCTTCGCCGTGGTCCGTATTGAGGATCGCCGGCTGGAGGAGCCGATAACGCTCGAGGCCGCCCGGCCGCAGATCATCCGCTTCCTGACCTATGATCAGGTCCGCGACCTGCTGGAGAAGCTGCGCGGACGCGCCAAGGTCGAAACCCTGATCGGCGCCGCGCAGGACGTGCCGGGCGCGCCGGTGGAGCCTGCCGACGCCGCCCCGCCCGCCAAGCCCGCGCCGGCGACGGCCGCGCCCAAGGCCCCCGCCGCCAAGACGCCGGAGCCCAAGTGATGGCGCGGAAGTCCTCTGACAAGCCCAAGGCGCCGGCCAAGGCCGCACCTCGGGCCGCTGAAAGCGTCAGCGAGGCCATGGGCCAGAAGATCGAGCGGGCCTTTGACCCCCTGGCCAGCGCCCTCAAGCGCGCCGCCCTCAAGCGGGCCGACAAGGCCAGCCGCGCGCTCGAGAGCTCACCGACGACGCCGTCCAAGCCGGCCAAGGGCGCCCTGCCGGTGTCGCCCCTGGTCGTGCCGTTTCCGACCATGCCGCCGGTGGCCGGCGTCCGTCTGGCGGTCGGCCGGGCCGGATTCTACAAGCATGAGCGCGACGACCTGCTGCTGGTGAGCTTCGATCCCGGGACCACGGCGGCCGGGGTCTTCACCCGGCACAAGGTCGGTTCCGCCCCCGTGGACTGGTGCCAAAAGCAGTTGGCGGCCACCAAGGGGACCGAGGCTCGGGCCCTCGTGGTGAACGCCGGCTGCGCCAACGCCTTTACCGGCAAGCCGGGGGGCGACGCCGCCCGACGTGTGGCGTCTGCGGTGGCCAAGCGGTTCGACTGCCGCCAGCGCGACGTGATGCTGGCGTCGACCGGGGTCATCGGCGTGCTGCTGGACGACGCCAAGATCACCCAGCGCCTGCCTGAGGTGGAGCAGAAGCTGTCGGGCGACGGCTGGGCCGCCGCAGCCGGCGCGATCATGACCACCGACACCTTCCCCAAGGGCGCCACCGCCCAGGCGATGATCGACGGGACGCCGGTGCGAATTTCCGGCATCTGCAAGGGCTCGGGCATGATCGCCCCGGACATGGCGACCATGCTGGCCTTCGTGGCCACCGATGCGGCCATCTCCGCCCCGGCCCTGCAGAGCCTGGTGAACCTCTATGTCCGCACCACTTTCAATTGCGTGACGGTGGATGGGGACACCTCGACCAACGACACCCTGCTGCTGTTCGCCACCGGCCAGTCCGGCGCGCCGAAGATCACCCGGGCCGGCGACAAGCGCCTGGCTGACTTCCGTGAGAAGCTGGAGGCGGTGCTGCTGGATCTCGCCCAGCAGCTGGTGCGCGACGGAGAAGGAGCCACCAAGTTCGTCAAGATCACCGTGGCTGGGGCCGAGAACCCGGTTTCGGCCCGAAAGATCGCCCGCTCCGTCGCCGAGAGCCCGCTGGTCAAGACCGCCTTCGCCGGCGAGGACGCCAACTGGGGCCGGATCGTCATGGCGGTGGGCAAGGCCGACGAGCCGGTGAACCGCGATGAGCTGTCGGTGCGCTTCGGTGAGCACTGGGCGGCCCAGGACGGCCTGATCGCACCCACCTATGACGAGGCGAAGATGAGCGCCTACATGAAGCGTCAGGAGCTGGAGGTCTTCATCGATGTGGGCGTTGGCAAGGCCAGCGCCAGCGTCTGGACCTGCGACCTGACCAAGCAGTACATCGCCATCAACGGCGACTACCGCTCCTGACCGGTCACGGACGTCGGGTCAGAGCCTCACGCAGGGCCGCTTCCGAATAGGGCTTGCTGATGATGGGGACCCCCGACAGGTGGTCGGGCAGATCGGCCTGATCGCCGAACCCGGTGCCGAAGGCGAAGGGGATGCCCTCAGCCTTGAGGCGGTCAGCCACCGGCAGGCTGGTCTCTTCGCCCAGATTGAGGTCCAGGAAGGCGAAGTCCGGTCTGGCCGCCTCGATGGCCTCCAGGGCCGAGGCGACGGTGGAGGCCAGACTGACCTGACCGGCGCCAAGCTTCTGCAGCACCCCCTCCAGGTCGAGGGCGATGATGATGTTGTCCTCCACCACCAGTACATGTCTAGGCCCGGCCCGCCGCGGCTCAGGGGCCTGCGCAGCCGTCGCCCCGCTGGGCGCAGGCGCGGCCTCCACCACGAACCGTCCGGGCACGCGCAAGGCCACCTGCAGGCCCTGCGGGTCGAAGACGACACGGGCTTCGCCCCCGAGTTCGTGGGGGATCGAGCGTTCGATGATGGTCGAGCCAAAGCCCCGTCGTGAAGGCGCCTGGACCGTGGGCCCACCCTCCTCGCGCCAGTCGAGCTCCAGGGCGCTCGAGGCGTCGGTCCGCCAGCGCACATGGACCTGGCCGCGGCGGTCGCACAGGGCGCCGTACTTGGCCGAATTGGTCACCAGTTCGTGGACGACCAGGGACAGGGTCGAGAACGCCTGGGGTTCGATCAGCACCTCTGGCCCCGTCAGGATCATCCGGTCGGCCTTGGCCGCCAGATAGGCCTCGGCCTCTCCACGGATCAGCTTGCGCAGGGCGCCGGGCCCCCAGTGCTGCTGGGTGATCTGGTCGTGGGCCCGGGCCAGGGCCTGGACCCGTCCGGAAACCACCTCGAAGAACTGCTGGACGTCGGTCGCGCCGTCCCGGCTCTGGGAGATCAGGCCACGGATCAGGCCCAGGATGTTGCGGACCCGGTGGTTCAGCTCGGCGATCAGCACCTCCTGCCGGTGCTGCGCCTTGCCACGCTCGACATTGGCCAGATCGGTCAAGCGCATGACCACTTCCAGCAGGGTCAGGCGCAGGCTCTCCACCGCCGCCAGCTCAGAGGCCGACCAGGGACGCGACTGACCGCGCACGGTCTCCTTCCAGGCCTCGAAGCTCTGGCGGGGGGTGAGGCGGGCGCCCAGCGGGCCGACGGTGACGGCCTTGTTGGGGTCCCCGGCCCAGGCGATCTCGCGCACCACCTCGGCCCGCTGGAAGATCAGATAGTCCCCAGGCTCCCGCGAGAGGGGGACGGCGATGACGCCGGCCGCTTCACGCCAGTCTTCGGCCTCGGGCAGGTGAGCGCTGAGATGGTGGGTGTGGAAGACGCCCGTCGCGCCCCTGCCATCGAGAAAACTCACCAGACCCTGCAGCCGGTCGGGGGCCAGGCCCACCCCGTGGGTCGCCGTCTGGCCACCCATATGCAGGGTGACGCCTTCGCAATTGGCCAGGGCGCACAGCTCCCCAAAATAGGGGGTGAGGCTTTCCGGGCCTGACGCCGTGGCGACGGAACCGACCAGGCGATCATGCAGGTTGTGAGCCCGTTCCACATGGTGGGCGTCCATCTCCTGTTCGCGGCTCTCCAGCATGTAGGAGAAGATCTGCCCGAACAGCTCGGCCGCCGTCCGCCGCTCATAGGAGACGTGGTGCGGCCCGTAGTGGTGGCAGGCGAACAGGCCCCAGAGCTTGCCGTGGCGCAGGATCGAGATGGAGAGGGATGCGCCTACCCCCATGTTGCGCAGATACTCGATGTGGATGGGCGAGACCGCCCGCAGCATTGACATGGACAGGTCCAGCGGGCCGCCGCTGGGGCCGATCGCCGGCCGGACCGCAGGAGTTTCGGCCTCGACATCAGCGATGATGCGCAGCCAGCTGCGCTCATAGAGGGCGCGGGCCTGCTGGGGGATGTCCGAGGCCGGATAGCGCTGGCCGAGGAAGGATCCAATCCCTGGCCGCACGGATTCAGCGATGACTTCGCCGGCCCCGTCCGCATCGAAGCGATAGACCATCACCCGGTCGAACGCGGTCAGGGCCCGGACCTGGCGGGAGGCCTCGTGGACGATGTCCTCGATGGTTTTCCGCTCGGCGACCCGGTTGGCCATGGAGCGGACCGCTGAGGCCGCCTCCAGGGAGGAGTCGGTCCGGCTGGATTCGGCCTCGATGACCAGCAGATCGCCGGAGTAATGCACCGCGACGTCGAAGGGCTCGCCGCCGGCCCGCAGTGGCAGGTTGAAGACCCGCTCGATGGAGTCAGCGCCGCGCATGATCTGCAGCCGGCCGCGAATCTCGTGAATGGCGTGGCCGTCGAGCACCTCGGTGAGCGACCGGCCGATCAGGTCCTCGGCGGGATGGCCGAGGAAAGCCCGCGCATTGTCTGAAGCATGGGCGACCATCCACTGTCCGGTGACCGCCAGCAGGAAGCCAAAGGGCTGGATATGGCCCAGCAGATGAATGGGCTCACGATCGCAATTTGTCAGGTCGACGTCGGACAAGGCCGCGAACTCGATCTCATTTCCTGGGGGGCGGGAGAGACGCGAGGGCGGGCTGGCGTCGGCGGGGAGCTTCACTGGCCATGCAATAGCATAGCGGACTGGGAGTCTGTCGGGTAGCGGACCATTGTGAACGATTGCTGTGGCCAGCCGCCGCATGCCAGCGGCTACCGGGCGGGTGAGGTCTCGATCTTGAACGCCATCTCGAAAGCCCTGAACACCTGGCGAGCGCCCTCGACGGCGGCGTCGGTTTGGGCCTCGCTCATGACCTGACCGTCGAGCCAGTCCAGGAAGCTGCGCCAGAAGGGCTGGCCGGCCCCATGGGCGAGATAGGCGTCTGGCGCCTGCGGTTGGGACGCAGCGAGCCGGCGGCGCAGAACCGCGCCTCCCAGTCGCGACCCCTCGAGGACGTACAGGGCGCCGAGACGCGTGGCGCGGTCGGGGAGCGCGAGGGGGATTGCGGCCTGGGGCGGCGGGGCGAGGCCCAAGGCCGCCAGATCCGCCGTGAGGGCCGCCGTGCGGCGCCGCTGCGCCCAGGCGGGCGGGAGATCTTCCGGCGGGGCGGAGTCCAGGGCGGCCTCGACGCCAGGCAGAACCGCGGCGTGCGCCCGGAGAAAGGCCTCATAGTCAGAGGGGTTGGTGAAGTCGAAGGCGCCGCCGAGCTGGTCGACGCGATCGTGGTCCTGGCGGGTCGCCGCACGCAGGGTGGTTCGAAGGGTCATGCGGTCGTCTGGAGTCCTGTCGATGCCAAGGCCCAGCGCGCGGGCGGCGAATGGGTCGCCGCCCGCGGTGAGATTTGCGCCGATTTAGTCGATCGGGCTCCAGGCCTTGGCCGCGCCTTCGCGCTTGGGGCCGCGGAAGCGATCGCCACCGCGGCCGCCGGCGCTGGCCTTGGCGCCCTGGGCCGCCGGCTTGGCGCCGTCACGACGGGGCTGACCGCCGCCGCGACCTTCACCGCCGCCACGGTTCTGGTCGGGACGCCGGCCGCGGGTCTGGCGCAGGGCGGCCGGCACGTCGTTGCGCGGATCGCGCGAGCGACCCGAGGGCAGACGGGGCTCTTCCGGCGTGACCTCGGCGATGGCCTTGGTCATCAGGGCCAGGCCCTTGTCGTTGCGGCGATCGAAGGACGGGATGGTCTGGCGCGTCACCTTCTGGATGTCGCGCAGCAGGTTGCGTTCGTCATCGGCGCAGAACGCGATGGCCGAGCCGTCGGCGCCGGCCCGGGCGGTCCGCCCGATCCGGTGCACATAGGCCTCCGGCACGTTGGGCAGCTCGTACTGCACCACGTGGCTGACGGCGTCGACATCAATGCCGCGGGCGGCGATGTCGGTGGCCACCAGGGCGCGGATCTTGCCGGCCTTGAAGTCGGCGAGCGCGCGTTCACGCTGGCCCTGGCTCTTGTCGCCGTGGATGGCCGAGGCTTCCACGCCGCCCTGTTCCAGGCTCTTGGCCACCCGGTCGGCGCCGCGCTTGGTGCGGGTGAAGACGATGACGCGCTTGAAGTCCTTCTCGGCGAACAGCTCGGCCAGCAGGGCGCGCTTGCGGGTCTGTTCGACGAACAGGACCTTCTGGCTGATGCGCTCGACGGTGGTCGCCTGCGGGGTGACCGAGACCTTCAGCGGATCCTTCAGCAGTTCGCCGGCCAGCTTGCCGATCTCCGTCGGCATGGTGGCCGAGAAGAACAGGTTCTGCCGCTGGGCGGGGATGTGCTTCACGATGCGACGGATGGGGACGATGAAGCCCATGTCCAGCATCTGGTCAGCCTCGTCGAGGACGAAGGTTTCGACGCCCTGCAGGGTGACGGTCTTCTCGCCCAGATGGTCGATCAGGCGGCCCGGGGTGGCCACCAGGACGTCGACGCCCGGCGCCATGGCGCGCATCTGGCCGCCATACTTCACGCCGCCGAAGATCACGGTGACGGTCAGGCCCAGGTGCTGACCATAGGTGCGGAAGCTCTCGGCGATCTGGGTGGCCAGTTCGCGGGTCGGCGACAGGACCAGCACCCGGCAGCCGCGACGGGGCGCCGGCTTGGGATCGGCCGCCAAGCGGTGAAGGATCGGCAGGGCGAAGGCGGCGGTCTTGCCGGTGCCGGTCTGGGCGATGCCCAGGATGTCACGGCCGGAGAGCACGCCCGGAATGGCCTTGGCCTGGATCGGGGTCGGGGTCTCATAGCCTTGGTCGGCCAGGGCCTTCAGAAGAGGTTTAGCCAGGCCGAGTTCAGAAAATTGGGTCAAGTGACTTACAGTCTTTCGGAGTGCGCCGAACGCGGCCGCTTGCTCTGCAAGGGTCGCTGGACGCGGGTCAGTTTGGGGAAAGCCCCCGCGTGGCGGGGCGATCTATGCGATCTCTTAGGGCGCTCAACAGGCCGAACCCCCGTTTCAGGAGGCCCTCACGCGGGCTGGAGCACCGATAGCGCCAATCAGGGCGCAACGCACACATCGGCTTTCGCAGGTGCGAAGTCAACCCAAAGGCGTCGGAGACCGCTTAGGGCCCGCCGATTGCTCAGTCCTGTTGCATTCTAGGCCCAGGGCGGGAATGGAGAGGGCATGAGCGAGAAACCCCTGCTGCTGGTCGCCGCTGCGGCCCTCATCGATGTGGATGGCCGCGTGCTGATCTGCCAGCGCCCCGAGGGCAAGCAGCTGGCCGGCCTGTGGGAGTTTCCCGGCGGCAAGGTGGAGGCCGGCGAGACGCCGGAGGCCTGCCTGATCCGCGAGCTGGACGAGGAGCTGGGCATCCAGGTGACGAACGCCTGCCTGGCCCCCTTCGTCTTCGCCAGCCACGGTTATGAGTCCTTTCACCTGCTGATGCCACTCTACCTGTGCCGGCGCTGGAGCGGGTTCGTCACCGCGAAGGAACACAAGGCCCTCGCATGGGTGAAGCCAAACGAGCTCCGAAACTACCCGATGCCGCCGGCCGACGCCCCGCTGGTGGCCTGGCTGCGCGACCTGGTCTGAGGCGGTTCACCCGCAATGCGTCAGGCGCCACGGCCATCGAATACGCCCTACTGGCCTCCCTGCTCGGCCTGGTGATCATCACCGCCGCCGGCGCCCTGCGCGCCCAGATCTACGAACTGCTGATCTCCGTCTCCGACGCCCTGGGCTGAGGGGACGCCTCAATCCTCCTCCCGCGGTAACGGGTTCTCCTCGACGCCTAGCGCCTCGGCCAGGCGCATCTTGGCTGAGCCGCGCTTCAGGGGCTGCTGCTGGCTGGCGTGAGGCGCCCAGCCTGTGAGGGTGAGGATTTCGAAGGTGGCCGGGATGCGGCCGTCGGCCTCGCCGAACCGCTCCTGATAGAGTTCGAAGGTCCGGGCCAGCACCTGACGGGTCAGGGCCCTGGGGTGGCGATCGGCGAGCGCATTAGTCTCCCCCATCTGGCGCAGGTCGGCCATCAGCTTCAGCGGATGGGCGTAGCGCACGGTGACCCGGTCCACATCGGCCACCGGCAGGGCGAAGCCGGCCCGCTGCAACAGGCCCGCGGCGTCCGAGGCGTCGGCGAAGGGGGAGATGCGGCTGCCGGCCCCGCCGGTCAGCTCGGCCTCGGCGTCGATCAGCGAGCGGCGCAGCTCAAACAGGGTCGAGCCCCCCAGGAAGGCGCCGATGAACAGGCCGTCGGGCCGCAGCGCGCGCCGGATCTGGATGAGCGCGCCGACCACGTCATTGGTCCAGTGCAGGCTGAGCGTCGAGACCACCAGGTCGAGGCTGGCGGGCGCAAAGGGCAGGCGCTCCTCATCGACGGCGACCCGCGGTCCGGGGCGGCCAGCCAGCATGGCGGCGGAATAGTCCGCCTCGATCACCGCGCCGATGCGCGGACGGGCGTCGCTTTGAGCCAAAGCCTCGGCGAAGGCGCCCCGCCGCGCCGAAAGATCGACGGCCGTGGGGAAGTCGCGCATGATCGCTTCCAGCCGTTCCACGGCGTCCTGGCTGGCGCGGCGGTGGAGGAAATCGGCCTGGTGGAAGCCCGGAGCCGCGCGGGTCAGGCGCCGGCGCACCAGGGCGCGGTCGAAGAGTCTGGGGGGAGCAGGTGACATGAGCCTGCAAGATGGCCTGTCGGGCCTCGTCTGGAAACCAGGGCTGCGGCTGAAATCGGCCGGGCGCGGCCTGCTTGACCTCGTCTTTCCGCCGCTGGCCCTGGATGTCGGGCCACGACCCCTGTCGCCGGGCCTGTCGGCCGAAGCGTGGACGAAGATCACCTTCATCGACGGGCCAGTCTGTGACGGCTGCGGGGCGCCGTTCGAATACGCCCTTGGGCCCGGCGCGCGGTGCGTGGCCTGTGAGGCCCGTCCCCGGGCCTTTTCCCGGGCCAGGGCGGCCTGTCTCTACGATGAGACCTCCCGCGATCCGATCCTGCAGTTCAAGCATGCCGACCGCCAGGACCTGGCGCCGCTGTTCGCCCGCTGGATTTCCCGGGCCGCCGACCAGCTGGTGGAGGAGGCCGACGCCATAGCGCCAGTGCCCCTGCACCGCAGCCGCCTGTTCACCCGGCGGTTCAACCAGGCCGCCGAGATCGCCCGGGGGCTGGCGCGCTTGAGGGACCGGACCTATCTGCCCGACGCCCTGGTGCGCCGTCGGGCCACCGAGAGCCAGGGGGGAAAGTCGGGATCTGGCCGACAGCGCAATGTGGCCGGGGCCTTCGATGTGCCGCCAATGCGGGCCCGTCAGGTGGCCGGGCGCAACATCCTGCTGGTCGATGACGTTCTGACTACAGGCGCCACCGCCCAAGGCTGCGCGCGGGCCCTGCTCGCCGCAGGCGCGGCGCGCGTCGATCTCGCCGTGGTCGCGCGGGTGAAAGCCGCGACCACTCCCTCATGACCCGGCGCCTTACGGCCCAGGTCTGGACATTTTGATCTGGACGCCCCTTATCCCAGCCATGCCAAACGTCACCCTCTACACAAAGCCCTTCTGCCCCTACTGCGTGCGCGCCATGACGCTGCTCGAAAAGAAGGGGGTCGAGTTCACCGAGATCGAGGCCGCCTTCGACCCCGAGAAGCGGCAGGAGATGAACCGGCGATCGGGCCGCAACACCTTCCCGCAGATATTCATCGGCGACCGTCATATCGGCGGCTGCGACGACATGATGGAGCTGGAGCGGGCCGGCGAGCTTGACGCCCTGCTCGGCCAGGCCTGAGCCTGCGGGCTGATCCCATGAGCCTGCGCGTCGCCCTCATCCAGACCCGGACCCCGGCCAGCCAGGCCGCGGCGCTCGACCATGTGTCGCCGCTGATCAGCCGCGCCGCCCAGGGCGGGGCCCGGCTGATCCTGACGCCGGAGGGGACCAACCTGCTGCAGAAGGACCGCGAGCGCCTGACGCCGCAGCTGACCTCGCTGGAGGACGACCCGGTCGTCCTGGGCCTGCGGGCGGCGGCCAGGCGGCTGCAGGTCAGCATCCTGGTGGGCTCAGCCCTGGTCCGGCGCGAGGACGGCCAGGCGGCCAACCGCAGCGCCCTGATCACCCCGGACGGCGAGATCGCGGCCACCTACGACAAGCTGCACATGTTCGACGTGGACCTGCCCAATGGCGAGACCGCGCGGGAATCTTCGACCTACACGCCGGGCGACAAGGCTGTGGTTGTCCGGGCCGAGGGTGCGGTGCTGGGCCTGACCATCTGCTACGACATTCGCTTCCCGGCCCTCCACCGAGCGCTCGCCCTGGCCGGGGCGCAGATCCTGACTGTGCCGGCCGCCTTCACCCGGTCCACAGGCGAGGCCCACTGGGAGGTGCTGCTGCGCGCCCGGGCCATCGAGACCGGCAGCTTCGTCCTGGCGCCGGCTCAGGGCGGCTTCCATGAGGACGGCCGCGGCACCTATGGCCGCAGCCTGGCCATCGCGCCCTGGGGCGAGGTGCTGAGCAAGCTCGATCATGACGAGCCGGGGGTGCTGCTGGCCGATCTCGATCTCGACCAGGTGGCCAAGGCGCGGACCGCCATTCCCGCCCTGGCCAACGCCCGGGCCTTCAGCGGTCCGGCGCCCCTGTCATGATCCGCTACGCCCTGGTGTGCGACCAGGACCACGAGTTCGAGGGCTGGTTCGGCGCCTCGGGCGACTTCGACGACCAGAAGGCGCGCGGCCTGCTGTCGTGCCCCGTCTGCGAAAGCGCCGAGGTGCGCAAACAGATCATGGCGCCCGCCGTCGCCGGCACGAAACGCAACACCCCTGATCTCCCGCCCAAGGCCCGGGCGGTGATGATGGAGGCGCTCAGCAAGGTGCGCCGCCATGTGGAGGAGAATTTCGACAATGTCGGCGACGCCTTCGCCGCTGAGGCCCGGGCCATCCATGAGGGTCGATCAGAGGACCGGGGCATCTATGGCCAGGCGACGCCGGCCGAGGTGAAGGCCCTGGTGGCGGACGGCGTGCCCGTCGCCCCCCTGCCGCCCGACCCGCCCAAGAAGACCGAGGTCAACTGAATCGCGACAGTTGATCCCGCCGCACTTCGCGGCCACTCTTCGCGTGCGCTCAGCGCGGGGGATTACCTTGACGTGTATGCGGTTCATGCTTGGCCTTGTCCTGGCCACGACGACAGCCGTCCTGGCTCAAGCGGCGGCTCTTGACGTCTATGGCGGTCTTCCAAGCATTGAAGCCGCCTCCATCTCTCCCGACGGAAGACGGTTAGCCGTCGTCGCCACGGATGGCGAGGAGCGGGCGATCACGCTTCGTAGCCTCACCGACGGCTCGACGCATGCCATGATCGTGGGTGACGCAAAGGTCCGGGCGTTGGATTGGGCTGGACCGAAAGACCTGCTGATCACCACATCCACGACCAGCGGGATCCAGGGGGCCTTTGCCCCTCGTAGCGAGTACTTTTTGCTGTTCGCCTATGATGTTGAAAGCGGTGAACTGAGAAATGTCCTCGACGAGGTTCAACGCGGCCTGACCATCATCGTCGACGAACCTGCCGTTCGCGAACTGGACGGTCGCCCATTCGTGTTCGTTTCCGGGGTCCGGTTCTCCTCGACCGGGCATGGGCGGCTCGCGCTCTTCAGCTTCGACCCCGAGCGGTCGCGTCTTGCGGTGGTCAAGGACGGCTTCAGGGACACGCGCGACTGGCTGGTGGGGCCGCAGGGCGAGGCCTATGCGCAGACGGAGTATGACGTCGGCGCCGGGCGCTGGCGGCTGAGCGTCGCCCGCGGCTCGAAGTGGGACGAGGTCCTCGCGGAGGAGACGCTGCTCGACCCGCCGCGGATGCTCGGCTTTGGCAGAACCACAGAGTCGGTGCTGCTGGCAGGCTATGGGCAAGATCAGACCGCATTCCGCGAGTTCTATCCGGACGAGCGGCGCTGGGGTGAGGTGATCTCCGGGGGCGATTCACGGCCGATCTGGGACCCCAGCCGTCATACGCTGATCGGCCTCAGCAATCGGGAGGGAGATGAGGTCGCCTATGAGTTCTTCGAGCCTGCTGACCAGCGGGCATGGGATGCGATCGTTCGCGCCTTTCCCGGCGAACGGGTGACGCTCAGCGGCTGGTCGGACGATCGCAACAAGATTGTCGTGCTGGTGGATTCGCCCACCGAAGGCCCGGGCTACGCCCTTGTGGATCTGGAGACCAAGAAGGCGACCTGGATCGGGCAGCTCTACCGCGGACTGAAGCCGGAAGACATTTCACCTGTGCGCAGCGTCGCGTTCAAGGCCGCCGATGGTCTTGGTCTGACCGGTTATCTCACCCTGCCGCGAGGGCGGGAGGCCAGGGGTCTTCCCCTGGTGGTGCTGCCGCATGGCGGCCCAGCAGCGCGCGACAGCCCTGGGTTCGACTGGTGGTCGCAGGCGCTGGCTTCGCGCGGATACGCCGTCTTGCAGGTGAATTTTCGAGGCTCGTCGGGTTTCGGCCAGCCCTTCATGGCGGCCGGGTACGGGGAGTGGGGCGGCAAAATGCAGACCGATCTCTCGGACGGCGTGGCGTACCTGGCTGACCAGGGCGTCATCGATCCCGCGCGGGTCTGCATCGTTGGGGGCAGCTATGGTGGATATGCCGCGCTTGCGGGGGTGACCCTGCAATCGGATGTCTATCGCTGCGCGGCTTCGGTCGGCGGCGTATCCGATCTGAGACGACTGGCCGGTTGGCTCAAGTCGCAGAAAGGTGCGCTCGTTCAGCGGCAGTGGTTTCGCTACATGGGCTCCGACGACGCGGAGGACCCAAAGCTGCGCGACCGCTCGCCAGCTCTTCTCGCCGATCGTGTCACCGCGCCGGTGCTGCTGGTCCATGGCGAGGACGACACAATTGTCCCCTTCGAACAGAGCCGCGAGATGTCCGAGGCCCTACGCAAGGCGGGCAAGCCCGTCGAGCTGGTGACCCTGCCGGGAGAGGACCATTTCCTCTCCCGGGGAGAGACCCGCCGTCGGATGCTCCAGGCGGTCGTGCGCTTTCTCGAAACGCACAATCCGCCCTAGGGCTTCGCGCGGTTAGAAGGTCTTGCGGAGGCCAAGCGAGATGATGCCGGCGTTGCCGTTCACCGTGCCGCGCAGGCGGGTGGTGGTCGCCGCCGGGGTGCCTTCGTAAAAGGTGGTGTCGTGGTTCACTTCGCTCTCATCGAAGGCGATGTAGGAGAAGGCCGCGTCCATCTTCAGGCTCTCGGTGATGTCGGCCGTGGCGCCGACGCCATAGAGCCAGCGATCGCCGTCCGGCACCCGGGCGGTGCGCAACTCGTCCGGGGTCGGCGTCGGATCGTATTGGACGCCTGCGCGCAGGGTCAGGCGCGGATTGACTGCATAGTCCATGCCCACGCCGCCGGTGGTCACGTCCTTGTAGCGTTGGGGCAGGGTCTCATTGACGGCGGTGGAGGTGACGCTGATTTCGTCGAACTCGCTCCAGCCGATGCGGTTGACCTGGGCGTTCAGCGCCAGGCGTTCGGTGGCCTGCCAGCGGGCGCCCAAGGTGGCGATCCACGGGGTGGAGAAGTTGGCCGAGCCTTCGGTGTCGACATTGAAGGGCGCCAGCGGGCCGCCGAGGCCCACCACCCGCACGTCGCCCTCCAGATCATGCTCGATGGCGCTGCGATAGCTGGCGCCGAAGGTCAGGGTGTCGAAATGCGCCTGGGCGCCCACCGTCCAGCCATAGTCCCAGCCATTGCCCTTCAGCTGCGAAACGCCATCCGGCGCACCGGGCGCCAGGTTGGGATAGGCGGTGGAGAGGGTGGCTTCGGTGTACTGGGCGCTGACGCCGGCCCCCAGGTCGAGCCAGTCGGTGGCCCGCATGGCGGCGGTCAACTGCATGTCGGCCGTCGTCAGGCCCGATTCCAGCCCGTCATAGCGGGCCCAGGCGTTGTCCCGGTACTCGGTGGTGAAGTTGTAGGGCGCGGCCACAGAGAAGCCCACGGCGAAGCGGTCCCCCACCGGGGTGGCGATGGCGAAGTTGGGGGCCAGGCCATCCTGAATGGGGTTGAAGGCCCGCGGCTCGCCGCTGACCGGAACCGTGACGCCGCCGGGATAGGTGATGGTCGAGCTGGTGTTCTCCACCTCGGCGTCGACGAAGATGGCGTGAGCGCCGACATAGGCTTCCCGCGGGGAGCGGGCGATGGCGGCGGGGTTCCACCACAGGGAGGAGACGCCGGTGTCGGCGACTTCGCCGGTATAGGCGCGCCCGGCGCCGCGAACCGATTGTTCCTGCAGATAGAAGCCGCCAGCTAGGGCGGGGACGGCGGTCAGGCTCGTTGCGCCCGCGAGCGCCAGGACCAGGGCCTTTTTCATGATGTGACTCCACGCAAACAAGGGTCTCCCCGGGCGCGACGCGACCGGACTTGGCTGGGGGAAGGGCTGAACGCCGGTTTTGTTGCGTGTCCGACTGGGGAGAGGGGGCTGCAGAAAGCCGGTTCGCCCCGCTTGTGTGGCTCATCGGCCACACCTATCTCTGGAGCCGACGAGGGCTTGCGCTTGCTCAAAGGCAGGCCCCGTCAATCCGCCTAACGAGGGGATGCCATGAACATCGACGTCTATTCCGATCGCGCCAAACAGGCGATCCAGTCGGCCCAGAGCCTCGCGCTCGCCCGCCGACACCAGCAACTTGCCCCCATCCACCTGCTCAAGGTTCTGCTTGAGGAGAAGGACGGGCTGTCCCGCGCCTTGATCCAGAGCGCCGGCGGCCGACCCGACGAGGCCGACGCCGCCGTGGAGGCGGCCCTAGCCAAGCGCGCCAAGGTCGAGGGGGGCTCAGGCCAGCTCTATATGGCGCCCGAAAGCGCCCGGGTCTTCGCCAAGGCCGAGGCCGACGCCAAGGCCGCCGGGGACGCCTTTGTGACCACCGAACGCCTGCTGCTGGCCATTGCGGCCGAAGGGGGCGAAGCCGCCGAGGCCCTGAAGAGCGCCGGCGTCAAGGCCAGCGCCCTGGAGAGCGCGGCCAGCGACGTCCGTAAGGGCCGCACCGCCGATTCCGCCTCGGCCGAAGAGGGCTATGACGCCCTCAAGCGCTACGCCCGCGACCTGACCCAGGCGGCCAGGGACCAGAAGCTCGACCCCGTCATCGGCCGCGACGAGGAGATCCGCCGCACCATCCAGGTGCTGTCGCGGCGCACCAAGAACAATCCCGTGCTGATCGGCGAGCCCGGCGTCGGCAAGACCGCCATCGTCGAGGGTCTGGCCCTGCGCATCGTCAATGGCGACGTGCCCGAAAGCCTGAAGGACAAGAAGCTCCTGTCCCTGGACATGGGCTCGCTGATCGCAGGCGCGAAGTACCGCGGCGAGTTCGAGGAGCGGCTGAAGGCCGTCCTCAATGAGGTCACCGCCGCCGAGGGCTCCATCATCCTGTTCATCGACGAGATGCACACCCTGGTCGGCGCCGGGAAGTCGGAAGGGGCCATGGACGCCTCCAACCTGCTGAAACCCGCCCTGGCCCGCGGCGAGCTGCACTGTGTCGGCGCGACCACGCTGGATGAGTACCGCAAGCATGTGGAGAAGGACGCTGCGCTCGCCCGCCGCTTCCAGCCGGTCTTCGTCTCCGAGCCGACGGTGGAGGACACCATCTCCATCCTGCGGGGCCTGAAGGAGAAGTACGAGGTCCACCACGGGGTGCGGATTTCCGACAGCGCCATCGTGGCGGCCGCCACCCTGTCCAACCGCTACATCGCCGACCGCTTCCTGCCCGACAAGGCCATCGACCTGGTGGACGAGGCCGCCAGCCGGGTGCGCATGGCCGTGGACTCCAAGCCCGAGGAGCTGGACGAGATCGACCGTCGGATCGTCCAGCTGAAGATCGAGCGCGAGGCCCTCACCCGGGAGACCGACGCGGCGTCCAAGGCCCGGCTGGAAAAGCTGGAGGACGAACTCGTCGAGCTGGAGGCCGAATCCGCTGGCATGACCGGCCGCTGGAAGGCGGAGAAGGACAAGCTGAGTTCAGCCGCCCAGATCCGCGAGGCCCTGGACCGCCTGCGCGCCGAGCTGGTCGCCGCCCAACGCCGGGGCGACCTGCAGCGGGCCTCGGAGATCGCCTATGGGGAAATTCCGCCCCTGGAGCGGAGCCTGGCGCAAGCCGAGGCGGTGGTCGCAGAGGAGCCCGTCAGCCCCGAGGTGGTTGACGCCGAGCAGATCGCCGCCGTGGTCAGCCGCTGGACCGGCGTGCCGGTCGACAAGATGCTGGAGGGCGAGCGCGAAAAGCTGCTGTCCATGGAGGACTACCTCCGTGGCCGGGTTGTGGGCCAGGAGGAGGCGCTGGTCGCCGTCTCCGACGCCGTGCGTCGCGCCCGCGCGGGCCTGCAGGACCCCAACAGGCCCATCGGCTCCTTCCTGTTCCTCGGCCCCACGGGCGTGGGCAAGACCGAGCTGACCAAGGCGCTCGCCGAATTCATGTTCGACGACGAACAGGCCATCACCCGCCTGGACATGAGCGAATACATGGAGAAGCACTCGGTCAGCCGCATGATCGGCGCCCCTCCCGGCTATGTCGGCTATGACGAGGGCGGGGCGCTCACCGAGGCGATCCGCCGGCGGCCCTATCAGGTGATCCTGTTCGACGAGGTCGAGAAGGCCCATCCGGATGTGTTCAACATCTTGCTGCAGGTGCTGGACGACGGCCGGCTGACCGACGGTCAGGGGCGGACCATCGATTTCCGCAACACCCTGATCATCATGACCTCGAACATGGGCTCGGAATTCCTGGCCGCCCAGGCCGAGGGCGAGCCGGTGGAGGCCGTGCGGCCGATGGTGATGGATGTGGTCCGCAGCCACTTCCGCCCTGAACTGCTGAACCGGATCGACGAGATCATCCTCTTCAAGCGGCTTGGCCGGGCGGAGATGGACGACATTGTCGGCATCCAGCTGCAGAGGGTGGAGAAGATGCTGGCCGACCGCCGCATGGCCCTCTCCGTGGACGAGTCCGCCATGAGCTGGTTGGGGGACAAGGGCTATGACCCGGTCTATGGCGCCCGGCCGCTGAAGCGGGTGATCCAGAAGGCCCTGATCGACCCGATCGCCCGCAAGCTTCTGGCCGGCGATCTGGAGGATGGAGCGGTGATCGATGTGCGGGCCGGGGACGACGGGCTGACCATCGGCCGGGCCCAGGTTCACTGACCGCCTGATCTCAGGGAACTGCGCGACGCCCTTTCCGCCTGGCGGGGAGGGCGTCGTTCGTTCAGTCCTCGGTGCGACGCAGGCGCTGGGCGGCGTAGACATCGGCCAGGGTCAGGCCAAGCAGAACGCCGTAGAAGAGCGCCAGGCCCTGCCACTGCCGACGTCCAGAGGGTCTGGCCTTGAGCAGAACCGCCACCTGACCGGCGCTGTTCAGGCCGTGGGCGACCAGCCAGCGCTTGTCGCCGCCATCCAGCAGCAGGCCGGCGCCCGCCGCCATTTCCCGAAGGCCGAGGGTGCGGACCATGTCGGCCTCGCCCAGACCGGTGCGATCGGCGATGGCCGCGGGCCGCGACGTCTTGATCAGACCGATGGCGAGGCTCGCCAGGCCCAGCGCATAGATGGTGGGACGGGCGGCGGCGGGGGTTTTGGGAAGCGAGGCCATGGACCTGAAAGGACAACGCCCGCCGCCGGGTTCCGGCGACGGGCGAAATCTGATCTCACGCTTACGTCAGACTTGGGGCCTAGAGGTCGATCGGGCTGATCCGACCGCCCCGGGTCACGACCCGACGCATGATGGCCACGCTCTCGCCGGCGCCGGCAGAGGGACGGGCCACCGTGATCACGAACCATGCGCCGTCTGGCAGGTTCGAGAAGCTGAACCGGTCGGCGGCGTCGCAGGTGGTCCGCCGCACGAAGGAGGAATAGTCGTCATTGGGCGCGGAGGGCGTGCGGGCGCGCACCTCGTCGGCCGGCAGGGCCGCGGCCTCAGGGGAGGAATAGAGGATGGTCATCCGCCGGCGGGTCCAGGGCGTCTCCGGGGTCAGCACCACGCCTGCGCCGGAGCAGGTGTAGCGGACCGCGCCCTGGCGATAGGTCAGGCGTCCATCGATGGTGTTGCGGCCAGGCACCGCCGACCAGGAGAAGTCCTCCGGACGGAAGACGGTGGGCGAAGGCGCCGACACGCCAGGAGGCGGCGGGGGCGGGCCCATGGTCGGGGCGCAGGCAGTGGCCAGGGCGAGCGTGGCGGAAATCGCCATAATGCGGAGCTTGGACATGGGGCGACCATAATTAAGGACTGTGACAGAAGCCAACACTAGATGCGTCACGCCGACGCAGCCTGGGCCTAGTCCTCGCCGCCCGGGCGTCCGCGGCCGGCCTTGACGACGGCCCTGCGGGTCTTGCTTTCCAGGCGGCGCTTCTTCGAGGCGAGGGTGGGCCGGGTCTTCTTCCGGGGCGGCGGCGGGGGCTCTGCGGCCTTGCGGATCAATTCCACCAGCCGGTCCTGCGCGTCGGCGCGATTGCGCTCCTGGGTGCGGAACCGCTCGGCCAGCAGGATCAGAACCCCCTCCTGGGTCAGGCGGCGGCCGGCCAGCCGGGCGAGGCGCGCGCGCACCGGTTCGGGCAGGGTGGGGGAGTTCCAGACGTCGAAACGCAGCTCCACGGCGGTGGAGACCTTGTTGACGTTCTGACCGCCGGGGCCCGAGGCGCGGACGAAGCGCAGGGTGATTTCGTCCTCGTCTATGGCCAGGGTCTCATTGATCTTCAGCATCGCCCTCAAGCCGGGTGAAGAGCAGCTTGTCGATCCGTCGCTCGTCCATGTCGACGACTTCGACCCGGTAGCGGCGGATGACGGCCGTGTCGCCTTCGGCGGGTATCCGGCCCAGCCGGTGCAGGACAAGACCCGCGGCGGTGTGGAAGCCCTCGGTCTCCTCGAAGGTCTCCCCCAGGCGGTCCCCCAGGTCCATCAGGTCGGCCCGTCCATCCACCAGGAAGGAGCCGTCGGCTCGTTCCACGATCAACGGGGTCGGGGCGCCGTCGTGCTCTTCGGGGAAGTCCCCGGCGATCATCTCCAGCAGGTCGATGGGGGTGACCACCCCTTCCAGATTGCCGAACTCATCCACCACGAAGGCCATGTGGGTGGTGGTCTTCTTGAAGTGCTCCAAGGCTCGCAGGATGGAGGTGGTGTCGGGAATGAACAGGGGCGTGTGGACCAGGGGCTCCAGGTCGAAGGCGGCGTCGTCCATCAAGAGGTCAGCCACGTCCTTCTTGTGCAGGACGCCCAAGGGATCATCCACGTCCTGGCCGCGGCTGACCACGATCCGTGAATAGGGGCAGTTGCGGATCTCTTCGCGGATCTTGGCCGGCGTGTCGGACAGCGAGATCCAGTAGACGTCCCGCCGTGGAGTCATGGCCACCCGCACGGGGCGGTCGCCCAGGCGCATGACCTCGGTCATGATCTGCTGCTCGGCTGGTTCGATCAGGCCCGCCCGGGCGCCCTCGGCCAGGGCCATCTCCACATCTTCCTGGCTCATCGGCGAGCCGTGGGCGTCGCGGACGCCCATCAGGCGCAGGACCCCGGCGGTGGAGGCGGTCAGCAGGGTGATGAACGGGCCCATGGCCAGGGCCAGCCAGGTGAGGGGCCGGGCGGCCATGGCGGCCATGGCTTCTGGAAAGATCAGGGCCAGGCGCTTGGGCACCAGTTCGCCGACGATCAGCGAAAGATAGGTCAGGCAGACGACGACCACGCCTGTGGAGATGGCCTCGGAATAGGGCGCCAGCGGGCCAGCGCCTTCCAGCAGCAGGTCGAGTTCCCCGGCGATCGTGGCCTGTCCGAAGGCGCCGGCCAGGATGCCGATCAGGGTGATCCCCACCTGCACCGAGGACAGAAAGCGGGTCGGGTGCTCGGCCAGGCGTAGGGCGGCCGCGGCGCCCTTGTCCCCCCGATCGGCCCGGACCTGCAGCTTTCCCTTTCGTGCGGAAACCACAGCAAGTTCAGACATGGCGAACAGGCCGTTGAGCACCAGCAGGAGCAGGACGGCGACGATGGCGATGAGCAGCATGGACCTGAGAGAGGGTGACCGCGACGGGGTTCGATGTCGCCGCGTCAGCTTAGGGCCTTAACGGCCCCAGGCTAGGTGGCAATTGGCTCGGCCTCGACCTTGCAGGCCGGGCAGAGGCCGCGGGCCTCCAGGGTCACTGTGCGTACGGCGTAGCCGGCGGCCTCGGCGGCGGCGAATTGCGGCGAGAAGTCCGGCTCGAATTCCTCGGCCGTGCCGCAGCATTCGCAGATCAGGAAGGCCGCCCGGTGGCTGGTCCCCTCCATCCGGCAGGGGACATAGGCGTTCAGGCTCTCGATACGATGGGCGAAGCCCAGTCGCTCCAGGAAATCCAGGGCGCGATAGACGGTGGGGGGCTTGGCCGGCTCCCCGTCCTGACCATAGGCGGCGATCAGGTCATAGGCCTTCATGGGGCCGTCGGCTTCCAGCAGCAGCTCCAGCACCCGTCGGCGCGGCGGGGTCAGGCGCTCACGGGTGCGTTCGCACTTGCTCGCCGCGGCCGCGACGGCGCTCGCCAGGGCGGCGCCCTCCAGCCCGGGCTGCGCACTTTCTGTGTGGTGGCAATCGACTCCCATGCACCGCAGCTAATCATTCCGGAAATTCGGCGCAACCGGCTTGACGGCAGGTTATGTTATTTCATAACGCAAGAGATCAGCTTCAGAACAGGGCGACCCCATGCGTAAATCTCTCCTTCTCGCCTCTGCCGGCCTCCTGGTCGCCGCCGGTCCGGCCTTGGGCCAGACTTCCGGACGCGGCGCCGAGGTGACTGAGGTGGTGGTGACGGCCGCGCCCTTCGTGGTCTCTCTGGACTCGGTGACCACCAGCGTCGACGTGCTCAACCGCGACGACCTGGACAGCGCCACCCCAGGCGGGCTCGGGGAGGCGCTCAGCGACCTGCCGGGCGTGCGGTCCAGCTTCTTTGGTCCAGGCGCCAGCCGGCCGGTGATTCGGGGCCTAGCGGGACCGCGGGTGCTGGTCCTGACCAATGGCGTGGGCATGGTCGACGCCAGCGCCCTGTCGCCGGATCACCAGGTGGCGGTCGATCCCCAGGAGGCCCGACGCATCGAGGTTCTGCGGGGGCCCGCAGCGCTCGCCTATGGCGGCTCGGCCATCGGCGGGGTGGTCAATGTGATCGATGATCGGATCTCCGAAGCCCCGGTCGAGGGGATCGAAGGGCGCGTCTTCGGCGCGGTCTCCAGCGTCGACGAGGGCGAAATGGCGTCGGGCGCCCTGAAGGCGGGGACGGGACCCTGGGTGTTCAGCCTCGACGCCATGCGGCGCCAGACCGAGGATTATGACGTGCCCGTCCCGGCGGAATCCCGCCGGCAGCTGGCGGCGGATGAGGAGGAGTTCCTGGGGCCGCAGTCGAGTACGGTGGAGAACACCCGCGTCACCCTGGAATCCTATGGGGCGGGGCTGTCCTATGTGGGCGCGCGCGGTTTCCTGGGCCTGGCGGTCAAGCAGACCGACAGCCGCTATGGCGTACCCGGCCACGCTCATGAAGACGAGCATGAGGACGAGGATCATGATGAAGACCACGACGAGGAGGCCCATGGCGAGGAAGAGGGCGTCCGCATCGATCTGAAACAGACCCGCTATGATCTTCGTGGGGGTCTGGATCTGGCCCTGGGTCCCTTCGAGCGCCTGCGGGCGTCCGGCGGCTATGCCGACTATGAGCACGTGGAGATCGAGGACGGCGCCCCGTCGACCCGCTTCCTGTCGGAAGGCTGGGAGGGGCGGCTGGAGCTCGTCCAGGCCGAGCACGACGGCTGGCAGGGCGCGGTGGGCCTTCAGGCCCTGACCCGCGACTTCGACGCCCTGGGCGACGAAGCCTATGTCCCCGCCGTCGAAATCAAGGAGGCTGGCCTCTTCACCCTGCAGCGCCTGGACCGTGACAGCTGGGGGGTGGAAGGCGGCCTGAGGTTCGACCGCCGCACCCTGGAGACCGCCGCGCTCAAGGCGGAGTTCGACAATGTCTCAGCCAGCCTCGGCGCCTTCCTGCGTCCGGCCCAGGGCTGGTACGCCGGGGTGAGCCTGTCACGGACGGCTCGCGCGCCTACCGAGGCCGAGCTGTTCGCCGCCGGCCCGCACATCGCCACCCGCGCCTTCGAGGTGGGGAATGCGTCCCTGGACTCCGAAATCTCCTACGCCGTGGATGCGACGCTCCACTATGACGGCGGCCCCTGGGACGCCGATCTGCATGCCTTCGCCGTGCGCTATGAGGGCTTTATCGACCTGCGCCCCACCGGCGTGGAGAATCCGGAAAGCGAGCTGGCGATCTTCGCCTACCGCCAGACCGATGCGGAGTTCTGGGGCGGGGAGGCCGAAGTCGCCTATCGTCTGTGGCAGGACAGCGACCGCAGCTTCACTCTGGAAGGGGCGGCCGACTATGTGCGCGGCGACACTGACCTGGGCGCGCCGGCGCGGATTCCGCCCTGGTCGGCGACGGGCCGGGCCATCTTCGCCACCAGCTGGTGGACGGGCAAGCTGGAGCTCCGCCAGGTGGGCGAACAGACCCGCGTCACCGAGGGCGAGCTGCCCACCGACGGCTACCGGATGCTGAACGCCTCGCTGGTGGTGCGTCCCACCGATGGCTTCAAGGTCTTCCTGGAGGGTCGCAATCTGAACGACGCCGAGGCCCGGGAGCACGCCTCGTTCCTCAAGGACCTGGCGCCCCTGCCGGGCCGCAACTTCCGCCTGGGCGTCGGCTACACCTTCTGAGGCGGGCGGCGGCCGGTTGAACGAAAAGACCCCCGGAAGCCTGGCTTCCGGGGGTCTTCCTTTTGCGTCAGCCTGGAAGAGATCAGGCCTCTTCAGTCTCGCTGGACGGGGGCGCGGCGCCTTCGCCGCCCTCGAAGCTGCGCGGGGCGCGGCGACGGCGGGGCTTGCGGGCGGGTTCGTCCCCTTCGGCCTTGGGGGGCTCGGGGCTGCGGGCCTGCAGGAAGGCCGGCGCCTCGCTGGCGCCACCCTCGGCGTCCCTGAGCATGGGGCCGTCGGGGGCCGGCGTGGCCGGCGGCGCGCCCAGGGGCGTCGCCTGCGGTTCGACCACCGCCATCGGGTCCCGTTCAGGCCGTTGTTCGTTGCGTTCGGCGCGCTCCCGGCGCTCGTCGCGCTCGCGCCAGCGGTCGCGGCGGGGGGGACGGTTTTCGTCGCGACGGGCTTCATCGCGGCGACCTTCGTCCCTGCGGCCTTCGTCACGTCGGGAGTCGTCGCGGCGAGCCTCATCGCGGCGGCCTTCGTCGCGATCGCGATTGTTGCGAGCCTCGGTGTCGGACTCCGATTCCCCTTCGGGCGGATCAGAGGCGTAGGGCAGGCCCTGGCCGCTTTCGTCCTCGAAATCGATGTCGAGGCCCGAGCTCACCTGGTCGCGTCCCAGGATCTCGCTGGGCGAGCGCTGGGGCTGCATGGCCCGCAGCAGGCGGAAATAGTGCTCGGCGTGCTGGAGATAGTTCTCCGCCAGAACCCGGTCGCTGGAGGACGCTGCGTCCCGGGCCAGCTGCTGGTACTTTTCAAACACGTGCTGGGCGTTGCCCCGCACCTTGACGCCGTCGGGGCCGTTCGAGTCGAAGGCGCGGTTCGCGTTGTGCTGCTGGGGCTTATTCCCGCCGCCTCCGCGATTGCGCCCGCGCTGACGCTTCATGCCCTTGAAATCTCTCATATTCGGTAACCGTCTTGCGCCGCGTCCAGGGCTTGACCTTCAGGACGTGCGGCTGCGTGAGCCTCATCTCGGGATCGGGCGTGTCGCCCAAGTTTCCGTGTTGAAGACGTAAATTATCCCCGTCATCCGCCCGGACCTGGGAGCGCCCGTCGCAACGCGGCGCCTGCCGGCTTGGCCGCTGCCCCCTTTTCGGGGTCCAGGCCTGATTCACCGGCGATTTGGGTGGAGACAATTAGGGATGTAGCGGCTCAGGCCGGAGTTTCCAAGGCTCTTTTTTCACCGAGCACCACCCGGTCCAGTCCAGCCAGGTCCTGCTGGGTGGTGACCCCGGCGGCGCCGGCGGCGCGGAACAGGTCTTCCACGGCGGCCTTCTGGTCATAGCCGATCTCGACGGCGAACCGTCCCCCCGGCTTGAGCACCCGCAGGATTTCCGGGGCCAGGCGGCGGTAGGCGTCCAGACCATCGGCGCCACCGTCCAGGGCCAGGCGGGGCTCGTGCACCCGCACCTCCGGCTCCAGGGTCTCGATGACCTCCGAGGCGATATAGGGCGGGTTGGCGGTGACGATGTCGAAGCCGGCGTCCGACAGCCCATCGGCCCAGTCGCCGCGCAGCAGGGCGCAGCGCCCGGCCAGACCCAGATGGGCGGCGTTGTCCCGGGCTACGGCCAGGGCGACCTCGGAAACGTCCACCCCCAGGCCCTTGGCGTTGGGCCGCTCCGCCAGGATCGCCAGCAGAATGGCCCCCGAACCGACGCCAAGGTCGAGGATCGACAGGCGCTCGTGTTCGCCGGTGGCCTTCAGGACGGCGTCCACCACGCATTCGGTGTCGGGCCGTGGGGTCAGCACGTCCGGTGTCACCTGCAGCATGATCTTCCAGAAGCCCTTACGGCCCAGGATGTGGCTGACCGGCTCCCGCCGCGATCGCCGCTCGAGGTAGTCCTCCAGCTGCGCGACCTGTTCGGCCGTCAACAGCCGGTGCGGGTCGGTGACGATGTCCAGGCGCGTGGCGTCGGCGGCGGCCTCCACCAGGAGGCGGGCGTCGATGACCGGGCCGGGCAGGCCGACGGCCTCCAGGCGGGCCTTGGCCATGCCCCAGGCCTTGAGCAGGGTCAGAGTCATCTTGCGGCTCCTCCGAAGATGGGTTGCGCCGCGGCCTCGGGCTGCGGCTGGCTGCAGGCGTCGCCGAGGCTCACCGCCCCGTCCCGGGTGACATGGACATAGACGCCGCAGAACATGTGGCCGTAGTGGTCAAACAGGGCCTTGGTGATCTCCATGTCCCGGACGCCGGTGGCCGGGTCCACATCGGTGGCGGCGCAGCGGACGATGGGCTTGAACACCTGGGCCTGCGCCCAGCCGACCATCATGCCGGCGCCGGCCCACTGGTTTTCCACCCAGGGCGGCCAGCCTTCCACATAGATATTGGCGCGGAACCGCAGGGGATCGATCTCCCGCCCCAGCTTCTGCTCCAGATCGCGGACGCTGGCGAGATTGAGGATGGAGACATCCCCCTTGGGATGATCCATGAACCGGTGGCCCGGCGCCTGCAGGACCTGCAAAGGGCCCCGGGCGTCGTCGCCCAGCAGGCGCGTCAGCCAGTCGGCGAAGGCCTGGCGGCCGGCCGCCTCCCCAAGGGGCGCCGACAGGTCCGGGAGGCCCGGCGCCCTCACCTCCAGACGTTGCGAGGCTTCATCGTAGCGGGTCACGGCCCGCGCCACCTGCGGCAGGGCCGCCAGCACGGCGAACTTTTGCTTGGGCACAAAGGCCGGCGCGTCCGGATCGAATCCCGAAGGGCCCGTCTCCACGGCGTACAGCCGGTCGCAGGGAAAGGGTGCGCCGGCTGTCAGCGCGGCGCGCGCCAGGGGTTCGGGGGTGAATCCCTTGACGGGGTGGCGGTAGAGGGCAGCGATATGTCCGGCCATGGCCCTCTGTTGCCGCAAGGCGCTCGGCCTCACAAGGGGAACGGCTAGGCTTGCCAGGGGTTTGATCGCAGAGACATGCCCGCCGCCTCATCGCCCCCGCCCAGATCGACCCGAGCCGCCGCCCTCTTGCGACGCGGCCTGATGTTTGCGCCTTGGGTGGCCCTGGCTGGCCTGGCGGTGGTCCATGGCCGCCGGCCGCCGGACGAGGCCCCGCCGCCGCCGGGTCTGAGCCGCCCGGCTGGGGATGATCCCGTGCTGATCGCCGCCGAGGAGCCCGGCCGCGGACGGCTGGCTGGCGGCCCCCGACATATCCCGTCCCACGGCTGGAAGGATGTGATCTGGCGCACCGTCACCGAGATCAGCCGAGATCAACTGCCCCGGGTGGCGGCCGGGGTCACCTTCTACACCCTGCTGGCGATCGTTCCGGCCCTGGCGGTCTTCGTGTCGCTCTATGGTCTCTTCGCCGATGTCACCCAGGTCCAGACCCAACTCGACCAGCTCGCCCGCGTGGTTCCGGCCGACGTGGTCAACATATTGGGGGAACAGATGCGGCGGCTGGCGGTGGAGCGCCGCGCCAATCTCAGTCTCGCCTTCGGCTTCAGCCTGCTGGTTTCGGTCTGGACCACGAGCAATGCGGTGCGCGCCCTCGTCCAGGGGGTGAATGTCGCCTACGACGAGACGGAACGCCGCAACATCGTCCAGCTGATGGCGGTGACCTATGCGGCGACCTTTGGCGCCCTGGTGTTCCTGATCGCGGTCAGCGGCCTGCTCGTCGCCCTGCCGATCGCCATGTCGCTTCTCGGGCTGGAGGCATTCGCCCGTAACTGGGAGCCGGTCCGCTGGAGCATTCTGCTCGCCCTGGCGGCTTTCGCCTTCACCCTGCTCTATCGCTACGGCCCCTGCCGAGCCAAGGCCCGGTGGCGCTGGGTGATCCCGGGCGGCGTGTTCGCCTCGGTCACCTGGCTCGGCGGCTCCTACGGCTTCTCCTGGTTTGTCGCCAATGTCGCCCGGTACGACGCCACCTATGGCTCCCTGGGAACGGTGATCGGCTTCATGATGTGGATCTGGGTGTCTGTCCTGATCATCCTGATCGGCGCCGAACTCAATGCCGAGATCGAACACCAGACGGCGCTCGACTCCACCACCGGTCCGGAAGCGCCCCTGGGCCAGCGGGGGGCGACCATGGCCGACACGATTGGACAGACCCTGACCGCCACCCTGTCCGATCTCTTCGGACGGGTGCGACAGGCCGCCGGCGGACTTGTCGCGCGGCTGCGTGGCGGCGGGTCTAGTTGAACTCGTCTTCCAGGGCCGCCAGTCGGCCGGCCTGATCCTCGGCGATCAGGGGCTCGATCACGTCGTCCAGGGCCTCGCCCTCAATGATCTTCGGCAGGTTGTAGAGGGTCAGGTTAATGCGGTGATCGGTGACCCGCCCCTGTGGGAAGTTGTAGGTGCGGATGCGCTCGGATCGGTCGCCTGAGCCCACCTGGGTCTTGCGGGCGTCGGCCCGGGCGGTGTCCAGGGCCTCACGCTGCTGATCATAGAGCCTGGCCTTCAGGACCTTGAGGGCGCGGGCCCGGTTCTGGTGCTGGGACTTTTCCGACGAGGTCACCACGATGCCGGTGGGCAGGTGGGTGATGCGAACGGCGGAGTCGGTCTTGTTCACGTGCTGGCCGCCGGAGCCAGAGGCCCGATAGGTGTCGATCCGCAGGTCGGCGTCGTTGATCTCGATCTCCACATCCTCGACCTCGGGCAGGACGGCGACGGTGGCGGCCGAGGTGTGGATGCGTCCGCCGGCCTCGGTCTCTGGCACCCGCTGCACCCGGTGCACGCCGCTCTCGAACTTCAGCCGGCCGAACACGCCGTCGCCGGTGATGGCGGCGATGATCTCCTTGTAGCCGCCCACCTCGCCCTCGGAGACGGAATCGATCTCCACCCGCCAGCCGCGGGTCTGGGCGTAACGCTGGTACATGCGGAACAGATCGCCGGCGAAGAGGGCGGCCTCGTCGCCGCCGGTGCCGGCGCGCACCTCCAGGATGGCCGAGGCGTTCTCGTCCTTATCCTTGGGCGCCAGCAGCAGCGCGACCTGACGCTCCAGCTCCGGCAGCCTCTCATTGAGTTCGGCCAGCTCCTCCCGGGCCAGCCCCGCCATCTCCCGGTCGGAGGAGGAGGCCATCTGCTCCAGATCCGGCGCTTCGGCCCGGGCCTTCAGCAGAGCCTGCACCGCTTCGGCCACCGGACGCAGTTCGGCATGCTCCTTGGACAGCCGGACGATCTCGGCGCCGTCGGCCGCTGCGCCCATCCGCGCCTCGATCTCATGATAGCGGTCGAGCACCTGGTCGAGCCGGGCCTGGGGAAGTCGCACGATCTTGAAGCACCTGTTGGAAGAAGATCGCCTATCTAGCGTCGGCGGGCCCCGCCGACAAACGCGGAACCACTTGCCAGCGCCCGCCCCCGCGATGCAGCATGGTTAAGCTGTGACGAGGAGCTGGGCCTGTGGGGGGCCGGCCGCTGTTCGCCGAGGGTGTCTGCGCCATGGGAGCCTTGTTCCCGGTCAAATGTCCCCACTGCGGGGCTTCGACCGCCGTCGCGCCGGAGCTTTTTCATCGCTGGTGGCCCTGTGAGGGCCGCTCCGAGCTCGCCGCCAGCCTGCCGGGCAAGGTTCTGGCGGACCAGAAGGTGCGCGCGGCCTTCAGCGCCCTATGCCCGGCCTGCGACGGTCCGCTGGCTCTGATCCTGACGGCGCGGGGCGGCCTGCTAAGCGCTCTGGTCTCGCGGCCAGGCGTGCCCGGCGCGCGGAGCCTGGAGAGCATCGAACCCAACGAGATCAGCAAGGTCGAGGTCTATCGGCCCTACCGGCCGGTCAAGCCGCCCCTGGTGGTGTTGCCCCCGGAGCTTCCGAAAAATTTCGGTGAGACGCTGAAGCGGCTGGCTGAAGATGCGGCGCGCCCCGAGCGGGGCGACACGGCCGCGGCTGGATGCCGGTGGCTGCTCGACGAAGTGCTGAGCGATCTTGGCTTTCCGCCCGCCGCGGCCGCCAAGCCCGCCGGGGGCCTCATTGCGCGACTGTTCGGGCCGGCGCCGCGGCAAGAGCCGGGGCTGAAGAGCCGCCTGCGCAAGGCGTGCGAGGCCGGCAAGTTGCCAAGATGGGCGCTGGCGCGCGCCGAGGGGCTGGATCTGGAGGCGAAGACGCCGCCGGCCTCAGCCAAGGCCTGTGTGGACTATCTGGCCGCTGTACTAAGGGCGGCCTATCCGGGGCTCTGACAGGGAAGGCGACACCACAGACGCGGCCGCCTTCCCTCAGGATTCGGAGCTGGAACCTAGGCGCGGACGCCGCTCATCGGGGCCGAACCGAAGGCGCCCAGCTTCACATTGCCGCTCATGGTGTCGCCGTCGACCTTGGCTTCGAATTCCAGGGTCATGGGCATGGGCGAGGTGATCTGGGTGGACCAGGTCAGGGTGTCGCCATTGACCTTACCTTCAACCGACTGGGTGCCCATCTGGCCCGAGGTGGTCCCGGTGAAGGTGTCGCCATTGGTGGTGATGACGGCGTCGACCGTCTGCGCCCCCATCGGCGTGTTGATCGTGATCTTCCAGTTGCCGTCTGCGGACATGACGTCCTCCCCATTTGTTGGAGCCGGCACCTAATCAAGTGGCGGAGGGCCGCGCAAGCATGACGCTAGCGTCACCTTCGCCGTCGCCGCCGGGCTCTCCGAGGGAGATGCCGGCCTGGCGTAGTCGCGCGAGCATGGCGATCAGTCGCCCGCGACCAGGGTGTGCACATAGGAGTCCTGCACCGGCCGCCAGCGAAGATCGGCAGGGCGATGACGTCGCACCCATACAGCCGCGCCACGTCGCTCAGCAGATAAAAGAACTCATGGGCCAGGACCGGTTGGTCAGGCGACGATCGTCGGGGGAGAACTCATGCAACGCTACTCTGACAGGGCGGTTGGCCCTGGTCCTACTCCGCCGCGGCCCGGGACGCCGACTCCGCCGCCGCCAGCTCGGCCGCGCGGGCCTCCACCAGCTCGACGATGTGGTCGACCATATGCTCGTTATCCATCTTATGGTCGGGCTTGCCGGCCATGTAGATCATGCCCGAGCCCTTGCCCCCGCCGGTGAAGCCCAGGTCGGTCATCAGGGCTTCGCCGGGTCCGTTCACTACACAGCCGATGATCGACAGGCTCATGGGGGTGGAGATGTGGGCCAGGCGTTCTTCCAGGGCCTCCACCGTCTTGATGACGTTGAAGCCCTGCCGGGCGCAGGAGGGGCAGGCGATGATGTTGACGCCCCGGTGGCGCAGGCCCAGCGACTTCAGGATGTCGAACCCGACCTTGACCTCTTCGACGGGGTCGGCGGCCAGGCTCACCCGGATGGTGTCGCCGATGCCCGCCCAGAGCAGGGATCCCAGGCCGATGGATGACTTGACCGTGCCAGTGCGCAGGGCGCCGGCCTCAGTCACCCCCAGGTGCAGCGGACAGTCGATGGCCTCGGCCAGCATCTGATAGGCGGCGACCGTCATGAAGACGTCCGAGGCCTTCACGCTGATCTTGAACTCGTGGAAGTCGTGGTCCTGCAGGATGCGGGCGTGGCTCAGCGCGCTCTCGACCATGGCCTGAGGGCAGGGCTCGCCATAACGCTCCAGCAGCTCGCGTTCCAGCGAGCCGGCGTTGACGCCGATGCGGATCGAGCAGCCATGGTCCTTGGCCGCCTGGATCACTTCGCGCACCCGGTCAGGCGAGCCGATATTGCCGGGATTGATCCGCAGGCAGGCCGCACCGGCCTTGGCGGCCTCGATGCCGCGCCGGTAGTGAAAGTGGATGTCGGCCACCAGGGGGACCTTGGCCGCCTTGGCGATGGTGGCGAAGGCGGCGGTGGAGTCCTCGTCGGGACAGGAGACCCGGACGATGTCGGCCCCGGCCTCCTCCAGCTGGCGGATCTGATCGATGGTCGCCCCGGCGTCGGACGTCAGGGTGTTGGTCATCGACTGGACCGTGATCGGCGCGTCTCCGCCCACCTCGACGGCCCCGACGCGGATCTTGCGGCTGACGCGCCGCTCAATGGTGCGCCAGGGGCGGAGGTGGGTGTGATCTTGCTGGGTCATGACCCTAGGAAAATAGCCCTTCGCGCGGGATTTCCCAAGCGCCCAGACAGCCTCAGTCGGCCAGGCGGCTGACGGAGGTCTGGGTCGAGGTCAGCAAGCCACGGCTCTGTCCGCCGACGAAGACCTGAAAGGCGGTGGGCTCCGACACGTCGATGACGAGACCCTTCATCTGCGGCGCGCCATAGGCCTCGCCGGCCGACAGTTGCCGGGCGAAATAGACCGAACCTTCAGCGCCGCGCACGATCAGGGCGGCGGATTCGCGGGCCTGCAGGACCACGGCGGCCCCCTGGGGCGCGGTCCCATAGACCGCGCCGTCGGCCTTGAACACCTGCGGCAGGTCGGTGGGATCGACGGCCGCCTCAGGATTCCGCGCCCGGGCCTGATTGGAGGCGATCACCGCATCGGCTGAACCGCCCGCCGCGGCGGCCACGTCGAGGCCGGGGGTTTCGTAGAGTTCCGGCACGGTAGATTCGACCGGGGCGGGCAGGGGCGCGCCGAGGGCCAGCGGACCCTGCGGCTCGCTCGGGGTCGCCACCTGTTCCGGCGCCGCGGCGGCCACGGTCGGCGCAGGCGCCTGGGCTTCCTGGATGCCCCGTTGGGCGAAGTTCCAGACGACGATGGCGCCGATCACCAGGGTTCCGGCGACGATGGCGAATCCCAGCCGGCGATCGCCCGTGCGACGGACGCCGACCGGCTCGCGCAGGGCGTCGTCGGTGGCCGGCTCTTCGGCCTTGAAGCGCGTGACAGCCGCCTCGGCCTCCAAGCCCAGGGCGCGGGCATAGGCCCGGACATAGCCGATGGTGAAGGGGCGCGAGGGCAGGTCCTCGATCCGCATCTCTTCGATGGCGGCCAGATAGGCCCGCCGGATGCGGGTGGAGTCGGCCACGTCCTGCAAGGAGAGGCCGCGGAACTCCCGCGCCGCCTTCAGGGCCGCGCCGATGGTCGGGCCAGAATCGAGCGTTGGCATATAGGAATCGACGATGGCGGCGGCGCGCGGGCCGTCATAGCTCACGTTGAAGTCAGTGACCCGGCCCGTGTCGAGCGCCATGTCTGCTCGTCGCCCTCGAAAAAAATGTCGCGACCGAAGGCCGCCACCCGCCCTGTCCGTTTTACACGGAACTGTTAATTTCCCTTTTAGCATAACGCGATAGCGCGCGGAACTCAATGTCGGCCTGTGGTTGATTCTCCACGGTCAAGCTAAACCGACAGGTAGAGTTTCCGCGCCAGGGTCTCGATCTCGTTGCGCACCGACCCCCCGGTTCCCCGGATCAGAGCGCTCACGCCGCGATGGGCCGCCTCTCGGTCGCAGGAGAGCACCATCTGCTTCACCGGCCCGATGCCGGCCGGCGGCATGGACAGGCGCTCATAGCCGAGCGCCACCAGCGTGAAGGCCTCCAGGGGACGTCCGGCCATCTCCCCGCAGACCGAGACCGGCGTGCCAGTGTCGGCGCAGGCCTTCTGGATTTCCGCCAGCACCCGCAGGGCGGGCGGCGAGAGCGGGTCATAGCGGTCGGCCATGCGGGCGTTGCCGCGGTCGGCGGCGAACAGATACTGCAGCAGGTCGTTGGTGCCGACTGAGACGAAGTCGGTCATGGGCAGCAGGGCGTCCAGGTGCCAGATCAGCGACGGCGCCTCGATCATGGCGCCGACATCCAGGCGGGCTGGCGCCGGGCGACCGCGGCGTTGAGCCCAGGCCACCTCATGGTCCACCAGGGCGCGGGCGGCGCGGAACTCGTCGACGCTGGCCACCAGGGGGAACATGATGCGCAGGGCCCGGCCGCGGGCCGCGGCGATCAGGGCCCGCAGCTGCAGGCGCAGCAGGGCGGGCCGGTCGAGCCCCATGCGGATGGCCCGCCAGCCGAGCGCGGGATTCTCCTCCCGCTCAGCCTCGAGATAGGGCAGCACCTTGTCGCCGCCGAGATCCAGGGTGCGGAAGGTCACCGGCAGGCCGCCGGCGGCGTCCAGCACGCGGCTATAGAGGGCGGTCTGGGCGTTGAAGCGGGGAAGCTCCTCGGCGACCATGAATTGGAATTCCGTGCGGAACAGGCCGATGCCCTCAGCGCCGGTCTCCCCCAGGATCTCCAGGTCCACATCCAGGCCGGCGTTCATCAGCAGGGTCACCTTGACCCCGTCGCGGGTGAAGGCCGGCGTGTCGCGCAGCTTGGCGAACTCGGCCCGGCGCTGGGAGCGGACCTCGATCCGCGAGCGGATGGCCTGCACCACATCCAGGCGAGGGCGCAGATAGGCCTCGCCGGTCTCGGCGTCGACGATCACCGGATCGCCTTCGGTCACCCGGTCGCGCAGGCCGTCCAGCCGTCCGACGCAGGGAATGTCCAGGGCCCGGGCGACGATGGCCGCGTGGCTGGCCGAGGAGCCCTCCTCCAGCAGGAGGCCCTTCAGCTTGTGGCGGTCATACTCCAGCAGGTCGGCGGGACCGAGGTTGCGGGCGATGAGGATGGCGTCCTCGGGCAGCTCCCGGGCCACATGCCCGTCCCCGGCCAGGTGGCGCAGCAGCCGGTCGGCCAGGTCTTCGAAGTCGTGCAGCCGCTCGCGCAGATAGGGATCGCGGGCCTGGCCCAGACGGGCCCGGTGCTCGGAGCGGACCCGCTCCACCGCGGCCTCCGCCGTCAGGCCGTTGCGGACCGCGTCTTGGAGGGAGCGGTTCCAGCCCCGGTCGTGGGCGAACATGCGGTAGGTGTCGAGGACCTCGTAGGAGGCCTCCACCAGGCCGTGCTGGCCTTCCAGCATCTCGTCCAATTGGGCCTGCAGGCGGGAGATGGCCTGGGTCAGCTTGGCCTCTTCGGCCACCACGTCGTCGGCTAGCAGCTTGGACGGCGCCACCGGCGGCTCGTGCAGCACCGCCACCCCCAGGGCCAGACCGTCGGCGAACCGCGCGCCCTTCAGCCGTTCGGACCGGTGCGGGGTGATCTCGACGCCGGACAGTTCGTCCTCGGAGATCAGCTCGCCGGCGACCATCTCGGCCAGCACCATGGCGATGATCTGGACGTCCTCGACCTCGTCCTCGGTATAGACCCGCTCGGTGCGGTTCTGGACCACCAGCACGCCGATGGCCCGGCCGCCCCGCAGCAGGGGCACGCCGAGGAAGGCGTGATAGGGGTCTTCGCCGGTTTCCGGACGATATGAGAAGGCCGGATGGTTCGGCGCGTCGGCCAGGTTCAGCGGCCGTCCCAGGCGCATGATCTCGCCCACCAGGCCTTCGCCAGGACGCATGCGGGTCAGGTGGACGGCCAGGGGGTCGAGGCCTTCGGTGGCGAACAGCTCCATCTCGCCGCCGGATCGGCGCATGTAGAGGGAGCACACCTCGGCGACCATGGAGCGCGCGATGATGCGCACCACCATGTCCAGCCGCTCCTGCGCGGGGGCACCGCGCTGAACCGCCTCGCGGATCTGCCGCAGCAGGCTCCGCTGTCCCCGAATGACCGCGCCGGTCATCGCCATCTTCTGGTCGTCTCCTGTCCTTGTGGAATTTCTAGCAGCATCAGACGTCGGATCAGAGACGGAATTCGCTACCAGACCTTGCTGGTGGTCATCGCGTCGCGCGACCGAGCAGATCGATCAGCTCGCTGGCCTTGCGCCGTTGTTCCTCGGCGTCCCCGCTTACGATGGCCCCCTCAATGCAATGGTCCAGGTGGTCTTTCAGGAGCTCGGTCTCGACCCTGGCCAGGGCGGCGCGCGCGGCCTGCACCTGGGTGAGGATGTCGATGCAATAGCGGTCGTCCTCGACCATGCGGGCGACGCCGCGCACCTGGCCCTCGATGCGGCTCAGGCGGTTGGTCAGCTTCGACTTGGTCCGCGCATCCTTCATGGGCGTCTCCGACAAGTGCTGCGACCATATCTCAGACGTGCGATTGCATGATACCCTGTGGGGGTATAATTTGCGAGCCCGACGGAGGCGCGCCATGCCAAATTCTCATCCCGATCAAGTTGTGAAGACAGCTGAAAGCGGCGAGGCGGTCGACCCAGTCTGCGGCATGAGGGTGGAAATCGCCCAGGCGCGGCATGTGACCCACCATAACGGCCAGCCCCGTTACTTCTGCAGCGCCGGATGCCGGACCAAGTTCGAGGCTGACCCCCAGCGCTACCTGTCCCCCCGGGCGCCAGAGCCTCCGGCGCCTGCCGGGACGATCTACACCTGCCCCATGCATCCGGAGATCCGCCAGGAAGGTCCCGGCGCATGCCCTATCTGCGGCATGGCGTTGGAGCCCGACCTGGTCGCGGCTGAGGCTGAGCCCAATCACGAACTAAGCGACTTCACGCGGCGCGCCTGGATCGGCGGCGCCCTGGCCCTGCCGTTGTTTGCGCTGGAGATGGGCGCGCACCTGTTTGGATTGCATGCGCCCCTGCCCGAGGGCGTGGGGGCCTGGCTTCAGTTCGCCCTGGCGACGCCGGTGGTGTGGTGGGCTGGCTGGCCCTTTCTGCAGCGGGGGTGGCGGTCGTTGCGCACCCGTCAGCTTAACATGTTCACCCTGATCGCCTTGGGCGTGATGACGGCCTGGGTCTTCAGCGCCGTCGCGGTCCTGGCGCCCGGCTTGATCCCCCAGGCCTTCCGCAGCGCCCAGGGGGAGCCGCCGCTCTATTTTGAGGCTGCGGCGGTGATCGTGGTTCTGGTCCTGATCGGCCAGATTCTGGAGCTGCGCGCCCGGGAGCGGACCTCGGGGGCTCTGCGCGCCCTGCTGAACCTCGCTCCCAAGACCGCCCTTCGGGTCGACGCCGACGGGGAGGATACTGAAGTTTCAGTCGATCAGATCGCCCCCGGTGACCGGCTGCGGGTCCGTCCCGGCGAAAAGATCGCCGTCGATGGCGAGGTGATCGAGGGGCGCGCCGCGGTGGACGAGTCGCTGATCACCGGTGAGTCCCTGCCCGTCACCAAACAGGTCGGCGACAAGGTCTCCGCCGGCGCCCTGAACACAACGGGCGGCTTCGTCATGCGGGCGGAGAAGGTCGGCGCCGAGACCCTTCTGGCTCAGATCGTGCAGCTGGTGGCGCAGGCTCAGCGCAGCCGGGCGCCGATCCAGCGGCTGGCTGACCAGGTGGCGGGATGGTTCGTGCCTGCGGTGGTCGCAATCGCGGTCGCCGCCTTCATCGGCTGGAGCCTTCTGGGGCCAGAGCCCCGTCTGGCCTACGCCCTGGTGGCGGCGGTCTCGGTGCTGATCATCGCCTGTCCATGCGCCCTCGGGCTGGCCACGCCGATCTCGATCATGGTGGGCGTGGGCCGGGGGGCCCAGGCCGGCGTTCTGATCCGTTCGGCCGAAGCCCTTGAGCGTCTGGAGAAGGTCGACACCCTGGTCGTCGACAAGACCGGCACCCTGACCGAGGGTCGTCCCGACGTGGTCGCGGTGGTCCCCGCCAAAGGGGTCGGGGAAGACGACCTCCTGCGGCTCACGGCCAGCCTGGAACGCTCAAGCGAGCACCCCTTGGGCGTGGCTATCGTGCGCGCCGCCCAGGCCCGCAGCCTGTCCTTGAGCGCCGCAACCGAGTTCGACTCCCCCATCGGCCGGGGCGTCCTCGGCCAGGTGGAAGGCCGCGCCGTCGCGGTCGGCAGCGCAGCATTTCTTGCTGACCAGGGCGTGTCGGCGGCCTCCCTGACCGAGGCTTCCGAGGTCCACCGGCGGCAGGGGGCCACCGTGGTCTTCGTCGCCCTGGATGGGGCCCTGGCGGGCCTCATCGCCATTGCGGACCCGGTCAAGGAGAGCGCAGGCCCGGCCATCACCGCCCTGCACGCCGCCGGCCTCCGCATCCTGATGCTGACCGGCGACAATGAGATCACGGCCCAGGCCGTCGCCGCGCGCCTGGGGATCGATGAGGTGCGGGCCGATGTGTCCCCCCAGGACAAGGCGCGCATTGTCGCTGATCTGCGCAAGGCCGGGCGGGTGGTGGCCATGGCGGGCGACGGCGTCAACGACGCCCCGGCCCTGGCCAGCGCCGACGTGGGAATCGCCATGGGCGCCGGCGCCGATGTCGCCATCGAGAGCGCGGCGGTGACCTTGCTCAACGGAGATCTGTCAGGGGTCATGCGGGCGGTCGGTCTGTCGCGCGCTGTGATGGGCAATATCCGCCAGAATCTGGTGTTCGCCTTCGCTTACAACGCAGCTGGCGTCCCCCTGGCGGCAGGTCTGCTCTATCCGGTCTTTGGCCTGCTGTTGTCTCCCGCGATCGCGGCGCTGGCCATGTCGCTTTCCTCGGTCAGCGTGGTGGGCAACGCCCTGCGCCTGCGGGGCCTTAAGCTCTAGGCCCGGTCAAGGCGTCCTGGACGGCCGCCCCCCGCGCAGGCATCTTCGCCGCCAACAAAAAATAAGTCCTCGGGGAGGGGGCCATGCGTCTTGGATTGATGCTGCTGGCGCTGGGCTGGGTCCTGGCGCTCGGCGGCGGCTGGGCGGCTCATCTGGTGCAGACGTCGGGCGAGACAGAGGTGCGCGACGTCCGCTTTCCGGCCGCCGACGGGGCGCAGCTCAGCGGCCTCTTGTACCTGCCAGCCGACGCCACCGCTCAGGACCCGGCCCCTGCCGTGCTGCTCAGCCATGGCTATATCAACACCCGCGAGATGCAGTCGGCCTTCGCCATCGAACTGGCCCGGCGCGGCTTCGTGGTCCTGGCCATGGACATGTCCGGACACGGCTATTCGCAAGGGACGGTGGGCGCCAACGCCTTCGGCGGCCCTGCGGCCTTCGCCTATCTCCAGGGCCTGCCTATGGTGGACGAGGCCAATATCGGCATGGCCGGCCACAGCCTCGGCGGGGCGCCGATCCTGTTTGCGGCCAAGGCCAATCCAGACGGCTACCGCTCCATGGTGTTGGTAGGTTCGACGCCTGGCATCTTTGGCGCGCCGGAGGGGGAAGGGCGCGCCTTTCCGCGCAATCTGGCGGTGGTTTTCGGCCAATATGACGAGTTTCCCGACCTGATGTGGCAGGTCCCCACCGGCGGCGACATCGTAAATGCGTCCAAGCTCAAGGCGCTGTTCGCCACCGATGCTCCGGTTGAGCCTGGCCGCATCTATGGCGACATCGCCGCCGGCGACGCCCGCTGGCTGCAGGTTCCGCCGATCACTCACCCATGGGAGCATTTCTCCGGCTCCGGCGTCGGCGCGACGGTGGATTGGCTGCAGCAGACCCTGGAGGGCGAGGCCCGTCCCCTGCCGGCTGACAATCAGATCTGGTTCTGGAAGGAACTGGGGACCGGCGCGGGCCTGGTCGGGGCCGTTCTCCTGATGCTGGGGACCTTCCAGGTTCTCAGCCGGTTCGCCAACCTGCCTGCCGCCGAGCCTCGGGAGGAGGGACGCAATCGCCGCTGGTGGATCGTCTTCGTCCTGACGGCGGCGGTTCCGGCCCTGACCTACTTCCCGTTCATGGCCCTTGGCCAGCTGTTCGCCGCAGGCCCCCTCTTTCCCCAGCAGGTCACCAACCAGCTGCTGGCCTGGGCCCTGCTGAACGGCCTCATCACCCTTGTGCTGGCCCTGTTCGTCCGGGGGCCCGCGCCGCGTTTCCAGCACCGCTGGCTGGTGGCGCCCCTGATCGCCGCGGCCTCGGTGGGCATGGCCTACTGTGCGGTGCTCGCCTGCGACGCTCTGTTCAAGACCGACTTCCGGTTCTGGGTCCTGGCGCTGAAACCCCTGGACAGTCGGCAGGCGGCCTATGCTCTGGCCTATGCCGGCCCCTGGATCCTGTTCTTCCTGGTCAGCCAGCGGGCGGTGGCCGCGCGCCTAAGCCTGAAGGGCCAGGGGGCGGGCGCGGAGATGGCCGCCTGGGCGGGCGCCCTGAGCCTAGGCTTCGTCGTGCTGCTCATCCTGGAGTACGGCGCCCTGTTTCTGACCGGAAGGCTGTTCACCCCGGCCGAGCCGCTGAACACCATCATCGCGATCCAGTTCGCCCCGCTTCTGGCCCTCATCGGCCTGATCGGCGCCTTCGCCTATCGGCGGTCCAACTCCTATGTCCCGGGCGCGGTGGTCTGCGGCCTGTTCATCACCTGGTACATTGTCGGCGGCACCGCCACCCACTGGGCGCCTGGGGCCTAGAGCGCGTTCCGATAAGTGGGAACCGGTTATCGGAACAAAGCGCGCTCAAGACTTAGAGTTTAGAGCCTGATTCAACGATCAGACGGTTCCGTCTGATCGCATCAGGCTCTAGGGCGGCGTCACCAGATAGGCGCATCGTCGCGCGCCCTGCAGGATGTGATCGATCCGATCGACCGTCGCCGGGGCCAGCGCCTCGCGGAACAGGGTGAGTTCGGAACGGCAGAAGCCCTGGCAGGCGGTGGCGGCCGCACAGATGGGGCAGTGGTTCTCCACCAGCACATAGGTCCCATCGCCGGCCGATGACCACTCGGCCATATAGCCCTCGGCGGCGCGCAGCCGCGTCAGGCGGTCCAGCCGGGCCTCGAGATCGGCGTCGGCGGCCAGGGCGGCCATGTAGAGATTGCGGCTGGCGTCTTCGCGCCGACGGATCAGGCGGTCCAGGCCGGCAGGCCCAAACTCCTCGCGCACCGCCTCCAGCAGCTCCACCGTCACCTGAGCGTGGGCGTCGGGGAACCGCGCATGGCCAGCTGCGGTCAGGTTCCACACCGCGCCGGGTCGCCCCACGCCGCCGCGGGCCTGTTCGCCGGCCAGCAGTCCCTGGGCCGCCAGCTTGTCGGTCTGCAGCCGCACCGCCTGACGGGTGACGCCGAGGTGAGCGGCCAGCTCCGCCGTGCTGGCCGGGCCGCCGGTCTTCAGGCGCAAGAGGATGGCGTCGGCGGGCGCGGTCATGGGCCGGGGCAAGGTCTCTTGATTTGACAAATATCAGCTTGCGAAAGCATCGCCGGGGGACTAGCCAGGGTCAAGTTTTTTCGCAAGCTCCAGGTTGTCGAATGCCGCCCACAGCGCCTGTCCCCGGCAGCTGGAAAGATGTCCTGGCCGAAGGCCGGTTCGCCCAGTTCGTGCTGATCTGCCTGGCGGTGTGGCTGCATGCGGCCGACAGCCTGGTCACCGCCACCATCATGCCCAGCGTCGGGGCCGATCTCGGCGGCTACGCCTACTTCGGCTGGGCGACGGCGGGCTTCCTGCTCGGCTCGGTGGTGGCCGGCGCCAGCGCCGGATGGCTGACCGGACGAACGGGATTGCGCCAGGCCTTCGTCCTGTCGGCGGTGATCTACGCCTTCGGCTGCCTCATGAGCGCCGCGGCGCCCGACATCTGGATGTTCCTGGCCGGCCGTCTGGTCCAGGGGCTCGGCGGCGGCTGGCTGGCCGGATTCAGCTCGGTGGCCATCGGCCTGCTGTTTCCCGATCGAACCCTGCCCCGGGTCTATGCGGCGGCCACCGGCATCTGGGGGATCGCCACCCTGATCGGCCCCTTGCTGGGCGGAGTCTTCGCCGATGCTGGCCTGTGGCGGTGGGCCTTCTGGTCCTTCGTCATCCAGGGGCTGATGGTCGCCGGCGCGGCGCTGTTCCTGCTGCCCAAGGGCGAAAAGGGGGAGGGGGGCGGCGTGCCCGCCCTGCAGCTCCTGCTGATCGCCGCCGGGGTCGGGGCCATCGCCGCGGCCGATGTCCTGGGGGTCTTCAGCCTGGCGGTGGTGCTCATCGCCGTCGGCCTGGGGGTGCTGGCCCTGAGCGTCCGGATCGACGCGAGAGCCAAGGTGCGGCTGCTGCCGGTCAGCTCCGGGGATTTCCGCACCATCGGCGGTCTCGGCTTCGCCACCATGTTCCTGATGACGGCGGCCTCCATGGGATTCACCGTCTATGGCCCGGCCATCCTGCAGACCACCCGGGGCTATTCGGCGCTGGCGGCCGGCTATGTGATCGGGGTCGAGGCCCTGGCCTGGACGGCCTCGGCCCTGGCCATCGCCCACCTGACCGGCGTCTGGCGGGGGCGGATGGTGCGGCTTGGGGCGGTTCTGGCCGCCCTGGGCATTGGCCTGTGCGTCTTCGTGATCGCCGAGGGGCCGCTGTGGACCCTGATCCTGGCGGCCGTGCTGCTGGGCTCAGGCTTTGGCCTGTCCTCGGCCTTCATGAACCAGATGGTGCTCTCGGCCCTTCCAGCTGAGGAGCGCGGCCTGGGCGGCGGGGCGATCAACACCGTGCGCTTCACCGGCGCGGCAGTCGGCGCCGCCGTGGCAGGGGCCCTGGCTAATCTGGCCGGGTTCGGCGAGGCCCTGACCTATGCCAGCGCCAGCGCCGCAGCGCTCTGGGTGTTCGCCGCCGCCACCCCGGTGGCGGCCGCGGCCATCTTCACCGCCTGGCGCCTCAGCCAGAGGCAGGATGCCGTGGGGGCTGTCCCCCAGCCGCTGGAAGCCTAGAGCTTGTCCAGCTCATAGGCCGCGTGCAGGGCGCGCACGGCCAGCTCGGTATAGGCCGCGTCGATCAGCACGCTGATCTTGATCTCGCTGGTGGAGATCACCTGGATGTTGACGCCCTTGTCGGCCAGGGCGCCGAACATGGTCTTGGCCACCCCGGCATGGCTGCGCATGCCTACCCCGATGACCGAAACCTTGGCCACGTCCTCGTTCACCGCCACATCGTCGAAGCCGATGGCGCCTTGCGCCTGGCGCATGATCTCGATGGCGCGGGCGGCGTCGCGCTTGCCGACCGTGAACTCCATATTGGCGGTGTCCTGGGTGCGGGCGTGGCTCTGGACGATCATGTCCACATTCACATTGGCGTCGGCCAGCCGCCCGAAGATCTCCGAGGAGACCCCGGGATGGTCGGGCAGGCCGAAGACGCTGATCTTGGCTTCGTCGCGGCTATAGGCGACGCCGCTCACGATGCGCTTTTCCACGATCTCCTCCTCGTCGCAGACGATGGTGCCCTGACCGGGGGCCTCTCCGGGTTCTACGAAACTCGACAGCACGCGCACCGGCATGTGCTGGGCCATGGCCAGCTCCACCGAACGCGTCTGCAGCACCTTGGCGCCCAGGGACGCCATCTCCAGCATCTCTTCGAAGGAGATCTTCGAGAGCTTGCGGGCCTTGGATTCGATCCGCGGATCGGTGGTGTAGACCCCGTCCACGTCGGTATAGATGTCGCAGCGCTCAGCTTTCAGGGCCGCGGCGATGGCCACGGCGCTGGTGTCTGAGCCGCCCCGGCCCAGGGTGGCGATGCGGCCCTCGCGGGTGACCCCCTGGAAGCCGGCGATCACGGCCACTTCGCCGGCATCCAGCGCTGCGGCCAGCTTTTCAGGCGGGATGTCCTCGATCCGGGCGCGGCCGTGGGCCTCGTCGGCGATGATCGGGATCTGCCAGCCCAGCCAGGAGCGCGCCGACAGGCCCATGTTCCGCAGAGTCATGGCCAGCAGGCCCGCCGTCACCTGTTCGCCAGAGGCGACCACGGTGTCGTACTCATCATCCGAGGGCGTCAGGCCCTGGGCGGCGGCGCCTGCGCCATCGGTCCAGGCGACCAGCTCATTGGTCTTGCCGGACATGGCCGAGACCACCACGGCCACGCGATGGCCGGCGGCCACTTCCGCAGCCACCAGCCGGCCCACGCGCCGGATACGCTCAAGGTCGGCCACCGAGGTGCCGCCGAATTTCATCACCAGACGGGCCACGTCGGATCGACCCCCGCTAAAGAAGGCCGCCCTTCTACCGACGGCCAAGCCGCGCTGCAACGTAACATTCAGCGGTCACAGTTAGCCTAAGCCCAGCCTGTATCGCCCCCGCGGCCGCCCGCCCTTCCGCAAGCCTCACCGCACGCTATATGTGAAGCCATGTCCGCAAGTCCCGATCTTCGCTCCAGCATCGATCCCGAAGAGGTCGAACGCTTCTCCCGCATCGCCGCTGAATGGTGGGATCCGCACGGCAAATTCGCGCCGCTGCACCGGTTCAACCCCACCCGGCTTACCTTCATCCGCGATAAGGCCCTGGCGCAGTTTGGCCGCGATCCCCTGGCCCGGCGGCCTTTCGAGGGCCTGCGCCTGCTGGACATCGGCTGCGGTGGGGGACTGCTGTCGGAGCCCATGAGCCGGCTCGGCTTCACGGTGACCGGGGTCGACGCCTCGGAGCGAAACATCGGCACCGCCTCGACCCACGCCGCCGAGCAGGGGCTCTCCATCGATTACCGCTGCGCCACCGCCGAACAGCTGCTGGCGGAAGGCACGCCCCCCTTCGACGTGATCCTCAATATGGAGGTCATTGAGCATGTGGCTGACCCTGGCGAGTACCTGCGCAGCTGCGCCCAGCTGCTGGCGCCCGGCGGCATCATGATCGTCGCCACCCTGAACCGCACCCTGAAGGCCCTGGCCCTGGCCAAGGTAGGCGCCGAATATGTGCTGCGCTGGCTGCCGGCTGGCACGCACGACTGGCGCAAGTTCCTCAAGCCCGAGGAACTGCGCGGCTTCCTGGCGGGGGAGGGCGTGCAGGTCGACGGCCCCTATGGGGTAGTCTTCAACCCGATCACCGGCCGCTGGTCCCAGGCCCGGGACAGCGAGGTCAACTACATGATGACGGTGACTCGCACTGCGGCCTGACTTTCGGCGAACCCGGACCGCGGCTTGAGCGTTGATGGCTGCAATCAGGCTAGACTAGGAGTTTCGTGTGCCTCGCAAAAGGCCCAAGGGTGTCGTCGGCGTCGGCTGGGCGTGTTTCGCTTCGGCCATGCTCGGTCGGACCGAGCATGTGCCCATGTCCAAGGACTATCCTGACACCATGGTCCGGCGGACCAGCTTCGCGGCCGGCGGCGACCTCGGCTGGCGGATTTCGGCCCTGGAGAGTCCCCGCGACACACCGGCCCCCTGGAAGATCGTGGTCATCACCGGATCGCCGTCTTGGGCGGAATACTGGGCGCCGGTCCTGGCGGCCCTGCCGGAAGACCGCGAGATGGTCGTTGTTGATCGCCCGGGCTTCGGCGCCTCGGAGCCGGCTGACCACGTGCCGGACCTGGAGGTCCAGGCCCTGGCCCTGTCCCCCCTGCTGAAAGCGGCGCCGGGGCAGAAGATACTGTTGGTCGGCCAGTCCTATGGCGCGGCCATCGCCACCCTGATGGCCAAAGGCTACGGCCGCCGCGTCCGCGGCCTGGTCCTGCTGTCTGGATATTACGGCGAGCCGGGTCCCACGGCCCGCTGGCTGCTGGACACCGGCGGCAAGGCCCTGCCCCTGATCCCGCGCGACCTGCGCAACGCCGTCCTGGAGGTCACCGGCCAGCCCGAACAGCTGGGCCCGGTGCGAAAGGCCCTGTCCGAGCTTCGGACGCCCATCCATCTCATTCACGGGGATCGGGACGACTTCGCCCCCCTAGACGCCGCTGAGCGCTTGATGGCCGAGATCAAGGTGCGCCATTCCATTCGGCTCGAGCGGGTGGAGGGCGCCGACCACTTCATCAATGACGGGCCGACAGATCGTCTGCTGGCGGCGCTGGACGCCTGTCTGCCGCAGCCCCGCCGGTTCCTGCCGTCCCTGGGCTGGCCGTCCCTGCCAAAGGCCGATCTCGCCGGCCTATGGGCGCGGCTGCGTCCCGACCAACGGCTCCGTCGGTGGACGTCAGGCCTGCCGACGACGCGGGAGCCCGCCTAGGCGTCGGGAGCCGCCGCCTGCAGGCCTTTTGGGGAAAACCCTCTTGGCCCCCGTGACCTGAACGGCGATAACTCTTCCCAAGGGGGCCCGATCAGCGGCCCTGAACCGGCCCGGTCAGCGGGCGCTCATATGGGGAAGCACGACATGAAGGCCGCCGTTCTGCGCGAAGTGGGCAAGCCGCTTCAGATCGAAGACGTCCAGATCAACAAGCCTGGCCCCCACGAGGTGCTGATCCGCACCATGGCCGCCGGCGTCTGCCATTCCGACCTGCACTTCATCGAAGGCTCCTATCCCCACCCGCTGCCGGCCGTGCTGGGCCATGAGAGCGCGGGCATCGTCGAGCAGGTGGGCTCGGAGGTCCGCACGGTGAAGCCGGGCGACCACGTCATCACCTGTCTTTCGGCCTATTGCGGCCACTGCGAATCCTGCCTCACCGGCCATATGAGCCTGTGCGTGTCCCCCGACACCAAGCGCGACAAGGATGATGAGCCGCGCCTGATGCAGAACGGCGTCGGCCTGCCGCAATTCCTGAACCTGTCGTCCTTCGCCGAGCAGATGCTGATCCACGAGCACGCCTGCGTCGCCATTCGCAAGGATATGCCCTTTGACCGCGCCGCGCTGATCGGCTGTTCGGTGACCACCGGGGTCGGCGCGGTGATCCACACTTCCAATGTGCGCCCCGGCGAGACCGTCGCGGTGATCGGTTGCGGCGGCGTCGGCCTCTCAGCCATCAACGGAGCGGCCATCGCAGGCGCTGGCCGGATCATCGCCATCGACATGGTGCCGGGTAAGGAAAACCTGGCCATGGCCTTCGGCGCCACCGACTTCATCTGCGCGGCCGACACCGATGCGGTGAAGGCCGTCATCGAAATGACCAAGGGCGGCGTCCATCACGCCTTCGAGGCCATCGGCCTGTCCAAGACCGCCGAGCAGGCTTTCAACATGCTGCGTCGTGGCGGTACGGCCAACATCATCGGCATGATCCCCGTCGGCCAGTCCATCAGCCTGATGGGCGCGGCCTTCCTGGGCGAGAAGCGCATCCAGGGCTCGATGATGGGGTCCAATCGCTTCCCCGTCGACATGCCCCGTCTGGTGGACTTCTACATGTCGGGCCGGCTGAAGCTGGACGACCTAGTGTCCCGTCGGCTGAAGCTGGAACAGGTCAACGAAGCTTTCGACGAGATGAAGCGCGGTGAAATCGCCCGCTCTGTCATCGTCTTCGACGCCTGAGCGCCTGAAGTCGGAGCAGGCGGGTCATGATATGACCCGCCATTCCCCTAATAGGCGTGTGGGCTTGTTCTGGCGTTTGGCCCCGGGCAAGCTTGATCTACTGAGGTTCGGTCAACGACGTTCCTAGGGGGGAGATCGGGCGCGGCGGCATTGGTCCGCGACGATTCTGGGGGCGTCCAAAAGGGGCGGCGGCGGCCGCCCCTTTTTCTACGGCGCTATTCCGGGGTGAAGAAGCCCATCAGCGCCGGGCGAACATAGGCGCTCATCACGGTCTCGACGGTGGCGTCTTCGCCCCAGTGCTCGAGCAACAGCACCGAATTGAACATGGCCATCACCAGATGCGCCGACAGCAGCGGATCGGCCGGCCGGATCGACCCATCGGCGATGCCGTCGGCGATGATCCCTGAAAAGGCGTTGGCGATCTGCTGAAAGCGCCCGGAAATAGACCGCCGGAGCTCGCCGGGCATGGCCGAGAGGGCGAAGTGGCGAAGCATCCGCCCCCGCTCGCCGCTGGTCTGATGGGCGGTGAGGGAGGCCGAGATCAGCCAGAGCCGCTCCCAGCCGCTGGCCTCGGAGCGCCCCCGGGTCTTGGCCTCGTCGATCAGGTCGAAGGTGCGCTCGAAACAGGCGCGGGCCAGCTCATCCTTGTCGGTGTTGTGGTGGTAGAACGAGCCCTTGGTGACGTTGAGATAGGCTGAGATCTTGTCCACCGAGGCGCCGCGATAGCCCTCACGGTTTATGATCTCGGTCGCCGCCACCAGGAACCGCTCACGGGTGACCTCGTCATTCTGGGCGGGGGGCGCGCCCAGATCGAGCAGGGGCCGATCCGGCCGCGTTCGCCCCGGAGCCGCCAGGCCATTGATCATCACATCGGAGATCTTCTCGGCCACCCGCCCGAAGTCGGCGATCTCGTAGCCCGCGATCCAGGTGTCGGACCAGCAGAGCTGGTCGATGATCAGGTGGGCCAGCATGTAGCGCCGCGGGCCGGTCAGCCAGGGGGCGTCAGAGGGCCGCAACAGCCGGGCCAGCCGCTGGCGCAGGGCGCGATAGGCCTCCACCAGCTCCTCATCCCCAGGCGCGCCGATCTGGGTGATTTCGCCGAAGGGCAGAAGGCGAGGCGCCTCGCCCAGCACGATCCCCCGCCGGGTCTCGAAATAGGCGCCGACAAAGGCCCGCAGCCGGGCCTGGGCGGTCTCTTCCCGCTCGGCCTCTTCAAGCATGGCGTCAAAGCGCGACAGGGTGAGCCGCATGCACTCGGCGGCGAGGTCTTCCTTGCGCTTGAAGTAGTAGGTCAGGCTGACCGGATGCAGGTCCATCCGCTTGGCCACAGCCGCCAGGGTGAAGCCGCTCACGCCCTGGTCGATGAAGACCTTGCAGGCGGCGCTGAGGATGGCGTCGCGTCGGGCGGCGTAGCGGGCGCGGGGTGGCGGGCGGGTCGCGACGGTCACAGGGCCTCCGACAGGTGACGTTCGCTTGTCACCTCAGCTTAGGCCCGCGGCGCGGCCGGCGAAACCCTGACGCTAGGTCAGGTTCGGCCGGGATCAGCGGCGCAGGTCCGCCAGGGCCACGGTGTCCATCCGGGCGGCAGCCAGCTTGACTGCCTCTTCGCCCTTGGGCGGGCTGGAGCTGGCCAGCAGGGTGTCGATCCGGCTCTTCTTGGCCTTGAACGCCGCCAGTTCGCCACCGGTCAGGATCGTGCCCTGGGGCACCTTGGCGCCGATCGGATTGACCCGCTGGCCGTTTTTCCAGACTTCGTAGTGCAGGTGGGGCCCGGTGGACATGCCGGTGGAGCCCACATAGGCGATGACCTGTCCCTGTTTGACCCGCACGCCGGCGCGAATGCCCTTGGCGTAGCGGGACGTATGGGCGTAGCCGGTTTCCCAACCATTGGCGTGACGCAGGCGAACCCAGTTGCCGTAGCCGCCCCAGCGGCGGGCCTCGACGACCACGCCGTCGCCTGCGGCGAGGATCGGCGTGCCGGTCCCAGCCCCGAAATCGACGCCCTGGTGGCTGCGGCGGAAGCCCAGCACCGGATGGCGGCGCGGGCCGAAATTCGAGGTGATACGGGCGCCGTCCACCGGCGTGCGCAGCAGGAAGCCGCGGATGTTCTTGCCGGTCTCGTCGAAATAGTCGACGTCGCCGTTGTTGCGTTCGAAGCGATAGAATTTGACGCCCTTGACCTGGGCGTATTCCAGCTCGCCGGTCTCCACCACGCGGCCGCTTTCGGTGACCTTGCGTTCGAAGACCAGCTTGAACTCGTCGCCGGCCTTGATGTCCCGCTGGAAGTCCAGCTTGTGGGCGAACAGCTTGACCACCTTGGAGGTCACCGACGAGGTGGCGCCCAGCTTGGCGGCGCTTTCATAGAGCGAGCCATGGATCTCGCCCTGGGCGACCGTGGTCTCGTCGCGGATCGCCTCTTCCATCTCGCGCAGGCGCAGGGCGCCGTCGAAGGTACGCGATAGGGTGACGGCGGTGGCCGGGCCGGTCCGCAGGGACAGGCCGATCAGCCGGGCCTGGCCGGCCTCGCCCTGTGGCCGGGCGATGGCGGCGTCGAAGGTCATCCCGGCCTTGATGTGGACGGTGTCCATGGCTTCCCCGAGGGTCCGCACCGCCTGGCGCGCCTCTTCGGCGGAGACGCCCGTGCGGGCGACGGCGGCCTCAAGGGTGTCGCCGGGTAGAACCTTCACGGCCACGCTCTCGGGGCGTGCGAAGCCCGGCAGCGCCTCGGCCTGGGCGAATGCCTCATGCTGCAGGGCGCTGATGGCCGCGGAGTCCAGCAGGGGCGGGGTGGGCGAGGTGGCCTCGGCGGCGGTGAGCTTCCAGCCTAGCGCCAGGGCGCAGATTCCGCCGACGCCCACCATCAGGCGGGGCGCGTAACGAAGGGTCGGCCGTCTGGGATCGAACTCTTGCATCGTGCCCCCGGATTCCAACGACGCCACAGTCTGGGTCACCAATGACCTGACACGACGAGATACAGCAAGTGGTAGGCCATGCCAGAGTCGGGTCATGCGGTTAACCGTTGGTAACTTTAGGGAGAATGGTCAATTTGTCGCCCCCTGGCGCGCAACGGGGGAACCCGGTCGCCTGAGGGATGAGTGATTTCACAGCAGATCCAGGACGCGTTCCGGCGGCCGGCACAGGGCGACACCCTTCTCAGTGACGACAATGGGCCGGTTGACCAGGATCGGATCGAGGATCATCGCCGCCAGAATGGCCTCGTCCGACGTCGCCGGATCTGTGAGTCCAAGCTCCGCGGCCTGGGTGCCGCGCTCGCGCAGCAGGTCCCGGACCCCGACGTCGGAACGATCCACCAGATCCTGGAGTTGTTCCTTCGTCCAACCGACCTTGAGATATTCAATGACAGTCGGTTCGACCCCCTTTTCCCGCAGCAGGGCAAGGGTGTTCCGCGAGGTTCCGCAGGCGGGGTTGTGATAGATCACCACGTCGGGTCGGCTCATGCCCAAGGGATAGCCGAGGCTTGCGACAGAACCAAGCCAAGCCTTACCAATTCAGCGAAACAGCGCCCCGGACGACCGTAGACTCGCCCCGATCAAAGGCCATGAGATCGTCCGGACGCGGCGGCAGCGGCGCGGCGGCGGCGGGCCAGCCCGGCGTGAGCGCCCCATAGCGAATCTCCAGGACGCCAGCCTCCGTCATCGGCGCGAAGCTGATCTGCGCCGGTTGGGCGTCGGCGCTCCATCGGACCTGCGACCAGACGCCCGGCTGCGACAGGATCGCCACGGGGCGGCCGTTCAGGCGCACGTCTTCCACGGGGACGGAGGCGCGCACCTCCAGGATGAGGTAGGCGGCGCCCGATGGCGGTGTCGCCGATAGAACCTGACGGCCGCCGCCGGCGTCGAGATCGAAGCGCGGTGCGGCCAGATCGAGCACAGGCGCGGACGCGCCATGGGCCGACCGCCGCCAGATCGGGCTCGCATCAATGGCTCTGATCTCCCCGCCGCCCAGGGCTTCGCGGCTCCAGGGGGTCAGAACCGGGGCGGCGTCAAGGCGGTAGGCCTCACCTGTCGTCTGATCGACCAGGTACTGCACCATGGTCGCCTGCGGATAGCGGGCCGACCATGGCGGATCGAAACGGACCACCGCCAGCAGGACCAGACCGGCCCCCAGGACGAGCAGGGCGGTGATTTTGCCGGCTCCGCCCAGCTTCGGGTGGGCGAATGGCCACAGCAGAAAGGCGGCCAGCCAGGCCAGGGGCGCCAGCAGCTCGACCATGTCCAGGTTTACGTAGACCGTGTGGATGGCGAAGCCGAGCCAGCCCAGACCCAAGGCGCCTAGCAGGATCAGCATGACCCGTAGGGGCAAGGCGCGGGCCGCGCCCAGGCTCGTGATCGCGGCCCCCAGACAGGCCAGCAGCAGCGGCCAGGCAACGAGGAAGGCTGGCGTTGGCGCGACCGCCTGCAGGGCGATGCCGCCTGCGAGCCCCGTAGCCAGAAGCCCGGCCCAACTGGCGCTGCGCTGGGCCGGGCGCCCGAACGTCAGAAGAGCGAGAAGCCCTGCGGCGAGCCCGAGGGCGAGGGCCGGCAGGTCCCATCCGCCGATCTGGCAGCCCACGGCGGCGCCCGTGGCCAGCAGCGCCGTCGCCAGCCGCATGCCGCCCTTGGCCAGGGCGGCGGCGGCCAGAAGGACGACGCCCAGCGCCAGCAGAATGACCACGCCCTCGAACCGGGCGGCCTGGGCCAGCAGTTCCCTCTGTTCAAGATAGCCGAAGCCCACGCCGGTCGCCTGTCGGGCGAAGCGGAGGATCACGGCCCCCGCCAGCATCACATAGAGGCCCGCCAAGGCGCCCTGACCGATATCCAGCAGTTTGAGCTCCTGACCCGACCGACGGGCGCGGACCGCGGCCAGGGCCAGCAACAGGGCTGCGGCGACCAGCAGGCCCCACCCGACGGACGGCGCATAGGCCACCGTCTTGCCACCCGGCAGGGGCGCAAAGACCCGGTCTGGCCCCTGGCCCGGCAGGGTGTCCGAATAGGCTGCGGCCACCGCGGCGGCCAGGGCCTGATCCCCCAGGTCCTGGACCGAGCGCCGCGACAGAGTCTGCGCTGTGGCCGTGGTGCTGTGATAGTCGAACTGCCGGCCGGAGAAGGCGTAGTTCAGGCCGGCGAGGCCCAGGTCCCGCGGAACCGTAAAGTCGGTGTCATTGGGCATCTGGTCATAGGCGAAGGCCGCCAGAGCGTTGGACGGCGAGCCTGGCGACACCCGGGCGAACAGGTCGATGGTCGGGCCGCCATTGATCCCGGTCTGGAACATGTTGACCCGCCCGGCCGATCCCCGGGCTTCGAGATTGATCAGAAAGCCGATCCGCTCGGCCGCCCCTGGTTGCTGAAAATAGGCCCGGGCGCCCAGCAGGCCGATCTCCTCCCCGTCGGTGAAGATCACGATCACGTCCCGTTCGGGCTGGCCCCGGGCGCGCAGGGCGCTGATGATCTCCAGAATGGCCGCCACGCCGGCGGCGTCGTCTCCTGCGCCCGGCGAGCGGGGCACGCTGTCATAATGGGCCATCAAGGCCAGGGCCGGCGCGTTGGGATCACGGCCGGGCAGCACGCCGGTCACGTTCTCGATGCGGGCGCCGGCGACATAGGTCTTGCCTGCAATCTCCCGCGCAGCGAAGGGGCGGGCGACCGTGACCTCTGGCGAAAGACCAAGGGCGGTCATGCGGGCCATGAGATGTTCGCGGACCGCGAAGTTCGCCGGGCTCCCCGTGGGGTGGGGGGCCTTGGCGATGATCTCGATATCGGCCAGGGCGCGGTGCGCCGAGAAGACATCGGCTGGGGCGTCGGCCGGCCGGGCGCGAGGTCCTTGCTCCCCCAGCCAGGCGATCGCCGCCCCCAGCATCAAGCAGACCACCAGCGCGATCGTCCGTTCCATGGCGCGTTGCCCCCGTCGTTTTCTAGCGGGGGAACCTAGCCTGTTTTCCAGGCCTGACTATCGCTGCTCATCCCTCGCGGGCGCCATGCGGGCGCAAAAACGCCCGCCGGAAGGAGCGGCGGGCGTCTCAAGCTTGGCTCGGTGGCGGCGCCGTCAGGCGGCGACAGCGGCCTCCTGGGGGTCGCGCAGCACATAGCCGCGGCCCCAGACGGTTTCGATGTGATGTTTACCTTCGGCGGCGGCGGCCAGCTTCTTGCGCAGCTTGCAGATGAAGACGTCGATGATCTTCAGCTCGGGCTCGTCCATGCCGCCATAGAGGTGGTTCAGGAACATTTCCTTGGTGAGCGTCGTCCCTTTGCGCAGGGAGAGCAGCTCCAGCATCTGGTATTCCTTGCCGGTCAGGTGGACCCGCGCGCCGTTCACCTCGACGGTCTTGGCGTCCAGGTTCACCACGATGTCGCCGGTGCGGATGACCGACTGGGCGTGACCCTTGGAACGTCGGACCACCGCATGGATGCGGGCGATCAGTTCGTCCTTGTGGAACGGCTTGGTCATGTAGTCGTCGCCGCCGGCGCCAAAGGTCTTCACCTTGGTGTCGATCTCGGCGGAACCGGACAGGATCATGACCGGGGTGTTGATCTTGCCCACCCGCAGGGTCCGCAGCACATCCATGCCGCTCATGTCGGGCAGATTAAGATCGAGCAGAATGAGGTCGTAGTCGTAGATCTTGCCCAGATCGACGCCTTCCTCACCCAGGTCGGTCGTGTAGACGTTGAAGCCTTCTGACTTCAGCATCAGTTCGATGCTCTGCGCCGTGGCGCTGTCATCCTCAATCAATAGAACGCGCATCAGTCCCTCCTCGAACGACAGCGCAGCTTGGATGTCCCCGTTTCGGAAACCGTCCAAGCCCCTCCCGGTAATCTTGCCCGCGAGTTAATTTAAGACCGGTTAACATTGAAGGGCCTCTGAGCAATTGGTTAATCCGATTTGAGAATCAGCGGCAAGGGCCAGCACGCGGCGGCGAGTCGCAGTCCAGTTGAATCTTTTGTGATTGGACGTGGGCGGCGAACCGGGGGTCCGGCGCCCCGGGCGGGAAAACGGGGAACGGCCAAGCCGCCAGACCGTTTGCAGGGCTAACCCCCGACCCATCGCCACCAAAGGACGCCCCATGCCCGTCAAGCTGAAGCCCCTGTCTGAACAGGTCATCGTGATCACAGGCGCATCCTCCGGCATCGGTCTCACCACAGCCCGCAAGGCGGCGAAGGCGGGGGCGGCGGTCGTTCTGGCCTCGCGCAACGAAGAGGCCCTCAAGACCATCGCCGATGAGATTAACGCCGCCAGAGGCCGGGCCCATGCCGTGGCCGGCGATGTGGGCGACCCGGCCCAGGTGGAGGCGATCGCCCGGGCCGCCATCGCCCGGTTCGGCGGCTTCGACACCTGGATCAATGACGCCGGCGTCGGCCTCTATGGGGAGCTGGAAACGGTGCCGCTGGAGGATCATGAGCGGCTGTTCCGCACCAACTATTTCGGCGTGGTCAACGGGTCCCTGGAGGCGGTCAAGCATCTGAAGGGCCGCAAAACCGGCGGGGCCATCATCAATCTTGGCTCGGTGCTTTCCGACGTGGCCGTGCCGCTGCTCGGCGCTTACTCCGCTTCAAAGCACGCGGTGAAGGGGTTCACCGACGCTCTGCGGATGGAGCTGGTGCGGGACAAGGCGCCGATCAGCGTCACCCTGATCAAGCCCAGCAGTATCTCCACCCCCTTCCCCGAACACGCCCGCAACTACATGGACAAGGCACCGCGGGTGCCGCCGCCGGTCTATGCCCCGGAGGTGGTGGCCGACGCCATTCTGCATGCCGCCCAGAACCCCACACGGCATGTGAACGTCGGGTCCGGCGGCCGGCAGATGGTCCTGTTCGGCGGCGGGGCGCCGCGCTTGGCCGACCGGCTGTTCGCGGCCGCCATGCCCAAGCTCGCCAAGCGCAGGAGCGACAAGACGCCCGGCGACAATCTTTACGCGGCGGGGAAGGACGGCCATGTCCGCATCGACGCCTATGGCGGCCGGCGCTTCAGCGTCTACACCAAGGCCCAGCAGCATCCGGCCATGACCCTCGGGATCGGCGTTCTGGCGCTCGCCGCCGCGGCGGCCTATCTGGGCCGTGGTCCTATCGCCCGCAACGCCCGGCCCCTGGCCGCCAGGATGGCGCGGCCCATGGTCGCACGGGCCGCGCTGCGGCGTCCGTTGGCGACCGCCCGGTTCGCCGCGCGCCACCCCCGCGAGGCTCTGGGCCTGGCCAAGGCCCTGCGCTGAGGGGGCGGCCGCTCCCCCACGCGTTTACGAATCTTTACGCGGGATTAAGTCTGCGGAGCGACCCTGGACATCAGTGATTTCCGGGGGCCCGGCCTTTGCGCAATCTTGTCGCCGCCGTCGAGCGAATTGATCCGCTGTCCGTCTCGGGCCGTGTGGCCGCCGTCAACGGGCTCCTCATCGAGGCCCGGGGCGGGGTGACGCGGCTGGCCGTCGGCGCCCGGGCTGAGATCGAGCGTCTGGGGGCCTCGCCCCTGCCGGCGGAGGTGGTCGGCTTCCGCGACGCCCGCGCCCTGCTGATGCCCTTTGGCGCCGTCGAAGGCGTGGCGCCCGGCGCCGAAATTCGGATCGAACCCGGGGGCTCGGCCGTCCGCCCCACCAAGGCCTGGCTTGGCCGGATCATCGACGCCTTTGGCGAGCCCATCGACGGCAAGGGACCCCTGCCGCAGGGGCTCGCGTCCTATCCCTTGCGCGCGCCCCCGCCGCCGGCCCACGCTCGTGACCGGGTCGGCGCCCGCCTGGACCTGGGCGTCCGGGCCATGAACGTCTTCACCACCTGCTGCCGGGGCCAGCGTCTGGGCGTCTTCGCCGGTTCGGGGGTGGGTAAGTCCGTGCTGCTCTCCATGCTGGCCCGCAACGCCGACTGCGACGCCGTGGTCGTCGGGCTGATCGGCGAACGGGGCCGGGAGGTCCGCGAGTTCATCGAGGAGACCCTGGGCGAGGAAGGCCTGCGCCGGGCAATCGTCGTGGTGGCCACCTCGGACGAACCGGCCCTGAAGCGCCGCCAGGCGGCCTATATGACGCTCGCCATCGCCGAGTTCATGCGTGACCAGGACATGGAGGTCCTGTGCCTGATGGACTCCGTCACCCGTTTCGCCATGGCCCAGCGGGAGATCGGCCTCGCCGCGGGCGAGCCGCCGACGACCAAGGGCTACACCCCCACCGTCTTCACCGAACTGCCCAAGCTGCTGGAGCGGGCAGGTCCGGGCCCGATCCGGCCAGACGGCACGCGGGCCGGCCCAATCACCGGTCTCTTCACCGTGCTGGTGGACGGCGACGACCATAACGAACCCATCGCCGACGCCGTGCGCGGGATTCTTGACGGCCACATCGTCATGGAGCGGGCCATCGCCGAGCGTGGCCGCTTCCCGGCCATCAATGTGCTGAAGTCCATCAGCCGGACCATGCCCGGCTGTCATCAGCCGCATGAACGCCAGATCGTCACCGCCGCCCGTCAGGCCCTGTCGGCCTATGCCAATATGGAGGAGCTGATCCGCATCGGCGCCTACCGGCCGGGCTCCGATCCTCAGGTGGATCAGGCGATCGCCCTGAACCCCGCACTGGAGGGGTTCCTCAGCCAGGACCAGGACGAAGCCACGACTCTCGAGGAGTCCTTCGGCGCCCTGGCCCACATTCTTGAAGGGGTCGCCGCATGAGCTGGGCCAAGTCTCTCGTGAAACTCTCCACCTACGAGGTGGAGGTGCTGCAGAAACGAATGGCCGAGATCAATCAGCGCCGCGCCGATGTGGAGATGCGCCTGCTGATGCTTGAGGCCGAAGGCGAGGCCGAGGCGCAGAACGCCCGGGCGAACGCCGACGCCGGTTGGTATCATATCGGCTTCCTGGACGGGCTGCGGGCCAGGCGGGCGGCCTTGTTCGATCAGCTGAAGGCGCTGGAGCTCGAAGAGCAAGGCGCCCGCGACGCCCTGAACGGCGCCTTCGAAGAGCAGAAGAAGTACGAGCAGGTGGCCGAGGAAATCCGGCTGAAACAGGTGCGCGAGCTGGCCCGCCGGGATTCCGCGGCCATGGACGAGATGGGCCTGCGTCGGGCCGCCGCGGGACGTCGGTGACCCTGCCGGACTCGCTCTATGGCCTCAGCCGGCGCAGCCTGCTGGGTTCAGCCCTGGCGCTCGGCGCCTGCCAGCCTGCGGCCCAGTCGCAGACCCCTGCGATCAATCTCCCGCCTCTGAAGGCCATCGCGCCCTTCCCCGTGGGAACCGCCGTCCAGGCGGTTCATCTGACCGACCCGGCGCTCGCCCGGCTGATCGTCGCCCAGGCCTCCCAGCTCACGCCGGAGTGGGAGATGAAGATGGAGTACATCGTCCGCGACGATGGGACCTTCCGCTTCGAAGCGCCGGACGCCATCGCCGCCTTCGCCCGGACCCATAGGCTTGGCCTGTTTGGCCACACCCTGGTCTGGTACGCTCAGACCTCCCCGGCCTTTGAACGGCTGGACGAGGGCCGGGTCAGCTTCGCCCAGGCCTATCGCAACTACATCCACGCCGTGGTCGGCCGCTATCGCGGACAGGCGGTCGGCTGGGACGTGGTCAATGAGGCCGTGGCCGAGGATGGCGAGGGTTGGCGCGACAGCCTCTGGAGCCAGCGGCTCGGCGCCTTTGATCACATGGTGCTGGCCTTCCAGAACGCCCGGGAAGCCGATCCCACAGCCAGGCTGTTCCTCAACGACTACAATCTCGAGTGGATACCCAAGAAGCGGGCGACCTTCCTGCGCCTGGTGGAGCGGCTGCTGGCGGCCGGGGCGCCGATCGACGGGGTTGGCACCCAGACCCATGTGGCCGCCGATCAGGCGCCCGGCGAGATCGCCCGCACCATCGCCGAACTCGGCCAGTTCGGCCTGCAGGTGCATGTCTCGGAGTTCGACGTCTCCCTGAGCCGGGCCCAGGGTCTCAGGCTCAATCGGGCCGAACTGGAACGCCAGCAGGCGGCGCTCTATGGCGAGGCCGCCGAGGCCTTCATGGCCCTGCCGCCGCGCCAGCGCTTCGCCTTCAGCTTCTGGGGGCTGCGCGACAGCGAGTCGTGGCTGAAACGCGAGGACGCCCGCGACACGCCCCTGCCGTTCGATGACCTCGGCCGGCCCAAGGCCGCCGCCGCCGCCTGGGCCGCCCAGGTCGGCTAGGCCTCTGGTCGATCAGGTCTGGGGCGGAGCCGGTCGCGCCGCGGCCGGTCGCGGGGGCGCCAGACGCTCGGCGTCGGCCTGCTGGCGCAGCACGTGCAGATCGTCGCTCAGGCGGAAGATGGCCACATAGAATTCGCAGAACGAGCGCCACAGCAGGATGAGCGCGCCGACCACCAGCAGCCCGGCCACCAGGACGGGGATGGCGAGCATGAGGCCCATCAGGCTCTCTTCGCGCAGGGCCACGCCCACAGCGGCGCCGATCGTGCCGAAGGCGCCCAGCGCGATAACCCCCAGGCCCGCCCAGTAAATCAGGTGGATCACCGAGTTGGTCATGAGCCGGTCGAACGTCAGGAGGTCCCAGAAGAGGGAGGCCCCGGCGCCGCGCTTGGGTTTGGATCTGCTGGCCATTCGTCATCCAACGCTTCAGGGACCAAAGGGCGTCCCGCGCGCCAAACCGCTATCAGCCGCAAGCGTTCCCGGCAACTTTGGAAAAGTGCCGCTTCCGCGCAGGCCGGCTAGATCGTGCCCAGGGTCTTGAGCCGGGCGCGGGGATGAACCTCGTTCTGGCTCATCACCGGGGTCTGCCCGCGGAAGCGCTCCATGATGGAGCGCACATAGGGACGGATGGCTGGGCTGGTGAGCAGGACCGGGGTCTCCCCCGACAGGGCGGCGCGCTCAAACACCTCGCGAACCCCACGGATGAAGTCCTGCAGGCGGGAGGGCGCCAGGGCCAGCTGCTTTTCTTCGCCCGGGCCAATCAGGGCCTCGCTGAAGGCGTTCTCCCACTCGGCCGAGAGCGTGACGATGGGCAGGGCCCCGTCGTCGCCGCGATAGGCGTAGGACAGCTGGCGGGCCAGACGGCCGCGAACCTGCTCCACCAGCATGGCCACCGAGCTTGTGTGCGGCGCGGCCTCCCCAATGCCCTCCAGAATGGCCGGCAGGTCGCGGATGGAGACCCGTTCGCGCAGCAGGGCCTGCAGCACCCGCTGGACCGTCGTGGCGGTCACGATGGACGGGATCAGGTCGTCCACCAGCTTCTTCTGCTCGGCCGGCAGGTCCTTCAGCAGTTTCTGGACCTCGGCGTAGGACAACAGCTCGGCCATGTTGTCCTTGAGGATTTCGGTCAGGTGGGTCGTCAGCACCGTGGCCGGGTCGACAATGGTGTAGCCGCGGAAGGTGGCTTCCTCTCGTAAGGCCTCGTCGATCCAGGTGGCGGGCAGGCCGAAGGCGGGCTCACGCATGTGTTCGCCGGCGATCTCCACCTGACCGCCGCGGGGATCCATGGCCATCAGGGCGCCCAGGCGCACCTCGCCCTCACCGGCCTCCAATTCCTTGATACGGATGCAGTAGCCCTGAGAGGGCAGGCGCATGTTGTCGAGGATGCGCACTGAGGGCATGACGAAGCCGTACTCGGCCGCGAGCGTCCGGCGCAGGGCGCGGATCTGATCGGTGAGCCGGCGGCCCTCCAGGTCGTTGATCAGCGGCAGCAGACCATAGCCCAACTCGATCTTGATCTCATCGATGGCGAGGGTGTCGCTGATCGGCTCTTCCTGAGGCTCCGCCGTCTGCTCCATCACGGGCGGCGGCTCCGGCTCCAGGGACTTGCGGCCGCGATAATAGGCCAGGGCGCCGGCGGCGATCGACACGATGGCGAACGGCATCACCGGCATGCCCGGCACCAGGGCCAGGACGCCGGACGAGGCGGCCACCATGCCCAGGCCCACGGGGTTCATGGCCAGCTGGGCGACCAGAGCCTTGTCGGCCGAGCCTTCGACCCCGGCCTTGGAGACCAGGAAGCCTGCGGCGATGGAGATGATCAGGGCCGGGATCTGGCTGACCAGACCATCGCCGATGGTCATGATGGTGTAGCTGGCCGCGGCCGCCCCCACCGGCATGCCGTGCTGCATGACCCCGATCAGGATACCGCCCAGAATATTGATGGCGACGATGATCAGGCCGGCGATGGCGTCGCCGCGGACAAACTTCGAGGCGCCGTCCATGGCCCCGAAGAAGGTGGACTCCTGTTCCAGCTCCTTGCGGCGGCGCTTGGCCTCGTCGTCGTCGATCAGGCCCGCCGACAGGTCGGCGTCGATGGCCATTTGCTTGCCGGGCATGGCGTCGAGGGTGAAGCGGGCGGCCACCTCGGCGATCCGCCCCGAACCCTTGCTGATGACCACGAAGTTCACGATCACCAGGATGGCGAAGACGATCACCCCAATGACGAAATTGCCGCCCATCATCAGGGCCCCGAAGCCCTCGATGATCTTCCCGGCCCCGTCTGTGCCCTCGTGGCCATGGGTCAGGATCAGGCGTGTGGAGCCGATGTTCAGGCCAAGGCGGTAGAGGGTGGTGACCAGCAGCACCGTGGGGAAGGCGCTGAACTCCAGCGGCTTCTTGATCAGCAGCGAGGTCATCAGGATCAGCACGGCGCTGGTGATCGACAGCACCAGCAGCGCGTCCAGCAGGAAGGCTGGGATCGGCAGAATGAGCAGGACGATGATGCTCACCGCCCCGATGGCGAGCGCGACTTCCCCACGGGTCAGCCAACCCAGCATCTCGCGGGCGGTCGGCGCAGGGGCGGCGTTGCTCTCGGCCATCAGCTTTACTCGAACTCCCGCTTAAGGCTCGGCTCAGGCGGCGTGGGCGCCGGCGCCCTGGGGCGCGGGCACGGCGACGCCAGCCTCGGTGTATTCCTTGAGCTTGTTGCGCAGGGTGCGGATCGAGATGCCCAGGATGTTGGCCGCGTGGGTGCGATTGCCTGCGCAGTGTTCCAGGGTGTCGATGATCAGCTGTTGCTCCATCTCGGCCACGGTCTGGCCGACGAAGCTGCGCTGGACAGCCTCGGCCGCGAAGCTGGCGGCCTGGGCGGCCCGGGCGCCGGCGTCGGCCGGCGACAGGGGCTGACCATCGGGCAGGCGCACAGCGTCCTCGGTGATCTCGTCGCCCACTGAGAGCAGCACCGCCCGGTGCATGGCGTTTTCCAGCTCCCGCACATTGCCCGGCCAGCGATGGGCGGCCAGCCGGCGGCGGGCCTCCGTCGACAGGGGCTTTTCCGGGACGCCGTTCGCGGCGGCGTACTTTTTCACGAAGAACTCGGCCAGGGCGACGATGTCGCCGGGCCGGTCGCGCAGCGGCGGAAGGCGAAGGTTCACCACGTTCAGGCGGTAGAGAAGGTCCTCGCGGAAGGTCCCCTCCTTGACCGCCTGGGCCAAGTCGCGGTTCGAGGTGGCGAGGATGCGGATATCCACCCTCACCGGCTTTGCGCCGCCGACCCGGTCGATCTCTCGCTCCTGAATGGCGCGCAGCAGCTTGGCCTGCAGCCGGGCGTCCATCTCGGAGATTTCGTCCAGCAGCAGGGTGCCGCCATTGGCCTCTTCGAACTTGCCGATCCGGCGGGCCAGGGCGCCGGTGAAGGCGCCCTTTTCGTGACCGAACAGCTCGCTTTCCAGGAGGTTTTCCGGGATGGCCGCGCAGTTGACCGAGATGAAGGGCTTGGCCGCCCGGCGGGACTTCTGGTGGACATAGCGGGCGACCACCTCCTTGCCGGAGCCGCTCTCGCCGGTGATCAGGATCGAGGCCTCGGAGGCCGCCACCTGGTCGGCCAGCTTCAGCACCGCCTGCATGTTCGGGTCGTGGACCACCATGGGGCGGTTGTCGTCGGAGACCGCCGCCAGCACCGCGGCGATCAGGGCCGCCTCCGGGGGCAGGGGGATGAACTCCTTGGCGCCCGCGCGGATCGCCGCCGCCGCCCGGGCCGGATCGGCCCCGACGCCGCAGGCCACCACCGGCACCCGGATGCGCTCGCCCTCGTTGGCGGCGATCAGGGCGGCGATGTCGAGGTCATAGTCCACCAGGAGCAGGTCCGCTCCCTGACCCGCGCGCAGGGCGTGGGTGGCCGCCGCGACCGTTTCCACATGGCTCACCTTGGCGCCGGCGCTCATCGCCATCTTCACCGCCGCAGAGAGCTGTCCGTCCAGTTTTCCGACGACCAGAAGCCGCATCTTCAAATCTCCTTACGCGCCGCCATTTCAGGCCGCCGTGTCGCCGTCCTTGATGATTTCAGTCATCGTCACCCCGAGGCGTTCGTCGACGATGACGACCTCGCCGCGGGCGACCAGGCGATTGTTCACATAGATGTCGATGGCCTCGCCGACCTTGCGGTCCAGCTCGAGGATGCTGCCCGACGACAGCTGCAGCAGCTGGGCGACAGACATCTGGGCCCGCCCGAGCACGGCGGAAATGCTGACCGGCACATCGAAGACCGGCGCCAGATCGCTGGCCGCCTTCTCGTCGCCTTCGTGGCCGAAGTCGACCGCGGGAAGATCCCCCGGCCCCAGCTCCTCAAGTTTCAGTTCGTCAGACATGACATGGTCCTTTCACCCGTCAGGCGTCGCCGCCGGGAATGAGGGGTTCAGCGTGCAGGCCTTCGGAGGCCAAGGCCGCTTGCAGGGCCTCGCTCACCCGCTGGGCGGCCGCGGCGGGATCGAAACGGGCGGCTCCGTCGCCGAAATCTAAGGCGAAGGCGGCCGGCGCCATGCCTGCATCCTGACGCACCTGAATCTGGCCAGCGAAGCCGATAGCCTGGGCCGCCTGGGCCAGGAGAGGTTCAAGGCCCTCGGCGAGGCTGGGAGAGACGGTGACCAGCAGCCGCGGGGCGCTTTCAATCTCCCGGGCCAGGGAATCCAGCGCCGCCTGCAGTGGGGCCCGCGGGAAGGCGTCGAGGGCCGCATCGGCGATCGCCTGACCACAGGCTAGAGACAGTTCGGCCGAGCCGATCCGGTGGGCGTGGGCCACCTCGGCCAGGCGGGGGAGGGCCGCCTGACAGGCCTGGGCGATGGTCGAGAGCGCCTCGGCCTGCTGGGCCTCAAGCCGGGCCATGGCCGTGCGTTCGCCTTCGGCATAGGCCTGGGCGCGGATAACCTCGACCTCCTCCAGCGGATAGATGCGCTTGGGCCGGGCCGAGACCTGGGCCACGGCGCCGGCGTCGTCGAAGACGGTGTCGAAATCGAATTTGCGCGGGACGGGTTGGGACATCAGTAGATCAACTCATCGTCGCCGCCGGCGCCTGCGAGCATGATCTCGCCCTTGGCGGCCAGATCCTTGGCCACCTGGACCATCTTCATCTGGGCCTGGTCGACATCCTTCAGGCGGACCGGCCCCATTCCGTCCATGTCCTCGCGCATGATCTTGGCCGCACGCTCGGACATGTTGGAGAAGAACATCTCGCGCAGAGCGTCCGAGGCGCCCTTCAGCGCCAGGCCCAGCTGATCCTTCTCCACGCCGCGCAACAGGGTCTGGACGCCGCCGGGATCGAGCTTGGACAGGTCCTCGAAGACGAACATCAGGGCGCGGATACGCTCGGCGCTCTCGCGGTTGCGCTCCTCCAGGGCGGCCATGAACCGGGACTCGGTCTGGCGGTCGAAGGAGTTGAAGATGTCGGCCATCATCTCGTGGCTGTCGCGCTTGGAGGTGCGCGCCAGATTGGACATGAACTCGGTCCGCAGGGTCTGTTCGATCTTGTCGAGGATTTCCCGCTGCACCGGCTCCATCCGCAGCATGCGGGTGACGCACTCCAGGGCGAAGTCCTCGGGCAGGGCGCCCAGGACCCGGGCGGCGTGTTCGCCCTTCACCTTCGACAGGATGACGGCGACGGTCTGCGGGTATTCGTTCTTCAGATAGTTGGCGAGGACGGCCTCGTTCACATTGCCGAGCTTGTCCCACATGGTGCGACCCGCCGGACCGCGGATCTCCTCCATCAACGCCTCGACCTTGTCCTGCGGCAGGAAGGCCTGCAGCAGCTTCTGGGTCTGTTCGAAGGAGCCCATGATAGTGCCGGCGCCCGACATGCCGGCGACGAACTCCACCAGCAGGGCCTCGACTACATTGGCCGCCACGGTGCCGAGGCTGGCCATGGCCTGGGAGACTTCCTTGATCTCCTCCTCGTCCAGGCTCTGCCAGATGACGCCGTGGTCTTCGCCCAGGGCCAGCAGGACCACAGCGGCCTTTTCCGGTCCGGTCAGCTCTTTGACATCATTGATGGTTTTATTGCGGCCGCCGCCGCGCACGCTACCGGTCATGCGGATTCATGCAGCCAGCTGCGAAGGATCGCGACCGACTGATCCGGATGGGATTCGACAAAATCAGCGACACGCTTGACCGAGGAGGCCTTCACCTGACCCTCGATGCGGGCGATGTCGATCTTCTGCTCCAGGGCGTCAGGGCCGGGCAGGGCCAGGGGCTGGCCGGTGGCCGGATCAACGGCGATCTGCACCGGCTGGCCGCCGGGGGTGGTGGTCACCAGCCGGGTGATGGTCTGGGTGGGGCCGGTCAGCTCGCCGCCGCCACCGCCGCCGGCGCTCTTGAGCAGGGGTCGGACCACGAAGAAGACGATCAGCAAAGCGACAATGGCCAGGATCGCCAGCTCCACGGCCCGCATGATGTCGTTCTTGTCGAAATCGGTCAGGGGGTTTGAGGATTCCACCCCGCCCATGGCGGCCGGCCCATCAAAGGGCATGTTGACCACGGTCACCTGGTCGCCCCGGGCCTCGTCAAAGCCGACGGCCGTACGGACCAGCTCCTCGATCCGGGCCATCTCCTCTTCGCTGCGGGCGGCGTATTCCCCAGGCGTCCCGTCCTCGCCCACCGGGCGGACGCCATCGACGGCGACGGCCACAGACAGGCGCTGAACCTTGCCCGGCTCATTGACCTCGGTGCGGACGGTCTTGGAGATCTCGTAGTTGGTTGTGGATTCGGTGCGTCCGCTGGCGGAGGCCAGGGCGCCGGCGTCTGCGCCACCGATCCCGCCGGGGATGTTGGCGTCAGCCGTCACCGCGCCGTTGTTGTTGGCCTCGTTCTCATTGGCGCTTTCCTCGACGGTCTGCTCGGAGCGGACCACCTGACCATCGGGATCATAGGTTTCCTGCTGGACGGTGACCCGGGCCAGATCGAGTTCGGCGGTGACGTTCACCCGGGCCTTGCCGGGGCCGACGACGCTCTCGACCAGAGCCTTGACGGTCTTGGCGATGCGTTGCTCGACCTCGTTCTTGCGACCCTCGGCGGCCTCGCCGGCGAAGCCCTCGCCGCCAGCCGACAGGGTCTTGCCGTGCTGATCGACGACGGTAACCCGGTCCGGAGTCATCCGCGGGACGGCGCCGGCCACCAGATTCTGAACGGCGCGCACCTGATCGGCATTGGGCGCGCGGCCGCCGACACCCATGGTGATGGAGGCCGAAGGCTCCTCGGCGGCTTCCTCGAACAGCTGGCGCTTGGGCAGAACCAGATGGACGCGGGCGAAGGTCACCCCATCGAGACTGCGAATGGTGCGGGCCAGCTCGCCCTCTAGAGCCCGCTGGCGGTTCAGCTGCTGGACGAAGTCGGTCTGACCCAGCGCATTGGCTTCGTCGAAAATCTCGTAGCCCACCGAACCGGCGGTCGGCAGGCCTTTGGCCGACAGCAGCAGACGGGTCGAGGCCACTTCGTCGCGATTGACCAGGATGGTCGAGCCGTCGCCCTTGACCTCGTACTTCACCCCGGCCTGCTCGAGGGCCGCGGTGATGGAGCCGGCCTCACGCATGTCCAGGCTGGAATAGAGGAGGGCCTTGGGCTGACCGAGATTCATGGTCAGGGCGATCAGGGCCGCGGCCACGCCGGCGCCGATGCCGAGAATGGCGGCCAGCCGACCGATCCCGAACCTCTGCAAGGCGGCTACAAACTGATTCAAGGCGCGTCCCACCCCAAAACCCTGCGACCGGCGCCCACTTTGGGCCGGCTGCTAGGCAGGATTTACCCAGTCGATGGTAAACGCCGCGTTTAAGTCTTGGCCCTGGGCGTGAGACGGAAGCGATTGGCGCCGGGGCGAGATGTCGCACCCGACGCCGCAGGGCCTGAGGGCTTAGCTGCTCCAGGGGGTCAGGGCGCCCCAGTGGAACAGGACGACGGCGAAGGCGGCGTAGAGCAGGGTGGTGGCGGTGAAGGCGACCTTGCGCATCACTGGCCAGCTGTCGAGCCGTCGCCCGCCCCGCCAGATGCTCAGCAACGCAGCCAGGGTGACGATGGTCAGGACAGAGGCCACCAGGGCGCAGGCCGAGGCCAGGATCAATCGCGCGCCCGGCCAGGCGTAGACCACCTGGGCGGTGTCCGAAGCCCCCATGATCCAGGTGGCGAACAGGCCCAGGGCGAGCAGCCAGAGGACGGCCTGAATGGTCTGGACGAGGCTGGCCTGGCTTTGGATCTGGGTCTGGCGGAGATCGCGGCGATTGCGAAGGGCGAGGCCGACCAGGGTGCTGATCGCCGCCACAGCGCTAAGCCCCGCCAGCCAGGCCAGCACTGTTGGCCGGCTCCACAGTCCAACCCGCTGAAAGCGGACATCGTTATAGGTCCCCTGGAAGGCCGAAGCCTTGCCGCCGCTCATGTCGAACACCAGGCGGTCGGGGCCGGTGGTGGAGGCGAACCGGCCTGCGGCGGGATCGCCCTCCGGAACCCAGGTCTGGGTCCCGGCCAGGCGGCTGGTGATCAGCCGGCCATCGCGGCTGACCTGGACGCTGACGCCCGAGAGAATGAAGCCGACGAACCGCTCCAGGCCCACATAGGCCCGACGGGTCCCCAGGTAATGGCCCTCATAGAGGCGGGCCACCCGGCCAAGGTCGGGGTCGCCTTCCTGCGGCGGGGCCATGGCCGGACCGTAGAACTGGGCGACCAACTGGGCCGGGAGCTCGGAGGCCAAGGCCGCACCGTTCTCGGTGTTGACGCTGATGAAGACCCCCAGGTCGAGTTCAGGCGCCACCACCATGTTCGAACTGAAGGACAAGGTGCCGCCGGCATGGCCGTAACCCTTGCGGTCGCCTGGCAGGGGATAGGTGATGAAGCCGTGGGGCCAGTCATTGACCCCAGCCTCGTTGGGCCGCAGGGGCGTTCTGAACGCCCGGGCGGTCGTTGGGCCAAAGATGGTCAGGGCCGGGCGGGGCGCCGCCTCCTCTGGGGCCGTCTCTGCGGCCGGCCGATAGACCCCATCATTGAGCAACACGATCATGTACCGCGCCATGTCCGCGGCTGTGGAAGAGGCCGAGCCGGCCGGTGCGAGATGGCCGAGATATTCAAATGGCCGGGCCTCAAAGCCCTCGGCCGGCGACCAGCGGAATCCCTCCGACAGGTCTCGGGCGAGGCTCGGCGCCATGGGCGCCGGAATGCCCTGCCGCGGGGGGTGGGGCTCGCGGAAGGTGGTGCGGGTCATGCCCAGCGGACCGGTGATCTTCTGCTCCACCAGTTCCTCGAAAGGCTGGCCCGAAACATAGACCAGGGCCTGGCCGGCGAGTCCGACGCCGTAGTTGGAATAGGTCGGAAACTGCCCGGGCTCGCGCACCCGGCGCGGCCGCTCCTGCCGCAGATACTGCGCCATGGGACGCTCGCGGTCGAAGTTGCGCTCCATCAACTGGCCAAGGACACGGTCCTCGAAGCCCGGCGTGTGGTCCAGCAGGTGTGAAACCTGGATCGGCTGGGTGAAGCCCTGGTCGCGGATCTGCAGGGCCTCGGGCAGGTACAGGTTGATGGGGGCGTCGATGCGGACGCGTCCGGCCTGGATCTCGTTCATGAGCAGGATCCAGGTGAAGGTCTTGGAGATGGAGCCAATGCGGAACAGGGTCCGATCAGGGTCCACCGGCCGCAGGGGCGCCAGGCTGGCGTGGCCATACCCCTTTTTGAAGATCACCTGATCGTTCTGAACCACCGAGACGGTGACGCCGGCGATGCGGTCGCGGACCATGGCCGAGCCGATCACACCGTCCAGATAGGCCTCCAGCCGGGCCGGATCGATGGCCGCGACGCCGGTGGCGGTCAGCCCGGGGCCGGCGGCGGCTTCGGCCGCTGCAGCCGTCGTCGAGGGCGGCGGTGTCGCTGCGCGCGGGCGTGCGGCGGGGCGCGGCGCGGGCTTGGCCAAGGCTTGATAGGGAATCGGCGCATCCGGCAGGGCGGGCTGGGCCTGAGCCGCGCCTGTCGGGCACAGGGCCGCCGCCAGCATCGCCACAGCAAGCTTGGGCAAGAAGCGCATCACCGGAACTCGCTTTGTCTGGAATTTCCCCACGTCTCATCCTTCTAGGGCGCCGCGCCGGGGCCTCCAAGGCGCGCCGTCACCGGGATGGGGGCTGTGGGAAGGTCAACAGGGGCAGGACGGGACGAAGCTGTGGACCAATCCACACCTGCGGCTCCGAAGGCGGGGTCAGGCCTGCGGCCTGCTCACGCTCGCGAACGCAGAGGCCCACGGCGCGGCCAAGGGCGATGAAGTCGCCCACCTCGCCGAGGGCCGAGAGAAAGCAGGCGTCGAAATAGGGATAGGTGTCGGACTCGCCGCAGCCGAACGAGGTGCGGTCTGGCCTGGCGGCCGTCAGGATCATGCGGTTCGGCTTGGCCAGGGCCGGCACGAACACCCCCGAAAAGCAGGCCGAGATCACCACCACCGTCGGCTTGGCGCCGCAGCTGCGGTCGAGCATCAGGCCCAGGATCGAAGGCGGCAGAATCTGATCATCCACCAGCACCCCGCGTGGGTCGCCATGGGAGGTGAAATAGACCAGGCAGCCGGCGGCCTCCGGCGCCAGATCGCCCAGCGCTTCGTAGATCGCCCGGGCCGAAGCCTTCTGGGGCTTCAGGGCGCGCTCGGCTTCAGGCCGGACGGAGAATTGAGCGATCTGACCGGGCGCCAGGCCCAGGTCTGAAAAGGCCTTGGCGATGTCGCGCCGGGCGTTGTCGAACGCTTCGGTGGGCCCCCCAAGGGAGCCCTTGGAGTCGCCGGCCACCACCACCGCGGCCCAGGAGTCGAAGGGCGCGGCCAGGCTCGCGCGCGCGGTGAGCAGGCTGCAGGCCAGCCCGAGCGCCAGCGCGCAGATCCGAATTCTCAGACCAGCGCGCGGGCGGGACACGTCAGGTCTTGTAGGACTTGAACGGGGTGGGCAGGGCTGTCCCCGTCGCCTTGGCCAGCAGGCGGCCATCCGAATCGTAGAGTTCGCCCTCGGTGAAAGCGATGCTGCGCCCCCATTTGACGACGCGGCCAATCCCCTTGATCTGACCGGGCATGGCCGGGCGCAGGAAGCTGGTCTTCATCTCCAGGGTCGGCGCCACGTGGGTCATGCCCGAGGCGACCATGCAGGCCACCGACATGGCCTCATCCAGCATGGCGCAGAGATAGCCGCCCTGGATCTGCTTCATGGGGTTGAGCAACAGCTCGGCCTTGGCGTCGAACGCCACCTCGACCATCTTCTCGGCCTGGCTCACCGCCACCATCCGGAAGCCCAGAGTCTGGGAGCCGGTGGGCTGGTTCTTGGTGCGCAGGAAGCGGGCCAGAATGGCCTCGTCGGTGAGCGCTTCAGGCTCGGGGGCGGCGACGTCGGTCATGGGGCCTATTTCTTGCGGAACTGGTCGAGGGAGATGACCTTTTCGGCCGGATCGACCGGGGTTTCGGGCGTCGCGGCCGCCGGGGCGCTTTCGGCCTCGCCGGCAGCCGGCGCGCCGCCATCGCCGGCGGCTTCGAACTGCAGCAGGAACTGCACGCTGGGATCATAGAAGCGCGAGACCGCCGCATAGGGCACCGAGACCCGCTTGGGCTGACCGCCGAACTTCAGGGTGACGGAGAAGAAGGTCTCCCCCGGAGCCAGGTCCCAGTACTGATGCTGCAGGACGATGGTCATCTCGTCAGGATACTTCGACAGCAGGTCGACCGGCCCCGACACGCCCGGCGCGTCGGTCTTGAAGGTCACATAGAAATGGTGGGCGCCCGGCAGGCCCTCCGGGGAGGCCGCCCGCTTGAGCGCAGCCTTGACCACGCCGCGAAGAGCTTCCTGAGCCATCGCCTCGTAGTGCATCTGGTCTTGGGCCGGGGGCTCTTGGGCCATGGGGTCTCCGCCTGCGATCTGCTGGCCGGAGGGTAGCGTTTCGGCGCCGGGGCGCAAGCGCGCGATGCGCCGCGGCGCTCTTCAAGGCGCTTGGCGCGCAGATTCGAATTGGCTAGGGTCCCGGCCGCGGCGGGGGCCGGTCATGTTGTTTGCGTCACCGAGCTTTCTGTTCGTTTTTCTGCCGCTGTGCCTGGCCGCCTATTTCGCCAGCCGCACCATGGCGACCCGCAATGCGGTCCTCATCGCCGCCTCCCTGATCTTCTACGCCTGGGGCGAGCCGGCCTATGTGGCCCTGATGGCGGCCATGACCGTGGTGAATTATGGCGCGGCCCTGGCCATCGACGCCCGCGACGGCCCTTCGCGGAAGACAGCCCTCATTGTGGCGCTCGGCGTCAATCTCGCCGCGCTCAGCCTGTTCAAATACGCCGGCTTCCTGGCCGATAGTCTCAACCTTGTGCTGGGGCCGGCCGGACTGAGCGTCCCGCGGCCGCAGATCCCGCTGCCCCTGGGGATCTCGTTCTTCACCTTCCACTGCCTGTCCTATCTGATGGACACCTATCGGCGGCGGTTCCCGGCCAATCGCAACCTCTCCCAGGTGGCCCTCTATATCGCCCTGTTCCCGCAGCTGATCGCCGGGCCCATCGTCCGCTACAAGACTATCGCCAGGCGGCTTGTGCTGCGCCGCCACAGCCTGGGCCGCGCCTCGGCGGGCATGCGGATCTTCATCATCGGCCTGGCTCAGAAGCTCCTGATCGCCGACACCCTGGCGCCGGTGGCCGACGCCGTCTTCGACCAGAGCGGCAAGCCGGGTCTGGCCGAGGCCTGGCTGGGGGCGAGCGCCTACACCCTGCAGATCTATTTCGACTTCGCCGGCTATTCGACCATGGCCATCGGACTGGCGATCATCTTCGGGTTCAGCCTGCCGCGAAACTTCCGCACCCCCTACGCCTCGACCTCGATCACCGAGTTCTGGCGCCGCTGGCACATCAGCCTGTCCACCTGGTTCCGGGACTATCTCTACATCCCCCTGGGCGGAAACCGGGGGCCGGCCTGGAAGACCTGGCGCAACCTGGTGGTCGTGTTCCTTCTCTGCGGGCTCTGGCATGGGGCGGCCTGGACCTTCGTGCTGTGGGGCGCCTGGCATGGCGCCTTCCTGGTTCTGGAGCGGGCGGGCCTGGGGCGGTGGCTGAAGGTCCTGCCGCGGCCGGCCGCCTGGGCCTACGCCCTGCTGGTCGTGGTCCTGGGCTGGGTGCTGTTCCGGGCCGAAAGCGTTTCCCGCGCCAGCGACGTCTGGGCCGGCATGGCCGGCCTGCATGGGCTGGGCGAATTGAGCGCGGCCACCGCGCTCGCCTTCCAGCCGATCCACCAGTGGCTGATCCCGGCGGCCGGCGCCCTGGCGGTGTTTGGCCTGCCCTGGCGGGTGCGCAAGGGTCGCTCCGCCCGCGCCTGGATCGACACCGCCGCGGTGGTCCTCCTGCTGGTGCTGGCCCTCCTGCGGGTGGCCCAGGGCACCTACAGCCCGTTCCTCTATTTCAGGTTCTAGGGGAGGATGGCCGGTGTTTGATCCTCGACGGTTCCTGATCCTGGGGGTGATGGCGGCCTTGTCGCTGCCGGTCCTGGCCATGCCGTTCCTGCCGATGCAGACGGTGTCACGGGAAGAGAACCGGATGCTGGCGCCGCCGCCGAGCTGGCCGCAGGATCTGGCCGGGTGGCGTCACGCGCCCCGTGCGGTGGACGCCTTCCTGGCTGACCATTTCGCCCTGCGCGAGCCGGCGATCTGGGTCGGCGCCCGGCTGGAGCGCCGTCTGGGCGTGACGGCGCCGGCCCAGGCCATGGCCGTCATTGGGGAGGGCGGTCAGATGTTCCTGACCGAGGGGCTGCTGCGCTCCACCGGCCAGGATGTCGACCCGTTGCGGGCGGCCGATTACGCCGATTTCGTCTGCCAGGTGTCGCGCCGACTGGAGGCCCGAGGCGTCGGCTTCGCCACGGGGCTGGCGCCCTCGCCAGGAACCATCCTGACCGACCAGACCCCGCCCTGGGCGCGGCCGGCGGTCACGCCCAGCGACCATGATCTGATCCTGCAGGGGCTGGAGGACTGCGCAGCCCCGGCCATCGACCTTAGGCCCGCCCTGCGCGAGGCGGCGGCGACGGATCGCGCCTACCGCCTCTATGACAGCCACTGGACCCCCTGGGGGGCGCTGGCGGCCTACAACCGGATGGTCGCCGCCCTGGGCCACGCCGACTGGGCCTGGGCGAGGTCTGACCTGACCTGGGGCGAAATCCGCACCGATGATGGCGACCTGCCGCGCATGGCGGGCATGCCGCCAGCCATCGAGACCCTGACCATCCATCACCGCACCAGCCTGCCCGAAGGTGCTGTGCGGCAAGACCTGGCGACCTATGGCGGCCCCATGCCGGCCTTTGCGGTGGAGCGCGCCGCGCCCGGTCCCACCGTTCTGATCATCGGCGACAGCTACACCGCCGACTTCTTCCCCTCGCTCATCGCCGAGCGGGTGGGCCGGATGGTCTGGATCCACATGGACGGTTGTGGTTTCGACTGGCGCGTCGTCGAGGCCGAGGCGCCGGACTACGTCCTGCTGCTGCCGGCTGAGCGCAACGCCATGTGCGGTGGCCAGAGGCCCGCCGGCTTCGACTGATCGGTGTGAGAGAGATATGAGAGGGAAAGGTGGAGGGGTTCTGTTGCAAGGCCCCCTCCCGGCCCCGCCTAGCGCTGCTAAGACACTAGGAGTTTAGGTCGAAATCTATCGGACCGCTTACGCAGCCAGACGGACTTCTTCAGCGAAGTTATCGTTCGCATTTAGATTAAGGCCCGAAACGGTGGGCCAAGCCGAGAGAAAGCAACACCTTTAGACGTCTGTCGATGCTGATCGGCCCCAGACTTTCCGGCGATACCCGGAGAAGGATTTGGTGGAGCCGCCGGGAATCGCACCCGGGTCCAGTCCGCTTATGACGTGCGCGTTTATCTCCATAGTCCGGCGAACCGGACAGGTTGAATATAGGGCTGCGCGCCTGGAATTTGAAGGGCTTTCGCGTGGGGCGCGTCAGGGCGCCCGGGGCGGATCCTCGGGCTTGATGCGCCCGCCGCCGACGATCAGGGCCTCATAGGCCGCCCGCTCGCGGGAAAAGTCCGCGCCATTGGGCAAGAGGACGTCGATCCGCGGCTCATAGCCCATGGCCGCGCCAAACGCCGTCTCCAGCAGGTCGGCGGCTTCCCCCACCTCGGCGTGCTCGCAATCGCGGCGCAGAACTCCGCCGGCGTCGTCGGTCAGGCGGATCAGATCATAGGCCACGCCGTCCAGGCAGATGGAGCCGACGCTGGCGTTCCCCTCCTGGGCCACAGCGTCCCGGGGGCTGTTCCAGACCGGGGAGGTCGCCAGTTCGACAATGCGGCTGCGATAGCTGGCCGGCAGCTCCACATCGAACCCGACCCGCCGGGCGATATCAGGCTCGCAGCAGGCGCGCCCGGCGCGGACCTGGGCGAAGGCCTTGCCATCCCGCCGGGCGGTCAGGCGGATGACCATCTGATCGACGCTGTTGGAGGGGCGACGCCAGACCTCGATCATCGCCTCGCCGCCATAGACCACCTGGGTCTGCAGGGGCGGCAGGCCCCAGAGGCGATAGAGGGTCGGATCGACGGGGGTGATCACCGGTGGCGGGCCTGCGCGGGGCAGCCGGCGCCTGGCCATGGGATCGGCGGCGTCCGGGGGCGGCGGGCGCTCGGCGTTCCACCAGTCGTGGGGGTCCGGCGGCGGGTAGGGCGACCCCACCCCTGCGGGAGCGGTGAAGGTCTGCTGGGCGAGGCTCGGGGTGGCGGCCGTGAGGCTGAGGGCCAGTCCTAGGGCCGCCCGCTGCATCCTGTTCGCCATTTAAGTGCTCCTAGAGGGCGTCGGCCCCCCGCGTGATGGAAAGCACGCCGGTGCGCGACAGTTCCACCAGACCCAGCGGCCGCATCAGTTCGGCGAACTTGTCGATCTTGTTCGGCGCGCCGGTGATCTCAAAGACGAAGCTCTCATGGGTGGTGTCGATCACCCGGGCGCGGAAGATGTCGGCGACCCGCAGGGCCTCGACCCGCTCGGCGCCCAGGCTCTTGACCTTCACGAGGGCCAGTTCGCGTTCGAGACCGTTGGGGTCGCGGGTCACGTCCTGGACGTGGCGGGTGGAGACCATCTTCTCCAGCTGGGCCTCGATCTGGCCCAGCACGTGGGGCGTGCCGCGGGTGACGATGGTCACGCGGCTGGTATGGGCGTTGCGGTCGGTCTCGGCGACCGTCAGGCTCTCGATATTGTAGCCCCGGGCGGCAAACAGCCCGACCAGCCGGTGCAGGACCCCCGGCTCGTTGTCCACGAGCACGGCGAAGGTGGCGAGGTTCTCCACCTCGGCCTTGTGATCGAGGTCATAGACGGAGGCGGGCTGGGGATCGGGCATCAAGGTCTCTTCTCTAGGCTCGGCCGTTCAGGTGTCACAGGCGGCGGTTGGCGTCCACCCGTCTGGCGTCAAGCTCTTCCATCAGCCGCTGGATATCTATGCCCCGCCCGCTACGGCTGGTTGCCGCCGATGCGGTGCGGCTTCGGCCGACCTCGGACTGAACGCTGGATACAAACCGCTTCAGGGCGTCCTCCGCGACCAGACCGATCTTCAGGCGGTCGGCATCAGGCGAGGCAAGTTCGAGGCAGGCTTGGTGCGCGACGATGAGATCATCGAGAATGGCGGGTCGACGGCCCCGGTAGGCGATTTGCTTTTCACGACCCTCCCGACCCCAGCGCCGATTTCTAAAGAACAGGCGGCCCTGTTCGGCGAGAACGCTCGTCTTGAAGGCGAGGTCGATCCGTCGGATCTCAAACTCGGCCGGCGGTAGCGCCCGCGCGCTCAGCCGAGCAATCAGCACGACCGATTGCAGCGCCTCGATCGCTCGGTCAGCCCAGGCGTGGACGTCGGTGCGACGGAGGCTATCGTCGCGCCTTCGAATCCACCAAGCCGTGGCCGCAAGGAGCAGGCCAACGATCGAGACCAGGGCGGCCAGCGCCTCCCAGTCGTCAGCAGTGAAGAGTGCCGGCTCCAACCGTTCCTCGCCTCACACCAACCGCTTGCCGGCGTCGTCGATGATGGAGCCGAGGTCGCGGGCTTCCTGGGCCAGGATCATCTCGTTGTGGGCCTTGCCCGACGGGATCATGGGGAAGCAGTTCTCTTCCTTGGTCACCCGGCAGTCGAACAGGACCGGGCGGCGGACGGAGATCATCTCGGCGATCTTGTCGTCCAGTTCGCCTGGATGCTCGGCCCGCAGGCCGACCGCGCCGAAGGCCTCGGCCATCTTCACGAAGTCCGGCAGGCTTTCCGAATAGGAGTGCGAATAGCGCTCCCCGTGCAGCAACTGCTGCCACTGGCGGACCATGCCCATCCATTCGTTGTTCAGGATGAAGATCTTGATCGGCAGGTCGTACTGAATGGCCGTGGCCATCTCCTGCATGGTCATCTGGACGCTGGCGTCGCCGGCGATGTCGATGACGAGCGAGTCCGGATGGGCGATCTGCACGCCGACGGCGGCGGGCAGGCCATAGCCCATGGTGCCCAGGCCGCCCGAGGTCATCCAGCGGTTGGGGTCTTCGAAGCGGAAATACTGGGCGGCCCACATCTGATGCTGGCCCACCTCGGTGGTGATGTAGACGTCCTTGTCCTTGGCGTGGTGGTAGAGCCGCTCGACCGCCTGCTGCGGCTTGATCAGCTTGGAGTCCGGCGTGTAGGCGAAGCAGTCGCGCGCCCGCCAGACCTCGATCTGCTTCCACCATTCGGCCAGAGCCGTCTTGTCCACCGACAGGCGCATGGCCTTCCAGGCGGCGATCATGTCTTCCAGCACGCTGGCGGCGTCGCCGACGATGCCCACGTCGCAGCGTACATTCTTGCCGATGGAGGAGGCGTCGATGTCCACGTGGATCTTGCGCGAGGTGGGCGCGAACGCGTCCAGCCGCCCGGTGACCCTGTCGTCAAAGCGAGCGCCGAGCGCCACCATGACGTCGCAGTCGTGCATGGCGTGGTTGGCTTCATAGCTGCCGTGCATGCCCAGCATGCCCAGCCACTTGGGGTCTGCGGCCGGGAAGGCGCCCAGACCCATCAGGGTCGAGGTCACCGGCGCGCCGGTCAGTTCGGCGAACTCCCGCAGAAGTGCCGACGCCCTCGGGCCGGCGTTGATCACGCCGCCGCCGGTATAGAGGATCGGCCGGCGCGACTGGGCGATCAGGGTGACCGCTTCGGCGATGCGGCCGGCGTCGCCCTTGACCTGCGGGCGGTAGTCATGGGCGTGGGTGACGGCCTGCGGGCCCTGATAGGCCGCCTTGCCGAACTGCACGTCCTTGGGGATGTCGATGACCACCGGGCCAGGACGGCCCGAGGTGGCGATGTGGAAGGCCTCGTGCATGATGCGCGGCAGGTCGTCGACGTTCTTGACCAGATAGTTGTGCTTGGTGATCGAGCGGGTGATGCCGATCGTGTCGCACTCCTGGAAGGCGTCGGTGCCGATCAGGTGGGTGGCCACCTGGCCGGTGATGACCACCAGGGGGATGGAGTCCATCAGGGCGTCGACGATGCCGGTGACCGCATTGGTCGCGCCGGGCCCAGAGGTGACCAGGACGACGCCCGGCTTGCCGGTGGAACGGGCATAGCCCTCGGCCGCATGGGTGGCGCCCTGTTCATGGCGGACCAGGATATGACGCAGCCGCGGCTCGGCGAACAGCGCGTCATAGATCGGCAGCACCGCCCCGCCAGGATAGCCGAACAGAACCTCTACGCCCTGGTCGAGCAGCGAGCGGACAACGATCTCGGCGCCGCTCATCATCTCGGTGTCGGCGGCTTCGGGGGCTGTGATGGTCTGGTGGGCGGTCATGGCAGTGGCCTTCTTTAGGCTGGCCTTCAGGGCAATAAAAAAGGCCCGCTGGGGGGCCTGGTGCAAGCGACCTCGTTCGCGCCGATCGAAATCGGCCCGTCTAAGGTCGCCACTTAAGTACGATGCTGACGCGCACGCGCGTTCTCCAGATAGAGTGTTTCCCGCTCATCGCATGCGCGGGCCGGGGCGTCAAGGCGCGCCCAGAGCAAGAAACTGCCCCCATCGGGCCTCCGGGTCGGCCGCCGTAATCCTGGGCCAGTCTGAGGTCTGGTTGCGGAACCAGGTCGCCTGGCGCTTGGCGTAGCGACGGGTGGCCTGACGGGCGGCGGCCAGGGCCTCATCCAGGCTCATCGCACCCGCCTGCCAGGCGGCGATCTCCGCCAGCCCGAGGGCCTTCATCACCGGAAGGTCAGGATCGAGACGCCGCGCCAGCAGAGCTGAAACCTCGGCGGCGGCGCCCGCCTCGACCATGCCCGCCAGTCGCGCGTCGCAGCGGGCATAGAGCGCCGCGCGGGGCGGATCGATAGCGACGCCCCGCCAGTCACCGGCGTCAAGGGGCGCGGTCGTCTGCGTCTGAAGCGTCGAGAGCGACTGGCCAGCGGTGAGATAAACCTCCCAGGCGCGCGCCAGCCGCTGGCGGTCGCCGGGTGCGATGCGCGCCGCGGCGGTCGGGTCGACCTGCGCCAGACGGTCCCGGAAGGCCGCCTCGCCGAGCGTCTCGAAGTCCGCCGCCACGGCGGCCCGGGTTTCTGTGGCGGCGGTGGGGATCTCGGCCAGACCATGGGTCAGGCTGCGGAAATAGAGGCCGGTGCCGCCGACGAGGATGGGGCTTTTCCCACGGCTGCGGATGTCGGCGATAAGCGGCAGGGCTGCGCGCTGCCAGCGGCCCACCGACCAGGCCTCGGCTGCGTCGGCGACGCCGAACAGATGGTGGGGAGCCTGGCCCAGCTCGTCCGGCGCGGGCCGGGCGCTCAGAATTTCCAGGTCGCGATAGAGCTGGATGGAGTCGGCGTTGACGATCTCGCCGCCGATTTCCCGGGCCAGGCGCAGGGAGATCGCCGTCTTGCCGCTTGCCGTCGGCCCGCCGATCAGCCAGATGCGGGGCTCCATGGAAATCGCGCTCACCCTTGTCAGTCCGCAGGAGGCCGCCGTCGCTGCGGCCGCCGTCCAACTCACCCAAGCGCTCGCAGGCGCACACGCCCGCGTCAAGGAACCCCGGCCCCTAGGCCCCGGCGCCGTGGACCTGTCGGTGGAGGCCGATGCGCTCGCGCCGGTGCGCGACGCCGTCCTGGCCGCCCTGTCGGATATGCCGGTGGACGCCTGCGTCCAGCCCTGGGCGGGCCGGCGCAAGCGGCTGCTGATCGCCGACATGGATTCCACCATCATCGGCTGCGAGTGCATCGACGAGCTGGCCGACTTCGCCGGCGTCAAGGACAGGGTCTCGGAGATCACCGAGCGAGCCATGCGTGGCGAGCTGGATTTCGAGGCGGCCCTGCGTGAGCGGGTGGCGATGCTGAAGGGTCTGCCGCTGTCGGATCTGCAGCGGGCCTATGACGAGCGGGTGGCGCTCAATCCCGGGGCGCGGACCCTGGTGCGGACCATGGCGGCGGGCGGGGCACGCTGCGTCCTGGTCTCCGGCGGTTTCACCTTTTTCACCAGCCGGGTGGCGCAGGCTGCCGGTTTTCACGCCCAGCGGGCCAACACCCTGATCGAGGCGGGCGAAGTTCTGGCCGGCGAGGTGGGCGTCCCCATCCTCGGCCGCGAGGCCAAGCTTGCGGCTCTGCGCGAAGAGGCCGCCGCCATCGGGGTCGACCTGACCGCGACCCTGGCCGTCGGCGACGGAGCCAATGATCTGGCCATGATCGAGGCGGCGGGCCTCGGCGTCGCCTACAGGGCCAAGCCGGTGGTCGCCGCCCAGGCCCACGCCCAGGTGGATCATGCCGACCTGACGGCCCTGCTCTACTTCCAGGGCTACGCCGCGGCGGACTTTGTCACCGACTGAAGCAGGTCTTGATTACACGCCCTCGGGCGCCTGGGCTAAGAGCCTGACCATGACCCTGCCGCGCCCTGTTTCCGCCGTCGTCTTCGACATGGACGGCCTGTTGATCGACTCCGAGCGTCTGATGCTCGAGGCCATGCAGGGCGCAGCTGTCGCCATGGGGCGGGACATGCCGTTTCCCGTCTTCCAGAGCATGGTCGGCCTGACGCATGCCGCCAGCGACGGCATCCTGATCGACCACTTCGGCCACGGCTTCGTCCTCGACGACTATGTGGCCGAGGTGCGGGCGCGGTTTGTCGAGGCGCACAAGGCGGGCGTCGCCCTGAAGACCGGCGTCATCGAGATGCTGGATCATCTGGACGCCGTCGGCGCACCCCGGGCTGTGGCCACCTCCTCACGGATGAAATCGGTAGAGACCCATCTCGGCCACGCCGGCCTGCTCTCGCGGTTCGACGCCTTCATCACCGCCGAGAGCGTGACGAACGGAAAGCCGCACCCCGAGCCCTATCTCAAGGCCGCCGCGGCGCTCGGCCTGGATCCGCGCGACTGCATCGCCCTGGAGGACAGCCACAACGGCGTCCGCGCGGCGGCCGCGGCGGGCATGATGACCATCATGGTGCCTGACATGCTGGAGCCGAACGACGAGATGCGTGGCCTGTGCGTGCGCATCGCCCAGGACCTGCACGAGGTCCGGGACCTGCTGGCCGTCATGGTCCGCCCATGAAAAAGCCCCCGATCCGGCGAGGGATCGAGGGCTGATCAGTCGAGGCCGGGTCGGCGGCTAGCGGGCCGCAGGACCCCGCTCGAAGTAGCGGAAGAACTGGCTGTCAGGCGACAGGACCATGGTCGCATCCCCCTGGCCGATGGACGCCTCATAGGCCTGCATCGAGCGGTAGAAGGAGGCGAAGCCGGGATCGCGGCCGAAGCTCTGGGCATAGATGCGCGTGCGCTGCGCATCGCCTTCGCCTCGGGTGCGGTCGGCGGTTTCCTGGGCGGTGGCCAGGGTGATGGTCACTTCCTTGTCGGCCGCGGCGATGATCTCGCGTTTCTGCTGTTCGCCGATGGCCCGGACCTGGGCGGCTTCCTGCTGGCGGGACGTCTCCATCCGGCGATAGACCGCCGCCTGGTTGGCCTCGGGCAGGTCGGCGCGCCGGATCCGGACATCGATCACCTCGATGCCCAGGCGCGAGGAGGTGGCGCGGGCGCGGACGTCTTGCAGCGTGCGCTGCATGACCCCGCTGCGCGAGCCGGAGATGATCTCGCTGGACGGCGCTGAGCCGAGGACTTCGCGCAGGGCGGAGTTGACCAGCCGCTGGATACGGTCGCGGGCGGTGCGGTCGTCCCGCAGGGTCCGATAGTACTGCAGCGGCTCGTCGATCCGGTAGCGGATGAAGGCGTCGACCACCAGACGCTCCTGGTCGGCGGCGATAATCTCCTCCTCCTCGGTGGCCAGGGCCAGGTTCCGCTTATCGAAGCGCAGGACCTGCTCCATGAACGGGACCTTGACCTTCAGGCCCGCCGTGGCCTCGGAGCCGGCGTTGATCACGCGGACCGGGTCGCCCAGGCGTACGACGATGGCTTGCTCGCGCTGGTCGACGATGAAGAAGGTGTTGGCCAGGACGATCAGGGCCACCACCGCGGCGATGGCGTAGGGGATGTAGCGGCGGTCCATCATTGGTTGTTCCTCGCGCCAGGGGCGGCCGAGCCGGTCTCAGCCGGCGTGGCGGTGACGGCCGGCGTGCCCGTGCGGGGCCGGAAGACGTCTGGCGGCAGGATGATCGGCGCGCTGGCGCCGTCGGAGTCGACGATCACCTTGTTCGAGTTCTGCAGCACGCGCTGCATGGTCTCGATATAGAGGCGCTCGCGGGTCACCGCCGGAGCGGAGCGATACTCGGCGTAGATCTGGTCGAAGCGCGAGGCTTCACCGGTGGCTTCCCGAACGGCCTGTTCACGATAGGCCTCGGCGGCCTGGGTGATGCGCGCGGCGTCACCCTTGGCTTCATTGATCACCCGGTTGCGATAGGTGTTGGCCTCATTGACCGCTGACTCCGCGTCCTGGCCGGCGTTGGCCACTTCGCGGAAGGCGTCGACCACCTCGGCGGGCGGGTTGGCGTTGCGGATTTGCACCTCGACGACGCTGACGCCGGCGCCCCAGGAATCCAGGGTCTGTTGCATCAGTTCGGCGGCCTGGGCCTGAACCTCGCCGCGGCCGCGGGTCAGGATGGATTCCAGGTCCCGACGGCCAACCACTTCGCGCATGGCGCTCTCGGCCACAGCCTTCACCGACTCTTCCGGATCACGGATGGTGAAGATGTACCGAGCGGCGTCGGCCACCCGCCAGGTGACGCTGAAGTCCAGGTCGACGATGTTCTCGTCCCCGGTGAGCATCAGGCTCTCTTCCGGCACGTCGGCGCCGTCGGCGCCGCCGATGTCGATCCGGTTCAGGGAGGTGACCGGCACCTTCTCCACCCGCTCGATGGGGGCGGGCAGGGCGTAATTCAGGCCAGGGCCAGCCGATCTGGAATAGGCGCCGAAGGTGGTCACCACCGCCTGCTCGTTGGGCTGAACCAGGTAGAGACCTGACAGGGCCCACAGGGCGAAGGCGACCGCCGCCACCGCGGCGATGGCGCCGGGACGGATCTGGTCGCCGCCGGGTCCGCCGAAGAACTTGCGCAGACGCGCCATCAGGCGCTCAAGCAGCTGGTTCAGATCGGGCTGGGGACCGCGGGGGCCGCGGGGACCGCCGCCGCCGAGACCCGGGCGCTTGGGGCCGCCGGGGCCACCTGAACCGCCGGAGCCGCCGCCTTGCTGTGGCGGGGTTCCCCAGGGTCCGGGGTTTACGTTGTCATTCCAGGGCATTCTTTTTTTGCGTCGTCTTTCTGGGTCGCGTCGTCGGGGACGTCGTGGATCGGCGTATCTCGGCGCGGCCGCGATTTCGGTCCGCGGAGGCGGACTTGTAAACCGGCGCTTGCAGCCGGATATGTGACGGCCAAGCCGCCAACGCAAGCCGAAGACGACATGAACACATCACGCCTGCCTGACCGCGACGCCCTCCTGGCCCTGCTCGACGAGGTGCTGGACCCCAGCAGCGGGAAGGGACTGGTGAGCGCGGGCCTGGTCCAGGGACTGTCGGTGCGCAACGGTCGAGTCGGCTTCATGATGGAGGCCCCGGCCGGCATGCTGGAGCTCTACGAGCCGGTCCGCGCCAGGGCTGAAGCGGTTCTTAGCGGCGCTCCCGGGGTGGAGCGCGCCCAGGTGGTGCTGACCAACACCGCCGGCGAGGGCCCGCCGCCGCCGCCGGCCGAAGGGGTCACCCGGGTGCGCAAGGGCGTGAAGCTCACCGCCGATCCCCAGGCGACGCCGGCGCCGCCGGCTGGGGCGCTGCGTCCGCCTCATGTGCGTCGGGTGATTGCGGTGGCGAGCGGCAAGGGCGGGGTGGGCAAGTCCACCGTCTCGGTGAGCCTGGCCGTAAGCCTGGCGGCCCTGGGCCTGCGGGTGGGCCTGCTGGACTCCGATGTTTACGGACCCTCAGCCCCGCGGATGCTGGGGGTGGACGGCGATCCCGAATATCATCCGGAGAAGAAGCTGATCCCCCTGGAGGCGTGGGGGATCAAGGTCATGTCCATCGGCTTCATGGTCGATGAGGGCGCCCCGATGATCTGGCGTGGGCCGATGGCCTCTTCGGCCGTGCGCCAGATGATGCATGAGGTGGCCTGGGGTTCGGAGGCCGAGCCTCTGGACGTGCTGGTCGTCGACATGCCGCCGGGCACCGGCGACATCCAGCTGACCCTGATCCAGAAGATGAAGCTCGACGGGGTGGTCATCGTCACCACGCCGCAGGAGATCGCCCTGATCGATGCGCGGCGGGCCGCCTCCATGTTCCAGAAGACGGCCACGCCCATTCTCGGCCTCATCGAGAACATGGCGTTCTTCACCGACCCGTCCACAGGAACCGCTATCCCGATCTTTGGTCAGGGCGGCGGGCTGGCCGAGGCCGAGCGGCTGGGGACCCCTGTGCTGGGACAGATCCCCATCGATGTCGCCCTGCGGCAGGGCTGCGACGATGGGCGGCCCCTTGTGGCGACGGCGCCCGACAGCGGGCCGGCTAGGGCCTTCCGGCAGGCCGCGGAGATGCTGCGGACCAGGCTTGGCCTGGCCCGCGGCTAAGTCAGTGTTAAGGCGTCAGGCCGTGGCGGCCTGATCGCGGGCGTCCCGAGCGTCGAGAGCCGCGCGGATGGCCGCGTGCTTTTCGGCGTTCATGCCGTAGCCGAAGAAGCAGGCCCCGCCGATCAGGACGAAGATGATCGGCGCGAACAGGTAGCACATCTCCAGGCCGAAGATGGCGTCGGGGGTGTTGGTGACGTTGTCGGCGGCGTTGTAGCCGACCAGCGACAGGACCGGGAAGATGATCCCCACCGAGATGGCCGCCCCCACCTTCTGGGTGCTGGTGACCATGGCGTAGAGCAGGCCGGTCTGCTCCTTGCCCTGTTCCAGACGGATGGCGTCGCCCACATCGGCGACCATGGCGCGGACCAGCACCACAAAGGCGCTGGCGGTGAAGCCGACGGCGAACATGCCAAGCGCGGTGGGCAGGAAAAGCCCCTTGGGGATCGCCATCAGGATGGTCTGGAACACGGCGTAGGCCACGGTGGCGCCCATTAGGGTCTGATGTTTGCCGAAGCGCTGGGCGAGCTTGGCCCAGACCGGCGCCCCCAGGAGGCCCGCGCCGATGAAGGGCACCAGCAGGATCGAGACCTGGGCGTAGTTGAACGCCTTGGCGTCGTGGAAGAAGAAGACATAGATCGCCGCCGTGGTGCCAGGGCCCAGCGCCAGGGCGAGGTCGGCCAGGATCAGCCGGACCATTTCCGGCCGCTTCAGCGCCTGCCAGTATTCCCGCAGGTCGAAGGTCTCGGCCGCGTTGCGCGGCGCCACCTTTTCGGGGGCCAGCAGGACGCAGAGCGCCGTGGCCAGGGGGATGCCGAGGATCACGATCCAGCCGACGGCCGGCATGCTGTCGCCAGAGCCCGGCTCGATCCGTCCCCCGGTCAGGGCCGGCAGCAGCAGCAGACCCACCGCGCCGGCCACGCCCACGGCGTGCATCCAGCCATAGACCCTGGAGCGCTCGTCATAGCTGGTGGCGATGGACGAGGCCCAGGCCGCGTGGGCGAGGCTGACGATGGACAGGGCCGCATAGATCACCAGCAGCCAGACGATCAGATAGCCCTCGCCGGCGCCGGCCGGCGGATTGAACAGCTTGTAGGCGCCCAGCATCATCACCGGCGCGCCAGCGATCACCCAGGGGCGGTAGCGGCCGATGGGGGTGCGGGTGCGGTCCATCAGGGCTCCGATCATCGGGTCGAAGGCGATGTCGATCAGCCGCACGATGGTGAAGGCCGCGCCGACAGCCACCAGGCTGATGCCGATATGGCCGGCGAAATAGCGGGGAAGGAACACGCCCAGGGCCAGGGCGAGCACGGCCAGGGGCACGGCGGTGCTGGAAAAGGCCAGGACAGTGGTCAGGGGCAGGCCGCCCCCACGGGGCGCAGCGGCGCCCTGGGGTAAAGCACTCACGGAACGTCTCCAAATCTATGTTTTTGGCGCAGCTTGGCCGCGCGATTATGGAGACGACAAAACGCCCGCTTGCGGCGGGGCGCAAGCGGGCGGCGAAGATATAACCTGGGTCGCTATTCAGCCCTTGCGCGGCTCGATCAGCGGGGTGGGGATCGAGGGCTCGCTGGCCAGGGTCTCAAGCACCGGGGCGGTGTCATAGAGGGCGTCGCGCTCGTCCAGTTCGCGGCGGATTTCGCTGTGCCGTTCTTCACCCAGCTTGTAGCCGATGAAGCAGAGGCCCCCGAGCGCCACGAAGAAGATCGGCCCGATCAGGAAGGCTTGCTCCAGCCCTCGCACCGCCTCGGCCGAATTGGCCGCGTCGTCGGTGGCGTTGTAGCCCACCCGGTCGAGGACGGTGAAGGTCAGGAAGACGGCGAAGGCCCCGGAGATTTTCGAGGTCAGGGTGGTGATGGCGTAGAGCAGGCCCGAGCGCTCCTTGCCCTGTTCCAGGCGCACCTCGTCGGCGACGTCGGCGGTCATGGCCCGCGTCAGCACCTGGAAGCCCGCCGCCAGGAAGCCGGCGGTGAACATCTGGAAGGCGCCGATCATGATGTCGGCCTTGGGCAGGAAGGGCAGGACCACCAGGGCGGCGGCATAGCCCGAGGTGGCGACCATCACCGCCCGGTGCTTGCCGATCTTGGTGGCCAGGCGGCCGAGCAGGGGCGCGCCGGCGAAACCCGCGACGATATAGACCGCCAGCAGGCCGCTGGCCTGACCGGTGGTGAAGCCCCGGCTGTCGGTGAAGTAGAAGAGATACAGCGCGCTCATCCAGCCTGGGCCAAGCGACAGGCACAGGTCGGCCAGGACGATCCGGCCCATGGAGGGCCGTGCGATCAGCCGCCAGTATTCCTTCAGCTGGAACTTCTGCTGACCGGGTACGTCCGGCGAGATCTTTTCCGGCGTCAGCCCGACCACCAGCCAGACGGCCAGGGGGGTCAGGATCATGACGAACCAGCCCATGGCCGGCACGCCTTCGGACTCCGGCATGTCCAGGGCCGCGACGATAAAGGGCATCATCAGCACCAGCAGGGCGCCGAGAACGCCAACAGCGGTCATGATCGCGAACACCCGGGAGCGGTCATTGTACCTGGGCGCAAGGGTCGCCGCCCAGGCCGCGTGGGACAGGTGCAGGATCGAGGTGCCGACATAAAGGATCAGCAGCCAGAAGATCAGGCCGCCGACCCCGCCCGAGGGTGAAATGAACAACATGAAGATGGCCAGCATCAGCACCGGCGCGCCGATCACCGTCCAGAGGCGATAGCGGCCGAACCGGGTGCGGGTCCGGTCCATGGCCAGGCCGAGCAGGGGATCGAGGGGAATGTCGATCATCCGCACCAGGGCGAAGGCCGAGCCCACGGCCAGCAGGCTGATGCCGATCTCGCTGGCGAAATGTCGGGGCAGATAGACCGACATGGCGATGGTCAGCGCCGACAATGGCAGGCTGGTGCAGGCGAAGGCGAGGATGGTCGACAGCTTCAGCTGTGACGGCGGTGCAGGCGCGGCTGCGTTGGTTGTGGCCACTCGGGCGTCTCCCCAGATCTATGGTGACGCCTCTGTCGGGCGCTATCCTTAGGCCATAGGTTACGCGCGTTCACCTGTGTCAAGGCAAGGCCCATTTGGGGCTGAGGCGCAAAAGAAAACGGGCGGCCCCCGGGGAGGCCGCCCGTCATCAGATCAGGAGCATGATTGGGCTTAGCCGCCCGACAGCTTGCGGAAGAACTTCTGGCTCTGCTCGCCGCCGGCCGCATAGGCGGCCTGGCCTTCGGGATCGGAAATCTTGGACCAGTTGTCGCGGACTTCCTCAACCGACAGGCCGCCTTCGCCGAGATAGACGCCCTCGGTCTCATAGATGCGCGACAGGGCGAAGGCGCCCGCGCCGGCGGTCAGGATGGCGCCGGTGGGCGCCTCTTCGGAGCAGAGATAGACCACGCCCGGGGTCACATATTCCGGCTTCAGACGCTCGAGCACCGCGGGCGGCATCAGGTTCTCGGTCATCCGCGTGGCGGCGACCGGCGCGATGGCGTTGACGTGGATGTTGTTCTTGGCGCCTTCGAGACGCAGGGTGTTCATGAAGCCGATGATGCCCAGCTTGGCCGCGCCATAGTTGGACTGGCCGAAGTTGCCATAGAGGCCCGAGGACGAGGTGGTCACCACGATGCGGCCGTAGTTCTGCTCGCGCATGATGTCCCAGACGGCCTTGGCCGGCTTGACGGTGCCCATCAGGTGGACGTTGAGCACCAGTTCGAAGTCGGCGATTTCCATCTTGGCGAAGGATTTGTCGCGCAGGATGCCGGCATTGGCGACCAGGATGTCGATCCGGCCCCACTGGTCCATGGCCTGCTTGATCATCAGGGCCACGCCGGCGTCGTCGGTGACCGACGAGCCGTTGGAGATGGCTTCGCCGCCAGCGGCCTTGATCTCTTCGACCACCGCATCGGCCGCGGCCGAGGAGCCGCCCGAACCGTCCACCGAACCACCCAGGTCGTTGACCACGACCTTGGCGCCGCGCCGGGCCAGCTCCAGCGCATGCTGCCGGCCCAGGCCGCCGCCCGCGCCCGTCACAATGGCTACTTTGCCGTCGAAGCGGATGTCCGCCATGGAAGTCTCCCGAAGTCAGGTGAAGGAATTGGCGCGGTTGTGCGCGGCTCAACCCTTCTCCGTCAAGGCGTCGGTGCGAGTCTCAGCTGGCTGGCGTGGCCGCCGCTGCGCCCGTCTGGGCAGGCCTCAGGAATTTCACCAGCACCCGCTGGCCGATCAGGAACGGGGCGTTTTCAGCGCTGACCACCACTTCCACCACACGCTCGTCGGCCCGCTGGGTGGGATCATCGGAGACCAGCTTGCGGGCGCCGAAGACGGCGGCGCGGCGCAGGACCTGACCCTTGAAGGTCTGGGTCGGGTCGGCTTCTGAAGCGATCTCGACGGTCTGGCCGAGGCTGACATGGGGCAGGGCGCCCTCGGCGATTTCGGCCCGGACGATCCGCTGGCCGGCCGGCTCCAGGTCGAACATGTTGGAGACGTTCAGGGTCGAGGCACCGGAGCCCGGATTGGCGTAGCGGCGGACGATGACCCCATCGGCCGGGGCGCGGATCATGGTCAGCTCCAGATTGTAGTTGGCCTCGGCCAGCCGGGCCTCGGCCGTGGCGACCGCCGCCCGCTGGGCGCGCAGACGTGCCTGCGCCTGACGGATGCCGTCGCGGGCCTGGTCGAGGCGCTGGCCGGCCACGAAGTTGGACGCCGACAGACTGTCCAGACGATCGAACTCGCGATTGGCGGTGGAGATCTCCACCTCTGTCAGGTCGATCTGGGCGCGGGCCTGCTCGACCTCGGCCCGGGCCCGGGCGGCCGACAGGCGGGGCTCGTCATCCTCCAGGCGGGCCAGGGTCTGGCCCTCGCGGACGCTGTCGCCCTCCTGGACCAGGACCTGGCGCACGATGCCGGCGCTGCGGGCCGCCACCTGGATCAGGCCGCCTTCCACATCGGCCTTGCCATTGGCGATGGCCACATAGGGGCTGACCGGGGCGGCCTTTTCGGCGGTCTTGGCCGCTTCGGCTTTTCGGGCCTCCGCCTGGTTGTTGAGGAACAGACCGCCGGCGGCCAGGACTACGAGGGCGACGATGACGATCCAGAAGACGGGGCGGCGCAGAAGGGCGGGCATGGGTCAGGCCTCGATCAGATGGGAGTGGGGCGCGGCGTGCGCGCCGGAGGTGACGCGCCGATCGTCGAGAATGGCGCCGTCCTCGATGTGGATGATGCGGTCGGCATAGGCCTCGAGCCGCGGGTCGTGGGTCACACAGATCACGGCGGCGCCATGCTCCTTGGCCGCCCGCTGCAGGAGCTTGATGACGATCTGGCCGTTTTCGCCGTCCAGGGCCGAGGTGGGTTCGTCGGCGAACAGCAGGCGCGGAGCCTTGGCGAGCGCCCGGGCGATGGCCACCCGCTGTTTCTCGCCGCCGGAAAGCTCCGCCGGCCGTTGATTGAGCCGGTGGCCAAGGCCCACCTCTTCCAGGGACACCACCGCCCGGTCCCGGGCCTGGGCCTTGGTCAGGCCGGTATGCTTGAGCACGGTGGTGACCTGCTCCAGGGCGGTGAGGGCGGAGAACAGGTTGAAGCCCTGAAAGATGAAGCCGCAGTGATCCAGGCGGAACTTGTCGATCTTGCCGGTGCGCAGGCCCCAGAGATCCTGGTTCAGCGCCTGGACCTGGCCCTCGTCAGGACGCAGCAGCCCCGACAGACAGGCCACCAGGGTCGACTTGCCGGAGCCCGAGGGCCCCATGACCATGGTCAGGTCCCCGTGGCGGGCGTCGAAGTCCACCGACTTCAGCACCTCGATATAGGTCCGGCCGGTCTTGAAGCGCTTGGACAGGCCGGTGGCCCGGATGGCGTCGTCGCGGTGTGGGGCAGAGGTCATCGCAGCAGGTCCGCCGGTTGGCTCTTCTTCAGGACGCCCAGGGACATCAGCCCCGAGGCCAGCGAGATGAGGAGCAGAAGGATGGCCACGCCGATCACCCAGCCCAGGGGAAAGCCCATGGGCAGGCCGGCGCTCTTGGCCAGCAGCGAGACCAGGAAGGTGAAGACCGCCGTGGCCCCCAGGCCGACGATGCCGACCCAGAAGGACAGCTCCAGGACGATCAGGCGCAGCGCGCCCATGGAGACGCCGAGCGCCCTCAGGCTGGCGAACTCCTTGATGTTGGCCATGATCGCCCCGCGCAGGGTCTGGGAGGTGATGCCGACCCCGATGAGGAAGCCGAGGAAAACCGAGAAGCCGAGCATGATGCCGATGATCTGCTCCTTCATCAGGGCGCCCTCATTGGCCTGGGCCAGCTCCTGGCGTGTCCAGGCGCGGTAACGGCCATCGGCCACGGCGTTAAGATCGTCGCGCACCTGGACCGCGCGGGTCGGATCCTTGATCTGGACCATCAGCGGGCCGACCTTGTCGCCGTCATCGGCCATGCCCAGCAGGCGCAGGGTGTCACGAGACACCACCACCGAGGGCTGGTTGATCGAGGGGTAGCCGTCGAGAAAGGCGCGGACGGTGACCGTCTTGCCGTTGATGGTCGCCTTGTCGTTAAGGGACACGCCCATGCGCGCCTGGCTGCTGCGGTCGATCACCGCCGCATAGGGCTCCAGGAGGGCGATGCGGACCTCCTCGGGATAGTCCACCGGAAGGGTCACCGCGCCGTGCACCGGATCGACGACATCAACCTGGATGAACTGCGTCACCTGCTTTTCCCCGGCTTCGGGGGTGTTCATCCAACGGCCGCCGGCGCCGTCCAGGGCGGCCACGGAGATCACCTCTGGATGCAGGTACATCTGCGGCAGCAACCGCCTGGGCAGGCCGTTGGACCCGGAATTGATCAGGCTCTCGGACTTGGCCGGCAGGACCATGAGCTCGGCCCGCGAGCGGTCGATGGTGGCGGTGGCCGCCTGCACGATGCCGGTGAACATGCCGACCTGGGCGAGGATCAGCAGGCCTGAAAAGGCCAGGGCGATCACCGCAGCCAGATAGCGCCGCCATTCGTAGATCAGTGTGGCCAAAGCCAGTGACATCCCCGGTCCTCCTGCCGCCAGAAGTGGCCGGAGCGGGGCTGCAACCCAAGTTAATTCGAGGTAAGGCGGAGCTCACGCCGTAGCCAGCCGCCGCGCGCGCTGTTACGCCCTGTGACAGTTGGGCCCTTTAGGGCCCAGACCCCATTTCTCATGAGTGTTGATCGATGAAATCAGCCCTGCTCGCCGCCTCCGCCACGGGCGTTTTTCTGTTTGGCCTGTCGGCCGGGACGGCCCTGGCCGATGAAGGCATGTGGACCTTCGACAACTTCCCCGCCGCCAAGGTCGAGGCCGCCTATGGGGTGACGATCGATCAGCCCTGGCTCGACAAGGTCCGCGCCGCCTCGGTGCGCCTGACCAATGGCTGCTCGGCCTCGGTGGTCTCCGGCCAGGGTCTGGTGCTCACCAACCATCACTGCGTGGTCGACTGCGTCCAGGACCTGTCGAGCGCGGAAACCGACTATGTGCAGGACGGCTTCCTGACCACGGCCCGGGAACAGGAACGCAAATGCCCCGGCCAGCAGGCCGAGATCCTCACCGAGATCACTGATGTCACCGACACCATCCGCGCCGCCGGCGCGGGCCTGTCCGGCCAGGCCTTCAACCGGGCCCGGGACGCTGCGGTGGCCCGCCTCGAAGAGGAGGGCTGCATCGGCGACGACCGCTTCCGCTGCCAGGTTGTGAGCCTTTACCGGGGCGGTCAGTACAAGCTCTACAAGTATCGCCGCTACGCCGACGTGCGCCTGGTGTTCGCGCCCGAAATCGCCACGGCCTTCTTCGGCGGCGATCCGGACAATTTCAACTTCCCCCGCTTCAACCTCGATATGGCCTTCCTGCGCCTCTACGAGGACGACAAGGTGGTGGAGACCCCGCAGCACCTCACCTGGGTGGCTCGGGCGCCGGAGGTGGGCGAGGCCACCTTCGTGTCCGGCAATCCCGGCTCCACCGGCCGGCTGCTCACCGTGGCCCAGCTGGAGACTCAGCGGGACCTGTCCATCCCCGTCGGCCAGCTGCAGCGCTCGGAGCTGCGCGGCCGCCTGATCGCCTTTTCCGAGGTGAACGCCGAGAACAAGCGGATCGCCACCGACCCGCTGTTCGGCGTCGAGAACAGCTTCAAGGTCTTCTTCGGCCGCCAGTTCGCCCTGAACGATCCGGCCTTCATGGACGCCAAGCGGGCGGCTGAGGCCGAGCTGAAGACCAAGGTGGCCGCCGATCCGACCCTGGCTCGTGAGATCGGCGACCCCTGGAGCGAGATCGAGGCCGCCCAGGACGCCTATGCCGAGCACTATCTGCCCTACCGCCAGATCGAGGCGGCCGCCGGCGGCGGGTCGAACCTGTTCAGCTACGCCCGAACCCTGGTGCGGGCGGCCCATGAACGGGCCAAGCCCAGCACCGAGCGTCTGCCGGAATATTCCGAGGCCCGGCTCTCGCTGCTGGAGAAGCGCCTGCTGGACGCCCGTCCGGTGGATAAGGACCTGGAGGCCCTCTACCTCCGCTTCTGGCTGTCCAAGACCCGCGAGTACCTGACCACCGACCATCCGGCGGTGCAGCAGCTGCTCGGCAAGCAGAGCCCCGAAGGCCTGGCGCAGGCCCTGACAGCCTCGCGCCTTGATGATCCAACCGTCCGGAAGGCTCTATGGGAAGGCGGCCTGGCCGCGGTCCAGGCCTCCGATGACCCGATGATCCAGCTGGCCCTGGGGATGGATCCCCTGGCCCGTGAGGTTCGCGAGGCCTGGGAGACCGAGGTCGAGGCGCCCACCGCCCGCGCAGCCGAGCGCGTGGCCGCCGCGCGCTTCGCCGCCTATGGAGACGCGGTCTATCCGGACGCCACCTTCACCCTGCGCCTGTCCTACGGCCAGGTGCAGGGCTGGACCCACCGGGGCCGGACCATCCCGGCGACCACCACCTTCTCAGGCCTGTACGACCGGGCCACAGGCGCCGATCCCTATGCCCTGGCGCCCCGCTGGATCGCCGCGCAGGACAAGCTGAACCCGGACACGGTCTATAACTTCGTCACCACCAACGACATCATCGGGGGCAATTCCGGCTCGCCGGTGGTCAACGCCAAGGGCGAGGTGCTGGGCGCGGCCTTTGACGGCAACATCCACTCCCTGGGCGGCGACTACGGCTATGACGGGACGATCAACCGCACCGTCGTGGCCGCCACCTCTGCGGCCACCGAGGCCCTGGAGAAGGTCTATGGCCTGACCGGTCTGCTCGACGAGCTGATGGACCGTTAGGCACGAGGATCAAACCCGCGGCGCGTCCAGGACGGGCGCGCGGCGGGCGACCTTGCGGCGGAGCAGGCGCCAGCCCACCGTGCCCGCCACCACGACCACGGCCACGGTGATCAGGGCGAGGACCAGGGGATGGACGTGGTCCAGAACCTGGAAGCGCTCCAGGCCCTTGGCGGTCAGATAGCCAGGCGCCAGGGCGCCAAACACCCAAACGACCGCCGAGACCACATTGGCCACCTGAAAGCGGCGCACGGGCATCTGCAATGTGCCCAGGACGGCGGGGACAAAGGCCCGCAAGGGGCCGATGAAGCGGCCGACATAGACGCTGGCGACACCGAAGCGCTGACAATAGAGCCGGGTCAGGGCGAACTGCCGCCGATACCGGCGCAGCCGCCGATGGCGCAGAATCTTCGCGCCGTAACGTCGCCCGATGAAGAACGATATGGCGTCGCCGACGATGGCCCCGATGATGCAGCCGATCAGGACGCTGACGGGATCGAGCACGCCGGTGGCCAGCAGGCCGCCGGTCAGCACCAGGAGCGGCGTCGCCGGGATCAGGGCCCCGATGATGAGCATGGACTCCATCATGATGAAGAGGCCCAACACCGCGCCCGCCCAGGCGCTGTTGTTGCGGATGAATTCCGCCACCGGTTCGAGCATCGCGTCCATGTCGGGGTCTCCATCGCCACGGCGCTGACCTGCCCGGGCGATGTGGCATCCTAGTGGCAAAATCTGTCTGTGAGATAAAGGTCGCCGAGACTGGGAACGGAAAGCGCTGGGCGCCGTCGGACGGGGCAGGGTAGGCCCGCCCCTTAGGTCGGCCCGTGATCGTCAGCGTCCAGGCGGCGGTTCAGGGTCTGCAGGGCGTCGCGCAGGGCCGCCAGGTCTCCCAATTCGCCCCCAAGTCGGCAGACCAGTTGTCCAGGCACGGCGCTGGCGGGGCTCCGCAGGTCGGCGCCCTTTTCAGTGAGAGAGACGATCACCCGCCGCTCGTCACGGGGATCGCGGGCGCGGTTCACGAGGCCCAGAGTCTCCATCCGCTTGAGCAGCGGCGTGAGGGTGCCGGAGTCCAGGTCCAGCGCCTGGCCCAGGTCGCCGACGCTGCGGGGCGCGCGCTCCCACAGGGCCAGCATGACGAGGTATTGCGGATAGGTGAGGCCGAGCGGCTCCAGTAGGGGGCGATAGAGCCGGGTCACCCGGTTGCTGGCGCCATAGAGGGCGAAGCAGAGTTGCAGGTCGAGGCGAAGGGGATCGACCCCTTCGCCTGTCGCGCTCGGTTCGGATCGGGTCTGGTCTCTGGTCACCGCACCGTCGTGGTCAGCTGCACGTCGATATTGCCGCGCACCGCATTGGAATAGGGGCAAACCTGGTGGGCTGTCTCCACCAGTTCGCGTGCGGCCGCCTCCTCAAGCCCTTCGATCTCGGCGGCCAGGGCCACGCCGAGGCGGAATCCGCCGCCATCCTTGGGGAAGAGTTGGACGGTGGCGGTCACCGCGGCGTCCTTCAGGCCCAGTTTCTGCTGGCGGGCGACATGGCGCACGGCGCTTTCGAAGCAGGCGGCGTAGCCGGCGGCGAACAGCTGCTCGGGATTGGCGCCGTTACCGCTGCCGCCGAGCGCCTTGGGCATGGCGAGGTCGGCCTTGAACAGGCCATCGGCGGTTTCGACGTGACCTTCGCGGCCGCCGACGGCGCGGGCGCTGGTTTCATAGAGGGGGGACATGGGGAGCTCCTTTTCAATCTCAAGCAATTAGATTGTGCGCAATATAATATGCGTCAAGGGGAGGCGCCCGACTTTCTGTCGCCAGTCATCCCTTGCGCCAGACAAGGCCTTGCTCTTCAAGGGCATGGCGACGCCGCCGCGACTCAGACGCGGGCTTGGGGAGGCTTTATGTTCAGACTGGAAAACGCCCAGAGCCTGCTGGGTCTGGGCCTGATCCTGGTGGTCTGCTGGGCCCTGTCGGAGGATCGCTCGCGGTTTCCTTGGCGGCTCGCTCTGGGCGCGGTGGCGGTCCAGGTCATGCTGGTGCTCGGTCTCTTTGGTCTTCCCGGCGCGCGTTCGGTGGTGCGGGGGATCAACGCCGGCGTCGACGGCCTCGCCGCGGCCACGGCTCAGGGGACCCAGTTCGTGTTCGGATACATGGCCGGCGGCGCCCAGCCCTACGCGGTGACCGACGAGGGGGCGCTTTTCGTCTTCGCCTTCCAGGTCCTGCCGCTGATCCTGGTGATCTCCGCCCTGTCGGCCCTGCTCTGGCACTGGAAGATCCTGAAGTGGATCACCCAGGGCTTCGGCTTCGTGTTCCAGAAGACCATGGGCCTGGGCGGCGCCTCGGCGCTCGCCGTGGCGGTGAACATCTTCCTGGGCATGATCGAGAGCCCCATCGTCATCCGCGCCTATCTGGACAAGCTGACCCGCTCGGAGGTCTTCCTGATGATCGTGGTCGGCCTGGCCACCGTCGCCGGCTCCACCATGGTCGCCTACGCCACCATCCTGCGCGAGGTGTTGCCCAATGCGGCGGCCCACGTGCTGGTGGCCTCCATCGTCTCGGCTCCGGCCGGCGTGCTCCTGGCCCGGATCATGGTGCCGGAGAAGAAGGGGCAGGGGGGCTATTTCGCCGACTACGGCTCGTTGCTGAAATACGACTCCTCCATCGACGCCATCTCCAAGGGGACGATGGACGGTCTGACCGTGGCCCTGAACATCTCGGCCATCCTCATCGTCTTTGTGTCCTTCGTGGCCATCGGCAACGGCCTGCTCAGCGCCTTCCCCGACGTGCTGGGGGCGCCCCTGACCATCGAGCGGGTGCTGGGGGTGGTCTTTGCGCCGCTGGCCTGGCTGATCGGCGTGCCCTGGGCCGAAGCGCCCCAGGCGGGTTACCTGCTCGGCGTGAAGCTGATGCTGACGGAGTTCATCGCCTTCATCCAGCTGGGCGGCGTCCCGGCCGAGGCCATGACCGAGCGCACCCGCATGATCATGACCTATGCGCTCTGCGGCTTCGCCAATATCGGGTCGGTGGGGATCACGGTGACCGGTATGGGCGTGCTGATGCCAGAGCGCCGCGCCGAGATCATCGGCATGGTCTGGAAGGCCCTGCTGGCCGGCTTCCTCGCCACCTGCATGACCGCCGCCGTCGTGGGCGCCATGCCCCGGGAGCTGTTTGGCCTTTAGGGCGCCTTGACCGCCGCGGCGTCACGGCGCCACCTCTGGACGCAAAGCCGGAGGGACGACCATGAAGATCTATGACACCCCGCGCGCGCCCAATCCGCGCCGCGTCCGCCTGTTCATGATCGAAAAGGGTATCGAGGACGTCGAGATCGTGCCGGTCAGCCTGCTGGAGGGCGCCCACAAGCAGCCGGACTATCTGCAGAAGGCCGGCCTGGCCAATGTGCCGATGCTGGAGATGGACGACGGCACCTGCATCACCGAGTCCCTGGCCATCTGCCGCTATCTCGAAAGCGTCTATCCCGAGCCCAGCCTTATGGGCCGTGATCCCAAGGAGACGGCGATCATCGAGATGTGGACCCGCCGGGCCGAAATGATGGTGGCCACCCCGCTGATGATGGCCGTGCGTCATACCCACCCCGCCCTGGGCGTGCTGGAGAAGCAGAACCCGGCCGTCGGTGAGGCCAACGCCGAGAGCGGGACCCGGGCCCTGAAGATCTTCGACCGGCGCTTGGCTGAAAGTGAGTGGATCGCCGCCGACCGTCTGACCATCGCCGACATCGTCGCCTTCGCCTCCATCGACTTCGCCCGGATGATCAGGTTCCGGCCCCCTGAAGAGCTGACCCATGTGAACCGCTGGCTCGAGGCCATGAAGGGCCGCGAGTCGGTGAAGATCGCCCTGTGAGGCCGCTTCTGCTCGCCGGCCTGCTCGTCGCCCTGGCCCTCCCGGCGGCCGCTCAGGACCTGACAGTGTCCAAGGCCGACGGGACCTCAGTGACCTTGAGCGCCGATACCCTGGCCGATCTGCCGCGGGCCCAGGTGAGCGTCGAGGGCAAGGCGGGGCCTGACCTCTATGAAGGCCCGGCCCTGGCCCATGTGATGCGGGCCGCCGGCCTGCCGGTGGGCATGCGCGCCCATGGTGCGCCCATGCGGGGCTATTTGGTGGTCCGCGGCGCAGACGGATATGCGGCGGTGCTGTCGGCGGTGGAGGCCGACAAGGACCTGCATGGGGACGGCGCCATCCTGGCCGACACGGTGAACGGCGGCCCGCTCCCGGAGCGGGAGGGGCCCCGCCGGGTGGTGGTCGGCGACGACCTCAAGTCCTGGCGCAGCGTCCGCCAGGTGGTGGCTATCGACTACCGGCTGGCCGAATAGGGCTCAGGCCCGCGGATAGAGGATGATCTGGGTGCAGCGGAAGGCGGCCATCAGCTTGCCGGTCGCCGCATCCTCGACCCGGGCGTCCCACACCTGGGTGGTGCGGCCGCCATGCAGCAGGCTGGCGGTGCAGCGCACCTCGCCCTCCCGCAGGGTGCCAACGAAATTGCACTTCACCTCGGCGGTGGTGAAGCCGCTGGCCCCCTCAGGCCACGCGGTGGAGACCCCATAGGCGCAGAGGATGTCGGCGACGCTGAGCACGGCGCCGGCCAGCAGGAAGCCGGTGTGCGCCACCAGGTCTTCGCGCACCTTGAAGGTTCCGACGACCTTGCCGTCGGCGACCTCGACGATCTCCAGGCCCAGATGGCCCGGCAGCTTGCCCAGGTTGGCGTCGTTGAGCCGTTCGCGGCTGGTGGTGTTGTTGAGGCTGGCCATGCGGCGACGCTAAGACCGAAACTGGCGTTCGACCAGGACGCATTTGCGGCGCCTGGCGGCGGAACCTTTGCCCACGGCAGAGGTTTGGATGGCATGTCATTGCTCATCACCATCGTCATCATCCTCGTGGTGCTCGGCCTCGCTCTCTACGCCGTGCGCCTCCTGCCCATCCCGGGCCCCCTCAATGGGATCATCCAGGCTGTTCTGGTGGTCATCGCCCTGGTGGTGATCGCCCAGCGGGCAGGTCTGTTCTAGGCCGGCTTAATCAGTTCCAGCGAGCGGATGCGGGACTCAAGGCTTGGCCCTGAGGCCATGACGAAGATTTCGTCGGCGCCGCTCGCCCGGGCCTTGTCGCTCAGCCTTTGGCGCACGGTTTCGCCGTCGCCGACGATGCTGCGCGCCTCGATCGCCGCCAATTCGGGATGGCCCTCGAACTCCGCCAGATAGGCCAACGCCTCCGGTATCACCGGGAAGCGCCGGCGCTGGCCGGTTGCGGTCGCGAGCGTCGAGGCGCGTCGCGGGGCGTCCAGCCGCTTGGCCTCGGCCTCGGTGTCGGCCGCCAGGGCGATTGTGGCGATGGCCGCCGTGGGTTCGCTCCGGAAGGGCGATGGCGTGAAGGCCTGCCGATAGGCGGCCACCGCCGGGCCGCCCTCGCTGCGGGCGATGAACTCGGCGAACACCATGCCCACGCCGGCCTGGCCGGCGAAGGCTGCGCTGTCGGCTGACGAGCACAGCATGAACAGGTCCGGATGGCTCGGCCCCGTCGGATGGGCGCGGATGCCCTTGGCCGGATGGTCGGCGCCCAGGGGCTCGCGACCGCTGGCGTCCAGCAGCCAGGCGTTCAATAGGGCGAAATAGTGCGGAAAGGCCTCCGATGAGGCCGACCTCAGAGCCGCGCCCGTGCGGCCATCGGCGCCGAGCGCCCGGCCGACCCCAAGATCGATCCGACCTGGCGCCAGGGCTTCCAGCTCCATGAACACCTCGGCCACCTTCAGCGGCGAATAGTTCACCAGCATCACCCCGCCCGATCCCAGCCGGATGGTGGAGGTGGCCTGGGTCAGGGCGGCGATGAGGATTTCCGGAGCCGGGGAGGCCAGACCTTCGATATTGTGGTGCTCGGCCAGCCAGAACCGGTCATAGCCCAACCGTTCGGCGGCCTTGGCCACTTCGATCGTCTCGCGGACCGCCTGGGCCTGGGTGTTGGTCCCGCCCACCGGCGAGAGATCGAGCACCGAAAGCTGCGTCACGCGCCCGGCGACCGAAACTCACGGATGACCATCCGCACCCCATAGGCGGCCACCAGGCCAGCGAACAGCATCACCACGATAGAGACCGGCATGGCGGTGGGCTCGGCCGCGGTCATCCACTGGCCTGGCGCGACGCCGGTCAGGAAGAAGCCCAGCTCGACCAGCTTGAACAGGGCCACGGGCCCGGCCATCAGAGCGAGCGCCGCCCCCATGGCGATCTGGCCCAGATTGCGTTTGGCGGGTGGGCTCATGGAAACTCCAGACGAAGACGGCGGGGCCTGAACATGGCCCTGCGCGCCAGGGGCGCAAGGCTTACTTGCGCGGGCCGCGCTTCTTGATGACGCCGGAGAAGCTCATCACATTCTCGCCGCCGGTGGTGATGAGCCCGCGCACGAAGACCATGGAGCGGGCGTTGCGGACCACTTCGCCGGTGCATTCGACCAGGGCCCCCAGGGGCACGGCGCCGACGAACTCGCCGTTCAGGGTGGCGGTCACGCTATGCTGGCCCTCCAGGGCCTCGCGGGCGATGACGAACAGGCAGTAGTCGGCGAAGGTCATGATGCAGCCGCCGTGCATGAAGCCGCCGCCGTTCATGTGCTTCTGTTCGGCGCGGAAGGCGCAGCGGGGCGCGCCGTCCGGATCGTGGCGGAAATAGAAGGGACCGGCATGATCCTCGAAGGGATCAGAGCCTTCCCAGGTGCGCCAGCCGGCCCATTCGCCCTCGGTCACAAGGCCGTTCTTCGCTTCGCCGCCGCCGTCCATACGCTCAACCCGTTCCTTAAGTTCTCAACCCCGCGCTCCTTAACCGCCGGGCGGGGCGGGGTGAAAGCCCTCATTTCCACGAGGGTGCGCCGCTGTGGACTTCAGGGCGCTCGCCTCTGGGCGGCGCCGAAGGGTTTGCTCGCCCGGGCCGCAGTCACTAGTTTCCGTCCCCTCTGAACCGAATGATGCGAGGCGTGACCATGGAAGGCCGGACCGTCTATCTCTGCGCAGGTCTGCGAAGCCCGATCGGGCGTTACGGCGGCGCGCTCGCCAAGGTGCGCGCCGACGACCTGGCCGCCCATCCGATCAAGGCGCTGATGGCCAGCCTGCCGAAGGTGGACTGGGAGGAGGTCGACGAGGTCATCTATGGCTGCGTCAACCAGGCCGGCGAGGACAACCGCAATGTGGCGCGGATGGCTCTGCTGCTGGCCGGCATGCCGAGCTCGGTGCCGGGGCTGACCGTCAACCGCCTCTGCGCCTCGGGCCTGGACGCCACCATCGCCGCGGCCCGGATGATCGCCGTGGGCGAGGCCGAGCTGGTGATCGCCGGCGGGGTGGAGAGCATGACCCGCTCGCCCTTCGTCATGGGCAAGGCCGACTCAGCCTTTTCACGGTCCGCGGAGATTTTCGACACCACCATCGGCTGGCGGTTCGTGAACCCTCAGATGCAGAAGGACTACGGCGTCGACTCCATGCCGGAGACCGCCGAGAACGTGGCCACCGACTATCAGGTCGCCCGCGCCGACCAGGACGCCTTCGCCGCCCGCAGCCAGCAGCGCTATGGCGCCGGGGAGGCCCGCGGCTTTTTCGAGGGTGAGATCGCGCCGATCACGCTCAAGGACCGCAAGGGCGAGACCGTCATCTCCAAGGACGAGCACCCGCGTCCCGACACCACTCTGGAAGCGCTGCAGGGGCTCAAGCCCATCGTCCGCCCCGACGGCACGGTGACGGCGGGCAATGCGTCCGGCGTCAATGACGGCGCCGCGGCCCTGCTGCTGGCCTCGGCCGAGATGGTCCAGAAGCTGGGCCTCGAGCCGCTGGCCCGGATCGAGGGCGGCGCCTCAGGCGGCGTGCCGCCCCGGGTCATGGGCTATGGCCCCGTGCCGGCGGTGGAGAAGCTCTGCGGCCGCCTTGGCCTCACCCCCCGAGACTTCGACGTGGTCGAGCTGAATGAGGCCTTCGCGGCCCAGGCGCTCGCCTGCACCCGGGCCTGGGGCCTGGCCGACGACGCCGAGCACGTGAACCCGCACGGGGGCGCCATCGCCATCGGCCATCCGCTGGGGGCGTCCGGCGCACGCATCGCGCTGACCGCGGCGCGGGCGATGAAGGAACGGGGCGCCGACCGGGCGCTGGCCACCATGTGCGTCGGCGTCGGCCAGGGCTCGGCCCTGGCGCTCGCCAAAGCCTAAGACCCTCCAGGAAAGACGACAGACCATGGCTCTCGACGCCGAAACCCGCGACCAGCTGATCGACACCGTCCGCCGCTTCGTCACCGAACGGCTGCGGCCCCTGGAGGCCCAGGTCTCCGAGACCGACGCCATGCCCGACGACGTGGTCGCCGAGATGAAGGAGCTGGGCCTGTTTGGCCTCTCGATTCCCGCCGAATATGGCGGGCTCGACCTCTCCATGGAGGAGGAATGCCTGGTGGCCGTGGAGCTCGGCCGCACCAGCCCGGCCTTCCGCTCGGCCTTTGGCACCAATGTGGGCATCGGCAGCCAGGGCCTGGTGATGTTCGGCACCGACGAGCAGAAGGCGAAGTACCTGCCGGGAATCGCCTCGGGTGACATCATCACCTCTTTCGCGCTGACCGAGCCCGAGGCCGGATCTGACTCCGCCTCGGTGCAGACCCGGGCGACGAAGGACGGCGACGTCTATGTGCTGAACGGCTCGAAGCGCTACATCACCAACGCCAACAAGGCCCACCTGTTCACGGTCATGGCCCGCACCGATCCCAACAAGCCGGGCGGGGGTGGGGTCTCGGCCTTCCTGGTGCCTCGCGACCTGCCGGGTCTGTCGGTGGGCAAGCCCGAGAAGAAGATGGGCCAGCAGGGCGCCCATATCTGCGACGTCACCTTCGACAATGTCCGGGTGCCGGTGGAGAACCGTCTGGGCGCCGAGGGCGAGGGCTTCAAGGTGGCCATGCAGGTGCTCGACCGCGGCCGGCTGCACATCTCGGCGGTCTGTGTCGGCGTGGCCGAGCGGCTGATCACCGACTGCGTGGCCTATGCCAGCGAGCGCAAGCAGTTCGGCCAGGCCATCAGCCAGTTCCAGTTGGTCCAGGGCATGATCGCCGACTGCAAGACCGAGGCGCTCGCCGCCAAGGCGCTGACCATGGAGACCGCCCGCAAGCGCGACGCCGGCCAGGGCGTGACCATGGAGGCGGCCGCCGCCAAATACTTCGCCTCCGAGATGGTGGGCCGGGTGGCCGACAAGGCGGTGCAGATCTTTGGCGGCGCCGGCTACGTCGCCGATTACGGGATCGAGCGGTTCTATCGCGACGTGCGCATCTTCCGCATCTATGAGGGCACCAGTCAGATCCAGCAGGTGGTCATCGCCCGCGAAACCCTGAAGCGTGGCGGTTGATGTCCGATCCTATCGAAACGGCGATCTTTGAACTTCTGACCCCGCTGGCGCCGGGCAAGTCCATCTCCCCGGAAGAGGCGGCCCGGGCCGCCGATCCCGAGGGCTGGCGCCGCTGGCTCTCGCGGGTGCGCACCGTCTCGGTGGGCCTGGCGCGGGAAGGCCGGCTGGTGATCACCCGCCATGGCAAGCCGACCGATCCCAACAAGTTCAAGGGCGTCTATCGCCTGCGCCTGCCCATCGCCGGCGAGTTCCTGCCAGGCGTTCTGGCGCCGCCAGAGTCGCCGGCGCCGGAATAGGCGCTCAGCGCCCGCCGGCCAGAACCGCCAGCCGCGCCTGCTGGGCGTGAACCGGGTTGGTCGCAGCCCCCGACAGCTGGAAGCGGTCGACGGACTCCGAGAGGGAGGCGGCATGCTGGTCCAGGGTTTGGGTCGCCGCATTGGCTTCCTCGACCATGGCGGCGTTCTGCTGGGTCACCTTGTCCATGTCGGTGATGGCGGTGTTCACCTGGACCAAACCCACCGACTGCTGCTCGGCCGAGGCGGCGATCGCGGCGATGACATCGGAGATTTCGGTGACCTTGCCGACGATGCCGTTGAGGACATCGCCGGTCTGACCCACCAGATCCACACCGCTCTGCACCTGCTGGCCTGAGGCCTCGATCAGCCCTTTGATCTCCTTGGCGGCGTCGGCCGAGCGTTGAGCCAGGGCGCGGACTTCGGAGGCGACCACGGCGAAGCCCCGGCCAGATTCGCCGGCCCGGGCCGCCTCCACCCCGGCGTTCAGGGCGAGCAAGCTGGTCTGGAAGGCGATCTCATCGATCACGCCGATGATCTTGCTGATCTCCTGAGCGGAGTTGGCGATCTCGCCCATGGCGGTGACGGCCTGACCGACCACCTGGCCGCTGCGCTCGGCCTCACTGCGCGCCGAGGCCATGGCCCCGTTGGCCTGACGCGCCCCTGATGCGGTGCGACGCACTGTGACGGTGATCTCGTCCAGGGCCGCCGCGGTCTGTTGCAGACTGGCGGCCTGCCGCTCGGTGCGATGGGAAAGGTCGTCCACGGCGGTGGCGATCTCACGCGAGCCGGCGCGGATTTCGCCGGTGGCCGTGGCGATGGCGCCGAAGGCGCCTTCCAGCTGGCTGACCGCGGCGTTGAAATCGGACTTCAGGGCCTCATAGTCGGCGGCGACGGCCGCATCGATGCGGGCGCCCAGATCGCCCCGCGCCAGGCGCGAGAGCGCCCGGGCCATGGCCTCCACCAGAGCCTTCTGGTCCTGGGTCGCGCGCGCGAAGGCGGCCTCGGCGGCGGCCAGGCGGCGGTCGAGTTCGCCGCGGGCAGCCTGGGCCTCGTCCTCCAGCCGGGCGCGGGCCTCGGCGTTTTCGCGGAAGACCACCACGCTGGCGGCCATCTGGCCGATTTCGTCCCGCCGCTCGGCCCCGGGGATCGCCTCGACCCGCTCGCCTTCGGCCAGGCGGCGCATGACGCCGCTTATCCGTGACAGGGCTGTGATCACCAGGCCTTCGAAATAGAGGGCGCCCAGGACGACGCCGACCACGGCGGCCACGCCGATCCCGACGCTGATGGCGGTCGCCATGCCCAGGATACGCTCGGCCTCCGCACCGCCGCCGGCCTGCGCCACCATGCGCAGCAGGGCGATGTTCAGCCCAGCCAGGGCCAGCATGGACGCCATGCCGACCCCCCAGGAGAGGCGCATGCGGCCTTTGATCGTCTTCAGCATTCCCTTCGCCACCCGCTTCGTCTGCGGCCTAGGCGCCCAACTGGCGGCCGCAAGCGGGATCGATCCTCGCGCAGGACCCTGGACACTCGGTTAACGGGAGTTGAATCTGAGGCGCACAACGCAGACAGGTTGTCGCACCTCCAGACGTAGTGGCGTTGGACGCCAGCGCCCCCTACATGGCCGTGATGCCGTCTACACCGGGCCTCCAGACGCTGCTCAGCGACATCGCCGCCTGCCGGGCCTGCGCGGGCGATCTCGTGCCGGAGCCGCGGCCCGTAGTGCGGGTCAATCCGGAAACCCGCCTGCTGATCTGCGGCCAGGCGCCGGGCCGGCTGGTGCACGAAACCGGCCTGCCGTTCAACGACCCCTCCGGCGTGCGCCTGCGCAGCTGGATGGGCGTGGAGCGGGACACCTTCTATGACCACCCGGCCATCGGCGTGGCGGCCATGGCCTTCTGCTTTCCCGGGACCAATCCCAAGGGGGGCGACTATCCGCCGCCGACTCGCTGCGCCCAGCTCTGGCGGCCGCAATTGCTGGCGCAGCTGCCCAAGGTCGAGCTGACCCTGCTGGTGGGATCCTACGCCCAGGCCTGGGCCCTGGGTGCGGCGCGCAAGGCCACCATGACGCAGACCGTCGCCGCCTGGACCGAGTATGGGCCGGGCGTCCTGCCCCTGCCGCACCCATCCTGGCGCAATACGGCCTGGCTGAAGCGTAATCCCTGGTTTGAGGCCGAGGTGACGCCCTATCTTCGCCAGAGGGTGGGAGACATTCTGCGCGCATGACTCGTCTGACCGCCCTGCTGTTCGCCCTGATGCTGGGAGCCTGCACCCCGCTCATGACCCAGACCGCCGGCCAGCCGCCTCTGGGATTCGAAGGTCCGCGTCTGGCCGGCGACCGCTTCGTCAGCTTCGACGGGGCGCGGCTGGGCCTGACGACCTGGGACGCTCAGGACGGCGCGCCGGACGCCGTGGTCGTCGCCGTGCATGGGATGAACGACTATGCCAACGCCTTCCACCTGGCCGCCCCCCACTGGGCCGAGCACGGGGTGAGCACCTACGCCTATGACCAGCGGGGCTTTGGTCGGTCGCCGAACCGCGGGGTCTGGCCTGACGAGTCGGTGCTGCAGGAAGACCTGCGGACCATCGTAGCTCTGGTCCGCGCTCGCCATCCCCATGCCCTCGTGGTGGTGGCTGGGGAGAGCATGGGCGGCGCTGTGGCCATCCGCGCCTTCGCTTCCGAGCGACCGCCCGCCGCCCACCGGCTGGTGCTGATGGCGCCGGCGGTGTGGGGCTGGTCGACCCAGCCTCTGCCGTTCAAGACCGCCCTGTGGTTCGCCGCCCATATGACCGGCCCCAAGGTCTATACCCCGCCCGAATGGGTCACCGACCGGGTCAAGCCCACCGACAACATGGCCGAGTTGCGAGCCATGGGGGCCGACCCCCTGATGATCTGGGGGGCCAGGTCAGACACCCTCTATGGCCTCGTGGACCTGATGGAGAACGCCTGGACCGACATCGCCCGGCTGCAGGTCCCGGTGCTCTATCTGTATGGCCAGAACGACGAAATCATCCCCGAACGCCCGGCCTTTCAGGCCGCAGCTCGGCTCAAGCCCACCGACCGTTCGGCCTATTACGCCGACGGCTGGCACCTGCTGACCCGAGACCTGCAGGGCCAGGCGGTGATGGCCGACATCCTGGCCTATATTGACGATCCCGAGGCGCCCTTGCCGTCTGGGGCGCCGCCCATTCCCACCGCGCCGGGCGGCGACGACTGGACGCCGCCCGCCGAGCATGCGACGGCGGGCTTGTGACGGCGCAGCCTGCGGGCTAGAGCCGACGAAATTGGTTTCAAACGCAACGATCCCGTGAGCGCATGACCCTGTTCGATTCCCCCGACTTTGATGGCCACGAGGCCGTTCACGCCTTTGCCGACGAGGCCACGGGGCTGCGCTGCATTATCGCGGTCCATTCCACGTCCAGGGGCCCGGCGGCCGGCGGCTGCCGCATGTGGCCCTTCCCGACCTCGGCCGACGCCCTGCAGGACGCGCTGCGCCTGTCGCGGGCCATGTCCTACAAGAACGCCATGGCCGACCTGGATCTGGGCGGCGGCAAGGCGGTGATCATCGGCGATTCCCGCACCCAGAAGTCGCCGGCCCTGTTCGAGGCCTTTGGCCGGGCGGTCGAGGCCGTGGGCGGCGCCTACTGGACGGCCGAGGATGTGGGCGTCTCGCCGGCGGACCTGATGCACGCTCGCCGCCACACCCGCTTCGTCGCCGGACTTGAAGGCCATGCGGCGGCCTCAGGCGATCCCAGCCCGGTGACCGCTGAGGGTGTCTTCCGCGGCATCAGCCTGTGCGTGCGTCGCGCGCTCGACCGGGACCTGTCAGGGGTGACGGTGGCCATCCAGGGGGTTGGCCATGTGGGCGCCTATCTGGCCCAGAAGCTGAGCGCCGCCGGCGCGCGGCTGGTGATCACCGACGTGAACCGCGAGGTCCTGGCCCAGGTGGCCGCCCAGACCGGCGCGATGATCGTGGCGCCGGATGAGATCTTCGACGTCGAGGCCGACGTCTTTGCGCCCTGCGCCCTGGGCGGGGCGATCAGCGCCGAGACCCTGCCGCGCCTGCGCCCGCGCATCATTGCCGGGGGCGCCAACAACCAGCTGGCCGACCCGATCATCGGACAGACCCTGTTCGACCTCGGCCTGCTCTATGCGCCGGACTATGTGATCAACGGCGGCGGCATCATCAATGTGGCCGGCGAGATCCGCGCGCTGGACGCCGGCCAGGCCTTCGATCCGGCCTGGGTGGAGGGCAAGCTTTCGCGGCTGATGATCACCCTCGAGGAGGTGCTCGACCGGTCCATCGCCGAGCGGCGCCCGACCCATGAGGTGGCCGGCGAAATGGCCCGCGAGCGGATCGCCCGCGGGCGCAGCGCGCTCGCCGCTCAGTAGGATTCACCCCGCCGGGGTCATCCGGTCCTTGCGGGGCTCGCGCACCATGAACAGCAGCAACAGCAGCCCCGCCGCCAGGAAGGCGATGGAGGTTCCGAACACGCTTTCATAGCCCAGGGTGGCGGCCATGATCCCGCCCACCAGGGGGCCGGCCGAGGCCATGATCCCTTCGGCGGTCGAGGACAGGGCGATGCGCATGGGCATGTCGTCGCGGGAGCCGAACTCCAGGATCATGGTCTGGGCGCTCATCATGTAGCCCGACTGGGCTGCGCCGAGGCCGAAGAAGGCGACGAAGATGGCGGCCACCTCGTGGACGTTCATCAGCAGCACGGTGGCGGCGATCCAGATCACCAGGGAGCTGATCAGCACCACCCGGAAGCCGGTCTTGTCCCCCAGATAGCCCCAGACCAGGTTGGACAGGGTGTCGGCCCCCAGAAATGCGAGGCTCAGCAGGCCGATATTGGCCCCGGTGAGCTCGATCGTGGTGCTGACGTAGAGGATGTAGAAGGGCGTCGCCATGCGCCCGGTGATGCTGAGCATCTGGACGATCAGGAAGAACATGTAGCCGCGGTCCTGGGAGATCAGGCGCGGGAAGTCCTTGAGACGCTCGAAGAAGGGCGTCTGGGCCCGGGTCGTCGGGGGCTCGGGCTCGATCATCAGGAACTGCAAAGCCCAGAGGCCGAGCGAGGTCAGGATGGTGGCGAACAGGAAGGTCGAGGCGTAGCCGTTGCCCAGCAGGTTCCCCTCGATGAAGTACTTCCCCGCCACCCAGGCCAGCGCCGCGGCGATCACGCCGCCGGTGGCGTTGCGCCAGGCCTGCAGCCGGCCGCGCCGGCTGATCGGGATCACCTTGGCCATGAGCAGGGAGAAGACGACCCGCTGGGTGCCCATGAACAGGCCGAACATGAACATGAAGGCGAGGATCGCCACCACCAGGGTCTGGCCCGACAGGAACCAGCCGGCCAGCGCCATGCCCAGGATCTGCACCCTGGCCAGACCGCCCATCCAGACGGCGGCCGGCATGACCCGCTTGCGGTGTTCAATCTGGGTGGCGCCGAAGATCGGCGAGAGCATCCCACCCACCTGCTGCAGGGCCAGGCCCAGGCCGACGATGAAGCTGGAGCCGGAGATCAGGTAGAGATAGGCCGGCAGGAAGGTCGGCGCATTGACCAGACGGAAGCCGGTCATGCCCAGCATGCCGTGCAGATAGTGGGCGATATAGTTGCGCTTCAGATTGGCCCAGACGAACTTCTCGTACTCGACTTCGCGCTCGGCCAGGGTCTTGCCGTCGTCATCAGCATGGATCACGACCGCCTCATCGGCGATCGGTGGTTCCTCGGTGGTCTTTTCCAATAGCGTCCCTGCCGCGCGGGGGTCGCAAAGGGTCGCGCGGCGGCTCCCCGAAATTATGATCTGCTAAAACAATCCCTCCGTCCTATCAGAGTCCGTCGCCCTGAAAAGCCGATTTCTCGCCGGCGCCAAAACCTGGCGGGGCTGGCTGAAGCTTGGCTTCAGGCGGCGCTGGCCAGGGGTTCGGCCAGGGAGACATCCACCTTGACCACCATCCGGCTGGCGCCTGGATCCCCCAGGATCGATCCGCTGATCGGGGCGGCCTCGGCCGGTGTGCGGCTGACCGCCACGGGGATCAAGTCGGCGGCCTCGGCCAGGCCGTTGGTGGGATCGAAGTCCATCCAGCCGAAGGCCGGCAGGAAGACCTCGCACCAGGCATGGGTGGCGCCGGCGCCGCGCACGCCGTCGTGGCCCGGGGAATAGAGATAGCCGCTGACGAAGCGGGCGGCGAAGCCCACCCGGCGCAGGGTTTCGACCATCAGCCAGGCGAAGTCGCGACAGGTGCCGCGGCCGAGCGCCACGGTCTCGTGCGGCGCCTGGGTGCCCTCTTCCTGACGGGCCTCATAGTCGAACTGCTGATGGATGGCCCGGTTGAGGCGCAGCACATAGTCCAGCGCCGGCTCCCCTACGCTCGGGGCCAGGCCATGCAGCCAGCGCAGCAGCAGGCCCTCGGGGTCTACGGTGACCGGCTCAATATAGGGGCCCAGAACCGCCCGGTCGGTTGCGGGATAGACGATCGGGGTGGCGGTGCGGGGGTCGTCCACCTCCTGGGGCTCCAGGGGGGCGGGGAAGCGTTCGATCTCCAGCTCGCTCAGGATGAAGAACTCGTCGGACTCTTCGCTGACATTCAGCTGGCAGACGCAGTTGCCATAGGCGTCGTAACGCCAGCGGGTCTCGCCCCGGGGGGAGAAGGTCAGGGCGCCCTTCACCACTCGAAGGGCGTGGCCGCCCCTGGGGCGCACCAACAGCTGGTGTGGCCCAAAGGCGACCGGGCGCTCATAGGCGTAGCGGGTTTCGTGGCGGATGATCAGGCGGGACATGGGCGCACCGCTAACACGTCCTGCCGGCGAAGGTTCCTTCCAACCGCCAGGTCAAGCGCCGGCCACACCGGGCGTCAGGGCCCTGCCGGCAGAACCGCCATCAAGGCCCGGGTGAAACCACTCGGTGCGACGGTCAGGTGATCTTCGTCGGCCAGCACGGTCGAGCGGACGCTCAGGCTTGGATAGGCGCGAGATTTCAGGACCTGTTCCATGGCGGCCATGTCGCCGACCATATCGTAGCGGGTGGCGTGGCGGGGTGTGGGGCCGGGCGTCTCGAAGTCGCCGATATACATGAAGACCTCGGCCGGCAGGTCGGCATGCGCCTTCGCATAGTCGGCCTCCATCGTCATGATGTGGCGCCGGCCAAACCAGAAGGACGGGCTGCCCAGCACATAGGCCTGGAACATCGTCGGATCGGTGAACAGGATCTGCGCGCCCAGCAGGCCGCCATAGGAGTGGCCCAGCAGCACCCGGGCCTCTGGATCGGCCCGGAAGCGGCTTTCGATGAAAGGCGTCACCGCCGCCTTCAGATAGGCCTGATAGGCGCCGCCGCCCCCGTGGGTCAGCTCACAGCGGCTTTCTGGCCGACAGGGGATCGGCGTGTAGTCGCGGCTGCGCGACGCCGCGCCGCCTTCGCCCTTGGCGTAGGAGAGGCCCACCAGGATGAAGTCTTCGATCACCGGGCCGTTCAGATTAACCCGGCGGGCGATCTGGCGGATGATGGGGAAGGCGTAGTCGGCGTCCGTCACATAGAGGGTCGGATAGCGTCGCTGCGGTTCGGCCTCGTAACTGGCCGGCAGGCTGACAAAGACCTCATAGTCGCGGCCAGAGACCGGATCGGGCACGGCCCAGACCTGCGTGTCCTTCAGGACGTAGGGCGATCCGTCGGCCGGCGGCGGCGCCGCGGCTTCAGATGTCGGCTGTGGCGGCTGCGCCGTCTCCGTGCAGGCTACGGCGAACATCGCGGCCGCCAGACCGACGGCCAAAATTCCGAGTCGCATCATCGCCCCCCAAGCTTTGCCGCGCAGTTAGACCGGCAATGTGGCGGAACTCAGATGGCTAGGCGAACGACTACTGGCCCGCCCCCACCGCCACGCTGGAGAGCAGGGCGGCGAGTTCGGCCTGGCGGGCGCAGCCGGTCTTTTCCAGGACGCGGCGGAGTTGGTTGCGGACCGTATTGATCGACACCTCACCGGCGGCGGCCAGGTCCTCCAGGGTCTTGCCGGCCCCGATGCCCTGGGCCACCCGGGCCTCGGCCGGCGTCAGGTCGAAGAGCGAGCGCATCAGGTCCAGCGACGGCGTCCGCTCGCTGCTGACCGGTGTCATCAGAAGCAGGGCGAAGCTCTGGCCGAAAATGTCGTGGGCCGAGCGCTTGATGGGGATCAGGTGCAGCACCATCGACGCCTTGCCGAGCTCGTCGCGCAGGGGAAAGGTGCACCGCCCCAGGCCCGGAGCGGCGTCGATGGTCTGCAGGGCGTCGGTGAGCATCTGCTGGGCGGCCCTGTCGCGCAGGATAAGGCGATTGCCTGCGCCGAACCGGACCTCGGCCGCCAACGGGGCCATCCATTCATTGGCTTCGACGACGATCCCGCCCTCCGTCAGCAGGAGGGCCGGCAGCCGCATGCCGCTCAACGCCTCCGTCGCGCCCTGGGCCCGCTGGAGACCCAGCCGCGCGCTCACCAGGGCGCTTCGCGCCAGGTGGGGGCGCAGACTGTTGAGGGTGGCCACGTGCTCCGGCTCGATCGGGCCCCGCTCCAGGCTCCGTTCGACGCTGAAGACGATGGAGTCGCCGGTGGGCACCTGCAGGCCGGTGCCCGCTGACCAGCCCAGTCCGCGGGGGTGGAAGAAGTCCCGATAGATGGGATCGATCCTGATCTGGTCTTCGCTCCAGAAGTCCTGCTCCACGAAGAAGGCGGGATCGGACTGGCTCATGATGCAGGTGCGCCGGGGACAGCGGTGGAACCAGCCGTCGTTCACATAGGCCTCAAACACTTCGCGGATCGACCCCGACGCCGTCCAGCACAGCGCCTTGCGGGCGGAGAACAGCAGGCCGCCCCGGGAGTCGGTCAGCTCCGCCAGATCATCAAGGACCGACGGCCACAGGTCTGGGGCCACTGAGCACTCATAGATTCGGTCGATCAGATCGGCTTCCATCGGACCTCCATGGTCTGGCGGCGGGTTCAATCGAATTGATCTCCGCTCGCCTCGCAATTGAAATCCCTCAATGCGTGGGGGCGCTCCCGATCAAAAGGCCACTGCAAAGACCGTTAGGCCAGCCTCGAATTTGCGATCGGCCGGTCTGGGACGGCGCTTGGCCCTGAGTTCAGTGGATGATGTCGGACGAACTCTGCGTGACCTGTGTCGGTTGAGGAAGCCCCAGGACACCCCGGAATTCGTCGGCGCAGGTGTCAGCCGCCTTGGCCAACTCCGCCTTCAGCTGTTGGGCGTTATTCGCCAGGAGTTCGCTGCGCGTGTACCTCACTCTCCCAGCTTTTTCACTCTCCCAGCTACAGGTCTTTAGCGCCACGTTCTCGTTCTCGGCATTGTCGAAAAGGCGCAGTCGAGCGGTATATAGCACGTTGTAGTGGGCCCAATCGGTGGCGAAGTACACAAATCCCCAGTAGAGCGTATCGACGAATACGACGTGGGAGTAAGCCTGTTGAGCCTGGGCTACTGCGGCCTTGTCCCCCGCCGGAATAGCAACGTCGGCCAGGCGCGCAGACCGCGACTGCGCCAGTTCGGCCGCCATTTGCCGCGCCAAAGGACCGGCGGGATCGGCGATCTGGTTCTCGCTGACAATGGCCTTCCCATCCTGGAGCGCCATCAACCCGCCAATGGCGCCGAAGGCCGCATTTGCGGGCTGCATTGTCGTGATGACCTCCGAGGCGCTGCCGGAGAAACCGATCGCGTCGCCAGGCTTTGGGCCGGCGCCGGTCGATGAGGCGAGGGGTATGTCCTCAACCGTGGCGCAAGCCGCCAGCACCAATGTCGCCGCCACGGCGAAAATCTGAAATCTCATCTACGTCCCCCGCTCCCCGAGTGTCAGGCACGAAGCTCTACCATAGATGCTGCCGAGGGAAATGGCGGCTGAGCGGAAATGAGCGCTCAGCCACGCTTGCAGAACATAACAAGAACTTTAGAGTGGCCCCATGGCCGTTCTCGATCTGAAACAGAAGCTCTCCATCCTCGCCGACGCGGCCAAATATGACGCCTCCTGCGCCTCCTCTGGAGCGGGGAAGCGGGACTCCCAGGGCGGCAAGGGCGTGGGGTCCACCGAGGGCATGGGCATCTGCCACGCCTATACGCCGGACGGGCGGTGCGTCAGCCTGCTGAAGATCCTGCTGACCAACTACTGCATCTATGACTGCGCCTATTGCGTGAACCGGGTCTCGTCCAACACGCCGCGGGCCCGCTTCAAGGTCCAGGAGGTGGTCGACCTGACGCTCGGCTTCTACAAGCGCAACTATATCGAGGGTCTGTTCCTCTCCTCGGGCATCATCCGCAACAGCGACTATACGATGGAGGCCATGGTCGCCGTCGCGCGAAGCCTGCGCATCGAGCATGACTTTCGCGGCTACATCCACCTGAAGCTGATCCCCGAAGCCTCGGTCGAGCTGACCAACGAGGCGGCCCTCTATGCCGACCGGGTCTCCATCAATGTGGAATTGCCCCGGGAGGAGAGCCTGGCGGCCTTTGCGCCGGAGAAGGACGCCGGCGTCATCCGCAAGGCCATGGGGGCGGTGCGCTTAGGCATCGAGGCGGGCAAGGCGCCGGCCCGCAAGACCCGGCCGCCGAAATATGCGCCCGCCGGCCAATCGACCCAGATGATCATCGGCGCCGACGGCGCCAGCGACGGGGAAATCCTGGCCCGGTCGAACACCCTTTACGGAAACTATGGCCTCCGCAGGGTCTACTATTCGGCCTTCAGCCCCATCCCCGACGTGGCCAAGTCCCTGCCGGCCCAGCGGCCGCCCCTGATGCGCGAGCACCGGCTCTATCAGGCCGACTGGCTGATGCGGTTCTACGGGTTCGAGACCGCCGAGATCATCGCGCCGGGGCAAGACCTGGACCTGGCCATAGACCCCAAGCTCGCCTGGGCCCTGCACCATCGGGAGAGCTTTCCGGTGGATGTGAACACCGCGTCCCGCGAGCAGCTGCTGCGGGTGCCGGGCCTGGGAACCCGCAGCGTCGACCGGATGATCGCCGCGCGGAAGCTGACGCGGCTCGCCCTGGCCGATGTGAAGCGCTTGGCCCGCAACCTCGAAAGGCTGAAGCCCTTCGTCACCGCCAGCGACTGGAGCCCGGGCGCCCTGACCGACCGGATCGATCTGCGCGACCGCTTCGCCCCGCCGCCCGAGCAGCTGAGCCTGTTCTGATGCGCGTCGTCCGGCTGGCGTCCGAAACCGACTTCGACGGCTGGCGCGCCGCGGCCCGCGCCCTGCGAGGGGAAGGCGCGGCGCCGGCCGATGTGCTGTGGACCGTCGATGGCGGCCAGGCGAGCCTGTTTCCCGCGCAGGCGCCCCAGGCGTCGGCGGCGGGCGAGGGGGGTTTCAAGGTCAGCCGGGCCTTTGTCGATCTCGCCGGGCGGGTGGCGCTGCATCGTTCGCCGGCGCGGTTTGATCTGCTCTATCGCCTGCTCTGGCGGCTGGACGCGACCCAGCGCCTGCTGGAGATCGCCAGCGATCCGGACGTGGCCCTGGCGCTCGACATGCAAAGCCAGGTGAATCGGGCGGCCCATAAGATGAAGGCCTTTGTCCGTTTCCGCGAGGTGGAGACGGCCGAGGCCGGCGAGGCCTTCGTGGCCTGGTTCGAGCCGGCCCACCGGGTGACCGAGGCCACCGCGCCGTTTTTCGTTCGGCGGTTCTCCAACATGGCCTTCTCCATCCTGACGCCGGATGTCTGCGCCCATTGGGACCGGCAGGCGCTGAGCTTCACGCCGGGCGCTGATCCGGCCGATGCGCCGGCCGGAGATGATCTGGAGGCCTATTGGCGGACCTACTACGCCTCGACCTTCAATCCGGCCCGGCTGCGGACGGCGACCATGGTGCGAGAAATGCCCAAGCGGTACTGGCGCAACCTGCCGGAGGCCTCGCTCATTCCGGAGATGACCCGAGCCGCAGGAGATCGGACCACCCAGATGGTCGAGAACGCCCCCTCAGAGCCCGCCCGTCGGATCGTGGGGGCCGCCCATCGCGCCAGCCGCGACGCCCCCTTCGACGGGGCTGCGCCGACCAGCCTGGAGGAGGTCGCCGCCGGGGTCGACGCCTGCCGCCGCTGTCCTCTATGGCGAGACGCGACCCAAGGCGTGGCCGGAGAGGGCCCCGCGCAGGCGAGACTGATGGTCGTCGGCGAGCAGCCCGGGGATCAGGAGGACCTGGCCGGCCGCCCCTTCGTGGGCCCGGCAGGGAAGGTGTTCGATCGCGCCCTGGCCGCCGCCGGAGTCCCCCGGGGCGAGGCCTATGTCACCAATGCGGTAAAGCACTTCAAGCACGAGCTGCGGGGCAAGCGGCGCATCCATAAAACTCCGGAAGCGCCGGAAATCGAAGCCTGCCGCTGGTGGCTGGACGCCGAGCGCCGGCTGGTCCGTCCGCGGGTGATCGTGGCCATGGGCGCCACGGCGGCCCGGGCTGTGCTGGGCAAGGCTGCGCCGATCAGCAAGGTGCGAGGCCAGGCCCTGCAACTGGAGGATCAGGCCCAGGCGGTGGTCACCTGGCACCCGTCCTATCTGCTCCGGGTTCCGGACGCTGAGGCCAAGGCCCGGGCCGAAGGGCAGTTCATCGAGGACCTGAAGCTCGCCTGGTCGCTGGCCGATGAGGGTTAGACCTTTTCCAGGGCCCGGAAGGCCGCCGGCGCCTCGATCCTGATGGCGTCGCCGGGTTTCACCACCCCGCCGGTCAGAACGATCCCCATGACCCCCGCCTTGCGCACCAGCCGGCCCTCGGCGTCCCGACCCAGGCAGGCGGCCATCAGGCCGGGCCGGAAGCGGTCGAGCTGGATGCAGGGATTGCGCAGGCCGGTGACCTCAATGACCGCGCCCTGACCCAGGTGCAGCCTCGCACCCGCTGACAGGGCGATGAGCTCAATCCCCCGGGTGGTGAGGTTCTCTCCCAGGTCGCCTGGGCCAAGCTCGAAGCCCGCGGCGTTCAACTCATCGTGCAGTTCGCCGGCGATCAGATGAACCTGCCGCAGGTTGGGCTGGGTCGGGTCCCGGGCGACCCGTGAGCGGTGCTGCACAGTGGCGCCGGCATGGCCGTCGCCCTCGACGCCGAGACCGGCGACCAGGGTGATGGCGTCCTGCAGGGTCTTGGAAAAACTGTGTCCCGGCCGGCTCGCCACATGGGTGACGCGCGGGCCGCCGCTCATGCCAGGAATCCGGCTTCGGCGAAGTCCAGCATACGGCCGAGCAGGCCGTCGGCGTCCTGTTCGCGGGTCAGGCCGTCGGACAGATGGTGCAGCCGGTCGAACTCGGCGAAGCGGTTGTTGTGCACCATGCCGAGGCAGAAGTGCAGCCGCCAGTAGACGTCCTCCAGGGCCAGCTCCGGCCGCGCCGCGATCAGGGCGTCGGCGAACCGGCGCAGGTGGGAGACGTCGTTCTGCAGCACGTCGCGCATCTGGGCGGTGCCCTCGCTGCGGGCGCGGATGATGAACTGGACGGAGATGCGCCGGTCGCCGGCCGGGTCGGCCCATTTCAAAGGTGGGGCGAACAGGGCCTCCAGGATGTCGCGGACCGGCGGCCTGCCTCCGTGGCGGTCATTGGCCTCGTGCAGCATCCGGGCCCGCTCGCGATTCAGCTCGGCGGTGCGCCGGCGGAAAATCTCGAACAGCAGGCCGTCCTTGGAGCCGAAATGATAGTTCACCGAGGCGAGGTTCACGCCCGCCTCGGCGGTGATGTCGCGCACCGAGACGTTCTGGAAACCGTGCAGGGCGAACAGCCGCTCGGCCGCGCAGAAGACCGCCGCCTTGGTGGCGGCTTCCTGCATGTCCGCTTCGGGCTGCGGCGGCGATGGGGGTACGGCTTCGGTCATGCGATTCTCAAACGTCCGTCCTCAAGCCTATCAGCCTGAGACGGACGGCGCCGCAGGTAATCCCAAACCCTTACCGAGCCAGCTCGCGCATGGCCTTGTCCAGGCCCTCGAGCGTCAGGGGATACATGCGGTCATTCACCAGCTGCTTCATCACCTCGACCGAGGGGGTGTGCGCCCAGTGGCGCTCGGCGGTCGGGTTCAGCCAGACCATGTGCTCATAGATCTGGGCCACCCTGTCGATCCACACCGCGCCGGCTTCCTCGTTCCAGTGCTCCACCGAACCACCCGGATAGGTGATCTCATAGGGGCTCATGGTGGCGTCGCCGACGAAGATCACCTTGTAGTCGCTGGAGTACTTGTGAAGCACATCAAAGGTGTTGAGCTTCTCGGCGTGGCGGCGACGATTGTCCTTCCACACGGTCTCATAGAGGCAGTTATGGAAGTAGTAGAACTCCATGTTCTTGAATTCTGAGCGGGCAGCGGAGAACAGCTCCTCACAGATCTTGATGTGGGCGTCCATGGATCCGCCGACATCGAAGAAGATGAGCACGCTCACCTTGTTGCGGCGCTCGGGCCGCATGTGGATGTCGAGATAGCCCTTCTCGGCGGTGCCACGGATGGTGCCGGACATGTCCAGCTCCTCGGTGGCGCCGTCGCGAACCCATTTGCGCAGGCGGCGCAGGGCGACCTTGATGTTGCGGGTGCCAAGCTCGACGGAGTCGTCGAGGTTCTTGTACTCGCGCTTGTCCCAGACCTTGATCGCCTTGCCGTGGCGACCCTTGTCCTGGCCGATGCGGATGCCTTCGGGATGATAGCCGTTGGCGCCGAAGGGCGAGGTGCCCCCGGTGCCGATCATCTTGTTGCCGCCCTCGTGGCGCTCCTTCTGCTCCTTCATGCGCTCGGCGAGCGCCTCCATGAGCTTGTCGAAGCCGCCCATAGCCTCGATCTGCGCCTTTTCCTCCTCGGTGAGGAACTTCTCGCTGATCTTCTCGAGCCATTCAGCGGGAATGTCGGCCGTGCCGACACCGTCCACCTTTTCCAGCCCTTTGAAGACGTGACCGAACACCTGGTCGAACCGGTCGATGTTCTTCTCGTCCTTCACGAGGGCCGCCCGCGACAGGTAGTAGAAGTCCTCGACCGACCGGTCGATGACCATCTTGTCGAGCCCCTCCATCAGCATGAGGTACTCTTTCAAGGACACCGGGACCTTGGCTTGGCGCAGCTCGGTGAAAAATTGCAGAAACATGGGGCAGGCCTTCCCAAACAGCGGGACGAACAGACGTTTGACTGCAGAGGATGGGGCGGCGACGCCCCGATGTCCAGCGTCCGGGGCGGCGAAAGACGCCGGACCCGCCCGTCAATCGAGCTTCGGGCGGCCTAGGCCTCCATCGCCCGGAGCTTGCGCCACACGGTCATACGCGAGACGCCCAGGCGTCGGGCGATCTCCACGGGACCCACGCCAGCCTGCTGCAGGGCGCGGATGTCCTCCGGGGCCGGGGCGGTCCGCCGTTTGCGCCCGGCCCAGGCGGGCTCCACCGCGGCCACAGCCTTCAGGGCCGCTCTCAGGGCGCGGCCGCCTTCGCCGTCGGTGGTGAGATCAGGCTCGACGATGAACAGGCTGGCGCAGCGCGCCTCCAGCCGATCGATGACCCGCAGCACATTGCGGGTCGAATGGCCCAGCTGGTCCAGGCGGGTGACCACCAGCTGGTCCCCCTCGCCGATGAAGTCGAGGATGGAATAAAGCACCGCAGATTCGTCGCCGCCCGGGGCCGCCGGCTCCTCGGCGCGGACCACGTGGCAGCCCAGCTGTTTCAGAACCGCGGTATCTTCGGACGAGCGAGCGTCACGCAGGCGAACATAGCCAATTCTCAGCATCCAACCGACGTCCTTCCGCGCAGAAATGACAGGCGCCTAAATGCCCTGAACGGGGGCCCCGCGTCAAAGCGGCTGGCGTTAAATCTCGGCAATAATCCACCAATACAGCGGGTTTGACGCCACGGCTCGGGGCATGTGGCGAGCAAATGTGACAGGAAGCGTAGAAAATCTATCCCAGACGCCTAAAAATAAGCTCTCGATCCACCGTGGCGCCTACAGCGAAGCCATACTCGCCCACCGGGTTGAACCCATACCGCCGGTAGAACCGCTGCGCTCCATGGTTGTCCGACCAGACCCCGAGCCACAGGTCCTTGCGTCCATCACGCTCGAGCCAGGCGAGAACCGTCTCGAATAGCCGGGCCCCAAGACCGCTCCCCTGCACCGAACTTTGCAGGTAAATCCGCTTCACTTCGCCGGACTCCGGCCCGACCTCCGGGTGGGGCAGGTCGCACGGCCCGGCCAGGGCGTGACCCACCGCCGCCCCCTCCGCCTCCACCAGCCACAGGGCGCGTCGGGGATCAGCCAGGGCCGCGGCCAGATAGTCCGTCCCATAGGCGCTGTTCAGAAAGGTCGACAGGTCTTCTGGCGGGTAGAGGTGACCGAAGGTTTCGGTGAAGGTGGCGCGTCCCACCTGGGACAGGGTCTCGATGTCCTCCGGCCCCGCGCGGCGGATGATCACGTCTTGCATTCCCAAGGCTGAGGGGTCCGTTAGTATGGGTGAATGATCGGCCTCTACACCCATGAGGACATGCTCGACCACCGCCCTGGCGCCACCCATCCGGAGCGCCCGGAACGGCTGGCCGCGGTCATCGAGGCCCTGGAGGCGCGGGACGACCTGGACTTCGAACCCCAGGACGCGCCCCAGGCCGAGCTGGCCGATCTGCGTCTTGTACACGAGGCCGAATATCTGGAGCGCATCTTCGCCGCGGCCCCTCGCGCCGGCCTGACGCAGCTCGACGAGGATACGGTGATGTCGCCGGGCACCCTGCTGGCGGCCCGCCGGGCGGCGGGCGCTGTGGCCGCCGCGGTTCGCGACGTGGCGGCTGGCCGGTTCCAGCGCGCCTTCTGCGCGGTGCGGCCCCCCGGGCATCATGCCGAACCTGGCGCGGCGATGGGGTTTTGCATCTTCTCCAATGTTGCCATCGGCGCCCGGGTCGCCCAGCTTGCTGGGCTTCAAAGGGTGGCGGTGGTGGATTTCGATGTTCACCACGGCAACGGCACCCAGGCGGCCCTGGCCGGACGGCCAGGCCTGTTGTTCGCCTCTGTCCAGCAGTGGCCCCAGTGGCCCGGCACCGGCCATCCCGATGAGGTGGTGGCTGACAATGTGATCAACGCCATCTCACCGGCCGGCGGCGGGGTCGCAGGCTGGCGGACGGCGTTCTCCGGTCTGATGGAGAAGGTGGCGGCGTTCCGGCCGGAGATGATCCTGATCTCGGCGGGCTTCGACGCTCACCGGCTCGATCCCCTGGGCGGCGGGCCCGGCGGCCAGCAGCTCGGCGCCGAAGACTATGGCTGGGCCACCGAGCAGATCGTGGCGGTGGCGAAGGTGAGTTCGCGCGGCCGGGTTGTGTCGGCGCTCGAGGGCGGATACGACCTGGAGGCTCTGGGCCGGTCGGCGGTGGCGCACGTCCTGGCCCTGCAACGGGGGTGAAGGGTGCGCGAGGCCTGCCTGGCGCGAACCCTGGGATGACATGGCCGATTCTGTGACCGTCGATTCTGCCGCCCCGGCCTCTTCGGAGGCCGCCCGCCCGGGCGCCATCATTCTCGCCCGCCATGGGGAGCCGGCGCTGAGCCGTCGGGTCTGGCTGAACGCCGAGGGTTATCGCCAGTTCTGGGCGCAGTACGAGGTCCTGGGCCTGCTGCCGGGCCAGAACCCACCTGAAACTCTGAAAGAGTTTGTCGCCGGCGCCGGGGTCATCTTCTCGTCCACCCGCCAGCGCTCGATTGAGACCGCCATCGCCCTGACCCGCGGTCGGGACTTCGCCAGCGAGGCCCTGTTCGTCGAGGCCCCCCTGCCGCCACCAAATCTGCCAGCCTTCATCAAGATGCGGCCCTCATACTGGGGATTTCTGGCCCGGGTCTGCTGGTGGTTCTTCAATCATCACGAAGGCGAGGAAACGCGCAGGCAGGCCGAAGACCGGGCCGCGGCGGCCGCCGACCGCCTGATCGCGGCGGCGCAGCAGGGCCAGGATGTGGTGGTGCTGGCCCATGGCTTCTTCAACTTCATGGTCGGCCGCGCCCTGCGCCGCCGCGGTTGGCGCATCGCCGTGAGCCAGGGCTTCAAATACTGGTCCATGCGGCGCTTCGAGCATCCTTGAGGCCGCTTGGCCGGGTGGCCCGTTGCGGCGGTCGCCCCACGTCTCTAGGTTGGCGGCTCCCGCGAGGAGCGAAATGGCCGACACCGACGACATTCAAGCCCTGACCTTCGAACAGGCGCTCGCCGAACTGGAAGGCATCGTGACCCGGCTGGAGTCCGGCCAGGCCGCCCTGGATGACTCCATCCGTCTGTACGAGCGCGGCGCGCTGCTGAAAGCGCACTGCGAATCGCGGCTGGAGGCCGCCCGCCTGCGGGTGGAGAAGATCGTGGTCGGCGCCCAGGGGACTCCGGGGACCGAACCGGCCGAGTTCAGCTGATGGCTTCGGAGGTCGAGCGCCGCGTGGCCGAGGCCGCCGACCTGGTCACGGTCGCCCTCGACGAACTGCTGCCGCGGGCCGACGGTCCCGAAGCCCGCCTGACCGAGGCCATGCGCTACGCCGCGCTGGGGCCTGGCAAGCGGATGCGACCCTATTTCGTCATCGAGACCGGCCGCATGTTCGAGGTGGACGAGCGCCCGCTGCTGCGGGCCGCCTGCGCCCTGGAATGCGTGCACGCCTACAGCCTGATCCATGACGACCTGCCCAGCATGGATGATGACGACCTGCGGCATGGGCGGCCCACCGTTCACAAGGCCTATGACGAGGCGACCGCCATCCTGGCCGGCGACGCCCTGCAGGCCTCGGCCTTCGAAATCCTCGCCCATCCCGACACCCACCCCGATCCGACCGTACGCTCGGAGATGGTGCTGAGGCTGGCCGCGGCGTCCGGCGCCAAGGGCATGTGCGGGGGTCAGATGATCGATCTGCTCGGCGTCCGCGACGACCTTGGCGCAGTGGCCCGTATGCAGCGCATGAAGACCGGCGCCCTGATCGCCTGCGCCTTTGAGCTGCCCTTGATCATGGCCCACTCCATCGAGGCCCGCCGCCCGGCCCTTATGGCCTTCGCCCAGGATCTTGGGTTGGCCTACCAGATCGTCGACGATCTGCTGGACGCCGAAGGCGACCCCGACCTGATGGGCAAGCGGGTGGGCAAGGACGCCGCCAAGGGCAAGGCCAACTATGTCACCCTGCTGGGCGCTCAGGCCGCCCGTGAGCGACTGAATCTGCTGATCGAACAGACCAAGTCCCACCTCGATCCCTTCGGCCCGCCGGCTGATTTCCTGCGGGCCAGCGTCGATTTCGTGTTACAGCGCCGCAACTAGCCGCCGCATCAGTTGTTTGCCCACTTCATGCCGCCGAAAACGCCCCTCCTGGATCAGGTTTCCGCGCCCGCCGACACCCGCGGTTTCACGGTCCCACAGCTTCAGACCCTGGCTGACGAGCTTCGCAGCGAGACGATCGACGCTGTCTCGCAGACCGGCGGCCATCTAGGGGCTGGCCTGGGCGTGGTCGAGCTGACCGTCGCCCTGCACCATGTCTATGAGACGCCCAAGGATATCCTGATCTGGGACGTCGGCCACCAGGCCTATCCGCACAAGATCCTGACCGGCCGGCGCGACCGCATCCGCACCCTGCGCCAGGGCGGCGGCCTGTCGGGCTTCACCAAGCGGGCCGAGAGTGATTACGACCCGTTCGGTGCGGCGCACGCCTCGACCTCGATCTCGGCCGCGCTCGGCTTCTGCGCAGCCCGCGATCAGGCCGGCCGCGACAACCGCGTCGTGGCGGTGATCGGGGACGGTTCCATGAGCGCCGGCATGGCCTATGAGGCCATGAACAATGCCGCCGAGACGACGAAGCAGCTCACCGTCATTCTCAACGACAACGACATGTCCATCGCCCCGCCGGTGGGCGGGATGAGCGCCTATATGGCCCGCCTGGTGTCCGGCGGCGGCTACCAGTCCCTGCGCAACCTCGGCAAGTCGGTGGCCAAGGCCTTCCCTCGCCCGATCCAGGAGGCCGCCCGCAAGGCCGAGGAATACGCCCGCGGCATGGTCACCGGCGGCACGCTCTTCGAAGAGCTGGGCTTCTACTATGTCGGTCCCATCGACGGCCACGACATGGAAGCCCTGGTCGCCGTCCTGAAGAACGCCCGGGAGATCGTTGATCGTCCCGTGCTCGTCCACGTGGTGACCCAGAAGGGCAAGGGCTACGCCCCCGCCGAGAGTGCGGCCGACAAGCACCATGCGGTGGTCAAGTTCGACGTGGTCACTGGCCAGCAGGCCAAGGCCCAGGCCAAGGCGCCCAGCTACACCAAGGTCTTCGCCACCGAGCTGATCAAGCAGGCGCAGCGCGATCCGACCATCTGCGCCATCACCGCGGCCATGCCGTCTGGCACCGGCCTTGACCTGTTCGGCCAAGCCTTCCCGGACCGGACCTATGATGTCGGCATCGCCGAGCAGCATGCGGTGACCTTCGCCGCCGGCCTCGCCGCCGACGGCATGAAGCCGTTTGCGGCCATCTATTCCACCTTCCTGCAGCGCGGCTACGACCAGGTGGTCCATGACGTGGCCATCCAGGGTCTGCCGGTGCGTTTCGCCATCGACCGGGCGGGCCTCGTGGGCGCCGACGGGCCGACCCACGCCGGCTCCTTCGACATCGGCTTCATGGGCGCCCTGCCGGGCATGGTGCTGATGGCCGCCGCCGACGAGGCCGAGCTGGCCCATATGGTCGCTACCGCCGCGGCCATCGACGACCGTCCCAGCGCCTTCCGCTATCCGCGCGGCGAGGGGACTGGCGTCGCCATCCCTGAGAACGCCGCCCCGCTGGAGATCGGAAAGGGCCGGATCGTCCGGGAGGGGACCGCCGTTGCGCTGCTGTCATTCGGGACACGGCTGCCGGAGTGCCTCAAGGCCGCCGACATGCTCAGCGCTCGAGGCCTGTCGACCACCGTGGCCGACGCCCGTTTCGCCAAGCCCCTGGATATTGACCTTGTCCTGCGCCTGGCCCGGGACCACGAGGCCCTGATCACCATCGAGGAAGGCGCCATGGGCGGCTTCGGCGCCTTTGTGCTGGAGGCCCTGGCCCGGCATGGCGCCCTGGATCGCGGCCTGAAGGTTCGGACCCTGACCCTGCCCGACATCTTCCAGGATCACGACAAGCCCGAGCTGATGTACGCCCAGGCCGGCCTCGACGCCGAGGGCGTCGTCCGCACGGCCCTGTCGGCCCTGGGGGCGGACGTGGTCGCCGCCGCCGGTCGGCGGGCCTGATCAGCGACAGTAGCGCAGGAAGCTCTGAGCCGATCGTCGCGGGGCGGGCGAGGCGCTCACGATGCCACCGAGGGCTGCAAGGCTGATCACACCGGTCTGGCGAAACGCCTCGGCGACCGGGGCGCGATCAGCGAACTCCACCGAAACCAGTGAGCCGCCGTCCTGCGGATCGACATCGGCCAGGCCCGGGATCGTGGTCTGGGCCTCCCCGGAGGTCAGCGTCACGCTGACGGGCCAGGGGGCGGGACGTCCCACATCGTCCACCCATCGCCCCTCAAGAGTCCGCACGCTCAGTCTTTGCTCGACGGGGAAGCGCGCCACCAACTGGCGGCTGTCCTTCACGCAGGTCAGGACGAGCGCCGGGGCGAAGGCCCCAGGGGCTACGTAGCTCAGTTCCACCGGCTGAGGCTCGGCGCGGTAGGTCCAGGCGCCTTCCTGGGCGGCGGCTGGCGCGGCGAGGAGCAGCAGCAGGGCGGACACGGGGGGAAGGCGGTTCATGCCCCAAGCTTAGCGCTGCGCCCGGCCGGGCTCCAGCCGGATCATGATCAGACGGCTTGCCCGCATTGCGCGAAGAACCCGGCGACCAGGGCCTGGTCGGCGCCTCTGGCTTCGGCGGCCACGGACTTTCCGGTGGTGCGAACCGACAGCTCACCGGTTTGCGCGAAGCTCGCCAGGGCGGGATTGCTGATCGCCGCGGTCTCCATGACGAGACCCACGCCCGCCAAGGGCGTCGGAGCTGGGGGGCCGCTCAGGTCGAAACTGGCCTGACGCGACACAAGACCGACCGCGCCAGCCGCCTCATCCGAGGTGGCGACCGCGACTTCGACCTGGCCCGACAGGGGCTGGCAGCTGAGCATCAGCAGCACATTGTCCGACCGGGGTTGCCCATAGACCAGCTTCAGGCCCTCGGCCTGGGTGTGGTTGAAGCTCCAGCTCATGGCCGCCGGCGCCTCGGGCGCGGGATGGGCGCAGGCGGCGGCGAGGATCATGGCGGCGGTCAGGCCCAGGGCGGAACGGGTGCGCATGGTCGCGTCTCCTTCGCCAGACATAACGCCCGCCAGCCTGCTGGGTTCACCCTCGGGTCAGAAGGGGGAGAAGGTCTCCACCAGGGCCTGACCGGCCGGGGTCCGTTGAACCCGGCTGATGTCCCCCCGGCCGCCATAGCTGATGCGCGCCTCGGCGATCTGAGAGTGGCGGATGGTGTTGGCGGAGGTGATGTCCTCCGGACGGATGATGCCGGCCACCGAGAGCTGCCGCACCTCGCCATTGGTCCGCACCTCCTGGGTGCCCTGGATCATCATATTGCCGTTGGGCAGGACGCCGGTGACCACCGCGGCGATCACCAGATTGATCTTTTCGGAGCGGGACACCGAACCGGAGCCGGTGTTGCTGGAGGTCGAGTTGGTCGAGATGGCGTTGGCCGGGTCGAAACCGCCGGGCAGGATGCGGCCCAGGCTGGATTCCAGACCCAGGAAGTTGGGCACGCCCGCCGACATGGCCCCGCTGCGGTTGCTGCTGGTGGAGTTGGAGGTCTGGGCCCGGTCGTCGATCTCGATCTGGACGGTGACGATGTCGCCCACCCGGTTGGCCCGCTGATCCAGGAAGAAGGCCCGGGCGCCGGTGCGCCACAGGGAGTTGGCCGAGGCCGCGCTCGGCAGGGGCTGGTTGGCGGAGGCCAGGATCACCTGCTGCTGCTGGCCGACCAGGGCGGCGGGATAGCGGACTGGGGTCAGGTCAGGGCCGGCCACGGCCTCGTGAACGGTGGAGCAGGCGCCGAGCGGCAGGAGGGCGAGAAGGGCGAGGGTGCAAAGGCGCATGGCGCAGTCTCTCTTCAACAGGATCAACGCAGGGCGTAGCGGGCGGCCGGGCTGGCCAGGATCTGGTCGGCGCCGGGGCCCACGGCGGCTTGGCCGGGGCCAGTAGCCACAGCCTGAACCGTGCGCTTGGAGGTCAGGTTCTGGGCGGCGAAACCTTCGCCCAGGGCGGCGCGCCCCATGGCCTTGGCCTTGACGCTCAGCATCATGCCGGCCGCCTCATAGGTCAGGGTGACGATATCGCCGGCGGCGATGACCTGAGGGGCGGTGACATCCCGGGCCGAGACGACGGCGCCGGCGCGAAGCGGCCGGCGGGCCGCCAGACCGATGACCAGTTCGGCGTCCTGGGCTGCGTCGCTGGGCGCTGCGGCCGCCTTGCCCCAGATCAGGTCTTCCGGCTGTACGATCTCGCCGGTCGACAGGCTGCGGGCGTAGGTCAGCACCTCGACATTGCCAGGCCGCGCCGCAGCAGCCGTCGCCGTTCCGCTTTCGGCGCCAGTTCGCACCACGATGCGGCGGAGGCCCTGGGCGTTGGCCCAGTCCAGGCCCGCCCGGCGGGCCAGCTGCTGAACCGCGCCGGCGTCCAGCACGACGCTGAGGCCAGGCTTGGCCGCGACCCGCACGTCGGCGGCCGAGCCGGCCCCGTCGAACAGGTCGCCCAGGGTGACGACGCCGTCGGAATCGTAGACCTCGGCCTTCAGGTTCACCGAGGGCGCAGCCAGAGCGCCCGGCGCGACGGCGAACCAGAGGGCGGCGGTCAGGAGGAGAGGCCGAAGGATCCTCATCACTTCACCGAATTGGCGGCTTGCAGCATTTCGTCGGCGGCGGAGATGACCTTTGAGTTCATCTCATAGGCCCGCTGGGCGACGATCAGGGCGGTGATCTCGGTGACGGCGTCCACATTGGAGGCCTCGGTATAGCCCTGCAGCAGGTTCCCGAAGCCGGCGGCCCCTGGGGCGCCTACATTGGCCGGGCCGCTGGCGGCGGTCTCCATCAGCAGGTTGTCGCCGATGGCGTTCAGGCCGGCCTCATTGACGAAGTTGGCCAGTTCGATCTGGCCGACCACTTCGGCCTCGGTCTGGCCCGCGCGGATGGCCTGGACCTGGCCGGTCTTGGAGACCGAGATGGCGGTGGCGTCGCCGGGCACATTGATCGCCGGCTGGATCGTATAGCCGTCCTCGGTGACCAGCTGCCCGTCGGCGTTGAGGGACAGGTTGCCAGCCCGGGTGTAGGCGTTTTCCCCTGACGGCATCAGCACCTGGAAGAAGCCGCGGCCCTCGATGGCCAGATCATAGGAATTGCCGGTCTGAGTGACCGCGCCCTGCTCGGTGATGCGATAGACCGAACCGGCCTTCACCCCGCCGCCGATCTGGACGCCGGTCGGCACGATGGTGCCCTGCTCGGAGGACTGGGCGCCGGCCCGTTCGAGGGTGTGGTAGAGCAGGTCCTGGAACTCGGCGCGCTGCTTCTTGAAGCCCACCGTGTTCATGTTGGCGATGTTGTTCGAGATGACCTCGACGTTCAACTGCTGGGCGGACATGCCCGTCGCGGCGGTGCGAAGTGCCTGCATGGTGAAGACCTTCTCTAAGAACTCTAGTTCGCCCGGCCCATGCGCTCGACAGCGCGGCGGGACAGGTCGGCGGAGGATTCCATCATCTTGGTGATGCTCTCATAGGCTCGGGTGACCTCGATGAGCCGGGTGATCTCCAGGATGGGCTTGACGTTGGAGCTCTCCAGCATCCCCTGGCGGACCCGCACGTCGGGGGCTGGTTCGGGTTGCAGGTTGGAGGTGTTGCGCAGCAGGTTGTCGCCGGTCTTTTCCAGCGCCGAAAGATCGTCGAACCGGACCACGGCCACGCGGCCCAGCAGGTTCTCGCCCTGGCTGATCGCGCCGTCGGCGGCGATGGTGACCTTGCCGTCCTCGGGGTTGATAACGATCTCGCCGCCGCCGTCCCCGGCCACAGGCTGGCCGGCCTGGTTAGTGATCCGGCCCAGTTCGTCGAGGCGGAACCGGCCGTCCCGGGTGTAGCGGGGGCCGTCGTCAGTGACGATCTCGAAGAAGCCGTCGCCTTCGACGCCAAGGTCGAGGTCAGACCCGGTGCTGAACAGGCCGCCCTGGCCGAAATCGCGGGCCACGCCGCCGTCGATGACGAACTTCACCGGGCGCGGGGCGCCATCATTGGCGGCCGGGGCGCCGGGCTCGGCGCGGGCCATCAGGGACTCGACCTTGAAGCCCACGGTGTCGGCGTTGGCCACGTTGTTGGCGATGAGGTCAAGTTCGCGCCGAAGCACCATCTGGCGCGACAGGCCGACATAGATCGCATTGTCCATCTGCTCGCCTCCCTGGCTGCGACAGGATTTCTCACCTGACGCCTGCAAGCTTCGGGCCAGGTGAAAAGGCGAGCAATATCAAAACTTAAGAAGGTTAATTTCGACCCCCTGGCGGAAACTGCCGGGCAGGATCGACCGCCGTTAACAGGTGTAAAAACCTATCCTTAACCACCGCTGTCGCATGGGTGAGGGGTAAGATTCTAAGGAGCCGCGCGCGTGGCCAAGTCCAAGGACAAGGAACCCCCGGTTGATGGCGATGAAGCCGCCGTCGACGGCGAAGGTGCGCCGGCCAAGAAGAAGCCGCCGCTCAAGCTGCTGATCATCGCCGGCGTCGGCGCCCTGGTGGTGCTGGGCGGCGGCGGCGCGGGCGCCTTCATGCTTCTCAAGCCCAAGCCGGCCGCCGAAGGCGAGGCCCACGCGGAAGCGGACAAGAAGGCCGAAAAAGGCAAGGAAGAGAAGGGCAAGGGGAAGGGGAAGGAGGGCGAGGCGCCTGAGAGTCCGGCGGTGATCCGCCCCGGGCCTGACGGCGTGGTGTTCTACACCATGCCCGACATAGTGGTGAACATGCAGACGCCTGAGGGCAAGGCGACCTTCCTCAAGCTGCGCCTGACCCTGGAGCTGCCGGACGAGGAAGTGGCCGGCGAACTCGACCCCAATCTTCCCCGTCTGCAGGACATGTTCCAGACCTTCCTGCGTGAACTGCGGCCTGAAGACCTGTCCGGCAGCCAGGGCAGCTATCAGCTGCGCATGGAAATCCTGCGCCGCGTCAATCTGGTGATTTCCCCGGCCAAGGTGAACGCCGTCCTGATCGAGGAGATGCTCATCAACTGATGACCGTCAGGTCCTCGGTTGAGCTTTCGCCATGGCAGACGACAACGACATGTCCGCAGACAACGGCGCCGACGCCTGGGGGGCGGGCGGCGAGGCCGATCCGTTCGCCGGAACCGAGCGCATCCTCAATCAGGATGAGATCGACAGCCTGCTTGGCTTCGACCTGTCTGATGAAGAGGGCTCGGAGCGGACCGGCATCCGGGCGATTATCAACTCGGCGCTGGTCTCCTATGAGCGCCTGCCGATGCTCGAGATCGTCTTCGACCGCCTGGTGCGGTTGATGACGACGTCCCTGCGCAACTTCACCTCGGACAATGTCGAGGTCAGCCTCGACAACATCTCCTCGATCCGCTTCGGCGACTATCTGAACTCCATCCCGCTGCCCGCCATCCTTGCGGTGTTCAAGGCCGAGGAGCTGGAGAACTACGGCCTGCTGACGGTCGACTCCAACCTGATCTACTCCATCGTCGACGTGCTGCTCGGCGGCCGCCGCGGGACAGCGGCCATGCGCATTGAGGGCCGGCCCTACACCACCATCGAGCGGGTGCTGGTCCAGCGGATGGTCGAGGTGGTGCTGGCGGACGCCCGTGCGGCCTTCGAGCCCCTGACGCCCGTCTCCTTCGTGCTCGACCGGCTGGAGACCAATCCGCGCTTCGCCGCCATCGCCCGGCCGGCCAACGCCGCCATCCTGGTGAAGCTGCGCATCGACATGGAAGACCGCGGCGGGCGCATCGAGCTCCTGCTGCCCTATGCGACCCTCGAGCCCATCCGGAAGATGCTGCTGCAGCAGTTCATGGGCGAGAAGTTCGGCCGCGACAACATCTGGGAAGGGCACCTGGCCACCGAGCTCTGGACCACCCAGATGGAGGTCCGCTGCGTTCTGGATGAACTGCAGATTCCGCTCCAGAAACTGCTCGACCTCCAGGTGGGCGAGACCATCATCCTCAATGCCACGCCCGAGAGCGCGGTGGAGCTGCGAGCCGGCAGCATACCGCTGACCCGCGGGCATATGGGTCGCCGTAATCACAACATCGCCGTCCGCGTCGAGGCTCCGCTCTCGCCGCAGGCCCGCAAAGCCGTGCAGAGGATCTGATGAGTCTGGTGGCGATCTCCATGAACCTGCTTCTGGCGGTTCTGCTGGCCGCAGCCCTGATCATGGGCTGGCGGTTGAACCGGCGCCTGAAGGCCCTGCGCGACAGCCACGAAGGCTTCGCCCTGGCCGTGGCCGAGCTGGACGCCGCGGCGCGACGGGCCGAACAGGGCCTGGCCGACCTGCGCGCGGCCACGGACGAGGCGGCCGAGACCCTCGGCGACCGCGTCTCCGAAGCCCGGCAGCTGAGCGCCCGCCTGGAGCGCCAGGTCCGCGAGGGCCCAGCTCTACTGGAGGCCGAGGACGCCGAGCGGGCCGCCGAACGTCGCCTGGGCGCGCTCCTGTCCGGCGCCCATGAGCTGCGGCCGCCGCGCCCGCGGGCTGAGCCCGATCGCGAGATCGCTCCGATCGCCCGGCCATCCCGCCCCCTGTCGAAGATGGCGCGCGCCCTGGAAGAAGACCTGTTCGACACCCCTGCGGCCGAGGCCGAGGGCTATTTCAGCCGAGGCCGTCGATGAAGTCCGTCCCTCGCATCCTGCCCATCGTCGGCGTCGCCGTCGGCGGCGTTCTGGTGGTCAACGCCCTGGCGGGCGCTCGGGCCCTGCCGGATCTGGTGTCGGGCGCACGGGCCTTCGCTCAGGAGGCGGTGGCCGAGGGCGCCGGCACGGGCGAGGGCGCTGGGGAAGGGGCGGGCGGTGAGGCTGCGCCCACCGGCGAGGGCGTCGATGCGGCGGCCAAGTCCACCCTGCCCAAACCTGTCGCCGCCTGCGCGCCGACGGCTGCCGAACTGGCCCGGGAGGCCGGTCTGTCCCCCGCCGAGCTGCAGGTCCTGCAGAGTCTCGGCGAACGCCGCGGTCAGCTGGACGCCCGCGAGCAGTCGCTTGAAACCCAACTGGCCCTGATGGCCGCGGCCGAAGCCAAGCTGGACGCCAAGGTGAAGGCGCTGAACGGCCTCAAGACCGATATCGAGAGCCTGATGGGCGAGGCCGAGGTTCGCGAAAACGCCGAGGTCGCCCGCATGGTGAAGGTGTTCGAAGGCATGAAGCCCAAGGATTCCGCCGCCCGAATGACCGTTCTGGACGACTCGGTGCGCCTGCCGATCGCTGCGGCCATGAAGGAGCGCGCCCTCTCGGCCATGCTGGCGGCCATGCCCCCGGACGAGGCCAAACGCCTGACCGAAAGCCTCGCCAGCCGCTTCGAGGCGGCCCGCGCCCTGGGCAAGGCCCTGAACGCCACCGAAACCGCCGCCGCCCGGAATATCCCTGGCCCCGCCGCGCCGGCCGCCAAGGCGGGCGGCTGAGCCGGTGACCCTACGTCGGACCCTGCGCTCCGGCGTCGCGGCGGCCTGCATCCTGGCCACGGCCGCGCCGGCCGGCGTGGTCGCCCAGACCCCGCCACGCGCCGCCGAGGCGCTGGAGGTCCGGGTGGCGCAGGCCCGCAGCTTCTCCCGGGTGGAGTTCCAGTGGCGTGGCGTGGCGCGGATGACCAGCCGTCAGTCCGGCCAGGTCCTCACCCTGCGGTTTTCCCGGGACGCCAATCCCGACATCGCCCGCCTTCGGGTCTCGCCGCCACGGGGGCTGAAGACCGCCGAGGTCCGTCATGTCGGCGGGGTGCTGGAGATCGATCTGACCCTGGATGAGGGGTACGAGGCCCGGCTGGGCCAGGCCGATGGCGCGGCCTTCGTCAACATCGCCCGCAAGCCTGATGTCGCGACCGCCAAGGCGACGGCGCCCCAGGCTGTGGCCGCCGCGCCGACCGCGCCCCTGGAGCCGCCGCCCAATCGTCCCAACCCTGTCCCCGGCGACGGCGTCGTGCGCCTCGATGCGCGCCTGGAGGGCGCCCAGGCCATTCTGCGTTTCCCCTGGGCCGCGCCGACGGGCGCTGCGGTCTTCCGGCGGGGGGACGCCGTCTGGGTGGTGTTTGACGCCCCCGCCCGCCTCGATGTCGAGAAGGCGCCTCGCGGTCTGCGCCAATTCTCGCGCATGGAGGCATTTAGGGGCCCGGACTATTCGGCCGTTCGCATCGCCAGTCCCAAGGGCACGCCGGTCTTCGCCGTCAGTGAGGGCGCGACCTGGATCATCGCCCTGGGCGCTGGCGCCCAGCCTCAGCCGTCGGTGATCAATGTCCGCCGGGATGAGACGGGCGGCCCGGCCAGTCTGACGGCCGCGGTGTCGGGGGTGACCCGCATCGTGCGTGTGCCCGATCCGATGGTCGGGGACACCCTGACCGTCGCCACCGCCCTCGGCCCGGCCAAGGGCCTGCCCTCTCGGCGCGAATTCGTCCAGATGGCCCTGCTGCCCTCGGCCCAGGGCCTGGCCATGGAGGCCTTCGCCGAGGACATCGCCTTGACCCGCGCCGGCGACCTGGTGGCGATCGGCCGGCCGGCGGGTCTGGCCCTGTCATCTCCCACTGTCGCGGCGCGGCGGAACGAGGCGCCTGTGGGCGCGCCGATGCCGGCGGGACGGCCGGCCCTGGTGGACTATGAGAACTGGCCCAAGACGGGGTCGGGCGGCTTCATGTCCCGCTACAACGCCCTGGTCACCGCAGCGGCCGAGGAAGGCCTGGACGGCCAGGACAGCAAGGTCGCCGCCCGGATGGCCCTGGCCCGCTTCCTGGTCGGCACCGAGCTGGCCTTTGAGGCGATCGGCGTCCTCAACGACGTGGCCCGTCAGCATCCGTCCCTCCTGGGGGACGCCGAATTCCGGGGGTTGCGCGGCATTTCCCGGGTCATGGCCCGCCGGTACAAGGAGGCCAGCGCCGACTTCTCGTCCCCCGCCCTGGCCAACGACCCGGCTGCGGCGCTGTGGCGGTCCTATCTGGCCGGACAGACGGCCCAGTGGCCTGAGACGCGCAAGGAGTTCGCCGCCGGCGCGGCGGCGTTCAACCAGTTTCCCGCCGTCTGGCGCCAACGCTTCGCTCGCGCGGACGCCAAGGCCGCCCTGGAGATGGGCGACCTGGACGGCGCCGACTCCCGGATCCGCATGGCCCTGGCCGAGGACACAGACGCCCTGGAGGAACTCGCCGTTCGCCTCTTGCAGGCGGACCTGGCGGAAAAGCGCGGCCAAACGGGCCGGGCCTTGCGCATCTATCAGGCTGTGGCCACCGCGCCGGCGGACTATCTGTCGGCGCCCGCCCTGCTGAACGCCACCCGCATCCGCTATGAGGAGGGGGCCATTACCCCCATCCAGGCCACGGCGGCCTATGACAGCCTGCGCTTCCGCTGGCGGGGGGATGGCACCGAACTGGCGACAATCCGGGCGCTGGGCCGCCTGTATCTCAGCCAGGGGCGTTACCGCGAGGCGCTGGAGGCGCTGCGTTCGGCCGGCCAGAGACTGCCTGACCTGCCGGAGGCCCTGGGCCTCCAGGCCGATCTGAGCGCGGCCTTCCGCGCCCTGTTCCTGGATGGTCTAGCCGACGGGCTGGAGCCGGTTCAGGCGCTGGCGCTCTTCTTCGATTTCAAGGACCTCACCCCCCTGGGGGCGGACGGCGACATGATGGTCCGTCGTCTGGTTCGCCGCCTGGTGGATGTCGACCTGCTGAACCAGGCCGCCGATCTGCTGGCCTATCAGGTGGACAACCGTCTGGACGGGGTTCCGCGGGCCCAGGTCGGCACGGATCTGGCCCTCATCTATCTGATGGATCGCCGCCCGGAGCAGGCGCTGGTCACCATCAATGGCACGCGCTCCACGGTCCTGCCGCGCCAGCTCAACGCCGAGCGGCGTTTGATCGAGGCCCGCGCCCTGTCGGACCTGGGACGGTTGGACCACGCGCTGGAGGTGTTGGAGCGCGAGGAGTCCGGCGAGGCCCGCGACCTGAGGGCTGAAATCGTGTGGCGGAAGAAGGACTGGCCTCAGGCGGGGCAACTGTTCGAAGCCTCCCTGGGCGACCGCTGGCGCAGCGACGGCGCCTTGAGCGCTGAGGATGAAGGCAAGCTGCTCCGGGCCGGCGTCGCCTTCAGTCTGGCGGGCGATGACGCGGCCCTGGCGCGGCTTGAAGAGCGCTATCGCGGCTTCCTTGACGAGGCGCGAAATCCTGAAGCCTTGCGGGTGGCCCTGACGGGCGTGGCTTCCGGGCCGGTCGGCGTCGGAGAATTTGGCCGCCTGGCCGCCGACAATGAAGCCTTCGCAGGATGGGTGGCCAAGATGAAGGACAAGTTCCGCGCCGCCGCCGCCCCGGCGACCCAGGCCGCCAAGGCTGCGCCGGGCGCAAAGCCCGCCTAGCCCGGTCTAAGACGCTTTCGTCGACATCTCATTGCGCGCCATCCAGCCTTCGATCGCCCCGACCAGGGCGCAACTGCGATAGAGGCGGATCAGGTTCATCTCGTTGGTGGGCGCGAGGGTCTCGGCGAAGGACAGGAGGGTCTGGGCGGGCATGATGTAGCCGCCCTCCACCTGCCGACAGATATCCTGGTCAGCCAACCGGCTCAGACGCCGCCGGGTGGTTTCGAAAGGCACGCCTGTCTCGCGGGCGAGGGCCGCGACGCTGATCGGGATCTTGAGGGCGTCGGGGATGACCGGTCCGCCTTCGTAAGACGCGGTCTCCTGATTCCTCGCATCGCCCAGGCCCGCCGTGTTCAGATGGCTGAGGTGAAGAACCAGCAGCAGGTTCATATAGTCGCCGCATAGCAGGCGCATCTCACCGCCGACCCGCAGGGCGTAGCTGGTGAAAAAGCGGACCACCGCACGATAGGGATGTTCCGGCGGATGATAGGGCGGGGGCGGCAGGGGACGGTCGTCGAAATAGCCCAGATCCACCAGCCGCCAGTAGGTGTGTTCGGCCAGGGCGTCGACGGCGACCACGGCCGCGGCGTTGGCTGGGGTGTGAAAATAGGACTCCGGGATGATCACGCCCGCTGAGTCGGCGACGATGACCCCTTGGGCCTTCAGGCGATTGACCCGGCGGCGAACGGTCTCGAACCGGAGATCCAGGCTGTCGGCCACCCGGCTGATGCTGACGCGCCGCCGCGCCGCGTCAGGGGGTGGTCGATCCAGAGGCCCAAACGCCACCTGTGCGTCGAGTCCGGCGGTCACAGGGTCGACATTGGCCTGGATAATGGTCGCCACCAGCAGGGCGTCCATTGGGTCCAGGCTTTTGTCCCGACCCTGCCACATGGCCAGCAGAGCCGCGCGGGTGATGTTCAGCGCGGCGGACTCGACGGGGGTGAGGGGCGCGGGGGGCATGAGCGAGGTCGGGTCCAGGGGCGGGCTCTGGCCACTATGACACTGTCAACCAGAGGATTCGCAAACGGAATTGGCGGTGGTCGCCAGATGCGGGAATCCTTTGACCTGCCTGGGGCCATCGTGGCTTCGTCACCCTAACAAAAAGCCGACATTGGGAGAGCCGGGCATGGCGCAGTTTGGAAGCTATCAGAACGAAATCTATCAGGGCGGACTGCGCGGCGTGCTGCCGACCGTGCCGGTGGACTATGCGACCCTGGTCAAGCGCGCCACGGCGGCCATGCCCGACCATGTGCTGAACTACGTCCAGGGCGGCTGTGGCGACGAGTTCACCCAGGATCAGAATGCGCTCGCCTTCCATCACTGGGGCATGGTTCCGCGGATGATGGTCGAGACCAGCGTGCGCGACCTGTCGGCGGATCTGTTTGGCCACACCTATCACTCGCCGCTGTTCATGGCGCCGATCGGGGTGACCGCCATGTGCAGCCAGGATCAACACGGTGACATCGCCGCGGCTCAGGCTTCGGCCATGACCGGCGTGCCCATGGTGGTCTCCACCCTGGGCAATGACACGATGGAGGATGTGGCCCCGCACCTGGGCGCTACGCCGGGCTTCTTCCAGCTCTACACCCCGCGCAACAAGGAGCTGGCCGAGAGCCTGATAACCCGGGCCGAGGCGGCCGGTTATCGCGGCATCATCGTCACCCTGGACACCTGGGTGACCGGCTTCCGGCCGCGCGACCTGAACGCCGGCAACTTCCCGCAGCTGCGCGGCCATGTGCTGAAGAACTACACGGCCGATCCGGTCTTCCAGAAACTGCTCGGCAAGGACGCCTCGGCCTCGCCGGCCGAGGCCGTGGCCCTGTGGGGCGCGCTGTTTGGCCGGCCCATGCTGTGGGAGGACATCGCCTGGCTGAAGTCAGTGACCAAGCTGCCGATCATCCTGAAGGGCATCTGCCACCCCGACGATGCGCGCAAGGCCGTCGATCTGGGGGCAGACGGCATCTATTGTTCCAACCACGGCGGCCGGCAGGCCAATGGCGGCATCGCGGCCATCGACATGCTGCCCGATGTGGTCAAGGCCAGCGGCGACGTGCCCGTTTGGTTCGACTCCGGCGTCCGCTCAGGCTCCGACGTGGTCAAGGCCCTGGCCATGGGCGCTTCGGCCGTCGGCGTCGGCCGCCCCTTCGTCTATGGCCTGGCCCTGGACGGGGCGGCCGGCGCCGCCCACGTGCTGAAGTGCATCCTGGCCGAAGCCGACCTCTTCATGGCCGTCAACGGCATGCCGACCCTGGCCGACCTGCGGCGCGAAGGCGTGCGGCGGCTCTGAGCGCCGCCGCAGCCCCGGCCTATTCGGTATAGAGCGCGCGCAGGCGCTGGATATCGGCGGCGTCGACCTCCAGTTCGGCGGCCAGGTAGCCTTCGACACCCCCATAGCGCCGGTCGATCTCGGCGAAGAAGGCCTCCAGATAGGGGCGCTCGACCCCGCCGAGGACCTCGAGAACTTCGGGCGGCATGCCGGCCATGGGGCCTGAGTCCCCCGACATCCTGTGGTGCTGGTTGGACAGCAGGAAGTCCTCGATCACCGTCTCCCGCGGCACGCCCAGGGCCGAAAGGATCAGCGCAGTCTGCACGCCGGTCCGGTCCTTGCCGGCCGAGCAGTGGTAGAGGATGGCCCCGTCGTCGCCCTCCAGCAGTTCAGCGAAGACGGCGCGGAACTGGCCCTTATGGCTGTCGACCACGGCCGGGTAGAAGGAGGTCATGGCCGCCCGCACCTTTTCAGCGGAAGGGCCATCGGCGAAGGCGGCCATGAAGGCCGAGATGTCCATGTCGTAGTCGAGGCTGGCCATGGTCGCGCCGGTGTCTGGCCAACGGGTCGGCTCCGAACGACGCTCATCCACCGAGCGCAGATCATAGACATAGCGGATGTCGAGCTTGCGGATCTTCTCCAGATCCTGCGGCGTCAGGCCCGACAGGGCGGCGGACCGATAGATCTTGCCCCAGCGGACGAACCGGCCGTCGGTGGTCTCATAGCCGCCCACGTCGCGGAAGTTCATGGCGCCGTCCAGCGGCACCAGCCGCTCGGCCAGGCGGTAGCGGGTCCCATCGGCCGCCTGCAGAATGAAGTATTGGCGGGCCGCCGCCGAGGCCGGCGTCAGGCTGTGGCGGCCGTCGGCGTCGGCTTTCGAGACCAGGGTCATCTGATCCAGCGGGGCCTGGGGGTCCTGACCCATGAAGACGTCGACCGCCGCGCCATTGGTCTCGGTCCAGGACAGGGCCAGGGCGCCGTCCTGCGCCCTATGGGCCTGGGCGTTGACGATGGCGGCCTGGGTTGTTCCGGCAAAGAGCCAGAGCGCGGAAATCAGGGCGCCGCGGCGGGCGATCGAGCGCATCATGTTCGGATCTCCAGGTCAGTAGGTGAAGCGGAGGCCGGCCATCCAGCGGGCGCCGATCTGTTCGACTTCGGTGGGGAAGTCCTCTGAGCCCTCGTAGGCCACATAGACTTCGTCGGTGAGGTTGTTGGCGTCGAGGAAGACGCTGAGGCGCTCGTTGACGGCGTAGCGCAGGGACAGGTCCAGGCTCTCGGTGGCCGCCCGGAACTCGCCCGAGCCGAGGCCGCCGATGGTGTCCTGCCAGTCGTCGCGCCACTGGTAGCTCAGCCGGGCCGAGAGGCCGTACTTCTCGTAGAAGAGCGAGGTGTTGAGGATGCGCTCCGAGGTGCCGGGGAACTGCTCGGTACGGCCGTCCTGCGTCTCGAAGTCACCCTTCAGGAAGGTGACATTGCCCTGGAAGCCCAGGCCGCTCCAGGCGCCAGGCAGGAAGTCGAACTGCTGCAGGTAGGCCAACTCCAGGCCGTAGAGCTTGCCGCGACCGCCATTGAGGGTGGTGGTGTAGTCATAGCCGGTCCTGTCGACGCCGGTCGCGTCGAAGCGGTCGTCCGTCACCTTCGAGACGGTGTCGTAAAGGACATTGTCCACCGACCGGTAGAAGGCGCTGACCGAGGCGAGGCCCGCGCCGCTGAGATAGCGTTCATAGGCTCCATCGAGGCCGATGGTGCGTTCCGGCTCCAGGGTCGGGTTGCCCCCGGTGACGCTGCGGCTGATGTCATTGATCGAGGCGCCGGCGCGGACCGTGCCAAAGGACGGGCGGGCGATGCCGGTGGAGAGCGCCAGACGCAGCACCGTATCGGCGTCCAGGTCGTACTTCACATTGATGCTGGGGAAGATCGAGGTGTCTTCGTTCTCGTAGGAGACGGGGGTGGAGACCGTCCCGGCGGTCAGGAAGCCGTCGATGGTCTGCTCGAAGCGCTCGATCCGGGCGCCGGCGACGATCTGGGCGGCGCCCACCTCCCACTTGGCCGAACCATAGGCCGCCAGCAGCTTCTCGCCGATCTCGTAGCGACTCTCGGGCGGGTTATTGCGGGCCGGATCATAGAGGCCGGCGGCTTGCAGGCGATCCAGCAGGGCCTTCAGGTCCTGCCGCATGGCCTTGTTGTCCACATAGTTGACGTCAAACCCGCGGGCGAAGCCGCTGGTCCATGGGGTGTTGGTGACATAGTCCACGGCGCTGAAGCTGGCCCCGATCCGCGGCAGAAGCGCGGGCAGGACAAGGGTGTTGCTCTGCGACAGCAGGTTGCCGCTCACCTGGCGATCATCGAACTCCGCGCCCAGGCGCAGGGTGACCGGCATGGCGCCGACCATGGCTTCGCGCTCAGCATCGATCTTGTAGACGAAGGACTCCGAGGTCACCGCGCCTTCCAGCGGAAGCGCGATGTTCACCGGGAAGGCGGTCTGGTTCAGGGCGCTCAGCGGCGCGCCGCGGACGAAGCTGCCCGGCGTCGCGCCAGGGACGGTGGTGGCCAGCGACAGGGTCGGGAACTTAGCGTTGCTGCGATCATAGATCACCGAGGCCCGCTGCAGGGGCGAGCCCTGCTGGGCCAGGATCAGCGGCAGCTCGGTGGTGTTCTCGGTCTCGGTGTAGTTCAGCCGCCATTCCAGGTTCCAGGCGTTCAGCTGATGATCGCCGCCAAGGGTGTTCAGCCAGTTGGAGTTGCCATAGTCGCCGTCATTGAAGGTGCCGCGATAGGGGACGCCCACCAGGTCGCCGCCGCTCAGGGAGCGGGTGCCGCCCGAGGCCGAGCTGAGCTGGAACACGTACTGGTCGCGCTGCTCGTTGTCCTTGAACTCTGTGTAGAGGGTCTTGGCGAACAGGCGGTGATCGTCATTGGGACGGAATTCGACGCCGAACAGGCCGCCATTGCTTTCGCGGACCAGACGGTAGCTGCGGATGTCCAGGATGGTGGGACCGACGGCGTCATAGGCGAACTCGCGGTTGTCGGTCACCTGTTCGCGGCTGTAGTGCGAGCCGGCCAGGATCACGCCGAATTGGTCGCCGGACCAGGAGGCGCGCATGGCGTACTGCTCCTGCTGCCCGCCGCCCAAGTCCATCTCGCCCAGACCGACGTCGCCGGAGAGGGCGAAACCGGCCTTATCAAAGGGGGAGAAGGTCCGCAGGTTCACCCGCGCCACGATGGCTTCGGCCGACAGATCGGGGGTGAGCGACTTGTTGACCTCCAGGGCGCTCAGGATGACCGCCGGGACGGCGTCGAAGCGGAAGGCCCGCTGGCCGCCGCCCTCATCCACGCCGATGGCGTTGATTCCGTCGATGGACACGCTGGTCCAGCGGTTGGGCGCGCCGCGCACCTGAATGTAGCGCTCCTGGCCCTGGTCGCGCTGCACGGCCACCGAGGGGATGCGCGCTAGGGCCGCGGCGGAGTTCTGATCGGGGAACTGACCCACCGTATCGGCGGCGATGACGCTGACCAGATTCTCAGCATTGCGCTGTTCCACGAGCGCCGCCCGTTGGCTGCCGACGATCGAGCCGGTCACCACCAGTTCGTCGAGTTGAGTGTCCTGGGCCTGAACGGCGCCGGACCAGAGAACAGCGCCGCCCATGAGGGTCGACGCCAGCAGGAGATGTTTGCGAGTCACGAGGTTTGCCCCACCCGAAATGATGTGGCGAAGCCCTATCAGTCGAACGAATGTACATATTGACGATCCGGTGAACCTTTCGCGAATTGTCCATGAAGTGGGGTGCTGTAAGGCCGTATGGCGTCCCGCCTCTGACGCCCGGCCTGCCATTCGCGCGCCGGCCTCAAAAAACGAAACGGTCGTACACGGGGTAGCCGTGGGCCGGGCCTTCGCTATGATCGGGCCATGCCCCTGAGCGCCACCTCGATCATGGCCCGCGAGCGGTTGATCGCCGCGGCCGCCGAACTCATCGCCACCCGAGGCGTGCGCAGCGTGACGGCGCGGACCTTGGCCGACATCACCGGCCAGAGCGCCTCGGCGGTGAACTATCATTTCGAAGGCCGGGAGGGCTTGCTCGCCGCCACCTTCGATGCGGCGGCCGCCGAAGCCTCAGCTTGGCGGGTGGGCTGGGTTACGACCCTGGCCGCAGACCCGCCGCGAGAGGCCTTTCCAGGTTGGTTCCTCGCCCTGACGATGGAGCGAGTCTCGTCAAGGACGGCCTTCCTGGTCCTGCGGGAATTGCGGCATCAGGCGGCCCGTTCGCCGGTCCATCGCGCCTGGGCCCGGCGGGAGGCCGAGGCGGCCGACCATTTCTGGGCCACGGCCTTGGCGCGGTTTGATCTTCCGGTCGCCGCAGCAGGGGCCTGCGCTGACTATACCGAAGCTGTCCTGGGCATCCATGGCGGCCCGCCTGATCATCCCGACCAGACGGCCTGGCTTGTGGAGACGACTCAGCGGTTCTGCGCCCGGCTGGGGGGCGAGCGCGGTCAGGCGTCGGGCTGGGATGGTTGGCGACAGTTCGCGCGCGCGCGGGGTGGGCCAGCGATCCCGCCCAGCCTGGCGGCCGCGCCGGCCAGCGCTCTGCGGATCGCCGCGTCGGCGGCCGATGTCCTGGGTCGCGAGGGCATGGAGGGGCTGACTCATCGGGCTGTCGCGGCTGATGTCGGGCTGTCCTTGGCCGCTGTGAGCGGTCACTTCCCCTCCCGCGCCAGCCTGGTGCGGGCCGCCTTCGACCACCTGATCGCCTCGATCCAGGTTGTCCGGAGCGGCGTGACGCCCGATCTCGCCGACCGCCGACCCCTCGATTTTGTGGCCGCCGAGGCCGCTGAGGCTCTGTTTGATGAGGACGGCGCAGCGTCGCCGGGGCTGCTGGCGCTGGATGAACTGCTGACGGCGGCGATCCGGGAACCGGATCTCAGGCGGGAAGCGGAGGATCTGCGGGCGTCCCGGGGAGAAAACTCGGCCAGGCTTCTCCAGGGCATTGAACACGCCACCACACAGGCCGATGGACTGGACGCCCACATCCTGTCGATTGCCACCACGGGCGCGATGCGCTCAGCCTACGCCCAAGAACCCGCGGCGCGGCGCGCCTGGCTCGCCGCCCGCCTGACCACCTCCGTCGGGAGCCTGTTCAGCTAGGGCTGAGGCGCGGCGCTACCCCCCGCCGGTTCCGCGCTGGAAGCTTTCCACGAGGCTGCCCGCGACGAGGCGCCAGCCGTCCACGAGGACGAAGAAGATCAGCTTGAAGGGCAGGGAGACCACCACAGGGGGCAGCATCATCATGCCCATGCTCATCAGCACGCTGGCCACCACCAGGTCGATGACCAGGAAGGGGACGAACAGCAGGAAGCCGATCTCGAAGGCGGTCTTCAGCTCTGAGATCATGAAGGCCGGCGTGACGATACGGAGCGGCAGGTCCTCGACGCTCTGGGGCTGCTCGATGCGCGACAGACGGGCGAACAGGGCCAGATCCTCCCGGTCCACCTGGGACAGCATGAAGGTCTTCACCGGGGTGGCGGCGGCGTCAAAGGCCTGGGGTAGCTCCATTTCCTGGTCGAGCAGGGGGCGGATGCCGTCCGCATAGGCCTGCTCGAAGGTGGGCGCCATGATGATGGCGCTGAGGAACAGGGCGAGGCTGATGATCACCGCATTGGGCGGGCTCTGCTGCAGGCCAAGCGCCGTGCGCAGCAGGGACAGGACCACCACGATCCGCACGAAGGAGGTGGTCATGATGACGATGGACGGCGCCAGCGACAGGACCGTCAGCAGGCCCACCAGCTGGACGACCCGCTCGGTCAGCCCCGCGCCGGTGCCGAGATCGACGTTCAGGGCCTGGGCATGAGCCACTGTCGGGCCGATGATGCTGACCAGGCTGACGAGGGCGGCCAGGCCGGCGGCGCGACGCCAGTCGGCGGCCGGCAGGGCGGTGAGGGCGCGGAACAACAGGCGCATCAGGCGTCGGCCTTCGGCTTGCGGGCTTTGCGGGGGGGCGACTTGCGGGGGGCGGGCGGCGCGGCCACGGGTGCGGCGGCGGGCGCCGGGGCGTTCAGCACCTGACCTTCCCCCAGCAGCAGCAGGCGTTCCTCCCCGTCGCAGGAGACGATGAGCAGGCGGCGGCTGGGATCGAGCACCAGGGTTTCGACCACCGCCAGGCGGCGTTCGGCGCGGGTGGGCGCGAACCTCGCCATGGCCTCGGGCCCGAACCGGCGCAGGGCCACGCCGGCCAGGCCGATCAGGCCGATCGTGATGGCGAGAGCGAAAACCGCCCGGGCGAAACTGGCGAGATCCATGGGGCGCACCTGTCCGGCGCGCGGGCGCCGGTCTTTGAGCCCGGTTTGCCGCCAACACTCTTAAGGACCGATTAACCCTGTTTATTCACCATGTTGGCATGAACCTGAGCGACATCCCTCTGTTCTCGATGCTGCGTGGCCGTATGGGCCATCTGGGCGAGCGCCAGCGGCTGATCGCCCAGAACGTCGCCAACTCCGAGACCCCTGGCTACACGCCGCAGGATCTGAAGGCCTACAGCTTCCAGGCCCAGATGCGCGGCGTGCAGATGACCCAGGCGGGCGCGCCGGCCCGCACCCAGGCTGCCCACCTCAGCGGCACGGTCAATCGCACGGCGGCGGCCTCGACCTTCAAGGCCGTCCGCAGCAAGGACTCCGAGACCACCATGGACGGCAACTCCGTGGTCCTGGAGGAGGAGATGATGAAGATGTCGGAGGCCCGCATGGCCTATGACGCCGCCGTCGGCTTCTACCAGAAGTCCCTCAACCTGCTGCGCACCGCCGCCCGTCCGCCCGGCCGCTGATCTTCGGAGACTGAGCCATGGCTGAAATCAAATCGACCCAAGGTGCGGCCCAGGCCATCGCGGCCACCGCCCTTCGCGCCCAGCAGGCCCGGATGCGGGTCATCGCCGAGAACCTGGCCAACGCCAACTCCACCTCGCAGCAGGCCGGTGGCGATCCCTATCGTCGGCAGGTGCCGGTGTTCGAACCCAGCCGCATCGATGCGGGCCAGGGGGTGCGCATGGCCAAGGTGCAGCCGGACCAGAGCGCGTTTCGCACTGAATACGAACCCGGCCACCCGTCGGCCGACGCCGAGGGCTATGTGAAACTGCCCAACGTCAACCCCCTGGTGGAGGCGATGGATATGCGCGAGGCCCAGCGGGCCTACGAGGCCAACCTCAATGTCATCGAGACCGCGCGCGCCATGGAGATGCGCGTCCTTGATTTGCTCAAGCGCTAGGGACGATTAGGCCATGATGACCCCCCTCGCCGCAGCCAAGGCCTATGCCGCCACGCAAGGCGCCGCGGTCCCCTCCGTCGGCGGCGGCGCGGCCACGGGCGGCGCCGACTTCGGCGCCATGCTGAAGAACGTCATGGAACAGGCGGTGGGCACCTCTCGCACCGCCGAGACCCAGATGGCCGCCCACGTGCAGGGCAAGGCGCAGCTGGTGGACGTGGTCACCGCCATATCTGCGGCCGAGACCAGCCTGGAGACCGTCATGGCCGTCCGCGACCAGGTGATTTCCGCCTATCAGGAAATCATGCGGATGCCGATCTGACGCGGCTGACGGCCCTGGACCCTGCGTCTGGGGGAGCCCAATCGCGCCTTTGCGTGTTAGGTCTGACGCATGGCAGATCCCCGCATCGCGCTTGAGCGCGTCACCAAGACCTACGGCGCCCACCAGGCCCTGGCCGATGTGAGCCTCGAGATCGCGGCTGGCGAATTCGTCGCCCTGGTCGGGGCCTCAGGCTCGGGCAAGACCACGCTGCTGAAGACAATTAATGGCCTGATCACCCCCGATGGCGGCGAAGTGCGCATCGAAGGGGAGGCCGTCGACGCCCTGACCCCGCACCTTCTGCGCCGGCGCATCGGCTATGTCTTCCAGGAGGTTGGCCTGTTTCCGCATCTGACAGTGGCCGAGAACATCAGCATCACGCCCAAGCTGTTGGGCTGGGACAAGGACAGGCGAGCCGCACGCGCCGCCGAACTGCTCGACCTGGTGGCCCTGCCACAGGAGATGGGCGCCCGCTTTCCCGCCGCCCTTTCGGGCGGCCAGCAGCAACGGATCGGTGTGGCCCGCGCCTTGGCGGCCGAACCGCACATCGTCCTGATGGACGAACCGTTCGGCGCGCTGGATCCCCTGACCCGGGACGCCCTGGGCGATGACTACCGCGCCCTGCATGAGCGGTTGAATCTCTCCACCGTCATGGTCACCCACGACATGACCGAGGCCCTGCTGCTCGCCGACCGTATCGTCGTGGTGGCGCACGGTCGGGTCATCGCCGACGGGGCGCCCCAGACCCTGGCGGCCTCGAGCGATCCGGACGTCGCCGCTCTGCTGGCCGCGCCCCGTCGCCAGGCCGAACGGCTGCGCGCCCGACTGGGAGGCGCCGCATGAGCCCGCAGGTGGAAGCGGCCTTCTCCCGCCTGCCGGAGTATCTCGCCTGGCACGTCCTGCTCAGCGCCTCGGCGCTGGGGCTTGGCCTGCTGATCAGCCTGCCCCTGGCGGTGGCCGCCAGCCGCAACCGCCACATCCGCTGGCCGGTCCTCGCCGGCGCCAGCCTGATCCAAACCATTCCCAGCCTCGCCTTGCTGGCGCTGTTCTTTCCGCTGTTGCTGGTGATCTCGGCGGCCAGCGAGGACCTGTTGGGCTACGGCTTCTCGGCCCTGGGCTTCCTGCCCGCCCTTCTGGCGCTCACCCTCTATTCCATGCTGCCCATCGTGCGGAACGGGACCACCGGCATCCTCTCGGTGGACCCGGCCATCATCCAGGCCGCCGAGGGTGTCGGCATGACGCCCCGCCAGCGCCTGTTCCAGGTCGAGCTGCCGCTGGCCGCCCCGGTCATCATGGCAGGCGTGCGCACCGCCGCGGTCTGGACGATCGGGGCTGCGACCCTGTCGACCCCGGTCGGCCAGACCAGCCTGGGCAACTACATTTTCTCTGGCCTGCAGACCGAGAACTGGGTGCTGGTGCTGTTCGGCTGCGGCGCCTCGGCCCTGCTGGCCATGGTCACCGACCAGCTGCTGGGCCTGATCGAGGCCGGCGCGGCCAAGCGGGATATCCGGCGCGCGGCCATTGGCGGCGCCGGCATCCTGATCGGCATCATCGTCGCCCTGACCCCGCTGATCAGCTTCGGCAAGCCCGCCAGCTATGTGGTGGGCGCCAAGAACTTCTCCGAGCAGTACATCCTGGCCGAGATGATCGCCGAGCGGATCGAGGATCTGGGCGGCGATGCGCGGATGAAGGAAGACCTTGGGTCGGCCATCGCCTACCGCGCCTTGGCGTCGGGCGAGATCGACGTCTATGTCGACTATTCCGGCACGCTCTGGGCCAATGTCTTGAACCGGGAGGACAATCCCGGCCGTCAGGCGGTGCTCGAAGAGCTGACGACGGAGCTCGCCGAGCGGGACGGGGTCCTTGTGCTCGGCTCCCTGGGTTTCGAGAACGCCTACGCCCTGGCCATGCGCCAGGACCGCGCCACGGCTCTGGGGATCGAGAGCCTGGATGATCTTGCCCGGCGCTCCGGCGGCCTCACCATGGGGGGCGATCTGGAGTTCTTCGCCAGGCCCGAATGGACGGCCATCAACGAGGCCTATGGCTTCGACTTCCGCGCCCGGCGCTCCTTCCAGCCGACCTTCATGTTCCGGGCGGTGACGTCGGGCGATGTGGATGTGATCTCGGCCTTCTCCAGCGACGGTCGCATCGCCGCTGACAATCTGGTCGCCCTGGCCGACCCGCGTCAGGCCCTGCCGCCCTATGATGCGGTGGTGCTGATCGCGCCCGACCGGGTGAACGACGCCCGGCTGCTGGCGGCCCTGCGGCCGCTGATCGGGTCGATCCCGGTGGAGGCCATGCGCGACGCCAACTACAGCGTCGACCGTGACGCCGACAAGCTGCGCCCGGTGGAGGCGGCGCGGTCCCTGTCCCAGCAGCTGGGACTGGACTGACGCAAGACGAGGCCTAGCGCTGGTTGTCGGAGCTCGGCGGCGGGGCCAGCAGGCGCAGGCCCTCGGGCGTGATGTCCCAGCCCTGGCGACTGCGGGCCGCCAGGCCCAATTCCACCAGCACCTGGGCGTCGCTGATATTGATAAAGGGCACCTCGCCACCGGACTTCTTGCGGCTGAGGTTCCTGAGCGCGTGGAGTTGCCCCTCGGTCAGATCACTCATGGACGGGTCAGCGCGTGCTGCGGCGGTCGTTGAGCAACGGCCGTGGCGCCTGCTGCGGCGCGCTGGCCGGGGCCGTGGAGCGCGGATCGGAGAGGTCGCGGCGCGCCGGCGCCTGCAGACGGGAGTCGTAGATTTTCATGGGTGGCGGCCTTTCGGGCCTGGGCCAGCGGGCGGGTCCGCGGGGCGATGATCGGCACCCTAGCATGTCGCGGCGCCCCTGTCGGAGCCCATCTTACAGCAGGTTTCACTGAAGGCTGGCGATCGCAGCTTAAGGGCCGGCGACGAACCGGCTAGGCTCAGAACATGCCTGAGTCCCAGCCCCACATTCTCGTCACCGGCGCCACCCGCGGCATCGGCGCCGCCATCCTGAAGTCTCTGACAGAGCGCGGCGCCAAGGTCGTCGGCCACGGGACGCGGGCCGCCCCCGGGATTCTCGCCGCCGATCTCAGTCAGGCCGGGGCTGGCGACCGATTGTGGGACGCGGCGCTTGAAGTCCTGGACGGGCGCATCGACGTCCTGATCAACAATGCCGGGGTCTTCGAGGCCATCGCCGTCGATGCGCCGGACGCCGACTGGCAGGCCAGCTGGGCCCGCACGATGCAGATCAACCTGCAGGGCTCGGCCGATCTCTGCCGGCGCATGTTGCTGCAGGCGCAGGGCCGCGACGCAGATGCGTCAGGCCTGCGCGGTCGCATCGTCAATGTGGCCAGCCGGGCGGCCTATCGCGGGGATTCGCCGGCCCACTGGCACTATGCTGCGTCCAAGGCCGGCATGGTGGCCATGACCAAGTCCATCGCCCGAGGCTATGCGGGCCAGGGCCTGATCGCCTTCGCCATCTGCCCTGGCTATGTGATGACCGGTATGGCCGAGGACTATCTGGCCAGCCGGGGCGGCGACAAGCTGCTGGCCGATATTCCCCTGGGCCGCGTCGCCCAGCCCGATGAGGTGGCCAGCGTGGCGACCTATCTGGCGCTCGATGCGCCGGCTTCCATGACCGGGGCCGTGCTGGATGTGAACGGCGCCAGCTTCGTCCGCTGAGCCGCAGAGAACAGGACCAGGACCCCATGACCACCCTGTCGGACGACGACTTGGGCGAGCCCGAAGGCGGCGGCTATGACACCGAGGACTGGCGACGGCTCACGCCCTTCACCGCCGCTGTGGCCACCTTGGACGATGTGCAGGCCCGCCGTGCGGTCTTCGCGCTAGGCGACACCACAGACGCCCGCGCCCTGGAGATGGAGCTGCCCCAGCCGGTGATCTGGTGGGAGGAGGACGGCGAGCAGGCCGCCGTGGCCGTGCAGGCCGAGGTCCACACCAACGCCGAGGGCGAGACTATGGAGGTCCTGGGCCTCATCCTGCCGGACGGGGATGCGGCGGTGGCCCTGCTGGAGGATGTGGACCTGGTGGACGACACCGACCCCACCTGGCGCGACCTGGTGGAGCGGGCCATCGACGGGGCCGACGACGAGGCCTGACCTCCCAAAGGCCGGCCCCTTGGCCCAGGCCCGCGCCGTGCTAAAGCCCCACGCCAAAGACCTCGAAACCGCCGGGAGACGACGCGCCATGGAAGGCCCCACCTCGCACTTCTACTTCTCCCAGCGCCTGCGCCTGCACTATGTGGACTGGGGCAATGAGGGGGCCGAGCCGCTGCTGCTGGTTCACGGCGGCCGCGACCATTGCCGCAACTGGGACTGGGTGGCCCAGCGCCTGCGCGACCGCTACCACATCATAGCGCCAGACCTGCGCGGCCACGGCGACAGCGCCTGGGCCATCGGCGGCGGCTATGACATGGGCGCCTATATCTACGACATCGCTCAGATCGTGCATCAGAAGGGCCTGGCCCCGGTGACGATCATCGCCCACTCCATGGGGGCCGGCATCGCGCTCAACTATTGCGGCGCCTATCCCGACCAGGTGAAGAAGATTGTCGCCATCGAGGGCCTGGGCCCGTCCCCAGCGGTGATGGAAGAGCAGGCCAAGCGCACCGTGGACCAGCGCCTGCGCGACTGGATCGAGGACCGCCGCAAGAATTCCGGCCGCAGTCCCCGCCGCTACGCCACCCTGGACGAGGCCTATGCCCGCATGGCCGAGGAGAACCCGCACCTCTCCCCCGAACAGGCCCGTCACCTGACCATCTATGGCGCCCATCAGAACGAGGACGGCACCTACAGCTGGAAGTTCGACAACCACTCCCGCTGGGGCATGGGCGGCCTGTCCCACGCCGACCAGCACTATCTGTGGAGCCAGATCACCTGCCCGGTGCTGCTCATGCGCGGCGAGGAGTCCTGGGCCTCGGACCCCGAGGCCGACGGCCGCATCAAGCACTTCAGGAACGCCCGCCTGGTGAACTTCGAAGGCGCCGGCCACTGGGTCCACCACGACCAGCTGGAGTCGTTCATGGCCGAGGTGGAAGGCTTCCTGGCGGAGTAGGGGACGCCCCCGACCCCGCCAGGTCTTTGTGTCCTAGAAGGTCACCCGGACGTCGAGGCTGAGGCCGGCGGAGTCCTGGTCGCCGGCCTCGGCATAGAAGCCGCGGACCGAGCTCTCCACGGCGCCCCAGGCGGCGGATAGGCCGCCGGCCAGGGTGACGGGATCGTCCAGTTCGCTCAGCTGTCCGCCGACCCGCGCGCCCAGCATGGCGGCGTCCACCCGGTAGTCGGTGTCGCCCCAGCTGGCGGCGTAGCGGACCGACAGGTCGCCTGACACGCGGGCCGACCCCATGGCCCGTGGCGGCAGCAGAACCTCGAGGCCCGGACCCGCCTGATACCGGGTCAGCTCCACATCCTCCACGGTCAGGGCGAAGACATCGGCGCCTGTCTCGGTGAAGCCGCCAAAGGCCTGGTGGGCGACCTGGCCGTGCACGAACGGACGGATGGCCAACTGGCCCCCCGGCACGCTCACACCGATGCGGGCATCGGCGAACAGGCCATAGCCATCAGTCTCAGCCCGGCCGGTCAGCCCCTGGGCGCCGAGGACGGTCCCGGCCGCGCCAGCTACGCTCGCCCGGGTCAGGCTGTAGTCGCGGCGATGACCCCCGCCGAGCCGTCGGCGAACAACTGGCCGCGGGCGGCCGCGCCACCGACATCGGCGAATCCTACGCCGTCGAAGACCTGGACATCGAACCCGACCGAGTCATCACCCGCCAACCGCCCATCCGTGGCGGGACCTCTCAAGGAGAAGAGCGCTCCCTGCGCGGCGAGGCTCATCTGGTCCGGATCATCCAGATCACGTGAGGGCGCTGGGGCAAGGAAGGGCGTCCATGTGATGGCGCCTCCCACGCGGGTTACGGGCCAGCCGCTAACGAGCGGGGCGAGAAGCGGTGTCTCGCCTCAAGGCGCTCCCGCGCTGGCGACTGATTGCGACGCCCCGCTTGCAACGCGGTCGGGGGGCGCCGGCGCGGGGGTCGACCAGCTTCCGAGCATCGTTTCCAGTTCCGCCGAGCTCGGGGCGCGCAGGATGACTCTTTCGATCTTGGGTTCTGTCACCGTCACGAAGTCGATCGCCAGCGGCCGGGCCACGGCGCCCTCTTCGGCGATGTCCAGGCCCATCGTCCAGCGGCCGCTGACCTGTCCGTTGTAACAGCAGAACCGCTTTGGCCCGGCCAAGGCGATTACATCCAGCGCCTCCGCCTTCGTCACGACGGAGCTGCCGAGGAATCCATAGCTCTCGTCCAACGAGACCACTTCCACCTGATCAGCGAACTTGGCCGCCGTCGAGGCGGGTAAGGCGCCGCCCTGCTTCAGGGTCACGCCGAGATGGTTCATGTCGATGACCGACAACGGGTTGGCGATGGGCGGCGTCTGCACGATCCGGCCTACTAGCCTGAGCTGGACCTCCTGTTCTGAGGTGAAGCACCTGTTCTGGGCGAGCGTCGCCGCGGCGGGGCCAGACACCAGCTGAGTGGCATCTTCAAGGGCCTCGAAGACAAGCAGATCGGCGTCGACGGGGACGAGCCGCCAGGTGTCGATCGCTTCGGCCGAAAACGCCTGGCAGTGCGCAGTGATCATGGCGGCCGTCGCCCCAGCCGCCTGCATGTCAGACCGGAGTTTTCCGTACTGGGGTTGGGTGGAGAACGCCCTGGGGCCGTTGGCGGTGGCCACGCCCTGCACATTCCGCATCTTTGCGGCCGAGGCGACTGGACGCAGTTCCAGATCCGTCGCTTCGGCTTTCGGCGCCGGCAGAAGCATGGAAGGAATCAGCTCAGCCTCGACCCTCAGTGTGGCCAGTTTGATCGTCGGATCCTGGGCATCTCGCATGTCAAACACCAGGGCGCGGCGCGTGCCCGAAGCGGGCGATATGCTGAGGCCTTCACCCTGGAACCGTCGGGTGTCGCGGCCATCGGGATCGACGAGCCATTCAATTTGCCGGTCGATCTCCTGTGCCCTTTGGCTCAGCACAGCATTGGAGACGCTCGCCAGGATCTGGTCGCCGGTTACGCTCGTATAGAGGGACGCCACCGTACTGAGGACCTGGTCCATCAAGGCGAACGTCCCGTCGGAAACGCTCTCAAACGCGATGGTCGGCGTCAGCGCCGTGGCGTTATCGATCCGGACCCAGGCGGTATAGACCTCCTGACGGGTCGTGTAGGTCCGGGTGTTGCCGTCCGCGCCGGGCTCGGGCAACTGCATGGCGAGCATCGGGGTGGTGGGCAGCAGCTCAAGGGCGCCGGACTTCGCCGCCACCGAAATGATCAGGCCTCTCGATCGCGGCCTGAAACGCTGGAAGAAATTATCCTTCTTCGAGAGCGCCTCGGTGAGCGCCGGCTCGGCCGTGAAGGTGAACTTCAGGCGGCCATAGGCGACCTGAGGGGAGACATGGCCGCTGCTGTACAGCTCCTCGCGGTACTGTACGAAATCGGTGAGCTTGGTGACGTCGGGCGCAGGGACGGGGCAGGTGAGGTCCTTGCGCTTGCACTCGTCCCTGAAGATGCCCCGCGGGTGCGCGCAGGCGCATCCAGGGGCGATCTTCACCTTCACGTCCGGATTTGCGACCTGGCCCCAGGCCGAGGTGGCGCCAAGCCCGAACGCCAAAGCAATTGCAATTATCCGAAGCCTGCCCCGCACAGCTTTCCCCTCCGTTCGAATTTCGTTGTTCGATGAAAGCACAGCTGTGGCGAACTGTCGCGAGTGTTTGTGAGGGGTGCGCGTCGAGGTTGCGGGTCTGGACGGCGCCCAGCTTCGACACGCAGACATCGAAAATGGCGGCGCGCGTCGCTCAGCCGCCGCCCCGCCCCCGGTGCTGCTCATGCGTGGTGAGGAGTGCGGGGGCTCAGGCCGGGGAGCGAGATCCAGACTAGACACACCTCCGACGGCCTCAAGGGGGGGCACCCAGAGAAAAGGGCCGCCCCGGAAGGACGGCCCCAATCTTAGTTCGGACTGGAAGTTGTTTAGGCGACGAAGTCGGTCTGCTCGACACCAGCCAGGGTGACGCCGTACAGATGGACGGTGCCCGTCACAATGTTGGTGCTGCTGATGTCGGCGAAGACATAGACGTCGGCGCCGACTTGCACCGCGATGATGTCACGCTGACCGCCATTGATCAGGGCGGTGGCGTCGTTGAGCGCCTGAGCGTAGGTCCCTCCGCCGATTTCGGCATAGTTGGTCGCGGTGGCGGCAAAGCCGAAGGAGATCGAGTCATCGGCAGAGGTGAAGTCGTTGATGCGATCGATCGAACCAGTGGTGGACGAGGTGTCGCCCGCCCGGAAGACGAAACGGTCATCGCCCTCGCCGCCAGCTAAGATGTTGACGCCAGCGCTGCCGAAGATCGTGTCATTACCCGCGGTCCCGGTCACTTCTTCGATGGAAGTGATCGTGACGAAGACGTCTTCCATAACCTCCTGCATGCCCGTAGCGGCCAGATCGACCCGGACGCCTGGAGTGTTCGCCGCGGCCTGTTGCGAGCCTGGAGCCGGAGCGAAGGAGATCTCGTCGTTACCTTCCCCACCGTCGACGATCTGGTGTCCGCCAGCCAGGTGCAGGCTGATGAAGTCGTCACCTGAACCGGCGTCGATGAAGTCGTCACCACCCTCACCGCTGCTGATGTAGTCCGCGCCGCCGCGGCCAAACAGGTAGTTGGTCTCTACATTTCCATAGATGTGGTCATTAAGATTGCTTCCATAGACATCTTCGATGCTGACCAGGGTGTGCGTATAGAGAATTCCACCGTTCAGGCCCTCGATATGTGCATGGCCGTGCCTCAATGACACCGTGACGGCGAAGTCGCCATCGTAGCTCACGACATCGTAGCCGTCGCCGCCGTAGAGATGGTCGTTCCCGAGGCCGCCTTCGAGATGGTCGTCGCCCCCATGGCCATAGATGGTGTCGTTGCCGGCCCCGCCGCTGAGGAAGTTTTTGCTGTCGTCGCCAAACAGGTGATCATTGAAGGCTGACCCGTAGAGGTTCTCGATGGAGATCAGCTTGTCCACACCGGCGCCGCCCGTGTGCTGGGCGCCGGAGACGCGGAGGTCCACCGACACCGCGCCAGTCGCATCCTCGTAGGCCGCCCAGTCAACGCCACTCCCGCCATGGATCGTGTCCTGGCCCAGGCCGCCGAGGAGGTAGTCGTCGCCAGCCCCGCCCGAGAGACTGTCATCGCCTTCGTGGCCAGCCAGCACGTCGTCACCGCCCCGACCCATCAAGGTGTCGTCGCCAGCAAATCCATAAAGCAGATCATCGCCCGCCCGGCCGTTCAGAATGTCCGCGCCCACGCCGCCAAAAATGTCCATCTTCGTCCCCTGTACGACCCTGAATAGTGAAGCGGTCGTACATGCTCGCGGCTTGGGTCGAGAGCGGCTTCAATCTCCTCGTGACAGTCAAGGTTAATGCGCAACCTTGGCGCGACCCTGCTTTGCCATGCCATGCCATGCCAAGTCTCTCCGTCGACCCTTCATCCGTGGACATGACCGGCATCAGAGGTGCGCCATCAACACGGGTTAGGCTTAGAAGCGAACCGCCCGAGGCTCGCCTTTGAGCGGGCGCCCGTTGCGGGCGACTTCAGGCCAAATCCACCCTTCATTAACCACGTTCGCCCATCCTGCGGCGCAGTTCCCCCCGCTTTTCGAAAGGGCGCGCGATGAATGGCGCCGAGGTTCTGGATATTGGCCGTGACGCCATCTGGCTGACGATCCAGCTGTCGGCGCCGGTGCTGATCGTGGGCCTGGTGGTCGGCGTGGGGATCGGCCTGATGCAGGCGCTGACCCAGATCCAGGAGGCCACCCTGGTCTATGCGCCCAAGATCGTGGCCATCTTCCTGTCGCTGCTGCTGTTTCTGCCCCTGATGGGGGCGCTGATGGCCAGCTTCATGAACCAGATCGCCGCGCGCATCGCGGCCATGTAGGGGCCATGGAAGCCTATGCCTCGGCCCCCCAGGTCTATGCCGCCGGCCTGATCTTCGCCCGCCTCGGCGCCCTGCTGATGCTGATGCCCGGCGTCGGCGACGGGGCGGTGCCGGCCCGCATCCGGCTGGCCTTCGCCTTCCTGTTCGCCCTGATGATGTTCCCGGTCCTGGGGGGGCAGGTCGGCGCCGTGCCCGACAGCAACGGCGCCATGTTCGCCCAGATCTTCCGCGAGATCCTGATCGGCCTGATGATCGGTCTGATCCTGCGGATGATGCTGGCCGCCCTGGGCATCGCCGGCGAAATCGTCTCGATCCAGTCGACGCTCGCCTTTTCCCAGACCGCCAATCCCGGTCAGGCCCAGCCGTCGACCTCGCTGTCGACCTTCCTGACCGTGATGGGGGTGACCCTGATCATGGTCACCGACCTGCATCACATGTTCCTGGCGGCCATCGTCTCCTCCTACCGCCTGTTCCCTTTCGGGGGCGACGTGCCGGTGGGCGACGCGGCCCAGCTGGCGGTGCAGACCACGGCCGAGGCCTTTGCGCTGGGCCTGCAGCTGGCCGCCCCGGTGGTGGTCTTCTCGCTGATCTTCAATATCGCCGCGGGCCTGGTGGGCCGGGTGATGCCGGCCTTCCAGATCTTCTTCGTGGCCACCCCGCTGCTGGTGCTCTCGTCCCTGTCGATCTTCGCGCTGAGTCTCGGCGTGCTGGGCATGGTCTGGGTCGACCGCTATCGGGCGCTCCTGGCGAACTTCCTGTGATCGATGTCTGACACCGACCAGGCATCGAAAACAGAAGAGGCCACCCCGCGAAAACTTGAACAGTCGCGGGAAAAGGGGGACGTGGCCAAGACCCAGGACCTGGCCCCCCTGATGGCGCTCGCCTTTTCCGCCGGCGCCATCGCCATCTTCGGCGGTTGGCTAGCCAAGTCCATGGCCGCCGCCCTGCTGCCCTTCATCGCCCATCCCGAACAGATTCCCCTGGAGGGGGCGGGCGGGGTCAATGTGGCGCGCATGGCGATGATGGCGGCCGCCCCGGCCCTGGCTGCGGTGCTGGCCACAGCGGCCATCGGCGGCATGGCCGGCAATCTGGTGCAGCACGGCTTCCTGTTCACGCCTGACAAGATGAAGCCCGACTTCAAGAAGGTTTCGCCGCTCTCGGGTTTCCAGCGGATATTCGGGCCCGACGGCCTGGCCCAGTTCGTCAAATCGATCGCCAAGATTCTGGCCGTCGCCGGGGTGTCCTATTGGGTGCTCAAGCCGCACTTTCACGAGTTCCGGACACTGTCGGCCCTGGATCCTGCGGCCATGCTGCCCTTCAGCGCCGAGGTGCTGCGCCAGCTGGTCTTTGCGGTCATCGCCCTGATGCTGGTGATCACCGGCGTCGACTGGCTGTGGCAGAAGCAGCGCTTCCTCAAGAAGCAGATGATGAGCCGCCACGAGATCAAGGAGGAGTACAAGCAGACCGACGGCGACCCGCTGATCAAGGCCAAGCTGCGCCAGATGCGGCATGACCGCGCCCGCCGGCGCATGATGGCTGCGGTGCCCACCGCCACCGTGGTGGTGATGAACCCGACCCACTACGCCGTGGCGCTCAAATACGAAGCCGGCAGCGCCGGCGCGCCCGAGTGCGTGGCCAAGGGTCTGGACGCCGTCGCCCTGCGCATCCGGGCCGCCGCCGAGGAGGCGGGCGTGCCGGTGATCGAGGACCCGCCGCTCGCCCGCGCCCTCTATGCGGCCGTCGAGATCGACCAGACCATTCCGCCGGCCCACTTCGAGGCCGTGGCCAAGATCATCGGCTTCATCATGGGCGCCCGCGCCGCCCCACCCCCCCGGGCGAGGCCGCTGCGCTAGAGCGCGTTCCGATTAGTGGGAACCGGTTATCGGTGCGAAACGCGCTCAAGACTTAGCTCTACCGCCAGGCGAAGACCGGCTGGTCGAGTTCGGCCACCCGGGTGATGCGGCCGGCCACCAGTTCGCGCAGCTGATAGATCAGGGCCGCGGTCGGCGCGTGAATGTGCTGGTCGCCGATCAACAGGCGGATGACCTGGCGGGGGCTTTCGGGGATGGTCTCGAAGTCCACCGCATGGTCGCCCATCAGTCCGTCCAGTCGGATGTGGTGGACCGAGGCCACCTCGTCGGGATTGGGCCGGATCTGGCCGGGATCGTCCAGCCAGGCCACCACCGGGGCGATCGCATAGCCCGACCGCGTCGGATAGTCGTCCAGGACGCCCAGAATGTTCTCCGGCGGCAGGGAAAGCCCCAGTTCCTCCTCCAGCTCCCGCAGGGCGGCGACCTCCAGGGTCTCGCCCGGATCGCAGCGGCCGCCGGGCAGGGCCCATTGTCCCGCATGGGCGCGCAGGGTCGAAGCCCGCCTGGTCAGCAGGAAGGCCGCCTGGCCTGAGCCGTCATCGGCCGCCACCAGGGTGATGGCTACGGCGGCCGCCTTCAGGCCCTCCTGCGGATGGGCGATCCGCGGGAAGGTCTGCAGGCGGGCCGAAAGCTCCTGACGGAAGGCCGCGTCGAAGCGGCAGGTCACAGGCGCGGCGCCTCAGCCGCCCGCCTTCTCCTTGGCCGCCTCAACCTTGTCCTGGGTCATGGTGTCGAAGTCACTGGCCTCATGGCGCTCGCGCAGCTGGCTGGCTGGCTCGCCGAAGGTGCGGTTGACCATGCGGCCGCGCTTGACGCCGGCCCGCTCGCCGATCTGGTCGGCCCAGCGGATGACGTTCTTGTACTCCTGCACCTGCAGGAACTCGCCGGCCTCATAGAGCAGGCCCTTGGCCATGCCGCCGTACCAGGGCCAGACGGCCATGTCGGCGATGGTGTACTCATCCCCGCCCAGATAGGCGGTCTCGGCGAGCCGGCGGTCCAGCACGTCCATCTGGCGCTTCACCTCCATGGCGAACCGGTCGATGGCGTATTCGATCTTGATCGGCGCATAGGCGTAGAAGTGGCCCAGGCCGCCGCCCAGATAGGGCGCGCTGCCCACCTGCCAGAAGAGCCACGACAGGCACTCGGCCCGCTTGGCCGGATCGGTCGGCAGGAAGGCCCCGAACTTCTCGGCCAGATGGATCAGGATGGCGCCGGACTCGAAGACCCGGACCGGCTCAGGCCCGCTGCGGTCTACGAGCGCCGGGATCTTGGAGTTCGGATTGGCGTCCACAAAGCCCGAGCTGAATTGGTCGCCGGCCCCGATATTGATCAGCCACGCGTCGTACTCCGCGCCGCCGTGACCGAGCGCCAGCAGCTCCTCGAGCATGATGGTCACCTTCACCCCGTTGGGCGTGCCCAGGGAGTAGAGCTGCATCGGATGGCGGCCGACCGGCAGGTCCTTGTCGTGGGTCGGCCCGGCGATGGGGCGGTTGATATTGGCGAAACGGCCGCCGCTCTCCTTGTTCCAGGTCCAGACCTTGGGGGGGACGTAGTCGGTGGTGTCGCTCATCAATTCTCTCCCGGACGGGCGTTGTCAGCCGCGCGCCTTGGCCGGCGCCTGAGCGCAATGTGGTGGTCCGCCCCGCGTTTGGCGAGCCCCCAACAGCGCCTGCGGGAGGGTTTGGTTAAAACCTTCCTGCCACAGAAAGGTCTCGTAAGGGTCTCAGGTGGCCTTGTGCAGTATGATGCTCAATGATTCGGTGGGGCGGACGGCCCCACGTCCAGAGGCAAGCCGCAGGTCCGCCATGGCAGAGACCCCGCAAGGCCCTGAACCGGCGCGCCGGTTTGACCCGCTCACCGCCATCGCGGTGGTGTTCTTCCTGATGGCTGTGGCCTTCGCCGCAGCACCGGCGATCAACGCCGGGCCCGCCACCTTGGCTGGCTTGATGCTGCTGGTCGGTCTGGCCGGCGTGGCGTGTCTGGGCCTCTTTGTCCTGCGCTCGACCCTGGAGACGCCGACCGACGCCGAGCCGGGCGCCGAGCGCCTGGTGGAGGCCCTGGTCGAGCCGGCGGCGCTGGCCGGCGCCGATGGCCGCATCCATGCCTGCAACAGCGCCTGGCGCGATGTGCTGGGTGACGCGCCCCGCCTGCCCAAGGGCGGATCTTCCGCCGCCAGCCTGTTTTCCGCCCTGGGCGCCGCCCGCCGGGGCGAGACCGCCCACGCCACCCTGCGCGCCGCAGGCGCCGACCACACCGCCGAGATCGCGCCCGTCGGCGCGCCTGGCGCCGCGCGGCGCTTCCTGATCCGCCTGCGGCCCGCCGCGCCCGAGCGCCTGGCCCTGCCGGCCGCGGCGCTGGAGGTGCTGACGGCGGCTGTCGGCGCCAAGGCCCCGCCGCCCAAGGTGCTGGACGCGTTCGCCGCCGCATCCCCCTTCGGCGCGGCCTTGCTGGAGGGGGAGGACCCCTTTAACGCGGTCATCATCGAGGCCAATCCGGCCCTGGCCGGCATGGCCGGGCCCTTCCAGCGCGGCCAGGCCTTTGGCGACCTGGTCGAGACCCAGTCGCGCCAGGACGCCGCCCAGCGCATGGCGCAAGGGGCCGAAGGCGCCCTTGAGGTCCGCCTGTCCCGCGACCCGGCCAAGATCGCCCACCTCTATCTGTCGCGCACCGGCGGCCGCTGGGTCGCCTATCTGGTGGACGTGTCCGACCAGAAGCAGATGGAGCTGCAGCTGGCTCAGAGCCAGAAGATGCAGGCCATCGGCCAGCTGGCCGGCGGCGTGGCCCACGACTTCAACAACCTGCTCACCGCCATTCTGATGCAGCTGGACAGCCTGGCGGCCCGGCACCCGGTGGGCGACCCCTCCTACGAGGGGCTGAACGAGATCCGCCAGACCTCCAACCGCGCCGCCGACCTGGTGCGCAAGCTGCTGGCCTTCTCCCGCAAGCAGACCGTCCAGCGCGAGATCCTCGAGCTTGGCGAACTGATCAGCGAGTTCGAGGTCCTGCTGCGCCGGGTGCTGAGCGAGGACGTTACCGTCGACACCGAATATGGCCGCGACCTGCCCCATGTCCGCGTCGACCGGGGCCAGCTGGAAACCGCGGTCATGAACCTGGCGGTCAACGCCCGCGACGCCGTGCGCGCCTATGGCGGCACCACCGTGCGCATCCGCACCGCCCGTGTCACCGAGGCTGAGGCGGCCGCGCTGGGCTATACCGGCGCCAAGGGCGACCAGGCCCTGATCGAGGTCTCCGACGACGGCCCCGGCATCGCGCCCGAGGTGCTGGACAAGATCTTCGACCCCTTCTTCACCACCAAGCCGGTGGGCGAGGGGACGGGCCTGGGCCTGGCCACCGTCTATGGCATCGTCAAGCAGTCCGACGGCTGGATCGCCGTGGCCTCCAAGCCCGGCGAGGGCTCGGCCTTCCGCATCTTCCTGCCGGTCTATCAGCCGGCCATCGGCGTTCCGGCGCCGGCCCCCGTGGTCAAGGCCAAGACGGTGGCCCGCGACCTGTCGGGCGCCGGCCGCATCCTCTTCGTCGAGGACGAGGACGCCGTGCGCGGCGTCGCCGCCCGCCTGCTGCGCGCCCGGGGCTATGAGGTGATTGAGGCCGCCTCCGGCGAAGAGGCCCTGGAGCTGGCCGAGCTGCACGCCGGCCAGATCGACCTGATGATCTCCGACGTGGTCATGCCCGGCATGCAGGGGCCTGACCTGTTGAAACAGGCCCGCCAATACCTGGCCGGCGCCCCGGTCATGTTCATCTCCGGCTATGCCGAGGCCGAGTTCTCCAACCTGTTGGAGGGGGAGACCAACATCTCCTTCCTGCCCAAGCCCATCGACATCAAGACCCTGGCCGAACGGGTCAAGCAGGAGCTGCAGAAGGCCGCCTGAGGCCTCTGCGCTCCCTCCAGGCTCAGGACTCGCCCTCAGGCCCTAGCAGCGTCTCGACCGTGGCGACAATGTCGGCCGGCCAGGGCGCCATCAGCGCCGACAGCCGCCCTCGGTCGCCGGCGAACAGGGCGCGGCTCGCCTCCTCAAAGCCTGGCGCATCGCCGGCAATGGCCGCCATGAAGCGATAGGCGCCGTCCCGACGACGGCGCTGCTCATCCGCCCCCGCATGGGTCTTTCGCGCCTGCTCCACCAGCTTGCGCAGGGTCACCGAAGCGCCGCCCGGCTGCTGCGAGAGCCAGTCCCAGTGCCGGGGCAGGAGGGTGACCTCCCGGGCCACCACCCCCAGCTTCGGCCGCCCCCGTCGCGCGGGCTCCGGCTCCGGCTCAGGCCCAGACACACCCGCCGCGGCCTCTACCCGCCCGTCCAGGTCCGTCAGCCGCCCGGTGGCCAGGTCAAAGGCCAGCAGGGGCGCCTCGGGCGCAGCGCTGCGCGCCGCAAGGGCCTTGGCCTGCACCTCGCCCAGCGGTCCCTGGGCGATCTTCCGCATCCCCTGAAACAGGACGAGGCCTGAGGGAAATTCGCTCGCGTGATCGGTCATCTATTTACCCGGGTAAAAACACCCGCCATATATACCCGGGTAAATAGGAGCTGTCATGACCTCATCCACCCGCAAGGCGCTGATCGCCGCCTACAAGGAGCGCCCGACCATCGCCGGCGTCTTCGCCGTCATCTGCAACGCCACGGGCCAGGCCTGGGTCGGCCAGAGCCGCCACATCGACACCCATCAGAACGGGATGTGGTTCGCCCTACGCCAGGGCTCCAGCCCCCACCGCACCCTCCAGACCGCCTGGACCACCCACGGCCCAGACGCCTTCCGCTTCGAAATCCTCGACCGCCTGCCGGAGGACTACTCCGACCTCCGCCGCAAGGACGAGCTGACCAAGCGGGCCGCGCTGTGGCGCGCGCGGTTGGAGGCGGAGGGGGTTTAGGACGTGGACGCGACTTTGGTGACGTGAGCCGCCTTCCGTGACCGGCGCCGCGCGACGGAATGTGCGCAAGGCCTGAGGGGAGCGCGCGTGGCGCCCGCCGACTTGCAGGCGCGATGCGTCCCGACCAGCGTGAACCTTGTGGCCCCCCATACGTTGGGCCTACAGCACTAAAAAACCCGCAATACCCGGCCGCTCGTGCTCCCGGTAGGTAGCGGGTGGGCGCGGGGGCTTTCAATGGATCGCGAGGCTGAACTCGCTCAGAACGCCGCGGTGTTCGCGGGCGGTGGTGAGCTAGGTGCGCTGATGCGTGCTCATCAATGGTCTGCCACCGCGCTTGGCGTGTCGCAGGCGTGGCCGCAGTCCCTGAAGACGCTGCTGGTCGTGATGCTGTCGGCCAAACAGCCCATGTTCATCGTATGGGGCGAGGAGCGAACGCTACTCTACAACGACGCCTATGCCGAGATCCTGGCCGCGAAGCACCCGACAGCGCTTGGACGTGACTTTCTTGAGGTCTGGCACGAGATAAGAGCCGATCTGACGCCCATCGTCGACGACGCCTATGCTGGTCGGTCGGTCCATATGGACGACATCAAGCTGATGATGGACCGTCGCGGCTTTTTGGAGGAGACGCACTTCGCCTTTTCCTACACCCCTATGCCGGATGAGGCCGGCGCCATAGCCGGGTTCTTTTGTCCGTGCCGTGAGATCACCGAACAGGTGCTCGCCGAACGGCGACAGGCTTTTCGCCTGGGGTTCGAGGTGCGCCTCCGGGACCTTGAAGACGCCGAGGAGATTCTCCAGGCGGCCGTCGACCTGCTCGGCGAGCATCTAGGGGCGGACCGGGTCGGTTACGGGCAGGTGCAGGCCGACGAGTCGTCGATCAGGCTGACGCATTGTTATGCACCCGGCACGCAACTTCTCCTGGGCGAGTTCCCACTCGCCAGTTTCGGCGATGGCCGTATTGCCAAGCAGCGGCGTGGCGAAACCGAGGTCTGCGCCGATGTGACGACAGATGGTGGACAGGATGCATCGGTCTGGGCTGCGATAGACACCAGGGCTGTGGTGTCCGTGCCGCTGCTGCGCGACGGACGCCTGCGCGCCTCGCTCTATGTCAACTCGCGCCACCCGCGTCTTTGGTCTGCAGAGGATGTGGCGCTCATTGAGGAGGTGGCGGCGCGAACCTGGGACGCCGTCGAACGTGGGCGGGCCGAAGCCGCGCTCCGAGAGAGCGAGGTTCGTTATCGAACGCTATTTGAGAACATCGATTCCGGTTTCTGTGTCGTAGAGGTCGACCTTTCGCACCCAACGCGCCAGGTGGACTATCGCGTCGCGGAGGCAAACCCCGCCTTCTTCAGGCAAACAGGTTTTCCCAAGGAGATCTACGGCAAGTGGCTACGGGAGGCGGCTCCCACCTTGGAGGAGCATTGGTTCGAGATTTATGGGCAGGTCGCCCGCACCCGTACGCCAGAGCGGTTCGAACAAGGCTCGGCTCACCTCGGAAGATGGTTCGACGTCTATGCCTTTCCCATCGGGGAGCCAGAGGATGCCAGGGTGGCGATCCTTTTCAACGACATCTCGGAACGGCGACGCGCCGAGCAGAAGCTGCGCAGCAATCTGCAGCAGATGCCCGGCTTCGTTGCTGTGCTCTCGGGTGAAGACCACGTCTTCGAATATGTGAACGACGCCTACACCTCTGTCACCGGAAACCGCGAGTACATCGGTCGCAATGTTCGGGACGTCTTCCCTGACCTGGAGGGCCAAGGTTTCTTCGAGTTGCTCGATGACGTTTTCGCCACGGGGGAGTCGTTCAGCGCGTCGACCATTGCAGTCAGATTCGGCGGCCACTCAGAGGACCGCTATCTCGACCTCCTGTACCAGCCGATCTTCGACAGCGGGGTTGTCACCGGGATCTTCGTCGGCGGTTACGAGGTGACCGAGCGGCTACGAGCCGAGCAAGCGCTGCAAGCGCTCACCACCCGGCTGGAGCAAACCGTCGAAGAGCGCACCGCCGGCCTGACCGCGGCGCTGGACGCGCTCCGCAAGGAGGCTGAGGACCGCCAGCGGGTGGAAGAGGCGCTGCGCCAGAGCCAGAAAATGGAGGCGATGGGCCAGCTCACAGGCGGTGTCGCACACGATTTCAACAACCTGCTTATGCCGATCATCGGCAGCCTCGATATGCTGATGCGCCGCGAACTTGGTACTGAGCGAGAACGCCGGCTCATCGATGGCGCTCTGCAATCTGCAGAGCGGGCCAAGACGCTCGTACAACGACTTCTGGCGTTCGCCAGACGCCAACCCCTCCAATCGGCCGCCATCGACGTCATGCAGTTGGTGAAGAGCATGGCCGACCTTGTGGACAGTACGACTGGCCCGCAGATTGAAGTTCGGGTCGATCTGCCGGAAAATTTGCCGGCCGCACTCGCCGACCCAAATCAGCTGGAGATGGCGATCCTGAATCTGGCGGTGAACGCTCGGGACGCCATGCCGCAGGGCGGAGTCCTCAGGATCCAGGCCCGTCAGGAGGATGTGCGGGCCGGGGATTATCCAGGGGTGCCGGCCGGCAAGTTCATTCGCCTGTGCGTGAGCGACAACGGGACCGGCATGGACGAAGCCACGCTCGCCCGCGCCATAGAGCCCTTCTACTCGACCAAGGGCGTAGGCCGGGGCACCGGTCTTGGTCTTTCCATGGTGCATGGCCTCGCCGCCCAACTGGGGGGAGGACTCACGATCGAGAGCACGCTCGGCGAGGGAACGACAGTAAACCTCTGGCTGCCATTGACGACGAACCGGCCAAGCCCCGTCAACCCGTCGGAAGAGAGTTCGAACTCACGCGTCGCACTCGGCGCGGCGTTGCTTGTCGACGATGAGGAGCTCGTTCGCATGACGACCGCGGACATGCTGACCGATCTGGGCTTTGAGGTCATTGAAGCGAACTCGGGCGAGGAGGCGCTGCGCCTATTGGAGGAAGGCCTGCGACCGAACCTGCTGGTCACCGATCATCTTATGCCAGGCGTTACAGGCGCAGAGCTGGCGCGGAAAGTGCAGGCCGACTGGCCAGGTCTGCCGATCCTCATCGTGTCCGGCTACGCCGAGGCGGAGGGATTGGAGTCCGATCTCGTGGGGCTGACTAAGCCGTTCCGGAATGGTGAGCTTGCGGCAAAGCTCGTAGCCTTGGGAGCGCTGACGAGCACCTGACGGCGGCCGGCCTCAACCTGCCTACCCCCAGCCCTCCACCGCCCCGCGACGGCGGCCGGGCGCGGTCGTCGCACCCGCGCTCACGGGCGGGAAGGGGGCCGGCTCGCGGGCGGCGGCGCCGTAGAGCCAGCCCTGGGCCATGTCGACGCCGGCCTTGCGGATGACCTGCTCCACCAGGGGGGTCTCGACCATTTCGGCCAGGGTCTCGACCTTCAGCTCGGCGCACATGCGCACCAGCTGGCTGATGAAGGCCGCGCCACGGCTGTCGTGCTCCAGGTCGCGGATGAAGGCGCCGTCGAACTTCACCACGTCCACATTCAGATGCTGCAGATAGGCGAGCGAGCTGGCGCCGGCGCCGAAGTCGTCCAGGCAGATCTCGCAGCCCAGCACCCGCAGGCTCTGCAGGTGGCGGTCGGCCTGGGCCAGGTCGCCGACGGCGGCGCTCTCGGTCAGTTCGAACATCAGGCGCCCTTTGACTTCCGGATGGGCGGCCAGGCGGCGGGCGAGCTCTGTGACGAAGATCGGGTTGCCGATTGAGCGCCCCGACAGGTTCACCGCCAGGATCAGGTCGGGGCTGCGGGTCAGGTGCTCCAGGGCCTTGTCCACGACGGCGGAGTCCAGCGCGCAGACCAGGTCCATCTCCTCGGCCATGCGGATCATGGGGAAAGGGGCGCCCTGGTCGCCGAAGCGGATCAGCGCCTCATAGTGGTGCAGGCTGGCAGAGCCTTTGAGGCTGACCACCGGCTGGAAGAAGAGGGCGAAGTCCCGGGCCTCGACCCGTTTGCCGAGCGCGCTGACCTGGGCCATGGTCTGGGCCACCGAGCGTTCGAAGGCTTGCCCAAGATCGGCCGGGGCGGTGTTGGCGCCGCCGTCGCGCAGAAATCCGTCCATGGTGTAGCGCAGGGCGCGCAGCAGGTGGTCGGGCGCCAGCTCGGCGCCGGCGCTGACCTGCTGCACCACCGGTGCGACGCCCAGGGCCGGGTCCAGGTCGAGCAGGCGGGCAATCCGGTGGGAGAGTTCCTGCGGCGTCTCGCGCCCCTCGCGCAGCAGGGCGTAGCGGTCCTCCCCCAGACCCGCGGCCGCGCCGCCGCCATAGGACTGCGAGCGGATGACGGCGGCCAGGCGGGCGCGCAGCTCGGCGCCTTCCGCCTCGCCCGCCTGCCGGGCGGCGGCCTCGAAGCCGGGCACGTCGACCATGGCCAGTTCGATCTTCTGCCCCCGGGCGCGGGCGTGTTCCAGGATATTGACGGCGGCGGCCTCGAAGGAGGCGCGGTCGTGCAGGCCGTTGGGGCCGGCGGCCCGTGTGGCGGCGGCCCGCGTCATCACGCAGGAGACCGCCCCGTCGTTCTGCGGCAGCCGGAAGGCCGAGAGGCAGGCCCCGCGGTCCTCGTGGCCCGCGCTGCCCACACCCGAGAGGCGCACATTGATGGGGCCGGCTCGCATGCCTTCGCCGAGCCCCTTGAACACCATCTGCACCAGTTCGCGGTCATCGGCGGCGATGAACTCAGACAGGTCGGCGCCCTCAAGGGCGCGATCCTTGGACCCGGCCAGGGCTTCGCCGGCGCCAAGCGCCATGGAGATTCGCCCCTCCGCCGTGGTCTCGATCAGCAGATCGGCCGAAGCGAAGGCGAAGCCGAGCAGGGCTTTATGGGTCAGCGCCAAGATAGCCTCCTGTTCGGGGCGATCCTGCAGGCTCACGCTTAATCCCACGTAACACTACCGTCAAAAACCTGCGACAAAGTGTCCGAAACGACCCGCTTCGGTAGTCTACCCACCCGAAATGGCCCCCATTTTCGCCCTGGAGCGCCCTATGTCCGTCGCCCTGATGCTCGCTGCGGCCCTGGCGGTCGCCCCTGGCTGTGATCTTGAGGCGCCGGACGGGCAGGCCGGCTGCGCCCGAGAGGCGGTGGATCAACTGCCGGTCAACGCCCTTCAGGCGGTGGGCACGCACAACTCCTACAAGCTGGCCATTCCCCCGCCTGAAATGGCGCTGTTGCGGGCCATGGCGCCAGAGCAGGCGCAAGCCCTCGACTACGCCCACGCCCCGCTGAGCGTCCAGCTCGCCGCCGGCGCACGCCAGCTGGAGATCGACGTCCTGAACGATCCCGACCCCGGCCGCTACGCCCGGCCCCTGGGGCTGCGGATGACTCAGGGGGCGGCGGCCTATGACACCGCGCCCCTGACGGGGCCAGGCCTGAAGGTGCTGCATGTCCAGGACATCGACTATCGCAGCTCGTGCCCGCTGTTCACCGGCTGTCTGGCCGAGGTGGCGGCCTGGTCGAAGGCCAATCCCGACCACGTTCCCCTGTTGATCCTGTTGAACCTGAAGGAGGGCCAAGCCCTGCCGGCGCCGGGCGCGGTGACGCCCGCGCCCTTCGACGCCGCGGCCATGGAGACGGTGGACGCCGAGATCCGCAGCGTGTTCGCTCCTGAGGCCCTCATCACACCTGATGATGTGCAAGGCGACCATCCGACCCTGCGGGCGGCCGCGGCCGCCGGCGCCTGGCCGAGCCTGGGCGAGGCCCGCGGCAAGGTCATGTTCGCCCTCGACGCTCCGCGCAGTCAGGTGGACCTCTATCGGGGCGCCCGTCGCTCGCTCGAGGGCCGGGTGATGTTCGTGAATATCGAGGAGACCGAGGACGCGGCGGGATACATCACCCTGAACGACCCGCAGGCGCAGGCCGAGCGCATCGCCGCCGCCGTGGCCGCCGGCCTGATCGTCCGCACCCGCGCCGACGCCGATACGATGGAGGCGCGCACGAACGACACGGCCCGCCGTGAGGCGGCCTTCGCAACCGGCGCCCACTACATCTCCACCGACTACATGACCCCTGATGTGCGGTTCAGCGGCTACCAGGTGGACCTGCCGGGCGGCGGTGCGGCGCGGCTCAATCCCCGCTGGACGAAGGACTGAGGCCGCTCAGCCTCACGCGTTCGGGGCCCGCTCGGCATAGCGGGGCAGGTCATCGTCGATCTCCCACCAGTCGGCGTGGGAGTCGGCGAAGATGTGGAAGCCCAGGCGCGCGCCGCTGGGATCATCCAGGGTCCCGGCCCGCAGGCGGACGACGCCGGGCCTGGCGGTGGTCTGGCTAAACAATGGCGACCCACACCGCCCGCAGAAGGCGCGGGTCTTTCCCGGGGAGGACTCAAACCGGACCAGGACCTCTTCGCCGGAGAGGAAGCTCAGGCGATCCTCGTCGGTGGGAACATTGGCGGCGAAGGCCGAACCCTGAGCCTTGCGGCACTGGCTGCAATGGCAGAGCTGGATGTCGGCGAGGGGACCGGTCACCCGGTAACGGACAGAGCCGCAGAGGCAGCCACCCATATGGGCGACATCCGAAGAGTCCGTCATGGGTAATGCGTGCGCCTAGAGGGGGCCGCCGAAATTGAAGGCCTCGCCCAGTCTGCCCACCAGGCGATCGCCGGTCCAGACTTCCACAGCGTGTTCAGCTTCGCTCAGCCGTTGGGCTTCGGCCAAGGCGTGGCGGTCGTCTCGGTAATCGACCTCGACCGCCTCGGAAATCTGCTCTTGCGGCGTGACGACGTAAACTCGGTAATGCTGCATTGTGACCACCTTCGCCAAAACGGGGCGGGAGCTCACAGGGGCTCTCGGTCACCGGCGCCCGGTCGGATACTCACCGGTGATGGAGTCAACCTAGACCAGAGACTTCACCTTAACCAATCAACTCCACGGTGAAGTGTGTCGGACACCAGACAGATCTGTCGCAGCGGCTGTGGCTCGCAATGGGCCCGCGCAGTCGCTAAATAGCGCCCATGGACGCCGCCTCCCTGGATTCACAGCTTTCGGACCCCTCGACCCGCACGGCGGCCGACGCCGCGGTCGACGCCGTGCGCGTCGCCGTCGGCTTGCCGGCGGGAACGAGGGTTGTGGCGGCCATGTCGGGAGGCGTGGACTCCACCGTCACCGCCGCCCTGCTGGCCAAGGCCGGCTATGACGTGGTCGGCGTGACCCTGCAGCTCTATGACCATGGACAGGCCCTGGCCAAGAAGGGCGCCTGCTGCGCCGGCCAGGACATCCATGACGCCCGCACCGCGGCCGAGGCCATCGGTATTCCTCATTATGTCCTCGATTACGAGAGCCGCTTCCGCGAGGAGGTGATGGAGGAGTTCGCCGACGCCTATCTGCGCGGTGAGACGCCGATCCCCTGCGTGCGCTGCAATCAGACGGTGAAGTTCCGCGACCTGCTGGACGTGGCCCGCGACCTGGGCGCCGAGGCCCTGGCCACCGGCCACTATGTGCGCCGGGCGGCTGGCGGCAATCGTCCGCACCTGCAGCGGGCCATGGATGCGACCCGGGACCAGAGCTATTTCCTGTTCGCCACCACGGCCGAGCAGCTGGACTTCCTGCGCTTTCCCCTGGGCGGCCTGCCCAAGACCGAGGTGCGGCGGGTGGCGGCCGAGCTTGGCCTGGCCATCGCCGACAAGCCCGACAGCCAGGACATCTGCTTCGTGCCGGAAGGCCGCTACACCACCGTCATCGACCGCCTGCGCCCGCACGGGGCCGAGCCCGGCGACATTGTCCACATGGACGGCCGGGTGCTCGGCCGGCACGAGGGCGTGACACGCTACACCATCGGCCAGCGCCGGGGCCTGAACGTCGCCGTGGGCGATCCCCTGTTCGTGGTCCGCATCGACGCCGACAGCCGCCAGGTCATCGTCGGCCCCCGGGAGGCCCTGCTCACCGGGGCCCTGCGGCTGAAGGAAACCAACTGGCTAGGCGAGTCGGCCAGCTTCGCCGCGGCCTGCGACGAGGGCCGTCCGGTCCTGGCGCGGGTGCGCTCCACCCGTGAACCGGTCCCCGGCCGGCTGGGCTGGGTGGGCGATGAGGTGGGCGTGGTGTTCGACGGCGCCGAGGAGGGCGTGGCGCCCGGCCAGGCCTGCGTGCTGTATGCGCCGGAAGATCCCGACCGCGTCCTGGGCGGCGGCTTCATCGCCGCCACCGTGCCCGTCCAGGACTGAGGGGAAGCCTGTTTTTTACCCAGAACCCCTGGTCAGGCGCGTTGTGGTCTGGCAGGCCACATTGCTGTCGAAACCACAGGGCAAGGATCCTGTCGTAACCTCCCGCGTCCTTCCCGACCCTTTCGGAACCCCCCTGTTCATGGCTTTTGATTCCTCGGCCGACGCCGGCCGCCTCAGCGCCGCGCACTGGCGCAAGACGCTGGCGGCCTATCGCAGTCCCCAGCTTTCCCGCAGCCTGGCGGAGATCGCCTGGACGGTTCTTCCCCTGGCCGGCTTCGCCCTGGCGGCCACCCTGCTGGCAGCCAACGGGATTTGGCTCGGTCTGCTGCTCTGCGTGCCGGCGGCGGCTTTCCTGGTGCGGATGTTCATGCTGCAGCACGACTGCGGTCACGGCTCGCTGTTCGCCAGCCGGGAGGTCAATGACGCCGTCGGACGGGTGCTGGGGGTTCTGACGCTCACCCCTTACGGCTACTGGCAGGCCTCGCACGCCAATCACCATGGGACGTCGGGCAATCTCGACCGCCGGGAGTTGGGCGCCATCGAGCTGATGACCGTGGAAGAGTACCAGGGCCGCACAGCCCTGGGCCGGTTCCTCTATCGGTTTTACCGTCATCCGGTGGTCCTGTTCGCCATCGGGCCGGCCTACATGTTCTTCCTGCAGCATCGGCTGCCCATTGGCATGATGGGCGATCGCAAGGCCTGGATCAGCGTCATGGGCGCCAATCTCGGCATCGCCGCGGTGATCGCGGCGGGCGTGGCGGTCTTCGGGGCCGTCCCGTTCCTGGCGGTCTATGGGATCACGGTCTTCCTGGCCGCCGCCGCCGGGGTATGGCTGTTCTACGTCCAGCATCAGTTCGAACAGACCACCTGGGCCCGGGCGGGCGCCTGGAACCTGCATGACGCCGCCCTGCATGGCAGCTCCTTTTACGACCTGCCGCGGCCGCTGGCCTGGCTGACGGCCAATATCGGCGTGCATCACGTGCACCATCTGCACAGCCGCATTCCCTTCTACCGCCTGGGCGACGCGCTGAAGGACTATCCGGAGCTGCGCGGCTACAGCCGGCTCGGAGTCCGTGAGAGCCTCGGCTGCGCGCGGCTGGCCCTGTGGGACGAGGCGGCCGGCCGCATGATCGGCTTCAAGGACCTGCGCCAGCCGGCCTGAGGCCGCCGACAGCCGGACTGGAGGGGCCGGCTCGGGCGGAGTATCTTCCGGCCATGAGCCAGACCGATCCCGTTGTCATCGCCGCCTTCGCCCGCACGCCCATGGGCGGCTTCCAGGGCGCCCTGTCGCCCCTGAAGGCCACCGAACTGGGCGCCGCGGCGGTCCGCGCCGCCGTCGCCCGCGCGGGCGTGGACCCCGACCTGGTCGAGCAGATCTTCATGGGCTGCGTCCTGCCGGCCGGGCTCGGCCAGGCGCCGGCCCGTCAGGCGGCGCTCGGCGCTGGCCTGCCGAGGTCGGTGCAGGCGACCACCGTCAACAAGATGTGCGGGTCGGGCATGCAGGCGGCCATCATGGCCCACGACGCCCTGGCCGCCGGTTCGGCCGAGATCATCATCGCCGGCGGCATGGAGAGCATGTCGAACGCCCCCTATCTGCTGGCCAAGCACCGGTCGGGGGCGCGGATCGGCCACGACACCGCCTTTGACCACATGTATCTCGACGGTCTGGAGGACGCCTATGAGCCGGGCAGGCTTATGGGATCCTTCGCCGAGGAGAGGGCGCGGGCCTATCAGTTCACCCGCGAGGCCATGGATGCGTTTGCGATTCTGAGCCTGTCGCGAGCGCGGACGGCCACGGAGACCGGCGCCTTTGAAGGCGAGATCGTTCCGGTGGAGGTGACCACCCGCAAGGGCGCCGAAACCGTCGCCACCGACGAGCAGCCGCTGAAGGCCGACCCGGCCAAGATCCCCAACCTCAAGCCCGCCTTCGCCAAGGACGGGACGATCACCGCGGCCAACGCCAGCTCGATCAGCGACGGGGCCGCGGCCCTGGTCCTGACCCGAGCCTCGGTGGCGGAGAAGCTTGGCCTGCCGGTGGTCGCGCGGATCGCATCTCACGCCGCCCACGCCCATGAGCCAGGCCAGTTCACCACCGCCCCGGTCCCGGCCATGCGCAAGGCCCTGGCCAGGGCCGGCTGGACCGTGGATGAGGTCGATCTGTTCGAGGTGAATGAAGCCTTCGCCGTGGTGGCGATGATTGCCGAGCGCGAACTGGCCATTCCCCGGGAGAAGCTGAACGTCAATGGCGGCGCCTGCGCGCTTGGCCATCCCATCGGGGCGTCTGGCGCGCGGATCCTGGCCACCCTGATCGCGGCGCTGCAGGCCCGCGGCGGTCGTCGCGGCCTCGCCAGCCTGTGCATCGGCGGCGGCGAGGCCACGGCGGTGGCGGTGGAACTGGTCTGAAGCGCGTTCCGATAAGTGGGAACCGGTTACCGGATCAAAACGCGCGCCATCTAGTGGCTCTCAAGCTCAGCCCGGAGAGATCATCTTCTCCGGGCGCACGACCTCGTCGAACTCTTCGTTGGTCACATAGCCGCCGCCCACGGCCTCATCGCGCAGGGTGGTGCCGTTCTTGTGCGCGGTCTTGGCGATCTTGGCGGCGTTGTCGTAGCCGATCTTGGGGGCCAGCGCGGTGACCAGCATCAGGGAGCGCTCCAGGGCGGCCTTGATGTTGTCCTCGCGGGCCTCGATGCCGACCACGCAGTTGTCGGTGAACGAGATGGCCGCATCGCTCAGCAGCTTGCACGACTGCAGGAAGTTGTAGGCCATGACCGGGTTGAACACGTTCAGCTCGAAGTGGCCCGAGGCGCCGGCGAAGGTCATGGTCGTCTGATTGCCGAACACCTGGGCGCAGACCATGGTCAGGGCCTCGCACTGGGTGGGGTTCACCTTGCCCGGCATGATGGAGGAACCCGGCTCGTTCTCCGGCAGGGACAGCTCGCCGAGGCCCGACCGGGGCCCCGACCCCAGGAAGCGGATGTCGTTGGCGATCTTGAACAGCGAGCCAGCGACGGTGTTGATCGCGCCGTGGCTGTAGACCATGGCGTCGTGGGCGGCCAAGGCCTCGAACTTGTTCGGCGCGGTGACGAAGGGCAGGCCGGTGATGGCGGCGATCTTCTCGGCCACCTTCTCGGCGAATCCGACGGGGGCGTTCAGGCCGGTGCCGACGGCGGTGCCGCCCTGGGCCAGTTCGTAGAGGCCATAGAGGCTCTCCTTCAGCCGCCGCACGCCGCCGGAGACCTGGTGGGCGTAGCCGGAGAATTCCTGGCCCAGCGTCAGGGGGGTGGCGTCCTGGGTGTGGGTGCGGCCGATCTTGATGATGTGGTCGAAGGCCACGGTCTTGGCCTTCAGCGCCACGTGCAGATGTTCCAGGGCCGGCATCAGTTCGCGGGCCACCTGCTCGGCGCAGGCGATGTGCATGGCCGTGGGATAGGTGTCGTTGGACGACTGGCTCATGTTCACGTGGTCGTTGGGATGGACCGGCGACTTGGAGCCCATCGCCCCGCCCAGGATCTCGATGGCGCGGTTCGAGATCACCTCATTGGCGTTCATGTTCGACTGGGTGCCCGAGCCGGTCTGCCAGACCACCAGGGGGAAGTGGTCGTCGAGCTTGCCGTCGATGACCTCCTGGGCGGCCTGGACGATGGCCGCCCCGATCTTGGGGTCCAGTCGGCCCAGCTCCATATTGGCCTCGGCCGCGGCGCGCTTGACCACGCCCAGCGCGCGGATCATCGGTTGGGGCTGCTTTTCCCAGCCGATCTTGAAGTTGCCGATGCTGCGCTGGGACTGGGCGCCCCAGTAGCGGTCGGCCGCAACCTCGATAGGGCCGAAGGTGTCGGTTTCGGTGCGGGTCGCGGTCATCGCAGGGATCTCCAGCCTGAAATTGTCGGGCCGGTTTAGCGAGGCCGGGCGAGACTGCAAAGCGTCTGCGGGCTAGAGAGAGCCATGAACGATGGCTGGACCCACCACGGCAAGGTGCGCGCCCGGGAGGGCGAAGGCGATCTGGAGGTCGTGGTCGACGGCCTGACGACCCAGGCCAAGTACTATAAGCCGCTGATCTATGAGTTCTTCCGGAAGGCCTGGCGCGGCGCCCGGCCGGCCTGGGGCGACTATGCCGTGGAGATCGCCATGGAATATGTCGGCGATCCGCCGTGGCTGGATCTCGACAACCTGGCCAAGGCGATCCTCGACGCCATCAAGGGCTACGCCTTCCACGACGACGCCCAGGTGGCCCGCCTGCTGGTGGAGCGGCGGGCTGGCGAGCGCGAGCGGATCATCGTGCGCGTACGCCGCCTGGCCGATGGCGGCGTCCAACCTGGACTGGGCGTCTCAGGCGGTCCGGGCCGGCCGTTCTAGGGCCAGCACAGCCAGGGCTCCATAGGCCACGACCACCAGGGCGCCATAGCGGCCCAGGCTCTCTGGGGGCAGGTCGGGCATCAAAGCGTCGAACAGCGCCATGACCAGGATCGAGCCCAACAAGCCGGGCGCGCTGAAGGCGAGCGCCGCGGGCGTCCGTCTGCGTTGTGGCAGCCGGCGCAGTCGGGCGGTGAGATGGAAGAAGAAGGCGATGGCGATCGCCACAAGGGCGGCGTTCAAGGCGTAGAACCAGAAGGCCTGCTCGATCAGTCCGCCCGCGAAGGCGGCATAGAACAGGGTGGCGGCCAACCACACCACGGTCCCGGCGACGGCGAACCAGAAACTGTCTTCTTTCGACACGACACACCTCCCATGACCCATTTTAGGCATAGGGCTGCGACAGTCGTGCCAAGGCCAAGGTTCGCGCGCGGCGCGTGAAAAAGCGGCCGCGCCTTACAGCGCGGCCGCCATTCTCGCGAACCGATCCTGGGGGAGAAGAGGTTCAGCGATACTGTTGCAGTCGGGTGGTGCGCAGGCCGGCGAGCCCATGACGCTCAATGGACTTCTGCCAGGCGAGGAACTCCTCGGAGGTCAGGCCATAGCGCGTCAGGGCGTCTTCCAGGCTCAGCAGCCCGCCGCGGACGGCGGCCACCACCTCGGCCTTGCGACGGATCACCCAGCGCCCGGTGTCGGCCGGCGGCAGATCGGCGAGCGTCAGGGGCGCGCCGGTCGGGCCGATCACATAGGGCTCGCCGCGGCTGTTGGTTCGGGTCTGTTGTTGTTGTTGCAACATGGCTTTACGCCCTTCACACCATCATCGTTGAGCCAGACCATAGCCGGCCTGCCATAACAGCTCGTGAATCCCGATAGTGAAAAAGTTAGTAACCATTTGATCCCCCCGTGTACTGAAATGATACAGTCAGAGATTTCAGAAGGGATTAACCTTCACTAAATCTCAGTTACGCGCCAAGTTATCGGCGCATACTGATGAGTTCATCCAACATCTGGTCGGCCGTTGTAATGATGCGCGAGCAGGCCGAGTAAGCTTTCTGCGTGGTGATCAGGCCGGTAAACTCGGCCGACATGTCCACTGTGGAGTTTTCGAGGGTTGAGGGTGAAATGGCGCCGGCCCCGCCCTGGCCCGGGAGCTTGATCACATACTCGCCGCTGTCGATGGTGCCGCGATAGGCGTTGCCGCTGACCGCCTGCAGTCCGTCAGGATTGGTGAAGGTGGCGACGCCGACCCTTGCGATTTGTCGCACCTGGCTGTTGTCGAAGATGGCCGAGACGATTCCGGCCTCGTCCACTTCCACGCCGACCACGGTGCCGACGGTGGCGCCGTCGGGATTCACCAGGCGGACGGTCGAGGCGTTGGCGTACTGGGTCAGCTTGTCCAGGTCGAAGGTGATGTCCTGGGCGCCGACGCCCAGGGCGTCATCCCAGCGCGGCGTGCCCGCCGTGCCCGAGGCCGCCAGGCTGATGGTGGGGGCGGCCCCTGCGGCGCCGAACAGCGTGGTGTTGGTGAGGTCGATGGTGCCGTCCTGATTGAACATCACCAGGCCCTCGGCGATCTGGCCCGAGGGACCACCGGTCACGTCGCCGGCGGGAATGGCGTAGATCTCCGCGTGCCACTCGTTGGGATTGGCCGAGGAGCGCAGCAGGCTGATGGACACCTTGTGAGTGCCGCCCATGGTGTCGACGACGTTCATCTCGATGCTGAAGTCCGGCTGGGTGCCGGTCAGCGGGTCGGCGTTTTCTTCCCAGTCGGCCATGGAGCGGGTGGCGGCGTTATAGGTGGCTTCGGCCGCCGAGATGGTCTGGCGCTTGTCGAGGTTGGCGTTGATGACCACGTTGGCCGTGGCCTGAACCGCCGAGCCAAGGTTCTTGACGTTGATCGAGTTCAGCTCGTTCAGGTCGGAGGGGTTGTAGTTGATGGTGCCGTCGGCGGCGATCGGCCAGCCCTGCAGGAAGAAGCCGGCGTCGTTGCGCAGGAAGCCGTCGGCGTCGACGCTGAATGAGCCCGCACGGGTGAAGACCCGCTTGTCGGCGTCCGTCAGGCCCGCGCCCTTTTCGGTGACGATGAAGAAGCCGTCGCCGGCGATGGCGAGGTCGGTGGAGGCGTTGGCGCTTTGGATCAGCCCCTGTTGGCTGATGTATTGCCGGGTCAGGCCCTGAACCCCGCCGGCGCTGTAGCGCCCGGTCACCGCCTGGGCGGTCACGATGTTGGCGAAGTTCACCTGATTGCGCTTGTAGGCGACGGTGTTGATGTTGGCGATGTTGTCAGAGATCGCCGCGAGCGCGGAGGAATTGGCGGTCAATCCCGAGACGCCGGCGAGCATGGCGCTGTTGATGCTCATGGGGGTGTTTGCCTTCTTGGTTGAGACTTGAGTGGCGGTTGCGTCCGTTCAGGACGCGGTCAGGCCGCCAGCGCCGGCGTTTCGTCGTCGCTGTTGTTACTGGGGTCAGGCGTTCCGCCTGAGGCTGTGCTGGAGGTCGGCGGCAGGCCGATGCTGCTGATGGTCTGCCAGAGGGCGCGGCTGCCGCCGATGGTCACATAGGTCTGGCCGTCCACCTGCTCGACGGCGCGGACCAGCCCCTCGATGAAGGTGTTGTGGCCCACCGCGGCGCCGGCGGAGTCGGTGGCGGTGATCCGTAGGGTGTAGGTTCCGCCGTCGGGCTGCTGGGCGCCCAGGACGTTCTTGCCGTCCCAACGGAAGTCGTGCTCGCCGCCGGCCACATTCTCCAGGGCCTCGACGTGGACGATGGCGCCCTTGTCGTCGAGGACCTCGATCTTGACGCTCTGGGCCTCGCGGTCGAGGCGGAAGATCCAGTCGGCGGCCTTGTCGGTCAGGGCGGCCTGGTCGGTGGCGGCGCGGACCTGCTTGCCGATCAGGCTGACGGCGTCGGCGACGCCGTCGCCGGCCGAGCCGACCAGCTGCTTGAGCAGGTCGTTGGTCAGCAGCTGCTGTTCAACCCCGGTCATCTGGACGATCTGCTGGGTGAAGTCCCCAGAATCCATCGGCGACAGGGGATCCTGGTTCTTCATCTGCGTCGTCAGCAGCACCAGGAAGGTGTCGAAGCTCTCAGCCAGACGCTGATTGCCCACACTGGTGGAGACAGCGCTCTGAGAATTGGAGACGGCGTTAGTTTCCATGGGGCTTCTCTAAATCCGAAGGTCCACGCCGGTCGGGGACTGGCGTTGCTGGTAGAGACGGGTGGCGACCGCGGCGGTGTCAGCCTCGTCGGCCATGCCAAGCGCGCTCTGGAAGGCGCGGCCCTGCCAGGCGTCGCGCTCAGGGGCCTGGTCGGCGAACTGGCCGCCGCCACGCTGATCCTGGGGCGAATTGAAGGAAAGCCCCCCCGACAGATCGAAGCCGGCCTGTTCCAGGGCGCGCAGCAGTTCGCCTGAGCGGCCGCGCATTTCATTGGCCGCGTGGGGGCTGTCGAAGGCCATGGCGGCGGTGAGCTTGCCCTGGGCGTCGATGTCCACCCGCACATCAACCCGGCCCAGACCCTCAGGGGTGAGTTGGATGTCGAAATGGGTCGAACGGCCTTCGAGGCGGCGGGACACCTGGGCGGCGAGATCAGCGAGCGTCGCAGACGTGGCCGCGGGGCGGGCCGCGTCCCGGGCTTCGGAGAGCGGCGCCGCCGTGCTGTTGGCTGCCAAGGTCCCGACGGAGTCGGGATCATCAAGACCGCCCGCCTCAATGGTCTCTACCGACGCCGCTGTGGCGTCGGCCAGGGCGGGCTCCGGGGGCGGGGCGATGGCCGGCTCGGTCTTGGCGGCCAGCGTGGTCGCGCCGGTCGTCATGGCGAAGGGCGAGGGAGGCTGCGCCGCAAAGGCGCTCTTGGCCTCCGTCATGGCGGCCTTGAACGGCGTGGCCTCCGGGGTGTCGGCGCCGTCGACTTCGGGGGCGGCGGTGGCTGACGATCCAGACTGGCTGGCCTTCAGGGTGACGACGCCGGCGGCGGCTGCGGCGGTCATCAGAGGCTGGGCGCTGGCCTGGGCCGTCGCGGCGGGGGTGGTCGGGGCGGCTGTGGGTTGGGCGACCGGTTCAGTCGTGGTCGGGACGGTCGGGCTCGCCACAGGGGCCGCGGGCGTCCGGCGGCCGGCGACATCGGCCAGGGCCAGGGGCCCTTTCTCGGCCCTGATCCCTTCAGCGGCCGGGTTCGGCGCGGGTCGGGACGCCGCCAGGTCTGTGGGCGTCTCTTCGGCGCCTTCGACGGGCGCCGCCGCAGTTTGAACCTGCGCAGCCTCTGGCGCGGCTTCGCCATCCAGGACGGCCGCGTCGACCGGCAGCTCTGTCGTGGTTTGCTGCGCAAGCCCAGTCGCCGCAAGCGGGCCTGGGCCCACCGGCTGGGCCGCGGGGCCCGAGGCGGTCGAGGCCGTCAGTTCAGGCGAGGCTGGAGTCGGCGCCGCTTGGGCCAGACCGACGAGCGCGGCCTGAGCGTCCGGTGAGAGGGCGTCGTCGCCTTGCGCCTCCGGATCGATCTCCTCGCCCTCTTGTGGAACGACAAGCTTGCCGCCGGCGGAGGTCGGTGTGGCGGCCACGGGCTGGGCCTGGGTTTCCGCCGGGCCGCCGAACAGGGCGGCCATGAGGTCGTCGAAGCCCGCCGCGCCAGATCCCGCTGGGGCGGCGGCGCCGGCGGCGGGCGGCGGAGCGGGCGGAGCGATGGGAAGCAACGAAAACGACATGGGGACCAGCAGGAGGGCGCCGCGGGGGACGCAGAAATTGGGGAATAGGCCGGCGCCTGCTGCGCCCAAGGGTTCGCCGGGATGTCAGCAACCTTCACGCCAGTTTTTGATGCCCCGGTAAGCATATGAAAATAAACATAAAAAGGGTGGAGGTGGCGGCGTCTGCGCGCAATCGCGCAGGCGGAACTTGCCCAGTCGACGCCACGGGCCCGGACGAGTCTGCCGCCTTTCGGAAAGGTTACCGGCCGGCCTAGCCCAAACTGGCGCCAGACTTGCGACCACTGAAGGGTCTATTCCGGGCCCTGAATGGGTCGGTATTGAAAAGGCTAGGGTTTTTCCGGACCCTCGCGTGCGCGTTCACCTTAGGCCCGGCAGAATGCGCCGGCCCACGCAGCGAGGATTGCCGGGTGGAAGGATAAGGCCATGTCGCTGACAGCGGTCCTTAAGACAGCGAACACCGGACTGGTGGCCTCTCAGGTCGGCCTGCGCGCGGTGTCGGACAACATCGCCAACGTCAACACCTCTGGCTACGTCCGCAAGACCGTGGACCAGCAGCAGCTGGTGGTCGCCGGCCAGGGGATGGGCGTCGAGATCTCTGGCGTCAAACGGGTCACCGACCAGTACCTCCAGCTGGCCACCCTGACCGCCGGTTCGGAGTCCGGCCGGTGGGACGCGGTGGCCCAGTATATGGACAACGCTCAGAGCCTGTTTGGCGACCCCTCGGGAGAGGCGTTCTTCTTCGGCCGGCTGGATGAGATCTGGGCCGCCTTCGCCGCCACCGCCAACGATCCCTCATCAAGCCTGCTCCGCAGCCAGTCGCTGTCATCCATCGAGGACTTCCTCAGTGAAGGGGCGCGGATCAACACCTCGCTCAACGAGCTGGGCCGTACCGTCGACACCCAGATCAGCGCCAATATCGACCGGGCCAACGATCTGCTGGACCAGATCAACAAGCTCAACACCGATATCAGCCGCGCCCAGATGGTGCAGGCCGACGCCTCGGGCTCGGAGAACATCCAGAGCCAGCTGGTGGACGAGCTGGCCACCCTGATCAATGTGCAGGTCAGCTCACGGCCCACAGGCGGGCTTATCATCCGCTCCACCGAGGGGGTCATGCTGGCCGGAGACGGGGCGGCCAAGCTCGCCTATTCCCGCACCGACAGCACCAAGGGCTATATCACCGCCGACACCTCGGGTGGGACTGCGGCGGGCAAGGCCATCACCATCACCGGCGGCGCTCTGCGCGGGCTTCTGGACCTGCGGGACGACAAGCTGCCGGGCGTCTCCGACCAGCTGGGCGAATTCCTCAGTCGGGCGGCTGATGCCATCAACGCCGCGCACAACGCCTCGACCACGGTCCCGGCCCAGGCCACCCTCACCGGCCGCAACACGGGTCTGGATCTACCTACCGCCGTCGAAGGCTTCACCGGCGCAACCACGGTGGCCATCGTCGATCCTGCGGGTCAGCTGACCCGCCGTGTGGACATCAACTTCACGGCCGGAACCATGAGTGTCGATGGCGGCCCGGCGGCGGCGTTTACCCCGGCGAGCTTCCTGGCGGACCTGAACACCGCCCTGGGGGCGACCGGCGCAGCCACCTTCACCAATGGCGTGCTCAGCCTGTCGGCCACCGCCGGCGGGGTGGCCATCGACGAGGGCACGTCCAACAAGGCGGGGCGCGCCTTCTCGCACTTCTTCGGCCTGAACGACATTATCCGCTCGGGCGGCTTCACCAACTATGACACCGGCCTGTCGGGCGCGAGCGCTCACGGCTTCACGCCGGGCGATGTCATCACCATCCGCCTGGCCCAGGGCGACGGCAAACCGATCCGGGATGTGCCCGTCAGCGTTCCGGCCGGCGCGACGATGAACGATCTGGTCGCGGCTCTGAACAGCAATACGACCGGGGTGGGGCTATATGGCCAGTACACCCTGGATTCCAACGGGGCGCTGACCTTCAAGGGGGCCGCGCCGTTCTACGCCACGACCTCGATCGTTCAGGACAACACCGCCCGCGGCGTGGGCGGACCTTCGATCAGCGCCCTGTTCGGCTTGGGCGTGGTGGAGCGGACCGGACGGGCCAATCGCCTGGCGGTGGACGCCGCCTTCATCACCGATCCCATGAAGGTGGGCCTGGCCAAGCTCGACCTCAGCGTGGCGGTCGGCCAACCCGTGCTGACCCCTGGGGACGGGCGAGGGGCGCTGGCTTTGGCTTCGGCCGGCGAAGTGGTTTCGCGATTTGGCGCGGCCGGCTCCCTGGGCGACGTGAGGATGACCGTCTCCCGCTACGCCGCTGAGTTCGGCGGATCGATCGGCCGGGAATCGGCGGCGGCCGACACCCGCAGATCCAGCGCCCAGGCGGTGAAAACTGAGGCGGTAAACCGCCGGCAGTCCGTCGAGGGCGTCAATCTGGACGAGGAACTGGTGCGCCTGACCACCTATCAGCAGGCCTTTAACGCTTCGGCCCGCATGATCCAGGCGGCCAAGGAACTGTTCGACGTCCTGACCAACATCGTCTGAGGACACACACCATGGTTAGCCGCGTTTCAACCGGCGGAAACTACAGCGCCGTTCTGGCCAACCTGATCTCCGCCCAGCAGCGGCAGATGGACGCCGGGACCAAGGTCGCGAGCCAGAAGAACGGCTCTGATCTGAAGGACTATGCCCGTAACGCCGAGATGCTGACCGCCATGCGGTCCATCGAGACCAGGCTGGGCGCCTTCACCGAACAGAACAAGTTGGTCAGCGACCGGCTGACCACCCAGGATTTCGCCCTCTCCCAGGTGGCCGACGCCGCCCAGATCGCCCGGCAGGCCATCGCCGAGTCCATCGCCAGCGGGCGCGTGGACACGCTGATGCAGGACATGCAGGCCGCCTTCCGCAATGGGGTCGAGGGGATGAACGCCCGCTATGGCGGCAAGTACCTGTTTGCTGGCGGGCAGGTGAACACCGCGCCCTTCTCAGCCACTTCGCTCAGCGACCTGACCATTCCGGCGACCAATGTGGCCGACTATTTCCACAATGACTCCTACATCGCCCAGGCCAAGGTCGACGATGCCACGGTGGTGGATCTGGGCTTCCTGGCGGACGCCTTCGGCACCGGCATGATGGAGGCCTTCAAGGCCATCCAGACCTTCGAGGAGGGCGTCGATGGCCCCTTCAACGGCGAACTCACAGACAATCAGCGGGCCTTCCTGGAGAGCCAGCTTTCGGTCTGGGACGCGGCCTACAAGGACCTGGTCAATGTCGGCGGCCGTAACGGCATGGTGCAGAGCCGGGTGGACTCCGTGAGGGAGGACCTCGTCGCCCGCACCAACAGCATCAAGGGCATGGTCGGCGAGATCGTCGACGCCGATATGAGCGAGGCCGTCTCCAACCTCCAGCAGGCCCAGATTTCGGTGCAGGCGGCGGCTCAGGTCTTTGTCGCTCTGCAGGAAAGCTCGCTCCTCAATGTCCTGAGGTAGGCGTCTCAGTCCCGGCACACACCGGGGCGGAGTCCGTGGGCAGGGCATGCCAGGATGGGGTTCGCCGCCCGGCGCCATCCCAACCCGACCCGGCGACATCGGCGCCATGGTCCTGATCCGGGCCTGAGTGTCGAGGCCGGGCGCCACGGTGGAGCTGACGCGCCCCCCGCGCGGGCAAACCCCAAGGTCAGCGCCCCCTATATGTCCCACGAGCCCGGCCTGCGCGGCGGGAGCCAACGGCCGTCGCTCCGACAAGAGAACATCTTGCGAACGGAGAACAAAAGGCGTACGACTGAGTCCTGGACGCCCAGCCGGGGATCGCCCCGGTCGGTCCGACGGAATCATGGGATAAGGGGTCCCCTCAAATGGCACAGTCGGCGTTGAAACTCGTGGGTAAAGAAGAAGGCGACAAGCAGCGCGCGCTCGAGGCGGCGCTGTCTCAGATCGATCGGGCCTTTGGTAAGGGCTCGGTGATGAAGCTGGGTGACAAGGGCAAGATCGTCGAGATCGAGTCCTATTCCACCGGCTCGCTCGGCCTGGATCTGGCGCTGGGCATTGGCGGTCTGCCCAAGGGCCGGATCGTCGAGATCTACGGCCCGGAAAGCTCCGGCAAGACCACGCTCGCCCTGCATGTGGTGGCCGAGGTCCAGAAGGGCGGCGGCACGGCGGCCTTTGTCGACGCCGAGCATGCGCTCGATCCCTCCTACGCCCACAAACTCGGGGTGAACCTGGACGACCTGCTGGTCTCCCAGCCCGACACCGGCGAACAGGCCCTGGAGATCACCGACACCCTGGTGCGGTCCGGCGCCGTCGATGTGATCGTCATCGACTCCGTGGCGGCGCTTACGCCGCGGGCCGAAATCGAAGGCGAGATGGGCGACAGCCTGCCCGGCCTGCAGGCCCGGCTGATGAGCCAGGCCCTGCGCAAGCTCACCGGCTCCATCTCCAAGACCAAGACCCTGGTCATCTTCATCAACCAGATCCGCATGAAGATCGGCGTCATGTACGGCAGCCCGGAGACCACCACCGGCGGCAATGCGCTGAAATTCTACGCCTCCGTCCGCCTGGACATCCGGCGCACCGGCTCGGTCAAGCAGCGCGACGAGATCGTCGGCAACAATGTCCGGGTCAAGGTGGTGAAGAACAAGGTGGCCCCGCCGTTCCGCGAAGTCGAGTTCGACATCATGTACGGCGAAGGCATCTCCAAGCTGGGCGAGATCATCGACCTGGGCGTCAAGGCCGGGGTGGTGGAGAAGTCCGGCTCCTGGTTCTCCTTCAACAGCCAGCGCATCGGCCAGGGCCGCGACAATGTGCGGGAATTCCTCAAGGCCAATCGTGATGTGGCTGACGAGATCGAGAAGGCGGTGCGCGGCGCCACCTCCAAGATCGAGGAAGAACTGCTGGTCGGCGGGCCTGACGACAAGGACGACTGAGCCGGCCTCAGACCGCTCTTCGGTATCTCCGCAGACGGCGTCGTGACCGCCCGGGCCGGACGCCCCCGCCGACTATGCGTCCGGTTCGCTCCTGGACCCCAACGCGGCGCCTCGTCTGCGGAGGAGGACGCCCTGGCCCGCCGCCAGGGCGTCCTTTTTCTTTGCGCTCGGCGGCAAGTCCCGTAAACGACCCGCAAAATTCCCCTGCGCGCCCGGCCGCGCGAGCCCTATATGCAAGCCATGTCCAGCCTGAACCAGCTCCGCAGCGCCTTCATCAACTACTTCAAGGATCGCGATCACCTGGTGATCCCGTCAGCGCCCCTGGTGCCGCAGAACGATCCGACGCTGATGTTCGTCAACGCCGGCATGGTGCCGTTCAAGAACTATTTCACCGGGGCGGAGACCCCGCCGGCGCCGCGCGCGGTGTCGGTGCAGAAGTGCGTTCGCGCCGGCGGCAAGCACAACGATCTGGACAATGTCGGCTATACCGGCCGCCACCAGACCTTCTTCGAAATGCTCGGCAACTTCTCGTTCGGCGACTATTTCAAGGAAGGCGCCATCGAGCACGCCTGGGCCTTCATCACCCGTGACCTGGGCCTCGACCCGGCCCGGCTGATGGTGACCATTGCGCCGGACGATGACGACGCCGCCGCCCTGTGGCGCAAGATCGCCGGCCTGCCGGACTCCAGGATCGTGCGGCTGGAAGAAAACTTCTGGTCCATGGGCGACACCGGCCCGTGCGGCACCAACACCGAGATCTTCTACGACCACGGCGACCATGTGCCCGGCGGTCCACCCGGCAGCCCCGACGAGGATGGCGACCGGTTCGTGGAGATCTGGAACCTGGTCTTCATGCGCTGGGAGCAGTTCGCCGACGGCTCGCGCAAGGACCTGCCCAAGCCGCAGATCGACACCGGCATGGGTCTGGAGCGGATCGCCACCGTCCTGCAGGGCGTCCACTCCAACTATGACACCGACATGTTCCGGGCGCTGATCGCCGCCAGCGAAGAGGCCACCGGCGTCAAGGCCCAGGGCGAGGCGCGATTTTCGCATCAGGTGATCGTTGACCACCTGCGCTCCACCAGCTTCCTCATCGCCGACGGGGTGTCCCCCTCCAATGAAGGCCGCGGCTATGTGCTGCGGCGGATCATGCGCCGCGCCATGCGCCACGCCCACCTGTTGGGGGCGGCCGAGCCCCTGATGCACCGGCTGACCCCGGCCCTGGTGACCGAGATGGGCGAGGCCTATCCCGAACTGCGTCGGGCCGAGCCGGTGATCGCCGAGACCCTCCGCCAGGAGGAGGAGCGGTTCCGCCGTACGCTGGGGCGCGGCATGAGCCTGCTGGAGGAGGCTACCGGCCAGGTGGGCCCCGGCGGTGTTCTGCCGGGCGAGACGGCCTTCAAGCTCTACGACACCTACGGCTTCCCCCTGGACCTGACCCAGGACGCGGTCCGCGCCCTGGGCATGAGCGTCGACCTGGAAGGGTTCGATGTGGCCATGAAGCGCCAGAAGGATCAGGCGCGGGACGCCTGGACCGGTTCGGGCCAGGCTGCGGCGGCTGGGGAGTGGTTCGCCCTGCGCGAACGCCTGGGCCCCACCGACTTCGTCGGCCATGACCAAGGCGAGGTGACCGCGGAGCTCCTTGTGCTGATGGGCGAGGGCGCCGAGATCCCCAAGGCGGGGGCCGGCCAGACCGTCCAGGCCCTGTTTGACCGCACGCCCTTCTATGGCGAGAGCGGCGGTCAGGCTGGCGACACCGGCGAGGTGGAATGGCAGGGCGGCCGCGGTCGGGTGATCGACACTCAGAAGCAGGCCGGCGACCTGCACGTGCACGTCATTGAGATCGAGTCTGGCGAGCTGGCGCCCGGCGCCCGGGTGCGCTTGGCCCTGGACGCCGACCGGCGCACCACGACCCGGGCCAACCACTCGGCCACCCACCTGCTGCATGCGGCCCTGCGCAACGTGCTGGGCCCCCATGTGAGCCAGAAGGGCCAGATGGTCGACGGCGAGCGTATCCGCTTCGACTTCAGCCACGGCCAGCCGCTGACCCTGGAGGAGATCGACAGGATCGAGGCCGAGGTGAATGCGGTGATCCGTCAGAACCTGCCGGCCGAGACGAAGAACATGGCCCCCGAGGCCGCGATCGAGGCCGGCGCCATGGCCCTGTTCGGCGAGAAGTACGGGGACGTGGTCCGCGTCCTGACCCTGGGGCGCGCGCTGGACGGGGACGGCGCCTATTCGGTGGAGCTGTGCGGCGGCACCCATGTGGCCCGCACCGGCGACATCGCCCTGTTCAAGATCGTGTCGGAGAGCGGCGTGGCCGCCGGCGTGCGGCGGATCGAGGCCCTGACCGGCGAACCCGCCCGTCGCTGGCTGCTGGACCAGGCCCTGGTCTCGCGGCAACTGGCCGAGCAGTTCAAGACCCCGGTCTCAGAGGTCCTGGGCCGGGTCGAGGCCCTGGAGGCCCAGCGCCGGAAGCTGGAAAAGGAACTGGCCGACGCCAAGCGTCAGCTGGCCATGGGCGGCGGCGGCGCGCCCCAGGCCGGACCTGAAGAGATCGGCGGAGTCCAGGTGCTGGCCCGGGTGATGGACGGCGTGGGCGGCAAGGACCTGCGGCCCATCGCCGAGGAGTTCAAGAAGCAGATCGCCGACGGAATCATCGCCCTGGTCGGCGTGGCCGAGGGCAAGGCCGCCGTCACCGTGGCGGTGACCGGCGCGGCCAAGGATCGCTTCAACGCCGCAGAACTGGCCAAGGCCGCCGTGATCGCCATGGGCGGCCAGGGCGCAGGCGGTCGTCCGGACTTCGCCCAGGGCGGCGCCCCGGACGGCGCCCGGGCCGCGGAAGGCCTGGCGGCGCTCAAGACGGCCATCGCCGGCTAGGCGCGCGCCCGGGGCGGGTCCGGCCTTTCGGCCGTCCCGTCCACGGCCGCCTGACCTCAGGCCGGCGGGGTCCGCACGCAGGCCAGCTTGTTGCCCTGCGGGTCGCGCACATAGGCGGCGTACCAGCCCTCGCCATATTGCGGCCGCAGGCCGGGCGGGCCTTCGCAGGCGCCGCCATGGGCCATGGCGGCGGCATGGAAGGCGTCGACCATCTCCGGCGTCGAGGCATAGAGCCCGACCATCACGCCGTTGCCCGCCATGGCCGGCGCCCCGTCAAAGGGCTTGCAGACCCAGAGGGTCTGGCCATGGGGGTCATCCTCGCGGCCATAGCCGGTCCAGTTCTCGAATTCATGCAGACGACGCAGGCCAAGCGGCGCAAGCGCAGCGTCATAGAAGGCCTGGGCCGCGGCATGGTCCTCGGCGCCCAGGGTCACATAACCCAGTCCAGGCGGCGTGCTCATCATCGTCTCTCCCCTTAGTGGCCAAGCGCCACGGGGAGAACATAACAGGAACATACTAGGCGAGGAAGTGGGCGATCAAGGTCAGGCTGATGGCGCTCAGCACGGTGCCGGCGATCACCGCCTCGGCGGCGCCGCGGGCGAAGACTCCGATGTTGCGGGTCTGGATGAAGACGTTCACGGCGGTGGGGCAGGCGGCCAGCAGGGTGGCGGTGGCCCTCAGCTCAGGCGCCACCGCCGCCGCCCCCAGGACCAGCCAGACGAGGAGGGGAGCGAGCATCAGCTTGAGGACCAGGGCCAACGCCAACGGCCCCTGGTCCTGGCGTCTTGGCCAGCCGCCCTCGCGGCCGATCAGGCCGCCGAGGGCGATGAGGGCGACGGGGCTGGCGGTCAGGGCGAGCCAGGTGAGGAGCTGGTCGGCCGGCCCCGGCAGACGGGTCTGAGCGGCCGACAGGGCCAGGCCGCAGGCGGCGCCCAGGACCGTGGGATTGGCCAGCACCCGGCGAAGAGCGCCGAGCAGGCTCACAGCCGCCGTTCCCGTCTGCAGGATGGCCACAGCCAGACCCATCAGCAGGATGAAGTCGATGGCCACCAGGGCTGCGGCCTGGGCCCGCACGCCGTCCCCCAGCACCGCCACGGCCAGGGGCGCGCCCAGAAAGGCGGTGTTGCCGAGGCCCGCGACCATCGGCAGGCCGGCGGCGGTCTCCTTGGCCAGGCCCATGCGCCGGGCGGCTGCCCAGGCGCCCAGGAGGAGCAGGGTCATGGTCAGGCCATAGAGGCCCATGGCCAGTCCCTGGCTAGCCTGTGGCGCCGGCGCATCGCCGAGCCAGCGGATCAACAGGGCGGGGAAGCCGATCCAGAAGGTGTAGGCTGAGAGCCAGGATCCCAGGCGGGGGCCAAGCAGGCCCAGCCGGGCGGCTACAGCTCCGGCGGCGATGATCGCAAAGAACGGCGCGATACGCGCAATCAGGTCCAAGGCCGGAACGTCGGACGGCTACGCGGCGTCGCGGTCAGGCAGGCGCACATGCACCAGCTTCCATTGGAAGAGATCGGTCCGCTGGAAGGTGAGCACAGTCACCTCGCTGGCCTGCTCAGGCGGGTGAACGGCGAAGCGCACCCGGTTGACGCCCCAGAACCGCAGGGCGGGCCACGGGTCGCTCAGGGCCGCGACGATGCGCGCCAGGCCTTCCGGCGGGGGCGGCTCCGGCGGCGCGGTCCCTGGCTCATAGCCGCGGGTCAGGTCGTAGAGCCCCGCCGGGGTCAGATAGGGCTCCAACCGCGCAGGGGCCGGCGTCAGCGGGGACAGCGGCTCGGCGAAGGGCTCCAGGGCCCGGCGCATGGCGCCGAGCGGATCGCGCCAGATGTCGCCCGGTCCGGCTTCGCCAGGGGCGGGGGCGGGTTGTCCGGGCTCCTCGACCTGATCACGGAGGCTGGCGCGCACCGCCCGCAGATCCACCATCTCGGCCAGGCCCGCCACATCATGGTCCCGGGCGTTGGCCTTCAGCGCCCGGAAGGCGAACCACGGCGCCAGAGCGAAGGCCAGGCCAAACAGCACCAGGCACAGCACGAAGATCTGAAACAGTTGACGTCTGACCATGGGCCGGTCGGGTCCCCTCGGCCAAGCTTCGCAGGTTGCGCGCCAGGGTTAACACGGCTTGCCCGCCCCCGCCAATTTCCTCGCCCGCCAGGAGGTGTCGGGTTTTCGGGAGCCGAAGCTTGACCAGTGCGTTATGGCTCCATGGGGGCGCGTCTTCACAAACTGATCCACGACCTGAGATCGACCTTCTGGGTCGTGCCGGCGGTGCTTGTCACGCTTGCCGTCCTGGCCGCCTTCTGGGCCGTCGGGGCCGAGGGCGCGGACTGGATCCCCAAGCCGCTGCTTTCGATGCTCTACCAGGGCGGGGAGAGCGGCGCGCGGACCCTGCTGGGCGCCATCGCCACCTCGACAATCGGGGTCACAGGCACCCTCTTCTCAATCACAATCGCCGCCCTCACCCTGGCCTCCAGCCAGATGGGGCCGCGCCTGCTGGACAATTTCACCCGCGACCGCGGTAACCAGGTGGTGCTGGGGGTGTTCCTAGGCTCGTTCGCCTACTGCCTGGTGGTGCTGCGCCACGTGCGCGGCGGCGAGGAGGACCTGTTCGTACCGCGGCTGGCGCTGGCCGGCGCCATGCTGCTGGGCGGCCTCTGCGTCGCCCTGCTGGTCTATTACGTCCATCACATGTCGAGCCGGATCAACATCGACACCGTGATCGATCTGGTCCGGCGGGACTTTTTCGCAGCCCTGGACGCGCAGACCGAGCCTACGCCGGCGCGGCCGCCGCTCAAGCCCGACGACATCGATCTCGACTGGTCCGACGCGCGACCTGTGCATGATCCCCGGAACGGCTATCTGCAGCAGCTGGAGACCGCCGATCTGGCCGCCTGGGCCCTGGCCAATAATGCGCGAATCCGTCTGCTGGTCAGGCCGGGCGACTTCATCATGGCTGACGGCTGTGTCGCCCTGGTCTGGCCGCCGGAGGTCGAGGGCGCGCAGGAGGCGGTGATCGGGGCCACGGCGCTCAGCGCCCGCCGCACGTCCGGCGCCGACCTGGAGTATAGCGCCCGACAACTGGTTGAGGTGGCGGTCCGCGCCCTGTCGCCGGGGATCAATGACCCCATGACCGCCATCGCTGTCTTGGATCAGCTGGGTTCGGCTCTATGCCGGGTGGCGCGTCGGACCTTCGTCTCAGGCGTTCTGGTGCAGGATGGCCGTGTGCTGCTTCTGCGGCCGGTCAGCGATTATGCCGGGCTTGTGGACATCAGCTTCGACATGATCCGCCAGAACGGCGCCGGCGCGCCGTCGGTCCTGATCCGGATGCTGGAGATTCTCGCCCTGGTGGCTGAGCAGGAGCGTGATCCCGAGCGGCTTGCGGTCCTGGTCTCACATGCCGACAAGATCATGTCCGACGGCCGTCAGGCCTTCGCCAACGAGAAGGACCTGCAGGATCTGCATCAACGCCACCGCGTGCTCGGGCGGGTGGTGGCCCATGGGGGTCCGGCGCGCCGCACCGGACCCTAGGTCGTCTTAGCTTGGGCCTCAGGCCTTAAGCGGCCAGAGCCTTTTCGAGATTGGCGGCCACCTTGTCGATGAAGCCCTCGGTGGTCAGCCAGCCCTGGGTGTCGCCCACCAGCAGGGCCAGATCCTTGGTCATCGAGCCGCTCTCGACGGTGGAGACGCAGACCGCCTCCAGGGTCTTGGCGAACCGGTCCAAGGCCTCGTTGCCGTCCAGCTTGGCGCGGTGCTCCAGGCCCCGGGTCCAGGCGAAGATCGAGGCGATGGAGTTGGTCGAGGTGCTCTCGCCGCGCTGATGCTGGCGATAGTGGCGGGTGACGGTGCCATGGGCGGCCTCGGCCTCCAGGGTCTTGCCGTCCGGGGTGATCAGCACCGAGGTCATCAGGCCGAGCGAGCCGAAGCCCTGGGCCACCTGGTCGGACTGGACGTCGCCGTCATAGTTCTTGGCCGCCCAGATGAAGCCGCCCGACCACTTGAGGGCCGAGGCCACCATGTCGTCGATCAGGCGGTGCTCGTAGACAATGCCGGCGGCCTTGTACTGCTCGGCGTACTTGGCCTCATAAACCTCGGCGAAGATGTCCTTGAAGCGGCCGTCATAGGCCTTGAGGATGGTGTTCTTGGTCGAGAGATAGACCGGATAGTTGCGGTTCAGGCCGTAGGCCAGGCAGGCCTCGGCGAACTCGCGGATCGAGTCGTCCAGGTTGTACATGGCCATGGCCACGCCCGAACCCGGATAGTCGAACACTTCGCGTTCGATGACGTCGCCGTTTTCGCCCTCCCAGCGGATGGTCATCTTGCCCTTGCCGGGCACCAGGAAGTCGGTGGCTCGGTACTGGTCGCCATAGGCGTGACGGCCGACGATGATCGGCTGGGTCCAGCCGGGGATCAGGCGCGGGACGTTCTTGCAGATGATCGGCTCACGGAAGACCACGCCGCCGAGGATGTTGCGGATCGTGCCGTTGGGCGAGCGCCACATCTGCTTGAGGCCGAATTCCTCGACCCGGGCTTCGTCCGGCGTGATGGTCGCGCACTTGATGCCGACGCCGTACTTCTGGATGGCCTCGGCGGCCTCGACCGTGACCTTGTCGTCGGTCTTGTCGCGATACTCGATGCCCAGATCGTAATAGGCGATCTCGAGGTCGAGATAGGGGAAGATGAGCTTGTCCTTGATCATCTTCCAGATGATCCGGGTCATCTCGTCCCCGTCGATATCGACGACGGGATTGGCGACTTTGATCTTGGCCATAGGCGAGGCGCGCTCCGTGGCGGAATTGAGGGGTTGAGGCCGTATACAAGCCCTAGGCCGAGGCGCAAAGCCAGGATGGTCGCAATCGTACGCGACATGGGATCGTCATCGCTCCTGGATAGTTAGGTCTTCGTGGAAACCCCCGCCACCTCTTCCGCCCTCTTAGGGGCACCCGTTCTGCTGCTCGTCGCCGAGCCGTGGGGCTACACGTCAGCCTATGGCCGGGGGCGGCTGCAGGGACATATCAGCAATATCCGCGACTTCGGGCCGGTTGGCGGCCAGGAGCTGGTGATCGCCGTCGCGCCCTTCATGGCCGAGGGGCGCGCCATCGACAGCCTGTTGGCCACCCCGCTTCATCCGGGCTCGGGGCATATTGTCCAATGTCTTCTCGAGCGGCTTCCCTGCGCCGTTCGCGCCGTCGACACGGCAGGAGGGCCGTTCCGGCTGGCGGCGGCGATTCGGCGACTGGGGCCAGGGCGGCCGTCGTCGGCGCCCTGCTAGCGCACCGCCTGGGTTACGGCCCTGGCCGTGTCGGCGATGATCGCCTCTCGCTCGGCCTCAGGCTGGGTCGACCCCGACAGGAACACCGCGACCACGTATTGGCGGCCGTCGGCCAGGGTGATGAGACCAATGTCGTTTGTGGCGGGATTGAGCCCCAGATCCGTCCGGGCGGTGCCCGTCTTGTGCGCCAGCCTTGCCTGGTCGGGAAGACCGGCGGCCAGGCGGTTGGCCCCGGAGGGGGAGTCTTCCATGATCCTCAGCAGACGGGCTGTGGAAGCTTCCGACAGGAGTTCGCCCCGGGCCAGTTTGGCCAGGAAGAGCAGGGCGTCCCGGGGCGTCGTCGTGTCCCGCGGATCTTCCAGGTAACGGGACGTCGCCGCCTGACGAACCTCCACCGGAGTCGCCGCCAGGGCGGCGCTGTAGGCGGCCTCGGTCTTCAGGTCCGGCCGGAATGATTTGAGCCCGCCGATCTCCGGCTGCAGCTGGCGCTCATAACGGTCGATCCTCATGTGATCGATGTCATGACTGCGAAGCCAGGCGGTGACAGCGCCAGGGCCGCCGATCCTCGCCATCAGGACATCGGCTGCGGTGTTGTCGCTGCCGCCGACGGCGAGGGTCAGGAGTTCGTCAACCGTGTAGTCCCGCCGACCGGGATAGGCCGCCGCCACGGGGCTGTAGGGCGGCGAAAGGTCCTCGTCCTTTACGGTGAGGATCTCGTCCAGGGCCAGCCGTCCAGCGTCGACCTCGGCCAGGACGGCGGCGCCCAGGGGCGCCTTGAAGACGCTCTGCATGGGGAACCGGTCGCTGCCGTTTATCGCCCAGAGGTCTCCATTCTCGAGGTTCATCACGGCCACGCCCAGACGGGCCTCGCCTGCGCGGGCTCTCAGCTCCTCTCCCATCTTGTCCAGGCGCTCGGCGTCGAGGGCCGGTGTGGTGGAGACGGTCTGGGGCATGCCGGGATCACAGGCGCCAAGCAGGACGACGGCGGCCAGGAGAAGTAGGTGACGCATGGGGGGAAATGCTCCAGATGCGGGCGAAAGCCTTGCGCCCCGCATCCCAAAGGACCGAAAACGCCCAGATGACCGTAAGTTCCGCTCCTGCGCCAACCATTATCCTGTCGGCCCCGCAACTGGCTGAGAACATCGGGGCCGTGGCCCGGGTGATGGCCAATTTCGGCCTGGAGGAGTTGCGGCTGGTCAATCCCCGGGATGGCTGGCCGCAGGATCGGGCCTGGGCCTCGGCCTCGGGCGCCGACTGGCCCTTGGATGGGGCGAAGGTGTTTTCCAGCGTCGCCGATGCCGCCGCCGACCTGAAGGTGGTGTTCGCGACCACCGCCAGGCCCCGCGAATTGCAATTGCCGGTGATGACGCCGAGGGAGGCTGCTGGGGAGCTGGCTGGCCGGGTCGCCGCGGGCCAGAAGGTGGGGCTGCTGTTCGGGGCCGAACGGGCGGGGCTGGAGACGGCCGATGTGGCGCTCTGCCAGGCGGTGGTCACCGTGCCGGTGGATCCACGCTTCCACTCGCTGAACCTGGCTCAGGCCGTGGCGCTCACGGCCTATGAGTGGCGCCTGACGCAGAGCGCCGGGCCGCCGCCCAAGTTCCGGGACGGACCCGAGCCCGCCGACCATGCGGCGATGATGGGGCTCTATGGCCATCTGGAGTCCGAGCTGGACGCCGCTGGCTTCTTCCATCCGCCGGAGAAGCGCCCGTCGATGATCCAGAACCTGCGCTCAGCCCTGGGGCGGGCCAGTTTCAGTGACCAGGAGGTGCGCACCTTCCGCGGGGTGGTCACCGCCCTGTCGCGGGGGCGCGGCCGGGTGCTCGACAAGCTGGCTCGCCAGAAGGCCGAGCGCGAGGCTGGCGGGGCCGCGGAGCCGCCGGAGACTTGACGTCGGGGCGCTGGCCAAGCTCATAAGGGATCAATGATAACCTAACAGCGGTCGGGGAGAGCGCGATGTCGGGACCGGATCTGAAAACCGCGGCCATGAAGGCCTGGCTCTATGGCCTGCCACTGATCGAAATCGCCGCCACCCGGGCCCGGGGCCTGTCCTTCGGCCAGAGCCTGAACACCATCGGCCACGTGCGCAGTCTGGCCACGCCCAAGCACCGGGCTGTGACCACGCCGAATAACGACACCCTCTATTCCTCGGCCCAACTGGACCTGTCCCAGGGGCCGGTCACGCTGAGCCTGCCGGCGACCGGCGAGCGCTATTTCTCCCTGGCGCTGATGGACGCCTATTCCAACAATTTCGCCATCCTGGGGACGCGGACGACCGGCCCCAATGGCGGGACCTTCACCCTGGTGGGCCCCAATGCGGCCGCCGAAGGGCGCCATGTGGTGCGCGCGCCCACCAATCACGTCTGGGCCCTGGCGCGCATCGTGGTCTACAGCGCCGCCGACCTGGAGGCCGCCCAGCAGGTGCAGTCGGGCCTGTCGATCCAGGGCCCCGCAGCCCCGACGCCCCCGCCGGCGGTAAAGCGCAGCGCGCCGTGGCAGGAGTACTTCGCCGCCCTGTCGGCCCTGATGGCGGCCAATCCGCCGCCGGTGACCGATCGCGCCCTGCTCGACGAGATCGCGCCTCTGGGCCTGGAGGAGGAATTCGACGCTGAGCGCTTCTCCGCCGAGCAGGCCGCCGAGATCGAGGCGGGTCTGGCTGAGGCCCGGTTGGCCGTCCGCCGCGGCGGGGTGACGGGGGATCACTTTGTCGACGGCTGGTCCTATCCCAGCGCGACGCTGGGCGACTTCGGCCAGAACTATCACTACCGCGCCGCGGTGGCCCTGGGCGGACTGGCCGCCCTGCCGCCGGTGGAGGCGCTCTACATGCGGGCTCGCGGCGACCAGCCCCGGGGTCTCTATGACGGGCTTAAGGCCTATCGCCTGCACTTCCCGGCCGGCCGCCTGCCGCCTGTGGAGTCCTTCTGGTCGCTGAGCCTCTATGAGGCCACCGAGGAGGGCCAGTTCTTCTTCGCTGACAACCCGCTCGACCGCTACGCCATCGGCGACCGGACCGAGGGCCTGACCTATAACGAGGACGGCTCCCTCGACATCTGGATCGGCGCCGCCTCGCCGGGTGAAGATCGGGCAAGCAACTGGCTGCCGGCCCCGGCCGGTCCCTTCGCCCTCTTCATGCGCACCTATCTGCCTAAGGCAGCCCTGCTGGACGGCGTCTATCGCCTGCCGCCCGTGGAGGCCGTCGACTAAGGCCAAGGCGAGCGACCTGAGGCCTGGCGCCGCAGGCCTTCTGCGAGGGGGCTTGGCCACCAAACCCTTGGTCGCGCGTTGGCTGCCGCACCATGACCCTGCGCGCCCTCTCCCTTCGCCACCTTGACGCGGCTTCAGAGCCCGCCCTGCACAGTCTCCTCGACCATCTGAAGGGGGCCGGACACGATTTCGTCCCGCCGTCCCCCGCCAGCCATCGCCGCGTCCTGGCCCGCGACCCCGGCCGGCCTGCGCAGAGCCTTCGCGACGTGTTTGGCTGGAGCCTCCCCTTTGCGCCGGACCTGTTACCGGGCCGGTTGTTTGAGGACTTGCGCAAGGCCGATCTGGCGGTCGAGGAGGGGGGGATGTGGCGCAGCCGCGTCCGGGTCGCGAGACTTGCGGGCGAGCTGTTCCTCCATTCCGCCTTCCCGACGAGCCAGGAAGACGCGGTGTTCTTCGGTCCGGACACCTATCGGTTCGCAGCCTTCCTCAAGGCTGAGCTGACGCACGCCGACCCCGGCGGGGTGCTCGTCGATATTGGGGCCGGATCAGGCGCCGGCGCTGTCGTGGCTATGCGGCTGGCGAGACCGACCCGGACGATCCTCACCGACATCAACCCTTCAGCCATGCGGCTCGCCGGGGTCAACCTCCGGCAGGCGGGCTGCGCGGGGGAGCTGGTGCTTGGGGAGGGGCTCGACGAAGTGGCCGGCCCCCTGGACCTGGTGATCGCCAATCCGCCGTTCATCGCCGGCGAGGACGGGCACGCCTATCGGGACGGCGGAGACCTGCATGGGGCGCGTGTGGCCCTTGAATGGACCGAGGCGGCGATGGATCGCCTCGCGCCCGGAGGCCGGCTGCTCCTCTACACCGGCAGCGCCATCGTCGAAGGCGAGGATCTGCTCTTCCAGGCCGTGGCGGCGATGGCGGCCGACGGGCCCTTCGAGCTGCGGCGCCAGGAACTGGACCCCGACATCTTCGGCGAACAATTGAGCGATCCCGCCTATGCCGATGTCGACCGGATCGCCGCGGTCGGAATAATCGTCCGTCGGCGGGGTCATGCCTAGCCGCCTTTCAAGCTTGACGGCAGTAAGCGTGACAGTAAATCGGCACAAATGACGCCTCTACTATAGGAACGGACTGCGATTCTCGGCGCTTCATTGGCAGACGCCACCCCGGTCAATGAAGAGGAAGATACGCATGTTCATGCACAACAAGCGGCTGCAGTACACGGTTCGCGTGTCTGAGCCGAACCCCGTTCTGGCGAGTTTGCTTCTCGAGCAATTCGGGGGTCCTGACGGTGAGTTGGCTGCCGCTATGCGGTACTTCACTCAAGGTCTCGCCGAGGAGGATCCCGGCCGCAAGGACATGCTGCTGGACATCGCCACCGAGGAGCTCAGCCACCTCGAAGTGATCGGCAGTATCGTGGCCATGCTCAACAAGGGCGCCAAGGGTCAGCTCGCCGAAGCGGCCCTGTCCGAGGCCGATCTCTACATGTCTCTGACCCGCGGTGGCGACAGCCACACACAGGCGCTCCTCTATGGCGGCGGGCCGGCCCTGACGAATTCTTCAGGGGTGCCGTGGACGGCGGCCTATGTGGACAGCCGCGGTGAGCCGACGGTCGACCTGCGCTCCAATATCGCCGCCGAGAGCCGCGCGAAGATCGTCTATGAGCGCCTGATCAACATCACCGACGATCCGGGGATCAAGGACGCTCTGGGGTTCCTCATGACCCGCGAAATCGCGCACCAGAAGTCCTTCGAGAAGGCGCTCTACGCCATTGAGCCAAACTTCCCCCCAGGCAAGCTGCCGGGCAAGCCGGAGTTCACCGACGTCTATTACGACATGTCCCAGGGCGAGGGCGACGCCACCGGCCCCTGGAATTCGGGCGATAACTGGCAGATGGTCAGCGACCGAGGCGAGCAGGCTGCGGTCGACGGCGGCGACGGCCAGGCTAGCGTCAAGCTTCCGGCGAAGGACACCAAGGTCCTCGATAAGCTCGCCGAGCGCACCCAATCCCACCCCGTGGGCGACCCGATCACCGGCGCCGACCTTGGTGCGGGCCCAGGGGCGGGTGCGACCACGCCGGTCGACAAGTGATAGCGGGGCGAAGGTCATGAGCCGGACACTGTTGAAGACAACGACCTATGGTCTGATGCATCTGACGGTGGCGGTCATCGTGGCCTTCGCCCTGACCCGCGACTGGCGGGTGGCTCTGGCGGTCGGCATTGTCGAGCCGATCGTGCAGACCTTCGCCTTCGCCATTCACGAAAAGCTGTGGGCGCGAGCCGGTGAGGTGAGGGCGGCGCCGATCTGCGGTCACCAGCATGTCAGCGCCCGGGCGCCGGCCGCGCCCCTTCGCGAGGGCTGAGGGTCGAGCCCCAGCCTGCGTCTTAGGGGGCAGGGGTTTGGCTCGCAGGGAACGACGGCGCCGGGCAGGCGTAGCTGACGGAAAAGGTCACGGGCCCCTCGGGAGTCTCCACCGTCACTGGGCCGTTCTGGGGTGCCTCAGCGTCCTGGGCGCAGATGCGCAAGGTGCGCGGACCGCTCCAGACGATCTCCAGACCCCGTACCGCCTCCAGGCTCGCCAGGGGGCTGGACGCGCCGCTCGTGTGGCGCAAGGCCAGTTCGGCGCCGAGGCCCGGCTGCAGGGTCAGGCCGCCACCGGTGAAGTCTACCTCCAGCACATACTGCCCATCTGGGCTGGGGACCTGCATGTCGTCCGGCGTCGCCACCAGGCAGCCTGAAAGCAGAGCGGCGGTGAGCCCGAGGGCGGCGAAGGCGGGGCGTTAGAGGGGCTGAGCCATCTCAAGACAATGACAGAGGGCGGCCAAGGTTGCGGCCAAGCCTGGCCTTGGCCCATGATCGACCCCGAACGAGGCCTGGCCAGCAGGCCCTCGCCCCGGAGGATCGCCCATGTCTGACGCTCTCACCTCACGCCGCGCCCTGATCGCCGGCGGGGCAGGCCTGGCGGCTCTGGCCGCACAATCGGCCGTCGCGGCGGATCTGAAAACACCTCCTGAAGCCGCCGCCGCCCTGGCGGCCAATGGCCGCTTCGCCGGCAAGGTGGTCCTGATCACCGGCGCGACCTCGGGGATCGGCCGGGCGACGGCGCGGGCGTTTGCGCTGGAGGGCGCCAAGGTGATGTTCTGCGGCCGCCGGGAAGGTCTGGGCGCAGAGGTGGAGACCGAGATCCGGGGCGCCGGCGGCGAGGCGCGCTACCGGCGGGCCGACGTGCGGGTCGAGGCCGATGTGGCGGCTCTGGTGGATGCCTGTGTTCAGACCTATGGCGGGCTGGACATCGCCTTCAACAATGCCGGCATCGCCGGACGAGCGGGCGGACTGGGGCCGGAGTTCGACTGGGCCGTCCACAACGACATCATGGCGACCAATCTCGAAGGGGTTGTCCGCTGCATCAACCACCAGGTCCCGGCGCTGAAGGCCCGCGGCGGCGGGGCGATCATCAACACCGCCTCGGTGCTGGGCTATGTGGGCTCCGGACCAGTGATGTCCTACGCGCTCTCCAAGGCTGGCGTGCTCAGCCTGACCCGCTCGGCGGCGCTGCAGCTGGCCGGGGACAATATCCGCGTGAACGCCGTCTCGCCGGGTCCGATCGACACCCCGATGATGGGGGGCGGCGCCGCCCAGGCCTCTGGCGCCCGAACGCCGGCCGGCCGCGCCGGACAGCCGGAGGAGGTGGCGCATGCGGTCATGTATCTGGCCGACAGCGCCGCCAGCTATGTCACGGGCGAGGATCTGAAGGTGGACGGTGGGGTCCGCGCCTAGGGTTGCGGCGCCGGCTTGGCCCGGGCGCCGCTCAATGCGCGAGCCCTGAACGGCGCGACATCCTGGGGGTGTGACATCTTGTCTCTGTGGATAAGATGGCTCTACGGTCTCTCCTGGGGGAGGCGAGCATGCAGACCGTGGCGGTCATTTCGCGAAAGGGCGGCGCCGGCAAGTCGACCGTGGCGGTCAATCTCGCCGCGGCCCTGCGAGACGCCGGCCAGAGGGCGATCCTGGCCGACGCTGATCCCCTGCGGTCTTCCAGCGAAGCTTTGCGGGCCCACAGCCTGTCGGTGGTGGAGACCTCAGCCTCCAAGCTCTTCGCCCTGGTGACCGCCTCCCGCCGCAGCGGCTGCGACATGCTGGTGATCGATACGCCGGCCTCGCCCGAGGCCGATATCGTCGCGGCCATCAAGGTCGCCGATCTGTGCCTGGTGGTGACTCGCCCGACCTATCTGGATCTCGCCGCAGCCCTGAAGACGGTGGATCTGCTGCGCCAACTGCGGGCGCCCGGCCTCATTCTGCTGAACCAGTGCCCCTCGCCGCGACAGGGCCATGAGCCGCGGGTGGTGTCGGGGACCCTGGAGGCCCTTCGCTTCGCCGGCGTGCCGGTCTCGCCCGTGGCGCTGCGGGTGCGTCAGGCCTACCAGGGCGCCCTGTCCTATGGCCGCGGCGTCACCGAGTGGGAGCCGAAAGGCGCGGCGGCCGCTGAAACCCGCGCCCTGGCCGACTTGGTGCGCCAGCGGATGCGCGGGGAGGGGCAGGGCCTACGCCCGGCCAATGACGTGGCGAGCGGCGCGCTGTTCACCGTCCAGACCTGATCAGGTGCTGGACGGGCCACCTTGACTCCCCAAGGCCCGACCGCCATACACCGCCCCTTCACACCGGCGGGTCTCCGCGCGGTGCGAAGTCTATTACGGGTGATACGGGCCCCGCCGTTGAGATCGCGCCTCCACTCTCGGAAGCGCCGGGCCGTGTCGATGATGAAGAGTGATTTATGACCAAGCGTCATTCCGCGAAGTACAAGCTCGACCGCCGTATGGGCGAGAACATCTGGGGCCGCGCCAAGTCGCCGGTGAACCAGCGTTCCTACGGCCCCGGCCAGCATGGTCAGCGCCGCAAGTCCAAGGTCTCCGACTTCGGCCTGCAGCTGCGCGCCAAGCAGAAGTTGAAGGGCTACTACGGCAGCCTGACCGAAAAGCAGTTCAGCCGTACCTATACCGAGGCCGCGCGCCGCAAGGGCAACACCTCGGAAAACCTGATCGCCCTGCTGGAGTCGCGCCTGGATGCGGTGGTCTACCGCGCCAAGTTCGTGCCGACCGTCTTCGCCGCCCGTCAGTTCGTGAACCATGGCCACGTCCTGGTGAACGGCAAGCGCGTCAACATCCCGTCCTACCGCGTGAAGGCCGGCGACGTCGTCGAGGTGCGTGAGCGCTCGCGCAACATGGCGCTGGTGCTGGAAGCCATGGCGTCGGGCGAACGGGAAGTTCCCGACTATATCGAAGTCGACGCCAAGGGCCTGTCGGCCAAGTTCATCCGCGCCCCGGAACTGGCCGAAGTGCCCTATCCGGTGAAGATGGAACCGAACCTCGTGGTCGAATTCTACGCCTCCTAAGGCGTCGAACATCTGCGATCTCGAAGGGCCCCGGAGCGATCCGGGGCCCTTTTTTGCATCTGGAGCGCGCTGTACGCCCAGATGACGGGGCGCATCAGCCGGGCAGAGGTCTTGGGCCGGTCAGGCGGCCTTAAGACCTCCTGAGCCTGTCCAAGGCCGTTGACCGCCGCCCCGCGCCTCACTATCTCCGCGGCTCGGTCCGGGCCCCTCTGGTCGCGACGGCGGTCGCGATGATGTCGGATCTTCACTCTCCAGGCGCAGACGCCGCGCCGTGACTATGAGAGGTGCGGGGTCCGATGGACGCTCTCCTGCTATTTTTACAAACGCCGTTTCTCGGTCAGGCGACCTGGCTGTGGCTGTTGTTTCTCACCATTGTGCTCACGGTCCTGACCCTCGATCTTGGGGTCTTCAATCGTAAGGACCACATCATCGGGCCGGGCGAGTCGGTGAAGGCCGCCTCGGCCTATATCGCCCTTGGCCTCACGTTCGGGGCCTGGATCTGGTACGACCTCGGCTCCCAGAAGGCGGTGGAGTACTACACCGGCTACCTGCTCGAGCTCACCCTGGCGCTCGACAACGTCTTCGTCATCTCCCTGATCCTGGCCTATTTTGCCGTTCCGCGGGAGCTGCAGCACCGGGTGCTGTTCTGGGGCATTCTGGGCGTGATCGTGCTGCGGGCGATCATGATCGGCATCGGCGCGGCGCTCGTCACCAACTTCGCCTGGGTGCTCTACATCTTCGGCGCCTTCCTGCTGTTCACCGGCGCCAAAATGCTCAAGGAGTCCTTCGCCAGCGACTCCGAAGAGGCCAAGGACCTGACGGAGAACGCCATCCTGAAGTGGCTGCGTGGCCACCTGCGGGTGACCGACGGCTTCCAGGGCTCCAAGTTCTTTGTGCGCCAGGCGGATCCAGCGAGCGGCAAGCTGGTGCTGTTCGCCACCCCGCTGTTCCTGGCCCTGGTGCTGGTGGAGTTCGCCGACCTGGTCTTCGCCATCGACTCGGTGCCGGCCATCTTCGCGATCACCCAGGACCCCTATATCGTCTACACCTCCAACATCTTCGCCATCCTGGGGCTGCGGGCGCTCTATTTCGCCCTGGAGAACGCCGTCCACCGCTTCCACTATCTGAAGGTGGCGCTCGCCCTGGTGCTGGTCTTCATCGGCTTCAAGATCTTCGCCGGCGACCTGTTCTTCGGCGGCAAGTTCCCGGCGCCCTGGTCATTGGGCATCACGGTCAGCCTGCTGGCAGGTGGGGTGATCTTCTCTCTGCTCAAGCCCAAGCACCCCAAGGGCGGGGTGGAGGGCGTCGGCTCCTGACCCTGGCGGAGTCTCCGTCGGCCTGCCACTCTTCCGCGGGCCGCCGGAGCTTCCCATGGACATCAATCCAGACCTCGCCCGTGAGCTGGGCTTTCCCAAGCTGAAGTACGCCTATGTGGAGCGCGAGCGGCGCTGGCTCTGCGCGCGGCTGCCGGACGTCGAGGTCATCTCCGCCGACGCCATCACCGACCTCTATATCGACGGCTCACGCCTGCGGCTGCGGGAGGCGCGGCCCCTGGACGGCGGGCCGGTCATGCGCCGTCTCGGGCGAAAGGGCGATGTGGACGCCGCCCATCGGCTGATCACGTCGATCTACCTGTCGGAGGCCGAGTTCGCCCTGTTGGCCGGGCTGCCGGGGCGGCGCATCGAGAAGGTCCGTCACCGCCTGGCGCCGATCAACGGACGGACTTTCGGCGTCGATGTCTTCTCAGGCGCGCTCCAGGGCCTGGTTCTGTCGGAAAAGGAGTTCGACAGCGATACGGAGATGGCCGCCTGTCCCCACCCGCCCTTCGCCCTGCGGGAGGTGACCGATGATCCGCGCTATGCCGGGGGCTGGCTGGTGGCCCACGGGCTTCCGCCTGCGGAAGGCGGCCTCTGACGGGCGCAGGCTTTCCCTGCTCGGCAAGATGTGGCGCAGTGGCGCCATGACTCGTCGCTTCCTGATGATGGCCTCTGTCGCGGCCCTGCTGGCCGGCTGCGCTATAGTGCCGTCGCCGCCGATCCTGGCGCCGGCCGGCGCGCCGCTCGCCGAACTGGAGCCCCTCTATGCTGCGGAAGCAGGGAGGCGGGAGCTGACCATCAAGGTCGCCTCCAACGGCTGCACCACCAAGGCCGACTTCGCCTTCTACGTGGAGCGCCAGGGGGAGGCGGTGACCCTGGCCTTTGGCCGCAGGCGTCTGGACGGGTGCCAGTCCCTGGTGGCGGGCCATGTGGAGCTGGCCTTCAGCTATGCGGAGCTGGGTCTTGAGCCCCGCGATCCGGTGTTCCTGCTCAATCCCCTGGTCGCTTGGCCGGGGCTTTGAACTCAAAGACTTGAGCGCGTCTTGATCCGATAGCCGGTTCCCACCTATCGGAACGCGCCCTAGCCAGGCCTCGCCCGTCTCTCTCGCCAGGCTCGACCGGCGCGGATCACCGCCAGGGTCAACAGGACGGCGACAAGGCCGGCGACCCCAAAGGCGATAAACGGCAGGAAGACCGCCAGCAGGCTGAGCAGGCCAGACAGGACGTCCTCGACGAGGGACAGCACGGGATTGCCCAGGCCGCCGGTGGTGGCGGTGGAGATCGGTCGGGCCGCGGCCCGGCTGCCATGGAAGCCGCCAGCCACCACCAGGCCGGCGATGGCGGCGATGGCCGGGTGTAGGTCGCTCAGCACATTCTGCTGGCTGGCGAAGAGCACGGCGCCCGCGACAGGGGCGACCAGGGCGCCGACCCCGTGCCAGGCGGTGTCCACGGCCGGGATCTTATCAGCGACGAAGTCGACCACGGCCAGCGCGGCGATGACGCCCAGGACCCAGGGCTGGGTCAGGTCGTCGAAGGGCTCAGCCAGCCGCAAGAGGTCAGTGTAGCGGGCCACCAAGCCGACGGTGAGCAGGGGCACATAGGCGTTGAAGCCCGCCGCGCTGGCCAGACCAAAGGCTGAGAAGAGACTGGCGAAACCGTCCATGAACCGCCTCCTAAGCCCCCATCATGCCGCAAGCCGCGCCTGCGGCGAAGCGCTCAGCCGAACCGGGCGACCAGCTCGGCCGGGACCCGGCGGGGGCGGCCGGTGGCCCGCTCGATCAGGCACCAGACTGTACGCACCTGGGCGCACATGGCGCCGTCTGGGCCATCGATACGGACGAAACGGTCAAAGCGAGGCCCCTCGGCCTTGTCAGAGACCCAGGTGCGGCCCAGCGCCGTCTCGCCCGGCAGAAGGGCGCGACGGTAGTCGACCTCATGGCGCAGGGCGACCCAGGCCATGGCGTCCGACTCCGCCGGCTCGGCGGCGGAGTCCCAGTGGGCGATGGCCAGGTCCTGGGCCCAGCCCAGATAGACCACATTGTTCACATGGCCGTTGGCGTCGATATCCGCCGCGGTCGGGATGAAGGTGCGGGAAAAGACCCGCCGGCCCGGCGGGGGCTCGAAGGTCCGGCTCACGCCGCCAGGACGCCCTGCTCGCTGAGGAAGGGCTTCAGTTCGCCGTTCTGGAACATCTCGCGGACGATGTCACAGCCGCCGACGAATTCGCCCTTCACATAGAGCTGCGGGATGGTCGGCCAGTCGGAGAAGGTCTTGATCCCATCGCGCAGGGAATCGTCCTGCAGAACGTCGACGCCGACGAAGTCGACGCCCAGATGGTCGAGGATCTGGACGACCAGGCCGGAGAAGCCACAGCGCGGCTGTTCGGGCACGCCCTTCATGAACAGCACCACCTGATGGTCCTGCAGGGTCTTGGCGATGAAGGCGTGGGCGGGTTCGGTCATGGCCTCGCTCATGGGAACGGCCTTTTCTGTGGGAGTCAGTTTCAGCAGACAGCTAGGGAGGCGCGGGCGCCGGGTCAAGACGGCCTCAGGCCCGCCGTGCGTCCGGTGGGGTGTCGATCCGGGCCATTTCGATCTGGGCGGCGAGCCCCGTGGGCAGTTCCCGGTCAGGCACGGCCGACAGGCGTTCGATCACCTCAGGCCGGTGGGCCTCGATCTGAATGCAGGCCAGGGACGGCTCGGTCAGGGCGTAGGCGAGGCAAAGCTCGTCGGCTTCCCAGTTGCGGGTCTCGTGCAGGAAGCCATAGGCGCCGACCGAGGCGGCGGTGGGGCCTGAGCGGCGGAACAGGGATGCCTTGGCCTGGGCCTGGGCCGGGGGACGGCAAAGCTCCGGAGGGAAGGCGTCAAAGCCGGTGATCGACATGTTGAGCTGGGCGGCGTCGCGGATCCGCCGGCGAATGTTCCAGCCCGAGGTCAGGTTGAACGGCGAGGACAGGGCGTCAAAGGCGCCCGAGGTCACCGCCTGATCCACCAGGGCGCCGGCCCCGGAGATGCCGATCTGCAGGGCGAGGCCCGCGCTGCGGACATCCTCCAGCATCCGCGCGCCTTCAGCGGTCAACGTGGCGTAGGCCGGCTCGTCCAGGGTCAGGAGGTCGAAATAGCCGGCCCCGGTCTGGGTCAGGCCATTGCGCACGGCGTCCTCGATCGCCCGGGCGTCGGTGGGGCTGCGTCCGTCGCCGCAGATGCGCCAGGCGATGAACAGCAGGCGTCGCTCAATGCTCTCGGCCGCCTGGCGGAAACCGGCCGCCAGGGTCTCGACCCCGGCCTCGACCTCGAAGGCGTTGACCCCGCACTCCATGGCGCTGACGGTCAAGACCCGCCAGGCGCCCTGCGGTTGGGCCCGGCCACGATCGCGCAGCAGCAGGCTCAGCGCCGATACCGCCTTGCCGGATATGCCGAACGGCCGGTAGCGCATGGCTTTCCCGCCTAGCCTGGAACGGAGGTCTCGAGCGCCAGGGCGTGCAGTTCTCCGCCCATCTTTCCCTTCAGCGCCGCATAGACCAGTTGATGCTGACGCACCCGCGGCAGGCCCTTGAAGGCGTCTGACACGATGCGCGCGCGATAGTGGTCGCCGTCGCCGGCCAGATCCTCGATGGCGATCTGGGCGTCGGGAAAGGCCTCCCGCAGGGAAGCTTCCAAGTCGGCCTGGGTCATGGGCATGGGGGTACGCTCTCTTGCAACAGGGTTTATGGACGAAAAAGGATTAACGCGCCCATAGCACAGCCGTCACGGGTCCCGTGCGCGCCTCAGGCGGCTGGCTCGGGCTTGCGCGCCGGGTCGCCGAGCACCTGCGCCGCCTCGGGGTTGATCGCCTGGGACGGTCCCTTGGGCTTGGAGAAGGGCGTCGGCTGCGGGGTCACCATATTGCCGCGCATCAGACTGCGGCCCGCCTCGATGCCGCCCACCAGCTGCGCCTCGAACCGCTCCTCGTCCCGGCGGCGGACCTCGGCCAGGGTTTCGGCGGCGTCTTCCGGCTCGACGCCGAGATCGACCAGCAGGCGTTCGCCCATGGCGATGGCGGATTCGAAGGTCTCGCGGATCTGGAAGTCGACGCCGGCCTGGGTCAGGCGCATGGAATGGCCGCGGTCATAGGCGCGCACGAACAGCTTGGCGTGGGGGAACTCCGCCTTGACCAGGGCGACGATGTGGTCGGCGACCTCGGGCTTGTCCACGCCGACCATGATGGCTTCGGCGGTTTCAGCCCCAGAGGCGCGCAGCACGTCCAGCCGCGCGCCGTCCCCATAATAGACCTTGAAGCCGAAATTGGCGGCGGCCTGGATCATCTCCACGTCGTTTTCGATCAGCGAAATCTCGAAGCCCCGGGCCAGGAGGGGCTGGCTGACCAGCTGGCTGAAGCGGCCAAAGCCGATCAGCAGGACCTGGCCCTGCAGGCCGTTGGCCTCCTCCACCCCGTCCATGGAGTGTTTCAGCGCCGGCGTCAGGCGATCGAGCACGATGATCACCAGGGGGGTCAGCGCCATGGAGAGGATGACGATGGCGGTCATGATGGCGCTGGTCCGCGCATCGATCACCCCGCCCGACAGGGCCGCCGCATAGAGGACGAAGGCGAATTCGCCGCCCTGGGCGAACAGGGCCGCCCGCTGGATGGCCTCCCGGGTGCTGGCCTTGAACAGGCGTGCGACCCCGTAGATGCCGGCCGCCTTCACCGCCATGAAGACCACCACGCCCCCGGCGATCAGCGCCCAGGAGGTCGCCACGACGGCCAGGTTCAGGGACATGCCGACGCTGATGAAGAAGAGGCCCAGCAGGATGCCCCGGAAGGGCTCGATATCGGCCTCAAGCTGGTGGCGGAAGGTGGACTCCGACAGGAGCACCCCGGCCATGAAGGCGCCCATGGCCATGGACAGGCCGCCCCAGTCCAGGAACAGGGCCGAGCCCAGAACCACCAGCAGGGCCGCCGCCGTCAGGATCTCCCGGGCGCCAGCCCGGGCCAGCAGGCGGAAGAAGGGGTTGAGCAGCCATTTGCCCGCCGCCAGCAGGGCCGCCAGGGAGCCGATGGCCAGCAGGATCGACAGCCAGACCGGGCGCGCGGCCTCTTCGGTCTGGCCCGACAGGGAGGCGAGCACCGCCACCATGGCCAGCAGCGGCACAACGGCCAGGTCCTCCAGCAACAGGATGGAGACCGCCCGCTGGCCGGCCGGCGTGGCGGTCTGCCCCCGCTCGTCCAGCATCTTCATGATCACCGCGGTGGACGACAGCACGAAGCCGCTGGCCCCGATCACCGCGGCGGCCGGCGGCAGGCCGGCCAGGACGCCGATGCCCGACAGCAGGGCCGCGCAGACCACCACCTGCAGGGCGCCCAGGCCGAAGATCTCCCGCCTTAGGTTCCACAGCTTGGCCGGCCGCATCTCCAGGCCGATGATGAACAGGAACATCACCACGCCGAGCTCAGCCACGTGCAGGATGGTCTCGGGTTCCGAGATCAGGGCCAGGCCGAAGGGGCCGATGATCAGGCCCGCGGCCAGATAGCCCAGCACCGAGCCCAGCTGCAGCTTGCGAAACAGGGGCACGGCGATCACCGCGGCGCCCAGCAGCACCACCGCATGGCCAAGGTTCAGTCCCGCTGAGTCTGTGGCCATGGAGCCCTCCCTTGCCGGTCGGGGCCATACCGCCCCGGTCGCAGGCCGTTGTCCAGAGCGCAGCGCGCGCTCCGGCCGGCCAATCGGCCGGGGCCCGGGCGGGTTGGCTAGAAGATCAGCGACTGGTGGGCGCCGATCCCGGCCATGACGCCGGCGGCTGAGGCCAGGGTGGCGTTGTGCATGGGGCTGGCCGTGTCGCCTGCGCTGTAGACGCCCGGGACTGTGGTCTGTTGGCCGGCCTCCAGCTTCACATGCGGCCCGGTCATGCCGTCCTCGAAAGCGCAGCCGAGCTGGTAGGCCAGATCGCTGGCGGCGGGTGGGCGCTTAGCCGCGCCCTGGCGGAGGTGAGCCTGCTGGACATCTACCGGGCCTTGGGCGACCCGCGCCTGTTCGCCATCGGCCTGGCCGAAGACGCCCCAAGCTGCCTTGTGGAAGAGGCCGTCAACGCCGCCGTCGCCGACACCCTGGCCGCCGCCGAAGCCCTGGTCATCGCCCGGTTCGGCGAGGTCACCCTCGCCGATATCGCCCGGGACTTCGACGCAAGGTTCGCGGCTGTGATGGGGGAAGGCTGACGTGTGGGTTACCTTGAGCCGACGTCAGAAGGTCCGCTTTGCGGCCGGTTGGCAGGTCGGCGACATTGGTCTGCTCACCTTCAAATGATCGAGGAATGCCGGCGACTTGGGAGATTAGTATTATGAAGCTGTTGGCTTGGCTCATCTATGTTCCGCTTCAGATCATGTGGTTACCTCTCTCCGTGATCGGCGGAGCATGGGTGGCATACAAGCAGATTTGGCGGAGTCGAGATCTCGGCTTGTCTCAGACCGCTGTAGAGATTGTTAACGGACGCTGGACCGGTCATGTCTTCGGGCTACGCCGCGACTCCGCATCCTACCGGCTGGCGGCCGTACTGCCGAATAACTCGGTGATCGGTTTGAGGCTTGCCTTGTTCCCGCTTTGGGTCGCCCGCACGGTCGCTGGGAAGCCGATCCTCTACCCCCTTTTTGCCAGACGACGCAGAGGCCGGCATAGCCAGCATGGTATTCTCACGCTCCGCCCGGTTTGACGAACTCATCGAGGATTACGCCGGCGCCGCGACGCAATTGGTGGTGCTAGGCGCGGGGTTAGATACCCGCGCCTATGGGCCTCTCGCGAACAGTGACATGACGTTTTTCGAGATCGACAGGGTCGACGTTCAGCGCGCCAAGCGAAAGGCGGTGAGCCGGGCGGGGCTCGCCGCCAATCACGTCCACTACATAGAGGCGGACCTTGGCGAAGCCGACTGGGTTCTTGGCCTCGTCTCGTCGACCTACGATCCGACGAAAATTACGATCTTTCTTTGGGAGGGCGTAACGCTCTATCTCACTGAAGCTGCGGTACGGACGACGCTAGCGAGCTTGAGGGCGCACGCTGCACCGGGTTCCGTTGTTGTTCTGGACCTCTACGCACAGGGATTCCTGAAGACGATCGGGCGGGGGGCCGCCGCCGCCGCCCTGAAGGCCACCAACGAAAGTCTAGACTTCGGCTTGGATTTTTCCACCGATCCGCATCGTGTGCTGTCCGATTTCGCCACGTCAGCCAACGTCCAACTCGTTGCGGCGCACTTCATTGGCTCTGCAAACAGGTCGGGGCCGTACATGACAGTGGCGGCGTTCAGGCTATAGCTGAGATCGCATGGACGCCTTCTCTCCACTCACCAGCGACGCGACATCGCGCCCAAACTGGTGGAGACGTTTCGATAGCGGCGGGGCACGACCCTGCTTGGGGCATGCTTGACCTGTTGTCCGAATGAGCATCGGAGTCGGATTGCATCTGCTGAGCGGACCACTGGCGCGAGGTGTTGCACCCTGCCAATGCGGACGGAAGAGTTGGGCGCAAGCTTGTGCAATTCGAAGGTTCCCAGCACCCGTCACTCGACCTGACACAGCTGACCCCGGAAGAGGCGGCCGGTCATATCGCAGGTTGAGTGGCCGCGTTCTCGCAAATGGCGGCCAGTCGTGCTTCGCCCACCCCCGAGCAATTCGCCTACCTGCCCCCTATATCCCCCTGCATGATCCCGCTCTCAGTTCTCGACCTTTCGCCCATCGTGCAGGGCGGTAGCCCTGGCCAGTCGCTCCGTGACAGCCGTAATCTGGCCCGCGCCGCCGAGCGGCTGGGGTTTGCGCGCTACTGGATGGCCGAGCATCACAACATGACCGGCATCGCCAGCGCCGCCACCGCCGTGGCGCTCGCCTATGTGGGGGAGGGGACCTCGACCATCCGGCTCGGAGCCGGCGGCGTCATGCTGCCCAATCATGCGCCGCTGATCATCGCCGAGCAGTTCGGCACACTGGAGGCCCTCTATCCGGGCCGGATCGATCTCGGCGTCGGCCGCGCGCCGGGGACCGACCAGGTCACCGCCCGGGCCCTGCGGCGCAATCTGGCCGGCGGCGTCGACCAGTTCCCGCAGGATGTGATGGAGCTGATGGCCCTGCTGGACGACGCGCAGCCGGGCCAGACGGTGCGCGCCGTCCCCGGCGTCGGCTCCAAGGTGCCGGTCTGGGTGCTGGGGTCCAGCCTCTATGGGGCGCAGCTGGCCGCGGCGCTGGGCCTGCCCTACGCGTTTGCCTCCCACTTCGCGCCGGCCATGATGGACCAGGCCGCGCAGATCTACCGCCAGCAGTTCCGGCCCTCGAAGCCGGGGGATCAGCCGCGCCTGATGCTGGCGCTGAACCTTGTGGCGGCGGAAACCGACGCTGAGGCGAAGTATCTGTTCACCTCGCTGCAGCAGGCCTTTGTGAACCTGCACCGGGGCCGGCCCGGGCCCCTGCCGCCGCCGATCGAGGATGCAGACGGCGCGCTGGCCGGCACGGTGGCGGCGGGCTCGCCGCTCTCCAAGGCTGTGGTCGGCGGTCCAGAGACGGTGCGCAACGGGCTTGAACGGTTCGTGGCCGAGCACCGTCCCGACGAGATCATCGTCACCGCCCAGATCTTCGACCAGGCCAAGCGCGTCCGCTCCCTGGAGATCGTGAGCGAGGTCCGCGACGCCCTGGCCGCAGCGGCCTAGGCTCGCTCAAACAAGCGCACGGCCCGGACGCGTTGAGCGCCCGGGCCGGCCTTGGCCTTAGTCGGTGATGGCCGAGTAGATCAGGGCCTTGAGCTGGCCGCGGAAGTTGAAGGTGCCGGACGGCATCAGCTGGGTCATGAAGACCAGCGTCAGGTCTTCCTCGGGATCGACCCAGAAGATGGTCGAGGCCGCGCCCCCCCAGTAATAGTCGCCGACGCCGAGGGACGCGGTCTCCACCTGGCCCATGGTCGACGCGAAGCCCAGGCCAAAGCCCACGCCCTCATTGGCGGTCTCGGAGAAGGCGCCGATGGCCAGCTGGGTCAGGTCCTGGCCGCCGGGCAGGTGGTTCATGTGCATCATTTCCAGGGTGCGGGGACCCAGGATGCGGTGGCCGTCCAGCTCGCCGCCCCGGCGCAGCATCTCCGTGAAGCGGCCATAGTCGGCCACGGTGCCGGTCAGGCCGCCGCCGCCGGACTTGAAGCCGGGCTCGCGCACGAACTGGCTGTCGCCGCCCGGATCATCGATCAGCTTCAGCTTCTTGTCGGGGCCGCGCTGATAGTTGGCGCAGAACCGCTCCACCTTGTCGGGGCTCACGTGGAAGGCGGTGTCGACCATGCCCAGCGGCTCGAAGATCTCTTCCTTGAGGTACTGGTCGAAGGGCTTGCCGGAGATGATCTCCACCAGCGCGCCGCAGATGTCGGTGGACAGCGAGTACATCCAGCGCGTGCCGGGCTGGTAGAGCAGGGGCACCTGGGCCAGCTTGTCCATGAACTCGTGCATGGAGTCGGCGCCGCCGACGGAGCGCACCTTCAGGCCGCGATAGATTCGGTCCACCGGATGCTGCTCGCCCACGCCCGGCAGGCCGCCGCCATAGGTGAAGCCGCCGGTATGGGTCAGGACGTCGCGGAAGTTCACCGGCCGGTGGGGCGCCTCGGTGACCATGTCGTCACCCTCGCCGGACACCCAGACCCGGTGGTTGCGCCACGACGGCACGAACCGGCTGACCGGGTCGGTGAGCTGGAAATAACCCTTTTCATACAGGGTCATGAGCGCCACCGAGGTGATCGGCTTGGTCATGGAATAGATGCGGAAGATGGCGTCGTCGCGCATCGGCTTGTTCCGCTCCAGATCCATGGAGCCGAAGGCCTTTTCATAGGCGATATGGCCGTGGCGGGCGACCTGCACCTGGCAGCCGGCGATCTTCTGCGGCTCGATATAGTTGCGTTGCAGGTGGTCGGCGATGCGGTCCAGACGCGTGGCGTCCAGGCCGGTCCATTGTGATTGGGCGTCCATACGAAATAATCCTCCCGAAAATCGCGGCGCTTTTAATTGGCGCCATCATGGGCCGCAGAGCGCCGCCGGCCAAGACGTTCGTTGTCCTGGCCTGCTAGGCTGGGCGCAGAAACGGGAGTGAAACAGGCATGAGCGATCTGGGGGAACTGGCGGCGCAGGTGGGCGAGGCCCTGAAGGCGCGGGGCCAGAAGGTGGCTGTGGCCGAAAGCTCGTCCGGAGGCCTGATCTCGGCGGCCCTGCTCGCGGTGCCCGGCGCCTCGGCCTACTATCTCGGCGGGGCGGTGGTCTATACGGGCAAGGCCCGCATGAGCCTGCTGGAGATCCCCCGGGAGGCGGTGGCCGGCATGCGTTCGGCCTCTGAGCCCTATGCGCTGCTGCTGGCCCGCACGGTGCGCGAGCGGTTTGGCGCCGACTGGGGCCTGTCGGAGACCGGCGCGGCCGGCCCCACCGGCAACGGCTATGGCGATCCCGCCGGCCACACCTGCATTGCGCTGTCCGGCCCGGTTGAGCTGGTCACCACCCTGCGCACAGGGTCAGATGACCGGCAGGCCAATATGGAAGCCTTCGCCGCCGCGGCGCTGGATCTGCTGCGCCGGGCGACGGAGACGGAGCCGCTTTAGGCCCGGCGGGCGGCGATGTGCCGGTCCACCACGCTCTCCAGAACGGTGAGCGGCATGGCGCCTGACAGCAGGGTGGCGTCGTGGAAGGCGGGCAGGGCGAAGCGGTCGCCGAGCGCCGTCTGGGCCTTCGCCCGAAGGCGCAGCCAGGTGAGCTTGCCGACCATGTAGCTGCAGGCCTGACCGGGCCAGACACTGTAGCGTTCGATCTCGGTGGCCGCCGAGCTGGTGGGGCTGCCATCGATGCTGGTCATGGTCTCGATGGCCTTTTCGCGGCTCCAGCGCTTGGCGTGCATGCCGGTGTCGACCACCAGGCGGGCGGCGCGGAACAGGGAGGCCTGGATCTGGCCGAGTTCGCCCAGGGGGTCGTTCTCGTACATGCCCATCTCCAGGGCCAGCTGCTCGGAATAGAGCGCCCAGCCTTCGCTGTAGGGCGAGAAGCCGGCGATTTTGCGCAGCATCGGCAGGTCGGCCTCCTGCTGCAGGGAGCGCTGCAGATGGTGGCCGGGAATGGCCTCGTGATAGGTGAGCGTCTTGAGCGTCCAGCTGGGGTTCTCGGCGGAATCCCGCAGATTGATCCAGTAGATGCCGGGCCGCGAGCCATCGAGCGCAGGCCGGTTATAGTAGCCGCCCGGCGCGCCGGCCTCGATGAACTTGGGCACCCGGCGGATCTCGACGGCGGCCTGGGGCAGGGCGCCGAAGGCCTGGGGCAGGCGCGGGGTGATCTCGCGGACCTGGGCGTTCAGGTCGGCGATCAGCTGCTCCTTGGCTTCGTCGGTATCGGCGTAGAGGTATTTGGGGTCCTTGAAGAGCGCCTGGATCCGCTCGCCCACCGAGCCCTGGGTCAGGCCCTCGCCCTGCAGGATCGTCTCGGCCCGGGCCGACAGGGCCTTGGCCTGCTCCCAACCCAGCTCGTGGATCTCGTCAGGGGTCAGCGTCGTGGTGGTCGAGCTCTTCAGGGCGTCGCGATAATAGGCCTCGCCGTCGGGCAGGCGCCAGCAGCCGGCGTCGTGGACGGCCTGGGGCTGCAGGGACCGGACCCAGGCGATCTGCCGGTCGAGGGCCGGGAAGACCTTCTCCAGATAGATGGCGCTGGCCTGGGCGGCATAGTCGCCCTCGATCCCCTTGGCCTGGGCGCGGTCGGCGACGGACGTGACCAGGGGCGAGGCGGCCGGATCGCCCTTCAGCCCTTCCATCTGGGTCAGCGCCCGCTCCAGGGCGAAGTCGGGCGGGATGACGCCAAGGGCCGCATCCCGGCGGCTGCGCTCGGTCTCCTGGTCCATGACCTCGGCGAACTGGGTGAGGCGGGCGAGATAGGCCTCGGCGTCGGCCTGGGTCTCGATCCCGTGCTGGGTGCCGAGGAAGTCCGGGACCGAGCGATAGGCGCCGTTCAGCTGGGAGATCACATAGGGATCGCCCGCGCCGGCGTCCCCATAGGCGTAACGGCTGTTGGCTTCCGCATCGGCGCTGAGGGTGAACAGCACCGCCTCATAGTGCGGGACCTCCGACGGGCTGAGGGCGGCTGGATCAAGGGCCTTGAGCCGTTCGAGATTGCGGGCCGTTCGGGCCTTGTCCGCGGCCAGGTCAGCGATGGAGGCGCCATTGAGCTGGGACTTGGCCGCCATCCGCGCGCCCTGGTGCAGGCCAAGCCGCGTCACGCTCTGCGGCGAGTGGTCCAGCATGTCCTCGAACATCTGGTCGAACAGAGCCCGCATGCGCTGGTCCTGCGGGCCAAGCGCCTGGGCGCGAGCGCCGGTCGCCAGGGCCGTGGCCGCCGCTGCGGAGAAGAGGAAGGTTCTGCGATCCATGGGAGGTCAGGCTCTCTCGGAGAGGGAATTGAGTCTGGGGCGAGCCTAGCATGGTCTGGCGGAGACGGCGCCAGGCTGGCCTTGCAACGGAAAAGGGCGGCCGCATGCGACCGCCCTCCCTCGCCCCGCAGGCATGAGCGCCTAGAAGCTGCTCTTCAGGCCCACATAGAAGTAGCGGCCCATGGGACCCACCGGCGAGGCGCCCTCGATGAAGGCTGCGGCCCCGGTGGAGGCCGTCCCGGTAGAGCCGCGGTCGGGCAGCTGGTTGGTGAAGTTGTTCACGCCGGCATAGGCCTGATGGCGATCCTGGAAGGTGTACTGCACCTGGATGTCGTGGGTCTCCCGCGGGGACCAGGTCCAGTAGCCGTCCGGCACATAGTTCGGGTTGGCCGCGCGCCGCTCGTCGGTGAAGCGCTTGGTCTCGTCGAACCAGTTGAAGCCGTAGTTCACCAAGAGGTCGTTCCAGGCCCAGGCGACGTCGAAGTTCGCCTGCCACTTGGGCGCGCCGGCATAGCCGAGCTCGCTGGAGGCCTCGGCCCCGTCGATCTCGACGAACTCCAGCTTGGTGAGCCGGTTGGCCGTCAGGTTGAACTGGAAGGTCCCCACATCGCGCATGACCCCGAAGTCGGCCGGGTTCAGCAGGTACTGCATGGAGAAGTCGAAGCCGGCCGTTTCGTAGGACGAGACGTTGACCGAGTACTCCTGGAAGGAGTCCACGAACTGGGTCCCCGGATCGCGGGTGAACAGGCCGCAGAAGTCGTTGGGCTGTTCCAGGTCGTAGCAGCTCTCGATGATGGTGTTGGCGGTGAACAGGTTCACCGCGTCGCTCAGCGTGATCCGGTAATAGTCCAGCGACATGGACAGGCCCGGCGCAAAGCGCGGGGTGAAGACCAGGCCCAGGGTCTGGGTGTCGCCGGTTTCGGCCTTCAGGTCCCGGTTGCCGCCGACGACGCCTTCCACCGAGGAAGAGGTGGTGTTGATGAACTCCACCTGCGTCGGATCGAAGCCCAGATCGGCGGTGCAGTTGGCGACCCGGAATTCCGAGCCGGCCCGCACATTGTCGCTTTCACAGGGGTCGTCGATGGTGCGGAAGGTCTGGGTCTGGGGCAGGAACAGCTCGCTGATGTTCGGGGCCCGGACCGCGCGCGCGCGGCTGCCACGCACCATCAGGTCTTCGCTCACCCGCCACTGGGCGCCGATGTTCCAGGTGTCGGTGGTCCCGATCGTCGAATAGTCGGAGAACCGGTAGGCGAGGTTGAGGTCAAGCGAGTCCACGAACGGCAGGTCCCGCACGATGGGGACGGCCAGCTCGCCGAACAGCTCATGGACCTCGAACTGGCCGTTCTCGGCGACCCCCTGGCCGAGCCAGGTGATGTTGTAGCCAAGCTCGGCGCCCAGCAGCACATCCTCGTCAGGCGTCTCGCGGCTCTTTTCCTTGCGGTACTCGGTCCCGAGCACGAAACCGATCGGGCCGGCCGGCAGGCTGAAGGCCAGGGAGGAATCGCCGGTGATGTAGGCGCTGAGCACCTCCTGCTCGATCTTGGCCTCAGAGGTGGCGACGTCGTTGATCCAGGCCTGGGCCTCAGGCGAGATGCCGCCTTCGCCGAAGATGTTGATCGGGACGCAGCCGCCGGCCTGGCCGCCCCCCACATAGAGGCTGTTCCAGACATCGGGGTCGACCGTGGTCCCGAACAGGTCGCCGGCCGGAACCGCAGACGGGTCCAGGGTCGAGCGGCAGACGATCTCGCCGGAGCTTGGATCGCGCACGGCGTCGATGGCGGCGAACCAGCGCAGATTGTTGCGGTTGTTCAGTTCGCTGTTGGATTCCTTGGTTTGGCCGTAGGTGTAGGAGACATTGTAGGCCACCGCCGAGGACAGATCGCCTTCGAAGCCGATCACCCCGCGGAAGGTCTCGCGCTCGATCTCCCGGCGGACCTCGCCGAGATCGAAATTGTCCCGGGCCACCAGGACGCCGGGCGCGGGCAGCCAGGCGCCGGCCGCCGCCGTGCCGCCCGGCGCCAGGGCGTCGGCGCGGATGGAGGCGGGCATGTAGGGGTTATCGATCGGAACGAAGATTCCGTAGTCGAAGGTCGGCTGAGAGCGGAAGTCGGTCTTGGCGTTGTTGTACTTGAAGTCGGCGAACACCCGATGGTCCGGCGTGATCTCGAACATGCCGCCCACATAGCCGGTCCAGCGCTCAAGGCCGGGGATCAGCTCGGTCTGGAAGAGGTCCAGCGGCGTGCCCGAGCCGCCCAGCATGGAAAAGCCGCCGGTATAGAGGCCGTCCTGCCAGGGACGGCCGTCGCCGACGAAGCTGACGCCTGAGAGGGTGTTCGGGTCGAAGCCGGCGCGGGTATAGACGCCGCCGCCGAGCGCGGTGTCGATGTAGCGGCCATCACGGGCGAAGACGAGGTCAGTATCCCCCCAGGCGGCGCGGTCGACGCCGGGGTTCTCGCCCGGATAGTCCGCCGGATTGTTGACCAGGGTTTCGCGTTGGCCAGGGCCGGCGAAGTCGCGGTCGCGGGGATCAAGGGCGTCGCGGTTAGAGTACTCCAGGCCGACGGTGAGGTTGGCCCGGCCGTCCATGAAGTTCCGGCCGCCGAGGGCGCTGATGAAGCTCTCCTCGCCGCCGCCCAGATCCGACCAGCCATACTGGGTGCGCACATCGAACCCGTCGAAGTTGCGCTTGGTGATGAAGTTGACTACGCCCGAAACGCCATCGGCGCCATAGATGGCCGAGGCGCCGCCGGTCAGGACCTCGACCCGGTCGATCAGGGCTACGGGAATCGTGTTGGTGTCGACCGCCGCCGAGCCCGGCTGACCGGCCACATGCCGGCGTCCGTCCACCAGAACCAGGGTGCGCTTGGTCCCCAGGTTGCGCAGGTTCAGCAGGTTGAGGCCGACACTGCCGCGGTCCGCGGCGTTGGAGAGGGCCTGGGTGTCGGTGGAGCCGACCAGGGCCGGGAAGTTCTCCATCAGGTCGGTGACGTTGGTGACGCCCGAGCGTTCGATGGCCTCGCCCGTCAGGGTGCTCACCGGGTTCGGGGCGACAAAGTCCTGCAGCCGGATGCGCGAGCCGGTGACCACCAGTTCCTCGACGGCGACGGGTTCATCCTGGGGGGCCACCGTCTGGGCTGCGGCGATCTGTGGCGCGGCCAGGGCCGCAAGGGCCGCGGCGCTGGTGAGCAGGGAGGTGGCGAGAAGGCGGGGCTTGGTCGGCATCGGTGCGTCCCGAAAAATGTGGGTTTGCACGTTTTCGACCATGGAAGTTCTGTCGCTGCACCCTGGGCGGACCCCAGGCGGCCTCGAATCCTAAGGAATTGCGGCAGTAAATCGCAACATTCAGGCTCCCCTGAGGCGAAAAAGCCACAGCCTGGGAAACCGATGTCATGCCGATGTCATGCAAAAAGCTGAGCTATATGTGGCTGTTAAGCTCAAGCTTCGGGCGGCGATGGGGGATTGGCGCTGGCCCTCACCGAGGTGAAAAATGCCTAACGGCGTTTGCCCAGTTCGGCCGCGATATCCTTCGTCATTCGGCCGACCTTTCGATGGGCCGCCGTGATCTGGTCGCGGGTGACCCCCCAGCGCTTCATCCAGTATTCCACGGCTTTGCGCTCCGACAGGTCCAGGCGGTCCTTGTCGATGAAGCCGCGCTTGTCCTTCAGACCGGCCATGCGGTTGAGCCCTTCCATCGTGATGACGAAGGGCGATGTTAGCCGGTCGCCTTGGCCGCGGCCATCACCGTCGGCGATGGTCGCGGCATCGGGCGGGGTCAGCGGTGCTGAGACGGGAGGCGGTTGCGCACGGGGATCGGCACGGGCTGAGGCTCGGCCAGCCAGAGCAGGGCCAGGGCCCGGACCGCCAGATCCCGGGCGTCCTGGACGGCGCCGTCGCGCTTCAGGAGGCGCGATTGCCGCGCAGCCATTTCGGCGAGAGAAACCAAGGTCGAGGAATGCATGACGATCCAAACCTTCTGCTGAGTGCTCCTCGCAGATACGGTCCAGCTTGGGCGACGGACGCAGCCGGTCTCAGACTTTCAGGGTGGCCAGGCTCGCCGCCCCAAGGCTCGCGATGACGGCCAGGGTCAGCCCGATACGCAGGCGGCCATACCAAGCGGGTGCCTCGCCGCGCGCGACGGTCCAGAGGTCGTAGAGCATCAGGGCCAGGAAGGCCGCCGCCAGGGCCAGCAGACCAGGACGGCTGGGGACCAGGAAGGCCGCCCAGGCGAACAGGGCCGGCAGAACGCTGACCGCCAGGGCCCGGGCCGAGGGTCCGCGGGCGCTGGCCGACGCCAGACCCCACTGGGCCCCGCCCATGAAGGACAGGATCAAAGCCGCATAGAGCCGCAGGATCCGTTCGGCCTGCTCAGGCGCCAGCAGGCCGGCGCCGCCTATGACCATCAGGACGGCGAGGGCGGCGAAGGGGATCACGCCGGCGGCCCCCAGCAGCAGGGCGGGGCGGGGGATGGGGCGTGGGTCTCTCATCGCCGGGGTTCCTGGCGGCGGGCGTCCCAGCGGCGCACCACGGCCTGCAGACGGGGGCGAATACGGAGAAAGAGACCGTAGGCGCGTTCCAGCATCGCCAGCAGGGGCGGCCAGGAGGCCAGCCGTCCCAAGGGCCGCGTCGCCGGCAACTGCCCCCCAGAGCGCGGTGAAGGCTGCCGCGCCTGACTGCATCGAGCCGTCGGGGGCGGTCACATGGAAACGCTCGAGCATCGCCTGCCGGGGCAACGGCGTATCTATGGTGGTCTCCAGGTCGATGAAGTTCACCTGCCCTGTCTCATCGAGCCTGCGCATGAGGGCGACCTCTCGGGCGCAGAGTGGGCAGGCGCCGTCGTACCAGACGGTCAGGCCAGGCTTGGCCGACGCTGGCGTCGGCGCGCGCACGTCTGTCACCGCGGCGCGGCCGGTTCAGGCTCAGGCTGGGCCTGAGCGGGGCGGGCGGCGCTCGCCTCAGGCACATAGAGACCCGTGATGAACCGGGCGCCGAGCCCCTCGACCCGGAAGCGGGCGCCGAATTCCCGGCAGGGATCGGTCTCGGCGGTGATGCTACGCGCGGTGTGGTCTTCGGGCGTCATGGCCGCGGCCGCGGCGTCTGCGAAGGGCTCGACGAACTGCAGGGCGTCGCCGATGCGGCTGAGGGAGGGGTTGTCAGTGCCGATCGCCGTAGCGGTGCGGCGCCAAACGATGGCGGCCACCTGTTGGCCCTGGGGGTCCAGCATCTCGGCTTCCGCGCCCAGGCCGCCCAGGGCGCCAGGCACCCGCACGCCAATCGGGCCGGGGATGAAGAAGCCGGCCGCCGCCGAAGCCGCCGAGCCGGCGCGGCCGGTGGGTACGACTTCGGTCACTGCGGCGCGCACCCGCGGAACCTGAGGCGCGGCGGTCGCTGCGATCTCGAAGCGTTCGGAAAGCTCGAAGCAGAGCTGGGCGTCCACTTCCCGCAGCAGGGCCGTCTGCTCGGCCGGCGTCATCCAGGCCTTGGCCTCGGCCCGAGGGGCGAAGACGGTGGGCTCGATGCGCACCGCCGTGACTCCCGCAAGGGCATTGGCGTCTGTCCGGTCCAGCGCCCCGGCGCGCACCATGTCGGTGCGGGGCGCGAGCCCCTCATAGGAGGAGAGGAACTCGCCCTGCTGTGGGGCGCCGGCGCAGGCGGCCAGGGCGAGCAGGAGGGCGGGGGCGGCGAGGCGGGGGAGGCTATGGGGCATGGCGACCTTTAACGCGGCGGCCGACCAGTGTCTCCGCCTACCCCATGTACGCCGGCATCCACCCTTCGTATGCATCGCGAAGTTGCGAAAGCGGCAGATCGAAGAGATCGCGGACCGCCAGGGCCTCGCCGCCAGCCTCGCCGACCCGCCGGGCCGGCACGCCAGCGGCGCGGGCGGCCGCCAGAATGGGCTCGGCCTCGACCACCGCCACGAGGTAGCGGGCCTGGTCTTCGCCGAACAGTTCGGCGTGGGCCGGCAGAGCGCCCTCCAGGGTGAGCGCCACTCCGACCCCGGAAGCCAAAGCCATCTCGGCCGCCGCAGCCACAAGGCCCCCGTCCGACAGGTCATGGACGACGGTGATCTGCTCGCCCTTGATCAGGTCGCGGACGAAATCGCCGGTCTTGCGCTCCTGGGCCAGGTCCACCGGCGGCGGGGCGCCGTCTTCGCGGCCGAGAATCTCGCGCAGATACATGCTGGCGCCCAGCGCGCCACGGGTGTCGCCCAGCAGGACCAGGGCGTCGCCAGGCTTGAGGCTGGCGAAATCGGCGCGGCGGTCATAGTCGGCGATCAGGCCGACAGCGCCGACGGTGGGCGTCGGCGGAATGGCCTGGCCATTGGTCTCGTTGTAGAGCGAGACATTGCCGCTCACGACTGGGAAGTCGAGCTCGCGGCAGGCCAGCGCCATGCCCTCGATGGCGCGGACGATCTGGCCCATGATCTCGGGGCGTTCGGGGTTGCCGAAGTTGAGGTTGTCGGTGATGGCGATGGGCGTCGCGCCGACCGCCGTCAGATTGCGCCAGGCCTCCGCCACGGCCTGTTTGCCCCCTTCAAAGGGGTCGTTCAGCACATAGCGCGGCGTGCAGTCGGAGGTGACGGCCAGAGCCTTCTTGGTCCCGTGCACCCGCACGACGCCGGCGTCGGCGCCGGTGGCGGAATCCTCCACCGTGTCGGCCATGACGTGGCGGTCGTACTGCTCCCAGATCCAGCGCTTCGACGCCATGTCCGGGCTGCCCATCAGCTGACGGACGGCTGCGGCATAGTCTTCCGGAGCGGGCACATCGGCGGGGGCGAGGTGCGGCTGAGCCGCCGGGGCGACCCAAGGGCGGTCATACAGGGGCGCGTCGTCCGACAGGGGCGCCAGCGGCAGGTCGCAGACCACCTGGCCCTGATGCTTCAGCACGATGCGGCCGGTATCGGTGGTTTGGCCGATGGTGGCGGCGTCCAGGCCCCACTTCTCGAAGATGCGCTGGCCGTCGGCCTCGCGGCCGGGCTTGAGGATGGCCAGCATCCGCTCCTGGCTCTCCGACAGCATCATCTCATAGGCGCTCATGCCCTCTTCGCGCTGGGGCACGGCGTCCAGGTCGAGCTCGATGCCGACCCCGCCCTTACCGGCCATCTCCACCGAGGACGAGGTGAGGCCGGCCGCGCCCATGTCCTGGATCGCGGCCACGGCGCCCGAGGCCATCAGCTCCAGCGTCGCTTCGATCAGCAGCTTCTCGGCGAAGGGGTCGCCGACCTGGACCGTGGGGCGCTTCTCGTCGGAAGCGTCGTCGAACTCGGCCGAGGCCATGGTGGCGCCATGGATGCCGTCGCGGCCAGTCTTGGAGCCGAAATAGACCACGGGCAGGCCAGGGCCAGGGGCGGCGGAATAGAAGATCTTGTCGGCGTCGGCCAGGCCTACGCACATGGCGTTGACCAGGATGTTGCCGTCATAGCCGCGGTGGAAATTGGTCTCGCCGGCCACGGTGGGCACGCCGACGCAGTTGCCATAGCCGCCAATGCCGGCGACCACGCCTGAGACAAGACGCTTGGTCTTCGGGTGCGACGGATCGCCGAACCGCAGGGCGTTCAGCAGGGCCACGGGCCGCGCGCCCATGGTGAAGACGTCGCGCATGATCCCGCCCACGCCTGTGGCCGCGCCCTGATAGGGCTCGATATAGGAGGGGTGGTTGTGGCTCTCCATCTTGAAGACGCAGGCCTGACCGTCGCCGATGTCCACGACGCCGGCGTTCTCGCCGGGCCCCTGGATCACTCGCGGGCCCTTGGTCGGGAATTTGCCCAGGTGCTTGCGGCTCGACTTGTAGGAGCAGTGCTCGCTCCACATGACCGAAAAGACGCCCAGTTCCACGAGGTTCGGCTCGCGGTTCAGGCGCTTGAGGATCAGGTCATATTCCTCGGCCTTGAGGCCGAACTCGGCGGCCGTGTCGGCCAGGGATTTCGCGGGCGTAGCGGTCATGGCCGCCTTCTAGAGCGCGTTCCGATAAGTGGAAACCGGTTATCGGATGAAACGGGCGCAAGTCATGCAGGTTTGAGCGAGGTTCGCGACGCAGGGCGATAGGTCGGGCGGCAAAACGAGCGCGCCGCGGAGACGGTCTCCGCGGCGCCAGGTTTCGGGGAGGATGACGCCGGTGGGCGTCAGTCGAGGGCGAAGGCCAGCATGAGGGCGCTGGTGACCCTCCACATTCTGTTCAGCATGGCTGCTTCCCTTTCTCCGCCCCTGGTGGCGGTTCTGGGACTAGAAATGGCTGTGATCGGGCCCCTGGCATCGGCGTGCGCCGCCATGGTCGCCATAAGCGGGCGGATCCCCGGCCGCTGACATCGCGCCATAGTTGAATGGAGGGGGCTAAGTACTCGCCTCGCAAGCGAAACGGGCCGACCAAAGGTCGGTGGGCACGTTAACCTTTCACAGAACTATGGTTAACGGAAACTTGTCAGGCCACCCATTCCGCCCTAACAGTGAAGGATCAGCGTAGGGGGCTGATGGCCGTTCGCCAGCCCTTGGATAGACTCAACTGGGGATGGTTAATATGCTCAAGACAGCGTCAGTGGCGGTGATCGCGATCCTGGCCTCGGCCGGCGCGGCCAGCGCGCAGTATCATCCGACCGCAGCTCAGCCCTCTTATCAGACCTGCCCGCCGACCCATCCGGGACATCCGGGTCATTCTGACTGCTACTGCCCGCAAGAGCATGTGTTCTATCATCCGGGCACGCCGTGGAATGTCCGCCATACGGGCGGGCCGGCGGTGCGGATCTATTCCCAGCCGGTCTATGTGCCCTCGGGCCGCATCGATATCCAGGGCCCGCCCATCTATGTGGAAGCCCCGCCGATCCGCGTCGCGCCGGCCCAGATCTACCTGCACGCCCCCGATGTTCGGGTGAAGCCTTCGCAGGTCACCGTGGAGCCGCCGCAGGTTCATATCGCGCCCTGCCCGGATGGCCGCGTCTGCGGGCCAGTCGCTCGTCCCTGATCTTCCAAGCTGCAGATCAGCCCGGACTGAAAGCGCCGTCGCCCCTGGGGCGGCGGCGCTTTTCTTTGAACCCTTGCGCCTAACGGTTCTGCGGCAGGTAGGGCTGGAGGGCCCGCCATCGGTCCAGCTTCCGCTCGAACGCCAGGGTGTAGGCTGGACTGCTGGACGGGAGGGCCAGGAGATCCAATCCTGGCCGATCGGCCAGGGCTGGGGCGCCCATCTTGCCGGCCCGCCCGCCATTGAAGGCCACGACGTCCAGGCGGGGCAGGGTGTCGACCAGCTCCGCCAGGGGATTGGCCCGCGCCAGGCGAATGGCCCCGTCCAGACTGCCGTTCCGTTCCGCGGAGCCGACCACGTCCCAGAGGCCGACGCCCAGGGCGCGAAGGGCGCCCAGTCTGGCCTCATAGGACTGAGGCATATCCTGACCGGAGACGGCGGCCAGCAGCCGCCAGAACTGGTTGCGGGGATGGGCGTAATACTGAGCCCGAGCCAGGGAGACGTCGCCGGGCAGGCTGCCCAGGATCAGCACCCGGGTGTGCTCATCGACCACGGGCGGGAACGAGGCTTTGCGGACGCCCGCCGGCGAAGGGCTTGGCGCGGACAGCCGGAGCCTCAGTCCATCGGCGCGCAGAAGGCGCGGATTTCGCGGGCCAGATCCAGATCGCCGCCTTCCAGGGCGACCCGGATAGCCTCTGGGCACTGGTCCTTGGCCGCCAGGGTGGTCACTTCCAGCCGCAGGGCCGCCTTGGCCTCGGCCTGAGCCTTCAAGGCCTTGGCCTCGCGGCGGTCGTCTGGTGTGCACAGGGACAGCCAGCTTGCATCGGCGCAGCGACTGATCAGCCGGGCCCGGCGGATGGCTTCCCGGTCCGGGGCGGGCGCGGCGGCGGCGTCTCTCGCGGGTTCAGGGGCTTGCGCCGGGGGCTGCGCCGGCGCCTCGGGACGATAGATGGCCTCCGGAACCCGGTAGCGGCATACCCAGCCCTCCGCCTCGAAGACGCAAGACTGCAGGGTGGCCTGCCCCTCCTGGGCGAGGAGGGCGAGGGCGAATGCGACGGCGAGTGACACCAGTTCCAGACCTCTTGCTCAGGGGCTGAACGATAACACCATTGAGCACGCCGCCCCAATACGGCCTGAGCTGTCACTTCGGAGCGGCGACTTGCTGTCGGGTCAGGTTTGGGCGGTCAGCTGGTCCGAGTGGAGCGAGCCGGCTCAGCAGAGGGGCCTTGAGTGAAGGGAAACCCTACTCCGCGACGTCGCGGAAATAGGGCTCGACCTCGCCCTGCAGCTTGACCGTCACGGGGTTGCCCTTGCGGTCCAGGGTTTTACCCACAGCCAGGCGCACCCAGCCTTCGCTGACGCAGTACTCGTCCACATTGTTCTTATCTACGCCCTTGAAGCGGACGCCGACGCCCCGCGCCAGGACGGCCTCATCATAGTGCGGGCTGTCAGGATTGGTGGCGAGGCGGTCGGGGGGCGTGTCGGTGGTCATAATGTCGGCTCCACAGGTGGGCAGGTTCATAGGGCAGAATGGCCGCGCTCACCAAGCCCTCACTCGGCGGGCGGCCGCGAGGCTCTCCTCTCTGAACCCAGGCGCACGAAATCGAACAAGTATGCCGGGCAGATAATGCTGCGCCGCAACCTGAAGCTGGTTGCGACGCGGGGTGCGACAATCACGCCGGAGGCTGCGACATTCCGTCTTATGCCCCAGCACAATCCAACACCACGACAGGCTCCCTACTAACGCAGATCAATATATCAGCGTCATTTTTGCCCGAAGATCGCCAAACATAGATAAACGATTGTTTTATTGCCGCTTCAAATTCAACTATTTTTCCACTTATAATTCGAATCGCGTGGCTAATAAGGCCAAGAGGGAAGCATAACAGATCCATATATACGCCATTTAACATGGAATGTTCTGTATAAACCCAGCGTGTTGCCGGGTGTTTGTCCTGACCTCTTCCTGACCGATTAAGGTTCTGTTTGCCTCTCTGGCGCCGTTATCCGGCCATTCAGACCCGCAAGAAAGCGGGTGAGGGGATCATTCATGTTCACACGCTACGCCAAGCCAGCGTTCGCTGTTTTGTGCGCCGCCGCGCTGGCCCTGCCAGCCGTGGCCCACGCCGACGCCACAAAGAACCTGCAGGTCGCAGGACGCGCCCTGACCTTCCTTGAAGGCGGCCCAACCGGAACCACGCGCATGGGGGTCGTCTTCGACCCGTCCAAGCCGGCTTCTGTCGCCGAAAAAAATGAAGTCATGGCCGCGATCGGCGCGGGCTATGACGCCGGCGCCGTCAAGCTGGTCGGCACGGCCGTCGAGGCCGGCGCGGTCGCTGGCTCCAACGCCCAGGTGCTTTTCGTGACCAAGGGCGTCAACTACGCCGCGGTCGGCGCCGCCGCCAAGGGCAAGAAGATCATCACCATCTCCTCCGACGCCGCCTGCGCCAATTCCGGCGCCTGCGTCATGGCTGTGGCGACCGAGCCCAAGGTCGAAATCATCGTCAATCGTGCGACGGCCTCGGCCGTAGGCGCCGCCTTCAAGGCCGCCTTCCGCATGATGATCAAAGAAGTCTGAGCCGGCGCGACGCCAGGAGCCATTGCACATGTCTAAATCCTTCCTGTTCGCCGGCGCCGCCGCCGGCCTCGCGCTCGCCGCCGCCCTGCCGGCCAGCGCCCAATCCATCGATTACGGCTCGCTTGAGGAGCTGTTCAACGAGCCCGTGACCACCAGCGCCACTGGCTCGCCGCAACGCGCCAGCCAGGCGCCGGTCGACATGGACATCATCTCGGCCGACGAGATCCGGCGCTCGGGCGCCACCGACCTGCCGACCATCCTGTCCCGCGTGGCTGGTGTCGACATCCAGGCCTGGAGCGCCGGTCATGCCGACGTGGGCGTTCGCGGCTACAATCAGGCCCGCTCGGCTCGCCTGCTGGTGCTGGTCAACGGTCGTCAGGCCTATCTCGACCACTATGGCTACACCGCCTGGTCGACCCTGCCGGTCCGCCTGGAAGAGATCCGCCAGATCGAAGTGGTGAAAGGCCCCAACTCGGCCCTGTTCGGCTTCAACGCCGTGGCCGGTGTGGTGAACATCATCACCTACAATCCGAAGTTCGACGACGAGGGCTTCGCCACCGCCCGCGCCGGCAATGGCGGCTATGGCGAGCTGGCCCTGGGTCACACGGTCAAGCTCGGCGACCGCGTCTCCGCCCGGCTCACCGCCGGCGGCTCGCAACAGGACGAGTGGGACAACAACACCGGGTCGGCTGACCGCCTGTTCCGCGATGCTGAGCGGGTGACGGCCAACATCGACGCCATCGCTCAGCTGGCCGACACCGTCGAGCTGCGGGTGGAAGGCGGTTACGCCAACACCCAGCAGACCGACATCATCTCAACCTATGCTTATGTGCCGGCCAAGTACCTGGCGCGCTCGGTGAAGGGCACCCTGGCCTGGGATTCGAAATTCGGCTTGATCCAGGCTTCGGCCTATCAGAACGACCTGACGGTCAAGACCGAGATCGCCGCGGTTCCGACCCTGTACGAAAACACCATCCGTGTGTTCAGTCTGCAGAACCTCTTTAAGGTCGGCGCCAAGCACACCTTCCGGGTGGGCGTGGAGCAGCGCAACAACGAGATGCCCACCGCGCCTGTGCGCGGCGCGACCATCAGCTATGACGTGGCTTCGGTCTCGGGCATGTGGAACTGGCAGGTCAACGACGCCCTGGCCCTGACGGCCGCCGCCCGCTACGACTCCCTGGAGCTGAAGCGTGAAGGGGTTTTCCCCGCCGGCCTGCCGCCGCTGGGCAACAGCCTCTGGGACCGCAGCCTGGAGGAGACGACCTACAATCTCGGCGCCGTGTGGAGCGCCACCCCGGCCGACACCTTCCGGGCGACTTATGCCCGGGGCGTGCAGCTGCCGACCCTGGTGGACCTGGGCGGCCTGCAGCTGGTGGCGGTGACGCCGACCTTCCGCGGCGCCTTCGGGGGCAATCCCACCCTTGAGCCCACCGTGGTGACCAATGTCGGTCTGGCCTATGACCGCGACATGCCGCAGTTCGGCGGCAAGGTCGGGGTCCGCCTCTTCGCCCAGAAGAGCGAGGACCTGAAAGGCCAGCCCAACGGGGCGCAGGCCGATCTGCCGGCGACTCCGGTCAGCCTGCCGGTCTACACCTTCGTCAATATCGGTGAGTCCGAACTCAAGGGGGTCGAACTGACCGCCGAGGGCCGCTACGCTGACGGCTTCCACTGGAGCGCCAACTACGTCTTCACCGACGTGGAGGAGTCCATTGACGCCGGCTACAACGCCGCCACCCGCTATGCCGCCTTCGCCGCCACCACCCCGGAGCACAGGGCCAATCTGAACATTGGCTGGTCCAACGACCAATGGTCGGTGGACACCTTCGCCCGCTACGAAGGCGACAAGGCGCTCTATTACAACGCCGCGCTTCAGCCGGTGGACGGCCACATGACCTTTGCCGGCCGTGTCGCTCGCGAGCTTCCCTATGGGATGACCCTGGCGCTCAGCGGGCAGAACCTGCTGGACGACGCCCAGCGCCAGACCAGCGGCCTGGCCGCCGAACGCCGGGTGTTCATGACGCTCAGCAAGGATTGGTGATCGCTATCGGCCCCATCCTCCCCCCTCCCCCGAGGGTGGGGCCGCCCCCGGGGGGCCGCGCCGAGCAGGGCGCGGTCCCCCGTCTTCTTCTGAATATGTCTTCTTCTGAACAAGTCTTCTTCTGAACAAGCCTACCGCCGTATGCCGCCCCAGGCTGGCGGCGCCCCGGAGACCAGAGATGAAATCGCTTCGCTTCGCCGATCTGTCCCTGGTGGTGAAGATGGCGCTCGCGCCGCTCTTCGCCGTGGTGATGCTGGCCCTGGTCACCGGCGGGGCCTTCTACAGCCAGCAGCAGCAGGCCAGCGCGCTTGACCGGATCGTCGAGGAGGACATGCAAGCCGGCCTGGACCTGGCGGCGGTCTCCCGCCGTGTGGCGGTGGCGCACCTCAACATCTATCAGTTGCTGACCCGGCAGGCCGGCGCCGCCGATCCTTTCGCCGCCCCGGATTCGTCCACCGAGCTCACCGCCCTGCTCACCGAAGTGGACGCCATCAAGGCTGATCTTGAGGCGCTGAAACCCCGCCTGCCGGCTGACGAACAGGTGCGGTTCACCGAACTCGCCCAGGACCTCACCGACTATCGGGATGGGGTCGAGGTCGTCGGCTCGATGATGGCGGTGGACTTCGGCACTGCGGTCGCCTTCGTCCAGCCTTTCGAAGAACACTATGCCCGCATGACCCAGACGCTTGAGCAGGCGACGGCCGCCATTCAGGCCGGCGCCGAACAGCGGGCCGCCGAGAGCGCCGCCCGGGGTCAGCTAGCGGGCCAGATCTTCATGCTCGGCTCCCTGGTCACCTTGCTGGCGGTGGCCGGCCTGTCGGTGGTGGTCATCCTTGGGGTGCGCCGGGCCATCGACGGGATCGCAGGCGCCGCCGAGGCGCTGGCCTCGGGGAACGCCGCGCAGGATCTCGACCGGCTTGAGCGGAGCGACGAACTCGGCGCCATCGTTCGGGGCCTGCGGGTGTTTCAGGACAATCAGCGGCGTCTGGCCAGCCTGAATGAAGCCCAGCAGGCGAGCAGCCAGCGGGAAGCCGCCATGCGCGATCAGGTGGAACAGGAACGCGCCGCCGCCCAGGCCGCCCAGGCCGCCGTCGTCGAGGCCCTGGCCTCGGGCCTCTCGCGCCTGTCGGACGGGGACCTGACCCAGCGCCTCAACCAGCCCTTCTCCAGCGAGTACGAGCAGCTGCGCGCCGACTTCAACGCCGCGGTCGCCAAGCTGCAGGACGCCATGGGCGTCATCAGCGCCAATGTCACACAGATCACCTCCGGCGCCGATGAGATCGCCGGCGCCTCCGACGATCTGGCCCGGCGCACGGAGCAACAGGCCGCCAGCCTCGAGGAAACCGCTGCAGCTCTGGATGAAATCACCGCCACGGTGCGCAAGTCAGCCGAAGGCGCCAGCCATGCTCGCACCGCAGTCGCCACCGCCCGATCCGGCGCCGGTGAGGGCGGCAAGGTGGTCGAGCAGGCGATCATCGCCATGGGCGGCATCGAGAAGTCCTCGGCGGAGATCACCCAGATCATCGGGGTGATCGACGAGATCGCCTTCC
>DEWY01000013.1:386427-536032 GCA_002363865.1 Caulobacteraceae bacterium UBA3198
ACCAACCTGCTGGCCCTGAACGCTGGCGTCGAAGCCGCCCGAGCGGGCGACGCCGGCCGCGGCTTCGCCGTGGTCGCCTCCGAAGTCCGGGCTCTGGCCCAGCGCTCGGCCGATGCGGCCAAGGAGATCAAGGCCCTGATCAGCGCCTCGACCCAACAGGTCGGCGCCGGTGTCGATCTGGTGGGACGCACCGGGGCCGCCCTGCGGCAGATCGTGGTCCAGGTCGAACAGATCGACGCCCTGGTGGGCGAGATCGCCGCCAGCGCCCAGGAGCAGGCCGTGGGCCTCAACGAGGTCAATGATGCGGTCAACCGCATGGATCAGGTGACCCAGCAAAACGCCGCCATGGTGGAGGAAGCCACCGCCGCCAGCCACGCCCTGCGCAGCGAGGCCTCCGAGCTGAGCCGCCTGGTGGGTGAGTTCCGCATCGAGGGGGGCGCCAGCGGGCGTCCAGCCCAGGCCGGCGCCTCGGTCCCGCGCCAGATGGTCGATCGGCTTCGCAAGGCCTATGGCTGAGCCCTGAGCCGGCGCCCGGATCGCGACCTCGGTAGTCTCCCTGAGTGGCGGGACCGGCCAGGCGGCGGCACAATGGCGCCATGCAGGATGAAGAGCTGATCGCCCACCGCGCCGCCGCCGCCGCCCGGCGACGACTGGAGGCCCCTGGCGTGGCCGTCGGCGTCACCGAGGCGCTGATCGAAGCCCAGGTGCACGTCTTCTACGGCCGGGTGCGGGCCGATCCGATGCTCGGGCCGATCTTCGAGGCCAAGATCGATGACTGGGACGCCCATCTGGCCAAGCTTTGCGACTTCTGGTCGTCGGTGATGCTGATGACCGGTCGCTTCAAGGGCGCGCCCATGCCCGCCCATGCGCGGCTCGTGGGAGTCGGCGGGGCACACTTTGACCACTGGCTGGAGATCTGGCGGGCCACGGCGCGGGAGACCTGCCCGCCGCCGGCCGCAGCGCTGTTCATCGCCCGCGCAGAAATGATCGCGCGAAGCCTGCAGATGGGCATGGCCGTGGCCCGGGGCGAGCTGCCGCTCCTGCGCTCAGCGCCGTCCGCCCAGGCCGATCAGAACGGCGGCCGGCAGGATCAGGACGCCGGCCAGCACAAAGGGCGCCCAGGTCCCGACCCCTGAGAACAGGAAGCCCGCCATCACCGGCCCGAGGACCCGGGCGGCGGCGCTGGAGGCGTTGTTGGCCCCCAGGGTTTCCCCCTGGCGGCCGGCGGGCGCCGCCCGGGAGATCAGCGAGGATGTGGCCGGCTGGCTGGTAGTGTGGCCGATCACCAGCACGATCATCAGGATGATGGCCACGGTGACCGGAGGCCCCAGGGCTTCAAGGAACAGGAAGACCGCGGTGACCGTCAGGCCAATCAGAACGGTGGGCCGCTCGCCGATCTTCTGAACGGCCCAGCCCGCCAGGACGCCCTGGCTTGTCGCGGCCGCGACGCCGGTGAGCGCCATGACGAAGCCGATCATCTTGGGATCCCAGCCGTACTCCGCCGCCCCCCAGAGGCCAAAGATCGACCACATGGCCGAGAAGCCAGCGAAGGACAGGAAGGTGCCGCCCATCAGCCGGCGCAGGGTGGGATCGCGCAGGGTCTGGGCCAGGGCCTGGAGGGGGCCGGGGCGCTGGGCGCCGGCCGCGGCCCGGCCTCGGCTCTCTCGCACAAAGACCGCCGCGCCGGCCGCGCCGGCCAGGCACAGGGCCGCAGCCGTCAGCAAGGGCGGCTGGAAGCCGGCCGCGCCGAGTTCCGGGCGCGCCAGCAGACCGCCCAGCAGCGGCCCGACCACAAAGCCGATGCCGAAGGCCGAGCCGATCAGACCCAGGCGTCCGGCCAGCTTCTCAGGCGGGGTCACATCGACGATGTAGCCCTGGATGGTGGAGATATTGCCGCTGAACACGCCGGCCACGGCGCGGGCGGCGACCGCGAACCAGATGTTGGGCGCATAGGCCAGGGCCACATAGCCGAGCGCCGCCATCAGGATGGTGCCGAGGATCACCGGCTTGCGGCCGATGCGGTCCGACAAACGGCCCCAGATCAACTCGCCGAAAAACTGGCCTGCGGCGAACACCGCAAACATCAGGGTGACCTGCCAGGCGGTGGCGGAGAACACCACCGCGTAGAAAGGCAGCAGGGGGATCACCACCCCAAAGCCGATGAGGCTGAGGAACACCACCCCCATCAGGACCGGGACGGCCAGCGGACTGGGGGGCGGCAGGGCGGACTCGGCGGAAGACATGGCCCTGCGCATAGCCCGGCTTGCCCGCTCAGACCAATCTATTGCGCTGTTCGCCGTAATGGGCCGGTGGACCGACCGTCCGGTCAGGCGCTGGCGAGCGCGCTCTGGAACAGAATGGCGCCGTCGGCCGAGCCCAGTTCGGGCTCGAAGGCCCGGTCGGGGTGCGGCATCATGCCGAGCACATTGCCCCGGGCGTTGACGATGCCGGCGATGTCGCGGGCCGAGCCATTGGGATTGTCGCGGTAGCGGAACACCACCTGACCTTCGCCTTCCAGCCGCTCAAGGGCCGCCTCGTCGGCGAAGTAGTTGCCCTCGCCATTGCCTACCGTCATGACCACTTCGCGGCGACCCCCATAGCCGGAGGTGAAGCGAGTCTGGGCGTTGGTGACCTCGAGAGCCACCGGTTTGCAGACATATTTCAGCCGCTCGTTCTGCAGCAGGGCGCCGGGCAGCAGACCCGCCTCGCAGAGCACCTGGAAGCCGTTGCAGATGCCGACGGTGGCCACGCCGCGCTCGGCGGCGGCCTTCACCTCGGTCATCACCGGGGACAGGGCCGCCATGGCCCCACATCGCAGGTAATCGCCGTAGGAGAAGCCGCCCGGCAGGACGATCAGGTCCAGGCCCTCAGGCAGGGCGGTGTCGCCATGCCACACCATCTCGACCTGGGCGCCTGTGGAGCGCTCCACGGCGACCTTGCAGTCGCGGTCGCAGTTGGAGCCGGGGAAGACGATGACGGCGGCTTTCATGTCGCGTTCGAACCTGGTCGTTCCAAAGTTGCCCGGCCGGAGCCGGGGAGGCTGGTTGTCACCGCGCGGCGGCGAGGGACTCCCAGTAGGCGAGAAGCTGGTCATAGGCGGCGGGATCGCCCTTGGCGCAGCCTTCATGTTCCATCACCCGAACCCCGTCCCGTCGTGTGGCGGTCTGGATGAACACCGCCGGATGGGCCGGAGCCTCGGACTTGGTGAATATGTAGGAGGCCCGTCCGCTGTCTTCATTGAAGATCTCGTAGGGCTCCCCGGGGGCGTCTGGAGCTGGCGTCACCCCTGGGCGGGCGACGATCTGGTCCCGGATCGAGTCAAAGCCCTGGGTGCAATCCAATTCGAAGGCGGCCACGGGCTCAGGCGCAGATGGCGCACAGGCCGCAAGGCCGAGGGCCAACAGGCCAGGGGCCAGGGCGCCCCAGGACTTCACGCCAGTTCGACCCGATAGCTTTCGATGACCGTGTTGGCCAAGAGCTTGTCACACATGGCCTTGACCTCGGCTTCGGCGGCGGCCCGGTCGGCGGCCGCCAGATCGAACTCGATGGTCTTGCCGACGCGGACGCCCTCGACGCCCGACCAGCCCAGGCCGTGGAGGGCCTGCTCGACGGCCTTGCCCTGGACGTCCAGGACGCCCGGCTTGAGGAAGACGTGGACCTTGGCCTTCACTAGTGCAGTCCTCCTTGGATCACGGTGGGCATCTCTTTCATGATCCCGAGACGACGCGCCACCTCGGTATAGCTCTCGATCACATCGCCCAGATCGCGGCGGAAGCGGTCCTTGTCGAGCTTCTCGTTGGTCGTCGAATCCCACAGGCGGCAGGAGTCGGGGCTGATCTCGTCGGCCAGGATGACCCGACCGAAGTCGTTCTCCCACACGCGGCCGAACTCGATCTTGAAGTCCACCAGGGTGATGCCGACGGCGCCGAACATGCCTGTGAGGTAGTCGTTGACCCGCAGGGTCAGCGCCATGATGTCGTCGATCTCCTGGGTCGAGGCCCAGTTGAAGGCGGTGATGTGCTCCTCGGTGACCATCGGGTCGTGGAGCTTGTCGTCCTTCAGGAAGAACTCGATGATCGAGCGAGGCAGGGCCTGGCCTTCAGGCAGCCCAAGCCGGGTCGAGAGCGAGCCAGCGGCGATGTTGCGGCACACCACCTCCAGCGGAATGATCTCCACCTCGCGGATCAGCTGCTCGCGCAGGTTCAACCGCTTGATGAAATGGTTCTGCACCCCGATGGAATTCAGACGGGTCATCACAAACTCGCTGATGCGGTTGTTGATGACGCCCTTGCCCTCCAGCACGGCCTTCTTGGTCGCGTCAAAGGCGGTGGTGTCGTCCTTGAAGTACTGGATCAGGGTGCCGGGCTCGGGACCCTCGTAGAGGATCTTGGCCTTGCCCTCGTAGATCTTTTTGCGGCGGGTCATCTGCAATGCCTTCTCCCAGAACGAGGGCTTGCCGCCATCGGAAATGAAAAAACGCGCGCAGCGGTCTCCACGCGCGGTTCCGACTCGGCCTCTCGCTCGACATGAGGCGGCCGGAAATTAGCGGATGGACGCGGCGGGCGCAAACCTTGCGCTTCAGCCTCATCCCGCGCGACTTCGCCGCGGCTGCGAACATCAGGCGACTCGCCTGTTTCGATTGCGGGGCGGCCCAGCGAGAGGTATGCACCCCTGCCATATGCCGCTTATCGGGGAACGCATGACCACGTTTGACGATCGTGAGAAGGGCTTCGAAAGGAAGTTCGCGCTCGATCAGGAACAGGAATTCAAGGCCAGCGCGCGGCGCAACCGCATGCTGGGCGAATGGGCCGCTGGCCTGATGGGTCTGGCCGAGGATCGCGTGGCGACCTACGCCCAGGCCGTGGTGCGCTCCGACCTGGAGCAACCCGGCGAGGAAGACGTGCTGCGCAAGGTCTTCGAGGACCTCAAGGGATCTGGCGTTCAGGTCTCCGAGGGGGAGGTCCGGATGAAGATGGACGAGTTCATGGCCCAGGCCCGCGAACAGGTTCGCGGCGGGGAGTAGGGCTGTCTCCGGGCGGCCGCAGTCGCCCGAAGCGCTTCAAACATGATGCAGACCAGGGCGGCGCCGGCGACGGCGGCCGCCCTTTTCTGTTGGGCTCGAGGTCAGGCCTGCTCGCCGAACACCCGGGCGAAGACCGTGTCCACGTGCTTGAAGTGGTAGCCGAGGTCGAACAGGGCCTCGAGCTCCTCGTCCGCCAGGGTGATCTCAGGATCGGCCTTCAGGAAGTCCAGGAAATTGCCTTCGCCGCGCCAGACCTTCATGGCGTTGCGCTGGACCGCCGCATAGCCGCCTTCCCGCGAGGAGCCCTTCTGGGTCAGGGCCAGCAGCACCCGCTGGGAATGGACCAGGCCGCCCAGGCGGTCGAGGTTCTTGGCCATGTTCTCCGGATAGACCACCAGCCGCTCCATGACGCCGGCCAGGCGGCGCAGCGCGAAGTCCATATGGATGGTGGCGTCGGGCGCGATGCCGCGCTCCACCGACGAGTGGCTGATGTCGCGCTCGTGCCAGAGGGCGACATTCTCCAGCGCTGGGACCGCAGCCGAGCGGATCAGACGGGCGAGGCCCGTCAGGTTCTCGGTGAGGATCGGGTTGCGCTTATGCGGCATGGCGCTTGAGCCCTTCTGGCCCACATCGAAGGCTTCCTCGGCCTCCAGCACCTCGGTGCGCTGCAGATGGCGGATCTCGACGGCCAGGCGCTCGATGGACGAGGCGACGACAGCGAGGGCGCAGAAATAGGCCGCGTGGCGATCCCGCGGGATCACCTGGGTGGAGACCGGCTCCACAGCCAGCCCCATCTTTTCGGCCACACGGGCTTCGACCTGGGGCGAGACATTGGCGAAGGTGCCAACCGCGCCGGAGATGGCGCAGGTGGCGATCTCGAACTTGGCCATGGCCAGGCGCTCCTTGGCGCGCTGGAACTCGGCATAGTGGCCCGCGAGCTTGAGGCCGAAGGTGGTCGGCTCGGCGTGGATGGCGTGGCTGCGGCCGACGCAAGGCGTCATGCGGTGCTCGAAGGCCCGCTTCTTCAGCGCCGCCAGGACCAGGTCCACGTCCTCGATCAGGAGGTCGGTGGCCCGGCTGAGCTGGACGGCCAGCGCCGTGTCGTTGACGTCGGATGACGTCATGCCCTGGTGCAGGAAGCGCGCCTCAGGCCCGACCACTTCGGTGACGTGGGTCAGGAAGGCGATGACGTCGTGCTTCACTTCGCGTTCGATGGCGTCGATACGGTCGGCGTCCCAGACCACGTCGCGGCCCTTGGCCCAGATGGTCTCCGCTGCCGCCTTGGGGATGACCCCCAGCTCGGCCATGGCGTCGGCCGCGTGCGCCTCGATCTCGAACATGATCTTGAACCTCGTCTGGGGCGACCAGATGTCGGCGGCGTCGGCGCGGGCGTAACGGGGGATCATAGGCGGGCTCCTTGGACACCGGCTGATGGAGGCCAAGGCGCCCGCCTGTCAAGACGAAGGGTCAGTCCTCGTTAGAGGCGCTCAGCGCCGTGGCCATGTCCTTGGGCAGGGTGATGGCCGCCAGCAGATAGTGGACGCCGGCCCAGGCGTAGATCAGCAGGTTCCAGATGATCCCCTGCCTGGACCCCTCGGCGATGGCCGCCCGGCAGGCCGCATCCACGACAGGGCCCGCGCCCGGAGCCCCGATCCCGCCGGGGCAGAGGGTGAAGAAGTCCCCCATATTGTTGGCGGCGAACAGGTGCTGGCTGATCATGTCGATGCACCAGCCGCAGAAGGGAGGACCAAAGCCCAGCGCGATCAGGTTGAGCACGAAGAACAGCAGGGCCGTAGCCGTGGCCCGCATCCGCAGGGACACCGCGTTCTGGATCACCCCGAAGGTCGGGCCCAGATAGGTGTAGTGGAAGATGCCTGGCAGCAGCAGCAGGGCTGCGGCCCAGCGCCAGTCATTCTGCAGATAGACGAGGATGTAGAGTGGGCAGGCGATGAGCAGGCCAAGCGCCGGGACAAGGGCGTACCAGCGTCCCGACCGCTTTCCGGCCCAGTCGGTGAGGAAGCCGCCCAGCAGCGTGCCCACGCCGGCGGCGACCCCGCCCACCAGGCCGAAGATCAGGCCGACAGTGGCCAGGTCCAGGCCGAACATGCGGATGAAATAGGCCGCCTGATACTGGCCGGTGCCATAGCTGGCGAAGGAGGCGACCGTGATGCCCGCCACCATGTGGAAGAAGCCCCAGCGGCCGAAGATCCGCTTGGCCACGGCCAGGATGGACGGCGGCTTGATCGCCACCGGCGGGACGGTTTCCTCGCCCTCCAGGATCGGCGTGTCGACGACCGCCACCTGCTCCGAATAGCCCCGTGGGGGCTCCTTGACGAAGATCTTCAGGGCGAGGGCCACCAGGATGCCGGGCAGGCCGACCACGACGAAGGCCGCGCGCCAGGAGACGTTCTGGGCCAGCCAGCCGCCGGCCACCGCGCCAAACATGGTGCCCAGCGGAATACCAAAAGAATAGATCGACAAGGCGGTCGCCCGGCGCTTGGGCTCGTAATAGTCGCTGATCAGGGAGTGAGCTGGCGGGGAGAGACCAGCCTCGCCGACGCCCACGCCCAGGCGGAAGAGGATGAGCATCAGGAAGTTGTTGGCCATGCCGCAGAGTGCGGTGAAGGCCGACCAGATCACGATGGAGATCGAGATGATGTTGACCCGGTTGCCGCGCTCGGCGAGCCGGGCGATCGGGATGCCCAGGGTGGTGTAGAGCAGGGCGAAGGCCAGGCCGCCCAGCAGGCCGAGCTGGGTGTCGGTGAGACCGAGGTCGACCTTGATCGCCTGACCAATGGTCGAGATGATCGTGCGGTCGATGAAGTTGAAGGTGTAGGCCAGGACCAGCAGGCCCAGGACCGTGGTCTTGTAACCCTCAGAGAACTGAGGTTTTGGCGGCGCAGTCGCGCCGGCGTCGATAGCGGTCAAGAATCCCTCCCCCGAACGGATTTTCGTTCTTATGGAGAGGCATGTGGACACAGGCTCCGGCCCGACGCCAGAGCCCATGAAGGGTCCGGCCGACGCCGCTTAAGGGCGCCGGGCGGGGGCAGATCAGCCCACGTGGTCTTCGCGGATGGTCTGGGTGGCTCGCCAGAAGCAGTAGAAGGCGATCAGACCGAAGCTGGACGAGACGATCAGCGCCCAGCGGATGCCTTCAGCCGAGCCCATGTTCATGCCCACGGCGAAGTAGTCGCTGAGCAGGCCCACGGCGAGCGGGCCAAGGCCCAGACCGATCAGGTTGATGATGAACAGCAGGATGGCCGAGGTGGTGGCCCGCATGTGCGGCGGCACGATGGACTGGGCCGTCCCGTAGACCGGGCCATACCAGATGGTTCCCAGGAGGCCGTTCACGGTGAGCAGCAGCAGGGCCAGGGGAACGTTCCCGATGGTCACCGCGGCGATATAGATTGGGATGGTGATCAGAGACGCCAGCGCCGGGGCGACCATCTGGGCGCGCAGGTCCCGGGCGGCGAACTTGTCGGCGATGAAGCCGCCGAGCCACGAGCCGAGTGCCCCGGCGGTGCCGGACATGAGGCCGAGCGCCAGACCCAGGAAGCCAATGGACTGCAGATTGTAGCCGACGGTGGCGCCCACGGTGGAGGCGAGCGACTGAACCTGATCGGGATAGTTGCGCAGGAAGAACGAGGCGGTGAAGGGCGCGTGGCCATAGCCGATGAAGGCTTTGATCGCCGCAGCAAACGAGATGTACCAGAAGGTCTTGCGGCCTTTGAGGAACTTCATGGTCTCTGGGAAGGTCGCCGAGCTGGCCTGGATCTTGTTGGCCCGCCGGGCGAGCTCCTTGCGGGGCTCGGGCAGGGTGAAGATGGCCAGGATGGCGAACAGGACACCCGGCACGCCGGCCACGAAGAAGGCGGTGCGCCAGCCATAGGCGTCGGCGATCAGCCCGCCGAAGATCAGACCCAGAAGGCCGCCGATGGGCGTGCCCATGGAGTAGAAGGCGAGTGCGGTGGAGCGCTGTTCCTTGGGCACATAGTCGCTGATCAGCGAGTGGGCCGGCGGGGTGCAGCCGGCCTCGCCGACGCCGACGCCGATCCGGAACAGGATCAGCTGGAAGAAGTTCTGCGCCACGCCGCACAGGGCGGTGAAGCCGCTCCAGACCGCCACGGCCGAACCGATGATAAGGGGGCGATTGCCCCGCTCGGCCAGGCGGGCGATCGGAATGCCGAGCACGGTATAGAAGAGGGCGAAGGCCAAGCCGCTCATCAGGCCGAGCTGCCAGTCGGCGAGGCCCAGGTCCTGCTTGATCGGTTCGGCGAGGATATTCACCACCTGCCGGTCGAGGAAGTTGATCGTGTAGATGCCGAGCAAGAGGCTCAAGGCGTAGGTTCTGACCGGCTTGGTCAGGGGGCGGACACCTTCGGGCTCGGCTGCCGGCGGCGCCGGATTGGTCGCCCCGGGGGCGGTTGTGTCTGTCATGGACGATGTCTCCTGGGCGGACGGCTTCTTATCGTTGGGGCACTCTAGACAGGCTCTGTCGGGGTTGGGCAAGTGAGATACCCAGATTTCGAGGAGGCGCGGATGGAGCTCATAATCGGTACGAAGCGGTGGTCCACCTGGTCGCTGCGGCCGTGGCTGGTCTTGCGGAAGACGGGCGCGGCCTTCACCGAAACCGAGGTGGAGCTGCGGCGAGGCGAGGCCACGAAGGTCGATCTCGCCCCCTATTCTCCGTCGGGCCTGGCGCCTGTCCTGAACGACGGCGATCTGGCGATCTGGGATTCCCTGGCGATCTGCGAATACCTCGCCGAGCGGTTTCCTGAGGCGGCCCTGTGGCCTGCAGATCCTGGCGCCCGGGCGCAGGCGCGGGCGGCGGCGGCCCAGATGCACTCAGGATTCGCCGCCCTGCGCCGCGAATGCCCCATGGCCCTGGACGAAGCGCCGCAAGCGATGGATCTGTCGCCGGACACTCAGGAGGATGTTGGCAAGCTTGTCCGCCTCTGGTCGGACATGCTGGACCGCTATGGCGGTCCCTTCCTGACGGGGTCCTGGTCGATCGCCGACGCCTTCTATACGCCGGTGGCCACGCGCCTGCGCACCTATGGTGTGCGCCTCGGCGACTATGGCGATACGGGCGCGGCGGGCGCCTATGTCGCGCGCCTGTTGGCCGATCCAGACTTTCTCGTCTGGGAGGCGTCGGCCAAGGGCTAGGGATATGGGCCAGACGGGGTTAGTCTGTGGACTGGAGTTTTTCCATGTCGCAGAAGGTCGCCACCCGTCCAGCTCAGCACCCCGCGCTGATCCCCCTCGCGGCCCTGGCGCTCGCCGCCTGTGAGGCGCCGGCCCGACCCCAGCCGGGGACCGCAGCCCGCCCCCCCGCGGCGGCCGAGACGCCCCCCTTGGCCCTGGCCGCCGCCGCGCCGGCCGCCGAGCCTCTGGGTGAGCCGAAGGCCCCGGGCGATGTCATCGCCAGCTATCGTTGCGCCAATGGGGAGCGTCTGAGGGTCTCCTACAGGAGCCAGGACGCGGCCATGATCAGCTACCGGGGAGAGACCCACTTCCTGCCCCTGGCGAGGTCGGCGAGCGGGGCGCGCTATGCGGGCGATGGCTGGCAGTGGTGGATCAAGGGCCAGGCCGAAGGCGTCCTCAGCCGCATGCCGGCCGACGTGGCCGTGGCGCCGGGCGCCGGCGTCCTGTGCACGGCGGAGATGGCCGTGGCCCCGGAAAGTCAGCTCCGTCCGGCGGTGAAGCCGGCCCCTTAGGAAGCGCCGGGGCGCCCTGGCTTTCGCGCCGATTTGGTGTTATGCTGGCGTCATATTGCATGGGTTCGGTCGCTCTCCACGCTTGCTCTTCGGATCGAGCCCGAGCCTATTTCGATCCTCGTCAGCAATTTTCGAATGATCGCGCGCCGCATGCCGGGGCGCCACAGCCTATGCATGAACGCGCCGGACCTCGAGATCGACGGGGCTCTGCGTTCATGCCGAACGAGAGAGGATGACCATGTCGACCCTTGAACGCGCCTATTTCCTCGCCCGCTCAGGCGAAGTCGCCGACCTGGCCGCGCTGAAGAGCCGTCTGAAGTTCGAGGGCTGCCGCGCCGTCGACGCCCTGCTGGCCACCTATTCGGTGCGCCGCCACCTGCAGGCCATCTGCGCGGCCACCTTCCATCCGCCTGAGACCACCGACACCCCTTCCGAAGCCGCCGAGGCGGCGCAACACGATGAAAGCTCCACATGAACCAGGACGAACGCACGGGTTTCTCTGAACGCCTGAAGACCGCCGCGGAGGCCAAGAAGGCCCTGCTGGCCAAGATGAAGCCCAAGGCGGCCGTGTCTGATCCGCTGTTTGCCGAACGCGCCGCCCTGCGCGAAGCCGAGCTGGAGCGCGTTCGCCAGGAGCGCCAGGCGGCCAAGGAAGCCAAGAAGCAGGCCGCCGCCGAAGCCGAAGAAGCCGCCCGCCTCGCCGAGGAAGCGCTCGCCGCTGAAGCCCTCGACGCCAAGCGCGGCGAACGCAAGGCCCGCAAGGCCCTGACCAAGGCCGAGCAGAAAGAAGCTCGCGACCGTCGCTACGCCGCCCGCAAGGCGCGCCAGTAGACGACCCATGCCAGGGCGCGGTTGGTTCCGCGCCCAAAGGGCCTCCCACGCTAGCCGCCAGTATGATCCTGCCGTCCTCGGGGCCGGGATCCAGGTGGCCCAGCTGATGACGCCGCTGGCTGTGCAGCCCCATCGTTTCCCGGGCTTGGCTACGTGATCGTTCCATGGCCTTCCTGGCCTCTTGGCTGCCTCCCTTCCGGACAAGTACGGCAACGCTCTGATTGATGCGTGGTTAGCGGCCCTAACCGTTCGCCTGAGAGTTTCGATGCCTTTGGTAGGTCACCGGCCTTGAGCGAGTGGGATCAAGGCCACCAACCGCTCGATCGCGGCCGCCAAGGCTTCTGAGATCGGCAGGTGAGGGCGCTCCTTGGGCCAGACCTCGTGGAAGCGGTCGACCGCCTGCATCGCCGCATCCTTCGCCAAGGCTTCAGGGATGCCGGCTCTGGCGGCCATATAGATCAGCTCGCCAAGGGTCAGTTCGGCGACCTTCTTCGTCCGGGCGAACTTCAATGCCGCGTTCTCATCGGGAAGGTAGAGGGTCGTTGATAGGAAGTCGTAGCCCGGGGCAAGCTTGGGCGTGCGGCCGTCCGGGTAGATCAGCGACCAGTTCTTCAGGTGCATGTCGGCGTTGCCGATCAGGGCGTTGAACACCAGACGGCGGATGAACTCGCTCACCCCGTCCTCGCCCGTTTCCAACCAGAGCACCTTGGCGATGTTGCGGTAGGAGCCCTTGTCGTACTTCTCCGCCGGATAGACGCCGAAGACCTGGGCGAAGTCCTCGATGTGGACCGGGGGGCCGTTGAGGGGGCGGTCGAAGCGGCGGATGGCGAAGGCATCCTCCTCGAACTTGCCCAGGCCCTCGGGCAGGCCCTCGATCTGATCGAGCGGGAGGAGCTCGACGTCTGGGATGTCCATGCCCATGGCGCGCGCTAGGCGCATCATCGAAAATTCGTTGGCCGCCACAGCGGGAAACCGCATGGACGGCAGCTTGATGATCCAGTCGCCGCCGCGACCGTTCGCCGGAATCGTCAGACCGCCCTGAGCCTTTTGGATGGCCGAGAATTTCAGCTGCACGCCGGCCAGCGAAAAGCGCAAGGCCGCATGGTGGGCCCCGGCGCCGCTATCGAGCGCCTGGTCGTCTTCAGCCGCGTCGCCGTCGTTGATTCCGCCGCTACCCCTCGGCCGCACAGTGATGGCGCCGGGCAAGTCTAGGCCCAGGGTCTCCAACAGCGGATATTCCCGCATCGGCTTCACCCCGGCGCGCTTGGCGAGGTATTCTCGCAGCGGACCTTCCGGCAGGAGGTTGGAAAAGAACGGCGTGAGCCGCGTCTGGGTCGGCCTGTGGTCCCTCAACAGGCCGCCGCGAGCCCCCTTGAAGGACAGGCTCAGCGTCGGCCGGTCTGGGTCCTCGGCGTAGGCGTCGTCAAAGGCAAAGATCGACTGGTCGCCGCCGAGTGCGGTGATCAGGCCGATCCTTCTGTCGGCAAGCAGCACTTCCAAGGCGTCAGCCGCCATCGTCACTCCTCATCGTCCAGACTGTAGGCTGGCCGTTCGCCTGCCGGGGCATGCGCCAGCATGTTTCTCAAGTCCTTGAGCCTTCGCGCGGCGTCGCGGATCGGCTGAGTGCGGCTCGGGCGCTCGGCAGGTGGACAGGTCAGGAAGCCGTGCAACAGAGTCTGCACGCTCTTGAGATCGTCCATTAGGGCGCGCGCGCGCAGGCCGGTCGTCAGCGGTTGAAGATCACTCAGGCTCGACAGCAAAGAGGCGATGTCTTCGCGATCGGGCGTCATGGCAAGGGCCTGTTCGGCAGCGCGCATGAGTTCAGCCATGAGGCTTTGGAATGCGCGCTCGTCAGACCGCGCCTTGGTCGATCGCACGGTCGCCTCAACCGCCGTTAAGGCCGACTTTGGGATGAGCTGCAGTTCGAGCTCGAGCGCTCGGGCCAGTTCGATCAGGGTGGACACCTGAGGATCCACGTCAGCGTTTTCGATGCGGGAGATCTGCGCCTGGGGCATGTGGGTGCGCGCGCTGAGGTCGCGCTGGCTCCAACCTTTTGCCTGCCTGGCCTGGCGTACGATGTCGCCCAAGGTGGACATGGCCAGGCTCTTTGATTTCTTATTCTGCATCAATCTACCTACATGATATCGAGTAATATATCAAATGGGTAGGAGCTTGTCGATCTCTGTGATGCCGTAATCTACATCACTTACCTATCGCGATGTGTTAACCGATATCAGTATGGCATAGTGGCGGCTAGGCGAGGCTAGGGGCGCCGGTGGGCTGTTCGGTTGCTCGGTGTCGGCCTCCGGCAAGGGTACGGTTGAAGACCTTCTTGGTCAGCTACGCAGCCGTAGGCGTGCGAGGTCTTCTTCACCCGCGCCCGGTCAGTGGCGGCCAGACGCCCCTTGAGGCGCTTGCGTATGTCTTCCGCGTCCTCGCCCAGTTGATCGGGGTTGTTGACCAAGCTCGGCAGAGCGCGGGCTTTGGTCGGGTCTCAGCCCGCCTTCATCACTCATCTGGCGTGATCGGCGTCCTGACCCCGCCAGATGCGCGATCAGTTCTTCAGGCCGAACCACGGCCGCAGCAGGGGGACCCGGCGGACGATCTCATAGGTGAGGCCGCAGGCCGCTATCGTGACGACGATTAGTAGCGCGGCTTCCACGCCCTGGGGCAGGCCCGTCTGCGCCAGGTGGTGGCCGGCGACGACGATCACGCTCTGGTGGACGATGTAGTAGGGGAAGACCGCCAGGGTCAGATAGGCCAGCGCCGGATGCGGGCGGTTCAGGTGGCGGGCGCCGAAGCCCAGGATGGCGACGATTGCGCACCACTGGTCGACCGCATAGACGAACCGCATGGCGAGCACGAGGCTGGCGGCGGGCTCAGCTACAGCCTCGCGCCAGGTCCAGGCATAGAGGCTGAACGCCCCGTAGGCGGCCAGGGCCAGGACGAGGGCCGGCCAGCGCAGGCTGATAAGGCGCTGCCGGACCGTATCGGACCTGGCGGTCAGATAGCCGAACAGGAACATGCTGAAGGACAGGACGTGGTTGTACCCATCGTCCACCAGGGCGTGGGTGATCCCGAACCGCGGCAGCAGGACCGCCCGGGCCAGGCCCAAGAAGAGGATCGGCGTGATCAGCAGGGCCCAGGCCGGCAGGCTAGAAAACCCCGCCTCAAGACGGCGCAGCACGGGCCTCGCCCAGGCGATCAGCGCCGCGAGCGCCAGGGTGTAGATCAGCAGATAGGCGACGAACCACAGGTGGTTCCAGGTGGGCGTGATGAGGCAGCCCTCGGCGTCGCACCAGCCACCCGATGCTGTCAGATAGCGACCGTAGAAGGCGAGGTAGCCCTCGGCGAAACCCAGCTGTTCGACGATCTCGTAATAGGACTGGGGCGGGACAATGATCAGCACGCCCAGCGCCAGCGGCGGAAGCAGCCGGGCGGTGCGCTGGCTTACGAGGACGCCGGGCGCCAGCTTGTCGGCCATGAAGCGGGTCGCGGCGCCAGAGACCAGGAACAGCAGCGAAAGCCGCCAGGGATTGGTCAGCAGCATCACCGGCTCGAGCCAGGCCACCGGCTGTGGGCTCTTCACATGCCAGTCCCAGGGCACATAGAACATGCCCACGTGGTAGAGGATCAGCAGGAAAAAGGCGCCGATGCGGATCCAGTCCAGATCGTATCGGCGCGGGCTCGGATCGCTCATGGCGCAGTCTCCCTCTCAGGCGAATGAGCCTCCTCATCGCGACGGCGGCGGCGGGGTGAAAGCGTTCTGGGACAAGCGGCGCGGCCAGAGGGACGAGCGGCGGCCGGCAGATCGAGCGCGTCGACAACTGGCGATCGGCTGGCTTGTGATCACTGTCGTCGCCGGGGCGGTGTGCCTGCTCAATGTCCTGGGCTTCACCCAGGGCGGGCGCGGTCGGGTGGTCGAACACCTGGTCTTCGAGGGCTCAAGCTGGCTCGCCATCACCCTGCTGGCCTGGACGCCCTGGGCGGTGTTGCGGGCGACTGGGACATGGTTCTTACCCATGCGCCTGGGGGCCCACGCCTTGGCGGCGCTCCTCTTTTCAGGGGTGCATGTGGGCCTGTTCATCCTGTTTCGCGCCGCGGCCTTCGCCGCCCTGGGACAGGCCTATGATCTCTGGGCGGCGGTCGGCGCCTATCGCTACGAGGTCTGGAAGGACCTGGTGGCCTATGGCCTGTTCGTTGGCGGCTACCTGCTCATCGGCGTCCTAGACCGGGGCGGCGAGACCGCGCCGTCGCCCGCCGAACTCTTCGACATCCGCGACGGTGCCCGTCTGGTTCGGGTGCGGCTGGACGACATCTTGGCTGTGACCAGCGCTGGAAACTATGTGGAGTTCCGCCTGCGCGACGGCCGTCGGCCGATGATGCGAGGCTCGCTCGCGGCCCTCGAGACTGAGCTTGGTCCATCCGACTTCCAGCGCACCCACCGGTCCTGGCTCGTGAACGCGCGCGCCGTCACCGGCCTCACCCCTGAAGGGTCGGGCGACTACCGCATCTCCCTGGACGGCCTGGAGGCGCCCCTGTCTCGGCGGTATCCTGAGGCGCTGAAACGTCTGCGCACCGGCGTTGCGTAAGCGGTCGCGGCCGATGAAGGCTTGCGCGAAGGGGAGATTGTGATGGCGATCGTCATTCATGGCGTCACGGCGGAAAACGCAGACCTGCTGGCCAAGGTCGCCGACGATGTGTTCGACGAGGACATCACACCTGATCGACTTGGCCCGTTTCTGGCCGCGGCCGGTCACGTGATGTTCGTGGCCGTGGAGGCTGACCTGGTGGTCGGGCAGATTCGCGGCATGGTGCATGTCCAGCCTGACCGGGCGTCTGATCTCTATATCGACAATCTCGGCGTGGCCCCGAGCCACAAGCGCCGCGGAATTGGACGCCAGCTCATCGCCGCGCTCGTCAGATGGGGGGAGGCGCAGGGCTGCACCTACGCCTGGCTCGCCACAGAGTCCGACAATGACGAGGCGATCAGCTTCTACGAGTCGCTGAAGTTCGAGCGCAATCAGCTCGAGTGGTTCGCGAGCGCGATCGGTGAGGGAGTGGGTGACTAGCTGCCCCGCGGTTCCAGGTAGTCGCGGCACCGATTGGTGAAGCGCGAAATCAACGGATGTGGAGCCGGCGGCAAGGGGCCCAGAGTTTGAGCGCCGTAGCTGAGGCTGATCTGGCGGCCGACAGTGATTTGGGCCAGCAGATCGCGGAAGGCCGGACCTTCAGCGGTGACGCCTGGGGTCTCGGCAGTGGTAATGACGGGCAGGCCAACCACCACCTCGCCGGCGCCGATCCGCAGGAGATCTCCGCCGGCGTCCGAGATGAACAGGGGGCTTTCCACCGTCAGCACCGCGCCGAGGGCGCAGGTCATGGTCAGCACCAGGGTCGGCGGGGTCGTGCCCACATGGTTCAGGGTCAGGCTGACGCTGTTGGCGTCGCCGCGCGTGGACCAGGCCGGAGTCAGGTCGTTCATGATGTTGGTGGCCAGCGGCTCCGCAGCGCCGACGGTCACCTCGCGCCCGGAGGCCGGCCTAAGACCCTGGTAGTCGGAATTGTCATCGCCGCAGGCGGCCAGGGCCAGCAGAAGAAGGATCGCGCCCATGAGCTTGGGATGAGACAGCCGCATCAGCTCGTGATCCTCGGGGTCAAACGCAGGGCTCGGGAGATCGCCCGATGATCAATCCCCCGAACCTGATCAGCTTGCGCCTCAGGCCGTCTCGATCGGGGGCTGGAAGAGGCCGGCGGGGGAGGCGGTGAAGATCTCCGCCCCGTCCTCGGTGACGCCGATGGAATGCTCGCACTGGGCTGAGAGGGACTTGTCGCGGGTCACCGCCGTCCAGCCGTCGGCCAGCACCTTCACCGAGGGTTTGCCCAGGTTCACCATGGGCTCGATGGTGAAGAACATGCCGGCCTTCAGCACCTCGCCCTGACCGGGCTGGCCGAAGTGCAGGATATTGGGGGCGTCGTGGAACACCTTGCCCAGGCCATGGCCGCAGAAGTCGCGGACCACAGAGCAGCGCATGGACTCCACATAGGACTGGATGGCGTGGCCGATGTCGCCGGTGGTGGCGCCCGGCTTCACCGCGGCGATGCCGCGGGCGATGGACTCATAGGTCACCTCCACCAGCCGCTTGGAGCGGGCCGAGACGGGGCCGACCCCATACATGCGGCTGTGGTCGCCGTGCCAGCCGTCGACAATGCAGGTCACATCGATATTGGCGATGTCGCCTTCACGCAGAACCCGCTCGCCGGGAATGCCGTGGCAGACCACGTGATTGACCGAGATGCAGACCGTCTTGGAATAGCCGCGATAGAACAGGCAGGCGGGCAGGGCGCCGTGGTCGAGGATGAACTCCCGGGCCATGCGGTCGAGATCGTCGGTGACGACGCCGGGGACCACATGCGGGGTCAGCATGTCCAGGCATTCGGCCGCCAGGCGGCCGGCCTTGCGCATGCCCTCAAAGCCCTCAGGCCCGTGGGTGCGGATCTGGCCGTCGCGATACTCGGCTTCGAGGACGTCGGTGGTGCTCATGGCGGTGCGAAACTCCCGGTCCGTCTGCGGTCGGTCGGCGCCTCAAGGGCCGGCGCAGGCGAAACGTCTGAAAGACGGCTATGTCGCAATCCTAGCACAGAAGTTCAACGGCCGCTCGCGATGGGGCCGCTGAGAGCGCCTCGGCGGCAGCGCCTCCGCCCGCCTTGAGGCCTGGAAAGCTTCGCCCTTAGCGAGAACGTCATCGGGAAAAGAACGTCCTTGGCTTAAGCTCTGCTGTCCGGCGTCCAGGGGGTTCAGAGCGTCCGCCATGTCCCATGATGATCATGCCTCGCTTGCGGGCGGGGCCCACCCTGCTGCATTCGCAGCGCAACCGGCCCCGCCGCCGGGCGCTGCAGACATTCCCAATCGCATGGCGCCTCCGCCCACTCCGGCCGCGCGCGCCGAGCCCACGGGCGCCCGAGACGGCATCCTGCGGCCCATCCAGGAAAGCGACTATTTCACCCTGGATCCCGAGGCGATTGCGGTCATTTCGGCCAATATCGACCAGTATTTCAATCAGGCGCTCGACATCTTTCCCTTCTGGGAAACCGAGAACAAGCCCGACCGCTTCCACGTCCTGTTCACCCGTCAGATCGAGGAGCGGTTTCCGATCGACGCCGATATTCGCGGGCGGGTTCACGGCTATGGCCGTCGCGTCTTCGGCGCCCTGTGCGTCCATGTGGGGATCAAGAGACTGACCCAGGCCCTGGCCCTTGCGGGCTTCGCTGTCATGGCGGTGCTGGGGCCGACCGTTTTCGCCAGGTGGGTGGGCGACCAGGTCCAGGGGTTAGGCCTGGCGGTTCTGGGCATGCTGGCCACGCTCGGCGTGTTCTATGCCGTGTCGGCCATATTGTTCATCCAGTACCGGTTTCGGCTGGAGAACGACTCCTACGAGCTCTCCCGGGAGATCGTCCAACGGACGCGCGAGCTGCAGAACCTGTTCACCAACGCCCGGGCCATGGCCGATCAGGCCGAGACCCAGTTTCAGATGGATGGCAAGGGCTGGGGCCAGCGCGCCCTGTTCCTCACGCGTCTGGTCATGTGGATCGGGGCGCGCATGGAGTATCTGGAAAAGTACGCCCAGATGGAGCTTTGGCGGGTCCGGCGCGAGCGTTACTGGATGCGCTGGGTTGGTCGGCTCAGTACGCCCCTCGTAGTGCTCGTCTGGCTCGTCATCTTCGCATTTTGGCCGGCGCCCGAGGCCAACGCCGTCGGCTTCCGCGTGCTGCAAGGGGCGGCGTTGATCATGGCCATCCTCGTGTCTTGGCTGTCCTATGCCCGGTGGCAGACGCCGACCGAGGCGGTGAAGGACAAGCTCGGCCTGGACGGCTGGGTCCGCTTCGCCTCGCTGGACGTCGACAACACGATCGGCGATCAGGTGCGACGCGATAAGGAACGGCTGGTTGAGTACAGGGCCCTGACCCGGGGTCGCTGAGGACTCACTCGACCGTGAGGCCGTCAGCCTCCATGAACCCGTCGCCGCCGAGCACGCCAGTCACCGTGGCCTGGGCGGTGAAACTGCCGCCGGTGTTGTCCTGGACAACAAAGACAACCTTGCCGGCGGGCGCGTCAGCCGAGGGCTTGGCGCGGGTGAAGCCGCCGTCCTGCCCGTCGACGGCTGGCCGGGTGTAGTTGACGAAACCCTCGGCGTCGGGGGCAGGAATGTCGCTGAGCGGTCGGCAGCCAAAGGCTTGGATCTTGTCGGCGGCCGGATCCACCGCCCAGGCGGTTTTCGCCAGGCAGGCTGGGTCGAGAACGACGGCCGAGGCCATGGCGTCAGGCGCGGGGGCGGCGTCGGAGGTCGCGGCTAAGGCCATAACCACGCTGTAGGCGGGTCTGGGGCTCCGTCCGGTCTGGCTTACAGAAACTGAAAGGTTCTGGCCTGCCCGGTCGTAGCCGGCAGCTGTCTCACCAGGACCATCGGCGTCGGCCGACAGGTTTCGGGTCCAGCCTTCACCGGTCAGGGCCTGATCAAGCTTGGCTGCGACCTGCACGAAGCTCGCCCCCATTTCGGCTCCACCGTTCAAGCTAACCGAGCAGCCTGTTGTGCCGGTCGAGGCTGGCCCTGTCGCGACCACGCCGGCTGCCCCCAGGGTTTGCTGGGCGAGCGCCTGGATCGGCGCGCAAGGCTGGGCCCCAAGGCTTGCAGCGGCCAGAAGAGCGAGCATTCGACGTCCTCAGACGGCTTGGAGGGGATGAGGGGCAGGCGGCGACTATTTGCAGAACTTCGCTTTGAACGCGATCGGCGCGCCCTCAGGGGGGATGGGATTCATCCCGGCTGGCGTGGGATCTTGGACGTTTGGTATGACGTCCCCGTCGCCGCCATAGACGGTGTAGTTGGCATGGGCATAGGTGTCGGCCGCACAGGCGATGGTCATCTCGACGGTGTAGTAGCTCATCTTTTTCCCGTTGGAGATCGGAACGGGACTGGCGAAGCTCACCTTCTCCAGGAAGCTGACCTGGCCATCTGTGTGGCGGACAGTGAGCGGGTTGTAGCTGACAGTCATGCCGTCGCTGGAGCCGAGTTCTTCCCAGAGGTAGCTAGACTGAGCGCTGGCGAGTCCAGAACTCGCAACGGTGGCGATGGCGATAAGCGCTGCGGCAGCGGGTCTCATGACGATCCTCCAAAGCGACAACCTGTTGTCTTTGTGACCAGATCTTTGGCCAAGGCACGCGCCGCTGTGGGTCACTCCATGGTAGAGCTTGCATGCAAAATCTCAGCTGTCTAGCAACCTGAGCGAGGCTTGGCCGACGCCTTATCGGCTGGGTGTTGGCTATGGCGTGTGAGCTGACAGGCTCGCTTTGCCGCCAGCTTTTCGAGTCTCGGGTGGCCGCGGCGAGATTCTGTGGACCAAGGTTGATGCTCAGGCCGCACCCTTGATTGCGCACCTGGCCGCGGGGTCCCAAGGCGGATGGACCAGAGGAGCTTGAGCCGAGGCGTTTTTCGGCTGCAGGCGACGGGGGCCAAGACCCCCTGACCGCCGTCTTCATCGCGCGGGCGCAGCCAGGGCCCGTCCGGGTCGTTCGATGGTGAGCCCACCCGTCGACCATGCGCCGGGCTGGCCTCCAGGCGCCATTGGCCGTCGTTCGTAGTGCAGGCGGGCATCAGTAAGTTTACCGAGGTCGCGGCGCCAGCAGCCCTAACTCTATGGCCCGGGAAATCGCCTGCACGCGGGTTCTGACCTCCAGCCTGGCGCAGGCTTCCTTGATGTGACTGTCGACGGTGCGATGTGAGATCCCCAGGATGACGCCGATGTCATTGGAGCTCTTGCCCGCCTGAGCCCAGCGCAGGCATTCCAGCTGACGGTGGGTCAAGGGGCTAAGCGGATCGCCGGTTTCGTCGGCTCGTTCCCGTGAACGGGCGAAGGCGTCATCTTTCAGCAGGATGCTGGCGCGATCAAAGGCGCCGATGACAGCCGCTGCGGTCAGACTGCTGAGCTCTGGCCCGAGGCTCTGATAGAGGTCTTCAACTGCGCCCATGGCGATCTGTGCGGCCTTGTTGTCGGCGCAGGCGAGCGCCAGGGCGGGATCTGCGCCACCGGCGCACAGGAGAAGGGCCATCCCGTCGCAGTCGGCCGCATCGGCGAACGCGAGCAGTCGGGCGGGCGAAGCGCCGCTGAGGTCGGCTTCAAAGTTGAGATAGGTGCGAAGGGGCAGACCCATGGACGTCGCCGCGTCCGCCGCCCGAAGGCCTCGCCTTTGCCTGATCAACCGAAGGACCTGAGCAAGGGTCAGGTCGTCATGTGGGGCTTCAGGCTCCGCCATGGGGCTTCCAAAACACAACTCATGGTCACAATGCGGGCTCGCAGGCCGACGGGTTCAACTATTCCGAGTCTGTGCGCGCTTGTACAGGGCGCGCCAGGATCTCGCATTTTCATTGCTATATTTCTCGCAAGTACGCCAGATATTGGCGGTATGTCGCCGATGGCTGGTCAAAGATCATTGCCTGGCTGGGCTTACCCCCAGAAGGTCTGTGGCCCACCCGCCCCTTTCGAACACAACCCTGGGGCGGGGTCATGATCAACCAGCGTGGACGGGCGATGCGACTGCGCGACCCCTATGGCGAGGCGGTGAACGCAATTCGAACCCAGTTGCGTTCGGGCGCCCTGGTCATGGGGGAGCAGCTCACCGCAGCAGAGATTTCGCGGGCGCTCAATCTCAGCCAGACGCCGGTGCGGGAGGCGTTCGCCCGGCTGGCAGGGGAAGGTCTCATCGAGGAACGACGCGGATCGGGTTTCTTCGCCTGGCGCCTCGATGCGGTGGATCTCATTGAACTCTACGATCTGCAGGCGGCCTATCTTCGTGCGGCGTTGGAGCCGCAGTTTGTCAGCGGGGATGGGCGCTGGGCGGCCGCCACCGAGCTGGTGGCGGCGAGGGCTGAACATGAGCCACAGACGGCGGTCGAGGTGGTCTTCCACCATCTGGCGCAGGAGGGCCGTAATCTTGCGTTGCAGCGGGCCCATCGCCTGCTCTCTGACAGGTTGGCCGCACCTCGGCGAGCCGAGGCGGAGGTGCTTCCCCTCCCACAGGTGGCCGAGGAATGGCGCGTCCTCAGTGCTCTGCTGTCGCAGGGCGGTCTCAGAGACCTGCTGGCGTGGATTGACGCCTATCACGCCGTGCGACGGGACGCGGCGGGGGCCGTTGTCGCGGCGATGCGCAGTCGCGCTCAAGCCCAGCCAATATAGTTGGGCCGCGCCAGGGATATGGTTTGAATGACGCAACCGGCCGGCGCTCCCGTGGGTCTTGCCGCACTTCCGCGGCGAAACCTGAAGGGAGACACATCATGACCCCGACCAAATTCCGGGTGATCAGCCTGGGGGACGCGCGCGTCCTCACCCGCGGCTCGATCGGCGAGAATGTCGAGCTTGATGCTCGGCCGCAGCCCTAAGGGGCCAGGGACGGCGTCGTCTGACGGCGCCGTCCCGTCTCGCACGATGTCCTACAGTCTGTCTCATCACGTGCATGCGGCCTTGCGGGGCGAGGACCTCGTCGTGCTTGACGCCGCAGCGGGGCGCTATGCCTGCGTACCCGCCGTCGGCGACAGCCTGCGCCTTGCCGACGGTAGCCGCGCTCTTGAAATCCTGGATGACGACTTGGCCGCAGCGCTCATGGACGCGGGCTTTGTGCGTCTGTTTGAAGGTCCTTCTCTCGCCGAGGATCTGCCCGGTCCCGTTGAGCGCGAAGCTCGGCGCCATCCTCACGGCGCCCGCCCAGATGTCCGGCTCATCGCTGAGGCCGTGAAGGTCGGGGCCAGCCAATTCCATGGTCGCACCTTCAGCCAGCTGACCACAGCGGCGGCTGGCCGGAACGGCCGCGCCGGTGCGAGGGGTGTTGACCTTGCGCTGGCGGCAGACCTGGCCGCTGCATTCTACCAAGCCCTGCCATGGATCCCGTTTCAGGGCGACTGCCTCTACAGGTCCTTTGTGTTGCAGGCCCTCCTGGCGCAGCGAGATCTCTCGGCGACCTGGGTCTTTGGGGTGCAGACGTGGCCGTTCGAGGCCCATTGCTGGCTGCAGGTTGAGGACATGGTGCTCGATGACACCTGCGACCATGTCCGCGGCTTTACCCCCATCCTGGCGGTCTAGATGAGCGGGTTTGTACTGACCATAGGCCCGCCAGATCAGGCGCCGCCCTGGCTGTCCAAGCTTCGCCATCGGCCTGTGGCGGGTTGGGTTCGTCAGGCGGTTGGCGAGGGGGCGGATGTCTGGGTTCAAACAGGTCCGGCCCGCTGCACCGTCCTAGCGGAAGGCCCCAACCTCGTTTTCGGTGACCTGCAAATCTACGGCAGCAGCCGTCCGCAGTCGATGTTTCGGACCGCCTGGGATGGCCCGATGCCGCAGGCGCGGGCGATGACCCGGCAGGCTTGGGGCGACTATGTGCATGTGGGCCTTCCGGGGCGCCATCGCCCCCTATCCATTTTCCGCGCCCCCTCAGGCGGTTTGGAGGCGGTCACCTGGGCCTGCGATGGGGTGCGCGTGGTCGCCTCAAGCCTGCCAGACTGGTTGGCGCCAGCCTTGCCCCCTTGTTTGGCCATCAACTGGAGCCAGGTGGCTGGGGTGCTGGGCAATCCGACGCTCCACACGGCCGAGGTCTGTCTGGCGGGGCTGCAGTCCCTCTCGCCGGGCGGCCTATGGCTGGGCGGTGACATCCATCAGATTTGGACTCCGGCGGAATTTGTGGAGCCTCGCCGGGCCCGCATCGACTGGGCGCCGGAGCTGCTGGCCACGGTCGATCAGGTGGTCAAGCCCTGGGCGAACGCGCGTGCGCTCCTAGAGATCTCCGGCGGTCTGGACTCTGCCATTGTGGGCGCGGCGCTCGTGGCCAGTGAGGGAGAGATCACCTGCGGCCTCAACTACTATGGTGGTGACGCGCAAGCCGATGAGCGTCTCTTTGCCCGTGCGGTCGCCAAGAGGTTCGGGGTTGCGCTGACCGAGACGCCAAAGGCGCCAGCGCCGCTCGACCTCGCTGCCCTGGCCGAGCGCTCTGGGGATCTGAGGCCGGCCCTCAATGGCTTTGACCACATCCATGATGATCATGTGGCGGGGCTGTGCCGTGAGCGCGACATTGGGGTCATCCTGACGGGGCAGGGGGGCGACAATGTCTTCTTCCAGACGCCCACGCCGCTGATCGCCGCAGATCACCTGGCCCAGACCACGCTCCTCGAGTTGACGGATCTGGCGCGTTGGCAGGGTATGTCCGTCTGGCGCCTCGTCGGCGACGCCGTTCAGGCGAGATGGACTCGACCGGCGCCGAGGCCAACGCCGAACCTGCTAACCAAACGTGCGAGAGAGCTCGCTGCGGCGGCCGCACCCCACCCCTGGATTTGCGACCTTGGGACTGTTGGACCGGCCAAGCGGCTGCAGATTGAAAGTCTGGCGAACGCTCTGATTGTTCATGGGGCGAGCCGACGGGGCGAGGCGGCGCGTCTGCGACATCCCCTTCTGGCGCAACCGCTCCTAGAGCTATGCCTGGCCATCCCGGCTGTGGACCTTGCGGCTGGCGGCCTTGACCGAGGCCTGGCGCGGCGGACGTTCGCCCATCGACTGCCGCAAGAGGTCGCTGAGAGGCGGACCAAGGGGCGGCTCTCGGCGCACTACGGTCAGATGATCGCCCAAAGCCTGGCGCTCTTGCGTCCGTTGCTGCTCGAAGGTCGCCTGGTCGGCGAGGGGCTTGTTCGGGCCGATCGGCTTGAGGAGCAGCTCTGCGTCGAGCACCTCATCTGGAGAGGCGGATATGGCGCACTCGTCAACCTCATCATGACTGAGCTCTGGGTCAGGACCTGGGAGAGGCGTTTGCAGCGCCACTAGGCGCCAACTTCCCCTTAACGACCGCCGTCGAACGCACCGCCTCACGCTGGACTAGAAAGCCCCGCGAACCTCGCTGACGCGGCCATCACTGGATGGGTACGGTTTGGCAGACCCGACGCTATTGCGGGTCGCTCGCGCCGCTCGGGTAGAGTACATTCTTGAGCTTCTGCAGCTCCTCTTGGCGCCGTTGGACGCTGAGCCGTTCGAGATTTTGGACCCGGAATTTAACCGCCGGTAAGTCGGCGACATGGGGCAGACCAAGCAGGTCCCAATCCGGCTCGCCGCGTTTGAAGGAAAGCAAGAACTGGCGATGCTCATCGGGCATGTCGGCGACCATGATCTCGATGAGCTTCGCGCGAATCTCGAGCAACGTCTCCAGCGGGACGTCCTCGGTCGCCAAGCCGACGAATTCCTGTTCGTACTTCTGAGAAAGGTCGTGCCGCTGGGGCTTCAAGACCGCGTTGAGCGATCTCCGACTGCTGAGTAGATAGGCGATGAAGGCGCGCCGAAGCTCATTGCTGACCCCTTCGTTTTCGAGAAGCAGCTTCACGTCGTACAGGTCGCGCGGATGCTGTCGATCCAGCGCAGCGACGATCTTGCCGGCGTAGAGGTCGGCCTGCGAAACTACCCAAGTTTCGGCGAAGCCGTACTTCTGCTCGACGGCGTCGGTGACGCCCATCAATTTCGGGTCGTAGACCACGCCGCGTAGGACGGGGGTGACCTCAATCTTGATGGTGACACCGGCTTGAACGTGAAGCCGTTCGACGTGGCCCTCGTCGGAGCGTTGGACGTTCACCCTAGCGCCGGTGATCGACTTGTTGATGCCATTGATGATGTTGTTCAGTCCTGCGTCGATGCCCTTGATCGACTCCTCCCGCGATTGGACCGGGATTTAGGTCAGATCGAGATTGACCGAGAGGCGCGGGAAATCGCGTACGAACAGATTGATGGCCGTGCCGCCCTTGAGGGCGAACACCTTCTCTGTCGCCAGGATCGGCAGGATGCGCACCCACGGCGAGACCTGCTGCTCGTAGGTCTCACGGTTGGCCATCGAGATCCTCTGGGATAGTGATCATGAAGCGCGGGTCGAGCTTCCCGCCTTTGACCAGCATGCGTTTGCCGGACCCAAGATCGAACGCCTCTGGGTCCAGGTGCGAGAGCCAGCGATGATTGTGGCGGAAGGCAAAGAAGAAGAAGAGACGCTTCACCTTCACGCTCTTGCAGTCGCGTAGGAGTTTCGACAGGCGGCGCGGGCTGAGCGTCGTCAGGCTCTCCATCATCTTGTCGACCTGATGGAAGCTCTCCTTCTTGGGGAGCTGATCCAGCATTTCGAGGATGGCGCGCTCCGGCGTGGAGACCGACAGAGGCCATTCGAAGTGCCCCCAGGGCATTGACTTTGCGCTGCCATGAATCGGGTCGTCGCTGCCGCCCTCATTGTTCGCGACGTCCCAGGCGAGACTCGTCAGCCCGAACGTGATCGGGTCGTTTTGAAAGAGCTTCTCGTTGTTGTGATAGTGGAAGCGAGCGCCGACGTTCAGATGCTCTACCCACCCGGGCAATGGTTTCGGCCCGTAGAGATGCACCTCTCGAATGTTGGTGGAAAGGTAATGGCTGAAGCCCTGCAACTCTAAAGCCGTACGCCCGCCCACGAGGTACACCTGCTGGAGTAGGGTCTGCAGAGAGATGACCACGTGCTCCCAACGTAGCGTACCGCGTGGTCGGCGATAAACGCGGCGCGCGGGCTGTTCCAGCCAGCCCGCGGAGACATATTGGCTACGGAGCCCAGTGGAGTAGCCATGGTCGCTCATCCACGCCGAGTCGACCAGCAAACCCTCCGGTAGCTGGGACATAAGTTGGTTTAGTTTGCCATTAGTTCGCTTAGCCACACTTGGCATATTTGCGCATTTTTAAACCAACGTCCAGTTTAAGATTTTCTCATTTTGCTAAGCAAAACTTAGCAAAACCACAAATTGCCAAACCTAACAGATACGATTTCAAGCGGCCGTAAGGCCCAGCAAAAATAAGGCTGCAAAGGAGCCGCGCACAGCGCGGCGTGAACTGCCATCGAGCGGCCCGCGCCATCTCTGCCACAAAACTCGGGGCGGCGCAGAATGCGGATGCTTTGGATGGGACTCCGGAGCTTGCCGAGAAGCGGACATCCCCAGCCGCCGCTTTGAGCCCACCTTAGCCGTTCAGAATGTCGGCTAACCGGAGTGGGATGGATAGGCCGCTTTAGGGGCGTGGTAGGGGGCAAAAGCCGGGGTTCGCTGTGCCGTGAGGCTCGCGCCGCACCAAGCGTGATACAATTTTGGCGCCGACGACGATCATTGGCGGAAATCTGTCGCTCGGATCGCCTCGCGGGGGCGGTCGGACAGATCGACGCCCCCCAAGACGCTAAACCGTTCATGGATTGCTACGCCCAGGGTTGGGAGGCGTCGGACTTCGGTCGTGCTCGCAGTAGGCCCGCAAGTCTTGTCCTGAAGAAGAGGCCGGACATCACGGGGCCCCGCTGGGGATGACCTACGAGGTGTCATCGACAGAGGGCTGATTGGAGCCACGCTAGCGTATGGGACGACACCGCTTGGCGATTAGCTGGGCTGGAAATGACGTGCCCTTCGCCATAGGCCGTCAGGAGTTGGGCGTCTTTCCCGAGCCGATAGAGGGCCGAGAACATCTCCTGGGCTTGGGACAGGCGGACGAAGTCACCGTCCCCATGAATCAGCAGCACAGGGGCGGTGATCTGGTGGGCGAAGAAGACCGGGCTGTTGCGGACATACTTGGCAGGGTCATCCCAGGGGGAAACGCCCAGCTGCCCCTGTCCAAGCTCTGACCAGCCATAGTTGGGATTGAGCTCAAGGCCGTCGCGGGGCAGCACCTCATGATGGGGGTCAAAGGCGCCGCGCATTGAGGTGAGATTCGAGGGGGCGGCTGAGGCGACCACGGCGCGAAAGCGCCCGCTTTGGGTGGCCGCCATCAAGGCGCTGTAGCCGCCGAAACTCTGCCCCATGATCCCCAGTCGAGAGACATCGACCTCCCCGGCGGTGGCGGCCACATCGACGGCGGCGAGAATCTGCTCGGCCAAGCCCTCTGCGGGCTCTTGGCCGGGCGCTCGTGGGAGGCTCGGGATGAGCACAGCAAAGCCAGCCGCGGCCAGGACTTGGGGATTGGCGCTGTAGCGCCCAACGCCGCGGCCTGTCGGATCTGGGGCGGCGGGGTAGCTGGCGCCCGGATAGGGGATCACCACCAAGGGCGGGGGACCTTCGCCGCAGGCTTGACCTGGCCCTGCAGGAAGCAGCAGCCAATGGGTGAGCGCCCCTCCAGCGAGATCTTGGCCTCGAAGCCCTCGAGGCGTGGCGAAATCGATCTGTGCAAAGTCCTGGTTCAAGTTCACGGGCTCGGCCGCCTCGCCGTCGGACCACTTTACCTGCAGGGTCAGGACCTGGGCTGGTGTGCGCCAGATCTCCGCCAGACCGATCGGGCTCACAGCGCGGGCGACCCTCTCAGGCGCCCGCTCGGGGGTGGCTGGGTCTTGACCCTGAAGGCTCCGCAGCCGCGCCACCTGCGTCTCGTGCTGGGTGAAGAACCAGGGCTCCTGGTGCGGCTGGTTGACCCGGTGGCGATTGGAGAGGGTGAGGTTTGAGGCGGCTACGACGCTGTCGGCCTTAAACAGGCGCTGGGGCGGAGCGTCCGGCGAGATCTCGTAGATCTCACCGCCGATCTTTACCGAAACGGCGTCGCCAGCGCTTGGCCACACCATGGCGTCGGGCGCCTGGGGGAGGCCCTTGGTCATGTTCTTTAGGCCAGACTTGGTCACCCGCCACCAGTCGGCCCGCCCGCCGCCTTCGGGTTCGGCGAGGATCAGCGGTTGGTCCCCCAGCCAGGCCGCCCGCGGGATGGCGTAGCCCTCGCTGGTGCGATCAATGATCGGACGCACACCGGGGAGCTGAACCCGTCGCGCGCTCGCCCAGGACAGGCGCAGATAGGTGGGCGCCTGGGGCTTACTGGTCTCACGCCGGCCATAGACGAGCACCTCGCGGCCCTCTGGCGACCAGGCGATGAGATGGGTGTCCAGGTGGCAGTCGGGGCAGGGGGTGGCGGTCCTTCCACTCCGGAGATCGACCAGGATCAGGTTGCGCCGGCGTGCGGCGCTAGCGACCCGCAGGGGCTGGTCTGGCGGGGCCTGCAGGTCCTCAGCCCAGATCATCGCCGCCAGCCACTGACCATCAGGAGAGAGCTCCAGATCATAGATGTCAGCGGCCAGCAGGGTCTGGCTCTGGCCTGTCGCCAGGTCGAACTGCACAAGGCGCCCCGTCTGGGCCTTCGGGCGCGAAGCCAGATACCGGCCGCTGCCCACAAGGTTGATGGAAGGCGCCCATCCAGCCTCAGCGCGGGCCCAGAGGGCAGTAAGCGCTCGCCGCATCTCCCCGCCGATACGCAGGCGTAAGGGGGCTGTGTCGTCCCCCCGAGCCGCCACCAGGAGCTCGGTTTCTGAACGCCAGACGAGGGTCTGGCCGAGCAGCCCCAGTTCCGGACTGACGCCCAGCCAGGTCACCTCGCCGCTGCTCAAGTCGGCGACCCCAACCTCCCACGAGGAGCCACGCAGGCGCAGGATCGCCAGTTGATCGCCGCTGGGGGAGAAGGGCCCCGCCACGAGCCCATCGCCGGGCGCGGGCGCCCCGATTTGCTTTGCTGTCCCAGGGCCTAGGCGATCGAGACTGAAGACCCGGCTGCGTCGATAGCCGGAATAGACGTCCTGATCGAAGGGACCAGACTCGTCCTGGGGGCCCAGGCGCTCGAAGACAAAATGGCGACCATTGGGGCTGAACCCTATCTGGCCGAACTCCTCGGCCGATAAGAGGTCATCGATAGTGAACGGCCGGCCCCAGGCCGGCGCGGCGAGCACCGCGCAGGCGAGGACCAGGCCCAGGCGGGCCATACGCATGGGACTGTTCCGTCACCAGCGCCGTGAGATCTGCAGGGCGACGGTGCGGCCCAAGGGGCTTGCATTGGCTGGGTCGTACCCGACGCCAAGGGGGGAGTCGTAGAAGGGCGGGTCCTCATTGAAGAGGTTCTGCACAGACAGCGCCACCTCAACCCCTTCCAGCGCGCCTGAGCCAGTCGGGGTCCAGCGCGCCTGAGCGTCGATGGGCGTCCAGGCCTCAATCGGCGCGCCGGTCTCGCTGCGGTAGTCGTCCACATAGTTGAGGGAGGCGCTTAGGGAGAGCGGCCCCCGGCTCCAGGCGCCGGTCAGCCGGCCGCGCAGATCGACGGGCTGATTGGCGGTGTCGACCAGCTGCACCGGCTGAGCAGTGGGGGTGAAGCGACGGACATAGTCGGCGAGGTAGCTCAGCGATCCATCGAGGGTGAAGCGGTGGTCCTGAACCTCCCAACTATAGGCCGCTTGCAGGTCCAGGCCCCGGACGACCACCTCGCCGGTGTTGACGAACCGGGCGTCGATCAGGGCTCGGTAGGCTTCGGGCGGAAAGAGGCCGATATTGGATGAGGTGGAGGTGGCCATCACCGCCTTGACCCGCTCGACATCCGCAGGACGGGCCGGATCGATCGGGTCGACGAACGGGGCGTAGGCGCTGTTGGTCAGCGCATTGGGGATGTCAGCCAAGACTGGTTGGCCAATCTGATCCTGGAAGGTGACATCAAACCAGGTGGCCGAGAGGCTCAGCCCAGGCCAGGACGGCGGACGGTAGTCAACGCCGAAGCTCCAGGTGACAGCGCTTTCAGGCTCCAGATCGAGATTGCCGCCGGTCTGGACGAGCGCCAAGGTCTGGCTGGCGCCTGATCCCACCAGCACGGGCGAGGCGTTCTGAAGCTGATAGAGCTCCGGCATGTTGGGCGCTCGAAACGAGGTCCCGTAGCTGCCGCGCAGCTGCAGGCCACTCATAGGCGACCAGATGAGGCCAAGCTTGGGATTGGTGGTCTGGCCAAAGTCCCCATAGCGCTCAGTGCGGGCGGCCGCCGAGAGCTCCAGGCTTTCGACCCACGGGATCTGTTGATCGGCCCCCAGAAGCGGCGCGCGAAGCTCCAGGAAGACCGCCTCAATGGAACGGCTAAAGGTGGAGCCGCCGCTGTTGACCGGAATGGGTCCTGACACCAGGCTCGTGGTCTGGGGCTTGAAGCGCTCCTGGCGCGCCTGCACGCCGATAGCCGCCTTCAGAGGTCCGGCCGGCAGGTCCCACAGCGGCCCGTCGGCCTTGGCGTCGAAGGTCAACACCGTGCTTTGGGTCTTGCCCCGGGTGTAGCCCGATCCGACGTAGCTCAGCACGGCCGGACCATTGGCGCCGCCATCGCCAAACGGGTTGAAATAGCCGTCCACGGCCGGCGAATAGGCGGTCCTGGGATCATCGGCGATGGCGCCGACCGCCTCGTTGACGAAGTGGCTGTTGATCAGGCGCTCAGTGTTTCGCCGCCCGATCTCCAGGGCGCTGGCCCCATAGACGTCCGCCCGCCAGCCCTGCGGGAGATCGATCTCCAGGCCTGCGGCAAGGCCCAGGCTCTCGGCGCGGCCATCGCTGAGGGAGGGGCCCACCTCGTCGGAGAAGGCGTAGCCCACCGTGTGGGAGGTCGACCCGTTGGGGGAGACAAAGAAGGGATTGCGCTGATTGACGGTGAAGACTGAGACCGGCGCTGGCCGGGCGATCACATTGTCCCGGCGATTGTAGCGCGCCTCGCCCAGGAAGCGGACACGGGCGCCTAGGCCCTGGGTCAGGGAGACATAGAGATTGTGTCGGGTCTCTTGCGGCAGGATGTCGCCGCCCTGCCGCTGGTTTTCCAGATTGGGGGCGCCGATGATGAAATCCTTTGGCCGCAGGCCGACCCCGTTCTGGCCTGGGGGGACCGACCATCCCACCCGGTAGGCGCCAGCTGCGGCGTCAAACACCAGGAGATTGGCCGGGTGGCTGTAGAAGGTCCGGCGGTCTGTGCCCCCAAGGCTGCGCAGGTCGCTCGTGGCGGTGACCTCACGCTCCTCAGCCTGCAAGCCCCAGCGGCGTCCATATTCATAGGCCGCCACCAGGTCGCCGCTGGCCCACGAGAGGCCTTGGGCGTGGCTGGCCTGCAACTCCTCGGCGCCCCCGTCACTGGCTAGGCCGACCCGGAGCCGGGTCTCCGGCGCCTCAAGCCGGCGCTTGAGATGGACATTGACCACTCCGCCGATGGCGTCGGAGCCGTAGAGGGCCGAGGCGCCGTCGAGCAGCACGTCGACCCGCTCGACCACGGCCGTGGGTAGGGCCGAGACATCGGCGAAATCGCCCTTGGTGCCGACCCCGCCCATGCGCCGGCCATTGACCAGAACCAGGGTCGCCGAGGCCCCCAGGCCGCGGAGATTGACGCCGGTGGCGGCCAGATCATTGGTGGTCCGCCCGTCGGAGCCGATCAGGGCGCTGACCGGCGACCCTGAGCCGCTGAAGTTCTGGGGCAGGGCCGCAAGGGCCTCGCCCAAGGTGCTATGGCCGGCCTTGTCGATCTGGCTGCGGTCAAATTGCAGAAGCGGAGAGGCCGGCGGTTCGCCGCCACGGATGAGGCTGCCGGTGATGATCAGCTCCTCGATCATCACTGGCGCCGCCGCCTCGATGGCGGGCCCTTCGGCCAAGGGGGACGGGGCCGGACCCATCCCGCGGGATATAGGGGTCAGGCCGCCTTGGGTGTGGCGGGCGGGCTGGATCACAAAGACCCCCGGCGCGCTCTCGCGGACGCTCAGGCCCGAGCCCGCCAGGAGGTGGTCAAGGGCTGCCCGTGAGGGCAGGGGCTGGGTGAGGCCAGGGCTGGTCCGTCCCGCGACGACGTCGGGCTCATAGAGGATCTGCTGGCCCGACTGTTTGGCATAGGCCTCCAAGGCTGCGGCCAGGGACCCCGGCGGGATCTGAAAGGCGGCGGCGAGGCTCGGGTTGAGGCCCGTCGAAAGCGCGCAGAGCGCAGCGGCGGCGAGAAAACGGGATCTTGTGTTCGGCACTTAACTTCCCCTCCAGAACCCCACGCTCGCGCCGTCAGCGACAATGGCGACGGTCGGCGATTGCGGGCCTGTTGGGAGAGACGGCTGGGACGCCCAGGCGCCCTAACCGAGGGACTAAGAAAATTTCGAGGCGGTGGGCGACCCGCTCAGCGAGGGGCGCGCAGAAGGATCTGTTTGTCGTCTCGTGCGGCTACCTCCAGGCCAAAGAGATCACTGATGGCGGCGACGAAGGCTTCGGTGTCGCCGGTGTCGAAGACCCCGCTCACCGGCGCCTGGCGCAGGCTGGGCTCATCGAGTTGGATCATCGTGGGGCTATATCGATTGACCTCAGCCAGGGCCGTACTGAGAGGCAGAGCCCGAAACACCAGACGCCCCTCTGTCCATGATGTGGCCAGACTGACGTCCACAGGCTGGACATCGCCGCGCCTGCCCTGATCTCCGAGGCTGATCTGCTGCCCAGGCTCCAGGTCCCAGCTCTGCTGGCTGTGGGTGACGCGTACCTGACCCTCGGCCAAGGTCACGATGGACTGGCCGTCGGTTCTGCGGACGTCGAATTCTGTGCCTATGGCCCGCACCTCAGCGGGGCCGGCCTTCACCGTGAAGGGGCGGCCCGGGGCCTTGGCCACCTGAAAATAGGCCCGGCCCTCTTCGAGGGTCACCCGACGGGCGGTGTCTTGATACCGGACCCGGATGCGGCTCTGGGTGTCAATATGCACCCGCGACCCATCGGCCAGCCGCACGACCCTTTGCTCGCCAATCTCGGTTTCATAGACCCGTCCCATCAGGACGGGCCAGGCGGCGCTCAGCATAGCCCCAAGGGCGACGACAGCGACGAGGGCGGCTAGGCTGCGGCCCCCCGGCTTGCTCAGGGGCCCCAGTTGCGAACGTGGCTTGCGGTTGAGCGCGTCCTGCGCGGCCTGGCGGATATCCTCATCATGCCTGAGCTTGCCGGCCCGAACCCAGAAGGCTTCGATTTCGGCATAGGCGCCTGCATGGCGCTCATCGCGCCGCCATTCGCGAAAGGCCCTTAAGGTGTCGGTGGTGATGGTGGTGTTGTTCAGGCGCGCGTACCAGCCTGCCGCCTCGTCACGGATGCGCTTCTCATCCTGGGCTGTGTCAGACATGGGTCACTCAACTGGCCCCCGCGCCTGCGAGCACGTGGGGCGGTTTACCTGGGCGCGCCTAACCCCAGGCGGCTAGCCCAACCTATGCGATCAAGCTCAGCACGGACCGCAACTTATAGCTCGCCATGGGCAGGCGGGCGAGGGCCGAGCCGGGGGAGGCCAACCAATATGTATAAAAAATACATTTAGACTTGGGGAAAGTGTATGTTGCGTGTCATATGAAGGCATGAAAAGGCGAGAAACATCAGAGCCTCAGGAGAGGCGAGATTCCCTGCATGTGGAGGTGGGCGGCTGGTTCCGCGCCCATGCGACGGGCCTTGGGGTGCTTGCGATTCCGGTCATCCTGCTCCTGCTCGCCTTGATCGTGCTGGGCGGCGAATTTGCTTGATCTCCATGGCGCGCAAACCGAGTAACCAAGGCTTGATAGGGTGCCGAAGCGCTTCCACGAGAGCCTTCTCCGTAACCTTACGGAGAGACGTCCCCTGGCCTTGCCAGCGGCTGGCGAACACAGGACATTGAACCGGTGAAGACCAGCCTCGACCATCTGCCGGAGTCCAAGCGGCGCGAGCTTGCCCGTGTCGTGGAGGTTCTGTTTGCGGAGTTCGAGGACGCGCTGAAGGGCAAGAACGCCCCCCACCGCAAGCAGGGCCGGATCCTGAAGGTGATCCTGTTTGGCTCCTATGCCCGGGGCGACTGGGTCGATGACCCGATCGGCGGCTACACCTCGGACTATGATCTCTTGGTGGTCGTGAACCATGAGGAGCTCACCGAAACCCTGGAGTACTGGGCCAAGGCCGAAGACCATCTGGTCCGGGACTACAACCTCAGCCACAAGCTCACCGCGCCCGCCAACTTCATCGTCCATTCCCTCTGTGACGTGAACAAGCGCCTGAAGAAGGGCCGCCCCTTCTTCGTCGACATCGTCCGCGATGGGATCGCGCTCTACGAAGCGCCCGACCAGCCCTTCGATCACCCTGAACCGCTATCGCCAGCTGAGGCTCTGAAAGAGGCGGAGGAGCACTTCCATTTATGGATGGGTAGCGTTGGCGAGTTCTTCGGGACTGCGAAATTCGCCATTGAGCAGGGCTGGAGCAAAAAGGCTGCCTTTGATCTCCACCAAGCTACCGAACGCCTCTACCACTGTGTTCTTCTGGTCCTGACCCTCTACAGCCCCAAGTCCCACAAGCTGAACTTCCTGCGCTCCCAGGCCGAGCGGCTGGCGCCTGAGTTGATTGGGGCCTGGCCCAGGGACTCAAAGATGCAGCAGCGCTGTTTCGAGCTCCTGCGGCGGGCCTATGTGGATGCCCGCTATTCGCCGCACTACAAGATCAGCGCTGAAGAACTCGCCTGGATCGCCGAACGGATCGCCGTGCTCGAGGATCTGGTGGCCAAGGCCTGCCAGGCCAGACTGTCGGCGATGCGCCAGAATGTGGCGCAAGTCGCCGACTGAGCCCGCAACCGGGAGCTGTGAAGCGGCTTGAGCCGGATGGGCGGCGACCCTAAAACCCAAGTGTCGGGCGCCGTGACGCAAGCGGTGGTTCTTGAGCCGGGGGACAGGGCGCAGCCCTGTCGGCAGCGAGCCGTCGCCAGATAGCGGGCCTCTTCTTGTACGAGGTTTCCAACGCCCGACCCCCATGCTGAGCGCACGTTCTGCTTGCGCTGTGACTCCCAATGATCAAGGATTCCCCTGCTGGCGCCGCAGCGTCAGCAGGGGCGTGGAAACCCCTGTGCAAGGACAAGTCCGACGCCCGGCAAGCCTTATGGCTTGAGCCGCGGCGACGCCCCCCACGCATGGTGGTCAACGCCTCTCCTTCCGCGAGGAGGCGCGCCATGGATGAAGACGTCGATCAGCATAGGTCTACCGAGCCGAGGGCGCTGGAGGCCCTCTACCGCCGTTATGCGGCCTGGTTGCGGCGCGCCTTGCGGCGCAGGTTTGGCGCCGACGCGGCCGATGACCTGGTCCAGGAAGCCTATCTCCGCCTCGCACAATCGCGGCAATCCAAGGTCATCGAGCACCCCAAGGCCTTCCTCTTAAGGATCGCGGTCAATGCCGGCGTTGATCGGCAACGCTACGCCCAGCGTCGCTCAGGCGCTGGACTGGCGCTCGCTCAGGAGGATCCTGCTGATGCCGTCGACCATGACGACCTGCTGATCCTCAAGGAGGCTATCCTCGGTCTCCCGCCGATCTTACGCGATGTGTTCGTCCTCAGTCGGTTTGAGGGCCTGACCTATGGGGAAATCGCCGAACGCCTTGGCATCTCGGTCAAGACCGTCGAATGGCGCATGTCGCGCGCCATCGCCCTCTGTGCAGCCAGGCTTGCTGAGCGCTAGGATCGTCCCTTGGCGCCGACGATGGTCAGCACCAGGCGCTCTTTCGCCCCCTCCAGACCTTGGCGAGACCCTCTGAGACCAGGATTTCACCCACGTCGACGCCATCGACGCTGACATCTCGCAGAAGCCGGTCATACCGGTCCCGGTCGGGCTCGTCAGGCCTGGGCGTCGTCGCGATGTGCGTAGCGCCCTCGACTAGGTCGGTCAGGCGATCCTTGGCCGCCAGCGCCAGCTCAGTCTCACGGGCGCACCTCGCCCTCGGGGGCAGTTCTGGGGCATCGATCCCGATCAGCCTGATCCGCTCCCCCTCGGCCGTCCTTAGGGTGTCGCCATCGATGACCTGGAAGCTGGCGCGTGCCGGGACGCCGTCAACGGCCGTCGGCGCTGATCCATTGACGTGGAAGACCTCGAGCAGGGCGGCCGCGGCGATGAGGCCAACGACGACGAAGGAGCCGAGCTTGGCGATGCTCATCTGTGCACGCCTCTGCCGGGTGAGCTGAGCCCCGCCCAGGCCCTACCTCGCAAGCCTAGGATGGGCGCAGCTTTCATGGCCGCGTCCACGGGAGGCGCGCGGCGACCCTCACGCCGGTCACATCCATCTCGCAGCTGTAGATCATCACCTCGACCCCGGCGTCTGCGGCGCGCTCAAGGCCCGCGGCGAACTTGGGATCAAGATCATGGCAGGCGCTGAAGGCGAAGCAGTCGCTCCGCTGGACCACAAAGAGGACGACCGCCCGATCTCCGGCGGCGACCATCGCCTCGAGCTCATGAAGGTGTTTGGCCGAGCGGGCCGCCACGCAATCGGGAAACTCCGCCAGCCCAGGCTGACGCATCAGGTGGCAGTTCTTCACCTCGAGCCAGGCTCGATCGTGGGGCGGGGTGCGCGCCTGGGTCGGACCCGAGGCGCCTGTAAGATGAGAGGGCCCGGAGCCCTCCAGCAAGAAGTCGATCCGGCTAGCGACCCCATACTTCACCTCGCGACGACACAAATCATAGCCGCTCAGTTCGGGGATGGCGCCCGCCGCCAGCGCTTCGGCCACGATCCGGTTGGGATGCATGGTGTTGACCCCCACCAGACCGCCATCGACCTCAACCAGCTCCAGGGTGTGAGCGAGCTTGCGCTTCGGGTCAGGGGAGAGAGAGACCCAAACGGGCAGGCCCGGCATGTTCAGGCCCAACATGGCGCCTGGGTTGGGGCAGTGAGCCGTAATCCTGCGGCCATCATCGAGTTCGATATCAGCCAGGAAGCGCTTGTATCGCTCCAGGAGGATTCCGCGCTGAAGCGGGGAGACGAAGTTCATCGCAGCGGAGCTTCCTTTCGCACGGCAGCGCCCTCATCGGCGGACGGCGGCTCTACCATGAAGGCTGCCACCAGGCGCCAGCCGTAACCTTACCGATAGGCCGGCGAAACGGCGGCGAGAATGATGAGGCCCTAACTCGGCAGGCGAGGGACCACGGACGCAAGCCTCGCCGCGAGAGTCTGTTGGCGTTCTTGCCCTGCATTGGGGGATGACATTGGCTGCCTCAAAGACCCGCGTAAAAATCTCGGTCGCGTTTTCCCAAGAAGAATACCGCCGAATGCGGCCCTTGGCCCAGCGGGCGGGACTATCCGTCAGCATGTGGGTGGGGGCCGTCGTTCGGGCCCGCGTGTGGGCCAAACCGACGCTGGGCGCGCCAGCTGATCTTCTCCTGGCTGAGGCGCTCACTGAGCTTCGGCGAATCGCCTTGGCCCTCAATCACCTCGCCCAGCAGTCGCGGGAGCCGGACCAAGCGTGTCTGCAAAGCCAGGCCGCGGCCCTCGCCCAGGATGCACAGGCCGCCGTCCGCAGCCTCCGCCAGGTCCTGGAGGGCAATCTTAACGAGCTTGGTCATGGGGGCTCCTGACTTCCGCCGGCCGCGCGGCTTTGAAGAGCATCGCGTCGATCAGCCCCCCAACAGACGCACCCCTGCTGAGATCCTGAGCGCGCAGCCTCCGCTGCAACCTGATCAACGCGCCGCGCTTTGGAGGTTGGTCGGCAAGGCCCCGCAAGCCGTCCTGGTGGTCCCAAGGTCCCTGAGCACATCCCTGCAGCTCGGCGGTTACCTGAACTACATAAGCCGCGGCGGCAGCCTCACCCTCCATGATGAGAACGGGCTGCCCCTCAAAGGCCGCGGCCAGATCGAGGAGCTGGTCGAGGATTGGCGGTGCGTCGACCAGCTCGACAGCCGTCGGCGCATTAACTCACCCATTGCGCGGCGGTTCGTGTTCGGGGCGCCGCCAGGAACCTCCCCCGAGGCGGTTGAGGCGGCGGCCAGGCTCCATCTTCGGCGCCTACACGGTCGAGACCATCCCTTTGTGCAGGTGACGCACACCGATACCGACCACCCACATGTTCACGCCGTGGTCCGTGTCCTTGGCCGTCAGAGACGTCGACTCACGCTTCACCATAGGGATCTGGCCATCTACCGGGAGGATTACGCCAAGGCTCTGCGCGAGGCGGGCGTCGAAGCAGACGCCACCCCGCGCTGGCTGCGGGGCCAACCGGGTCGGGGGGAGACCGCGGGTCATTGGCGTTCTCGCGCCGACTTTGAGGAGAAAGGCGGACCGGCGCCCAGGTGGCTGGAAGCTCAGTATCTTGAGGCCGCGCAGCTCCTACGGTCTTCGCAGCCGGCGGGTGATCGAGAGCTCCGCGTCATTGAGAGCCGAGGCCGGCTGCACCGGGGGCTCCTCGATCTCGCCTGGCGCCTTTCCCGGTCGCCTGAGGAGGAGGATCGGCGCCTCAGCCAAGCGCTCACGACCCACGTGTGCCGCCTCCCGCCGCCGGAAACCGAGCGGCTGACGCTCAGTCGCCAAATGCAGCTCCGCGCCATGGATCGCACGCGGCTTGAGCCGTCTGGGGAACGGGGTGAGCGGCATCGGTAACGAGGCTGCTTGAGCCTATCGTTGCCGGTCTTTCGAGGCTCTCAGTCGCTCCAGCGAGAGGGGAGATCGTAGCGGGTCGCCTTGCTCTCCTCGAGCGCGAAGCGCCTCAAGCCGCCCCTGCGCCTGATCCATCAATTTCTGCCGGATGTCCGGGTTTGCGATGCGGGCGGCGGCCAGGGTCTCGATGGCCAGCAGGGGGGACCAGGATACCTGCCCCTGTTCATGGACGGCGGGTCCAGGGACCCTGCCGGCCCGCTGCGCTTCAGGGTCTCGGTCACTGGGCCGCCTGGCCTGCGCCGCCATTGCCCGCCCCAACATCTCCTGATCGCGCGGGCTTGGCCGGTAGCCATGCACCAGAAGCCCTCTGGCGCTCGCTGAGAGCCAGACCGCGCGTCGGAAATCGACATCGCCTTGCACCTCGATCGTCGTCCAACGCCGTCGTAGGGCGATCGCCACCATATCGGCGCTGGTCTGTTGGTCCTGCCGGTCAGTTTGCAAGGCGCGCCCATAATCCAAGATCACGGGGCGATAGGTGGTTCGGTCCGGATAGAAGCCCAAGCCAGGCCCGCCGCGGCCATCCACATAGTAGCGGCTCAGCAGTTCGGGGGGCACATCGGCGCGGACCGCGTCTCCGGCCCGGCTGATCGCCACCACTATATTGGGCGCCCTAGTCGCGCTCATTTGGCCTCCGAGGGGCGCGGCCATAGGCCTGGTCGAGATAATGGAGGCTCCAACGGCGCCAGGCGGCCTCATCGGCGTGGCTCGGTGGCGGGGGATCATAGCCCCCGGCCTCAAGCGCCGCGCAGATCTCCTCGGCCTCCTCGGGCGTGGAATAGCGGGCGGCGTCACCGGGCCCGAAGGCCGCCGGCTCTGCCGGGATGGGCGCATAGGACGGGATGATCGGCGGCGGATGGATGCGGGCTTGGAAGGCCCGTTCGCGCCAATAGACCACCTTCTTTCCCCGGATGGGCGGGACCCCGCCCCGCAGGACCAGCATGTCGTCCTGCGGCATGAGGAGCAGTTCCTGCGGCAGCATCAGCGGACGCCGCTGGGAGGACTCACTCAAGGTACGGCGCCCGCTGGAGAAGCCAGCCGGTCGGCTACGGGTCTTGGTGGTGAGCCCGTACTGACCGAGCCGCTCACTTAAGGTGCGGGCCACCTGGATGTCCTTGGGCGTGAAGATCACCTCCACACCGCAATTGGCGATGATCTCCTCAGCAAGCTCAGGCCCATAGAGGCCGCGAAGCTGGGCTGTGCTCTGCAGGACCGGCATGAGCCGCAGCCCATATCCCGCGGCATAGGAAAAGGCGTGCGCCAGCACTTTGGCGGGACCGAGCCTGGCGAACTCATCGAGGATGACCAGGACCTGATAGGGCTCGTCATCGCCTGGGGGTCGACGGGTGTTGAGGTCGATCAGCTGCTGGAAGAACAGGTTATAGAGCGGGGCCAGCCGAGCCAGATTGTCGGGCGAAGCGCCCAGATAGATCGAGATCCGTCGGCGTCGCAGCTCCTCCAGGCTGAAATCGCTAGTCTCGGTCGCCGCGCAAATCTGCGGGTGGATCCAAAGCCCCATTTTCGAGGTGATGGTCTGCTTGATGGAGGCAAAGGTGTTGTCTGAGGCAGAACAGAAGTCCGCCAGCGCCTGGGCGCAGGCTGGCCAGACGGGGTTTCCGCAGGCCGCGCGTTCGGCCACCAACGAAGACAGACGCCGGCGCGGATCGCCCTTGGTCAGCTCGCCATAGATGCCCCCGAGGCTGAATGGCCGCCCCTCCAGTTGCGCCACAAGGGCGCCGACCCCAATGAACCCGGTCCGCGCCGCTTCAGCCCAAAATGGGTCGGCGTTGTCTGGGGTGGGGAAGAGCATGGCGGCGATCTTCTGCAGCTCATCGATCACCCGAAAGGCGTCGTGGCGCGGGACATGGCCCAAGGGGTTGAATCTGGCGGTGCGCCCGTCTGGCGCGAACGGGTCAAAGAGGATGACCTGCTGACCGCTGGCGGCGCGAAAGCCTGCGCTGGCGCCCCAGTTCTCCCGCTTGACGTCCAACACCACAGTGGAGTCTGGCCAGGTCAAAAGGTTTGGGATCACGACGCCGACCCCCTTGCCTGACCGGGTCGGAGCGGCCAGCAGCACATGTTCCTCACCGCCGAAGACCAGGAGACGCCGGCCGCGGCGCCCGAGGATGATGCCGGTCGATTTCCGTAGGCCCGCCGCGGCGATTTCGCCTTCATGGGCCCACCTAGCCGCCCCATGAAGCGGAGTGGTTTTGCGGACCAGCAGCACGGTGATCAGGCCCATGGCGCCCAACGCCGCCATCAGACCTTGGCCAAATCCCTCCCGAAGCGCCGGATCCGCCCTCGACCGCCAGGCCCAAACCAGGACCTCTAAGGGGTTCAGGTTGGGGTCGAGCAAACCCAATCTGGCCAGGGCGACCATCAGGGCGCAGCCGACCATCAGGCTGGCGGCCGCCAACAGCCCCATGATGATGACTATGACCCTAGCTGGCGTGGGGAGCTGCGTGATCGGGCTCATGCCAGACCTCGGTCATGCGAATCGCGCCATCGACCCGGCGCAGTTGGACCACCACATCGACCAAGCGCCGCAGAAGCTGCGCCACGTCGCCGCCGCCTAGATGGCGGCCGGCGGCGGACTCGCGCACGAGCAGGCCGAGCTGTTCAAAGGCGAGTTCGGCGCTGTCGGCATGGATGGTGGTGATCGATCCAGGATGGCCGGTATTGACGTTGCGAAGATAGAGAAAGGCCGCCTCGTCCCTCAGCTCCTGCATCAGGATGCGATCGGGGCGCATGCGAAGGGCGCTTTCCAGGAGATCCTTTGGGCCTGAGCGCGCGACCCCTTGCCCGTCCTTGGCGTAGAGGAGGTGGACGACATTGCGGTGGGGCGGGGTGAGCTCTCGGGTGTCTTCGATCGTCACCAGGCGCTCATTGGTCGGAATCTGTTCGATGAGCGCCTTGGCCAGTGTGGTCTTGCCAGAGCCGGTTGCTCCGGAGATCAGAATGTTGCGGCGGGTTTGGACCACTTCATGGAGGAAGGCTGGCCAATCGCCGGCCTCTTTCAGAGCCGTCAGCCGTTGATCCTCAGCGACCCTTGCGCTTGAGGCCGCATTGACCTGCTCAAACAGGCCGCCCTTCTCCAGGGATCGAAGTGTCATGCGTCGGCGAGACGGCTTTCGAAGGGTCAGCGACACCTGGCTGGCCGCTGGGGGAATCACCACCTGGCAACGGACCCCGCCCGGCAGGATGGTTGAGCAAATGGGATGGGCCTCGTCCACGTTCTGGCCTGAATAGGCCGCGGCCAGATGCGCCAAGGTCGATAACCAGGTCGCCGACATCTGGGGCTCCTGGCGCCAACGCCATCGCCCGCCCTCCTCAATAGCCAGCTCGCCGGGGCGATTGACCACCAGGTCAGTGACGCCCGGGCGATTGAGCCACGCCTGGAGGGGCTCCATGTAGCGCCGCAGCACCATTTCTTGCGCCGCCATGGTCAGCGCCGGCGCAGGTCATAGACCTCTGAGAAGTCGAGGTCCTGGGTGACGAAGATGGAGACTTCCAAACCTTGCGGCGCCACCAGTCTTGGGGGCAGGTCGATCGAGGCCTCCAAGGCCACCGTGGGCGTCTGCGAGGGCGCGACCCACACCTGGCCCTCTGAGGATTGGCGGGGCGCTTGCACCTGGTCGATCATGGAGAGCAGCACCGCCCCGCCAAACCGTGACCAAAAGCGCGTATCAAGCTCGCCGGCCAATCCTGATCGACCCAGGGCGTCGGCGGCGGGCGCGTCTAGCCAGATGGTGACGCCGGCTGGGGATACGGCGCGCAGCCAGCGCACCAGCAGACGCTGGTCGCCGCGAGCGAGGCCCGCGTCGTATCGCCCCAACACCCGGGTGCCCTTCTCCAACAGAACGGTCGCCCCATTGTCGGAATAGATGTCGCTGGGCAGGAGGCAGGTCGCGTGACCTGGGCGGCTGGAATCCAGAGCCGTCTGAAGCAGGCAAGGCAGAACTGCGCCGGCCAGCAGCTGGTAGTTGCGATCGCCCAATTGAGCAGCCTTGGCGGTCCCGATCCCCCCCTGCCTGGAATCCTGAGCTTCGAGGCTGGTGCGGGCCAGAACAGGTCCATTGTCGGGGACAAGCGCCGATGTCGGAGCGGTCCTGATCTCCGAGTCCACAGGTCTGCGGTAGACTACAAGCGGGTCAGGGGCAGGCGGCGCGCTTGCCTTCGCCTCCGACGACGGGGCGATCTCGGCCGGTGCGAGCTGCGCGGGAAGGGCGGAGGCGCCAAGATCGGCGTCGCCCGCTTCTGACTCTGACCAACTCGGAGCTTCCAGACTCCGATCGCCCAAGGTTGGTCGGCGCGGTTGGGGTTCAAACCGCACCACCTGCTTGGCAGGTCCAACAGTCTGAGGCCGCGCCGCGGGCGTCCTATCGGTCTGGCTTACCAACAGGATAGCGCCCCCGCCCAGGAGCCCCAGGGCGATCATGATCAGGCTGCGAGACGGTCGATAGGTCAGCCCCTGGGCGATGGGGGAGATCGTGCGATTGAGTGGTACGGTGTCGGGCCCTTCCGGGGGATCTGGGATGTGGCTCATGGCCTCTCGGTCTCCGGTTTCAGATCCCGAACGAGGCGTCCCGAGGCCGTTCCGGTGCGCTCGACGCCGCCATGGGGATTGAAGGCCTCATTGAAGAGGCACAGGCGGCGCGCGCCCCGGCGCAGCCGGAGCTGCTCGGCGACCACGTGCACCACCAGGAACTCATCTTGAATGTGGAACGGGACCAGCCGCTCAAGCCCATCGGGGCCGATCTCGTAGATGCTGGGAATGGGCTGTTGCGCGGGGAACCGCAGGATGGTGAAGCGGCCGTTGTCGAAGACCTCTGAGGGCTGCAGTTCGATGGCCCCTTGCGCTGAGTAGGCGAAGTTTCGCGGGCCCTCAAAGGGGGCGGCTTGCACGGCCTGCTCGACAAGGGCCTGGGCGTGCGCTTCAGCGGCCGCTTGCGCCTGAGCCAGGGCGAGGTCTGGGGCAATGCCCGGTCTGGTTAGACGCAGCTCAAAAGGCGCGGGCTCCTGCGAGGCGGCCAGGGTCAGGTCGAACCGGTAGCGGTGGAGACCTTTGTGGTCCTTGGCGGTCACCAGGAGATTGGTCGCCTCGGCGTCCGCCAAGGGCTTGAGGACGAGGCTGTCGCCAAAGACAGCGACCTCCCACCCGCGGGCCTCCCCCATCACCGCATGCTCAACCTGCTCATCGGGCGGCAGCAGGATCTGGGTGGCGTAGCCAGGTCGAAGGCGCAGGGCGATTACGCCCAATTGGCTGACATCGATCTGCCACAGGCGAGGATCGGCTAGGTCTGCGGCCGGTGTGGCGGCGGCGGTTCCATCCATGACCATCAGCCAGCCGGGAACAAGGAGGCTCGCAAGGATGCGCCTCATGGGACGACCTCTGGGTCGGCGCGATAGCTGGAAACCTGAAACCCCAGGGGATTGCGAAGCCGATCGGCCTCGGCCATGGGCGCATCGGTGTAGTGAAACGCCACTGTGGCGATCCAGTCCGATGAGGTGGCGGTGGCGCCATGCCGTTCCATCCGGTTGAACCTGACGCTGGCCACATTGGCGCTGACGAAGCTGATGGCGCGGATCTCGATCTGGGCTTCGGCGCCAGGGCCGTATCGGTTCTGCGGGCTCTTCGGATTGGCGGCCTCGGTGATGGCCGCCCATCGCTGCTGTTCAGCCGGGGTGGACATGATCGCCACCTGGGCGAAGTCGGCGGCCGCCGCCGGCGCCAGCCATCCTTCTCGGGCGCGGACATACTGGGCCAGGAAGTGTTTGGAGACGACTTCGTCGTAGGTCAGGGGCCGTTCTGAGGTGAGCGCCGTCATGACATCGACTGCCCCTGTGGTGCGATCGACGCGAACCACGAAGGGCTCGACCGTTTTGAGCGGCGCCAGGGCGAAGACAGCGCTTACCGCAAGACCCGCCACAGCCGCCGAGGCCGCCGCAATTAGCCAGGCAAGCCTGCGAGATCGCTCAGCAGCCTGGATCTGGTCGGCGCTCCAGCTCGCGGCTTCGGCGAAATAGGTCTCCAGATCTGAAGATTGGACGCGGGTCATGGGACATCTTGCCCCGCCGGTTTCGGTCCCCTGTCCTCAGGCGCCGGTCTCGCCTGAGGCGGCGCCTTGACGCCGACATCGATGACCGAGCCCTGCAGATTGACGGGGCGGCGGCCGCCGCCGCCGCAGGCGTCCTGTGCGCCGACGGCTGCGCATCCAGCCAGCAGGGCGGGCGCCGCGCAGGCAAGCGCGATGATCTTCAGACCGAGCCAGCCGTTCATCGGCGACCTCCGCGTGGGGTGAGCAGGTAGTTGCGGGACGTGGCTGCGGCGTTGGCGAAGTCCGCCAGGCCAGCGCTCGCCCCTCCGGCGATCCCCGAGGCGATGGTCGGCGTCTGCAGGAAGAAGATCATCGCCAGAAGGCAAAGGGCGACGAAGACGAGGCCGCCGGCCACGGGATCGCCCCCTTCGATGCGGCTCCACTGGCCGGCCACCAAGGCCAGCACCAGCTGCAGGACCGCCAGGATGAGCGCGAACAGGACAAGGTAGTTGATCGCCTGGGCGAGCCACCCGAAGAAGAAGCGGCGAGTGACGTTGAAGAGCGCACAAGCGATGAAGATGGGGCCGAGCGCGATCAGGAGGGCGAGCGCAAGCTTGGCCAATAAGGTGACGCCAAAGCCGAGCGATGCGGTCAGCGCAGCGGCGACATAGATCACCGCCGACAAGATCCAGGGCCCAAAATGGGTCCAGCTGGCCTCCTGAGCGACGTTGTCGGCCAGGAAGGCCGCCCGGGCGTAGAACTGGTCGAAGGCGCCGCCGATATCGGCCGCCCCGCCGCCGCCGACTGCTGCCGCCAGAGCGTTGGGCAGGCCGCGAAACAGCGGGTCGGTGACATAGGTCTGATAGGCGACGGTCGTCGACAGGAGCGAGACGATGGCGAGCTTGAGGCTGCGCACGGCAAAGTCGAGCACGGGTTCGGTGATCGCGCCGCGCACGATGGCGATCCCATAGAGGGTGACATAGAGCACCAGCGCTGAACGCACCGCCGGCGCGAGCTCGGCCGTCATGACCCCCATGCGGTCGCTCAGGAAGAGCTCCAGTCGCTCTTCGACGAAGAGGTAGGCAGGGCCAAAGACCTCAAAGGGCTCATCCATCGCCGACACCGTGTTCGTGCATGATCGGCGTCATCGCTGGAAGGTCGCCGCATAGGCCGCCATGCGTTGGCGACGGGCAACCGCCGTTCGTTCGTCCTGCGCCTGGGCGATCGCCCGGGCTTCGGCCGCCTGGGCCAGCTGCAGCGCCTGGAGCTGCAGCTGCTCATTGGCGAGCCTGGTCTGCTCCAGGGCGGTCTGAGCCTGAAGGTCCAGGACGGCCCGCGCGCTTGGCGCCGAGGCGAGCACCTCATCCATGGAAGCCAGGGCGGCGTTCCGCTGCGCCAAGGCTGCACTGAGGCTTTCGGCCAAGGCCATGTCGCGGGCGGCCCGGGCGCCGGCCGCCTCAAGACGCTGGTCGTGATCGCTCTTTGGATCGGCCTCAAACAGCCGCTGCTCATCGCGCAGTTGCCGGGCCCGGGCGGTGAGCGCGCCTAGATCGTCAAGGGCCGCTTCACTTGGGTCGAAGATCGCCGCGTCTGGCAGGGCCGAGCGCCACGGCCCCGCCTCGAGGAGGGCTGCGATGTCGTCGATACCGGAGGCTTCATCTAAGGTCTCGACCAGCCGACGGCCTTGCTCGACCTGGGTTCGAAGGCTCTCCAACTGATCCAGCGCCGTCTGGGCCTGCTGCACCAGCTGAACATAGCTGGTGGGATCGTGGACGATCATGGCGGCCGGCGCGGTGGCGGCGCCAAGACCTGCGATCACCAGGGCGCCTGCGCTGAGCCGAAGCTTCCTCATGGAAGGCTCCTCCTTTGCCTGTGGAATTCTGGCAGCCAGTCTTCCGGCGCCTCGCCGAGCTCAGCCCGGAGCCGCTCAGCCAGGGCGACTGTCTCAGCCCGTCCCGAGAGGACGGCGATCTCGTCGTCCATGCCATCGAGGCGGAGGCTGGCGACGATGGAGTCTCGCCCCTGCTTGATCAGGAACTGGCGGCCGCCAGGCGCCATCTCCTCGCGCACCAGGCGGAACTCCTTCTCCGTCAGACCAAACCCGTCGACATAGTCCGCCGCGCTCGCCAGCGGATTGGGCAGGTAGATCTTGTTGGGGCACTGCTCCAGCAAGGTGTGGGCGATCGGTGATCTCAGGACGTCAGCCGGAGATTGGGTGGCCAGGATCAGAAAGGCGTTCTGCTTGCGGTAGGTCTTCAACCCGTCTTGGGCGAGGCCGCGAAAGGCCTCGTCGCCTAAGGCCTTCCAGAACTCATCGATGTCGATCACCAGGCGGCGGCCGTCCACCGAGCTGTTGATCTGGTGCAGCAGACACATCAGGAGCGGGGTTCGCACCTGCGGCTCATCGAGAACCCGGGTGATGTCGAAGCCCATCAGGTCGGCCTGTAAGAGGTCGGTCTCCCCATCCCCGTCCAGGACCCAGCCCAGGCGTTGGCCAGCGCACCATGGGACGAGCCTTTGGCTGATGCCGTCGACCTGGCCTTGGCTCATCAGGCTGCGCAGGGCCTCAAAGGAGCGCGCTCGCGGGGCGAGCGGCTCCAATCCTGCGATGGCGGTGTCGATCTCCCGTTGGATGCGGGGGGTCAGGGATGGCTCGCCCCCCGCAAGCTCAGCAACTAGGCGGCCTAAGAAGGCGCGATTGGCAGGCGTGAGCGGCAGCGTCTTGAGAGGGGCCAGGCCGCTGGGGCGGTCTGGCGCAAAGTCGAGATAGGCGCCGCCGCGGGCCCGAATGAACAGCTCGCCGCCGCGGTCCTTGTCGATCAGGATCTGCCGGGGCCCCAGGCGCTCCAGCTGGGCGAGCAAGAAATTCTGGACGACTGTTTTGCCAGAGCCTGTGGGGCCGCAGATGAAGGTGTGGCCCACATCGGCCACATGGAAGCTGAACTCAAACGGAGAGCCAGCTGAGCTGCGGAAGGTGGTGACCGGGTCGCCCCAGTGCAGGTTGTGGCCTTGGCCTGTGGGGTAGGTGTGGAAGGGCGCAAAGGCTGCGAAATTGCGCGATGTGATCGGCGCGGGCCGGGGGCGCCACCGGAACTGCCCGGGGAATTGCGCCCAGAAGGCTGGCTGCAGACCAAGATCTTCGCGGACCGCGACCATGCCTGTGTCGGCAAGCCGGGCGCGCATGTCAGCCATGTTCTGGGCGAGGGCGGCGGAAGCTGAGCTCCGGACGAGGACCGAGGCGTGATGCTCGCCCATGACGAAGCGGTTGGAGACCAGATCATCCAGCGCTTCACCCAAGGCCTCCACCTGGGAGTTGGCTCGGTCGCGGGCCGAGCGAAGCTGTCTCTGTTTGCGCTCCATCAGGCCTATGGCGCTGGCCTTGGACAGAAAATTGAAGCTGTGGCTGATGACCAGCGGATAGGGGGCTTGCAACAAGCCGTCCCAGAGTCCGGGCCTGGTCCGCGCGGGATACTCCTTGATGCTGAAGAGGCCAGCGAAGGTTGCGTCTGAGGCCTGTCGGACCTCCAAGGCCTCGCGCCCGAAGATGAGCCGGGCCCCGGCGATGGCGCTGCTGGCGCGGCCGCGGATGAGGGGAATTCGGCCCGGCTCCCCCGTCAGCAGGAGGCTGATGAATTCCAGCGGCTCCGACCAGACCAGGCCGTCAGCTTCGTAGAGGCTTAAGGTACGCGGGCCATAGCGCGTTAGGAGCTGTGACAGGTCCTGGGCGGCGCGCTCCAGATGTGACAGCGCCTCCTCCTGTCGCCGGCCGAAGTCGGAGCCCTCATCTCGTTTCGGGGAGAGGTTGAGGCGCGTTTCCGGGGGAGGCCTCCAGATCAAGGTCAGGTAGAGCTCGTTCAGGAACATCCTCTCAAGCCCGAGGCGGGCGCGGTAGCCGGCGTCCAAGCCTTGCGCGAACGCGCTCTCCACGGGCAGCGGCTGTGGCGGTGTGTAAGGCCGGCGAATAATGTGATGCCAAAGACCGAGCCGTTCATCGGCGAGGTTGCGCCAGACATTGTTGAGTTGGCCGACCTCGTCGTTCAGGTCCTCAAGGTCAGCGGTCTCAAAGCTTGCCCCAGCCAACTGAAGGCAAATCATCAGGGCCTGGTTCTCCAGGGCAAGGACCTCATCGCTGACGTGCCGCACATAGGGCAAGGCGCTGGCCAGGCTGCGCTGAGGAGCCGCGCCGGTCCTGCTGAGACGGGGACGCAGAAGGGCTCTGCCGCTAGCCACGGAGGGCCTGCGCCAGGCTACGGCGCACCTCAATAGGAGCCGGGTTTATGCTTGGACCACCCCAGCCGGCGTGCTCCGATAGCCTGGCTTGGCTCTCTAAGGACAACCAAAGCAGACGAAAGGCGAAGGGATCGTGGCGGCAGATCTCCCGGGCGAGAGCATGCAGAGCCGGGGCCAAGAGCAGCCAGGCCGGCGAATGGGCCATGAGAAAGACCGCCCCGGTCACGACCAGGTTGAGGCCGATCGCCTCCATCGGCGCGCCAGCGACCATGGCTGGCCGCGTGCAGGCCAGGAAGAGCGGCTCCTCCTTCAGACGGGCAGGCGGACGCATGGTCAGCCGGCTCCGACAATGAGGTCGACGATGGCGGCGGCGCTGAAGATGACGATGATGCCGACGACGACGGTTCCTGCGCGCCGCATGTCGATGTGCCCAAACATCCAGACAATTCCGGTGAGGATCACGGCGATGGTCGCAAGCCCCCGAATGACGCTGCTGTTGAGGAGGTCGACAATGTTCTGGATGAAGCCGCCGATCTGACCGCCCACGCCTGAGCTCTGCGCCAGGGCGGGGCCGGCCGCGGCTAGGCTGGCCAGGAGAGCAAGCGCGGTCAGGCGTCGGGCCGTCAGAGGCGCGCGTCTTGGCGTTCTTAGGTTGCGGCGCCGCGCTTCGATCGAGGATAGGCTCGGCGCTGGGAGAGGTTTGATCATGGGGTCCTCCATGATCGACAGTCTGCCGGCGTCATTCGCGCGGGCAGATCCGTAACCCTACGGATAGCCGCATGTTGGCTGGGCCTCAGCGCTTCAGGTCCGCGCAAACGTCACATTGGATTGGGCAAGCCCCTGTCGGTGGGCGCGCGCCCCTTGCGCGCCGTCGATGCTCGGGTACTCATCCCGCAGCCAAAGGTGAGATGAACATGACAACCGCGTCCGACGCCGCCCCTGATCCGTTCACCCAAGGCCGGGTGACTGCCGCAGTGCTGATCATCGGCGATGAAATCCTGTCGGGCCGCACCCGGGACACCAATCTCGGCGACATCGCCAAATATCTCGGCGCCCATGGGGTGGAGCTAGCCGAGGCCCGCACGGTCTCCGATGTGCAGGGGGAGATCATCGCGGCCCTGGACGCCCTGCGCAGCCGTTATGACTATGTGATCACCACCGGCGGCATCGGCCCCACCCACGACGACATCACCGCCGATGCGGTGGCTGCAGCCTTCGGCGTCGAGCTCTATGAGCACCCCGACATCCTGGCCATGATGACCGCCCGCTGGGGCGGCGAGATCAATGCAGCGCGCCGCCGCATGGCCCGGGTGCCGGTGGGCGGCGAGCTGGTGAACAACCCCGTTCAGGGGCCGCCGGGCTTCAAGATCGGCAATGTCTTCGTCCTGGCCGGCGTGCCGCAGATCATGCGCGGCATGCTGCAGGATGTGGGGCCCCGGCTGAAGGGCGGCGCCGTCGTAGTTTCGCGCACTCTGAAGGTCGATGGCTCAGGCGAGGGGGCGATCGCCGCCCCGCTGGAGGCCCTGGCCAAGGCCCACCCAGCCCTGTCCCTCGGCAGCTATCCCTTCTATGGCGCGGACGGGTTCGGTTCGAACCTGGTCATTCGGGGACGCGACCCGGTCGAGGTCGAGGCGACCCTGACCGAGCTGATCACGGTCCTGGCCGAGGCCGGCATTACGCAGGTCCAGGTCGTGGAGACCCCCGCCTAAGGGGACGCCGAGAGCGAGAGAAGCCTTGCGCGCGACGCCAGGGCTCTAGCGGGCGGAGATCTCCACGGGCTGGGCGTGGCCCTGCGTCGGGGGGAGACGCGGTCGCGCCCGGCCTTGGCGATAGGTCTGGGCCCGCGTGGTCTTCAGGCCATCCAGACCGTGTCTTTCGAACAGGGCGAGCCAGCCGGCGATCTCTTCGGCCGAGAGCTGATAGAGGCTGACGGCTTCGCGCAGGGAAATCAGCTCGGCCCGGATGGCCAGCAACAGCTCGGCCTTGCGACGGGCGTTCCAGCGCACCGTGTCGGGCGAGGGCAGGGTGTCGCGGGTGATCGGATAGCCGAGGGGGCCGACCACGGCCCGCAGGATGTCTCCAGGCTGGCTCATTGGGGGCGGCCCTCGGGCGCTTGGGCGTCCCCGCGACCGAACGGGTCGAACAGACGGGCGAAGAGGGGGCTGCGACGCGGATCGACCTCGCGGGGGCGGGGATCGAAGCTGCGGCTCTCCTCCAGGGGAAAGGCGACGATCTCGGCGCACATGTCCTGTTCCGGGGGCGCCCGCAGGGCTTCTTCCCGGATGGTCCAGAGTTCGTGCAGTCGGGCGGCGACCAGGAAGGCGGTGAACTCGGTCTCAAGCGCCTCAGCATGGACCATGGCCATCCGGGCGCAGGCTCCGGGCGCATGGCGGCGGATTTGCCCGGCGCCATAGAACTCCTGGCCTTCCACCACGCGCCGCGCCTCTTCAAGAGCGCCCACGGGTAGGCGGGACTCGTCAGCCGCGCGGCTTGCGATCACCACGGTCTGTCGGGTGATGGCCAGGCGCAGCATGAGAAGACCGGCCAGGGCCTCAGACCCCGGCTGCCAGCGGCTGCGGGTTCCCGTCCAGCCCAGGGTCCACTCGGCCCGGAACTTCAGGGCGATGGTCGCGAAGGTGTCGAGCAGGCAGTACTCCACCACCCTGCGTTCGCCGTCGTCACTGAGCACGCCCGAGCCGAAAAAGTGGGGGGCGGCAGGCGCCGGGTGATCCAGGGCGTCCAAGCCCTGCCGCAACGTCAGATGGATAATTTCGGCGCCGGAAGGGGGGAGCGGTGTCACTGCAGGGCCTCCCAATCGTAAGGCGTTTCCAGGGGCTGGGCCCGACGAACGAAGTCGCTAATCTCCTCACGGGCGAGTGTAAGGCTGAAGGCCGAGCCGGGTCCGGGGGTGATCAGGCCGCGCTCCACCAGGATGCGGAGCTTGCGGCGGACGGTCTCGCGGGGGATGCCCGTCATTGAGCTGATACTGAAGGCCGACAAGGTGGCGGTGATCGCTGCGCCGCTGTCGTCTTCATCCATGCTGACTGATTTCACGGCCTCGGCCGCAGAAGCCAGAAGAAAAGCGGTATAGATGTATAGAGCTTCAGAGTCATTGCCGCACCTGGCGCGCCAAGATGAAGTCAGTTTGAATAGAGTGCTCGCGGCTATGTGGAAGCGATACATCAACGAAGTGAATGCCCCCGACCTATGGGTTGATGATCGCTGTCTTGACCAGTTTTCTGTCGTCCCGAGTACCATAGCAACCTCACGAATTCGGTTGAATGGTGGTCAAGTGCGGCAAATTGGCAATCAACTTGGTGCGCAATTTGGGCGCGGGGGCACCTAATTCGGACGGTTACCGGTCCATTAACTCTCCTTGGCCGTCCAGAACGCGGCGGCTCCGACCGGCCTCCTGGGCGCGGGAGACATGGACATTTCACGCACGGTCAAGCAAGGGGGCGGGGGGCAAGATTCGCCTAAAACGGGAACTTTTTTGATTCAACACCTACGCGCAGGCTGCGATCCAAGGTAGAGTTGCGCCCCGCCGGCGATACATTCTGACACACGCCTGCAACAGGGGCCGTAGAGCGTTATCCGGTCTTGAGCGGCGCCTCGCCGCAAGGCGCATTGCGCCCGGACGATGGGAAAGGCGAGGTTCGCCTAGGCTCCCGCCCGTACAAGCTGTAGACCCCGAGGCCATGCTCGAGACACCTTTGGTTAAAGACCCCGACCGCGCCGAACATCCCGGCCGCCGCCGCGCTGGTGGCCCCCTGCGGATCGCCTTCCTCTCCTACCGGTCAGATCCTAGGGTTGGCGGACAGGGGGTCTATCTCGCCCAGGCCACCCGCGCCCTGGCCGCCCGCGGCCATAAGGTCGATGTGCTGTCAGGCCCGCCCTATCCCGATCTAGCCCCAGGGGTCGGCCTGGTGAAGATCCCGTCGATGGATCTCTACGCCCAGCCGCATAATGGTCATTTGGCCCTGCGCCTGCGCCACCTGCTGAGCTGGACGGACCTGGCGGAGTATTTCGGCCACCTGTCGGGCAAGTTCATGGAGCCCTACACCTTCGGTCGCCGGGCGGCGCGCTACCTGCGGGCTCACGCGGCCGACTACGATGTGGTCATCGACAACCAGTCCCTGGGTTATGGCCTGCTGGACATCAAGCGCTCTGGCCTGCCGGTCGTGGGCGTCATCCATCACCCGATCCGCCGCGACCTGGAGCTGGCCCTGGAGGCCGAGCCGGAGGCCAAGGTCCGCTGGCTGATCCGCCGCTGGTACAGCTTTCTGTCCATGCAGGAGCATGTGGCGCCCCGCCTGGACCGAGTCATCGTGGTCTCAAAGAGCGCCGGTGCTGATGTGGCGAGCTATCTCAAGGTCCTGCCGGAGCGGATGACCGCCATCCCCCTGGGCGTCGATCAGACGGTGTTCCGGCCTCAGCCGGATCTGCGCCGGCGCGACCGTCGCATCCTGACCACCGCCAGCGCCGACGTGCCGCTGAAGGGGCTCGGGATTCTGATCCAGGCCTATGCGGACCTGCTGCCCGCCTATCCGGACCTGGAGCTGGTGGTGATCGGCAAGCTCAAACCCGACGGGCCCACCGGCAAGCTGATCAACAGTCTAGGCCTGGCTGAGCGCATCAGCTTCATCAGCGATCTGAGCGGCGAGGAGATGGCCGAGCAGTACGCCCGGGCCACCATCTGCGTGACCCCGTCGCTCTATGAGGGCTTCGGCCTGCCGGCGGCCGAGGCCATGAGCTGCGCCTCGCCGGTGATCGTCACCGACGGCGGCTCCCTGCCTGAGGTGGTTGGCGAGGCGGGCGTCGTGGTGAGGCGGGGCGATCCCGACGCCCTGGCCACCGCCATCGCGCAATTGCTGGACGATCCCGCCAAGCGTCTCTCGCTGAGCGAGGCCAGCCGACGACGGGCGCGGGAGGTATTCTCCTGGGACCGAGCCGGCGCCGCCTATGAGGCGGTCCTTGAAGATGCGGTGATCGCGGCGTGCTGACTGTTGAGACGAACCGCCTGGGCCTGCGCCCCGGCGACTGGGTGCTGGATCTGGGCTGCGGCGAGGGCCGCCATTGCCACGGAGTCCACCTGGAAGATGGCGTGAATGTCGTCGGCCTGGATATGGACGAGCCCTCCTTGCGCAAGGCCATGGCCGGCGTCTTTGAGCTGCCGCCGCCGGAGCACCCGGGCGCCTGCGCCTTTCTGAAGGGGGACGCTTACCGGCTGCCCTTTGCCGACGGGACCTTCGATGCGGTGATCTGTTCGGAAGTCCTGGAGCATCTGGACGACTATCCCGCGGCGCTGGCCGAGATCCGTCGGGTGCTCAAGTCTGGCGGCGTCTTCGCCCCGACCGTCCCGCGGGCCTGGCCCGAAACCCTGTGCTGGAAGCTGGCGCCGGGCGAGGGCGGTTATGCCGACCAGCCTGGCGGCCATGTCCGGATCTTCCAGGAGGACACCCTGCGCCGGGAGATCGAGCGCCTGGGCTACCGGTTCCTGGGTCAGCACTATGCGCACGGCCTTCACAGCCCCTACTGGTGGCTGAAGTGCGCCTTCTGGAGCCGCCAAGACGATCATCCCCTGATCAAGGCCTATCACCGGTTCCTGGTGTGGGACCTGATGGAGAAGCCGGCCCTGACCCGCGGGCTTGAGGCGGTCGCCGCCCCGCTGATGGGCAAGAGCGTGGCCTTCTATTTCCGCAAAAGCGCGCCTAAGGCGTCGGGCCCCTCATGAGCGCGCCGCGCGCAACGCGCAAGGCCCCGCCCCGTCGCCGGAATCCGCTCACCGGCGCCGTGCTCTGCATGCTGCAGGCGCAAGGGCGCGACGGGGCGATCCCCTGGTTCGAGGCCGGCCCCTGGGACCCCTGGAACCACGGGGAGTGCGTCATGGCGCTGGCCGTCGCCGGCGAATGGGACGCCGCGCGTAGCGGGCTAGACTGCCTGGCGGCCCGTCAGGGCGCCGACGGCGCCTGGCTTGGCGAGTATGGCAACATGCTGCCCATGGCCGACCGGCTTCACATGGCTAGGGTGCGTCCGCCGGCCTTCCGCGACACCAACTTCGCCGCCTATTGCGCCGTGGTGGTCTGGCACAGCTATGTGCTCACCGGGGACGCTGCGCTCGTGCGGCCCTACTGGCCCATGGTGCGGGACGCGATCGATTTCGTCCTGTCGCTGCAGCATGAGGCCGGCGACATCTCCTGGTCGGCCGAGGCCCATCTGACCAGCGCCGATGACGCGGTGCGCGCCGGCTGCGGCTCGATCCACAAGAGCTTGGAATGCGCGCTTCAGCTGGCCGAGTTGATGGGCGAACCGCAACCCCGCTGGGCCGAGGGCAAGGCGCGGCTGGGTCAGGCCCTGCGCACGCGGCCTGAGCGCTTCGACCGCACGACAGACCGCTCGGGCTTCGCCATGGACTGGTACTATCCGATGCTTGGCGGCGCGCTCACCGGCGCGGCCGCCCTTGAGCGCCTGGACGGCGGCTGGTCACGGTTTGTGGAGCCCGGCGTCGGCTGCCGCTGCGTGGCTGAACAGCCCTGGGCCACCGTGGCCGAGACCTGCGAGCTGGTGATGGCTCTGGTCGCCTTGGGACGTCCGGGCGAGGCCGCCGAGGTGCTGACCTGGCAGGACGCCCACCGGGACGCCGATGGCGTCTATTGGATGGGCTGGCAGTTCCAGGAGGCGATCATCTGGCCCGAGGAGCGACCGACCTGGACCCAGGCCGCGGCCATCCTCGCCCATGACGCTGTCTATGATCTGACACCGGCTTCTCAGGTTCTGGTGAAGCACGGCTGAGGACGACAGGGCGCGCTATTTGTCCGAGGCCCTCAGTTCAATCCGTCCGCGCCCTGTGGGTCGTGGCCCTCATCTGAGCGCACCTCGCCAATACCCACCGCAAGTATGCCCAGAGCGACGCCGGTGAGATTGGCCATGATATCTCGGACCTCGAGGCGGCCTGGCGCGAGCTGGGCGTACTGAAGCAATTCAAGGCCGACCCCAAGGCCGAGAACGCTCATGCCTATGACCAAGAGGTGCATCCTCGGCAGAGCCGCGCTGGCCAACATGACGAGACCGAGCGCGATGAGACCGTGCTCGAGGGTGTCGGATGCGACCTCAAGGCGCGCAGCATCGTGGTTCGGTTCGAAGATGATCGAGACCGCCCAGACCAGGAACATGATGAGCGCGACTCGCGCCGCAAGCTGAAGCATGGCCTGCCTTAACACCTCGTCTGTGACCAATCGCCCTGGCTTCTCCAGCAAGGCGTCAAACATAGGTCGATCAGCGCCCTCTGACGGGAATTCGATCAGGAGCGGGCCCTGCGTCGACATGTTCCGATTAGGCTAGGGGCAAGGGCCCGACTGGGCTGGGGCCGGCGTCAAACCGTGTGATCACAGGCGGCGCAGAACGCGCAGGCTCTTGATCGACTCCACTTCAGCAAACAGGTCTGAGGCGAGCGCCCGCTGGTAAATCTCGAAGGGCGGGCGGCCGCCGTCGGCGGGATCTGGAAAGACGTCGTGGATGGCTAGCAGGCCGCCAGGCGCCAAATGCGGCGTCCATCCGCGATAGTCGGCCAGGGCCGCCTCCAGGGTGTGGCCGCCGTCGATGAACAAGAAGCCCAGACGCCCACCCCAATGGGCGGCCACCGCGGCTGAACGTCCCACGACGGGGATCACCGTCTCCTCGAGTCCTGCCGCCCGCAGGTTGCGGCGCAGGTGAGGCAGGGTGTCCATGGCGCCGGCGACCGTGTCCCAGAGGTCAGCGTCGTGGTACTCCCAACCAGGTTGGTTCTCTTCCGAGCCCCGGTGATGATCGACCGTGAACAGGACCGCGCCGAGGCTCTTCAGGGCGGCGCCGATATAGATCGCCGACTTGCCACAATAGGCCCCAATCTCCAGGCAGCCTCCAAGACTTGCGCCCTCCATCGCCGCCCGTTGCAGGGCTGCGCCTTCAAGGGGGTCGAGGAAGCCTTTGACCTGGTCGATATCCAAGGGCAGTGGCAGGGGCGTCTCAGCCATGGTTAAGCTTCCAGATTAGGGTGCGGCGCGGAGGCTTCGCACATAGACGGCTTCGCGTCAGGATGCGACGGAGAGGCTCGTCCTGGTTCAGGTTCAGTATCGTTTCCTTGGGGGAGGGAGCCACCATCCATGAAGCCGCTGTTCTACGACAATCCGGTCATGATCAGCCTGGAGCGCCATGGGGCGCTGCAGCTTCGTGCGCCCCTCGATTTCAGCTTCGCCAAGTCCACAAATGCGGTCCCGCTGACCTTGGCGGAAATGCCGCTGGCGGCTCAATGGTATCCCATCGCGTTCGCCGCCGGCGAGGCAAGCCGGCCGGTTGCGATCCTGGGACTTCGCGAGGACGAGAACCTCTTCGTGGGAAGCGATGGCGCCTGGCGGGAGGGAGCCTATGTCCCGATCTATGTCCGGCGCTATCCCTTCATCCTCCGACAGGAGGATGATCTCGTTACGCTCTGCATCGAGGAAGCGGGCGATGTGCTGATTCCAAGCGGCGGCGCGCCGCTCTTCGCCGAGGGGCAACCTGCCGAGCTCCTGCAGTCGGCCATGCAGTTCTGTCGCTCCGCCCAGGCTGCTGAGCGGGCGACTATCCCCTTTGTGGAGGGCCTGAAGGCGCTCGACCTGTTGGACGGTCGCACGGCGATGATCGCCATGCCCGATGGGGCCAAGATGTCCCTGTCAGGCTTCCTGACGATTGACGAGGCGCGGTTGCGAGCGCTCAGCGACGAGAGCTTTCTCGAACTCCGCCGCAGAGGGTGGTTGAGCGCTGTCTTCAGCCAAATTCAGTCGACCCTTAATTGGGGCCGGCTCGCCGACCGGGTGGGCGCGGTCGCCGCGGCCTAGTCTGTCCAACGTTCGTCTGAAAAGTCTGCCTTCTGAGCGCGCCTGCGAGATGTCCCTCAGCGCCGCGGGCGCCAGGAACCAAGGCTCGATACAATACCGACGCCAAAGTCGTTTAGGATCCGCCGTAAGGCGAAACAGCCATTCCAACCCCGCACGCCCCATCCAGCGCGGGGCGGCGGCCTGCGCATCGGCCTCATAGTCGAAGGCCGCGCCCACTGGCAGGACAGCGCAGGATGGGAGGGCTGCGCGGTTGGCGAGGATCCATTGCTCTTGCCGCGGCATGCCCATCCCCACCAGCAGGATGTGCGGCCGGAACTCGGCGATCTCTTTCAGGATCGCCTGATTGTCGCTCGAGGTCGGTGCGGCGTCGAAATAGCCGTCGGCCACGCTGATGGCGGCGCCCGGATAGAGGCGGGAGATCCGGCTGGCGGCGGTCTGCGCCACGCCGGGCGCGCCGCCCAGATAGAAGACCCGCCAGCCGCGCCGGTCGGCCAGGCTCCAGAAGTGATCGCGCCAGTCCAGATAGGTGCAGCGATGGAACGGTCGCGCTGGCAGGCCCAGGAGCCGCGCGAAGGCGATCAGCGGCGTGGAGTCGATCTCGATCAGATCGGCCCCGGCATAGAAGGCCGCCAGTTCCGGATGACGCGGCAGCAGATAGAGGCTGTGCAGATTGTGGTTGGCCACGAGATAGGGGCGGCTGGCGGCCACCTGTTGATCGAGCTCGGCCATGACCTCTTCTGGCCGCACGAGGTCCAGCTCGGCGCCCAGGAGTCTGATGCGGTCCTCGCGCCGGGGCGCGTGCCGGATCGGCGTGCGGGGGGTTCGGCGTCGTTCCAAGGTCTCTTGCCCGCGCTGCGGCCAGGCCGCGATGAGCGGCGAAGGGGAGAAGCCAAGGCTAGAGACCGCAGGTTAAGGCCGCCTTTCGTAGGCGGTTGCAGCCATATTGGCCCTCGCGCGCAGGGCGCGCCTGTGGCACGACCCTGCCTATGCGGACGTGGCGAAACGGTAGACGCAGCAGACTTTGACCATTGGAGTGCCCGCGGGGAAACCCGCGGCGTAGAACCGCTCAAACTCGGGGAAGGCTAACGGGGCGACCCCAGGCTAATCCCGAGCCAAGCCCTCCGGGGAAACCCTCGAGGGAAGGTGTAGAGACTAGACGGGCGGCGCCTAAGGCTCCTTGCGGGCTAGGGCGAAGGGATAGTCCAGACCACGAACGCTCACCATGGTGAGCGGCGGCGAAAGCCGAAGTGGTATGAAAATCTGCTTCCCGAAAGGGAGTGCGGGTTCGAGCCCCGCCGTCCGCACCAGTATCAGCGCCAAGAGGCGCAAGACCTTTGAAACGGGAACTCAGCCGGGGTCCGACCGGTTGGCGTGGTGTCAGCTTCGGCAAAGGAGATCCCCATGCCCGCCAAGTCCGCAGCCCAGCAGAAGGCCGCCGGCGCCGCCCTGTCGGCCAAGCGCGGCGATACGCCCAAGAGCGAACTCAAAGGCGCCTCGAAATCGATGGTCGACTCCATGAGCAAGACTGAGTTGGAACAGATGGCGTCCACCTCGCGCAAGGACAAACCCGAGCACAAGGGCGACTGATCGGCCCTGTCGGTCCTGCAACAATGCGAGTCAGGCCGTGGTGAAGCTTCACCGCCGCGGCGTTTCATGCGAACCCTGCGACCCTTCCGTCGGCATGGGGTCGCGGGAGACTGATGCGGAGACCCTGGCCCAGCCATGAGCCCCCCCGTGATCGTCACCGGCGCGGCCGGCTTCATCGGCATGCATTTAGCTGAGCGTCTGTTGGCGCGGGGGGAGCGCGTCATCGGGGCCGACGACTTCAACGCCTATTATGATACGGCGCTGAAGGCGGCCCGCGCCGCCCGGCTGGAGGCCAACCCCGATTTTCGCATGGTGCGGCTGGATATCGCCGAGGCCGAAGCCTTCGAGGGCTTGGTCCGCGAGAGCGGCGCGGTGCGTGTGGTGCATCTGGCCGCCCAGGCCGGCGTTCGCTATTCGATCGAGAACCCCTTCGCCTATGAGCGGTCGAACCTCGCCGGTCATCTGTCGGTGATGGAGGCCTGCCGACGCCAGCCGGGCTTTCAGCATCTGGTCTATGCGTCTTCCAGTTCGGTCTATGGGGACCGACCGCAGGGCGGGGCAGGGTTCTGCGAGGATGACGCGGCCGCCGAGCCCGTCTCCCTCTATGCCGCCACCAAGCGGGCCTGTGAGCTGATGAGCTTCGCCTACGCCAAGCTCTATGGCTTCCCGCAGACCGGTCTGCGGTTCTTCACGGTCTACGGGCCATGGGGGCGGCCGGACATGGCCTATTTCAGCTTCACCCAGAAGATCCTTGCTGGCGAACCCATCGAGGTGTTCGGTCAGGGACAGATGGCCCGGGACTTCACCTATATCGACGACATCGTCGACGGGGTGGTCGGTGCTCTCGACCGTCCGCCGGAACGCGGCGGCAACCGCATCCTGAACATCGGCGACAGCGCGCCGGTGGGTCTGATGGAGATGATCTCGGTGCTTGAGGACGCCCTGGGACGGCAGGCAACCAAGGTGTTCCGTCCCATGCAGCCCGGCGACGTCACCCAGACCTATGCCGATATCTCACGCCTGCAAACTCTGACCGGCTACCAGCCGCGGGTCAGCCTGTCGGAAGGCCTGCCACGCTTTGTGCGCTGGTATCGGGAGTTCTATGGCTGAGGCCCGTCCGGAAGGGGGGCGATCAACCCGCCGAGCGTTATGCAGCCGCAACAAATTTCGTCGATAAGGCCCAGCCGCGCAGAATGAGGGGCTTTCCGCTTGGCCGGCGCAGGACTTGCACGCTAACCGAGAGCCGGCGCCGGAATGCGCTGAGGGCGCAGCCGGCTTCGGCCAGGCTAGCCAACGTTTGGGGGACAGTTTCGCTTGGCCATCTATCCGGTAATCATGTGCGGCGGATCGGGCGCGCGCCTGTGGCCGGCCTCGCGTCCGGCCCATCCCAAGCAGTTCCTGCCGCTGGTGGGCGCCCGTTCCATGTTCCAGGAGACGGTGCTGCGGGTGGCGGGCCTGCCGGGCGCAGCCGAGGTGGTGGTGGTGGCAGGCATCGCCCACCGCGCCCTGATCGAGGCCCAGCTGTCCGAAATCGGCACGACGGCCGCCGTGCTGCTGGAGCCCGAGGCGCGGGATTCCGCGGCCGCCATGGCCGCGGCCTGCGCCTGGATCGACGCCCGCGATCCCGACGGCGTGGCCGTGGTCGTCTCAGCCGACCATCACATCCCCGATAACGCCGCCTTCCGCGCCGCGGTGCTGTCTGCCGTCGAGGGCGCGCGTCAGGGCCTGATCGTCACCCTGGGCGTGCGGCCCGACGCCCCGTCCGCGGCCTACGGCTACATTTCGCCAGGCGCGCCGTCCGGGCCGGTCTGGTCGGTGGAGGCCTTTGTGGAGAAGCCCGACGCCGAGGCGGCGCGGGGCTACATCACCTCTGGCTATTTGTGGAACAGCGGCAACTTCGTGACGCCGGCCGGCCTGCTCCTGGCCGAGCTGGACGCCTTTGAACCGGCCATCAGCGCCGCGGCTCGCAAGGCCGTGGCCTCGGCGTACGGCGCCGCAGGCGAGAGCCAGCTGCTAGGCGAAGCCTTTGTCACAGCCCCGAAAATCTCCATCGACTATGCGGTCATGGAAAAGACCAAGGCCGCCGCGGTGTTGCCAGTGGGCTTCGCCTGGTCGGACCTGGGCGCCTGGGACGCTGTCTGGGCAGCCAGCCCCCGGGATGAGGCCGGCAACGCCATCCGGGGTGAGGCCCTGGCGCTCTCGGCGCAGGATTGCCTCGTCCGGGCGCCGGGCGGAACGCAGGTGACGCTGATCGGGGTCAAGGACCTGGCCGTGGTGGTCGACCAGGGTCAGGTGCTGGTCTGCAACCTGTCGGCCTGCCAGCAGGTCAAGACCGCCGTCGACCAGCTGAAGGCCCAGGGCCGTGAGACCCTGGCCGCGCCGGCGCCCTTCGATACGGTGGAGGGGGCGCAGGTCTGGTTCGACCGCTGGCTGCGCACCAGCGCCCTGCCGCTCTGGTGGACGCTGGGCGCCGATCATGTGCGCGGCGGCTTCCATGAGGCGCTGATGCCAGACGGCACACCCGTAGAGGCGCCCCGGCGCTCCCGGGTGCAGACCCGGCAGGCCTTCGTCTACGCCTCCGCCGGCTTGGTGGGCTGGCAGGGCCCCTGGCGGCAGGCCGCCTGGCACGGCATGACCTATTTCCTGGACCGCTACCGGCGTCCCGACGGCCTGTTCCGCGCTCTGGTGTCGGAGGCCGGCGGACCACTGGACGAGACCGCGGCCCTCTATGATCAGGCCTTCGCGCTCCTGGCCATGGCGACTCTGAACGCTGCCGATCCTGGCCATGTCGACCTGGCCAGCGAAGGCCGCCGGCTACTCGAGGCCCTCCAAGTCCTGCGCCATCCGGCCGGCGGGTTCCGGGAGGAGGGCGCCCATCCCTTCCAGGCCAACGCCCACATGCACCTGCTGGAGGCCGCCATGGCCTGGGCCGAGGCCGGCGGCGAACCGGAATGGCAGGCCCTGGCCGCCGAGATCATCGAGCTGGCGCTGACCCGCTTCATCAACGCCGACGGCGGCTATTTGCGGGAGTTCTTCGACGCCGCCTGGGCGCCCGCGCCCGGCGAAGACGGCCGCCTGATCGAGCCCGGCCACCAGTTCGAATGGGCCTGGCTGCTGGCCCGCTGGTCGCAGATGACGGGCGAGCCCCACGCCCTACCGGCGGCCCGCAGGCTCTACGCCGCAGGCCTCCGCGGCGTGGACCCCGCTCGTGGCGTAGCGATCAACGCTCTGAGTCACGACTTCACCGTCCGTGACCCTGCCGCCCGCTTGTGGCCCCAGACCGAGTGGCTGAAGGCCGCACTGATACTGGGCGAAGACGCCCTAGGGGCCGCACAGGCTCTCGCCCGCTACCTCGACACCCCAGCGACGGGCTCATGGCGCGACCTGAACCTGCCCACCGGAGGCTTCCGCGCCGAGCCCGCCCCGGCGAGCTCGTTCTATCACATTGCCGTAGCCTGCCGAGCCTTGCGCACCGCGGGCCGTCTCCAGAGGACCTAAGACCGGCTCATGCAAAATGGTGATGATCGTGACGGGCGATTTGGGCTTGATACGCGGGGCGCTCTTCGCCGACTTCTGTCACGAAGTGACCTGCATCGACAATTATGCGCGGAAGACCGAGCGGCTGCGGGAGCGGGGGATCCTGATCTTCGAGCCGGCACTGGGCGCAGTCGTCAGCGCCTACGATCCGGCGAGCGAGCGCGAGGCGCGCCACCTGCTTAACGATGTGGAGTTCGCGGGCGAGACCTGTGCAGTGCCCAGGGGCGTCGACGAGGTGGCAAACATCACCGAATGGGAAGTCTTCCGGGCGCCCAACATTGACCTCCTAAAGGCCGAAATTGCCAGGCCGTCTCTCCTCGATCAATGCGATACTGATAACGCTGCAGATGTGCGAGCTGTGGGCTTGATTACTTGGGTGCGGGAAATTGACCATGTCGAATAATGCCAGGCAGCCTGCCCACGCTATAGATCCATCGGATCCGCTTTCTTCCCTTGCAGATAAGCTCTTTATCCTCAGCAACTATTTCTACCCTGAGCCAACAGGCAGCGCGCCGCCGATCACTGATCTGGCCGCATGGGCAGCAGAGCTGGGTCTGCGGCCGCAAGTGTTGACTGCCCGGCCGAGTTACCCTGGTTCGAAAGTATATCCGGGCTACGAAGCCGGACAGAGGGACATGGAGATAATCAAAGGTGCTCAGGTGTGCCGGGTGCCAAGCGTCATTCCTCGCACACGCAATCTCCTGGGGCGTCTAATCGCTGAAATCAGCTTTGCCGCGTCGGCCGCGCTTCGCGCGAGGCGCCAGTATGGGGCCGTTGTCTGCATATGCCCGTCGATCTTTGCGGTAATGATAGCGCCGATGTTTCGACGCGCCGACGGTCAGGTCTTGGCGATTGTTCACGACATCCAATCAGGCCTCGGGCAGGCACTTAACTTCAGCGGAGCGCGTATAATATTGAGAGTGCTTCAGGCCCTGGAACGTATAGCGCTGAACCGGTGTGACCATGTCGTCGCGCTCACTGACGCGATGGCAAGTGAGCTTCGTGGATTGGGCGTCACACGACCAATCCACGTCCTACCTCCGCAGGTTGACGTCAAGGAGATCAAATCTCTTCCTGAACCAACTGAAGGTCCGCCAATGTTGCTCTACTCCGGTAACTTGGGGCGAAAACAGGGTCTAGAGCAAGTATTGGATTTGGCGAGCTCACTGAGCGAGCGCAATAACCCGGCGATTATTCACATCCGTGGCGAAGGAACTGAGCGCCTCGACCTTGAGCGCGATGCAGCTGCTAGAGGTCTAGCTAACGTCCGCTTCTCAAATTTGGCCCCCCGGAGTGAAATCAGCGAAGCGATGGCTGCCGCTAGCCTGCACCTCATCCCGCAGGATGCCGCTGGTGCTGCCTTTGCTCTGCCTAGCAAAGTCTTCTCGATCATGGCGGCGCAACGCGCATTTGTCGCGACGGCCCATCCGGAGTCCCCCTTGGGTCAGGTTGCGGCACGGTCGGGCGGAGGAGTCTGTGTTAGCGGGGGTAATGTTGAGGCGCTAGCCGACTCCGTGGAGTCTCTGCTCTCAAACGCAGAGCATCGAATGGCTATGGCAGCGGCGGGACGTCGCTTCGTTGAGCGAGAGGCTGACCGTGAAGTTGTGTGTCGGCGACTGCTTCTGCTGCTTGTACCGGGATCGACCCAGGCTGGACCAGGCCGCAGCTTTGTAAGTCCGGAATCATCGGGTATCGGCTTTTGAGGCCTGAGATTTCACTCTTCGCTTCTACAGTGCTGCCAGCGCCCGCTGAGTTGCAATTTAAGATCGGGGCAATGTCCGGATGGTTTCTGTCGGAGATTTCAGCGTTGGTGGGGGGCTAAGGTGACGGATACGCAGGTTCAGGATCTATCACGCTTCAGGCTGCCGCCCGGATTCCGTGGCCGGTCAGCATTCGTGGTACAGCTGTGGTGGCTGGTTCAAGCGACGGCCTTCGCCCGGTCACCGCAGTTCATGTACGGCTGGCGCCGATGGCTGCTGCGGCTGTTTGGTGCCTCGATCGGCGACGGCGTCCTGATCCGGCCGAGCGTTAGAATTACTTATCCATGGAAATTGACAATCGGTGACCATAGTTGGATCGGGGACTTCGTCGAACTATATACGCTAGGTCCTATTCAGATTGAACGTAACGCCGTAGTTTCCCAGTATTGCTACCTTTGCACTGGGTCACACGATCCCTCTACCCCGACGTTTGACATCTTTGCTAAGCAAATTATCGTTAAGGAAGAGGCTTGGCTTGCAGCGGGAGTGTTCATACACCCGGGTGTCGTAATTCAAAAGGGCTCGGTTGTTGCGGCTCGGTCCGTTGTGCGGCGCAGCACAACCGAGTATGGAGTGTATGGCGGCGAGCCCCTGCGCTTTTTGCGGGACCGCCGCTTGTAACCGCTCCCGCGAGCGGGTCTTCGTCATGTGTGGACGACCTCCAAGACGCAAGGGTGAAGTTGACGTTCGGCGCTCGGTCGAGAGCAGTCATGTGTTCGGCCTGTTGCTGCAGCTGCCGAGGCTGCTGGCCTTGATGAAGTCCGCGGACCGGCTCCCTAATCACGTCAACGCCCTCGAAGCGCTCTGACCCCCTGGGTTTCGCCCGTCCCCGGCTGCGGCCGGTTCGTTATCACGTCTCACCACTCTGGGGTCTACGGCGTCGGTCCGGGTTGTGACGGCCGATCTCGAACCTGCCGCGGGCGTGTAGACCTCCTGGCGGGCCATCAGCACCCAGGCGATCCGCGCCGTCTTGTTGGCCAGCGCCACGGCGGCGGCCTTCGGCTTTTTGCGATCGAGTAAGCCTCGGATCCAGGGCCCCCTAGTCCCGCGTTGGCGGGCCATGCGGAGCACAGCGGTCGCTCCGACCACGAGTAGCCGTCGTAGATAGCCGTCGCCCATCTTGCTGATCCCAGCTTGCCGCTCCTTGCCGCCGCTGCTGTGAGCCCTGGGGGTGAGCCCGAGCCATGCAGCGAACTGGCGCCAAGAGCGGAAGAGTGCGGGGCCGGGCGCACTGGCAGCCCTAGCGCTGGCGGTGATCGGCCCGATGCCTGGGATAGTGGCGAGCCGCCGGCTGGTCGCATCCTGGCGATGCCAGGCGAGGATCCGGTGTTCCAGCCCCTCGATCTCCGCCCGGAGCGCCTCCAGCAGTCCAGCCAGGCCCCGGAGCGCGGCCTGAGCGAGCTCCGGCAACCGTTCCTGCTCCAGGATCAATGACCGCAGCGCCGGCTGAACGCCCGCGGAGCCCTGCGCTGAGACGATCCCGAACTCACTCAGGTGACCGCGAAGGGCGTTGATCAGCATGGTCCTCTGGCGGACCAAGAGATCCCGGGTCTTGTGGAGCATCAAAACCGCCTACTGGGCCTCGGTCTTCACGGCGACGAAACCCATAGTAGGCCGGGTGACAGCCTCGGCGATCGCCTCCGCATCTGCCGCATCGGTCGTGCCCCGCTTCAAATAAGGCTTCACGTAGGCTGGCGGCATCAGCCGTACCTCGTGGCCGATCGCCATCAATTGCCGGCCCCAGTGATGGGCCGAAGCACAAGCCTCGATCCCGACCAGACAGGGCGACAAGCCCTCGAAGAAGGGAAGAACCTGGCTGCGTCGCAGCTGCTTGCGCACCACCACGACGCCCGCAGCGTCGATCCCATGTACTTGAAAGACGTTCTTCGCCAGATCCGGCCCGACGACGGCGACCTCTTGCATGATCCGCTCCCTAGACGTGACGTCCCTATCGACGACACATCAGAGAACCCGGTGGGATGGAGGTCGTCCACACCATCACGTCAGTCTAGCTTTCCAGGCCCAGGTCCGCCCCTCGTAGACATCGAACCTTAGCCAACTGATTGAGGTCGCGGCATTCATAGAAAGTGGTTGAGCATGTCACCTGACATAGCCAGCCTGAATCAAGTCAGCTATGTGAATGATCGCAATTGGAAAGCCGGCCTCTACTACTAATAGCGAGCTAATCTTGTTCGCTGCGATTAGGTCGAGGGCATCTCCCATACGTGCATCGGAACCGATGACGATCGGGCTGGCACTCATAATTTCATCGGCGACGAGATTCGTCACGTCGCGAGCAAAAGCACGGCGCACATCGCCGTCGGTTATCATTCCTACTAGCCGGCCCTCCGCAGAAACGACCGCCACGGCCCCCTTTCGGCCCTCAGTAATGGCAGCGACGACCTCACTGAAGGGCGCTTCTACGGTCACCTTGGCTGGTGAAGAGTGGTTGTAGGTCACCCACTCGCGCACCGTTTGCAGCTTCATCCCCAGCGCACCACCCGGGTGCGTCATGCCGAAGTCTTCGACCGAGAACCCACGCCTATCCATTAGCGCTATAGATAGGGCATCACCGAGCGCCAGGGTCATTAAGGTCGAGGTAGTCGGCGCTAAACCGTTGGGGCAAGCCTCGGCGACAGTCGGCATAAGCAGAGTTGCTGTGGCCATACGGTCGAGCAAGCTACCTGTACGTTGCGTCATTCCAATTACCGGAATTCTATTGCGCTGGCAGAACATCAGAGGATCGCGCAGTTCGCGACTCTCTCCGGAGTTTGAAATAGCCAACAGAGTGCAGTCATTCCTCAGCATCCCGAGATCGCCATGACTCATCTCTGCAGGGTGAACAAAGAAAGCGTTGGTCCCGGTGGACGCGAGTGTCGCGGCAATCTTGGCACCTATATGCCCAGATTTTCCCATGCCAGTGACCACAACGTACCCGGTACGTTCCAAAATTATATCGCAAGCACCGGGAATACAAGAGTCAATGACTAACTTAAGCGCATTCAAGGCATCAATATTTAACTGAATCACCTGAGAGGGGGCGACAGCCATAATTCTCCATCCTAGCACTGTATAAATCTAGCAGTCGCCCGTTTCATTGTCAGGCTTTATCACAGTTTACGACTACGCGATATCGGTCAAGATTGCCACTACGCGCTGTAGATCGTCCGCAGTGTCTACGCCCTTCGGCGGGGCTTCAGGCCAGTTCATGACGTCGATTGGAACGCCGAGCCAAAGGGCACGTAACTGTTCAAGCTTCTCAATTCTCTCTAGATCGCAAGGCGGGCTCGCGGCCAACTTTTGAAGGGTGCTGTTACGGTAGGCGTATACTCCGACGTGGTGAAGGTAGCTTTCCAGAGGCCAGTCGACCACATTCACATCGCGGGCGTACGGAATTGGTGCGCGAGAAAAGCTAATTGCTCGGCCGTCAATATCGCGGGTAACTTTCACGACGTTGGGATCGTGGATTTCAGCAATGGACCGGACTGGTACAGCGATAGTCGCCATTTGAAAGTCCAACATGTCTGTACAAAATCTGGCAAATTCCTGAATCATGTGAATGGGAACTAACGGCTCATCGCCTTGAACGTTAATTATGATGTCATCGTCGTTGTACGCTTGACCCCTAGCTATCTCGGCACACCTGTCGGTCCCAGATTCGTGTTCTTTGCCGGTCATAGCAGCCAGGGCACCATTTTGCTGGAGAACTTGCAGCACACGCACATCGTCAACCGCAGCAACGATCTCCGCGGTTGGTAGAGCTGCCTGTGCCTGGCGGTACACGCGAATAATCATGGGTTGACCCACTATATCGGCAAGCGGCTTACCGGGCAACCGTTGCGAATTATAGCGTGCTGGTATTATTATGCAGACCCTAGACATATTTCCCTCACTTATCCTCTAACGAATTTCTAGTATGGGAAAACTCTTCACCAAATCATCTACCGCCTTTATCTGTGCGAGAAATGGTTCAAGGGCATCCAGCGGTAGTGCGCTCGGCCCATCGCAGCGGGCATTATCAGGGTCAGGGTGAGCTTCAAGAAACAATCCGCCGATGCCGACAGCAATGCCTGCTCGAGCAAGTTCCGTCACCTGCCGGCGCCGACCACCAGACGCTGCGCTACCGATATCGCGCCTTTGCAGGCTATGTGTAACGTCAAAGAGTAACGGAAGGCCCCCACTCACCTCGACCATCTCGCGAAAGCCGAGCATGTCCACTACCAGGTTATCGTAACCAAATTGGGTGCCACGTTCGCAAAGGATTATGCGCTGGTTGCCAGCGTCGATAATTTTATCAACTATATGCTTAACTTGTTTGGGGCTGATGAACTGGGGCTTTTTTACGTTAATGACCCGACCCGTTTTCGCTATAGCGCTAACCAGATCCGTCTGTCGGGCCAAGAAGGCTGGGATCTGCAGCACGTCAACGACTTCCGCTACAGGGGCCGCCTGGGCGACCTCATGGACGTCGGTGATAACAGGCACGCCGAAGGCCTTTTTGACCTCCTCGAAAATGCGAAGGCCATTGTCCATGCCGACGCCGCGGAACGAATTGATGGAGGTGCGGTTGGCTTTATCGAAGGACGCCTTGAAGACAAAAGGGATTCCCAGCTTGTCGGTGACGCGTACATACGCCTCAACTGCCGCTAGAGTAGAGTCGAGGTCTTCTAGGACGTTTATGCCGCCAAATAGCACGAAGGGCCTCGTGTTTTCGACGATTACGTTATTGGTGATTTCGATCTGCATTGGCGTTCCTTAGAACCTTGTGTGACTTATCTATCATGGGATGCCCGGAAAATGTCGGCCACCAAAACGCGTGAAAAGTAAACATTGAATTCAATCTAAATCCTCGTCAAATAACGGTGCTTGAAAAGGAAAACTGCGCGTTGGACGCAGGGTGTGGGTGGAAAGTAACGGCCCGCGAAGAACGTCTTCGAACTTAGCAGGACGGCAAGAGCGCCACACCTATTGTGTAACGGGCCTCTGCTTCGACATCGGCTGTGCAACGGCTGCCACGTGGTCGGCTGGGGCGCATTCAAGCGACGTAATAGGTGTGTGATGTCTACGACACGTCCACGCATCTCGACAAAAGAGACACCGTCTTTTAGATGTGCTGCATGCGTCCATGAATGCGGCGGGGGCTCGCGCATTGAGTTGAATAGGCTTTCGTCATTGCCAATCTCAGGACGTGGCATTCGCCGTGAAATTCTCAACTGAGTAGTGAAATATCATGCGCGCTCCCAAGCGCCAGTCTGCGGATCATAGCGTTTAACAACCCTGGCCGGAACGCCAACAATGACTGAATGGTCATCAAACGTGCCCCGCACGACAGCATTTGCTCCTACGATGCAGCCGTCTCCAAGAATTGTACCTGCTTGTATACACGCGCCTGCCCCAATAAAGCAGTTTCGACCGACTCTCGTCGTTGAGAGAACAAGCGGTTGATCGATAACTGACATATGCGGTGCCGCGTACTCGTGATCTATGTCAGTAATAACTACGTTACTGGTAATGATCGTTCCGCTACCAATGACTAATTCCGACATGCATGTGATGTGCAAATTTTGACCGATGCGCACATTGTCACTGATTACAAGCCGACCGGAACCATGAACTTCGGCGCGTAGATGCGGCAAGATCCGCACCTTCTTCATAACAAATATTTGACGTGTACCCATCAGGTATAAAGGGCGACCAAGATAGCCGGGAAGGCCAAAGCTGCCGAATAATGGCCGGTACAGCAACGCCCTAAGCGCCCAGATCGCCCTGTAGAAATTATGCATGCGAGCCCTGCTTGTTGAGGATTGCCGCTCGGAGACGACTAGCTTGGTTCGTGTTGTCATTGTACCAGGCACTGAGTGATGCCATCCGCTCGCGCACCTCACTTGTGTCGACTATATCCGCCCTGATTGCCGCGATAAGCTCGTCGACCGACCGGTAGGAAAGTCCCTCAACACGGAAGACGTCAGCCAGTCGACCGTCGTCGAAGAGATATGTTGGGTGTCCTTCGTGAAGCACCTCGACGACCGCGCCTGACATATGGCCGAGGCTGAATGCTACCGAACTAAGATACGGTTCAAGTGCGATGTGAGCGATTGATCTACACTGTTCGTCGACTAGCGGCTGGATCGCTGCCAACGCTGTTTGCGGATGTAACCTAACTAAATAAGGAATCCCCGTTGCAGCTGCGACGGCCTTCGCTACCGAGAGCAGAGCTTTGTTTGATTCATTTGCGTTCGGACCGTTCAGCATTACCCCGAAAAAATCCGGTCGCTTGCCCGACTGCTCTTGCTGAGATCGCGGGGGACGTATCCATCCAGTAACGATGAACCGGTTGGGCTCGAAACCCGCCCGTACAAACTCGGCGCGCGTCGCGTCGCCCCAGCATAGCATTCGGTCGCTGATGAAGTTGGCATAAGCCTCCGCGTCCGGACTCATGTTGCTTTGGTCTAGTAGGCGGTACTGGCCGTGCTGCGCCGTTAAGGTGAACGCGCCGTTAGTGCGGGCAATCTGAGTGAGCATGTTTTCAACTGGCAGGGCGTCGCAGAACGTCACGAGGGTCCGTTTCCCGGAAAGCACCGCCGCCAAATGTCGGCGGGATGAATAGTATCTGGCGATCAGTAGGGCAGTAGTTAAGCGTTCAGCGGGGTTTACCGAATAGGCCGAGACGGCGCGCAATGCGTCAAGTAGTCCAGCCAGGGTCGAAACCCATTGCAGCGGGTTGAAATGTTCTAAGACTTCTACATAGTCGCCGTCGCGGCCCACCACGCGTCTTAACTCCCCGGCGATGAAATCGTAGTCAGCGCGCTGTTTTCTCCGATTTGCGAAGAACACCAGGATATCGCGGTCGCGATTTCCTGTTGTCGTCGGTCGCAGAGACATAAACAGCGAGAAAACCAGGCGTTTAGCGAGACCCCGCAATGAACCGTCGTACAAGTGGATTGCTACAACGTGTGCATAGTTTACGCCAGACAGAATGGCCGAGCCATTCCGCTTAAACTCTTGTATAGTTAGATATCTGGTCCAGGCTGATCTCATCAAAGAGCTCCGATCACGCGCGCGCGGGAGGCAAGGACAATAGCCAGGACCAGATAAGCCCCCGGGAAAGCCAAGCAGGCGAGCTCGATCTCACCTTGGAAGCTTGCCCAGATAAAGACAATTACACCAGCCACGTTAATACCGCCCTGCGCGTAGAGCAAGAATGTCTCATCGAGCGACATGCTTAGAATAATGGAGAGTGATGCAGAAAGCGCGAAGAAAACCTGACCTATAAGCAGGATAGCTACCACTATAGTCATGTCAGTCGAAATTCGTGCGAAATTAAACGGGATGTCCCGTGCCATGAAAACCAGTCCAGCTATCGCGATACTGGACAACAGGATGAGCATTGCTGAAGTCCGGGTCAGCGTTCGAAGTGCGCTCATGTTCCGTGATGCGTATAGCTGGGCGAAGCGAGGGGCTAGGGTAAAATTCGCGGCCAACATAACTAAACTTACTAGGGTTGAGATTTTCTGAGCAACAATGAAGCCGTTGTATGCGAGGTCGCCATAGGCGAAAGGAACGCAAAACAAGGCACCCCAAATCAGAATTTGCTGGGCCATGACGACGCCGCCCAATTTATTGGCTGCTTGTCGTTCAGCAAGCGCGTCTCCTATCGATGTCGATTTAGATTCAGCGATGCGAGCCCGGAACATCCAATAGTAAGGGGCCATCACAATTGCATACGCGCCGATGGCAACGCTTGCATATAGTAGCATCATATCGAGAGCGCCAATGTCCCACCGTTGGCTGACCATCAACAAAAGTCCAATAAGTGACATCATCGGAATTAATATGTTCAGCAGGAAGGCAGCAAGGCTAGTGCGGCCGAGGCCTTGGTACACACGACCAATACACGCGACTAGGGCCACCATTGCTGAAGCTACGGCAGCGACAACGATCTCAGCCGGCATCAGGGCTGTCATCAGTGCTCGTAGGTTGGGATGGAGCAGGAGCACCGCCGCGGTCAAGCTTGCTGCCGTCCATTGAATCACTCGCCGGTGTGCGAGCCATATCAAGCGGTGAGCAAGGGCCAATCTCTCAGAAGTGGGTGCCGATGCCACCTTGCGGATTATGACCTCGTCCAGCCCCCAGCGAAAGCAGATCGCCGCAACTACGGTGATGTTGAAAAGCAGGAAGAAGTGCGCTGCCGCACCGGTCTCCATATACCTTGAAACGACCAGTGCGAATAGAACGGTCACAGCCGAGCCAGCCGCGCGAATGACGAGGGTGCCTAACACTGAAAGCAATCGATCACTGTTCATTGTTTTCGGCTAATCTTCGCGGATCGTATTGCGTCGCATCGTATTGTAATTGGCGCTCGACTGGTGCGTGGAGCTGGTTTTACTCATTTCGACATGACCAAGGTAAATAACGACCAATACTAATATGACGCCATTCAGATAGTATTCGCCCATCCGTAGAAAAATGATAGTCAATGTCGAAAAATAAGCGATGTGAATTGGCGCGTCGATGCCACTTCGGCGAATGTTGCGTAGGCACCATGCGAAAATCACTAGGGCGCATGCCCAAAAGAAGACGCCCAGCTCAGCGGTCAATCTCCCGAAGAATGATGCTCCAGATCCCCTTCCAGGGATGCCAATGCGATACGAGGGAAGGTCATAGTCGTAGATGTACCTATCAAAGGCTACGCTGTAGAGGCCGAAGCCGACGCCCAGCCCGCTGTTTTCAGAAACAGATCTCATAGCGATGGACAAATTTACGGCATTTGCGTATGTGCTTATGTTCATGCCCTGTCGTAAATCTAGAGTGCCGCCAGTAATTAGGTATAGAGTATCGTTGAGCCTTAGCTGAAAGAAGTCCAAGCTAACCAGATGGTAGAAGGCGATGGCGGCAATGGGTGCGGACAAGACTGAGATCAATGCGCCTCTGATGCCGGGCGTGGCAAGAAATGACAAGGATGCCGCGATAATTAGCCCGATGTATCCTAGGGATGAAGTGGTTAGAAGCGTTGCTGTAACGATGATAAAGCCGCTGGGGGTAATACGTAGAGAGCGGATAAAGGTTGAAACTGCATATGCAGCCGCAGGGAGTAGCGCGCACGCAAAGTATGCGGGCTCAACACTGAGGCCGGCGACCCCGAGGAAAGAGCCATAGTTTTTTGATCTAGGCCCGAGCGCTGAAAGCAAATCGGTTCCGGAGGCGATAAAAGTGAGCTCTTGGAGGATCGCTATCAGAGAAAAGACGGTGGCTACCTGTACGTATCGTCCGAATAACGATCTGATGGAGCCGCCAGATATATAAAAGACGAGTGTGTAAAAGGCTGCGTAGAACAGAAAAAGAAGCATTCTGGCGGTAGTCAGGGCGACCGCGCTAAAACGAAAATCGTTATGAATGGAAGATGTTGCGAGGTAGCTAGATATTGAAATTATGAAGACGAATATAAAGGCGTATCCGTATGATTTGAGTATTCCAAAGCTAGCCACCCTCAATGCCATAGGGAGGTAAAGGGCCGCCATAAAAATATAGGAGTAGTAGACTACGGTCGATCCAAATGAGAAGCTGAGGCCAGATATAAAGATCGTCGCCAGTGCCGCCCAAATTAGAACTTCGTCAAATGGGTTGGGCTTGGCCTGGAGTCCGTGTTGGCTATTCATCCGGGTCACCACGGGCGTTTGCGTCGTTTGTCGTGATGCGAGTGCGCAGGGGATGTGCAGCGGTCGGACTGCGTTGAAGCAGACCCTATCCGGTTCATCTCGACATTCAGGGAGGGGTTCATCTTAGTATGTTGTCGGGATCTATGAAGGTCTGACTCCGACGCAGTTCTTCATAAACGTGCTGAATCCCGTCGCGCAAAGTGGTAGTAGGTGTCCATCCCATCGACTGTAGGCGATTGCCGCTCATCAGCTTGCGGATAGTCCCGTCGGGCTTGGTCGGGTCGCAATGAATGTCGCCGGTAAAGCCGACTAGCTCGCAGATAAGCCGCGCCAATTCTGTAATCTCGATATCGTCGCCAGAACCGATGTTAATATGTTCGGCGTCAGAATAGCGTTGCATCAGGAAGACACACGCGTCGGCGCATTCGTCGGCATGCAGGAATTCGCGACGCGGCGTGCCGGTGCCCCAGATGGTGATGTGATCTGCGCCGGCGATCTTGGCCTCATGCGCCTTGCGGATCAGGGCCGGCAGCACGTGGCTGGTGTTTAGGTCGAAATTGTCGCCCGGGCCATAGAGGTTAGTGGGCATGGCGCTAATGAAGTCGCAGCCATGCTGTTTGCGATACGCCTGGGCGAGCTTGATGCCGGCGATCTTGGCGATAGCGTACCACTCATTGGTAGGTTCCAGCGGGCCGGTAAGTAGGGCGCTTTCGCGGATCGGCTGGGGTGCTTCTTTAGGATAAATGCAAGACGAGCCGAGGAACAGCATCTTCGCCACGCCGCCGCGATAGGCGGCTTCAGTTACATTGGCGGCGATCATCAGGTTGTCGTAGAGGAAGTCGGCCGGGTAGGTGTCGTTGGCCAAGATACCGCCGACCTTGGCCGCGGCCATGAAGATGGCTTCCGGCTTCTGGTCGCCTACAAAGGCCCGAACGGCGGCCGGGTCTTTGAGGTCCAGCTCGGCGCGGGAGGCCGTGAGGATCTTGCAATCCTCTGTGGCCAGCCGGCGCACGATGGCCGAGCCCACCATGCCGCGGTGGCCAGCCACCCAGATCCGCTTACCGGCTAGTGGGAAAATCACGTCACTCGGCATTGCGGCGCTGCTCCTTGGCCACGGTCGCCAGGTCGGCGGCGACCATTTCGGCGCAAAGCTGTTGCCACTTTGTGTCGTGGGTCCAACCCAGCATCTGTTTGGCCTTGGTGGGATCGCCGATCAGTAGGTCGACTTCCGTGGGGCGGAAGTAGCGGGGATCGATCTCCACATAGACGCGGCCAGTCGCCTGGCAGATGCCCTTTTCGTCCACGCCCTGGCCTTCCCACTGCAGGCCGACGCCGATCTGCGCGAACGCCTCGGTGACGAAGTCGCGAACCACCGTCGTCTCGCCAGTGGCCAGCACATAGTCGTCGGGCTCGTCCTGTTGGGTGATCAGCCACATGCCGCGCACATATTCTCGTGCATGACCCCAGTCGCGCTGGGCGTCAATATTGCCAAGATAGAGCTTATCCTGGAAGCCAAGCTTGATGGCCGCGGCGGCGCGCGTGATCTTGCGTGTTACGAAGGTTTCGCCGCGCAGTGGGCTTTCATGGTTGAACAGGATTCCGTTAGAGGCGTGCAAGTCATAGGCCTCACGATAGTTCACCACGATCCAGTAGGCATAGAGCTTGGCCGCCGCATAGGGGCTGCGGGGATAGAAGGGGGTCGTCTCCGACTGCGGTACCTCCTGCACCAGGCCATAAAGCTCCGAGGTCGAGGCCTGGTAGAAGCGCGTCTTGTCCTTCAGGCCGAGGATGCGGATGGCCTCCAACAGGCGCAGGGCGCCGATGGCGTCCGCATTGGCCGTATACTCCGGCGTCTCGAACGAGACCTGCACGTGGCTCTGGGCAGCCAGGTTGTAGATCTCGTCGGGTTGGGTCTGCTGTACGATGCGGATCAGGTTGGTGGAATCGGTCATATCCCCATAGTGAAGAATGAAGCGGGGATCGGCCTCGTGGGGATCCTGATAGATGTGGTCGATCCGTCCCGTATTGAACGAGGACGATCGGCGCTTCACACCATGCACGGTGTAGCCCTTCGACAGCAGCAGCTCCGAAAGATAGGCACCGTCTTGCCCGGTTACGCCGGTGATCAGCGCGACCTTGCCATTTGATTCAACCGTCATCGTCTCTTTTCCATCCCACCAAAAGCGAGCTTGCGGCTGGCGCCGTCGGGCTCTGACCTCATTCACACCGCCCGCTGGTCTCTCGCGGCCAGTCACTTTAAGCGCGCTCGAGATTCAGCTCGAACCGGTAGCCGTTCGCCAAGAGCTAGGCCGGAGCGATACGCGTTGACCGCACCAGTTCATGAGCTGTTCCCAACCAGTCGGCGTCTGCAGGCCCGCCAAGGTGGAGGCCTCAAACAGTCTGACGATCAGCAAGAGCGGCGCAAGCGGCGGGGTGACCGGCTGCCGTGGACGTCCCGTCACGCGCCCGGAGGCCTCGACGATATCAGCCCTCGTATCGTCCCGTGGGAAGGCGGAGTTGAACAGGATCGTGTGTTCGCCGCGCGCCACGGCGAAATCCAGGCGATGCAGCAGTCCGTCTACATGGCCGCTGCTCTTCACCGTGTCACCGCTGTCTGGATAGACGAGTATGCCGCGCCGCAAGGACGTGGCGCGAGTCGTATGGTATCCGCCTTCCCTAGGTCCGACGACGACGCCATGGCGAACCGTCATCAGGCAATATCCCGCCTCCGCCCGTCGAGGCACTTGGTAAATCTTCTCGGCTATTAATCTCGGCCACCGATAGTCCGAAGTTGGCGCCGGCGTCGAAACCTCTGTCTGAGCCTCTTGACTCGGTCCGCAAACGTGGGCGAGCCGGTGAACGGGACCAGGGCAAAATCGCAAGCCTCGGCTAGCACCGCTGTGTGGCCGGCGCCGCCTTGTGCCAGCGAAGTCGCTGGCGACAAGCGCTAGAACGCTCTGCGGTGTGGGCTGGTCACGCATAGCCTAGCTCACCGCCGCCAGAAGACGATCCCTTAGTTCCGGCCGGCAGGCGATTAGATCGGGCATATACGTGTCCCGGCGGTTGTAGACCATGGGGGCGCCGTCCAGGCGCGACACGTGGAAGCCGGCTGCAAGGGCCACAGCCACGGGGGCTGCGGAGTCCCACTCGTACTGTCCACCGGCATGGACGTAGGCGTGGGCTTCGCCGCGGACCACTGCCATGACCTTGGCGCCGGCCGAGCCCATGCCCACCAGCTCGGCGCCCAGGATCTCGGCGGCGCGGCTGGCGACCTCGGGCGGCCGGGAACGGCTCACCAGGATCTTCAGGCCCTCAGGCGCGGCCGGCATGGGGGGCGGGTTGGCGGTGTCGAGCACGACGCCTAGGCCCGGCAGAGCGACGGCGCCGATGGTCGGATGACCGTCTATGCAGAGGGCCACGTGGATCGCCCAATCGTCGCGGCCTTCGGAGAACTCCCGCGTGCCGTCCAGGGGGTCGATGACCCAGACCCGCGAGCGGCCGAGCCGGCCCTTATCGTCGGCGGCCTCCTCGGACAGGACCGCGTCGTGGGGGCGAAGGGCTGAAAGGCTGTGGCTCAGGAACCCCTGGCCGACGGCGTCTCCAAGCCCGCCCAGGGGCTTGCCCGTCAGCGTGGTGAGGGCGCGGGCCGACAGGAGAAGCTGGCCGGCCTGGCCCGCCAGGGCGCTTGCCAGACGGGCGTCGTCAGAAAGATCATACGCTTGCGACATCAGAAGCCAGGCCCCCGCCCCGGCGAGACTTGAGGCGCTGGCGATACGCTTCGCCAGGCCGCCCAAAACCCTTGAGATAGGTTGGTCTAGTAGGAACCGCTGCGCATCAGAACGGCCGGAACCGTGGCGGCCATGATCTGGACGTAGCGGCGAACACCGATGGTCTTGGCGTAGAGCACGTCCAAGGCCACGCGGCGGCGATAGGAGACATCGTTGCGGCCGTTCACCTGCCACAGGCCTGTGACGCCCGGCTTGACCGCGCAGTAATAGGCGAACCAGCGCCCATAGCGGGGCACCTCGGCGGCCACGATCGGCCGCGGCCCCACCAGGCTCATCTCGCCCTTGAGGACATTGAACAGCTGCGGCAGCTCATCGAGGCTGGACTTGCGCAGGAAGGCCCCCAGCGCGGTGATACGCGGATCCTTGCGCAGCTTGTGGTCGGCTTCCCATTCCTTGCGGGCCTCGGGATCGCGGGCCAGCAGGGCGTTCAGCCGGACCTCGGCGTCGATCACCATGGTGCGGAACTTGAGGCACTTGAAGGTCTTTCCGCCTTCGCCGATCCGGCTCTGGCGGAAGAGGGCAGGGCCGCCGTCTTGGGCGCGGATCATCAGCGAAATCGCCAGCATCAGCGGCGCGATGAAGATCAGCACCGAAAGGGCGATGGTGATGTCAAGCAAACGACACAAATCGAGACTGATCTGCGCGCCAAGCTTGGCGGGCCTGGTCGCCGGATACCGCACATGATCCCCCAGAGCCTGAAGGCTCGTACTGTCGAGGGTGATGTCTTTCGTCCCGGAAAGATACACGAGGCAGCCCCTTACGGTTGTCGCGGTCTTTACCCTGCGAATTTAGGACCATCCACTCCTTTCTACGCGAGGTGGAAAGAACTTATTGGCGCTCTGCGTGTTAGGCGCCAGCTAGGCAGGCGCCCAAAGTGTGCAGTGCGGCAAGAATTCATCAGCTTGCGGCGCTCCTGAGCCTGGGAAGGCCTTCGGTGTGCCATCGCCAGGCGCTGTCGAGAATCTCGGAGAGGCTAAAACGGGGTACCCAGCCAAGCACCTCACGAGCCTTCCGGTTGTCGGCGACCAGGGCCGGCGCGTCGCCCTCCCGGCGTGGGGCGTCAGCAACCTCAAAGGGACGGCCCGAAACGGCGCTGACGGCGTCGACCAGCTCCTGAACCGTGGAGCCGGTCCCTGTGCCCAGATTGAATGCCGCGCTCTCGCCGCCTGCCAGCAAGTGCTTCAGAGCGCGGACATGGGCGTCGGCCAGGTCCAGGACATGGATATAGTCCCGCACCGCGGTGCCATCCCGGGTCGGATAGTCCCGGCCGAAGATCTTGAAGCCGGCGTTTGCGCCCATGGCCGCGGCGATGGCCAGCGGAATGGCGTGTGTCTCCGGATCGTGCCACTCGCCGATACGGGCTTCGAAGTCGGCGCCGGCGGCGTTGAAGTAGCGCAGGCAAACCGACCGGAACCCAATGTAGCGGTCCAGGTCGCTGAGGATCTGCTCGACCATCAGCTTGGTGCGGCCATAGGGGTTAAGCGGCGCCTGGGGATGGCTCTCATCCATCGGGATCTGCTGGGGATCGCCATAGGTGGCGCAGGTCGAGGAAAAGACCATGGCGCCGACGCCGGCACGGCGGGCGGCCTCGATCAGGGTCAGGGCGCCGGAAACGTTGTTGTCATAGAAGCGGTCGGGATGACGCACAGACTCGCCCACCTCGATCAGGGCCGCGAAATGCAGGACGGCCACCGGGCGGTGCTTGACGAAAACCTCGTCCAGGCGCGCGGCGTCGCGGATGTCGCCGATCTCCAGCGGGCCCCACTGAGCGAACTCGGCATGGCCGTTGCTCAGATTGTCATAGGCCACGGGCAGAAACCCAGCTTCGGCCAGGCGAAGACTGGTGTGGGAGCCCACATAGCCCGCGCCCCCCGTGACCAAGACCGTCGGCATTGCGCTATCCACTGTCGCCCCCTGGCCGTCTAGCTGCGGGTCCTATCGCCATGACGACAGGACCAAGACAAATTTGAGATCGCCGCCCTTCAGGCGGCGGCGAGATGAGTCGTCGGGACGCCCACCTTGGGCCCACGCGATCGGCGTCGGCCGAGGCTGAATCTCAAGCTATCTCGGCCAAGATCAGGAAAGTCTTCGCGCAGAGAGAGTTTGTTAGCCGCCACCTGTTATCACCTGCTGGACCTTCGGGAGGAACCGGACGTGGGCGCCAAACTTAAGCCTTTGACCGCAGAAGCGGTCGCAACACCTGAAGCTGCCTCGCCGGAGCCTGCGCTCTGGTCGGCCAGACTGGCTTCGCCGAGTGATCTCGGCGCTGAAAGTCCGGCCCTGCGGCTCCAGGATCATCTGCGCCGTTCGCTCGAGGCGGCGCCGCAGGATAACTGGTCGGCCCGCCGAACCCTGGCCTTTGTGGTCGCGACCTGTGGCGCATTCTGGATCGCCACAGCGCTACTTTTCCAGCTGGCGGCCCGCGCGCTCGGCTGAGCCCGCGAACCGCCGATCTGGATCAGCTCACATAGTACTTTTTGTACTCTGCGTAGTAATAGCCCGGATCGCCGTAGCCATACTTGGCCTGCTGCTTCATATCGACCTGGGTGAGCGCAACGCCCGCAAGATGGGCGCCTGTGCCTGAGAGCAGCCGGAAAGCCGCCTCAATGGCGTGCTGCGGGGTCTTGCGCCAGTGGGCCAGGAAGACCACCACATCAGCCTTGGGTGCCAGAACGCGAGTGTCGGCCACCGGAAGGACCGGCGCGGTGTCCAAGATCACCAGGTCATAAGTGCGACGAAGTTCTTCGAGCAAGCGGTCCATGGCCGCAGAGCCAAACACGTCCTTGGGCGTCATGCTGGATTTTGCGAGCGGCAAAAGGCGGGCGCCGGTCACCTGATCAGTGGTCAGGACCTCTTCCAGCGTAGCTTCGCCAGCCAGAACCTCGATCAGCCCGCGGGCGGGTTCTGCACCAAACAGCCGGTTCACAGAGCGACGGCGCAAGTCGCAGTCGACCAGGATCACCCTCAGCCCTTGCTGGGCGGCTGAGCGGGCCAAACAGACCGAGGTCGTCGTCTTGCCTTCGCCAGGGAGGGAGGAGGTGATGGCCACCACCTTTACGGCTTCGCCCAGCCTGGAGTAGATGACCGACGCGCGTAGATTGCGGAAGGCTTCAGCGAAGCTCGAGAGCGGCTTGTCGATCACGTAGTCGATGGGCGATCCCATCTTCCCTTCTGCGACAGAGGCGAGCAGCGGAACCGCGCCAAGGTAAGAGACTTCCAGGCGGTGCTCCACGTCCTCGGCTGTGGCAAGACCAGAGTCCAACATCTCAGCGAGAACGACAGCGCCCAGACCGCAGCCCATGGCCAGCACCAGGCCCAGAGCGAGGTTCAGAGGGACCTTCGGCGAGCTCTGCCCCGTCGGGATGGTGGCCGAGGAAACGACGCGAGCATCGGACTGCTCAATTCCCTGCTGCGAGCTCGTCTCCTTGTAGCGGTTCAGGTAGCTCTCATAGAGGGTCCGGCTGGCCTCGGCGGTGCGTTCCAGCTCATTCAGCCGGACTTGAGCCTGATTGTTGCCCACAAGCGTGCCACGGGCGTTAGAAAGACTGCCCCCGATGGCGGCGGCCCGCTGCCGCGAGACCTGTACCTTGGCTTCAAGGTTGGAGATGATCCGCTGGATCTCGGCCTGAATCTGAGCGTCGATGTCGGTCAGCTGGCGGTTGGCGGTCAGCATTTCAGGATGCCGCTCACCATAACGGCCTTGCAGGTCAGCGACCTTGGCCGAGACGGTGGCCCGTTGTTGGCGGAGCTGCTGAATAACGGGAGAGCTCAGCGCCTCGCCTAGGTCGTCACCAGACGAGCCGCGCGCAAGCTGGCTGCGGGCAGTGCTAAGGCGCGCCTGATCCTCCGCGACCTGTGCACGGGCCTCCGAGAGGCTCTGATTGTAATTTGAAATCTCGGTTTCGGTGAGATTCGTGCCAGCGGCGCTTAGGAGGTTGTTGGCGATCCGGTAGTTCTGCACCGCCGCCTCGTCGGTCAGCACCTGCTGTCGCAAGCCGTCAAGCCGCGTGTTCAGCCAAGTGTTGGCCTGTTGGGTCGCGTCAAACTTCGCCTCCAGCTGCTCCAGAAGATAGAGTTCGGCGAACTTGTTGGCGATGGTCGCGGCTTTGGTCGGGCTCTCGGATTCGAAGCTCACATTAATGACATAGGTGAGACCAGCCCGGCGAACCGAGAGGCGACTGAGCACCGCATCAACGATGCGTTCTTGCGCCTTTTGCTGGGCGATCGGGTCATCAGGAATATCCCGAGGCTTGGCCGACGAAACGACGCCAAGCACCGAGTCCTTCACGTTGGAAAGCAGGCTAGGTGGCGCAAGCTCCGAGTTGAACTCGGGATCCTGAGATAGTTGCAGCGCATTGACCACGCGCTCGGCGAGACGCCGCGACTTGAGGATTTCTACCTCGGTGTCGACAACGCTAGAGTCTGCCGGCAGGCCAGACAGGACAGCCTCGACATTGACCACCTGCTCTTGACGGGTGTCGAGCATCACGTTCGCTGTCGCCGTATACATCGGCGTTGCGGTGAAGGTGATGAAGATGGCGGCTAGGAAGACAAGCGCCGCAACGGCGCCAAACAGGCGAACTCGGCGGCGGAAGATGTTGAACAACCGCCGGAGATCAAACTGGTCAGCCAACCCACCGCCTGATCGGCGGCCGGACATCCCACCGGCCTCCTCGGAGGTCGGTTCTGCGGAGGGATGAGAGAAAGCGTTCATGGAAATCGTTGTCCCGAAACAGGCCTTGCAACTTTAGTGGCCTGCAAGCCAGAGGCCATGGAAGGCCGAACGACGCCGGGAGAGTAATCGGCCAGGCCTAAATAGCCTGGCCGTTATAATCAGAACTGCAGCGCCACAGTCGCGCCGACCTTATTCACCTTAAAGTCCTGACCGCCGAAGCCGCTGGAGTCCATGTCCATATGGCTGTAGGCGACGGTCACACCGACGTTGCGGTTCAGCAAGTAGGTCGCGCCGACGCCGGCATTGAACCGGTCATCCTCCCGGGTGATGCCCTGATAGTCATCCTTACCCGTCGAGACATTGCCGGTCAGGATGACGTTGCGCATCAGCTCGTGGTCAACCTTCACCCCGAGATTCGCCGAGGTGTAGCCGGCCGAACCCGGCGAGGCGCTTTCTTCAATCGTCCGCGACCCGGTGAAGGTGACCGTGGTCAGCTGGGTGGGGAACCACTCCACCTGGGCCCGGGCGCCAAACCCGTCGATATCGCCCAGGGTCGGGTCATCATATTCTTGGCTCAGATAACCGACGGCGATTTCGCCGCGGGCGGTCGCGCCAAGCTCAAAGTTCGAACCCACCAAGGCTTGCGTGCCTTCGGAGTCGCGAACCAAGGTGACGGCCGGACGCGCGAGCCGGTAGTCGCGCACGTTGCGGCTGACCTCGAGGAAGATCGCCGTGGCGGGGCTCACCGCATAGTCAGCGCGCGCGGTAACCACATGCTCATCGCGGTCGCGGTACTGCTGGGCGATGATCCCGCCGCCGAGGTTGCGGCCATCTTCATAGTCAAAGCTCTTGAAGGCATAGCCGCCCGACAGACGGAGGCGATTGAGTTCGTGGCTGACGGCGGCCCGAGCGGCCGTGGTCTCGTATTCTGTGGGTTCAACCGCACCGACCACGGCGTTCGGCGAGGTCCGCGGCTCGACCAGGTCGGCCCAATCGAAGCCGAGCGTAATGAAGCTGTTACGCTGAATATCAATCTGAGCGGCGGCGCCCACCGAAAGGTCTTCTGAGTTTTCGGTGTCAAAATCCTGATAGCGCAGGATCGAAGACCGGGCATAGGCATTCAGCGCATGCCGAGACCAATCAGAGGAGATCGAAATCTCCGGCGCGACCCGCCAGATCAGGTCGTCAGTTTCGCCGCCGTCGGTCGCATAGATGTTGTCGTTGTGCTCAACGCCCAGCGACAGTTTCGGATAGGCCATGAAGGAGCCCATCCGGAGTCCGACGGCTTGGTAGCCGTCGCGCGGGCGCTGCATCACCGACACGTTACGATCACGAGCGAAATTGGTTTGAGCGTCGGCTGCCGCAGCCATCCGGCCAGCGGATTGAGCGGCCGCTGGGCTGGAGAGACCGGCGGCGATTGCGATCGCCGCCCCGGCCATGAGCACTCTCTTGTCCGCAGTCACGGGCATACCCCTAGTTTCGTGGGCTGCGCATCGCGCAAATCCAGGTTGAGATGTTCAAGTCAGTCCCACGAGGAGGGAGCCCTCGGCCCGCTCCTCGTGGTGTACCAATTGCTTACGGCGTAGCGCCCGGCGGCACATAGACCGGCGCAGTAATGGTCGTGGGCGGCGCCGGCGGGGGCGGAGGCGCCGCGTTTTGGACAGCGGCAGGGGCCTGAGCAACAGCGAGCTGGGCCGCGGCTGAGGCCGTCTGAACGGCCGCCGTCACGGCAGGCGTGCTGATGCCGGCTGCGGCGATCAAGGTGGCGGCCTGGGTGACGGCAGCAGCGATAACGGACGCCGGCAGGCCGCTGGCGGCGACGGTCGATGCAATGGCGGCCTCGACGGCGGCTTCCTGAGCTTCCGGGGACATGCCCTCAGTCGCCGCGACGGCGTCAGCCACGGCAACAGCAATAGCTTCGGCCAGAGCTTCGGCCTGAGCGGCCTCGGTGGTCGTAGTCTGGGCGACCGCAACAGCAGCTGGGAGCGCAACGAGACCGAAACCGGTGACTGCAACCATGGCGCGCGCCACGGCGCTGGCGCCAATCACTTTGAGGCTCATGTCGCCTCTCCCCTTAAAAACGTTAACGGCGTAGCTGCCGTGCCCCTCCTATGGCCATAAGACGCGCCGTTTCTCAAGGGGGTTCGTGCTGTGGTGCAGTATTAGGGCCCCAAAGTGTGTCATTCTCGCGCGTCGATTGAACCTCGTCCGCCTCTTCTTGCGGCATAGGCAAGTTCGAGCGAGGGTTTGCGCCCTATTTGGGGGGGCGGCGCTTCAGTCGCTCACGCCAGAATACCGCCGGCACCGCACCTGTTGGCGAGGTGACAGCTTCCAGGGTTGCGACCATTTCGCGACGACGCGACGTTTTTAGGAAGGTCGTGGCCTCGGTTTCGACCTGCTTCCGTAGCTCAGGTGTCAACGCGCCCCAATACTCGAGGGCGAAGCCGACGCGCCAAGTTGATACATACTGATCTAGCGGCAGCAACTCATAGGAGAGCTCGAGGTGCGCGAGGCCCTCAGCGCTGAGCTCACCATCCAGGCTATCGAGATAAGCCAATCGCAGGCGTGAGCTGGAATCATAGGGCGCCTCGGCTAGCGCGCGATGACTGGCCTGGGCTGCCGCGGTCAAATCCGGCGGCGTGGCGGCAAGCGCAGCGTTGGCCGCGTGGCTTTGGCCGAGGGTCAATATGAGAGGGGAGGGGGCGGGGCTTGACTGGGGCGCCAAGGCCGCGAGGCCAGCCGCCGTGGACCCCAGGGTCGCTAGGGGAAGAAGGGTCAGGCCGATGATCTTGAAGGCCGATGTGCGGGCGATCATCGCTGCGACCCCTGCGACATGGAAAACTGCAGCCCGAGCAGATAGCTCCACATCAGCGCGACAGACGGCGTCTGTAGAGCGAAGTCGGTAACACCGTGCACCAGCACCGCAAGATTGGCTGCAATCAGCGCGAAGAGGAGATAGGTCATCCGCGCTCGGCGCAGACCCCGCCACAGGCTTATGATGACCACCGACGCAATGGCCCCAAACATGGGCAGCGCGCCGATAAGGCCCGCCTCCTCCAGCCACTGGATATAGACGTTGTGGGTCGCTCGGACCGTCCACATGGAGGCGAAGTTGGTGGTGTCGAGCAGGATGCGGTGAATGGTGTCGAAGGTTCCAAGCCCGTAGCCGCCAATCGGGGCGGCCAGGAAGGCCCGCCAGTGCATCGCGAACATCTCGGCTCGGCTACTTGCGTCTTGGTCGAAGGATGTGAACCGCTCCAGCAGCCGCTCGCCGACGAAGTAAAGGCTGGCCATTGCCGCAACCACTGCGGCGAGCATGATGAGCGACACACGGCTCCAGGTGACGCGTCCCGCGAAGAGTAGAATGATCACGAGTCCGAGGACGCCGGCGGCAGTTCCCAGGGCCGCGCCCCGTGAGGCCGTGGCCAGCAAGCAGCCCACAAGGATGATCAAGGCCGCCCAATAGCCGGTGGCCGCCTGAAGCGCTTGACCCGCCCGCACGCTCCGCAAGTCCCGCAGCAGCGGACCCAAGGTGACGATGACCATGACCGCGAAAAAGGTGCCGGCCGTATTGGGGCTCATCAGGGTCCCCTCCAGGCGGCCCCGCTGGGTCTGATACTGAAGGCCCGTCGCGAAGTTGAAAAACGCCCAAAGTCCAAAGATTGCTGAGAGGGCGATCAGCAGATTGACGGTCGTCTTCGCCCGACCATCTGCAGCGCCGGTGGCTGCCCCCACCAGGAATATGCAGCCCAGCCCCAAGAGCTTTATCAGCTCCAAGGTGGTCGCCGAGCGGTCAATGGTGGCTGAGCCGTGCGCCTGTCCCACATAGGCCCAGACGGGGTGGGCGCCGGCCGGTCCGTAGGGAGTGAGAGATAGGGCGCCCGTCAGCAATATGAGGCCAAACAGCACCGCCGGAATGGCCAGTCCTCGGACCCGCAGCAGATCTCGCCGAATGCTCGGGACCGCGACGCAGGCCAGCAACAGGATGGCGGCCGCGCCCACGGCGATCAGGCTCGCCTCGATCCGCAGAGCGCCGTAGGCCAAGTGGGCCAGGAAGATGAGGCCAAGCCCCGCAGACGCCAGGCCGGCGCCTTCCGGCGGCGGCCAAAGCCGCCGCCGAGGCGAGCTGCCGTCTTCGCGCGTTCGCCCTGCGCTGCGTCCTGAGCTCACCTGCCGCCTCTCCCCCCACGGCGTCGCCGCGCGCAACGCCCCTTTCGGCGCTCCGTAGGGCGCTAGCCCTAGCGTGACCGATTGCGGGAGCGTGGCTCGCGTCGAGCGCCCTCGCCAGAGGTTTCTCCTAGTGGAGGAGCCCGCGCAAGGGGCGGCCGCTCGCCAGGGCCAGGGTCATGATGGGCTCAGCTTCGGAGAGCGCGATCATCGGCGCCGTCACGCCATGAGGGCGGCCATTGAAGGCCTCGACGCTGAGCCGACGCAGGGGCGCCTCCAGCGCCGGAGGCTCGGACACCACCGCCCGCACCTCTGCGTCGCTATCATCGGGCGTCTCGTCTGCTGCGGTCTGACCCAGAGCCGCCTCCGGCGTCTGACTAACCATCGCCCAGCGGAAGGGCGCGCCGGCCACCTGGCGTTCGCGCCAGGTGAGGCTCGCCTTGCGCCAGGGCAAGATCCACGGCGTCAGGCTGTCGAGCACATAGTCGCCCTGGTCGGTGGACACCAACAGGACGGCATGGCTCTCACCCCAGCTTGTATTGGCCACGGCGATGGACATCGCATGGTCCGGTACGCCGACCGCCAGGAGCGCCCGACGCTTCTCCAGCACATAGTCTTCGCAGTCGCCATACTGATCCCCCTGCGCCAGGGGCGTCGCCCACTTGTCCAAAACCCCATAGGTCTGGATGTCGGCCCGGCGCACGATCTGCCGGTTCACCTTGTCATTGATGCGCGTGAGCTGGCCCCAGAGGGCCGGCGTCAGGGCGGGCGGCGCGCTGCGCACGACCATCGCGTTTGGTTGCTCTTGGCGCAGACGGGGCGAGATGGCAGGCGCTGCCTCGCCCAGGCGCAGAAGCTGAGGCGCGGGGGCGTTTGAGACCGCGTTGATCTGCAGCAGCGCGGGCGCGGCCGGCGGCGAGGGGAGGGCCTGGACCATGGCTGCATCGAGTGCGGCGTTGGATTGTTCGGCGGCTTCCCTGCGAATGCGCGCCTCAGCGAAGGCTGAGGCCCAGTTCACATTGTGCCCAGACACGGCCGCCGTCGTCGTGGTGCGAAAGCCAGCCAGGACAAGGCGGGCCTCAGCGTCGTTGCGCCGCGCCAGCTCAACCTCGGCCACCTTGCGCACGACCGCGGGCGGGGCACCGCCGCAATCGGCCGGCTGCCTCTGGCAGAAGTCGAGATAGCCCGTCGGGGCCGCAGCGGCCACGCCCAGGCCCATCGGGCTGCTCGGCTCCGGCATTGTTGCGCATGCCGCCAGGGTTATTGAAGCACTAACGATAGCGAACTGAGTAAACAGAGTCTTTTTGACCAACACCACACCCACCCCTTCTGGAGTTCTGTTGGGTGATGTTTACGATAAAGCCGCTTAAGCATTGCTGTAGTTATAGGGTATACATATCTCTACGAAACGCGGTTGCTGTCGCGTTAAGGTTTACATCATCTGAACGGGCTGTTCATCCCTGGTAAATGTTCTATTCTGCTTTTGTTATCCTTAGTCTTGCGGCTCGCCTGGGCCGCTGACCCATAGGAGTTTCCTGGCTCGCCGCACTGCGGTAGAAGGGAGGCCGTGGGGGACGCTTAAGAGATGTGGAGCGTGGTTTAGATGCAGAGGTTCATGTCCCTGCTGGTCGCCGTGGCGGCCCTGTGTGCAGCGGCCTTCGCCCCGGCAGCGGTGAGCGCTCAGGAGGCGACGGCCGCCGAGGTGCGTGTGTTGCCGGAATACCGGCTCGGGTCCGGCGATAAGGTGCGGGTCATCACCTATGGTGAGGAGAGCCTCACCGGTGAGTTCTTCGTGGGCGGCTCGGGCAACATCTCTCTGCCGCTGATCGGCGAGGTGAAGGCCCAGGGCCTGACCATCCCGGAAATCCAGACGTCGATCCAGACGGCCCTTAAGGAAGGCTACCTCCGTGACCCTAGGGTCAGCGTTGAGGTGCTGAACTATCGGCCCTTCTATATTCTGGGCGAGGTGGAAAGCCCTGGGGAGTACCCCTACACCAACGGCCTTTCTGTGCTGAACGCGGTGGCCACCGCCGGCGGCTTCACCTACCGGGCCAATAACCGCCGCGTGTTCATCAAGCGCAGCGATACCGATGATGAGCGGGAGTTTCCCTTGACGCCGATGACGCCGGTGGCGCCAGGCGACACGATCCGGATCGCCGAACGCTTCTTCTGATCGGATCTGATCCAACGCAGTCTGAAGAGCCGCTCAGCGGGGTGCTCACCCCGCGGGCGGCTCTTTTCGTTTAGGGCAGCTGATAGGCGAGCTCGCCACCAGATCGCTCTTGTCGCCATGACCCCTGGTTCTGCAGGCCCCCGAATTCATTGGGCGCCCAGGCTGAGCGGCTGAACCATTGAACTTGCGCTCCCACGGGCCTCTCCTGGTTGCAGGAGACGTCGCCATGCACCCAGATCAACTTTCCTCTGCGCGCCCTCCCCAGCGGGGGGACGGCCTTGGCCAATTGGCGGCTGGCGCCCAGCTCGTGGGCATGGTCGGCCTGTGGCTTGCAGTGCTGCCCGCTATTCCCCTCTATGCTGGCGGCGTTTGGGCTGGGCGCGCGGTCAAGCAGCGCCTGATCCAGCGGACCTGAGCCCCTGACCGTTTGGGGTGGTGGGGGAAGGGACTCTCCAGGGCGCCGGGCCATAGGCGGCGCCAACAGGGGGAGGCAAAATACAAAAATTCCGGCGGCCTGCGGTTTGCACACTCGACGTCACGCATTATGGACTTGTTCATAAACGAACACCGGCGGCCTCTGGCCCGTCGGGCCGACGGCCAGGTGATGGAGACCTTCATGACGGATGCGACCTCGACCAAGAGCGTGGACGCTGCGCCGACCCGCCATGCCGGGCTCAACGCCTGGGTGAACGAGATCGCCGCCCTCACCAAGCCCGACGCCGTCTACTGGTGCGACGGCTCGGAAGCTGAGTGGACCAAGCTCACCGCCGATCTGGTTCAAAGCGGCACACTCAAGCCCCTGAACCCCGACCTGCGTCCCAATTCCTTCTACGCCGCCTCTGATCCGCGCGACGTGGCCCGGGTCGAGAGCCGCACCTTCATCTGCTCACAAGACGAGGCTGACGCCGGCCCAACCAACAACTGGGCCGAGCCGCAGGAGATGCGCGCCAAGCTTGAGGGCCTGTTCGACGGCTGCATGCGCGGCCGCACCATGTATGTGGTGCCCTTCTGCATGGGCCCCCTGGGCTCCAAGATCAGCGCCATCGGCGTGGAGATCACCGACAGCGCCTATGTGGCCATCTCCATGCGGGTGATGACCCGTATGGGGACGCCGGCCCTGGAGCAGCTCGGCGAGGACGGCTTCTTCGTCCCGGCCGTCCACAGCGTGGGCGCGCCTCTGAACCCGGGGCAGGCCGATGTGCCGTGGCCCTGCAACGAAGAGAAGTACATCGTCCACTTCCCCGAGACCCGGGAGATCTGGTCCTACGGCTCGGGTTACGGTGGCAATGCGCTCCTGGGCAAGAAGTGCTTCGCCCTGCGTATCGCCTCGGTGATGGCCCGCGATGAAGGGTGGCTGGCTGAGCACATGCTCATCCTCAAACTCACCTCGCCGGACAACGACGTCCGCTACATCGCCGCAGCCTTCCCCAGCGCCTGTGGCAAGACCAACATGGCCATGCTGCAGCCGACCCTAGCGGGCTGGAAGGCCGAGACCATCGGCGACGACATCTGCTGGATGCGCTTTGGCCAGGACGGCCGGCTCTATGCGATCAATCCGGAGGCTGGCTTCTTTGGCGTGGCCCCGGGCACGGGCCTGGAGACCAACCGCAACGCCATCGACGCCCTCCACGCCAACTGCGTCTTCACCAATGTGGCCCTGACGCCGGACGGGGACGTATGGTGGGAAGGCCTGACAAAAGACCCGCCGCCCGTGCTTACCGACTGGCGCGGCAATCCTTGGACGCCTGCGTCTGAGACGCCCGCGGCCCATCCCAACGCCCGCTTCACCGTCCCGGCCGACCAGTGCCCGGTGATCGCCCCGGAGTGGGAGGATCCCGCCGGCGTGCCGATCTCGGCCATCCTGTTTGGCGGCCGCCGCGCCTCGGCCGTGCCGCTGGTGACCGAGGCCTTCGACTGGCGCCACGGGGTCTTTATGGCCTCCAACGTGGCGTCGGAAGGTACCGCGGCGGCCGAGAACGCCATCGGCGAGCTGCGCCGCGACCCCTTCGCCATGCTGCCCTTCTGCGGCTACAACATGGGCGACTACTTCAATCATTGGCTGAAGCTCGGCGCCCAGGCCGACACCGAGAAACTGCCGCGCATCTATTTCGTGAACTGGTTCCGCAAGGACGAGCGGGGCAAGTTCGTCTGGCCGGGCTTCGGCGAGAACAGCCGGGTCCTCAAATGGATCGTCGAACGCCTCGGCGGCCGCGCTGAAGCCGTCGACACCCCGATCGGTCGTCTGCCAACCCGCGAGAGCCTGGATCTGGCCGGTCTCGACCTGACTGACGCCCAGCTCGACCTGCTGCTCACCGTCGACGCCGACATCTGGACGCAGGAAGCTGCGCTGATCCCGCCGGCCTATGAGCGGTTCGGCGAGCGCCTGCCCAAGGCCCTTTGGGACGAACATGCGGCTCTTGTCGCCCGCCTCGCGGCTGAGCGCCGCGGCCAGGCTGTGGCGGCGGCGGAGTAGTGCGCAGGTCCCTGATCGATTTGGCTGCGGATAGCACCTGCAACCGGCCGGGCAGGGATCGAAACTTGACAGGGCGCGTTCAAGACCCGTCTGATGTCAGAGTATGTTGCAGCGCAACAGGGGCTGGGAATGTCTGAGCCACTATTCGCCTATTCTATGAGCCAGGACACCATGGGCTGGGCCTGGAGCGTCTATGACGAGGCCGGCGAGATCGTCGCTTCGGGTCTGGACGCCTGCCAGGACACCGCCAAGGCCGCCGTCGATCGCGCCATGCGCCATGTGGCCTGGATCGGCCTGTCGGCCCCTGGCGGCCGTCGCCGGGCCCCGGCTGGCTCAGCCTGATTCCACTTCACCCCATCCCAAAAGGCCTATCGTTTTTAGCTGGAGCTTCTGCGCCGGAATGCGCAGGTTCAGATCAGATCGCAGGGCGTTGCGGGTTCGGCGAGAGCCACTATAGGCGCGCTGCCCAGCGGGTGATTTCGGCAAGCACGTCGTCGAAGTTTGGCTGGCCTTGATAATAGAGAGCCGAAGAACGCCTATAGGAAGCGCCTAGGGTAGCTCGCATAGCGGGATCGTCGAGGCTGAAGGCTTCATTCTCGGCGATGACTTGGTTGTCTGCCGCCGGGAAGTGGTGGGCCTTGTAGGCTATATAGGCATCGGTACCGATGAAGCCTTGGACCGCTGCGTTCTGGAGCAGGCAGAAGACATCATAGTAATGGCGCATGAAGTTGGGCGGAATCTCCCCGCCTCCGCGTAGGTGACGGTACTTGGTGGAGATCGCTTGGAGCTTCTCCACCAGGGTATAGCCGGGGTGGTAGCAGGCGACATCGATCGCGCGGTTGTCGATCACCTCGACGCCAGCGGAGAGCGCATGCTCATAGGCCCATGAGCTGATCGTATGCGGTGCGTTGGGCTGGACGTTGGCGAAGCCGACTTCAAGCAGAATCCCGTCCTTTAGGCCGGCGATCGGCGGACCGCGGGTCGGGTAGTGGAGCCGGATGCCGCCGCTAAAGAGACGGGCGTCGTCGAACATGCGGTCGCGCTCGACCGAGGAGATGCCGTCTATAACAATTGTCCTCGCCAAGCTGTCGTAGAAGGCTTCACGGCTGGCTATGTGCGCGGCTTTTGTGTGATTGCGGCCGGTCGCAACGCCTGCGTCTGGTTCGATGCGGACGTCGATGTCTTCCGAGAAACGGTGAATGATCCCGAGCCCTTTGGAGAGTGAGGTACCGCCCTTCAATTCGAACCTCAGTCCAAGCCGCTGGAGGCCATGCAGCCCATGCATGATCCAGTAGTCCTTCTCCACCAGGGCGAGGTCGATGGACTTCGCTTCGGCGACAATCCGCAGCAGGTCCGCAAACTGCCGATGGCGGTGGAGATATTCAGGCATGTTCCACGTCGGGCCCGTTCAGCGCTTGGTCGAAGAACTTGCGGGTGCCGACCTTGCCGTAGTCCTCGGCGGCCCGCCTAAGGCGGGGCGCCGGATAGTTCTGCGCTGCAGCCTTGACCCGCGCCAAGGTGGCGCTGCGATCCTCACCGAGATCGCCAAGGTTATTCACCAAATCGACGAGCAGAAACTCCAGGGTCAGCTTTGCTGGCAGGCGGGGCTTTATACGGAACTCAAACTCTCGGCCGCCGAGTTTGAAGCGGCCGTGGCGCTTGTGATTGTAGACGATGGTTCTGTTGTGGAGCTGGGTCAAACCGACCCCAAGACCATTATAGAGGTTCGGTGTAACCTTGAGGTAGGGCGAGCCTTTCAGAAACGCCTCTATCAAGGCCGCGTCATCGGCCGGCGCTTGGCCAAAGGCGGTTTGCTTGGGAACTGAATAGAGCCCGCCAGCTAGCTTCACCAACCTTCCGTCGCGCACCGAGGCCTGAATATGACGATCGACAGCGCTGGACCATTGGGCCAGGTCGGCGCGGCGATAGACCTTCCCAGGGCGAAGGCGTCGCTGAAAATCTGCAAGTTTGCCCATGCGGGGAGGTTAGGGAGGAAAGAGCTCGTTTGAAAGTTTTTTCATTTAAAAAGCATGCAATTTGGTGCCCAAAATGGGCCAGCCGCGGCTTTGATCACAATAGGGCTGAGTTCGCCGATCTGGGCGGGCCGGAATTCTCGCAGCCGAGCCGTCAGCGATCACAGCACGGGGCCTCGGCGCGGAGCCCAATACAGGTCTGCAGCTCCTGGGAGATCGGGTCTGCGCGGGAGGATTTCGACCGCTACACCCGGCGAAGGTCCGCTCTGACCGGCTCAGCTGAGGTAAGGGGGCAATTGGATCAGGCGCGGTTGCGACCGCCGTGAGTTAGCCCTGGCCGCCGCCGGCCACGACCTTGAGCTTTGGCGCGCCGCCGGGACGCTGACCCCGGATCTGCCCCACCAGATCAAAGAGGGCGGTGCGCACCCCTTCTGAATCGGCCTGCTCGGCCAGGGCCTCAAGCGTCTGCAGATGGCCGGGCGTGATCCGCACCGCGGAATTTGACACCACCTGCATCACCTTGGGCGCACACGGGGTGGCATGCTCATTGTCGTCCAGCAGGGTCTCGTTGAGCTTCTCACCGGGCCGCAGGCCCGTGATCTTGATCTCGATGTCCTGGCCGAGTGTGCGGCCCGACAGGGCGATCATCTGGCGGGCCAGATCCATGATCCGGACCGGCTGGCCCATCTCCAGCAGGAACAGGCGCGCCTGGGCGTCCTGGTCCTCGGCGCTGGCGGCAGTGGCGTGCATCACCAGCTGCGCGGCCTCCGGAATGGTCATGAAGAACCGCGTCATGTCCGGGTGGGTCAGGGTTACGGGCCCGCCCCGCTCGATCTGCGACTTGAAGATCGGCACCACAGAGCCGGCCGAGGCCAGCACATTGCCGAAGCGCACGGCGGCGAAGCGGGTCTGGCCGCCATTGGTGTGCTGGGCCTGGATGACGGCCTCGGCCAGGCGTTTGGTGGCGCCCATCACATTGGTCGGGTCCACGGCCTTGTCGGTGGAGATCAGCACCATCTGGGCCGCCCCGCACAGGCGGGCGGCCTCAGCCACGTTCCAGGTGCCGATCACATTGGTGAGCACGCCCTCGCAGGGGTGACGCTCCACCATGGAGACGTGCTTGAGCGCCGCGGCATGGAAGACGAGGTCGGGCGCCTGGGCGGCGAAGTGCCCCTGCAGGCGGCCAGCATGGCGCACATCGCAAAGCACCGCCGAGCGCGATAGCTCGGGATAGGCTTCGGCCAGCTCCCGATCGATGGTGAAGAGGGCGGCTTCGGAGCTGTCCACCAAGGTGAGATGCGCGCAGCCAAAGCCGGCCGCCTGCCGGGCGAGCTCGCTGCCGATGCTGCCGCCGGCGCCGGTGATCAGCACCCGGCGATTGCGGATCAGGGCCGCCACAGGCGCCTTGTTCAGCTGGATGGGTTCGCGGGCCAGCAGCTCCTCGACGCTGACATCGCGCAGGGGCATGAGGGCGGCGCCCTCATGGTGGCGCAGCTCGACGATGCTGGGCAGTCGCAGCATCCGCACCCCGTCGGCCCGGAAGCGGCCGAGATGGTCGGGATTGAGCCCCTTCATGCGGCTCGGCTCATCGAGGAACAGGACAGCCCTCGGATAGCGGTTCCAGCGGCGCAGATCGTCCAGAGCCTCCTCCAGCCGGTCGAGGCTCTCGATGATGCAGACGCCACGGACCTGCTGGCCAACATCGCGCATGTCGATGCCGATGATGCCCACTGGGGTGTAGCGGCGGTCACGGGCCCGGGAAGCGTCCCGCAGATAGGTGTCGGCCAAGGCCGGGGGACCGATCAGCAGCAGGGGCGGGGCCTGCGGCGTCGCCGATCCCCGCGGCGCCACCTTGACTAGGGCGTGTTCATGGATGGCGCGGCGGAAGACCCGCAGACCAAGGCAACCTGTGACGTGGAAGACCGCAGCCATGGCGAGCGCCGAGCGCGGCAGGGTCGAAGCGCGGTCGACGATCCAGACGGTGAGCAGGAAGAGGCCCGCCGTCAGCGCAGCGATCCGCGCGATCACAAGGGCGTCCGGGATCGAGGCGTAGCGCCAAGGCGACAACTCCCCTCGGAACAGGGTCGTGAACACCGCGGCGAAGGCGGCGTAGATCGCGGTGAGCTGGACGATGTTCAAGGAGGCCGCGCCATCGAAGCCCAGGTCAGGGAGGGCTGAGGGCGACAGAAGATAGGCGCAGATAAAGGCGAAGGCCGCGATGGCGACATCGACGATGACGGTTTGCGCTCGGAAGGCCATCCGCATCATGGGCTGCTCTCCGCGACTCCCTGCGAGCCGACAACATAGACGGGGCGTGACCCGCGTCCAACACTACTCAATTGGGGGATGAGGCCATCCCCGGCGGCGGCGCTCGCAAGGTCGAGCGATGAGTCCTGCGCCGTATCTGAAGGGGGAATGGGGTGGAAATAAGAAAGGCCGCCGCCAGCGGGCGACGGCCTTGCCTATTTCGGGCTCAGCGCTGCTTAGAAGGCGGCGGTGAGGCTGGCGGCCAGACGGCCTTCGCCGATCTTGCCCAGGCCCGACTCGTCGGTGTCGTGCCAGCGGACGTCGAGGCCGATGGTGTCGTTGATGGCGAAGCCGAGGCCGAGGTTCCAGGTGGTGTAGTCGAGACCGGTGTCGACTTCCTGACGACCGACCGCGCCGCTCAGGCTGAGGCGTTCGGTCAGGGGCGCAGCCGCGTTCACTTCGTAATAGAAGGAGTCGCCGGTGCCGCCGAAGAAGTCAGGCGAGTAGTAGACGGCCGCGCCGATTTCGGCGGGGCCAGCCGGGATCGTGCCGGCGGCGGAGAATTCCCAGAAGTTGTAGTCCGAGCCCGAGGGGGCGTCGATGTAGGAGTAGTAGATGACGCCGAAGTCCATCGAGGCGACGCCCAGGGTGGGCGTGATGCCGGCGTAGAAGTCGACTTCGCCCACGGTGTCGTCGTTGAAGTCGACGTTGGAGGCCCAGATGCCCGCATAGCCCATTTCGCCGATGGCCAGGTCGACGCCGCCGAACACTTGCGGGCCTTCATCGGTCTGGCTGACGCCACGGTAAACATAGTCGGACGCAACGCCGAGGTTGAAGCTGACCGGCGATTCCTGCGCGGCGGCGGCGCCGCCCATGGCCAGAGTCGCAGCGGCGGCGAGAAGCGTAAGCTTGAGAGTTTTCATTCGTTATCCCCTTGAGTTCCCGATCTGGCCTTGCCCGACCGACGTTTTGCATCCTCATGGTGAAGGCGCGCAGATCAACGCAGGCTGGCCACTCCGTGACGCCTGCATAGACCGTGACGATTATTTCGGCACCCCTCGGTAAGCGCGCCTAAAAAAAAGGCGCGCTACTGTCACGCTTGCGCCACAGGCCTACCGCATACTGAGGGGGGCGGCCCCCAGGTGAGTCCCAGCATCCACCAGCAAGGTCTCTCCGGTGATGTGCCTGGCCGCCGGCGAGGCCAGGAAGACTGTGGCGCCGGCCACGTCTTCAGCTGTCGAGGCCGCCTTAAGCGGCGTAGAGGCCTCCGCCCCCTGGCGCATCTTCTCCGCCCGACCCGCCGGCAGACCCTTCTCGAACCAGGGGGTGTCGATGAAGCCCGGACAGACCGCATTGACCCGAATTTTCGGCGCAAGCGCCCGGGCGAGGGACAGGGTCATGGTGGTCAGCGCGCCCTTGGACGCCGCATAGGGCACCGAAGAGCCGATCCCCATGACGCCGGCGATCGACGAGGTGTTCACCACGGCTCCGGCCTGGGGCGCCGACTCCAGAAGGCCTCGGCAGGCGCGCAGGGTCTGGTAGGCGCCCACCACATTGACCCGGTAGAGGTCCATGAAGTCCTCGGCGCTGACCGCATCGAGGTCGGCGTGGTTAGGGGCGAACCGCGTCACTCCGGCATTGTTGAAGAGGGCGTCGATCCGTCCGAACGGCGCGGCCGCCGCGGCGATCTTCTTGCAGTCCTCGTCCTCGCCCACATCGCCCTGCACCAGCACGCCCCTGGCGCCATGGGCGGCCACCAGGCGGGCGGTCTCCTCCGCCTCGTCCTGACTGCGGGCGAAGTTGATGATGACTGCCGCAGCGCCGCGCGAGGCGGTTTCCACAGCGATGGCCCGGCCAAGCCCCGTCGAGGCGCCGGTGACCACCACGACATAGTCCTTGAAGTCCTGTCCGCTCATGGGTGTCTCCTCCTCGCTTGGGCTCTGGGCCGGCTGATTATCGGTGACCCGTCATAGCCAGAGCCGGACAGCCTGTCGCGGGGGCGCCGGTTGCCGAGCGGCTGCGCCACGGCTAAATCGCGCCCATGGAAGAGATCCAACTCACACAGCTTGGTCAGGAAGTGCGCGGCTTTGCGAGCCCAGAGGCCGCTGTCCTTGAGCGCGTGCCCAATCCTCAGGCCGACACGCTCTATCTCGCCCGCTTCACCGCGCCGGAGTTCACCTCCCTGTGCCCGGTGACGGCCCAGCCGGATTTTGCGCACCTTGTGATCGACTATGCGCCCGACCGGTGGCTCATCGAGTCCAAGTCCTTGAAGCTCTATCTGGCCGCCTTTCGCAATCATGGCGCCTTCCACGAGGACTGCACCGTGGCGATCGGGCGGCGGATCATGGCTGTGGCCGAGCCCCGCTGGCTGCGGATCGGCGGCTACTGGTATCCCCGCGGCGGCATTCCCATCGACGTCTTCTGGCAGTCGGGCCCGGCGCCTGAGGGTCTGTGGCTGCCTGACCAGGGTGTCGCCCCCTACAGGGGGCGTGGTTGATCTGCCCCGCAGTCGGCCGGTGTAATCTTCGTGGCGGCCATCACAGTTAAGGCCGGCGACTAAAGCCAAGCTTGTTGAGAAAAGCTTGCGGCAAGGCTTGTCAGTCGGCGAGGGCGCGCGCCGGCATTACGGACCATGTCTGGCGACAAGGCCCCGAAACTGCTATGTAGGCGTGGCCCAACTCTCCTCGGGCGTGTCACCGGAGGCCGGTCGGCGTTTGCGCTGGCCGGCCTTTGTGCAAGGCGCCTCAGGGCCGCCAGTAGCTGACCAGGGCCTCAACCTCAGGCCGAACCCGCTCCAGCGGCGCCTCCCGGGCGGTCCCCATGAAGATGTAGCCGGCCACCCGTTCGCCGGCTTCAAGCCCCAGGATCTGCAGGGCGTCGGGGTCATAGGCGTACCAGTCGGTGATCCAGTTGGCGCCATAGCCCATGGCCGTGGCGCCATAGAGCAGGTTGGTGCAGACCGCCGCAGCCGAGAGCAACTGCTCCCATTCGGGGATTTCGCTGAGTTGCGGACGCGCCACCACAGCCACCCCCAGGGGCGGCGCCTTCAGCTTGGCGAGCTTGGCGGCCGCCTTGGCGTCATCCCGGCTGAGCGCCAGGGCTTCCAGGCGCGCGGCGAACTCGGCCTTGGGCGCGGTCTCCAGCACGATCATCCGCCAGGGCGTGAGCTTGCCATGGTCCGGCGCCCGGCAGGCCAGCCGGGTCAGCATGGCCAGCTCGTCAGAGGTCGGACCCGGCGCCGCCAGGGTCACGGCCGAGGCCGACCGTCGCGTAGCCAGGAAGTCCAGAACCTCGGGACGCTGGGACTGGGGCATCGGGGCGCCCATGGGGACGGGCTCGGGCAGGGACAGGGGCAAGGGATACCTTTTCGTCGAGGCGTCAGAGATACTGGCGCGCAATTGCAGTTCAACCGGCCGCTCTAGTTGAGAATATGTCGCAGAAACCCTCCTGGCGCCAGCCCCATGGTCAGCCCTGGCGCGCCGGCCCGCCGCGGCGCCTGTACGACAACCCCTGGATCACGCTGGAGGAGTATGACGCCGTCGCGCCCACTGGCGCACCGGCCCTTTATGGCGTGGTGCGCTTCAAGAACCTCGCCCTGGCCATCCTGCCCCTGCATGAGGACGGCACGGTGACCCTGGTGGGGCAGAACCGCTTTCCCCACGCCGACTACAGCTGGGAGATTCCCGAGGGCGGCGGCCCCATCGATGGCGACCCGCTGGAGCATGCCCGCCGGGAGCTGCGTGAAGAAGTCGGGCTTGAGGCTAACGACTGGCGCGAAGTCCTGCGCGCGCAGCTGTCGAACTCCGTTACGGACGAGCGCGCCGTGGGCTTTCTCGCCATGGATCTTCGCCCCGTGGAGCATGCGCCCGACGAGACCGAGGATCTGGCCGTGGCGCGGATTCCCTTTAAGACGGCCCTCGAAACCGCGCTTGCCGGCCACATGCCTGATATGCTGACGGTGGCGATGCTGCTTCGGGCTTACCATATGGCCCAGGAAGGGGCCTTGCCGCCGGCGCTCGCACGCCGGATGCTAAGTTAGGGAGAGAGCCCATGGGACGGGAAGACGCCGCAAGGCTGGAAGTTATCGATCCGGGGCACGCCCCGCCGGTCTGGGCCGCCCTGCGCAACGAGGCCGAGCGCGCCGCCCGCGACGAGGCGGCGCTCGCCTCGCTGCTGAATGCGGTGATCCTCAGCCATCACAGCCTGGGTGATGCGCTCTCCTATCAGCTGGCGCGCAAGCTCGGCGACCAGGAGCTGCGGGCCATGAGCCTGCGCGACATCGCCGAGCAGGCCTATGCCGCCGCCCCTGGCCTGGTGGACGTGGCCGAGGCCGATCTGCGCGCGGTGTTCGAGCGTGACCCCGCCTGCAAGGGCTATGTGCAGCCCTTCCTGTTCTTCAAGGGCTTCCTGGCCCTGCAGACCCAGCGGGTCGCCCACTGGCTGTGGAGCCAGGGCCGCGACACCATGGCCTTCTATCTGCAGAGCCGCATGTCCGAGGTATTCCAGGTGGACATCCATCCGGCCACCCGCATCGGGTCAGGCGTCTTCATCGACCATGGCACCGGCATCGTCATCGGCGAGACCGCGGTCATCGGCGATGACGTCTCTCTGCTTCAAGGGGTGACCCTGGGCGGCACGGGGGCCGAGCGCGGCGACCGTCACCCGAAGATCGGCCGCGGCGTGCTGCTGGGCGCCGGCGCCAAGGTGCTCGGCAACATCACCATCGGCGACTACGCCAAGGTGGCTTCAGGTTCTGTGGTGCTGAAGCCGGTGCCCGCCCACTGCACGGCCGCCGGCGTGCCCGCCCGCCTGGTCAACTGCCCGACCTGCGACGAACCGGCCCGCAGCATGGACCAAACCCTGGCCGAGGCTGTGTACGACTACGTCATCTGAGCGGAAAAAGGGTCCAGTCGAGGTTTAACAGGAGGCCGCGAACGTCTAGGTTCGCGGCCTCTTCAGATTCCAAAGGAGCCCCCCGTGGACGAACGCGCCATGCGTAAAGTCGAAGGCCACCTGCGCGGCACCTTCGCCAACGCCAGGATCACCCTGGTTCCGCGCCCCAAGCAGAAGGATTCGGCCGAGGTCTATATCGCCGACGAGTTCATCGGCGTCGTGTTCGAGGACGAGGACGAGGCCGGTTCATACATGTTCGAAATGGCCATCCTGTCGGAAGATCTGCCCTGAATCTGACGGGCGCCGCCCATTTAGGCTGAACAAGCTCATCAAGCCGGCATTTGACGTCTCCTTAACCCCCGCAGGTGGACCCTTACCCAAATCGGGTTGCGTGGGTTTTTCGAATGTTCGGGACAGTACAACTGTGGGGCGGCGCAGCCTCCCCGAAGTTTGACGCCCAGGCCCTGCGCCCCGTGCTCCGGCGCATGGCGCGGGCCGCTCGCGCCCACTTCGCCACCGATCAGGTCGAGATCGTCCTCCATGATGGGGATGACGCCTTCCGTTGCGGCGCAGATGGCGTGTTGGAGCTTGTGCTCGACGCCGGCGCCGAGACCCTCTTTGAGACCCCGCTCTGGTCCTGTTCGAAAGACAGGAACGGCGAGCTCGGCTTTGTGGATGCCGGTTTTGTGGCCAGCGCCCCGGTCATGTTCGGCGGCGAGGGCCGGCGCGGCCGGCTGACGGTCATCTGCGCCGAACCGCCTCAGGACGACGCTGATCTGGCCGAGGTGCTGGCCGACCTGGCCGAGGGCGTGGCGACGGCCGCCGAGCGGCTCTATTCCGACCGGGTCAGCGATTACGCCCGGGCCGAGGCCGATGCGGCCGAGCAGCTGCTCTTCAACCTTATGGCGTCGGCGCCGGTGGCCCTGGCGGTGACCGACGGCGAGCTTCGGCTCATGCATTCAAGTCCCCGTTGGCGTGAGGAATTCGGCCTTGAGGGGCGTGAGATCCACGGCGAGGCGCTCAGCGAACTTCTGCCCGACATCTTCCTGCGCTGGGGCGAGCGGGTCCGCGCCTGCCTGGAGGGCGAAGTCCTGAAGGGGGAACGGGTCCGGTTTCAGACCGCTGACGGCCGTCACATCTGGGCGCGGGTGGAGGTGGGGCCCTGGCGCAAGCCGGACGGCGCCATCGGCGGGCTCATGCTCCTGTCGCAGGATATCTCGGACCTGGTGGACGCGCTTGATCGGGCCCAGCGCTCCGAAGGGCGCATGCGTCTGGCCACCGAGCTGTCGGAAATCCATGTCTATGAGCTGGACTACAAGGCGCGCCAGCTGCTGAGCATCGGGGCCGAGGACACATTCTTCAACCAGCGCCTGACCTATGACGACCTCTATCGAAATGTTTGGGTTTCGGTTCACCCCGATGATCGCGCCATGGCCCAGGCGGCCTGGGAGAACCACCGGGCCACTGGCGAGCCCTACCGGGTCGAATACCGGGTGGCGCGCGATGACGGACAAGAGGTCTGGGCCTATTCCACCTCGGAGCTGATCACCGACGAAAGCGGCCGTCCGCTTCGCCTCGTCGGCGCCTTGCAGAACATCACCAGCCGCAAGCGCGCCGAGGTGGAGATGGCCCAGGCCCGTGACGCCGCGGAGGCCGCCAATCGGGCCAAGAGCGAATTTCTGGCAAACATGAGCCATGAGATCCGCACGCCCATGAACGGCGTCATTGGCATGAACGCCCTTCTGCTCCGCAGTGAGCTATCTGCGGAGCAACGCAAGTACGCCGAAGCCGTGCAGAGCTCGGCCGAAAGCCTCCTGTCGATCATCAATGACATTCTCGACGTCTCGAAGCTTGAGGCCGGCAAGGTCGAATTGGAGGCCATCGACTTCAAACTGACCAGCCTGGTGGAGGACGTGGCCGAACTCCTGGCCCCACGGGCGGCGGAAAAGGCGCTTGAGATCGCCTGCTATCTCGATGACGGCGCCCAGGGCGGCTTCACCGGCGACCCCACGCGGCTGCGGCAGATCCTGCTGAACCTCGTCTCCAATGCCGTGAAGTTCACCGAGCGCGGCTTTGTGGCCATCGAGGTGAAGTCGCAGGTCGGCGAACAGGGGCGCCGGGGCCTGCGGATCGAGGTCGCCGACACAGGGCCTGGCCTGAGCCCTGAGGCCAAGTTGGGGCTCTTCCAGAAGTTCCATCAGGCGGACGGCTCGATCACCCGCAAGTTCGGGGGTACGGGACTGGGGCTCTCCATCTGTCGTCAGCTCGCCGAACTGATGGGCGGTCAGATCGGAGTCAGCGACCGGCCCGGGGGCGGTTGCATCTTCTGGCTGGAGCTTGAGCTACCCCTAGCTGACCTGGCCGAAGAGGGCGCCGCGCCGAACAACCCCAATGGCCTGCGCGGCGCACGGATTCTCATCGTGGACGATATCCCCTTAAACCGCGACATCTTCCGCCGGCAGCTGGAGGCCGAGGGCGCCATGGTGGAGGAGGCCGCCGACGGGCCCCACGCCCTGATGCAGCTGAGCGCGGCCCGCGAGGCCGGACGGCCGTTCGACATTGTCCTGCTCGATCACATGATGCCGGTCATGGCCGGCGATGAGGTGGCCCGCCGCATCCGCCAGGACCAGGATGATCCTCAGCCGCGGATCGTGGTGGCCTCCTCCATGGGCGCCCCGTCGCGGCAGGACCTCGAGGCCTGGCCGGCGCTCGACGGATTTCTGACCAAGCCGGTGCGCCAGCATGTGCTTACCGAAACGCTCAGCCGGCTCGGCAGTCGCTGTCCTTGGTCCGGTCTGGACCAACAGGCGTTCTTGGCCGCCCCAGCCGAGCCCGTCGCCCCCCAGGAGGCGACTGCCCTGGTCGAGCCCGCCAGCGTCCGGATCCTCCTGGCCGAGGACAACGAGATCAACACCCTGCTGACCCGCACCTTGCTGGAGGGCATGGGCTGCGAGGTGGTCTGCGTGGTCAACGGCGCGCTCGCCGTCGCCGCCATGGCCGAAGGCGGGTTCGACCTCGTGCTGATGGACATGCAGATGCCGGTGATGGACGGGCTGGAGGCCACCCGCCGCATCCGCGCCATGGGGGGGGTGCCCTCGCAGGTTCCCATTGTCGCCATGACGGCCAACGCCATGCGGTCCGATCAGGATGCCTGTTACGCCGCAGGTATGACCGACTTCGTCTCCAAGCCTATTCACACCGAGACCTTCCTGACCACCGTCGCGCGCAATCTGGACGCCGTGGCAGAGGGCGCGTTGAAACTCATGGGTTCCGCGGCCTAGGTCCTGCGGCTAAGGGTGACTCTGTCGTCGTCCGGAGCGAGTCCATGCTGAAGGTTATCGCTCTGTCGCTGGGAGCTTTTCTGATCCTGTGGATTGGCGCGGGCCTGGTGATCGAGGCCCTGTTCGCGCCGAAGGAGGTCCGTGGCCAGATGGTGGACCTGGGCGACCGGCGCCTGCGTCTGGTCTGTGCGGGCCCCTCTGAAGGCCCGCTGGTCTGGCTCGAGGCCGGCGCTTTTGGGTTTTCCGCCGACTTCGCCGACCTGCAGGACGCCTTGGCGACGCAAGGGGTGCGTAGCTGCGCCTATGACCGCGCTGGGCTCGGCTTTTCTGATCCAGGGCCTCGCCCCCGAGACAGCGCCGCCATCGTCACCGACCTGGAGCGGCTGATGGACGCCGCAGGCATTGATGAGCCCGTCGTGCTGCTCGGGCACTCCATGGGCGGTCAGCATGTCCGCCTGTTCGCCACCCGACACCCGGAGCGGGTGGCCGGCATCGTCCTGGTGGACGCCGCTACGCCCGAGGCGGTGCAGATCCCCCTGGTCCGCCGCTTCGTCACCACCTTCGGCAACCTGTCTCAGGGCACGGCTGTGGCGATCAGCCTGGGGCTGGCCAAGCCGCTGTTCTTCGTCGGCGACCGGATCGGCCTGACGGGCCCCGCCGTGCGCGAGAAGCAGACGGCCTTCGTCTCGGGCCGCCATGCGCGCAACGCCGCCAACGAGGCTTCGAACTGGCTGGATAGCGCCGCCATGGCGCGGGCCGCCGGAACGCTTGATCCGGCCTGGCCTGTGGCCGTGGTCACCGCCGGCGCCGCGGCCGACCGCAATGGCGAGTGGGGGCGGGCCAGGCTCGCCCCGGTGGAGGCTTCGGCCCACGGCAGCTACGCCTCTGTCCCGGCTGCCGGCCATGCGACCATCCTGTCCCACGCCCATAACGGTGAGATTGTCGCGGCGGTGCAACGTGTGATCGCCAGCGCCGCCCCGTTCCAGGCGCGCGACTTTGGATCGGCTGATTAGGCCGGCTTGAGCGCCGCGGCGTCGAACTCCGCCTTCCAGGCCGCCACAGTCGGAGAGGTGGTCTTCTGATCCCAGGGATGGAAGCCCGGCAGATACCAGGCGAAATACGTCTTCCAGCCCCGCCGGAAGAGGCCAGGCTTCACCCAGACGAACTGCTTGACCGCCTTGAGGGCCGCCTCAGGCGTATAGCCGTCAGCTTCCAGCAGGCGGGCGGCGTAGCGGGTGATGTTGCGGGTGAACATCACGGTGATCAGCGCCATGGCGATGCAGCGGCGGCGGTAGCGCAGGAAGGGCGACCAGTCCTTGGTGGCCTCCATGAAGACATCGAAGGCGACCGCCTTGTGCTCGGTCTCCTCCAGCGCATGCCAACGCCACAGCCGCTCGATCGCCGGGTCGGTCTTCTGGAACAGCTCGTCCTGATGGCGGATATGCACCTCGGCCATCATGGCGGTGAAGTGCTCCAGCGCGATGGTGGAGATGAGCATGGCCATAGGTCCGCGCCCGCGGCTGAAGGCCACCCGCTCACGCACCTGGGCCTCGATCTCGGCCACGGGATAGCGGTCCCGGTCGATCAGCTGGTTGAGACCGTGGTGCTCACGCGAGTGGATCGCCTCCTGAGCGATGAAGCCGCGGACATCCTCGGCCAGCTTGCCTGAGACCCGGTCGCGATAGTGGCGCACCGCGTCCATGAACAGGCGCTCGCCATCGGGGAAGGTCAGCGACAGGGCGTTGAACACCGCGGTGGCCACCGGATCGCCGTCCAACCAATGGCCGGAATTGGTGAGGCTGGCGTCGAAATGGATGTCGCGGGGGCTCACCTCGACATCGGCGGGCGTGGTCTTGCGCGTCATGGCGTGATCCTGTGGAACAGGGGCGGCGGGCCCCGTGGCTTGTCCTGAACACAGATTAGAGTTACCAACAAAAATGTCAATAGAGCCTGCCCGCCGTGTTCGCCGATCGCCTGAAGCCGCCCGCGAGAACATCCTGCAGTCGGCCGAACGCCTGCTGCTGGAGCGGGGACCCCAGGGCTTGAAGCTGGTGGAGGTGGCCCAGGGCGCAGGCGTCTCCCACGCCACGGTGCTGCACCACTTCGGCTCCATCGACGGCGTTCAGACCGCGCTCGCCGAGGCGATGATCCGCCAGCTGGTCGCCCGCGTGCTGGAGGCGGAGCGGCCGGACGATCCGGAAGCCCAGCTGGAGGGGGTCGGGCAGGTGCTGTTCGACGCGTTTGAATCCGCCGGCGGCGCCCGTCTGGCCGCCTGGCTGGAACTGACAGGCGAAACCCGCCGCCTGACCCTGGTGCGCGAAGCCGTCGCCGAAGTGATCTCCGGACCCATGGCCCAGAAAGGCGTCGATCCGGAGCGGGCGACCAATCTGATCCTGGTGGCCGTCTCGCTCGCCATGGGAGTCGGCCTGATTGGCCGCTCGCTCGCCGAACTGGTGGGCCGCCCGCCCGAAACCACCCGGGAGGCGGCGCTGGCATTTCTGAAAGCGGGCCTGGCCGCGGCGCTCGCAAGATAGATGAGGTGGCGACGGCAATTCGCGCGGCTGGCTAGGGCAGGTTCGTCCGCAATGAACCACGGATTTTTGACTGGAAGTGGTGCTCGGCTGATTTGAAGTCCCAGGTGGCGCTTGAGCCATTGACGGGAGATCGCGCCGCAGTTGGCGATGTAGCACGGCGCCCATCAGACGAAGATCGCGGCTGGCGGACGCCAATCGGAAAGCCAGGTGGCTTGCTTTCTCTCGATATTAGCTAATATAGGTAAGTTTGCGTCTGCCGCAGGAGGCCTCCATGAGCGACATTTCCGTAAGCGCCACCGAGTTTCAAACGCGGGCCGGGCTCTACATCGAGAAGTCGGCCAAGGCGCCTGTATTCATCACTAAGCACCATCGACCAGCGCGGGTGCTTATCGATATCGAGGAGTATGAGCGCTTGAAGGCGCGCGACACTCGCCGCGCCTACGCCGTTGAAGACCTCCCCGATGAATGGGTGGAAGCCCTGAAGTCGGCGGACTATGGCAAGGCCGATCCCGAACTCGAAGCCTTAATGAAATAGGTCGTTCGTGAAGAAGCCGGAGCCGGAAGTCGGTCTCGTCATTCGCTACGACTTCCTCTGGTCGCACGAGCGCGAAAATGGGTTCGACAACGGGGTCAAGGATCGCCCTTGCGTGGTCGTGACCGCCATTGTCCGCAAGGCCGATGGCGCAACGGAGGTTCTACTCGCGCCGATCACCCATTCGCCGCCCGAGGACGGGGCCGCGGCCATTGAGGTTCCTACCAAGGTCGGCAAGCACCTCGGGCTGGACGAAGAGCGGAGCTACATCATCGCTGACGAGACCAATAGCGTCGCATGGGACGACGCTGGAATCGTGCCTGCAGAGCCAGGAAAGCGATGGGCGTATGGTCGCGTCCCTAAAGCCCTCTCTGATCAACTTCGCGCGTCCATGATCGACCTCATCAGCAAGAAGAGGCTGAAGACCGGCCGGCGAAGCTGATGACTACGGCGTATTTCGAGGCCGTCCCCAGTGCTCTTCGCGGCCGAGACCATGACCGGCGGCCTGTGGCGCCGACTATGTAATTTCGGCGTGGCCAAGGCTCTCTCACCCAGGTCCGCGATGAAGGCGTGATAGCCGCCAGATCAGGCGCCGATCATCTGGCGCCTGATCTGGCTCGCCTCGATCAGAGAACGCCCAGCATCTCGGCCACCAGGGGGTGGCGGACGATGTCGCGGTCTTTCAGGCGGACCACGGCGATGTTGGGGACGGTGTCCAGCTTCTCGGCCACCGGGCCGAGGCCTGAGAGCTCCGGCAGCAGATCCGACTGAGCCGGGTCGCCAGTGACCACCATGGTGGAGTGCCAGCCCAGCCGGGTGAGCAACATCTTCAGCTGCACATAGGTGCAGTTCTGCGCCTCATCGATGACCACGAAGGCGTTGTTCAAGGTGCGGCCGCGCATGAAGCCCACCGGCGCGATCTCGATGGCGCCCTCGGCCATCAGGGCTCGCACCCGCTTCATGGACAGGCGGTCGGACAGGGCGTCGTAGAGGGGCCGCAGATAGGGGGCGAGCTTGTCCTCCATCTCGCCGGGCAAGAAGCCGATGGACTCGCCGGCTTCCACAGCGGGCCGCGACAGGACGATGCGCCCCACCCGGCCGGCCTCCAGGGCCTCGACGGCCTTGGCGATCGCCAGATAGGTCTTGCCCGTGCCCGCCGGCCCCAGGGCCAGCACCAGGTTCTTGGCGTCGATGGCGGCGATCAGTTCTTCCTGGCCCGGCGACTTGGCCTTGATCGTCTTCAGATAGCCCTGGTCACGGCCGTCTTCGCCTGGCCCCAGCGGCGACCAGCCGCGTTCGATGGGCAGCCGGCGGATTTTCGAATCGTCAAACTGCTCGGCGTCGAAGGCGCCTTCGCGCAGTTGTCGCTTCAGGGCACGCTTGGTCATCAAAGCCTCCATGGGGGCATGAAAAAGGGGCGAGTCCGAAACGGACCGCCCCTGGGGGAGGACGACAGAGAAGGAAGAGGGGGCCAGGGCCGGCCCAGGGGGCGACCCATCCCCGACGAACGCCGGGTCATCGGTGGCGAGGGAGCCCCGCCGGGATCGAAAACGCAGCGCCATGCACTCCGTCCAACTCGAACCTGCAGACCGGAAGCCGGTCCGGCGCGGATCGTCGGGGTATGATCCCTTCGAATCGCATCGCAACTATGATGCTAGCGTGGTTAACCGAGCCTGAAGTGCGACGTTTTAGACAAGATATGGGGTGTGCGGATGAGTGTCTTTAATTTGGGCGACGTGGCTCCGCAGCTGCCGCCAGAAGGTGAATACTGGATTGCGCCCACTGCCGCAGTGATGGGCAATGTCATCCTCAAGCAAAACGCCTCGGTCTGGTTCGGCGCGACCCTGCGCGGCGACAATGATCCCATCATCATCGGCGAGAATTCGAATATTCAGGACGGCTCTGTGCTTCACACCGACGCCGGCTCGCCCCTGACCATTGGGCGTGACGTCACGGTCGGCCACATGGTCATGCTGCATGGCTGCACTATCGGCGACAACAGCCTGGTGGGGATCGGCTCGATCATCCTCAATGGGGCCAAGATCGGGAAGAACTGCCTGATCGGCGCCAACTGCCTGATCACCGAAGGCAAGGAAATCCCCGACAACAGCCTGGTGATGGGCGCGCCGGGCAAGGTGGTCCGCGAGGTCTCAGAGGGGCAGGCGCGGGTCCTGACCGCCTCGGCCCACCACTATGTGGAGAACTGGAAGCGCTATCACCGCGAGCTCGTCCAGACCGCCTGAGGTGCGGGGCTAGAGCCCATTCCGATCTGATTGCTTCAATCAGGTCGGATAAAAAGGGCTCTAAATCATAAGGTTAGAGCATTTTTGATCCGATAACCGCGTCACACTTATCGGAAAATGCTCTAAAAAACCCGCAGGATCATCGACTGGCTGGCGGTGGCCATCAGCTCCCCGTCCTGGGCGAACAGGGCCATGCTTCCATGGCCGAAGCCTCCGTGGACGCCGTCGATGCGGATATCGCAGAGCACCCAGTCGGTGGGCACGATCCGGCGATAGCGGATGGTGTTGTCCAGGCTGTTGCCGCCGGCGTTCAATTGCAGGGCGTTGCCCAGCGCGCCCGGCACGAAGTCCGCCACGATGGCCAGGAAGGTGGAGTCGATGGGCAGGCCTTCCCGCGATCGGATCCACAACAGCAGGCGCCCATCGCTGGCCGGCGCTCCAGCGCGCGCGCCGCCATAGCGCCCCTGAGCCACCCGCACCTCGATCCGACTGTGCAGGTCATCGCCGCCGCCGCGCCAGTGGTCGGCCTCCACGCAGGCCTCCGGCGGCGGGGCTTCAGGCGCCTGGACCCACTGGGTGGAATGTTCGCTTTCGCGCGCGCCCAGGGCGGCATTGACCGTGAAGATCTCCTTGTCGCCCACATGGCCGATCACCCGGGCCTGGCTGTTGTACTTGCCTGAGGCCGGCACCCAGACGTCCAGATCGACGATGCTGGGCGGCCTTGCATAGGAGAGGTATTGGGCCGTGGCCCAGATGGCCGGCCGGCCGCAGGTGCGCTCCAGCGCCGCAATGGCCGCGGCCATGCCGACCCCGCCGAACATGAAGAGGTTGTCCGGCGGACCGACGCAGACCGCAGGGCTTAGCGGCAGCAGCCAGCGGTGCGGATTGTGGGTGGCTTGCAGATTGAAGAACAGGGGCTGGCTCATCGGGTTCGCTCACGGCCGCAGGCTGGGGCGCGGAACCTGTCCCAGGCCGCCGACAAGCTCAACCTGAACTTTGTCGCCGCACGCTTTTAGACGCCGCCAACCTCAAGCAGGCGGCGTCTTAGGCAGAACGCTGAGCAGGCGGTCGATGTCATTCATGTCGTTGAACACCGCCAGGGACACGCGGAACCGGTTCTGCGAGAGGCCGAGCCGGATATTGGCCCCGTTCAGCCGCTCAGCCAGCTTGCCCCGCGCGTCCTTCAGCGAAAACGCCACCAGGGGCGTGCGGCTGTCGGAGGGGGTCAGGGGGCCGTAGCCCCGGCCGCGCAGTTCGGTCTGCACCGCCTCGATCATGGGCTGGCGCCAGGTCTGGATGGTCTCCACCCCCACCTGATTGAGCCAGGCCAGGGACCAGTTCAGCTGCACCACCCCGGTCCAGGGCGCAGCCCCCATGGCGAACAGACCTGCGGCCCCATCGATCGCCTCGTAGTCGGCGACCGTGTCGCCCGGCGTATCGTGGGGATAGACGTGGGTCTGGAACTTGGCGAGCTGATGGTAGCCCCACCAGGGCCGGCGCAGCTTCTCCTGCACCTCCTTGCGCACATAGAAGAAGGCCAGGCCGAAGTCGCCCATGAGCCACTTGTAGGAGGCGCTGGCCGCGAAATCGACGCCGGCGGCCCGCAGGTCGATGGGGGTCGTGCCGGCCCCATGGATGATGTCGGCGAACACATAGGCGCCGTGGGCATGGGCTAGGTCGCAGACCGCCTTCAGGTCATGCTCGAAGCCATTGACCGTCGAGACATGGCTGATGGCCACCAGCTTCGTCTGGTCGTTGATTGCGGCGGCCATCTTGGCCATGTCGATCTTGCCGTCGGCCTCCATGGGCAGGGTGACCACGTCCATGCCCGCCCGGCCCATCTCCCCATAGGTGTAGAAGGAGCCGAAGAAGTGCAGGGCGTCGGTGACAATGCGCCCGCCCGCCTGCGGCAGGCCGAGCGCCAGCAGGGCCAGATTCTCGCCCATGGTGGTCGACTGGACGATGCACAGCTCGTCGGGTTCTGCGCCCACCAGGGTTCCGAAGGCGGCGATCACCTGCGCCTCCTGGGCCCCCACCCGCAGGGGCCTTGCCGACCCGTCCAGGGCCTTTTCGCGCAGATAGGCCTCCACCGCGGCCTTGGCGCCCAGGGGCATGGGATGGGTGGCCCCGGCGTCCAGATAGGTCAGCGCCATGTCTGCGAACTCGGCCTTGGCCGGCAGGACAGGCGCGGCGCCGCCGCCGGTCAGCTCCCCGCCAACGGCGTCTGCGGCGACCGCGGCGACCCCCGGGCCGGCGGCTGCGGCGGCGATCAGACTGCGGCGTGTCAACATGGCGTTCCTTGGGGCTCGGCCCTGGTCCCTGAGCGGGGTCAGATTAGGTCGGGGCCTCGACATTATCTTGTCCAACTGGCGGCCTGCCTCGGCGCCAGACGGATAAACTATTCGCCGCAGTGATCAGCGAACAGCCCGCACCCGGATAGGAACCGCCGTCGTGTTCTTGGAATCGGCGAGGGTGACGATGGAGCGGACATCCACCACGCCCGGCAGCTTCAGGATCGTGGAAAAGACGAAGTCCTGGTACCAGTTCACGTCCGGCGCCAGGATCTTCAGCATGGCGTCCATCTCGCCGAACACCGTGTAGCATTCCAGGATCTCGGGCGTGTTCTCGATGGCGCGATGAAACCGGGCGCGGTCCTCTTCGCTCAGGGTGGTCATCTTCACCTGGGCGAAGATCTGCATGGTGAAGCCCAGCTTGTGCCGGTCCACCAGGGCCACGGTCCCCTTGATAAAGCCATCCTCCCGCAGCCGCTGGATGCGCCGCCAGCAGGGCGATTGCGACAGGCCCACGCGCTCAGCCAGTTCGGCCGTCGACAGCGAGGCGTCCCTCTGGAGGATGTCCAGGATCTTGACGTCGATAGCGTCGAGCTGGGCTGGCATACTTATGCTCCACAGATCAGTCTGGCGCATAACGGATGCCGAACTTCGCCAAGTCAAGGCGACGGGGACCCTGCGGCCCCATGCCGTCGGGGTCGCCTGCCAGACGGGCGGCGGTGCGTCGCCCGGGGCATGTCGGCGCCCGGAACCGATCGTCGACTTCAGAACTAAGCTGTGCGTGGGCCTGAGGCGGCAGGATGGGACATCACATGGCTGCAAAGACACTCGGTCAAAGCGCGTTCAGGGCTGACGCAGCTTTTATGCGCGGTCTGGGCCGGGCGTTCGCCGGGGCGCTGATCTTCGCGCTTCCCATGCTGATGACGATGGAGATGTGGCGGCTGGGCTTCTACATGCAGCCGCTTCGCCTGGCGCTGCTGCTGGTCCTGACGGTGCCTGTGCTGGTCGGACTGTCGCGGTTTGGCGGCATGCGCCCCACCGCCCACCTGCGCGATGACCTGGCCGACGCCCTGGTCGTCATGCTGATCGCGGCCCTGGCGGCGGCCTTCACCCTGTACCTGTTCGGCATCCTCACCCCGGGCATGTCGCCCCGCGAAGTGGTCGGCAAGATCGCCCTGCAGACGGTTCCAGGCAGCTTCGGCGCCATGCTGGCCCGCAGTCAGTTGGGAGGCGAGCCCGAGGGCGAGCGGGAGAAGCAGGCGCCCACCTATTGGGGCGAACTCTTCCTCATGGGGGCCGGCGCGCTGTTCCTCTCCTTCAACATGGCGCCAACCGAGGAGATGGTCCTGATCGCCTACAAGATGTCGGCCTGGCAGTCGGTTGGCCTGGCGGTGGTCTCCCTGGGGCTGATGCACGCCTTCGTCTACGCCCTGGACTTTCGTGGGGGCTCGGCGCGGCCGGCGGAGATTCCGGCCTGGAGTGTGTTCGCCCGCCTGACCCTGGTCGGGTACGCCATCGTGCTCAGCGTCAGTCTGTTCACCCTGTGGGTATTCAGCCGCACCGACGGCGCCGGCCTGCAGGAGATCATCAGCGCCAGCATTGTGCTTGGCTTCCCTGGGGCCATAGGCGCGGCGTCCGCGAGGCTGCTGCTATGAGACCATCAGACGCCCATGCGCAGGACGCCAGCGGCGGGGCTGAGCCCGCCCTCGAAAGCACCTCGCCCGTGGAGTGGGTCATCGCGGGCCTGAGCGGTCTGCTCCTGGCGGCGACCCTGTCCTATATGGTGATCTTCGCCTTCAGCGAGCCAAGGACGCCGCCTGCGGTGACGCTATCGGTGGCCACCGTCACGACGACCCCCGGCGGCTATCTCGTCGTCTTTCGAGCGGACAACGCCGGCGGCGCCGCGGCCGCTGGCGTGCAGGTGAGCGGCGAGCTGCGAGAGGGTGGGACCGTGGTCGAGACCAGCCAGGCGACCATCGACTACCTGCCCCAACGCTCCGAGCGTCGGGGCGGCCTATTCTTCACCCGCAACCCGGAAGGGCTTGATCTCAATCTTCGCGCCGAGGGCTATTCCGAGCCCTAGTCTCAGTCGGCCGATTGGATAGGACCGGGATAGGCTAGAACCGCACTGTCGGCCGACAGCAGCGTGATGCTCTCCACCACGGCCTGCGCCACCAGAATCCGATCGAAGGGGTCCTTATGCAGGTCGGGCAGCTGGGCAATGGCTGCAGCATGGGCGCCAGTGATGACCAACTCGAAGTATCCATTTTCCAGCAGTTCACGACGAAAGACACCGGCGTCGAGCCTGAACTCGGCTCGCCCCAGGGCGCTCTTGATGGCGATTTCCCAGATGCTTGCCGCGCTGAAATAGAGGCTGTTGGCGGGGTCAGAGATTAAGCCGGCGGCGCGAGGCGATAGCCCATTTCCAGCCGCAGCCCACAACAGCAAATGGGTGTCCAAGAGAAGCTTCACAGAGTTCCCAGGAACATCCCAGCGATCTCGTCGCGGCCTAGATCATTGAAGTCATCTGGCACGGTGATACGGCCAGCCATGAAGCCGATACGCGATTTTGGCATGTCAGCGGGCTTGATAGCCGTCACTTGAACCAGCGGCTTGCCAGCCTTGGCGATAATGAAAGACTCCCCCTGCACAGCGGCCTCGATGAGTCTGGACAAGTGGGTTTTGGCTTCGTGGATATTGACGGTAGGCACGACTTGCTCCCGAACTTAGTCCGCAAACTTAGTTCATATGAGCCGGGGCGGCAAGGATGGGCGAGCTCCGCAGATCGCCATCAGGTCAGGAAAGGCTATTCCGAGCCCTGAGCGGCCTGCAAAATGAAGGCGCGGACGTCGGCGGCGAGGGTTCTGGCGCTCTCGGCGCCAAGATAGGGCATGTGGCCGGACGGATAGGCCTTCACGGTCACACGATTTTGCGGCAAATCCACCTGGTTCAAGGCGTATTCTGCGCCGCCCAAGGTGGTCACCAGGTCATAGTGGCCTGCGGCCACGAACAGCTGCAGAGACGGGTTGCGCCGCAGGGCCTGGGCGAGCTCGGCCGCGGCGTCGCGGCCCCGGGGTCCACCTGGGCCATAGTCCCATTTGGAATTCACCTGGCTAAACGCGATGGGGATGTAGGGCGCGTCCATGCGCACCTTCAACTCACCGTTCAGGTAGCTGTTCATCGCCCCGACAAAGGCCGGCGTATACTGGCCCATGGCCGGATCATCGGCCACCGGATCAGCGCCAGCGGCCTTCAGCGGCAGGACATAGCGGCTGTCATAGGCGCCCACCTGCAACCCCCGGTCCCTGAGAAGCTCCCGGGAGAAGGCGCCCAGCCCCAGCCTCAGGCGATTATCCAGCCAGGTCTGGGCCGGCAAGCCCGTCAGCTCGGCCAGCTGTTCGGCGAGCGCCTGCCGGTCTGCGGCCGGCAGGGCGTTCCCCAGATAGAGGGCGCGCATATAGCTGTCCGCCGCCAGGGTCCGCGCCGCCTCGACCGCCCCGTCCAGGGTCCGCCCCTTCCGCAGCTCAGGTCGGTGATACCAGGCGGTCGCCGCCATGGCCGGCAGATTGGCGCCGTAGAGGTGGTCGCCCACCGCCCCGCCCATGGCCGGCCCCAGCACCAATATGCCGTTCAGGGTGATGGCGCCCAGTTCGCCGGAGGCCGAGGTCGGCCCGCCCATCAATGTGGTGGCCAGGGCCGCAGCCCGGGTCGTCCCATAGCTCTCGCCCATGACGAACTTGGGCGAGGCCCAGCGGTCATTGCGGCTCAGCCAGTCGGCGATGAACTTGGCCACCGCCAGGGCGTCCTGATTGGTCCCGTAATAGTCCTCTGTCCGCCCGCCTGGCAGCACGCGGCTGAAGCCGGTCCCCGGTGGGTCGACGAAGACCAGGTCGGCGACGTCTAGCAGGGCATTGGGATTGTCCTTCAGCGGGAAGGGCGGGACGGTGGGCGGATTGACCTCATCGGTGAAGTCCACCTGCCGGGAGCCAGCCATGCCCAGATGCAGCCAGACCGATGACGAGCCCGGGCCGCCATTGAAGATAAAGAGCACCGGCCGGTCCGGCTTCGCGGCCCTCGCCACATAGCTGAAGGAGAACAGGCTCGCGGCCGGCGCGCCCTTGGCGTCGCGCAGGATCGTTTCGCCGGCGATGGCCTCATAGCTGACCCTGCGTCCGCCGAAGACCCCGACATGCTGGGTGACGAAGCTCCTCGGGGCCGGCTCAGCCTGGCTTGGCTGCGGGGCGAGCGCCAGCAGACAGACGGCGAAGGCTGTGGCCAGCAGGCTTGCGGCGCGCCTCATGGGGCGGCCGTCACAAGCGCGCGGACATCGGCCATGATCTGCGCCAGGCTCGCCGCCACCGAGTAGGCCATGTGCCCGCCCTGATAGCTGCGGGCCTGGGCCCTGTCCCTAGGCCAGCCCGACAGCGCCAGGCCATAGTCCATGGCGCCGGTGGTGGTCTGGGTGTCCTGATGGCCATTGATCATCAAGACGCGGAAGTCGGGATTGAGGGCGAACACCTCACTCACCGGGCTCATGAACGGATAGTCCGAGAACGGCGAGGCCGGGCCTTCGGCGTAGCGCCAGCCGGCGGTGACCGGGCTGCGGGTATTATAGGCGCCAAGGTCGCCCACCTTGAGGGTGTCGCGGGCATAGACCTCGAAGGCGGCGATCAGGGCCTCAGGCAGGACCCGGGACGGATCGGCCGCCCTTTGGCCCGCGGGCGCCGAGGGACCGGTGTAGCGGGCGTCGGACATGCCTAAGGTCAGGCCCTGGTCCTTCAGCAGTTCGACCCGGAACCGCTCCTTGGTGATCCGCAGATTGTTCTCGACATAGTAGGCCGCCGGGATGCCGCTATAGGCCTCCACCTTGTTGGCGACCTCCTGCCGGGTCGCGGCGTCGAGATCGTCCCCCTGGGCGAGCGCGGTCAGGTACTCGGTGCGGGCGAAGGTCCGCATCTCGGCCATCCAGGCTTCGAAATCCTGGCCCTTCAGGTCGGCCTTGCCGTGCCACCAGGCGGTGGCCGCCAGCGTCGGCAGGGAGACCACATAGCTGATGATGTTCTGCGGTCGCTGGACGTATTCGACGATGTTCATCGCCTGGCCCATGAACATCGCGCCGCGCAGGTTCTGATCCTGCGGCAGCTTCTGGATCTGGTTGACGGCGACGGCGGCGCGGATGGTGCCGTAGCTTTCGCCGAACAGGTATTTGGGCGAGGCCTCGCGGCCGTGCGCCTTCGACCAGGCGACGACGAAGTCGGTGAGCTGGCGGGCGTCGGCCTCCACCGAGAAATAGGTCTGCGGGTCCACCCCATCGGCGAAGCGGCTGAAGCCGGTGCCGGCCGGGTCGAAGAAGACCAGATCAGCCACATCGAGCACGGTGTAGGGATTGTCGACGATCTGGAAGCTGGCCGGATCGGCGCTGAGATCGTCGGGAACCGCCAGCCGCTTGGGACCAAAGGCGCCCATGTGCAGATAGGGTGAGGGCGAGATGGGCCCGCCGTTAAAGATGAAGATCACCGGCCGCTCAGGGCCGGCTGCGCGCCCTGTGGCCACATAGGCGGTGGTCACCAGCCGAACCCCCGGACCACCGTCGGGCCCCGGCAGGTCGATGGCCTCGACGCGGGCCTGATAGGCGACGGGCTTGCCGTTGAAGACGCCCCGATGCGCCGTGACGACCGGCGCCTCAAGCGCGACGGGGGTGAGAGGCGCCGGAGCCGGCTGGGCCTGCGCGGCCCCCAGGCTCAGGGCCAGGCAGGCGATGATCTGCGCCAGTCCGCGTCCAGTGAAGCTCATGCCGCTGATCCTCCGCGTTTCCATGACAGCCTAGCTGCGGGTCTTCGGATTATCTTGCCCTTGTGCCCGCGCGCGCCCAGGCGCCTTGAATAGGCTATGCGGCGCGCTTTAGCGGAAGGTGCGGTGTCGCAGGGGGACGGCGGTCGTGGACTTGGACTCAGACAGGGTCACGATGGAGCGCACATCGACCACGCCAGGCAGCTTCAGGATCGTGGAGAAGATGAAGTCCTGGTACCAGTTCACGTCGGGCGCCAGCACCTTCATCATGCAGTCCATCTCCCCGAAGACGGCGTAGCATTCCAGGATCTCGGGGATGTCGTGGATGGCTTTGAAGAAGCCTTCGCGCTCCTCGTCGGTCAGGGTGGTCATCTTCACCTGAGCGAAGACCTGCATCTTGAAGCCCAGCATCTGGCGATCAACGATGGCCACCGTCGCCTTGATGTAGCCTTCGTCCTTCAGGCGCTGAATCCGCCGCCAGCAGGGGGACTGCGACAGCCCCACGCGCTCGGCCATCTCGGCGGTGGAGAGGGAGGCGTCCTTCTGCATCAGGTCGAGGATCTTGAGGTCGATCGCGTCCAGAGCTGTCGGCATATCTTATGTCTCCCCCTCCCGCCCCAAGCATAGCGGATGCGGAGACAGCCCCTGTCAAGGAACACAAAGGCAAGAAAAACCGAGGCCCGTAACTAGGATCGGTTCCTGGGCGCCTGTCGCTTCTGGCGGGGCAAGGAGGGGCGGGCCATGGGGAAGAGGCCTTGAGTTCAGTGAGTGCGCGTCTGAGTCCGACACCCAGCAACGGCTTTCGGTCGGGCTTGGACGGCGGCTACACCGCCTGGGTGCGGGAAGTGCTGCGCGCTGTGGCGACCGAGCCCCGGGCGGCCGTCCTCTTCGACTCCACGATCAAGGAGCCCACCGATCTGCTGGCGGGCGTCGTGCGCGAGGCTTTCCAGGGCGGCGTGACCGACCGGTTCGAGAGCACCTTCGCCGGCGGAAACCGCCATGTGGCCGCCGCGGTCGCTAGGCGCTACGGGGTCGAGCCCGAGCAGGTGATCGGCGCCACCGGCGCCACCAGCGCCATGGCGATGGCCATGGCCGCCTTCGTCGCCCCGGGCGACCATGTGGTCGTCGAGGCGCCGGCCTTCGATCTGCTGCCGGCCCTGGCGCAGGCGGCGCAGGCGAAGATCACGCCGCTGCCGCGCCGCGCGCCGGATTTCGCCATCGACCTCGAGGAACTGCGAGCCCTGGTTCGTCCCGAGACCCGGCTGATCCTGCTGACCCAGGTGCACAATCCGTCCGGCGCGATCCTGGACCGTGCGACCCTGCGGGCCATCGCCGACATCGCCGCCCAGGTGGGCGCTCGGGTGCTGATCGATGAGGTCTATGCCGACTTCGCCGATGTCGGTTCGGCGGTGGGCGTCTCCGACGTCTTCGTCAGCGCGGGCAGCCTGACCAAGGTTCAGGGACTCTTCGCGCTGAAGTGCGGCTGGGCGGTCGCGTCCAAGGCCAATATCGCCGCCATACAGGCCGCCAACCCGCAGGGTGATCTCGGGGTCTCCAAGCTTGCCCACGCCATCGGGGCCCTGGTGCTGGAGGACATGGCGCCCTTCGACGCCCATTGGCGCGGGGTGCTGGCGGCGGCGCGGCCGGTGCTCCTCGGACATGCGGCGCGTATGGCCGCCGACGGACTGATCCTTGGCGAGCCGCCAGCCTTTGGCTGCATGTACTTTCCCAAGGTGGTCGGTGTGTCGGACACCTTGGAACTGGCCTCCTGGCTGTGGGCGGCCGAACAGATTGTCGTCGCGCCTGGAGACTTTTTCGGTCAGCCCGGCCACATCCGCATCGGCTTCGGCGGCGAAGCTGCAGCTCTGGATGAGGGTCTTGCCCGCTTGCACGCCGCGCTTCTGCGCCGCCGGGGGCAGGCCTGAGCATGGACCCGGCCCGCGGCCTCACCCGTAGATGCGACAGTCAGCCTCGGCGCCCGCGTCGCATTGGACATGCGATGGGGCTTCGGAGCCTGCATAAACGATTTGCGACATGCCGGTGACGCTCGGCCATTCGAAAAGAAAAACCACGGGTGGCTGACTAGTCTGAAATTCACTGCCATCGCGGGCTTCGGACCTGGACGAGCGCACCTGCCCACAGACGGCGGGGCGCGCAGGTGTTGAGGCGCTTGGGACTTGGGGGCCGCTTCGGCCAATGGGGGATGTTATGAACGATCAATCGATCCGGCGGCGACTGCTCGCCACCACCATGCTCGGCGCAGCCATGGCTGCAGCGCTCTCGGCCGCGCCGGCCGTCGCTCAGACAAGCGACGCCGCCGAGCTGCAGGAGATCATCGTCACCGGCTCGCGGATCCGCCGGGTCGAGGTGGACACCGCAGCGCCGGTCCTGTCCGTCGATCAGCAGTCCTTCACCGACCGCGGCGTGGTGCAGGTCGGCGATCTGATGAACCAGATCAGCTCCAACATCCCCAACTATCCGATCGCCGCCGGCTCCGGCAGCGCGGCGGGCGCCGGCCAGCAGTTCCCCAACCTCTTCGGCCTGGGCGCCGGGCGCACGCTCACCCTGGTCAATGGTCGGCGTTTCGTGGCCTCGTCCAATGGTCTGGCCGGCTCGTCGGTGGACACCAACATGATCCCGCTGGGTCTTCTGGACCGGGTCGAGGTGGTGCAGGGCGGCGGCGCGGCCGTCTATGGCTCCGACGCCATCGCCGGCGTGATCAACTATGTGCTGAAGACAAATTTCGAAGGCGTCGAACTGGACGCTCAGACCGGGATTTCCTCGCGCAGCGACTATCCGGTCCACGCCCTGCGCGGGACCTTCGGCAAGAACTTCATGGACGACCGGGGCAATGTGGCCCTGAACCTGGAATGGTCGCAGAACGACTCCCTGCTCGACTATGACCGGCCGCGGAGCAATCTCGGCCGCATCACCGTGCCCAACTCGGCCAACACCTCGAGCACCGACGGCATCCCCTCGGTGAAGGAAATCTTCGACGCCCGGTTTTGGGAGTTCAACCCCCAGGGCGTTATCTTCACCACACCTGCGCCAGTGCCGATGTTCCTGCTCGGCCAGCAGTTCACCTCGGCCGGCGGGATCGCGGCCTATAACCCCGGCTCGATCCAGGGCGTGCCCTTCGCCAGCGGCGGAGACGGCCTGACCTATCGCGAGCTGGCCGCCCTGCGTACCGGGGTGGAGCGGTTCAGCGCCAACGCCATTGGCCATTTCGACCTGACCGACCGGGTCCGTCTGACCGGCGAGCTGCTCTATGGCCGCACCGAAGGCACCGACCCCTATGCGGCCCAGGCGAGCAACACCGTGCTCAACAACGCCGCCTCCGGCTCCGGCGTCATCGCGTTCACCCGCAACAACGCCTTCCTGACCCCGGCCACAGTGGCCCAGCTCACCGCCCTGCGCCCGGCCTTCGGGGGCGGCGCGCCGCTCTTCCTGTCCAAGTGGTTCGATGATCTGCTGCCGACCCGGGAAGGCAATCAGGTCACCGAGAGCTACCGGGTCCTGGCCGGGCTGGAAGGCGATTTCGATTTCGCCGAGCGGAACTTCTACTGGAGCGCCACGGTCAGCCGCGGCGTGACTGATGGCCGGCAGGAAGCCTGGGGCGTCGACACCGCCCGCTTTAACAATGCGGTCAACGCTGTGCGCAACGGGGCAGGGACCATCGTCTGCGCCATCAACGCCGACGCCAGCACGGCCAATGACGACGCCGCCTGCGCGCCGATCAATCCGTTCGGAAACGGCAATGTCTCGCCCGAGGCGCGGGCCTACGCCACGGTCCAGACCGGTCAGGAATTCTACAACGTCCAGGACAACTTCCTGGCCACCCTGGGCGGCGACCTCTTCGACCTGCCCGCTGGCCCCGCCAAGTTCTCCCTGGCCTATGAGTACCGTCGCGAAAGCGCCAAGTTCGTGCCGCTGGAGGCCTCCCAGCGGGGCCTGACCGGCTCGCGGGTGCCGACCGTGGCGACCCGGGGCGAATACGACACCAACGAATACTCGGCCGAGCTTCTGATCCCGATCATCGGCGGGGACGTGACGCTGCCCTTCGCCCAGGCGGTGGACTTCGAAGGCGCCTTCCGGCGGGTGAAGAACTCCCTGGCCGGCAGTGAGGATGTCTGGGGCGCAGGTCTGCGCTGGGAGGTCTTCGAGGGCCTGACCCTGCGTGGATCGCGCAGCCGCAACTTCCGCGCGCCCACCCTGGAACAGCTGCTGGCCCCGTCGCGCACCGCCCTGGCCAGCGTCGGCCAGGACCCCTGCGACGCCGACCGCATTAGCGGCGGTCCGGCGCCGGCCACCCGCCTGGCCAACTGCCAGGCCCTGTTCGCCGCCAATCCGAGCTATGGCCCCTTGTCGACCTTCCAGAACCCGGCGGAGAACTTCGCCGCGGCCCTGGTGACCACCGGCGGCAATGCGGACCTGCGCAACGAGATCTCCGACACCATCACCTATGGCCTGATCTTCCAGCCGACCTTTGCGCCAGGCCTGACTCTGGTGGTGGACCGGATCGAGGTGGATCTGACCGACGGTCTGTCGCCGTTCACGCCGCAGAACTTCATGGAGACCTGCTACGACTCCAGCCCGCAGCCGGCTGACATCTGCAGCCGCTTCACCCGCGACGCCACCGGCGCCACGGCGACGGCCCAGACGACGACCTTCAACGCCGGTGAGGTCACCTATCGCGGCGAGACCTACTTCGCCGGCTACACCTTCTCGCCAGGCCGATTCTTCGGCGACGCCGACTGGGGGACCCTCGACCTGTCCATCGAGGCCACCCACACCGCTAAGCTGGAGACCTCAGTCACCGGTTTCGACCTCACCCGCTCGGATGGCACGGTGGCCATCCCCGACTGGACCACGCGGTTTGACGCCCGCCATGTCCGCGGGCCGGTCCGGCTGACCTACTCGATGATCTACCTGCCCGAGGTGAAGGCCACGCCGACAGCGACCATCGAAAACAACCCCAACCCGATCATCGAGCGCAACATCCGTCACAGCGTCTCGGGGCAGTACGACTTCGGCAACTACACGGTGCGCGCCGGCGTCATAAACCTGACCGACGAAGAGCCGTCCTATCCGACCCGCAACCATGGCGACATCCTTGGCCGCCAGTACTATGTCGGCCTGAATGCCCGCTTCTAGGGCCAGACGGAAAACGCCAGGCCCGCTTGGTTCTGGCGTCCCTGCGGGGGCGGCGCGGTGACCCCACCATCGCCCGCCCCCGTCTCCATCTTCAGGGAGGCTCGCCGCATGGCCGCGCAGGCCGCCGATCCCATCGTCATCGACGCCGCCGGCGTGCGCGATCGCCTGACCTACGCCGCCGCCATCCCGGTGGTCCGCGAGGCGATGATCGCACTCTCCGACGGCCGCGTGCGCCAGCACCTGCGCAGCTTCATTGGCCTGGGCGAGGGACGCACCTTCGCCATCATGCCCGCGGCCCTGTCGGCGGACGGCGTCTTCGGCGCCAAGCTGGTCAGCGTCTTCCACGACGGGAAGGGCCGCAAAGCCCATGAGGGGCTGGTGGTGATCTTCGACGGGGCCACCGGTGCGCCCGTCTGTCTGGCCGACGCTGCCGAGGTCACCGCGATCCGAACCGCCGCAGCCAGCGCCGTGGCCACCGAGGCCCTGGCGGCGCCCGGCGCCCGCAGCCTGGCGATCCTGGGTCTCGGCAAGCAGGCCCTGGCCCACCTCGAGGCCCTGCGCCTGGTCCGGCCCCTGGAGGACATCCGGGTCTGGGGTCGGGACTTCGGTCGCGCCCAGGTCTTCGCCGAACACCACGGTCTGCGCGCCTGTGAGACCGTCGCTGAGGCGGTCGATGGAGCGGAGATCATCTGCACCGTCACCGGCGCGGTTGATCCGATCCTGGAAGGCCGCCTGGTCTCGCCCGGCGCCCACGTCAACGCCGTCGGCTCCAGCGGCCCGGGTCAGGCGGAGATCGACACAGACCTGGTGTCCCGGTCCCGCTTCATCGTCGATCATCGCGAGCATGTGCTGGCCCACGGGGGCGAGTTCCTGCGCTCGGGCCTGCCGACCGACCATATCGCCGCCGAAATCGGCGAGGTGCTGGCCGGTGCGAAACCGGGCCGCACCGCCGTCGATCAGATCACCGTCTACAAGTCCCTGGGGCATGCGGCCCAGGATCTGGCGGTCACAGACTGGCTCCATCGCCAGAAGGACAAGCGATCATGAGCGAGCCTGCGCCGTCTGCGGCCGACACCACAGGCCTGTTGCACCGGGGCGTCGACCTCTGGGCGGTGATTTCGCTTGGCCTTGGGACGGCGGTCGGGGTGGCGATCTTCTCGGTGATCGCGCCGGCCACGGCGCTCGCCGGACCCGGCATGCTGCTGGCGGTGCTGATCGCCGCCGTGCCGATGTTCGTGATTGCGGTGACCTACGCCTTCATGGGCTCGGCCCTGCCGACCTCGGGCGCCTCCTTCGAGTGGTCCCGGCGGTTTGTCAGCCCGTTCCTCGGCTTCATGATCGCCTGGCTGCGGATCGTCTCCAACCTGGGCGCCATCCTGGTCCTGGCTCTGGTGCTGGTCCGCTATCTGAACATGGTGGTCCCACTGCCCACCAAGCCGGCCATGTTCGGAATCTTCCTGCTCTTCTGGGGGGTGAACATGGTGGGCGTCGGGCTGGCCGGGCGCCTGCAGGTGCTGATGATCGCCGCCATGATCGGCCTCTTTCTCCTCTTCGCCGCCTGGGGCGCGCCGACGATCACGCCGCAAGCCTATGCACCGCTCCTGCCCCAGGGCTGGGCCGGCGTGTTCGCCGCCATCCCCCTGCTGATCGGCCTGTTCTTCGGCATCGAATCCTCCACCGAGATCGGCGATGAGGTGAAAAACCCCCGCCGGACCATCCCTCTGGGCCTGGCCCTGTCGATCCTGGCGGCGGTGGCCCTCTATCTGATGGTCGGCGGGGTCACCATGGGCGTCCTCGGCGCCGATGCGCTGGGGGCGAGCGAAACGCCGCTGCTGGACGCCGCGGAGGTCTTCATGGGGCCGCTCGCCAAGCCGCTGATCGTCACGGCCGCCGTGGTGGCCATCGGCACCTCGATCAACTCCCTCTATCTGGGCTTTTCCCGGAACCTCTTCGCCATGGCCCGGGCCGGCATGCTGCCGGCCGCCATGATGAAGGTGCATCCGCGCACCGGCGCGCCCTATGTGGCGCTCAGCGCCATCCTGGCCGGCGCGACCCTGGGTCTGGCCGCGCCAATGAACCTGACCGCGCTCTTCCTGGCGGTGAACATCCCGACGCTGATCAAGTACGCCGGGGTCAACTTCGCAGCCGCCGTGGTGGTGCGCCGGCATCCGGAGATCTACGCGGCGGCCACCTTCCGCCTGTCGAAGCCCGCCACCCTGTTCTGGGCCTATGCCGGGACCGTCATGGCCGTGATCGTCGCCCTGCTGGGCCTGGGCGCCGACTGGACGCCCTATGTGGCCCTGGGGGTCTGGGCCCTGCTCGGGACCGGCTACTACCTGGCCTTCGTCCGCAAGCGCGAGGCGGTCTGATGCGGGTCATCGGCCAGGACGAGGTCCGCGCGCGCCTGACCTATGAGGTCTGCATCCCCATCGTGCGGCAGGCCATGATCGCGCTCTCCAGGGGCGAGACCCGCCAGCTGCTGCGCAGCATCATTCCCCTGGACCAGGGCCGCATGTTCGGGGTCATGCCCGGCGCCCTGGGGGAGCGGGCCTGCTTCGGCGCCAAGCTGGTCAGCGTGTTTCCGGAGAACTTCGCCCTGGGCCGCCAGTCCCACCAGGGCGTCGTAGTGCTGTTTGACGGGGAGAGCGGGGCGCCCATCTGCGTGGCCCATGCCGGCGAGATCACCGCCATCCGCACCGCCGCGGCCAGTGCGGCGGCCACCGACGCCCTGGCCAGGCCCGAGGCTCACCGGTTGGCCCTGCTGGGCTACGGCGAGCAGGCCAGGACTCATCTGCGGGCCATATCCCAGGTCCGCGCCCTGAGCGAGGTCCGGGTCTGGGGGCGGGATTTCGGCCGGGCGCAGGCCTTCGCCGCAGAGATGTCCGCCGAGACCGGCCTGGCTGTGCGCGCGCTCGCCGGGGGGCGGGCGGCGGTGGAGGGCGCCGACATCATCTGCACCCTCACCAGCTCCAGGACGCCCGTCCTGCACGGCGACTGGGTCAGCGCGGGCGCCCATATCAATCTGGTGGGATCGAGCTATGCCGGACCGGTCGAGGTCGATCACGACCTGATCCTGCGCGCCCGCCTGATCGCCGACAGCCGTGAAGGCGTCCTGGCCCAGGGGGCCGAGGTCCTGGCCGCCAAGGCTGCGGGCCTGATCGATGACGGTCACGTCGTCGGCGAAATCGGCCAGGTGTTCGACGGCGCCCTGGAGGGCCGCCAGTCCTCCGACCAGATCACCGCCTACAAGTCCCTGGGACACATTGTGCAGGACCTGGCCAGCGCCCAGGCCCTGATGGAGCGCCAGAGTTTCCGATGAACGTCAGGTCCCTGATCGTCGCCGCGGCCGTGTCTCTCTGCGGCCTTCCCGCCGCCGCAGCCGAGCCCGCGGCGCTCAGCGTCCGCATCGCGCCGGGGCCGATGGATGAGGCCCGGGGGCTCGGTCATGTGGACGTCACCCTGACCCTGTCGGACCTCGACGCGGCGGCGGGCGAGGTCCTGGTCAGCCTGCCCATCGTTATCGCCAATACCGAGACGGTGGCCGAGCATCTGATCGGGCTCACCGCCACGGATGAACAGGGGAGTGTTCCCCTGCAGGTGCGCGATGATCCTGAGGCCCTGGTCTACGCCCGCCACTGGTTGGCCGGCCGGGCGGTCAGCGGCGATCTGGTGGTCAGCTACCGCGCGCCCATCGACAACACCCCGCCGCGGCGGGGATCGGGTCCGCCCTATCAGCTGCGCACCGAAGGCGGCGGCTTCTCGGCGGTGGGCAACACCTTCCTGCTGACGCCCCCGGACGGCCGCGACTATCAGATCACCATCGACTGGGATCTCAGCGCCATGGGCCCGGGCGCCACGGCCACCTCCAGCTGGGGCGAGGGCGACGCGGTCCTGCCGGGCGCCGGCTCAGCCGACCGCCTGTGGTCCGGCGTCTTCATGGCAGGCCCCATGAAGCGTTATCCAGCCGAGCCGCAGAACAACGGCTTCTCCGCCGCCTGGCTGGGGGAGCCGCCCTTTGATCCGGCGCCGCTGATGGCCTGGACCGAGCGTCTTCACACCTGGATGAGCGACTTTTTCCAGGAGACCGAGGAGCCGCCTTACCGGGTCTTCCTGCGGTTCAATCCGATCAACGCCGGCGGCGGGGCGGCCCTGACCAACTCGTTCCTGACCACCTATGGCCAGGCCACCACGGCCGAGAGCATCAAGGGCACGCTGGCCCACGAGATGATCCACACCTGGACATCCCTGGGCCCCGGCCAATGGTACTCCGAGGGCAATGCGGTCTTCTACCAAGCGCGGCTGCCCTGGCGGGCGGGGCTGATCTCCACTGAGGACTATCTGCAGGACATCAACGACACCGCCCGGCGCTACTACACCAACGCGCTGAACGACACGCCCAACGACCAGATCGCCGCCCGTTTCTGGGAGGACACCCGGGTGCGGACCCTGCCCTATGACCGGGGCGGCCTGTATTTCGCGGTGCTGAACGATCGCATCCGCAAGGCCTCGGCGGGACAGCGGTCGGTGGATGACCTGATCCTGGCCATGATCGCCCGGCGCCGGGCGGGCCTGCCGGTGACCGAGGCCGACTGGCAGGACCTGGTGGTCGCTGAACTGGGAGAGGCGGGCGGCCAGCTCACCGCCGACATGCTGGCGGGCGGTCTGATGCTGCCGGAATCGGACGCATTTAGCCCCTGTTTTGCGCGCATTACCCGCCCTTTTCGCCGCTTTGAGCTGGGGTTTGAACCCCGCTCCCTGGTCGGTCACGTCAAGACCATCGCCGGGCTGATCCCCGGCTCGGAGGCCGAGAAGGCCGGCCTGCGCATCGGCGACGTGGTGACCTATGCGGTGGCCATGGATTCGGTGCAGGGCGATCCCGAGCGCACCCTGACCCTGCAGGTGACCCGGGACGGGGCGACCTTCCCCATCACCTATCTGCCCCGCGGCGAATGGGTGGAGGCCTACCAGTGGACCCGCAAGCCCGACGTGCCAGAGGCCGCCTGCCGGCCGTAAGGGCCATGTGGGCGCCGCAGGCTTCGACCTTGGCGCGGGCGACCTCTATGCTTACCTCCGCAAGCTGGCCGCCACGGGCGCTGGCCAAGGCATCATTGAGAGGTCGACTATGAAATCCCACCTACTGGCCGCCGTCGCGGCGATTGTCCTGGCCTCGCCCGTCATGGCCCAGGCGCCGGCCATGCCCGGCCAGCCCGAAGCCGCCCGCGTCGTCGCCGGCAGCTACAAGGCCGACACCAACCACACCCAGGTGGTCTGGTCGGTGGATCATATGGGCTTTTCCACCCTCTACGGGATGGTCGGTGAGATGACCGGGACCCTGACCCTGGATCCGGCCAATCTGTCGGAGGCCAGCCTGTCGATCGACATTCCCCTGTCGGGCCTGACCGTCACCTCCGAGGGGTTCGGCAAGCACCTGGCCTCGGGCGACTTCTTCGAGGTGGAGAAGTTCCCCACCGCCAAGTTCGTCTCGACCTCGGTGGTCGCCAATGGCGATGAGGCGAAGATCACCGGCGACCTGACCCTGCATGGGGTCACCAAGCCGGTGGTGCTGGACGCCAAGCTGATGGGCGCCGGCGTCAATCCGATGAACAAGGCCCAGACCGTGGGCTTTACCGCCACCTCGACCCTGAAGCGCAGCGACTTCGGCCTGGGCTACGCCGCCCCGGTGGTCTCTGACGAGGTTGAGCTGAAGATCACCGCGGCCTTCGAACTGGCCGCCTCGTAAGGAAGCTGCCCGGCCGTCACCTTCCGGGCGGCCGGGTCTCTGCCTCTTACCGCGCCGGGGTGACCGGCGGCGGGGCTGCGAATGGCTTGACGTTCAGGTGGTCGTAGATCTCGGCCGGGTAGTAGACCACCCCGCCGACCATGGTCATGCGCACCTGGCGGATGTCGCTGATGTCGGTGGTGGGGTCGCCCTCCACCAGGATCAGATCGGCGAGCTTGCCGCGGGCGATGGAGCCCAGCTCGTGATCGCGGCCGAAATAGCGTTCGGCGTCCAGGGTCGCCAGACGCAGGGTCTTGGCCGGCGAAATCCCCGCCTTCACATAGACCTCCAGCTCACGATGGACCGAGAAGCCCGTGCCGTCGTCCGTGCCGGGCAGCAGCTGGACATTGTTGTCATCCAGCAACTTGAGCACCTCCAGCACCTTGCCGAACCCGGCCTGATAGGCCGCATCGGTCTCGTACTGGCCCTCGCCCAGGGTCACGAAGGAGCGCTTGCGGTAGCGCTGATAGGCCACCGGCACATGGTCGAAATAGGGGGCGTCGGCCGGATGCACCCGGCCTGAGCGGCTCAGCATCAGCCGCTCCAGGATCATGGCGGTGGTGTCCAGCGCCTTGCCGTTCTCGCGCATGTACCGGACGGTCGAGACGACACGGTCAGAGTTGAGGTCGAGATCGGCGGCCCGCGCCATGCCGGTCAGCCGAAGGGGGGTGCGGGTGTCTTCCTCCGGATCAAGGATCCAGCCCAGCATCAGCTGGTTGATGTGGGCGATGTCGTCATAGCCGTCCATCAGGACCCGGTCGGGGCTGGAGAAGGCTGGCACATGGCCGGTGACGCCCATGCCCAGACGCCGGGCCTCGGCCGCCAGGGGACCCACCCAATCGGGGTTCATCGAGTTGTAGATCTTGATTTGCCAGTAGCCGTGGTCGGCGTACCAGCGGACGTTTTCCAGTCCTTCTTCCAGGCTCTCGGGGATGAAGCCATGGCGGGCGGAATAGGGGCTGCGGCCTTCCAGGAAGCCATTACGCACGATGCGCGGGCCGGCCAGTTCGCCGGACTCCAGACCCTCCACCATGGCCAGAAGCCGCTCATTGTCGTTGCCCTGGTCCCGCGTCGCGGTGACGCCAGCGGCCAGATAGAAGAGGTTGGAGGACAGCGAGGTGTGGGAATGCATGTCATGCAGGCCCGGCATCAGGGTCCCGCCCTGACCATCGATCACCACCTGGCCCTCCGGGGCCGGCCCGTCGGTCTCTGGTTGCACGCTGGTGATCCGGTCGCCGAACACGACCACGGCCGACAGCGGGCCGCGGGTCATGGTCTCGGGGTCGAACACCCGGACATTGCGGATGCGCACCGGGGCGTCGAAGCGGTGGGCGAGCTTGGCCTGGGCGGCCTTGGCGCGGTCCAGGGAAATCTCCTGGGCCAGGGTGGTCAGCGCATCGAGATGGGCCTCGTAGCCTTCCCGGATCAGGCCGCCGCCCAGGACGCCGAACATGTCTCCGCGGGCGTCCACCAACACGTAGCTCGGGGTCAGATCGACGCCGGAAAGCTCGTAGACGGTCAGCTTCACCGCCGAGGCGCCTTCGCCCAGGGTGATCTTGCGGACCTCCTGCAGGCGCATGGTCCCCGACGGCAGGGCGGGCAGGGTCTGGCCGGGCGCCTTGAGCAGTGCCTTGACGTACTGGCCCAGGGCCCAGGGGCTGCCGTCGTTGGGCACGTATAGGGCTGGGCCTGAAACCTGCGCCTCGCCCTGGTCGGCCTGGCTGACCCACTGGGCCACGCCGTCCTGGCGGCTGAAGGTCTCCCGCACTGGGCTGCCGAACAGGGAGGAGCCTGCGATGGCCCAACTCACCGGCGCGCCGGAGGCGTCTACCGTGATCTGCTCGCGGGCCTTGGGGCCCCGGCCATTATTGTTGATGGCGAAGTCGATCTTCGCGGTGCGGCCGTCCACCTCGGCCACCAGATGGCCGACCTTCTCGCCGCCGGCCATGGCGACGAACCGGTGGGTGGCGGCTTCCGCAGCGCCGGCGAAGGCCAAAAGGGCGGCCAGGAGGAGGGGGCGAACAAGCATCATCTTGAAGTCCTACCAGTTGCGGCAGAGGTCGTCGGGGACGTCGGTTTGACGCACCCACTCATAGCGATCGACAGGGCCGCGGCCTTCGATCTCATAGGTCTTGTCCAGGCGGGTGAAGCAGGGGCCAAAGGCGTTCGGATGGGGGGCGAAGGTCTCGCCGCGCAGGATGCGGGCCTCGAACTCCTCGCCGGCGTCCGGGCCGATCTCGGCGCCGATCAGGGCGATCCAGGCGGCGTGGTCGAAGCTCTGGCCCGCCTGGCGAGCCTCGAACATGGGGCGAAGCACAGTATCCAGGGTGCGGGTCCCGCCCGAGCGCTCACGTATGCGGGCGTCGAGGTCGGCGAAATAGAAGGCGCCGCGGTGATAGGGGATGTGGCGGATGTCCCCGTCGGCGAAGCCCACCTCGACGATCGCCTGGGCGCTGAGATCCTGGGCGGCAAGCCCATAGAGCGCCTGGGCGGAATGATTGATGTGCGCCCCATAGGCGTCCACGGAGTCCAGCCCGCCGCGCAGCATCATCAACCGCGTGTAGTGCGTGGTCAGGCCCTCGCTGAACCAGCTGGTCACGCCCTGCGGCCCCTCGATCCCGCCGACCCACATGTGGACCATCTCATGGACCAGGGTCTCCCGCGGGGACGGCGCGGTCTCCTCGTCGGCCAGGGCGCAACGGGCGTACATGAAGGAGGCGCCGAGCGCCGTGCCGCCGCCGCAGGGCGCGCCGTCCACGAAGCGCATGAAGACCCGGTAGGGCGGGACCGGGTCGAGATAGCCGAAGGCCTCGCCCAGATAGGTGTAGGCCTCGGCCGCCCAGGCCATTTCGGCGGCCGCATCAAAGGGCGCGCGGCCTAGCCAGCTGGCGCTGAATCCGGCGCTCTGGCCTGCGCCCACATAGCGGCCGAAGGGACCGGCCATGTACCAGCCCTGCATCAGGCGCGAGGGCGGGCCGTCCACCTGGGTGTCGCCTTCGCCGAAGCTGGTCCTGGCGCCTGATCCGGCCGGCAGGTCAGACAGGTCCCAGCTCAGCTGTGAATGCGAGGTCTGAACGCCGCGAGGCAGGAGCAGAAAGCCGGAGCCCGCGCCGCTCAGTCCGCCCCCTGAGGCGCGCAGGTCGAAGGGCGGGCCGCCCCGGCCGCCGGGCGTCCGCACCTGGGCCAGGTAGGCGACCTCGACCTGACCCGACACCGGGCGCTCAGCCTTCCAGTGGCGGAAATGCGGGAAGCCGCCGGGATGGGGTGGGTCATCGACGGTGGTGAAGGCGATCGGGCCCGACTCGTCCGTCGCCGAGATGATCTCGATCCGATCGGCCACGCCCTCGACCCCCGCATAGGTGATCGGCGCCGTCAGATCGAAGGCCGATCCGGCGGGCAGGGTGAGACGCCAACGGACCCCCAGGGCGTCGACCTCGCCATCGCCGCCGGTGATCGGCTTCAGCGTTATCTGAAACGGTGCGGGATGGTCCCCCGCCAGGCTCGGCGAGGCGACCAGGCCGATGGCCAGGGTCGCCAGCAGGGCGGCCGCGCCGCGACCCCAGGCCTGCATGCCGTTCATCCGCCCCTCCGCCGCCGGCCCCAGATCTCCAGGGGCGAACTCTAGCGGCAAGGCCCCGCATAGTGCTTGCGTTGTCCAGGCCTCCCCGGCGACCGGCGCATAGTTCATGCGTCGCCGCCCCAGGCCGCCGGCAGGCTGCGATCGATCAAGGGATGATCCGCCTCACAACGAAATGCTTTTCTTCAGACCAGTGCATAGGCTGATCGCCAAGAGTCCCTAACCTGATCCCCGCCTGCGAGGCCTGCATGCTGCGACATCTCCTGGTCACCCTCGCGCTGGCGGCCAGCCTGAGCGGCGCGGCGCTGGCTGAGGCGCCGCAGGCCCCAGCCGCGGCCATTACGACCCATAACGGCCTCTTCAACGGCCAGCCGGTCGCCTACCGGGCGCATGTGGAGGCCTGGCGGGTGAGCCCTGGCGGGGGGGATCCCAGCGGTCAGATCATCACCACCAGCTATGTGCGGACCGATGTCCCGTCTGGACCGCGCCCGGTCATCTTCCTGTTCAATGGGGGGCCTGGCGCCTCGACCACCCCGCTGCACTTTGGCGCCTTCGGACCCAAGCGGCGGTTGGGGGAGGGGGCCGAGCAGCGGATGGTCGACAATCCCGACAGCCCGCTCGACGCCGCCGACCTGGTGTTCATCGATCCCGTGGGCACGGGCTACAGCCGCCCGCTGGAGGACGGCGCGGGCCAAGCCTTCTGGACGCCGACGGGAGACGCGCTGGCGGTCAAGGCCGTGATCGCCGACTGGCTGACGGCCCATGGCCGGGGGGGCTCGCCACGCTATGTGCTGGGCCAGAGCTACGGCACCACCCGGGCGGCGCTGATCGCTCAGCATGGGGCGGACCTGAACCTGGACGGGGTGCTGCTGTTCGCCCTGGTGGCCCGGCCGCCGGGCTTCGAGATGCCCTATGTGACAACGCTCCCCAGCTTCGCCGCCAGCGCCTGGAGCCATGGCCGCATCCCCCGCGAGGGCCGCACGGCCCAGGAGGTCTATGAGACCGCCGTCGAATTCGCCCGCACCGACTATGTGCGCGCCCTGATCGCTGGCGCCAGTTTGCCAGAGGACGAGAAGCGGGCGGTGGCGCAGGCCATGTCCGACCTGATCGGCCTGCCGAAGGATCTGATCCTGGAGAAGAATCTGCGGCTGAGCCGCGCTGACTTCTATCTCAACCTGCTCAAGGATCAGGGCCTTCGAACCGGCCAACTGGACGCCCGGGCCACGCGGCGCCTGGATGCGCCGCCCCAGCGGCCCCCCTATGACGATCCGGGCCTCAGCTACACGCCGCCGCGGCCGCCCGGCGCGGTCACGGGCCAGTTGCCGGCTTCAACCGCAGGCCTGAGCGCGGTGGAGTCCTACTTCAAGGAGCACCTGGGCTTTGCGACCCCGGAGACCTACGAGGCCCTGAACCTGGAGGTCAACGCGGCCTGGACCTGGGGGCAGGGGGAGGATGAGGCCAACCAGCGGCTGGCGGAAGCCATGGCGGCCAATCCCAAGCTCAGGGTGTTCTGGGCCGCAGGGCTGTTTGACCTCAGCACGCCGGCCTATGCCGGTCGCTACATGCTCGACCAAGCGGGCGTACCGGCCGAGCGGCTGACCGCGGCCCTGTTCGCCAGCGGCCATTCGGTCTTTGTCGATCCTGAAGGCCTGACGCGGCTGAGCGCGGCGGTGCGGACCTTCGTCGCGCCCTGAAGGCGGTCTGGTTTCCGTCGAACGGCTTGACGGACGCAGGGGCGCCCAGGGGAAGGTTCTTCCAAAGACGACGGGAGGACGCCATGGCCTATGAATTCATCTCCGTGGAGCGGGACGGACCGGTGACGGTGGTCACGCTTAACCGGCCAGATGTGATGAACGCCCTGCATTCGCCGGCCCACCACGAGCTGCACGACGCCTTCGACGCCTTCGCCGCCGATCCCGACCAGTGGGTGGCCATTGTGACCGGGGCGGGCGAGCGGGCCTTCTCGGCCGGCAACGATCTCAAGCATCAGGCCACCGGCGGCGGCATGGGCCTGCCGCCCTCAGGCTTCGCGGGCCTCACCGAGCGGTTCGATCTGACCAAGCCGCTGATCGCGGCGGTCAATGGGGTGGCCATGGGCGGCGGCTTCGAGATCGCGCTGGCCTGTGACCTGATCATCGCCGCCGAGACCGCCACCTTCGCCCTGCCCGAGCCCCGGGTGGGCCTGGCGGCCCTGGCCGGGGGCCTGCACCGTCTGCCGCGCCAGATCGGCGAGAAGCGGGCCATGGGCATGATCCTGACCGGCCGGCGGGTCAGCGCCGCGGAGGGCCGCGAGCTGGGCTTCGTCAACGAGGTGGTTCCGGCGGCCGACCTGATGACGGCGGCCAGGCGCTGGGCCGCGCAGATCTGCGAGCTCTCGCCCATGTCGATCCGCGCCTCGAAGGAGGCGGTGTTCAAGGGGCTGGATGAGGTGAGTCTGGCCGCGGCCATGGCCGCTCAGATGCGCTATCCGGCGATTTCGGCCATGCTGCGGTCCGAGGACTTCAAGGAAGGGCCGATGGCCTTCGCCCAGAAGCGTCCGCCGCAATGGAAGGGCCGCTAGGCCTGGGATCAACAAGTCAGGGCGAAAGCCCGAAAGAGACGCGTTCAGGGGAGGGCGGTCACATGGACCGGTACGACTACATCATCATCGGCGCAGGCTCGGCGGGTTGCGTGCTCGCCAACCGGCTCAGCGAGAACCCGGCGACAAAGGTCCTGCTGCTGGAGGCGGGCGGGCGCGACAACTCCCTCATGGTCAAGATGCCGGCCGGGGTCGGCGGTCTGATCGGCAAGGAGGGCCCGCACAACTGGGGCTTCTGGACCGAGCCCGAGCCCCACCTGAACGACCGCAAGCTGTGGTGGCCCAGGGGCCGCGGCTGGGGCGGATCGTCCTCGATCAACGGCATGATCTACATCCGCGGCCATGCCCGGGACTATGACCAGTGGCGCCAGATGGGGCTGTCGGGATGGTCCTATGCCGAGGTGCTGCCCTATTTCAAACGCTCCGAGGCCCTGGAAGGGGGCGGCGACGCCTGGCACGGGGGCGAGGGCCCGCTGAAGGTCTCCAAGGCCTCTTCGCCCAATCCGATCTATGCGGCCACCATCGAGGCCGGCCGGCAGGCGGGTCATCCGATCACCAAGGATTTCAATGGCTTCCAACAGGAAGGCTGGGGTCCCTATCAGCTCACCGTCCATGACGGCCAGCGCTGGAGCGCCGCCCGGGGCTATCTGCATCCGGCCCTGAAGCGGCCGAACCTGACCTGCCTGACCGGCGCGCGGACCACCCGCATCGTCATCGAGGACGGGCGCGCGGTCGGCGTCGAGTACATGGACGATAAGACCCAGGCCAAGACCATCGTCCACGCTGACGCCGAGGTTCTGCTCTGCGCCGGCGCGGTGCAGTCGCCGCAGATTCTGCAGCTGTCAGGCATCGGCGATTCCCAGGAGCTGGCCGCCCATGGCATCCCGGTGGTGCATGAGCTGAAAGGCGTCGGCGCCAATCTGCAGGACCACCTGGACGTCACCCTGTCCTGGGAGTGCCCGCAGCCGATCACCGCCTATTCCATGCGCAAGGGCCTGATCAGGACGCTCGGCGTGGGCATGAACTACGTCTTCTTCAACAAGGGCCCGGGGCGTCAGCAGTTCCTGGAATCGGGCGCCTTCCTGCGTTCGCGTCCGGACCTGGACCGGCCCGACCTGCAGATCCACTGCGTCCTGGCCATCATGCAGGACCACGGCAAGGTGGCTGTGGCCAAGGACGGCTTCACCTTCCACGTCTGCCAGTTGCGCCCCGAAAGCCGCGGGCGGGTGGGGCTGCGCTCGGCCGATCCGATGGATCATCCGGCCATCTTCGCCAACTACCTGGCCACCGAGGAGGACCGCCGCGCCATCCGCGAGGGGGTTAAGATGATGCGCGAGGTGGCCCGTCAGGCGGCGCTCGATCCCTATCGCGGGCCGGAGTACTCGCCGGGCGAGGCGGTGCAGACCGACGAGGAGATCGACGCCTGGATCAAGCGCACCTCGGAGACCATCTATCACCCGGTGGGCACCTGTAAGATGGGCGCCGACGGCGACGCCATGGCGGTGGTCGACGCCGAGCTGAAGGTCCGGGGCCTGACCGGCCTGCGGGTCATCGACGCCTCGGTCATGCCGACCCTGGTGGGGGGCAACACCAATGCGCCAACCATCATGATCGCCGAGAAGGCTTCGGATATGATCCTCGGGCGTCCGGCCCTGCCGGCCGAAGACGCGCCGGTTTACGAAGACGGTCAGCAGGCCGCCTGATTGCAACGAGAAGGAGGTCGCTCATGGAACTGCGCAGACTGGGACGTTCGGACCTGAAGATCGCCCCGCTGATGCTGGGGACCAACGTCTTTGGCTGGACGGCCGATGAGAAGACCTCCTTCTCGATCCTCGACGCCTTTGTCGACGCAGGCTTCAACGCCGTCGACACCGCCGATGTCTATTCCCGCTGGTCGCCGGCCGGGGCCGGCGCCTCGGAGACCGTGATCGGAAACTGGCTCGCCCAGGGCGGTCGGCGCGACAAAATCGTGCTGGCCACCAAGGTCGGCATGGAAATGGGCGAGGGGATGAAGGGGCTGTCGGCCGCCTATATCGAACAGGCGGTGGAAGCCTCGTTGAAGCGGCTGAAGACCGACTATATCGATCTCTATCAGTCTCACCGGGATGACGCAGACACGCCGCTGGCCGAGACCGCCGAGGCCTATGGGCGGCTGATCAAGGCGGGCAAGGTGCGGGTGGTGGGTTCGTCCAATTTCACCGCCGAGCGGCTGAAATCGGCCATCGACACCGCCAGGGACCTTGGCGTCCCGCGTTATGAGAGCGAACAGCCGCTCTACAATCTCTATGACCGCGCGGGTTTCGAAGGCGCCCTGCAGAAGCTCTGCATCGACGAAGAGATCGGCGTCATCCCCTTCTATGGTCTGGCCAGCGGCTTCCTGACCGGTAAGTACCGCTCTGAGGCCGATCTGGGCAAAAGCCCCCGGGGCGGCGGCGCCAAGAAGTACATGACCGACCGCGGCATGCGGATCCTGGGCGCCCTGGACGAGGTGGCTGGCGGCCATGGGGCGACCCCGGCCCAGGTGGCGCTCGCCTGGGTCATGGCCCAGGCTGGCCTCACCGCGCCCATCGCCAGCGCCACCAGCGTGGCTCAGCTGCAGGAGCTGGTGGGGGCGGCGCAGCTGTCTCTCAGCGCAGAGGATCTCAAGGCCCTGGATACGGCGAGCGCCCCGGAGTGAGCCTCGGTTGACTTCAGCGGGGCTTGGTGGGCTTGCTGGCCTCATGTTGAGCGCACGTTCAGATCGGATCCGGATACGGGGGAAGGACCTCGCGGCAGGCTTCCAGCCCCGGGTCTGCGCTGCGCGTCAGCCGAGCCCGGGGACATCGCTGAGTCATTGAGATCCGGATGGGTGGGAGGCCGATCTGGACTCCCGTCCCATTCCAAATCCGGATGCTATGCCATGACAGCCCGAGCCGCAGCCGCTTCACGCCCCACCATCATCCTCACTGAGACCGACGCCGACCGGATCACCGATCTGGCCCTGGGGGCGATGCAACGCGCTCCAGAGGTCGCCCGGCTCCTGCTGGAAGAGGTGGAACGGGCGGAGGTCCGACCCCATGGCGAGATGCCTGTCGACGTCGTCAGCATGGGCGCTCGTGTGGAGTTCGTCGATCAGGCCCATGGGGAGGCCCGCGCCGTCACCCTGGTCTATCCAGCCGAGGCTGACATCGCCGCGGGGCGAATTTCGATCTTAAGTCCCGTGGGGGCTGGCCTGCTCGGCCTGCGGCCCGGCCAGTCCATTCAGTGGCCTGACCGAGACGGGCGAGAGCGGGCGCTGCGCGTGGTCAGCGTCCGACCGGCGGCCGGTCCGGCCGACCCGGCCTGAGGTTTGCGCGCCATGCTGACCGACCCGCTGTTCTACGCCCTGGCTGTCCCGGCGGTGATCCTGTTGGGCCTGGCCAAGGGCGGATTTGCAGGCGTCGGCGCCATCTCCCTGCCGCTCCTGGCCCTGGCCATTTCGCCGGTGCAGGCCGCCGCCATCCTGCTGCCGGTGCTGATCCTGCAGGATGTGGTCGGCGTCTGGGCCTTCCGGCGCAGCTGGGACCGGGACATTCTGATGCTGATGATCCCCTCGGCGGCGGTGGGCATCGTGCTGGGCTATCTGCTGGCCGCCGAGGTTTCAGCCACCGCGGTCCTGGCCGTGCTGGGGGGCATCAGCATCGTGTTTGCTTTGCATCGCCTGTGGCTGGCCCGCGGCGGCGGGGTGCAGGCGCCCAAGGATGCGCCCCTGGCCCTGGGCGCCCTGCTGGGCGCAGCCTCAGGCTTCACCAGCCAGATCGCCCATGCCGGTCAGCCGCCGTTCCAGATGTGGGTGCTGCCCAAGAATCTGAGCCCGCCGGTCCTGGTGGGGACCACGGCGATCTTCTTTGCGGTGATCAACTGGATCAAGGTCCCGGCCTATCTGGCGCTAGGCCAGTTCACGGCGCAGAACCTGATGACCGCTGCGGTGCTCGCGCCGCTGGCTGTCGCCTCGACCTTCGCCGGGGTCTGGCTGGTCCGCCGGATCAAGGCCGAGCAGTTCTACACCGCCATCTACATCCTTATGATCCTGGTGGGCGCTCAGCTCCTGTGGAAGGCGCTGGGACCCGGCTGAGGCGGCGGCTCAGGCGATCCGGCGGCCGTCGATGGCGGCCAGGCGCAGGCGCGGCGCCTCCTCATTGGCCGGTCCGCCCTTGCGGATATCTTCCAGCGAGAAGCTGAGGACGGGCTTTTCCCGCAGGCGGGTCACCATGGCGAGCGGCTGATAGAGGCCCAGGAACCGGTCCGGTCCGTTCTCGGGGCCAGCCAGGGGGGCGAACAGCATCTCCATACCGATGGCGACGCCTTCGGCATGGGCCTTGGCGGTGACGACAATGGGTTCGGGTCGCCTACGGGCCATCTCCAGGGCGGACTGAAGATCCATCCGGTCCTTGGCCCCGAAGAGGGAGAGGGCGTTCTGCTGACGCAGGTCGCGCTGGTGCAGCTCGGTGACGAGGCCGCCGGCCAGACGGATCGGATAGATGCCTGAACACACCCGGCCCAGCATCACCACCTGGGGCAGGAGGTCTGCGAAATCGGCGGGGCTGATGGAAGTGCGCGGCGGCGGCGCGCCCGGACGGGCCCGGCTGCGCCAATAGTCTATCAACCGTTCCGTGTTTGGATGGCACATCGACATCGCTGCGCGTCTCCCATAGCGGCCGGAAGTGACCGCATGGGGCTTGCAGGAAGGTTCGGGCCAGGCCGCCGTTGTCTCCATCCGGGACAGCCAGGCCGCAAACCCCTGGGAAATGGGGACTTGCGGCCCAGAATTTGCAGGGCTCGTCAGTAGAGAGTTGGAGGCCGACATGGCGCCGCATAAGACCCTGCTTGGCTTGACCCTCGGGCTTGGCCTGCTCCTGCTGGCGGGGGCCGTCCCAGAGCGCGCCCAAGCCGGCGACCCGGCCTGCTGCACCCCGCCGCCGCCGCCCTGCTGCAAGCCCCCGCCGCCGCCTCCGCCGCCGCCCAAGCCTCCCTGCTGCGCGCCGCCGGGGCATGGGGTGAAGGTTCCCAGCGTCAATGTGGTGGTGGCCCCCACGGTCGTGGTCAACGCCAGCGCCAGCGCTACGGTCAACGCCTCGGCCCGGGCCGGCGCAGGCGCCGGCGGCGGCGCGGCGGTCTATTACGGCGGCGGTGGCGGCGGCGGCGGTTACTCGCCCCCCATGGCCACCGGCGTGATCCAGGGCCTCAATGTCGAAGGCGGCCGGCGCATGAAGCGCACGGCCTATCAGGCGACCCGCTCGGCCACCCGTCGCGTGGTGATCCAGGCGGTCTGCATCGACGATCGCCAGACGCCGCACCCGGCGGCCCAGCTGTTTCCCGAACGCGATGTCCGCGACATCTATGACGGCGAACTCTATCGCTGCGTGGCTGGCGCCCGGCTGCAGGTGACCATCGCTGAGTTTTCCGGCCAGATCGACTTTTCCGGCGGCCAGACCCTGGTCTGCGCCAAGGGCGAGGCGCTCTATCACGCGCCGGGCGGTCAGGTGACCTGCCGGCCGCAGGCCCCGGCCCGGGACTGTAACGAACGCTCTCTCCTGCGCCGCTTCGGCGCCGGGGTGAAGATCCTGACCATGGTTTCCACCGAGACCTACACCGCCTATCGCGAGGAAGAGGAGATCAGTGAGTCCTCCTCCTCCATGGCGCTGAGCCTCGACGGCGGCGTCGGCGGCACGGTCTACTAGAACGGGCCTCAGTCTTCGGGCACGACCTCGATCTTCCAGGCGGCGTCCGGGCGCAGGATGCGTTCGGCGGCCCGCTGGACATCCTCGGCGGTGACCCGCTCGGTGCCGGGGATCACGGCGCGGATGGCGTCGAGCCGTCGCGGGTCGGCCTGGCCGCCGGTCAGTTCGTTCAGCCAGTAGCCGTTGGTGACCCGCGCCCGGGAGATCCGCTCCAGCCGCGGCTGGCGGGCCCGTTCCAGTTCGTCGGATTCCACCGGCGTGGTCCGCAGGTCCGCAGCGATCTCCGCCACGTCGGCGAAGAAGTCGTCCAGCCCAGCGGGCGGAATCTCCACGCTGGCCGACATGTAGCCCCAGCCCGTCCACACATAGGAGTGGTTGTAGTTGACCGACGGGGAATAGGTGGCGCCCTGGCTTTCGCGCAGTTCTTCAGTCAGGCGCAGGCGCAGGATTTCCCCAAGTACAGCGGCTTCCCGGGCCCCTTGCGGGTCGGCGAAGAAGTCCGTGCTGGGCCAGGCCACATAGCCGATCGACTGGTCGGCGCGCCCCTTGTGCGTGCGCCGAAGGGGCGTCTCCGGCGCGGCAGGGAAGGCGACGGCGGCGGCTGAAGCCATCGTCGGCTCCGCCCGCGGGGGCAAGGCGCCCAGCGTCCGCGCCACGGCGTCGGTCGCCTTCTCCACCGTCGTGTCCCCGACGATCACCACCTCGATGGGCGCATCCCCCAGGGGGGCGAGCTGGCTCCGCAGATCCTCCAGGCGGGCCCCGGCGATCTCATCCTTCGAGGGGAAGGTCCAGCGCCGGTCGCCAGCGTGCAGCAGACCGGCCAGGTCCCGCGACAGAACCCCATTGGCCGTGGCCTCATACTGTTCGTGAATCGTGGCGCCGGCCGCCTGGATGCGGGCGAAGGCCTCGCCGCGCCAGGCCGGGTCGGTCAGATAGGCGCCGATCACCTGCATCTGCACGTCCAGGTCCTCAGGCCGCGTCTCGCCCGACAGGGTGAAGGCTTCGTCGCTGACCCGAAGGCGCATGCCATAGACCCGGGACGCCAGCACCCGCTCCATATCTTCGGCGGTGATCTGGCCGAGGCCGCCCTCGGCGAAGGCCTGGGCCGCCCAGGCGAGGCTCTGGGCGTCGGAGGGCAGGCTTTGCAGGCCGCTTCCGACGTTCACCGCCACCAGGATCTCGTCATCCTGGAAGCGGGTCGGTTTGACCGTCAGGCGCACGCCGTTTTCAAAGCGGATAAAGACGGCGTCCAGATCGGCCACCTCGCGGGTCTCGGCGACCTTGCCGGGCGCGCCGAAGTCGGCATAGGGCCATTCCAGCTGCGACAAGGCCTCGGGCGCGCTCACCGCCGTGGCGCGGGAGGCCTCATAGGCCGCGATCACCGCAGCTTCGCCCCCTTCGACCGGAGAGGGACTGGCCAGGAAGATGAGCGGGCCTTCGCCCTGGAAGGCTTCGACCAGGGCCGCCGACACGGCCGAGGCGTCAAGCCCTTCCACAGCGGCTTCGAACAGGGCGAGATCCTGGGCCGGGCTGGTCACCACCTGATCCTCGGCGGTCGCGCCGAGGATCTGCTGGGCCAGGCTGGAGGGCCTGCGGGTGGCGGCCCCGGCGACATTGGCCTCCAGACGGGCGCGGTACTCGGCGATCTCCCGATCCAGCTCGTCCTGGCGAACCCCGTGCTCGACCAGCCGGCGCTGTTCGGCCTCGATGGCGCTCAGCGCCTCGCGCCAGCGTCCCTCCTGGGCGTTGGCCAGGATGCTGGTGGTCTCGGCCGCGCCGAACTCGTCGTTGACGAAGGCGCCCGCCCCTAGAAAGGGGGGATCGGACGCCCGGGCCAGGGCCGAAAGGCGGCGGTTCAGCACGGAGAAGCCCAGCTGCTCGATCACCTCGCCCCGGCGCCTAGCCGCGGAATCGAGGCGCTGATCCGGCCCGCGGACCCAGGCCATCTGCAGGGCCGCCTGCACGCCGGGCTCCACCGCCACCCGAGCCTCAAGGCCGCGCGGCGCGACAGGTCCAAGATCAGGGTCGTCGCCGGCCCCGCCCTCGGCGGTCCAGCCGCTGAAGGCCTCGATGATCTGCGCTTCCATGGCGTCGACGTCGAAGTCGCCGACCGCCACCAGCAGGGTCCGCTCGGGGCGGTAATAGGCCTGGTAGAAATCACGGATGGCCGAGGCCGGCGCCGAACGCAGGATTTCCACATCGCCGATGGGGTAGCGCTCATTCAGCCGCTGGTCCTTGAGCAGGAAGGCCAGCCGGGTCTTGTAGATTCGGTAGGGCGGCGTATCGCGGGCCCGTTCCTCCGACAGCACGATGCCCCGCTCCCGGTCGACCGCGTCCTGGGCGATCAGCAGGTTCATGGCCGTCTCGCGCAGCAGCATTAGGCTGGTGGAGACGGTCTCCTCGTCGGTGCGCGGCAGGTCGAGCTTGTAGATGGTCTCATCGAAGCCGGTGGAGGCGTTGGTGTCGGCGCCGAAGGCCAGGCCCAGCCGCTCCAGAATCTTGATCATCTCCCCTTCGGGCACGGCCTCGGAGCCATTGAAGGCCATGTGCTCGAGGAAGTGGGCGAGACCCTTCTGGTCGTCGCGCTCCATCAGGGAGCCGGCGTCGATCCGCAGCCGCAGGGCCGCCTGGCCCTCAGGAATGGTCTGGCGGCGGATCGCATAGCGCAGGCCGTTGGGCAGGGCGCCGAAGCGGATGTCCGGATCGGGGGCCACATCGACCAGGGCTTGCGGCCATCGGCCAGGGGCCAGGGTCGGGGCGCGGCTGGTTTCTGAGACGCTGGGCGCGATCGAAGCCGCCAGCGGCGAGGCGAGGGGGGCCGCGCCGGCGAAGCCGGCGAGGGCGAGGGCGACGAAAAGCGCAAGCGCCGCTCGCGAGGAACCGATCATGAATACGTCCGCAGGTCACCAGAACAGCCGCCACCATCGCCGCCGGATGGGGCGAGGGCAAGGCGCGAGCGCGGCGAGGGGCGGGCGAACCTGGGCTAGTGGGCGCTTGGGCGGCTCACATAGTAGGTGGCGGTGTTGCCCACGGCGGTAGCGACGCCCGTGGCCGTCCGGGCATAGCCGGACACGGTCACCGAGGTGGAAGCGCCCACATCGGCGTTGTTGACCTGCTGGCTTGTGGCGACCAGGCGCCCGTCGCAGTCGCTGCAGACATAGCCGGTGGCCGCATTGCCGATGGCCGTGGCGTTGGCCGAGGCGTCATAGCCCTCTGCGCCGGTGAAGTCGGCGACCACTTCGACGCCGCCGCCGTCGTTCAGCTGGACGGCGTCGATCACTGTTTCGGAGCCGAGATTGCCGGCCAGGAAAGAATTGCCCACCCCATAGGCGATGCTGGCGGCGGATCCGAACTGATAGGCCGAGGCGCCGGTCTGGGCCCGCACATAGGCCTGGTTGTGCTGGTCGCTCGTCACGTCCAGCAGGCCGCCCTCGTTATAGAGGTGGATGTTGTCGCCGGTGGCCGTGGCGCTGGTGGCGCCAAGATTGGCGTTGCCGTGGGCGGTGAACTGGCTGGCCTGGGTCATGGCCGCCGCATTGGTCTGGTTGATGATGTAGCGCTCGGCCGAGCCATAGCCGCCTGAGCTGGTCACATTGGTTCCGGTGGCGGCGCCTGCGAAGGTGGCCGCGCCGTCCACATAGCCGTAGGTCCCGCCGCCATCGGCGACCACATCGGCCTGATTGGTCTGGGTCACCCGGGCGCCGACGGCGCTGGAACTGGCGCCGAAGCCCTGGCTCGCGCCGATGGCCTGGGTCGAGGCGGTCACGTCGCCCACATCGGCGCCGGGCGCCTCCACATGGCTGTGGCTGTAGATCCGCCCCGGGCCGGTCTGCTGATTGTAGACCCCGGTCAGCGTGCCCCCATAGATGTTGGACTCACTCGTCACCCCGGTCGCCGTGGTGGTCAGGGCGGTGACGGCGCCCGAGCTTACGGCGGCGTCAAGCCGGGTGTCGGCGGTGACGTCGGCCTGAAGGTTCTGGTTGGCGCGGACATCCAGGGTCACCCCGTCGGCCGAGCCGTCGAAGGCCGCGCCCGTGGCGGTGGTGACTGCTGTGGTCGCCTCGGTGACCTCGACCACGTCCAGGGTCTGGCCGGAGAAGATGTCCCCGGTCTGAACCTGGTCGCTGACGACGACGCTGTCGTAGGTCTGGCTAGTAGCGGCCGCGGACGTCAGAATCGCGATGGACGTTCCAGCGATTAGGCTCTTCACGAGTCTGCGCATTGTTGGTCCCCAGATTGTTGTAGGCCGGGACGTAGGCGCCGGTGATCCCCACCGTGCTCCCGCCCAGGGGGTCGGACGACAGGCAGGCCTGAGGACCGGGCATGCCATAGAGGTTGGCGCTCATCTCGATGACCGCCCGCTCCACCAGGGAGCGTACCGCCAGCTGCATGGGTTCGAGCGCGCCGGTCCCGGCGGAGATGTCGAACACATTCCCCCCCAGGAAGTCGAACAGGCCCACGCCCACCTCGCGGCCGATCACCTGCTTCTGGTAGGAGATGACATCCACCACCTCGAGGGTGCGGGTGTTGATCAGCCGCAGGTCGAGGCCGATGTTCATGATGAACAGGCGGCCGCGCAGATTGCCCTTCAGGTCCTGCGGATCGGGATCGCCGCCGCCCACGTCAAAGCCGGAGGAGCGGATGTTGAAATTGAGCTCGGTCAGGCCGCCAGCCACATAGAAGTCCGAGCCGGGCACCTGGCCCGACAGGATCCGGCGATACTCCGCCGGCATGTTGGGGGCGGCGTTGGGCTGGTCGGAGATCAGCTTGTTGTTGGCGTATTTCAGCTCCAGCTCAGACACCGAGGTGTCGAAGCGTTCGACGAGCGGCATGCCGGCCTTGGCGAAGGCCGACATGGCCATCAGGGAGGCGCCCTGGGTGATCTTGCGGCCGCTGCCGTCGGACTCGGTCTTGCCCGTATAGTCGGCGATGCGACCCACAGCGATCCGCGGGGCGGTCAGGTTGGAGGTGCGGGCATAGCCGGCCAGGCAGACCAGGGCCGTCGAATAGGGCGTCGGATTGGCGGTGACCGGTGCGCTGCCGATGGGCCGGCTGTAATTGCCGCCAGGGCCGGCCACCGGGGTGGCGCAGGCCGAGAGGGTGAGGGCGAGCGCGCTCAGGGCGCCGCCGAGACGAAGGGCGCGCCTACTGGTCATCGCCCACCCCGCCGGACGTCATCTGGGTTCCGGCCGAGACGGCGCCGTTGTTCACCTGGGTCGAGTTGACGATCACCGTATTGTAGTTGCCCTGGGTGACCACCACGAGGTTGTTGCCGATGGCGCTGGCGCCGCCGGAACTGGCGCCCACGCCGGCATAGGCGTCGGCCGATCCCCAGGAGCGGCTGAAGGAGGACTGGTCCTCGCCGGTCAGGATCAGGCCGTCGACGATGACGCGGTTGCCGTTGGCGTCGCGGGTGGACACATCGACCGGCTGGTTCTCGCTGCCGGCGTAGCGACCCCAGCCGGCGTTGAAATCCGCGGAGTTGGTGGTCATTTGCTGCGCCTGGGCGGCGCCTACGCCGACGAGGCTCGCAGCGATTACGGCGAGCCAGGCGGCGGGGCGGACGGGGGTGACGAGGGCCATGGCTTGGCGGACTCCGGGGACAGGGCGCGCAGTTCATTAAGCAAACCACGTGCCAAACTTGGACGCCGACCCATCTAGAAGGCCTAACCCTCGCGATTTGGTTAAGGCTGCGGCCATATTGGCCTTAAACCCCCCAGGAGGACCCGCATTGGCAGATCACCGCGAGCCCATCTTCAAGGCCCCCTGGCCGGCCATGACCTTGGTAGGGGCCATATTGGGCCCCTATGGGCTGCAGGTCTTCGTCCTGGGCGACGCGGCCTATCAACGGTTCGGGTTTTCGCCGGCCGCCTACGAGGCCGGGGCGCAGTTCGGACTGTTGAGCGCGCTCTTCATCCACGGCGGATGGGTGCACGCCTTCATGAACGCCGCGGGCGCGCTCGCCTTCGGCAGTCCGGCGGCGCGGCTGTTCGGCTTGCGGCCCCAGGGAGCGGCGGTGTTCTTCGCCTATTATCTGGCCTGCGGCGCGCTGGCCAACCTCGCTTTCGCCAAGCTGCATCCAGGGGAGGAGATCCTGCTGGTCGGCGCCTCAGGGGCGGTGTTTGGGCTGATCGGCGCGGCGACCCGCATTCTGGCCGGGGCAGGGCGTCTGGCGCCGCTCTATGATTCCCGGGTCCTGTTCATGAGCGCCGCCTGGATCGGCCTCAACCTGATGATCGCCGTGCTCGGCTTCGCGCCGGGGCTGGAAGGGGCGGTGGCCTGGGAGGCCCATATCGCCGGCTTCCTGGCGGGCCTCTTCCTGGCGGGACCTGCCGCCTGGCTCGCCCGGCGCCTGTCGCCCCGGGCGGAGCCCGAGCCGGCGCCGCTGGACCCGCCCATCTGAGCGATTGCCACAACCGACGTTATGCGACAGGCTGGTCGCCCAGGGGATGAGGGAGAAAACGACCTATGCTTGTGTCCCAGATCCTGAAGGCCAAGGGCGACCTGGTCTTCACCGTCACGCCCAATGACTCGGTCAGTTCGGTGTCGGCGCTGCTGCACGCCCGTCGCGTAGGCGCGCTTGTCGTCGTCGATAACGGCAAGGTGGTGGGAATCGTCTCGGAACGCGATGTGGTTCGCATCGTCGCCGAACAGGGGGCCGCAGCCCTCGATCGACCTATTTCAGGTTGCATGACCAGCGACGTCCTGTTCGCCGCCCCGGGCGAGACGGTCGACGCCCTGCTGGAGCGGATGACCGACCGCCGCGTGCGTCATCTGCCCGTCTGTCAGGACGACAAGCTGCTGGGCATCGTCTCCATCGGCGACCTGGTGAAGCACAAGATCTCCGAGGTGGTCGCCGAGGCCGATGGCCTGAAGGCCTATATCGCCGCCGGCTGATCAGGTGAACGTGCCGCGCCTGGAGGGGAAGGGGGTCAGCATCCGGCCCCTGCGCCGTTCGGACCTGGACGACTGCTGCCGCCTCTATCAGGAGATCGGCTGGGAAGAGCCGGGACTCAGTCCGGAACAGGCCCGGGCGCGGCGGGAGGCCTGGCTGGACTGGGCCATCCGCAATGAAGAGCAGCTGGCCGCCCTCCATCAGCCGCCTTATGGCGACCGGGTGATCTGCGATGAGCGCGGGGCGTTCGCCGGCCTGATCGGCATCGTGCCGCGCCTGGAGCCCTTTGGCCAGCTGCCGAGCCAGGGCGGAGACCCCGCCGCAGGCCTGAGCGCCGAGGTCGGCCTGTTCTGGGCGCTGCGGCCGGCCTGGCAGGGGCGGGGCCTGGCCACCGGGGCGGCGAAACTGCTTTCAGACTGGATGTTTGCGGCGCTGGGCCTCGGGCGGATCGTGGCCGGAACGGAGTATGACAACACCGCCTCCATCGCCGTCATGCGGCGCCTGGGGATGCGGATCGAAGCCAACCCAAGTCCCGAGCCCCCGTGGTTTCAGATCTCCGGCAGCCTCGAGGCCCCTCAGGCGGTGGGCCGGAACACCTCGCCGCCGGAACCGGCCGCGGCGTCGGCCAGGCTGTAGCCCTCCAGGACGCTGGCCGTGGCGTCCCGGGCGCGCAGCAGCGCCTCGCGCAGGGTGCAGGTGGCGAGATCGGTGCAGTCCTCGCACTTGCGGAACGCCGTGCGGCTGACGCAGGGCGCCAGCGCGAGAGGCCCCTCGATCACCCGGATGACTTCGGCGAAGGCGATCTCGCCCGCCGGTCTGGCCAGGGTGTAGCCGCCGAACTTGCCCCGGCGGCTGACCACCAGCCGGTGGCGCGACAGCTCCAGCAGAATGGCCTCCAGGAACTTGCGCGGCGCATCGGCGCGCAGGGCCAGTTCGCCCGAAGTCAGTTGCGCGCCGTCCACCCGGGCCAGCTCCACCAGGGCCCGCAGGGCGTATCTCGTCTTCTGCGACAGCATGAGCGCCTGCGCCTCCTCCGCGCGATATCCCCTCATAGGGACTCGCCCGCCCGCCGGGCAAGGCGCCCCGCCGCGCGCCCCGAAGCATTGACTCCCCAGGCCCTGCTGCCTAGATAGGCGGCTCCGGCGGCGACGTCCGGGGGAAATGGCCGAAAGCCGAAAGGCTCTTGACCTTTTCTTCATCGGTCGCTAGCCTCCGGTCCTTCAATCGAATCGCTGCGGACAAATGAGGGCAGCCCCTCGGCGGCCCGAAGTGATTTTTGCGCCAAATTCCTCCGGGAAGATGACGCAAAGAAAGTCCGAAAGGATCGATTGACACTCTCGGGGGTGGCGACTAGATACGCCGCTCCTCGCCGCCGACGGAATGGTTGGCGGGGCCGGCGGAAGC
>DEWY01000016.1:0-216 GCA_002363865.1 Caulobacteraceae bacterium UBA3198
TGATGGTCAGGATCGCCGCGATCGTGGTCAGCGAGAATTCCAGATCGAACAGGGCGATGAAGCCGAAGGCCAGGATCACGTCGTGGAACAGGCCCACCACCGCGCCCACCCCGAACTGCAGTTCGAAACGGAACCAGATGTAGAGCATCATCAGGCCGATCGCGACGCCGAGCGCCAGCAGACCACTCTGGAACAGCTCGCCCGAGACCTTGGGCC
>DEWY01000016.1:416-695 GCA_002363865.1 Caulobacteraceae bacterium UBA3198
AGCTCGCCCGAGACCTTGGGCCCGACCACCTCGGTCTTGGCGAAGACGACCTCGCCCAGAGCGCCGGTCAGGGCGGTCTTGACCTCGGCGATGGCCTGTTCAGCGCTCTCCCCCTCTGGCGTCTGGAAGCGGACCAGGGCGGAGGTGGGCGCGCCAAAGGCCTGCACCTGGACGTCGCCCAGGTTCATGTCCCCCAGCTCCCCCCGTACCGCGGCCAGGTCGACGGCCTCAGGGGCGGTGGAGATCTCCAGCAGGGTGCCGCCGGTGAAGTCGATGCCG
>DEWY01000016.1:808-2317 GCA_002363865.1 Caulobacteraceae bacterium UBA3198
TGCCGCCGGTGAAGTCGATGCCGCAGTTCAGCCCACCACAGGGGGGGGTCAGGGGATAGAGGGCGAGAAACAGGGAGCCGATGACCGCCAGGATTGACGCCATGCCGGCGAACCGGGCGAAGCCGACAAACCGGAAGTTGGTCTTGACGGGCAGAATCTTGATGAGGGGCCACATGGTTCGCAACCTCAGACGATCGGCAGGGTCTTGGGTCGGGTCGCCCGGAACCACAGGGCCAGCAGGACCTGGGTCACGAGAACCGCGGTGAAGACCGAGGTAAGGACGCCGATCGACAGCGTCCAGGCGAAGCCCCGGACCGGGCCAGACCCGAACTGGAACATGATCAGGGCGGCCAGGATGGTGGTCACATTGGCGTCGATGATGCTGCTCATGGCCTTGGAGAAGCCGGCGTCCATGGCCGATATGGCGGTCCGTCCAGCCCTGATCTCATCGCGCATCCGCTCATAGATCAGCACATTGGCGTCGACGGCCACGGCCAGGGTCAGGATCAGACCGGCGATGCCCGGCAAGGTCAGGGTCGCCTGGGTCACCGACATGATGGCGAAGATCAACAGGGCGTTGACCAGCAGGGCGACGACCGAAATCCCGCCGAACAGGCCCCCATAGGCCACCACCATGAAGACCAGGATGGTGACGAAGGCGATGCCGGTGGAGATCTGGCCCGCGCGCACGGCGTCCGCGCCAAGCTCGGCGCCCACGGTGCGCTGCTCTTCGACGGTCAGGGGCGCCGGCAGGGCGCCGGCCCGCAGCAGGACCGCCAGGTCATTGGCGCTTTCGGGTGTGAAGCTGCCGCTGATCTGGCCGCTACCGCCGGTGATGGCGCTGCGGATCACCGGCGCCGAGATCACCTTGCCATCCAGGACGATGGCGAAGCGCTGGCCGATATTCTGGGCGGTCGCCTCGCCGAACCGGCGGGCGCCGATGCTGTTGAAGCGGAAATTGACCACCGCCTCGCCGGTCTGGGCGTCGAAGCCCTGGCTGGCGTCGGTGAGCATCTCGCCGGAGACCAGGGCCCGACGGCGCACGACGATGAAGGGCGTGAGGCCATCCTCGCTGGGCAGCACCTCCGACCCGGGGGGCGCGCGGCCCTCCGCGGCGGCGGCCATATCGGCCCCTTCGTCGACCATCTGGAAGGTCAACTTGGCGGTTTGGCCGATGACGTTCTTCAGCCGCTCAGGGTCGCTCTCGCCTGGCGCCTGGACGACGATCCGGTCGACGCCCTGGCGGATGATGGTGGGCTCGCGGGTGCCCAGTTCATCGATGCGGCGGCGGATGATCTCGATGGACTGCTCGACCGCCTTGGCCGCCTCGGCGTTCATGGCGTCTTCGACGAAGGCGATCCGGATCCCGGCCTCGCCCTCGTTGCGGACCGTGATGTCCCGTCCCCCGGTCGTCCCGGCCAGAACCACCCCAAGGGTGTTGCGCAGGACCTGGACGGCCGCGTCACGCTGGGCAGGATCAGTGGTCCGCAGGGTGATCTCGCCGCCCTG
>DEWY01000016.1:2558-4485 GCA_002363865.1 Caulobacteraceae bacterium UBA3198
CCGCCCTGAAGGTCGAGCCCCAGGTTCAGCTGCTGTCGCGGAAAGGCGCCCGGCAGGGAGTCCAGGGTCTGCTGAGACAGCAGGTTCGGAAGCGAGAACAGAACGCCGAAAATCGCCGCCAGAACGACGGCGATGATCTTCCAGCGCGACAGGGTCATCATGAGGCGAGACCGCCCTTATTTTGGCGCAGGATCAATCAGGACTTGGAATCGTTGGCTGGCGCCGGCTCGCCCCGGACCCGGACCTCAGCGATCATGGTCCGCACGACCTTAACGGTCACGCCGGTGGCGATTTCAAGGCCGACTTCCTTGTCCTCGACCCGCACGACCTTGCCCAGCAGGCCGCTGGACAGGACGACGGAGTCGCCGCGCTTCAGGTCGGCGACCATCTGCTGGTGCGCCTTCATCCGGCGCTGCTGCGGGCGGATCATCAGGAAGTAGAACAGCACCACCAGCAGGATCAGCGGCAGGAACTGAAGAATCATATCCATCGGGCCCGCCGCAGCGGCGGCGCCGGCGGTCTGGGCGTAGGCGGGGGTGGCGAACATGGCCTCTCCGGCAGTGGCTCAAGGGCCGGTGCGTCGGCCCCTCTCTAAAGTTGGCGGAAGCTATGCGCTGGCGCCCCCTTTTGCAATGCGAGCCCGGAGGCTAAGCAGCCAATCCATGGATCAAGACCTGCGCCCGCTCCTCCTCCGCATCGCCGAAGCCCTGGAAAGACTGGCGCCGGCCGCCTCGCCCCGCGCCGACTTCGGCGCCGCGCGGCTCTTCCGGCACGATCCGGAGACCGGCGGTTTCCTTCCCGCGCCGGACTATCCCCTGAGCCTTGAGGCCCTGGTGGGGATCGAGCGCCAGAAGGGACGGTTCCTGGAAAACCTGCAGCGCTTCGCGCGAGGTCTGCCGGCCAACCACGTGCTCCTGTGGGGCGTGCGCGGCACCGGTAAGAGCTCCATCGCCAAGGCCGCCTTCATGGCGGTGGCCTCAGAGCATGATGATCTCAAGCTGATCGAGGTGGACCGCGACCAGGTCACCGCCCTGCCCGGCCTGTTCGACGCCCTGCGGGATCGGGCCGAGCGCTTCGTCGTGCTCTGCGATGACCTGTCCTTCGAGGACGGCGCCGCAGCCGCCAAGGCGCTGAAGTCCGCGCTGGAGGGCGGGGTGTCCGGTCCGCCGGCCAATGTGCTCTTTGTGGCCACCTCGAACCGTCGGCACCTGATGCCCCGCGGCCATCAGGAGGATCGCGGCCTGATCGCCACGGCCGAGGACGCCGAGGAAGAGGTCAGCGTGTCGGACCGCTTTGGCCTTTGGATTGGCTTCCCGCCCATGGACCAGCCCACCTATCTGCAGGCCGTGCGCGCCTATGCCGAGCGCCATGGCTTGAGCGATCCGGACCTCGACCGTCACGCCCTGCAATGGGCGCAGCTGCGCGGCGCCCGGTCTGGCCGGGTGGCCTGGCAGTTCATCCGCGACCTGGCCGGAGCGCAGGGCAAGAGCCTGCCCCTCTAGGTCAGGTCCAGGGCCCTACTGCGGCAGGACCAGCATCGGGTCGATGGGCCGGGCGCGGTCCTGCGGGGTCGGCGCAAACCGGACCTCGAAGTGGAGCTGGGGCTCGCCCACCTCGCCGGTGGCGCCGGCCTGGCCGATCTGCTGACCCTGGGTGATCTTGTCCTGCATCTTCACGTCGATCCGGGCCAGATGGCCATAGGCCGTGACCCAGCCGTCCGCATGCTTGATCAGCACCAGATTGCCGAAGCCCGGAACCTGGTCGCCGGCATAGACCACGTCCCCGGCGGCGGAGGCGCGGACGGTCTCGCCTGAGCGGGCGCGGATGTTCACCCCGTCATTGCGCTGGCCGGTTCCCTTGGGACCGAAGGACGACATGATGTCCCCGCGCAGGGGCCAGATGAACCGGCCGCGGCCAAGCTGAGCGA
>DEWY01000016.1:4685-5313 GCA_002363865.1 Caulobacteraceae bacterium UBA3198
TGAGCGTCGGCCGGCGTGCGGCTGCTGGGCACGATCGGCGCAGGGGTCGAAGGCGCAGGCGCGGGCGTCGCCGGCCGCGGGGCGGGCGCCGGAGCCGGCGCGGGCGTCGGGGTCGGCCTTGGGGCCGGAGCCGGCGGCGGCGTGGCCGCCGGTGCGGTGGGGGCCGGCGTGGCGGGAGCTGCGCGGGTCACCGGCACACGGACGGTGCTGGTCACCGGTCCAGTATCGCGGAAGCCCTCGGGCAGCAGCAGCCGCTGGCCCGGACGGATCACATCGTTCAGCTCCATATCGTTGGCGTCGGCGATGGCCAGACCATTGACGCTGAAGCGCCGGGCGATGGCGAACAGGGTGTCGCCGCTGGCCACCACATAGGCCTTGGTCTTGCTGGACGGCCCCTTCAGCACCTGACCTGGCTGGATCACATAGTTGGGCGCGCTCAGATTGTTGTCCGTAGCCAACTGGTCGCGGGTCGTGGAGAGCTTGCGCGCGATCCCATAGACCGTGTCGCCGGCCGCCACCGTGTAGGTCTGGGGGGGACCATCGGCGTCGACGACCTCGCCGGTAGCGGTCGTTCGCGTGATCGTCTCATATTCCTGAACAGGCGGCGGGGGGGGCGGCGGCGGCGGCG
>DEWY01000016.1:5459-6329 GCA_002363865.1 Caulobacteraceae bacterium UBA3198
CGGGGGGGGCGGCGGCGGCGGCGTATAGCTGTCGCTCGGACGCGGCTGAGCCTGTGGCAGGGGATCCAGGGGGCGGGACTCGATGGGGCTTGTCGGCTGAGCGGCTGGCGGCGGCGTCATGTCGCCGGGCGGCTGGGGAGCCGGCGACGGGCTCTGCATCGCCGGGCCCTGGCGAACCGGAAAATTGGGTCGAACCTGCTCGACCCCTTCAGCCTGATAGGTCGAACAGGCCACAAGCGCGCTGCTGGCGAGCAGGACCAAAGCCGTACGGGAAAGGAAGTGCGTCATGGCCGCTCCATGGGACAGGTTCTGACTCAGTCGGGGTCTTGAGGTTAACCGCGGGTTAAGGCCGACACCGAGACCGTCCCACACTTGACGCAAAACGCCGTCGCTCAGAGTTCCCGGGCGACGCCGTCCAGAAGGGGCACAAAGCGAACCTCGCCCAGGTCCTCCACGACAAAGCCGCCCTTCCCGTCGCCGCAGTAGCGCCTCAGGATCTGGACAGGGCCCCGCCCGACGGGCGCGACCAGAATGCCGTTCGGCTTGAGCTGGGCCAACAGGGCCGTGGGCTCATTTGGCGCCGCGGCTGTGACCATAATGCGGTCAAAGGGCGCCTGTTCGGGCCATCCGAGGCCCCCGTCCCCAAACCGGGTGATGACATTGGTCAGGCCGAGCGCCTTGAACCGCGACTCAGCCTCCGCCAGCAGGGTCCGGTAGCGCTCCACCGTATAGACCAGCCGGGCCAGCCGCGAGAGGATCGCGGTCTGGTAGCCAGAGCCGGTGCCGATCTCCAGCACGCGGGCCCGGGGCTCGATCTTCAAGGCCTGGGTCATCAGGCCGACGATAAAGGGCTGGCTGATGGTCTGGCCG
>DEWY01000016.1:6474-7042 GCA_002363865.1 Caulobacteraceae bacterium UBA3198
GGCTGGCTGATGGTCTGGCCGCATGCGATGGGCAGGGCCGAGTCCTCAAAGGCCCGCTCCTGGAACAGGTCCGGGGTGAACATCTGCCGCGGGGTGGCCTCAAGGGCTTGCAGCACCTTGGCGTCGCTGACGCCCTGGGAGCGCAGGGCCAGCACCAGGCGGGCCAGGCGGGTCTCGGGGCTGTCGTCAGGGTCCTGCGCCATCTCAGGCCTTCGGAGGAGCGCCGCCCAGCACCCCACGCATCTTGAAGACGGTTTCGGCGTGGGTCAGGTCAATGTGCAGGGGCGTGACCGAGATCTTGCCCTCATAGATGGCCCGCAGATCGGTGCCCTCCTCGGGCTGCGACCGTTCCTGGCGGAAGCCCATCCAGTAATAGTCCCGTCCGCGCAGATCGCTGCGGCGCTCGGCGTGGCGCACCTGCACGTCCCGGAATCCCTGGCGCGTCACCTCCACCTCGGTGATCTCACTGATCGGCCGATTGGGGAAGTTGAGGTTCATCACCACGTCGGTGGGCCAGCCGATCTCCAGCAGGCGCTTGACGATCCCCGGCGCGAACACCTCGGCCGCC
>DEWY01000016.1:7272-8127 GCA_002363865.1 Caulobacteraceae bacterium UBA3198
CGCCGGTCTGGGACAGGGCGATGGCCGGCACGCCCATGGCCATGCCCTCGATGGCGCCGGCCACCGTGCCGGACATGGTCACATCCTCAGCGATATTGGCGCCGCGGTTGACGCCGGACAGGACGAGATCGGGCTTGGCGCCCTTGATCAGTTCGCTCATGCCCAGCATCACGCAGTCGGTGGGCGTACCGGTGACGGCGAAGCGACGCTCGTCGAGCTTGCGCACCCGCACCGGCTCCGAAAGCGTCAGGGCCCGCGACGCGCCCGACTGCTCATATTCCGGGGCGACGATCCAGATGTCGTCCGACAGCTCCCGCGCGATCCGCTCCAGGGCCTCGAGCCCCTCGGCATGAATGCCATCGTCATTGGTCAGCAGAAGTCTCATGCGTCGCCGCCAATCCGGGTGATGCCGCCCATATAGGGATGCAGGGCCTGGGGAATGGCGATGGCGCCGTTCTCGTCCTGATAGTTCTCCAGAATGGCCACCAGGGTGCGGCCCACCGCCAGGCCCGAGCCGTTCAGGGTGTGGACGATGCGGGTCGCCTTCACGCCGGCCGCCTTGGTCCGCGCATTCATGCGCCGCCCCTGGAAGTCCCCGCAATTGGAGCAGGAGCTGATCTCGCGATAGCGCCCTTCCGAGGGGATCCAGACCTCCAGGTCATAGGTCTTGCGGGCCGAGAAGCCCATGTCGCCCGAACAGAGCAGCATGGTGCGGAAGGGCAGCTCCAGGGCCTTCAGCACGGCTTCGGCGCAGCCCACCATCCGCTCGTGCTCGGCGTCCGACTGGTCGGGCGTGGTGATGGAGACCAGCTCCACCTTCTGGAACTGGTGCTGGCGGATCATGCCGCGGGTGTC
>DEWY01000016.1:8295-8765 GCA_002363865.1 Caulobacteraceae bacterium UBA3198
TGGCGGATCATGCCGCGGGTGTCGCGCCCCGAGGCCCCGGCCTCCGACCGGAAACAATGGGTCAGCGCCGTCAGCCGCAGGGGCAGCTCTTCGGTGGGCGTGATCTGGTCGCGGACCAGATTGGTCAGCGAGACCTCGGCGGTGGGGATCAGCCAGCGGCCGTCCTCGGTGTGGAAGAGGTCCTCGGCGAACTTGGGCAGCTGGCCGGTGCCGAACACCGCCTCGTCGCGCACCAGCAGGGGGGGCGAAACCTCCAGATAGCCGTGCTCGCGGGTCTGCAGGTCGAGCATGAACTGGCCGAGCGCCCGTTCCAGCCGGGCAAGCTGGCCCTTCAGCACCACAAAGCGCGAGCCGCTCATGCGGGCGGCGGCCTCGAAGTCCATCAGGTCCAGCGTCTCGCCGAGATCCACGTGATCCTTGGGCGAGGCGATGGCGAAGGGCTCGCCCCAGCGGCGGACTTCCTGGTTGTC
>DEWY01000016.1:8992-10142 GCA_002363865.1 Caulobacteraceae bacterium UBA3198
CGCCGGTCTCGCGCTCCACAGCGCCCTGACTTTCCAGCACGCCCTTCAAGGTCTCGACCTCGGCCATCAAGCGTGCAGCCTCGGCCTCGTCCTTGCGGCCCTTGGCCTGGCCGATCTGCTTGGACAGGTCGTTGCGGCGGCTCTGGGCCTCCTGCAGGGCGGTCTGGGCGGCCCGCAGGGCGGCGTCGAGCTCCAGCGCCTGGGCCGCGACTCCGGACCGGCCCTTCGCGCTCCAGGCCTGTTCATAGAGGTCGGGATTGTCGCGAATGGCCTTGATGTCGTGCATGGGCGCGCCGGCGGTCTTTGGGGATTGAGCGGCCTTCTCTAGAGCGCGTCGGGCATGGGGCCAAGCCCCGCGCCCGCTGATCTCGCCCGGGTGGGCGAGATCGCGCCTAGATGGGCATGACGTCCTTGGCCTGGGCCTCGTCGTCCCGCTGGCGGCGGCGCTCCATCAGCCGCACGCACCAGATGGAGATCTCGTAGAGCAGGATGATCGGGATGGCCAAGGACAGCTGGCTGATCGGGTCCGGGGGCGTGACGATGGCCGCCACAATGAAGACCCCGAGGATGGCGTAGCGCCGCCCGGCGCGCAGCATCTGGGCGTTCACGATGCCGGTGAGCGCCAGCAGGGTCAGCACCACCGGCAGCTGGAAACAGAGGCCAAAGGCGAGCAGCAGGGTAGTGACCAGGGTCAGATAGTCCGACACCTTGGGCAGCAGCTCGACGGTCACCGCGGCCTCGCCGACGATCTGCTGCGAGAGGGAGAACCACAGCACGAACGGCAGGATCATGTAGTAGACTAGCGCCGCGCCCAGCAGGAACAGCCCAGGCGCTGCGGCCAGGAACGGCAGGAAGGCCCGGCGTTCACGCTTGTAGAGGCCCGGCGCCACGAAGGCGTAGACCTGCCAGGCCAGCACCGGGAAGGTGACAATCACCGCCCCGAAGGCCGCCAGCTTGAGCTTGGTGAAGAAGAATTCCAGGGGCGCGGTGAAGACCAGCCGCAGCCGCTCCCCGCCTTCGGGCACATCGGTCAGGCCGGCCATGGCCGACATCATGGCGAAGGGGCCATGGCCCCCGCCGGCGTTCTCGGCCGCCATCAGTCGCGCAGCCACCTCGAAGGGGTGCAGCAGGAAGATGTAGATCGGCTCGG
>DEWY01000016.1:10286-11128 GCA_002363865.1 Caulobacteraceae bacterium UBA3198
CAGGAAGATGTAGATCGGCTCGGAAAAGGCGAAGCAGAGGGCGAACCCCGCCCCGAAGCCGACGATGCAGATGATCAGGCGCTTGCGCAGCTCCACCAGGTGGTCGAGCAGCGGGGCGCGGGAGGATTCGATCTCCCGCTCGTCATCATCCTCGATGGTGCTCACGCCTTGTCTCCGGCCGGCTTGGCGACGGCGGGCTTGGCCCGGCTGGCCCGGGGTTTCGGCGGGGCCTTGTCCGAAGTCGGCCCTTCAGCCTTGGCGGCCCTGGGCCGCGCCGCCTTGGGCGGGGCCTCGGTTGCGCTCGCCGCCGCCGGCGCGGGGTCAGCCGCTGCGCTGGGGGCGGGCTCCGGATCGGCCAGGGACTGGCTGCCGGCATAGGGCGCGCCCATGGGCGGATGCATCTGGATGTCGCCCTGCGACAGGCCGGTCTCGATCTCGCGCATCACCGACTGGGCGTCGGTGCGGCCCATCTCGTCGTCCAGCATCTTGCCGCTGCGCAGGGCCTCGACCTCCTTGCGCAGCTCGTCCAGCTCGGACTGGCGTCCCATCTCGTCGAAACTGGCGCGGAACTCCGCGGCCATGCCGCGCAGGCGCGCGGTGAACTGGCCCAGCCGACGCATCAGCATGGGCAGGTCCTTGGGCCCCACCACCACCAGGGCGACAATGCCGATGAGCAGGAGTTCTCCTGCGCCGATATCGGGAAGCATGGTGGTTCTTGCCTAGGGTCTTGTCGGACCAGGAGAAAATCGACGGCGCCTGACCTGACAGGTCAGGGCCGGTGACGGACGGGCTTCGGCGGCGGAACCGCCGCCTCCGGGCGCGATCAGCTGCGAACCTCGTCC
>DEWY01000016.1:11267-12000 GCA_002363865.1 Caulobacteraceae bacterium UBA3198
GCGATCAGCTGCGAACCTCGTCCTTTTCCCGCTCGGGGATGGTCTTGACCACCTCCGGCTTGGTCTCTTCGGCCTCTTCACCCTTCAGGCCATCGCGGAAGGCGCGAATGCCCTTGGCCGCATCGCCCATGACCGACGAGATCTTGCCGCGTCCCCCGAACAGGAGCGCGAAAACGACGAGAACGATCAGCCAATGCCAGATCGAGAACGAGCCCATAAGGCGAAACTCCTTTGTTGAGCGGCCGTTGGCGACCGCGTCGCCACCCCTCAATGTCAGATCAATATAACGAGTAAGCCCCCCAAGCGCCAAGGCGAGGGCCAAGGCTTTTGAGCGGGCCGGCTCACTTTCCGGTCAGGACCGCGACGAATCCTCGTCGCCGCCCAGGAAATCGGTGTGGAACTCGGGCGCCTCGCCGGTCATGTCCAGGGGATCCTCATCATCGCGGACGGCGGTCGGATCGGGCACGGCGAAGTCCGGCGGCAGGTCGAGGCTGAGCAGGCCCGCGGCCTTCATCTCCGCCATGCCGGGCAGGTCGGCCAGGCTCGCCAGTCCATAGTGCTCCAGGAAGGCGTCTGTGGTGCCATAGGTGACCGGTCGGCCCGGCGTGCGCCTTCGGCCGCGCATGCGCACAAGGCCCAGCTCCAGCAGGACGTCGAGCGTCCCCTTGCTGGCCTGCACCCCGCGCACGGCCTCGATTTCGGCCCGGGTCACCGGCTGGTGGTAGGCGATGAT
>DEWY01000016.1:12194-12459 GCA_002363865.1 Caulobacteraceae bacterium UBA3198
ACCGGCTGGTGGTAGGCGATGATGGCCAGGGTCTCCTGGGCGGCCTTGGACAGGCGCCTCGGCTCCTCCCGTTCCTCGGTCATCAGATGGGCGAGATCGGCGGCGGTCTGGAAGCGCCAGCGGTCGGCGACGCAGGCCAGTTCCACCCCTCGCCCGGCATAGCGAGCCTTCAGCGCCATCAGGGCCGCGCCCACATCGGCGTCCGCCGGCAGGCGCTGGGACAGGTCGACGGCGCTCAACGGGCCGGCGGCGGCGAACAGCAGGG
>DEWY01000016.1:12616-13528 GCA_002363865.1 Caulobacteraceae bacterium UBA3198
CCGGCGGCGGCGAACAGCAGGGCCTCAATGGCGCGCTCGACAGCCTCGCTCATGGGGCGGCCTCCCCGTGACGGGCCCGCAGATAGAGATCGGCGAAGGCCTCCAGCTGGCGAGCCTCCAGGGCGCCTTCCTTGACCAGCTCCAGGCTGGCCGAGAGGGTCGAGGCGAGATAGGAGGCCCGCGAAGGCCCCTCGCCCACCCCGCCGCGCAGGGGCGCCACGCCCGCCAAGGGCGTCCAGCGCTCAAGCTCCGGAAGCAGGCCCCGCAGCCGTTCACGGGCGGCCTCCAGGGGATAGGCCCGTGGGGCGCGGGGCGCATAGCGGCGGCTCTCGTCCCGGCGACGCTGATCCAGATAGGCGTCCATCAGGCTGTAGAGATCGCCCTCGATGCGCATTGAGGGGATGATGCGGATGGCCTCGGGATCGCCGCGGCCGAACACCTCGCGGCCGAGCTGCGGCCGGTCCTTCAGCGCTTCAGCCGCCTGGCGCATGGCGTCCAGCTTGGCCAGGCGAAAGGCGAGCTGAGCGGCCATCTCCTCGGCCGGAGGCTCCTCGGCCTGGGGACGCTCGGGCTTGGGCAGCAGCAGGCGCGACTTCAGATAGGTCAGCCAGGCGGCCATGACGAGATAGTCCGCCGCCAGGGAGAACCGCAGGCGCCGGGCCTGATGGACGAAGGTCAGGTACTGCTCGGCGAGCTTCAGGACCGACAGCTTGAGCAGGTCGACCTTCTGGGTGCGGGCGAGCGCCAGAAGGACGTGCAGCGGGCCCTCATAGCCGTCCACATCGATGATCAGGGCCTCGCCATCCTCGGCCGCCGTGGCGGCGGCCTCGAAGTCGAGGTTGGGCTGGAAGCCTTGCCCGCTCATCAGCCGCCGTCGAAAGCCGATTTGAACCGGGCGCGGGCCTCGGCGAG
>DEWY01000016.1:13642-14439 GCA_002363865.1 Caulobacteraceae bacterium UBA3198
AACCGGGCGCGGGCCTCGGCGAGATCGATGGGTTCGGGCCTCTTGGCGAGGCGGGCGAGCGCGCCCTCGGCGCGGCGTCGGGCCTTGCCCGAGAGCTTGCCGCAGGCCTCTGCGATGGGCGCCATCTCGGCCATGTCCCCATTGCAGTGGAGCACTACGTCGCAGCCGGCGGCCAGGGAGTCCTTGGTGCGGGCCTTGAAGTCGCCGGACAGGGCCTTCATCGACAGGTCATCGCTCATCAGCAGGCCGTGGAAGCCGATGGAGTCGCGGATGACGTGCTTGATCGCCTTTCGCGAGGTGGTGGCCGGGCGCTTGGGGTCGATGGCCGAATAGACCACGTGGGCGGTCATCGCCATGGGCATGTCCGACAGCACCCGGAAGGGCGCGAAGTCCACGGCGTCCAGGTCCTCCAGCGCCGCATCGACCACCGGCAGGCCCAGATGACTGTCGGCCATGGAGCGCCCGTGGCCGGGAATATGCTTGATGATCGGCAGGACGCCGCCGGCGATCAGGCCTTCGGCCGCGGCGCGACCCAGCAGGGCGACCTCCTCAGCCGTCTCCCCATAGGCGCGGTCGCCAATGACGTCATGGGCGCCGGCCTGGGGCACGTCCAGCACCGGCACGCAGTCGGCGTTGATTCCCAGCTCAGCCAGATCGTGAGCCATCAGCCGGGCGCCCAGGCGGGTGATCTCCCGGCGCAGGAGCGGGTCATTGCCCGGCAGCTGCCCATAGGCGCGGCCGGTCGGATAAACGGGCCAGTGGGGCGGTCCCAGGCGCTGCACCCGGCCGCCCTCCTG
>DEWY01000016.1:14674-15759 GCA_002363865.1 Caulobacteraceae bacterium UBA3198
AGCCGAAAATGCAGGCGCGCACGCTCACCGGACGAAACAGCTGCGGCCGGCCGCCTTCAGGCGGTCGCAGTAGGCGCTCGCCTCGGCGCGGGACGAAAAGCCGGTGACATAGCCGCGGTAGAGGGTCTTGCCGTTGCTCTCCACCGGCTCGACCCGCTTGCCCTTGCCGGCGGCTGAGTCCGGCAGGGCGCGCATGGCGTCGCTCCAGCCGGCGTCGGCCAAGGCCTCGGAGGAGAAGGCGCCGACCTGGACCATGGCGCCGCCGCTGGCGACCGCGGCGGGCGCCGGCGCCTTGGCGGGCGGGGCGGCGGGGGGCGTCTGGGCAGGAGCCTTGGGCGCGGGCGCAGGCGCCGGCTGGGCGGCTGGCGCAGGTTGACTGGTCACTGGGGCTGAGGGCCGAAGCTGCGGATCAGGCCGCGCCTGGGGCTGTTCGGGCGGCGGGACGAAGTTGGGCTCCGCCGGGGCCGGCGCCCCATCCTCGGAGCGATAAATCTGCAGACCCGTGGCCGGATCGACAGGCTGATCCTCCGGCGCCGGGGCGGTCTTCATCTCGCCGACGGGCGTGCCGACCGTCTGGGGCGGATCGCCGGCCTCGCGGGCGCCGGAGCGATAGATCAGCACAATGGCAACCACCAGCACCACCAAGACGACGGCGCTGATCAGCAGCATCATCGGCGCCGGGCGCGAGCCGCGCACCGGCTGGCGCGCGTCGAAGGACAGCGGCGCGTCGGTGGGAGGCGTGTAGGCGCCGCGATCATGGTCGGACATCGCGTAGGCTCCGCGGGCAAAAGGGTATCTGGTCCCGTCGCGAATCAGGCGGGACGTGGCGCCAGTCTATCGAAGGCGCATCACCGATGCGGCCTTCAAAGCGGGCTAGTTCCAGACATCGAGGTGGAAAAGCCGGCGATGCTCCTCGATGGCGTACCGGTCGGTCATGCCGGCGATGTAGTCGCAGACCACACGGGCGCGGCCGGCCTCCCCCCGATCCTTCGACCGGGCGAACCACTCGGTCGGCAGGACGTCGGGCTCCTGCATGAACAAGCCGAACATCTCGGCCAGAATACGGCGGGCCTGGCTGCGGGTCC
>DEWY01000016.1:15946-41762 GCA_002363865.1 Caulobacteraceae bacterium UBA3198
CGGCGGGCCTGGCTGCGGGTCCGGTTGACCCGCCAATGGCGATACATCCGCTCCATCAGGAAGGCCCGCAGCTGGGCCAGGTCCTCGACCATGTCTGGCGAAAAGGCCACCAGGGCGCCCGACATCATCCGCACGTCCTCAGGGCTGGTCAGCCCATTGACCTCGGCTCGGCGGCGCGTCTCGACGAGAACGTCCCCCACCATGGCCCCGATCATTCGGCGCACGGCCTCCAGGCGGGTGATGCCGGCGTCGAGGCCCGGATGGTCCTGATAGACCTGGTGCAGGATCGGGCCGATCAGCGGCACGTCCAACAGCTCCTTCAGGTGAAACAGGCCCGCCTGCACCCCATCGTCCACGTCGTGATTGTTATAGGCGATGTCGTCGGCAAGGGCCGCCACCTGAGCCTCGGCCGAGGCCCAGGTCGACAGCCGCAGGCCATATTCGGCGTCGAACTCGGCGATGGCGCTCCAAGACGGGCGGTCGAGCTTCGATGCCACCGGGCCATTGTGCTTGATCACTCCTTCCAAGGTCTCCCAGGTCAGGTTCAGCCCGTCCCATTCCGGATAGCGGCGCTCGAGCTTGGTCACCACCCGGAAGGTCTGGACGTTGTGGTCGAACCCGCCATAGGCCTCCATGAGCACCTGCAGCTCATCCTCGCCGGCATGACCGAACGGGGGATGGCCCAGGTCGTGGGCGAGCGCGATGGTCTCGGCGAGATCAACGTCCAGGCCGAGCGCCGCGGCCAGGGACCGCGCGATCTGCGCCACCTCCAGGGAGTGGGTCAGCCGGGTTCTGAAGTGATCGCCCTCATGGGCCACGAAGACCTGGGTCTTCTCCTTCAGCCGCCGGAAGGCGGTGCAATGGATGATGCGGTCCCGATCCCGGGCGAAAGGGGTGCGGGTGGCGCTCTCGGCCTCGGTGATCTTGCGCCCCAGGGAGGCTGTGGGATCTTCGGCGTAGGCGACACGGAAAGGCAGGGAGGCGGCCATAGAACCCTTCATTCGGACCAGCCCCTTGGTCGAGGCCGCATAAGTCCTCATATAGTCCAGGCCACAGGTTGATTTAACAGGCCATGACCACACTCGATCTCACCCTCTCCGCCGCGGCGGCCGAACGGCTCAAGGCGATCAGCCAGGCCCAGGGCAAGCCGATCATGCTACGCATCGCCGTCGAGGGCGGCGGCTGCTCGGGATTCCAGTACCAGCTGGACCTGGTGGACGCCGCTGAGCCGGATGATCTGCGCATCGAACGCGATGGCGCCGCGGCCCTGGTCGACGAGATGTCGCTGGTGATGCTGAAGGGCTCGGAGATCGACTTCGTCGACGAGCTGGTTGGCGCGGAGTTCAAGATCCGCAACCCCAACGCCAAGTCCAGCTGCGGCTGCGGCGTCAGCTTCTCGATCTGAGGCGGTCTCGGGCGCAAGGCCATTGAGCCCGACAGCCCGCGCCTCTAGCTTCGCGCCTCGCCTGCCCTCTGGAGACCGCGATGCGCCTGGCCACCTGGAACGTCAATTCCGTCAACGCCCGGCTGGAGACGGTGGTCCGCTGGTTCGAAGAGGCCGCCCCCGACGTCGCCTGCCTGCAGGAAATCAAATGCGTCGAGGAGAAGTTCCCGGCCGAAGCCTTTGAACGGCTTGGCTATAATGTCGAGGTCCTCGGCCAGAAGACCTATAATGGCGTCGCCCTCCTGTCGAAGACCCCGCTGGAGGACGTGACCCGCGGCCTGCCCGGCGACGAGAGCGACGAACAGGCCCGCTATATCGAAGCCGTGGTGTCCGGCCCCCGCCCGGTCCGGGTGGCGTCGATCTATCTGCCCAACGGCAATCCGGTGACCACCGAGAAGTTCGACTACAAGCTCGGCTGGATGGCGCGCCTGCACCGCCACGCCCAGGGCCTGCTGGCGCTGGAGGAGCCCCTGGCCCTGATGGGCGACTACAATGTCATCCCTGAGCCCCGAGACGCGGAAAACCCGGAACGCTGGCTGGACGACGCCCTGTTCCAGCCCCGCACCCGCGAAGCTTTTCGGGCCCTGAAGTGGCTGGGCCTGTCGGACGCCTACATGCAGGCCGACGGGGCGCCGGGCGCCTACACCTTCTGGGACTATCAGGCCGGGGCCTGGCAGCGGAACCACGGCATCCGCATCGACCACGCCCTGCTGTCGCCCCAGGCCGCCGACCGCCTGCGGGGATGCGAGATTCATCGGGATGTCCGCGGTTGGGAAAAGCCGTCGGACCATGTCCCCCTGGTGATCGATCTCGACCTCTGAGCCGCTTTCCGGGGGCGGCGAACGGGGTTAGATTTCCGCCTCATGGATGAGACGGCGCGACTGCTTCTTTGGTTGGCCCTGGCGGGCACGGCGGTGACCTTCGCCGGTAGTGCGGCCATCTGGTTCATGGACGAGGATCGCCGCATCCGGCGGGCCTTCCGCAATGTGCTCAAGTTGCCCGCCGACGCCGTGTTGAGCGCCAATGGACGCGGCGTAGGATTCAACTTCGCCCGCAGCCTCGCCGCGGTGGCCTGGGACCAGGGCGCCTGGTGCCTGGTCTATCGCATTGACGAGCTGGTCGGCGCCGAACTGTTGGTGGACGGCGAGGTCCGCGCCCGGGCCTATCGGGGCGAGGGCCGCCGCGCCCTGGAGCGGACCACCCCTGGGACAGGACAGGTGGCGCTCAGGTTCATCTTCGACGACGCGCGCTATCCGGACTTCGAAGTGACGCTGTGGCAGCCAGGCGACGAAGCCAAGCGCACCGCCCCCTCCCCCGCCGAGGCCATTCAGGAAGCCAACCGCTGGATCGCCCGGGTCGAGGCCATTCTGCGGCGCGCCAGCCCGCGGCGGCCGACAGCTGCGCCGCCGCCACCACCCCAGACGCCGCCCCCCGCGCCGCCCCAGGCCTCGCCCCCGCCGGTCGCCCAGACGCCCCCGCCCAAGGTTCTGGCGGATGAGGCCCCGCCCTGGGACGAGACCCCCGCGCCGCCCCGGCCCCGCTCGGCCGCTTCGCGCCGCGGAGAGCCGCGCACCCGCGACTTGTTCGAGGACGACGAGCCGGACGAAGCCTTCTCTTGACGCTGTAAATTTATCGCGGGATGGTCAAGCTGCGTCTTGGGAGGACCACATGATCCAGCTGACCGCCGCGGCGGCCTTCTTCGTCCTGATCCACCTGTTGATCTCCGGCACCCGAGTGCGGGACACCCTGGTCGGACGCATTGGCGAGGGTCCCTATATGGGGCTGTTCTCGCTGCTCTCGATCGCCGGCCTGACCTGGATGATCATGGCCTATGGCCAGGTCCGGGGCGACGCCGCCAACGACGTCTATTGGGGTGTCGGCGAGGCCACCCGCCACATCCAGCTGTTGCTGCAGTTCGTCGCCATCTTCTTTGTGGTCATCGGCCTGACCACCCCCAACCCCACCAGCGTCAAGCAGGAGGGCGTCTTGCAGCGGGAAGATGCGGTGAAGGGCGTCCTGCGTATCACCCGGCATCCGTTCCTCTGGGGCGTGGCGATCTGGGCCATCGGCCATCTGATCGTCAATGGCGACCAGGCCGGCATGACCCTGTTTGGCACCATGCTGGTGCTCTCCATCGCCGGGACCACCAGCATCGACGCCAAGCGCCGTCGCGCCCTTGGCGCGGCCTGGGAGCCCTTCGCCAGCCAGACCTCGAACATTCCGTTCGCCGCCATCCTGGCCGGGCGCCAGTCCCTGAAGCTGGGAGAGCTTGGCCTGTTGCGGCCCCTGGCGGCGATCATCGTCTACGCCGTCCTGCTGGTGGGCCACCCGCATCTGTTCGGCGTCGTCGCCCTCCCCTGAGGTCTTGTCCAGACGGACCGCAGGACCGATGATTGGGACGCACTTCCAGTAAGAGGGACGCCTGTCATGCGAGTTCTTTGGCCCTTGACCCTGTTGGCGATGATCGCCGCCGGCGGCGCCCAGGCCCAGACGCTACGGCTGAATCATCCCGCCGATGCGAACCGTGACGGCGTCGTCAGCGACGTCGAACGCGCCGACTACGAGGCGAAAAAGGCCGGGCCTGCGCCCTGGGATCAGCCCAGCCCCTATGCCGTCTCCGCACCCCCGGCCAGCAGCCCCGGCGTGACCTTCACCCCAGGAGACCAACCCATGGGCGCCCCGAGCCCAGCGCGGCTGGAGGACCGGGCGGTCAAGGCCAGCGGCTTCGAGGAGTACATCAACGCCGAGGCCGACAAGGGCCGCCGGCGCGAGTGATCAGACGGCCTCAGCCAGGGCGAAGTCGAGCGCCGCGGTCACATGGGCCAGGGCGGAATCGACCACTGGCAGGCCGACGGCGTCGGCCTCCAGCAGCAGGCCAAGTTCGGTGCAGCCGAAGATGACTCCGTCGGCGCCCTCGGCCCGGCCCCGCTCGATCATGGCCATGACCGCCGTGCGCGACCCGACATCGACCACTCCCTGGCACAGCTCGTCATAGATGATGGCGTGCAGCCGCTCGCGCGCGCCCTCCCCCGGGATCATCGGGTCCAGGCCAAACGACTCCAGGCGCTCGCGGTAGAAGCTCTCTTCCATGGTGAAGCGGGTGGCCAGCAGCAGCGGCCGCTTGACCCCCTGGTCCACCAGGGCGCCGGCGGTGGCGTCGCCGATATGGATCAGGGGCACGGAGATGGCCGCGGCGACCTGATCGGCCACCAGATGCATGGTGTTGGCGCAGATCAGCACGGCCTCTGCGCCGGCCCGCTCGAGCACATGGGCGGCCTGGGCCAGTTGCGCCCCGGCGCGGGCCCAGTCGCCGGCCGCCTGCATCTGGGCGACGGGGGCGAAATCCACCGACCACAGCAGCAGTTCGGCGGAATGGAGTCCGCCCAGCCGGGCGCGAACCCCTTGGTTGAGCAGTTGGTAATAGGTGGTGGTGCTCTCGGCGCTCATGCCGCCGATCAGGCCCAGACGCCGCATGGTTTTGGAAAGCCCCTTCAAGCCGAGTTGCCCTCCCTACCCCCCGCCCAGGGAGTCGCCAAGGACTGCGCGGCTCATGCGCCACCCAATTCCAGCAGGGCCTGGGTCAGGCGGTCGACCTCGGCCGGGCGGGTGAACAGGCTGACGGTAGCCCGCACACAGGACCCGCTGGCCAGGCCGTGCCGGGCGACGGTGAAGATGTCGAACCGATCCAGCAGGACCCGGGCGAGCTCGGCGTTTTCCGCCGGGGTCGTCCGTCCGGTCAGCCGGAAGGCTCCCAGGGCCGAGCCCAGCTGGTCATCCTCCGGCGTCAGGAGCTGCACGCCTGCAACCCCGCGCAGAGGTTCGGTCCAGCGGCGGCGGAGATAGGTCAGACGGGCGGCCTTGGCCGGCACGCCGATGGCCTCATGGAAGTCCAGCGCGTCTTCCAGGGCCAGATAGGCGGCCATGTTGGCGGTGCCCGTATGCACCCGCAGCCGCACGTCGCCCCGGGCGTGATCGTCAGCGCCCATGAAGGGGTCGATGTCCGGGATACGGGCCTTGGCGATGTAGAGCACGCCGACCCCGATGGGGGCGCCGATCCACTTGTGGCCGTTCAGCCCAACGAAATCGGCGCCGAGCGCTGGCAACTTCGTCTCCACCTGCCCCCAGGCATGGGCGGAGTCGAGGATCACATCGACGCCGCGCGTCCGGGCCAGGGCGGTGATCTCGGCGACCGGCAGGTGAAGGCCGTTCCGGTGGCTGACCTGGGTCAGCAGCATCAGACGCACCTTGGGGTTGGCGTCCAGGGCCGAGGCATACGCGTCGATCAGCCCCTGGCGCGTGGCCGGTTCGGGCAGCTCGATCCGCACCAGCTCGGCGCCCCGGCGGTCCTTCAGCCAGGCCATGGCGCTCTGCATGGAGTCGTAGTCGAGGTCGGCGATCAGCACCTGGTCGCCGGGCTTCAGCCGGTTGTAGCCGCCGATCAGGGCCTGCAGGGCCTCGGTCGCGCCGCGGGTAAACGCGATCTCGTCAGGCTCGACCCCCAGATTGGCGGCCACCCGGGACCGGATCCTGGCCAGGTCGGCCCCGTACTCCCGGCGCGAATAGTAGGAGTTGCGGCGATTGACCATGGCCTGGTGACGCTCATAGGCCGCCAGCACGGGCCGCGCCATGATCCCCCAATTGCCGTTCTCCAGCTGGATGACGTCGTTGGCGAGATCGTACTGGGCGGCGATCCCCGCCCAGTATGTCTCGTCGGCGGCCATGACGATTCCCCCCGCCCGGGACGGGGCGGCCAAGGCGTTTGAGCCTGCGCCCAGGGCGAGGCCCGCAGCGACCACGCCCCGGCGGGTGAGTTTCGTCATGGCCAGGCGCCCCTAGAAGCTGGTTTCGAGGCGCAGATAGTACATCGCCCCGTTGGTGTCGTAGGGCGAGTTTCGCGAGTAGACGAGCCCGCGGCTGGCCTGGAAGACCGCCTCGTCAGGATAGGAGTCGAAGACGTTCTCGGCCCCAACCCGGATGGAGACGAACTCCGACGGGGCGTAGGTCACCGCCAGGTCGAAGAAGGTCATCGCCCCGAAGTCCTGGAAGATGTCGCCGGTGGCGTTGCCGGTGGAGTCCGTCCAGGAGCCGTAGTAGCGCATGCGGCCCAGAACCTCGAAGGGTCCGAAGCCATAGGTGGCCGAGGCGGTCGCATTGTGCTGCGGCCGGGATTCCTCGAACAGGCGCTGCTGGGTCGGGTTGGCGGCGATGGAGCCCGCCGTAACCTCAGTCTGATTATAGTTGTAGGCGGCGGTCAGATTAAGCCGGCCAGGTCCCAGATCGCGGTCATAGGCGCCCACCACGTCGACGCCGCGGGTACGGGTGTCGAAGTCGTTGGCGAACCAGTTGATGCGGGTGAAGGCCGAGGCGCCGGGCACGCCAGCGGCCACCAGCTGGGCCCGGATGGCCGGGGTCACGGTGACCGAGGCCGAGGACGAGAACCGGTCGCTCACATCGATCTGATAGGCGTCGATGGAGCCGGAGAAGCCATAGTCCGTGCGCCAGGTCAGACCCGCGGTGACGGTCTCGGAGGTTTCCGGCTCCAGGGGCTCGGCGCCCAGAAACACCGCCACCGGATTGGTCGGCGACAGGCGGCCCGAGGTGAAGAGCTGCAGGGTCACCGTATCCAGCCCCTGCGAGGTGCTGGTGGAGTTCAGCTGGCCGGGCGTGGGCGCGCGGAAACCGCTCGACCAGGCGCCGCGGAGGGCGAGGTTGTCGGTGATGGCGTAGCGGGTGGCGATCTTGCCGTTCAGCGTGTCGCCGAACTCGGAGAAGTCCTCGTAGCGAAGGGCGCCGCCCAGGCTCCAGGCCTCTGTAAGTTGCGCCTCGACATCCACATAGGCGGCGTAGCTTTGCTGCTGCCACTCACCGGCCTGGATGTCGCTGAAGCCCGGGAAGCCGTTGGATGACGGCGCCAGGCCAAAGGCCGCGCCGGGGCCGACCGCATAAGATTCCGGATCACCGGCGCGGATCGCATAGGTCTCCACCCGACGCTCGGCGCCAAACGCGATGTTCAGCGGCGCGGCCAGGGCGGCCACATTCATCCGATAGACCGCATCGGCGTTCAGGTTGAACTCCGACTGCACCAGCCGGCCCAGGTCGAAGGCGGTGGGGCTATTGGGGCCCAGCGACGCATTGATGGTGTTCTTCAGGAAGAAGGCGGTGTCGTTGCGACCGTAGGAGGCGCTGAGGTCCCAGGTGAAGTCGCCGACAACGTCACGGAAGCCGGCCAGGGTCTGATAGTCCTCGGACTCTACGCCCTCGATGGGGGTGAATCCGGCCGGGTAGATGCTGCGCAGGTCGAAGCCCGGGAAGGCCGCGGTGGTGCGATAGATGCCAGGATTGGTCGCCGGATTGCGCCAGTTGATGTCGTTGACGCCCTCAGTCTCGGTATAGGTGACAAAGCCGTAGAACTCGCCGGCCTCGCCGGTGTCGACCACGGTGTTCAGGCCCACCGCTCGGGTCTCCAGGTCGGGATTGCCCCAGCGCTGGACGGGATTGGGGACCTTCAGGGTCGGATTGGCCGCCTGGAAGGCGATGGCGTCCTGCCGCTGACGGGTGCGCGAGGTGGCCTCGGCGTCCGACCATTCGGCGGTCAGGTTGAAATTGGCCGAACCGATCTCGACGCCGGCCTGCACGCCGGCGCGATAGGTGACGCCGTCGCCCTCGGCGAACTGGCCGGCCTGGGCGAAGCCGCGCACGCCGGGTTGGTCGTTGAGGATCACATTGATCACCCCGGCGATGGCGTCGGAGCCGTACTGGGCCGAGGCGCCGTCCCGCAGAACCTCGATCCGCTTCACCGCATAGGACGGAATCTGGGCCAGGTCGGCGGCCTGGGCGCCGCGGGCGCCCAGGAAGGCCGAGCGGTGAAAGCGCTTGCCGTTCACCAGCACCAGGGTCTGGTCGGGCGACAGGCTGCGCAGGGTGGCCGGGCGGACGAACTGCAGGCCATCGGAGGTCGGCAGGCGCTGCACGATGAAGGACGGGATCTGCTGGGCCAGGTTTTCGCCGAGCTGGGCGGTGGCCGAGGCCTGGATCATCTCTTCCGACAGCACGTCCACCGGCGCAAGCGTGGTGAACTGGGTGCGCCCGACCTCGCGGGTGCCGGTGACGATGAGCTCATCGACGGTCGCCGCCTCGTCGGCGCGCGCCTGGCCGCCCAGGGCGCCGATTGCCATGGTGATCGCGACGGTGGCGTACAGTCTGCGCTTCAGACCCGAATAGTGCATTGTTTATCCCCGATTCCAGGCCGAGTGTTCTCGACGGCGCCGCTCTGGACCCGGGCGATGACAAGCCTGCGACGGGGGGATGAACTTTCGTCGGGCTGACCGAACGGGGACAGGCGAACCTGCCCCCGCAGATGTCTAGAGCGCCGCCTTCACGGCGCCGACAAGCTCGGCGTCCATCGGGTCGGTGCGCGGGCCGAAGGCGCGGATCAGAGCACCATCCTTGCCCACCAGGATCTTGTGGAAGTTCCAGGCCGGATCGGCGGACTCGCCCAGCTCGGCCTTGGCCCATTGATAGAAGGGATGGGCGCCCGCCCCTTTCACATCAGTCTTGGCGGTCAGGGGAAAGTCGACGCCGTAGGTGGTGGCGCAGAAGGTCGCGATCTCGGCCTCCGTCCCCGGTTCCTGTCCCGCGAACTGGTTGGAGGGCACGCCGAGCACCACAAGCCCCTGGTCGCGATAGTCGGCATAGAGCTTTTCCAGCCCCTCATATTGCGGAGTCAGCCCGCATTTCGAGGCGGTGTTGACCACCAGGACCACCTTGTCCTGGAACGTGGTCAGGGGCAGGTCGGCCCCATCGATGGCTTGGAAGGTGAAATCATAGGCGTTGGTCATGGGGCGCTCCTGCGGGCTGTCGCTGCAAGCTAGGGGCGGCAGGGCGGCCCTGAAACCCTAGGCCTGGAGAAAGACCGTCGGGATCAGGAGAAAGCCGATGAGCACCAGCACGACGGCGGGCCAGCGCCAGACCCCCATCCCGCGCCAGCTGACCGCCACAGCCGGTCCCCAACCGGCCGGCCGCCGCTCGGCCCGCATCAGCCGCAGGGCGTAGATGGCCACGCCCGAGACCGAGAGCCCCGTAAGCGCCAGACCGAAGACGAACCAGATGAGCTTGGTGGCCAGCCCGCCCCAGGTCCCGAAATGCAGCGGGTCAGCGGCTTCCGAGATCCGCTGATGCAGGTTCAAATCACGACCATCATTGACCAGCAGGACCTGGCCGGTCTCCGCCTCGATCCAGATGGCGTTGGCCCGGGGGCGCACCAGGATCGCATCGTCCTGACCGTGCAGGACGAAGGCGCCGGACTTTTCGGTGGGAAACAGAATGCGCTCCAGACGCAGGTCTGGATTGGCGGCCTTGGCCGCCGCCACAGTGACCCCCAGGCGATCGGCCAGGGCCAGGACGCTCTCCGAGGCCGGCTCGACCTTGGCCGACGGGGCGGGCGGCGCGGGAAAGGCCATCTCCTCGGCCATGTACCAGAGGCCGGTCAGGATCATCAGCAGGACGAACCAGAGGCTCCACAAGCCGGCCAGGCGGTGGAAATCGCCCATGGCGGTGCGGAGGTCATTGAAACGGATGGGCTTCAGAAAGCCCCGCCACCACTTCTTGTAGACCACGAAGGAGGTGACCAGGCTGACCGCCAGCAGCACGGACAGGGACGTCACGATCGGCACCCCGATGGGAATCGGCATCATCAGGTGACGATGCATGTTGCGCAGGATGCGCTGGGCGCTGACCCAATGCCCGGTTCCCTGGAGTTCGCCGGTCGCCGGATGGGCGTAGACGAAGGACAGGCCCCCGTCCGGCGCCTCCAGGATGGCGGCGGCGGCGAACCAGGGGTCCACCGGGCCTTCCAGGCTGATGACCCGCCCCTCCCCGGCCTCGGCCGCCGCGGTCCGGGCGACGGCCGCCCAGTTCACCTCAACGCCGACCGTTGAGGGGTCGACCCGCATGGCCGGACGCAGCAGCCAGTCGATCTCATGGCTCAGGGTCGCCAGGGTCCCGGTGAGCAGGATGAAGCTCAAGAGGATCGAGAACTTGAGCCCGGCCCACTGGTGAACCTCCCACCAGACCCGGGCGGCCTTCTTCCGGGGCTTCGACCGACCCAGACCCTTCCCTCCAGCCGCCAGGGCTACCATCGCCGGGAGAGTTCAAGGAAGACCGACCGGGGCTCGCCCGGGAAGTGGCCGGTCCGCGCGATGAAGCCCGAGGCGGCGTAGACCTCGTCGGTCAGGTTGTCGATCCGGACCAGGGCCCGCCAGGGGCCGCGGGTGTAGATGATAGAGGCGTCGAAGACGAGGTAGGGCCGCACCTTCTGGTCGGACATGGAGCGGCGGACATCCACGTAGTCGCCGCCCAGGGCCACAGCGAGGCCGAGGTCCGGGAACTGGTAGCGGGTCCAGAAGCCGACCGTGTGCTCCGGGGCGTTGGCGAAGCGGTCGCCGACGCTGTTGGTGATCGCCGTGCGTCCATTATCGGCGGTGATGCGGGTGTCGTTATAGGCGTAAGACGCCGTCAGCACCCAGTCGGCGGTGAGGTCGGCGGCCAGGTCGAATTCGGCCCCCTTGCTGGTGATTTCGCCGAAGGCCAGCAGGTCGTTGGTGCCGTCGCCCCCCACATCGCCGCGGGGATCGGCCTGCAGGATGTTGGTCCGGGTGATGTGATAGACCGCCGCCGAGCCCTGCAGCCGACCGCCCATCAGCTCGCTCTTCAGGCCGGCTTCGAACATTTCACCCTCGGTGGGCGCAAAGGGGCCGCCAGCCAGCGGCGTCTGGCTGCCGGCGCCCTGGGGCTCGAAGCTCTGCGCCCACTGGCCATAGATCGAGACATCGGGCCGCACGCGGTAGACGAGGCCAGCGCGCCAGGTCAGGGCGTCATCCTCGAAGGCGACGCCGTCCGACACATCTTCGAAGGTGTCATAGCGAGCGCCGAGTGTTCCGATCAGCGGGCCCATCGTCGCTTCGTAGAGGACATACCCGCCCGAACGTTCAGAGTCGGTCAGAGACAGACTGTAGGTTCCCAGGTCGTAGCCGCTAATCGGCGTCACGCCGTAGACCGGGTTAAACAGGCTGAGCGGTGTTGGCGCCTGGGGGCTATTGGCGTCGGCCCGCCGGTTCTGGAAGACGAGTTCGTTAGTGAACCAGTCGACGCCGGCCAGAACGCGGCTTTCGACCCCGGCCAGGTCGAAGGCCCAGATCAGATTGGCGGCGGCCGACCAGTTGGCTTGATCGCGGATCTGGTCGCGGTACTGGCGGCGGGAGGTGTCCAACACCCCGTCGCCGTCGGTGTCGGCGAGGCCGAAGGGCTCGTGGTACTTCTGGGTTTCCAGGCCTTCGGTGTAACGGACCGCAGCGTTGAGGGTCAGGGAGTCGCTGACCTGCGCGGCCCAACTCGCCTGGAGCACATCGGCCTCAAGCCGCAGGAAGTCGCCCGGCTCGTTGGGGTTCCAGCGCCGGTCGGTGAGGAAGTGTCCGAGATCGTCCGCAGGGACGCCGCGCAGACGGTTGCCGGGCAGGTTCTGATCATAGTGGGTGGCCTGGAGGTTCAGCTCACCCACCGGCAGCTCAATCTTCAGCCCGCCGTCCAGAATGAGGATTTCAGAGCGGGCGTTCACCCGCGGGGTGTTCTGCTCCTCGTAGAAGGCGCCCAGGCGACCCGAGACGCCCTGCACTGGAAGGGCGCCGGTGACCTCGGCCGAAGCGCCGTAGCGCGCCTCGGTTCCCACCACCCCGGCGACGCGGGCGGAGAACTGCTCGTCGGGCTTCTTGGTCAAATAGTTGAAGAGGCCGCCCGGTGCGCCGGGACCATAGAGCATGCCGGCTGGCCCTTTCAGGAACTCCACCCGCTCCACATTGAACAGCTGGGGCACGGAGAAGCCGGCATAGGGGTCGCCGCGCAGGCCGTCGAAGAAGATCTCTTCCTGGCGGAAGCCGCGGGCCGTCACGCCGGCATAGGAAAAGAAACTGACGCCGGAAATGCTGCGATAGAGGTCCTGGGCGTCGCGGGCCCCCTGGTCGGCGATGAGTTCAGCATTGATGACCTGGACCGCCTGGCTGGACTCCAGCGGCGGCGTCGGCAGACGGCCAGCCTGCACCTCCTGGGTGCGGTAGAGCTGCTGGGCCCGACCGGTGACCACAACCTCGCTCACCTCGGCGTCCTGGGCCTGAGCGCCCGTAGCCAGAGCGCCCAGGGCCGCCGAAATCATCAGAATGCGCCGCATCATATCCCCCTGCGGGCCGCAATATGCGACCGCCTCGCAGTCGCATAGCTGCCTCAAGGCTGCGGGAAACGGCAAGTCAATTGTTGCGAACGCGTCGCATTTTTAACGCAATGGGGGCGGCCTCAGGCGCCGGCCGCGAGACCCTGTTCCACCGCTAGAGCCAGGTCCAGGGCGGCGATCGCCTCGGCGGCGGTGACGATGGGCCGGGGCGCCTCGCCCCGGACCGCGGCCAGGAAGGCCTCGATACTGGCGCCCAGGGTGTCCTTGGCCGCCGGCGTCTCGGCGAAGTCGGCGTTCAGGGCAAAGCCGGTGGTGTTGCGGAATTCCCGGGTCAGGAAGTCGATCTCCAGCTCGCCAGACGGGTAGACCAGCTTCATGGTCCGCCGCCGCGCCTCAGCCACGCGGGAGACGTCGAACAGGGCGGTGAAGCCGTCGTCGAAGGTGACCTCGCTGCGGGCCACGTCCCAGGACGCCGAGCGCAGGATCGCCCCCTCCCCCTCGGCAGTCGCTGGAGCGGCGCTGGAGAGAGCCAGCGCCAGGTCCAGGTCATGGATCATCAGGTCGAGCACCACAGACACGTCCAGACTGCGGTCCGACACTGTACCGTGCCGCACGGCCTCCAGTCGCAGCGGCTGGGCCGGGATGTCGAACAGGCCCATGATCTGGAACAGGACCCGTTCCTGGTGACCGCAGGCGACCACCAGATTCCGCCGCGCGGCCTCCTGGGCCACCGCATCGGCCTTGGCCACGTCGGTTGCGATCGGCTTTTCGATATAGACCGGCTTACCGGCCTTCACCGCCGCCAGGGCCTGTTCGGCGTGCCAGGCGGCCGGCGAGGCCACCGTCACTACGTCCACCGCCTCGAGGAACTCTTCAAGGGTGGCGAAGGCCCGGCCGCCGAGGGGCATGGCGAGCGCGGCGGCCCGCTCAGGATGAGGATCATAGACGGCGGCCAGGTCGACGCCGCTCAATCGCGCATACTGCCGCGCATGATAGGCGCCGAAAACGCCGGCGCCGATGACGCCGCCTCGCAGGGACTCGCTCATATCACCTCCATGGGCCGGGGGCCGCCTAGCATGATCCGCCAGGCGGGCGCCACCATGCCAGGCCGGAGGCGGACGCAAACCTAGCGGGCGGTCAGCTCGGTCAGCACCGGCAGGGGCTCGGCGTCCTGATACTTGAAGCTGACCCGCGCGCCAGGCTCCAGCGGGGCCTCGGCCAGGACCGTGGCGTAGGCGCGGAACTCCTGCCGGCCGGCCGGCAGGCCACCGTCCACGCCCTCATGGTCGATGGCCACGGTGCGGCCATCGAGGCTGGCGAGCACGCCCACGCCGCTCAGTTCAGGGCCGGTGGGGACCGCCTCCACCGTATTGGCGTCCGCGCTCGGGCCCGTGGTCTCGGACGATTGCCCGCAGGCGGCGAGCGCCAGGGTGGAGGCCAGGGCGGCGGCGAACAGGACAGCTCTCATCGGGAATCTCCGGGGACGAACGAAGTCGCACCATAGCCATCTTGTGTGTCTTGTGAACGACATGCCATTGGCCGGACCCGACCGACGGGCTACAAACGAGGCCTCTCCCCCCGTTCTCGTCCGGAGCCTTGCCGTGTCGCGCCTCTTCAGCGCCTACCTGATTGTTGACTGGAGCGCGGCGGCCAAGCCGGGCACAGGCGCGGACTCCGTCTGGATCGGCGTGCTGAAGCGCGACGTGCGCTTTCGCATGTCCTTTGAGTCTCACAATCCGGCCACCCGCGGCGAGGCCGAAAAACTGCTGGGCGTCATCCTGGATGACCTGAAAAAGCGCGGCGAGCGGGCCCTGCTGGGCTTTGACTTCCCCCTGGGTTTCCCCCGCGGCTTTGCGGCCGGCCTGAACCTCACCGGCGATCCGCCCTGGCGAGCGGTCTGGGATCAGATCGACAAGATGGTCAAGGACAAGGCCGACAACACCAACAACCGCTTCGGCGTCGGCTCGGAGCTGAACCGGCGGCTGACCGGCGGGCCCTTCCCCTTCTGGGGCTGCCCGCCCAAGGATGCGCTGACCACCCTGCAGCCCAAGCGCACCCGGGCGCACGGGCCCGACGACCTGCCCGAGTTCCGCCGCGCCGATGATGCGGCCAAGGGCGCGGCCTCGATCTGGAAGCTCTATTACAACGGCTCGGTCGGGGGTCAGGCCCTGCTCGGCATCCCGGCGGTGAAGCGCCTGAAGACCGCCCGGGGCGAGGCGCTGCGTGTCTGGCCGCTAGAGACTGGTTTCGGCGCCCTGAAGCCCGCCGATCTGGACGGGGTCGAGGTGGTGGTCGCCGAGGTCTATCCCTCGCTCCTGAAGATCAAGGCGCAGCCGGGCGAAGTGAAGGACCTGGTGCAGGTGCGCGAGACCGCCGAACACTTCGCCAAGCTGGACGAGGCCGGCAAGCTCGCCGAGCTGTTCGCCGCGCCCAAGGGCCTGGATGAGGCCGCCCTGGCCGAGGCCGAGCGGGAAGAAGGCTGGGTTCTCGGCGCCTGAGCCGCCGGCCCGCCTTCCCGACAGCCTGCCTAGAGCGGCTGCAGCGACAGCCGCCAGAAGCGCCAGCTAAGCAGGCCCGCTGAGATCAGGCTCGCGATGATCACGGCCCAGACAAGGCCTGTCACGCCCATGCCCATGGGTATGGCGAGCCACCAGGCCAGGGGCATCATGATCAGGATGTAGCTGGTCAGGTGGGTGAAGGTCGGCAGCCAGACATCGCCCCGCGCCCGCAGGGCCTGGGCGATCACCACCTGCAGCCCGTCAGCCAGCAGGAACAGGCAGGAGAGCGCCAGGGCGCCGGCGGCGACAACGATCACCTGCGGCTCTGTGGTGTAGGCCGCCGCGATCCAGGGGGCGGCGGGCCAGACGATCAGCGAGACCACCACCCCGAACAGGGCGGTGACGCCAAAGCCGATCAGGCCGGCGCGGACGACGCCCTCCCGCTCACGCGCGCCATAGGCGCTGCTGACCAGGACCGCCGTGGCGGCGGCCAGGCCCAGGGGCACCATGAAGACGAGGGAGACCACGTTCAGCACGACCGTCCAGGCGGCCAGTGCCAGGACGCCGATCCAGCCGGCCACCACGTTGAGCGAGGCGAAGGCCGCCACCTCGAAGAAGTTGGACGCGCCGGCCCCATAGCCGATCTTGCGCTGTTCGGCCTCGGCGGGCCGGTCACGAACCGGCTTGGCGAACACGCCGAGCGCGCGGGCGTCGCGCATCAGGGCGATATAGACCAAGAGGCCGATCATCAGGAAGGCGCGCGCCCCGAATGTGGCCCAGGCCGCGCCCGTAGCGCCCAGGGCCGGCAGACCAAAGGCGCCCGGCACCAGCAGCAGCAGGAAGGCCAGATTGACCGCATTGGCCGCCCACATCAGCAGCATAGCTGGGACGGGCCGCGACAGGCCCTCCAACCAGAAGCTGGCGGCGCAGGAGATCACATAGGCCGGCAGGGACAGGGCGAAGACGACCACCGGCCAGGCCGCCCCCGAGGCCAGGGACGGCTCGAGGCCAAGGTGAGCCAGGCCCAGCGGGCCAAGACCAGCCAGGACCACCGTGCTGGCCAGACCGATCCACAGCCCATAGACGAGGCCGCGGCGCAGGACCGCGCCGCTCTCGTTGGAGCGGCCTTCGCCCACCGCGCGCGCGGTCATCACCTGAACGCCGGTGAGCAGGCCGATGGCCATGGTGAGCACCACCGAGGTCGGCGCCCAGGCCATGGCGTGGAACCCCAGGTGCTCGGCCGAATAGCGGCCGACCACGATGGCGTCCATCAGACCCATGGTCATGATCCCCAGGCGCGCGAGCACCACCGGCCCCGACAGCTTCAGAAGCTGCGCAAGGTCGGCGCGCACAGGACTGAGGCCCGCCGTCGCGGCGGGCGCAGAAGGGGCCGCGGGTCCGGCCATAAGGTTCACCAGATCTCAAAGAGGCGCGGAAGGTGATCGCGCGGTCAGCCCGTGGCAAGACCGGCGCGGCCATCCCTCAATACGCCCCCCAGGGGGTTGCCCCGTGGCCACAGCCCCGGAACGGGTTCACACCGCGACGCGGCGGGCCATGTCGATGCGGTCTTCTTTGAGCTTCTCCGCCACCAGGAAGGCCAGTTCGAGGGCCTGCTCGCCATTGAGACGGGGGTCGCAATGGGTGTGGTAGCGGTCAGCCAGGTCGCCCTCGGTGAGCGCCCGGGCCCCGCCCAGGCATTCGGTGACGTTCTGGCCGGTCATCTCCAGGTGGACGCCGCCGGGGTGGACGCCCTCGGCCTTGGCGATCTCCACGAAGGACTTCACCTCCGACAGGATGCGGTCGAAGGGCCGCGTCTTGTAGCCGTTGGCCGCCGTCAGCGTGTTGCCGTGCATCGGATCGATCGCCCAGACCACATTGCGGCCGCCGGCCTTGGTGGCCTGCATCAGGCGCGGCAGACGGTCGGCGATCTTGTCGTGGCCGAACCGGCCATAAAGCGTCAGGCGGCCGGCCTCATTGGCCGGGCTCAGCGCATCGATCAGGCGCAGCAGTTCGTCCGGCTCCAGGGTGGGGCCGACCTTGACGCCGATCGGGTTCTTCACCCCCCGGCAGAACTCCACATGGGCGCCGTCCAGCTGCCGGGTCCGCTCGCCGATCCACAGCAGGTGGGCCGAGGTGTCGTACCAGTCGCCCGAGGTGGAATCGACGCGGGTCATGGCCTCCTCGAAGCCCAGCAGCAGGGCCTCGTGGCAGGTGAAGAACTCCACCCGGTGCAGGTCGGGATGGCTGTCAGGGGTGACCCCGATAGCGGCCATGAAGGTCAGGGCTTCGCTGATCTTCTCCGACAGTTCGCGATAGCGGGCGCCCTGCGGGCTGTCATTGACGAAGCCGAGCGTCCAGCGGTGGATGTTGTAGAGATCGGCATAGCCGCCGCCGGCGAAGGCCCGCAGCAGGTTCAAGGTCGAGGACGACTGGGCGTAGGCCTTCAGCAGGCGCTCCGGATCGGGCGCGCGGGCTTCGGCTGTGAACTCCATGCCGTTGATGTTGTCGCCGCGGTAAGAGGGCAGCTCCACATCGCCGATCTTCTCCACCGGCGAAGAGCGCGGCTTGGCGAACTGGCCGGCCATCCGGCCGACCTTCACCACTGGCTTGCCACCGGCGAAGGTCAGCACGACGGCCATCTGCAGGATCAGGCGGAAGGTGTCGCGGATATTGTCGGCGTGGAATTCCTTGAAGCTCTCGGCGCAGTCGCCGCCCTGCAGCAGGAAGGCGCGGCCCTCGGCCACGTCGCCCAGCAGGGACTTCAGACGCCGGGCCTCGCCCGCAAACACCAGCGGCGGCATGCCGCGCAGGGTCTGCTCGACGCGCTCAAGCGCTGTGGCGTCCGGATAGTCTTCCGGAATGTGCTTGGCCGTCTTGCCGCGCCAGGAGGCCGGATTCCAGGTGTCGCTCATCAGTCAGCTCCGCGTCGTCCCGCGTCTTGGGACCGAACTTGGCCCCGGGACGAAAGAGGGGCCTTCTACTCCGATATGGGGGGATAGGTCGATGCTCTGCGCGCGCCTTCGCCGGCCTTCGCCGGCCTCGCCGGCCTCGCCGCAGGCGCCAGGCGTTGAGCCCCGGAGGCTGAGACCGCAGCCAGGGCGCCGAGCGCCAGCCACCACTCCTGCCAGACCCCAAAGCTGACGGCGGCGAAGGTGAGGTAGCTCACAGCCGCCACCGTGCCGCTCACCGCCCCCAGATCAGGGCTGCGCCGCTCCTGCCGATGAAAGATGGTGACCCAGAAGACCGTGGCCGCCGCCGCCCCGATCACCCCCAGCTCCAGCCACACCTGCAGCGCGGCGTCATGAGGGTGAAGCCGGATCCCGGGACCAAACATGCGGCTGGCGTCCAGACCCCAGCCCTTGAGGGGCTTGTCGCTGATCCAGTCCACCGCATAGCTCCAGTAGTCCATGCGCATGCTCCAGGAGAGGCTGACCCTGTCCTGCAGCGCCCCGTAGAGGCCCTGCGCCCGCAGCGCCCACAGGATCAAGGGCGTGGCGAGGAAGAAGAAGCCGGCGCCCGCGCCCAGCACCCGCGGCGCGACCAGGGGCCAGCGATAGACCGCCGCGCCGGCGGCGCTGGCGGCCGCCAGGGCGATCAGGGGCGCGTCCGCATTCAGCCCCACCGCGCCGGCCACCACGCCGGCGGCCATCAGCACCGCCAGTTGCCACCAGCCGAGACGGATGGCGGCCAAGGCGGCAGGCCCCCAGAGCACGGCCAGGACGAACACCCCCTGGGCGACGTTGCGCACCGCCAGGTCTGGCCGGATGGGATCGCCGATCGCCTGACGCAGGGCCTGATAGAGGACCGCGCCGGTGACGGCTTCGGCGATCAGCACCGCGGCCAGGCCAGACATGCCCCACATGAACACCATCATCGCCCGGCGCAGGCCCTGGGCGTCCGCGCGACGCACGGCGCTATAGGCCGACCAGTAGAGCACCGCCTGGCAGGCCAGCTTGACCGCATTGGAGCTCCACAGCGCCTCGGGCTCATAGGGGCTCCACAGCATGGAGCCCGCCGCCCAGATCACCAGCACGAGCAGGGCCAGGGCCGCCGGACGGTCAGCCTCGCGCACCTCCAGCCCCGGCAGCGTCAGGAGGCCGACAATGGTGAGCAGCACGGCGAAGGCCAGCGGCCCCACCCAACCCAGGGGGCCGGCCAGGGCGGCGCCGAAAAGCAGCACCCAGCCGCACCAGCGGGAGAACCCCGGACCACCGATCAGAGAGGCCGGCGTCGTCACGCCACAGGGCCCAGATCCTGCGGCATGTACTTCTCGCGCATGGTGACAAGCTCCTCGGCCAGGGTGGGATGCACCGCGCAGGTGGAGTCCCACTGGGCCTTGGTCACGCCCATCTTCAGGGCGATGGCCGCCATCTGGATGATCTCCGGCCCGTCAGGCGCCACCACATGGCAGCCCAGCAGCTTCTGGCTCTTGGCGTCCACCACCAGCTTGATCAGCGCCCGCTCTTCCCCGCCGGAGAAGGTGTGCTTCATGGCCCGGAACCTCGACAGATAGACATCCACCTGGCCGTGGGCGTGGCGGGCCTCGGCCTCGGTCATTCCCACCGAGCCGATGGCCGGCTGAGAAAAGACCGCAGAGGCGACCATCTCATGGTCGAAGGAGGTCGGGTTGTCATAGAACTCGGTCTGGGCGAAGGCCGCGCCCTCGCGGATGGCCACAGGGGTCAGATTGATGCGGTTGGTGACGTCGCCCACCGCCCAGATGCTCTCCACATTGGTCTTCGAGAAGTCATCAACCACGATCGCCCCATCCTCGACGGCCACGCCAGCGGCCTCCAGACCCAGGCCCTCCACATAGGGCGCCCGGCCCAGGGCGAAGAGCACCATGTCGGACTCCACGGTCGCGCCGTTGGATAGGTGGCTGACCAGGCCCGCGGCGGTCTTTTCCACCCGCTCGTGCTGACAGCCGAGCAGGACATTGATCCCCTTGCGCTCCAGCTCCTCGGCCAGATGGGCGCGGACATGGTCATCGAAGCCGCGCAGGATGTTGGGACCCCGGTGGACCAGGGTCACATCCACCCCCAGGCCCTTGAAGATGCAGGCGAACTCCACGGCGATATAGCCGCCGCCGGCGATGGTCATCCGCTGGGGCAGCTGTGGGATGTGAAAGGCCTCGTCGGACGTGATGACGTGCTCGATCCCGGGAAGGTCCGCCGGAACCCAGGGCCGGCCGCCGGTGGCGATCAGGATCTTGCCCGCCGTGACCGTCTTTTCCTTGCCCACCAGTTCGACCGTGTGGGCGTCGATCAGCCGGGCCTTGGCGTGGACCAACTCCGCCCCGGCGTTCTGCAGGTTGGTCACATAGATCCCCGACAGCCGGGCGATCTCCTTGTCCTTCTCCGCCAGGAAGGTGGGCCAGTCGAAGCGCGGCGCCTCGGGGAAACTCCAGCCATAACCCTGCGCGGTCTTGAAATGGCCGGCATATTCCGAGGCGTAGACCATGAACTTCTTGGGCACACAGCCGCGGATGACGCAGGTGCCGCCGACCCGGTCCTCCTCGGCCACCGCCACCCTGGCGCCGCTCATGGCGGCCAGCCTCGCTGCGCGCACGCCGCCGGAGCCGGCGCCGATGACAAACAGGTCGTAGTCGTACTGGGCCACGCTCAGGTCACTCCACGTCTAGGGTTCGAGGGTGACGACGCCCTGGGGCGTCCCCACCAGGGCCAGGTCGGCCAGGTCGAGAAACAGGCCGTGGTCGACCACGCCGGTGACGCTCTTCAGCGCATCGGCCAGGGCCGCGGGGTCCTCGATGCGACCACAGGCGGCGTCATAGATAAGGTTGCCCCCGTCGGTTCGCACCGGCGCGCCGTCCTTCACCCGCAGGCGCGGGGCGACTCCGAGGTCGCATTCGGACAGGGCGTCGCAGATCCGCAGGGCCGTCGTCTCATGGGCGAAGGCCACCACCTCGATCGGCAGGGGAAACTTGCCTAGCATGGGCACGCGCTTGGCCGCGTCAGCAATGACCACGCAGCGGCGCGAGGCCTCCCACACCAGCTTCTCGCGCAGCAGGGCCGCGCCGCCGCCCTTGATCAGGGAGAGCGCCGGACCGATCTCGTCGGCGCCGTCGACCGTGAGGTCGATGGACTTCACTGGCCCAAGTTCGGTGAGCTTCAGCCCCAGGCTTTCAGCCAGTTCGGCCGTGGCCACCGAGGTGGGGATGCAGGTCACATCCAGGCGCCGCGCCGCCAGGGCCCTGACGAACCAGGCCGCCGTCGAGCCGGTGCCCAGGCCGACCACCATGCCGGTCTCGACCATCTCCGCGGCGGCCTCGCCGGCGGCCTTCTTCTGGGCGTCTGCGTCCATCTGGATTCCGTGCTTTCCCGCCGGACCTCGGCGGAGGCTCTGTTCTAGGCGCCTGGATCGGGGAAGGCCACGCCCCACAGGCTAGCGGTGTCAGGGCTTTTTAGGCCGGGCGGCCTTGGCGGCGCGGAAGCGGGCGGCCCAGCCGGGCTTTTCTGTCTGGGCGCCGCGCTCCAGGGCCAGGGCGTCGGGCGCCACATCGCGGGTGATCACCGAGCCCGATCCCGTATAGGCGCCAGCCCCGATGCGCACCGGCGCGACCAGGGCGGAATTGGAGCCGATGAAGGCGCCCTCCCCCACATGGGTCTCGAACTTGTCGAAGCCGTCATAGTTGCAGAAGATCGTCCCGGCCCCGATATTGGCCCCCGCGCCCACCGTGCCGTCCCCCAGATAGGCCAGGTGGTTGGCCTTGGCGCCCTCGCCGACGACCACCTTCTTCACCTCGACGAAATTGCCGATATGGGCCCGCGCCCCGATCTGCGCGCCTGGCCTCAGACGGGCGTAAGGACCGACCAGAGCCCCTTCGCCGACCTCGGCGCCCTCCAGGTGGCTGAAGGCGCGGATCACGGCGCCGGCCGCCACCCGGACGCCCGGGGCGAAGACTACGAAGGGCTCCACCGTGGCGCCCGGCGCGATCTGGGTGTCCCAGGAAAAATGCACGGTCTCAGGCGCGGGCATGGCCACGCCCTCGCTCAGGAAGTGATGACGCCGCCGCTGCTGGAAGATGGCCTCGGCCGCCGAAAGCTGCGCCTGGGAATCAGCGCCCATCACCGCGCTTTCGGGGGCGAAGACCGCGCGGACCTGCGCCTCGTCGGCGACGGCGATGGCGACCACCTCGGTCAGATAGTACTCACCCTTGACGTTGTCGTTGCCCACCCGGGCCAGCCAGCCGAACAGCTGCGCCCGATCAGCGGCCATCATGCCGGAATAGCAGGCGCGGACGTGCCGCTCCTCCTCATTGGCGTCACGGGCCTCGACGATGCGGATGACATGGCCGTCCGCGCCCCGGATCAGCCGGCCATAGAGGGCCGCGTCGGCCGGCTCGAACCCCAGCAGGGCCAGACCCACCCCCTGGGCGCGCAGGGCGAACAACGGCTCCAGGTCCTTGCCCTCCAGCAGCGGGCAGTCGGCGTTGGTCACCAGCACTTCGCCGTCGAAATCGGCCAGGGCCTCAGCTGCGGCCAGGACCGCGTGGCCCGTGCCCAGCGGCGGGTCCTGAACGGCCACGGCGCCCTCCCCCAGCCGCGCGACCACCGCGGCGCGGACCTCGGGGCTGTGGGTCCCGACCACAACCACCACCCGCTCGCAGCCGGCGGCCTGGACCGCATCGATGGCCCGGTCGAGCATGGTGCGGCCGCCGACCCTGTGCATCACCTTGGGCGTGGGCGACTTCATCCGCGTGCCCTGGCCCGCAGCAAGGATGACGGCGGCGCGGGGTCTGACGCTGGAGGTCATGGGACAGGTCCTTGGCGAGTCGACGGCGTTGCAATCATGGGGCGTTTAGCCGAAACGGCGACAGGTTTCGACGTCAGGAGACGAACTGTCATGGCCGCCCCCCTCGATCTGACGGCCCTGGCCGGCGCCACGCTCGCCTTCGACCTGGACGGCACCCTGGTGGACACCGCCCCGGACCTGGTCGGGACACTGAACGTCATCCTGCAGGAGGAGGGCCACGCCCCCCTGCCGCTGGCCGAGGCGCGGCCCTTCATCGGCAAGGGCGCCCGCTGGCTCTTGCAGCGCGGCTTCACCGAGGCCGGCCACCCGATCTCTGACGACGCCATGGGCGGCCTCTTTGAGCGGTTCATCGCCCGCTACAACGCCCATATCGCCGATGAGAGCGCGCCCTTCCCCGGCATGGTCGAGACGCTTGAAACCCTGCGCGGCGCCGGCGCCCGGCTGGTGGTCTGCACCAACAAGCGCACCGACCTCTCCACCAACCTGTTGGACGCGCTCAACCTGTCGTCCCTGTTCGAAGCCATCGTCGGCGCCGACGCCGCCCCGGCCCAGAAGCCTGACCGCCGCCATCTGGAGACCGCCATCGCCCGGGCCGGCGGCCGCCCCGACCGCGCCGTCATGATCGGCGACGCCGCCCCCGACGCCGGCGCGGCCCGGGCGGCGGGCGTGCCTCTGGTGCTGGTCAGCTTCGGCTATACCGAGGTTCCGGTGGCCGAGCTCGGGGCCGACATCCTCATCGACCACTATGCCGAACTGCCCGGCGCCTGTTTGCAGCTACTGGCGGCTTGCCCCCGGCCAAACGAGACGTTATAGGGCCGTCCCTTCCGATGGATGCGTAGCTCAGCGGGAGAGCACCTCGTTCACACCGAGGGGGTCACAGGTTCAATCCCTGTCGCATCCACCATTCCTTTCAGCGGGTTAGAGATTTCTCCCCGCGGCGCTTGCCAGAATGCTAGCCAGGAACGTCCAAGTTGGGCGAGTTGCCTGACGTCCATGCACTGCCGCTGAGGGGCACGGCCCCACCTTACCATCCGTCGGCAGCGGCAAACTCAAGCATCGAGCGACAGCGCGAGAAATCGCCGATTTCCAGAATATTTTCAGCCTCTAAACCGTGAATTTCTCCTTGGAGCAGTCCCGCAATTCAATGGTCTAGTGACATCCAGTAAAGCCTCTACGGACGACGCTTGATGAATAGGCTGAGTGGACCGGTGGCGGCTCGAAAAAGGTAGCGCGCTCGGCTTTACCCGTCGCGAGGCGGTTGATGTCGTTGTAATGCACAACCCAAACTTGGCCGCCGAGTAGATATCAGTCGTCTTCGACGAACGGAAATGGGAGCGATTTCGATCACGCCCCCAAGCCGGCCGCGCGAAGCGGCCTACGTGCCCAAAGCGCAGGATCGCGCCAATTGGAGAAGTTGGCCTCGTTTTCAGGGGAGGCACTTGCGTCCACAAAGGTGCGGTTTCTAATCGTCAACCGATGGGCGACAACGACCAGTGCAGACATGGCACCCTACCGTGGGGGACGCATCGCGCTAGACGTGATCACAAGGCCGGTGAACGCTTCGTCGGCTTTTAGGAATGTCGTTTCCGCTCGAAAAAAGCCGCGCTGGATAACCTTCAACTCGGCTTGTTCGCCGACCATCGTCGCGTTGACGAAGTGCTCGTGGAAGTCTCGCTCGTGTCGCCGATACAGCTCGATTGGCACAGTAAGCGTCCAGATAAGCGTCTGCATCTCGAAAAAATAATCGAGCACAGTATCCCCGTTTTCATCTATAAAAGCCCCAGAGATCTCAAGATTTTCTACCCCCTCGAAGTCTTCGACCGAGAAAGCCTCAATGGCCTTAAGGCAATGGGCCGGCACCGTCGGTGAAGCGACGAACTGTAGGCATCGCTGCAGTGAAAAACCTCTCAAGGCAGCAATCGTGGCGTCGTTTCCCAGCGCTTCGAGCGTCGCGCCCCAGCGCTCTTCGAACGCCTCCAGCTCGTCATCTGTCAGCTCGATTTTGCCCCACTCCCCGGGCGATGCAGGAACCGATGCACGGATCAGTTCACTCTCCTCGGAGGAGAGCCTCAGTCTGATTTCACCCCAGGGATTGCGCCGAACATCCCCCTTGAGCCTAGCTTGGCCAAGTTGGCTCGCGCCGATCAGGCTAATGGTGTCTTGCCTCTGAAGGCTCGGGATTGCCCCCCTGACGCGCATGCGGAGGGCTTCCCAGATCAGTGTGATGTAGGAAGGCCCGCCGTCCGGAGACGAGGATACGATCCCCACTAAGTCACCGTCAGCATTCGTCACAGCACCGCCGCTCATGCCCCCCAAGGTTTCCATTGCAACCTCGAAGCATGGCGACGGCATTCGCTCGCCTCTGCCCTGGGGGAATGCCGCCGTCACCATGCCAGACGATACAAGAGGGGTGATGTGTGCGGCGCCCCTATCGATTTTTTGGTGTCGAAAGCCAACCGCCCACAACCGTTCGCCGATCAGTGGCTGCGCCACCTTCATCGGCGCAAGCATCAGCGGGAGGTTTGCGTAGGCCTTGGAATTGAGGGTGCAGCTGACGAGGGACATGTCCGACTGAGCGTGTCGGGTCTTGTCGAACTGGTTGGGCCGGGAGACCGAAGCAGCATCTATGGGCAGCCAGGCACGCGCACCTTTCGGCAGGAAGGTGAGGCAAACCGGACCTCCACCGTCCCGCGAAAACTCGTCAAGAACATGCGTTGCCGTGAGCATCAGACCCGGACCGACCATGACGCCGCTGCCCACTATAGTCGCGCCCTCCTCACCCCAATGCGCAAGCGCGACCAGCGCTCCGCCGGCTTGGTGAAGAAAGTCCAGGGGTGCCAGACCGTCTTCATCCGAGAAAATTGAGGTGGCGCCGGTTCTCCG
>DEWY01000012.1 GCA_002363865.1 Caulobacteraceae bacterium UBA3198
CGTTCAAACTTCTCTTTGGCCATTTCAAGCTCCAGCCCTGTCCGGGCTCGTCCTCTAACTAGGGTTGGAAGGTCTTAGGCGTACTTCTTGATGACTTCGTCAGCCACATGCTGCGGGACCGGCTCATAGTGGTCATACGTCATGGTGAACTGAGCGCGGCCCTGTGACATGCCCCGGAGGGTGTTCACATAGCCGAACATGTTGGCCAGCGGCACGAAGGCGTTGATGACCGTCGCGTTGCCGCGCATGTCCTGGCCCTGGATCTGACCCCGACGACCGTTCAGGTCGCCGATGACCGAACCCAGATACTCTTCCGGAGTCACGACCTCGACCGCCATGATCGGCTCGAGCAGCTTGGGCGAACCCTTCTCGCGCAGTTCCTTGAAGGCGGCGCGCGAAGCGATTTCGAAGGCCAGGACCGAGGAGTCGACGTCGTGATAGGCGCCGTCGATCAGGGTGGCCTTGAAGTCGATCAGCGGGAAGCCGGCCAGCAGGCCGTTGTCCTTGGCCGACTCGATGCCCTTCTGAACGCCGGGGATGTATTCCTTCGGCACCGAACCGCCGGTCAGGGCGCTTTCGAACACGAAGCCCGAACCCGATTCACCCGGCTCGAACACCAGCTTCACCCGAGCGAACTGGCCCGTACCGCCGGTCTGCTTCTTGTGGGTGTAGTCGATCTCGCAACGCCGGCCGAGGCTCTCGCGATAGGCCACCTGCGGCGCGCCGATATTGGCCTCGACCTTATAGGTGCGCTTCAGGATGTCGATCTTGATGTCCAGGTGCAGCTCGCCCATGCCCTTCAGGATGGTCTGGCCGGACTCGTGGTCGGTGGAGACCGTGAAGGACGGATCTTCCGAGGCGAGCTTGGCCAGGGCGACGCCCAACTTTTCCTGGTCGGCCTTGGACTTGGGCTCCACGGCGATCTCGATGACCGGCGCGGGGAACTCCATGCGCTCCAGGATGACCGGCGACTTGGCCGGATCGCACAGGGTGTCGCCGGTGCGGGTGTCCTTAAGGCCAGCCAGGGCGACGATGTCGCCGGCATAGGCTTCCTTGATGTCCTCGCGGTTGTTCGAGTGCATCAGCAGCATGCGGCCGACGCGCTCGCGACGATCACGGGTGGAGTTCAGCAGACCCATGCCGGTTTCGAGCTTGCCCGAATAGATGCGGCAGAAGGTGAGCGAGCCCACGAAGGGGTCGTCCATGATCTTGAACGCGAGAACCGACAGGGGCTCATCGTCCGAAGCGCGGCGAACCACCGGCTCTTCGGTCTTGAAGTCGAGACCCTGGGTCGGCGGAATGTCCAGCGGAGAAGGCAGATAGTCGACGACCGCGTCGAGCAGAGGCTGCACGCCCTTGTTCTTGAAGGCCGAGCCGCAGAGGATCGGATAGAAGGCGCCGTTCAGAACTGCCTTACGCAGGCACTTCTTGATGGTCTCTTCAGACGGCTCCTCGCCCGACAGATAGGCCTCCATGGCCTCGTCATCGAGCTCGACCGCGTTCTCGATCATGTAGGCGCGGGCCTCTTCGGCCTTGTCCTTCATGTCGGCGGGAATCTCTTCGTCGGTGAAGGCGGCGCCCAGGCCGTCATTCTCCCAGACCACGGCCTTCATGCGGACCAGATCGACGATGCCGCGCAGCGAGGATTCCGACCCGATGGGCAGCTGGATCGGCACGGCCTTGGCGCCGAGGCGGTCGCGGATAGATTCCACCGACTTTTCGAAGTCGGCGCCGATCTTGTCCATCTTGTTGATGAACACGATGCGGGGAACATTGTACTTGTCGGCCTGACGCCAGACGGTCTCCGTCTGCGGCTCCACACCCGCATTGCCGTCGAGCACCGTCACCGCGCCGTCGAGCACGCGCAGGGAGCGTTCCACCTCGATGGTGAAGTCCACGTGGCCAGGCGTGTCGATGATGTTAAGGCGCTTGCCCTTCCAGAAGGAGGTCGTCGCGGCCGACGTAATCGTGATGCCGCGCTCCTGCTCCTGCTCCATCCAGTCCATGGTGGCCGCGCCGTCATGGACTTCGCCAATCTTGTGGCTCTTGCCGGTGTAGAAGAGAATCCGCTCCGTCGTCGTCGTCTTGCCCGCGTCGATGTGGGCCATGATTCCGAAATTGCGGTAGTCTTCGATGGGGTGCGTACGGGCCATAGCGGAAGGCTTTGCTGAAAGAGGTCCGGAGGTAGGCTGCCGGTCGTGTGTGCTGAACGAACGGCGCGGGCGGTTTAACTCAAACCGCCCGCGCCGGGAAGCGATGGATGGACGAGCTTACCAGCGGTAGTGCGAGAAGGCGCGGTTCGCCTCGGCCATCTTGTGGGTGTCTTCACGCTTCTTCACCGCGGCGCCGCGGTTGGAGGAGGCGTCAAGGAGCTCACCAGCCAGCTTTTCGGTCATGGTGTTCTCGCCACGCTTGCGCGCAGCGGTCACCAGCCAACGGATGGCGAGGGCGCGGCGGCGCTCGGGACGGACTTCCACGGGCACCTGGTAGGTCGCGCCGCCAACCCGGCGGGAGCGGACCTCGATGCCGGGCGCGACATTGTCCAGAGCCGCATGGAAGGTTTCCAGCGGGCCCTGGTCCTTGCGCTTGGCTTCCAGGATATCGAACGCGCCGTAGATGATGTTCTCGGCGACGGCCTTCTTACCTTCGTACATCACATAGTTCATGAACTTGGTGACGACGAGATCCCCGAACTTCGGGTCGGGAAGGACTTGACGTTTTTCTGCGCGACGGCGGCGGGACATGTCTTCTGATCCTTACTTAGGACGCTTGGCGCCGTAGAGCGAACGACGCTGCCTGCGGTCCTTCACCCCTTGGGTGTCGAGCACGCCGCGCAGGATGTGATAGCGCACGCCGGGAAGGTCCTTCACCCGGCCGCCGCGGATCAGCACCACGGAGTGTTCCTGGAGGTTGTGGCCTTCGCCGGGGATGTAGCACACCGCTTCAATGCCGGTCGTCAGACGGACCTTGGCCACCTTACGCAGAGCCGAGTTCGGCTTCTTCGGGGTGGTGGTGTAGACGCGCGTGCAAACGCCGCGACGCTGGGGGCAGCCCTTCAGGGCCGGCACCTTGTTGCGCGAAGGCTTGTCCTTGCGCGGCTTGCGGATCAGCTGGTTGACCGTAGGCATATATTCTCTGCGCCATTCCTAGGCTTGTGGGGGCGTGTGCCGTTGGGCCGATGCGCCCCGTTGAAGGGTCGTGTTTCTTCTTGGCCTTCAAGCCCGGCTCTGAACACGAAAACTCGCCGGCGCGCATTGGTGAAGCGCTCCGGCGGGCGAGCCGTCCCTTGCAAGACTTTCGGGTCCTTCGGGACCTGGGACATCATCCCCGGCCTCAAAGGAGCGCGGTTCATACTCGCCCCGGCCCGGCCCGTCAATGTTTGCGCAACTTACGCGGCGACCAAGGCGGTCGCGCCACAGTTTCGCCGCCCCCGCCGCCCAGCTTGGCCATAGCCGGTCGGGAGGACCCATGACGCGCGGCATGAGAACCCTGGCGGCCGCCGCCCTGGTGGCCACCCTGCACCTTGTCGCGTTCCTGGCCTTGACGCGAGTGGCTCCGGAGTCGCCGGTGTTCGGGGAGGGGCCGATCTTTGAGGTTGTCCTGGCCCCGCCCCTGGCCGCCCTCAGACGTCGGCCGGAGCTGCGTCGGACGGCGCCGAATCGGCCAGATCCGCGACCGCCCGCGCTGCGGCGGGGTGTGGTCGATTCGGCCCCGCCAGCGCGGCTCCCCTTCAGCGCGAGCCCCGAGGCCGACCCCGCGGCCATCGCCCAGGCCGCCCGCCTGCGAAGCGCTTTGCGGCAGACCTTCGGCTGCAGCCAGCCGGACATGTCTCGCCTCAACGAGGCCGAGCGGGAGGCCTGCCTGGCCCGCTTCGCCGCTGGCGCCGAAACCGCGACCTATCGGCCGCCCCTGATGGACGCCGACAAACGACGGGGGCTGGACCAGGCCGCAACCCGCAAGGCCGCCGATCGCGCCTATCGCGACTCCGTCACCCCGCCGCTTGGGATCGACACCACAGGCGGCGGGCCGGTGATGAGCCCCCTCCCCGACCTGTGACCGGCCGCAAGCCCCGTCGGTCAGAAATCGATGAAGTTCTTGAAGGCGGGAACCACCGCCCCCCAGGTCCCAATGACGCTTTGCAGCTGCTCGGTCGTAGCCCCGAGCTCCAGATCCACATCCATCTGGACGGCGGGATCCATCTCGGAGTCCAGATAGGCCCGGCCAAACCGCATCTCACGGTTCCACTCATTGATCTTCGCCAGGCCCGGCGACTGTTTCATGCTGAAGGCGACGCCGAACTGGATCGTCGTGCAGCGGCCGCGCTCGCAGCCATAGAAATAGATTGCGTAGTTGCTTCCGTCGGTGGCGCTGCGGACCATGGGGTCGCCGACCCCGTCGACATCCTCCTCGGCGCGGTAGCCATTGGCCTGCAGCACCTCGATCACCTCGGCTGCGGTCACGCCGCCGGCCGGAAGCGGTCGCGACTGGGCCGGAACCGCACACAGGCCCAGGGCCAATCCTGCGGCCATCCACAACTCGCGCATGCCAATACTCCATCTGGTCCAGCGGTGTTCGAGGCCGTCATTCCACAGCCCCGCTGAAAACGGAAGCGCCGGCCGGCGCGCGCCTCAGGACGCCGGCAGATGGGCGGTGAGGAACCGGTCCAGGGCCTCCAGCATCCGCGCGCGGCTTTGCGGGCGATAGAAGTAGTGGTTCTCCCCTTCGAAGGTCAGCAGCTCCACCGACTTGCCAGCCTGCTCCAGGGCGTTCTTCATCAGCACCGAATGGTCGAGGAGGACGACCGCGTCCTGCTCGCCGTGCATCAGCAGGATGGGCGCCGTCGCGGCGGCTGCGTGCGTGACGGGCGAGGCGGCCGCCATCTCTTCGCGGGTGGCGTTCGCCAGCTGGTCGCGAAAACCTGTGAAACGGGAGGAATCCCGCCCAGACCCCCGAACCACGTGCAACTGGGCCATCTGCAGGTCGGTGACCGGCGCAATGGCCGCTGCGCACTGAAAGGCGGCCGGATGCAGAGTAGCGCCGACCAGGGCCGCGTATCCGCCATAGCTGGCGCCGACGATGCAAACCCGTTGAGCGTCAATCACGCCGTCCTTCGAGAGAGACAAGACGCCGTCAAGCAGGTCTGTCTGCATCTTGCCGGCCCATTCCCCCTTCCCGGCATCTTCGAAGGCTTTGCCAAACCCTCGAGAACCCCGGAACTGGGGTCGCAGCACGGCATAGCCGCGACTCGCCAGGAACTGGGTCAGATAGTCGAAGCTGTTGGTGTCCCGGGACGCCGGTCCCCCGTGCGGCAGGACGATCAGGGGGAGGCCCGTCGTCCGCCCGCCTGGGGGAAGGGTCAAATAGGCGGGGATCTCCAGGCCGTCGCGGGCCTGGTAGGTGATCCACTGGGTTTGGCCCAACGGCGCCTCGGCAAGCTCCGGGAAGGAGGACCCCAGGGGGGAAAGCTCCTTCTTGCCCCAGTCCAGCAGGTACCAGACCGGAGGCGAGTCCGCGCCGTCAGCCACGATGACAAAGCGTTTCCGGTCCTGGGACCAGCTCACCAGGCCCAGGTCACGGTCTGGAAGGGCGCGGGTGAGCAGCCCGTGTACGGCGCCGATCTCAGGGTCCAGATACTGGACCTCCATAGACTCGCCGCCCGCCATCAAGGCGAGCGCCCGACCTGTATAGGGATCGCGGACCAATCTTGGCTGATAGGGGCTTGGGTCACCGACGCGTTCAATCTGGCCGTCGGAGAGGCGATGACGGACGACCTGTTGTCCGGCTTCATCGACCTGAAGAAGGTAGACGGAGTCCTCGGGGTCGGAATAACCGAGATAGGCGCCCCCAGACTCTTCACGCCAGATCTCCGTCCAGCGCCGCTCTCCCTTGGCGCGGGCGAAGACCCGCGCCTTGGCGACAGCGGGATCAACCTCGTAACGGACGCGGGCGTCACCTTCGGAGTCGGGTTCAAAATAACGGGAGTCGAAGTTGCCGGGTTCGACAATCCGTCCATGACCGGTGGCGGGATCGGCCCGCCAGAGCGACCATTTGAAGACCTGTTCGTCCCCCTTCTGGACAATGCGGCTGTCCACATGGGAGCGGTCGATGGTCTGTTGCAGGCCCATCAGATAGACGGCCGGCTTTTCCCCGTGAATCACTCGCATGATCGGCTGGCCGGTCGCATAGCGGCTGGCCTGGTCGTTGGACAGCAGCAGGGCGACGACCTCGCCCTCGGCGCTGACCACGATGTTCCGTTCAAAACGGTACTGGCTCCGGGGGCCACGCTTCTCCCAGAAGCCGACCCGAACGATGACATAGTCATCGCCCGCCCAGTCGATGCTGACGGCCTCAATATCGCCGAGGGGCACCGTCTTGGCGCCCGGCTGATCCAGGGTGGCGATGTTGAGGGACCGGGCGCCCGCCGGTCCGCCCAGCAGGGCCACCCGCGCCCCATCGGGCGAGATCGCCGCGTCCTGGATCGCCTCCAGCCTCGCAAATGCCGCCACCGGCGGCGGCGCGGCGGCCGCCATCGTCGCGCCAGCGGCCCAGACCGCAAGCGCCATCAACATCAAAACGCGCATGAAGACTCCCCTCAACCCCAGGTGAGGTTAGCCAGGAGTTGCGCCCAAGGCAAAGCTTCGACGCCGGTAAAACGAAAAACGGCCCGGGGTCGCCCCCGGGCCGTCTGTCTGTCGCAACCTGGTTCCGCAGGCGGAACCGCCGGCCCTAGTTGTCGATCGTCTCGGCCTGGGCCTCGGCGGCGATAACCTCCGGCAGGGGCTCCATGGCGGTCTCGCGGCTGGCGGCCAGGGCTTCGTCGCGCTTGGCGGCGATGCGCTGGAGGTTCCGCAGATACGAACCGGTGCCGGCGGGAATGAGCCGGCCCACGATGACGTTCTCCTTCAGGCCCTCCAGGGTGTCGCGCTTGCCCTGGACCGAAGCCTCGGTGAGCACGCGGGTGGTCTCCTGGAAGGAGGCCGCAGAGATGAAGCTGCGGGTCTGCAGCGAGGCCTTGGTGATGCCCAGCAGAACCGGCTGGGTGATCGCCGGACGGCCGCCGCGGGCCTCGGCCTTGGCGCTCTCTTCGTCCACCTCGATCTTGTCGAGGTGGTCGCCCTTGAGCAGGCCGGTGTCACCGGTCTCGAGGATCTCCACCTTCTGCAGCATCTGACGGACGATGGTCTCGATGTGCTTGTCGTTGATGGGCACGCCCTGGAGGCGATAGACCTCCTGGATCTCGTCCACCAGGAACTCGGCCAGCGCCTCGATCCCCTGAATCCGCAGGATGTCGTGCGGGTCGGGGTTGCCGTCGATGATGTACTCGCCCTTGCGGATCGTATCGCCATCATGGACGGCGATATGCTTGCCCTTGGGGATGAGGAACTCGACAGGTTCGCCGCCGTCCTCCGGGGTGATCTTGATCCGGCGCTTGTTCTTGTAGTCGCGTCCGAACTCAACCCGGCCGTCCATCTCGGCGATGACCGCGCAGTCCTTCGGCCGACGGGCCTCGAACAGTTCGGCCACGCGGGGCAGACCGCCGGTGATGTCCCGGGTCTTGGCGCCTTCGGTGGGGATACGGGCCAGCACTTCGCCGGGCTTGGCTTCGTCGCCGTCGCCGACGGAGAGAATGGCCCCCACCGGCAGCAGGTACCGGGCCTCACCGCCGTTGGCGATACGCTTGAAGGCGCCATCGGAGTCGATCACGCCCACAGCGGGACGCAGATCGCTGCCCTTGGTGGAGGCGCGCCAGTCGGTGACCACGCGGTTGGAGATGCCGGTGGCCTCGTCGGCCTCGTCGCGGACCGAGACATTCTCCACCAGATCCTCGAAGCGGACGCGACCGCCCACTTCGGTGAGGATCGGGGTGGTGTAGGGGTCCCATTCGGCCAGGCGCTGACCACGCTTGACCTTGTCGCCGTCCTTGACCTTCAGGCGCGCGCCATAGGGCGGCTTGTAGGACTCGCGATCCTTGCCGTCGACCTGCACGACGATCTGCAGGTTCCGGTTCATGACCACGAACTCGCCGTCGCCGGCCTGGACCACATTGCCGCCGAAGACCTTCACCACGCCTTCGTTGGCGCTTTCGAAGAAGGACTGCTCGGCCACCTGGGCGGTGCCGCCGATGTGGAAGGTCCGCATGGTCAGCTGGGTGCCAGGCTCGCCGATGGACTGGGCGGCGATGACGCCGACCGCCTCGCCGATGTTCACCGGGGTGCCGCGGGCCAGGTCACGACCATAGCAGGTGGCGCAAATACCGGTCTTGGTCTCGCAGGTGAGGACCGAGCGGACCTTCACCGACTGCACGCCCGCATTGTCCACCAGCTCGATCATCTTCTCATCGAGATAGGTGTCGGCCGGGATGACGACCTCGCCGGTGTTCGGGTCCTTGATGTCCTCGGCCGTGGAGCGGCCCAGGATACGCAGCCCGAGCGAGACCAGCACGTCGCCGCCTTCGACCACGGCGCCCAGGGTGATGCCCCGGGTGGTCCCGCAATCTTCCTCGGTGATGATGCAGTCCTGCGCCACGTCCACCAGACGACGGGTCAGATAGCCCGAGTTGGCGGTCTTCAGGGCGGTGTCGGCCAGGCCCTTACGGGCGCCGTGGGTGGAGTTGAAGTACTCCTGGACGGTCAGGCCTTCCTTGAAGTTCGAGATGATCGGCGTCTCGATGATCTCGCCGGACGGCTTGGCCATCAGGCCGCGCATCCCGCCGAGCTGCTTCATCTGGGCCTGCGAGCCGCGGGCGCCGGAGTTGGACATCATGAAGACCGAGTTGATTTCGGATTCACGACCGTCCGCGCCCTTCACGCCTTCGGAGATCTCGCGCATCATTTCGTCGGCGACCCGGTCGGTGGCCTTGGCCCAGGCGTCAACGACCTTGTTGTACTTCTCGCCCTTGGTGATCAGGCCGTCGGCGTACTGCTGCTCGTACTCTTCGACCAGCTTGCGGGTCTCTTCGACGATCGGCTTCTTCCGCTGCGGGATGACGATGTCGTCCTTGCCGAAGGAGATGCCGGCCTTGGCCGCCTCGCGGAAGCCCAGCCCCATGATCTGGTCGGCGAAGATGACCGTCGCCTTCTGACCGCAGTGGCGGTAGACGGTGTCGATCAGATTGCCGATTTCCTTCTTGGTCAGGTTCTTCTCAAGCAGCTTGTGGCTGACCGCGGCGTTCAGCGGGAACAGGGCGGCGATCTTCATCCGACCCGGCGAGGTGTCGATGATCCGGCGGACCACTTCGCCCTCGGCGTTCATCTCGGTGTAGCGGCAGCGGATCTTGGAATGCAGGCTGACAACGCCTTCATTCAGCGCCGCTTCGATCTCGCCCAGGTCGGCGAACACCTTGCCTTCGCCCGGCTCGCCGTCCTTGACCAGCGACAGGTAGTAGAGGCCGAGCACGATATCCTGCGACGGCACGATGATCGGGCGACCATTGGCGGGCGACAGGATGTTGTTCGTGCTCATCATCAGCACGCGGGCTTCCAGCTGGGCTTCCAGCGAAAGCGGCACGTGGACGGCCATCTGGTCGCCGTCGAAGTCGGCGTTGAAGGCCGTGCAGACCAGCGGGTGAAGCTGGATGGCCTTGCCTTCGATCAGCTTGGGTTCGAAGGCCTGGATGCCCAGACGGTGCAGCGTCGGCGCGCGGTTCAGCAGCACCGGATGCTCGCGGATCACCTCGTCGAGGATGTCCCACACCGCCGGCTGCTCGCGCTCGACCATACGCTTGGACTGCTTGACGGTGCCCGACAGGCCCTTGGCGTCCAGACGCGCATAGATGAACGGCTTGAACAGCTCGAGCGCCATCTTCTTGGGCAGGCCGCACTCGTGCAGCTTCAGCTCAGGACCGACGACGATCACCGAACGGCCGGAATAGTCGACGCGCTTGCCGAGCAGGTTCTGACGGAACCGGCCCTGCTTGCCCTTCAGCATGTCGGCCAGCGACTTCAGGGGCCGCTTGTTGGCGCCGGTGATGACCCGGCCGCGACGGCCGTTGTCGAACAGGGCGTCGACGGACTCCTGCAGCATCCGCTTTTCGTTGCGGATGATGATGTCAGGCGCGCGCAGCTCGATCAGGCGCTTGAGGCGATTATTCCGGTTGATGACCCGGCGATAGAGGTCGTTGAGGTCGGACGTGGCGAAACGGCCGCCGTCCAGAGGCACCAGCGGGCGAAGTTCCGGCGGGATCACCGGCACCACCGACAGCACCATCCATTCGGGCTTGTTGCCGCTCTCGATGAAGCTCTCGATGAGCTTCAGACGCTTGGACGTCTTCTTGAGCTTCATTTCCGAGGTGGTGGTGAGCAGGTCCTCGCGGAGCTTCTCGGCCTCCTTGGGCAGGTCGATGGCGCGCAGCAGGCCCTGGACGGCTTCGGCGCCGATCTCGGCGGTGAAGCTGTCGTCCCCGAACTCTTCCTGGAAGCGCATATAGTCGTCTTCCGACAGCAGCTGGTGCTGCTTCAGCGGGGTCAGGCCCGGCTCGGTGACGATGTAGTATTCGAAGTAGAGCACCCGCTCCACGTCCTTCAGCGCCATGTCGAGCATCATCGAGATGCGGCTCGGCAGGGACTTCAGGAACCAGATGTGGGCGACGGGGCTGGCCAGTTCGATATGGCCCATCCGCTCGCGGCGGACGCGGGCCAGGGTGACCTCAACGCCGCACTTCTCGCAGATGATGCCCTTGTACTTCATGCGCTTGTACTTGCCGCACAGGCATTCGTAGTCCTTGGTCGGGCCAAAGATACGGGCGCAGAACAGGCCGTCACGCTCGGGCTTGAACGTCCGGTAGTTGATGGTCTCGGGCTTCTTGATCTCGCCGAAGGACCACGAGCGGATCTTTTCGGGCGAGGCAAGAGCAATGCGGATCTGGTCGAAGGTCGGGGCGGCCTGGACCGGATTGAAGATATTCAGGACTTCCTGGTTCATCAGATTTCCAGTTCGTCAGTCATTCTGGAAGGCGAGAGGGAGAGGCTGACGGCCCCTCCCCCCGCAAAAGCGGCGCGGGATGAAGGCAGCGGTCAGCTGTTCTCCAGCTCCACGTTCAGGCCGAGCGAGCGCATTTCCTTGACGAGAACGTTGAAGCTCTCGGGGATGCCCGCCTCGAAGGTGTCGTCGCCGCGGACGATGGACTCGTAGACCTTGGTCCGGCCGGCCACGTCGTCGGACTTCACCGTCAGCATTTCCTGCAGGGTGTAGGCCGCGCCGTAGGCTTCCAGCGCCCAGACCTCCATCTCCCCGAACCGCTGACCGCCGAACTGGGCCTTGCCGCCCAGGGGCTGCTGGGTGACCAGGCTGTAGGGGCCGATGGAGCGGGCGTGGATCTTGTCGTCCACCAGGTGGTGCAGCTTCAGCATGTAGATATAGCCGACCGTGACCGGGCGCTTGAACTGGTCGCCGGTCTGGCCGTCGTACAGCATGACCTGACCCGAACGGTTGAGACCGGCCTTTTCCAGCAGGTTCTCGATGTCGTCGATATGGGCGCCGTCGAAGACCGGGGTGGCGAAGGGCACGCCCTTGGAGAGGTTGCGGGCGAGCTCGATGAGTTCCTCATCGGTCTCGGGCAGCTCTTCCTCGGGTCCGTAGATGTCCCGCAGCCAGTCCATCAGGGCCTGCCGCTGGCCGCCGTTCTGCCAGGCTTCCAGCAGGTCGGCGATCTGACGGCCCAGGCCGGCGGCGGCCCAGCCCAGGTGGGTTTCGAAGATCTGGCCGACGTTCATCCGCGAGGGCACGCCCAGCGGGTTCAGAACGATGTCGACATTCATGCCATCCTCAAGGTGCGGCATGTCCTCGATCGGCAGGATCTTGGAGATGACGCCCTTGTTGCCGTGACGGCCGGCCATCTTGTCCCCGGGCTGAAGCTTGCGCTTCACGGCCACGAAGACCTTGACCATCTTCATCACGCCAGGGGGCAGTTCGTCGCCGCGCTGCAGCTTGTCGACCTTGTCCTCGAAGCGACGGTCAAGACGCTTGCGGGCCTCGTCGAACTGGCGGCGCATGGCCTCCAGCTCGCCCATGGCCTTCTCGTCTTCCAGGGCGATCTGCCACCAGAGGCCCGGCGCGATGTCGCCCAGCTTCTCGGCGGTGATCTCGCCGCGGCCCAGACCCTTGGGACCGGACACGGCGACCTTGCCCACCAGCATCTCGCGCAGACGCGAGGTCATGTTGCGATTCAGGATGGCGAACTCGTCGTCGCGGTCCTTGCCCAGACGGTCGATCTCGGCGCGCTCGATGGCCATGGCGCGCTCGTCCTTGTCGACGCCGTGGCGGTTGAACACGCGGACCTCGACCACCGTGCCCGACACGCCGGGCGGCAGGCGCAGGGAGGTGTCGCGGACGTCGGAAGCCTTCTCACCGAAGATGGCGCGCAGGAGCTTTTCTTCCGGCGTCATCGGGCTTTCGCCCTTGGGCGTGACCTTGCCCACCAGGATGTCGCCCGGCTGGATCTCGGCGCCGATGGCGACGATGCCGGCCTCGTCGAGGTTGCGCAGGGCCTCCTCGCCGACATTGGGGATGTCGCGGGTGATTTCCTCAGGACCGAGCTTGGTGTCCCGGGCCATGACCTCGAACTCCTCGATGTGGATCGAGGTGAAGACGTCATCGCGCACGATGCGCTCGGAGATGAGGATGGAGTCCTCGAAGTTGTAGCCGTTCCAGGGCATGAACGCGACGAGCACGTTGCGACCCAGGGCCAGTTCGCCGAGCTCGGTGGACGGGCCGTCGGCCACCACGTCGCCAGCCGCGATCCGGTCGCCCACGCGGACCAGCGGACGCTGGTTGATGCAGGTGGAGGTGTTGGAGCGCTGGAACTTCTGCAGGCGGTAGATGTCGACGCCCGGCTTGGTGGGGTCGGTCTCTTCCGTCGCACGGACGACGATCCGGGTGCCGTCGATCTGCTCGACCACACCCGAACGGCGGGCCACGACCACGGCGCCGGAGTCCACGGCCACAACGCTTTCCATCCCGGTGCCCACCAGGGGGGCGTCGGTGCGGACCAGCGGCACGGCCTGCTTCTGCATGTTCGAGCCCATCAGGGCGCGGTTGGCGTCATCGTTTTCAAGGAACGGGATCAGCGAGGCGGCGACCGAGACGACCTGCTTGGGCGAGACGTCCATCAGGTCGACGGTGTCCTTGGGCAGCAGGGTCGGATCGCCGTTCACGCGGCCCGGCACCAGGTCGTCGACGATCTCGCCGTCGAGCAGCTTGATGTTGGCCTGGGCGATGACGTGCTTGGCCTCTTCCATGGCCGACATGTAGACCACCTCGTCGGTGATCCTGCCGTCCTTGACCCGGCGATACGGGCTTTCGATGAAGCCGTACTTGTTGACCACCGCGTGGGTGGCCAGCGAGTTGATCAGGCCGATGTTCGGGCCTTCCGGGGTCTCAATGGGGCAGATCCGGCCGTAGTGGGTCGGGTGCACGTCGCGGACTTCGAAGCCCGCCCGCTCGCGGGTCAGACCACCGGGGCCAAGGGCCGAGAGACGGCGCTTGTGGGTGATTTCCGACAGCGGGTTGGTCTGATCCATGAACTGCGAGAGCTGCGAGGAGCCGAAGAACTCCCGCACGGCGGCGGCCGCCGGCTTCGCATTGATCAGGTCGTGGGGCATGACCGTGTCGATATCGACGCTGGACATGCGCTCCTTGATGGCGCGCTCCATGCGCAGCAGGCCGACGCGGTATTGGTTCTCCAGAAGCTCGCCCACCGAGCGGACCCGGCGGTTGCCGAGGTTGTCGATGTCGTCGATCTCGCCGCGGCCGTCCCGCAGGCCGACCAGGGTCTTGAGCACCGCCAGCACGTCGTCCTTGCGCAGAACGCGCACGTCGTCGGGGCAGTCCAGCTCCAGGCGCATGTTCATCTTCACGCGGCCGACCGAGGACAGGTCGTAGCGCTCGGAGTCGAAGAAGAGGCTGTTGTACATGGCCTCGGCGGCTTCCACCGTCGGCGGCTCACCCGGGCGCATGACCCGGTAGATGTCGAACAGGGCGTCTTCGCGGGCGGTGTTTTTGTCGATGCGCAGGGTGTTGCGCATGTAGGCGCCCACCGTGACCTCATCGATGTCCAGCACGTCGAAGCTGGTGAAGCCCTGCTCTTCCAGAGCGGCCAGCAGGGTGACGTCCAGCTCGTCGCCGGCCTCGCCGTAGATTTCGCCGGTCTCGTGGTTGACCATGTCGGCGGCCAGGTAGCGGCCGGTCAGGGCTTCGGGCGCCAGCAGCAGGGTCTTGAGACCCGCATCGGCGAACTTCTTGGCGTTGCGGGCGGAGATCTTCTGGCCGGCCGGAGCCACCTCTTCGCCGGTCTCGGCGTCGATGAGGGGGAATTCCGGCTTCACGCCGCGCCAGCGGTCGGGCTTGTAGGCCGTGGCCCAGCCGCCTTCACGCTTCTCGAAGGTCACGGTCTCGTAGAAGGTGGAGAGGATCTCCTCCCCATCCATGCCGAGGGCCATGAGGAAGGTCGAGGCCGGCAGCTTGCGGCGGCGGTCGATGCGGACATAGACGATGTCCTTGGCGTCGAACTCGAAGTCGAGCCAGGAGCCGCGATAGGGAATGACGCGGGCGGCGAACAGGAGCTTGCCCGAGGAATGGGTCTTGCCCTTGTCGTGGTCGAAGAAGACGCCCGGCGAGCGGTGCATCTGCGAGACGATGACGCGCTGGGTCCCGTTGACGATGAAGGTGCCCTTCTCCGTCATGAGCGGGATATCGCCCATGTAGACGTCCTGCTCCTTGATGTCCTTCACCGAGCGGGCGCCGGTCTCTTCATCGGTTTCGAACACGATGAGGCGCAGCTTGACCTTCAGCGGCGCGGCGTAGGTCATGTCCCGCTGGACGCATTCCTCGACGTCGTACTTCGGGTCCTCGAACTCGTAGGACACATATTCGAGCACGGCGCGCTCGTTGAAATCCTTGATCGGGAAGACGGACTTGAAAACCGCCTCGATCCCTTCGTCCCGGCGATCGGCCGGGCGCACTTCACGCTGCAGGAACTGTTCGTAGGACGAGCGCTGAACCTCGATCAGGTTCGGCATCTGCACAGCTTCGGGGATGCGGCCGAAAGACTTCCGGATCCGCTTCTTGCCGGTGAAGGATTGCGCCATGTTATTCCCTTGAGCGCGCGCGGGCGACAGGCCAGCGCGCCGTAAGTGTCATCCTGCGTCCACCCTCAACCCCCGGATGACCGGGGGCCGGACGCTGGAAATGTCCCCTTTACGTCGGGGACGCTCCCTCGCATGGTCGGAGGGCGACGGACCATGCCTCGGAGACGGAACGTGCGAAGACTCGCGTCTTAGCTGAATCGGAATTTCGCGAAGCTCGCCAGATAGGGCTTTTGCAAGCGCTTGGGAAGCCCCTTCCACAGAAAAGTTAAGGGCGCTGTGGAACTGGGCAGAGGGGCGCCGCCTACAGATCAATCCGCCAGCGCAGGATTTCCGCGCCGCCATGAAGGCTTCCGCCGGCCTCGCGCGCGGCGAGAAACCCGCCGTTCTTCACTACCATCCTCTGCGAGGCCGGATTGTCGGCGTCGGTGGTGAGCTCCACGTGATCCAGGCCCCGCGCCCGGGCCTCTGGCAGCAATAGCCTCAGCCCCTCCGTGGCGTAGCCCCTTCCCCGCCGCCAGGACGGCACGGCATATCCAATATGGCCATAGGGAAACCAGTCGGGCAGCGGCCCACCGCCCGGGCCCCAGCGCAGACCAATGGACCCGCAGAACCCCTCGTCCCAGATCCAGCGCCGGATGCTGGGCAGACGGGTCCCCAGGCTTCCATCGAGCCGCATGACGGGAGGCCCGCCACCGTCGGGATTGTCCAGGGACCGGACGAAGGCCTCCGGATCGGCGGCGATGCGCTCGAGCTCTTCATCAGCCGCCGACTTGCCGCGCACATTGTCAGACGACCAGCCCCGCCGCAGCGCATCGGCATAGGCGGGCAGCAGGTCCAGGCTGGGGGTCTCGAGCGTGACGGGCATGGTCGACTATCGCGCCAGTCGGGCCGCTGGGAAAGTGGTCGCGGTCAGGAGGCCAGATGACGGGCGGCGCACATGGAAACGGGCCCGGAGGTTTCCCCCGGGCCCGCGAAAGAGACGCGAGATGCGCCGCTTTGGTCCTACTTGATTTGGACCGAAGCGCCGGCTTCTTCGAGCTTCTTCTTGATCTCTTCAGCTTCCTGCTTGGAGATGTTTTCCTTGATGTTCTGGGGAGCGCCTTCCACCAGGTCCTTGGCTTCTTTCAGGCCGAGGTCCGGACGCACGCCGCGAACTTCCTTAATCACGTTGATCTTCTTGTCGCCGCCGCCGGTCAGGACGACGGTGAACTCGGTCTGCTCTTCAGCAGCTTCAGCCGGGGCGCCGGCGGCGGCGGGGGCCGCAGCGGCCACCGGAGCGGCGGCGGAAACGCCCCACTTTTCTTCCAGCATCTTGGAGAGCTCAGCGGCCTCCAGGACGGTCAGAGCCGACAGGTCTTCGACGATCTTTTCGAGGTTAGCCATGGGATTTTGATCCTTGAGAGATTTGGGATGTCGGGAAAATGACGATCAGGCGGCGTCTTTGGCGGCATATGCGCCCATGACGCGGGCCAGCTGACCGGCCGGCGCCTGCAGGATGCCGGCGATCTTGGTCGCGGGCGCCTGGACGAGGCCAATGATCTTGCCGCGGAGCTGGTCGAGCGAGGGCAGAGTCGCAAGCGCGCTCACCCCGGTCTTGTCCAGAACCTGCGTGCCCATCAGGCCGCCCATGATCACGAGTTTCTCGTTTTCCTTGGCGAACTGGGTGGCGACCTTGGCGGCGGAGACCGGGTCCGGGCCGTAGGCGATGGCGACAGGGCCAGTGAAAAGGGCGTCGCCCTCCTCGCCAACCGAGCCGTTCAGAGCCTTCTGGGCCAGGGTGTTCTTCACCACCTTCAGCTGGGCGCCCTGCTCACGCAGGCGACCCCGGAGATTCGTCATTTCCGCAACGGTCAGACCCAGATTGTGGGTCACGACCACGGCGCCGGATTCGGCAAAGACGCTTTTCAGCGTCTCGATCGCTTCCTGCTTTTGAGCGCGGTCCATTGCGGTCTCCTACTCAGGTGCGACGCCTGGACCATTCCAGACGCCGTTCGACGGTCACGCAGCGGGGAAGCCCCGCCTTGGAACCATCAAGCCTGTCCTGTGAGAGAAGCCGCAGCCGTCGCGCCCTTGTCCGCCATGCGGAAATGGGCCTTGTCGGCGTCATCTTCCCGTCTCCCCGCGAGTGTGGAAGGGCTCTTCCACGCTTATGATCCAGGCGACCCCTGGATCCCGCAGTTCTTGGACAGGATCGGAAGCCCCCTTGCGGGAAACTCCCAGTCCCCGCCCCTCCTTGCGGAGCGGCGAAACCTTAGAGGGGCGGCTCATACAGCAGGGCCGGCCTGAGCGCAACGCCCCGGCGCGCTCGCATCGCGCCCACGAAAAAGGGGGCCGCGTCGTCGCAGCCCCCAGATCGTCTGTTCAGCCTGGTGGCGCTTAGGCGCCGGCCGAGCTGGTGTCGACCCGGAAGCCGGGGCCCATGGTCGAAGACAGGCTGATCTTCTTCACATAGGTGCCCTTGGCGCCCGAAGGCTTGGCCTTGTTCAGCGCGTCCACCAGGGCCTTGACGTTGGCCAGGATGGCGTCGTCCGAGAAGCTCGCCTTGCCGATGCCGGCGTGGATGATGCCGGTCTTCTCGGTGCGGAACTCGATGGCGCCGCCCTTGGCGTCCTTCACGGCCTGGGCCACGTTGGGGGTCACGGTGCCGACGCGAGGGTTCGGCATCAGGCCGCGGGGGCCAAGCACCTTACCCAGACGGCCGACCAGGGCCATCATGTCGGGCGTGGCGATCACGCGGTCGAACTCCATGAAGCCGCCCTGGATGCGTTCCACCAGCTCTTCGGCCCCGACGATGTCGGCGCCGGCGGCGGTGGCTTCGTCAGCCTTGGCGTCCTTGGCGATGACGGCGACGCGGACGTCGCGGCCGGTGCCGGAGGGCAGGTTCACCACGCCACGGACCTGCTGGTCGGCGTGGCGGGGATCGACGCCCAGATTGACGGAGATCTCGATGGACTCGTCGAACTTGGCCTTGGCGTTTTCCTTGACCAGCTTGATGGCGTCTTCGACCGAATGAGCGGCCAGACGGTCGCCGGTCCAGGCCTGGATGCGCTTTGCTTGCTTAGGCATGGTCCTCAGGCCTCCACGATCTCAAGGCCCATCGAACGGGCGGAGCCCTCGATGATGCGGGCGGCGGACTCGACGTCGTTGGCGTTGAGATCCTTCATCTTCGACTCGGCGATCTCCCGCAGCTGGGCGCGGGTGATGCTGCCCACGGTCTCGCGGCCGGTGAGCTTGGCGCCGGACTTAATGCCCACCGCCTGCTTGATGTAGTGGGTCGCCGGCGGGGTCTTGGTAACGAAGGTGAACGACTTGTCCTGATAGACGGTGATCACCGTCGGCAGGGGCGTGCCTTTCACTTCCTTCTCGGTGCGGGCGTTGAACTCCTTGCAGAAGCCCATGATGTTGACGCCGCGCTGACCGAGCGCCGGCCCGATGGGCGGCGAAGGGGTGGCGGAGCCCGCGGGCACCTGCAGCTTGATATAGCCCAGAATTTTCTTGGCCATCTTCTCCTCTTTGGCCGGACGTCCGGCCTGTTGAGCCGTGGTGCGGGGTTATGGCTGGCCAGCCCCCTCCCACGGATTTGAGCCGCGCGACCAACGGCCGCCCGGCGAAGCCCGCGCTTCTATCAGCGAGACTCCCGGTGGGCAAGCTGTGTGCAAAGGAATGAAGAGGTGACACAAAGGACACCAAGGAAGCCAAGGACACGAAGTTAGAGAACGAGGCGACGGAGCCCTTGCTTCAAAAGCTCGGCGTTGAAGTTCATGAGCAGACCCAGTCGATGGCCCGACAGCCTCATATAGGTGAGAATCTGCGCCTCATGGAGGCGCGAAAGCGCCTCGACGGCTTTCACTTCAACGATCACGCACCGGTCGACCAGAAGGTCGAGGCGATAGGCGCCCTCCAGCCTGAGGCCTTCATAGACAATGGGCAGGGGAACCTGACGCTCCACCGTCAGCCTACGAGCCTCAAGCTCGTAGGCTAGACAATGCTCATAGGCCGCCTCAAGCAGCCCCGGGCCAAGCGCACGGTGGACCTTGAGGCCTGCGTCAACGACTTCCCGAATGACCCGCTCTGCGGCGTCATCCATCCCTTCGTGTCCTTCGCATCCTTGGTGTCCTTCGTGTCACCGTTTGTGGGACGCGAAGCCCGATCAGCTGGTTTTTTCGACCTGGCCGTATTCGAGTTCGACAGGGGTGGCGCGGCCGAAGATGGAGACGGTGACCCGCAGGCGGGCGCGCTCTTCGTCGACCTGTTCCACCGAGCCGTTGAAGCTGGCGAAGGGGCCATCGGTGACGCGAACCTGCTCGCCGATCTCGAAGCTGATGGTCGGCTTGGGCCGCTCAACACCCTCTTCGATGGCGCCGATGATCCGCGCGACTTCCTTTTCGGAGACCGGCAGCGGCTTCGCGCCGGAGCCGAGGAAGCCCGTGACCTTCGGGGTGTTCTTGATGAGGTGGTAGGCCTCATCGGTGAGGTTCATCTTCACCAGCACGTAGCCGGGGAAGAACTTGCGCTCGGTGTTGATCTTCCGGCCGCGGCGGATCTCGACCACGTCCTCGGTAGGCACGAGCACCTCGGAGAACTGATCCTCAAGGCCCTGGTTGCGGGCCTGATCGAGGATCGCCTCCTTCACCTTCTTCTCGAAGTTCGAGTAGGCGTGGACGATGTACCACTTGTGATTGGTCGGCGCGACGGCGTCCGCGGTTTCAGCGTTCATTCTAGATTATCCCGCGTTGGCGAGCTGGAGGATCAGGCCCATCAGCCAGCCGATGATGAAGTCGACCCCGAAAAAGAAAATCGCCGCCAGAACGACCATGATCCCGACCATCACCGAGGTGATCCAGGTCTCCTTGCGGCTCGTCCAGGTGATCTTGCGCGCTTCAGCGCGGACCTCCCGCATGAACTGGCCCGGAGGGGTCTTCTTCTTCGGCGCGGAGTCGGCGAGCGGCGAGCCCGAGGACATGGCCGCGGCCGTCTTGGCGGCCCGGTTCCTCATCGCTTGCGGCGTGGCGCCCGGTTTCCTGGCCATCGAGGATAGCGACTTTCTACTTGAGGGCGGCGGCTCTTGGTCGGGCCCCGCCCGCGCGGTTCACAGCTTCACAGACAGATATGGTGGCAGGAGTGGAGGGACTCGAACCCCCGGCCCTCGGTTTTGGAGACCGATGCTCTACCAGCTGAGCTACACTCCTACACGCCTAGACCCCGCCGCCTCTCAGAGGCGAGACCTTGGCTCCGAACAATAGACAGCGCGCCGGGAAGCGGAAAGCCCGCCGGCGCGCGGTTCATCACCGGAGCCGGCTCGTTTAGCAGGGGGCGCCCGCACGGGCAAGTTGGATCAAACGGCCTGCGACAGCGTTTGGCTTGGACGACCCATTGTCATCGCGAGGCCCCCATGAGCGACCCTTCCAACCACGACCCCAAGGCCGCCCCCGCCTCGCCGGGCGATGACCGCAACCGCGATGATGAACAGCGGCCGGGCTCGCCGCCCACCTCGGCCTATGTGCCTGCCGGGTCGGAGGGATCGACCCACAGCGAAAAGACCCGGACGGACCCCGATACAGGCGCGCCGGCCAGTGACGACCCAGAACCGGCCGACAGCAAGGCCGACCGGCGGACCTGATCCTCAGGCTCTCCGCCGCCCTGGTCAGGTCTTGACGCCGTCCAGTTCGAAGCTGCGGTCGAGATTGGCGATCTTGTCTTCCACAAGGCCTGCGCGCTTCAGCGCCAGGGAGGCGGCCCAAAGACCCGCCCGGGCCGGCATGGGGGTGCGGGACATGGCCGCCACCGGCAGGCCTTTGCGGCGGAAGATGCCGTTGGCGTAGTGCGCCCCGTTGGTGATCCGCGTGCCCCAGGTCTGGTAGTCCACCGACAGGGAGACGTTGAATCCCTCCTGATTCTCGATCCGGTGCGGCGCGTGCAGGGGCCAGGTGACGGCCATGCCGGGCTCCAGGTCGAAAACCTGCGCCGCGGCGTCCATGTCGCGGCGATAGGGCAGGTCTTCAGTCTGCTGCTTGAGCATGATGTCCTCCATGCCCGTCTGGGGCATGTGGGCCTCATCCACCGGGTAGATCCAGATTCGCTTGCGGCCGCGCATGTGGAACAGGCAGACGCCTGGAGCGTCGGCGTGGAACGGCACCTTGGCCTGAGGGGCCGAGAGGATCAGCTGGCCGTTCAGCTGGACCGGCCGGAAGCCCGGCGCCTCCCGGGCGATCTCACGAAAGGCGCCGTGAATGACGGGGATCAGGGCTTCATAATGCTGCTCAACACGGCGCAGCTGCACCCAGACCCGGCCATCCTTGATGCCTTCCAGCACCTTCTCGCCCGGCAACCGGCCGCGCACGCCGGTGCGCATGGTGACCTGACCCTCGTCGTCATAGTCGAACAGATTGATGTCGTAGAGCTCGGCCGGATAGCGGTCGAGCAGGGCCGCCAGGGCGTCATCCTCGAACAGACCGGTCTGCGCCAGGCGATGGGCGAAGGTGATCGGGGCTTTGCGGAAGCCCGTCTTCTGTTGCGGCGCCCAGGCCGGGATCAGACGATCTGAAAGCGTGTCAGCGGTCATGGTCCAGTCTTTCGTCAGTCCAGAAGGATGAGGCCGGCCGTGACGCCGGCGAGAGAAAGCCCGAGTCCGAAGCCCACCCCGGCCCTGATCCCGGGACGGCGACGTCCAAGGTGGCCCAGGGATCGGCCCGCCGCGGTGATCTGACCGTTCAGGCCAGGCTCGCAGGCTGCGATACGGTCCAGGCGCCGGTCCAGGCGCTGGTAGAGGGCGCGAAGGTGGTCATGCAGTCGCGGAGAGCCCGCCACGCTCTGGCGGACCAGATCCCGCAGGCCTTCCACAAGCGGGTCGGCGGTGACGTCGCCCTCCACCACCTCGTCGCCCTCGTCGGCGAAGGCGCGTTTGTAGTCCTCCGCCCCAGGGCCGAAGTCAGCGTAGGCCACCCCCTGCTCGGCCAGCACCCGCAGCGTCTCCAGCGTCATCAGGGCGCCGGGGGAATAGCGAGCGAAGTCCGGATCATAGATCGGAAACCACAGGTGATAGACCGGACCCGACAGCAGGCCGGCCTCAGCCGCCACCACCTTGTCGCCAGCCCGCAGGACCGCCACCCGAAGCCCGAAGTCCGGATCAGTGTCGTCGTTCAGCCGCCGCAGCAGGTCTTGGGTCCAAGGCGTCGAAAAGACGTCATGCTGGCCGGTGCGCCGCATCTGCGCACGCTTGTCGGCGATGATCATTTCCAGCATGTCGGGATCAGCCGACAGGGTGAAGCTGAGCGGTCCTACCTGTTCGGCCAGTTGCCGCTGACGTCGACGCTTGTCCTTGAGAAAGCCGCCCTGCCCCGCCGCCCGGCGGCCTTCCAGATAGGCCTCGTAGCCGCCGGTGAGGTCGGCGATCATGGCCGGCTTGGGCGCCGCGGCGTTGACGGTCCGCGCCTGGCCTCCGACCAGGCCGCCGAAGCGGAAGCGGCGGGCCTGCAGATGCTCGAGCACCACCTTCAGATCGATTTCGGCGCCAGGCTTCGCGATCAGACCGTGATAGTCGGTGAGCGGCGCGGCCATGGGCTGGATCGCCCCGCCGCGACGCTGGAACGGCAGGAAGCCGACAATCTCGCCGCCCTGACGGATCACCGCCACCTGGGCGTGGGGCGCCACGGTGCTGGCGGCGAGCACATAGCGCAGGTCGAAATAGGGGCTGGAAAGGGCCGGATCGCCATCGCGGAACTGCGCCCACAGGGCGCGCGCCTGCGGGTCGAGCTCGCTGGCCCGCCGCGTCTCGACGCTGATCCCGGCTCCCATTCTGGCGCCCCCTCCCGTTTTCGCACGCTCAGGTTGATCCCCTGCAAGATGCGTGCGCAGGCGACAGACAACCATGTGTGGGTTTCGAAAACGGAAAGGCGACCGCCTCAGACGTCGAAGAACGTCGCCAGGATGTACGCCACCCAGAAAATCCCAAACAGCCAGCGTCCCCAGTAGGTCTGGATGTTGCCAAGCAGGCCCTTGGGCGGCGTGACGAACTTGCCCTTCTGAACAGGAAGCCGAAGGGTGGCGCCGGACTCAGACAGGACCTTGGCTCGGAAGCGGAAATAGGCGGCGGCCTGTTCCGCGGCCAGAAAGGGCTCGCGAAATTCGATCTCCCGGAGCAGTCGCGCCTCGCGGCCTCCCGGCGCAACCGTAAGCGCCAGCCGCGCCGAGACAGATGGCCCTTCGTAGGTCTCATCCCAGCCAGCGCCCTGGAGCGGCGCAGGCAAGGCCACAACGTATTCATGCCTGACCCGCCGCGGCCGGCCCAGGTCGATGGGCCAGCGGCGCTGCGAGGTTTCCGGCGTCGGCAGCTGGTGATCCAGGAAGCCGTCCCTGAGCAACAGCTCGGCCATCTCCCCCTTGGGACTGGCCACCCAGGGCGCGGGCGCCCGGTAGCGCTCAAGGGTGCGGACGGCGTTTCGCTTGCGGTCATCGGCCAGATGGATCGGCTCAAGCAGCTCCAGCTCGCCGTAGCCGTTGCGTCGGGCTGAGACATAGTCCCGCTCGGCCTGGGCGTGGCTGGCGTCCCAGCGGCGGCGCTCCATCTCGGCGCGCCAGTTGAAATAGGACGAGCGGATTTCGAGCTCGACCGGATCGGCGACCGTCCGCGGCGCGCCGATGATCTCCTCCACATGCAGCAGTTCAACGACCTCGCCCACCCCCATCCAGACCAGGCTCGCCCCGGTCTTCAATGGCAGGCCCCAACCGAAGCGGGGCTGATAGATGGTGTCGAGCTCCTCAGCCTGCGGCGCCATGGTGGGGTCCAGCCAGAAGGTCTCGGCGCCAAGGGTGAGCCCGACGATACAGTGGTCGAATGACAGCGGCGAGGCCGGCTCCTGGTCGAGGATCCAGCCCTTCCAGGTATTGACAAGCACGGGATGGGCCGTGAGTCCGAGACGCGTGAGCAGCGCGACCAGCAGGCGGGAGGCGTCCTTGCAATCCCCCGACCGAGAGACCCAGATGTCGGCCAGGCTGCGCGGGACGAACCCGCCCTCCCCCAGGGAGACCGACTGGTAGCGCAGAGCGCTCTGCACCAGCCGCAAGGCGGCCGCCGCCCTGGCCTTGGGCTCCAGCCCCACCAGGCCCGCGGCGTCCTCCTCCAGGCCTGGAGGCAGGACTCCGCTTGTCGAGTAGTGGGGCGCGAAGAGCGCGGCGACCTCGGGCCAGGCCGTGCGATCGCAGACCCTTATCGTCGCATAGGGCCGCACCCAGGACGGCATGTCCGGCTCAAGCTCGACCGCCTCGGTTTGCTGGCTGCGCCAGACGCGCTCGCAGGCGCCGTTCAGAAGACGCTCCTGAGCGGCCGGCGCGCCGCTCCAGCCCAGCATCGTCAGCCTACGCTCCACAGGGGCCAGCAGCCGCACCCGTGTCTCGCCCACCCAGCACCCCCAGTTGAAGAGCCACTCGCGGCTGAAGTGCCGCCCGACGATCGGGTGATCCCCCGAGACGCTGAAGGCGACATCGACAAGGTCGCCCACCCGGATGTCGGGAAGGGTGATGTTGGCCGTCAGCCGACCATCATAGATCGCCCGCTCAAGATCGGGCTCGCGCCGGAAGACCTGGGCATGGGCCCGCGGATCGATGAGCCGCTCCTGGCCGTTTCGCACCACGCAGATCCGGTGGAAGGTCAGGGTCTCGTAGCTCGGCTCGAACGTGACGTTCACCACCGCGGCGCTCTGCAGGCCGTCCGTCCCGGTGACCTCCTTGACCGAGCGATGGAAGGTGGCGGCGCTCGGACCCAGCAGACTGATCTGGGTGTCCGTCAGCCAGATGCAGAGCCCGCCGTGCTGTTCCCGGGGCGTCGGGGCCCTGGGGCGCGTAAATTTGGCGAGTTCAACCCAATCTGCGGGAGAACCATGGCCGAGAAGCTCCGCGGCGCCCGCCGCACCTGTATCCGCCGCCATCGCACTCCCCCGCCGCACGCCTGGGTTTCATAGCATCCGGCGGCCCAGCCCTGAGCGGAAACTACCTGCAGGCGACCGCCTGTCCCCCAAAGGAAAAGGCCGCCG